>CAWCDG010000004.1:0-1972377 GCA_963794325.1 uncultured delta proteobacterium | reverse complement strand
CGCTCGCCAACTACAGCATGCTCCGGCAGATCGATCGTCCCGAGCTGCCGCTCAGTTTCGCGCATATCCTGGCGAGCGCAATGAAACGGCTGGTCGTCAAGGATCACCTGGTCGTGCTCAATCTCGGCACCGTCAAGCGCGACGATCTGATCGTTCAGATGGCGGATTTCTGCCTGCAGTTCGAGGGCGTCTCGTGGGTCGCGGTCGCGGGCAAGCTCGAAGGCAAGCTCGTGATCAGCGTGCGCAATCATGGCATGAGCGGCGACAATGCCGGCGAGGCGGTGAAGACTCTGTTCGCGGATATCGGCAGCGCCGGCGGCCACCGCAATATGTCGAAAGCCGTCATCCCGCTTCGGGCGTGGCGTCGGCGCGAGGGCACTACCCGCGACGCGACAATCGAATCGCGACTGCGCGAGTTGTTCCCTACGGTCATCAAAGCTCAGGCTGCCGCCGCTCGCCCCGCGCCGGCACGCAATGGCAACTGACTCGCGCCGCGCGTCGAGTCAAATTGCCAGTTTATTCGTTTCGCTGATTTTCATATCGTGGTCTTCATCCATGTGTAATTTGTTCCGATGAGTCCGAGGCCCTCCAGAATCTCCGCGCTCGAATTCCTCGCTCCGATGATCGTCGGCTGCGCGCTGTTCATGGAGATGCTCGATTCGACGGTCATCACCACCGCGCTGCCCGCGATGGCCAAGTCGCTCGGCGAGGATCCGATCAAGCTCAACCTCGCGATCACGTCGTATCTGCTGAGCCTCGCCGTTTTCATTCCGATCAGCGGCTGGATGGCGGATCGATTTGGCGCGCGCACCGTCTTCCGCACCGCGATCGTTATCTTCACGATCGGTTCAGTACTCTGCGGCCTCTCGCATTCGCTGCCGGAGCTGGTGGCCGCCCGTGTTGCGCAGGGCTTCGGCGGCGCGATGATGGTCCCGGTCGGCCGTATCATCGTCCTCAAAACCGTCGCCAAGGCCGACCTCGTCACCGCGATGTCGTACTTGACGGTGCCCGCAGTGCTGGGTCCGGTGGTCGGTCCGCCGGTGGGCGGCTTCATCGTGACGTATTATTCGTGGCGCTGGATTTTTTTCATCAACGTGCCGATCGGGATGATCGGCATCACGCTGGTCACCTGGTATATCCCCGACATCCGCGACGACAAGGTCTTCCCGCTCGACTTTCGCGGCTTTCTGTTGACCGGCCTGGGACTGGCGGGGATGGTCTCCGCGTTCGAGTCGATCGGCCGCGGCGTTATCCCGGCTAGCGTCATCATGTGCGTGATGGCTGCCGGCGGCCTGTGCATGGCGCTCTACATCCTTCACCACAACCGCATCGACTATCCGATCATCGACCTCGACTTGATGAAAATCCCGACCTTCCTGGTGGCTACCCTGGGCGGCGGACTTTTTCGCATGGGCATCGGCGCGCTGCCGTTTCTATTGGCGATGCTGCTTCAGTTGGTTTTCGGACTCAGCCCGTTCGCTTCGGGTTTGCTGACCTTCGCCAGCGCCGCCGGCGCAATGTTGATGAAAGTTACGGCGCCGCCAATCATCCGCCGCCTGGGCTTTCGCTCGGTGTTGATCGGCAACGGCGTGCTGAGCGCCTTCATCATGATGAGCTATGCGCTGTTCAGTCCGACGACCGCTCACTACGTCATCGTGCTGGCGCTTCTGACGGGGGGATTCTTCCGCTCGCTGCAATTTACCGCGCTCGGAACCCTCGCCTATGCCGACGTGCCCAACTCGTCGATGAGCAGCGCGAGCACGCTGGCGAGCATGGCGCAGCAACTGTTCCTGAGCCTCGGCGTCGCGCTCGGCGCGATGCTGCTGCACATCAGCCTGGGCGCGCACGGCGGCGGTCAGCTTACGACGCACGATTTCACGCCGGCGTTCATCGTGATGGGAGTTCTTGCGCTGCTGTCGTCGCTGTTTTTCATCCCACTCGAATATCACGCGGGCGCCGAAGTGAGCGGGCGCCAGCGCGGTGTCGAGCTTTCGCGCACGCCGCAGACTGTCACCGAAGCTGATTAATCGCGCGCAGTCGTTTACCGAAGCCGTCGATACCTTTATCGTAGTCCTCGTGAACGTGGCGGAGGCGATTGTGGAGGTTCAAAACCGGCTCGGACTTCATCTCCGAGCCGCATCCGCACTCGCGCAAACGGCCGCGCAATTCACCTCGAAGATAATGATCGGCACCGGCAAGGACGACCTCGTAAGCGCCAAGAGCATGACGAGCCTGATGATGCTCGGCGCCGCCCAAGGCTCCAAACTAAAAATCCGCTGCGAAGGCCCCGACGCGAAGGAAGCCCTGAAAGCCATCCAAACCCTCTTCAACGCCCGCTTCGGCGAAGAATAGGCCCGCAGACTTCGGCGGTATTAACAGAATCGCGCCGATACTGGCGTTATTTCAGCCCGTGTCGTGGTGTACGCGGCGTCTTTTGAGAAGTGAAATAGTTCGGGCGCGAGCCCTAAAACGCAAACTCTTCTTGTTCAACGCATTTCGATGCAGCGAGGCGTTGCGCAGCAGCAGGCATTTCACTGCGCTTCAGTCTTTGAATTACCAGCTTTTGAACATCTGGCCCGTTAGCGTATTGCCTAGCTGATTCGCATTGCTCGGCTGAGTCGAATTTCCCGACATACGCCCATTCGAAAAAAGACTTCTTCGTGTCTGGCGCTTTCAGCTCTTTCGAATAGGGCGGCACGATCAGATACCAGCCCACAAGCACAAGCATAGCAGCGTGATATAACCGAACGGCCCTACCCTGCCTCGACCGCTCTGCCGCAACGCCGCTTGCAATGAGGCTTCCTGCCGGTCGGCGCAAGTGCAATAAGCGGAGCTTCATAGCTGCGTATTTTTTAACAGAGAGACGATGTCTTCGCGTGTGAGTCGCGGATACGCGTCAAGCAAATCATCCTCGGTAGCCCCATCCGCGAGCTTCCGAAGAACCAGTTCTACTTTGATCCGCGTGCCCTTGATGACGGGCTTGCCCATCATCACGTTGGGATCAATTTCGATTCGATCTGTTGTCATAATCTGCCGATTTGCTGCGATCCGGCCAACAAAATGATACAACCGCCCCGTCTGCGCAAGCAATGCGAGATTCCCATCCGTCGCGCCCATCATCTTGATTCTGTCCGATTGGTCAGTTATACCTTCACTACCTGAAAATCTTACGGCGCACTGCCGTTTTTAGCTCTCTGGCAGGCGCTATGCTGACCCTCTGGAACGAAACAAAATTGAATCTCTCAGTCCCGCGCGCCGCTCGCTTCAGTTGAATTCAGGTCTGCGTCGGGCACCCGAAAAACCGAAAACGCGCCTCCAAGGAGCAATCGCGAATAATGCCGCTTAAGGATTTCCTGTTCACCTCCGAATCGGTCTCCGAAGGCCATCCGGACAAAATGTGCGACCAGATTTCGGACGCCGTCCTCGACGCGCTCCTCAAAGAAGACCCCAACTCGCGCGTCGCCCTCGAGACCCTCGCCAAGACCGGCCTCATCGTGCTCGCCGGTGAAATCACTAGCCGCGCCAAACCCGACTACGTGAAAATCGCTCGGCAGACCGCACTCGACATTGGCTACAACAGCACCGAAGTCGGCTTCGACGGCAATATGTGCGCCGTGCTGACCGCAATCGAGCCGCAGTCGGCCGATATCTCGCAAGGCGTCACCGAAGGCGAAGGCCTCCACAAGGAACAAGGCGCCGGCGACCAGGGCCTGATGTTCGGATTCGCCTGCGACGAAACCCCCGAAGTGATGCCGCTGCCGATCGCGATGGCGCATCGGCTGATGGAAAATCTCACCAAGCTCCGCAAGAGCAAGCAGCTCGATTTTCTCCGCCCCGACGCCAAGAGCCAGGTCACCGTGCGCTACGTCGATAACCGCCCCGTCGAAGTGACCGCGGTCGTCGTCTCGACCCAGCATTCACCCAACGTCAAATACGAAACCATCCGCGAGTCGATCATCGAGGAACTGATCAAGAAGACCATCCCCGCGCAGTACCTCACGCGCTCGACGATCTATCACGTCAATCCAACCGGCAGCTTCATCATCGGCGGACCGCATGGCGATTGCGGACTCACCGGCCGCAAAATAATCGTCGATACGTACGGCGGCTACGGCCGTCACGGCGGCGGCGCGTTCTCCGGCAAGGATCCGAGCAAGGTCGATCGCTCGGCCTGCTACATGGCGCGACACGTCGCGAAAAACGTCGTCGCAGCCGGACTCGCCACCAAATGCGAAATCCAGGTCGCCTACGCGATCGGCGTCGCCGAGCCGGTCTCGCTGCTCGTCGATACTTTCGACACCGGCATCGTGCCCGAGAACAAACTCTCCGCAACCCTGCGCGAGCTGTTCGATTTCCGCCCCGCCGGCATCATCAAGACGCTGAACTTGAAGCGCCCGATTTATCAGCCGACCGCCGCCTACGGACACTTCGGCCGCGACCCTCACGACGGACTGTTCCCGTGGGAGCGCGTCGATATGGCTGAGACTCTGCGCAACGCCTTCGGCCTCAACGGCCGCGGCTAGTCGTAACCGCAACCCTCTTAATTCTAAAAACACGGAGTTTGTAAATACGATGGCCACGTCCGCACGAAAGCTCAAAGCAGTCACTAAATCCCGCACCAACGGCAACGGCCGCGACTTCGACGTCCATGACCTCGGACTCGCCGAGGCCGGCCGCAAGCGAATCGAATGGGCCGACAAGCAGATGCCCGTGCTGCGCCGCCTACGCGAGCGGTTCACCAGGGAGCAGCCGCTCAAGGGCCAGCGGATGGGCGCGTGCCTGCATATCACCTGCGAGACCGCCAACCTGCTCCGCACTCTGAAGGCGGGCGGCGCTGAAGTGATCGCATGCGCGTCGAATCCGCTCTCGACCCAGGACGACGTCGCGGCCGCGCTGGTCGATCAGTACGGCATCCCGACCTTCGCCATCCACGGCGAGGATCGCGACACCTACTACAGCCATCTGCGCGCCGTGCTCGAACGCCGTCCGACGATCACGATGGACGACGGCGCCGACCTCGTCTCGCTCCTGCACACCGAGTTCGCCAACCAGGCCGACGACGTGAAGGCGAGCATGGAGGAAACCACCACCGGCGTAATTCGTCTCCGCGCGATGGCCAAAGATGGCGCCCTCAAAATTCCAGTCGTCGCCGTCAACGACGCGCAGACCAAGCATCTGTTCGACAATCGTTATGGAACGGGACAGTCCACCCTCGACGGCATCATCCGCGCGACCGGCGTTCTAATAGCGGGCTCGGTCGTGGTCGTCGCCGGCTACGGCTACTGCGGCCGCGGCATCGCGTCACGCGCGCGCGGCCTTGGCGCCGACGTAGTCGTGACTGAAGTCGATCCGATTCGCGCGCTGGAAGCCGCGATGGACGGTTTCCGCGTGATGAAAATGATCGACGCGGCGAAGGTCGGCGATATCTTCATCACCGCGACCGGTGACAAGCACGTCCTGACCTCCGCGCACTTCACCCAGATGAAAGACGGCGCGTTCCTGAGCAACTCGGGCCACTTTGATATCGAGATCGACGTCGCCTACCTGAACGACGCCGCCAAGAAAGTCGATCGCGACGTAACCCGCAACATCGACGCCTACCACCTATCCAGCGGCCGCATCGTATACCTCCTCGGCGAAGGCCGCCTGGTCAATCTCGCCTGCGCCGAAGGCCACCCCGCGCAAGTGATGGACATGAGCTTCGCCACTCAAGCGATGGCCTCAGAGTGGGCTGCAAAGAGCACTCAGATGACAGTGAAAGTCCACGAAGTGCCGCTAGAGATCGAACAAGAAATCGCCGCCGTAAAGCTCGCGGCAATGAGCATCAAAATCGACACGCTAACCGCCGAACAGCGCAAATACCTGGCCAGCTGGGAATCCGGCACCTAGAATCGTTACGCCGCGCGTCGGCGACGCTTGGCACGGACCGGGCGAATCAACACTTCGGCGGGAATCCCAAAGCGCTCATGCAACCGACGGATCATCGCGAGCGAGAGCGCTCGCTTGCCCTTCATCACTTCGTACACTCGGCTGCGGCCGCCGATCACTCCGACCAACGCGCTCGTGTCGAGTCCTTGTTGCTCAAGCCGGAACCGAATCGCCTCAATTGGGTCGGGTGGATCGATTGGGAAGTGCTTACTCTCATAGGCATCGACCAGCGTCGCGAGCACGTCCAGCCGGTCGTCTTCTGCAGTTCCTGGCTTCGCGTCCATCAGACGCTCGACCTCCCGCAGCGCCCGCTCGTAGTCACGCTCGGTACGTATCGGCTTAATCTCCATAGCTAACAGTCCTTACGTCGATTTTATCGTAGTCGCGATGCGTCCCGATCCATTTGATGAAGACGATCTGACGATGATAGTTGATCCCGGTAACGAGTCTGTAATCGTTCCCCTTGATATTGAAAACCACGCGATTGTTACCGACGATGCTAGCCGCGCGGAACTCTCGCTTCACGTCTGCTGGGCTCCGCAACTCGGCAAGGTGCACTTCGCGAAACCACGCATCAAGTGCCGTCTTCACCGCCCTTTCACCTTGCTGCCCCTTGAGCGACTCCGCGAACCGTAGCAGAGTTCGTCGTGCTATTACTCGCACTGCAAGAGATTATAGCACCGTTCCCAGAATGGGAACAAGGTCACAGAAGGTCGCACCCAATGAAGCCAGAAAGAATCGACATCGAACAGGCGCGACGTGCCAGCGGACTTCGCATCGTCACGCTCGCGATGGTTCCTAGCCCGTGGGGCGAGGCGCTCAAGGGCATCCTCTACATCAAGCAGCTTCCGCACGCGCGCGTCGGCCACATGTTCGGATCGCCGACCACGACGCTGCAGGAATGGACCGCGCAGGACAGTTTTCCAATCATGGCGTGGAACGACGAGCGGCCTTGCACCACCTGGATCGATCAGCTCAATCTGGCCGAGCGCCTGGCGCCGACGCCGCGCCTGATTCCCGAGCGCCTCGACGACCGAATCCTGATGTTCGGCTACTGCAACGAGCTATGCGGCGAGAACGGTATCGGATGGACCGAGCGGCTGCGCGGAGTGCATGAGCAAATCACGAAACCGGGCGGCGACCCGGCCGGCGTCTCTGCATACCTGGGGAAGAAATACGGCTACACCCCTGAGATCGGCCAGCGGGCGACCGAGCGAGTGGCATCAGGCATCACCGCGCTCGCAGATCGGCTCCAGGAGCAGAAGTCGCGCGGCAGCCGCTTCTTCATCGGCGACTCGCTCTCGGCGATGGACGTGTACTGGGCCGCGTTTTCGAATGCGATGAAACCTCTAGCTCCCGAGCTATGCCCAATGCTCCCGATGATTCGCGAGATGTTCACGAGCACCGATCCAGCAATAGTAGCCGCAACACGTCCGATCTTGATCGAACATCGCGACTTCATCTTCAAAAACTATCTCGAGTTGCCAGTAGATCTTTCGTAGCTGTCAGCACCATCACTACAGCCTTGATGCAACTGGGGACCCATTCGTGTGGCTGGTTACGTCGCGCGGCGGCACGAACATTGTCAGGACGCCTTGAGCTCCACGTCTGGCGTCTGAGCCAGATAGTCGCCCGCGGACAAGTGACGCGGATTGCGATCACGGATTGCTCGCACCAAATGCTTCACCGCGTCGATCAATTCGTGCTCGCTTAGCCGCGGATAGAGCACCCTCGCGAGGCGGCTGCCGTCGCGCGCTCCACCGACCATCAGGACGTAGTCGTTCTTGCCGTAGCCGATTATTCCAATCTCCGCGGTCGGCGGACGCGAGCAACTGTTGGGGCATCCGGCCATCCGGATCATAACGTCAACCTCGCCGAGCCCCTCGCGCTCGAGTTCCGCGAGATAACGCGGCAGCGCGCGCTCCGCATGCGTCATCGCGAGGCCGCAAGTCGGCTTGGCCGGACACGCCATCGCGAGCCGCTGGATCGCTGGAACCTGGCCGTCGAAAGGCACGCGATGATCGGCGAGCGTCCGCCCGATCCATTCTCGCCGCGCGGCTGGAACGTTTGACAGTATGAGATGCTGATTGGGCGTGATGCGCACGCCCATTCCCTCGACCTCGGCGACGATACGCCGAATTGCACTCCGATATTTGATCGTCGCGGTGTCGCGGACTCGCCCGCTGGGAATCAGGATTCCGACGTAAAGAAAATCGCCGCCGCCGGATTGCCGATGCCATCCCAAATGATCCTGCACCGGCGGCAGCGGAGCCGGCTCGGCATCTTCGAGAGCGATTCCGAAGCGGCCGCGCAGCGTCTGCTTGACCGCATCGACGCCGAGACGGCGAATCGTGTATTTCCATCGAGCGGCGCGCCGGTTCCGGCGCTCGCCATGCTCGCGCTGAATGGTCGCAATCGCCCGCACCGTATCCACCACCTGATCGCGCTGAACGACGCCGAGGTAGAGCGCAAGCAGGGGCATCGTCGCGGGCTGGTTGTGCGTCGCGCCCATTCCGCCGCCGCTGTAGAGATCGTAGCCGATGACCTTTCCGCCGCTGACGCGCGGGAGGAAGCCGACATCCTGCGTCAGCAGATCGACGCTATTGTCATGCGGATGCGCAAAGCCGACTTTGAACTTCCGCGGCAGATATTGTTCGCCGTAGATCGGCTCCTCCGAGTTCAGCGGCGCGACCTGTTGCCCATTCTGGTCGGCAAGAAACACCTGGTAGTAGGCCGACGACCGCGGCGCCATCTCGCGCGCCACCGCATGCGCCAATTCGTGAGAGTCGAGCGGCAGCTCGGCGTCGAGATCGTCGATCGGACTTGCGACGGTATTGCGATTCAGGTCGCCGCACGCGCCGAGCGTCGTCAGCTGGTAGCCGTCGTCGCTGATGCTCCGGTTGATGTGGCGAATCAGCGGACTCAGATTGTGCCCGCGCACGTAGTGAAATTGAATGCCTTGGCGCGAGGTAAGTCTGATGCTGCCGTCGGCGTAGTCGTCCGCGGCCGCATCGAGCGCCAGCCATTGCGCCGGCGTGAGCGCTCCGGCGGGAATCTTGACCCGCACCATGAAAATGAAATCGCCGTCTTTCTTGCCGCTCTCGTTGCGCTCGCGCTGTTTGTAGATGCCGAAGTGCTTCGAGATTTCTTTCGCGTGCTCGCTGATCGTCTCGGCCTGCCGCGCGCTAAGCGCGTCAACCTCCGATCGCATCGTATGCCGGCTCTCGTGGGTCGAGTGGACATAGAAAAGTCCCTTCGCTGGTACTGCTTAAGCCGCTCGACTGTCGACATTTCCGCCGCGCTAGCATTGTCGAGCGTTACCGGCAGATGGTGATGTTGATGTTTGGTTTCCATTGATGCGATTGCCGTCCCGCATGGTCAACGCGCGGACGAGTGGTACCGACTACCTACAAATGGATAGCACGGAAGACAGTGAGTCCAGCTACTCGTCGATTTTGACTCGCGACCAGCGGCGGTAGATTTCGCCGCATCCGATCGACGCGCCGATCAGCAGCAGCGCGAGGAAAAACTTCGGCGACAGCGGATGCCATAGCGCGTCGCCCAGAAAGGCATACAGGATTGTTCCCGGAATCATGCCGATCATCGTCGCCCAGAAGTAATCGTAAAACGTGATCGGAGACGCGCCGGCCAGCAGGTTCAGCGCGTTGTACGGAATCACCGGGACCATCCGCAGGTAGAGGATTATCTGGAAGCCATGCTTCGCGATCCTCTGCAGCATCGCCTGGAATCGCTCGCCGACGATTCGCTCGACGAATGACTTGCCGAGAAATCTTCCCGCCGCGAACGCAACTATCGCGCCTACGTCGCCGCCGATCAGCGAGTACACCGATCCCCATATGGTGCCGAACGCCAGTCCGCCCGCTATCGTCATCACCGCGCCGGGCACCAGGAACGACGGCCCCACCGCGTACAGCAGCATGTAGACGACCGGGCCCCATGCACCCCACGTGATGACCTCGGCTTTGACCGTCGCCGGATCGCTGATCCAATTCCAGTGCTCGACGATAAGCCAGATTGAGCCGACCACGATGCTCGCGATGATCGCGAGCTTGACGACGTTCATCAGCCGCGAGCCGTTGGCGCCCGGCTTGTCCGATTTGCTTCCGATTGGGTTGGGCGCGGCCACGATCTTTAAATGATATTGGGCGGAGTCGCGGCAAGACAAGGCTTTGCGCGCGCGTTGTAGGCGAATCGCGATGCTACTAAAGTCGGCGCAACGAGCGACTCACAATACATGAAGGAAGACATCTCCATGAACGAACTCGCGGATAAAGTCGCAATCATCACCGGCGGCGGATACGGAATCGGCAAACAGATCGCGCTGAAGTACGGCGCGGCCGGCGCAAAGATCGTAATCGCGGCGCGCTCGGTCGAGCCGATGAAACAGACCTGCGCGGAACTCGAGCGACTCGGCGCGCGCGCGATTCAGGTAAGTACCGACGTCTCCAAGGAAGCCGATTGCGCAAAGATGGCGGCCGAGACGATTAAGGCATTCGGACGCATCGACATTCTGGTCAACAATGCCGGCATCTCGGGACCGACCAAGCGGATCACCGACATGTCGCTCGCCGAGTGGCAGGAGACTCTCGATATCGACCTGACCGGGACCTGGCTCGCGACTCGCGCCGTGCTGCCGACGATGGACAAGCAACGATCCGGCAACGTCATCAACATTTCGTCGGGCGCGGGACGGCGCGGCTATCCGATGCGCTCGCCGTACGCGGCGGCAAAGTGGGCGATGATTGGGCTGACACAAACCATCGCCGGCGAATGGGGTCAGCGTGGCATCCGAAGCAACTGCATTTGCCCCGGTGCGATCGAAGGCGAGCGGATCGAGCGGGTGATGCGCGCTCGGGCCGAGGCGCTGAAACAACCGTATGAGCAGATTCGCGGGCAGTTCCTGTCGCAGGCCGCAATGAACAGAATGGCGACGGAGGAGGAAGTCGCGCGCGTCGCGCTATTCCTCGCGCTCGACACTTCTGCTGGAATCACCGGTCAGACGTTGAACGTCGATTGCGGCAGCATCATGAATTAGGCGCGACGAAGCGAGCGACGCTCAGAATGACGCGCAGTGCTTGATTATCGCGCGATGTCGTTGTCGCGGACGGTGCTGGCGAAGCCGCTGCTCTCCAGACGCTTCATCAGTTCGCGCGCCAGTACCGGCGAGCGATGGCGTCCGCCGGTGCATCCGAGACCTACAGTCAGGTAGCTCTTGCCCTCGCGCTGATAGAGCGGAATCAGGAAATCGAGCAGGCGCCCGACTTCGTCGATGAAGCTCCGCGATTCCGGCTGCGCCATCACGTACTCGTGCACGCGCGGGTCGGTACCGGTGAGTGGCCGCAGCTCGGGGACGAAAAACGGATTCGGGATGAACCGAACGTCGAGCACGACGTCCATCCCGACCGGCAAACCGTACTTGTAGCCGAACGAAACGACCGACACCGACATCCGCGATCCCGCGCTTGCGCCGAGTACGGCCGCCGTTACGACTTCGCGCAATTCGTGGACGGTGAGCGTGGTGGTGTCGATCACGCGATTCGCCCGCTCGCGCATCTCGGCCAATGCGAGGCGCTCGGCGCGAATGCTTTCGGCGACGCTCGCACCGCTCGCGGCCATCGGATGCGGCCGGCGGCTCTCGGAGTAGCGCCGCGCGAGCACGTCGTCGGAGGCTGTCGAGGAAGATCACTTCAGGATGAATTCCGTCGGCATCGAGTTCCGCAAATATTCGGGGCCACTCTGGAAAGAACAGCCGCTCGCGCGAATCGACTCCGAGCGCGACGCCCTTGAGCGCGGGATCGCGCTCCGCCGCAAGCATCGCCACATTTCGCGCCAGCGCGACTGGAAGATTGTCAACGCAGTAGAAGCCGAGATCCTCGAGCACGCGCATCGCCGACGCGCGTCCCGAACCTGAGACACCGGTGACGATTATCAGGCGAGGTGGCTGAGGCGAGCTCATCGCGGGCCGTCTCAGTACTTGTTGTCTTCTTCCTTGATCAGTGAATAAAGCTCGGTGGCGTCTTTAGCGGCGAGCAGGCGGCTGCGAAAAGATCCTTCCTTAAGCAATCGGGAGACGCGCGCGAGCGCTTTCAGATGAAGGCTGGCTGAATCCTCCGGCGCGACCAGCACGAAAAATAACTGCGATGGACCGCCATCGAGCGAATCGAAATCAACTCCCACCGCATGACGCCCGAACGCTCCGATTATTTTCGTGACGCCGCGCAACTTGCCGTGCGGAATTGCGATCCCGTCGCCGATTGCGGTCGAGCCCAGCCGTTCGCGCTCGGCGAGCACGGCGGTCAGTTCACTTAGCTTGATCTCTTTGTATTTTGCGGCCAGCGCCTTCGCGAGTTCATTCAGGATGTCTGGCTTGGTGGTGCCCTTCAGGTCGGCCACGACCATGTCAGAGCTCAGAATATCGGTAATTTTCATCTAGTCGTTATACGCCCTATTTAATTTGAGATGCGAGGATTGGCGAACTTGCGGCCACGAAGCCACGAAGCACAACAATCAGGTTTCCTCGGTGGCGCTCAAGACCTCGCCGGTCGAGAGCGATCTGACTTTTTTCGCCTTGAATTTTTCCAGATGCTTTTTCAGTTGGCGTCCGACCTTGTCCGTGAGCAGATCGATCACCGAGTAAAGATCCTTGGTTTCTTCTTCCGCGGTCACCGACATGCGCCCTGATTTGACGGTAACTTCGCCGTGCTGCCGATATTTATCAACCGTGAGGATCAGGTGGGCCTGGCAGGTCCGTTTGATCAACCGGCCGAGGTGCGCGAATTTTCGTTCCGCGTAAATCCTGATTGCGTCGGTTGGCTCGACGTGCCGAAAGGTCACTGTCACCTCGGTTATCGGCACGTTTGCGATCCGCTCCGCGCGGCGCACCTTGCGAATCGTCGCGCGACCGCGCTTGCCCCGCTTCTCGATTTTACTTTTCACTTTTTGGTCACCCGCCCCCGTCATCCGATCTGTTTGCGATTTGCCGACGGCGGGATTCCCATCGCCTGCCGATACTTGGCTACCGTGCGCCGCGCGATATGGATCTGCTTCGCGCGCAGCATTTCCGCGATCGCCTGATCCGACAGCGGATTCTGCGGGGTTTCCGACGTCACCATCCCGCGGATCTGTTCCTTGACGGTTTCGGCGCTCACGTCTTCGCCGCCGGCGCCCTTGACGCCCGAGGTGAAGAAAAATTTCAGCTCGTAAATTCCTTGCGGTGTATGCGCGTACTTGTTGGCGGTCGCGCGGCTGATCGTCGATTCATGCATCCCGATATCTTCCGCGACGTCCTTGAGCACCAGCGGTTTCAGCAGGCTGATGCCGTGATCGAAAAACGCGCGCTGGAACTTGACGATCGAGGTCGCGACTTTGAAGATCGTCTGCTGGCGCTGGTAGATCGATTTCACCAGCCATCGCGCCGAGCGCAGCCGCTCCTGCAGATACTCGCGAGTCTCCGGTGCGACATCGACGTCGTTGAGCACGCGCTGGTAGTAACCCGCCAGGCGCAGGCGCGGGACCGCATCGCGATTCAGCGTGACGACGTAATCCTCGCCGACCTTGTGGATATAAACGTCGGGCACCACGTAGGTCGGCTCGTCGCCGCCGTAATCGCGTCCCGGTTTGGGCTCGAGCAGCGAGATTACCTTGGCCGCCTGCCCGACGGTATCGACCGGCACGCTGAGCACCTTGGCGATCTCCGCGTAGCGATGCTTCTCGAGCAGGTCCAGATGGTTGCTGATGATTCGCGCCGCCAGCGATTCTTCCATCCCGAGATTCTGCAACTGCGCGAGCAGGCATTCGCGAAGATCGCGCGCCGCGACGCCCGGCGGATCGAAGCGCTGCACCCGCGCGAGAACGCGCTCGACTTCGGCCGGCGCAACTTCGAGCTGCGCGGCCAATTCCTCGACCGGAGTTTCGAGATATCCGTCTTCGTTGAGATTGTAGATGATGGTCGCGCCGATCGGCTGGTCGGACTCGGGCAGATTCGACATCCTGAGCTGCCACATCATGTGGTCTTCGAGCGAACTGCGGCGCAGCGGCGTGTTCTCCAGCGCGCTGCGATGGTCGTCGTCGTTGTCGTTCGGCGCGCTTTCCTGCCAGTTGTTCGAGTAGGTCTCCAGATACTCGCGCCAGTCGAGCTTTTCCAGATTGTTGAGTTCCTTGATCTCGAGGGCGGCGTCGCGCGCTTCGACCTCGACGGTAGGCGCGGTTTTTTCCTCCCGCGATCCAGTCTCCCAATCGTCGTCGGAGTTCGCGCCGTTGAGCGCATCTCCTTCGGGCGGGAGCGGCTCGCCGTCCGCCTGGGCGGCGGCCTCCGGTTCCGACATCTCGGATTCGGAAGCGGCTTCCGCGGGACTTTGATCGAGCGGCTCGAGCATCGGATTCTGCTCGAGTTCCGATTGCACGATCGCTTCCAGTTCGGGGAGCGAAAGTTGCAGTATCTTGATCGCCTGCTGCAACTGCGGCGTCATCACCAGTTGCTGGCGAAGCCGCAGATCCTGTCCGAGCTTTACTTCCAAGGCCATCGCAGAGTTGCCTACTGTTCCGCCGTTGCCCCCGGCTCCGGGCTGGCGCCCGGCGAAGCCTCCGTATGAGGGAAAAGCACCGCATGAGCGCAATCGACCACGCTCTGGCTGGTGTTCAGATACACCGTGATCTTGCAGCCGGTAATTTGATCGTTGCCGTCGTGCGCGACGGGACTGCCGGTCAAAACCACGGTGCGCCTGGTCTGGTCCATCACGCCATGCTGGCCAGTGGCCCATCGAGTGCCCTGGCTCAGGCGAACGTTCCCGTCCGCAACCATGTCCTTCATTTGTTTGAAATCTTTGTCGAAATAGTTGACCCGCAGCCGATCGCTGGTAAGTTTCGAGTCCCCCTGATTAGCGTGCACGTCCCCGGTCCACAGCACTGAATGATTCGTGTAGTCGAGCGACATCGATTTCGACTTGATGTCGATCGGCGCCTTGCTGTTGCCGAATTGCATTCCGCCAAAAGCGCCTTGATTGGGCGAATTCGATGCGACTGCGGTATTGCCGCCCGCCGCACCGGACGCTCCCTTATGCGCCTTGTGCGTGGCGGCAGTCTCGGTCGGAGCGCTGACAACTTCTGGCGACGTCGATGCGGGCGGCGCTGCCGGAGGTTCGGGATTGGCACTGTCAGCCGGTACCGGCGCAAGCACCATCGGTGGAGCGATCCCGCCGGGCGGAACGGTTGCGGCCGTCGTCACCGGAGTTGAATCGGGCACCGTCGCGGCAGGAGCGGTCGTTGTGGTGGTAGCAATTGAAGGCGCTGCCGCAGGCGCTGCGTCAGCCGCAGTCACCGGCACGTCGGGTGCCGACACTGGTGCGGGAGCAGGCGCGACCGCGACTGCTGGCGGCGCCGGTGCCGAAGGCAGCGGCGCTATCGGCGCGACTGCCGTGGACGGCGCGGCCGCAGGCGCGACGTCTGCGGCAGTCACCGGAACTTCCGGCGCCGGAGCAGGCGCTGTCGCGACGGCGGGCGCCGCTGGCGCCTCCTCTGCCGGAGCGGGAGCAGTCGCAACCGCAGGTTGCGCCTGCGTCGTGTCCCCCGACGGCGCCGACGCTGGCGCGCCCGGCACTCCTCCCGTCACGCTGATCGAATCCTCGCCTGGCTCATCTGTGGCAGCCGGCTGCGGAGCTGACGCGGACGGCGGCGCCGAATTTGCCGGTGTGTTGCGAATCGAATCGCCGACCGCCGGCGCGACGGCACCATCTTGCGCCCATGCCGGTAATGCGATCGCGAGTCCGACTAGGGCAGTCGCAACGATATGCGCTGCGAAGCTAACTTTGTTTCGATTTTTCACTATCTTTCTTCGGCGTAACCTCAGTCTGAACTTGCGTATGAAGCTCGAACACGCGCGTCTTGGGATGCCCGCTGAGTCCCACTCCGGTCACCTTGAGCCCGTCGCCAATCACCGTCACCAGGCCCGGCGCTTCGACCTTGTCGTCATCGGGCATAAAGGTCGCGGAATCGGTGCTGAGAATGTAGTCGCCGAAATGGATGACCGTGCCGCCGGTGAGGTACGCCTTCGACACATGATTTCCGTTCATCGTGAGATCCGCATGCGGCGCGTTGACGACGACCGGTTTGCCATCCGACGAAACCATCGTGACAACCGCGTCGGTCAGCTTCAGCATGGTCTTGTCCGCCGAGTAATCCGCCTCGCCCGCAGTCAGCACCCATTGCCGCTCGCCCGCCTTCATTTGCGTCCAGTGAAAATTGTGTGCGCGAAGGAGGGTCCCGGGGACCAGCCCGGCTGCGGTCTGCAGTACTTGAGTGGCCGAGCGATGGCGCACGATCCAAATGGTCGCGACCAGCAGCACAATCAATGCCACCGCGCCGAAACCGGCCAAAGCCTTAGCAATTCGCCTGGGACTCAAGTTCAATCTCTCCGAAATTCACGGTATCAAGCGCCTTTTTTCAAGTAAACCGAGCGATGGTCCGGCACCATACTTGCAATTCCCGACAAACTCGCACCCACTTATTATCCAAGCATCAACCGCGATTTCACGCCAATCTGGATTAAGCGGACGGACGCGGAGATACTAGCGAGGGAATTCGATCCGGAGATCTCGGTGCAAGACCTAGTCAATCTGCTGAACTATCACGTCTACTTGAAGATGATGATCGAAGGGTCGGTATCGAAACCATTCAGTCGCCCTTCCGAAAAGAAGCTGGAGCGAACTTGAACTTGACCGGCATTGAAAGTCCGTTCTTCGCTTCGGTCCTAACGGCCCAATCAGCGTCGTTGGACAGCCGCTGAAGCTGCTCACGCGCTGAGGCTGTGCCGATTTTGATCAGTAGCACGACACCAAACTCGCGCGCTAAGCGGTCTTTGCTGTTTGATAAGCGTATCGCCTGTTCGATCCCCGCATCCGGCGATACGCCCAGAAATCTTTTGATCGCTGATGCTTCGGCCTCAAGGCACTCCTCGTCGCTCAAACTATATCCGCTCTTGTCCTCAGTGGGACCAAGAGCCGAAATGATCTGATCGAGCTGATCGAGCCTGCGCTGATAGAAGTCCCTGAACTGATCGCTCACGTTTGTGTAATTGACACCGGTCCACGCGTAGATTGATGTCCAGTTCGCAGCACACGTTTGCTGAAATGTCGCTAGACCATAGGGCAAAAGAATTTCAAGATGCCCGTCATGACGCAGGTCCTGAATTGCGGCGGTCACGTCCGTACCGATCTCTCCACTCGCGCCGAAGGATTCGAAGCCGGACGGGGTTTTATCTATAATGCTCATTCCGCGGCAGGAAGGGCGATCAATGATACCTGTTGAGAATGCCAGTGATAGGAGACCGTCGTGCCTAAGGTCTGCAAAGCGAAATGAGCAGACATAGACCCCAGCTTCTTTTGAGAGTTCCGCGTCGCTTGGTGACTGAAAAGAAAAAATGAAGTCTTCGACGGCCTTACGGGGAGGCGAATTCTTCGCTAGATTGGGTGACGCGTTAAGAGACCAGTTCGATGAACTGAGCCTTGATTGCCGCAGAGCAACCTCGGACGCATATGCGAGGGAAGTCATCCCGCAAAACGCCACCATGATCGTAATTGCTCGGAACATGATCTGATTTTACTCTTCGCAAGGTGCAGTCGTGTTTACTACGTTGCTGACCTCAAACACGACGTTGTCCTTGCTATCACCAGGCCCGCAGTTGTCTATGCAGGGATTATCATCTCGTTCCGGCTCGGTGTGATGATTGATCAGTCGCTCTCGTGGGCAAGGTGATGGATTCGCTTGAGGGTTTCGAGCAGCGCCGGCAGCTCGTCGAGCCGATATGAATTGGGACCGTCGCTAAGCGCGCGGTCGGGGTCCTCGTGCACTTCCATGAAAATTCCGTCGATTCCAGCCGCCACCGCCGCGCGCGCGAGCGGCGCAACGAACTCCCGCTGACCGCCCGAAGATATGCCGCCCTCGCCCGCGCCCGGAAGCTGCGCCGAGTGGGTCGCGTCGAACACGACGGGGTAGCCGAAGCCGCGCATTATCGCGAGCGATCGCATGTCGGAGACCAGATTGTTGTAGCCGAACGAAAATCCGCGCTCGGTCAGAATGATTCGCTGAGTGCCTGCCGCCTCCGCCTTCGCGACCACCGCCTTCATATCCCACGGCGCGAGGAACTGCCCCTTCTTGATGTTGACGGCGCATCGGGTCTTCGCCGCGGCGTCGATCAGATCAGTCTGACGCGACAGCAACGCCGGAATCTGGATCACGTCCACGACTTCCGCCGCGGCTGCCGCTTGCGAGGGTTCGTGGATGTCGGTCAGTACCGCGACGCCGGCCTCACGCTTCACGCGCGCCAGAATTTCGAGCCCATCCTTCAAACCGGGGCCGCGAAACGAGCTGTGACTGGTGCGATTGGCCTTATCAAATGAAGATTTGAAAACGAACGGCATGCGGGCGCGGCGCGCGATGTCGGCGAGCTTCGCCGCGTGCCTGACGCATGAGTCGTAGCTCTCGATCACGCACGGTCCCGCGATAAGCACGAGCTCCGGCCCGCCAAAGACCGCGTCGCCGGCTTTCACCTGGGCGACGCTCACGAAACCGATCTCAGCTCCCGCACCTTTGGACGCTTGACTCCGAGTTCATTGCGGCGCTGCACCGCGGCGCGAATCAAACCGCGAAACAGCGGATGACAATCAAGCGGTCGCGACTTCAGCTCCGGATGGAACTGGCATCCGAGAAACCACGGATGACCTTTCAGCTCCATTATCTCGACCAGGCTGTTGTCCGGCGAGATGCCGGTCGCGACGAGTCCCACCTTTTCAAGCTGCTCACGATAAGAGTTGTTCACTTCCCATCGATGGCGATGACGCTCCGAGATGCGCGCCTTGCGATACAACGTCGCCGCCAGCGATCCCGAAGTGAGCACCGCCGGGTACGCGCCCAGGCGCATCGTGCCGCCTTTTTTCGAGACGTCCTTCTGCGAATCCATTATGTGGATGACGGCGTCGGGCGTCTCGGGTGCGTTCTCCGAGGTGTTGGCGCGCTTGAGGTTGAGCAGGTCGCGCGACGCTTCGATCACCATCATGTGCAGACCGTAACAGATGCCGAGAATCGGTACGCCGTTCTCGCGCGCATAGCGGACCGCGCGAATCATGCCCTCGGTGCCGCGCTCGCCGAACCCGCCCGGGACGATTATCGCGTGCGCCTGCGCCAGCCGCTCCTCGACGTTCTGCTTTTCGAGCTCCTCGGAATCGACGTAATCAATATTGACGCGCGCATCATTGCTGATCCCGCCGTGCGCGATCGCCTCGTGCAAGCTCTTGTACGCATCCTTCAAATTGACGTATTTGCCGACCACCGCGACGTTGACGGTAGTCTTGGGACTCTGCGCGGTCTTAACGACTCGCCGCCATTTCGAGAGGTTCGGCTCGCCGGTCCAGATGTTGAGCCTCTCGCACACGCGCTGATCGAGTCCGTCATCGTGATAACGCAACGGCGCTTCGTAAATCGTCGGCACGTCGGGCGCCGAGATGACGCAATTCTCCTCGACGTTGCAGAAGTGCGCGATCTTCTCCTTGAGTTTTTTGTCGAGTTGCCGGTCGCAGCGGCACAGAAGAATATCCGGCTGTATCCCGAGTCCGGTCAGCTCCTTCACACTGTGCTGGGTGGGCTTGGTCTTTAGCTCGCCCGCGGTCGGGATAAACGGAACCAGCGTCAGATGCAGATACAGAACGTTTTCGCGGCCGAGATCCCAGCGGAACTCGCGCGCCGCTTCCAGGAACGGCAGGCTCTCGATATCGCCGACCGTCCCGCCAATCTCGACGATGATCAGATCCGATCCTTCCGCGGCGGCCAGGATGCGCCGCTTGATCTCGTCGGTGATATGCGGAATCACCTGCACAGTCGCGCCGAGGTAATCGCCGCGCCGTTCCTTCTGGATTACGGTGTCGTAGATCTGGCCGGTAGTGCAGTTGTTGCGCTTGCCCATCGGGGTCTGCACGAAGCGCTCGTAATGCCCGAGGTCAAGATCGGTCTCGGCGCCGTCGTCAGTCACGAAGACTTCGCCATGCTGCGTCGGACTCATCGTGCCGGGATCCACGTTGATGTAGGGATCCATCTTGAGCATCGTGACTTTGAGCCCGCGCGCCTCGAGCAGCGCGCCGAGTGACGCCGCGGCCAAGCCCTTGCCGAGCGACGAAACCACGCCGCCGGTTACGAAAATAAATTTTGTTTTTCCCCGCTCCACGCTGACTCCCTCCCCCATCCTCAACGAGTTGAATCCGAGGCCGCCTCGCGGGCGCGCACCAGATCGTCCGCGGTATCCACTTCCATCGACGGCGCCACCGACCTGACCACTCTAATAACGTAACCATGCTCGAGCGCACGCAATTGCTCGAGCTTCTCGATGCTCTCCAGCACGCCCACGCCGAGGGCGGCGAATTTCATAAGGAAGTCGCGCCGATATGCATAAACACCGATATGGCGGAGCGCCTCTTTGGGCATCCCGCCGTCACGCGCATTGGGAATCGGGCTTCGCGAAAAGTATAGCGCGTTCCCGTCGGCGCCGCACACGACCTTGACCTTGTTCGGATCAGTCCATTCGAGATGATCGACGATCGGCGTCGCCAGCGTCGCCATTTGAATCGACGCGTCGGAGCGCATCGCCTCGGCAAGTGCGTCGAGATCGGCCGGCGCAATGAACGGCTGATCGCCCTGCACGCCGAGATAAACGTCGGCGACAATCTTTGATGCGACCTCGGCGATTCGATCGGTGCCACTCGCATGCGCCGGCGAAGTCATCATCGCTTCGCCACCGGCTGCGATCACCGGCGCCGCGATTCGCTCGTCGTCAGTCGCGACGATCACGCGCGCGATGGATTTCGCCTTCGACGCCTGCCGCCACACTCGGACGATCATCGGCACTCCCGCGATCTCCGCCAGCGCCTTTGCGGGCAGGCGGGAAGATCCGTACCGCGCCGGTACGACGGCGATCACCGAGACATCGGCCAGAAACATTCTCCACTGTTCGAGGATGACGATCTGAGGGGCACATACATTGGTAACTGACCGCCGCGACCTTTGTCAATTTCGCGGACGTAAATTGCTAACAATTCGTGCCGATGACGAGCCTCAGACTCCTGATCTCCCGGCCCGTTTACTTCGACAAATTGCGAAAGCGTGGCCAATTGCGGCTAGCCAGGCAGGCTTGGGCACTTCCGACTTGGGGAACACCAGTTGTGCGGTCATTTTTCACGCCTGCATGGTCGGAGGGTCCGAGCCCTATAAAGCACTGATAAAAAAATCGCCCACACGGTCGGAGGCACCTCTCTCTGTCCCCCTCCTGAGTCAGATACTGCGCCGCCGTGTGGGCTTTTCATTGCCAAATCGCGCCTGTAACCGAATCACTCGTAACCTCATCAAAGGTAGGTCATCCAATGGATAATACAGTCACACAAATCGATTCGGTGATTGGTTCAACGGGCGATGAAATTCGCGGTGACGCCCTCATGCCCGCGCAATTTTACCCGGCAAGACGCGGCTCAGCTTCAGTCGAGCCAATCATGCGTCTGATGGGCGGTATCCTCGCTGACGCGGTGCGATGTGTTCAGCGCAATTTCGAAGCAAAGAGTCCCAGTAGACGTCAGGAATACAGAGAGGCCAAGTTCTGGATTTTCTATGACAAGGGAGACGGCCCTTTTTCCTACCAGGACGTATGCGGTGCCTTGGGAATCGATCCGCGCCGCTTGCGGGAATTGATTATCCGCTGGGAGAGAAACAAACGCCCCGGCGATAAGCCGCGAATGATTCGGCGATCCGCGGTCCAAATCAACGGCCGAGTGCAAGCGCGCCGGAGAAACGGATAGGCGGCCGGCGAAATAAGCGAATATCCAGCAAATAGCTCGAACCGGACGGCACACCCTGTGCTTCTCTTGTTCGCGACTGTCCGATAACACGCGAATCGCGCGATTTTTTTCCAGCAGGCAAATTCAAAATGCGAACCAGCCCCGCATTACGCAATAGTTTAAGGATCGATGCCGGTGCTCGCGTTGATACTTTCGTTGAGCACGATCCAACTAAAGAAAAAGCGATCGCGCTCCGCGTTGTCGGCCTGACCAAGCGTTACGGCACGACGACTGCTGTCAGCGAATTGAATTTCGAAGTCGCCGAGGGCGAGATTTTCGGCCTGCTGGGCCCCAACGGCGCGGGCAAAACTACCACGATCGCGATGCTCGCGACGCAGCGCGCGCCCTCATCGGGAGATGCGACGCTGTTCGGTCATAGCGCTCGCAACGAGACGTACCTCGTTCGCCAGATGTCTGGTCTTGCGCCACAGGAAGTGTCGCTTTACCCAGCGCTCACCGCGGCGGAGAACCTCCAGTTTTTCGGGCGCATCTACGGAGTGAGAGAATCCGATCTGCGCGATCGCATCGGCGAGTTGCTGGCGCTGGTGGGATTGGAAGCGCACCGCAATAACCAAGTCGGCATATTTTCCGGCGGCATGAAGCGCCGCCTGAATCTCGCGGTTTCGCTGGTACATCGGCCGAAACTCATCCTGCTCGACGAGCCGACCGCCGGCGTCGATCCGCAGTCGCGCGAGCAGATCCTGAAAATCATCGAAGGCCTGCGCGATGACGGCAACGCCATTCTCTACACCACGCATTACATGGAAGAGGCCGAACGACTGTGCGATCGCCTGGGAATCCTGAGCGAAGGAAAGCTCGTCGCCGCGGGCACTCTCGACCAGCTGCTGAGCGGTCTGGAGTTCGCGGAGATCATCGAGGTGCGCGGACTTCATCCCGGGATCGATCTGGCTGCGATGCAAGCCCTGGGCGGAGTCAGCCGCATCGAGCGCGGCGACGGCGCGGTTCGGCTCTATGTAAAGCGCGCCATTGATTACCTGTGGCCGCTTCAGAAAATTATCAATCGCTCCGATCAAAACGTGCGAATCAAGATTGCGCCGCTCAGCCTCGAAAATCTTTTCCTGCATCTCACTGGAATGGAGCTTCGCGATTGAAATCGACGCGTACCCTGTCGATCACGCTGATGGTCTTGCTGCTTCTGGCCGCGCCGGCTCGGGCTGGAGACGCACTCGATTACACACGGACGACTCTCGAGCAGGCGAAAGTCATCGTCGCGGGCAGTCAGACTCACAATGAAAAGCTAACTGCCCTGTCAGTCCTGTTCAGCAAATTTCTGGATACCGACGCGATGGGTCGCGAGGCGCTCGGGCCGCACTGGTCGAGCTTCACGGCCGATCAGCAGAAGGAGTTTCTCGGTCTGTTCCGCCAGCTTCTTCAGCGGACCTACGTGCAGAAACTTCTGCTCTTCGATAATCCGAACTTCGTCTATCCGGACGAGCAATCCACCGGCGCGGGCGCCGTCGTCGATACCAAAATCGTCACGCCGCGCGATCAATTCGACGTTACCTATCGCCTGAAACCGGTGGGCGACACCTGGATGGCGACCTCGATCACCGTCGAAGACGTGAGCCTGACCGCCAACCTGGGCAGCCAGCTCAACGACCTGCTCTCAAGGTCGAGCGTCGACGACGTGCTCACGCTGATGCGGCGAAAATACGGCAACCCCGGCGCAGAGGCGCAGTCATGAAGACCGCTGCCATGATGCTGAAAGACCTCCGGCTCATATGCCGCGACCGTTTCGGCCTGATAGCGCTGCTGATCGTCCCAATCGTGGTGATAATGGTGGTCGCATCCGCCACTCAATCCGGCGACGGCAGCAAGAGCATTTTGTTCCCCGTCGTCAACGAGGATCAGGGCCCCGTCGCAACCGCGCTGATCCGCGCCTTTCGCGAGCATCTCGACGTGCGCGTAGTTTCCCGCGCGACGGCGCATCATCTGGTCGCCGAGTCCAACGACGCTCCTGCCGCGCTCATCCTGCCGCCTGAATTGAGCAAGCGTTATCTCGCGCAGAAGCCCTCGACCGTTGAAATGCTGACCGATCCCGCGCAGTGGCGGGAGCTCGAGGCGATCAAAGTGGTGATGCTGCTGGCCGATCGCGAGACCGCGTCGCTCGGCGATCCGTTCAGCCAGGAATTGCTGAGCGTGAAGGAGCGCAACATCACCGGCGACAACGTCTCGTTCTCATCGCTCGAGCAAAATATCCCGGGCTTCAGTCTGATGTTCGTCCTGCTCACTCTCATCTTCAGCGTGTCGCTGGCGCTGCGCGAGGAGGAAGTATGGGGCACGAGCGCGCGGCTCTCGGTCGCGCCGGTGCCGCTGGCATCTCTGCTCGGCGGAAAGTTGCTCGCGCGGCTGGTCGTCGGCACGGCGCAACTACTACTGCTGCTGGTATTCGGACATTTCGTGTACGGCCTCAGGCTCGGGCATTCACCCGTCGCGATGGTCCTGGTGGCGACGGCGGTGGTCGCCTCGATGACCTGTTTCGCCGCCGTCGTTGCCTCCTTCGTGCGAACCCGCGAGCAGGCGATCCCGGTTGGTCTGGCGGTGGCGTTCGTGCTCGCCTCGCTCGGCGGATTGTTCTGGCCGTTGTATGACCTGCCGAAGTTGATGCAGCACGTCTCGAACGCGCTCATCACCACCTGGTCGATGTCCGCACTGCAGGACGTGATGCTGCGTGACAAAAGCCTGGTCGCAATTTCGACCGAGCTGCTCGTGCTCGCTGCTTACGGCCTCGGGAGTTTCCTGATCGCATTGCGGCTCTTCCGCTACGGAGGCGACGCTCACTCGTGATGGAGTTTCAAACTCTTCATAACACTCCCAAACCCTTCGCGGGGCGCGGAAAATCAGCAACCTACACAGACTCTCCACATGGGCGCCTGGTACTGTTGCTCGGTTTCGCGATTCTATCGGTCGTCATCATCAGTTTGGTCGGATGTTCCGGCCAGCGTGACGCTTCGCGAGTATCCGATGCGCAAGCGCGCGCGGCCCTCGCTTCAGATATGCCGTCTCCAAGCGAGGGGATGGATTACGATCCGTGGGAGTCGTTCAACGACAAGACCTTCTACTTCAATTTTAATCTCGCCGACCACTACGCGATAAAGCCGGCCGCCAAGGTTTGGTCCCGGCTGCCAGATCAGATGCGGGAAAGTCTGGCGAACGCATTCTACAACCTCGCGATGCCGAGGCGGTTCGTTAACAAGGTCTTCCAGGGCAGGCTGCCCAGCGCTGGCATCGAGCTCACGCGCTTTGTGGTCAACACGACAGTCGGCGTTGCGGGATTGTTCGACGTCGCCTCGCGCATAGGTCTCGAGAAAAGTGACGCCGACTCCGGCGAGACCTTTGCCGTTTATGGCGTGAAGCCCGGGCCTTACCTGGTATTGCCGCTGTTGCCGCCGCTCGACGTGCGCGACGCGTTCGGCTTCGCCGCTGACTCATTCATGGACCCTCTCTCGTGGTTCGTCACCCCGCTCGGCGCCGACATTGGCCGCGCTGCCGCGCAAAGAATCAACGAACGCGCCAACAACATGAAGCTGTATGACGACGTCGAGGACACATCGCTCGACCTCTACGCCGCGGTGCGCAACGGCTACCTCCAGCGCCGCCGCAAAGCGATTCAAGACGCCATTCTCGATCGCGATCGAACCTGGGAAAAAATCACCGATCCTTTCGAGCACCAGAGGAAATCAACGCTTCGAGAGAATACGCAACCGACAGAATGAGCCACCAGCGAATTGCTCCGCTCAAGACTCGCCGCCGCTATTGGTAAAGCGCGGGCACGCTTACTCCTGAGCGATACACTGTGCTCGACAACACCAGGCGCGGATCCTGCGCGCAGTTCGTCGATCCCGCGTGCAGCATCAGCGGATGCGTCATGAAGACGTCGCCCGCTTCGCCCGTCATCTCGATCACGCGAACATTGACGTCGCCGATCTCGGCGCCACCTTTAATGAACTCCTGCACGCGATCGACCTTCTCATCGAAAGAGCACAGTCCCTTCACCCACGGATAATTGCGAATCAGGCCCTCGCGCGCCTCGGCCGATCGCAGTTTCCCGGCCGTTTCCTTGTCCGCAAGATCCTGCACGAGCCGATGCGATCCCTCGAGAAAGAGCGTGCCTCCGCCTGCCGGCCGCAACTTTGCCAAGCACACGAAGATCCGCACGGCGAAGAGTTCTTGCACGTGCGACGGCGCCGGAAAATCCAGATGCCAAGCCTTATGAGGAACGTCCCATCGCTCGGTGGATACGGGGAAGGTGACGAGCAGAGAGGCCCATCGTTCCGGCCTTTGCCAGTTGCGCTCCCCCATGAGGTTATCGAGCGCCTCGCAAATCACCGGACTGGCGATTTCTGCGAAGTTCTCAGCCTTCGACAAATCATGAAAGCCGGCTACCCGCCGAGCACCCCAGGTACCAGGGTCATCTCTGCGGATCTTGAATCGCCGGCCGAGGGTGTCCCAGACCCGGTCGCACATCTTCGCAGCATCGCGGGACGCAATCGCGCCAGGGACGCGCACGATGCCCGACCGATCGAATTCTTCGCGCTGCTGAGGTGTAAACATGGCTGGAGGTTTCGCTCATCACAAATGAACGAGCGGCCCGAAAGAGCCGCCCATCAAAGCCATATCGCAAACGCTCGCGCGAAACTACTTGCCGCGGATTCTCGTGCGCCGCATCTTCCGCAACCGGGATTTTGCCTGATGCGGATCGCTCTTTTTCTTACGCGCCAGTTTGCGATTGCGCCGGTTTCTCTGTTTCGAGGCTACCTTCATTGTTTCTCCTGGGGTGGATCGTTCGACTGCTGACTCGGATCGTTCGACGGCGGCGCGGACGCGTTATACGCCTCGCCCCCTAATGTGTGCGGTGCGGTGAATGCGATCGGGCTGATTGCCACCACTTCGGTTGCTGCTTGTCCCTCGTCCTGCGCGATCACTCGCCCTAACGGTTCGCCGGTCGTGACCGGGCCGTCGATCGCCGGGGCTACATCGTAGACGAGCTTTACCGCGGCAGCGTCGGACTTCGGCACCACCATCTTGAGATCGCTCGCCGCGACCGGCTGAATGAGCGGACCCTCATGAACCTGCACGTGAACCGGAAGCGGCTGGCCCGACTTCAGCAGCGCCACCGAGGTGAATCGATCGAAGCCCCATTCCATCAGTTTCGCCGCCTGCGCAAAACGCTGCGCATTCGACGGCGCGCCAAGAATCACCGCGATCAACCGCATGTCGCCGCGCTTGGCCGTGGTCGTAACATTGAATCCCGCTTGGTACGTAAACCCGGTCTTGAGCCCGTCGCATCCTTCGAAATGCCCGATCAGATGATTGGTGTTGTTCAGGATGCAGACGCCGTTGTCGAAATCCATGTGCTCCTGACCGGACCACATCAGCAGGTTGGTCTCGCGGATTATCGCGCGGCCTACAATCGCAAGGTCGTAGGCGGTCGTGCGATCCGCATCGTGAGTCGGACGCGGCGGCAGTCCGTCGACCGTCTGATACTCGGTATGGTTCATGCCGAGTTGATGCGCCCGCTGATTCATCATGCGCACCATCGCCTCGACTGAGCCGCCGATCTTCTCCGCGACGGCGACGGCGGCATCGTTGGCCGATTTTACCAACGCCGCCTTCATCAGTTCGCGCAGTGGATAAACGTCGCCCTCCTTGAGGCCGACCCGCGAGCCGCCGGTATGCGCGGCGCGTTCAGAAATCCTGACCGGGTCATTGCCGCTGAAATGGCCCGCGTTGATCTGCTCCTGCGCGATCAGCAGATTCATCATCTTGGCCATCGAGGCCGGCGGCCATTCCATATCGGCGTTGTAGGCCATCAGCACGCGGCCGCTGTCCGCATCCTCGAGCAGCGCGCCCTTGTAGTTAGCCCCGCCGGAAGTTGCCGCCCTGGCCGCATGCTTCGAATGAGTGCTCTTATGCACCCGGCGCCATTGCGCCGTCGCATCCGCCGGCGCAGCCGCGAGCAAAACCGCTACGCTCAACATCGCTGCCAGGGCGATCCAGTTTGTAGATTTCAAATTAACCAACCCCCGTATCCACCCGCACAAATTCCACCACTTCCCCAATTCCGCCACCTGCCTTGGTCGTCCGCCTTAGTCCGATTCGCCGCGCTCAGGGATTGCGAATAAACGCGCTTGGTTCAGCCGCGCTCTTCGAGCCGCCACTGCTTTGGACGTGTTGCAGAATCGCCAGGTTGGTCCGCGCCGGCGTGTAATCGGGAATCTCGCCAACCAGCTCGTTCCATTCCTGGCTCGCTCTGACGTACTTGCCCTCTTCGGCGTAAATTGCGCCGAGTGTGTTGCGCGCATCCGGTTGACTCGGATCGATCTGGAGCGAGAGTAGCGCTTCCTGCTCTGCTTGTGCGAGTGCCCCGCGACGCTCGTATGCGAGCGCCAGATTGAAATGCGTCTCCGGCCGCTCTGGTCCGAGCAGCGCGGCCAGCCTCAGCACTTGAGTCGCATCGCGAGTCTGACCGCCTTCGAGATAGAGCAGGCCGAGATTCAGGAACAACTGCCAATCGTCGAGGCCAAGATCGATCGCCTTTTGATACTCGGCGAGTTCCTGGCGATGCTCGCCGACGACGCCGTACGCAAATCCCAAATGATAATGCGCCAGCGCGTTGCCGGGATCATCTTGTATCACCACACGATGGCGGCGGATGGCTTCGGGGTAGTCTTCCATGCCGAGGAAGTAATCCGCCAACGGATCGCAAACCTCCTCGTCGGAGGAATTGCTCTTGGCGCTGGCGCGCGCGCTGATCGGCAACTGGAGGACCAGCGCAATCAGTGCGACCAGACAAATGCTCGAACGCCGAAAGCTATACAACTTCTTGGTTTCCCCTGCGGCCCGCGATACCCGCAGGAAGAAATCAGATGTTAGCAGGAATTTTCGCTACAAAAAAACGCGCAGCGTGTTTTGCAACGCTGCGCGCGAAAAAAAGGCGTCGTGCCTGTCGTCGCGAGCCGGACAGTCCGGTTTCGCGCAACAGACCGATCGCCGGAGGCGGAGCCAACTCCGCCCCCCGACCCTGAATGGATCGAAAACTACTTCAGGCGATTCGAAACAGGGCGGCCGCTTGATGCGGTCGCCCTGTCGTACTATCCGTCAAACGATTACGGATTGGCCGGAGGAGCCATCGCCGGCGATGCTTCCGCCGCCGGTGAAGCCATCGCACCACTGTCGGTGCTGGTGGTCTTCTTGTGATGATGGCGGTGATGATGCTTGGTGGTCGCCGTCGACGCATCTGCCGCCGGGGCCGCCATGCTGGCCTCTGCCGCCGGGGCCGCCATGCTGGCCTCAGCCGCAGGCGACGCTGCCGGAGCCTGGGCGAAAGCCGGCATCGCCATCGCGGTGGCGAAGAACGCTGCGGAGAGGATTGATAGGGTGCGCTTCATACTCGTGGATCTCCTTGATCTGGGCGGCCCTTAATGGGCCGCAATGACTATTGAACGTATTGCTATACCTGTGCCATCGGGGTTACGGCAAGAACTTCAGACAAGATTGATGGAATTTCATTCGCCTTGTACGCCGCTATGACGCAATCGGTCTACCGTCTATCCGCTTTGCGTCGGAGCCGTGGCTTCTATCCTTGCCCTCGGCGCTCATCTCTTAGCTCGCGGTAGAGCGCTATCAGTTCCTTAAACGCTCGTGCGACTACCTTAAGATTGGCGCCCGACTGCTCGCCGGTCAGCCGCGGCAGATGCTGGACGTCGACCTCTTTGACCTTTGCCTTCCGCCCCGCCAGCCGCGCCATCAGCTCGGTCGAGATCATCGCGCCATGCGCCCGCAGTTCCATCCCGTCGAGTTTCTCGCGTTTGAACAGCTTAAAGCCGCAATCGATATCGGTGATCGTGATTCCGAGCAGAACGCGGACCAGGGTCGTCCATGCCTTGCCGTTGACCCGGCGCATCAGATGGTCCGCGCGATGCGCGCGGCGTCCGCACACCACGTCGTACTCGGGAACAAACGGCGTCAGCAGTTCGAGGTCAGCGGGATCGAACTGACCGTCGCCGTCGCAGAGCAATACGTAGGGTTGAGTCGATGCGCGAATGCCGGAAATCACCGCGCCGCCATACCCGCGATTCACCGGATGACGTACGACCTTGACGTGCGAATCCTCGGCCGCGAGGCGCTCGGCGATTTCGCCGGTGCGATCGCGGCTGCCGTCGTCAACTACGATCACCTCGAAGTTGCCGGCGACGCGTGGGCATTCGGCGATCCACGATCGCGCGACGCGCTCGACGTTGCCTTCCTCGTTATGCGACGGCAGAAAGACGCTGATTCCGGGGATTCGGGCCGGGGCGCTCACGATTGCGTTTGCGATCTAGTCGCCAAGCTCGCGATAACCGCCACGGAAGAACAGCAGCGGCTTGCCTTCGTGCGGAGTTTCGGCCTGCTCGATCTCGCCAATATAAATCGTATGGTCGCCGCCGTCTATTGAGGTCGTGACCTTACACTCGAGGTAGGCGAGTGCGCCGTCGAGGATTGGAGCGCCGTTCGCGCCAATCTTGTAGCTGACGCCCTCGAATTTTTGGCCGCCGCTGACCGCAAACCTGCGCGACAACGATTCCTGGTCCGACGCCAGTACATTGACCGTGAAGATTTTGCTCTCCTCGAAGCACGGATAGCTCTCGGCTTTCTTGTCGACACAAACCAGCGCCAACGGCGGAATCAGCGAGACCGACGTGAACGCGTTGGCAGTCAGGCCATGCAGCTCGCCCGACGCGCGAATCGACGTGATCACGGTGACCCCGGTCGCAAAATGACCCATCACGCGCCGCAGTTCGTTCTTTTCGATTGCCATTCCAAAATCTCTCCGCGCGCGGATGCTATCAAACGAATGCCACCCGCAAAAGCTTAAGTGGGGGCATGCCGCGGTGCCCCCCATCCTAACCTCTCCTTGTCCGAGGAGAGGTCGGCGAAAGCCGCGAAGCGGTGTCGCCGGGTGAGGTACAACGCCAGACACCCCACCAACTTCGACTCGTCTAATCTCAATCCATAGAGACGCGTTCGCCGCTCGACAGCAGCACAACGGGCGTTGTTGCGACGGCCAGCGCTGCACCACTCCCGTCGCTCGCCTACGGCTCGCGCCGACCTCTCCTCGGACAAGGAGAGGTTAGATCCAGGCCACCCGCCCGCCCCCCTAATCCCATCCCGAACGATCGCGCGCGACCACCTGCTTGCCGCCGAGATAAACGTAATCAAGATCGAGCGACGTCAGCGGCCGATCGTTCGCGCTCACCCGCACGCCCACCGGCGACGCAACGAATATTGTGTGATCGCCGGCTAGGCGGCTGTCGACCACCCGCGCTTCGATAGCGATCATCGCGAGCTTCAGCCACGGCACCGCGAGCGTCGGCGACAACTCGTATTCGATCGTATCGAGATTGTTGTCGCGGCGCGCGCGCGGCGAGTAGAAATAATCTTCGAGCTCGCGGCCGCGCCGTCCTACGACGTTCAATCCGAATGCGCCCGTCCGAGCGATCACGCCGTTGCTGAAATGTGCGTTGTCGACCGCCGCCGTAAGCATCACCGGCTCTCCCGACACCTGCGCGACCCACGACGACGACATCCCGTGGCATCGCCCATTCTCCTGCGTGGTCAAAACGTATATTCCGGTGGTGAGCGCCGCCATTGCGCGCGCGAAATTGTTATCCATCGAATGAACGCTCCCGGAGTTCCTCGGCGACAAATTTCTGATTTACGCTACGTTACAATTGACCTTCGCACCAAGCGTTCACAAAATGGATAATGTGATCGCGATGCTGGAGTCTGGTTGAAGTTGATGGGCAGGATTGTTGGTTCGTTCGCCGCCGCTTTTGTCGGCGCGGCAATATTAGTGATGTGCGCTGCGCAGTCCGCACGCGCGCGAGTCCCCTTCGCTGCCGTACAGCAGAATGAGCCGATCACCGCCGGCGACGCGGAGAAGGCCGGCATGCAGCCGCCGCCTCCACCCTACGATCCGCGCAAGGTTCAGTACGTCGATCCCGGGATGCCGACGCCCGAGCCCCCCGACCCTCGCGCGACTTTAACCCCGACGCCGACGCCAACGCCCACTCTTCTGCCGCAGGTGAAAATCGACGGCGTGAGAACCGCTCGCGTGCCGACCCCGGGCCAGTTGCTGTTCGACAAGACTCGCGACATCGCGTTTATGGATCCACTCAACTGGTCGGTGACGATTTTCAAAAAGCATCACCAGCTGGTCGTTTACTACAAGGGCCGGCTGTTTAAGACCTATCACGCCGTGTTCGGCCGCAGCTTCGAGCCCGGCACGAAACTGTGGGAGGGCGACCGGCGCACGCCCGAGGGCGTTTACACAATCGTCGAGAAACATCCGAGCCGCCGCTGGGATTGGTTCCTGACGCTGAACTATCCAAACTCGCTTGACCGTTATCGCTACGAGCAGATGCGCGACGGCGGCGAGGTCCCGATCGCAGACGGGCGTCCGGTCGGAGTCGGCGGCCGAATCGGAATCCACGGGACCGACAATCCGGAGCTGAACCGCGGCGACATAAATTGGACCACCGGATGCATCTCGGTGGACGACGAAGACATCGAAGAACTTGTGCGGATACTCCCCAAAGGCACGCTTGTGATAATCAACCCGTGAGCGGGGAGGGGTAAATCACTTAATTTAAAATGAAACCCACCGTGGGTTTCAAACTTCCTTGAGCAGGGGTGACCCCTGCACCCACTGCTAATCGCAAAATGGCGAGGACGCGCTTTTGCTCACAGGTTCTTGAATTGGTGGCACAGGCTTTAGCCTGTGATTCTTTTCCTGGATTTGCATGGATCAGAAAACCACAGGCTAAAGCCTGTGCCACGTGCGCAATGCCAGTCTGAAGTTGGAGTGTTCAGTGGGCGGGCCGCCGTGCCCGCCGCTTCGCAGACAGATGAACCGTCAGACCTACATCAAATCGCTCAAATGGCTAGTGGTGCTTGGCGCATTCGCCCATCCGGCCGCTACGAGCATGGCGGCACGACGCCCGGCTATACCGCTCATGTGGAATTCGCTCCGAACCAGGATCGCGCGATAGTAGTGCTCTACAATCGGATGGACGAACTGGCGGGACAACAACGATTCGTCGATCGAATAGCGGAGAACATCAACGAATTGATGTCGGGCCTTCCCGCCGCCCGAATCGACGTGATTTCCGATTCCGATCCAGCCCTCGCAGCGCTCGACGAAACCGACAGCGATTAGAGTCGCAGAGCCCTCACCGCCGATCCGCGTTACGGCCGGCCGCTGGCATTGGTGGCACAGGCTTTAGCCTGTGATTTTCTGGTCCCTGCAAATTCAGGGAAAGAATCACAGGCTAAAGCCTGTGCCACCAAAATCAAGAACCTGAGAGCGAAAGGTTGTCCTCAACATTTCGCGCTTCTCACTGGGTGCAGGGGTCACCCCTGCCGCGGAAGCGTGAAACCCGCGGAGGGTTTCACATTCAATGAAGTGATTTACCCTTCCAACCCGGCGCGGCTCGGTTTTGCTAATCCTCCGAGTCTTTATCATTGGGATCGGTCGCGTGCCTTAGCGCCTTGCGGACCCGCTCGCGCAAGGTGTCGTCGCGCTCGATCTTCCCCTCGATCGATCTGAACTGCGCGACCGTCAGCCCTTGCTTCGAAGTGGCCTGCTCGACCGTCAGGTTATGATCCTTCTGCATCGACTCGTAAACGCTGATGTATTTGTCGACCTGACTGGTCGGAACGTCTTTGTCATCCTCTCCGTCGGTCTCTTCGGCGGGCGCCGGAGCAGTCGCCGGTTCGGCTGCAAGTTGAAGCGCACGATGCTGGAGTTGAGATTCAACTCTGCGCGAGCCGCGGGCCGATCCGAATGGCGTCGCCCACGCGCTCGAGGCCACCAATACTCCACAGATAATCGTTATGAATGCGGTCGCCGCGCTCGCGCGCGTGCCCGCCAATTGCTCGATGATTTGATTCACGTTGAACAGCCTCCGCCGGAAGTCGCGCTACCCAATACAATCATCCTTGCACGCTCCGCGAATTTCATAAAGCCGCTTCCCTTTGATGCTCGCTCGCCGGCGTCTGGCGCCTATGGAGAAATATTGAACTCTACCGGCATCGTCTGATCAGGACGGGAACCGCTGCACACCAGATCGATCAACGTAACCTGCGTCGTCCAGTGCCCGGCTTTCGTTGGCGTTCCCTCGAACAACCAATCATTTCGCCCGCTTTGCCGAATCCCCGGAGGAAGGCTGCTGGCGGCAACCAGCGCCGAACCAGCAGCAGGACCGCCGCATCCGGCGGCTTTTTCGTCGAGAAAAATCCCCGCATGCATCGGACGGCCCACCTGGCCTTGGGTTCCTTCCGTATGAAATGGCACCTCACGAGTCGCGCAACCTGCAACCATGAAAATCAATGTGATCGCAATAAAGACAGGCGACGGCCATGTTGGTGCTGCGCTGCGACCGCGCCCGATTCGAGGCGATAGCGCCTGGCGTGCCGATTCAATTTCCATCGCTCAATCCTCTACCCAAATCTCGCAGTCTTGGCCACTTGTACGCGCAATACGAACCGCTCCACTTGCATCGCTCGATTCGATGTTTAGATTCATAGCGGTCCCCAAACCGCCGAGGTGGTGGTTTGCCCGGAACTGAATTCAGGACGAGCTAGCAATACTGGGAGAGATTTATATGCCAGCCAAAACGGTTGAGCTGCACGAGAGAGCACGAGTCGGAATCGTCAGGGGCGCGACGCTGGTGATGGAAGCCGCGCGCGTAACCCTCGGGCCAAAGGGCCGCAACGTCATGATCCAGCGGAGCTTCGGCGCACCGACCGTCACCAAAGACGGCGTGACCGTAGTCAAGGAAATCGAACTCGAAAACCGCTTCGAGAACATGGGCGCGAAGCTGATTCGCGAAGTCGCGCAGAAAACCTCCGACGTCGCCGGCGACGGCACCACCACCGCGACGGTGCTGGCGGGCGCAATCGTGCGCGAGGGGATCAAACTGCTCGCCGCGGGATTCCCCGCGATGGAACTGCGGCGCGGAATCGAGGCCGCGGTGGTCAAGGCGGTCGCGGCAATCAAGGAAATGTCGCGGCCGGTGAAGGAGCACGCCCGCCTCGAGCAGGTCGCGACGGTTTCGGCCAACGGCGACAAATCAATCGGCAAAATCGTTGCCGACGCGATGGACAAGGTCGGCAAGGAAGGCGTGATCACCGTCGAAGAGGCGCGCGGGCTGGACACCGTGCTCGACCTGGTCGAGGGGATGCGCTTCGATCGCGGCTACCTGTCACCCTACTTCGTGACCAATCCCGACAAGCTGACGGTCGAGCTCGACGAGCCGCTGATCCTGTTCCACGAAAAGAAACTGTCGAACCTGCGCGAAATCCTGCCGCTGCTCGAAAGCGTCGTGCAGACCGGTCGCCAGCTCCTGATTATCGCCGAGGACGTCGAGAGCGAGGCGCTCGCCGCGCTGGTCGTAAACAAGCTGCGCGGCACGATCAAAGTCGCGGCGGTCAAGGCGCCCGGCTTCGGCGATCGACGCAAAGAAATGCTCAATGACATGGCGATCCTGACCGGCGGTACTCTGATCGCGGAAGAACTCGGCGCCAAGATCGAGAACATCGACATCGCCTCGCTCGGCAAAGCCAAAAAAGTTCTGATCGACAAAGACAACACCACCATCATCGGCGGCGCCGGCAAGAAGGCCGAGATCCAGGGACGAATCGAATTGATTCGCCGCCAGATCGAAGAGACCACCTCCGACTACGATCGCGAGAAGTTGCAGGAGCGGCTCGCCAAGCTCACCGGCGGCGTCGCCGTTATCAGGGTCGGCGCGGCGACCGAGGTCGAGCTGAAAGAAAAAAAGGCGCGCGTCGATGACGCCGTCCATGCACTCCGCGCCGCGGTCGAGGAAGGAATCGTCCCGGGCGGCGGCGTCGCGCTGGTGCGCGCGATCGATGCGGTGAAGTCGATGCGCCTCAACGAAGATCAGAAGGCCGGCGCTGGAATCGTCGCCGCTGCGATGTCGGAACCGCTCAAGCAGATCGCGCGCAACGCCGGTCACGAGCCGGAAATCGTTCTCAACGCGGTGCTCGAAGGCAAGGGTGATTTCGGTTTCAACGCCGCCACCGAAGTTTACGAAGATCTCGTCAAGGCCGGCGTGCTCGATCCCGCCAAGGTCGTGCGTTCGGCCCTCGAGAACGCATCCAGCGCCGCGTCGATGATGCTGACGACCGAGGCCGCCGTCGCCGAAGCACCGAAGAAGTCTTCTCCGATGCCTGCGATGCCCGGCGGTGGAATGGGCGGCGGTATGGGTGGCATGGGAGGAATGGGTGGAATGGGCGGCATGGGCGGCATGGATGACTACGGCGACGATTTCTAAATCGTCATGGTCGTTGTCGTTTTTTAGTTATTGTAGAACTGTGTAGAACTGTTGAGAGTCGCTACCCATAATTCTGCCGAGCGCGAGAAGCTGGGCGAAGGTTGGAAACGATAGTGCATAAGCCACTGTGAGTGGACGTAAACGAAATCGACATCACTGGTTCACTAGCAGGGTGTTGAAAAACCAAGGCTTTTTTCAGCACCCTGCGTTAAACTGTCCTCTTACCTATAACCTCTCCCCCTTTTGGGGGAGACAAGAGAGACGGAACCGGCGTTGAAAATTACTTTTTCGACAGGCGGTTAGTGAGTTTTAATCGCGTCCTCATAGCAGCTATCGCGATGCACTAAGTACAAATAGCCAGTCGGGTCAATGGTCCCTGAGATAACAATTCACGCGACCAACACTTGCATAGGGCTTCGAGTTTGTGAGACAAAAAGATGGTCTTAATGCAGAGGTCTTGAATCACTTAGTGAAAGCCCCTGCGCAATCCTTAGGAGGATGAAATGGAAGGGTTAACGAGAAAATCTTCGAAACTGATCGGTCTTGCCGGGGCTGTGTTGGCCCTTTCGTTGTTCGTCGGATGTTCGTCGAACGAGCCGGATCCAGCACAGCGCGCCGTCAACGCGGCGAACCAGGCTGACCAGGCAGCGGCACGCGCTGATGCGGCGGCTCAGAAGTCGTCGGCAGCGGCGGCGCAGGCTCAGGCAGCGGCCAGCCGCGTAGAGCAGGCGGCCAGCGATGCGAAGGCGGCTGCGGATCGTGCGGAAGCGATCGCGTCAAAGACGATGAGCTCGCCCCGCCATGTCCATTACCACACTCATCATCATCACGCGGCGGCTGAGGCAGCTCCCGAGGCGGCGCCCGCGGCAGGTGGCGACAGTGGCGGCGCGGCGGCTCCAGCACCGGCTCCTGCGACTCCGTAATTTCGCACGAGTTTGATAGTCACGAGGGCGGTTGCTTCGGCAGCCGCCCTCGTTTGTCTATCTGTTCACTGCCGGACTGATTAGTCAGTTCCGGCTTTTGCCTTTTCCGTTTGACGATCCCGGCGAATTATCTCTCGCCGAGAGCTATCGCGGAAAGTTCAAGGCGCGAAGGTTACTATCACTTTCAGTGATTCGGGCTTTTGCGCGGTCGCAAAGGCTTCAGTGATCTGCGCCAGCGGAAACCGGTGCGTCACCAGTTCTTTGGCGTTGATCACCCCGCGCTCGACCAGCGATAACGCTTCGCGCGTTTCATCCGGCCCACATGAATAGCTCGGAACGAGCCGCGTTTCGTTGAAGTACAAGTCGTGCGGCTTCACCAGCAACTCGTCCTCGGGCGGCGTCGCAGTGAATTGCACGACCGTGGCTCCCTTGCCTGCGGCCGCAATCCCGGTCGCGATCGCCTTCGAGGTGCCGGGTCCTACGATCACAACGTCAGCCATCGCGCCGTTGGTCACTTCGCGCACCTGCTCGACCAGGTTGTCGCTTTCGACAACGATCCCGCGATCCGCACCAAGCTCGATCGCACGCTTGGCGCGCGTGTGAAATAGATCCGCGCCAATGATCGTCCCGGCGCCGAGATTCCGCGCCAGCTTCACGTGCATCATGCCCATGATTCCCAGTCCGATGATCAGAATTGACTCGCCTGCCTTCAGTCCTGCGCGTTTGAGCGACTTGACGACGCAGGCGGCCGGCTCGATCAGCACGCCATCAGCATCGGCGATCGAGTCGGGCAGACGCAGCGTATCGCGCTGATTCGCGGCGCTCACCAGAAAATATTCCGCCATCCCGCCCGGCACGATATTAGTCGCGCGCCAGGTCGCGCATTGCACGTATTCGCCGCGCCGGCACGCCGCGCATTGAAAGCATGGCGCATGATGGTGCACGAACACGCGGTCGCCGGCTTTGAATCCGCGCACCTGTGCGCCCGCCTGCTCGACGACTCCCACCGGCTCGTGGCCAAGCACCAGCGGCGCCTTGCGCTTGATGTACCAGGGCATGATGTCGCCCGAGCAGATGCCGCACGCGCTCGCGCGAACGAGAATATCGCCGTCGCCAACCACCGGCCGCGCACTTTCCTCGACGCGGATGTCACCGAAATCGTAAAGCCGAGCTACTCGCATAGGTGTTGAAACTTTGTGTGTCACGCGCGCCCTTGTCAATCCTACCTCGCAGAGAGGCAGCAGGCTGCGCTGCGCGGACGATCTGTTAGAATCGCATCATGCCACGGCCGAAATGTCCTCCGATAGCCGCCGATATAATTACCGAGATTGGCGACAAAATCGTTTTGATCGAGCGCAAGAATTTTCCGCTGGGATGGGCCATTCCCGGCGGCTTCGTCGATTTCGGCGAGACCGTCGAAGCTGCGGCGGTGCGCGAGGCGCGCGAGGAGATTTCGCTCGAGGTTCAGCTCCGCGCCCTGCTGGGCGTGTACTCGCGGCCCGATCGCGATCCGCGCGGGCAGACGATCACCGTGGTGTATGTCGCGCGCGCATCGGGGACGCCGCGCGGCGCCGACGACGCCAAGAGCGCCGCGCTCTGCGATCCGCGCAACCCGCCGGCTCCGCTCGCCTTCGATCACGCGGAGCTTCTCACCGACTACGTGCACTGGCTCGAGACTGGAGAATTTCCCGCTCCGTGGCGGAAGCGCTAACGCTTGAGCTTCGCGACAGCGCGCTCGATGCGATCGAATGCCTCATTCAGATTCTTCTTCGAAGTGGCGTACGACAGCCTGACGTGATTCGGCGCGCCGAAGTCGTTGCCGCCGACCAGCGAGACGTGCGCCTCGTCGAGCAGAAACGCCGCGAGCGTGTCGCCGTCGGTGATTTTCTTGTCGCCAGAATGGCTGCCGATCAATTCCGACACATTTGGAAACGCATAAAACGCGCCCTGCGGCACGTTCGGTAGCTTGAAGCCCGGGATGCGGCGCACACGCTCGACCACCAGCGCGTTGCGCTCGCGAAACGCCTCGAGCATCGGCTTGAGTGCGTCCTGCGGTCCGGTCAGCGCCTCGATTGCCGCGGCTTGCGTGATCGAATTGGGGTTGCCGCTGTTCTGGCTCTGCAAGCGGCCGGCCGCTGCGATCGCTTCTTTCGGCCCGGCCGCAAATCCGATCCGCCATCCGGTCATCGCGTAAGTTTTCGACAACGAATTGAACACGATGCCATGGGACTTGAGCCGCGGCTCGATATGGAACAAGTGCGGCGCGAACTCACCGTACGCGATGTGCTCGTAAACGTCGTCGGACATCACCCAGAGGTCGGTATCGACCAGCACGCGCGCGATCGCGGTGAGCTGTTCGGGGCCGTACACGGCGCCGGTCGGATTCGAGGGCGAGTTGAGCATGATGCCGCGGGTGCGCGGCGTGATCGCGCGGCGCAATGCCTCGGGCTCGAGCATAAAGCCCGACGCTTCGGAGCACGGCACGAACTTCGCCTCGGCGCCCGACAGCGATACCATCGCGGCAAAACTCACCCATGCCGGCGTCGGGATGATCACCTCGTCGCCTTCGTCGAACAGCGCGTTGATCACGTTGGCCTCGGCCTGCTTGCATCCTGCCGACGCGATTATCTCGGCCGGTTCGTAGTCGAGGTTATTGTCGCGCTTGAGCTTCAGCTTGATCGCATTCTTAAGCGCCGCGGTCCCGCCGACGGCCGTGTATTTCGTTTGCCCCGCGGCGAGCGCTTTGTCCGCCGCCTTCTTGATGTGCTCGGGAGTGTCAAAGTCGGGCTCGCCGGCAGCCAGCGAGATCACGTCGATTCCCGCGAGCTTCATCTCAGTGGCGCGCGCATCGGCAGCCAACGTAGCGGACGGTTTGATTGCGGCGATTCTGCGATTGAGCTTCAACATTGGTCTAGGAGATAGCCACGCTAGATGGCGTGAGGCAAGGGAAACTTTGTCCTAAAGCTGATGACAATCGTTGTCCGCGCGGGGCGGCGGCACAAATGATTGCTCGCCGGCTGTCGATGGCATTTCGTTCTGGCGCGTTTGGTTGCTTCGTCACTCGTTTTATTGACAGTACATTGACGCGATGGGACAGTTAGCGCGGCTTTCCTGAGACAGCCTGCCGGTCAGGACTTGCCGACGCGGCCGAAAGCGCCGCTGGGGAGGGATCGATGGCGGATCGGAAGTGGCGCTTGGCGCTTGGCGGAGTTGTGTTGTTCTCTTTGTTGATCGCGATGCCGCGGGTGTTGCGGGCGGCGACGATCACGGTCAACACAGTTGGCGATCCGGGGGTTGGCGGTACCTGCGATCTGCGCGACGCGATCACAAACGCCAACGGGAAAAACCAGTCGGGCTCGACCAACTGCACAGGCGGGACCGGCACCGACTCGATCGTATTCAGCGTCAGCGGTACGATCACGCTGGGCAGCTTGCTGCCTGTGATCGCGAACACATCACCAGAGAGTCTGACGATCGATGGCAGTGGACACGCCATAACGGTGGATGGCGCCAGCTCGTTTCAAATTTTCGATGTGAACTTCAGCGCCGTGCTCAACCTGCAAAACCTGACCTTGGCCCACGGAAGCATGACCGGCGCCAGCGTCGGCACCTTCGGCGGCTCCGTAATGGGCGGCGCCATTACTAGCTTCGGCAAGCTAAGCGTCACCAACTGCACGTTTTCTGACAACCAGGCCACCGGCGGCGCCGGCAGCATGTTCGGCGGCTTCGCCCAGGGCGGCGCCATCTGGGGCGGCTTCCCGTTGACCGTCACCAACAGCACGTTTTCGGGTAACCAGGCCACCGGCGGCGCCGGCCCCAACGGCGGCGGAGCAGGCCAAGGCGGCGCCATCTATGACGGCTCGCCGATGACCATCACCAACAGCACGTTTTCTGACAACCAGGCCACCGGCGGCGGTACGGACGGCGTCGGCAGAGGCGGTGCCATCTATTCGTATGATGACTCGGTGATTGTTGGCAGCAGTACTTTTTCGGGCAACCACGCCACCCCCGGCGCCGGCAGTAGCGGCGGCGCCATATACATTGAGGGTGGCCCTGGCCCCAATAGTCTCAAGAGCACCATTTTGGCGGGCAGCACCGGCGGCAATTGCGGCGCCTCAAACGGCACAGTCATCACCGACGGCGGTTACAACCTCGCCGATGACGGCACCTGCTTCACCAACGGCACCAACGGCAACATGGTCGTAACACCGACCAGCGCCGTCGGTCTCGATCCCACGGGACTTCATATGAACGGCGGGCCGACCGAGACTATCGCGCTCGAAACTTCCCCGATCCTCAGCCCGGCTATCGACTATATCCCGTTCGCTGCGTGCACCTATCCTTCGGGAACGTTGAACCCGTGCACAACTTCGTCGTCCCTCCAGCTGACCTGCGACCAGCGCGGCGAGCCTCGGCCCGATCCCGAAGATGGCGCCGGCGGGAACTGCGACATAGGTGCGTTCGAGTTGCAGGGACCCACGCCGACTGCAACGGCGACTGCGACCGCCACTGCAACTGCCACGGCCACCGCTACCGCCACGGCCACCGCTACTGCCACGGCGACTGCGACTCCGACGGCAACCGCCACAGCGACCGCAACCGCAACTGCCACAGCGACGCCGACCGCGACGCCGACGCCGCCCGCCTTCGGGCTGAACGATGAACGGGTGCAGATAGCCCGCTCGTCCAAGCCGTATGCGGATCAGATCACCACGGCGCTGACCTTCACGGAAAATGGTTTCCCGACCTGCGACGCGGGCACCGATGCATTCAACGGCTTCATGGTGGTTTTTGAATCAGGAACCTGTGCGGTCCATGACCATGCTTCTTTGGAATACTTTCTGCATCCCTGGGTAATGCACACCATCAACGGTGAGAGCTACGGAACTCTGTTCAGTTCGTTTCCGCCGGGCACCTTATCTGCCCGGATGGTCGAGCTGCCGAAGCCAGCGCCGCCGGCGTGCGGTGAGTGGACTCTCAACCTGGAGATCGCAGGCATCGATTCCACGCCCTTGGGCGATGGACCTTTTTCGCTGATACTCGGCAATACCGATGGCAATACTCAATGCTTCGACATCACCAATGCGATCGTCGGCAGTCAGATCCCGACCCCGGGCCATGGCGTCCGGCGCAGGGTGCGGCGGAGGTAAGAGTACAGCGTCGATGGATGAGCCAACCTAACCCATGACCCGTTCCCCAAGGAGAAGGGGAATCGGAAAAATATCGGAGCGAGACGCGGTCCTAATCGCCTAACCGACTTTCAGCTTTGCGCGCAGCCGCTCGGCCACCAGTTCCGGCACCAGTTCCGGCAGACGCTTCCCGTACCCCGCGACTTCCTTGATCAGGTGCGACGAGCTGAAGAACAGCCGCGGATTCGAGAACATAAAAACCGTCTCGACATTCGGGCTCATCGTTTTGTTCATCTGCGCCATCTGCAGTTCGTAATCAAAATCCGTCACTGCTCGCAGCGATCGGATCAAAACCTTGGCACCGATTCGTTCCGCGTAATCGACCGACAGCCCGCTGAACTTGTCCACCCGCGCGCGCGGCTCGAGGTCGCGGATCACCTCGCGAATTATCTCGACGCGCTCGTCGCCCGAAAACAGCGCCGCATCCTTGTGCGGATTGTACGTGACCGCGACGATCACCTCGTCGAAAATCGCCACGCTGCGCCGGATTACGTCGACGTGCCCGTTATGAATCGGGTCGAAGCTGCCCGGGTAAACCGCGATCAAAGGGGTGCGCTCTTTGCCTTTTGTCATTCTATTGAAACCGTCAATCTGCACTCGGCGCCGAATTCGGTCGCCGGTAAAAGGCGATCCGATGATCGCCGAGGGTTGCAACCAACACGCGCTCGTGGGCTTCAGGAGCGGGCGGCGCCGCGGGTGCGCGCTTCGATTGTTCGACTACCACCCATCCGCCGGGTGCGACGAGATTGAATTCACCAAGCTCCGCAAGAACGTCAGCACTAATGTCGTTCTTGAACGGCGCGTCAACGAAAACCAGACCGAAAGAATCGCGCGAGCGTCTGAGTTCGCCCAGCGCGCGATGCACATCGGACACGACCAGTCTCGCCCGATCGGAGAGTTCGAGCTGTGCAAGATTGGCGCGAATCGCCGTCGCCGCTTCGCGTGACGAATCCACAAACGTCACGTGCGCGGCACCGCGCGAAAGCGACTCGATTCCAAGCGAACCGCTGCCGGCGAAAATGTCGAGCACCCGCACCCCCTCGAGATCCATCCGCACCGCGAGCCGCGAAAATATCGACTCGCGCGCCCGCGCCGACGTCGGCCGCGTATGCAAACCGCGCGGCGCCTTGAGCCGTCTGCCGTGAGCGTGTCCCGCAATAATTCGCATCGCGTAAGTATTTTCGAGATGCATATAGCTCGAATCAACCAGCGCCGCTTTTCGATCCGAACCGCTCAAGCCCTCTTGCCTCGAACTCGCGGACGATAGATAACCCCTTCTAGCCGGCCTCGCAAGTTCGCGAACCGCTATATGACTCTCGTGCCTCTGGCGGATTGACGAAATTTTCGCTACCAATCATTAGAATTCCCGAACTCCAGAACTCTGACGTTGAAGGCCCTGTAATACTTCTGCCATGCCCGAGAACGATCAACCCAGGTTTTCCGACGCAGCGCTCGACGAGTACCGCCAACTGCTCGGCCGCTATCCGACGCGCCAGGCCGCGCTGCTCCCGACCCTGTGGATCGCGCAGCGCGAATTCGGATGGCTGAGCGACGCGACCCAGGATTACGTCGCGCGCCTGATGGAATTGCCGCCCGCACACGTGCGCGCGGTGGTCTCGTTCTACACGATGTTCCATCGCAAGCCGGTCGGCCGCTACCTGCTCGACGTTTGCACAAATCTTTCGTGTCGGCTGCGTGGTGCCGACAAAATCGTGGACTGCATCCGGCGCAAATTGAAAATCGAGATGGGCGAGACCACGCCCGACGGTAAGTTCACTCTCGGCTCGGTCGAATGCCTCGCATCGTGCGGGACCGCGCCGATGCTCCAGCTCAATCAGGATGCCTTCGTCGAAAATCTCACCGAAGAAAGCACCCTCAAACTTATCGACGAGCTTGCCGCACGTGACAATTGAATTAATCGCCGGCGCGATCAAAGCGATCCTGATGATCGTGCTCGGATTGAACCTGTCGCTGTTCCTGCTCTACTTCGAGCGCAAAGGCAGCGCGCTCATCCAGGATCGCATCGGCTCGAATCGCGTCACCATCACCGGCCTCGGCAAGCGCATGGGGATGCCCAACCTCGGCATCATCAACACCACCATCGCCGACCCGGTAAAAATGTTCACCAAGGAAGATTTCGTGCCGGACGGCGCCGACAAATTTTTGCACACGCTCGCGCCGTTCCTCGCGCTGTTCCCGGTGATGATCACCTTCGTTGTGATCCCTTTCGGCGACACGATTTCGATCGGCGGTCATCGCATCGGGCTCGAGGCCGCCAACCTCAACTCCGGCGCACTCTATCTGCTCGCGACGATCGGACTCGGCGTGTACGGCGTCGCGCTCGCAGGATGGTCGTCGAACAATCGATGGGCCCTGCTCGGCGGGATTCGCGCGACCGCGCAGATGATCTCGTACGAGCTCGCGATGGGCCTCGCGATCGTGTCGGTCATCATGACCTTCGGCACGCTGAACTTGCAGGAAATCGTGCGCGGGCAAGGCGGCGTATGGTTCGGATTTCTGCCGCGATGGGGAATTTTCATGCAGCCGCTCGCCTTCATTCTCCTGCTGGTGGCGGGCGCCGCGGAATCCAAGCGCATCCCCTTCGACCTGCCAGAGGCTGACTCCGAATTGATCCAGGGCTATTTCACCGAGTACTCCGGCGGCAAGCAGGCGGTCTTCATGCTCACCGATTTCGCCGAGCAAGCACTCGTCGCGATGCTACTCACGACGTTTTTCCTCGGCGGATGGCAAATTCCATGGCTCATGCGCGACGGATTTCATCTGCCGGGCGGCGCATTCCTCGCGGTTCCCGCACTCGCCGTCTCGATTCTCGGCGTCGTCGCATTCCTGGTGAAGGTCGTCGCGCTGTGCATCTTCCTCGGCATGGTGCGATGGACCCTGCCGCGCTTCCGCTACGATCAGTTGATGCACCTGGGATGGAAGGGGCTGGTGCCGCTCGGCCTGCTCAACGTGCTGCTGACCGCATTCTTCGTCGTGCTCGCAACCGGGAGAGTCCACTGATGCCGCCGTTCCTCTACATCTTTCTCGGCGCGTTGGCGATCGTCTCGGCGCTCGGCGTGATCGTCCAGCGCAATCCGATTCACTCGCTGCTGGCGCTGATCTCGACGCTCTTGATCATCGCGATTCTGTTCATCGGCGAGGACGCCGTTGTCGTCGGCTTCCTGCAAATCATCGTTTACGCCGGCGCGATCATGGTTCTGTTTCTGTTCGTGATTTGGCTCTTGAATCTTCAAGTCGAAACCGGACCGACCGGCCATCTCGCGCTAAAGGCTTTCGGCTCGCTCGCGGCTGCGTTGCTCGTGACCGAGTTGTTTTTCATCCTCACGCCCGTCCGCATGCAGGTGAAGTTCACGCACGAGCCCGCGGGCTACGGTTCGCTCGCGAGTCTCGCGGGCAAGCTGTTCACCGATTACCTTGTCGCTTTCGAGGTGACCTCGGTGCTGCTGCTGGCCGCGGTGGTCGGCTCGATCGCGCTCGCGCGGCGGCTGCCGGTCACGGCCGAGGATCGCGAGCGCGCCCTGGAGAAGCTCGCATCATGATTCCGCTGAACTACATGATGTCGCTGAGCGCTATCATCTTCGCCATCGGCGTTGCTGGCGTGATCATTCGGCGCAACATCATCGTGATGTTCATGTCGATCGAGCTGATGCTCAATGCGGTAAATCTCACTTTCATCGCGCTCGGCAGCCGGCTCGGCTCGATGGACGGTCAGGTGATCGTCTTCTTTGTCATGACTGTCGCGGCGGCGGAGTCGGCGATTGGTCTGGGAATCATCATCTCGGTTTTCCGCAATCGCGGGACCGTCCATGCCGACGATTTGACGCTTCTGAGATGGTGACTGGTGACTGGTGAAAGATAGCCTATGACAGTTGAGTTTCCAGCACTCTCGCTAATCCTGCTGTTCCCCGCGCTCGGCGTCGTGTTCAACCTCTTCCTCGGCGCCAGATGGGGACGCACCGCAGTCAACCTCGTCGGTCCGGGCGTGATGTTCGCCGCATTCGGCGTTGCGACGTGGGCATTTGTGAAGCTGCTCGCGATGCCCCCAGGCGGCGCGCTCGCCATGCATTTATGGGGATGGATCGAGGCTGGCCGCTTTCACGCCGACCTGGGCCTGCGCGTCGACGCACTATCCGGCGTGATGCTGATGATAGTCACTGGGGTCGGCGCACTAATCCATCTTTACTCAGTCGGGTACATGGCGCACGACGAGGATTTCGCGCGCTACTTTACCTACATGAACCTGTTCGCACTATCGATGTTGATACTCATTCTTGCGGACAACTTACTAATGATGTTCGTAGGGTGGGAAGGCGTCGGACTATGTTCCTACTTGCTAATCGCATTTTGGTACACTAATCCTCAGTTCGCCTATAACGGCCGCAAGGCATTCGTCGTCAACCGAATTGGTGACGCGGGCTTTCTGCTCGGCATGTTCACGATCGTCGGGACGCTCGGCGCGCACGGCGTCTGGACGCTCAACTTCGTCGAGCTTCACAACAATGCCGCGCTGCTCGGCGGAGCGGCCACGACCGCAGCATGCTTCCTTCTCTTCATTGGCGCGACCGGCAAGTCGGCGCAGATTCCGCTCTACGTATGGCTGCCCGATGCGATGGTCGGCCCGACTCCTGTCAGCGCGCTGATCCACGCGGCGACGATGGTCACCGCCGGCGTGTACATGGTCGCGCGGCTCGGTTTTCTTTTCACGCTCGCGCCCAGCACCCTCGATCTGGTTGCGACGGTTGGCACGTTGACCGCGCTGTTCGCGGCTACTATCGCGATCGTCCAGCCAGACATCAAGAAAGTGCTCGCCTACTCGACCATCAGCCAGCTCGGCTACATGTTTCTCGGCGTCGGCTCGGGCGCGTATACGTCGGGAATCTTCCACGTCATGACGCATGCGTTCTTCAAAGGCTTGCTGTTCCTGTGCGCCGGCTCAGTGATTCACGCGCTCGGCGGCGAGCAGGACATGAACAAGATGGGCGGATTGCGCCGCAAGATCCCGATCACGTTCTGGACGATGTTCATCGCGACGCTCGCGATCTCGGCCCTGCCTCCTTTCTCCGGTTATTTTTCCAAGGACCTAATCCTCGAAGCCGCGTACGAATCCGGGCATTGGTGGCTCTGGTTTCTCGGTGTGATTACCGCGGGGCTCACGTCGTTCTACATGTTCCGGCTGATGTTCATGACGTTCTTCGGCGACTCGCGCGTCGAACCTGACAAGGAACATCACATCCACGAATCGCCCGCTGTAATGACTATTCCGTTAATCGTACTGGCTATTCTCGCGACGGTTGGCGGGTGGGTCAATCTTCCCGACGGAATCCTGTGGGGAAATGCGTTCGTGCGATTCCTCGCGCCCGTCGTCGGCACCTTCAAACCGATCCTCGAGGAAGGTGCGATTTCCCGGTCCCTGCCGCTCGCAGCTCCCATCATCGGAATTCTGTTTGCGTACATCTTGTACATTCGCTTGCCGGGGATTCCGTTCCTGCTCGCGTGGCGGCTCAAGCCTGCCTACGACTTGCTACTCAATAAGTACTACATCGACGAAGTGTATAATCTCATCGTCACGCGGCCGCTGTTCTGGATCTCGCAAAATGTCCTCAACCGCGCGATCGACACCTACATGATCGACGGCGCCGCCGAGGGTACCGGGCTGGCCGTTGAGACCGGAGGGCAGGTCGCGCGTCGCGCCGAGACCGGCAACGTCCAGCACTACGCATTCGTTTACCTGCTCGGCGCGTTGGGGATCGTCGCCTACTACATGTTCCTGGTGATGGGCCGATGAACGGCGGTGTGCTCACGGCTTTGATTTTCCTGCCGCTGGTCGGCGCGCTCTTCATTCTTATGCAGAACGAAGAGCGCGCGATTTGGAACTCCGCGTTCATCTTCTCGCTGCTCCCGCTCGCGCTCAGTTTCTACGTTCTCTATGAATTCAGTCCGCAGATGGCCGACTACCAGTTCGCCGAGCAATACGACTGGATACCCAGTTTTGGCATTTCGTACCATATTGGTATCGACGGCATTAGTCTGTTCCTGGTTCTACTGACTACTATCCTGATTACTCTGTCGATCCTCTACTCCGGCGGCGGCGATATCGAAGAGCGTCCGCGCGAGTTCTGTTTTTTCATGCTGGTGCTCGAGACCGGCTTGCTCGGCACCCTGCTCTCCATCGATTTGTTCCTGTTCTACATGTTCTGGGAAATCATGCTGATCCCGATGTACTTCCTGATCGGCATCTGGGGCCACGGCCGCAGGATTTACGCGGCTATCAAGTTCGTGTTGTTCACGATGGTCGGCTCGCTGCTGATGCTGGTCGCAATCCTGTATCTCGTGTACCAGGCGCACGTGCATTTCAACCGCACCAGCTTCGATTTGCCGCTGCTCTACCAGGTGCCGCTCACCACCACCCAGGCACGCTGGCTGTTCGCTGCGTTCGCGCTCGCGTTCGCGATCAAAGTCCCGATGTGGCCGGTGCATACCTGGCTGCCCGACGCTCACACCAATGCGCCGACCGCCGGCTCCGTGATCCTCGCGGGCGTGATGCTCAAGATGGGCACCTACGGATTTCTGCGTTTCGCGATTCCGTTGTTTCCAACCGTCGCCGTCGAGGCCATCCCGCTGTTCATGGCGCTCGCGGTGATCGGAATCATCTACGGCGCGTTGGTCGCGATGATGCAGCCCGACCTCAAACGCCTGATTGCCTATTCGTCGGTTAGCCACTTGGGTTTCGTGATGCTCGGAATTTTCGCGCTCAACCCCGAAGGCATCGACGGCGCGATTTACCAGATGCTCAATCACGGCGTTTCCACCGGCGGACTATTTTTGCTGGTCGGGATGCTCTACATGAGGCGTCACACGCGCGAGATTTCCGAATTCGGCGGCCTGTGGAAGCGCGTCCCCGTTTTCGCCGCAATATTTATGGTCGTTATGCTCTCGTCGATCGGTCTGCCCGGCCTAAACGGCTTCGTCGGCGAGTTCCTGATTATGCTCGGCGCCTTCATTCGACTCAGGCTGGCGGTAGTTATCGCAGTCGTCGGCGTCATACTGGAAGCGCTCTACATGCTCTGGACCTACGAGCGCGTGTGGTTCGGGCCGATCGTCAAGGCGGTGAACGAAACCATCAGCGATCTTACCGGCCGCGAGATTGCCGTGATGGTGCCGGTGATTGCGCTGATGTTTTTCATGGGACTTTTCCCGCGCCCGCTCATCAGCCGGATGGAACCGTCGGTGACTGCGATGCTCTCGCGGGCGAATTTCGCGCAGGCGCAAATCGAGCGTGAACGGCATCCGAATCGAATAGCTACTCGGCCAATACTCACTCACGAACCGGTGATAGCGGCGGCCGTCCGATGACTCAGTTCAATCTCGCTGCGATCAACTTCGTCTGGCTGCCCGTCCTGCCGATGGTCATCGTGGCCCTCGCTGCGATCGTGGTGCTTCTGGTCGGCGTGCACGTCGAGGACAGTGAAAGCGAGGGGCTCGGCCTGGTGACCCTCGCCGCGCTCGGCGTCGCATTCATATTCACCCTCGGAATCTTCGGCCAGAACGGCATTGCTTTCGACGGCGCGATTTCGATCGATAGCTTCTCCGCATTTTTCGAGCTCGCGATTTTGATCGCCGCGATGTTCACCGTGATGATGTCGCTCGATTACGCCGCCGAGAACCACATCCCGGGCGCCGAATACTATTCGCTGCTATTGTTCTCCGCGCTCGGCATGATGCTGATGGCGGCGGCCGGCGATCTTATCGTCATCTTCCTCGGCCTCGAGACGATGTCGATTCCCGTTTACGTGCTGGCGGGAATGATGCGTCGCAACCCGAAGTCGAATGAGGCCGCGATCAAATATTTTCTGCTCGGCGCGTTCTCGACCGGCTTCCTGCTCTATGGAATCGCTTTGGTCTATGGCGCAACCGGCTCGATCAAGCTCGGCCCGATCCACGACGCGCTCGCTTCCGGCGCGCTCAGTTCGAACCCGCTGCTGCTCCTGGGCATCGGCATGATGGTGATCGGGTTTGGCTTCAAGGTTGCCGCGGTGCCATTTCACATGTGGACGCCCGACGTTTACGAAGGCGCGCCGACGCCGGTCACCGCGTTCATGGCGGTGGGCGTGAAGCTGGCGGCGTTCGCCGCTTTTGTCCGCGTTTTCCTGGTTGATTTTTCAACCGTGGGCGCGCACTGGCAGGCGGTGTTGTGGGTAATCGCGGCGCTGACCATGACCGCGGGAAATGTAATCGCCGTCGTCCAGACCAATATCAAGCGGATGCTTGCGTACTCCGCGATCGCGCACGCCGGTTATTTGCTGCTCGGCATGGCGGCCGGCGTGCGATCGGGACCGGCGATTCTGTACTACCTGCTCGGATACGCATTCACCAATCTCGGCGCATTCGCAGTAGTCATTGCGCTCGAACGGCGCAACGAAGTGGGTAATCAGATTAGCGACTTCCGCGGCCTCGCCGCGCGACAGCCGTTGCTCGCAGGCGCGATGGCGATCTTTATGCTCTCGCTGTCCGGGGTTCCGCCCACCGCCGGCTTCGTCGGCAAGTTCTATATTTTCAGCGAAGCGTTGCAGCAAGGATATTCCGCACTGGTAATAATCGCAGTACTCAATAGTGTAGTCTCTGCCTATTACTACTTTTATGTATTAGTCGCGATGTATATGCAGGAGGGCGGCCTCGAAGTGAAGCGACTGAGTACTCGCCCCGCGCTGGTCGCTGCAATCGGACTTGCCGCTTTGGCTACGATCCTGATTGGAGTTTATCCCGAGCCTTACATGGCATCCGCCGCGAACGCCTTCCATTCCGCCGGCGGTGCCGAAGGACTCCACACCGCAGCCTTCGACCCGTAACTGGCTATTGCCGCTACTTGCGGCGCGTAGGCTTCTTCGACGCCGGCTTCTTTGCGGATTTCTTCTGCGTTTTCGCCGCCGCCTTTGGTTTGATAGCCGCCTTAGGCTTCGCGATCGACGCCGGACTATTCGCGGCGCCCGCGTACGCGTCGGCTTCGATCTCGATCATCATGTCGGGATTCGCGAGCCGCCGAACTTCGACCACCGTCGATGCGGGAGGCGAATCGGCAAAGAATTCCTTGTGCGCGCGAGCTGCTTCCCGGAAACGGCTCATGTCGGTAACGAACATCCGCGTGCGAATCACCTGATGCATCGTGAGGCCCGCGCGCTCGAGCGCCGCGCGAATATTGACCAGCGCCTGGCGCGCCTGCACGTACATCTGTCCCGCGCCGACGATCATCCCGCGCTCGTCAGTGGCCGTCGTGCCCGAGACCGCGACAATGTCGCCAGCCCGCACCAGCCGCGAATAGCCGACGATCGGCTCCCACGGCGCGTTAGTCGAGATTCGCGAGATCGCGCTCATCGTAATCTCCCTCTTCGCGATCAGTACGCGCGCGATTCGCCGCTAGAGGTCGCGGCTCGGAAAGGCTTCTTCGAGTTCCCGCGCCACCGATCGCATCGGCGGAGCTACCAGCCGCCCCGACGGCATCAGCCAGTTGCGAATTCGCGTGAGTGTCGGCACGCCCGCCACCGGACGCTCCGAGCTTCGCACCATGTCGATCTCGTGTTCGACGATTAGAGAATTGTGACGATTTGCGAGCCCGATGCCCGCGAAAATAGGACGCCGCTCTTCCACCCTGCCACCTCCACCACATCCGCCCCTAAGACGGTAAATATTGATCGAATCATACAGATGCGCACGGAATAGTCAAAAATTTTCTTGCCGACCGACGCCGTTCCATGCTGAAATAGTGCTGAGTGAGGGGCGAAACTCATGCTTGAAGTTGTTCCGCACCTATCGTATTCTTTGCCCCGTTTCTAGATTTGCGCGCTCAACTGAGCACCCACCAACCAAGGAGAAAGCGATGCGCAAGGTCCTGCTTCTAGCATTAGTTACGATGTTTTTCGCGACGGCCTGCAGCAAGTCCGAAGAGACGGCCCCCGCGCCCGACGCCGCCGCGTCCGCAGCCGCGCCTGCGGCCATGGCCAGCGATGCCGGCGCCGCGGCGTCCAGTGCCGTGGCGAGCGACGCCGCAAGTCCTGCGGCCAGCCCGGCTGCGCCGTAATTAACTTCGTTTCCTGAGCGGGTTCCCGCGCGCCGCAAGAGCCGACGGCGCGCGGGAGACTCGCTGAACGGCGCTGGAGAGAATCCACCGAATCCGTTTTACGCGGATGAAAGTGAGCCAGGCGTCGTCCGGCCCGTTTCAATCCTCATCCTCCAGCTACTGCTCTTCGTCAGGGTCCTTTTCGTCGTCCATCGCGCCGACGGGCTCTGAACCGCTGGTGCCTTGCACCTCCGGTGCCGCGTGAGGCTCTTCGCTGCGAATTATCTCGACTGCGCGATGCGCCGCTTCTCCCGCGAGCTTCCTCAGCTCCTCGGATTTGCGCGACAGCGCCGCCGTGGCGCGCGATAATTCCGACCTCATACCCGCTGACTTCCTGGCATACTCAGCCTTGAGCTCCGCAATTTTCGAGATCGCCTGCTGACGCGCCGCGTCGCGCTTGCTGGCGTCACCCAGCGCCGTCTTCAGATTGCTGGCGAGGCGGCGCCCCTGCTCGCGCAATGCCGCGATCTGCGACGCCAGTTGCGCGCGCGCTTTCTGCGCTTCGCTCTTCACCCGCACCTCGATCTTTCGCGCCTTCGTCTCGCGCTCGAGCTTGACGCGCAGTTCCTTTACGGTCTTGCGTAACTGCGCGAGTTGCCTGGGCGCGGGATTTTTCTTGGCAGCCTTCCTTCTTGTCATCGGTTTTTTCTTTGTCGGCATCGCGGGCCTCCGCTTGCAAGCATTTGCTGGGATTTCCAGCTAAGTCCGGTTGGCCGATTAGATCAATGTGGATGATTCTCCCGTCGCTTAGATGCAGGCGCCCGCCACTACTGCTACGATGCTCGTCGCGATGGCGACCGCTCCTCAAGTTGGACCTTCCTCCGAACAGCTGAAACGAGGCCTCTCTCTCTTCGACTCGGTGACTCTGGTCGCCGGCTCGATGATCGGCTCGGGCATCTTCATCGTCTCCGCCGATATCACGCGCCAGGTCGGCACCCCTTTCGCCCTGCTGATGATCTGGCTGATCGCCGGCGTGATGACGATTGCGGGCGCACTCGCGTACGGCGAGCTCGCCGCGATGATGCCCGCCGCGGGCGGCCAGTACGTCTATCTGCGCGAGGCTTACAGCGGGATGTGGGCGTTCATGTTCGGCTGGACGCTCCTGCTCGTCATCCAGACCGGCACCATCGCGGCGGTCGCAGTTGCGTTCGCGCGATTCGCCGGAGTGATGTGGCCGGTGCTTGGCTCGAGCCTGTGGTTCGGTGTCGGCGGCGCTGGATTGTCAGGCGAGCGCGCCGGCGCGATTGCAGTTATCGCAATTCTCACCGCGGCCAATCTGCGCGGCCTCGACATGGGCAAATGGCTGCAGAACTCCTTCACCACCGCGAAAATTCTCTCGCTATGTTTGATCGTCGCCGTCGGATGCATCCTCGCGCCGAATCCCACCGCGATTCACGCGAACTTCGGCAGCTCGACCGCCTTCTTCGGCAGCCCTTCGATGTCGATCGCCGGAGCCGGGATTTTCGGCGCCGCGATGGTCGGCGCATTGTTCTCAGCCGACGCGTGGGCGAGCGCCACCTTCGTTGCCACCGAGGTGCGCAATCCCAAGCGCGATCTTCCACTGGCGCTCGCGTTCGGGACCGGCCTGGTGATCGCGCTCTATATCCTCAGCAACCTCGCCTACCTCTGCGAGCTGCCGGCCTCGGGTGCCGCCGACGCCGCGACGGTAGTGGGACGGGGAATCGCGCACGCATCGAGCGATCGCGTCGCAGCCGCCGCGATGGAGGTAGTATGGGGCGGCGCGGGCGCGAAGATAACCGCAATCCTGGTGATGATCTCCACCTTCGGATGCGCCAACGGACTGATACTGACGGGCGCTCGCGTCATCTACGCGATGTCGCAGGACCGGGTCTTCTTCGCCGCGGCCGGACGTCTCAATCGCGCGAGGGTGCCCGCAGTCGCACTCGTGATGCAGGGAATCTGGGCTGCGGCCCTGACCTTGTCGGGGACTTATTCTGATCTGCTCGACTACGTGATCTTTGCGCAGCTGATGTTTTACGTGCTGACGGTCTCGGCGGTCTTCGTGCTGCGTCGCCGCCTTCCCGACGCGCCGCGTCCGTACCGAGCATGGGGCTACCCAATCGTTCCCGCGCTTTATGTCGTCGCGGCCTCCGCGCTTATGGTCGATTTGCTGATCCTGAAGCCACTTGCCAGTTGGGCGGGATTGTTGATCGCCTTGAGCGGCATCCCGATTTACTACTGGACGACCGCCCGGCGCGGTTCTGCCCCGCGATAACTACTGCTGGCCGTTTTCTCTCTGGACATCGGGATTCGAGTTGTCCGGGCTCTCTTCCGAGTTGGTGGGGATGGGCGCTCCCGCTTGCGCGCAGTCGGCCTGACCCAGTTTACCGCCGCGGAACTCTGCAACGATCGAAGTCAGGATATAGGTGCTGCGCTGGGGCGACTGGTTGCCGGCGAGCTTGAACAGTTCTACCGCGTTGTGTACCGCTTCGGTCGCACCGCTGTCGTTTTTGGGCAACCCATAGATCTGAAATACCTTGCACAACGACTCGATTCCGTCCTTGCGATCGCCTTCCGTAATCGGAGGGTTCGATCCTTCCGCAGCGGGCGCCGGTCCGCTCGTGCTCGATGCAATCAGCCCGTGTAACATTCCACGCACAAAGAAAAGAATCAGGAACACGACGATCGCGCCAGCGACCACTCGTCCCGCCCGCTGACCGAAGGAAAGTTCGCTCCACGGAAGCAATTCGAATCCGCCCTTGCCTCTGCCGGCGCCACCTGGCGGCGGAGCCTGCAACGTGGGCGTGCGAATTTCCGGCTTGGGCGGCTTGGGCGGCGATGCCGGCGGAGGGGAGCCTCCGCGGATTTGAGGCGCGACAATCGGCCTGCCAGCCGGCTTCTGCTCGCCGGATGGACTCATCAGCGGAGCCGCACAGTATCCGCAGAATGCCGTGTCTTCCGGATTATCTTTGCCGCAATGTCCACACGCAGGCATCAGATCACCTTCGCCGCCGCTGAACTTTTACACGACATGAGTGTGCTCTGTAAGTAAGTCCCATCCGGGGTCTCAGCTAATAGACGAATGCGTGTTTTGCTTCATCGAAGCTGGGGGTGGATCCCGCACCGGGGGAAGCAACCTTTGCAAGTGGCGCTCCCGCTTGCGCGCAGTCAGCCTCGCTCAATTTGCCGCCGCGGAACTCTCCTAGGAGCGAAATCAGAATATACCTGCTGCGCTCGGGCGACTGATTGTCCGCGAGTTTGAATATTCCCACGGCGTTGTGTACCGCTTCGGTCGCGCCGCTGTCGTTGTTCGGCAGCCCGTAGATTTGAAATACCTTGCACAACGATTCGATCCCCTCTTTACGATCGCCTTCGGCAATAGGAAGGTTCGCGCCGTACGCGGTGGGCGCAGGGCCGCTCGCGTTCGACCCAATCATGCTGTGCAGCATCCCGCGAACCAGGAAAAGTATTACGAACAATGCGATCGCACCCGCTCCTACTCGGCCCGCTCGCTGACCCGCGGAAAGTTCGCTCCACGGAAGCAGCTCGAATCGGCCCTTGCCTCTGCCCGCTCCGCTTGGCGGCGTAGCCTGAACGGGCATGCGAATTTCCGGCTTGGGCGGTTTGGCCGGCGGCGCAGGAGTAGGAGATCCTCCGCGTATCTGAGGCGCGACAATCGGCCTGCCAGCCGGTTTCGGCCAGCCCGATGGACTCATCAGCGGAGCCGCACAGTATCCACAGAATACCGTGCCTTCGGGGCTATCTTTGCCGCAATGCCCACATGCAGGCATCAGATCACCTTGACCATAGCGCCAAATTTTCTCGGGATTCGCGAAAAATCGCTAGCTACTCTCAATATGACCCTTTGGCTGAGCAGAAATGCCACCGACGATTCTACAGACATGAAAGCTACAGCCAAGGCCCCCAAAGTCAATACGGCTGGCGAAAATTAACCCTGCGCCGGGGGGCCTCTCCACGCTATTTCATCGCGCGCACTCGCTGATTCGCTGGACGCTCCACGCACTTCTGCAACCACTTTTGCGCCGTTGGAATCGCCGAAAGATCCAGTTGCAGGTACTGCGTGATACTCATCACCGACGCAACATTGAGATCCGCAATCGTGAATTCCTTGCCCAGCAGATATTCCGACTTGCGCAACTGATCGTCGATCACCTTGAATGGCGCCTTCAGCGTCTCGATTCCGGCCAGCGCCACCTTCTCGTCCCGCTGCTCGGCCGGCAGCATCAGTCGATGTAGAAAAATATTGATCATCGGCGTTTCGATTTCGGTCATGGCCCAAAGACTCCACTGGTAGCACGCGCCATGACCCTCGACGGTTGACGGCCACAGCGGCGCCTTCCCGTATTTTTCCGCGAGGTACAGATTTATCGCCATCGACTCCCAGATTATCGTCCCGTTGTCGTCGAGCGCCGGGACATGCCCGTTCGGATTTATCTTCAAATATTCCGGCGTTCGCGTCTCACCCACTATCACCTGCTCGAATTTCACACCGGTCTCTTCCAACGCCCACAGGCTTCGCCCCGCACGCGACATCGACGATCCGTACAGCTTAATCATCCGTTCCTCCCGGTTTTCCAAAAGGCTCCCAATTGATACGATCCAATGAATGCGACCTCTCGCTCAACGTGCGCAAAGATCGATCGCGCTGTCATTACGACACGCGAGACTTTTATTCGCAATTGCCGCGATACTGTTATTCGCCGCCGGAATCGCGCGCGCGCAAGAAGGCGCGGTCCCGCTTCCCGACGCCTCTTACGGCGACAATGCCGCCAGCTATCCGTCGCCGACCGATCTCACGATGCCCCCGGCCGACGATGCGCCCAATCCGGACACGGTGACGATTCCAATTCCAGGCGGCGGCGCAGTTACGGTTGACGGCCCCGACGCGCCGAGCGACACCCCCCTCCCAAACCTCCCCGGCTCGCAATGGGGCGTCACCGATCAAACCCCCTACTCCCACGACATCGGCCCCACCCTCCCCTAGCGCGAATCCCCTCTCCCCACGCGGGGAGAGGTCGACGCGGGTACAGACCGGGAGGATCGGTAACAGAATAGACCGGCAGGATGGGTAACAGATTGAATGCTACGGCAGGAGGAGCGAAGCGATGCCGTGGCGGGAGGTCTGTTCGATGGACGAGAAGATGCGGTTGATGGTGGCGCTGTCGGCCGAAGAGGAGAGCGTGACGGAGCTGTGCGAGGACTTCGGCATCAGCCGCAAGACCGCGTACAAGTGGTGGGCGCGTTACCGGCAGTTCGGCCCTGAGGGACTGAAGGAACGATCGCACGCGCCGGCGCTGGTGCCATGGGCGATATGCGACGCCCAGGCCGAGGCGATCATCGCAGTGCGCCGGGCGCATCCGAGTTGGGGACCGAAGAAGCTGCGCGCCAGACTCAGCCAAAGCGCGCCCAACCAGAGCTGGCCGGCGCCGAGCACCATCGGAGAGTTGCTGCGCCGCGAACAACTCAGCCAGCCGCGCAAGCGGCGGCGCAGCGCGCGACCGTCGCCGATCCCCTTGCGCACGGCATTGGCGCCCAACGACATCTGGTGTACCGATTTCAAGGGCCCGTTCCATACCCAGGACGGCATGCGCTGCGATCCCTTCACTCTGACCGACGCCTACAGCCGCTACCTGTTATGCGTCAAGGCGGTCAATAAAGCTGGCTACGACGACTGCCGCAGCGAGCTGGAGCGGGTGTTTCGGGAGTACGGCCTGCCACGCGCGATCCGCTCGGATAACGGTCCACCGTTCGCCTCGAGCGGGGTGACCGGACTCAGTCGGCTGTCGGTGTGGTGGCTAAAGCTCGGCATCATGCCGGAGCGGATCGAACCGGGCAGGCCAGAGCAGAACGGGCGGCACGAACGGATGCACAAGACGCTCAAGGCCGAATGCGCCAGTCCGCCGCAAGCCGACCGTGGCTCGCAGCAGAATCGCTTCGATCAGTTCCGCGAAGAGTTCAATCAGCAGCGGCCACACGAGGCGCTGGGTCAGACCGCGCCGGCGACGCACTATACACCGTCGCCGCGCAGCTATCCGTCCAGGCTCGAGGATCCCGCCTATCCGGCCGACTACCAGCCGCGGCGCGTGCGCCACACCGGCGATATCAAATGGCAGGGGGAATCGGTCTTCCTGAGCGAGACTTTGAGCAATGAGGTAGTAGGAATAGTTGAAACCGATGAGGGAGATGCGGTGGCCTACTACGGACCGCTGATACTCGGGCTCATCGACGGCGTCAGCTTAAAACTGCGCCGCCTGCAGCCTGCCAGCAGTTCCACAGTCGGGCGAGGGGGGCAGCCCCCTCGCGCTCCTCCCCGTCAAACTCAGAAATAGTGTTACCTATCATGCCGGTCTAAAGTGTTACCGATCATCCCGGTCGCTCAGCGCGTCCGCGCGCGGCGGGTGAGGGACCGAATTTGCTTAAGATTCTGGGTGTGCTGCGCAATACCGCATCCCACTCAATACGCGCCCTCCAGGATCTTCACCAACTCCTCCTGCGTCACCTCGACGCCCACCGTATTCGACCGCTTCACTTCTTCGAGCACTGTCCCCGCGATGCGCGATATTTCCTCGCGCGGCACTCCTACATCACGCAGCCGCGTCGGCACTTCGAACTTGCCGATAAATTTAGCCGCGCGCTCCGCGCATTCCATCGCCGACGAGTGTGGATTCCTTGCATCGAAACGCACGTCGAATCCCTCCGCGATCGGTGCGAAGCGATCCGCCGCGACGCCGGCCATGAAGCGCATCACATGCGGCAGCGTGATGCATGACGTGACGCCGTGCGGGACGTTCCACATCGGTCCAATCTGATGGCCCAGCGCGTGCGAGATTCCGCCGCGCGTATTCGACATGCCGAAAATCGAGAGCCACGCCGCAAGCTGGCATTGCACGCGATGCTCGAGCTCGTCGTCGCCATGCGTTTGCAGCGAAGGCAGCAGATGCGCATTCAGCAGCTTTATCGCCTTCGCCGCCAGCGTGTCGGTAACCACCTGATGCCGCGTCGAATAGGAACCCTCGACCGCGTGATCGAGCGCGCGCATCCCGGTCGACGCCCACAGCCACGCCGGTGTCTCAACCGTCAGCGCCGGATCGAGAATCACCGATCTGAGCCTGCAGCCGCGGGTCGGCAACTCCTCCTTTCACTCTGCTCGACTCGTCGGTGACGCCGCCCGCCGGCGTGAATTCGCCCGCCGACAGTGTCGTCGGTATCGCGATATGCAGAATCTCACTGCCGCTTGCAGCCCCTGCGGTGGATGGGCCGAGATCGATCGTGCGCGAGCCCGCACGGCCGCCCATCAACTGCCACGCCGCGTTTTTCACCGTGTCGATCGGACTGCCGCCGCCGAAACTGATCATCGCATCCGCGCCGACCCTTCGCGCCTCGGCGACCAGTTCGGTCACTGTTTGCGACGGCACATGCTGTGCGGCGCCCGCGAACACTCCCGCCAGCGCGGATCCCGCCGCCAGTTTGACCTTGTCCAGCAGTTTCGATCGGCCGAGCGTCTTCCCTGTCACGATCAATGCGCGCTTCGCCCCGCGCCGCGACAGTTCGCGCCCGATCGTTTCAACTTTGCCGACTCCAAAGACCACTGTCTCGAGCCGCGTGAAATAATATTCGCCAGAGGTGTTGTTCATTCTGCTGCTTTACCGCCGGCCGCGCGCGCCGTCCAGATGCAACGATGCCGCCCCCCTTTCGAGGGACGGCATCGCCACTTTCCCCGCCACGAACGAACGGGCTATGGAAGCACCGCCGCTGCCGGCGCGTTGGTCGGCGTAAAGCCGCTGGCCGGCGCCGGTCCAACCGTCCAGGTTCCGGTCGACTGGCTGTACAGCTCCGAGTAATCGTTCTGCGCGTTCGAGCTGCTGCAGGTGGTAGCCGCCTGCGAGGTGCCGATCGGCACCGACTGCAAACTCGGCGTCGTTGTCGTGCACGCGCCACCCGCTGCCAGTATCTCGGTAACCTCGGTTCCCGCTCCGATCTCACCTTGGCCCTGGCCTTCGCGCGCCTGGTTGAGCGAGCCGGTCGCGGCAAACGTTCCGCCGGTCCCGGTCGCCGGATCGTACAGATCGGTCTCAGCCTCCGCCGCCTGCTTGATGCCGGTGGTTGTCACGCAGGTAGAAGGCGCGGTGCCTGCCTCAACATCGACGCCGCCGGGCAGAATCACCTCGCCCGCCAGACTGCCGGCCTCGATCAGGGTTGCCAGCGCCGCACGCTTCACCCCCATGGTGTTGGCCGCCGCACTCCAGGTACCCGTCGCAGGGTTGTACACTTCGGCACTGTTAAGCGTCGTCACCAACACCGGCTTGTTCGGATTGTTGAGACAGACGTGCGAGGTTGCCTGGATGCCACCATAGGCCACCACTTGTCCCGACAGCGCGCCGGTGACCACCGCCGGATCCAGCGCTATCAGCGGGAACAACTCGCGCGCATTGGTCATCGAGCCGGTCCGGCTGAAGGTCTGGGTTGCCGGATCGAACAGGAACGCGGTGTTCGACGCTTGGCCAAGGAAGGTCAGGATGTCGCCGCCGGTTAGCAGCACCTTGCCGTTGTCGTTGGGGATCAGCGCTGCGCCCTGGTCCACCATGCCGCACTCGAATGTGTCGGACGCCGCCGTTCCACCCGAGCCCGCGGTCAAGCCTGAGAAGGGCGAGGTATAAGTGAAATGGGTGCTGTCGGGAATCGTCAACACGGTGAACGATCCGTCGTAGGTGTTGGTCCCCGCACAGGTTGGGCACTGCAGGTTGGATATCGTCACCCCGTCTCCCACCGTCAGGCCGGTCGGATTGGCCGAGCTCATCGTGATGGTTACGGTGGTCCCGCTCTCACTGGCGGTACTGACGTTACTGGTAGCTCCGGCGCAGATCGAGGCCAGGCCGGTGGTGCAGGCCGGCGGGGAGGTGCCCGCCGGGCATCCCGGTATCGAGTTGGTGGTCGCGGTAAACGCGTCGGTCGCCGGGTTGTACACCTCGGCCGTGCTCAACGCCACCTGCCCAGTCGGGACTCCCGGTCCCGGGGTCGGCGCCGTGATGCTCAGGAACGAACTGCCGGTCGAGCCGCCCACTATCAGCACCTGGCCGTCCAGCGCGGTGCCGCTGCCCGAAATCAGAGTTGCGCTCGGGCCGCTGCGCGCGATCGTCATCAAGCCGCCGCTGCCGCTGCCGGCCAAGGTGAACGCCCGGGTGTTCTCGTTGTATAGCTCCGAGGTCTGCAGCGCGTCGCACTGGAACCCGCTCTGTCCGCCCACTGTCTTGGCCGAACACGACTGACCGCCAACGATCAGGGTCAGCCCGTTGGGCAGCGGAACTGCCACCGCCGATTCGCGCGGGCTGTTCATGTTCCCGACCAGCAGGAAGGTGTCGGTCGAGGCGTTGAAGACCTGCGCGTTGTTGCTCGAAACAGTATCGGTCGCCAGGTTGATGAATCCGCCCAGCTGGCCGCCCTCATCTCCCCCCGCAATCAGGACGCTGCCCGCCTCGGGCCCCGGCGTGCTGGTCGGGGTTGCCGACGGAGTGGACGACCCACCCGCAGTTGCCGTCGCGGTGGCAGTCGTGGTCGACGTCGCAGTCACCGTCGGTGTAGCAGTCGCGGTCACTGTGGCCGTCGACGTTGCGGTCTGCGTGGCGGTCGCGGTCGTGGTAGCTGTCGCTGTTGCGGTCCGCGTCGCAGTTGCCGTCGCAGTTGCAGTGGCCGTTCGGGTTGCGGTGGCCGTTGCAGTTGCCGTCGCTGCTACCGTCGCGGTCGCTGTTGCAGTCGCGGTCGGTGTCGCTCCGGTTGCAGTAGCAGTCGGAGTCGGCGTGTTGCTCGGGGTTGCCGTCGCCGGGTTACCAAACGCGATTCCGCTTAGAGTCACTGTCTGCGTGGGCGACTGCCCGTTATCAGTGAAGACCAGCTTGCCGGTTTCGGTGGTTCCATTGACTTTGCTGTCAGTAGTCGGATTGAAAGTCACCGAGACCTGGCAGCTCGAATTCGCGGGAACCGACGAGTCGCAACTGTTCGCCGTTATCGCATATGGACCACTGGTCGCGATTGAAGAGAAAGTCACCTCTACCTGGTTGGAATTGGACAGCGTTACCGTCTGCGGCGGCGAAACGGTATTCACCTGGACCTTGCCGTACGACAGGGATTTCGGCGACACCGTCGGAGTCACCAAAATGCCCGCTCCGGCCACCATGTAGGTTTGGGTCGATGGGGTCGCGTTGTCGGTGATGATGATTTTTCCGCTTCTGGTCCCCGTCTGGGACGGAGTGAATATCACATCGAACGTGCAGGTCCCGCTCGCCGCGACCTGCGTTCCGCTGCAGGTATCATTGGTCACCGTATAATCACCCGATGGCACGGCGCTGGTCACGCTCAGCGCAATGCTGTTGGGGTTGGTCAAGGTGACGGTCTGCGGGGCGCTGGCAACCTCCACCGGCCGGTCGCCGAAACTCAGGTGTGTCGGCGAAAAAGTCGGCTTCACCAGGATGCCTGTGCCCGAAAGATTTGCCGCCTGAGGACTGTTCGACGCGGTGTCGGTGATCGTCAAGACCCCCGTGCGGGTTCCGGTCTGGGTCGGTCCGAAGTCGACGCTCACAACGCAATTCGCGCTGGGCGCAAGGCTGGTCCCACTGCAGCCATCGCTCGAGATGCTGAAATCTCCTGTATTCGTGATGGTGTTAATCTGCAATGAAGTTCGGTTCGGGTTGGTTAGAGTTACATTCTTGGCGGCCGAGGTAGTCCCCACTTCCTGCTGCGCGAATGACAGCGCAAGTGGATTGACGGTCAACTTTCCCGGAGTCGGCGTCGCGGTCGGCGTCGCCGTGCCGGTGACCGTCGGAGTTGCCGTCGCAGTTGGAGTTGCGGTTGAAGCCGTGACCGTCTCAGTCACAGTTGCCGTGGCAGTGGCGGTGGCCGTCGCACCTATAGTCGGGACCGCCGTTGGTGTGGCAGTTGCTGTCGCGGTCAGCGTCGGGGTTGGAGTGGGGGTTGGAGGCAACAGAAATTGGGCGGCTTCGACCTCGCCGTTCTCATCGATCAGCGCCGAATTCTTGCCCGACGGCGAAGGCAGTCCAACCTTCAGGTCGAGCGCCGCGTCGAGCGCCCCGAGAAGTCCACAGCCGTTCGCCCCCGGAACCGCGAAAGTGTTATCAGCCACCTCCACGCCGGTGGATATGAGCGCGTTGCCCCCGGGTCCGCCTGAAGCGAGCACCGGCGAACTCGTCGGGGTTTCCACCAGGTTGAGGACAATCGGATCGGCGTCCGATCCGATATAACAGCTAGGACCGAGCACCGCGTCATTGTGAAGATGAACCTTGATTGGGACCGTGACCACACTGAACGGATCCGGTCCGTCCAAACAGCTCCCCACTGGTCCGCCCCCGCAGAAGAACGCCATGGTGGCGGTCGGATCGACCACCGTCGCCGGTGTAATCGGACCCGCCAGCTCGATCGAGGACGTCACCTGATTGATCGGATCGAGCGGTTGGGAGAGCGGTGCCAAAGTCCCAGTGAGCCCGAGCAGGCCGCCCGGCACGACTTGCGCCGGACCGCCGAATACCTGACCGTTGGTCGGAGTAACGATCACTTCGACGCCAAAAAGTCCCAGACCACTGGTGCTGTAAGCGCCCAGGTCCACGGTGTCGGGGTTATTGGAGATAGTCACGGTCGAGTTGCCGATAGTGAGCTGCCCGCCGGTTGTCTCGCTGTGAGAGCAGAAAAACGGATCGCCGTTCGGCGGCGTGAAGTTGATTGGGCACAGATTAAACTCGGCGGGATCTCCAGTAACGCCGGCAATCGCAGCCGTGGCCAGCGCGAGCGACGTCAACGCGAGTGCGACCGCCGCGAATACTCCCACCCGCATCGTCGCACGCACGACATTTCCAATATTTGAATTAGAACGCATATCCCTCGCTCCCGCGAATCTGCCGGAGTGGGCGAGCGAAAGGTTGATGCGTGACAGGCTTGAATGCCGGGAACGCGAATCCAGTGACGCTCGGGCAGAGCGATCCAGCCATCGACACGTAAGCACATACCCCTCCGATGTGTGCAGCAGGCCTCCGGCTAAACTTCTCCGTCGGCTTATTTCGTCATCAGTCCGACCGTCCGGTAAGCAATTTTGAGGCCTCACGACCTTTTTCTTGGATTTTCAACGCTTATTTGAGAGTTAGCGCGGATTCCGCGCGTGAAACTCGGAAACTTTTACAGCGTAAAAATAGGAGAACGTGTGTAGAAAATACCGTCTGCTTCGCAAGAAAAGCGCGAGAGACCCGCTGACCCAGGAAGGGCTTTCGCAATCGATCAGTGGCGTTTGGTTTCTTAAAGTGAGATCAAAGACTCTTCTTCATGAAGTAGTGGCTATGTCCTTTCGGATGGTCTTCCAACGTACCAAAGACCTTATAGCCAATCTTCTCGTAAAGCGGGCGCCCCTGGAAACTGAAGGTGTCCAGGTAGGAGCCGACGCATCCGCGTTCGATCGCAAGTTGCTCGATCGCATCCCGGTGGCAACCAAATTATGATTTCGCAGCCCACGCTCGATCGTTTCGATCGACGCCTTCGGCGGATGAGGCTCTGCGATGATGCTTGGATCACCCATAGGACTCAGCGCGCGAACGCCGGCATTACTTCCTTGGCAAACATCTCGATAGAATCTGGCATCATGAAGTTCAGGAAGAAGTAAGTCATGCCGAACTTCTCGATTCTTACCGACAACTCCTTCTCGATGTCGTCGGGAGTGCCTATAAGCACCTGCAGCGAACTACGCACGCTATCGTTGTTCTCGACGCCAAGACTCTGCGCCGTCGCCGACGCCATAGCATCGGCCGTCGTGCGATCCTTCGCGATCAGCACGAACCCTCCGCCCGACAGCTCGAGCGCATCCGAGGCGCGCCCCGACGCTTTCACGAAGCCGCGAATCATCTCGATCCGCTTCAGCACCTTGGCCCGATCGAACTTCAGCGCCTCGGCGATATCGACGTAACCCTTGGTCACCGGCGGGTTCAGATTCAGGATGTCCGCTTCCTGCGCCGCGATTTCCAGGACGCGCTTGCCGCCGCCGCCGATCAGGATCGGCAGATGAGGCCGCTGCACCGGCTTGGGATCGCAATAGGCCTTTTCAATTTTGAAATACTTCCCATGATAGGTCGGCTCGTCCTGCGTCCACATCGCCTTCAACACTTTGATCCCATCACCCATCTGCTCGATTCGCTCGGCATTCGACGGATACGGAAACCCGTAGGCGTCGTATTCTTCTTTGAACCAGCCGGCGCCGATCCCCGCGGTAAAGCGCCCACCGCTGAGCTTGTCGATCGACGCCATCGTCTTCGCCAGCAACGACGGATTCCGATAGGACATCGACGTGACCAGTGGCAGCATCCTGATGCTCCTGGTTGCCGCCGCGACCGCGCTAAGCATCGTGAAGCATTCGCAATGCGGCGCGCGCACATCAGCCATCAGTCCGCGCATGAAAAAATGATCGTCGATAGAAACCGAATAGTACCCGAGCTCCTCGGCCCGCCGCGCAGTCGCAATGGTCGCGGCAGGATCGCCGTTGGGAAGTCCGACATTAAATTTGATTGGTCGCATCGGTCGATGCTCCTTGAATTCAGGACGTTACGCGCCCCGTGAAAAACTTATTTGGATCGCTTCAGACAAGACTAAGCGGTGGCGAATGGAGCTTCTCCTTCCGCCACCGCTCTTTTACTAACTGACTAGCTCAGTAAACGATTCTGATCGCTTACTTCGTAACCGACGTCGAGAATGCCGCCTCGAGGCGCGACACTGCGTCGTTCGCACGACGGACCGCGTCCTCTGACTGGCTCGCCGCCGCGTCTGCCTGCGATGCGGCTTGCGCAGCCTGATTAGCCGAGGCTTCCGCGGCGTTCGCCGATGCTTCCGCCTTTTGGGCATCCGCCGTCGCGCGATCGGTGGCGTTGTTGATCGTCTTCATGTCCGGGCCGCACGCTGTCACCAGCGCAGTCACAGCCACAACACCAAGTACTTTCAGGATTGTTTTCATCCGAGCTATCCTCCAGCAGTGGTTCAGGTAAAAGAGCCAGTCCCCTGCACCATGTGTATCGATCCGACAGTTCAGGGCTGGACCAGTAATCCCGCCAATAGTTGCAAAACCCGTTTGCGAACGCAAGGCGATAAATCCTCGGCGGTTCTGTTCGGGACATCTCACGCGCTACACTATTAGCAGACTTGAATTGGGTGTGATTGACAGACAAAACTTTCAGCAGTTAATGTTCAACGCGGCCAGCGAGCTGTATGGCGCACTTTCCTGAAAACACTTTCCTGAAAAAGAAGAAGAGGTTCGGTTCCGAAGATGGCGACGACGATCACAAGCGAATGTATCAATTGCGGCGCATGTGAACCCGAATGTCCCAATACCGCGATCTATGCGGGCGGAGTGCCGTGGGAACTAAACGGCACCCCGGGCGCCGCAATCGCCCAGGACATCTATTACATCGTGCCGTCCAAGTGCACCGAATGCGTCGGCTTCCACGATCATGAAGCCTGCGCCGCGGTATGCCCGGTAGATTGCTGCATCCCCGATCCCGCCAACCTCGAGACCGAAGGTGTATTGCTCGCTCGCGCTCGCGAGTTGCATCCTGAGACGACCTTCCCCGACGACGCGCCATCGCGCTTTCGCAAGGAGGCCCCCGGCGCACCTGCTCCTGCCTCAGGAGGTGCGGAAGCTGCAACCAATGGCGCCGCAGTCGCGGCGAAGCCTGCGGCGGCGCCGGCAGCACCCAAGCCAGCGGCAGCTCCAGCACCGGTGGCGACCGCTCCGGTGGCAGCGGCGGGACTCGCGATGATGCATCTGCCGAAAGACATCGGCGCATTGCCCGGCCCAATCGGCGAGAAACATTTTCCCGGCGAGCTCGATGCTGACTTCGACGCGGTCCTGGCCACCGTTGATGCGTCCCCGATCCGCACCGCGCCCGGCCCGGTCCAATTTGCGTTTCGGCTGGCCGAGCCGATTCTCGGCGCGATGCCCGACGGCGTGAAGTCCGACCTCGAGCACGCGGTCGGCAGCACTGCGGGATTTTCGCGGATCCGCTCGACCGCGCTCAATATGATTTTCAACCTGATTCTGTATCCCGTGCTCCTGACTGCGTTCTCGGTTGAAGTGTTGGGCGACAGATTGTTTTCTCAGCACACCGGCGGATGGATCATGCTCGGCTTATTGATCGCCGCGGGTGAAGCCGCGTGGCGTTTGCGTGAGGGCGTCGTTCACGCCAAGCCCGCCGATCAGCTGACCTATCGCGGATGCTGGTACGGACTCGCACTGGCGCCACTCGGCTCGATTCTCGTGCGCGCCGGAGGCGCGGGCCGCCGCACCGAGCGCAAAGTCGCCTTCGATGGTTTCGAGGGCACCATGCATGAGGACAAGACCGAGCGCGATCGCCGCTACGGAACCGTGTACACCGTCGCCGAATATTCCAACGCCTACCTGGTGCGGCTCGAGATGCCGCGCAAGTTGCCGCCCTCTTCACTCAAGCGCCTGTGGAATCTTCCCGACGATATGCCCGACTACGACTACAACATCATGCTCGGCGACAACGTGATTGCGATTAGCGCGAGCGTCCGCGGCGAAACCATCCGCCGGCTTTCCTACGTCTCGTCGTCGTTCCCGGCCGACTTCACCTCGCGAATCGAGTTCGGCAAGCCGGTCGGTGGGTTCAAGCATCGGATGCGCGAAAAAGTGCTCGAGGTTATCGTTCTCAAAGCAGACGCGGCCCAGCTACAAAACGCCGCCTGAACCAAACCGTACGCGTTTTGTGCATTCGCGAGCGAAGCGTTCTGGTTCCCTCGCCCCTCGTGGGGAGAGGGTTAGGGTGAGGGACATTTGTGCGGCGCGGTTGTCTGTTGCGCCGCACATTCGGAATCTCGAAAAATTTTGGTCCCTCACCCGCCGCTCGAAGACGAGCGTCGGCCTCTCCCCACAGAGGGCGAGGCAAAACGTGTTCAGTTGAGTTTCAGATGGCGATCCACATTCGGAACGCCACAGGTCGCGACCTGCCCCGGATCATCGAGATCGAGCGCCTCGCCTTCCCCTCGCCATGGACTTTGGCGTCATTCGAGCGCGAACTGACCCTGCCTTTCTCCCGCATCATGCTGGCGATTCCCGCCGAAGCCGGCGCCGCCCCGATTGCCGGGTTTCTATGCAGATGGCTCATCGCCGACGAATGCCACGTCCTCAATATCGCGGTCCATCCCGACTCTCGAAGGCTCGGGATCGGCACTGTGCTGCTTGGGGAGGCAATTTCCGAGGCTAAATCGGCTGGCGCAGGCGTAGTTACGCTGGAAGTTCGCCGTTCCAACCTGCCCGCTCGACAGTTGTATCGTAAATTCGAATTCGAAGAACGCCGTTTGAGGCGCCACTACTATGGCCCCGGCGAGGACGCGATCATCATGGAACTGCGGTTCGATTGACCTTTTCGGCAGCTAATTCCGAACGATGTTCTATCATTCTGACAATTTCAGTTTCCTTTTGATACTGGGGTTACAAATCAACTAATTTTGTGCCATAATCTATTTCACATTCAAGGCTGATCGGAACGGTGATGAACCCATGACTGCGCGGTCATCAACCCATGTCCGAAATCCATGGCCTGGCGTCGAATGCCAAAATTACAATGAGTTTGCCGTTCAAGAAGGGCGAAAAGGTGGTTTACCCCGCCCATGGGGTTGCCGTAATCGAAGACATCCAGATGCGCGTCATTTCCGGTACCGAGCGACGTTTCTACATGCTGCGAATTCTCGGCACCGAAAAAATGACCATCATGATTCCAACCGAGAACGTCGAGTCGGTCGGCCTCCGCCGCGTCATCGGCAAAGATATGGTCGAAAAAATCTACCGTATCCTGCGTCAGCGCAAGGTCGAAGTCGATACGCAAACCTGGAACCGCCGCTATCGCGAATACACCGAAAAAATCAAAACCGGTTCTCCGTTGGAAATCGCCAAAGTGCTGCGCGATCTCCTCGTGCTCAAGAGCGATAAGGAATTGTCGTTCGGCGAGCGCAAGATGCTCGACACGGCGCGCTCTTTGCTCGTCAAGGAATTGTCGATCGCCAAAGCTCATCCAGAAGAAAAAATCATGGAAGAGCTAAAGATGATCTTCGCAAACTAGCCGTCGCTCGTAATTTAAATCAGTGACCAAGGCCGGGATCTCCACCGGCCTTTTTTTCATTACTCTGCCTCCTCGTGGCACAGGCTTCAGCCTGTGATTCTTTCCTCGATTTGCATGGACCAGAAAATCACAGGCTAAAGCCTGTGCCACCAAAATCAAGAACCTGTGAGCAAAAGGGCGTCCTCGCCATTTTGCGATTCTCACCGGGTGCAGGGGTCACCCCTGCCCAACGAGGTGCGGAACCCACGGTGGGTTCCGCATTAAATAAAGTGATTTCCCCTTCCCGATTCCTCTCTCTCTCCTGTGTTGAAGCCGAAGATTCGGTATGCGAATCTCGCTGGCCATGGCGATACACCGAAAGCGAATTCTCGCCCTTGCGCTAATCTTCGTGATGGAGGCCGTCATCGTCCGAATCCTTCCGGCAAATGCCGACGCTAACGCCCCCGTCGATCAACTTTTCTCCGCGCTTCGCGACCAAAGGTTCACCGACGCGACAGCTCATTTCGACCCCACGATGAAAAAGGCGTTGTCCGCGGATCAACTCTCAGCAGTATGGCTGCAAGTTGTCGCCACCGAAGGCAAGCTCGACAATTGGAAAGTCCTGTCGCAGGGGATGCTGGCGGGGACCAACGTGCTCAGCGTCGTGCTGGCTTTCGATCACGGCAAGCTGATGGCGACCGTGTCAGTCAGGCCGCAGACCGGCGAGATCGCGGGGCTCTATCTCAAACCGATGACCGTCGAGACGAAGGCATCGTCCTCACCGGCAACTTCGCCGCCGTATGCCGACGCGTCGAAGTTCCGTTCCGTAGCGGTCACCGTCGGCGAAGATCCCTGGAAGTTGCCGGGCACCCTGACCATTCCCACCGGCGACGGCCCGTTCCCCGCAGTCGTGATGCTGGCGGGTTCGGGCCCGAATGATCGCGACGAGTCAGTCGGCGCGAATCACGTCTTCAAGGATCTCGCGGAAGGTCTGAGCTCGCGCGGAATCGTCGTCCTCCGATACGACAAACGCACTTACGCGTATAAGACGCTCGATCCGCAGAAGATCACCGTCAAGGAAGAGGTCATCGACGACGGTGTCGCGGCGGTTAATCTGCTGCGCGGGCGAAACGAAGTAGCACATGACCGGATTTTCGTCCTCGGGCACAGCCTTGGCGCGATGCTCGCGCCGGAAGTCGCGAAGAAAGCGTCGCCGGTTGCCGGAGTCGTGATGCTCGCGCCGCTTGGCCGCAAGCTGCCCGCCGTGATCGTCCAGCAGATGAGATACCTCGGCCAGGCGTCGCCCGACGAAATTGCGCAGCTCGAGCGCCAGGCCGACGCGATCGCGGCGCACAAAACGCCGCCGGCGCAATTTTTCTTCGGCGCGCCCGCCTCGTACTACTACGACCTCGACGCGCGCGACGAGGTCGCCGTCGCTCGGAGCCTCGACCTGCCAATCCTCATCTTGCACGGAGGCCGCGATTACCAGGTCATCGACAACGATATCCGCAACTGGCAAACCGGCCTGAACGGCGACGCCAGGGTCAAGGTCGAGACCTTCCCGTCACTCAATCATCTGTTCATCGTCGGGACTGGCCGGCCGGGCCCGGCCGAGTACAATACGCCGGGTCACGTTGACGGCGCCGTGATCGGAGCGATCGCAAACTTTATTGAACAGGGCCCCCGAGTCTGAGAATCTGCACCGATGCTGAAGCGAATATCAGTGCTGAGCGCCGTTCTCCTGACGCTCGCGATTCTTCCCGCAACTCGATGCGCCGCCGAGGCCACCGCTGACGACGCCATCGTAAATCATTTCTTCTCGGCGATCCGCGACGGTAATTTCAAAGCGGCGACCGAACATTTCAGCACCAGGATGAAAGCATTGTCGCCGGCGGGTCTAAAGGGTTCCTGGGACCAGGTTTACGCCAACCAGGGCCCGATGCTCAGTTGGAAAATTTTCGAGCACCACAACACTCCCAACGACCGCGACGAAGTAAGCGTGCAACTCAGGTTCCGTCGCTCGACCGCGAATTCGATTATCGTCGTGAACTACAAGACCCATGAGATTACGTCCGTACTATTCAAGCTCCCGGCGACTGCGCCTCCATACGCGGATCCCGCAAAGTTCGACTCCCGCGATGTAACCGTGGGCGCCTACAAGTTGCCCGGCACGCTGACCATCCCAAAAGGCAAAGGTCCTTTTCCGGCGGTAGTTCTGATTCAGGGGTCGGGCCCAAACGATCGCGATGAAACCGTCGGCGCCAATCATCCCTTCGCCGACATCGCGGAAGGTCTCAGCTCTCGCGGCATCATCGCGCTTCGATACGACAAGCGCACCTATGCGTACCGAAACCTCGATTCGCAGAAGGCCACGGTGGATGGCGAGATCATCCAGGACGCCGTCGCCGCACTGCGCATACTTCAGGCGCGGCGCGACGTCTCGAAGGATCGAATTTTCATCATCGGGCATAGCCTGGGCGCGATGCTGGCGCCGGAGATTGCCAAAAAAGCATCGAAGGTTGCTGGAATCGTGATGCTGGCGCCGTCGGGCCGCAACTTGCCGCAGTTGATGGCTGAGCAGGCGCGATTTTTGGCACAGGAACCGACCGATCAATTGACCCTGATCGAGCAGCAAGCCGACGCACTTTCAACCCATAAATTGCCCGCGACGCAGACCTTCTTCGGCGCGCCCGCATCCTACTACTACGACCTCCAGGCGCGCGACGAAGTCGCGATCGCGCGCGGCCTCGACCTGCCGATCCTGATTCTGCACGGCTCGAACGACTACCCGGCGGTCGGCGGAGACCTCCGCGATTGGCAGACCGGACTCAAGGGAAACGCGAAAGTGCAGGTCAAGACCCTGCCCTCGCTCAACCATCTCTTCATCGCGAGCACCGGCAAGCCAGACCCCGCCGAATACTTCGCGCCGGGCCACGTTGACGTGGGAGTTATCGGCACGATCGCAAGCTTCATCGCAAACGCAGGCGGCGCGCCGCCGTCTCAAGCGAAATCGAATTGAAAGCTTCGGCAATCATCGTCGCAGCAGGCAGCGGCGTCCGCCTCGGCTCCGATGTGCCCAAGGCGTTCGTGAAGATCTATGGCCGCACGATGCTCTCCTACTCGCTCGCCACCGTCCGCCAAATCAACTCTATCGGCGAACTGGTGATCGCTGTCCCGGATGGATTCGAAAACGCGGCGCGCACCGAAGTCGCAGCAGCCGGCCTCTCCATACCAGTCAAAATTACCGTGGGCGGAATCGAGCGTCAGGACTCGGTTCGACTCGCGCTGGAACTCACAAGTGCGGAGAGCGATCTGGTTATCGTGCATGACGCCGCGCGCCCTCTCGCGACAGTCGCAATCTTCGAGTCATGCCTGAACGCCGCGACGCGCGCCGGCGCCGCAATCGCGGCAATCCCGGTATCCGACACCCTCAAGCGCGTCGATAGCGGCGCAATCGTTGAGACCATCGCCCGCGCAACCCTATGGCAAGCACAAACCCCGCAAGCATTCCGCCGCGACTTGATTGTCGCCGCTCATCAACGCGCCGTCCACAACAAAAACAAAATCATCGCCACCGACGACGCCGACCTGGTAGAACGCACCGGCACCCGCGTCGAAGTAGTCGAAGCCTCCACCACCAACATCAAGATCACGACCCCATCCGATCTGGCAATCGTAGAAGCAATCCTCGCGTCCCTGTCATCCTGACAAAGCGAGCCCCGAGATGACTTTCGTTTCCGATTCCCCTTCCCACTATGGGAAGGGGTTAGGGGTTAGGTTGCTCGCATCGCAGCGCCGCCCGCACCGCTCCTTCACCCCACCTCCGCCTCATACCCCGCCCGCTCGATCAACTCCCGCGTCCGCGTCCAATCCCATCCCGCAGTCGTCAGATACCCGTTGACGAAAATCGAATTCACCGCATTGAACAAATCCGCCTGCCGCGCCCCGACGTTCAATTCCCGGCCGCCCGCCGCGCGAACCTCACTGCGCGGATTCAGCAAACGAAACAGGCACGCCGCCTTCAGGCATTTCTCCGGCGTCAGCGCGCGCTTCGCCTCGAGCGGCGTGCCTTTTATAGGATGCAGAAAATTCAGCGGCACCGAATCGATCGCGAGCCGCCGCGTCGAGTACGCGAGGTCCAAAATGTCCTCGTCAGTCTCGCCCATCCCGATAATTCCGCCCGAGCACGTCGACAGTCCCGCCGCGCGCACGTACTCGATCGTCTCGATCCGATCGTCATACGTATGCGTCGTGCAAATCTGCGGATAGAACCGCCGGCTCGTGTTGAGGTTGTGATTTATCCATCCAGCGCCCGCGCTCTTGAGCTCATCCGCCTGCTCACGATTCATCAGGCCAATCGACAGGCACAGCTCGAGCCCCGGCAGCTCAGCGCGGATTCGATCGCAGGCCTCCCCGAGATGCTCGACGTCCTGCCGCGCCGGCCCGCGCATGCTGCACACCATGCAGTAACGGCGCGCCCCGCTCTCGACCGCGATTCGCGCGCCCTCGATCAACTTCTCGACGCTCTGCATCTTGTACACCGGAATCTCGGCCTTCGAGATCTTCGATTGCGAGCAGTACGAGCAATCCTCGGGACAGATGCCGCTCTGCGCATTGCGCAGCATGCATATCTTCACCCGCCGCCCGAACGCAGCCTCACGCACCGTGCGCGTCGCGCCAAGCAAATCCCCCAGCCGCTCATCGGGACAATTCAGAATCGCCGCCGCCGTCTCGCGCGCGATTTCTTTTCCAGCCAGAACTTCTTCAACCATCCGATCGAGATCAATATCCTCAAACTTCAACATCACCAATTCCCTTTTTTCAGGATTAAATCACGCGCCGCACATTTAGAGGTTTCGCGAAGCACGATCAATCGCGACCTCAGATCCTAACCTCCCCTTGTCCGAGGGGAGGTCGGCGAAAGCCGCGCAGCGGTGTCGCCGGGAGAGGTGCAACGTGCGAAATCCCACCAACCCCGACTCGTTTAATCTCAACGCATAGGCACGCGTTCGCCGCTCGACAGCAGCACAACGGACGCGGTGGCGACGGCCGGCGTTGCACCCCACCCGTCGCACTCCTTCGGCGCGCGCCGACCTCCCCTCGGACAAGGGGAGGTTAAGATCCCATCCGCCCCACAAACTTCTAACAGGGACGAAGTCCCGCATCTTTATTTTTCTTTCACTGGGTGCAGGGGTCACCCCTGCCGCCCGCCGCGCAGGCGATTATTCTTGATTGGGGCTAGGTTCTTCTACACCTACTCGCGCGGCCGCGGCGGTGGCCGATAGATATCCTGCGCCGGCTCCTCGACTTTCTCCGCTTCCGGTTCCGTCTGATTCAAATCAACCGATACCACCCCGCTCGGTCGCTTGATCCCCTTCGCAGCGCCGCGCCGCCGCGTTCGCATCGAGTACCCGACACTCACCGCCAGCCGCAGCATCAGCAGGATCGTGAACAGCACGCATAGCCGCCCGAACCAATCGTCGGTGCGCGAATAGACGGTTCGACCCGCGCCAATCGGCAGGTCGGTAACCGCCATCGTATCTTCGCCATGCACCGGCGCGCGCGCCGCGATCAGCCGGCCGCGCGAATCATTCGCCGACAGGATCCCACCGCGCGCCGCGCGTGCTAGCGAGAATCCCGATTCGACTCCGCGCACTACCGCCATCCGCTGATGAATCACTTCCGATCCCCGCCAATCCGATGCGGGCGCGACCACCATCCGCACGTCATACGCCGCGAGCTCGCGCGCGGTCTCCGGAAAATCCAGGTCCTGCGAAATCAGCACCGCGGTGCGTCCCCACGGCGCGTCGAAAATCGCCGGCTTGGTGCCCGCCTTGTAGTCCCATTCGAGACTGGGGATCAGATGATGCTTGGCGTAGCTCGCCGCCAGCGTGCCGTCGGGAGCGAATACCACCGCGATATTTCTCTTCGGCGATCGCCCAATCTGGTTGAGCCCGACTACCAGCCATACATGCGACATCTTTGCGATTTGCTGGAGTCCGAGCACCACGTCCCATTCGTAGCTCGGCGCCACGCCGATGATCTTCTCCGGCATCACGACGATTTGCGCGCCGCTGGCCGCCGCCTGACGCACCATTTTCGCGTAACGCGCCATGATATCCGCCGCGTCGGTTGGATCGGTCGACTCCGACTCCGGTATCAGCCGCTCGATCGCAACCATTCCGACCCGCACCACCGGAGTCCGCGGCGTCAGCACCACCCGAGTCGATCCAAACAAGACCGCCAGCGCGAAAACGCTGAACGCCATGATCGCGGGATTCTTCCACTCCATGTTCCAGCGCCGCCGGTACCACGCGACCGCCAGCCCCGACGGCAACAGCGTCATGATAAACATCACGCCGCACATTCCGATCCACGATGCCGTCTGCAGCAGCGGAATAAAATCGACTTGCGTGTATGCCGGGCTGCCCCACGTGCCGTGCGGTGATTGCATCGAGAGCGAGTAGTAGAAGGCGGTTTCAAAGGTCGGGAACACCAGCGCCGCCAGCACCCCCGACCAGCGCCGCGTCGCCTCGGCCGCGCACGCAACGAAGGTCGCAAACACGATCGCGCCCGCGATATGCGACGCGAGCATCGTGACTATCGGAACCGCGAAACTCTCGCCGCCCCATGCGGCCAGGTTCCCGATCAGGAACGCCGCACACGCCAGCTCGGCCCCGGTCTCCAGCCGGATTTCAGGTGCTATCGCGAGAATCGGCAGCGGCGCGAACAGCGCGCATAGCCACAATCCCGAATCCATTCCCGCCAGTGTGTAGAGTAATGCGGTCGTGACCGCGGCGAAGGCGGCGGCCCTCAGAACGCTCGGCGGTTCGCGCAGATTGGTCGATTCAAAAATCGACACCCACCGGCCACCCAGCCGCGACGATTCATCGATTGTGCTATCCGCCATAAGCTCAGGCTTGATTGCGCAACGGATTATTCGCAATCAGGCCTTCGTTGAGCGATCCCGATCGGAAGCCCTTCAGATCGATCGCCACGAACCGAAACCCGATCTTTCTGAATTCGCGATCGATAGTCTCGCGCGTCGCAGGCTCGAACACCCGCGCGATCTCACTTTGCTCCAGCTCGAGCCGCGCGACCTCGCCATGGTACCGCACGCGCGCAATCGCAAACCCCATCGAATGGAGCAGCTTCTCGCCGGCCGCAACTTTCCTGAGCCCGTCCGGCGTTATCTCGGTCCCATACGGAAAGCGCGACGACAGGCATGGCGACGCGGCCCGATCCCACGTCGGCAATCCCATCGCGCGCGACAACTCACGCACGTCAGCCTTGGTCATCTCAGCCTCGACCAGCGGATGCCGCACGCGCTTCTCGCTGGCCGCCTGCATCCCGGGCCGATAATCATGCAGGTCGTCGAGATTGAGCCCATCGACAATCTCGTCGATACCCAGCTCGGCCGCCTTCGCCTCGCAAACCGTGAACAGATTGTGCTTGCACAGGTAGCATCGATTGATCGGATTCGCCGCGTACCCGGGAATCTCGAGCTCATTGGACTCGACGACTAAGTGGCGAGCCCCTATCAGCCGCGCCATCGAAAGCGCCGACTCCCGATCCTCATCAGGCATCGTCGGCGAAGTGGTAGTCAACGCAATCACCGAATCCCTCAGGATCTCAAACGCAACTTTCAAAACAAAGGTAGAATCAACCCCACCCGAAAACGCAACGATAACACTGCGCCCCGGCGCAAAACCCGCCCGCATCCGCTCGAGTTTCGCGTTAAGAGCTTCGGATGTATTCACCTACCTCAAACCTCTGCATAACTGGCGGTTGCTCGCTCGAATAACCTCCCCTTGTCCGAGGGGAGGTCGCAGCGCGCCGAAGGAGCGCTGCAGGAGAGGTGCAATGCTTGCCGACGCACAACACTTAAGTCTTTTGGCCGAGCTCTCCCTGCCCTCCACAGCTAAATACCCTCAGCCTGAAAAAGATCCGTCGTCAAATACCGCTCCCCGGTATCGCAAAAAACCACCACCACGACATTGCCCTTCCCGAGCCTCCGCGCCACCTGCAACGCCGCGCAGCAATGCGCCCCCGACGAAATCCCGACCAGCAGCCCTTCCTCGCGCGCGAGCCGCCGCGAGAACAGCGTCGCATCCTCGTCGCTGACCGGAATTATCTCATCATAAACTTTGGTGTCGAGATTGGTCGGCACGAACCCCGCGCCAATCCCCTGTATCTTATGGAACCCCGGCTCGCCGCCCGACAGCACGGGCGAGTTCTTCGGCTCGACCGCGACGATCAGCACCTTGTTATCGAGATGCTCTCGCAAATAATGCCCCGCGCCCGTGATTGTCCCGCCGGTCCCGACGCCGGCCACGAATGCGTCGATACGCTTGAATTGCTGGAGCAGCTCCGGCCCGGTGCATCGATAATGGATATCGGGATTCGCGCTATTGCTGAACTGCTGCGGCATAAAGTAGCCGGGATTCTCGCGGCATAGTTCCTCGGCCTTCGCGATCGCGCCATGCATCCCGCGTGTATCCGGCGTCAGCACCAGCTTCGCCCCGTAAGCAACCAGCAGCGACCGCCGCTCCTCGCTCATAGTATCGGGCATCGTCAGGATAAGCTTGTAACCCTTAACCGCAGCCACCAGCGCCAGCCCAATCCCGGTATTCCCCGAGGTAGGCTCGACAATCGTGTCGCCGGGTTTCAGCTTGCCGGACTTCTCAGCCGCCTCGATCATCGCAAGACAAATCCGATCTTTAACACTCCCCCCGGGATTGAAATTCTCGAGCTTGGCCCAAATCTCGGCATCATCTTTCCCCGGAATCCGATTAAGCCGAACAACAGGAGTATTCCCAATCAACTCAAGCGGCGATTGCGCAACACTAACCGGCATGCCCCCGATTCTATCCAGAAACCGCCGATGGTTGGAATGTAGCGAAGCGGACTCTCTTTGTTTATCCGGTCCCCCTTCCCGCTCGGGAAGGGGTTAGGGGTTAGGTTCTCAGGCTCATCCACGACGCCCGCCCGCTCAACTTCCTTGTGTCATTCAGAGCGCACCTGGATGCTCCGCATCCACCCGCCGAAGCCCTGAACGCAGCCGAAAGAGAAAGAATCCCGGCTCCTTCTTCCCCTCTCCCTGCGAAGGGAGCTTTGCGTAAATAACGCAAGCCGCAGGAGCGTCCGTCGAGATTCTTCGCTACAGCAGCTTTCGCTCAGAATGACACAAGAAGTCGTCCTGTTGTTTGTGTCATCCTGAGCGCAGCGAAAGATCTCGCGCGCAGCGCGTCTCGCTTCGCGCCACCGGCGCGCGGTTATGCAAAGGTCTCCTGCGAGGGAGGGGATGAAGAGCCTGCCCCGAGCGCAGTCGAAGGGGTCGGGATGACACAAAGATGAGAAGCGGGCGCGCAAAGAATACAGACGCAGAATCTTGAATCGCGCGCGACGAATGCGCGCTGCACAAGGTCCCTCTCCCTTCGGCAGGGCTCAGGGCAGGCTCTTCAATCTTCTCCCGTCGGGAGAGGGGAAGATTAAGAAAAACTCGGAGTCTGCTCGGTTTCGCTATCAACGCCAAGCCGGAAAACGATTCGTGTTTTGTTCTCCTGAACTTTTATTGCCAAAAACGTTTCACGTGAAACGTTTTCGCCGAAATAGCAAACAAAATCAGGTACTTGCGAGATCTGAAATCCCGGAAATCGCATCAATTAAATGCGACGATCGGTCGGTGCCGATCAACTCGATGTTACCGGCATCCGAGTGGCACAGGCTTTAGCCTGTGATTCTTTCGTGGATATATTGACCAAAAAATCACAGGCTAAAGCCTTTGCCACCAAAATCAGGACCCTGAGAGCAAAAGGGCGTCCTCGCCATTTTGCGCTTCTCACTGGGTACAGGGGTCACCCCTGCAAACCCACGGCGGGTTTCACATTCAAATGGTAGGCTGTCCTACATGAGACCTGCCCCGCGCAGTGCGCGTTCCATCAATCGCGTGCTGGTCATCTTTCCCGGCGCGCTTGGCGATCTGATGTGCCTGATGCCGGCGCTTGCCGCGATTTCGCGGCGGCATCCGGGCGCGTCGGTCGAGCTGATGGCGCGGCTCGAGCTGGCGCAGCTTGTGGCGGGGCGCAGCGTCGTTGCGCGCGCGCATTCGATCGATACGCGCGAGGTCGGGGAGTTGTTCGCTGCTGGAACGTCGGGCGGTGCTCGACGTTTATTCGCCGAGTTCGATCGGATCTATTCATTCTTTGCCTCTGACGATCCGCGCTTTCGCGCGCGCCTGGCAGAGGCGACCGACGCCGACGTGTCGTTCCATCCGTTCCGCCCCGATGGCGGCGGCCATGTATCGGCGGGCTATCTGCGCGCTATCGGCGAGGCCGCTTCGACCAATCGATACGCGCCTTGAGCCGACGCCCGATGATCTCGCGGCGGCTTCGCGCGTGCTGGCGAAATCCAAATGCGACCGCTCGAATCTGATTGTGATCTTTCCCGGCAGTGGCAGTCCCGCCAAGAACTGGCCGGCGGATAGGTTCGCAGCGCTCGCATCCTCGTTATCGAAACGAGCGAGCATCGTTGTCGTTCTTGGGCCGGCTGAGACTTCGATTGAGCCTGTCTTTCGCGATGCTCGCGTTCCCGTCTTGCGCGATCTCGATCTGCCGACCGTCGCGGCTATCGCGCGGCTGGCCTCAATTTTCGTCGGCAACGATTCGGGCGTGTCGCATCTTGCGGCGGCAGTCGGTGCGTCGGGCGTTGTGATTTTCGGGCCGACTGATCCTGCGCGATGGGGTCCGCGGGGGTCTGGACGCATCGACATCCTCAGGCGTGAGCCCATCGATTCAGTCGAGGTTCGCGAGGTCGCCGGCGCTCTCTCGAAATTTGTGGAGCAGCCTCAAAGATAATAGACTGTCGCCCATGAGCTTCTTCAAGACGACGATGCTGCTGGGGCTGATGACGGGGTTGTTGATGCTGATAGGCGGCCTGCTCGGAGGCCGGCACGGCGTCGTGATCTTTTTCTTCATCGCCGCAGTGATGAACTTCTTCAGCTACTGGTTCTCCGACAAGATCGTGCTCAAGGCGTACGGCGCGAAGGAACTCGACGCGTCGTCGGCGCCCGAGCTCTACTCGATCGTAAACGAGCTGGCGCATTCCGCGGGAATCCCGATGCCGCGGCTCTACCTCATCGATTCCGACACACCTAACGCGTTCGCGACCGGCCGCAACGTGCATCATGCCGCCGTCGCCGTGACCCGCGGCATCATGCGAATCTGCACGCGCGAGGAATTGAAGGGCGTCATCGGCCATGAACTCTCGCACGTGACCAATCACGATATTTTGACCAGCTCGATCGCCGCGACGCTCGCCGGCGCCGTGATGATGATCGGCTCGATGATTCGATTTGGCGCGATTTTCGGACTCGGTAGCCGCGACGACGAGGATCACGGCATCGCGGGATTGCTGGTCGCCGGCATCCTCGCACCGATTGCCGCGACTCTCATCCAGCTCGCGATTTCGCGCACGCGCGAGTACCAGGCTGATGCGAGCGGCGCCAAGCTCACGCACAATCCGCTGTATCTGGCCAGCGCGCTCCGCAAGCTCGAGGCCGCCAACGAGCGGATGCCGCTGGATGCCAGCCCCGCGACGGCTCATATGTTCATCGTGAATCCGCTGAGCGCGGCGGGAATTTCGCGGCTGTTCTCGACCCATCCGCCGATCGAGGAGCGAATCCATCGGCTCGAGCAGATGGCGTCGGGACAGGTCGCGCAAGGGTGACGGTGACCTCGATGGAAGAACACGAAGATAAGCGCGGATTCAAGGTTCAGGATCGCCGGCGATTTTCCTCGGAGGGCGAGACCAAGGAAGGCGCCGAAGCGCCGCCGGCGAGCAGCGAGTCGATCGATCTGAAATCCGGGCCGGCCGCGTCCGGGCCGGCGCAGACGTCGTCGCAGCAATCGCAGCCATCCGCTCCGAGCCGCCAATCCAGCGAGCCGCCAGTCGAGCTGACCTTCGCCGCATTTCTATGGAGCCTGTCCGAGCAGGCATTGGCGGCGCTGGGCGAAGTGCCGGACCCGTCGAGCGGCCAGGTTTCTCGCGACCTCGTCGTGGCGCAGCAGATGATCGATATAATCGCGATGCTGCGCGACAAGACGCGCGGGAACCTCGACCCCCACGAACAAGCGATGCTCAAAGAGATTCTTTCCACTCTGCAAATGAAGTACGTTGAACTGGCGAGACAGCCGAACCGTTGAGCGGCCGTCTTCGTTTAATCACACATGACGAATCAGTTGTTTCGACCCATCGCCTTCACGGGCGTCGCGATCTTTGCGGCGACCCTCACTCTGATTAGCTCTCGAATGCAGGCGCGCGCGGCGGATTCCGCACCGCCGACGCCCGCGCACTTCTGGACCGAGATTGCCGATCCCGCGCACGCGCCGAAAGCGCAGACGATGCCCGACTTCGTCGACCTGGCCGCCAAGCTCAGTCCCGCCGTCGTCAATATCTCGACCGACGAGGCCGACGAGCCGGCCGCCAGCGAAGAATCGCCCGAAGAGTCGCCGCACAGTCCGCTCCAGCCGCACTCGGGGGGACCGTTGGAGGAGTTCGGCGGCGCGCCGCACGCCAAGGCGCTGGGCAGCGGCTTCATCATCACCAAGGACGGCTACATCCTGACCAACGAGCACGTGGTCGACAGTCCGGGCAAAGTCACGGTGACCACGCAGGACGGCCGCAACTACATCGCGAAGATTGTCGGGCATGACGAGAAGAGCGACATCGCGCTGCTGAAGATCGATGCGAAGCATGACCTGGCGGTCGCGCCGCTCGGCAACTCGGGAGACTTGCGAGTCGGCGAATGGGTGATGGCGATTGGGAATCCGTTCGGCTTCGATCATTCGGTGACGGCGGGAATCGTCAGCGCCAAGGGACGTTTCATTCCGGGCAACTACGAGGATTTCATCCAGACCGACGCGTCGATAAATCCCGGCAACTCGGGCGGCCCGCTAATCGATCTGCGCGGCAACGTGATCGGCGTCAATTGCGCGATCTACACGCACACCGGCGCCAGCATGGGAATCGGTTTCGCGGTTCCAATTGACCTGGTCAAGGAAGAGCTGCCGCAACTGAAGGCCTCGGGCAAAGTCGTGCGCGGATGGCTCGGCGTATATATCCAGAAAGTGACGCCGGAGCTGGCCGAGTCGCTTGGACTCGAGGACTCGCGCGGCGCGCTGGTCGCTAAGGTGCTCGACAACGGGCCCGCGAAATTGGCGGGCGTCAAACGCGGCGACGTGATTGTCGCGTTCGACAATCAGCAGGTCTCCGACTCGCGCGAATTGCCGCTGCTGGTTGGGCGCACCGACCTTGGGCATAAAGGGACGCTCAAGGTGATTCGCGACAAGCAGACGATTGATCTTGCCGGTCACGATTACCCAGTCGCGTGAGCCCGAAATACTTGCATCAGAACAAAAGACCGAGAAGCCCGACCTCGGCGCCGTCTCTCCGTTCGGCCTGCACGTTAAAGACCTCAGCCCCGATCTCGCCAAAGAACTCGGGCTCGATGCGCCCGGCGGGGTTGTGATTTCGTCGGTCCAGCCCGGCAGCCGCGCCGACGAGGCGGGGCTCCGCGCGCGCGACGTGATCCTCGAAGTGAATCGCGCGGCGGTCAAGGACGTTGATGCGTATCAGGCTGCGCTGAAGACGACCGCCAAAGGCAAAATCGTCCTGCTGCTGGTCAGGCGCGGCGACAATACGATCTACGTGACTGTCAAGCCGGAGGCCTGAGCCGGGGACGGTTCCGATGTCCCTGAAAAGAGTTCTGAAATTCGCGCTGATCGGCGTGGGCGCAATCATTTTGTTCGCGGTGCCTCCGACCCTGTGGCTGTTCTTCAGCTACTACCATCAGCTCGAAAATGAAGTCGTCGCGCGCTTCTCAGGCAAGCGATGGAACATCCCGTCGCGCATTTTTTCAGACTCGATCCTGATTTACCCCGGCCAGAATCTGGACGACCTTGGCTTCTTCGAGCGGCTCGCGCGCCTCAATTACCATCCGGTCGATCCCGGCAAGGTCAGCTCGCGCGGCGAGTACAGTTTCGACCGCAAGCACGGCAAGCTCGACATTTTTCTGCATAGCTTCGCGTATCCGTACGACAACTTCGGCGGCGAATTCGTCACGCTGACTCTGAAGGGAGATACGATCGAGTCGATGAGCGATCCGGTGACGCATAAACCGATCTTCTCTATCGAGCTCGAGCCCGAACTCATCAGCGGCATCTTCGAGGGCGAATGGGAGCAGCGCAGGCTGGTGCGGCTCGGCCAGATTCCGCCAACGATGATCAACGCGATCCTCGCCGCCGAGGATCATCGCTTCTACGAGCATCACGGCGTCGACATCGTGCGCACCATCAAGGCGGCATACATCGATTTTACTTCGGGACACGTTCGCCAAGGCGGGTCGACGCTTACGCAACAGTTGATGAAGAACTTTTTCCTGACGCGCGAGCGAAGCTACAAGCGCAAGCTCAAGGAAGCGATGATGGCGTACATCGCGGAGCGCGATTACTCGAAGGACGAAATCCTCGAGAACTATATTAACGATATATACCTGGGGCAGCGCGGGCAGGAAGGTATATACGGCGTCTGGGAAGCAAGTGAGTACTACTTCTCGAAAGAGCCGCGCGATCTGACTATTGGCGAAATGGCTACTATCGCGGGACTGATTAGCTCGCCGAATCGACTGAACCCTTTGCACCATCCTGACGCCGCGCGTCCGCGACGCGACGAGGTGCTCGCCTCGATGCTCGAGGACGGGTACATCGACAAGACCGCTTACGACGCCGCGGTCAGCGAGCCGCTGCATGCGCGCGAAGTTTATGCCGAGGGCAACGACGCGCCCTACTTCGTCGACTACGTCAAGAAGGAACTCGCCGAGCGATATCCCGCGCAGGTGCTGAACGGCGAGGGTTTGCGCATCTTCACCTCGCTCGATGTGCACCTGGAGAAGCTCGCCGAGGCCTCGATCGCACACAATCTCAGTGACCTCGAAGCCAAGCATCCCAAGCTGGTCCGGCGCGAGGCGAATCAGCGCCTCGAGTCCTGCCTGGTCTCGCTCGAGCCGCAGAGCGGCAAGATCCGCGCGATGGCCGGTGGACGCGATTACCGCGCGAGCCAGTTCAATCGCGTTACTCAGTCCAAACGTCAGCCCGGTTCGGTCTTCAAGCCGGTGACGTACCTTGCGGCCTTCGACGAGACTCTGTCGGGAGGCGCGGAAAAGTTTTTCCCGACTACCTATATCGAGGACGCGCCGTTCACCTGGCAGTACGGCGACATGAGCTGGACACCGAATAACTATCGCGATCGATTCTTCGGGCACGTCACGCTCGAGTTCGCGCTCGGCGAGTCGCTCAACTCCGCGACGGCGCGGCTGGCCAACAGTGTCGGACTCGATCGAATCCGCGCGATGGCGTCGAAGCTCGGCTTTGGCGACTTGCCTGCGTATCCATCGATCGTGCTCGGCGGAATCGAAGTCTCGCCGATGCAGGTCGCGCGCGCCTACGCGGTGATTGCCAACGACGGAATGGAAATCCAGCCTTACGCCGTCACCTCAGTCGTGGACGAGAACAACAAGGTGATCGAGGGTCACGAACTTGCGGCGCAGCAGGTCATCTCGCCCCAGCTCGCCTACATGATGCAGTTCATGCTCGAAAACGTGATCAATCACGGCACCGGCGCGGGCGCGCGCACGATGGGATTCATGCGGCCGGCCGCCGGCAAGACCGGCACCACCAACGACGCCAAGGATGCGTGGTTCGCGGGCTTCACGCCGAATCTTCTGACGGTGGTCTGGACCGGATTCGATCAAAAAGAAGAGCTGGGGCTGACCGGCGCGCAAGCATCACTGCCGGCCTGGACCGCTTTCATGAAGGCGGCGACGGCGTCGCGTCCTGCGCTCGATTTCACCGCTCCACCGGGAATCGTCGAGGTAAAAATCGATCCGACCACCGGCTACCTGGCGACGCCCTATTGCCCGATCACGATGGAGGGCGTGTTTCCGGAGGGGATGGCGCCAACTCAAGACTGCCCGTATCATACTTCACCGACGTCGTTGACGGCCGTGGATCACAAGATGCCGGCGGAGCCAAATCCGGTAGCTGATCCGAATGATTAGTGTGCGCGATGATGCGATTGGGCCAATTTGCTGTCGCAATAATTCTCTCGATGCTGCCGATTTCTGCGGGCGTGTCATTCGCGGCAGGACGCCCAATAGTCCTGGCGGAATTGCACGAGGAATCGATTCCGGCGCAGGATCTCGCGGCGCCAAGTCCCGCCGCTGGAGCTAGTCCCGCTGCGGTAACGAGTCCCGCCGCGGTGTCATCCCCCGGCGCCGATACAAATCCCGATGCAAATTCTGATTCCGGCGAGTGGGTCTCGGTGCCTCCCGGAAAGGCGGCGCCCGATGAGCCTCAATCGCCGGCCTCCAATCAGGTGCAACCTGCGGCACAGGCGTCACCGGTAAATCCCGCCGATGTTGCGCCGGCGATAGACGTCGGATCGATCGCGACCACGCCGCAAATCAGCGACTCGTCGCTCGCGCCGCTGATCGATACTGCGCCAACTCCCGCGCGCGCCGCGTCCTTGAGAATCACCGAACAGCAGCGTATCGAGCTCGACCGCGGGCACGTTGACGACGCGATTCGCGAGCTGGCGCATGCGATCTCGATCGATCCGAGCAACTCGTACGCGTACTTTTATTTGGGCCGCGCGTACATCGCGCGCAAGGACTACGGGCAGGCGCTGACGTTTTTCAAACGCGCGGAAATCGGCGTCGCGTCAAATTCCGCGTGGCTCGGTGAGACCTACGCGTTCGAGGGTGTGTGCCTCGAGCAGGTAGGCAAATCCGCGGACGCGGTCGCTGCATATCAGAAGGCGCTCGGCGCGAGTCCGGGCAACCTGACGGCGCGCGTCGGCGTCACGCGGCTGTCGGCATTCCTGCCGGCCTCAACTAGCGCGGCGGCACCTGCCGGGCCCGTCGGCGATCTCGACCAGCCGGCGCCCGCGGGTCCCGCAATTCCGACGGCGCCCGACGAACCGCCCGTTCCGCCGGCGCCATCATCGGCGCCTCCGCCAACCGCGAACTGATTTGGTGGCCTAGTAGAACCACTTGTCCTTGTCCCAGCGGAAAATTTCCGTGGTGCGAAGGTCGTTGATCGCCTTCGGCGCCGCGTGCCGGGCTTCGTCCGCAGACTTGCCGGAGAGGGAGTAGGTGTATTCCTCGTAGGTAACCTTTCCGATCGAGTAGCCGTCCCTGGATTGATGTGATTCGCAGGCCGTAATCTTCCCATAGCCGGTATAGGTCGCGGTCTCGAAACCTTCTCTTGGAACGAATTCCAATTTCGACAGATTATTCGTCTCACGCTCGTGCAAATCCTGCTCCCAATGTTTGCAAAAGTCCGGGAACAGCGCGGACGCCTTCCGGAATTCGATGTCGCGCTTGATTCGCTCGGGAGTGAGCTTGGTGATTAGCGTATTGACCTTTTGCCGCAGCGTCGTTTTCGCCACCGGTGGTGCGTACGCCACTGGAACGGCCCCGCTATCCGAGGCCGGTTGCGATTGGGCATGGGCCGGTGACGCGCCTATCAGCGCGGCGATGACGAGGGCCCCGGCGGCGGTGGTTGTTCGGATGTTTTGTAATTTCATGGGTACCTCCCTCAGCCCCTTGAATCGCAATCTCAGTGCCAGACAAAAGTAAGAAATTCACATGGCGCAGAATCGTTTTTGATTTCGGTGGTTTTTTCGGATTTAGTCATTCGGAATGAGACGTGCTACGACTACTTTTAGTAGCACGTCTTCTACAAACTGTTGCACGCGGGATAGTGACAGTTCTGCGAAAGCCTGCTCTCGCACTTTTTGTGTCGTCGTCTTTTTGTGTCATTCTGATCAAACTTGCGATGCTGATACTGGGAATTGAATCTTCATGCGATGACGCTGCGGCCGCGGTGATCGAAACGAGTACGCCGGGTATCGCGGAAATTCGCTCGAGCACCGTCGCGAACCAGGACGACATCCATCGCGCATACGGCGGTATCGTGCCGGAACTCGCGTCGCGCAATCACGTCATCACGATCGCGCCCGTGATCGAGCGCGCGCTTGACGCCGCCGGACGCCGCCTCAGCGACGTCGAGGGAATCGCGGTGACGCGCGGTCCGGGCCTGGTCGGCTCGCTGCTGGTCGGCCTGATGTTCGCGAAGGGCCTGGCGCAGGCGAGCGGAGTCGCTATGGTCGGCGTGAATCATATCGAAGGGCATCTGCTGGCGCCGTTGCTCGAGAATCGAATCGCGATGCCGTACCTGGCGCTGGTCGTGTCGGGCGGTCACACTGCGCTGTTCGCAGTCGAGGATTTCGGACGCTACCGGCGTATCGGACGCACGCGCGACGATGCGGCCGGCGAAGCGTTCGACAAGGTCGCGAAACTGATGGGGCTCGGCTACCCGGGCGGTCGCGCGATCGACGAACTGTCGCGCCGCGGAAATCGAAAGAGTGTGCGAATCCCGCGGGCGCACGTCAAAGGCGCGCCGATGGATTTCAGTTTCAGCGGCGTGAAGACCGCAGTCGCGACGATTCTGGCGAGCGAGAACGGGCGCGCCGAGCGGCCTGAGGATCTCGCGGCGAGCTTTCAGGAAGCGGTCGTCGAGATGCTGGTGAAGCCAACGATCGCGGCGGCGCGCGAGCTGGGCGCGGACACCATCGCGCTGACCGGCGGCGTTGCGGCAAATTCGAGATTGCGCGACAGGCTCGCCGAAGCCGCGGCGGCTGACGGACGCCGGCTGGTCGCACCGGCGCTGAAATACTGCACCGACAATGCGGCGATGATCGCGCTCGCGGGCAGCTACCGCTTGATGCGCGGGGAGCGCGACGCCTTGAGCATCGACGCGGAAGCGAATCTCGCGCTGTGAAATCGAATCGATGACGACCGCACGAAAATCGCACGTACTCGAGACACCGTCGCGTCCAGCGCCAGCGTTGGCGCGAGTCGGCGTACGTCCGGCAAAGTCGCGCGGCCAGAATTTTTTGACCAGCACCGGCGTCGCAGATCGAATTGTCGCCGCGGCGCGGCTATCCGAAACGGATTCGGTCATCGAGATAGGCCCGGGCCTCGGCATCCTGACTGAAAAAATCGTAACGCGGCCGCGACGCTCGCTAACGCTGGTGGAACTTGACGCGCGTCTCGCAGCTCGGCTCCAGGAGCGCTTCGCTGACGTTCGCGTGGTCAACGCGGATTTTCTCGCTATCGATTTCGCGGCACTGGTGAGCGATTCGGCGGTCAAGGTAATCGGCAATCTCCCGTTCAACGTCGCGGCTGCGATCCTGCGGAAGCTGAGCGACAACTCGCGCCTGATTTCCAGAATGGTGCTGATGTTCCAGCGCGAGGTCGCCGCGCGAATCCGCGCGACGGCCGGCGACGATGCGTATGGCGCGCTCAGCGTGTTCACCGCGCTGTATTGGAAGATCGATCTGCATTTCACCGTCGCCGCCGGCAGCTTCCATCCGCGGCCGAAGGTTGATGCCGAAGTTCTGGCGTTCGCGCCCCATGCGAAGCGGTGGTTTGCTGACGATGACGAGCGCGACGTGCTCGAGACCGTGCGCGCGTCGTTCTCTGCGCCGCGCAAGACGATTCGCAACGCGATCAGCCATGCGCTGGGAATCGACAGCACCCGGACCGTGCGGGCGATCGAACGCGCAGCGATCGATCCTGGCACGCGCGCGGAGAAGCTCGGCGTGCCGGATTTTCTGAGACTCGCGCATGCGCTGCGCATCGAACTAAACGGCAGGATCGTCGCGCGCGATGCCTGAACTGCCGGAAGTCGAATCGCTGCGCCGGATACTGGTTCGCACCGCGGTCGGCCGAACGATCGTGAGCGTGCGAATCGGCGAGAAGCGGCTGCGCCGCCGCGTCACTCAGGATTTTTCCGCAACCGTGGAAGGCCGGCGAATCGTGAAGCTGTCGCGGCGCGCGAAATATCTGATCATCGAACTCGACGGCGACCACGTGATCCTCGTACACCTCGGAATGTCCGGCAGCTTGACGCATCGGCACCGCGGCTTCGACGCCGGCGACTTCGATCCACGCCACGACCATCTCGAATTTTCGCTGGACGACGCGTCGCAGCTGGTTTACAACGATCCGCGGCGCTTCGGGATGGTCCTGCTGGTCGAGCGCGCCGCGTTGGCTTCCACCGCGGAGCTCAAGGGCCTTGGCCCCGAGCCGTTGTCGCGAGCATTCAATGCCAATTATCTTGGCGACAAAGCGCGCGGCCGAACCGGCGCGATCAAGAATTTGATAATGGATCAGCGAATCGTCGCCGGTATCGGAAATATCTACGCGTCCGAGATTTTATTTCGGGCGGGAGTGCGTCCGACGAGGCGTGCCGGCCGCGTGACGCGAAGCGAGATCGAAAAAATCGCGGCAGCGGTGCCGGTTATTCTGCGCGCTGCGATCGGCGGCAACGGCACGACGTTTCGCAGCTACCGCGATTCGCGCGGACAGCCGGGGCGATTCGCGACGCGCCTGCGCGTGTACGGTCGCGAGGGAGAACCGTGCTACACATGCTCGACGCCGATTAGAAATGTAATCGTGGGCCAGCGCGCGAGTTTCTATTGTCCGAAATGCCAGCGATGATCTGCCGATCCGACATTGTAGTGAGACTTTTTTGCGCAATGGCCGCGCTGCTCGCTTTCGCGGCTACGTCTTTTGCCCAGAGTGCGCCGCAGATTGATTGGAACAAAGTAAATTCCGAGGCGCTCGAAGATTTCCGCACCTATCTGCGCTTCGATACCACCAATCCGCCGAGCAACACTGCGGCAGCGATGGGCTATCTCAAATCGATTCTCGACAAGGAGGGGATCGCGAGCGAAACTTTCGAAAGCAAGCCCGGGATGGTGACGCTCGTCGCGCGAATCCCCGGTCCCGCCGGCGTGAAACCGCTGCTGCTGATGTCGCATGGCGATGTGGTGCCGACAGTCGCCGCCAACTGGACGCATAAGCCGTTCGGCGCCGACATCGCCGACGGCTACGTGTACGCGCGCGGCGCGATCGACAACAAGGCGCACGGGATCATGGCGCTGATGACGCTGCTCGCGCTCAAGCGCAATCACGTCGCGCTCAGGCGCGGCGTCGAGATGATGATCAATCCCGACGAAGAGGCGGGCGGAGAGAACGGCGCGGGATGGATGGTGAAAAATCATTGGGACGCGATCCATCCGGCGTTTGCGTTCAACGAAGGCGGCGAAGGCGCGCCCGACTGGCTCGGACTCAAGGGCATCACGTTCAACGTCGCGGTCTCGGAGAAGCGCGTGAACTGGCTGCACATCAGCGTCCGCGGCAAGGGCGGGCATGGATCGGTGCCGAAGCCCGACAATCCGAATCTGATTCTGATCAACGCGCTGCATCGGCTGTTGGAGAAACAGCCGCCGATTCGAATCACCAAAATATTCGCCGACGCGATGGAATCGATCGCGCCGCTCGAGCCGAGTCCGGCGTCGTTCCAGTTGGCGCATCTCGAACGGCCCGGGGTTGCGAATGCCGCGATGGAAGGCGTGCTCAGCCCATACAGCATCCAGGCGCTCATGCGCGATACGATTTCGCTGACGATGCTCAACGCGGGGGTCAAGGTGAACGTCGTGCCGACGGTGGCCGAGGCTGGACTCGATTGCCGACTGCTGCCCGGAACCGACGCCGGCGCGTTCATGAAACGCCTGCGCGATCTGCTCGGCCCCGGCGACTTCACGATCGACTATTTACAGCGGCCCGATGACGCTCCGCCGTCACCGAGTTCCGGCGAGGCGTGGGACGCGATCAAACGCGTCGTTGCGAGCGATTTCGAAGACGCGCGGGTCGTGCCGTGGATGACGACCGGCGGCACCGACTCGCGCTTTATCCGCGCCAAGGGCGTGCCGGCGTACGGATTCGTCCCGGTGATTCTCGGCGAGGGAGAAATTTCGCGCATCCACGGTGACGACGAGCGACTGTCCGTCGACAATCTGAATCGCGGGATCAAAGCCACCTACGATTTGACGATGGACCTCTGCGCCGCGCGGCATTGAGGCCGGGTATGTTATGGTGACGCGATGACAATGGACATGCCCACCGGAATCGGCGGCGCGATTGCGTTCGTGTTCGGCGCGTGCGTCGGCAGCTTCGTCTGCATGGTTGGTTATCGGCTGCCACGCGATCTTTCGATCGTCACGCCGCGATCGTATTGCGAGAGTTGCGAGCGCGCGATTCCATGGTGGGCGAACATCCCGATTCTGGCCTATCTCGGATTGAAAGGGCGATGCGTGATGTGCGGCGCGCCGATTCCGTTCCGGCATTTCCTCGCCGAACTCGGACTGGCGCTCATCGCGCTGTATCTCTACTTCGCGTTTCCTCTGCCCGACGCGATCGCCCGCTTCGTCTTATGTGCCGCGCTGTGGATCGTCGCGATCATCGACTACGACTGGCGGCTCATCCCGAACATCATCACCTGGCCCGGCACGCTGGTGGGATTTATCGCGGCGGCGACGATGATGCCCGACGTCGGCTGGAAGAGTTCGCTTATCGGAATCATCGTCGGCGGCGGCGTCCTGTGGGGCACCGGCTACTTCTACCAACTGGTGCGCGGGCGCGAGGGCGTCGGCCTTGGCGACGTGTGGCTGCTCGGGATGGTGGGCGGATTTCTCGGCTGGCCGGGAGTTTTCTTCACGATGTTTTTTGGTTCGGTAATCGGCGCAGTGGGCGGAATTGCATTCGCGCTAACTGGCGGCGGTTCGACTTCGCCCAGTCCGCTCGGCGAACCCGCTACCGATCCAGAGGAAGCCGACGTCTCGATTCTGAAAACCGAAGTTCCGTTCGGCCCGTACCTGGCGCTGGCCGCCGGCGTGTTCGCGCTCTTTCAGCCACAATTGGCGCACTGGTATTTTAGCCGATAGCAATGCCGGCCGGTGTATTCATCACGCTCGAAGGCGTCGAAGGAAGTGGCAAGACGACGCAGGCCGCGATTCTCGGCGACGCGCTACGCAAAGATGGTCACGTAGTAACGGTCACGCACGAGCCGGGCGGGACCCGCGCCGGCGAAACGATCCGCGCGATTTTTCTCGATCCTGCGGTTTCACTGGACGTCGCCGCGGAACTGCTGCTGGTGCTTGCCGATCGCGCGCAGCATGTGCGCGAGAAACTGCGGCCCGCGTTGGCATCCGGCGAGATCGTGATTTCCGATCGCTATTCCGACTCGACTACGGCCTACCAGGGTTACGCACGCGGCGTCGATCTCAAAGTGCTCGGCGAGTTGAACCGGCTCGCGACCGATAACGTAACGCCTGATCTCACGATCGTGCTGGATCTGAAAGTCGAGACGGGACTAGAGCGCACTCGCGCGCGTGCGAAAGGTACCGGCCGCGGATCCGATCGCTTCGAGGGCGAGCGCGCGGAGTTCCATCGCAAGGTGCGGGACGGTTTTCTGGCGATCGCGAAAGCCGAACCGGCGCGCGTCGTCGTGATCGACGCCGACCGACCGGTGGCCGCCGTCACCGCCGACATTCGCCGGGCAGTCGGCGAGATGCTCGCTCGCCGATGATTGAATCGCCATGCCGATAAGTTCGATCCTTGGCCATCGCGAAATCGCAGCGCGGTTGCTCGCCGAGATTCGCGCGCGTCCATCGCATGCCTATCTCTTCTCGGGGCCGCGCGGCGTCGGCAAGGCGATCGTCGCGACCAGCCTGGTACACGCGATGATGTGCGAGCGATCGCCCGGCGAGAATTTTTGCTGCACGACAGCGCGATGCCCCGTACGCCTTGCGCCGCAGACTGAGCGCACTCGTGCGCGCGCCGGCGACGCCGACGCGCCGCATTGCGATTGCTGTTCGGCATGCGTGCAAATTGCGACGGGCGTGCATCCGGATTTCACATACGTGTCGAAGCCGGTTGGCCGTTCTGAAGTTTTGATTGATCAGGTCCGCGATCTGATTGCGCGACTCGGAATCCGGCCGTCGCGATCGTCGGTTCGCATGGCAATCATCGACGATGCCGAGGTGCTCGGTGAACCCGCGCAGAACGCGCTGCTGAAGACGCTCGAGGAGCCGCCCGGCCACGCGATCATCATCATGGTGTCGGCCAGCGAGCGGGCGCTGCTCGACACGGTTCGATCGCGGACGCGGACGGTGCGATTTCCAGCGCTGCAGGTCGCTGAGATCGAACAGATACTCGCCACCCATGGCGTCATCGACAAAGCCCGCGCGAGTGCGCTTGCGTTGCTGGCGCGAGGCAGCGCTGCAAATGCGATCGCGCTGTCAGACGGCGACGAGCCGCCGATGAAAGAGCTGATCGACGCTCTTAGCCATGGCAAATCGATCGACTTTGCGCGCGCGCAATCGATCGCGCAGGAGTTTTTTGCCAATCGCGACGCGGCTGCCGGCAACTTCGAGCTGCTCGCCAGGCTGCTCGAAGAAATACTATGCTACAAGCTGCTGAAGACGGACTTCGTCGCGTTCCCGCCCGAGGCGCAGTCGCGCTTGGTGAGCCTGGCGGATAGTCTTAGTGTAGATGCGATCGCGAAATGTATCGACGCTGCGGTGCGCGCCAGCGCGGCGGTTGGGGATAACGCCAATCCGCGCATGCAGGCGGAGAATTGGTGGAGCATCGCCGGGCATGCGATGCGGGGTGAGTAATAGATAGTGTCAGATATCGATCCATTTGAAGGCGCGCCGTCGCTGCCGAAGATTATTGCGGTCAGTCTGCAGCAGACTGGTCATCTGTATAATTTTCTGGCCGGCGACCGGCCGCTGCGGCGCGGTGAGCGCGTCCTGGTCGAGAGCGAGGCGGGCGCGCGCGTCGGCACCGTCGAGATCGAGCCGCATGAACCCGCGCAGACGATCGATCTTTCGCAGTTGCGTCCGATCATCCGGATCGCGAGCGACAACGACTTTTACCTCGAAAAGGAAAACCTCACGCGGGAGGCGAACGCGCGCCGCATGTGTATCGAGCGGATCCGCGAGCGGCGCATCCAGATGAAGCTGGTTAACGCCGACTACACATTTGACGGGCGCAAGGTCACCTTTTATTTCGTCGCCGAGGGGCGCGTCGATTTCCGCGACCTGGTGCGCGATCTCGCCAACACGCTGCGCGTGCGGGTCGAGATGAAACAGATTGGCGCGCGCGATGAGACCAAGGTCACTGGCGGGCTGGGTCCGTGCGGACGCGAGCTATGCTGCTCGAGCTGGCTGCGCGACTTCGAGGCGGTCACGGTCAAGATGGCGCGTGAGCAAGGCCTCGCGCTCAATCCGTCGCGGCTGGCCGGGATGTGCGGGCGCCTGAAGTGCTGCCTGCGCTACGAGTACGCCACTTACGTCGAACTCAAGCGAGCACTACCGAACCTCGGCAAGCGCGTGCAATGCGTTAAGGGCGACGGCAAGGTGGTCCGCCAGAATATCCTCAAGCAGACCGTCCTGATTCAGCGCGAAGAAGACGGCGGCGTCGTCGAAGTAACCCTCGAAGATCTGGTCGCGTCGCGCCCCCAGTAGATCGCCACAACCGCCGCGTCTCAAAATAGCGCGGGCGAGACGTTATTGGCGTCCCGCCCGCAGTCGAGCCAGTTATGAACTCAGGCCGTTCCTATCGTCGCACCCCGCGCCTTACGCCATGGCCCGGTATCGGGATCTGATTGCCGACGATCGCATTGTTGATGTCAAAGCAGCTCTGGCCATCGTCGGCCGAGTCGAAGATTATCAGCGCAAACGGATTGGTGCCCGGCAGATTTACGTTCGGGCTCTTGGTATTAAGGCCACCGACTTCGAGGTTCAGCGTCCATTCGCCGCATACCCCCATCTGTGGCGGAAACGCTACCATCCTGGCCGAGACTGTCACCGGTCCATACGTTTGGTAGAAAGTTCCGTATTGCTCCTTATTAACCGTATGCACGACGAAAGGATTCAGTTCCACCAACAGTCCGTTAAGCGGAAGCGAGGCGCAGGTGCCCTGGAAGAGCTCGATATTGACGCCAGAATTCAGCGCGTCTTCGTCGAGGTCGCAATCCGGGTCGCCGTTCGCGGTGAAGGTCATCCCGATGTTGACCATGTCGCTATTTGCGGCAGTCGGCTTTCGCGCTACCTGCACCCTGTCACTATTTAGCGTGTAAGCCCCTAACGCCCCAAGCTCGTATGCGCCGCTGTCGCAGGCATCGGGATCACCGGAATCGGGACGCCCAAAGAGCCGCTGGTCGGTTCCCAGCGGAGTCATGTGTGAATCCTGTTCGGTGCAATCTGCGACCGGAATCAGACCGTACGCGACGCTGCTGGTGTCGTGAAGCGCGACGGTAAATGACGGCCCGCCATTGTTCTGCAATCCCAGGGGATCGAGATCAACCTGAGCAGCAGTTTGGTTGTTCTTGCTCGAAGCGGCGGTAAAGGCGCAGCTGTTATCGACTGAGACGTTGTAGTTCTCGTCGGTCACCGGCGGTGAATTGAGCCCGGCGCAGTTGCCGACCGGCGACACAACACCAGTGCCTGCCTTATCAAGGTGGTCCGCGAAGATTGTGCCTTTAACGTCGGCGGTGCCCGCATTGTAGATGGCGCTGCCGAATTTTGCGTAGTTATGCTCGAAGGTGGCGTTGGTGAGCTTCAAGCTCGCACCCAAGATGCCATCGATGACACCGACACACGCGGCATCCCCGGCCGGGGAGCAGAACGGTTCGCCCGCGACGTAGATGGCGCCACCGTAAGTTTCGTTGTATTGCAGCGCATCATTCTCGTAAAAGGTGCTGTTGGTGACCTCCATCCTGCCAGCAGCGGCGAAAATCGCCCCACCCTCGCCACCTAAGATCGGGATAACGCAGAGCGCGGGAGTAACCTCCGCGGTATTGTCCACGAAAAGGTCGTCCTTAATATCCACATCTCCGCCAGTTTCTGAGAATATGGCGCCGCCCTGTTCGGCGAGGCCGTGCGCGAACGTCAGGTTGCTCAGCTTGAGAAACTTGTTCAGCGATGAGACATACATTATCCCACCCTGTGGAATGCCATGTGAGCCGCCGTCGATCACAACCGGGCCGTCGCCGAAGGTGCTGATCTCCAGAACCTCGTCGGAAATAGTCAGCGGAAGCCGGGCAGCGTTCACGAAGATCGTACCGGTAAGGGCGACGACTATCTGATCAGCTCCGGGTGCCAATAAAATAAAACAGCCGCCCTCAGGGGTCCCGGTGTTGGCCGATCCGATTGCATCGGGCAGGGTGCATGCGCCTGCATCGGTGTCGCCATCGAGAGAAGTGACAAAGATAAGATTGGCGCGCGCCAGTCCCGACATCACCATTAAAAAAAACGGCAGCGCAATTGCCGCAACCGTATACCGCCGATTCCGATCTGCCATGGACCCCTCCCCGCGGCGCGTACAGCCGCGTTGGCAAATTATCAGTAAATTGGTAGAAGCGTGTTGCGCGCAGTCTCCCACTACGGCGACCCACTGTCAATTCTTTAAGGTAGAAAATGGAGCGGGCGAGACGCCATAGGCATCTCGCCCGCAATTGAGCCAGTTATGAGCTCAGGCCGTTCCTAGCGCCGCCGGACGCGCCTCACGCCATGGCCCGGCGTGGGTATCTGATTGCCGACGATTGCATTGGTGATGTCGAAGCAACTCTCGGCGTCGGAGCCGTCGCTGATTAGCAGCGCAAACGGATTGGTGCCCGGCAGATTTACGCTGGCGCTATTGGTATTGAGTCCGGCAACCTCGAGGTTCAGCGTCCATGCGCCGCATATTCCCGGAGGTGGCGGCGACGCGAACAGCGAGACCATCCTGGCAGAGACCGTCACCGTTCCATTGGTTTGGAACAGAGTTCCGTATTGCTCCTTATTAACCGTATGCACTACGAAAGGACTCAGGACCAGGAACAGTCCGTTATACGGAAGCGAGGCGCAGGTGCCCTGAAAGAGCCCGATACCGACGCCATAGTTCAGCGCGTCTTCATCACCATACATACCCAGGTCGCAGTCGGGGTCGCCGTTCGCGACGAAGGTCATCCCTATGTTGACCTTATCGCTATTTCCGGTAGCCGGGTTTCGCGCTATCTGCACCCTGTGACTTTCCAGCGTGTAGGCTCCTAGCGCTCCAAGCTCGTATGCGCCGCTGTCGCAGAAATCAGGATCACCGGCATCGGGCCGGGCAAAGAGCCGCTGGTCGGTTCCCAGCGGAGTCATGTGTGAATCCTGTTCGGTGCAGCTAGCGACCGGAATCAGGCCGTACGCGACGCTGCTGGTGTCGTGAAGCGCGACGGTAAACGACGGCCCGCCATTGTTCGCCAATCCTGCGGGATCCAGATCAACCTCAGCAGCAGTTTGGTTGCTCTTGCTCGAAGCGGCGGTGAAGCCGCAGCTATTGTCGACTGAGACGTTGTAGTTCTCGTCGGTAACAGGTGGTGAAGCAGTTCCGGCACAGTTGCCGAGCGGCGACACTATACCGGTACCCGCACCCTCAAGGTGGTCCGCGAAGATGTTGCCCTTAGCGTCGACAGTTCCGTCGTTATTGAACACGGCACTACCCGATTTGGCGTAGTTATGCTCGAAAGTGGAATTAGTGAGCTTCAGGGTCGTGGATGGGTTGACATAGACCGCGCCACCCTCGGTGCCGGAGTATTTCAGGGCGTCATTCCCAAAAAAGGTGCTGTTGGTGATCTCCATCCTGCCGGCTTGCTCGAAGACTGCCCCACCCTCGCCACCGCTGGAATACTCCGCAGTGTTGTTCTCGAAGAGGCATTCCTTAATATCCACATCTCCGCCGGACTGTGAGAATATGGCGCCGCCGTATTCGGCGAACCCGTTCGCGAAGGTCAGCAGGGTGAGCTTGAGAAACTTGTTGTCCGGCTCAACAACCATCGTCCCGCCGTCGACCCCCGCCTTGGCAGCGCCGTTGATCACAACCGGACCATCGCCGTAAGTGGTGATCTCCAGAGCCTCGTCGGAAATAATCAGCGGAAGCCGGGCAGCGTCCACGGAGATCGTGCCGGTCAGGCCGATTAGTATCTGATCAGCTCCGGGTGCCGGGATAATGAAACAGCCACCTTCCGGTATGGCGCTGTTGGCCGATCCGATTGCATCGGGCAGCGTGCAGGCCCCTGGATCGCTGTTGCCATCGAGCGTATCGACGAAGATAAGATCGGCGCGCGCGCGCCCTGATATCACGAGGAGAAAAAGCGGCAGTACAAGTGCCGCAACCATAAAGCGCCGATCCGAAATTGCCATGGACCCCTCCCCGCGGCGCATGATGGCCGCGTTGGCAAATATCGTCAGTAGATTGCTAGATGCGTGTCTCGCGCAGTCTCCCACTACGGCGACCCACTGTCAATTCTTTAAAGTAGAAGGAACAACCATCCAGGTAAAAAATAGAGCGGGCGAGACGTTATTGGCATCTCGCCCGCAAATCGAACCAGTTCTGAACTCAGGCCGTTCCTAGCGCCGCACCCCGCGCCTCACGCCATGGCCCGGCGTCGGGATCTGATTGCCGACGATTGCATTGGTGATGTCGAAGCAACTCTCGACGTCGTACTGGTCGCTGATTAGCAACGCAAACGGATTGCTGCCTCCAAGATTTACGCTGCTGCTTTTGGTATTGAGGCCACCGACTTCGAGGTTCAGCGTCCATTCGCCGCATACCCCCATCTGCGGCGGGAACGCTACCATCCTGGCCGAGACTGTCACCGGTCCAAACGTCTGATACAGAGTTCCGTATTGCTCCATATTAACCGTATGCACCACGAAAGGACTCAGCACCAGGAACAGTCCGTCGTATGGAAGCGAGGCGCAGGTACCCTGAAAGAGCCCGATGCCGACGCCATAATTCAGCGCGTCTTCGTCACCACCGACTCCCAGGTCGCAGTCGGGATCGCCGTTCGCCGTGAAAGTCATCCCGATGTTGACCATATCGCTATTTGCAATATTCGAGTTTCGCGCTATCTGCACCCGGTGACTATTCAGCGTGTAAGGCCCTAGCGCTCCAAACTCGAACGCGCCGCTGTCGCAGGCGGAGAGGTTGAGGGGATCGGGCCGGGCAAAGAGCCGCTGGTCGGTTCCCAGCGGAGTCATGTGTGAATCCTGTTCGGTGCAATCCGCGACCGGAATACGGGCGAGCGCGACACTGCCGGGTTGAATCGCGACGGTAAACGACGGCCCGCCATTGTTCGCCAGTCCTGCGGGATCCAGATCAACCTGAGCAGCAGTTTGGTTGCTCACGCTCGAAGCGGCGGTAAAGCCGCAGCTATTGTCGACCGAGACGTTGTAATTTTCGTCGGTCACCGGCGTGGCAGTGAGTCCGGCGCAGTTGCCGAGAGGCGACACTACGCCAGTGCCCGCCTTCTCGAGGTGGTCGGCGAAGATGTTACCTTTAACATCGGCGGTTCCCTGATTGTATATGGCACTACCGGTTTGTGCGTAGTTATGCTCGAAGGTCGAGTTGGTGAGCTTCAGCGTCGCTGCAGTGTCGACAAAGATAGCGCCACCGATGGTGGCGGTGTATTTCAGCGCGTCATTCTCGTAAAAGGTGCTGTTGGTGATCTCCATCCTGCCAGCATGCGCGTAGATTGCCCCACCCGCGCTTAAGACACTATTCTGAGGGGTAGTTTGATTGTTCACAAACAGGCAGTCTTTGATATCCACATCTCCGCCAGTATCTGAGTATAAGGCGCCGCCGAATTCGGAGTTTCCGTGCGCGAACGTCAGATTGGTGAGCTTGAGAAACTTGTTGAGTGAGGTGACCGACATTATCCCCCCGGATGGCACCACCTCATTGAGACCGGCGTCGATCACAACCGGACCGTCGGCGTAAGTGGTGATCTCCAGAGCCGTGTCGGAAATGGTCAGCGGAAGCCGGCCAGCGGCAACGAAAATCGTGCCGGTTAGACCGATGACTATCTGATCAGCTCCGGATACCGGTAAAATAACGCAGCCGCCTTCGGGTATGCCGGTGTTGGCCGATCCGATTGCATCGGGCAGCGTGCAGGCCCCTGGATCGCTGTTGCCATCGAGCGTAGTGACGAAGATAAGATCGGCGCGCGCCCGCCCCGATATCATCAGCAGAAAAAGCGGCAATACAACTGCCGCGACCATAAAGCGCCGAACCGAAATTGCCATGGACCCCTCCCCGCAGCGCATGATAGCCGCGTTGGCAAATATCGTCAGTTAATTAGGCCAGACACTGTTTCATCAGACAGAGCTAGTGTCAACGTCGCAAACCGACTGTAATAGACAGACGGAACAGCATCAGCCTTTTACCTGGCATCAGCGTTCCTACCGCCGATGCACCCCGCGTCGCACGCCGTGCCCAGGTATCGGAATCTGATTGCCGACGATTGCGTTGTTGATGTCGAAGCATCCCTCGGCGTCAACGAAGTCGGTGATCAATATCGCAAACGGATTGCTGCCGCCGAGTCCCAAGGCCGGAGTGTTGAGACCTGACACCTCGAGATTCAGCGTCCACTCGCCGCATACCCCCGGCTGTGGCGGAAACGCTACCATCCTGGCCGAGATCTGCTCGGGCCCAATGGTCTGGAACAGGGTTCCGTATTGCTGCTTGTTGACCGTATGCACCACAAACGGGAATAGGTTCACAAACAATCCGCTGTTGGGAAGGTTGGCGCAGGTACCCTCAACCAGCGCGACACCGACGCCAAAATTAAGCGCGTCCTCATCGCCCTGCGGACCCAGGTCGCAGGAGTCATCGCCATTCGCGGTGAAGGTCAAGCCCATGTTGACCTGATCGGAATTTGTAGTGGTAGGCTTGCGGGCTATCTGCACGCGGTCACTGTTCAGCACGTAAGGGGGTTGTGCGCCGAGTTCGTAGGCGCCGCTGTCGCACCCGGGAGGATAGTAGGGATCAGGCCGGCCAAAGAGCCGTTGGTCAGTTCCCAGCGGCTGCGGCATCGCCTGCTGATCGGTGCAGTTGGCGACCGGAATCCGGCCGAGTGCCGGGCTCATCGGATCAAGTGCGAAGGTATCAGTCGGTCCGCCGTTGTTGGCGAGCGGCTTCAACAGCGAGTCGGTCATCGTAGAGCTCGTAATCAGGGGGAACGGGCAGCTATCGTCGCTCGATATATTGTAGCCGATGTCACCGGCAGCTAATCCTGAACAATTGCCGACCGTGTTGCTCTGAAAGATCGTACCTTTGATGCCGGGGAGGGGAGACGAGACCTCCTGGGCAAAGCCGCCACCTTCCTGCGCAGTGTTATCCGCGATGGTGCAGTTGGTAATGTACATCTTGGCGTCGGTGTCATAGATTGCGCCACCTTCGCTTTCGGAAATCAAAACAAACGGTGATATGGGTAGAGTCGACGACACGGCAGTATTATTCGCAAAGGTGCTGTTCGTGATGACGACGTTACCGGAATTTGCGTAGATAGCCCCGCCCGAACCACCAACCGTGGGAACTATGGGACCGGAAACCTGTGCTGTAGGGAGCGCTGCGCCCTTCGCTTTATTGTTCACGAAGAGGCAATCGTTGATCTCCAAATCGGAGCCATCTGCGTATACGGCCCCGCCTCCGGTGTCGGGTATGATTGGAGAGGTGATGGCGAATCCATGGTTAAACGTCAGGGTAGTCAGGAAGACCGTGGTGCCCGAGTCCGCTCTGATTATCTGAACGTGGCCGCCACCGTCGATGGTAATGCCGCATGGCCCCAGCCCCGAGCAGCCGAAGATAGGTCCCTGGATGGTCAGGGTACCGTTCATGATTTCGAGCGAATCCTGGATAAAGATTTTTCCGGTGACGCCGAACAGTATCGTGTCGTGACCGGTTCCCGCGGCGCAGCCGTTCGTCGCCATCTGCATGTTATGCGCGGTGACTGCGTCGGGCAGCGTGCACAGCGGGAAAGAGTCGCTGCCACCGTCGGTGGTATTGACAATAATGTTGGTGGCGCGCGCCATCCCGGACATCGCAAGAAACAGAAGCGGCAAGGCAAACGCCGCGATTGTGAAGCGCTGATTCGAACCTGCCATAGGACCCCTCCCCGCGGCGTGTACAGCCGCGTTGGCAAATTTCACTCAGTCAACTAATTCAGGCGCGCCTAATCTCGCACTATGTGAAGCTACAGTCAATTCATTTGGGTAGATAAAGCGTCATATGCATCGCGAAATAACGCGGACGGAGTGTCGTTGACACCCCGCCCGCAACCTTCTTCTCGCGCATTCAGGAATATGACGACGATTTCGGTGCCAGCTTACTCTTAACGCCGCACCGCGCGCCGCGTACAACCGCGTTGGCAAATTCTCGGCCGGTGAAATCGGCCCTGAAAAAAGTTTCGACGATTTTTCCATTGCTCCGCTACACAGTCAATCCGAGGGTCAGTCAGGCGCCCCAGTCGCACGAGACTGACACTCAAGCTATTCTCGATCTCCTGATGGACACCCGCATCCACATCACGACCGCGATCGCCTACAGCAACGGCCCGCCTCACGTCGGCCATGCCTACGAAGCGCTGGCGACCGACGCGTTCGCCCGTTTTCAGAGGCGCAAGCTCGGCGCATCGAACGTTACGTTCGTCACCGGCACCGACGAGCACGGCGACAAGAACAAGCGCTCGGCTGAGGCCGCCGGCCTGAAGCCCAAGGAATTCGCCGACCGAATCAGCGCGATGTTTCGCGAAGGAATGGCCGCGCTCGATGTGAGCTATGACTACTTCGTGCGCACCACTGATCCTGCGCACCAAGCCTTAGTGCGGAAGATGCTTGCGCGCTCCTATGAATGCGGCGACATCTACTTCAAGGACTATGAAGGTCTCTACTGCGTCGGATGCGAGCGCTTCTATACCGAGAAGGAACTGCTACCCAACAACATATGCCCGGTGCATAACACTCCCGTCGAGCGTATCAAGGAAGGAAACTACTTCCTGAAGCTCGAGAAGCATCGCGAAGCTATCCGCGCAAACTTCAAGAACAATCCCGATTTTATCCGACCCGAGCGCTATCGTAACGAAGCTCTGCGGATGCTCGATGAGCCATTGGAAGACCTATGCATCTCGCGACCCAAGGCGCGCCTCGATTGGGGTATCGAGCTGCCGTTCGACGACAAGTACGTGACCTATGTCTGGTACGATGCCTTCTGGGCCTACCTAAGCGAGCTGCCTAACACTGACGACGAGTCATTGAAACTGATCCTACCAGTGACAGAGCACTTCATTGGCAAGGACATCCTTAAGACTCATGCGACCTACTGGCCCGCGATGCTGCTGTCAGCCGGTTTGCCGCTTTATCGTCATCTGAATGTTCACGGATATCTGAATTTCGGTGGCGCGAAGATGTCGAAGAGCTCCGGCACCATTCAGGATCCCGTCGCCTATCAGCAAACGCTCGGGCCTGACGTGCTGCGGTTCTTCCTCCTGCGTGAATACACCTACGGCCTCGATGGCGACTTTACCGAACAGCGCGTGATCGATCGCTACAACTCGGACCTCGCGAACGACTTAGGCAACCTAACCAGCCGCGTGCTCACGATGGCGGCTCGATACTTCGAAGGCGCGATCACCGCGACGCCAGGCGCCGGCGGCGACCCGTTAGACATCGCGCTCAGCGAAACATTCGCCTCGATACCGTCGCGAGTCGGGCCGCTGGTCGAAGAGCTCGCCTTCAATCGCGCCCTGGAAGCCATCTGGCAAGCGCTCGACGCCGCCAACAAATATATTGTTGCGACGTCGCCATTCACGCTCGCGAAAGATCCCGCGCAGCTTCCTCGTGTGGCACAAATCCTCGCCAACCTGGTCGAAGGGCTGCGCGTCGTCGCCGACAATCTCGAGCCGTTCATGCCGATCACGTCAAAAAAGATCCTCGCGCTGCTGAACGTCGATGAAGCGCAAGCGCGCGCACCGTATGGCGCAGGCATCAAGCCGGGGCATCACGTAAATCCAACCACCCCGCTGTTCCCGCGCGTCGAAAAGAAAGCGCTCCCTTGATGGTCATCGATACGCACTGTCATCTCGCGGATGCGAAGTTCTGCGACGACGTCGAAGCCGTGATCGAACGCGCATCCGGCGCCGGCGTCGCGCAAATCATTTCGGTCGGGGCGATCGGACCGATCGAGAACGACCGCCTAACCGTTGAAATCGCGGAGCGTCACGAAAATATCTTCGCCGCCGTCGGCGTGCATCCACATGACGCGAAGGATTGCACGTCCGATCGAATCGCGCAGTTGCGCGATCTCGCCGCGTCGAAAAATGTCGTCGCCATCGGCGAGAGCGGACTCGATTTCCATTACATGCATTCGCCGCCGGACGCGCAGGAAGCGTCACTGCGCGCGCATCTCGCGCTGGCCGCGGAACTCGACCTGCCAATCGTGATTCATTGCCGCGACGCGGAGCGCCGGCTCATCGAGATAGTGCGCGAAGCCGGCATTCCACCGCGCGGCGGAGTGATCCACTGTTTCACCGGCGACTCCGATGCGGCGCGCGAGTTTCTCGCGCTCGGATTCTGCATCTCGTTCTCCGGCATCATCACGTTCAAAAATTCCGCACCGATTCGCGAGGCCGCGTCGATCGTCCCCGACGACCGCGTGATGGTCGAAACCGACGCGCCGTATCTCGCGCCCGAGCCGTATCGCGGCAAGCGCAACGAGCCGGCCTACGTAACTCGCACGCTCGAAATGCTGGCGAATCTCCGCCGCGTCGATGCGACAATCCTGGGCGCACAAGTAATCGCCAACGCGGCGCGCGTGTTCGGGCTACCGGCACCGGAAGGAACTTAATTGAAATGAAACCCGCCGTGGGTTTCAAACTTCCTTGGGCAGGGGTGACCCCTGCACCCAGTGAAAAGAAAGATGCGGGACGGAGTTTACTCTGAGTACTCGTAGGGTCCATGTTAGGAAATCTTGGCGGCGACGGATTTACCTCTCCCGCGGCTAGCGACTTTGGTCGCTTGCCGCATGCCGAGAGAGGTCGTCCGACGACATTCATGTCGGCGAGCGGGTGAGGGAGCTCGGATCCAGCGCGGCGTCAATCCAGCGCAGTGATCGACCGCCCCCGAGTCTCCGGGAGAATCCAGACCAACAGGGCGCCCATCGTCGAGAAGACCGCGCCGAGCGACAGCGTTGCTCCGAAGCCGAACTTCGCACCGAGTATCGCAATCAGAATCGGGGTGAAGAACTGGAATCCGCGCGTGACGTTCAGCAGCAATCCGAGCGATGTATTGCGAATTCGCGTCGGCATCAATTCGGCTATCATCGGCGCGACTCCCGCCCAGATGCCGGTGCCGAATCCCGCGAGGAACATCGCGACCGAGATTAGTCCCGGCACTGCCACCGCTGAGTTCCACAGAATCGTTGGCGGGATCGTCCCGGCCGCCATCAGCAGACCGTACGCGCAAAACGCGGGACGCCGTCCGAACCGGTCCGCGACGCGTCCGAACGTCAGGTATCCGAGCACGCCGCCGATTTGCATCTTGATCAGTAGATGACTCGCGGCTATCGCCGTTAGCCCGCGCTTGAGCTCCAGATATCCAGGCATCCAGGTATACGTGAACCAGTATGCTTCGGAGTCGAGCAGCACGACGATGAAGAGCAGCGCAAAGATTCGCCGGTAAAGCAGGATCGCGCGCAAATCGACGCCGTGATTCACGTCGGTGCGGGTGCGACGCCATACGTCGCTCTCGGGCAGCCACTTCATTACGGCAGCGACGACGAAAATCGCGGGTACGCCGGAGAGCATGAACGTCAGGCGCCATCCGATTGCGGGTGCGACATAGCCGCCCGCCGCTGCCGCGAGCAACACGCCGAGCGGCGCGCCGGTCTGCACGTACGCCGCATATCGCGCGCGCCGCTCTGCCGGAACGCTCTCGGCGATCAAGCTTTGCCCGGGAGCCCATCCGCCGCCCATGCCAAGTCCGGTGATCGATCGAAAGACGATCAGCTGCGTGAGACTGTGGCTGAATCCGCACAGCGCCGTGCCGACGCCGTAGATTGCGACGGTTGCTGCGATTGCCGGTTTTCGCCCGAAGCGATCGCCTAGAAATCCGAAACCGACTCCGCCGATCGCCGTCATCAGTAGCGACATTCCAAGCGCCAGCGACGATTGCTCGGGCGTCAGATGGAGTTCGCGCGCGACCGGGACCAGCAGGAACGAGTAGAGCACCAGATCGTAGAAGTCGAAAATCCACGCGGCGAAGGCAATCGCGACGATCCTCAAATGGATCGCGCCGGCCTCGCGCTGGTTCATCAGCAGTTCGCGCGGTGCTGCTGTATCGGCAGGCTCGGAATGCTCTCTTTCAGCCACTGGCTCCATGCAATCGGGTATGGTTGGCTATTCATACCAGTTACGACTGTCAAGGAAACGCGCCACGCATCGCGCGCTTTCCGCATTTCGGAGGACTGAATGATCAGACGCTTTTTTCGATGGATTTTACGAACGGTGCTCATCGTCGTGGTGCTGGTCGCGATCATCGCCATTTCGGAGCACATCTCGCATCGCGTGCAGCCCAACTCGATTCTCACCGTCGAGCTTGACGGAGCGGTCGTCGAACGCGCCAACAGCAGCGTGCTTGGACTGCTGAGCAAAAATCAGACGGCGCTCAATACGCTGCGCAACGCGCTCGATCAGGGCGCCAAGGATCCGAAAATCGTCGGCCTCGAACTCAAGGTGATCAATCCCGAGATGGAGCTGGCGCAGGCGCAGGAGATCGTCGCGCTGATCAAGTCGTTCAAGAGCCACGGCAAATGGACCGAGGCTTATATCGAGACCGCCGGTGAATCGGGCCTGGGCAACACGCCCTATATCGTCGCGAGCGCCGCCGACGAAGTCTCGCTGATGCCGCAGGGCGACCTCAACCTGATGGGCGTGCAGCTGCGCGAGCTGTTCATGCGCGGCACGCTCGACTGGATGGGAATCACGCCGAACTTCGCATCGGCGGGCCAGTACAAGAGCGCCGCCAACATGTTCACCAACAAGGATTTCTCGCAGGCGCAAAAAGAAGAGGACGAAGGCCTGGCCGGCAGCTTGTACGATCAGATCGTCGCCGCGATCAGCACCGAGCGCAATTTGAGTCCCGACACGGTTAAGAGTTTGATCGATCAGGCGCCGATACATGCGGAACAGGGGCTGAAGGCGCACCTGGTGGATCGGCTCGAATACGAAGACCAATTCAGCGAGCGTGTAAAAAATCACGGCGGCTCGGTCCACAAAGAGGTCGACTACACCAACTACGCGCGTGCCAGGCTCTTTTCCAATCTGACCGGAGATCAAATCGCGGTGATCTACGGAGAGGGAGAGATTCAGCGCGGCGGCGAAGGTATCAATCCATTTTCAGGTCCCGACACGACTGCGATGACTTCCGACGACATGGCTGAAGCGCTCAAGTCCGCGCGCGATGACGATGATGTTCGCGCCGTGATCCTGCGAGTCGATTCACCCGGCGGATCGATGCTCGCGTCAGAACTCATCGATCGAGAGGTCGAGCTCACCGCCAAAAAGAAACCGGTGGTGGTCAGCATGTCGGGATACGCCGCTTCGGGCGGGTATATGATCTCGATTCCGGCGGCGAAGATTGTCGCCGAGCCCGGCACGATCACCGGCTCGATCGGCGTGCTCGGCGGCAAATTCAACATCACGCCCGCCGCGCAAAAAATCTACGCAAACACCGACGCGGTGAGCCGTGGCGCGAACGTCGGCATGTTCGACATGTGGACCGACTTTACGCCGGCACAATCGAAGCAGTTCCAGGACGACATCGGGCGCAACTACCAGTACTTCGTGAAACTGGTCGCCGACGGGCGTCATATCACGGTCGAGCAGGCCGATGCGGTCGCGCAGGGACGCGTCTGGACGGGCGAACAGGCGATCAAGCTCAAGCTGGTCGATTCGCTCGGCGGCCTTGATGACGCGATGGCAGCGGCGAAGGGATTGGCGCGCCTCGCCCCGGATCAGCCGGTCGGAATCATGGAACTTCCGGCGCAGCCCGGACTGTTGCAATCGATTAGCAAGGGCAAGATGACGGCGTTGTTCACGCAGCGTCCGGCGGCGCGAATCGTCGAGCCGGTGATCGAGCTGATTCATGCGGCGCTCAGCGGTCATGCGATTTTCAGCGCCGCGTATTGTCCAGTGGTGCCGATGCTCTAATCGCTCAAGGAGCAACTGCGGTGCGGCAAACAATCGTTGGACTGCTGATGGTCGCGATGACGGCGGGGTTCTTCTATTGGAAGGCGAGGCACCGCTACATGTGTCCGTTCTGCGGACGCTACGTCAAATACGACGACGTCAACTGTCCGCATTGCGGCAACGACATGAAGTTTCGCCATCGCGCGGGCCCCGAGGCGATTCCTCGAGCCGCGCGCCGATCTGCGGCCATCCAGGCGCCGGACTAGCGCGACCGTTCTTCGCGGCATTGAGAGAGGCCGCGGCACGTCGCAAAAAAGTCTGCGTTTGAGTCCTGGAATTGATCGGCAGGCGCACGTAGTCGTCGCCAACTTTCAGGTCGGCGAAAAATCCCGCAGGGTCTTCGTGGAAATGCAGGAATCCGCTCGACCCGCAGTAGAATGATCCGCGCTTTTTCTCTTTGAGCCCGTCGAGCCGCCGAATCTCTTCGAGGATCGGCTCGAGCCGATCGAGTGCATCGGGTCCCGCGTGCTTCATTACGAATTTCCCAGTTCGATTACGTAGCCGTCGGGATCGGTGAGGTATGCGTACGGTACGCCGGGCGCATGCTGGCCGCGGCTCTGCAGCTTTCCGCCGGCATTCTCGATCTGCCGCACCATCTCGTCGAGACTGTTTTTGGGGATCGAGAAGCCGAAATGAGAAACGCCGCCTCCGGCCACCGGTTCGTCCGCCTTGGCCTGGCACAGGGTGATTGTTTCGTTCACGCCCGGCGAATGAATGAAAACCAGGTTCTTCCCTTCCCAGAATTTAACCTCGAGACCGAACGCTTCCTGGTAGAACTTGAGCGATCGACCGACGTCCCTCACGTTAAGATTGATGTGCCTCAATCCGCGCGCTTTGATCATCGCCGTGCCTCCGATTTGCGTGTGCTTCGACTAGTAAGTAGTGGACCCAACTGCTCTTCCGCTTTCGCGACGGAAATAGATTTTGCAGCCGCATGGACGTCATCGGATACCCAGTCGGGAAATTTCACCGTAGTCATTCGATGCGCGCCGGTCGCGGTGTGTTCCTCGCGAACCGAGGACATCCGCTCCGAGTCGAAGGCGGACGCCATCTTTACCAGGGCCGGCCACAGGCGACGATGCACCAGGGTGATCTTGCCGTCCACCAGACGGCATCTCACTACGTCGGGCGAATCGCTAACGTCGTTGAGCAGCATGTAGATCTGATTGCCCTTCGGATGGCTCCACCAACTGCCGCGAATCGGCTCGCCTGCGATCGCATGCGCAAGACTCGGAATAGCGCCCTTAGCGGATTCGAGCACTGCGCCGTGACGCTTGACGAAATCGAGCGCTTCTTTTTTCGTTTTGACCGGCACGTGATTCCGGTCCCTACATATAACTTCGGATCGGGTTAGCGGCTACATGCCTTGCTGCTGGGCGTGGCAGTCGTGGCAGATTCCGTACAGTTCCATCTTGTGCCGGGTCAGCGTAACGCCGAGATCGCGCGCCACGATATTTTGCATGCGCTCGATCGCGGCGTTCTCGAACTCGATGATCCGGCCGCATCGCTCGCAGATGAAATGATCGTGATGGCGCTCGCCGACCGCTTCGTAACGCGCCTGTCCCTCGTCGAAATGACGCTCGTACAAGAGAGCGCATTCCTTGAGCAGCCGCAGCGTCCGGTAAATCGTCGCATAGCCGACGTGCGGGTTGATCTTCTTGACCTGGGCGTACAGTTCCTCGGCGCTGATATGATGACCGTGATCGAAGAACACGCGCGCGATGTCGTCACGCTGACCGGTGGACTTGAGACCGCGCTCTTTGAGGCGGGCGTGGAACGTGAGCATCCGCTCTTCCGCACTGATCGCCGGCTTGCGATCGATTACGGTGTGGCCAGCCGTCGCGCTTTCGCCGAGCCGCGGCATCTCGGCACTCAGGTTGAGGCGTCTCCGAGATGGACGACGCGCCGCGCCGCCGGAGACAGGTATAAGGATTCGAGATCGCGCGAGCGCAGCGCTTCGGCGATCACTTCGAGCTGCTCCGCCGCGGGCTGATCGCGATCTATGATGACCAGGTTCTTGTCGCGCAGGCGGCATGCGCCACCGCGGGTCCGGTAGCCGATTTCGCGCATGATCTTCTCGCGACGGACTTCGAGCCCGACGCGCTGCGCAGCCTCGGCCAGCTCGTCCACGATTCTCATCATCCGCGCTTCGCTAAGTTCGCTCATCTCACCTGCATCTCCGAGCAATCGAGTTCGGTTGCGATAGCGCTGCCTCTTGAGGCACAACCGCGCGGCATGTTATCGCGATACCTAACGCGGAGGTTACGCGCTTGATCAAGAAAATCCTTGTCGGCATCGACACCTCCGATCACTCCCGCAACGCGCAAGCCTACGCCTTCTACTTTGGGCGCGTTTTCAATGCTTCGCTGATTGGATTGCATGTCGTCGATATCGTGTCGATCGAAGGCTCGTTTTTCCATGATATATCAGGTTCGCTGGGGCTGGAACCATATCTGGATTTCTCGTCCAAGATGCGCGAGGTGCTGACCGCCCGCGGCCGTGGCGTGCTCGACGAATTTGCCGCCGCCGCGCGCCGCGAGAATCTGGCGGTCGAGACCGTGCTCGACATGGGGATCGTCGCCAACCAGATTTGCGATCGAGCGCGCAGCGCCGATCTCGTGATGATCGGGCATCGCGGGGTCAACGAAAAATTCTCGACCGGACTGCTGGGATCGACCGCGGAAAGCGTCGCGCGGAAATCTCCGCGCCAGGTGTTCATCTCGCCGAATAAATTTCGCGAGATCAAACGTCCCGTGCTGGCCTACGACGGCAGCGAACGTGCGTCGCGCGCGATGCGCTCGGCAGCGGAAGTCGCCAACGGCCTCGGCGTTCCGATCACCGTCATTACTTGCGCTCGCGATCCCAAGTTGGGAGAGCGGACGCTGGCCGAGGCGCGCACCTACTTCGAGAATTACACGCCCAAGGCCGACTTCAAGCTGCTGCAGGGCCACGCCAACGAGGAAATCGTGAAGTTCCTCAAGGAGTACGACGCCGACCTGCTGTTCATCGGCGCCTACGGCCACAGCAGGATCATCGAGATGGTACTCGGATCGACCACCGAGTTCGTGCTGCGCAACTCGCCGTGCCCGGTGTTCCTCGCGCGCTAGTTCTTGCGACGGCTTCGATTCACCCATGAAGCAAAATATTTACGACGACGCGCGATTCTTCGAGGGCTACAGCCAACTGCGCCGCCATGAGAGCGGTCTCAACATGGCGGTGGACCAGCCCGCGATGCGCTCGCTGATCTTGCCGCTCGCGAACAAGCGGGTGCTCGACCTCGGCTGCGGCTTCGGCAAGATGTGCCGTTATGTAATCGAGCAAGGCGCTGCGAGCGTAGTCGGAGTCGACATCTCGACGAAGATGCTCGCGAAGGCGCGCGACGATACCACCGATCCGCGCATCAACTATCTCCAGTCCGCGCTGGAGGATCTAAGCTTCGCGCCGGCCAGCTTCGACGTCGTTGTCAGCTCGCTCGCGCTTCATTATGTCGAGCGCTACGCGTCGATCTGCGCGAACGTGAAATCATGGCTGGTCGCGGGAGGCGCGTTCGTGTTTTCCGTCGAGCACCCGATGGTAACTGCGTATCCGGTCGGCGCGTACCTCGCCGGCAAGGATGAAGGTCAACATTGGGAGATCGACAACTACAAGTTCGAGGGAATTCGCCACACGCAATGGATCACCGACGACGTCATCAAGTACCATCGCTCGGTCGAGACCTACGTGAACACGCTGATAGACAATGGCTTCACGATTGTGCGGCTGCTCGAGCCCGAGGCGACTGCGGACGCGATTCGCGAGCGTCCCGAACTTCGCGAGGAAAGCCGCCGCCCGACGTTTATGATGATATGCGCGCGAGCCTAGCTACGCTTGAGGTTCTTCCGCGCGCTGGCGGATGAAGCGGCCGAGTAGCAAGCGCATCGATTCGACGGGCTGGATTCCGATCATCGGAAAGTCGCCAAGGATGAAGGTCGGGTAGCCCGAGAGCGGAAAATTCGTCGGCCTCGCGCTTGTGATCGTCGAGGCGCGACGCCATCGCACCGCTATCGAGCGCTGCGCGGAACTTCAGCCGATCGAGGCCGGCGCGCTCCGCAATCGCGTCGAGCACTTTGGCATCCGCGATATCCGCGCCATCGTCGAATGCGGCGCGAAAGACCGCATCGTGATATGCCCGGAAGACGCCAGCATCGCGTGCGATTTCCGATCCTTGCAACGCGGGAACCGAATCGATCCAGCTCGACGGCGGCGCGACGCGAATCCCGGTCTCCGCCGCGACGAACAGCACTTTCTGCCGCTCGCGCTCGCCCAGTACGCGGCCGGGCTTGGTGCGGAAATCGCGCGTCGCGATCGGCACGCCCTTCCACAGCGCCTCGAAGCCGAGCTCGTCTTCGAGCGGCGTGACGATTCGCCATGCGATGTAGCAAAGCGTCGAGGCGTAATCGAAAAAAATCGGAATGCGCAGCCGGCTCATGATAGCTGTCTTCGATAATCGCCGGTTCTGGCGTTCCCTGCAATTGAAGCCCGCGCTCCGTATGAGCGGCATTGGCGTTTCGCGCCGCGGTGTCAACCCTGTACTATTGCGCTGTCATCGCCTGGTCCGGGGGGCGATCGATCAAACCTCTGAATGGCGACTCCTCCTGATACGCAGGCGACGGCCCCCAAACGCGAGCTGGCCGCGATCATGTTCAGCGATATCGCCGGGTACACTGCGATAATGGGCCGCGACGAGGCGCGCGCGATGCGCGCGTTGGCGGAGCATCGCGCGCTGCTCAGAATGCTGTTGCCGAAGTTCAATGGCAGAATGCTCGGCGAAATCGGCGACGGCACTCTTACCAGCTTCCATAGCGCATCGGACGCGGTGAATTGCGCCCGCCAGGCTCAGGCCGCGCTCAAGGACTCGCCCGACCTCCAGTTACGCATCGGCATCCACCTCGGTGACGTGCTGTTCACCGACGACAACGCGTGGGGCGACGGCGTCAACATCGCGTCACGCATCCACGCGCTCGCGGTTCCCGGCTCGATTTGCGTCTCAGCGACCGTTTACGACGAGATCCGCAACAAGCCCGGGATGGTCGCGAAGAACCTGGGCCAGAAGCATCTTAAGAACGTAAGCCGTCCGATCGGCGTGTACGTTCTTTCGGAGGCTCCCGATTCCACGGACGCGGGCGCACCTTCAATCCTGACCAGCGCCCGCATGCGCCGGGTAGCTCTGGCAGCCGTCGGCGCGATCGCTATGGGGGCGCTCGTATATTTCCTGGCGATGCGCAAGCCTTCCGCACCGATCGCCACCACCGCGTCGGTCGGCGGTCCCCATGTCATCCGATCGATCGCGGTGCTGCCGCTCGACAACTACTCGGGCGATCCGAATCAGGAATACTTCGCCGACGGCATGACCGACGAACTGACGACCGATCTCGCGAGCATAAGCCAGCTGCGCGTGATCTCGCGCGGCTCGGTGATGCAGTTCAAGGGCGATCATCGCCCGCCGACCCCGCAGATCGCCAAGCTGCTCAACGTCGATGCGGTCGTGGAAGGCTCGGTGCTGCGGATTGGCGACAAAGTCCGCATCACTGCCCAGTTGATCGATGCGCCCGCCGACAAGCATCTGTGGGCCAAGAGCTATGAGCGCGACTCCAAAGACGTGCTGGCGCTGCAGGATGAGGTGGCCTCGGCAATCGCGAAAGAGATCGAAGTGCAACTGACGCCCAACGAGCAGGCGCGCCTGTCGAGCGCCCCGACTGTGAATCCCGAGGCGCACGACGCCTACCTGAAAGGCCGCTACTTCTTTAGCCGCCCGAATGACGAGAATCTCAAGAAGGCGATCGCGGACTTCGAGGAAGCTGTCCGGCTCGATCCGAACTTTGCGCCTGCATACTCGGGATTGTCAGACGCTGTGATGTGGGCGGGCTACAACGAAAGTATCATCACGTCCGCAGCCGCCATGCCGAAGTCGAAAGCCGCAGCAGAGAGAGCTCTCCGGCTCGACGACAATTCCGCCGAAGCTCACACCTCGCTCGCCGTATTCGATGCCTTCTATGAATTCGATTGGGCGGGCTCTGAAAAGGAGTTTCGGCGCGCACTAGCACTTAATCCAAGCTATGCGTTCGCTCATGATCAGTTTGGACTAATGCTCGCCTTCCAGGGACGGCTCGACGAAGCGGTCGCCGAAGGCAAGCGCGCCGCCGAACTGGACCCGTTGTCACCCCAAATTCCAGTCGATGCGGCCTTCGCGTTTGCGTGGAGAGGTGATTACCCGGGGGCCTTGGAGCAGGCCCGCCGCGCCGCAGATCTCGATTCGACTTTCTTCTTTTCTCCATTCATGCCCGGGTGGATCGATCTCGAACAAGGCAACGCCAAAGACGCCATCCCACATTTGCGTACGTCGGCCTCGATGCAAGCGCCGACGTTCGCCGCCGCCTGGCTCGGCTATGCGTATGGAGCCTCAGGCGACCGCGCCCAGGCACTCGCGCAAATCGACGAGCAGAACAAAATGTCACTGCACGGCTACATTCCGCCCTTCAACCTGGCGATCATCTATCTTGGGATGGGCGATGACGCCCGCGCGATGGACTACCTTGAACAAGCACATTCAGCGCACTCGCAGTGGCAATGCTGGCTCAAGATGGACCGGATTTTCGACCCGCTGCGAAAAGACCCGCGCTACATCGCCCTGCTGAAGAAGCTCAATTTCGATAAGTGACTGTCGCACAGCGCGCCGCGCTGGAAGGATCGAAGTTGCACCGTAGCGGCTTGCGTGAGTCGCGCGCCGCGCACATTCTGGATTGACGATGTCTTCAAATCGCCGGCCAGTTCTAAAGTTGGGTGTGGTTGATTTCGGGGTCGAGAGCGCGACGCTGCCCACTGGCGTGCAGGTCGATCTCCCGGTCATCCGTCATCCGGGTGCAAGCGCGATCGTCGCGCTGTATCCCGACCTGACGGTGGCGATGCTGCGTCAATATCGTCACACCATCGGCGGCTGGATGCGCGAGATTCCCGCGGGATGCCGCAACAGTGGCGAGGACTCGCTCGCGTGTGCACGGCGCGAGCTCGGTGAGGAAGCGAGCCTCGCCGCCTCGCGATGGGACCATCTTGGATCGATCATCACGGTGCCAAGCTTCTGCGACGAGCGAATCGAGCTGTATCTCGCGCGCGAATTGTCAGAGGGAATGGGCGCACTCGATCACGACGAGGTGCTCAGCGTCAGCCGCGTGCCCTTCGAGGAAACCTTCGTGATGATTGGTCGCGGCGAAATTGTCGATGCGAAATCAATCGTCGCGCTTTATCGCGCCCGCGACTTCCTGGAACAAGAACGCCGCGGTTAGGGAGGCCCAATCTATGCCAATCGAAGTATTAGGTGTCGAGCATATCGATCTGACGGTCAACGATGTCGCGCGGTCGCGCGCGTTCTACGACAAGGTTCTCGGCCAACTCGGATTTAAAAAATTCGAGGGCGAAGGTTACATCCACTGGGCGAATGCGCAGATGACGATTGCGATTCGCGAGGCGTCAGGCGTGCACCGCGACGCACAATTCGACCGCTACCGCGTCGGACTTCATCATCTCGCGCTGCGAGCACGCTCGCGCGACGACATCGACGTGTTCCACGATTTCCTGGTAGGCGAGAGAATTACCGTGCTCGATACTCCCGCCGAGTATCCGCACTATGGCGAAAATTATTATGCGGTGTTCTTCGCCGATCCCGACGGGATGAAGCTGGAGCTAGTGCACTATCCGTGGGGTTACTGGCGCAAAGTTCAGACTGAGGGTCACGACCTGCGGGCGCGGTATGAAACCAAGCGGTAGATCGAGCGATGCGATCTCTGCGACCGCCTGCCGTCGAGGTCCATTCGACGGTGACGCGCTTACGCGCGAATCCATCGCTCATGAACGGCGTCTAGCGCCGTTCATTCGCTACTGGATTACTACTTCGTCCGGAAAGAGAAACGTGGTGGCGCCGTCGTCGAATTGCACCAGGTACATGCGCCGGTCCAGATTATTTACTGCACGCAGGATGCGTGGCTGTTCGCTGAATCGACTGCGCCCCTCATGGTCGCGCACCGGTTTCTGCAGCTTGCAATGCTTTCCGATCAGTTCTTCCGTGTTAAGGCTTGTCATCATATTTTTACCCCTCCACTTCTTCCCGGTAAATTCCGGCCACATCAACCTCGACTGTATTGTAGCAAGCTTCGGGCCTAAGGTTTAGACGTCTGGAGAACCATCTCGTTTCATTTGTCCAGAGCTGTGGAAAACCCATTAGATACGCGATTTTACAATCCGGCAGGCGGAATTTGGGGATGAGCTTGGGTCCTCTCTCACTCATTTGCGAGGAAGGAACAATGCCCGAATACAGGTGGGTTTTTGCCAAATTCGGGTCGTGATAGTCAGAGAATTGGTTCGCCGAAAACAAATTGCGAAGAATCGCGGTTCTGATGACCGTGTAGAAAAAGGTTCTCCGTAGGAAAAAATTACAATATGCCCACTCTATATCCGCTCATAATGGGCCGCCGCGCAATTCTTGCAACGGAGCATTACCTTTCTGCCTCGGCCGGTGCACGAGTGTTCGCTTGTGGCGGCAATGCTATCGACGCTGCCATCGCTGCAACATTCGTCGAGGGCGTCGTCAACCCGCATATGCACACAATCGGTGGCGAGGCGCCGATGCTGATTTACTCGGCAACTGCCCGCCGCGTTATCGCCATCAACGGCAATATGATGGCGCCCCAGCGCGCGACGATTGGCCACTACCGGTCGCTGGGAATCGAGCTGATCCCCGGTGCCGGATTGCTTGCCGCCGGCGTGCCCGCAGCCTTCGACGCACTCGTGACTGCACTGCGCGATTTCGGAACCAAGTCGCTCGCCGACGTGCTCGAGCCGGCGCTTCAACTTGCGAGCGACGGTTTCCCGATGCACGTCGGGTTGTCGGGCGATCCCAACCTTCCCGATGAAGCCGTCGCGGGAGCTGGGGCGTCGCTCCGCAGCAACGCGAAGCGGTTCCTCACCAAGTGGCCGTCGTCGGGGCGCGTCTATCTGCCCGATGGCAAAGTTCCGCTGCCGGGGAGCGTGCTCAAGAATCCCGCGCTTGCAAAATTTTTCGAGCGCCTGCTCGATGCGGAATCATCTGCGAAAAATCAGGGCCGCGAGAGTGGCCTCGATGCTGCGCGCGAGCGCTTCTATTGCGGCGACATCGCTCGCGAGATCGTCGCATGGTCCGACGCCAACGGCGGCCTGCTCGCCGCCTCGGACCTCGAGCGTTTCACGACGCGCCTCGAATCGCCGGCAAGCGCGGACTATCGCGGCGTCACTGTTTTCAAATGCGGGCCATGGTCGCAAGGGCCGGTATTTTTGCAGCAGCTCAAGTTACTCGAAGGTTTCGACCTCGCCGCGATGGCCCACAACTCCGCCGACTACATCCACGCCGTCATCGAGTCCGCGAAGCTCTCGTTCGCCGATCGCGAGGCGTACTACGGCGATCCGGAATTCATCGACGTTCCGCTTCAAGCACTGCTGAGCGATCGTTATGCCGCGATTCGCCGCGAGCTTATCGACTCGCAGCATGCCTCGATGGATCAACGCCCCGGCGATCCGATTGCGATGCGCGCGCTGCGCGACGCTCCCGCGGTCGGCGCACGTCCATGGGGCGCAGGCACGATTCACGTCACTGCCGCCGACCGCGACGGCAACATGATTGCGGTCACGGCGAGCGGCGGGTGGATTCCCAGCTCGCCGGTGATCGACGCGCTCGGCTTTCCGCTCGGAACCCGGATGCAGACTTTCTATCTCGACGAGCGCCATCCAAATGCGCTCGCGCCCGGCAAGCGCCCGCGCACCACGCTGTCGCCGTCGCTCGCGATGCATAACGGCGAGCCCTGGCTCGCATTCGGCACTCCCGGCGGCGACCAGCAAGATCAATGGACGCTGCAATTCTTCCTCAACGTCGTGGACTTCGGGATGGATTTGCAATCCGCGATCGAAGCGCCCAAATTCTCGACGCCGCACTTCCCCTCGACGTTCTATCCCCACGACAATCACCCCGGCGTGCTGCGCATCGAGGATCGAATCTCCACAAACGTGCGCGATGCGCTAGCCGCACGCGGCCATAAGATAGAAGTCCGCCCGCCGTGGTCCGAGGGCCATGTGCTCGGCGTACAAATCAACACCAAGACTGGCGTCCTGGCAGGCGGCGCCGATCCGCGCGGACAAGCCGCTCCGGTGATGCCTGCGCAAGTGATTGGCTGGTAGGCGGGAATGGAACAGCGCGTGGCCTGACTCGTGGTGGAGACGAGTCAGGCCCGCGCGATTGATCGTATTGGCCTAGTGGGTGTTCTTGTACTGGTCGTAGGTCTGATTGTTGCCGGCTGGACGATTGTGGTAGGCCGCGCCCTCCTCGCTGTGATGACGCCCGTTGTACCAAGCCCAGCTATTGCCGTGCTGCCGGTATTCGTTGCCATCCATGTCGCGGAACTGCCATGCGTTTTGGCGTTGAATCCATTGACCTTGACGGCCCTGGTACCAGTCATTGTATGGAGTGGCGCCGCGGAACCATCCCCATGCATTTCCGGAATTCCGGTATTCGTTGCCGTCGAGGTCGCGGAATTGCCATGCGTTTTGGTGTTGAACCCATTGGCCCTTGCGGCCTTGGTACCACTGGTCTTGGTCGGCTCTGAGCAGGCTGGGCGCCAGCACAAATGAACCGATCAGAACCATAACGATTGCCAGGGTTTTCGTTTTCATAGCTTTTCCTTGGACCGCGATTGACGGTCGTTTACCCGGAACCCCTCGAGTCCGGCCAGCGCGGTTGGCCGGATCTTTGCCTTAGTGAGTGTTCTTGTACTGGTTGTAGGTCTGATTGTCGCCAGGCGCGCGATTGTGGTAGGCGGTGCCCTCCGCGCTGTGATGACGCCCGTTGTACCAGCTCCAGCTGTTGCCGTGCTTGCGGTAAACGTTGCCATCGGTGTCGCGGAACCGCCATGCGTTCTGTTGTTGGACCCATTGGCCCTTGCGTCCCTGGTACCAATCATCCTGATCGGCCCGAACCAAGCTGGGCGCCAGAAGCATCGAGCAAATCAGAACCAACACTGTCGCTAGAGTTCTCGTTTTCATCATGATCCATGTTTAGTGGCTTCAGGGTCGTGCGCGCTACCTTCGCACTGTTACGAAAAGAACGAACCTGATCGTATTACCGTCCAAAATGACAGAAATTTGAGCCCCGCCCGGATTCTGGCCTCTACCCTGCCAGGGAGGCGTTTCGTAACTGGCAGAGGCTCTTCCCCGCTCCCTGTAAGCTGATAGAGAAAGGCGAAATCCGGCGAACCTTCCTTGTGTCATTCAGAGCGCAGCGAAGAATCCCGGATCTTTTGGATGCTTGCCGACGCATCCCAACCGTGACGCATGCGAGCATTTCTTCGTCGTCAAATCCGGGATTCTTCGCTACAGCAACTTTCGCTCTGAATGACACAAGGATGAAAAGACAAGAGAAGAAAGAGCAGCGACGTTGCGCGCTTGCATCTTGCCTCACCTATCGGCGGCTACGCCCGCCGGCCGCCTCTCACCCAGATTGATATCGCTAGGCTCTCCTGGCGTCGCGTCGATCAGGTAAATCTATCGCGGCTGGCGACGTTGGAAAATAACTGCGCTGAGCCCATCGGGCGACGTCCACCAGGCCGATCATCACCGGGACTTCGATCAGCGGTCCGATTACGGCGGCGAAGGCTGCTCCGCTGTCGATGCCGAAGGTCGCGACTGCGACTGCGATAGCGAGCTCGAAATTGTTGGACGCCGCCGTGAAAGACAGGGTCGCCGTCTGCGGATAGGTTGCGCCGACGGCGCGGCTTAGCACGAAGGACAGCGCGAACATGATCGTGAAGTAGAGCAGCAGCGGAATCGCGATGCGCACCACGTCGAGCGGCAGGTGCACGATTTTCGCGCCCTTGATCGAAAACATCACTACGATGGTGAAGAGCAGGAAGATGAGCGTGAGCGGACTGATCTTCGGAACGAAACGCTCGCGATACCAGGCCTTGCCCATCCGCGCGGTAAGGATTTTCCAGGTCGCAAAACCCGCCACGAACGGTACGCCCAGATAGATGGCGACGCTTTGCGCGATCTGACCGATCGTGATTTGAACGATAGCGCCGCCCAGCCCGAGCCATCGCGGGATTACCGTCACGAACACATACGCATAGAGCGAGAAGAACAACACCTGGAAGATCGAATTGAAGGCAACCAGTCCGGCGCAGTATTCGGTGTCGCCGCAGGCCAGGTCGTTCCACACGATTACCATCGCGATACACCGTGCCAGCCCGATGATGATCAGGCCGGTCATGTACTCCGGACGATCGCGAAGGAATATCACGGCGAGTGCGAACATCAGGATCGGACCGATGATCCAGTTCTGGACCATCGAGAGGCCGAGGATTTTCCAATCGCGAAAGACATCGCCGAGCTCGTCGTAATTCACCTTCGCCAGCGGCGGGTACATCATCAGGATGAGTCCGATCGCGATTGGTATCGAGGTCGTGCCCACGCTCAGGCGATCGAAGACAATCCGCACACCCGGCGCCGCCGCGCCCAACGCGATTCCAGCCGCCATCGCCAGGAAAATCCACAACGTCAGGTAACGGTCGAGAAACGAGAGTCGGCGAATCTTCGTGTTCATTTGTCGTCCGGCAGCTTGACGGTTCCGATTTCCCTGACGCGTCGCTCGAGTGCGAAGCGGTCGAGCGAATCGAAAGGCAGGCTGGAGAAAATCTTTATCCGGTTTTCAAGCTCGGTGTATATCTTCAAAAAAAAGCGGCGCTTCGCTTCATCGGGCCCGACGAATGCCGCGGGATCGGATGCGCCCCAATGCGCCGTAATTGGCTGTCCGGGCCACACCGGACACATTTCGGCGGCCGCTTTGTCGCAGACCGTGAAGACAAAATCCAACGGCGGACTATCCGGTCGTGCGAATTCGTCCCAGCTCTTGCTGCGCAGCCGGCGCGTTTCGTAGTTCAGCTCATTGAGCAGTTGCAGCGTCGCCGGATGCACCGCGCCCGAGGGATGACTGCCGGCGCTGAATGCCTTGAACTTGCCCTTGCCCCATCGATTCATCGCGCATTCCGCCATGATGCTGCGCGCCGAATTGCCGGTGCATAGAAACAGCACATTGAATTCCCGATTCGCCATGGGAGTCTCCGATCAGGCGCTGGTCTTAGCGCAGCAGGCGGTGGCGGGCGCGACCGTCTTCGCTTCCGCGACGGGCCGCAAGTCCTCGCCGTAAACGGTGGTCTCGCCCATCGTGAAGAAGGTCTCCCACGACAGCCCGTTCGGATCGGTCGCCCACGCCTTGTCCGAACGCGCATAGCAGCATGAGGCGTTGGTCTGCTCGACCAAAGTCTGCTCCGCGGCTTTGAGCCGGCCGGAAATCTCGCGCAGTTCGTCTGGCGATTCGACCTGTATTCCCAGGTGATCGAGGCCGGTCGTCGCCTGCCCGAAGGTCGATACGGCGAAGTTCACGCGCGGGTCGTCGAGCATCCACTTCGCGTAATCTTTTTTCACCACCGACGGCTCGACGCCGAACATCGTCGAGTAGAATTTGATTGACTCGGGAATTTCCTTGACCGCGACGTGGATATGCATGCGCTTCATGCGTTCACCTTCCCTCGCTCCGCATTGCGGAGCTTTTGTTGTTGTTTGACGTTCGTCTCTCGCGCAGGCTTGCAGACCGCCGGCGCACATTCTTGCGCATTTCCCCGGCAGCAGTTTTCCATCAGATAGGAAATCAGATCGTTCATCGCCTTGTAGTCGGCGCTGTAAATGATCGAGCGGCTGTCGCGCCGGCAGGTCACCAGACCGGCGTGTTTGAGATGATTCAGATGGAACGAGAGAGTGGGCGAGGGAACGCCGAGCTTGGCGCCGATTTCGCCGGCCGGCAGTCCGTCGGGGCCGCTCTGGACCAGCATCCGGAACACGTCGAGCCGCGATTCCTGCGCCAACGCAGCGAGCGCCGCAATCGCTCTTTCCTTTTTCATATTTTGATAACTATCGAATTATCGAAGTTCTGTCAATACCCGAAGATCCGCGCCTCCTCTCGCGACGATGCGGGGCTGGCCCCTGCGCCGGGTCTTGCCTATGATTCTTCCGCGTCCTTCGGAAGGATGCCGGGCGGGGCTGACAAATCGATGGAAGCTCAGACCAAATATGCCAAAAGCGGCGATGTGCACATCGCCTATCGAGTTTTCGGCGACGGCCCGCGCGATATCGTGCTGGTCCCGGGAACTCTCTCGCATGTCGAACTCTACTGGGAACTGCCGGCCAACGAGTACATGCTCAAGAGACTCACTTCTTTCGCCCGGGTGATAGTCTTCGATAAGCGCGGCCAGGGGCTCTCCGATCGAGTCGCCGAGCACAGCCTCGAAGAGCGAATCGGGGACATGCGGGCAGCGTTGGATGCGGCCGGCTCGAAGAGCGCGACCGTCATTGGCTGGTCAGAGGGCGGCCCGATGTCATTGATGTTCGCTGCCACGTACCCTGAACGAACCTCGGCGCTGGTGATTTACGGCACCTTTGCGGCGATGAAGGCGGAACCATATTCCGTGTCGCAGCCGCTATTCGAACGATTCCTTCGTGCGCTCGATGAGCACTGGGGCGAGGGAATCCTCGTTGGTCTCAACGCGCCGAGCATGCGCGAGGATAAAGCCTTTGTCCAATCGTTCGGCCGGCTCGAGCGCGCCGCGGCAAGTCCGGGAGCTATCCAGGCATTGTTCCGAGCGGACTACGAGAATGACGTGCGACACGTGCTGCCGTCGATCCGCGTGCCGACCCTGATTTTCCATCGCAAGGATGATTCGCTGGTCCCCCTCGCAGTCGGGCACGATCTGGCCCAAAAGATTCCCGGAGCGAAGTATGTCGAGCTGCCGGGCTCGGACCATTTGCTCCAAGCCTTCGATCAGGAACTGCAGGATTTTGTGCTCGACGAGATCGAGGAATTCATTACCGGCATACGTCATCGCCCTGATCCCGACCGGGTGCTGGCCACCGTGATGTTCATCGATATCGTGCGCTCGACTGAGCACGCAGCCGAGATGGGCGACCTGCGATGGAGCGAGGTGCTCAGCAATTTCTTCATCGCAGTGCGAAAACAGCTGACCATTTTCCACGGCCGCGATATGGGCACCCGGGGCGACGGACTGCTGGCCACCTTCGACGGGCCGAATCGCGCGATTCGATGCGCCTGTTCGATGCGCGAAATTCTGCGTCCACTGGGACTCCAGGTCCGCGCCGGGCTCCACACCGGCGAGTGCGAGCTGAACGGCGACGATATCGAAGGTATCGCAGTGCATATTGCGGCGCGCGTCGCAGCCACCGCCGGACCGGACGAAGTGGTGGTTTCAAGCACGGTCCGGGACCTCGTCGCGGGATCGGGACTGCGATTCGCAGATCGCGGCATGCATGGACTCAAGGGCGTACCCGAAGAATGGCGGCTGTTCCTCGTTCAGTAACGCGGCGCCACAAGAGAATGAAGGAGCCCGGGATTTCTGCTATTGTGCGCGTTCGTTGCAGCGGGTGTAAAAAGATGAATGTTCGTTAATCGTGGCGTGTGAAACAGGAAATCGGTAAAAATTTCAATTCGCGATTTTTGTTTGAAATGGTTGATCGCCCACGCAGAAGGTAGAAAACTGGCCGGGCGAATATGAAACTCTCTCGCCAATTGGTTGGAAAATCTCGCGGCCTTAGCGGGCATGAAAACTGCTCACTTGACGGAGGAAAGCTGGTGCCGACAAATGCGACGTCTGTAATTAAGGGTCTGCTCGTGGCGATTGCGATGGTGGTGGTCATGGGATGCTCGGGGCAGCCACTGTCGACACGTGAGAAGGGCACATTTATCGGCACTGGCGTCGGCGCTGCAACGGGCGCGATTATCGGCGCGGCGGTTGGCAACCCGTTGGCGGGTGCGGCAATCGGCGGCGGTATCGGCGCATTGGGCGGATACGCAATCGGCAACCAGATGCAGAATACCGAAAATCAGCAGGCTCAAACCCAGTCGCAGATCAATTCCCAGCAACAACAGATCGAAAGCCAGCAACGGCAGATTCAACAGTTGAAGAGCTCGAGCGAAACCGAGTAGCAGGCGAGAAAGGAACATGAGAAAGCACGCTATTATAACCGGAGCGTTGGCCCTCGCGGCGCTATTTCTGGTTGCGGGATGCTCGGGAGATCCGCTCTCGACGCGCGAGAAAGGCACTCTGGGTGGTGCTGGTATCGGCGCGGCTACCGGCGCGATTATCGGCGCCGCGGTCGGCGCACCTCTGGCCGGCGCGGCTATTGGTACGGCAGTCGGTGGAGTAGGCGGCTACGCGGTCGGCAACGCGATGCAGAACAATGAGAATGCCAACGCGCAAACACAGGCTCAGGTGCAATCACAACAACAACAATTGGAAGAGCAGCGTCAGCAAATTCAACAATTAAAGGGACAACAGGAAACCGAATAGCTCCTGTGACGTATAGTGATCGGAAGATGGAGGTTTTTTCTTTATGCGCAAAGGTTTAATAGCAATTATCGCGAGTCTGGCGCTGGCGGGGTCGCTGGTTATTGCAGGATGCTCGGGGCAGCCGCTCACGACTCGTGAGGAAGGCACACTCGGCGGCACGGCGTTGGGCGCAGGCGGCGGAGCACTTATCGGAGCGGCGGTCGGCCATCCTCTGGCGGGCGCCGCGATCGGCGGTGTACTGGGCGGCGGTACTGGCTACGTAGTCGGCAATTCGATGCAGAATACGCAGAATGCCAATGCGCAGACCCAGGCGCAGGTGCAGTCGCAGCAGCAGGAAATCGAGAATCAGCGCCAGCAGATTCAGCAGCTCAGGTCGCAGTCGGAAACCGAATAATCCGCATCCAGCGATCGAATCAAAAGAAGGGCGGCGCCGCATCCGGTGCCGCCCTTTTGTCTTTTCAGTACCCCCTATTCACTCGGGTTTGCAAAGCTTGCACGCCCTCAGGCCCTCATGCCGTGCGTGCCGCGAGTCAGCATAAATTAACGCATTGTCAGGATCGGCGCGCCGCGCCGCCGAGCAATCGGGCCGGCAGAATATTTTGGTGTGTCGATGGCCCATCACGGCGCGCGACGGCAATCGCAAATCGCGTCCGACTTCGAATCCTTCCGCGCGCAACAGCTTGATCTTGTTGTCGACGCCTCCGCCGTAGTTGCCGATCGTTCCGTTGGATTTGATCACGCGATGGCACGGCACGAAAATAGGAATCGGATTCGTCGCCATCGTAGTGCCGATTGCGCGCTGTGCGTCCGGATTTCCAACCGTCGCAGCGAGCCCTTGATAAGTAATCACCGCCCCAGCCGGGACCTTCCGAAGAAACGTGTACGCGCGGCGCTGGAAGTCACTCTCGACCAGGCTCAAATCCACCGGGCGCGCCGTGGCGTCGATGCCGCCTTCGAAGACGCGATCGATTTCCTTCTCGATACGGCGGGCGCTCGCTTCATTTTCGATCAGGTCAAACTTCTTGCGCAGCAACTCGAGCGTGCGCTCGCCTCCACTGATGAAAAGAAAGTGAATCGCGGCGAGACCGCGATCGCTCTCCGCGACCAGAAGTTTCCCGAGCGGTGACGGAATCACGCCGACCCGCGCCTGCGGCCGTCGCAGAACCTTCATCGCGCGCTCGATGCGCGGCCGCGTCCGAACGATCATTGCGTCGAGCATCCGGTCGTCGATCAGTGGATTATCTTTCATCTGCGAACCTGCTTGATTGCTTTTCATATTGATTACTCTTCGACCCGGAGTTTCTTTAACGCCTGGTAAACGCATGCGCGCGCGCTCTCGGCCGAGCAATCGAGCGCCGCGCCGATCTCCGCATATTCGAGCCCGGCGAACTTGCGCATCATCAATGCCTGCCCCTGCTTGCCCGGCAGCCGAGCGATCGATCGCTTCAAATGAAGCGCGCCTTCGGGCCCGCCATTAAGATGATGCTGCGCGCGATGCTCGACCGACTCGTCGTCAGCACTCTCATGCGAGATCACGCGCCTGCGACGCATCCGGTCGCGCGCGCGGTTGCGGCACAGGTTGGACGCGATTCGAAAAACCCACGGCCGCAGTCCATCTTCCGATTGCAACGTCGGATACGCGCGATACGCGCGCAGCCACGTCTCCTGAAACAGGTCCATCGCGTCGTCGCGATCGCCGGTCGACCTCATCAGGAAGCGCATGATCTCGCGCTCCATGCTCTTGACCGCATCTTCGAACGGCGGCGGCAGCTTGAGATTGAACGTCGGCATCGCGTCTGTCACGCCAGGTGGGCGATCGAACTCACCAAGTACCACAGCGTGATCGATCCGAAAACTGCGCCGAGGATTTCCTCGAGAATGCACGCCTGTGCGAGTCGGACACCGTCGCTGAGCTCATGCTCGACAACTCGAACCGCAACTTCGCTGAAACGCGCCTCTTCAAACTGGATTGTCGGTATCATCATTTTTGCTCCTGATACCTACAACCCCGCTCGACTCGATTCGTGAATCGACTATTTTACTGCAACGCGCGCGCTGCATTGACCAAAACCGCAATCGTGCGATTATTCCGCTATGGATGCGACAATATGGATCGCACTGTGGGCGTTCTCGTTCCTCGCCAGCCATCTGATCATATCGTCGTCAGCGGTGCGCGCGCGGTTGATCAATGCGGTCGGCGATCAACCGTATCGCGGCATCTATTCGCTGGTCGCGGCCGCGACCCTTGGACCGCTCATCTACGAGTTCGCGCGCAACAAGCACGCCGGACCCCTGCTCTGGTACCTGCGCGCCGATGAGCCAATTCGATGGCTCGCGTGGATTCTGATGCTCGCGGCGCTGATCCTGTTCGTCGGAAGTTTCATCAATCCGAATCCGGGTGGGATGGCGCCCTCGGCGGGCGGGAATGAACCGCGCGGCATTCTGAAGATCACCCGGCATCCGAGTTTTGTCGCATTCAGCCTGTTCGGAATCGCGCACATCCTGATGAACGGATGGGCCGGCGACGTGATCTTCTTCGGGATGTTCCCGGCGCTCGGGATCATCGGCGGGATGCATCAGGACCAGCGCAAGATTCGCGCGCTCGGCGAGAACTATCGGGCATTCGTCGCGAAGACGTCGTTCACGCCGTTCGCCGCACTGATCAGCGGACGCGTCCGATGGACCAGCGGCGACATGCCATGGGCGGCGATCGGCGCAGGCGTCGTGTTGACGGTCGCGATCCTCGCACTCCATCCAATGATCTTCGGCGGCAACCCGCTCGGTTAACAGCCAGCACCGAATCTAACGGCGGCTGCCCTCGCCTCCCCCGTTCGAGGGGGGAGGCCGACACGCGTCCTCGCGCGGCGGGTGGAGGACCATATCTCTTAAATCCGCCGGCGTGAACGAGCATGGCGCGCACCAGACAATCGCGCGCCAATGGTCCTCCACCCTAACCCTCCCCCCACAATGGGGGAGGGAATCAAAAAATACGCCGCATTGGACTGAGACTATGGCGAGCTGCCCAGCGGCTTGTGTTCGACGGTTGAGCTGTCGAGGTACGGCTCGTCGCCGATCCATGTGACGTGGAGCGTCGTGACTGCCTCGACGCCTTGCAGCATCAGGTCCGCCGTCATTGTTTGCGTGTGCGATCCTCCTGCGCTGCGATGACCGTCTGTCAGCGCTTCGGCCATCGAACGCCCCGCGGGCGCGATTCCGCCGGGGCCAATATTCGGCATCGTGCCGAGTATCTCCGTGATTGTCGGCGTGACGTCGGTGTTCGCGGTGGGATTCACATCGACGAATCCGCGGCGGAAGTCCGGACCCGTCGCCGCGCAAAAATTATGAATCTCGCGCTCGCCCGCCGCGCCATGCATCCCCATCCCGGTCGTGAACGTCTGGCTGGTCCCGGTGTCGGCGTACACCAGTCCCTTCACCGGATGGACCAGCTCGGCAGATTTGTTCGGCGTCGAGACCTGTCCGATTTGCCCGATCAGAAACGCGGGATTGCCCGGCCCGGTAAGATGCTTGTTGTCGGCGTCGGGCTCCTCGCGAAATGAAATCACCAGGTCCGGCGAGCGAGCGGGATTGTACAGTCCCACGACGCGCTGGCTGAAGGTTCCGTCGATCCATCCAAGATACGGCTTGGGCGCGCGCTGACGATGTCCACGGCGGCTCGGCTGGTCGGGCGCAGTCGCCGATTCGCGAGAGAAGATCGGCCCGCACCATTCCTGCGCCTCGGCGAAGTTGACGATTTTTTGCAGCACCGCGCGCTTCGATTCCGGCGTCGCGAATTCGGTCGGCGACAGGTACACCAGATCCGCGCCGCCGTTGGGCACGACGACCACGTCGGTGCTGTCGTGCGATTTCTTGATTCCCGCCGCCACCAGCATCTCGGACAGCACGATGCGGAACTTGATCGTCGCAAATCCATGGTCCGAAACCACGATCAGGTCGGTCTTGTCCGCGATTCCAAGCGCGTCGATCGCCGCGCGCACGCGCATGAGGTTACCGTCGCACAGACTGAGCGCCTCCATCGCGGGCAGCGTGCCGAGTCCCGCGATATGCTGCGTGAGATCCGGATTATGCTGCCAGAAGACGACCAGCGCGGGCCGTCCCTCATCGGCGGCGAACTTGGCCGCCGGCAGCACGTTCTCGACCACCAGCCGCGCGTAGTACAAATCGCGCTGCTCGTCGGCCACCGCGGTCTTCGAATCGGGCGGGACCGTGATCTTTTCACTGGCCGACTCCGGCGCTACAAGGTCTTCCGACGCGAACAGGTAATCCTTGTGCGGCTCGCCGACGATGTCCTTGCCGTCGACAATCGTGGCGACGCGATTGTCGAACACCGCAGTCGGTCCCTGCTTTCCAATCACGCCGACGTAACCGCCCTCGCGCGCGACCTCCTGCACAATAGTGTCGAGCCCGATCAGCCGCCCTTTGAATTCGTTCGACCCGTTCAGATTCAGGATCGCCTTGGCTCCCTCGGCGCTGACGATCTCACCCTTCGGCGTTTCCGCGGACGGCGGCAAGTAGAAGTTGTTGCCCTCGAGGCCGTTGACCCCCGGCGGCGCGCCCGTCGCGAGCGCGGTGGCGTTCACCATCGTTAGCGTCGGGAAGATCGAATGATGGCGGTCGAAACGCACGCCCTCACGCGCGAGCCGGAACAGATTCGGAGTATCGCGTTGCGTGACGAAGTCGGGTCGCAGCCCGTCCCACACCATCAGCACCACGATCCGTCCGCGTCCGCGATGCGCACCGGCGGCATCTTGCGCGCGCGCCGGCGCCGCAACCAACAGAAGAAGAATCGCGAGAATTTCAGACAATCGCCGGATTGAAAACATACCGATCGGTCATCAAAGCTGCCCGCGACCGACCGTGTCAATCGTTCTTCATGATCGGTTTCGACGCCGCGCGCCGCGGATGCGCCTTGAAAAATTCCCAGATTACGTCAGTCGCGTTCAGCGCGTCGCTCGGCTTACCGACCCATTTTTCCGGCAGCCGACTCTTCCCGCCGGGCCAGACATGCCCCAATCCGGTAACGCGGTAGTACTCGACCTCCCCGCCCTTGGCGCACTGATCGTATGTGACCTCCTGAACGTCCTTGCTGCTTGCGGTCTGCACTTGAGCTCCGCAGCCGAGCATCCGTTCCCAATCCTTGAGCGAATCTTCGACTGGCGGCTGAGATTGAGTCACGCCCCACGGCAGTTTCACGTTGCCGCCGGCGATCGGGTTCAGCGGATCTTCGGTGCCGATAATGAAAAGCAAGGGAACCGGATACTCGAGTAATTTTTCCTGCTGCCACAGATGCCCCGAGACGGGCGCGATTGCCGCGATTCGATTCGACAAGTTGAGCCCCACGCTGAACGTCATCGACGCGCCATTGGAAAAGCCGGTGCAATAAATTCGCGACGGGTCGGCAGTGTAGCGCGCTTCGAGAAAATCGATCATCGCGGAGATAAAGCCGAGGTCGTCGACACTGTTTGCGCCGATCGCGCCGCGGCCGGAGCCGTCATTCCACAACCGCGGATTCATCAGGAATCGCGCAGGCATCAAAGGATGCGGCGGAGTGCCGTCGGGAAAAACCGCGACGAACCCCTCGCGATCCGCCTTCACGTCCCATCCCGTCTCCGCAATCGCGCCCTCGCCGCTACCGCCCGCACCGTGCAGCATGAACACCACCGCCACTTTCGATTTGCCGTCGAACCCCTGGGGCACACGCACGATGAAGGTGCGCGTCATCTTTTTCGCGCCAACGCCGACCACAAGTGACTCGTTGTGATTCCCCGGCGCCGGCCCCGGCTGACCCGCCTGCGCGGAGATCACCGCAGTCGCAAATATCGCCGCCGCGACGATCGATGAAATGGCAAGGTTGCGCATGGCTGAGTATCCCCCCGAAGCTCAGTTCAAGGTACGCATCGGAGGTCACGACGTTTCAGGATGCAACTCGATTTTTGATTTGGTAGCGTTAGGAACTCGGAGGTCCACGACGTTGCGTATTGCACTGCTCGGCCAGGCCGCATTCGCGGAGAAAGCGCTCACTGCGCTCGTCGATCACAGTGACGAGATCGTTCACGTCTTCGCGCCACCCGATCCGCCTGCCGGCAAGCCTGACGCGCTGGCAGCCAAAGCGCGCGCGATGAATCTGCCGCTCAGTCAGCCCAAGTCATTCAAGAACGACGCCGCGTTCGAACATTTCAAATCGCTCGACGCCGACCTCGCCATCCTCGCGTTCGTAACGCTGATAGTGCCCGAGCGAATTCTCTACGCGCCGCGGTACAAGTCGATCTGTTTCCACCCTTCGATCCTCCCACGTCATCGCGGCGCCAGCGGAATCAACTGGGCAATCATCCAGGGCGACGCGGAAACCGGAGTCACCTGGTTCTGGCCCGACAAGGGCATCGACACCGGCCCCATCCTGATTCAGAAACGCGTGCCGATCGCCGAGAACGACACCGTCGGCTCAATCTACTTCAACACGCTGTTCCCGATGGGCATCGACGCGATGGTCGAGGCGGTCGATCTGATCAAATCGGGCAACGCGCCGTCGATCGTGCAGGACGAGAGCAAAGCGAGCTACGAGCCGCCATGCCGCGACGAGCACGCAAAGATCGATTTCGCAAAACCCGCACGCGAAGTCTTCAACCTGATCCGCGGATGCGACCCGCAACCGGGCGCATTCGCAAGCCTGGGCGACAAACGCCTGCGCCTCTATGAATCCACGTTCTCAGCGGCGAGCTCGCAAGGAGAACCGGGAACGATCGTCTTCATCGACGCAGATGGAATGAAGATCGCGCTGACCGGCGGCACGATTACGGTGAAGCGAGCGCGAATCGATCCGAATCCGAAGAAAGTCGCACCAGCCGAACTCGCGACCAGTGGCGATCTGAAGATCGGCACAAAGCTGACGTAATTATTTCGGCGCCGCGTTTTTCACTTTCTCACTTTTGCTTTGAGCCGAGGATCGTCCCCCGCGACGCACAGTGATTCCTGTGTCCGCTTCGTCATTTCCGACATGCTCAGCGGCTTCATCTTTGCCTTCCGGGTCTGCTCCGCAGTTGCCCGATACTCGTCAGGTGTCATCGGATTTTGGATTGCATCCTTCAACGAGTCATCGCAGTCCTTCTGAGTTTCGAAGCCCACGCCTCTTCTCCACTGCGAGAACGGCGCATGCGCATCAACTTTGTTGTCGGCGCCAATCGGCGGAATCATCAGGTACCAGACGACGATCGCGAGCATAGTGGCGTGGTGAGTCTTCATCGACAAGAGCGGCCAGAAAAGGATCCGGGATTCTTCGCTTCGCTCTAGAATGACACAAGGATGACACTACACAAAAAAGCGAGCGCGCGAGCTTTTGTGATGTGGCCCAGCACCCTCACCTACCGGCGGCTGCGCCCGCCGGCCGCTGGCATTGGTGGCACAGGCTTTAGCCTGTGATTTTCTGGTCCAGGCAAATCCAGGAAAGAATCACAGGCTAAAGCCTGTGCCACGAAAATCAAAAACCTGAGAGCGAAAGGTTGTCCTCAACATTTCGCGATTCCCAATGGGTGCAGGGGTCACCCCTGCCGCGGAAGCGTGAAACCCGCGGAGGGTTCACATTTAATCAAGTTCTCGAGTTCCTTTCTTTCTCTCCCCGCTGTTCTGCTCCAATCCTTTGCGCTACGATCCGTCGCGGTTCGAAGAGGTGTGACCTGGATGCGACTTTGCATCGGGACGGCAAAAGGGATTGTGATTCTGGATCCTTCGCGCAGCGGGGCTCCTCTGATGGTGCTTGCTGACCCGTCGGCCGTCTGGTGCATGTCGCAGGATTGTGCCGATCCCAATCTCATCTATGCTGGGTCAACTGAGCAAATCCGCGGCAAGGGCACACTCGCCCGCTCGACCGACGGCGGCCGCACGTGGACCGACGTCACTCCTCCGCTCGCCCGCGAAGAAGAAGTCTGGTCGGTAGCTGCCTCGCCCGCGGTGAAGGACCGGGTATTCATCGGCACTTCGCACGCGCGATTGTTCCGCAGCGACGATCGCGGACGCATCTTCAAGGAGTCCGACGGCTTCCTGAGAATCCCCGGGCGCGACCGATGGACGTTTCCGCCGCCGCCACACATCCCGCACGTGCGCTCGATCGCGTTCGACCCGCATGAGCCGTCCACGATGTACGTCGGTGTCGAGGAAGGCGGCATCTTCCGCTCGCGCAACGAGGGCGCGACTTTCGAGACGCTCAACGACGGCCTGTACGAGGACATTCACACCGTCGCGGTGGATTCGCGCGACTCGCGCCGCCTCTATGCGACCACTGGCGACGGCTTCTACTTGTCGCAAAACGCCGGCAAATCATGGGAGCAGGTGAGGCGCGGATTCAACCGCAGCTACACCATCCCGCTGCTGGTAAGCCCGCCCGATCGCGACGACATCTTCACGGCGGCTGCGATGGGCCCGCCGCCAAGCTGGCGCGTGGGACCGACGGGGCCGGACGCGATGCTCTTCCGCAGCGCCGATCGCGGCCAGAGTTTCACGCCGATTTCCGCGGAACAGAATTTCGGGCGCGGGATGCTGATGCGATTGAAAGCCGATCCTGACAACAACGGAACCGCCTTCTTCGCAGTGTCCAACGACGGCACCGTGATGCGCGCTACTGCCGACGGGTCGTCACTCGCGACAATCGCTGAAAAGCTGCCAGCGGCTTACGACCTCGCGATAATTCCGTAAGCCAACTACCGGCCGCCGGAGCAACTTGACTATCTTCGACGCACTCGGACTCGGCGCGCTGGGATTCGGCGTCGTGCTCGCCCGGATCATCTTCGCCAGAATCGAGCACCGCACCGTCCGCATTTCAGATCCCAAAGCCTCGGCACGCCTGCCGAGCCACGTCGACACCGAGCGCCTCGTCTTCCTGGTATTAGTCGAGCGAATGGGTCCTGCTCGCTATCTTCATCTTCGCAGACCGCCTGCCCGGCGAGCTTCAAAGACTTGTCAGACTCAACTGTGTATCGTCTGCAATCGCGCTCATCGCATTCCACGTGATGTGCGTGATTCGATTAAAGCGCCTCGGCATCTTCGATCCGCACGACGAGCAATACCGCCCCGGCCAAAAACGCCCCCGCCCGCACCGCCGCGCCACCGAACGATAACGCGCTTCCGGTTCCCCTTCCCACTATGGGAAGGGGTTAGGGGTTAGGTTGCTCGCATCGACCGCAAACTTCGAGTGAGCTTAACGTTCCCCCTTCACTCAGAGCCCACAATCCTGAACAGCTCCCGCGCCTCACCAAGCCCCTTGAGTTCATGCACTCCCGCCGACTCAAGCGCGATCCCCGAACCTTCCAGCAAATGCATCGTGGTCGCCGAAACGAGCACTTCGCCTGCGCCCGCCGCCCCGGCGACACGCGCGGTTTCATGAACCGCCAGGCCTCTTACATTGTCGCCTACGAATTCCACCTCGCCGGTGTGAACCCCCGCGCGAATCGTAATACCGAGGCGCTGGACCGCGCGGCCAATCGACCGCGCGCATCGAACCGCCCGCGCGGGACCGTCGAACACGGCAAGGAATCCATCGCCGGTCGTCTGAATCTCGCGCCCGCGAAAACGATTCAGCTCCTGCCGCGTCTGATTGTTATGCTCGAGAAGCAGCTCGCGCCACGCTGAATCGCCGAGCCTCCGCAGATGCTCGGTCGACTCGACGATATCGGTGCACAGCATCGCTGCGAGCATGCGATCTCCGTCGGCCGGCGCCGCATAGACCCGGGCGCTCGCGAACTCAATCGCCTCGAACGGCTCGTCACCCGGCACCGTCGCGTCATGACCCGGAGGAATGTCATAGACGTCATCGACGTCGAACTCGGACACCTCGCCCGTATCGCTCTCGACACGCAGCCGTCCTCGAAGCACGACGCCTAGATGATGATTCTGGCACCAGCGCGTGCCCGCGATAGGCTGAACATCGCGCGACCATCGCCATCCCGGTTGAAGCACAAAGCGCCCGATGGTCGTCTCGCCATGGGACACGTTCTCTATCTGGCCATTCGGAAATTTCCGCACCTGGTCCGGAGTGCGAAAACTTTTTACCTGTGAACGCGCCATTGAATTACTTCCGACAACTCAAAGCGACTTCGTCCGGAGCATAAGTATGTGCTCCGCCAGACTCAAGCCGGACCGCAAATCTATCGCAGCTCCACCGGCGTCGATCCTTCGACCACCTTCTTCGCGATTATCGCCGCCGTCGATCGCGGCACGATCCGGATCGCATTGGCACGCACCCAGTTGAACCATCCCGAGATAACGCTCGGATGCTTGCCCAGTGCGTCGAGTGCGACCCGCACCACATTCTCCGCCGGCTCGCCGTGATCCTCACCGACAGACTCGCCCGCGACGGATTGAAACTCAGTCTTGGTCGGGCCCGGCTCGATCACCAGCGCGTCGATACCCGTCCCGCGCAGCTCGCCCCACAAGCCCTCGCCGAACAGCAGATCGAATCCCTTGGTCGCGCTGTAAACCGCATGCAGCGGCAGCGGCTGCCGTCCCGCCACCGATCCCACGATTATCACCGCACCGCGCCCGCGCTTGACCATGCCGGGAATGATTCTGCTGGTCAGCACCACCGGCACGACGCAGTTGACGACTACCATCGAGCGCAGCCGGTCGGTCGCGAGCTTGTCGAAGCGCCCCGCATAGCCGAAGCCCGCATTGTTGACGAGAATCGCAATCGGCAAATCCGCAACCGCATCCGCCAGCCGATCCGCACCGTCTGCCGCCGCGAGATCGACCGCCACCACGCGCGTATCAATATGATGCTTCTCCTTGAGCTCCGCGGCGAGCGTATTCAGCCGATCCTCGCGCCGCGCCGTCAGCACGATCGACATGCCCTCGCGCGCCAGCGCCCGCGCAAACTCAAGCCCAATCCCCGCCGACGCTCCCGTCACCAGCGCCCACTCACCATATTTCTGCCGATACCCGCGCCCATTGTCAGCCATCGCGATTCCTCCGGATATTTCGCGCGCCGTTCTTCCCCTCACCCGTCGGGAGAGGATTTAAGGAGAGGGACCCTTATTCAGCGCGCTTTTCGCGCGCGATTCAAGATTCCGCTTCTGTCTCTGGGCAGGTGTGCATCCAGTACCACGCGCCGCGTTATCCGACTACTATCTGGCAGCTTGTGATGCCGCAATCCTGCTGAATAAGCCCGGAGCGCACGAATGCCACAACCGATCTCGAAAGCAGTCCTAATCACCGGATGCTCGACTGGTATCGGCCGCGCCACCGCCGAACATCTCGCGTCGCGCGGATGGAACGTGTACGCCACCGCGCGCAAGCCCGAATCGATCGCCGATCTCGCCACGCGCGGATGCAAAACGCTCGCGCTCGACGTATGCGACGACGCCTCGATGCGCACCGCGGTCGAAACCGTCGAGCGTGCCGAGGGCAGCGTCGGCGTGCTCATCAACAACGCCGGCTACGGCCTCGAAGGCGCGTTCGAAGAAGTGCCGATGACCGACATCCGACGCCAGTTCGAGACCAATGTGTTCGGCTTGATCGCGATGACCAAGCTGGTGCTGCCCGCGATGCGCCGACAGCGATGGGGCCGCATCGTCAATCTTAGCTCGATGGGTGGCAAGCTCACTTTCCCCGGCGGCGCTTACTATCATGCAACCAAGCACGCCGTCGAATCACTGAGCGATGCGCTGCGGTTCGAGGTGAAAGGCTTCGGCATCGACGTCATCGTCATCCAGCCCGGCCCAATCAAAACCCGCTTCGGCGACACCGCCGTCGGCAACATCGCGATGCCCAAGGACTCGCCCTACGCAGCCTTCAACGTCGTGTTGGAAAAGCAAATCCGCGAAGCATACGAAGGCGGCCCGATGGCCCGCTTCGCCGCACCACCTGAAGCCGTCGCCGAAGTAATCGAAAAAGCGATCTCCGCCAAGAATCCGAAAACACGCTACAAAGTAACTCTCGCCGCGCGCGTCCTGATGGGCCTGCGCCGAGTCCTCCCCGACCGCGCCTTCGACAGTTTCCTCCGCACCCAATTCCCGCCCCCCGCCCCCTAAAGAATATCTAAATCCAATTAAATTTCAGGCGGTTATGAGCCTTGACTCATAGCGAAGAAAAAACGAAAATAGCTGTGCCGTCAGATGAACACCGCCGCCACACTGCCCCTCTATTCGCTTTCGCTGCCTCCCGACGACCTCGACGCCACGCGCGGCGTCGAGTTTATCGAGATGCCGGTGCGCCAGATTCTCAACCGATGCGACAGTCCGCGCATGCCGTTTCGATGGACAATCAACCCGTATCGCGGATGCGAGTTCGGATGCGTGTATTGCTACGCGCGCTACACGCACGACTTTCTCGAGCTGCGCGATCCGATGGACTTCGAGCGCAAAATTTTCGTCAAGCGGATGGCCGCCGAGGTTTTGTCGCGCACGCTCTCGCGCACCCCGATCGGCACCGACGCGATCGCAATCGGCACCGCGACCGATCCCTATCAACCGGCCGAGAGGAAATACGGGCTGACGCGCTCGATGCTCGAAATTTTCGCCCAGCTCCAGGGATTGGATCTTTCGATCACGACCAAGTCGAGCTTGATCGTCCGCGACCTCGAGCTGCTGCGGAAGATCAACCGTCGCTCGAAGCTGTCGGTGAACTTCTCGCTGATCACCCTCGATCGAAAACTGCAGCGAATTCTGGAGCCGCGCGCGCCGCGGCCAGGCCTGCGATTGCGCGCCCTGTTCGAGCTGGCTGGCGCTGGAATCCGATGCAACGTCCTGATGATGCCGATGATCCCGGGCCTCACCGACGACCCCGCCGCAATCGAGAACGTGATTCGCGCCGCGCGTCGCGCAAATGCGTCCGGCGTATGGTGGCGTTCGCTCTTTCTGAAACCGGCCGCCGCGCGCCGCTTCATCCCATTTGTGAAGGATCGCTTCCCGCACCTGGCCGAGCGTATCGACATGTTCTACGGACGCGCCGAGTATGCCCCGCAAGCCTACGACGACCGCATGCGGATAATTTTCAACCGCATCCGCGAACGTTACGGCTTCCCAATCCACGATCGCTACATGGCGCCACCGCCGGTCGCGCCGCAGCCGCCGAGACAAGCAACGCTGTCTTTCTGACGTGGCACAGGCTTTAGCCTGTGATTTTCTGGTCCATGCAAATCCAGGAAATAATCACAGGATAAAGCCTGTGCCACCAAAATCAGGAACCTGAGTGCAAAATGGCGTCCTCGCCGTTTTGCGATTAATACTGGGTGCAGGGGTCACCCCTGCCGCGGAAGCGTGAAACCCGCGAAGGGTTTCACATTCAATTAAATGTATTCAGTGTTCTGTGGTGCGCGGAGCGGGACTTGAACCCGCACGGTATTGCTACCACCAGCCCCTCAAACTGGCGTGTCTGCCATTCCACCACCCGCGCATCGTGCATGCCGGCCGGAGCCACTTTTGAGGGTCTTGGCGCTCCGGCGCAGCAGGGAAATTCTGCGATTAGTTGGTTGACCCCGGCGTCACTGCGCCCGCGGGATTATGACCGGCCGGCGCTGCTGCTGGTGGCACGGGATTCGCGCTCTTGGGCAGTTGCTTCGACGCGGGCATCACGCTTGAAGACGACGTCCGCCCTTCGAAGATACTGCCGGTCACGCGCCGCGCCGATGCGAGCGCCAGGAAAATCGAACTCGCGAAAAAGACTATCGCGAGCGCCCAAGTCGTCTTGGTCAGCGCGTTGCCCGCGCCGCTCGCGCCGAACACGGTCTGGCTCGAGCCGCCGAACACGGCGCCGACCTCGGCGCCCTTGCCCTGCTGCACCAGAATAATGACGCACATCGCGACGCAGACGATCACATGAATTGAAATAACGATTGATACCATTTTGTCTTCTTTATCGCGTCCGCGCCCTGACGATGCGCGCGAACGAGTCAGCCTTCAAGCTTGCCCCGCCGACCAGAGCCCCGTCAATATCAGGCTTCGACACGAGCGAGTCAACATTCTCGTCGTTGACGCTGCCGCCATAGATAATCCGCACCGCATCGGCACGCTCGCGGCCGTAGCGTTCGAGTATCGCGCCGCGAATCGCGCCATGGATTGCCTCGGCCTGCTCCGGCGTCGCGGTGCGCCCGGTCCCAATCGCCCACACCGGCTCGTATGCAATCACCACAGTGGTCACATGGTCATCGCCGACGTTTTCGAGCCCGCGCTGAAGCTGGCGCAGCACCACGTCCAGCGCGCGGCCGCTTTCGTGTTCGTGATGGGTCTCGCCGACGCACATGATCGGCGTCATCCGATGGTGCAACGCGGCGAGCACCTTTTTGTTAATCAGCTCGTCGGTTTCATGAAAGATGTGGCGGCGTTCCGAATGGCCGAGAATTACGTGAGTGACGCCGTACGCCTGGAGCATCGGCGGCGATTCCTCGCCAGTGAAGGCGCCTTTATCCTCGTAGTGCATATTCTGCGCGCCCAGCATAATCGACGAGCCGGCAAGCGCCTGCGCCACCGCCGGAATGAGAATTGCGGGCGGTGCGACCATCACCTCGCGATCCTTCGCCAGCGTCGCGGCTTCGCGATCGATCTCGGCCCGGATTCTCTCGACCAGCGCGCGCGCGCCGACCGGCAAAAGATGCATCTTCCAGTTCCCGGCGATCAGTTTCTTACGCATTCGTATGCGCTCCAATTTTGGCGAGCGCGTAGCTCGCGCTGCGGCCCCCGGCCGGATTTCGGATCAGCACTCCGCGTTCGACCAGAGGTAGGATGTCACGGAGCGCGGTGTCTTGGGAGCATTTCGCAAGCTTCGCCCACTTCGATGTAGTCAGTTTTCCCTCGAAGTCATCCAGGAGCAGGTTGAGCACAAGGCGCTGGCGGTTGTTCAGCGGAAAATCCGCGATCGTTTCCCAAAAGCGCGCTTTGGAAAGTACGGTTCCGAGCGTGGCCTGCGCGCCCTCGATAGCGCGGCCCAGACAGCCGAAGAACCAATCCATCCAGATTGTGATGTCAGTAGTCGCTTTCTGCGTTCGTTCCAGGACCTCGTAATAGGCATCACGTTCTTGCTGGATCTGCGACGACATGCTGTAGAAGCGTTGAGAACTATGTTCGGAGCGCGCGAGCGCCAGGTCGGCAATAGCTCGCGCGATCCGGCCGTTGCCATCGTCGAAGGGATGAAGGGTCACAAACCAAATATGCGCGAGGCCAGCCTTCACCACCCAATCGGTCTCCGCCTGGTTATTGAACCAGTCGACGAACAGCTGCATCTGCTGCCCGATCCTTGCGGCCTCCGGGGCCTCGAAGTGGACGCGCTCCCGACCGATCGGGCCGGACACCACCTGCATTGGACCGCCGCCATCATCGCGCCAGGAACCTACTGTGATTCGTCTCATACCACTCCGGCCGGTCGGAAATAGTGACGCGTGCCATGCGAACAGTCGCTCCGCAGTGAAAGGTTCATCGTAGTTCCGAGTAGCGTTCAGCATCATTTCGACGACCCCCTCGACATTTCGATCGACGGATTTAAGACCCCCGATGTCCATGCCAAGGCGTCTCGCTATCGAGGAACGGACCTGTTCTGCATCGAGGCGCTCCCCTTCGATTTCGCTGGTCTTCAGTACATCCTCTGTCAGAGTCTCGAGAACAGCCTCTTGGCGAAGGTTGAAGCCCAAACCCTCCATCCGGCCCAGCAGGCGCCCCTGCTCGTAGCGGACACCAGCCAGCCGTTCGCCCAAAAGCTCTCGGTCCCAATGAAGCTTTGGCCAGTCCGGCTGATTGTATATGTATGAGCTCATGCTCCGCACTTTATGCGGAGATTATAGCCTACTATCGAGCTGACGCCAAGTATTCTCCGCATGGTCTGCGGCAAATAATACCGTCAATCGCCGCACGGACCCTTTGCCAGACTCTGCCGGAGCGTCTGCCGTATCAGACTTCGAGCGCTTTCACGCCCGGCAGCTCGCGGCCTTCCAGAAATTCCAGAGTCGCGCCGCCTCCGGTCGAGATATGCGTAAACTTGCTTGCCCACGGCGCGTGTGCGAATGCCGCGGCCGTATCGCCTCCGCCGATTATCGACGTGATGCCGGCCTGGTTGGCGAGCGCCTCGCCCACGCGCAGTGTACCGCTCGCGAATGCGGGAATTTCGAAGAATCCGAGCGGCCCGTTCCAAATAACGGTCTTGGCGCGTGCGATCTCCGCGATAAACGCGTCGGCAGTCTGCGGTCCGATATCCAGCCCCATCATTTCGGACGGGATTTCACTGACCGTATGAAGCGTCGCAGAGGCTTCGGGAGCGGACGCGACGATATGATCCGACGGCAGAATAATTTTGACGCCTTTGCGCCCGGCCTCGGCGAGGAGCTCTCTCGCCAGCTCGACTTTGTCGTCTTCGACCCGCGAACGGCCGATCGCGATTCCCTGAGCCTTGAGAAACGTGTACGCCATCGCGCCGCCTACAAGGATCGAATCAACTTTGTTCAGCAGATTTTTGATCAGCCCGATTTTGTCGGAAACCTTTGCGCCCCCCATGATTGCAACCGATGGATGCTGCGGGTTCTCAGTGACCTTCCGCAGCGCGTCGAGCTCGCGCATCATCAGAAACCCGGCCGCGCGCTCCGCAAGAAATCGGGTGACGCCCACCGTCGACGCGTGAGCGCGATGCGCCGTGCCGAAGCCGTCGTTCACATAGACCTGCTTGTAGCGCGCGAGCTCATGCGAGAAATCGCGATCGTTGGCCTCTTCTTCTTTGTGAAAGCGAAGATTCTCGAGCAGGATAGCTTCGCCCGGCTTGAGCGCCTCGATCATTTTGCCGGTGTGATCGCCGACACAATCGGGCGCGAGCTTTACCTTCTGCGCGAGCGCGATGCTCAGATACTCGGCGACCGGCTTGAGGCTGAGCTCCGCCGTACGCTCCTTCGGACGTCCGAGATGCGAGCAGAGCACAGCGGTCCCGCCATGCCCGAGAATATGGCGAATCGTGTCGAGGCTCGCGTCGATTCGCGCCGGGTCCTGAATCTTGCCCTCGGCGATCGGCACGTTGAAATCGCATCGCACGAGCACCTTCTTGTCCTGGAACTGAATGCTGGTGATCGGTACCACGGGCATCGGGTTAATTTAACAGGGTGCGGGAAAACTTGCGATTACCGGGCGGACTTGTAGTGCTTGGCGACCGGCGATGATACCGTCGCTCTCTCAGAAAGGGTAAAGCAGTGCGTTGCACCAAGTGCGGCATCGAAAACGTAGCGGACTCGCGGTTTTGCAACCAGTGCGCGACGCCGCTCAGCAGGGTATGTCCCAAGTGCGCTAGTCAGAACGCGCCTGATGCGAAATTCTGTTCGGAGTGCGCGGAACCGCTGACTGTACGCAAGTCGAAATCGAACGAGCGCAGTTCGTCAACCTCATCTCCATCGGCGCCAATCGCGACCGAACCAACCGACCTGGGCGCGGCGGAAGGCGAGCGGAAAATAGTCACTGCACTGTTCGCCGACATCAAGGGCTCAACCGAGCTGGAGCAGGACCTAGATCCTGAAGAGGCTCGCGCAATAGTCGACCCGGCATTGAAGCTGATGATCGCGGCCGTGCATCGATACGATGGCTACGTGGTGCAATCGACCGGCGACGGCATCTTCGCGATGTTCGGCGCTCCGCTCGCGCACGAGGACCATCCTCAACGCGGACTCTACGCGGCTCTGCGGATGCAAGAGGACCTCCGCCGTTACGCGGCTACGCTGCGCGAGCGGGGCGGCGCTCCGATCGAGATCCGGATCGGGGTGAACACCGGTGAAGTCGTGGTTCGCGCGATTCAGACGGCTGCGGGCCACGCTGAGTACACCCCGATCGGTCATACCAACAACCTGGCGTCGCGGATGCAGACGGTTGCGCCGACCGGCTCGATCGCCGCGACCGAGGAAACGCGCAAGCTCTGCGAGGGCTACTTTACCTTCCGTTCACTCGGTCCCACGCGGGTAAAGGGCGTCAGCGAGGCGGTAACCGTCCACGAGGTGACCGGGCTCGGCCCGCTGCGCACTCGTTTGCAGGCGTCGGCGCGGCGCGGGCTCTCGAAATTCGTCGGCCGTGACCCCGAAATTGCGCAGATGAAGCGGGCGCTCGAACTCGCAAAGAGCGGGCGCGGTCAAATAGTCGCCGCGATGGGCGAGGCCGGGGTCGGCAAATCGCGCCTCTTCTTTGAATTCCAGGCGGTCATGCCCCCGGGATGCCTGGTGCTCGAGACGTTATCCGTTTCGCACGGGAAGGCCTCGGCGTACCTGCCATTGATAGACTTGCTCAAGAACTACTTCGACATCGGTCCGGATGACGACGCGCGCCGGCGCCGCGAGAAAATCGCGGGAAAGATACTGATCCTGGATCGGACGCTGGAAGACATCCTGCCTTATATCTTTACGCTGCTGGAAGTCGCGGAGAGCGACGATCAGCTGGTACAGATCGACCCCGAAACCAGGCGGCGGCGCACGCTCGACGCCATCAAGCGGCTGTTGCTGCGCGAAAGCCTGAATCAGCCGCTGGTCGTGATCTTCGAGGACCTGCACTGGCTCGACGATGGCTCCCGAGCGCTGCTGAACCTGCTCGCCGATTCGATCGGTACCGCGCGACTCATGATGTTGGTGAACTATCGGCCTGAGTTCACCCACAACTGGAACAACAAGACCTACTACACGCAGCTCCGGCTTGACCCGCTCAGCGCCGACAGTGGTGAGGAGATGTTGCGGGCGTTGCTTGATAACGGTCCCGAGCTGGCGCCGCTCAAGCGACTGATCATCGAAAAGACCGAGGGCAACCCGTTTTTCATGGAAGAGATCGTCCAGGCGCTGTTCGAGCAAGCCGCCCTGGTGCGCAACGGCGCAGTCAAGCTCGCCAAATCTCTGGGCACGATTCAAATCCCGTCAACGGTGCAGGCGGTGCTGGCCTCGCGCATCGATCGGCTGACGCCCGATCAGAAAGATCTGCTGCAGACGCTCGCGGTGATTGGCAAGGAATTCCCGTTCCGGCTGGTCAGAGAAGTCTCGGGCAAGTCCGACGAAGAGTTGCAGCGGCTGCTCTCGGAGCTGCAGATGGCCGAGTTCATCTACGAGCAACCGGCCGTTGCCGACATCGCGTACGTCTTCAAGCATGCGCTGTCGCAGCAAGTCGCGTCGGGCTCGGCGTTGATGGAGCGGCGCAGAGTTTTGCACGAACGCGTTGCGCGCGTGCTTGAAGCTCAATTCCCCGAGGTGGTGGAGACTCAACCGGAGTTGATTGCACATCATTACACAGAAGCGGGCCGCGGATTGGAGGCGGTTCCCCACTGGCAACGGGCCGGCGACCGAGCCCTTCAGCGCTGGGCAAACCTCGAAGCGATCGCCCATCTCAAGAAGGGGCTTGAACTGCTCGGGAAGATCCCCGAATCGCCTGACCGCAATCGTTCCGTGGACGAAGCTCAGCGTTACTCGCTCCTGTTTGCACTGGGTCAAGCGCAATGGAAGGCGGGCGAATTCCTGGATGCGGGGGAAACGCTTCTGGGTGCTGCCAAAGTAGCCCAAGCACTGGGGTCAACCGAGAGCCTGATCAGTGCCGCACTGAAACTCGTACGTATGACGAACAGCGTCGGTCTTCCCGTACCGGGAACGGTCGGCCTGCTCGAGGAAGCGCTACAGAGACTCGGAACGGATGACAGCCCCCTCAAAGCGAGGACGCTCGCCGGCCTGGCACACTATCTGGGGGTCACCGGCGAGCGGAAAAAACTGATGGTGTACGCGCCGCAGGCGCTCGCGATGGCCCGAAGCTTTGGCGATCCGGATCTGGTCGCCTACAGCCTGCTCGCAATGTCCTTCGCCCTCATGGGGCCGGAGCACGCCGAAGCGAGGCTCGCGCTCACAACAGAAGTGCTCGACCTTGCAACGACTGCGAATAACCTGGAGTTGCATGCCGATGGAACTTGGCATCGCGGGTATTGCCTGCTCGAGTTGGGAGATGTCGCGGCGGCCGACCGGGAATTGGACCTATGGGAACGATGGGCGGAAGAGACCAATCAACCCTTTTATCTCTCCATCGCCACAATGTTTCGGGCCATGCGGGCCTTGATGCGCGGCCGCTTCGAGGACAGCGAGCGCCTCGCTCAGCAAGCGCTGGCGATTGGACAGCGTTTGCAACTGGAAACTGCGGCCGGAGCTTTTGGCCTGCAGATGTTTGCGCTGCGCCGCGAGCAGGGCGGGCTCAGACAAGTCGAGCCCATGGTCCGGCTCTTTCTCCAGCAGCATTCAGCTGCGGCCGCGTGGCGCCCCGGCTTGGCGGTGATCTACGCCGAGCTCGCGCGGACAACAGAGGCGCGCGCCGAATTCGAAACGCTTGCGCAACATGACTTCGCCGATCTGCCCCGCGATGCGATGTGGATGGGAACCATGTCCTACCTCGCTGACGTCTGCACCTTTCTGAAGGACAGGGGCCGCGCCGAAACGCTGTACAATATTCTGCTGCCATTCGCCGGGCGCAATGTAGTCGTGAGCAACGGCGCGGCCTGCTACGGCGCCCTCTCTCGATACCTCGGCGCGTTGGCTGCCACTCTCGAGCGATGGGATGACGCAGCGCGCCATTTCGAAGACGCACTCGCGATGAACGCCCGCATGGACGCGCGCGTCTGGCTCACTCACACCCAGGCGCAGTACGCCGCGATGCTCCTCGCTCGCGCCGATTCGGGCGACCGTGACAAGGCCGCTGCGCTGCTCGATGCGGCGCTCGCAACAGCGCGTGAACTTGGAATGCGAACCCTCGAAGAGCGCGTCACGGCCGCTATCGCGCAGATGAAGACCGACTCAAACTAGCGCGATCGATCACGAGCCGCGGGTCGGCGACATCACGGTCGGCGAACTCGGGTTGAGCCGCGATTCCCCCAGTTCGATGATCACATCGGCCGGGATGTCCAGCTTGCGCGCCGCTTCGCGGATAGCTTCCGGATTGGGCGCCTCGTACAGGCAGTACGTCTTCTTCTTGTCTGCGCTCAGGAAAGAGTAAATCCATTCGATTCCGACGCGCGCATTGACTTCGCAAACTGCCGCGGCGATCTCAGGGTTTACGTTCAGTTGCTCGGCAAAATTTCTCTCGATCAGGTACAGCGGCATTTGAGTCTCCTTGGCTTGAGTGTCCCGCCGCCCTTGTTATCGGCGAAGCGGAACCTTCCTCCGTACTAAATTTGACCTTGAGGGGCAAATCAGCCGAAGAATGCGACTTGGCGAGGCTCTACAGCTCACTGACCCGCACTACAGCTTATCTGCGACGAACGCGGCGATGTCCGCGAGGCGGTTCGAGTAGCCCCATTCGTTGTCGTACCACGAAAATACTTTTACCAGCCGCTTGCCGACGACCTTGGTCAGAGGCGCGTCGAAAATCGACGAATGCGGGTTGCCGTTCAGATCGACAGATACGAGCGGCGCCTCGCTGTATTCGAGAATCCCCTTGAGCGCACCGTCCGCCGCCGCCTTCATCGCAGCGTTAACGGACTTCACCTCGGCGTCCTTTTCGAGCGTCGCGGTCAGATCGACGAGCGAAACGTTCGCCGTCGGCACTCGAATCGCGATTCCGTCAAGCTTGCCGTTGAGCGCGGGCAGCACAAGTCCAATCGCCTTGGCGGCGCCCGTCGACGTCGGAATCATCGACACGCCGGCGGCGCGCGCGCGTCGCAAATCCTTATGCGGCCCGTCCTGCAGCATCTGATCCGACGTGTAGCTGTGCACCGTCGTCATCAACCCGTGAACGATACCGAAGCTCTCGTGCAAGACTTTGCCGATCGGCGCGAGGCAGTTGGTAGTGCACGACGCGTTGGAAATCACGTCATGCTTCTTCGGATCGTACGCATTCTGGTTGACGCCAAGGCATAGCGTCACGTCGGCGCCATCGGCAGGAGCACTGATCACGACTTTCTTGGCGCCGGCATTGAGATGCGACGCGGCTTTGTCGCGCGCGGTGAACAGTCCCGTCGATTCGATGACGACCTGCACCCCAAGCTTGTTCCACGGCAACTTGGCCGGGTCGCGTTCGGCGAGCACCTGCAGCGGCTTGCCGTCGAGAAAAATAGTCCCGCCTTCAACCTTGACCTCGTGGCGAAGCTTGCCGTGTATCGAATCGTACTTGAGCAGATGCGCCAGCGTGGGCGCGTCGGTAATGTCGTTGACGGCGACGACTTCGATGTCTTTTTTGGTCAGCGCCGCCCGCAGGAACATCCTGCCGATCCGGCCGAATCCATTAATCCCGACTTTTATCGCCACCGCTCGAATCCTCCGATGCCGAACCTTAGATAAGTCCAGGCACGATGTACAGATTCTACGCCGAGAAGGCACGCGAATGCAGTGGGCTGGGGGTAAATCACTTAATTGAAAGTGAAAACCACCGTGGTTTTCACGCTTTCCTGGGCAGGGGTGACCCCTGCACCCAGTATAGAAGATGCGGGACTTCGTCCCTGTTAGAACTAGTTGGGGGATGTTTCCCGCTGTTGGCGACTTGGTCGCCAGCAGCTTACTTGGCGAGGTAGAAAGAGGTGCTGAGAGGCCTCGCTTCGCTCAAAAATGACAAGAAAACACTTCTAACAGGGACGAAGTCCCGCATCTTTTCTTAATTCTAAGGTGCAGGGTTTAACCCTGCCCAAGGAAGTGTGAAACCCACGGAGGGGTTTCACGTTTAATATATGTGTTCCATTCACCTTCCCGCGGGCTCACTGGTTTTGGCTCGGCTGATACCCGTATAATGGTGCGATTCTTGGGTCTCATGGCGGTTTTATGCTCCATCAGGTGAGCGGTGCTGGCGGGTTTGGGGTGGTGCAATTGGTGCTGGGCACTGGCCCGGTCGTGGCGGCGGTATTGTGGCTGCTGGTTGCGTTTTCGATCGGAAGCTGGGGGATCATTCTTTACAAACTCATTCAGATTTCGCGGGCCCGGCGCGAGTCCGAAAAGTTTATCGCGATTTTCTGGGAGTCGAAAAACCTCGCCGCGATTCATACCGCGAGTGTCGGCCTGAAGCGGAGCCCGGTCGCACAGGTGTTCCGCGCCGGATACCAGGAACTGCTGCAACTGACACGCGCCAAGCGCCAGGCAGTCGGCTCGGATAGCGGCTTCTCGACTGATCTTGGCGGTGTCGCAAACGTGATGCGCTCGATGAAGCGCCAGGAAAACGTCGAGCTGACCAAGCTCGAATCGGGAATCACATTCCTCGCGACCACCGGATCGTCGGCCCCGTTTATCGGACTGTTCGGCACGGTGTGGGGAATCATGACGGCGTTCCTGGGCCTGTCCGCGTCGCATACGTCGAGTATCCAGGCAGTCGCGCCGGGAATCGCTGAGGCGCTGATCACAACCGCGGTCGGCCTGGTCGCCGCGATACCCTCGCAGATGTTCTACAACTACTTCACCGCGCGGATACGAGTGCTCGCGACCGAGATGGACAACTTCACTTCCGAATTTTTGAATATCGCCGAGCGTCATTTCCTTTCCTAAACAGGACGGCAATTCCGATGGCAATGGATTCAGGATCGGGGCGCGGGCAAATGGTTTCGCAGATCAACGTCACGCCGCTGGTGGACGTGATGCTCGTGTTGCTGGTCATCTTCATGGTGACGGCGCCGATCATCCAGCAGGGCGTCGAGGTCACATTGCCAAGCGTCAAGGCAGAAGCGCTGCCCGGCAAGGAAGAACAGTTCGTCGTATCGATCACGAAAGACAGCCAGATCTATCTCAACGACGCGAAGCTCTCAGCCGATGATTTGACGACCAAGCTCAAGGCGATTGGCAATGAGCGTCCTGACCGCGAGGTCTTTATCCGCGCCGACGACCAGGTGCCGTACGGCCAGGTGATTCGCACGATGGCGGCGATCAAGGCGGCGGGAATCGAAAACGTCGGGATGGTGACGGAGATGCCGAGCGGCGACACCGGCGGCAGCACCGGCGGCGCGAAGTGAGCGCTGAGCGTGGCATCACCGGACCATAATGGCGACGAGAATCCGTCGCGCCTCGGATACTTCGCGGCGATTTTTGTCTCTGCGATCGGGCATGCGGCAATTTTCCTTTTCGTGTTCTTCATTGCGCCGCGATACTTGCATCCTGAGGAAGCCGCACCGCCCTCATACACCGTAAAGATCGTGGATAACATTCCAGCCGGCGACCTGGGCACGCATCTCCCGCGGATCAACCGGCATCGTGCGGAAGAGTCGAAGCCCTCGGCGCCGAAGCCTGAGGAATCAAAGGTCAAGACCGAGCCGCCGAAGCCGGAAAAACTCGCGCTCAATGAAGATCCAAACGCGCTCAAAATAAATGCGAAGCCGACCGAGGTGCCGACTGAAACACCGACACCGACGCCCGCGCCAACTATAGCGCCGACTGTAGAACCGACGCCCGAGCCGACTGTCGAGCCCGGCCCATCGCTGGAACCAAATATCGAAGCTACTGAAGAACCAACTATCGCACCGACGCCCGAGCCTACCAAGCAGCCGAAAAAACACCCTACGCCTCAGCCCACGCCCGACCGGACCCGCATTCGGCCGAAGGCCGGCTCGACCGTGGCAAAAGTCGCGTCAACGCCCAGCGTCGCGGCGCGGATGCAGAAACTGCGGCAACAATTGCTCGCGCAGCATATTAAAGACCTGGCGGCGAATCCGCCTGACGACGGAGACGACGACCCCGACATGCCCGACACGACCGACAAAGGCCCGGCGGGCGGCGGACCGGTCGTCGCAAATATCCCGCCGAGTGAAGGAAAAGGCTACGGAATCGGCTCTGGAGACGGTAGCGCTGGTATTCTTAAGGACCCCGAATTTCTGCTGTACTATAAGACCGTGCAGGATCAGATAAAAAAAGCGTGGACGTTTACCGGCGGCTCGAACGATCTCACCGCGACGGTAAATTTTGCGATCGGTGCTGACGGTACGCTGACCGGATTGAAAATCGGCACGAGTTCGAACGACTCGGCGTTCGACGACTCGGTGCTCCGCGCGATTCGGCGAGCGGCGCCATTTCCCGCGCCGCCGGAAAAATTTCGTGATGAGTTTTCTTCCGGAATCGAAGCCAGGTTCCAACTCGGCGAACTCAAGTCCTGAAAGATGGGCATGTTGCAGGAGGTGCGGATGATCTTTTTGGCTGCCTATTTCCCAATCTCGGAGCCGGCCCTGAGCGTATGAAGCAGGCAATTCGCGCTTCTGCGCTCATCTGCGCGATCGTCTTCGCGCTGGCGCTGGCACAGTCTGCCGCCGATGCGGCGCCCATTGTAATTAATATTACGGGCCCGGGCGGACAGCTCTCGCCGATCGCGGTGTCGGGACTGAAGAACCTCGGCGGCGACGACGACCATCGCATCGCCAACGCGTTCGTCGGCACGCTGCGCCGCGACCTCGAGCTCTCGGGATATTTCCGGCTGCTCGATCCGCACGCATACATCGAGGATCCGCAATCGTCGGGCTTCGAGCTGGGGCAGTTCAATTTCGCCGACTGGCGATCGATCAACGCCGACTTTCTGGTGAAGGGCTCCGTCAATGCGAGTGGCGGCGGCGTAAAATTGACCGCTTACCTTTACGACGTCGCGCAGCAGCGGCGGATGATGGGTAAGACTTACAGCGACAACGACGCCGGCGAGGTTCCGCGGATGGCACGGAAATTCGCCGATGCGATCCTTGAGGCTGCGACCGGGCAGAAGGGTCCGTTCGATTCCAACCTCGCGTTCGTCTCGACCGGCGGTGGGCGCTTCAAGGAAATTTTTATGCAGTCGGTCGACGGCCAGGATTTGGTCAAGTTGACCAGCAATCCGACCATCAATCTGTTCCCGAGTTTCGACCGAAGCACCAGCCATGTGCTGTACCTCTCGTACAAAAGCATGGAGCCCGCGCTTTACCTGGTGGACCTCAAGGGACGGACCGAAATGAGGATCACCAGCCCGCACGGCCGCGTGATCGGCGGGACGCTCTCGCCCGACGGCGAGCAAATCGTCGCAGCCATCGAGCGCAACGGAATCACCAATCTGTTTCTGCTCACGCGCGACGGCGGCGAAATCCGCCAGCTCACCGATACGTCAGGAATCAACGTGAGTCCCGCGATTTCACCGGACGGTGCGAAGATGGCGTTTACCTCGGATCGCTCGGGGACGCCGCAAATCTACGTGATGAGTTTGTCGGGCGGCTCGCCCAAGCGCATCACCTACAGCGGCGATTACAATACGACGCCCGCGTTCTCGCCCAAGGGCGACAAGCTCGCGTACCAGAGGCGCGAGAGCGGCCGCTTCGACATCTGGACGATTCCCACCGGCGGCGGCGATCCGACGCAAGTGACCGATGGCAACGGCTCCAACGAATACCCGAGCTGGTCGCCCGACGGACGCTACCTCGCGTTCAGCTCGACGCGCGCGCACAACTCGCGAATCTATATAGTGTTGGTTGCTAACCGGAAAATTATTTCCGCTTTGACGGAGGGTAATGGCAATGATTCCTGTCCAGCATGGTCGGGGTGGTTGGGTGAATAGTAATTCGACATTGGCCAAAACGATCGCGTTTGCGAGTGTCTGGGCGGTGCTGATGATGGCGGGATGCTCGAAGAAGCCTGCGCCAATCGGCGCAGAAAATCCCGGCGCAAATCAAATCGGTGAAACCCCCACAGGCGCCGGCGGCGGTAATCCGGAAGACGACTTCGGGCATGGCGGCCATATAGGCGGTCCGCTCAGCGACATTCATTTCGGGTACAACGATTCGACGATCCAGGACCAGGACGGCAGTGTGCTGAAGTCCAACGCGAGCTGGCTGCAAGCGCATCCGCAGACCAGGGTCCAGGTCGAGGGTTATTGCGACGAGCGCGGATCGGAGGAATACAATATCGCGCTGGGCGCCAAGCGCGCGCAGGCCGGCAAGGATTACCTGGCAACGCTCGGAATCAGCGAGACCAGAATGTCGACGATCAGCTACGGCAAGGAGCTTCCGGTCTGCACTGATCACGACGAAAGCTGCTGGTCGCAGAACCGGCGCGATCACTTTACGGTCAGCAAAATGGCGAGCCAATAAGGATTAGACGAGTGCGAAAAACCAACCTGACGATCGGCGCCGTCGCCGTCCTTGCGGCATTCGCGCTGGCCGGATGCGCCGATCAAAGCGGCATGGAGCAGCTCAACAAAAATGAGTTCACGCTGCGCGGGATGATCGCCGCCGACCACCAGCAGATCGACGCGCTCAAGGCGCAGGTCGCACGGCAGAACGATCAGATCGAGGAACTCCAGCACGGCGCAGGCACCGCGGGAGGCAACGCGTCAGGGGTGAACGATCGCGTTGCGAGCCTCGAGGCGGAGGTAAAAGCGCTGCAAGCCGGCATGGCAGCGACTCCCGGCGCGGTGCCACCGCCCGGCGCACCGGCGGACAGCGTCGGCCCCGGAACGGGAGTGGCGTCAGCACCGCCATCAGGGGTGACCGCTCCGCCTGCAACTCCCGCGGAGATCGCGCCGACCTGGCCAGCCGAGCTCGATCAGGAAATCGCCGATGCTGCGACGTCGAACGAACCGGGCATCAAGATTTATCGCGAAGGCCTCGATGCGATGAAGGCCGCCAAGTATCCGCTCGCAGTGGCGAGGTTCACCAAGCTCCAGCATGCGTACCCGAAGTCGCCGCTGAGCGAGCCCGCCGAATATTTCGCCGCGAATGCGCTGTTCGAAAACGGCGCCTATGACCAGGCGATTTTACAGTTCAACGATCTCGTGATGCGCTTTCCCAAGGGCAAGTATGCGAGCGCCGCGTTGCTGCGTGAGGCGCAGGCATTCGTGAAACTCAACGATCGAATCGACGCGCGCCTGACCCTGCAAAAGCTGGTTAACGATCACGCCGGCACGCCGCAGGCGGCGTCCGCGGACACGATGATGAAAGATCTCGCGAGCGATTAAGGCGGCCCTTGCGCAAGACTGAATGGAAATAATTCGCGACCTCGACGCGCTCGAACGGCATCCGTACCCGGTCACCGCGATCGGAAATTTCGACGGCGTCCATCTCGGGCATCGCGCGATACTCAAGGCGGCGATCGATCGCGCTCGCGCGGCCGGCGGCACCGCGTTCGCGCTGACCTTCGATCCGCTGCCCTCCAAGCTGCTGGTTCCGGCCCGCGCTCCCAAGTTGATCCTCACGCCAGATGACAAGCTCGAACTGCTGCGGCTGTCCGGCATCGACGGCGTAATCGTGATCAACTTCACGCTCGACCTGAGCCTCCTCTCGCCGCGCGATTTCGTGCGCGACTACATGAGCGGGAAAATCGGAGTGCGCGAAGTCGTCGTCGGGCAAAATTTCAGGTTTGGACACAATCGCGCTGGCACTTCCGCCGTGATGGTCGAACTTGGGCGCGAACTGGGCTTCGACACCGACGTAGTCGGGCCGGTGAAAGTCGACGGCATCGAAGTCAGCTCGACCAAAGTGCGCGAAGCAATAACCACCGGCGACATGCATCGCGCGGCGAGGCTCCTGGGCCGTTACCATTTCCTCGCCGGGCCGGTCGTGCGTGGACGCGAGCGCGGACGGACGATCGGCTTCCCCACCGCGAACATCGCCAGCGAAACCGAATGCATCCCGCCCGACGGCGTTTACGCCACCCGCGTCATCCTCGACGACGGCGCGCATCCATCGATCACCAACATCGGGATGCGCCCGACATTTTCCGAGAGCGCCCGCTCGATCGAAGCCCACATCTTCGACTTCACCGGCGACATCTACGGCAAGCGCGTCAAACTGGAACTGGTAGAACGAATCCGCGCTGAAAAGAAATTCGCCAACGCCGAATCGCTAACCGCGCAAATCGCCGAAGACCTGAAAAAAGCCCGCGAAATCCTCTCCGCAGCCTGACGGTTCCGCTCCGAATCCTTCTCGTTTGAAACATCGCAGTATCTTGCGCATTTCCCTACGAACTCTTTCACCGCCTTCTAGGTACTTATTCCTATGAATCTAGGTACTTTCCCGATTCACCTAGCTGCTCTTTTGCTGCAACGTGGGATGGCAATTGGCACGCATAGCTCGCATCGAAAATTTAGGGCGCAGCGAAGCCAGCCAAGCAGAAAGATCAGAACGGATAGACGCAGTTGTCGAACCTCTCAAACAATGGTCGCGCGCCCAGCCCAACCGCGGACCCGGTCGCCACGGGAATGCAGGCGAGCAAATGGGAGCAGGGCCTCCACATGGAAGCCCTGGCGAACCTCGCGCACGAACTTCGCTCTCCGGTGCAGGCAATCCTCGGCTACCTCGACATCCTGCGTGACGAATTGAGTAGTGAACTGGGCGGTCGTCACAAGCATATGATCGAGCGCCTGAATGCCAACGCACATGACCTCGCGCAGACTGTCGAAAACGTGATGGACTTCTCGGTCGCGGACGCGATGGCGGAAGCGGCAGCCGAAGAGGAAATTCGCCCGCACGATCTGATTGAAGATCTGGTGCCGGCACTCGATGCGGCCAACGACACCAAGGGCCTGGAAATCAAATTTGATCTCGACCGCGCACCCGCGGTTTTTCGTGCGCGACGCCGGCCAGTCAAGGCGATCCTGCTCAACCTGGGCGTCAACGCGGTAAGATTCACCGATCGAGGGAGCGTCACTATCGCGATTCGGCGAGTTGAATCGTCTCGTCTCGAACCCGCTATTGAACTGGAGGTCCGTGATACCGGACCAGGAATAGAGCCCGCCGAGGTCGCGGAGGCATTCAAACCCTGCGCCCAGCTTTCACATTCGAGTATCCGCATCCACCGCGGAATGGGACTCGGCCTCGCTGTCGTTCAGCGCAATGTAGAAGCGCTCGGCGCAAAAATCGTCGTCAGGACCGCGCCCGACCAGGGCTCAGCTTTCATCGTGACGATTCCAATTCGCGCTTAGACGATCTCACGGATATAACGCGGGCGCCGGCCCGAACTCAGGTCCAGAATGCAGATAGTAGTCGCGAATGGATCCTCGATGACCGCGCACTTTCCTATCATCACGTCGAACGGCGGCACTAAAACACGGCACCCTTTCTCCGCATAGACCTTCACCGCCGCAACGACATCATCGACCAGGTAATGTACCTCGACCTTGTGCGGTATTTCCGCGTTGGTGTGAAGAACGATTTCGGCGTTGGTTTCAGGCAGACCCATCCCGACGCTGCCCGCGTCGCGCCAAAGCGGCTCGAGCCCGAATACTTCGGAGTAGAACTTCTCACCCGCCGCGAGGTCATCCACGCGAATCATCACGCAATCAATTTTCTTGAACACAGCAATTTCTCCCGGCTTAGCTGTGCGTTCCGCTCCAAAACCTTCTAACAGGGACGAAGTCCCGCATCTTGTCCTTCTTAATACTGGGTGCAGGGGTCACCCCTGCCGAAGGAAGTGTGAAACCCACCGCGGGTTTCACATTCAATCAAGTTCCGGGTGTTTTAACGGTAGTGACGCATCAGGCCGACCACGACGCCGCGAATCGCCAAGTCACCCTCGCCCACCATGATCGGTTGCATCGAGGCGTTCGCCGGCTGCAGCCGGATCTGCCCGCTCGATTCGCGGTAGAATTTCTTGACGGTGGCCTCGTTGCCGATCAGCGCCACGACCGTCTCGCCATTGTCGGCGCTGTCACGTCCTTCGACAATTATGTAATCGCCGTCGCGGATGCCGTCTTCGATCATCGAGTCGCCTTTCACGCGCAGACAGAACGTATTATCGCGCCGGATGAAGTCGTCGGGAACGCTGATCGTTTCGTTGTTCTCGACCGCCTCGATCGGCGCGCCCGCCGCGACGGTGCCGAGCAATCGAATCGTAGCCGGCGCCGCGCGTTTCGCCGACGCCGCGACTTCGAGTGCTCTGCTATGATTATGTTGCCGCTTGATGAACCCTTTCTGCTCGAGGTTGTGCAGATGCTTATGAACGGTGGCGAGTGACGACAGCCCGAAGTATTGGCCGACTTCGGCCAGCGTGGGCGCGTAGCCGTGTTGGCTGATATAGTCGTTCAGGTAGTCGATCAGCTGCTTCTGCCGCTTGGTCAGCGTCGCCATTCGGGCTTCTCCCTATAGCTCATTTAGACGGCTCCGATCATGGCGAAAATCCGGCGAAGATGCAAGCGATCGGACAGAAACGGTTTCCCCGTCCCGGCGCAGCGCATAATCTCAAGACAATCTGACTCCGATGGCGAAACTGCGAATCCAATTCGAAAACGGCGATCCTGAAAAGGTAATCGAGTTCGACCCCGCCAAGGCGCCGTTTCATCATGACGGCAAGCCCGGCTCGATTCTCGACGTGATGCTCGGTCACGGAATCCATCTCGAGCATGCATGCGGCGGCAACTGCGCGTGCACGACCTGCCACGTGATCATCAAGCAGGGGTTCAACAAGCTCGGCGAGTCGAGCGAGCAGGAGGAAGACCTGCTCGACAGGGCGCCCGGACTGACGCCGACATCGCGTCTGGGATGCCAGGCCGTCATCGACGACCCCAACGCGGAAATCGTCGTCGTCGTTCCTCGCTACACGATTAACCAGGTCAGCGAGGCGGCCGAAGAATGACGACAGCCGCACCGAGCAACCGCTCGACGCTGAATGCGCGCGTCGAGAAGATTTTCGATCACGCGTCGGACACGCGTTCGCTTTTTCTCTCGCTCACCAGCGGAAAGCATTTGCGCTTTGCCCCCGGGCAATTCATCTCGATCACGATTCCGCTCGGCGACGAGACGCGCTCGCGGCCCTACTCGATCGCATCGAGCCCGGAAGATCGCGGCCCGTTCGAGATCTGTTTTAATCGCGTCAAGGGCGGGCGCGGCGTCGACTGGCTGTTCGAGCGGCGCGTCGGTGACACGCTCGATTTCAGCGGCCCGTTCGGCAGTTTCACGCTCGCTCCGGAGCCGGATTCAGAGGAGGGCTTCATCGCGGAAGGCACGGCGATCGCCCCGATTCGCCCGATGCTGAAGCAAGCGGTCGCTGCATCGCCGTCGGCCACGATCCATTTGATTTATGCGGCGCCGGATCGCGAGCACCTCCTGTACGCCGCCGAGCTCGACGCGCTTGCGCGCACCGCACCGAATTTCTCGTACGAGCCGGTGATAGTGCCGGCCGATAAGATTTACGATCGCCTGTTCGAGATGGCCCAATCGCGATGGGTCATCGCTGACGCCGACCGCTCGCGCCACTTCTACATCTGCGGCGTCGGCAAGGGCGTGATTCGACTGCGCGACCTGCTCCGCGGCGCCGGCTACGAGCGCCGCGCCGTCCACTATGAGCAGTGGTGAGGTTCGCCGCTACCTCGCGAATGCTTTCCTGAGAGCCTCGGCGGATTCGTCGATCGCCAGCTTGCCCTTGTCGAGCACTTCGTACATCGAAAAGAATCCGTGAATCATTCCTTCGTAGCGCGTGACCGTCACCGGAACGCCGGCGGCGCGCAGCTTCTCGCCGTAGCTCTCGCCCTCGTCGCGCAGCGGATCGAATTCCGCCGTAATGATCAGCGCGGGCGGCAATCCTTTGAAGCTCTTCGCCAATGCGGGCGCGACGCGGGGATCTTTGCGGTCGTCAGCGCTACGCAGGTAATGCTTCCAGAAATAAACTATGTCTTCCTTGGTTAGAAAGTAGTTTGTGAACGTTTTGTGCGAGTAAGTGTCGAGCTCAGCCTCGGTCGCCGGATAGATGAGCAGCTGGAGCGCGATCTTCGGCCCGCCCGCGTCACGCGCGAGTTGTGATACTACCGCGGACAGATTCCCGCCCGCGCTATCACCACCGACCGCGAGCCGGTTCGCATCGGCGTTGAACTCTCTGGCGTGCGCCGCGACCCACTTGGTCGCGGCAAAGCAATCTTCGACCCCGGCAGGAAATTTATTCTCGGGCGCGAGCCGGTAATCGACCGACACGGTCACGCATCCCGCCTTCTTGGTGAGCGCGCGACATGGCCCGTCGTGCGTATCGAGTCCGCAGATCACCCATCCACCGCCGTGAAGATACACCAGCACTGGAAACGGGCCGGCACCCTCGGGAGTGTAGATGCGAATCGGAATCTCGCCCGCGGGTCCCGGAATTTTGCGATCCTCGACCTTGGCGACTTTCTCAGCGCGCTCCAGCGGCACTACGAACATGCCGGCAGTCAAGCGGCGCGCATCGGCCGGCTCCAGCGTATTCAACTTCGGTCCGGGCGCGGCAGCGAGTTGATCCATCAATGTTTTAGCTTGCGGGTCGAGCGGCATGGTTTTCCCTCCGAATGATCTTTCTTAGACCGGAAAGGTCTCCGGCGACAAGCGCTTCCCGCTACGGCACGAACCCGGACAGCAAACTGATTGCGCCGGGATGCCCATCGATCCTCACACCGCGCGCGATCGAGCCCTCGCGCTCGAGTTGGCGCGCCGCAGTTTCAACCAGCGCGAGATCTATTCCGAGCAGCCGCGCAATCGCGCGCTCATTTCCGAAAGCTGCGGTCTCGAAATATTTTGCGACGATTACGTACGCCGCCTCTTTTCGCGTGAGCTTCCGGGCATCCGCAATCGCGTCGGGCCATCGATGCTCCATCGTGTCCCACACGTAGCTGAACGGGTCGGCGCGCTCGTCCACTTTGAGGGCGAGAAATTTTTCCTGCAGCTCCGCCATCGCACGATCGAAAACCGCGCGCCGCGACGGTTGCGCGTGGCCGCTCGACAGTTTCAGGACGCGAGTCTCGGCCAGGCCGCGTTTGGTGAGGGTATCCATCACCAGTTTGCCGCAATTCGACAATCCACCGCGCAGGTACAGCTTGCGATATCCGCCTGGCTCGACACGCAACCGGAGAAATGCGCCCAGCATTTCGCGCGCGATGAAACTGGGGCGTCGCGCGATCACCTTGCCGTAGTAAACCGCGCGGCGCTGCGGCAGCGAGTCTTTGATCCGCCACGTCATCCCGATCGCATAGTCGTGCTGAATATGCTCCGGCATCGAGGGTTCGCGCGTTCCCGCGATAGCCTCGCGCAGGCACGGCACACCCATCCCGGATGTGAACCCGGTGCAGAACCCAACCTCGTCGATAAATTTGAGCGCGCTCTTTTCGCCGGTCACGCGCCGCGCCGCGACGCGCCTGAAAGTGATGGTCACGATGACGCTCAAGCGCGTCGAGAATGTCTGTCATCCCGGGATTCGCTCGACGCAGTTCGCGAAGATTTTCCGGTAGTTGGTTTTCACCGCGAGGCCGCGGGTGATTCCTTCAAGTCCGATCAGCGCGCGAATCAGGAATACGCTGTGCGCGGGCGATTTGTAGAGCCGATTCACCAGCGCGAGCTCGCCGACCATCGCAGCCTTGCCCACGGTGTCGTACTCGATGGGATCGACTGCGCGATCGACCCGCATCGGCTCGAACAGGATGTGGATGATTCGCACCATCGGCGCCGCGTCCTGTTCGCGATCGAGATAGCCCAGCTTGACCATTGCGGCCGCGAGCGATTTGTCGTCGCCGCTCAGAATCGCGCGGGCCACTTGCACATTCGCCTTGCGCACCGGTTCGGGGAAGCGGCGAATCGATCCGAAATCGAGCACGCCCAGGCGCGGATGATGACTCACCAGATAATTGCCCGGATGAAAATCGGTATGCAGCAATCCAAATTCCAGAATCTGCCGCCACGCAAACTCGTGAATCTTGACCGCGACCCATTCGCGCAGCTCGGCATCGACCGCGGGACCCATCACGTCCGCCAGCGGATAGCCATCGACGTACGTCATCGTCAGCACGCGCCGTGAACTGAGATCCTTGACGACGCGCGGAATCATGATTTCGGAATCCGTGCCGAGACGCTTGCCAAACTCCGTCATGTTGCGCGCTTCGTTCACGTAGTCGAGTTCTTCGCGCAGGCGCTGCTCGAGTTCCTTGTACACGGCGCCGGTGTCAATCTGCTGGCGCATCACGTCATGGCCGAGCGCCTGCAACGTTCGCAGCAGCAGCTTGAGATTCTGCAAGTCCTGCTCGACGGTATCCTCGACGCCCGGATACTGAATCTTCACCGCAACGTCGACGCCGTCGCGCGTCACCGCACGATGCACCTGGCCGAGTGACGCGGCGGCAAACGCGGTCTGGTCGAAACTCCTGAAGACGACTTCGGGCCGCTTGCCAATCTCCTTGCGAATCTGTTCCGAGATTGTCGCATAGCTCATTGGCGGCACGCTCGATTGCGTCGCGCGCAGCACGTCGAGCGCCTCGCCCGGCAGCAGGTCCTTGCGAATCGAGAGCATCTGGATGAGCTTCATGAACGCGCCGCGAAGCTGCGTCGAGCCTTCGACAATTCGCTGCGCGTTGCGGATGTGCGTGTCGAGCAGTTCGCGGTCGCGCGCAGGAGCGCTCAGAAACGGCCGCCTCAGTTGATTCCACAGGTAGCTCGAGCCGACCTGCGACGCGAGCTCGCCCATCTTAATCGCGCGGCGCGCGCGCCCGCTGGTGATTGACGTGCGTTTCGCCATCAGCGGCCGTCGCGCTCGATTCCCACCCGGTTGATCAGCGTGGCCGCGAGCGCCGCGCCGAAACCATTGTCGATATTGACGACGGTCACGCCGCTCGCGCACGAATTCAGCATCCCGAGCAGCGCCGCCAGCCCGCCCATCGATGCTCCGTAGCCGACGCTGGTCGGCACCGCAATCACGGGCTTATCGATCAGGCCCGCGACGACCGACGGCAGCGCGCCTTCCATTCCCGCGACGACGATCAGCACGCTCGCCTTGCGGATCGAGTCGAGGTTCGCAGTAAGCCGATGAATCCCCGCGACTCCGACGTCGTAGATTCGCGCCACGCGATTTCCGAACAGCTCGGCGCAACACGCCGCTTCCTCGGCGACCGGAATGTCGGAAGTGCCCGCACTCATCACCATCACGACGCCCTGCCCCGACGGCTTCACGCGCTCCTTGACGACGACGCCGATGCGAGCATCCGCATGATAATCCAGCCTGCGAATTTTCCGTTTGACGATACGCGCCTTGTTCGCGTCGAGCCGCGTGATAATCAGATTCGTTCCGGAGGCGAGCACGCGCAGACCTATCGCCGCGAGCTGATCCGCAGTCTTGCCTTCGCCGAAAACCACTTCGGGAATTCCGCGCCGGACGCTTCTATGATTGTCGATTTTGGCGAATCCAAGATCCTCGAATGGCAGCTGACCGATGTGTTTGAACGCTGCACTGGCAGTCATCCTGCCCGCGGCAACGCCGTCGAGGATTTTGCGAATTCGCTTTTCTGTCATCGCCGCTTGAGGAGCTCAGGGCGGATCGGATGCGCAAGTGTCAGCATCAATTCGCGCACCGCGCGTGCATCGCTGCGCGTAACCGTGATCGTCAAATCGCCCTCGATTAATTTTTCGCCGGGCTTGGGAATGTGCCCGAGTCGTTCGACCACCAACCCGCCGATCGTAGCATACTCATCCGCCTCCGAAAGCTTGAGGCCGAAGCGCTCGTTCAATTCCATAATCGGCGCGCGTCCGATCACCGACAGCATGCGCGGACTGACCACCCTGGTCAGCTCCTCGCCGAGGTCGTGTTCGTCCTCGATATCGCCGACGATTTCTTCGATCAGATCTTCCAACGTCAGAATTCCGGCCGAGCCGCCGTACTCATCGACGATCACCGCGAGATTTTCCCCGGTGCGTTGCATCGCCAGTAGCGCCTCGTCGAGCGGCATCGATTCGGGAAAATAGCTGACCGGCCGCATGATGTCGCTGACTGGGCGGCTGAGATCGGGCGCCTGCAAAAGATCGAAGACGTGAACGACGCCGACGATGTCCGTGATTCGGCGCCGAAACACCGGGATGCGGCTGAAGCCTTCGCGGCGAACAGTTTCGATCGCGGCGGCCAGCGAGGTTTCCTCAGGCACCGCATCGACGCCCACCAGCGGCACCATCGCCTTGCGCGCCTCGGCCCGCGAGAAACGAAATATGCGGCTGATCATCTGCTGCTCGACGGGCAGGATGGCGTCGTGCGACGGATCGGATGCGTCGCTCGGCCGTCGGCGCATCAGGCGCGCCAAATCTTCGCGGCTCAGGAACACGCTCTCGGCGTCGGCCGGCACACCGGCAAGCCGGCGCAGCAATCTGCTCAACAGAGTTTCCACATAGAGCAGCGGCGCAAGAATCCTCGCGAGCAACCGCAGCGGCCTCGCGACGAACAATGCAAACCGGTGAGGATTGGTAAGCGTCAGCAGCTTCGGGACCGATTCGCCGAGCACCAGCGTTATCGGCGTCAGAATCAACGGCGCAAGATAAACCAGGCGCGGGCCGATTTGATACAGCGCGCTGGTGAGCACCACCGCGGCAATCACCGTGGCGACGTTGGTGCCGGTGAGAGTGAGCGCCAGCAAACGATCTCGATTGGTCAGCAGCTCGTCGAGCACTCGCGAGCGCGCGTGACCGCCTTCGCTCTCCGCGCGAACTTTCAAATCGTCGGCGGAAACCAGTGCAATCTCGGACGCGGCGAAAAACGCCTGCACCATAAGACATCCGAACAAGGCGACCACCAGCCAAACGACCGTCATCGATGGAGCCTCACCAACTCGACCGCCGCGCCGCGCACGCGCTCGACGGTAACTTCGAATTCGCCGAGTCTCAGCTTCTCTCCCGCGCGCGGCACGCGTCCCAGCCGGCGCAGGATCAGGCTGCTCAGCGTCTTGCCACCCCCGTAAACTTCGATGACTCGATTGGGAGCCAGCGCGTCCGCCAGCTTGCCCAGTGCGATCGCGCCGGACGCCGACCATTCTTCATCGGAAATTTTGACCAGCTCGGGAACTTCGCTGTCAAACTCATCGCGAATCTCGCCGAACAATTCCTCGAGCAAGTCTTCGAGCGTCACCAGCCCCAGCAGGCGGCCGTACTCGTTGACCACCAGCGCAATCTGGAAGCGTCCGCGGCGCATCTCCTCGAATAAATCGGCGAGCAGCTTGCCCGGCGGCACGAAATACGCCGGACGCACCAGTCGCTCGACTCGCGGCGGCGACGGGTCCAGGCGCCGTGCTGCAAGATCCTTGGCATGCAGTATTCCGACGATGTTGTCCTGGCTGTGGCGATAGACCGGCACTCGCGAGAAACTTTCGTGCGCGATTTCCGCGACCAACTGCGCCACCGGCATCTCGATGTCGAGCGCAAAGATTCGGTCTCGCGGCGTCATCACTTCTGACGCCCGCCGCGCACCGAAATCGAACACGCGATGAATCATCGCACGCTCGGCGGGCTCGACCTGCCCCTGGGTTTCGCCGAGTCTGAGGAGCGTCTTGAATTCCGCTTCTGACACCGGGTCCGGACGCGGCGGGGTTTCAATCGGCGCAAAATATTTTGCGAACGGATGAACGAAATCGGTGACCACGGCAAGTGGGCGCGCAGTTATCCACGCCAGGGCGGCCGGGAATCCAAGTGCGAAGGTCTTCGGAGTAATGTCGCAGAACAGAAGTACGACTAAGAGCATCGTCGGCGCCGCGACGATTGGTCCCCATTTGCCACCGAGCATCGCCAGTAAAATGATCGTCGCCAGGCAGTCGGCGAAAATGTTGCACGCTTCGTTCAGCCCGATGATCACGATCAACGATTCGAGCGGCCTGCGCATCAGCCGGTCGAGCGCACGCTGCACCGAGAGGCTCATCTGTTCGCGCGTGTGCTCCAGGCGCGCCATCGAGAAGAGTGCGGTCTCGGATCCGGCTAGCATGGCGCTCAGCACGATGAGAATCAGGACCGCAAGCGGCAGGATTGAAAGCATCTATTCTATTTATCCGCGCGAGCGCAGCTGATCCCATCCTGCGTCAATCGGCGCGCTGGCACCAATCACGTTCAGGCGCTTGCCCTTGACGATCTTACCGATTCGCCGCACGCCCATGTGCAAGCGACGTGACAGTTCGGATTCGCTGTGGCCCGGCTTCACGCAGAAGATCAGTTCATAATCCTCGCCGCCGGTCAGCGCATGCACGAGATCTCCGCCCATCAGCGCACGATACGCCGGCGAGATCGGAATTCGCGACGCGTCGATCTCGGCGCCGACGCCGCTTCGTTCGAGGATGTGCCCGAGGTCCTGCATGAGTCCGTCGCTGACGTCGATGGCGGCTGGCGCGGGCCGCAGCGTCGCAAGCCGTTGTCCGGCATAGAGCTGCGCCTTCGGACGGATGAATCGCTCTGTCAGATATTTTGTCACCACTCGATTTTTTCCCGTCTTCAACTTGCCCGCCAGGATACGCCAGCCGAGCGCGGCGTCGCCTAGAGTGCCGGTCACATAGATCTCGTCGCCGGGCCGAGCCGTATCGCGCCGCATCACGCCGCGCCCGGCCTCGCCGGTAAGCGCAATCGTGATCGACAGCTCGCGCGCGCGCGTGATATTGCCGCCCACGATATCCGTCGAAGCTGCGCGCGCCGCAGCGCGCAGTCCACAGTAAATTCGCTCGAGCATCCGCGACGCAATTCCTTCGCGCACACCGAGGTTCACCACGCATGCCGTCGGACGCCCGCCCATCGCTGCGATATCGCTCAAGTTGACCGCGAGCGCGCGCGCACCAAGCGCTTCCGGAGAGCCCCATCGCAGATCGAAGTGAACGTTCTCGACCAGGCTGTCTATCGTAAACAGCAGGTTCCCGCGCGGCCGCGAGACAATTGCGCAGTCGTCGCCGACGCCTAGGATCGTGCGGCGGCTCAGATGGATTCCCGCACTGAGCCGTGCGATCAGTTCAAATTCGCTGGAGAGTTTGCCGGACGCGGGCAGTTTCCTCACGGCGTGCGCGCTTTCGCTGGTTGCTCTTCAAGCGGGAATTCCGCGACCAGAGTCAGCCCGCGCCGGCCGTCCGCGAACCGCGCCCCGGTCCGTCCTCCCGATGCCTTCGCCATCGCTTGCGCGATATACAGTCCAAGTCCGCGCGCGGCGCTGCGATCTCCGTTTCGATTGGGGCGCTCAAACAGTGCGTCGAGTTGCTCCTGGGAAAGAGTCGGGCCGCTATCGGTTACTTCGATCGCGATCATGTCGTTTCGGACGCCGGCCCGCAGCGTGACCTCTCCGGTCGCCGTCCTTCCGAGCGCATATGCGATCATATTTCTTACTATTCGCTGAAAATGGCGGCGATCGAGTTTGCACGCCGGCAGCCGCGTGAGCTCGACGCGCAAGTTCAGCCGCCGGCGCCGCGCCTGCAGAGCGCACTCTTCCGCAACCTCGCTGACCAGTTGATTCGGATCAAGTTCGACCGGCGCCGCGACGAGGTCGTCATCCTGCGCCTCGTAGTAGTCCAGCACGTTGCTGACTACCAGGTCCATGTTCCAGGCCGTCGAGCCAATCCGCCCCAGCAGATCAGTGCGCTCCTTTGCGTCCGTATCCGAGTCCTCAAGCAAGCTGACGTAGCCGCTCAGGGCCGCGACTGGACTGCGGATGTCATGCGCCATCGTCGCGATTTGTGTCTGCCGAAACCGCGCCGCTTCCTCGAGGTCCTCGACCTGCTTTCTCAGACGCTTGCGGTATCGATCGATAAAGATCGCCGTGTACTGCGCGAAGATCAGCGCCGCGACCAGGCCCATCCAGCGGTACACGCGATATGGCGATTCGATCGGCACCAGATATTCGCCCGCCCCATAGCCCAGCAGCGCCGTCAGAGCCATCGCAAATTGCCATCGCGTTCCCCAGCTGACGAACGAAGCAGTGGCCAGCGGACACAACATGATCGCGATGAAGCGCGACTCGGGATCTCCGGTGCTCCGGCTGATCAGGATGAGCGTCGCTATCAGCAGCAGGTTGTAAAGCAGAATCCATAATTTCCAGCGGCGCCTGAACGCATGCGTCCACGACAGACCGAAAAGCAAACAGGTCGCCGCAAGGATGAACCAGTGCGGGCCGTTGCCCGGCGCTTGGCGTCCGAGGACTCGCTGGTCGTACGCAAGGTACGCCAGCAGCATGAAGATTCCGAGCGCGCCGGCGAGCTTCAGGACTCGCAGCGACTCCTCGTCGTCGTCGGTCCAGATGAACTGGCGTTTGGCGGGGCCGACCCCCGAATTCGTCAGCCCGGATGAGCCGTTGTATTTGCTGATCTCCGCCAATCAGGCTCCCCGTTTTCTTTCAGCGGCCCCCTAACTCTCATGGTGACTTCAGCGCCGGATTTCATCAAGCGCTTTGGTCATTGCACTGAACGCAAAATCGATCTCGTCCGGCGTGATCGTCAATACCGGCGCAAGCCGGACAACCTTGTCAGCATTGAGCGTCCAGTTTACGATCACCCCTCGCGCCACAGTTTCTGCGACAAATCGATGCGCCAGCGCCGCGTCGCGAAACTCGATACCCACCAGCATACCAAGCCCGCGCACCGATGCTATTTCCGGCGCGTGCATTGCCAACAGGCGTCGTACGATGTCCTGGCCAATCGTCGCGCCGCGCTCCCATAATCGCTCGCGCACGATTACGTTCAGACTGGCCAATCCGGCTGCGCACGAGAGCGGATGCCCGCCAAACGTAGTGATGTGTCCGAGCGGCGGATCGTGCGAGAGCGTGCCAAGAACCTCGTTGCGGCTGCATAGCGCGCCAAGCGGCAATCCGCCGCCGAGCGCTTTGGCCATCACGAGGATGTCGGGGACGACGCCGAATTGTTCGAGCGCGAACATTTTGCCGGTGCGTCCGAAGCCGGTCAGAACCTCGTCGAAGACAAGCATCGCGCCCGTGCGATCGCAGCATTCGCGCAGTGCGCGGATGAAACCAATCTCGGGAATACGCACGCCGCCCTCAGCCTGCACCGGCTCGACGAACACCGCCGCGATGGTCGAATCGATTTTATCGAGCGCGGCAATATCGTCGAACGGTAGATGCGTCACCGGTCCCGGCAACGCGCCGAACGGCTCGCGCATCGCGGGATTCCCGCACAGCGCCAGCGCGCCCATCGTGTCACCGTGATACGCACCGTCGAATGCGACGAAACCCGCGCGACCGGTAAACTTGCGCGCCACTTTCATCGCGCATTCGATCGCCTCCGCGCCACTGTTGGTGAAATACACGCATTCGAGCGGCCGCGGCAGTAGCTCGACCAGCCGCCGCGCCAGCATTACCTGGCTCTCGATCACGTACTCGCCGTACACCATCACATGCAGATGGCGTTGCGCCTGCGCCGCGATCGCCTCGAGCACTTCGGGATTTCCATGGCCAAGCGCGGACACTCCGATGCCCGCGATGAAATCGAGATAGCGCCGTCCATCCGACGCGATCAGCCACGAACCCTCGGCGTGCGAAATCTCCAATCCGATAGGCGCGTCCGACGTCTGCGCCAGGTTTCGCCGAAAGAAATCCCCGAGTTCGCTCATCGCGATCCCATCATAATGTCGAGAAAACCGCCGCCACCGTGGCGCCAATCGAGCGGCGGCGATTGCATCTCGCCGGGCGCGCAAACGTACGGTATCCCCATCGCGCGCGCTTCGATTTCGCAATCGTCGCCGACCACCGCCATCGCTTCGATCCGTCCCGACACCGGCGCGACGCATTCGCGAAACTCCGCGAGATCGCGTACCGCGGTTACTTGCACAGTCCTGAATCCCGGCGAGACTTTGAATGAATCCGGCCGCTGCTCGAAAATTACCGTCCAGCCAAGCCCGCGACTTTCGAGCAGCTCGACCGGCTCGCCCGCGATCGCGCGCCAGCGCGCGCGCTCCCGCACTCCGCGGATTGCCGCGGCGTCATGGATCGGGATGCGCGCCGGCGGCATCGACTCGCTGAGCCGTTCGAGCCCAATCGACATCCGAAGCGCCAGTTCCCGCGCCGTATCAGTGGGGCGGGCCGCCGTGCCCGCCATCGCACGACCTTCGGAACTCATCACGAACACCTGATGGAGCGACAGGCATCCGAGCTGCTCGAACAATGCGACATCGCGCGCGAGCAAGTCGGCAATCTCGTCGAGTCGCGACGAATCGATTCGATCGGGCGCGATCAGCGCGCCACTCACCCGGCTGCCGAATCCAATCACATTGCGCCGGTGGAGCGACTCGATTGTCGCGTCGTCGCCGAACGCAATCACCAGCTCGCACTTCTCGAGCAATGACGCGGTGAGGTCGGCGCGCTCGCGGCCCCAGTGACTTACCTCGATGCGTGCGCCGGCGTCGCGATCGACTTCCGCCAGCGTGCGCGCAAACTCCGCAAAAAATATCGGCTCCGCCGACGCGGTTTTGATTAGAACCCTCGCGCCCGCGATCAGAGCGATCGCAATCTCATGGATTCCCGCGCCCGCCACGTTGCCCGCGGCGATGAATCCAATCGTCTTTGGCCTGTCAGAAGTGGGGCGGGCCGCCGTGCCCGCCATCAACTTCAGCGCGTCGCTGGTGAACGGCTTCAGCAGCGCGTCGATCGAGTTCTCGAGCAGCGCTACCGAATATCCCGCCGAACGCGCGATTGACGCGATCGCGTCGCGCCGGCGTGCATAATTGCGGTCGCGCCAGAGCTCGAACGCCCGCGCCAGCGCGTCGCTCATTCGATCGACACTCTCCGACCTCAGTATGCGTCTCGCTCTGGACGCCAGCGTCGCGCTCATCGCAAATTCTCTGCTTCGGTCTCCGAGAATTGCCCGATCCGCAGCGCGCAGCCGCGCGCCTCTCCGCCTGCCGCCCTGCCAAGCACGCGCACCCGTCCGCGCTCGACGAATCCAAGGTCCTCAGTCATGACTGCCGACACCGATCCGACGTTAGCGAGATCGAAAAACGTGAGCATTCCGATTTCCCCGTCCGGCATCGGCCGCAGCGTAACCGGGTCGCGCGCCGTCACCCGCATCCACGGCGGCGGAATTTTGAATCGCTCCTGCACATCCGACACGCCTGCGCAGTTGAACGACGTCGCATCGTAGAGCTGCGAGCACAATTCCGTCATCCCGTATTCGTTAATCACCATCGCAGGCGCGATCGCGAGCATCTTTCTCGCCCGCGCGATCACCTCCGACGCTTGCATCGGGGCGGCCTGCCCTTTTGCCCCGCCGGTGTCCATCATTCGCGAACCCGCGGCGAGCCGAACTTTCACGCCAGTGCTGCCCAGCGCGGGGAACAGTGCCGCGAACGCCGCCGTCGTCCCCATGATACTAACGGGCTCGCGCAGCGCCTCGCACTCGCGAAGAAACGCGATCGCCGCCGCAATGTCGACCTTGTCGCGCGACGCCGCCGCAAGTGTCCTGCCGCTCCCGAACTCCTCGATACTCCAGCTGATCATCGCCGACAGCGACGACTCCGGCATCACCTCAGCCGTCGGATGTATCGCGAGCATCGCTGTTCGGCGTGCGTCGGTGAATAGCATCGTCCGCAGATGAGCGATCGCCGACGCGCGATAAATCTCAGGCCGCGCAACGATATGACGTCCGCGCCGCTCGCGCCCCTGCATAGTCCCGCTGGTGAGAAAAACCGCCGCACCAGACGAGAGCGCGGCGCCTTCAATCGCAAGGTCGGCATACTTGAACGCGACATTGCTGACCGCCGGGACATCGTCAACGCTGCGCACCGCGCCGGGCTCGACCCCGCGCGCCCCGCAGTACCGCCGGTACGCCGCGATTGTTTCGAATTGATGACGGAAAACGTCGAGCGCGATCCGCTGGAACGATTCAGGCTCCGGCCTGTGGATAAACGTGAGGACCTGCTCATAGATGGACATGGGATTCGCGCCACGGGCCGGGACGGCAAGATCATGGCACCGCGCGGCGCGCTCGTTCAATCCTGTTGGTATCCGAAAGCACCTTTTTGGACGCTAATCGGTCATATTTACCTTGCTCTGGAAATGTTCTAGACTTCGCGGTGTTGTGGGTGGCGGGTAGGCCTCGGCAGCGGCAATATGGCCGGGTAAGCGGGGTTTTCAACAGGTTACAACGATATTACTTAAGCGTTATCGGCCTATTCCACCCAATTTGGGATGTAACGATTTTGCGACACATGCGTAATTTTGCTAAACGGGTTGCTATCCGATTCGGGAGAATCATCGCGAAATGAAGAAATTCGCCGCCGGCGTGATGCTAGGCTTTGTGGCCAGTTGGGCAGTTGCCTTTGCGTCGTCCAACGTCAGCCACAATGGCAGTTTCTGGAACCGTCTCAACTCCACCGCCAAAGACGGTTACGTCAATGGCTATTCCGACGCGATGCGCGTCAGCGTCGGCAAGCTCGACGTCCTTAATTCGGCCGCCGACCTGTTTCATTGGAAAGGCGCCCGCCGGATTATCCACCAGCTCTCGGCACAGCTCTCGATGGGCGACGTGAGTGCGAACCAGGCCGTCAAGCGGCTCGACGATTTGTACTCGAATCAGAAGTACAGCGAGCTCGATCTCGGCGAGGCGCTGCAGACGCTTTCGATCCGCGCGAACGAAACTGCGATGCCCAGTGCTCCGGTGAAGAGCTCGAAGTAAAAATCTTTCGACGTTAATCATCTGAGGCGGCCTCGCAAGGGCCGCCTCTTTTTTTCTTCTGACAATCGCGCTTGAAACCGCGAGTGCGCGGTCCTAGCCTAATTCGCAGGATATCGGCCGTGAACGCACCTCCATTCCTGCTCGAAAAAGTTCTGCGCGCCACCGTCGGCGTGCATTCGCATATCCCGTCCACCCACGTTTCGACCGCCATCGGCCTCGGCACCGACCGCCGTGGCACCGGCACCATCGTGAGCCCCGACGGCCTGATCCTCACTGTTCATTACCTGCTGCTCGGCGCGAAAAACGTGATCGTGACGATGCCCGGCGGCGATCAGCTCGAAGCGAAAATCGTCGGCAAGGATTACAGCACCGGCATCGGCTTGCTGAAAATCGATCGCAAGAAGCTCTCGCATGTCGAGGTCGTGTCGTCGGAGAAATGCGTCGTCGGGCAGGAGGCGTTCACCGTCTCGAGTCTCGGCGGCGAAAAGCGATGCGCCGATTGCGGCATCATCACTTACCTCGGCCCGTTCGACGCGGTCTGGGAATTCATGCTCGACAAATGCGTCAGCGTCACCGCCTCGTCGCTGAACATCGGGATGAGCGGCGGCCCGATCTGCAATCTCCAGTCGCAAGTGGTGGGCATCTCGTATCTGAACTTCGCGGATCTGAGCCGCGCGATTCTCGGCGTGCCGGGCGAGAGCTTCCTAAATGTCCGCGACGAACTGATCAAACACGGCGGTCGCACCACCGCCGCACCGCGCGCATGGCTCGGCGTCCTCTCGTACACGCTGCGCGAGCACGTCGTAATTGCGGGCGTGATGCCCGGAGGTCCCGGCGAAAAAGCCGGCCTTCAGCAGGGCGACCTGGTCATCTCGATCGACGACACCGACATCAACGACCGTCGCGTCCTCTACGAAGCTCTCGGCAACCATCGCCCCGGCGAAAACGTCAATCTCAAAGTCCTGCGCAACAACCGCGTCTACCAGCTGGACATCCCCGCCATCCGCGCCGAAGATTACTTCGCGTAAAAGATCTCCGCTTTCCTGACCTTCGTTCCCCTCTCCTACCAATGGGAGGGGTTACTGGGGGTCTCTTCCGCTCGTGTCATCGGAGGTTCGAGATGCCAGAACACTCCTTCTTCTGATCCTCCTGAGCGCAGCGAAGGATACGCGCGCGTCCGCGCGCGTTTCCGTTGAAGGCTGGGCCGCCGCCTGCGCCCTACACGTCCTTGAACGCGACCTTCTTCTGCGATGCCTCGATCGCCGCCTGCGCCGCCGCGAGCCGCGCCACCGGAATCCGATACGGCGAGCACGATACGTAGTCCAACCCCAGGCGATGGCACAGCTTGACGCTCGCCGGATCGCCGCCATGCTCTCCGCAAATCCCGATCTTCAATTTCCGATTCGCCTTGCGTCCCTTCTCGATCGCGATTCGCATCAACTCGCCGACGCCCACTGGGTCGAGCTCCGCAAACGGATCTTTCTTATAGACCCCGGTGCGAATGTAATCCGGCAAAAACTTACCCGAGTCGTCGCGCGAGATTCCGTAGGTCATCTGCGTCAGATCGTTGGTGCCGAATGAAAAGAATTCCGCAACCTCGCCGATCTGATCCGCGACAATGCATGCGCGCGGCACTTCGATCATCGTGCCAATCGTGTACGCCACCTTGATGCCGCGTTCTTTGAACACCGCGTCCGCCACTTCGCGAATCTGCGCCGCCAGGATATCGAACTCGCGGCGTTCGCCGATCAACGGCAGCATGATTTCCGGCATCGCCTTGACTCCCTGCTTGCGCAGCTCGCACGCCGCCTCGATAATCGCGCGCGCCTGCGCCTGGTAAATCTCGGGGAAGCTGATTCCCAGCCGCGACCCGCGATGCCCCAACATGGGATTCACTTCGAACAAACTCGCGCGCACCTGCTTCAGATGCTCGAGCGTGGTGCCGATTTTGGCCGCCAGCTCGCGCATCTCGTTGTCCTCATGCGGTAGAAATTCATGCAGCGGCGGATCGAGCAATCGAATCGTGACCGGCAGTCCGGCCATCGCTTTCAGGATTCCGACGAAATCCTCGCGCTGCATCGGCAGGATCTTCGCCAATGCGCGCCCGCGCTGCTGCGCATTCTCCGCCATGATCATTTCGCGTACTGCCGAGATTCGCTCAGGGTCGAAGAACATGTGCTCGGTACGGGTCAGCCCGATTCCTTCGGCGCCAAAATCGCGCGCGATCTTCGCGTCGGCCGGAGTGTCGGCGTTCGCGCGCACTCCCAGTTTCCGCACCGCATCCGCCCACGATAGAAATTTTTTGAAGTACGACGGCATCTCAGGCTCGACCGTCGGCACGCGCCCCTCGATCACCTCGCCCGCCGATCCGTCGAGCGTCAGGTACTCGCCGCGACGAATCACCGCGCCGTTGGCTGAGAGCGTTCCCGCGCTATAATCGATTTCCAGCGCCGACACTCCGGCCACGCACGACTTGCCCATCCCGCGCGCGACCACCGCCGCATGACTCGTCATCCCGCCGCGCGCCGTGAGGATCCCTTCAGCCACCTGCATCCCGTGGATGTCCTCGGGCGAGGTTTCGACACGCACCAAAATTACTTTGCGCCCGGCTTCCGCGACGGCTACCGCTTCGTCCGCCGAGAACACCACTTCGCCGTTGACCGCACCGGGCGACGCCGGCAGCCCGCGCGCGATGACGTGTTTTTTGCTCGACGGATCGAGCCGCGGATGCAAGAACTGCTCGAGTTGCTCGGGCTCGACGCGCTTCAACGCGGTCTTGCGATCGATCAGCTTCTCGTCGGCCATGTCCACGGCGATTCGCACCGCCGCCTGCGCCGTTCGCTTGCCGTTGCGCGTCTGCAGCATGAACAGGCGATTGCGCTCGATCGTAAATTCCATGTCCTGCGTGTCGCGAAAATGTTTTTCCAGCCGCGCAGAGATTTGCAGGAGCTGTTTGTAAACGTCGGAGAAGCTTTCCTCGAGCGTCGGATATTGCGCCGCGCGTTCAGCCTCATCGATTCCCGCGCGCTTGGCCCATTCGCGCCCCGCTTTCAGGCTGATCTGCCGCCCGGTGCGAATTCCCGCGACGACGTCCTCGCCCTGCGCGTTGGGCAGATACTCGCCGTAGATGCCCTTTTCACCGGTGCCGGGATCGCGCGTGAACGCGACGCCGGTCGCGCAATCGTCGCCGAGATTGCCGAACACCATCGATTGCACCGTAACCGCGGTGCCCCAGTCGCCGGGGATGTTGTTTATCTTCCGGTACGTGATCGCGCGATCGTTATGCCACGAGTCGAACACCGCGCCAATCGCCATCCACAGTTGCTCGCGCGGGTCCTGCGGGATGTCGCGCCCGACGCGCGATCGAATCAGCGCGCGGAACTCACCGACCAGGGCTCGCAAATCATCGACGTTCAGGTCAGTGTCGTTCTTGACCCCGCGCGTCGCCTTTTTGTGATCAATAATTTCCTCGAATGGATCCGGATCGTTTTTGTTCTCCGGCTTGAGCTTGAGCACCACGTCGCCGAACATCTGGCAGAACCGGCGGTAGGAGTCCCACGCAAAGCGCGGATTGCCGCTGATGTTCTCGAGCCCCTTTACCGTCTCGTCGGTGAGCCCGAGATTCAGCACCGTGTCCATCATTCCCGGCATCGAAACCCGCGCGCCCGATCGCACCGACACCAGCAGCGGATTCGTCGCGTCGCCGAACTTGCGCCCGAGCGCCTTCTCGACCCGCGCGACGCTCTTCGCCACGCCCTCGGTCAGCCCCTTCGGATATTTGTGCGCGTGATCGTAAAAGTAGTTGCAGACCTTGGTCGAGATTGTGAATCCCGGCGGCACCGGCAGCTTGAGCCTCGCCATCTCGGCGAGATTCGCGCCCTTGCCGCCCAGCAGATTGCGCATCTCGGTGCGTCCTTCCGCCACGCCCGCACCGAAAAAGTAGATCTCAGGATGAATGCGACCCATGTGAAATCGTTGCTCCCCTCGCCGCATCGAAGACTGCGCGGCGACAATTTTAGATTTTATCGCGTCCAGCCGATTCGATCTGCGATGACTTCGATCAGCCTCGCCGCCGGCACCCGCTCCTGCGTCATCGCATCGCGATCGCGGATGGTGACCGTGTCGTCTTCCATCGTCTGATGATCGATCGTCACGCCGTACGGCGTCCCGACTTCGTCCTGACGCCGATAGCGCCGGCCGATTGAGCCCGCTTGATCGTAGGCGACCGTGAAATGCTTCTTCAGAGCGTCGCGTATCGCGATCGCTTTCTCGGGTTGTCCCAGTTTGCGCAGTAGCGGATAAACCGCCACTTTGATCGGCGCGAGCCGCGGATCGAGACGCAGCACGATTCGCTCTTCGTTATCGACCACGTCCTCGTCGTAAGCGTCGAGCATGAACGCCAGCATCGCGCGATCGACGCCGAGCGCCGGCTCGATCACCCACGGCCGAAAGCGCGTCTTGCTGTCTTCGTCGAAATACGTCAGGTCCTTGCCGCTGAACTTGGCGTGTTGATCGAGGTCGAAACTGCCGCGCTTCGCCACGCCTTCGAGCTCGCCCCATCCGAACGGATACAGGAACTCGATGTCGGTGGTGCCGCTCGAATAATGCGACAACTCGTCGGACGCGTGCTCGCGCTTTCGCAGATGGTCGGCCTTGATCCCGAACTTGACGTGCCAGTTGAACCGGAAATCGACCCAGTAGCGATACCACTTCTCTTCTTCATCGCGATCGGGACGGACGAAATATTCCATCTCCATCTGCTCGAACTCGCGGGTGCGGAAAATAAAATTCTCGGTTGTGATTTCGTTGCGGAATGATTTGCCCTGCTGCGCGACCCCGAACGGCAGCTTGACCCGCTGCGTATCCACGATGTTCTCGAAGTTCGAGAAAATTCCCTGCGCCGTTTCCGGCCGCAGATAAACCACCGAAGCGGTCTCTTCCACCGGCCCCATGAACGTCTTGAACATCAGATTGAAATTGCGCGCCTCCGTCAGTTGGCCGCCGCACTCGGGGCATTTGTCGCGCTGAATTTTATCGGCGCGAAAACGATTCTTGCACGCCTTGCAATCAACCATCGGGTCGGTGAAATTTTGCAAATGCCCCGACGCTTCCCACGTCCGCGGATGCTGAAATATCGCCGAGTCCAGCCCCAGCATGTCGCTGCGGTACTGGACCATCTCGCGCCACCACGCTTCCTTGACGTTGCGCTTCAGCTCGACGCCCAGCGGCCCGTAGTCGAAAGTGGATCCGAGTCCCCCGTAGATATCGCTCGTCGGAAAAACAATCCCACGGCGCTTGCACAGGTTAACCAGTTTTTCCATCGTGACCGCGCGTTTGGTCGCGGGCACTGCATTCTCAGCGGACAAAAATTTCTCCTGGTTGGCTCGATGCATTCACGATCAAGCCAGGCTGATTATTTCGGCGGAGACTTCGCCGCCGTTGCCGATTTCCAATATCGCGACCGTTCCCGGCACTCCGACCAGATTGCGTGGCAGCGTCGCGCTGCCCGGATTGATTACCATCGTCGCGCCGAACCGCGTCACGCCCTCGACGTGACTATGACCTTGCACGACCACGTCCACCGGCCCGCCGAATTGCGTATTCATCGCGCGTGCAAACACTTCCTCCGACGTCTCGTCCGGCGTCGGAATCGCATGCACCAGCCCGATTCGCACTCCCGCTATCTCGACCAGGTGCGCCTCGCGCACCCGCTCATCATCTTGATCGAGCCGATGCCGATGCCCATCGAGTCCCTCATCGCCATTCCCGAGCGCCGCGATCACCGGTGCGATCGCCGACAGCTCATCCAGCACACGATTCACGTACACGTCGCCCGCATGCATTACGAGATCGATCCCCGCAAACACCTCGAACACCCTCGTCGGAAGATGCTCGCAGGCTTCGGGAATATGAGTGTCTGAGATAAGACCGATTCGCATCACGATTTCGTTCCACCAGGCGCGAATCGTCAACCCTATCACGGCCCCGAATGCCTCGCAATTTTAGAGTTTTCGCCCGCACAAAGGCTCGTGTGGCTGTTTTCCCGAAACTCATGCTAGAACCCGCGATAGAGGAACCTCGCGATGCGAATTTCGACGGTCGTCATCTGCGCAGCTGTGATTGGATGTATGATAGCCCTCGCCGGATGCGGTCATAAGCTGGTCGCGCACAACGGCGAGAGCACCGTCGCCGTCTATCCCGACGAAAACACCTTCGTCAAACTGACCGATTTGAAAAAACAAGGCGGCGTCGTCGGCGGAATGATCGGAGGCCTCGGCGAAGGCCTCGCCGCCAAGCAGGTCGACAACAACACTCCCGTGCGAGTCATCAATAGCGACGACCGCGGAGCGCAGGTCGAGATCCTCGACGGCGCCTTCAAAGGCATGCACGGCTTCGTCCCCAAGGACAACCTGGACTAACCTTTTTTCAGTATTAAGGCCGCGCTCCGCTGTCGCGCGCGGATTACGTCGTGCGGTCTCCAATTCGGTACTGACGCGGGCTCGACCCGATCACGCCGCTGCGCTCGAGTTCGGCAATCTCGTCGTCACTCATCTTGAGCAGCTCGCCGAAGACCTGGCGGTTGTGCTCGCCCAACAACGGCGCGGGCGCGTCGGCACGCAGCGGAGTCTCCGGGATGCGCGCGACTGCGCCGGGATAGAGATGCGTCCCGACGATGGCGCGCTCGATCGCGACGAAGTACTCGCGGCTCTGGATTTGCGGATCGGCCATTACCGCCGGCGCCGAGTTCACCGGCGCGACCAGCACGCCCGCATCGCGAAGGCGCTCGACGCATTGGTCGGCGTCCAGTTGTGCAATCGCGCGCGAGAGTTCCGCGTCGAGCGCATCCTCGTTCGCCTTCCGCTCGGACGCAGTCGCGAAGCGTTTATCATCGATCCCCAAACTGCTCGCGAGACGATGCCACTGCTCGTCGGTCTCGCACGCAAGCGCGATCCAGTTGTCGTCACCCGCGCATCGATAGATTCCGTGCGGCGCGTGCTCGCGATGCCGGTTGCCGCGCGCCTCCGGCACCTTCCCACTGAATTGAAAATCGAGAATCGCCTCGGCCGCGAACGGAATCAGCGACTCGACCTGCGCCAGCTCAATCAACTGCCCTCGTCCGGTGCGTTCGCGTTCGCGCAGCGCAACCATCAACGCGAATACGCCGTGCAATCCGCCGACCGGATCGCCAAGCGCGTTACTCAGCGTGTAACGCTGCCCGTCGCCGTCGTGATATCCCGTCAGCCCCGTCACTCCCGCCATCGCCTCGACCGTGTTGCCGTAGCCGCGCGCGTTGCATTCGGGGCCGTCGCTCCCGAACGACGGCATCGAGATCATGATGAGCCGCTGATTGATTGCGGATAGAGCATCGTAGCCGAGCCCCAGCCGATCCATCACCCCCGGACTGAAATTCTCGACCAGGATGTCTGCGCTGCCGATCAGACGTTTCAGAATTTCGATTCCTCGCGTACCTGAAAGATCGAGCGTGATACCCCGCTTGCCTCGATTCGCGGTGTTGAAGACTCCCGCGCGCTCGATTGGCTGCATCTCGGCCGGCGCCATCGAGAGCGAACCGCGCCACCAGTCGAAATGATGCGTGTCCTCGACCTTGATCACCTCGGCGCCCATCTCGGCGAACATCTGACCGACCAGCGGCCCCGCCCAGCCCATCGAGAGATCGAGCACGCGAAGCTTGCCGTCGAAGATCGAGTTCATATCGTGCGCGCTCCTTTCAGAGTCGCGATCTCACTGTCGCTCAGTCCCAAACGCCCGCCGAAGATCTCGCGATTGTGCTCGCCCAGTCGCGGCGCGGGTCGTGACACTTCGGGGCGATGCGACGTCAATCGCAGCGGCGTCCCCGGCACGCGAATCTTTCCCAGCACTGGATCGTCGATCGTTTCGAAATAATTTCGCGCCCGCGTCTGTTCCCACTCGAGCAACTCGGCTACGCTCGGTATCGGCACCAGCGGAATCGCGCGCCGCTGCCCCTCACGGTACAGCCACCGCCGTTCGCGTCCGAGGAAAAACTGTTCGACGATTTCCAGCAGCGGGTCATTGTTGAGCATCCGGTTGAGCGCGGTGTTGAACCGCGGATCGGAAGCGAGCTCGCGACGCCCCATCAGATCGCACAGACTCTCGAATTGCTTGTCGGTCACGCAATGCAGCCCCGCGTATCCGTCTTTGCATTTCAGCGTCACGATCAAAAACGGCCCGACCGCGAAGCGCTTGCCCGCGCGGCTGCGCACGATGCCGGTGTACTGAAACGTGACGGTCTCATAGATCATCGTCGCGACCGTCGCCTCGAGAATCGAAACGTCGATATGCTGCCCGTGACCGAGTCCGAGATCACGCGCCGCCAGCGCCTGCATCGCGGCAATCGCCCCGTACAGCGCCGTGACATACTGCGCGAGCGAGCCAGGCGGTGTCAGCGGTTCCCGATTCGCCTCGCCTACTGGAAACGTCCATCCGCCACGCGCGAACAGCACCAGGTCATTCAGCCTGCCGTCGCGCTCCAGTCCGTCCTGCCCGAAATTCGAAATCGAAACGACCGACAAGCGCGGGAACTTCGCGATCAACTCGTCAGGCGCGAGACCCAGCGCGTCGAGCGTGCCGGGCGCGAAGTTTTCCATTAGAAGATCGGCGCCGTCGAGCAGTCTCGCGAAGAGTTCGCGGCCGCGCTGATGCTTCAGGTTCAAGGTGACGCCGCGTTTGTTGAGATTTAGAAACGCGAACAAGCCGCCGCGCTCCTCGACGTTCGCGCGATGCGGTCCCAGCTTGCGTCCGCTCTCGCCCCACACCGGCTCGACCTTGACGACATCGGCGCCCATGTCCGCCAGCAGCTTCGTGGCGTAGGGACCCGCGATGAAATGCGTCAGATCGACGACGCGAACGTCGCTGAGCGCCCGATACCGCATCGTTAGCGCGTCCCGCGTTCGAGCGCGTCGATCATCTGGCGGTAGTTCCGCTCCGCCAGCGGCATATGGACGATTTCGAATTTCAGGCGATCGGGCCCGAGAAAATAAAAGGCGTAATAGCCGCCCGGCCCGAACGGAAACTCACCGGGACCGTCTAGAATTTCCGCGCCGAGCTTACGAACCAACTCGAACAGTACATCAACCTGCTCGTGCCGCTGGACGTTGAACGCCACGTGATGCAGGCCCGGTTCGTAAACTTCAAAGCGATGGCTCGCCAGCTCGGGTTTCGCCTGCCAGATGTTGAAAGCGATTCCGTTGGACTGGTTGATGTTGAACGTGAGGTCGCCGCCGGCCCGCGACCGTTGCACTGCGCCGACGGTGTAGCCAAGGAATTTGAGCAGCGGCCCGAAAAATTTCATCGCCTCGGGCAAATCGCTGACCGTGATCGAGACGTGATTGATCGATCCGTGGAGATCGGGTTTTGGGATTGATGTAGGCTCTGCCATCGGTCGAATTCAGCGCATCGAGGCGCGCGCTGTCAAATGAATCCGTCAGAACGCTCGCGGCGCCCGATGGGTTCGATCAATCGATCGCTTCGCGGCGCGTCAGACCTTCGGCACTGCCATGCCCTTCTTCACCGCCGGACGCTCGCCGACTGCGGCGAGCCATCGCGCGACGTTCGCGGCTTCGCCAACCACGTCGGGCTTCACGGCTTTGATCGCGGGAAAGCCGACGACCAGCCACGGGTAGGTCGCTATGTCGGCGATCGAATATGCACCCGCCATGTATTCGGTGTTCGCGAGCTGGTTGTCGAGCACTTTGATCAGCCGCGCGGATTCATTGGCATAGCGATCTATCGCGTAGGGAATCTTTTCCGGCGCGCCGTTGACGAAATGGTTGACCTGCCCGAACATCGGACCGACATTCGCCATCTGCCAGAAAAGCCATTCGAGCACCTTCGCGCGCCCGGGATCTTTCGCCGGCAGAAACTTGCCGGTCTTCTCCGCCAGATGCACCAGTATCGCGCCCGACTCGAAGAGCGAGACGTCCGCGTCATGATCGACAATCGCGGGAATCTTGCTGTTCGGACAAATCTCCACGAACTCCGGCTTGAACTGCTGCTGTTCGCGAATGTTGATCGGATGAACCGAGTACTCAAGGCCGCACTCCTCGAGCATAACCGAGACCTTGCGGCCATTAGGCGTCGTCCAGGTGTAAAGATCGATCATTTCATTTTTCCTTTCTAAGCTTTGTTGGTCGCCGCAAATTCGCGGACGTCGACTTGGATTCCAGCCCGAAGTGCCTCGTCGACCGTCCCCAAAAGCTGACCGGTAAGGTGCTGGTCGACATAGGCCTCGCCGCAATTGTCGCAGACTTGTGCGGGAACGCTTTTGACCACCGAAGTCACACCGCCCCGCTCGAGCGTCACTGTGGTTTTGCCGGGCTGCGTCTCGCCGTGCTTACACACCATGCATTTCATTGCCACCTTCTCCTTCGGCGTCGAAGGAGCGTTGTCGTTACAGGCGCTCGTAGGCGGCGGGCACAGCACCGGGATTCTTCGCTTCGCTCTAGAATGACACAAGACACTTACTGGTTCGTATCACACTGCTCGATCGCAGCCCACCGGATTTCTGTCAGGGCTGCCGACTGAAGAACGGCGCCAGCATCTTTTGCAAAGCGGCGCTCAGGTCTTTCGCGGCGCGGACGCGGTGGTTGGAGGCTGCGCAAACCAGGGCTGCCTCGCTGATCGCGCCGGCGATCAGATGGCCCAGCGCTTCGATCTCGCGAGCTGAGGCGCGCTGCTTCAGCACCGCACCAAGCGGCGTGTTCATCGTCCCGCCGAAGTAACGCGCGTCGATCGCGCGCCAATGTTCCCATCCAAGCACTTTCGGACCATCGATCAGCAGCACCTGGCGAAATTTGTCGCCCGCGATCAAGGTTAGGTACTTCAGCGTGCCGCGCCGGATAATGTCGAGTACGTCCTTGCCCGCCCGCGCGGCCGGTGGCACGAGCGTCGCGAGCTCGGCCGTCATCTCCTCGAAGACCTGGGCAAAAATCAATTCCTTGGAAGCGAAATGATGGTAGACGGCGCCTTTGGCGACCTGCGCCAGCGCGGCAATCTCGTCGACACTGGTCTGCTCGAATCCACGCGAAATGAACAAACGCCTGGCGGCATCAAGAATGGCCCGGATGGTTGTCGAACGTCGTTCAGCCTGGGTAACCATGATTTTTCCTTCTGCCGTTGACAAACCGACTCACGGTCGATAAGTATTCAATATACCGACCGTAAGTCTGTAATATTGGAGGAGCCAATGGAAGCGATTTCATCGACCCTGAGTTTCATGGGCGCGCTACTGTTTCTGCTCGGCCTGCTCACCGGAGTTGGCATTCCCAAATTCCGCAGCCCCCGCATCGGCGTCTCCGCGCATCTTGACGCGATCGAGAGCGGCCTTGGGCTTATCGCGTTTGGCCTGCTGCTGCTACATCTGAGGATTTCTGTCGGATGGGCGAGCTTGATCGGGCATACGATGTGGATTTCGCTGTACGTATTGTGGATCGGCCTCGTGGTCGGCGCGGTTTTTGGAACCGGCAAATCCATACCAATCGCCGGCGCCGGCCTGGTTGCAAAGCCATGGCAGGAGAATGCCGCCGTGACGTTGATTTCGGCCGGCTCGATTGGCTCCGTCCTCGCGATAGGGGCTCTGCTCGCGCAATGGCGCTGGAGCACTTGATGCTCTTGCAGCGACCGGGCGTTTGCGCGAATTTTCAATTTCGGAAATTCGCGCGAGGTGCGCTGAGGAGAACTGCCATGCAAAGTGTTGCTGAAATCGAAGCGAGTCCGGAAGTGCAGGATTTGCGCAATCGCGTCTCCAATTTTCTTGGCGAGCTGATCTATCCTAACGAAAAAATTCTCGAGAGCGGCGGTGAGGAAGCGTCGCGCACTTTCAAGGCGATTCAGGCGGAGGCGAAAAAGCGCGGGCTATGGGCGCTTGGGCTGCCGAAGGAAATCGGCGGAGGCGGACTCGAGTTCATGCCCTACGTCTTCGTCAATGAAATCGTCGGGCGCAGCGAGTATGCGATCGCCGGCCTCGGTACGCATTCTGCCCAGGACGCGACCATGCTGCACCTGTACGGAAATCCCGAACAGAAAAAGCGATGGCTCGCGCCGCTGGTCAACGGCGACATCTATCCGAGCTTCTCGATGACCGAACCCGAGGTCTCCGGCGCCGATCCGACCGGACTGCGCACGCGCGCGGTGCAGGACGGCGACGAATGGGTAATCAACGGCCACAAATGGTTCACCAGCGGCGCCAACGTCGCCGCGTTCTCGACCGTGATGTGCGTGACGGAGCCCGACGCGCCGGCGCATGAGCGCTTCAGCATGATAGTCGTGCCGACCGACACCAAGGGCTATCACATCGTGCGCATCGTGCCCGTGATGGGCGAGACGTCGGGCGGGCATTGCGAGATCAAATACACCGATGTGCGCGTGCCGCTGACCAACCTGCTCGGGCCGCGCGGACAGGCGTTCACGATAGCGCAGAAGCGGCTCGGACCGGGGCGCATCTACCATTGCATGCGATGGCTGGGGCAGGCGCAGCGCGCGTTCGAGCTGATGGTGGATCGGGCGATCAATCGCCAGGCGTTCGGCGGCCCGCTGTCCGACAAGCAGACGATTCAGAACTGGATTGCCGACTCGGCCGCAGAAATCCAGGCCGCGCGATTGCTCACGCTCAACGCCGCGGCGAAGATCGACGCCGGCGACGAGGCGCGCGTCGAGATATCACTGATCAAGTTCTTTGGCGCGAAGGTGCTCCACGACGTGATCGATCGCGCGATCCAGGTGCATGGCGCGATGGGCGTGTCGGAGGATACTCCGCTCGCCCGGATGTATCGTCACGCGCGCTTCGCACGAATCTACGACGGGCCCGACGAAGTGCATCGGATGGTGGTGTCGCGGCGAATCGTCAGCGAGTTCAAGAAGGGGCACAAATGGGACTTCGGCCGCGGCATCCGGAAGGACGGAAAATAATCACCTGCGCGGTGGGCGGCAGGGGTGACCCCTGCACCCAGTGAAAGAAGAAGACGCGAAATCCGCGCAGCGCGGCTTTCGCGAAAGTAATTTAAGCGACCCCCGTACGGCAAGGGAAACAAATTGTCAGAGGGCGTTGACGCCGCGCTCGCCGGTGCGGATTCGGACGACCTCTTCCATCGGCATCACGAAGATTTTGCCGTCGCCGATTCGGCCGGTCCGCGCCGCGCGCTCGATAGTCTCGACCACCTGCGCCGCCAGCTCATCTGAAACAATTATCTCGAGCTTCACCTTGGGCAGAAAATCGACGACGTATTCCGCGCCGCGGTACAGCTCGGTATGCCCTTTTTGACGGCCGAATCCCTTGACCTCGCTGACCGTGAGACCCTGCACACCGATACTCGACAGGGCCTCTTTGACCTCGTCGAGCTTGAACGGTTTGATGATCGCCTCAACCTTCTTCATAAGTCTCCTCTCGGTCGCTGCTCGAACTGGCCGCGCAGGCTAATGCCGGCCCCCGCCTCCATTCCCAATAACCATTCTCCCAAGACGGAGAAGGTTCAAGACCCTCGTTTCGCAGGCGCGTCGCGATGGTTCCCGCGTTTTCACTGGCGCCTACTTGCTGAAGAAAACCTCCCGCGCATGATTGGTGTCGCAATACTCGCGCACCTCGGCAATCTTGTCGCCGTCGAAGCGGATGTCGAAGTGGTAGCGATTGTTGTATTTCCTGCCGTTGGCTGCAGTGGTGTTCGATTCCGCCTGCACCGCGCATCGGTCGCCCTCGCAAATGATCGTATCGATTCTGAGGCCGAGCCCGCCCGGCATCATGGTCTTGATCCCCTTAGCGAGGGTCTTGAGTCCCTCGTGACCCTTAGCCGGGGGCATACCGGGCATCCGGGTCATGACCTTCCACTCGAAGTCGCTAGCGGCCATCGTGGCGAGACGCACTGGATCGGGGTTTTCGAACTCACTGAGAAATTCTTTGGCTAGTTCCTTTTTCTCCGCTGTTGTCATAAGGCTGTCTCCTCGATTGCTACATAGATGATTCCTAGTCCATCCAGCGGGATCGCGGCAACATCCGGCGCAAGCGGTAACGCAAACGCGGTGCCAACGGGCACTGATGGTTGCGATGCGCATTGCAGCGTCACAATCTTTTTCAGGGTAGCCCTGCGGGATGCTTAACTGACGGGCGTCCGATTAATCGGCAGGCACCCTGCTAGGATCCAGCACTGGCGCTGCGCTTGGGCTGAAAGCGGGGCTCCTCGCCACGCGACAGGCGCTGGATATTCTCGCGATGGCGAAACAGCGCGAGCGCCGTCATCAGGATCGCGAGCAGCAAGTAATGATGGGGCAATCCGAGAATCGCGACGGTGGGCGGCAGCGCGATCGCGGCGCCCATCGACGCCACCGACGTGATTCGGCTGATCGCAAAGACCACCGCGAAGACCGCGAGTGAGACCACAAGCGCCAGCGGCGAGATCGCGAGCCAGATGCCCAGCCCGCAAGCCAGGCCTTTGCCGCCTTGAAAGAAAAGGAACACGGAACAGATCGCACCGATGAACGCGGCGAGCCCGACCCACGCGATAGTCGCGGCGGGAAACCCCGCACTGCGAGCGATGATCACGGGAATCGCGCCTTTGAGGGCGTCGCCTGTCAGGGTCATGACCGCCGCGCTCGAGCCGCCGGCGCGCGCCACGTTGGACGCCCCGATATTGCCGGAACCCACGGCGCGGGGATCGAAGCCGCGGATGCGTCCGACGATTACGCCGGTCGGAATTGAGCCAATTAGGTAGGCGGCTACGATGAGGAGAGTTTCAGTGATCACGTTTCGTTAGGCTGGCCCCCGGAGGGCAATTCACTGAAAAGATCGGGGTGACTGGATTTGAACCAGCGACTCCTGCGTCCCGAACGCAGTGCTCTGGCCAGGCTGAGCTACACCCCGTCTCCGGTTGAGCGTTATCGGGAAGGTACAGACGAGTGGTTATAGCATTGGAGGCGATACCGCGCGAGTGCGGCGGAATCGCTGGGGCTGTCTTAATTCGGCGCTGAGTGTCTGAATTTCAAATCGTCAGTGTCTTAATTTGATTTGGAGGATTTGCGCTGTCCACACCGAATGACGAAGAGCGACAGCACCAGCCAGCCGACGGTCGGCCAGAGAAGGGCAAGGGCAGACCACCGAATGAATGGCGGCACGCCGGGAATCTCTCCAAGAAGAAGGTTCGGCCAAAAAACAAGGTAGAAGAGCACCGTTGGGTACCCGTCTCTCGAAGTCACGAGTACCTGCAAAACAACGACCAGAATAACCACAAGCGCGAGCGCGGCAGCGCGGCGGGGCTTCACGGCTGATGCGTCCGCCCGACTAGGTCGCGCATCTCACTCATGATTTTCGTGTAGTCGGGCTTGCCGAAGATTCCTGAGCCTGAAACAAAAACGTTGGCGCCGGCGGCCTTTACGTCGGCGATGTTGTCGAGCTTCACGCCGCCGTCGATCTCGACGTCGATGCTGAGACCGCGACGCTTCAGTTCGCGCCGGATGTAGCGCAGCTTGTCCAGCGCGGCCGGGATGAACTCCTGGCCGCCGAAGCCCGGATGCACACTCATCACGAGGATCATGTCGAGATGCTCGGCGAAGGGCAGCACCTTGTCGGCGTCGGTCTCGGGATTGATCCCGATCGACGCGCGCGCGCCGAGGTCATGGATTCGCTTCGCCATCGCGGGGATGTCGGGACAGACCTCGCAATGCACCGAAATTGAATTGGCGCCCGCCTTCACGAACTTTTCGACGTAGCGCGCCGGCTCGGAAATCATCAGGTGCGCATCGAGCGGCAGCCTGGTTATCTTGCGCACCGACTCCATCACCGGGATTCCAATTGAGATATTAGGCACGAAGTGCCCGTCCATCACGTCGAAATGAATCATGTCGGCGCCGGCCTTTTCGACGGCGCGAATCTCGTCGCCGAGCCGCGCAAAGTCAGCGGAGAGAATCGAGGGCGCTAGTTTGTCGGCGGAATCCTGGGTCGGATGAGCCATATTCAGAGATTAACCGCAGCGTGAATCGATTGCGAATCTCTAAGATGCGCTTCGCGATTGCCGTTGGAGAGCTCGATGCAGATCCCAGTCAGCCTGCAGTCGCATCCACAACTGCGCTGAAGTCTTAAAGATGCGCCCGAGTCGTAGCGCCGTATCGGCGGTGATAGCGCGTTTGCCGAGAACTATCTCATTCAAGCGGTTGAGCGAGATGCCAAGGCGGCGGGCGGCCTCGACCTGCCCGAGGCCGAGCGGCTTGAGGTATTCCTCCAGGAGGATTTCGCCGGGCGCGACGGCAGGACCCAGCCAATCTGCCTCTCTGGCGATCTTCGACATAGACTTAGTAGTGGCCACTCGCTCAGAATCGGGGGAAGGCGCTCGACAACCACGCACCGATCGGGTTCGAGACTATTCGCGTAGATGAATAATGATGGTAGCGATGGCGCGTGCGGGTGCGCGTCGGGTAGGAAGTCGGCGACTCGTAGGAAATGTAGCGAAGATGGCGCGGCGGCGCGGACGAGGCCCCAAGCGAGCTGTAAGAATAAACCGCGCTGCGTGAAATCACGGTCGGCGTGCTTCTCGCGGTCGGGGTAACTTCCACCCTGCCGACGCCCTTGCCGGTCAGCCCGATTTGCTGCGCGGCGCCATGCGACAGGTCGAGCGAACGCCCGCGCACGTAGGGTCCGCGGTCATTGATTCGCACCACCACCGATCTCCCGGTGTCGGGATTCACGACCCTCACGTGCGAGCCGAGCGGCAGCGTGGTGGACGCCGCCGTCAACCCCTCGGGATTGTAGATCTCACCGGTGCTGGTGCGACGGCCCGCGAAGCCGGGCCCGTACCATGACGCGACTTCGGTGCGCGTCCCGCCATAGGTGGTCGGCGCGTAATAGCTGGTGGCCGGCGCAGAGGAGAAATTCTGCGAGGAGCACCCGGCAAGCATGAACGTAAGCACGCTCAGCGTGAAAGCGAACGTCCAACCGAGCGGACCGAGATGATCCGAATTCGAATCGCTACTGGCTCTGACGGCCCCCGCTATCATTCAATCGCCGCTCGGTCCAAGAGTATGAAGTGCTGCGTCCACTTGCCTGCGCCGTAGTTAATTAAAATTCTAGCGCCGAATCAACCGCGCCGCAAAGAATCCGTCGAGTCCGCCGAGGTCGGAGTGGGTCTTCATGAACCCTCGCGCATCGATAACGTCTCTAAACTCATCTCGACCCGCTACGCCGCGATCGATTTCGAAATCGTGGTGGCGCGCAAGGAATTCATCGACGACCCCGTCGCCTTCTTCGGGCGCGATACTGCAGACCGAATAGACCAGCGCGCCTCCTCGACGCACCAGCGCTGAGGCGTTCTCGAGCATCTGCGATTGGATCGCAGCCATGCGGGCGGGATCGGCGGGCTTGAGGCGCCACTTGATCTCGGGATGCTCGCGCAAGGTGCCGAGACCGGTGCACGGCGCGTCGAGCAGCACGTAGTCGAAGCTCGACAGGCGCGAACGGTCGCGGCGGCGGCCAGGTCCGCGCAAACAAATTCGACATTGCGATGGCGCAGGCGGCGAGCCAGCTCGCGCGCGTTCTTGAGTCCATTGAAATTCAGGTCGACGCCGATCACGCGGCCTCGATCGCCGACGATCTCCGCGAGATGAGTCGCCTTGCCACCGGGCGCGGCCGCACAATCCACCACGGTCGCACCGACTGGCGGCGCAAGCATTCGAGCCACCATCTGCGAGGCCTCGGATTGCGCATGGAACAGGCCGTCGCGATACGCACGCGACTCGAAGTGCGGCGCGCCAGCCAGGACGATCGTCTCGGGCGCGCGGCCAGGCGTGCCAATCTCGAAACCATCCGCGTTCAGCTTCTCGATTATTTCGGCGCGAGAGCCACGCGCGAGATTCAGCCGGATCACGTTGGGCGCGGCTTCGTTGTTGGCGGTCATCAGGCGCTCGGCATTCGCGACGCCGAACCATTCGACGAATCGATCGACCATCCAGCGCGGATGCGACAATGTGATCGCCAGAAAAGTTTTTTCATCACGCTCGCGCGACGGCATCGGCGCGGTCTCGCGTGTCGCACGCCGCATCACGGCATTGATGAAGCCCGACGCCTTGCGCGCCTCGGCGATTCGTTTCGCGAGGCTGACCGCCGTGTCCACGATCGCATGCTGCGGAATCCGATCGAGAAATCGAAGTTGAAAGAGTCCCATCCGCATGATTGCGAGCGCCGCGGGCTGAATGCCGTCGAGCTTGCGACCCGTGAGATGCGCCAGCTCGAAGTCGAGGCGTGCTTGCCACGCGAGCGTTCCGAGCACGAGCCGCGTGATGAGGCGTCGATCGGCGGGCGCGAACTCCGGGAGACGGCCACCGAGAAGAACGTCGGCATACGCGGACTCGCGATCGACGCGATACAGAATCTCGACCGCGGCCATTCGCGACGCGAGGCCCTCGTCAGTGCGCGAACTTGGTCGCGCCGCTTTCGCCGGTGCCTCTTTCATGCGCCGAAGCGGGCGCCGGGTTCGATGCGTTTGCCGCGAAGGAAATCAGCCGCGGGCATTCGCTTTCGGCCGGGCGCCTGCACTTCGATGAGCCTTAGTCGCCCCGCTCCGCATTGGACGACTGGATTTGGTTTCATGCTCACGATCGTGCCGAACGCGTCGCCACTGGAGGATTCATCGTCGACCGCGGCGCGCCAGATTAGAATCTCGTCAGCGCCGAGACGGGTGCGCGCGACCGGCCACGGATCGTATGCGCGCGTCATGCGTTCGATTTGTGCGGCGCCGGCGTTCCAATCGATCACGGCGTCCTTCTTTTCGACTTGCGCGGTGTAGGTTGCGAGCGCGTCGTCCTGCGGCGTCTCGACCAGTTCATCGCGTGCACAGAGATCGATCGCCTCAAGCATCGCGACTGCGCCGAGCTCCGCGAGTTTTTCTTTCAGCGTTCCCTGGGTGTCGTGCGGCTCGATCGGAATCTTGCGCTGGAAGTACATCGGGCCGGCGTCCATCTGCTCGACGATCCGCATGATAGTGACGCCCGTCTCGGAGTCTCCCGCGAGGATCGCGCCTTCGACCGGAGCGGCGCCGCGATGCCGCGGCAGCAGCGATGCGTGCACGTTCATCGGCGCGATTTTGGGAACGTCGAGAATCGAGTTCGGCAAGATTCGCCCGTACGCGGCGACCACCAATAGATCCGGCTCGAATGCTTTCAACTCGTTCAGAAATTCCGCGGTGCGAATTTTGACCGGCTTCAATGTCGGAACCTGATGCTTCGCCGCAACGACGCCGACTTCGCTCGGCGTTATCCCGAAGCCGCGGCCGCGAGGCTGATCGGGGCGCGTGACGACCCCAACGACCCTGAAGATGGCTCCTGAAGCCGTTACGAGCCTTTCCAGAATGTGGGCCGCCAAACTCGGCGTGCCCATGAAGACTATCTTTAGTGGGTCGGCGATTTTAGATCCGCACCGTGGAGGGACCGACGCTGTCGGCTTTGCCCTCCCTGATTAGCTTTTTCAGTTTGCGCTTGTAGAGCTCGCGCTTGATTCGGCTGATACGATCGATGAAGAGCTTGCCGTCCAGGTGATCGATTTCGTGCTGCAGGGCGACCGCGAGCAATTCGTCGGCTTCGATCTCGATTTCCTTTTCGTCGGGCGTCCATGCGCGGACCAGCACGTGCGCGGCGCGCTCGACGTCGGCAGTGTAATCGATCACCGACAGGCAGCCCTCTTCCCAAACGATCTTGCCCTCGGCTTCGACCACCTGCGGGTTAATCAGTTTCAACAAATGCTTGCCGGGATTTTCGTGATCGGTATCGAGCACAATTATCCGCTTCGATTCTCCGACCTGCGGCGCGGCGAGACCCACGCCGGGTGCGGCGTACATGGTCTGCACCATGCTGTCGATCAGCCCTTCGACGTTGCCGTTGATATTCTTGACCGGGGCGGCCGGCTCCTTCAGGGTGTCGTCGGGAAATTTGCGAATTTTCAGCAGTGCCATCTGTACCTGGAAATCTATCAAAGGGTAGCTGGCGCGGCGAGTCCGAGCGGCGCGAGAAACGATTCGACGGCGCGGATACATTCGGCTGGGCGCTCGATTTGCAGAAAATGCGTGGTCCCCGCGATCGCTTCGTAAGGCAGCCCGAGCTCCTCGGCCATCGCGCGGCCGATCAATGCCGGCGGCATCGCTTCATCGATTGTAGGGTCGCCGCATACGAGTTTCACCGGCACCGGGCAATGCGCCATCTGCGGCCAGAGATTCGGATTCGCGCCGCTGGAAAAAACGTGCGCCTCGTATTCGCGCGGACACGCGAGAATCCAGTCGCCGCTCGCGCGATCGTGGCGCAGGGTTGCGCGCGCCATCAGCTCGTAAGCGTCGGGCACCCAACTTTTGAAGCGGCGCTTGAACTGCTTCGCGAGGTCCATCGGATCTTTATAGCGCTCGGGACGGCGCGCCGCGCGCGAGGCGAGCGACTCCTTGTCGGATTGCTGCAGGTACTGAATCGGATGGCCGGCGCGCGGATAGACCGGCGGATCGAACAGCACCAGCGCATCGAATCGGCGTCCGTACTGGAGCGCATGCATCGCAGCCGTGACGCCCGACAGAGAATGAAATAATCCGGCGGCGGGCTTCGCGCCCAGCTCGCGATTAACAGCGTGCCAGACCACGTCCATATCGTCGATGAAATTCTGCCACGTGTGCCCTTCCGCGCCGTGCAGCGGGTTGTGGCCGTGATTGCGGAAGTCGAAGACGACAACCTCGTAGCGCGCGCGCAGCGGTCCCCAGAATGGAAAGTAGCCGTCGATGGCGAGGCCGTTGCCGTGACTGAGGACGAGGCGCGGCGCGCCGGGAATACCGTGCTGGCGAACGTGGATCGTCGCGCCATCGTGCATCCTCACGTCGAAGGCGTGATGCGCCCGCGGGACATGATGAAGCGGGTGAGGTTGGCTGGTCTCATTCATTTTTTTAACTGCTCACAGCATCCTTACCGGATCGATATCGATCGCAAGAAATATGTCGTCGCGATCGGCCGACGGCCCGACCTCGGCGCGCATCGAGGCGATGGCGGATCGCATCGATTTCAATTCGCGCGACTTTAGCATCACCTGCCACCGGTAGCGCTGCTTGATTCGTTCGATTGGCGCGGGAGCCGGACCCAGCACACGCAGTCCCTCGGGCGTAGCGTTTTTCGACAACGATTTCGCGACCGCCTCGGCCGTGCGCCGGACGAGCTGAGGCTCCGCGCCTTCGACTCGCACCATCGCGAGGCGGGCAAACGGCGGATACATAAGGTCGCGGCGCAGTTCCAGCTCGCGGCGCATGAAGCGCGCGTAATCCTGATCCTTCGCGGCACGGATACTGTAGTGATTGGGCGCGTACGTCTGGATGATCACGCGGCCCGCACGCTCGCCGCGTCCCGCGCGTCCCGCGATCTGGGTCAGCAATTGAAACGTGCGCTCGGCGGAACGGAAGTCGGGCATGTTGAGCGCCATGTCGGCGTTGACCACCGCGGCCAGCGTGACGCCGGGAAAATCGAAACCCTTGGTGATCATCTGCGTGCCGACGAGGATATCTATTTCGCCGGCGCGAAGCTCGGCCAGCATCCGCGCCCGCGCGCCGCGCACACTGCTGGTGTCGGAGTCCATCCGCTCGATGCGCGCAGTCGGCATCAAGCCGGCCAGCGTGTCGGTGAGTCGCTCGGTGCCGAAGCCCTGGCCCTTGAGGCCGTAGCCTTTGCATTCGGGGCAGGTGTCGGGCGCCGCCGCGTGATTGCCGCAGTAATGGCAACGGAGTGACCGGTCGCGCATGTGAAACGTCATGCTGACGCTGCAGTTCGGGCACGCGATCACGTTGCCGCAGACGTGGCATTGCAGAAAATTATGGAAGCCGCGGCGGTTGAGAAACACCATGCTCTGGCCAGCCGATGCGAGATTTTCGCGCAGCGCGGCGATCAGCGCCGTCGAGAGCGGCACAGTGTCGGGAGGTTCCGCCGGTTTCGATTGGTGAGGGCCCGCGCCATTTGCAAGCTTGGACGCCGCAAACTTGCGCGCATCGGCGACTTCGCGGCGCATATCGACGATTTCGACCGAGGCCATCGCGCGATCGTTGACCCGCCGCAATAGCCGCAACAGCCGGTAACGTCCACGCCGCGCGTTCGCGTACGACTCGCTCGACGGCGTCGCCGAGCCGAGCACGACCGGGCACTTGGAAAATCCCGCGAGCGCGACCGCGAGATCGCGTGCGTGATAGTAGATGCCTTCCTCGCTTTTATAGGACGCGTCGTGCTCCTCGTCGACGACTATCAGCCCGATGTCGTGCATCGGCGCGAAAATCACCGAGCGCGGACCAATCATCACGCGCGCCTGACCGCCAAGCGCGGCCATCCAGCTCGCCCATCGCTCGGTCACGCTCTGCGCGCTGTGCGCGATTCCGACCAGCGAGCCGAAACGCGCGCGAAACGAGCGCACGATTTCGTCGGCCAGCGCGATTTCGGGCACCATGATCAGAACGTTGCGGCCGGCGGCGAGCGCTCGCGCGGCAAGGTTCAGGTAGATTTCGGTCTTGCCGCTAGCGGTGACGCCCCACAGCAAGAACGCTTCGTAGCGGCGATGCTCGATGGCCGGCGAGATAGCATCCAGCGCGATTTGCTGTTCGTCGTTGAGATCGAAATCAGCCGCGACGCCCGTACTGGCCAGGGCTGGCAGTTTCTCGATCGCTATCAACCCGCGACTTGCGAGGCTCTTCAAAGCCGCACTCGCACCGTCGATCGCACTCTTCAGATCTTCGACGCGCACGCCGATTGCGCCGCCGTTCGCGATCGTCGTCAGCACTTCGCGCTGCTTCGAGCCGCGCACGTTCTCGACGCTGGCGCCCTCGACCATCCGCGCGACCAGATTCGCTGTCTCGCGATGGCGCCCCTTCGTAGCGTCGCGGCGTTCGAGGACGCCGTCGGCGACGAAGCGCGCAATCGTGGCGCGTACTTCGCTCGGCGGGCCGATTTTTTCAAGTTGGCGGGCGGTCGCTGCGCCCTTGGTAGTTTTCTCGACGATTGCCCGCTCGACGCGAGTGAACGCCGCGCGCGCCAGGGCGTCGGGTGTTGTTGCGAGGCTGTACGCGGTATGCGACTCGACCCGCGCGACATTGGGAATCACGCTGCGGTACGCGTCGGCAATCGAGACCATGTAGTAGGACGCGAGGAATTCCATCAGTTGCAGATGGGCGCGATCGAATAGCGGGCGCGGTTCGAGGACTTCCAGGATAGGCTTCAGCTCGGCGGTCGAGAGGCGTTCGCCAACCTCGGTCACGACGCCGGTCACCTTGCGCGATCGAAGCGGCGCGAGCACCCGATGCCCGGGCAGCACACTTCCGTCCAGCGCAGGCGGAATCGCATAGGTCAGCGTTTCGAATCCGCGCGTCGCCCCGACGATCACAATGTTGGCCTGCATTCCGACTCTCTCGGCATGCAACTTACACCGCGCGCGAGTATTCGGGCGAGGCACCCGCTTTCGCGCGGGCGTGCAGTCTGGTTGAATCTGGGCATGGCGCTCCGATTTTTGACTGCCGGCGAATCGCACGGGCCTGAGTTGGTCGCGACTGTCGAAGGCGTGCCCGCCGGTTTCGACATCGACCTTGCCGCGATCAACGCTGACCTCGCGCGCCGCCAGAAGGGTTACGGCCGCGGCGGGCGGATGCTGATCGAGAAGGACGAAGTGCGGCCGGTTTCCGGCATCCGCTTCGGCAAATCGCTCGGCAGCCCGATCACCTTCATCATCGAGAATCGCGACTTCAAGAACTGGGTCAAGAAGATGTCTGCCGATCCCGGCGATCGCGGCGCGGCGGAGGTCGTCACGCGCGCGCGGCCCGGCCATGCCGACCTGGCGGGCGTGCTCAAATATAATCTCGAAGATATTCGCGACGTGCTCGAACGGGCGTCGGCGCGCGAGACCACTGCGCGCGTGGCGATTGGCGGGCTCGCGAAGCAGATACTGCTGCCGTTCGGAATCGACGTGATCGGCTACGTCGCGAGCATCGGCGCGACCGAAGCGAAGACACCGCTCGAGATGAGTATCGCGGAATTGCGCCGCACTACCGAAGCTTCGCAGGTGCGCGTCGCCGATCCTGACGCGGAAAGTAAAATCATCGCGGAGATCGACGCTTGCAAAAAAACCGGCGACACGCTCGGCGGTATCGTCGAGGTGGTCGCGACCGGATTGCCGGTCGGGCTCGGCAGCCACGTCCAATGGGATCGCAAACTCGACGGACGGCTCGCGTTCGCGCTGCTCAGCTTGCAGGCTGCCAAGGGTGTCGAGCTTGGCCTGGGATTCACCGCGGGGCGGATTCGCGGATCCGAACTTCACGACGAAATCGGCTACGACAGTGAGCATCGTCGATTCACGCGCCATTCCAACAATTCCGGCGGCACCGAGGGCGGCATGAGCACTGGCGAGCCGTTGCGGGTGCGCGTCGCGTTCAAGCCGCTGTCGACGCTGATGCGTCCGCTGCGATCGGTCGATATCAAATCCAAGGCGGAAGCCGTAGGCGCGATCGAGCGCTCCGACGTGTGCGCGATTCCGGCAGCGGCGGTGATCGCGGAAGCGGTGGTGGCGTTTGAGCTCGCGGCGGCTTTCCTGGAAAAGTTCGGTGGCGATTCGTTGACCGAGATCACGCGCAACTTTAAAGGCTTCCTCGAACAGGTCCGTAACTACTGAAGCGAGGCGCGCCCGCGTATCGGCGACGCAACGCAAATGACCCCCAAACTGATCCTCACCGGATTCATGGCCACCGGAAAAAGTTCGGTCGGCCCACTAGTCGCGCGGCGGCTCGGATGGGAATTCGTGGACGTCGATACGATGGTCATCGCGCGCGCCGGAAAACCAATCGCGCAGATTTTCGCCGACCACGGCGAGGCGCACTTCCGACAACTCGAACGCGATGCGGTCGCACACCTGGCCGGCGATACGCGGCGATGCCCGCATTGCCACGGCCCGTTTCCCGAAGTGATCTCGACCGGCGGCGGCGTGTTGGTTGACGAATCGAATTGCGCGGCGCTCAAGCGGGTCGGCGTGATCGTGTGCCTGTCGGCGCGGCCCGAGGTCATCGCGGCGCGCGTCGAACGATCGAAGGCGAAACGTCCGAAACTGACCGAAGGCGGCAAGCCCACTTTGGATCGAGTGAAAGAGCTGATGGACGAGCGAGCTGATGCGTACGCGCGCGCCGACGTCCGGGTCGACAGCTCCGATCTCACCGTCGAGCAGCTGGCCGATCATGTTATCGAGGCTTTCGGCGTGCACGCTGCGCGTCGCGTCCTGCCTCCCATATGACGATGCGCACCATCCGGATAGAGCTCGGGCCCGCTTCGCATGACGCTCATGGTCGGCGCCAACATCCTCGACCGTCTTGGCGAACTCGCGCGTGCCGCCGGATTGAAGCCCGGTCCGTGCGCCGTCGTCACCGATGCGACAGTAGAGAAGTTGTACGCCGCGCGGGTCGAGGATGCTCTTCGAAAAAGCGGCTTCGCGCCGGCCGTGATTTCGGTGCCGCCGGGTGAAGCCTCGAAATCGCTGCCCACGCTCGAGCTTCTGTACGATCGCATGACTGCGATCGGGCTTGATCGCAACAGCGTAGTGTTCGCGCTGGGCGGCGGCGTCGTTGGCGATCTTGCGGGATTTGCGGCCGCGACATTTTTGCGCGGAGTGCCGTTGGTGCAGGTGCCCACGACGGTCGTCGCGCAGGTTGATTCAGCGCTCGGCGGCAAGACCGCGATCAACCATCGCCACGCCAAGAATCTGCTCGGTGCGTTTTACCAGCCGCGGCTGATAGTCGTCGACGTGACGACGCTTGCGACGCTGCCCGATCGAGAGTTTCGCGAAGGCCTGGCCGAGGTCATCAAGTACGGCGCAATCATGGACGCACCGATGATCGCGGATCTCGAGCGCGACCTCGATGCGATCCTTGCGCGACGGCCCGAGTTGCTCGAGCAAGTCGTTACGCGATCGCTGATGCATAAGGCCGCTGTCGTCGGCGCTGACGAGCACGAAAGCGGACTGCGCAAGACCTTGAACTTCGGCCATACGATCGGGCACGCAATCGAAGCGAGCGCGGGATATGGCAGCTATTTTCACGGCGAAGCGGTCGCGATTGGGATGGTCGCGGCGGCGCGGCTTTCCAGCAAGTACGCCGGCTTGTCGGCTGACGAAGCATCACGGCTGCAACATCTGATCGAGCGCGCCGGTTTGCCGACTGCGATGCCGGCAGGATGGCACAGCGACGATTTTCTCCGCGCGCTTAGCCTGGACAAGAAACGCGCCGCCGGCGCCATCGAATTCGTTCTGCTCGACCGCCTTGGTCACTCCTTGACAAAAAGTCTCTCTTTTGATGACATCGTGTCACCTCTGTGGTGAACTTCGAGCTTTTATAGACAAAAAGTGTTCCACTGGTGACAAATTGTCGCGAATTATCATGCTTGACTGCTTGGCGTCTCTACAATGTGTTTAGTATGTAATGAGTAGCGTACGCATGGCTGTTTCAACCCATACACCATCAAGGGCCTGGAAAGACGGGGTAAACGCGCGTAACGCGAAGGAGTCCCATGGATCGATTCGACGAGTTGAAGAGCAAGGTCCTCACCGTACAGGAGGTGTCTACCTACCTCAGAGTGCACCCTTCCACTATCTACAGGATGCTCAAGAAGAATCTGCTCCCCGCGTTCCGGGTCGGCAGCGACTGGCGTTTTACGGTCGAGGCAATTGACAAGTGGCGCGCTTCGGTTGAGAACGGCGCCCCCACCGGCGCGAGCGCGAGCGACAACGGTTGAGTTCGAGTGCGGCGGGTCGCCGTGCCCGCCATCGAATCCGGCTGGACGAAAATCAGCGCCGGTCCGCTAATTCTGGAAATACCGGCGCGGATTTTCTACCAGCATCGCGCGGATTTTCACGTCGCCGACGCCCGCCCTCTTTAGCGCCGGCACGATATTCTTGAAGACGTGCGTCGGCGTCCAGTTCGCGATCAGCTTGGTGGTTTCCGGCGTCAGATCGAGGCCGCGACCGAGCCAGCATGCGACGGTGTCGTGCGAGAGCACGAGCTGATTTTCGTATCCGACGCCCAGCAGGCCGATTAGCGCCGCGAGGCGCAGCTTGTCGGGATGCACGAAATCCAGGCCGAAGCGGTCGAAACCGAGGGTGCATCCGCGATCGAGCATCGCTGTGTGATAACCGAGGTCCGACGACCCGCAACTATGGCCGATGATCACGCGGCCGAGGTCCGCGCCTTCCGACGCGAAAATCTCGAGCTGCTCGCGGCCCATCGTGCCCTCCTCGGTATGCGTCGTGATCGGCACGCCGGTCGCCTTATGCGCGCGCGCCGCCGCCCGCAGACACATCTCCTCATACTTCGTGACCGTCCCTTTGCCGGTCGCACATTTAATAATGCCCGCCTTGATGCCGGTATCGCCGACGCCGCGGTTGATCTCGCTGATGTACACCGACGCGATGTCGTCGATGGTGCGCTGCTTGAAGTACGCGGTGTTGCCCAGGTCCTCCTTGTACAAGCCGGTCGCGCAAATTATTCGCACGCCCGACGCGGACGCCGCCTCCGCCATAAAGTTCACGTCGCGGCCAATATCCATCGGGCACGGATCGACGAAGGTCTCGAGTCCGAGGTCGCGCACCTCTTTGAGGCGATCGATGCAATTCTTGAGCGCCGCTTTTCGCTCGAATTTCGGCGCTGCGCAATCGAGCTCCCATCCAGCCCATCCGATCAGCAGATGCTCGTGCATCAGCGTGGTGCCGAGCTGCTCGGGACTCACGGTTCCAGTGACGGTGTTGATTGATTTCATCGCGATACGCTCCATTCCCGGCGCACGGTCGCGCGCCCGGCGTAGATCGAGACTTCGATTTTGCGAAACTAAACCCGCCGCGCTGCCGGCGTCAAACGCGCCGCGCGAGGATTTGGGCAGCTAACTGGATCGCTCGGTCTTGGGCTGGTCATCGCCGCCGAAGAACGCGGTGAGGATGATCAACGCGACGCCAATCGAGATCGCGCTGTCGGCGACATTGAAGATCGGATAGTTCAGGTCGTAGTAATGCGCGCGCACGAAGTCGATCACGCGCCCGCGAACCGCGCGATCGATGAGATTGCCGGCAGCGCCGCCCAGGATCATCGCGAACGCCACTGAAGTGATCGATACGCGGTCAGCGCGCCAAATAAAAATAGCCAGCACGACTATCGCGCCGCACGCCATCGTCAGCAGAAATGCTTCGCGGACCCACGGCGGCGCCTCCGCCAGCATGCTGAACGCGGCGCCGGGATTCTGCGCGTACGTGATGTCGAGGTAGTTCGGGATGACCGCGATACTCTCGTACACCGCCATGTGCGCTTGCACGAACAGCTTGGTCAGCTGATCGAGCACGATGATCGGAATCGTGATCGCGCAGAGCAAAAATAGAAACGGCCTGCGCGGCGGCGTCGATGCGCTCGATTCGCTTCCTGCTTCCCCGTCGGCGATCACGCCGGGCAGAGGATTGACGCTCGATTGCTCCGCCATCGGCTACGCTCCAACCACCGCGCGGCATCGCGCGTCCAACGTTTCGCCACCGGCGTTGTCGAAATATTTCCAGCATCGCGCGCACTTCGCGCCTGACGCGTGACGTCCGATCAGAGTGATCGGAGGATACGCACTGGCTCGCGCGAAGGTGCCGTTACCGTCGATAGCGAAATCCTCGCGGCCATTGGCTTGATTCCTGATCTCAGCCGCTTCAGCGTCGGCCAGGATCGCAACATCAGAAACGATGAACAAGTCTTTCAGCTCTTCTCGATATCGCTTGAGCGTTTCGGCCAGTCCGCTGTCAGAGCCACCGTCAGCTCCGAGACCGATCGCAGCGTCGAGCGGCGCGCCGATCGTCCCCGACTTGCGCATCGCTTCGAGCAGCTTGAGCGCCTCGTCGCGGACTTTGAGCAGTCGATCCCATCGCAGTTCCAGATCTTCGTCGCGCCACGACGGATTCGCCGGATGCATCGTAGTCAGATGGACGCTCTCGTGCTGCTTCGCCGGAAGATACGAGTAAACCTCCTCGGCGGTGAACGGAATCAGCGGCGCCAGCATCCGCACCAGCGTGTCGAGAATATTGAACAGCGCGGTTTGCGCGGATCGGCGCTCGCGAGAATTCCCGGCCGCACAGTACAGCCGGTCGCGCGCCACGTCGATATACAGCGAGCTCAAATCGACCACGATAAAATTCTGCATCAACTGGAACGCGGTCTGGAATTCGAATGCTTCGTAAGCGCGGCGCACTTCGGTCTTGAGTTTCTCGGTCCGTCCCAGGATGAAGCGGTCGAACTCGAACATGTCTTTCAATTGAACGGCATCGCGAGCGGGATCGAAGTCAGCCAGGTTGCCGAGCACGAAGCGGCAGGTATTGCGAATCTTGCGGTACGCCTCTGACACTGCATTGAAGATAGTCGGGCTGAGCGTGATGTCGGCGGTGTAATCGAGCGACGCGTACACCAGCCGCAGCACGTCGGCGCCCATCCGTCCGGCCGCATCGACGGCGTCCTCGGAGTTGCCAAGCGACTTCGACATCTTGCGTCCCTTCTCGTCCACCGTCAGCCCGTGACTGATGATGCTCTTGAAGGGTGCGGCGCCGCGCTCGGAGACGGCGCAAAAGAGCGACGAGCTGAACCATCCGCGCGCCTGCTCGACTGCTTCGAGGTATGCATCGGCTGGCCATTTCAGTTCGGGGCGCTTGGCGAGCACGGCGGCTTGCGACGATCCCGAATCGAACCATACGTCGAGGATGTCCTCCTCCTTGACGAAGACCGCGCCACTGCACTTCGCGCATTTGACGCCCGGTGCGACGAAGTCCGACGCGGGCCGGATGTACCAGGCGTCGGATCCTTCGCGTGCGAAAATTTCCTCGACCCGATCCATCGTGACGGTCAGCGGCGCGACCTCGTCGCATTCGGCGCATCGGACCGCCGGAATCGGCACGCCCCACGCGCGCTGGCGCGAGATAGTCCAGTCGGGCCGCGTCTCGGTCATATTGCGGATTCGATCGCGCGACCATGCCGGGTACCACTTCACGCTATCGATCGCGTCGATCACCTTGGCGCGCAGTCCGTTATGATCGACGCTGATGAACCATTGCTCGGTGGCGAGAAAAATCAGCGGATTGTGACATCGCCAGCAATGCGGATAGCTGTGCGAGAAGTTTTGCGAATGCAGCAACGCGCCGACGGTGCGTAGATTTGCGACGATTGAATTATTCGCCTTGAAGACGTTCTGCCCCTCCCACTCGCCACCGTCCCGCGTGAATACTCCGCTGCCATCGACCGGAGTGAACGGCAATAGCCCGTACTTTTTGCCGACGACGTAATCCTCGTAGCCATGGCCCTGGCGCGGTATGCACCAGGCCGGTGCCGGCGTCGGCGGTGACGTGCTCGGCGTACATCAGCTTGACGTCGCGCGGAAGGAACGGATGCCGAAAAATATCCTGGCCGTCGTAAGTCTTGAGCGCGGCGCCGACGAGCGGGATTCGTTTTTCGACACTCAGCCCGCATTCCTTCGCGACGAGGTCGGCTAATCGCGACGCGACCACGTAATAATGTTCGCCGACCTTCAGCGCTACGTAGTCGAAAGTCTCGTTCAGCGAGATTCCGAGATTCGCTGGCAGCGTCCACGGCGTAGTCGTCCATATGACCGCCGACAATTTGCCGGCTTTGTGCGCAGCCGCGAGCTCGGCGCGGTCGTTGGCGCCCGCAGCCATCGCGCCCGCATCCTTGAGATTCGAATTGAACGCGAACGCTACGTAAATCGACGGCGAGACGTGATCGCGATATTCGACTTCCGCCTCCGCTAGCGCCGATCGGCAGTCGAAGCACCAATGCACCGGACGCAGCCCGCGATACACGTAGCCCTGCTCGACCATGTTGCGGAGCACGTGGATTTCCGCCGCATCATACTCCGGCGCCATCGTAAGATAAGGATGGAACCAGTCGCCGATACATCCCAGGCGTCGAAAATCCGAGCGCTGCAAATCGACCCACTTCTCGGCTTCGGCGCGGCACAGCTTGCGCAGCTCGAGCTTGGGAGTCGTGCGTGCCTTGTCGCCGCCGAGATCGCGCGACACCTTGTATTCGATCGGCATCCCGTGACAGTCCCATCCCGGTACGAACGGCGTGCGATATCCGAGCATCGAGCGCGACCGCACGACGAAGTCCTTGAGAATTTTGTTGAGCGCGGTGCCGAGATGCACCCGGCCGTTGGCATACGGCGGCCCGTCGTGCAGCACCCACGACTCGCGATCTTTGCGGGCCTCCATCAGGCGCGCGTAAAGGTCGAGGTCGTCCCAACGTTTGAGCATTTCCGGCTCCCGCTTGGGCAGATTCGCCTTCATCGGAAAGTCGGTCTTGGGAAGTTTCAGGGTAGATTTGTAATCGGTCTCAGCCACGCGTTGTTCCCGGTTTTGAGTATGCGTCCGATCAGATTAACTTACGCGCAGTTGCTTCGCGAGTATCGAGCGCTCAATTCGATTTCACTGCCTTCAGGTAGGCGAGGATCTTCTCAAGCCGCTCAACGGGACTGACGCTTTCGAGCAGGGCCTGCTGTTCCGCGACTTCCATCTTCAGATGGCGCGCAATCATGTATGGAAGGACGCCAGGATCGTCGATCTCTTTCATGGAGATCGCTGACGCGTACCCGGATTGCCCTTTGCGCAGTACGTAGTCATTTAAGGCTGAAAGGACCAAACGAATCAGGCCGCCCACGTGCTCGCGGCGCGCGGAGGCGGGATGGATAACGCCGGGTGCCGAAATCGTGAAGTTGAGGCGCTCGGTGTCGGCGACCTCTTCGACCTCGGCCTTGTAAAACTCGTTCTCGAACCGAAAGCGTTTGACTCTCGCACGCTTTCGCCTTCGACCATGATTTTCGCCGTACCGTCGGGCAGCGTCTGCCGTTCGACGATGACTCCGAGCGTGCCGACCTCGTACATGTCGGTCGGACTGAAGGCTCTCCGAGCGTCGCGTCGCGTTGCGCTATCAGCAAAATCGGGGAGCCGGCAGCGACCGCATCGATCGCACTGATGGACTTCGGCCGGCCGACATAGACGGGATACATCTCGAGCGGGAACGCCACCAATTCGCGCAGCGGCACCAGCGGGACGAAGCGCGGCGCGACGGCCCGCATCAGCTCGGCCCAGTTCCGGTAGCCGTACTCGATTGCGAGCCGGTGTTGAGCAGCAGCGAGTTGAACGCCCTCTTCCTTCGCCAAGTGCTTGGCCTGTTTGCGGAGATTTTCCTCGGACGGATTTTGCGGCAGCCGTTTGCGCGGCTCTTTCGATGCGCTCATGACAAACCCCTTCCTCTTACCCGCGTCCGCTAACGGGAAGGAAAAGGTTTATGAGTTTCGATCAAAATTGAGGTGGGCTTAGCCCTCTCCGCGGACAGGTGGCCGCCTGACGGCCATCAACAAGGTTAATTCGCGTCGCGCCGCAACGCAATTCCTCGACGGTGGCTTGCATTCCGGCGGTTGTGTTACATGGGCCGGATGAAAACCCCTGCCAAAAAACCGCCGTTCATCATCTCCGCCGCGTCGTGTCCTGAGACGAGCCACCAATATCCCAACAGCGACGAATTCACCGGTCATCATCGGAGCATCGGCAGAGTCGCGGGATTGCAGAAGATCGGCGTGCACCTGGCACGGCTGGAGCCCGGAGAGCGAAGTTCGTGGCCTCATGCCGAGGAGAAAGAAGAGGAGTTCGTGTACGTCCTCGAGGGTAAGGTCGATGCGTGGATAGACGGCGTTATTCACGCGATGCGGCCCGGCGACTTCGCGGCGTTTCCCGCTGGGACCGGCATCTGCCATTGCTTCATAAACAACAGCAAGCATGAGGTTCTGCTGCTGGTGGGAGGCGAGGCTTCGAAGCGCGACAATCGCATCTACTATCCGCTTCATCCTCAGCGCCGCAATCGACTTGCCGTCGAGCGAATGGTGGGACGACGTTCCGAAACACCGCCCGGGACCGCATGATGGGATGCCCGACGCGCTGCGACGGCGCAAACCTAACCCCTAGCCCCTTCCCATAGTGGGAAGGGGAACCAGAATTGGGCCTGAGTCCGTTTGAATCCGAACGCCGGCCTCCATATCATTTCTCGCGCATCATCTAATTCCATTTTCATAGAAAAAATTTTATGAGCCTTAGAAAAGTAACCATGTTCGACAAGGAAGGGACCACGCTCGTGCCGGTGGACGAGGATGGTCAGGCGAAACCGGCCGTGATGGGCGTGCGATGGGTCAATCCCGACACCTTCGAAACGATCCGCGTCGTCGGCGGCAAACGCACCGGGCCGAAGAACGAAGTCTTGATGGAAATCCCGCCGACGCTCGACACCAGCGCGTTTGCGATCGAGGACCTGCCGCCGCCCAAGGTTAAGGAAGAGCTCGAGCAACTCGAACCGCCGACGGCCGCGGAAAAATCGACGGAAAAGCGATGAGCGAAGCCGGACCCGGCGCGCTCGCAGGACTGCGCGTCCTCGATCTGACGGCACATCGCGCACAGCTTTGCGCGCGGCTTCTGGCCGACATGGGCGCCGACGTTATCAAAGTTGAGCCGGTCGCCGGCGACGACGCGCGCCGCATCGGCCCCTTCCTCGACGATTTGCCGCATCACGACCGCAGCTTGTTTTTCTGGTTCTACAACCTCAACAAGCGCTCGCTGACGCTTGACCTCAAGCATTCGCGCGGCGCTGACCTCCTGCTTCAGCTCGTGCGCAGTGCCGACGTTGTCATCGAGAGCTTCGCGCCGGGCACGATGGACCAGCTCGGGCTAGGCTGGGACATTCTCCATCGCGAGAATCCTGCGCTCGTGCTCTGCTCGATTGCGCCGTTCGGGCAGACCGGCCCATATCGCGATTTCGTCGCCGATGACACCGTGCTGACCGCGCTTGGCGGGATGCTCTACGTCAACGGCTTCCCGAATCACGCGCCGGTGCGTCCACTCGGCTTGCAGGCCTATCATTCGTCGGCATACTTCGGCGCGATCGCTGTGATGCTCGCGCTGCTTGCTCGCGATCGCACCGCCGAGGGCCAATGGATCGATCTCAGCATGCAGGAGGCCACCGCCGCTGCCGTCGAGCACGTCGCCGGCGGATACTTCGAGCGCAACGAGGCCGAGCCGCGCCGCGGCACTTTGCATTGGAGCCGTTTTTTTCGCGTCGGCAAATGCCGCGACGGTTACATCATGCATTGCACGCTCGGCGACTGGACGTCGCTGATCGAATGGGTCAAGTCCGACGGCAAAGCGGCCGACCTCGACGATCCCAACTACCAGCAGCCGATGTATCGCTACCTGATGGCCGAGCATGTCTTCGACGTGCTCGACGATTGGGTCAAGGATTATCCGCGCGACGAGCTGCTCGAACGCGCGCAGCTTTTGCGCCAGCCCTACGCGACAGTGCGTCCGCCCGAGGCGCTGTTCGACGACGATCAGCTCATCGAGCGCGGCTACTTTGTCGAGGTCGATCATCCCGAGCTCGGCCGCAAATTCCGCTACCCGGGCGCGCCGTATCTTTTCAACGGCACGCCGTGGCGCGTGACGCGACGCCCGCCGCTGGTCGGCGAGCATACCGGCGAGATTCTGCGCGACGAGCTCGCGATGGCTCCTGAAGCGATCGCCGTGCTCGCGGCCGAAGGAGTGATCTGACCATGTGCGCGATGCCGCTCGACGGCGTGCGCATCCTCGACTTCACCTGGGTCGTCGCCGGGCCGGTCGCGACGCGCATCCTCGGCGACCATGGCGCGCAGGTCGTCAAGGTCGAGCGCAAGGATCCGCCGCCGATGGGCAATCGCAAGCTCGGCCTGCAATGCGACCTGCATCGCAGCAAACTTTCGGTCGCGCTCAACATGCAGCATCCGCGCGGCGTCGAGCTGGCGCGCCGCCTCGCCGCGATGAGCGACATCGTGATGGATAATTTTTCCGCGCGCGTGATGCGGATGTGGGGGATGGATTACGAAAGTCTCAAAGCAGGTGAAGCCCGACATCATCTGCATCAGCATGTCCGGTCTCGGCCACACCGGCCCGCGCTCGAGCTACGTCAGTTACGGCCCGACGCTGCAGGCGCTCACGGGATACACGCACTTGATGGCCGAGCCCGACGGCACGCCGGCCGGCTACGGCTACTCGTACGCCGACATGGTCGGTGGATACTCGGGCGCACTCGCGGCGCTGGTCGCGCTATGGCATCGACGCCGCACGGGCCACGGACAGTTCGTCGATCTGTCGCAGTTCGAGGCCGTCGCGAGCGTAATCGGCCCCGCGCTGCTCGACATCTCGGCTAACGGCCGCACGCAGTCGGTGCCCGGCTACAATTCGCAGGAAGGTCCCGCAGCGCCGCACGGCGTTTACAAATGCCGCCCACTCGACACTGACGACGATCGATGGGTCGCGATCAGCGTCCGCACCGGCCCCGAATGGCGTCGTTTCGTCACCGCAATCGGCTCCCCGGACTGGGCTCATGACCCAAAATTCCGCACGCTCTATCTGCGGATGCAAAACAGCGCCGAGCTCGACGCCAACGTCTCGCGATGGACCGCCGAACACAGCGCCGAAGACGCGATGGCGATATGCAACGCGCCGGCATCGCAGCGGGCGTCGTCGAGAACGGCATCGATCTCTGTGCCCGCGATCCGCAACTGAAGGAGCGCGGCTTCTGGCCCGCAGTCTCGACCAATAAAGGTGCGACGACGCACGTCACCGGAATCCCCTTCAAGCTCTCCAACGGCTCAGGAAAAGTCACCAGGATCGCCCCCGAAGTCGGCGAAGATTTCGATTACGTCCTCGGCGAGCTACTAGGCCTCGGCAAATCAGCCCGCGAGCAGTTAGTTGCGGACGGCGCCGTCTGGCCCTGATTTTCTGAAATTGCCTCCCCCTTTAGTGGGGGGAGGCCGACGCTCGTCTTCGAGCGGCGGGTGGAGGACCTTTGATTCTGAAATTTTGCGGATTACGCGGCGGCCTGGATTTGCGATAGCTCCTCCTTCGACGTTGCCAGCGCGAGCACCGCGGCGTAGCCCGGTTGTTTCTCCATCCGCGGTCCGTAGCCCTTCGCCAACAGGATTTGATGCGCGCGCGGGAGGTTGTAGCACGGGACCGCCATCAGCAGGTGATGCTCGAGGTGGTAGTTCACGAAGTACGGGGCGACGAATGCGCGCATCAGCCAGTTCGCGTGCGTGGTGCGCGTGTTGCGCATCGGGTCGTCGTTGTCGGGCGCCATCGAATGCTCGGCGATGCTTCGAATGCGCACGACCAGCTCGTGGAACGTCATGTACGGGAACACCCACAGCGCGGGGAATAGCCACCAGTGTCCGGTCGCCGCGAGTATCGCGAAAATAATTGCGTTGCTGACGATCGCGCCGTGCAGCCGCTTCCAGCCCATCGCGAGCCGCTGCGAGGCCGTCATATCCGCGCTTCCGAACGCGCGACGGATCAGCGCCCTCTTCTGCTTGTAGGCGGTCTGCCCGGTGAGATCGCGAATGACCTTGCGCCGCATGCTGCTCCGCGTGATCGGAAACGGCGCCGTCAGCCCGAGGTCCGGATCGTTTTTCTGTTGCGTGAACCGATGGTGCCCGGCGACGTGGTAGGGCCGGTACGCGTACATGTCGCCGAACAGCGCGTAGTCGGTCAGCCACGTGCCGGCGAAATCGTTCAGCTTCATATTGCTGAACAGCAGGCCGTGCGACGCGTCATGCGACAAAATCGCGAGCCCGAGTTGCCGCGCGCCGATTATCAACGTCGCCGCGATGAAGGTCAGCGGATTCGGCCACCATACGAACAGCGCCATCGCACCGGCGATCACCGCCCACGCGTGAAAGATCATCCACGCCGCGCGCCACTGCGACTTGCGCTTGAGCATCAGCAGTTCGTCGTCGGAGAAAACGCTACGCGCCTGGAACATGCTATCCTCCAATCTTCCATTGAAGTATCGGGGCGTTTAATCTTTGCCTCACGAAGCTGTATGTAACAGAGAATGGCAACGATTGCAAATCCTCGTTATGTACCCCGGCACCTCACCGCGCGCGAGCTGGTGATCGATTTCCTGTCGAATCGATATCCACGCGAGATGTCGGTGCAGGAAATTGCGGGCGTTGGAATTGCGCTGGGATTCTCGGAGCAGAGTTTGCGGATGGCACTGACGCGGCTGGTCGAGCAATCGGTCGCGGCGAACACCGGTCGCGGGCGCTATCGGCTGAGTCCGTCGGGCGAGGCGATGCGCGAGGAAGTGCGCAAGTGGCGGCATCTCGACAACCTCGCCAAGCCGTGGTCGGGCGCGTGGATTGGCGTTTTCGACGCCGCAATCCCGCGCAGCGATCGCGCCGCGCTACGCCGTCACGAACGCGCGATGCGCCTGCGAGGATTTCGCGAACTTCAAAGCGGTCTGTGGATTCGCCCCGACAATCTGCGCGATTCGGTGGCGGGACTGCGCGATCAATTGCGCGCGCTGGGGCTTCATCCTGCGGCGCTGGTGGTGGGCTTGCAGGATCTCGACGACGAGGCGCGCGCGAAGGCGACCGAACTGTGGGACATCGCATCGATGCTCGCGACGTATCGCGCGCTCGCCGATGAATTGATCGCCAGCAAGAGCAAGCTCGAGCGCCTGCCACTGGATACTGCCGCAGCAGAATCGATGGTGCTCGGGCGCGACGTGATTCGGCATATCAATCTGGACCCGGTGCTGCCCGAAGAGCTGATGCCGCAGCGCGCGCTGAGTAATTTGATAAATGTGATGTCCGACTACGATCAGAATGCGCGGCAGATCTGGCGCCGCTTCATGCGCGCGCACGCTCCGCGCGAGTAGCCCTTTTTCTGTCACCCTGAAGCGAAGCGGTAGGGTCCCGCAGCCCACAGAGTCCGGGATTCTACGGCCTTCGGCCTTCAGAATGACATTCGGAACAGTCACCGAAGTAACAATGTACCCCAGATAACATGCATCGCGCAGGGGCGCTCGTTGCGCTAGTGTCAACTGGCTGTTAGCAGCGAAGGTCATTTTTGCACGCAAGCGTAATATCGAGCGCGCTGGTCGGGGTTGACGCGTTCCCCGTCGAAGTCGAAATCGACATCGGCGCCGGCATACCGCCGCATCGATTGGTCGGGCTGGCCGAAGGCGCGGTCAAGGAGGCGCTCGATCGGGTCAAGTCGGCGATCAAAAATTCCGGCTTCGAATTTCCCACGCGCAAGATGACGATTAATCTCGCGCCCGCCGACACGCGCAAGGAGGGCTCGGCGTTCGACCTTCCACTCGCGCTCGGAATTCTCGCCGCACAAAACGTGCTCAAGGATCGCGCGCGTCTGCGCGGCTATCTCATTCTCGGCGAACTCGCGCTCGACGGCCGTATCAAGGGGATCAAGGGTGCGCTGCCGACTGCGTTGCTCGCGCGATCCGCAAAGTTCGAGGGCGTGATCTTGCCGCGCGAGAATGCCTCCGAGGCCGCCGTCGTCGGCGAGGGTACCGCGGTGCTCGGAGTCGAGAGCCTGCGCGAGGCTTTCGAATTCTTCGAGGGCTTGCGCCCGCTGCAATCGATTCCGGTCGATCTCACCGCGGCGTTCGGCGAGGCGAACGTTTACGACGTCGATTTCAGCGAGGTCAAAGGACAGGAGCAGGCCAAGCGCGCGCTCGAAGTCGCGGCGGCCGGCGGTCACAACGTCCTGATGATCGGGCCGCCCGGCTCGGGCAAGACGATGCTCGCGAAGCGGCTGCCGTCGATCTTGCCGACGATGACCTTCGAGGAGGCGATCGAGACCACCAAGGTGCACTCGGTGATGGGCCTGCTCGACGGTCGCGCGCTGATCACGACGCGTCCGTTTCGCAGCCCTCATCATACGATCTCGGACGCCGGTCTTATCGGCGGCGGATCGATTCCGCGCCCCGGCGAAGTCAGCCTCGCGCATCACGGTGTCCTGTTCCTCGACGAGCTGCCGGAGTTCCGCAAGAACGTGCTCGAGGTCCTGCGCCAGCCGCTCGAAGATGCGCGCATCACCATCTCGCGCGTGATGGGCACGCTGACCTTCCCGGCCTCGGTGATGCTCGTAGCTGCGATGAACCCGTGTCCGTGCGGTTTTTACACCGACCCGCAGCACGAATGCTCATGCTCGCCGATCGCGATTCAGCGTTATCGCTCGCGCATCTCAGGACCGCTGCTCGATCGCATCGACATCCACATCGAGGTGCCCGCGGTGAAGTACAAGGACCTGACCGACCGCGTCGCGCGAGAACCGTCGATAGCAATTCGCGATCGCGTGAATCGTGCGCGCGAGGCGCAACTGTCGCGCTTCAAGGGGATGCCGTTTTTCTGCAACGCGCAGATGCGCGCGAGCGATCTTCGCGTGCACTGCCAAATCGAGGCCGGCGGCGAGCGTCTGCTCGAGCTGGCGATCAACCGCCTCGGCCTGAGCGCGCGCGCCTACACGCGCATCCTGAAAGTCTCGCGCACGATTGCCGATCTCGACGGTTCCGCCGCGATCGCCGCGCATCACGTGAGCGAGGCGATTCAGTATCGATCGCTCGACCGATCCACTCCTTAGAAGAGACCTTCTGTTCCCCCTTTCTCGCGGGAAAGGGGGTGAGGGGGATAGGACGGGACGGAATTGTTGCCTCAAATCCCCTTCCCCTTTGTTGGGGAAGGGGCCAGGGGTTAGGGCTCTGTTCTTAAAGATATTTGCGGGACAGCACGCTGGAAACGAAGCGGGCGACTCGATTCGCTCGAGCCGCCCGCCAGTCTGCGCGATTTTAGATTCAGTGCAGCTCGAACCCCGCCACGAACTCGTCAAAGGTCCCGGACTTCACCACGAACGTTCCCGAGGCGACGGTATTCGGCGTGAAGAACTTCTTCAGGCCCGTCTCGGCATTGCCTAGCGCGTTCGTCGGTATCGCAATGCCTGTGTCCACGTCACCCGAATCGTCGAGCGGTCGGAAGAACAACTCGTAATTCGTGCTTGGATTCGCGCCCGTCAACCTCACGTTGACTCTGCCTGCCGCGTTCACTTCGTATGCGCCCCTGTCGAGCGGATCGCTGCCGCAGTTCGCAAGTATCGGATCGGTCACGCTTCCGCACGGCACCAGGTTCGACGCTGAAACTTCCGGACGCACGAATTTCTGATCCACTTTGAATCCCGAGACGAACTCATCCGTGCTGCTGCTCTGCAACACGACCGATCCCGATCCAATCGTGCCGGCCGCGAACGCATTCGAGACAATCAGCATGCCGTTGCCCGCCTTATCTGTCGGCCCAACGGTTCCTAGTGGAGTCGTCCCGCCGCCCGGCGCTCGCAGGATAGCCGTGTAGCTAGTACTGGGCCGCGCGCCGATCACATGGATCGATAGTGCGCCGTCGGCGTTCTCAATATCGACCCGGCCCCTGGTCAAAGAATCGCTGCCGCAACCTGAAAGACCTCCCGGCGCCGTCACGTCGGTGCATCGCACCAGCGCCGGCTGGAAATCGCGCGCCGATTCGAGGCCGTTGCTCGAGATCGACAGCCCGGTGACGAATTGCTCGCCGCCGCTGCTCAGCACCACGTTGCCGGCGCCGACCGTCCCGAATTTGAAGAACGCGTCCTTGCGAAACGCGCCGTCTCCCGCGACACCGGTCTTCAGATTGCCAATCGACGTTGTCTGAGTGCCGTCGTTCGAGACGAGACTGACGGCATACGTAGTATTGGTCGCGGCGCCGGCGACTATCACCGTCACGTCGCCTTGATCGTTGATCGTCGCACCGCCGCGCTTGAGCGGATCCTGGACCGCCGCGCAGGTTGTAAGCATGGATGGCGCAATGACCGATTTGCATTGAACCAGCGGTGCGTCGAAGGTTTCAGCGCAGGCCAATCCCGATGCGAGACCAAGCGCAAGTGGCGCGGCGAGGAAAGCTGCCGGCCATTTTCGTAGAGATAGAAACATACAGATACTCCTCCTGCCTGTACGTCGATTGCAGAGCAATCGGATTAATGAATTTGCGAATCGAATGTAAGACGCAGCGGGCGAAAGGATCGTTTACAGCTGGCGCAGGGAAAAAGTCGTGACACAAAAAGTGAATGTGCACGCATGGCAGTCGATGTAAAAAACCTAACCCCTAACCCCTTCCCTCGAGGGAAGGGGAACCGGATATGAGGCAACTATTCCACCCGTCCTATCCCCTTCACCCCCTTTCCCGTGGGAAAGGGGGAACAGAAAGGATGGCCGAGACTTGAAAGCCTCCTGGGTGGCCGTCCAGAACGATCCAGATCACTTTTAAAGATATTTGTGGGACGCGACACTAGAATGACCCAAGAAAAGAACTTGAGAGGAAAATGGCGTCCTCGCCGTTTTGCGATTATCACTGGGTGCAGGGGTCACCCCTGCCGCGGAAGCAGTGAAAAATGAAACCCGCGGAGGGTTTCACATTTAATCAAGTGATTTCCCCTTCCCATCCCCGCTACGGCTGCTGCGGATGTCGGCGCCACAATCCCAGGCGGCGACGTGCTTCGCGGCGCTGCTCGGGGGTCATCTGTTGCCATCGATGCCAGTTGGCCATCATTCGTTGGCGCTGCGCCGGCGGCAGTTGTTCGAATTGCTGATATCGCTTCATCATCCGGTCGCGCTGATCCGGCGGCAGACCGCGCCAGCGCGCATAGTCGTGCTGCAATTCATCGCGACGTGCCTGCGGAAGCTGGCGCCACCTCCGCAATCCTTCGAGCACTCGCTTGCGCTCTTCAGGCGGCAGATTGCGGAACGTCTGAAAGTTCTGCTGGACGCGCTGCCGATCTTCGGGGCGCATCGATTGCCATCGCCGGTAATTCTCGAGCACGCGCTCACGCTGATCGGGCGTCAGGTTTGCCCACTCCTTCGGATGCTGCGCGGCGAGCGCGCGCTCGGCGTCGCTCGCGGGCATCGACGATCCCGCCGGCGGTGACGATTGCGCATGGGCGGAAGTCGCCGGCGCAATTCCGAACAGGATCAACGCCGCGACGATCAACGCACTCGCGATATGCCTGCCTCGCGTCATTCTTGCGGCCCCTCGACGTCGTTGCTCGGATGGCTCGACGGCATTCGCGGAGCCGGCTTGGGGGGTGCGACATCTTCCGCACCGGGCGGCACGCTAGCCGCTCTTGGAGCGGGCAGATCTTCTGCGTCCACGTCGTCGTGATTTCCCAGGTATCCCATAGCGTCGAGCGTGCGAATTTGATCGAGCATCGAGTCGTCGCCTGATGCGCCCGCCCCCGGCGTGCCTTGCGATGCCACCATGGCGTGGTTCGAAGAGGTCGAGGTTCATCAGCATTTTCAAATCCGGCGGCGCCTCCTGCGCCGAAATCCTCCCATTTTCGAAAACCACCAGTATGACCGCCACGAGCGTCGTCGCTGCCACTTTACGAAGGCGTTTCATTGTTCTGGCGATTCCCGGGCCCCAGCTCATCCAGATGCTCGATCACGTCGTAGTTCTCGAGCAAATCGAGATGCTCGACGACGTGATAATTCGCCAGCAGGCCGACATCCGTGCTGCTCAGCTCCTGTTGCAGTTCGAGCTGATCGACGCCGGGTGCTTGCGAACTTCCTGCCCCACGATGCATCACGATTGCGATCGCGAGCACGGCGACCGCCGCCGCGCCCATCGCCATCGACGGCCAGCCGAAGACCGGCAATCGAAGGTCCTCTCGCCGCCATCGCCACCGGCCGCGAACGCTTGCGCTCGGTGACTGGCTCGCGCGCAGCTTGCGTCTTAGCTCGCCGCGGTACGCCGCCCAATCCGGCTCACTGACGTCATCGACCACACGCGCGAGATTCGACAGCATCGCCGACGACGCCTCGGCCGACTCGCGACACTGCGCACATCGCGCCAGATGCGCCCCGACCCGCTCGCGTTCATCCGCGCTCAACTCATTGCGCAGATACGGGATTAGTTCGGTCTCTGGATGAGTAGTAGCCATCGTGGTCAGTCGTTCGAAATCAATTTGCGCAGCTGCGCGATCCCGCGATGCACATGCACGCGCGCGGTCGCTTCCGAGCACTTGAGCACCTCGCCAATCTCGCGGCTGGAGAGCCCCTCCTGCGTCTGCAGCAAGACGGCGGCACGCTGTTGCGGCGACAGCTTCGCGAGCGCCGGACGAAGCCGGCTTATCGATTGTTTCAACATCACGTCTTCTTCGGGACCGGCCTCGCTCGACGGCGGATCGAAAGCGCGTTCGTCGGGGTCGTCGATTCCGGGAGTCGCAAGCGGCGACAGCCGCTTCCACCATCGATTCTTGCGCTGATGGTCGATGCACAAATTGACCAGGATCCGGTAGAACCAGGTCGAAAAGCGCGATCGCCTATCGAACTGCGCCGCCGACTCGTACAAGCGAATGAACGCGTCCTGCGAGACGTCGCGCGCGTCGGCCTCGTTGCCGAGGATTGACGCCGCGAGCCGGTACGCACGCGCCTGATGGCGGTCGACCATGAGCTCGAATGCGTCCGCATCGCGCTCGGCGATTCTCCTGCACAGGTCCTCATCGGAAAGCTCCACCGTAATCAGTCCCGGGACGCGTCAAAACTGAAACAAATCGGCCCGCGACCGATATTACAAATTCCCGACCCATTTGACGAAACAACCTTAATGTTCGTTTACACGCTCCGATCAAAATTCCACCGACGCGATGTAAACGAATCCGCGATACACCCCGTCTCACTCTCATCGCAGCAACCAACAACAGCGCAAAACGCGCGTTGCTAGAACAGGAGATCAATCATGAAAAAATCCATCACAATTTTAGCGGCGATAGCCTTCGCCGGCGCGATTAGCGCGACCGCCTTCGCCGGCCCGGTCGGCCACTTCGACAACCGCTACCTCGACGAGCATCCCGAAGTCGCGCATCAATTGGGAGCCAATCCTTCGCTGGCGGATAACCCGCAATTCCTCGCGACTCATCCGGGTCTCGACGCCTACATGTCGGCGCATCCGGAAGTAAGACGCGACCTGCAGCAGCATCCGTACCGCTTCATGAGCGACGAATGGCGTCACGACCATCGCGAATGGAACGGCGGACATCCGCTGGCAACCACTGATCGCTACATGGACTCGCATCCCGAGGTGTCGCGGCAGCTCGAGAAGGACCCGGCACTCGTCGACAATCATGGCTACCTCGACAGTCACCCGGGACTGCACGAGTACCTCGAGAATCATCCAATAGCGCGCCACGACTGGAAGTCGCACCCATACCGCTATATGGCCTCCGAGCGCCACTACGATCAGAAGCACTAGCCACAAAGATAAAGGCGCCGAGCGATCACAAAGGATCGCTCGGCGCCCGACACTTCCCCTTAGCCCCTTCTAACAGGGGCGAAGCCCCGCATCTTTCTTAATTCCAAGGTGCAGGGGTTACCCCTGCCGCGGAAGCGTGAAACCCGCGGAGGGTTTCACATACAATCAGTTCCTCTCTCTACGTCGGACCCGGCGACTCATACGCCATATATCTCGATATCTTCCAACTGCCGTCGGGCTGGCGCCGGAAGATGTCCATGCCGGGCTCGCGAGTCGTCGTTCCAGATGCGGTGTTGTCTTTTGGGTGCACGTGGAGCGTCCACACCAGCCTTACGACGGCGAGGTCGCCCGAGACCAGGATCTCCTTGATTTCCAGCTCGTAGTGATAAGTCTTGGCCGGGTCAGTCAGCGCGGCCTGCATATTGGCGCATAGAGAGTTGTAGGTGTCTTCGGGCTCGCCGCGAAAATTGGAAATTAAGTCCGGAGCGAATAGCGCGCAGACTTGCGACGCGTCGCGGGCGTTGAAATCGAGTTTCCACTTCTCGAGCGCGATACGAATCTGATTCTGCACCGCTGCCGAGTCGTCATCCGCCGCTTGCGCGTACGCCGCTAACAAGAGCATCGCGAGCACCCCGGCCCCGATCAGTCCAACCCATCTGCGCATCATCTTCATCGTTCCGAGTTCTCTCCTATCCCGAAGCAACAAGCAAATTCAGCGACGTTTGACTGAATTTGCACCCCGCTATCGCCCCTCTTGACGACTGTGGAGCATCGCGCTAACTGATTTGTCAGATAAGGCGTGGTAATGTCCGAAGTTGCGGAAAGCCAGCCTTTCAGGGGGCTTTTCGCCAGGAGAATCTGCGATGAGCAGCATGGCGCGTATGGCGGTATTCGTGGTCATGGGTTCCGCATTGACGGTCGGGGCCCTGATGCTGGCGAGTTACCTCTCCACCACCGCCGGCTAATCCGCGGGGGCGGACCGCTAGACTCAGACGCGCGATACGCGCGGACTGGGTTCCCGTACTGTTCTCCTTTAAGAACGGCTCGTCGAAGCCGCACGCAGATTCTTTGCGCGCACGATTCCGAATGCGCGTCCTCTTGTCTATCCTCGATCGCGTGGTAAGTCGGCGACCAACGTGAGCGAAGCGCCGCCAGAGTTCGTCGCGCGACATGCTCGCGCACTGGAGCGGCTTTGCAAACGCGCGGGCGGCGCTCGATGGGGTGTCAGCGACGAGTCGCTCCGCGATACGGCCTATCGCGGCGCGTGCGCGACCGGCGTGCTCGAGGCCGGCATCGATTCGTTCATCGACGCTATCCACGCCGAAGACCTGAGCCTCGCGCTCGCGTGTCAGCACGGCGAATCCGCGCCGTGGGAGCATTTCATCACGGGTTTCAGGCCGCAGCTCTATGCCGCGGCGCGCGCGATTGCCGGCGATGAGGCCCGCGGCCGCGATCTCGCGGATTCTTTGTGGGCCGAGATGTACGGGATGGAAGTTCGCGACGGTCGCCGCCGCTCGATCCTCAGCTACTTTCACGGCCGCAGCTCTCTTCTCACCTGGATGCGAGCGGTGCTGGCGCAGCGCCACGTCGATTACATCCGCTCTCAGAGCCGTATCGCGCCGCTGGACGATCACGCCGATCAGGCTGCTGCATCGAGCGACGACCATGGCGAGGAATCCGGTGAGCGCGCCCGCTACGTCGCGATGCTGGGCGAAGCGCTCGACAATGCGCTCAAGTCGCTCGCGCCGCGGGACCGGATGCGGATGGCGTACTACTACCGGCACGACCTGTCGCTCAAGGAGATTGGCCGCGTGATGGACGAGCATGAATCCACGGTGTCGCGCCGGTTGGCACGCACGCGCGATGGACTCAAACGCGAGATCGAGCGCGCGCTGCGCGAGGGCAACCAGCTCAGCCGCGAGCAGATCCTGCTGTGTTATGATTGGGCTGCGGGCGATTTGCAGATCGATCTGTCGCGCGCGCTCCCGGACCCCAAATGAGGCAACAATCACAGTGCAATTTTCGGGCGGCCGCACGTTCAAAGTGTAGAAGGATAGTGACGACGTGACGCCGGCCAATCGAAATAACGATCAGCTCGACCCGATTCTGCGCCGTGCGATGCGCGCGCAAGCCGGTCCGGCTACGCCCGAATGCGCCGACGCGGAATCGCTCGCAGCGTACAGCGATCGGTCATTGGCGGCGGCGGAACGCGATCGTCTGGAAACGCACTTCGCCGATTGCATGCGATGCCAGCTGCTGTTGGCCGATATCGCTCGCGCCGGCGAGAGTGCGCGCAGCTTGGAGTCGGCATCTGAAGTCCCGTGGTATCGAAGATGGCGAATCGCGATTCCCGCGCTCGCTGCCGTCGCTGCGCTGCTCGTTTTCGTCGCGATACGGCAGTCCGTGAATGAGCAGCCGCAAAGCGATCAGCTCGTCGCGATGGCGAAGCATGAAGCTCCGGCCGTCGAACTTGCGGAAAGGGCGCCCGCACCTGCGCCCGCATCGCCAGCCGCCGAATCAGCGTCCGCACCTGCCGCGCCCGCTCCCGCATCTGCGCCGCCAGCCTCGAACGAGCTCGCGATGAATGAAGCGAAGACGCAGCTGGCGCCTCGCGCGGAAGCGATGAGCGGCGGCGCGCGTCTCCATCGAATGGAGAGCGCGCAGGTTCCAGGCCCACGCGCGATGGTCGCGCAGGCGGCCCCGGCTGGCGCTGGCGCGGGTGGAGCGATCGGTGGTGAAGTGCTCGTCACGATCATGTCGCCCGACCGATCTGTCACGTGGATCGTGGGTAAGAATGGATTCGTGCGGCGACGCGACGCGAGCAATTCCGGGTTGAGGCTGCAGCAGAGCGGTGTGAGCAATGATCTCGTTGCGGGATCGGCGCCGTCGGCGACTGTGTGTTGGGTCGTGGGTCTTAGCGGGACGATCATCCGCACGACAGACGGTGGCGATCATTGGGTGCGCATCACAGCGCCCATCAGCGACAATCTTACGCGGGTGTTGGCGAGCAGCGCGAAGGACGCAACTATCACAACGGAGCGCGGAAAGAGTTTCGCGACTTCCGACGGCGGCGCGACCTGGCATTCGAAATAGTGGCACAGGCTTTAGCCTGTGATTCTTTCCTGATCTGCATGGACCAGAAAATCACAGGCTAAAGCCTGTGCCACTAATATCAGGAACCTCAGAGCGAAAGGTTGTCCTCAACATTTCGCGATTAGCACCGGGTGCAGGGGTCACCCCTGCCGCGGAAGCGTGAAACCCGCGGAGGGTTTCACATTCAATTACGTTCCTCTCCCTACTGATTTGGCGTCGCCGGCGGCGCGGGGGTTCGGGTCCACAGCGTGAAGTGATCGGTAATCAGCATCGGGCGGAAGCCGTTGCTTGTCAGGAAATCTTCGGGGACCAGCACCAGCGGGAACAGTTGGATCGGTGAGTCGCTGATGACCGCTGAGACTTTCCCGCCGACGATTGCGGCGCGCATCTGATCGGTCCAGAAGTGACGCGTGTCCGAGATCAGCTGGAAGAAATCGGCGGCGCCCATGTGGCGGCGGGCGGCGAAGAAACCGTCGCGATCGTATTCCACTTCTGCTTCGCGATAGACGCCGTAGGTTTCGGGATAGCGGATCAATTCGCGGCGGTTGGCTTCGAAGCACAGGAACGACGGCGCGATCACGTCGTCGTCCGGTTTGCTGGCGGCGCGCAACGCGTCCGCGACCTTGGAGATTTCGGCGCGCGGCACGAAGCCGAATCCATAGACGCTGCCATGCAGCCAGTTCTCGTTGATAATCGGCGCGATCCAGATGAGAGAAATCAGGATCAACGCCGCACCGCCTACAATCGACTGCCATCGTCGTGGCGATATCGCGGCCGCGTGTGCGAGAGCCGATGCGCCGATTCCCGCGACGATTGCGATGAATGGCAGCACCTCGAGATAGTTGTGGGCCCATGCGGTCGGACTCAGCACGCCGTAAAACGCGTACTCGGCGGCGACGATCGCGATCACCAGAATCGTCCCGCGATTGAAAATGCGATCGGCGAAGACGTGCCAGCATCCGAGGATGAACATCGGTACCAGCACGTCGAGAATCATGCGCGGGAAAAGTGCGGTGTCGAGCGCAAGGTCGCGCCCTTTCAGGAAGTGAAACGCGAAAGTCTGAAAGATGAACTCGTTGCCGTAGAGCGAATAGAGGATCGCGCTGAATGCGCCGAGCGCGAGGGTGAAGACTAAGCCCGATACGATCGCGCCAGTGGCACGGGCTTTAGCCTGTGGGTATGCGATGAAAATCAGCATCACCGGGAACGCAATCCCGGCGGTCAGCTTGATTGCGCACGCGACGAAGAAAATGAGAGCAACCAAAACGGCCTGGCGTATCGCGGGCATCGTATCGTCGAGCGTGACGATCGCGGCGAGGACAAGCAGCGGCGCGACGAAGCTCTCGCGCTCGTACGCGTGGTAGCGAAAGACCAGCGAGCTGTAGGCGTACAGAATCGACGCGGCGATCGCGGTCGGACGGCCGGCGACTCGGCGCGCGAGCGCGTAGGTCAGCAGGCTGGTTGCGAAGATCGCGGCCTCGTTCAGGATTTCGATCGACAGATAGCTTGCGCCGAACAACTTGAGGTAACCTGCCGCGATCCATTCGAGCAGCGGCATATGCGGTTGAACGAAATCCAGGTACGGGCGCATCCCAACGCTCACCAGCCACGCGCTCTCGAGGTAGAAATCGTCCTCGACCCATATTGTTGGGTAGAGCATCCGCGCGACGCGCGGGATGAGCAGTACGACGATGAGCCACGCGCCGACGCGCGCGGAGTCGTCTCGCGATGAGTCGCGCGAAGTCATCGGAGCCGTCCGCCGCGTCCGGTCTGGCGATATCCCGCCGCGACTTTCTGAGCTTCGCAGTCCTCTTGGCAATCATGTTGCTGATGGCCCTGACGACTTTGTTTGCCGGCTGGCGGCGGGGGTTGGAGCTGATGCCGTGGCCGGACGGGCTCGAGTACGCCGCGTCGGCGGTGAACCTGGCGAAGGGTCGCGGTGCGGTGCTGCATTTCGGTGGATATACTTACCCGTCGCGCTATACCGGCGGCTACCCGCTGATTCTGGAATTTTTCTACCGATTGAATGGCGCGGATTTCCGGCCTTACACTTCGATGGTTCTCGGGATGCTCTCGGTGCTCGGCGTTTTCATGCTGACGCGCGGCCTGTTCCGGGGGCTAGCGGCGACGATTGCGGCGCTGCTGCTCACGCTCTCCCCGGTGTTCATCACCTATTCGTCGCTGGTGATGAGCGACGTGCCCACGTTGTTCGTGACGATTTGCGCTGCGGTGATGATGATGGTTGCGACGTCGGGCTACGTGAGCCGGCTGCCGAGCTGGATGCGAGTGTGCGCATGGTTGATATTCGGTATCTTGGCCGGGTTCTCGACGATAATCCGCCCCACCAACGCCACCATCCTCGTCGGTCTCGCGGTGTGCGTTTTGATGGTGCCGTTGGAGCGTCAAGATCTCTCCAGCCTGCTCAAAGCGGGAATCGCGATTGCAATTGGTTTCTCGATTCCGGTCGCGTGGCAGTTGCATCAGAATGAGCTCAATCTCGGAAGCGCGTTCGCGAGTGGATACTCGTGGTGGGTGCCTGAAGTCTATGGCGCGGGCGGGAAGACGTTCAGCATCGCGTACCTGTTTGGTCCTACGCTGCCGCGAAATCCGCATGGCAATTTGATCGTGTACGCCACCACGCTGCTCGGGCTCGACGGGATGCTCGGTGATCGCGGTGATGCGCGCTACTTCCTCTACCCGTTCGCGGCGGCGGCGTTCGCGATTGTCGGATTCGTCGCGATCCTTCGCGCTCCTGAAAGAACTGCGGCTCGCCGATTGTTGTGGTTCGGGATCGGATATCTGGCAGCGCTGACCGGGCTCTATTGTTTCTATTTATTCACCGACGTGGCGTTCATTCTTCCAGCGGCCTTCGTACTGTTCATCGCGGCCGGTGCGGGAGCGGCGCAGGCGAATCGCTGGATGCGCAACGTGCTGCGCAATAAAACCCTGAGCGCGAGTCAGATCGCGACCGCGGCTGCGGTGATCGTGCTCGACGTGCTGATGGTCGTGTCGCTGGCGTCGGAGGTGATGGCGAGATTGTCCGTGCAGCCTTCCATTGTCAATTCCGTGATGGTTTCGACGCTGGAAGATATGGATTCGACGATGCCTCCCGACGCGACCGTCGTCAGCAACATCTCGCTGCAGTTTCTCGAATTGTATCTGCCCGCGGGGAGTCGCCGATTCGTGGGATTGAACTCGCTCGATCCGGGCGAACGGTTCACCGACTACCATCTGCATCGCCTGTACGAGAAGCGTGCGAATGGATGGACCGGTCCGGTGCCCCCGGTCGTCTTTGATGGCGATCAGATGTCTGCGGCGGTGGCGGATTCGCTCGCATCGGCGATTGATGCGAAGACGCCGGTCTTTCTCCTGATCGCGCCGCCCGAGTCACAGCAATACGCCGATGTGTTAAAGGGCGAGCTCGATGCTCTGCAAGGAAAGTTCGCGATTGAGCCGGTCTCGGAGAACGAAGCACTCGCCGTGTACCGCCTGACCGCGCGCAAGTGACGCTCCGAAATACCTCGCCCCAGTTAGGATGTTGCGTTCCACGCGACATCTTATTCGCCTCTCCCGCTGAGTTGCGGGAGAGGTCGCGCCCTTGGCGCGGGTGAGGGGAGCTTTACGGGAGAGGAGGCCGGCCGCATCGCGGCCGGTAGGTGAGGGTGCTGCGGCGCGTGCATAGTCTCTATGTCATCAGGGGTGAAAAGCTTCAACTGATGCTCGTGGGTGCGGGATCGATTGCGGGCGGGCCGCCATAGTGGCGCTGACAAAACCGGTACGCGGGCCAGACCAGGGCGCCGAGGGCGATCGCCAGTATGAAATCTCTTTTTGCGACGCCGGCTGAGATTGCCAAGCCGAAGGTTGCGGCCCACGTTAGAATCGGGAGCGTTACGACTATCGCGAGGCCGACCCGGCCGCCGCCGATTGTGAACATGCCGGTGCGATGAGGCATCAGTTTGCGCAGTCTCAATAGTGCGAACAACTCCAATGCCAGCGCTGCCATGTAGAAGAAGACGTCGAGCACTACCAGCGCGACGAATCCCACTGGCACCAGCAGCGTGAACACGATGCAGCAGAGCAGGATCGATTTGCCCGGCGTTGCAGTCGTGGACCACAGTTGTGCCAGCGGCGGTGACAGGTAGCGCTCGCGCGCGAGGACGAACGGCATGCGCGACACCCACAGCATCGCGGCTTCGAACACTGCGAATGACATCACGGCGCCGCCTATCGCCAGCGCGCCGCCGAGTGCGGGACCGCCGATCAGTTTGCCGATTTGCGAGAAGTAGCCGGTGCCCCAATCGGCGGCGGTGGTCGCGCCCGAGACGGAAACCGCGAGCGGGAGAACGTAACCGGCGACGATTATCGGCATCGCGATCATAATCGCGCGCAGGTAGTTGCGCCGCGGATTTTCGATTTCCGCGGACACCACGCTCAGATTTTCCCATCCGCTGAAATTCCAGATGACGACTGTCAGTCCGGCCGCGAGCGCACCCCACGGGTCTGTGCCGAACAGCGGCGGCGTCGGCATCGTGAAATGAACCAGCCGCGGGAGGCCGGCGATCACCAGGATCGCGAACGGCGAGACGAGAATTGCGGCGAGTATTACCGACGCCATCCCGACCGGCCTGACCCCGAGAAAATTCAGTCCGCCCGCCGCCCAGACCAGCGCCACTCCGATCGCGATTTGCCCAATCGGGCCGAGTGGCACAATGAACGAAAGATAGCTGGCAAACAGTACCGGATAAATCGCCATGTCGAAGGCGGTGTATAAAATTGTCAGGTACGCCTCGGCGAAGCCCGCGAACGGGCCAATCGCTTCCTTGACCCAAAAGTAGAAGCCGCCCTCGACCGGCATCAGCGCCGTCAGCTCAGCCGCCATCAGGGCGGTCGGGATGCTGAGCGTCAGCGGCACGACCAGGCATAGCAGGAGCGTCAGGCGCGGACCCGCCATCTTGACCGCATCTTCGAGGCCGTACGCGCCCCCGCTCACCACCAGGTACATCACGCACGCCAGCGGGATCAGGCCGAGCTTGCGCGGAGTACGCAGAGTGATCGCCGGCGCGCTCGGCACGGCGGCTGGTTGCGGATTTTCGGTAGTGAGATGCGGCAATTGAGAGGCGGCTCCGGCTCCTGCCTAGCCGAGGCGATGGGCGGTGGCAAGCATCGGGAAAATCAAAAGAGGCTTGCGCGGTCGCATCCGGTGGCGGAAATCTTGTAGTGTATTTAAGAGCGCATCGGTCCCGATCGGTTTCGAGGATGCGGTACACCTTTGCGCTCACGATCGTTATAGTAGTGTTGGTACGAGCGTCAATTGAGAAGCTCTCCCGGGAATCTTTTTTAGCGATGATATGTTTCAGAACACGCGCGGCCATCGCGCTAGGCGTCGTATCCTTAGCGTTTATCGGCTGCACCTCGGTCACTCGTACCAAGCCTGAACTGCTCCGCAGCGCCAGCGTCGGCGGCGACAATCCCTTCGGCGGAGCGCCGGCGGTCGACGTGCCATCGGATGCGCGCGCGATGAGCGCGTTCCTGCGGGCCGAGGTCGCCACCAATGACGGCGACCGCGAAGAAGCGATGAAGGACTACGCCGAGGCGGTCCAGTACGATCCCGGCAACGCCGCGCTGAAGGTCCAGCTCGCCAAGCTCTACGTCCGCGACGGACGGCTGAAGGAGGCCCTCGAGCAGGTAAACCAGGCGCTCGCGATCAATCCCGACTCGGCCGACGCGCGTCTGCTCGGCGCGGGAATCAGTTCGGCGCTCGGCGACGATACGACGGCGGAAAAAGATTACCGCGAGGTGCTGCGCCTCAATCCCAAGAATCAGGAAGCCTACCTCTATCTCGGAACTCTATACGCCAAGCGCGGCGACTACCCCGAAGCCGAGAAGACCTTCGAAGAGCTGATCAAGCTCGATCCCACGTCATTCCTTGGCTACTACTACGCCGGCAAGGTGATGGTGGCGTCGAAGGATTACGCTGGCGCCGAAAAAGAGTATCAGAAAGCGCTCGACCTCAATCCGCAGTCGGAGCTGGTGCTGCTTGATTTTGCGCTGCTTCGCGAACGGCAGGAACGCCCGCAGGATGCGCTGGTCTATTACAACAAGATCACTCAAATCAATCCGAACAACGAGCTGGTCCGCAAGCGCAAGGCCGAAATCCTCGTCGGCCAGAAGAAATACAACGAAGCGCTCGACGAGCTGAAGCGCGCCGAGCAGGTCGAGACCAATCCCGCCGACACCCGCACCAAGATTGGCCTGCTGTACGTCGAGCAGGGAAATTTCGACGACGCCGCGACCGAGTTCAACCTCGTGCTCGGATCAGAGCCGAAGAATTATCGAGTCCACTACTACCTCGGCACCGTATACACGGAGCTGTCCGAGAGCGACAAGGCGATCGCCGAGTTCAACAAGATTCCCACCGACAACGAGCACTACATCGAGTCGCGCCTCCAGCTCGCGTACCTGTACGACAAGCAGAACAAATACGATGAGGCGCTGGGAGCGTTGAAGGACGCGCTCGCCAAGAAGCCCAACGATCCGGAAATCATCGGCTTCATGGTCGGCGTTTATCAGGAAAAGAAAGATTACCCGGCGGCGATCGAGCTCGCGCGCAAGATGGTCGCGGCCGATCCCAAGAGTGACAAGTTCCACTTCACGCTCGGCGCCGCGCTCGATCAGAACAAGCAGCGCGATGAGGGCATGGCCGAGATGAAGAAGGCCATCGAGCTGAATCCCGCCAACGCGCAGGCGCTGAACTACCTCGGCTACAGTTACGCCGAGCAGGGCGTAAATCTGGTCGAGGCCGAAAAGCTCATCAAGCGCGCGCTCGATATCGAACCCGAAGACGGATTTTACGTCGACAGCCTCGGATGGGTTTACTATCAGAAGGGCGATTACAAAAAAGCAGTCGAGCAGTTGGAGCGAGCGGTCAACCTGACCGGCAGCGATCCGACGATTACCGAGCATCTTGGCGACGCCTATCGGAAGCTGGGCAAAACCAAGGAAGCGGGCCACGAGTACACCGACGCGCTCAAGAAGGCGCAGGAGACCGACCAGGTCGCTCGACTCAAGGACAAGATTCAGGTTCTGCAGAATGCCGCCAGCGCGGGCCACTGAACGCGCCCGGCGCCGAAAAACAATCTCGCTGGCGGTCGCATCCATGCTGCTGCTGGCGATGGTTGGAACGTCCGCCTGCATCATCATTCACACTCCCGCCGTTCCGGATGACGCGACGCCAATCCCGGGCTGGACCGAGGACAAATACCAGGCCGGGAAAATGACGGCGGCGCTGGTAGATCGCGACCGAAAACTCGCGTGCGTGCAGAGTCCTGCCGTGATGGAATATACGGCGGGCACTCAGCATGTGAAGGCGAAAGAGGAAATCGTCGCCAAGCGGCCGGGTAATCTCCGCGTCGAGGCGATGTCGCCGTTCGGCGTCGCATTGTTGCTCGCAGCGCAGGGCACGGACCTCGCCATCTTCGAGCCCGCGCAGAATCGCTTCATGCGCGGGCAGGCGAACGCCGACACGCTCTACAAATATGTGCGAATCCCGATGGCGCCCACTGACGCCGTCGGCCTGCTGATGGGCCTCGCGCCGCCTGATTTCCCGCTAAGCACACCTCCGGATCTGGTATCGAAAGACGGCGATATGATTATCGCGACGTACGGCAACAGCTCGGCGGGAACTCGCGAGCTTGGATTCACCGACGGCAATCTCGCGATGGTGCGCGAGACGGGCGCCGACGGCCGCGTCAGTTACGAAGTGCGGTACAGCGACTATCATGATATCGGCGGAGTGACCTTCCCGTACGTCGTCGATGCGACTTTTCCAGAGGCCGGCAGCCGCGTGACCTTTCGCTATCTCCGGCCGATCGTCAATGGCGTCATCCCCGATTCGACTTTCGTGTTGACCCCGGCTCCAGGAGCCAATGTAATAAACTTGAGCCTCGACGATGGCAGCCCGTTTCCAAACAAAAGCTGATAACCGGCACGAGCGAATTTTACCGGCCGTCACCTGCGTGATCGCGCTGCTCTCGATCGCGATCTTCTCCGGATGCCGCGTGAATCGTCCCGGCAACGAACACGAAAAGGAACAAATCCTCTACACCGTTATCGGCAGCGATCCGCGCACCTTCAATCCGATTCTGATCACCGATGCCAGCTCGGGTCAGCTCACCGGCGACCTGTTCGAAACGCTGCTCCAACTCAATCCCGTCACGACTCTTCCGGAACCTCGCTTGGCCGAGAAATGGGACCTCGCGCCCGATAACAAGTCGATCACGCTTCATCTGCGCCGGGACGTGAAGTGGTTTGATGGGCAGCCTTTCACCGCACACGACGTATTGTTCACGCTGGACGTTATCTACGATCCTAAGGTGCCGAACAGCTCGCGTCCGGTGCTTCTGGTCGACAAAAAGCGAATCGAAGCCGAGGCACCTGACGATTACACCGTAGTGCTGCATCTGCCCAAGCCCTTTGCGCCGCTGATCGCTGCGCTGGAGGGTCTGCAAGTCCTTCCAGCCCATATCCTCGAGCCAGTTTGGAAAGCCGGCGATTTCAACCACGCCTGGGGTATCAACACACCGCCCGGCCAGATTATCGGCAACGGGATTTACAAGATGGTGCGTTACTCGCAAAGCCAGGTGGTCAATTACGTGCGCAACGACAGCTTCTGGATGAAAGACGAGCATGGCGGCCAGTTGCCGCGCCTGCACGGGCAGAACTTCACAATCGTGCCCGACGCGAACGCTGAGTATCTGCGCTATCTATCCGGACAAATCGACGTTTACAGTCCACGAGCTGAGGAGGTCTATCCGCTGGAGCAGAAGGCGAAGAATCACGAACTCGACATCTCGATTCAGAAAATGGGCGTCGATACCGGCACGCTCTTCTTCAGCTTCAATCGCAATCCGCGGCGTTTCGTAAAAGGCGGAGTCACTAATCCGAAGCTCACCTGGTTTACCGATCTGAAGTTCCTGCAGGCGATGGCGCACATGGTCGATAAGAAATCGATGATCGATCTTGTCTTTCATGGTCTCGCGGAGTCGGCGGTCGCGGATATCTCTCCCGAGAACAAAATTTTCTCCAATCCGAATCTGAAGGACTACGAGTACGATCCGAAACTCGCCGCCGACATGCTCGAAGGCGCCGGTTATCATCTGGTCAAACCCGGCGTGCGAACCGATCCGAAAGGCAATCGCCTCGAATTCGATCTCACTACCAACACCGGCAACCCCGAGCGCAACGAGATGTGCACCATCTTCAAACAGGACCTCGAGCGCCTCGGCATCAAGGTGAACTATCGGCCGCTCGAGTTCACCACGCTGGTGGATAAGCTCGATTCATCGTTCGATTGGGATTGCATACTGATGGGATTCACCGGCGGCGTCGAGCCGAACGATGGCGCGAATTTCTATCGCTCGTCGGGCAATCTTCATATCTGGAATCCCAATCAGCCGACGCCGGCCACGCCGTGGGAAGCCGAGATCGACACGCTGCTCGACCAGGGAGCGTCCGAGATGGATCCCAACAAGCGCGCGCCGTACTACTGGAAAATCCAGCAAATTCTGCACGACCAGCTGCCGATAATCGAAACTGTGCGCGGGCAGCGCTATGCCTCGTGGAAAAACTCTCTCGAAAACTATCAACCGAAAGTTTGGGGCCTCTACAAACCGGAGTGGATGGAATTCAAGGCCGACTGAACATCCCGCGCATCACCCACGTCGAAATATCAGGCCCGACACCCCGATGACACGATGACCCGCTTCCTGATCCGTCGCCTGCTCAATATGATCCCGCTGATTCTCGGGATCACCTTCATTTCGTTTCTTGCGATGTCGATGGTGCCGGGCGACTTCGTCTCCAATCTCAAGCTCAACCCGACTATGACGCCCGAAGTGATTCATCAGCTCGAAGCGCAGTTCGGGCTCGACCAGCCCCTGATGGTCCGATACTTCAAGTGGCTGTGGGGCGTGCTGCATCTCAATTTCGGCTTCTCGCTGCAGTACCGGGTGAGCGTCACCGGCCTTATCGCGTCGCGCGCCTTCAACACGATCATCCTGGCGGCGAGCAGCATGCTTTTATCGTGGCTGATCGCGATACCGATCGGAATTATCGTCGCGGTGAATCAGAACTCGATCTGGGATCGCTTTCTGTCCTTCCTCGCGTTCTTCGGGATGTCGGTGCCGAGTTTCTTTCTCGCCTTCCTCACGATGTACTTCGCGCTGGAGACCGGATGGTTTCCAATCGGCGGCACTTACTCGCCCGACTATGCGACGCTCTCTCCGCTGAACCAGGTCGCCGATCGCATCAACCATCTCATACTGCCCGTGTTGGTGCTGGGCATTTCGGGAACCGCCGGACTGATGCGCCTGATGCGATCGCAGATTCTCGAAATTAAAAATTCCGAATTCGTGCGCACCGCGCGCGCCAAGGGACTTTCCGAGCGCGTCGTGATCTACAAGCACGTGCTGCGCAACGCGATGAACCCGTTCGTCACGATGGCGGGATACTCGCTGGGCGACCTGCTCGGCGGCGCCGCCCTGGTCGAGGCCGTGATGAACCTGCAGGGGCTCGGGCTCTTGATGCTCGACGCGGTCCGCTCGCTCGACATCTACCTGGTCATGGGATCGGTGCTGATGGGCACGATCCTGCTGCTGGTCGGCAACCTGCTCGCCGACATCGCGCTGGTCGCGGTCGATCCGCGCGTCGATTTTTCGTCGGTGGCGGCCGAATGATATGAACGCCGTTCCCGCATTGCAGGCAAATCTACAAGGCGCTGAGGTATCCGCGCCGAGAACATTGAGCATCGCGCGCGAGTGGCGTCTCGCGTCGCGGACGGTGCGCTTTTCCGCAATCTGCCTCGCCGTATTCTACCTGCTCGCCGCTGCGTCGCCGTTCTTCGCGAGCTACGATCCCGCGTATCAGAATCGCGAGATGCCCGATTGTCCGCCGATGTCGCTTCACCTGAGCGCGCCGTCCGAATGGTCGCGCAGTATTTTCTATACGCATCCGATGCATATGCAGGACAGCAGTGCGCGCACCTTCGCCGCCGACAATTCGCAGCGGCTCGACATCCACCTGTTCTCGCACTGGCACCTGTTCACCACTGACAGCGAGCGCGTGCCGTACTTCATGCTCGGCAGCGACGGCCTTGGGCCGCGACCTTTGGTCGCGAATCGTTTACGGCTCGCGCGTGAGCATGTGCGTCGGGCTGATCGGCGTGCTGATCACTTTTTCACTGGGCATCACGGTCGGCGCGCTGTCGGGATACATCGGCGGCACAGTCGATTTCCTGATCATGCGATGGTCCGAAATCGAGATGTCGCTGCCGTCATTCTATTTTTTACTGGCGCTCGCGGCGGTGATTCCGTCGGGACTTGGCGCGGTCGCGACGTTTTTCATGATCGTCGCGATCATGAGCTTCATCAGTTGGGCCGGCTTCGCGCGAATCATCCGCGGGATGGCGTCCTCGGTGCGCTCGCGGCCGTACGTCGAAGCAGCCCGCGCGCTCGGCGCCTCGCGATGGCGCATCATCACCCGCCACATCATCCCGTCGGTGATGGGCTACGCAATCGTCGCCGCCACCCTCTCAATCCCCGGCTTCATCTTAGGCGAAAGCGCCCTGTCGCTGTTGGGCCTCGGCATCCAGGAACCCGCCGCCAGCTGGGGCAACCTCCTGGCCCAAGCCCAGGACGTCCAAAACCTGGCCCGCTACCCCTGGATCTTAATCCCGGGAATCTTCATCTTCCTGGCCGTAATGTCGTTTAACTTCCTGGGCGACCACCTAAGAGACCGCCTGGACCCCGCTAACGCCACCTGATTAACCGGCGTCCAGGAGCAAAACGTTTCACGTGAAACGTTTTCGGACGCCGATAACATCGAGTTGATCGGCGCCGACCGATCGTCACATTAAATTGGTGCGATTCCCGGGTTTCAGATTTCACAAGCGCCTGATTTTGTTCGCTTTTTGTGCAAAAACGTTTCACGTGAAACGTTTTTGGCAATAAAGTTCAGGAGAACGAAACACGAATCGGGGATTAGTAGGCTGTTGACACCGACTCGCTAATCCGCTATTCTGATCAGTATGCAAACGCTAGATGCTTTCGATCAACGGTTCCCGACCGAAGAAGCTTGTCGCCAGTACGTCAAGGATATGCGCTGGCCGGATGGCAAGGTTACCTGTCCGCGATGCGGGAACGAAAAGGTTTACGAACTCAAGGCGCGTCCATTCAATTGGGTCTGCAAGAGCGGCAAAGAGTCGGTCAACAAAGAGACTGGCGAAGTGCTCACGTGCGGCAAGCAGAACGGCTACAGGTTCAGCGTGATCACGCACACGATTTTTGAGAACACGAAACGCCCGCTCAAATCGTGGTTCAAAATCGGATACTTGATGCTCACGTCGAAGAAGGGAATCAGTGCGCTCCAGCTTCACCGGATGATGTACGGCTCGAAGCACCTGAACAACTATCACACGACTTGGTATCAGTGCATGAGACTGCGCGCCGCGATGAAAGATTCGCAGTGGGAACAACTGATGGGCGTGGTCGAGATCGATGAGGTTTACCTTGGCGGCTTGGAGCGCAACAAGCACAAGAGCCAACGCGCCAATCGGCGCGGCCCTGTCGGAAAGACCGAAGTCATCGGAGCCATTGCCCGCAAAGGCAACGTAGTCTGCCAGATGGTCGAAGATGCCGATTTCCGAACGTATGATGATTTCGTCAAAAAGACGGTTTCGAGTAAGGTCGATCTGATCGCGACTGATGAGAGCTTCCGTTACCGGAATCTGGATCGGATGGGCTTCAAGCACGATTTCGTTACGCACAAGAACGATGAGTACGTGCGCGGTCGTGTGCATACGCAGACGATTGAATCGTTCTGGTCGTTGCTCCGGCGCGGCATCATGGGCAGCTATCATAAAGTATCGAAAGACTACTTACCGCTTTATCTGTCGGAGTTCACGTATCGGCACAATCGGCGTCACGACGACGATCCGTTTGCTGAACTCATATCAAACGTCTAGTCCGTAGCCGCGTGCCTGTGAATTCGCTAAAGTGGCGACGTGCCCAAGGCGACTTCAGATTCCCCGTCAATCCGCGCGAAGACAAAAGAACTCCGCGAAGCACTGAAAAACGCGGACATGTCAGAATTCGACCGGATGATGCGGCACCTGGTGAACGTCCCGAAAGAAAAAATCGATAAGGCGCAAAAGCAGAAGCGCTAGATAGCGCCTTACTTCTTCTTTCCCATCTTCCTTTTTCGTGGCGCTGGAGGCACACCAGGCACGACCTGTTGTCGGTACTCCTCGCTAAGACAGGTTGTATCGGAGGGATGCCGAGGAGTCATGCCCAGCTTTACGATCTCACCCTTGTTTCTGAGAATCGCGTTATTCTTTTTCTCGCCTTCCAACGTCAAGAATTCGACGCAAGCCCTATCGATACCTGAAGCGACGTGCAAGCCATCCGCACCCCCTAGGCGAATGTTATGTCTCCATCGTAGGTCTCTAGCGAGTTCTGCGACGAAAATATCTGGCTCTACTAATATTACGTGCTTCCCCGACGTTAGAAGCCGAATAAACCAATCCTGAACTTCATCACTTATATCGCCTTCAGCGTGAGTGCATTCGGCGACGGTTAACGTAGAAGTGTATATTTCAATGTCTCGGTCAGCCGATGCTTGTAGCAATTGGCCAATATACCAAGCTTCGTTGTCGCGCTCGGTACTTAATGGAATGCCCACCTTGTGCTTTACGTATTCGATAAAGCAGCAAGAATCCATGTACGCTTGTTGTTTATTCGTCGCCATTGTCTCTACGGCGCTGGCGCTCAATGAAATCGTCAGTGCTTAGTCGTCCTGTCAACTCCGGTGCAGCGCCCTGCAACTTCGCAAACTCCGCATCGGACAATGGTTCTGTGGAACGCATTCGTTCGATACGAATCTCTGTGATTTTGCGATCTAGGCGACGTGCCTTAATGAGTCCAGAGACTATTACTACGGCGTCCCGCCGTTGCAACAAGTTAACTACAAGTCTGTAGTCTTCCTGTTTATACAAGCACTTAACTATATCTTGAGTAGATAACTGCCTAGCGTCGAAGTACGGAGGCGACGATTCTTTGTACAGAGAGTGAATGATTCCCTGAATCATTCCTCGGTATTCAATTATTTGGCTCAATCGCTCAGAGACAGCGAGAGCCTGGCTCTTAGTTAAGGAACGCCAGTCCAAGGGAGCGTCGGTAGGAAGATCGGGATCGGTTCCGTTAAAAAACCCCCAATCTATTTTCTCTGTAGATTCGAGCGGCTCTGCGATCTTTGCGAATTGGAGAAGCGTTTCCTTCCGAACACCTTGCACACCCTCGCGCGAGTGACCGTTCGTAGTCCAATTTGCAACATGGAGAACAGCGCGGCGGAAGATTCGTGCTTCGTCTTCGTCGGCGTCACCGATGAATTCTAAGTCGTAACCGATCGAGTGGTCCAAGAAATTAACGGCAACCCAATCTTCCTGAAGCCGGTCGTTCTCTACGTCCTTCGCCATCATTCGCAAGAAACGTTGCGTCTCCTCGGCGATCTTGGCGAGCTTCTGCAATTGGACGCCCTTGGCGTCCCGCCTCAATTCAAACCGAAACCGCAATCTTGCCATGACGCTGACCTTATAACACGAACTCCGACGAAGCGGAGAACGTCCTTGGTTATAGACCGCACTTAAAAACGCAAGGCGATCAGACAGCGAATATAGCAGGTGCGAATGTCAACGGTTGTCGTCGGCCTGTCACGCCGACGCCAGATTAGCAGGAATGGTGTCAACAAACTACTAATCCCCATAAAGTTCAGGAGAACGAAACACGAATAGTTTTCCGGCTTGGCGTTGATACCGAAACTGAGCAGGCGATGTGTTTTTCTTATCTTCCCCTCTCCCGACGGGAGAGGATTTAAGGAGAGGGACCTTGTTCAGCGCGCGATTTTTTTCGCGCGCGATTCAAGGTGCGCATCCGGATCCTGCGCAGCCACTCCTGAGTCCTTGTGTCATCCCGACCCCTTCGACTTCGCTCAGGGCAGGCTCCGCAGAGGGACCCTGGGTTCTTAGCCTCGCCCGTTCGTGGGGAGAGGCCGCGCCTCCGGCGCGGGTGAGGGACAACTAAAGCAGGATTGCTTGATGCGATGCATATCGCGCAGAGAGAGCAACGAGAGAACTCTATCCCTTTCATTGGCTTGCTATCGCCCCAGGCAGCATCGCTTGTACTTCCTGCCGCTGCCGCAAGGACACGGATCGTTTCTTTCGATTTTCCCCTTTGCGCCCTTCGCCTTGGTGATCCTTTCGCGACGCAACCCGTCTGCGTTGGCGCGCAAGCTTGGCAACTCATGCGAAGGTATGCTGGCTGAGTCTACCCAATTCCAGTCGATGTCTTTGAGAACGCCGGAGTCTGTGTAACTTAGTTCAAGCAAAAGGCGACGCGACTCTTCGTGGATCAGGAACACTGTCCGCGTGTGGTAAAGCGCAAGGGGAGCTCGTCTCTGGGCCCAAGCGTTGGTCCAGCAGAAGACTGTCAGATTCACGCCAGCATGCATCGAGAATGGCATCGGTCGCTTAGTGGTGGGCTGCCTCAACAATTCCTCATCGATGTTCCTCGCGACCGGCGTACGCCTTACGGCGTCAATATCCAGCAGAAAGGCAGCGATTTCCGCGCGGCCCGGTTTGTTGCTGCGCGATAGGAACTCGACAATCTCCAGAATGCGTGGTGGGATTTCCTGCTTTAAAGGGCAGGGTGTGGTTGGGTCAAGCATGCGCTCACTAAAAAATTTGTCGATACTCGCCCGGTATCCGACGAACCTGATTCTGGCATCGGAGTCACCGTGAATTTCCTGAGCATAGGTAGTGAAATGGTTGTGCTTTAGGTAGAGGCCCAGATGATCAAGCTCGTCGTCGGACCTGATAACGTTCGACCGGAAACCTTGCATTCTCTGCTCCACGTAGTGTCAGGAAAAGCAGGGGATTTTCGAAAATGTCCGCGTACACGCGGAGATCGTCTAGAGATACGACCCAAATGGGCTCGGAACCAACGTCGACACCAATCTTACGGAGATGTTGTACCTGAGCGGCTATTTCGGTGAATGGGTCGAGGGTTACCGGGCATATTGTGATGTGGCGAAAGTTCTTCTTGCGTAGCTCACCGACCTGCTTGTGATCTCTGTCGAACAAAGGAACCGCGTCGGCACTTTTCAAATACTCAACGAATCGCTTGCCCTGCGTTGCGGGCTTTAAGACGAGGTTCCTAAGTGATGCAACATAGGCAGGAAAATCGATCGCAGGAGGCGTGTACGTGAAGGCCCCACCTCTCGCTCGATGACGAACAGGTGGTCATCATAAATGAGGAGTCCGTCAGTCTCGCACCATTCGCTGGCGCCCGTGACTGTTTTACCGCGATAGTAAACCTGCCTCCATACATCTGCCCCTGGCAGCAAGGTCTCTAAGTATTTGAAAGGAAGGTCTTCCGATGCTTTCTGCTGAATGCGGTTCCAAGTTTGCTCATAGGATGGCTTAAGATTTCGGATCAGGCGCTGCATGACGCGGTAAAGATTGTCGAGAAGGCTATAGAGATCGAAACAATAGTATCGGCCGTCCAATCGGATGAAAGGACGCTTGAAGATCGGCCAGACACGAAGAGGCCAACCGCTATACGCACCTTCTGCAAAGAATTCCACTTCCTCTCCGGGCGACCAAGATAACTCGTCCAGTAAGCGACGCGGGAGTGTTGTGGTTTTTTGAAGATCGAAAAGATCCATACCAAAGAAGCGGCCTAAAACGTCATCTTGGCGATCTTCCCATCCGTGTTCCTTCACGACCTCAGACGTCAAGGCTAACATTTCATCTTCAGTCGGCGGTGGTAAGCCGATCCTCTTCCTGTCGAGCGCGTCCATTACATCGTCCTGAAATCGACCGAATGACTCGGCCGCATCGCTGATGCCAAACGATAGTACATGCCAGATTTTAGTAATCTCATCGACGAACTGCTCGCCAGAGATGCCAAATAGTTCCTGCAACACGTCAGAATGTGGAAGGAACATATCCTTCAGGTAGGCGGTTTCATGGACCTGATATCTCTTACCCCTGACGTTGCACCAGTAGATCTCAGCCGCAATCGGAATTCTTCGAAGTCTTTGTCGAAATTCGGATCTTCGGCTTTGTTCTTTGCGGTACGGCAGAATTGATAGTCAAAGGAGACCGTTCGGAAAAGCTCGTCGACCTTTTCTCGTAGCGTTGCCCACTCTTCTTCTGTTAACTCTTCTCGTGGACTATGCTCTCGCGGCGCAGCAGCGATAACGCTTTGAACGTAGTCGATCATTCGAACCGAAGCGCTCTCGTCTGACGCGACGCTGGTTTCGTTGGCAACTTTCCTGTGCAGATGGGTCATTTCCCACCAAGCTCGATGTAGAAGCCTATCAGGCGGCAGCTCGCCGATGAGGCTTGTGATCTCAGATATGAGCTTGTCAATCTTCTCTACGGTTTTGGGATAGTGTTGGATTCGCTGCTCTTGCATTTCATTAAAGGCGCCTTCAGGCCAATCGCTCTTCCAGACAAGATTTTTTCCGAAGCGAGCGAACGAGATTGGCCCCATCGAAAACGCATCGTCTGGCCGTTGCGTCCGTATATTTCTCTTCTTTGGCATAGGCGCGTTAGGGTTCAGAATTATACACTGAGCAACCTTCCCGCGTGCGATGTACGGTTCTGAAACATTCGGCCACTGAAACCTCAGCGATTTTGTGACGAGGCAACTGCTTGCCTTGATTTTACTTCTCGCACGTCAAACGTTCGTATTTAGCTTGGGATCTGATCGCGACGCGCGAGACAATCGCGCCGCGCAAACGTCCCTCACTCGCCGCACGCGGACGCGCGTCGCGACGGCTCCCCTTCAGTGAGCGAGGCAAAGAAGAATCCGGGATTCTTCCCCGCTCGGCTGGGCTCAGGGCTTCGGCTGGTGAAAGCGGAGTTATCCAGAAGCGCTCAAGAATGACACAAAAAGTCATTAGGCCAGCTCTTGCGATGTGGCCCGGAACCCTCACCTACCGGCGGCTGCGCCCGCCGGCCGCCTCTCCCGTAAAGTAACGGGCGAGGTATTCGGAATCGCGCGCACGCACGAAGAACCTAACCCCTAACCCCTTCCCGAGCGGGAAGGGGAACCGGTTGTAGGATACTGGTTGCAGGGGTCACCCCTGCCGAAGGAAGTGTGAAACCCACCGCGGGTTTCACATTTGATAAAGTGATTTCCCCTTCCCCACTCCCCCACGTCGCATCCGTCTGGATGGCGGCGTCGCGGCGAGCACCAGGTTGACTCTTACGCGTTCTTGTCGCGTAAGAGTCAACCTGGTAATGCACGACCGCTTGTCTGAATTAGTCACTCACTGCTGGAATTGATCGCCTCCTAGAGGTATCTGGCAGGTGTAGGTGGCATTAATTAAGCACTGAGCTGCCACTGGGCCGCCGGACGTGGCCAGCGCCGCGCCAGGGGAAATTGGACAGCTGGTCAGTTCACACCGCTCTCCGGGGTACCCGTCCGGTCCACTGGTGCAATCGGAATCTACGCTACATTGGGTCCCGATGTTCCCCTGGCTTAAAGTTCCAGTAGCACAAATCAGCCCGCAGGACGTGTAAGGCGAAGTGGTGCACTCAGGTGCGATAGAAGTTGTAACCCCGAGTGTGGTTAGGCACGTGAAATTGACATTGCATGCACCTTGGCTAAAAGTCGCATTCCTGCAACCAGTGCTCGAGGAGCAGCCCAAGCCAGGTGACACGCTGTTTGCATCACAGAAGCTCGTGAAGAATCGGCACGCCCCAGCAACGCCCTGGCAATCAGCATCCGTGCTACAATTCCTGCCAAAAGTCACTCCAAGTGCTGCGACCTCGGTGAGGCTCGTCGCGTAGCATTCGCTACAAGCGGAGTTCGTAACCGTCACTGTCGGGATTTGGCAAATATTCGGGCCCCCGTCCGTGGTGCTGCCACAAGCGTCCGACAAAATGCAGCCGCCATTATCCGGGTTGCATGTCGCACTCGGGGAGCAAGCACTGAGGAGTTCATTGCAATTGGTGCCGCCGCCGAGGCTGGGGGGGGTATATGCACAGCCGCCGCAGTTGTCGATGTCGTGGGCGGTGTCGGCGCATCTGCCGTTACAGCACTGGGTTACATCGTCAGTACCACAACTCACAACACTACTAACTGACGTACTGCTATTGCAGCACTGCTCGCAGCGCCCAGACACGTTAGGGCCTGCGGCGGCACCTTGGCCGGTTCCCTGCATCCCGGCGCAGCAGTCGTCTTTCGTACCGATCTCAGGATCAAAGCCGCAGGTACCGGAGACGGTGGCGCCGGTGGGGTCACCGGTGCATGAGACGCCCAAACCACCAGCAGTAGCTAGGACGCAACCATGGTTTGAGTCACAGACGTATCCATCAGGGCACATGATGTCGTAGCTGCAAAAGCTCGTTTTGCAAAGACCATCTGCGCATGTCCCAGCGTCGCTATTGCTGTCGGTGCATGTATGGCCGTTGGGCTCGCTGAATCCGCCGCTACATTTCAGCAGGCCGTGGTCAAATGTACTCGGGAGACATTGGGTTCGGGTTGCGGGCTGACCCATGCAATCATTATCGCTGCTGCATGCAATGGTACCAATCCCGTTAACTCCACCGCAACGTCCTTGGCAAAATCCCGTCGAAGTGCAGCCCACGCCTCCGCACGCTACACCAAGCGCGAGGCCGGTATCGGCCGGGCAAGCGTTCGACGTCCCGGTACAATATTCTGCCTGGTCACAAAGATTGTATGTAGAAAAAGATGGATTAGTCCCAATGGCTCGGCAAAGCGTGCCCGCAGGTACGTAACCATCTGCCGGACAGGTTACATTCGTACCATCGCAATATTCAGGAACATCACAGGTCGTGCCGTCTGCCCCAACTGCAGCCGGGCGACAAAGGACCTTCTTGCCCCCTGCCGCCGCCTTATCGCCGCTGCACGCACCGGCCGTGCATGTTCCGCCTACCTGACAAGCGACGCTATTGCAGGTCTGGCCATCTGCTATCGGGGTGGCGGCAGCACAGGTTCCATCAGCTGGATTACAAGTGGCAGCCGTGTGGCATGCGTCTTGACCGGAGCAAATCGTAGGGGTGCCGCCGCTGCACGTTCCCGTCGAGCACTTTCCGCCTGTCAAACAAAGGTTACCGCCATTGCAGGAAGTGCCGTTTGCGACATTGGTGCCCCCGATACACTGTCCCGATCCGTTGCAGGTGGCGGTGCCCGAAACGCAATCGTTGGCGTTGACGCAGGTCGTGCCGCTGGCCGCCACTGGGTTCGAGCACGCGCCGGTGCTGGGGTCACACGTCCCGGCCGTGTGGCACTGGTCAGACGCCGTACAGGTGACGGCGGTGCCGGCGCAGCTGCCGCCGGTGCACACGTCGTTGCTCGTGCAGGCGTTGTTGTCGTTGCATGCCGTGCCGTTGGCTAGCGGCGGGTTCGAGCACCCGGTCTGCGGATTGCACGTGCCCGCGCCGTGGCACTGGTCAGATGCCGTACAGGTGACGGCGGCGCCGGCGCAGCTGCCGCCGGTGCAGACGTCGTTGCTCGTGCAGGCGTTGCCGTCGTTGCATGCTGTGCCGTTGGCTAGCGGCGGGTTCGAGCACCCGGTCTGCGGATTGCACGTGCCCGCGCCGTGGCACTGGTCAGATGCCGTACAGGTGACGGCGGTACCGGCGCAGCTGCCGCCGGTGCACACGTCGTTGCTCGTGCAGGCGTTGTTGTCGTTGCAAGCGGTGCCGTCGGTCTTGTTGGGGTTCGAGCACACCCCCGTGCTGGAGTTACAGGTTCCCGCGACGTGGCACTGGTCGGAGGCGGTGCAGACGACCGGGTTGCTGCCTGCGCACGTGCCGCTCTGGCAGGTGTCGGTCTGGGTGCAGGCGTTGCCGTCGTTACAGGTCGTGCCGTTGGTCTTGTCGGGGTTCGAGCACACGCCCGTACTGGGATTACACGTCCCGGCGGTGTGGCACTGGTCGGAGGCGGTGCAGACGATTGGTTTGCTGCCGACGCACGCTCCAGCTTGGCATGTGTCGGTCTGGGTACAGGCGTTGTGGTCGTTACAGCTCGTGCCGTTGCCCAGATCACTCCATGCCTTCGTGCTCACTGCGGGCTGGCAGCTCTGGCACTGTGTGGCGTTGACGGCGCCGCTCGCATAGAACACGCCGTCGATGCGGCAGCCTGGCTGGCATTGGGTCGTCGCATTATTTTGAGAACTGCCAGCCGGCCCGCAAACCAGGCCCGTGCAACATTGCGCATCCTTGTTGCACTTCGATTGCGGCAGCGGAGCCGCGGGCTTGCAGTCGCTTTCTGCGAGCGCCGTGCAAGCGGTGATGAGCAACAGCGCGGCGAAGAATAGGCAGGTGAACGCGAACAAGCGAGTCACGACGATTCCGATGCGAGTCATAGCTCCCTCCGAAAAGGCACTACCTCACTTGCTGCAGGTGATGAGGTGAGGGCTGGTGCGTTTGGGGGAGGCGAAGCCGTCGTGCTTCCCGCGCGAGCCGCAGACGTTTTAGGACTCGATTCCTACGTCTTGAGGTTTCGACAGTTGCTTTAGCAAAAGGGTGCTGTTATGACAAACAAAATACTGTTATCTCCCAATCGTGAGTGCAGCGACCCGTCGCTATGTGTAAGGTGGAGTAATGGTGGGTCAGGCCGCGCCTTAAATGTGTATGTCACCCGGCGGCTCCGCCGGTTCGCGAGGAGCGGCGGAGTGAATCACCAACCAAAACGGATGGACAATGATGAACGAGACCTGGCGACGCGTAATTGGACTCGCTGCGGTAGTGGCGCTGTTTTTTTGTGCGCTACCTGCGGCCGCTGACAGCATTACGTCGGAGCAGGCGCAGCAAATAATCGAGGAGCTCAAGGCGATTCGCAAAGACCTCGAGCAGCGCCCCTTGGTGCCGACCGCGCCCGCGCCGGGTGGCCCCGTAGACAGCAAAGTGAGCTATGCATTTCCCGCTGGCGGATTATCGGTCGGCAGCGATAACGCGCCGCTGGTCCTGGTCGAATACACCGACTACCAGTGCCCGTTCTGCCAGCGCTTTCAGAGCGGCGCGTTCGCGCAGATCAAGACCAACTACATCGACACCGGCAAGCTCCGATTCGTGAGCCGCGACTTCCCGCTCGAATTCCACGAGAATGCGCGGCGCGCCGCGGTTGCCGGTCGGTGTGCCGCCGAGCAGGGAAAATATTGGGAAATGCGCCAGACGATATTCGCCAATTCGGGCCAGCTACAAGCCGACAAAATACTCGATGACGCCGGGAAGTCGTCGCTCGATGTCACCAAGTTCAAGGCCTGTGTCGATTCGGACAAGTACAAGGCAGTGATCGACAAAGACATCGCCGAAGGGACAGCTGCGGGCATTACGGGAACCCCTTCGTTCGTCTTGGGGCACGTACAGAATGGCAACCTCAACGGGGTCCGCATCGTCGGTGCGATGCCTTACCAGCAATTCGACGCCAAGATCCAGGAGTTGCTAAAGCAGGGGCCGACCGCCAAGAATTAACGGCCCGCGACCTGCTGGCTCGGGCAACGTCTGGGTGCCGAACTCCGAGGGCGCCAACGTAACCGAACTGGTCGGAGTGGCGGCTCCGGGCCTGACGCCGATAGTCGCCTGCCTCCAGCAAACTCCGCCCGCGACGGTCTGCCTGCCGTAGAGGGACCGCCGCAACTGCCCCAACGGCTACATATCGCAGGATCGAATCTCAGAAACGAAAATTCGCCGCAAAGAGGGAATGTCATCATCAAATAAATTCAAGTGGTCCCGCGTGGTATTGAGCGCCATCATTTTGTGCGCGGCGATTCCAGGCATTTCGGATCCTTCGTCCGCTCAAACTATCAATCCGGTCCAGCAGCAAATTCCCTTGCCGGGCTCTCCATTCGCGGCGGTCACAACCGCAGATGGGCGCTACGTCTTTGTCTCGATGGTCATTACGACAACCACCGGCGGCGTCGAGGTAATCCGGCAGAGGAAAAATTCCGCGACCATCAAAGGCATCATCTCGACTTGCGGCTCTGCCCATGGCATGGCGATGAGCAAGGGTGGGCGCTATCTGCTGGTTACGGTCCAGCAAGGCAAATCGTGTCCTTCCGGCGGAACTTCCGACGGAGTGCAGTTTATCGATGTGCGAAAGGCGATTGCCGACGATTCCAAGGCCGCGATGGGAACGATACATACCGATTCCAGTGCGATCGAGGTGGCAATTTCGGTCGACAAGAGAACCGGCGAAAACGGAATTATCTTCGTAGCCAATGAGTTTGCCGGCAAGAAGGATAGCGATCCCGATACCGTCAGTGCGATCGATTTCAAGCAGGCGCTCGCCTTCGCCTCCGGCAAGGGCCCAAAACCGATCGTCGGCACAATCCTGGTTGACCGCGCGCCGGTCGGACTCGCGGTCTCCGCCAACGGCCGTAGTCTCTACGTCACCAATGAGAAAGCGCTATCGGGCGAGAACTCTTGCGAGATTGCCAGTGACGGCTGTCTCCCGGTCATGAATCCCGGTCCCCCCGGGACATTGTCGGTGGTGGATATCCACAGTGGCAAGGTAATGGCGACTATTCCGGCCGGATGCTCCCCGACGCGGGTCATTCTGACGAACAACGATACGGTAGCATGGGTTTCCGCGCGTGACTCTGACAGTCTGCTCGCTTTCGACACCAGCAAGTTCATCAGCGATCCCACCAATGCGCTCTTGTCGACCACGCCGGTAGGAATCGAACCCGATGGCGCTCAGCCTTTTTTCAGTAAGCGTTTGATGGCGGTGGCGAATACGAACCGATTCGATATGTGTGTCGGGGCCGGCGGCACGGTCAGCATTCTCGATTTCGAAACGGCGCTGAAAAGCGGCGGCGCCGCGGCGACGGTGGGCACTTTCGATGCGGGTGTGTTCCCGCGCCAATGGGCCGAATCGCCCGACCACCGATTGCTCTATCTGACGGAATTCGGTTCCAACACGCTCGCAATTTTCCTCGTGAGCTCTATCGTCCACCAGGTTCAATAGTTATCGCCAGCGGATTTTACTCGGTCGCGACCGTGTGGCTTCTGTTCCCCCTTTCCTGCGGGAAAGGGGAACAGAAGCGGTTGTCCTCAACATTTCGCGCTTCTCACTTTTCACTTTTCACTTTATCACTGGGTGCAGGGGTCACCCCTGCCGAAGAACCTAACCCCTGACCCCTTCCCGAGCGGGAAGGGGAACCGGACGCGCGTCGGTACGCGGGTTTCACATTTGATAAAGTGATTTCCCCTTCCCCACTCCCCCACGTCGCATCCGTCTGGATGGCTGCGGCGCGGCGATGATACGCTGAACCTCACGTGAAGCCTCTGCTCGAAGTTAAATCGCTGCGCACTTCGTTTTTTACCGACGCGGGAGAGGTGCGCGCGGTCGACGGCGTTAGTTTTTCGGTCGAGCCGGGGAAGCTGCTGGGAATCGTTGGCGAGTCGGGCTCGGGCAAGTCGGCGTCGATGCTCTCGATCATGCGGCTGCTGCCGGAGTCGGCGCGCATCGTCGGCGGCGAAGTGATTTTCGAGGATCAGGATCTGCTGAAGCTGAGCGAGCCCGAGATGCGCCACGTTCGCGGCGCGCGCATCGCAATGATCTTCCAGGAGCCGATGACCTCGCTGAATCCCGTCTTCACCATCGGCAGCCAGATTGGCGAGGCGGTCCGGCTGCATCAGCACACCAATCGCGCCGAGACCCGTAATCGCACGATCGAGGCGCTCCGGATGGTCGGGATTGCCGACCCCGAGCATCGCATCGACGACTACCCGCATCAGTTGTCCGGCGGGATGCGTCAGCGCGTGATGATCGCGATGGCGCTGTCGTGCAATCCGCGCCTGCTGATTGCCGACGAGCCGACCACCGCGCTCGACGTCACCATCCAGGCGCAGATTCTCGACCTGATCCGCGAACTGCAGGTCCGGCTCGGCCTCGCCGTGATACTCGTCACCCACGATCTCGGAATCGTCGCCGAGTATGCCGACGACGTGACGATTCTCTACGCGGCGCGCGTGATGGAGCAGGCGCCGACTGCCGATCTGTTTCAAAATCCGCTCAACCCGTACACGCTCGGTTTGCTCGGATCGATTCCGGGCATCGACGGCACTCGACACCATCGCTTGCAGGCGATCCCCGGCTCGATTCCGAGCTCGTTGCGTCCGCCGTCAGGCTGCCGATTCCATCCGCGATGCCCGCGCGCAATCCCCAAATGCTCCGAAGCCGATCCACCGCTCGAACAAAAGGCCCCCAATCACTATGTCGCCTGCATCCGCGCCTAACCCGATCGCGCCTGTCGCGAGCGCGTCCACCGCGCCGCTGGTTCGCGTCGTGAATCTCAGCAAGGAGTTTCCGGCGGGATCGACGAGCATCATCGGCGGGAAAAAGCTTTCGGTGAAAGCAGTCGCGGGCGTCAACCTGGAGATCCAGCCGGGCGAAACGTTGGGATTGGTCGGAGAATCGGGCTCGGGCAAATCGACGCTGGGGCGACTGATTCTGAAACTGCTCGAGCCGACCGAAGGCAAAGTCTATTTCGACGGCCGCGATCTCTCGACGCTGGGCCGCGCGGAACTTCGCACGCTGCGCCAGCAGATGCAGCTGGTGTTCCAGGATCCGTACGCGTCGTTGAATCCGCGGATGCGGGTGCGGTCGATCGTCGGCGAGGGAATCGAGATTCACAAACTCGCGCGCGGAGTGGAAAAGGAGCGGCGAATCGCCGAGCTGCTCGCGATGGTCGGGATGAGCGCCGACGCGATGGATCGACTGCCGCACGAATTTTCCGGCGGGCAGCGTCAGCGAATCGGAATCGCGCGGGCGCTCGCGGTGAACCCGCGCTTCCTGGTGCTCGACGAGCCGGTCTCGGCGCTCGACGTCTCGATCCAGGCGCAGATAATCAACCTGCTGCAGGACCTGCAGGACAAGCTGAAGCTGACGTACCTGTTCATCGCGCACGACTTGCGCGTGGTCGAGCACATCAGCAATCGCGTCGCGATCATGTACCTCGGCAAGATTGTCGAGATCGCATCGCGCGACGAGATCTATCTGAACCCGCGGCATCCCTACACGCGCGCGCTGCTCTCAGCGATTCCGACCATCGACACCGCGCACAAGCCCGATCGCATCAAGCTGCCCGGTGAGATGCCGAGCCCGATGAACCCGCCGACCGGCTGTGCCTTCCATCCAAGATGCCCTTATGCGAAAGATGTTTGTACAAACGTCGAACCGAAATTAGAAACCGGGCGCGGTGGACACGCCGTGTCGTGCCACGTATTCCCGGCCCCGTAGTTTCATGGAATCAACACAGATACCGCAGGACGCAGGCGCGGCGTGGGCCGAGGCGCGCACCCGCGTCGCAGTCGGCCGCAACGTCAACGTCTCGGGCAAACTGATCTTTCACGAGCCGGTGAGAATCGAGGGACGGTTCCGCGGCGAGGTCCGCTCGGTCGATCTGGTGGTGGTCGGCGAAGAAGGAATGATCGAGGGCAAAGTCTTCGCGCCGCGACTACTGATAATGGGCGAGTTGCGCGGAGACCTGGTCGGATGCGATCGCGTGGTGCTCGGGCCGCGCGCCAAAGTTTTCGGAAATATCGAGACACGCAACCTGGCGATATCCGAAGGCGCCTACCTGGAAGGCGACGTTCGCATGACCGGAATTCGCGTCGAGCAGACCGCAGCCTCCAACAACCGATGAACGAGGACGCGCTTGACGCTCAGGTCGCGGTGTCGAGCCTTGCCGCTTTGCCGGACAGTCCGCGCAGATAGTAGAGACGGGCGCGGCGCACGCGGTTTCGCGTCAGCACTTGCAGCTTGTCGATTCGCGGCGAATGCATCGGGAAGATTCGCTCAACGCCGACGCCGTACGAAACCTTGCGCACGGTGAAGGTGGCGCGATTGGCGCCGCGGTTCATTTTGATCACGATGCCTTCGAAGGACTGGATGCGCTCTTTCTCGCCTTCGACGACCTTGACGTGAACGCGAACCGAGTCGCCGACGCGAAATTCAGGCAGGTCCTTGCGCAGGCCCCGCTCTTCGAGCTTCTGGATAACGGTATTCATGGGAGAAAAGACCTCGAGTCGAGCCAGTAAATTTATCCAAATGCGCGAGCCCACTCAATGGGTGGTTCGCAGATTTCACGGACGGTATCCTCGCAGGCTGTGGACCAAATGCGCGCCAGGATCACCGAAATAGTCGCCGCTATTGAACCTCTTGACGACCTCGAGCGGGCGCATCGCGACTCGACGATCGAATGGATTCGTTCGGGTGCGCCCATCTTCAGGACTAAGAAACCAGATGTTCCGCCCATGCATCTGGTGAGTTATTTCGCCCTCGTCGATGAGCAGCGCGGAAAGGTGCTGCTGGTCGATCACAAGCTGGCTGGGTTGTGGCTGCCTAGCGGAGGTCATGTCGAGCCGGACGAAGATCCGACCGCAACCGTGGTCAGGGAGTTGTCGGAGGAACTGAACCTCGCGGCGGAGTTCATACGGCCGGAACCCATGTTCATCACAGTGACGCGGACGGTCGGCAAAGACGGAGGGCATACCGACGTGTCGCTTTGGTATTTGCTGCGAGGCGACAGCTCTCGAGCGATTGAATTCGATCGTGGCGAGTTTCATGACGTGCGATGGTTTGGATTCGACGAGATCCCGTTCGAGCGGTCCGATCCGCATATGCGGCGCTTCGTGGAGAAGTTGCGGGCGCTCGTCCTCCTTGACCACTAGTCTTCCAAGTGTGGGCCTTGGTGGTGAGGCGGTACGCGCCGGAAGCGCGAGATCCTTCGCTGCGCTCAGGATGACACAAAAAAGCGAGCCGCCTTTAGGTGTCATTCTGAGCGAAAGCTGCTGTAGCGAAGAACCTCGATGGACGCTACTGCGGCCGGCGCTTTGCGCGCACAGTTCTCGTGATCGGCGCTGAGGTTACTTGCCGCGGAGGCGATCTAAAATAATTCCGGCGGCGGAGCGGACTGACAGGTGGTTGTAGTCGGTGGGGCCGATTATTGGCGCGAGTATGATGTCGGCGCGCTCGGCGACTTCGGGGGACATGCCGAAACCGGTGCCTAGCAGGATCATCATTGGTGGGGCGTCCGGTGCTTCGAGGCGCGCGCGCAGATCTGTATAGCTGGTGCCGCCTTCGGTGCGGGCGGAGGTGTGTACGATTAACGGGCGGATGCCCGAGATTCGCGATGCCTCAGCGATTGCGTCGTCGAGTTCGACGACGATCTGCACCCGTTCGAGCGCTTCGCGACGGCGTGAATCGTGGGCGCGGCCGAAGTCGAAGCGCCAATGATCGATTATGCTCGCCGCGAATTTCCGCTGCTCGGGAATCGGATGGACGATGAACACTCCGCGCACGTCGTAGGTTCGCGACGCGCGCGCGATATCGTGGATGTCGAGGCTGGTGATTGCCGAGGTTACGGTTTCTCCGTTGCGATTGACGACCGGATGATGAATCAGCGCTACAAAAAGGTCGGACACTTTCAGAATTTGCGGCGTTCGATCAGATCGGGACGCCGGCGCGCCGTGCGCTTTTTTGCTTCGGCCTCGCGCCATGCGCGAATTTTGGCGTGGTCGCCGCTGAGCAGAATGTTGGGCACCGTCATGCCGCGGAACTCCTCGGGCCGGGTGTATTGCGGATATTCGAGCATCCCGGCGGCGAACGATTCCTCGTCGAGCGATTCGGGATTGCCGAGCACGCCGGGTATCATCCTGCCCACCGCCTCGATCACCGCCATCGCGGGGATCTCACCGCCGCTCAGCACGTAGTCGCCGATAGAGATTTCCTGATCGACCAGCGAGCGCACGCGCTCGTCGATTCCTTCGTAGCGGCCCGCGACGATCATCAGGCCGGGTGCGCGCTTGGCGAGGTCGCGCGCCATCGAGTTGTCGAACACTTCGCCCTGAGGCGTCATCAGGATGCGCCAAAGACCGGGATGCTGTGCGTTGACTGCGTCGATCGCAGCTCCGATTGGCTCCGGCCGCATCACCATCCCGCTGCCGCCGCCGTACGGAGCGTCGTCGACTTGCCGGTAGTTGCCGAGACCGTGCTCGCGCAACGGATGCGCCTTGATCGCGATCAGTCCATTCTCGACCGCGCGTCCGATCATGCCGCCGCGAAACGGCGACTCGAACATTTCGGGGAACAATGTGATTACGTGAAACTCCATCGATGCGAGTCTAAATCTATCCGGCTGCCGGATGGTCAGTCGAGCAGGCCGGGAATCGGATCGATGGTGACGCGACGTCCCGGAAGATCCATCGACTTCACGACATTTTCAATAACCGGAATCAGCACCTCGCGCTCGCCGTCCCGGACAATCCAGATGTCCTGCGCGCCGTTGGAGAAAACTTCTTCGATCGCACCGAGGCGGCTGCCGTCGGTGAGAAAAACCTCGCATCCGATCGCTTCGTAATAGTAGAACTCGCCCGGCTTGGCAGGCGGGACGTCCTCTGTCGCGAGCATCACGACCGCGCCCTTGAGCGATTCGGCCGCGTCGATGTCCGCGACGCCCTCGAGCGTGATTCGATCGGTCGTCGCGTTGAGCGGCGCCACTCCGGTCACGTGGAACTCGCGTGATTCCCCCGAACGCTCCAGGAAAATCCGCTTAACCTGTTGCAATATGTCGGAATCGGGATTGTCGGGCCGAAATCTCAGCGCACCCTTGAGGCCATGGGCGCCGCTTATGCGGCCGACACGCAGCATTGAGGCTGTCAAGCGGGACGGTAAAAATGTGTTGCCGAGGCCCGCGCGATCATCGGTCTTCGACGATTTCGAGAACAACCTTGCGGTTGGTGCGCGAGGCGACGGCGTTCAGGATCGTGCGGATCGACTTTGCGGTTCGGCCCTGCTTGCCGATCACGCGTCCTAAATCTTCCTTCGCCACCCGCAGTTCAAGTACCGAGGCGGTATCGCCCTGGGTCTCCTTAACGTCCACTGCGTTAGCGTCGTTCACCAGTTGTTGCGCGAGAAATACGACGAGCTCCTTCATAGGATGGCTCCGTTGCAGCGGGTCGCATCAGGCGGAGGCCGTTGCTGTTTCAGCCCGTTTAATTAACTTTCTTACTGTGTCGCTCGGCTTGGCGCCAGCCTTGAGCCATTGGTCGGCCAAGTCCTTTTTGATCGTGACGCGCGGCGGATCGAACGCCGGATCGTAGGTTCCGACCTGTGCGACGAAGCGTCCGTCACGGGGCGATCGCGAGTCAGCCACCACGATGCGGTAGAAAGGTTTCTTGCGCGCGCCATGGCGGCGCAATCGGATTACAAGTGCCATTCAGTTCTCCTGTTAATATTCTAGCTGCCGAGCCCTAGTCCGCGCATCATCATTTTTCCCGCGCCCATACGGGTGATTTTCTTCATCATTTTGCGCGTCTGTTCGAACTGTTTGAGAAAACGATTCACGTCCTGCACCGAGGTCCCGCTGCCGCCGGCGATTCGCGCGCGCCGGCGCCCGTTGATAATCAGATGATTGCCGCGCTCCTGCAACGTCATCGAGTCGATAATCGCCTCGATGCGCCCGAGCTCGAGCTTGGCGCCTTCGGAATCCGCCGCGCCCGCGAATTTCTTAAGCCCCGGTATCATGCCCATCAGCTCACCGAGCGATCCCATCTTTTTGATCGCGCGAATCTGCTCGGCGAAATCCGTGATGGTGAACTCGTTCTTCTTGAACTTGCGCTCGAGCTCCTTGGCCTTGGTCTGATCGTAGTTCTGTTGCGCCTTTTCGATCAGCGTCAGCACGTCGCCCATCCCGAGGATGCGCGAGGTCAGCCGATCCGGGTAGAAAACTTCGAACCCGTCGAGCTTCTCGCTGGTCGCCGCGAACAGAATCGGAGCGCCGGTTATCGTGCGCACGGAAAGCGCCGCGCCACCGCGCGCATCGGAGTCGAGCTTGGTCAGAATGACGCCTGAGATTCCCAGCCGCTCGTGGAAGCCGGCCGCGACGTTGGCGGCCTCCTGGCCGGTCATCGCGTCGGCGACGAAAAGGATGTGATGCGGATTGAGCGCCGCCTTCAGGCGCGTGAGCTCGTCCATCAGCTCTTCGTCGATCTGCAGGCGGCCGGCGGTATCGATCAGAATCGCGTCATGCCCGCCGGTCTCGGCGCGGGCCATCGCGCGCGACGCGATCTCGATTGGATCCTGCTGCTCGTTGCTGTCGAGGACCGGAATTTGCGCCTGCGCACCGAGCACGCGGAGTTGCTCCATCGCGGCCGGGCGATAAACGTCGGTGGAGGCCAGAAGCGGATGGCGCTTGCGCTCGGATTTGAGCCATCGCGCGAGCTTGGCAATCGAAGTGGTTTTGCCCGCGCCCTGCAGGCCCACCACCATGATTTTGACCGGCGGCTTAACCTTGAGATCGAGCTCGCGCGCCGTACCGCCCATCGCGTTCTGCAACTCGGTGGCGACGAACTTGATCAGATGCTGCTCGGGCGAGAGCGAGCGCAGCACTTCGGCGCCGAGCGCCTTGGATTTGACGTGCTCGATAAAATCGCGGACGACTTTGATATTGACGTCGGCTTCGAGCAGCGCGAGGCGGACTTCGCGGAGCGCATCCTCGATATTGCGCTCGGTGATGCGTCCCTGACCCTTGAGTTTTTTGAAAACTCCTTCGAGGCGGTCGCTGAGCGTATCAAACATGAATAAAAACTCGGGTATTGCAGGTCGAGGAAAGCAGTTTCGGCCCAGCCGGCTGAGTTAGATAATATAGCAAACCGGCAAGGCTAGGGCACACTCGGGCATCTGTCAATGCAGCGGCGTCAGCGAGCTCATGCCTAATCTTCAATTGTGTCAGATTCACCATTTCGGCAGGTTTCGAGGCGGTTCGAGGAATTGTTCTATATGTTACAATTCTCTCATACTTGAACAAATTCAGAAATCGGATCTCTCGATGGATGCGGCGGAGGCCGATCGATCCCGCTGATGACGTCCTGGCTTGTTCAAAATGCGGCGGGAAGTCGATGCTGATCTACATCGAGGAGAACGGAGTTCAGAACGTCAAGTGCGCGAACTGCGGAGATTTGGTGGCGTACACTGAAAATCTGATCAGGCTGCTCGAGAAGCGCTGAGACACGCAGGCCGACGGAATCCTAATCTCTTCTTGTCCGAGGAGAGGTTAGGATCGATACCACGGGCGCGCGGGGTCGATGACGACCCCGCGCCATCCACACCATCCGCATCCTCACGAGCCCCAGATGCCCTGCCACCATGGCTTTGGCTGCGATTCCGGCGGCAGGCCCGCCTTCCTGATTACATCCTGCAGATTCCATCCCGTCAGATCGGCCAAGGTTTCGGCCTCCTGCGCTTTGCGCTTGTTCAATTCTTCGAAATAGTTGCGGGCGCCCTCGCATGCGGTGGGCGAGCCGTCCCATGGACGATGCAGCACGTAGCGCGCCTGGAAATTCTCCTGATCCTGCGTCTCCTGAAAAATCAAATCTTCGGGGAATGTGTCGGCGCTGTAGCGGACATGGAGGCGCGTGAGCGTCACCGGCGTCGCACCATTCATCGGCTGCGGATACGGCATCATCGCTCCGCCGGGACGCCGGTACATCGGGGCCGCTCCGCCCGGCTGATCGTCAAGCCAGAACACGCCGAGACTTTTCAACTCGTCGCGCGACAACGGCGGCCCCGCGCACGGATCGCACCATCCCATGTTCCAAACGTATTCGGTGAACACGGCGCGCATGTCGTTGCGCTTGACCTGCTCTTCGAACATCGCCTTGTAAAAGTCGCCGAACTCGCCACGCACGTACTCGGGGAGGTCCATGCCGGTCGGCAATTTCACGGTGCGATAGTTGGTGGTCTCGACCCGGCCGTTTTCGGTGAGCATGTAGATGACGAGGTCCTGCGGGCCTTGCGAGTTAATCATCCCGAGGCGAATCGGCAGCATGAACTTTGGCGATTCGAAGGCGAACTGCAGCGGCCGCAGGTAGGTCAGCCCAGTGCGATTGTGCTCGGCAATATTGACCTTCGCGACGAAGAACTTCATATCGCTGCGAATGTACGGCTCGAGCGCCCGGTCGGCGCCGAGCGGAACCTTGTAACCGTTAAGCTGCAGCCAGGTCTGCAGGCCCGTCGATTCCCTGGCCGACAGAATCACGATGTCGTATTCGCCGACGGTGTATTCCGCCTCGATCTTGACGCCGAGAGTCTTGGCTTCGGGCTGACTCGATTCGTTCGCCTCTCTATGCATCATCATCGCGCCGCCGGCCGCCGCCATCGGCATCATCAGCTGGCACGGATCAGGATCGTAGTACTCGACCAGGCGCGGCGAACTGTATGCGTCGATCTTCTGGAACAATTCGCGATCGCCGATATGCACCTGTCCCTTCTGCAGCACGACCGGGACCGGCACCACCAGCGCGAAATTCGACGGCTCGCCCTGGTAGTCGTTCATCAGGCTGATGACGGTCTTGTCGTCATGATGCGCGATCACGACTTGCGACGCGTGATTGACCAGCGCGCCGTCAGCCTTGCCGACGTAGAACCCGCAGAACGCGCGCGCATCATGCGGCGCGGCGAGCAGAAGCGCGACGATCGTCAACGTCACCGAAACGAGAATCCGCATTCGTCGATAAAACATGGCCACCTCCATTTTGTGTCCATTCGAATTTGCGCGCGGGCCAAATCGCGTCCCAAAGCGGAACGCATACTGCCGCGATAAACAGAGCCCAGATGAGTCCGTTGGTGTGGTAGAGCCTGAACTGCCACGCGTACGCGATCGCGGCGACCAGAGCGGCGTGCGCGATTCTGCCGCGGCGATCGTCGGGGCCGGTCATCGGATCGGAAATCATAAAGAATGCGAACAGCAGCAACGCGCCGCTCTCGAGCTGATGCGTCCAGACATAGAATCGCTGTCCGAGGTATTCGACGCGAAGCGCGAGCGCGCCGAGATAGAACGCGAGGAACGTCCAGCTAATGTCGCCGCGGCGCGCGCGACTCGTCACCAGCATGCCGAGCATCACGACCCATCCAGCAATCGCGAAGTCCTGGCCCCACTGACCGGGAGACACCCACGTGCCGGGGAGAAAGATGATCGCGAAAATGATGCCGAAGGTCGCGGGATTGAAGAGGTGCTTGCCGCGAAATCGGAAAAGCGACTTCGACAAAATCGCGGCGGCGGCAGCGATCGGATGCGCGATCAGATTATCAGCGCGCAGCAGCAGAGTGAGGCTGAGGCAGGTGATGACACGCTCCGCAGTGTGCGCGGCTTCGACGGGGTAAGCGTCCAACACGCGGTCTGCGTCAGCAGGCCGGCGGCGAAGGTCAGGAAGACTTGCGATGGACGGATGCTGAAATCGCGGAAGTACGCACCGGCGGCGAGCAAGATGCCCAGCGAGAAAATCTGAAACAGGCGGGGATCGGCGAATGAGCCAGTCCAGTGCTTGAGCTTCGAGCTGAATGCGTCCATCGAGTCGTCCCTCTCGACTCTTTGAACGCGGCCGCCGAATTTTCTTGCAGAGGTTTCTTATGCGACGGCAATCATTCGCGCGGTGGTGGAATCGGGGAACCTAACCCCTAACCCCTTCCCGAGCGGGAAGGGGAACCAGAGTTATTGGAAAACTACTTTTTGCGGCGGCGCTTTGGCGGGGGGTTATAGACGTGCAGGAATGAAAATGCGGCGATCGTCAGCGCATGCATTATATCGCCCGACGCAATCAGGATGGGTATTTCGCGCATCGGGACCATCACGACCTCGGTCTCTTCGTCGCCTTGCGACACCACACGCGAAACTTCGTGCACGTTCTCGGCGAGGAAGGAGAAGCAGATGTTGCCCTGGATTGCGGGATTCGGATGCACCTTGCCGAGTGCGACGATCTTGTCTGAATCGAAGCCGGTCTCCTCGACCATCTCGCGACGCGCGGCATGCAATGGCGACGAATCCTCGGGATCGACCATTCCGCCCGGCACCTCGAGCGTGAACTCCGAGATGCCGTGACGCCATTGCCGAATCATCACGACGTCGCCGTTTTTCGCCAGCGGGATGATATTCACCCAGTTGGGCGCATCGAGGATGAAGAAGTCGCGCTCGCCGCGCCGCGCGTGCGTCGAGCGCCGCCGATGCAAATCGAAAATCGGCGTGCTGTACGCGACGTCGCTCCTGAGCGTCTTCCATTTGCGCGGCTTCATCTGACAGCGACGCCCACGGATTTCACTTTTGCTCGAATTCGGCTTCGACGTCGTGACCGTAAAGCCACGCGTTCTGAGGCAGCGGAGCGGTGGCGGCCGAGGCCAGGTTGGCATCGCGCTTTCGTTGCTCTTCGCCGTCGGCGAGGTGGTTCATGATGCCGTTGCGGCGCGATCCCTCCTGGCATCGCGATGCGCGCGGCTTGCGCGTCTGTTCGTAGCGCTGGAGCGCCGCGTCCACATCGTGCGCATCGGCGCGCTCGAGACATTTCGCCAGCACCGCGGCGTCCTCGATCGATTGCACCGCGCCTTGCGCCATGTAGGGGAGCATCGGATGCGCCGCATCGCCCATCAGCGTGACACGCCCGACGGTCCATCGCGGAAGGGGGTCGCGGTCGTAGAGCGCCCAACGATTGGTGGTCTCGACCGCGCCGATGATCTCGCGGACCCGCGGATGCCATCCATCAAACTCCTTGAGCGCGTCTGCCACCTCGCCTTTGGCCGTCCACGACTCGACGCGCCATTCGCCGGGAGTGACCGCGACCCAATTGTGGTAACGGGCGCCGGCGCCGACATAGTAGTGGACGAAATGATGCTCCGGCCCCCACCATGCGGCGACCGCAAGCTCCATCCCCAGGTGCGCTATCCGATCCGCGGGAACCAGCCCGCGATACGCCACGTGTCCCGAAAATCGCGGCGACTCCGGGCCCATGATGGCTTTGCGCACCGTCGAGTGAATGCCGTCGGCGCCGACGACAACGTCGGCATCAGCGGTCGCGCCGTTATGGAATTGCACCTCGACGCGGTCCGCACGCTGGGTCAGTCCGACGCATCGATGGTCCAGGTGCAGCATCGCTTTGGGCACGGCCGCTGATAGAAGATCGAGCAGATCGGCGCGATGGAAGTTGTAGTAGGGCGCGCCAAAGTTACGTTCGTATGCGTCGGCGAGAGGCTGCCGGGTTAGCTCGCGCCCGTCGTCCCATCGCCGGACGACAACCGCGTGCGGCCTCACTCCCATGCGGCTCATCGGCTCCTCGAGTCCGAGACGATGTAGGATTCGCGACGCGTTGGGACTTATCTGGATGCCGGCGCCGACCTCGCGCAATTCGGCGGCCTGCTCGAAGACCTGAACATCGAGACCAGCGCGTCGAAGCGTGAGTGCCGCGGCGAGTCCGCCGATTCCGGCGCCGATCACGATTATTCGCATGTGCGACCTCCGCCGATTCCAGCTCGTCGGTTGAATCCAACGGCGCCGCCGCTGCGCGGCGGACGAGATCCTTCGCTGCGCAGACTCCGCTCAGGATGACGGATAAAACGAAGACAGAAAAAAGAAATTTCGTGGAACATCATAACTTCCGTCATTCTGAGCGCAGCGAAGAATCTCGCGTGCTCCAGCACGCGCTAAGATCGACCATCTCAAGGTTCATCGAATGGATCAGATCGAGCTTTCTTGCCCGCTTCCATCCTTTGAGCTGTTTCTCACGAGTGATTGCATCCACCGCTCTTTCGAACTGTTCGAAATATAAGAGCCGCCGGACACGATACTTCTTCGTAAATCCGGGAATCAGTCCTTTGCGATGCTCACTCACGCGCCGCTCCAAATTATTTGTGACCCCGATATACAGAACACCAAACTTGCTGCCCATGATGTACACGTAGAAGGTTCTGCTCTCCCAGCGCGTCATAATATTCCCCCAAGCACCTCAGAACAGGCGCGCGTATTCGATTGCCGGGCATCGGTCCATCAAGACTGTCATGCCGGCCTGTTTAGCGCGGCGGGCGGCGTCGAGGTGGATTACGCCGAGCTGGCACCACAGAACGCGGGCGCCTTTCGCGATCGCGTCCTCGACGATTTGCGGGACGAACTCCGAGCGGCGGAACACGTCCACGATCTCGACAGACTCGGGAATCGATGCGAGGTCGGGGTAGCATTTTTCGCCGAGAGCGGCGCGCAGTGCGTTGGCGTCGAGCTGCGGATTTACGGGGATCACCTTGAAACCGCGGCCCTTCAGCAATTTCGCGATTCGAAGTGAGTCGCGCGCCGGATTGTCGGAGCATCCGATGACAGCGACTGTGGTCGGCTTCGACAAGATCGCGCGAATTTCGGCGTCAGGCGGATTGGTGAATTCCATAGTCGCATAATCGCGCGCGACGTGCGCCGAGGCTAGTTGTGAAAGAGCCGATCGATGATGGTCGGGGCCAGTCGGTGGATTTCATCGCGGCATTCGGCGAATACCAGGTCGCCCTTCTCGTAAGGGTCTTCGATATCGCCCTGCTCGCCGGCGAACGAGCGCAGCGTGAATACCGGCCGCTCTTTCGCGCCGGGGAATCGCTCGACCAGCTCGCGCGCCTGCTGCTCGGTCATGGCGATGATGAGATCAGTCTGCTCAAGCATCTCGGGATGACGCTTCAAATCGGTGGAGGTCGCTTCGTCGCCGATGTCGATGCCGACTTCGCGCAGCGCCATCCGCGTATCGAGCGAGACCAGCGCACCGTCGCGCGCGTACGGCGCGATGCCCGCGGACGTGATCACGATCTTGTGGTCGAAGCCGAGCGCGTCGAGTTCGCGACGCAGGATATGCTCGGCCATCACGCTGCGCGCGGTGTTGGCGGCGCAGATAAACAGGATGGAACGAAAGCGCGGCTCACGAGGAGCCGCGCTTTTGGCTTTCTTCCCAGCGGTCAAAAATCTACACGCCCCCGCCCATCACCTCGCCCATGCTCTCCTTCTTGGTCACGCCCTTGGCGAGCTCTTCCTTGAGCTTCGTGCCAAGTTCGGCCGGCTCCCACATCGAGCCCTTCTTCGATACCTTGGCGCCGGTGTGCCATCCGCGCATCAGCCACACGTTGCCCAGGCCGACGCGGAAGACTTCGCCGTGAACGTCTTTGGCGTCGTCGCTGCCGAGCCACGCAACCAGCGGCGCGACGTGCGCAGGCGTGAACGCGTCCCACTCACCTTCTTTCTTCGCCATGCCGGCGGCGGTCTGCGGAGTCGCATCGACTGTCAGCCGAGTGCGCGCGACCGGCGCGATCGCATTGGCGGTGACGCCGTAGCGGCTCATCTCGCGGTCCACGATTATCGCCATCGCAGCCACTGCCGCTTTCGCAGCGCCGTAGTTGCTCTGTCCCGCATTGCCCAGGATGCCCGAGTCGGAGCTGGTGTTGATGAGCCGGCCGTTGAGCACGTTGCCGGCCTTGTGCTGCTCGCGCCAGTACGCGGTCGCGTGGCGCGCGACGTTGAACGATCCCTTCAGATGGACGGTGACGACGGCGTCCCAGTCCTCTTCGCTCATGTTGAAGATCATGCGGTCGCGCAGGATGCCGGCGTTGTTCACCACGATGTTGAGCTTGCCGAAGTTATCGATTGCGCAATCGATGATGCGCTTGGCCGCCTTGAAATCGGTGACGCTCTCGAAGTTGGCGACCGCCTCGCCGCCCGCCGAGCGGATTTCCTTGACGACGTCCTCGGCCGGGGAGCGCGATTGCCCGGTGCCGTCGAAGTGTCCGCCGAGATCGTTCACGACGACCTTGGCGCCGTGCTTCGCCAGCAACAACGCCTCTTCGCGCCCGATGCCGCGGCCGGCGCCGGTGATTACCGCAACTTTGCCTGTCAGTAGTGCCATCTAACTAGTTCCTCTTTGCCTTCTCGCTTGGATTTGGATTTGTACTCGGTGCCTGCTGGGCCAGTTCGCCCGGTCCTTCTATATCGAATTCTTCCTTGGGTTCCATCAGCGATTCATCCACGTGCGCGGGCAGCTCGTAGATGAGATCGATCGTCATTTTCGTCTTATCCTGATCGCTCGGATAGAGCATGATGCTGCCGGGGCGCCCGTTGTAATGGAAGTCGCATGACCACGTTTTGCGTGCCGGCATGATGAGCGACGACGTGATGTGAAAGTCGTTCTTCTTCAGCTGCTCCTTGTAGTAGGCGACCATCTGCTGCATCTGGGCGTCCGAGCTGAACATGATTTCGCGCATCGCACCCTTGGGCTTGCGGACGTGCTCGATCTTGGCGCCCGGATAGATGGGCATAGAGGGGTACAGATCTTTCGGCAACGCCTGGCTGGCCTCGTCGGTGGGGCCGGTGGCGGCTTGCACAGGCGGGGGCGCGATGGGAGCCGCTACTGGCGTCGCTTTGCAGGCTGCGAATCCTAGTAAGCACGCGCCTAGCAGCGCCGCACATATGAAGAGAGCGGGCCTGTTCAACGTCTGATTAGGTAGTGGCTGCAGATTTCTCAAAAGCTTCAATCGCCCAAAAAAACAAAGACCGCATCGCGGTCAAACCCTGCTGCAAGCATGCTGTGGCAAGCTTCTGGATAGACGAGAGTGGGCGAGTAGTCAAGGCGAGGAGCAGTGCGCGTCGTACCGCCGGCCACCCCGTTTAGGCTAGTCGCAAGCATGGCAACAAGACTAGATTTAAATGGTAGCCCGACCTCGCTAGCCGAGGGGGCGCGAGGATTGCAACGTGGCACGGCGTGGGAAGCCGCCAAATGCCATTCGCAATCGTGGACCGAGGGGTCAAAATTTTTGCTTCCGCGCAGCGACTCTTGACAAATACTTTCCATTGTTGCATTCAGACTTTCCGCGCCATCGGTAGCTTTGACCGGCTGGTGGGAATCCAATTTCGTAAAAATTGGACTAGCGACCGGGTCAGGGACGACCGTAGAGGCATTTTGGGGCAGTTATCGCAACGGTTCGGGCGGGGCCAAATTTTCGCCGCTCAATCTATATCAATCTTGAGAGGATAAGAGATGCAAAGCCAATTCGGAATTCTGGGTATGATCCAGCAGGGATACTATGCGACGTATCCCCTGCTCTTCATTTCGGTCGTATGCCTCGCAATCATTTTCGAGCGCGTGTGGGCGCTATGGGGCGTAGGACCGAGAACGGCCAAGCTGGCCGACGGCCTGATCCCGCAACTGCGTCAGGGCAAGTTCAACGAAGCACTGCAAGCGACGCAGGCTCGCGCGACGGCGGCCGAGCGTATCTTCCACACGCTGATTTCGGGCGCGCAGACGATGGACCGCGACCATCTGCTCGAGCTCGACGACGAGCGGCGCTATCAGGAAGGCCTCGAGTTCAAGCGCTACATCTGGGTACTCGCGACTGCGGGCGCATCGGCACCGTTCATCGGGCTGTTCGGCACGGTCGTCGGTATTCTGGTGGCGTTCCAGTCGATGGCAATCATGGGTACCGGCGGTTTCTCGGTCGTCGCGGCCGGTATTTCGGAAGCATTGATTTCGACTGCGCTCGGACTCGCGGTCGCGATCGTCGCGGTTATTTTCTACAACTATTTTTCGGTCAAGGTTGAGAACATCAGCGCGATCCAGCACATCAACGACGACCGTCTGATCGACGCCGCACTCCAAGGGAGACAAGCGCGTGGCAATTAGCGGACCTCATGGCAGCGAAGGCGGGGTATTCGCCGACATCAATATCACGCCGCTGACCGACATCTTCCTGGTTCTGCTGATCATCTTCATGGTGACGACTTCCGTCACCATCGAGTCCGCCGCACACGTCGATCTGCCTAACGCAACCAACACCGCGCCCGAAAACAAGGGCGTCATCGTAACCTACACCGCACAGCACGAGCTGTTCGTGAACTCGAAGGACGTGCCCGAGCGCGAACTCAAGTCCGCCTTGAGCGAGGCGCTGGCCAAGGTCGATCAGAAGATCGTCGTCTTCCAGGGCGATCGCAAAGTGCTGCTCGGCGACATGGTGCGGATTCTCGGAATCGCCAAACAAGCCGGCGCCGAACAAATTGCAATCGCGGCCAAGCGGGTGACCGGCGCGCAATTAGCCAACAACCCCTCCGGTGGTGGAAGTTGATCGGCATCCGCTGAGGTATTGCGCATGGCAAAAGGAAAAATGACTAAGAACAAAGGCGGCGGGGTATTTGCCGATATCAATATCACCCCGCTGACCGATATTTTTCTCGTCCTGCTGATCATCTTCATGGTGACCACGGCAGTGACGATCGAATCGGCGGCGCACGTCGATTTACCGAAAGCCAATGATCAAACTACGACCACCGACAAGCCCAAGGGCATCATCGTCACGTATACGGCGGAGCATCTGGTGTACCTCAACGACAAGCAGGTCACTGAGGCCGAGCTGGTGCCGCAGCTTCATGATGCCTTGCAGAATTCGACCGACAAGATTGTGATTTTCCAGGGCGACCCAAAGGTTATACTGGGAGATATGGTTCGTATCCTTGACCTTGCAAAGTCGGCAGGTGCCGAAGCAATCGCAATAGCAGTCTCTTCGCTACCTCCAGGAGGCGGCGGCGCGCCGGCCCCCGGAGGCGGAGCGTAGGAATTTACATATGATCGCAGTAATCATCGCTTTACTGGTCCTCTCGACGTTCGTCGTCGCTTTTATCTTCTACCGAATTATCGGCAAGCGAGAGGCCCTCGCCGAGGCCAATCGCGACGATGACGAGGCGGATGCGACCCGCCTGCAGAAGATAAAAGATGCGCTTGGTCTGTTGATCGGGCCTTTTCCTCTATCGGTCGCCCTTCACGTTCTCGCCCTGCTTTTCCTGATCATCACGGTCCACGAGCAGCGTGGCCGCGAATTGATCATGGTGAACCTCGAGGCGGGCGGCGGCGGTGGCGGCGGCAACGAGATGCAGGATCTCGACATGCCCGAAGTGCCGATGCCCGACTCGGCGCCGCAACAGATGGAACAGCCGACCGCGGTCGACACCTCGCAGGCAGTCGGTCTCGCCAATGACTACGTGCGCGCAGCCGGCGGCGGCGGTATCGGTATCGGCCGTGGCGGCGGCATGGGCTCAGGCTACGGCCACGGCATCGGCTCGGGCTTCGGCGGCTTCATCGGCGAGCTGCGACGTAAAGGCCTCGACGTGGTGCTGGTAATCGACGGCACCGGCTCGATGAAACTGATCATCGACGACGTCAAAGCCAAGATGGAGCAACTCGTTCAGTCGATTCACCGGCTGGTGCCGATTGCGCGAATCGGAATAATCGTGTTCGGCGGCAAGGGCGAGAAGATGAATATCCAGCCGCTGACGCTGTCGCCGCAGAAGCTCAGCGAATTCCTTAACGGCATCCAGGCGATGGGCGGCGGCGAATGGGAAGAGGACACGCTGGGCGCGGTCCAGACCGGAATCAACAAGATGGACTGGAAGCCGTACGCCAAGAAGGTCGTGGTGCTGGTCGGCGATTCGCCCCCGCGCACCGAGGACTTCGCACCGCTGCTTGCGCTGATACGCCAATTCAAATCCAACAACGGGACTTTCAACACGGTGGACGTCGCGGCTGAAGAGCACGAGCGGTTCGAGCGCGAGTTCTGGCTGAAGGTGCATCGCGAGGAGCCGCCGAAGATCTCGCCGTTGCCGGCGTTCTATCGGCAGACTCAAGCGGCGTACAAAGTGCTCGCGGCAGCGGGTGGCGGCTCGATGAAGTCGCTGACCAAGGACGCCCATATCAACCAGCAGGTCCTGATCCTCGCCTTCGGCGACCAGTGGCAGTCGCAAGTGTCTGCTTTCGGCCGCGGGCTGAATAGCGGCGGCAGCGGGAGTCAGTAAATATTTGCGCGAGCCAGTCGTCTAGTAAGACGATGGCTGGGACGTTATGAAGAACCTCAAGATCCTCAGCGCGGTCGCCCTTGCGGCCGCGCTCTTTTTTCCGCTGAATGCGTCGCTCGCAAATGCATATGACTTGCAACATGCGCGCGCGCAAAAGGATCTGACGCCCGCCCTGGAGCAGTCGCTCCAGGACAAACTCTCCGATGTGTCCGGGCCCTACTTCGACGAGCAGGATGAAAAGAAAGGCAAGGGCCAAGTGTACATCGACCTGATGCAGAAGTTCGAGTATCTGCCAACCTACGGCCCGCACAACCATCTCGTCGTAAGCTGCAAGCTCGGCGGGGTCGAGTACGATCCGAGCAAGAAGGGCGGCACCCCCAAAGGTTTCGCGACCGGCAAGCTCAAGTACCTGGTTTTCACCTACGCGCTCGATGGTGGCCGATGGGTCTCGGTCGCGAAGCCCAAGTGGGAATCGCAAGATCTGGGCGCCGCAGGCGGGGCTCAGATGAGACAGAATCTCGCGCGCGGCGAGCAGCGCAAAGCCGCCATGGAAAAGACTGCTCAGACCCACGCCGCCGCGGCAGCGGCAGCAGCCGCCGCGCAGAAAGCCGCCGACCGCGCGGGCCAGTAGCCGAGGGCCTCTACTCGCAGAAGCCCTGTTTTGTCATGTACTCGACCGAGTTCGCCGTAAGCGCGGCGTCCGGGGTGGCGTCGGCCTTGTAAACCGATTTGTGCTGGGGATCGTAATAGCACGTCAGCTTGATTGCCTGGCCCGCGGGAATTTGAAATTCGATTGAGTCAGGAAGATTGGGAGGTCCGTAGGTAGGCATCGGCATCGTCGCCTTCTGCTCCTCCTGCGGCGCCGCGCTCCCGCCGCCCTCCGCCTGGCACATCTTGATTGCATCGATCCGGCAACTGCCGGGCGCAGCGGGCGAGATTTGCATGCTGGGCAGATTCATCTCGGGCGCCTGCTCCTCATTGCTCGAGCACGAGGCGGTGCAAGTCGCGATCGCCAGCAGAATAGACAGCGCACCGGCTGATCTTCTCAGCGGCACGACTCGCTCAGCCTTCATGCCGCCGTCGATGCGACCGCGGCGGCCTCAGCCCGCGCACGATTCTCAATTCCAGTCTTGCGGCACTTGAGGATCACTTCGCTGCGCGCGATGTAAGCAACCTCCTCGATCACGATTCCGTAGCGCGTCAGGATCTCGCGCAGCTGGTCGAGCGTGTAATGCGTAATGTGCTGGTCCTTGTATCCGCCCGGCATCAGAAATCCATAAATCGGCTCGATCATCCGCCAGCCAATAGTCGCGTAGTCGGGTGTGCCGAGTACCAACGTGCCGCCCGCGCGGAGCACCCGATGCATCTCGCTGAAAATCGACTCGTCGTATCGAATATGCTCAATGACCTGCGAGCTCATTACGCAATCGAAGGAGCCGTCCTTGAATGGCAGCGCGAAGGCCGATCCGTTGATCAGCGGAATCCCGTAGCGGCGTAAGAAGCGGAGCTTCGCGTAGTTGAAGTCCATGCCGACCACGTTGTTGAGGCTCTGCACGATCAAGCTGGAGCCGCATCCCGCGTCGAGTACCCGGTCTGCGCCGCGCGCCCATAGCACAGTGATGCGGTGGCGCCGGCGCTGCCAATAGCGTTGCGGCGGAATCCGGCTGTAGAAGGCGCGCTCGTCATAGTCGGCGGACATGAGCGAGTTGCGGATTTTCCACAGTGACAGCGAAGAGCGGAAAATCTTCCAGCCGAAGCTGAATAGCTTCGCGTGCGAGCGTCCCGCGCCGCGCGGAAAATAGGTGAACGGAACTTCCACCACGCTGAATCCGCTGGCGTAGGCCTTGACCAGGATTTCCTCCTGCACCTCGAAGTTCGAGGAGGTGAGTTCCAGCTCGGCAAACACCTCGCGCCGGTACAGGCGATATCCGCTGGACATGTCGAGCACCGGTATCGAGAGCATCCGCCGCAATGCCTGGTTCAGAAACCAGCTGGTCGATCGGCGGATAAAATCCGAGTAAGCGACGCCGCCCAGCACGTAGCGCGACGCAACTACGATGTCCGCGCGCGTCCGAGCGCGCCACATCTTGACGACGAAATCCGGGTCGTGCGATTGGTCGGCGTCGAGCGTCAGCACGTAGTCGCCGCGCGCCTCGGCAATACCCGTCTCCAACGCGCCTGCGAATCCGTGCCGGCGTTCTTCAACCACCCGCGCGCCGAGTTCCTGCGATACTTCACGAGTGCCGTCGGTGGAGGGGCCGTCGATCACGACGATCTCGTGACTGATCCGCTCGCGGTCCAGCAACGCGGTCAGCCTGGGGATCAGCACCCGCAGGTTTTCGGCCTCGTTCATGACCGGTAAAATTACGGAGATATCCACCAAGGTTCAGTTTCCTTTATGCTTCGACAAAATGGAATATGACGATTGGCGAACGTCGCGCGTCGGGCGCTCGCGTAGTAATCTGTTCAGGCGGCTGAGGACGGGCGTGCGGATAAAACCAATCTCGAAAATAATTGTGCTTGCAGCGATCGCTGTGGTGGCGGCGAGTTCCACTGCTGCGTTTGCGAAGGTCATTCACCGGCATCCCGTCGCACCGAAGCCGCACGAAGAGGCCCCAGCCGTTGCGCTGAGCTCGATTCACGTGCTCGGAGATCGGCCGGCGCCGTTCGCCCTCGACGCGAGGGCCGCCATGATGATCGACGCCGACACCGGTGCGGTGCTGTACGCCTACAACGAGCACGAGAAGATGCAGCCCGCGAGCCTCGCGAAGATCATGACGTTCTATCTCACTCTCGACGCGCTCAAGGCGGGCAAGATCTCGCCTTCGACCGACATCACGATCAGCGAAAATGCCTGGCGGCTCTCCATGAACGATACCGTCTCGCGGATGTTCCTGGGCGTCGGGCAGAAAGTCGCGGTGAACGATCTCCTTTTTGGTCTGATGGTCTCCTCGGGCAACGATGCCGCCGTCGCGCTCGCTGAATACCTCGGAGGAAGCACCGATGCGTTCACCAAGATGATGAACGACAAGGCCGCGGAAATCGGCCTCAAGGAGACTCACTTCGACAATCCCGACGGCCTGCCCGAAGAAGGCGAGTTCACCACCGCGGCCGACATGGTCGCGCTGGCACACTCGCTCGTCACGCATCATCCTGAAGCGATCAAATACACCTCGGCCAAGGAATTCACCTTCGACAAAATCTCGCAGCCAAACTTCAACAAGCTGCTGCTCCACGACCCGCGCGTGAACGGAATCAAGACCGGCCACGTCGACGAAGCCGGCTATCATCTGGTCGCGTCGGCGACCTCCAACGGGATGAATCTGCTGTCGGCGGTGCTGGGCGCGCCGAGCGAGGCGCGGCGCGTTACCGAATCCGAGAAATTGATCGATTGGGCGTTTCGCACTTTCGTCAGCTACCGGCCTGATCTGAGAAAGACGCTGCCCAGGACGATACCAGTGCACGACGGTGTCGATGAAACTGTCGCGATCGGGCCTAATGGCGATGCGGTGTTTACGCTCGGGCGCGGCGAGGAGACCAAGGCGACGGTTCAGTTCGAGCCGTCAGTGCGGTACCTCGAGGCGCCGGTTCAACCGGGAGTCTCGGTCGGCAATCTGACGGTCCTGTTTAATGGCAAGCCTGAAGCGACGATTCCGATCGTGGCTAAACGTGAAGTCGCTCGCGCCGGATTCTTCGGCCGCCTGCGCCAGAAGATAGGCCGCATGCTCTAAGCGCATCGCGCTACGATTTTAATTCTTCGAGTATCGCTTTCGCCTCGCGCAGATCGGTCGTATCGAAGCCCTCGGTGAACTCCGCGAACGCCGGCGTCAAGGTTGCGCGCGCCTCGTCGCGCCTGGCCGTCTTCATTAACAGCCGCGCCAGGCTCGTCGCGGCGCGCAGTTTCCATGAGCGCGCTCCCTGACGCACCCCAATCTCGATTGCGCGCCGGAAGCATCGCTCGGCTTCGAGGGCGCCGTCGGGACGCAGCAGAATAGCCTCGCCGCGGATCCGGTGAACTTCGACCTCGAGCAGGCGATGATCCTTCTGTTCGATCCTTTCCGCAATCTGGTCGAGCGCGCGCAGGCATTCGTCCACTCGTTTCATCGTCAGATAGACTTCCGCAAGCATGATGAATGAGAACGTGTAGATCAGGTCGGCGCCGCTGGCGGCCAGGCTCTCGACGGCTTTTTTCAGCATCGCGAGCCCGGACGTCATCGCCGCTTCGTCGCCGCTAAACTCGCCCTCGCCGGCAATCGTGCGCGCCAGGCACATCTCTCCCGCCGCCAGCCAAAAGGGAAGTCCATTTTCGCGAGACAGTTCGATCAAGGCTTCCGAGCGTGGCCGTATGTCCGCATATTCACGCCGGAAGTGCATCAGCACGATCGCGTACAGATTGGCGAACGCGACGCTGAACGGACGGCGAATCTGCAGCGCCATTTCAGTCGCTTCGTCCATCCGGCGTTGCGCCTGATCGGGAAATCCGGACATATGAAGCGCCCACGCAAGATTGCAGCGTGACGGCGTGACCGGCGTCTGCATCATCGGCACGAAGCGCGGCAGATCGCGGTCGAAGGCTTTGCCGGCAATCTCCAGATGTTCGCGCGCCGCCGCAAATTCGCCCATCCAGAGACACGACGTTCCCATCGCGTTATGCGCGACTCCCGTCGCCAGATCGGTCTGCATGCGCTCGGCCATCGTGAGCAATTTGTCCGCGAGCTCGCGGCTTTCGCGCAGCTGTCCGTTCGCGTGGTCGAAGCTCCACAGCCCCGCCAGCACAGCGAAGACTTCCGGTGTCTCGCCCGCGCTGCGGCATAGTTCCTGCGCGCGCTTGACGTTGGTCGCCAACTCCGCCGACGAAAATCCCTGGACCGCAACGATCAGCGGCCCCATCATCATCTGGATCTTCAGCTCACTGTGATCGCGCTCGCGCGATTCCGGCATCGTCGCGAGGAGCCGCAACCCCTCGCGCACATAACCGATCGCGTCATTGTACGCCGACCGCGCCCCCGCCTGCTCGGCCGCGCGGCGCAGATATTCTATCGCCTTCGGCGCGTTCGCACTGCGGCCGTAGTGATGCGCCAGTTCGGCCACGTGATCGTCCAGCGTCGATGCGAACATCTCCTCGAGCGCCGTCGCCGCGCGCTCATGGATCGCCCTGCGCCGTTGCATCAAAACCGAGTCGTACGCGACTTCCTGGGTCAGCGCGTGCTTGAAGGTGTATTCGTTTTCAGGAAAGGCCGGTTGTTCGTAGATAAACTCGGACGCTTGCAGGTTGGATAGCATCGGCGCCAGCTCTTCATCGGCCTTTCCGACCACGCGGCGCACGAGGCCGATCGGAAATTCCTTGCCGATCACCGCGAGCGATTGCAGCAGGTCCTTGTCCGCGGGAGCGAGCTTGTCGATTCGCGCCGCAAGGATACCCTTGACCGTCGACGGTATCGCAATCGAAGTGAGTGGCTTGGCAATCGACACCTCGCCGTCGCGCACCAGCACTCCCTGGTCGAACAGCACCTGAACCATCTCCTCCATGAAAAATGGATTGCCCTGGGTGCGTTCGATTATCGTCGTCTTCAACGGCGCCAGCGCGGACGCGTCGCCAATCATCGCCGTCAGCAGCTCGGCCGCGTTGTCGGGCCCCAGCGGATCGAGCCGCAACTGCGTGTAGTAGGTTTTGTTGCCCCAGCTATGGCGATACTCGGGCCGATAGTTGACCATCATCAAAATTTGCGCGGTGCCAAGCGAATCGGCCATCAGCTGCAACAGCGCTTCGGACTCCGCATCGACCCAATGGAGATCTTCGAAAATCAGAATCAGCGGCTGATTGAGGCTCTCGCGCACGATCAGACTCTTAACCGCCTCGCGCGTGCGGCGGCGTCGAATCGCGGGGTCCATCCCGTCCAGGCCAGCGTCGCCGGCCGGAATTCCGAGCAGCGCGAACAGATGCGGCAACGTATCCTCGAGCGCGCGGTCCAGCGCCAGCACCTTGCCGGTAACCTTCTCGCGACGCGTGCGCTCGTCGTCGCGATCGGCAATTCGGAAATAAGTCTTCAACAGATCGACCACCGGCAAATATGCCGACGCTTTGCCGTGTGAGAACGAGAACGCTTCGAGCACCAGGCATTCAGCCTGCCGGCGCATTTTGAATTCGTGAAACAGGCGCGACTTGCCGACTCCCGCCTCGGCCATCGCCGCGACAATCTGGCCATGCCCGCCGCGCGCCAGCTCGAGCGCCCCGTCGAGCTGCTCGAGCTCCGCGCGTCGCCCGACAAACTTCGACAAACCGCGCGACGCTGACATCTGCAGCCGCGTCTTGAGCGGACCGATTCCAAGCACCTCGTACACGTTGATCGGATCGCTGACGCCTTTGATTCGCGCCGGGCCGAGCGGCTTCAACTCGAAATAACCGGCCGTGAGTTTCTGCGTCTGCTCCGTGATTACGATCGAGCCGGTCGGCGCGAGCGTTTGCATTCGCGCTGCCAGGCTCATCGAATGCCCAATCGGCGTGTACTCAGTGTGCGCGTCGTCGGTGCGAATCGAGCGCACCACCACCTCGCCGGTGTTGAGGCCCACCCGAATCTCGACCGGCGGACTTCCCTGTGCCCGCAACCCGGCCGAATATTTCGCCATGTCCTCCTGCACGCGCAGCGCAGCATAGAGCGCGCGCTGAGCATGATCTTCATGCGCAACTGGCGCCCCGAACAGCGCAAAGATTCCATCGCCAGTGGACTGCACGATGTAACCGTCGTAGCGATGCATCGCGTCGATCATCAGTTTCAGCGCCGGATCGACAATCGCCCGCGCCTCTTCAGGATCGAGCCGCTCCATCAGATCCATCGACCCTTTGATATCCGCAAACAGCGCCGTGACAGTCTTGCGCTCCCCGCCCGCCGCATCCGCCGCCTCGTGCTCCAGTCTGACGCGCACTGCGGGCTCGACAACCGGCGAAGGCGAGTTCGCGCCAGCGATGGCTTCCCGAGCCACCGTCAGCGCCATCCCGCATTCCCCGCAAAATTTAAACTCTGGCGAGTTTTCAAATCCGCAGCGCGGACATTTGTTCCGCAGCGCAACTCCGCAGCTGCCACAGAACTTCATCCCCGCCGGATTCTCAGCGCCGCAACCAGAACATCTCATCGCGATTGAGTTTATCCCGGCATCCCCATGAGACCCAACCGTCAAACCAGACGGCGCGAACAATCCAAAAATCCTAACCTCTCCTTGTCCGAGGGGAGGTCGGCGTAAGCCGCGTGAAAGGCGGTGTCGCCGGGTGAGGTGCAACGCTCGACAGCCCACCAACCCCGACTCGTTTAATCTCAATGAACAGACAAGGGTTCGCCGCTCGACAGCAGCACAACGGGCACTGTTGCGACAGTCTGGCGTTGCACCTCTCCCGTCGCTCGCCTTCGGCTCGCGCCGACCTCTCCTCGGACAAGAAGAGGTTAGGATCCAGTTACCACTTCAGGCCCATCGCTTCGGTCAGGAACTTCATGAATGGGGCCGACGTCGCGCACGCTTTGGAGAACAGATCCATGAACTCTGGCGAGCAGACTTCCTTGCGGGTGAATTGAGTGCCACCGACGAAATCCTTGCGCTTGAGGTCCTCGATCATCGGATAGCTGGCGTCGTAGCCCTTTGGTGGGCGCGACAGCATGTCGCCCATCATGTCGAAGCGCGCCTTGAATTTTTTATCGTTGATCGCGCTCTTCCACTTCGCGGGATGTGCGACGATCGCATCGCGGATCTTCGCGATGGTGTCCGCCTGCGGATGCCACACGCCGACGCCCGCGAAAGCCTCCGCCGGCGAGAGCGACAGGTAGAACGACGGCGAGTTGAAATGCGCGCCGTCGCGATGGCCGAATGCTGCGCTCGCATTTGTGTGATAGGGCGTCTTGTCGCGCGAGAAGCGCAGATTGCGATAGATGCGCATCATCGATCCGCCAGACGGGCGCGGGTCGGCGACGTAGCATGGATTGATCTTTCTGAGCCGCGGCGCGAAGTCCGCGATAAACGCGAGCATCGGCTCCCGCACGTCGCGCTCATAGCGCGGCTTGTTGGCTGTGAACCACTCGCGATTGTTGTTGCGGCTCAGCTCTTCGAAGAATTCAAAAAATCGCGGAGTGAAATAGCGCTTGCCCATCTCGCCCAAGTCACGCTCGGATGAATTCGTCGAGCATTTTGAAGAAGCGATCAGGCTGATCGCGATGCACCCCATGGCCGGCATTCTCGAAGACTTCGAGCCGCGCAACTCCCGGCGCCATCGCATCGGCGATGTCCTTCGAATCGGCAACGGGCAGAATCGGATCGAGTTCGCCGGCGGTAATCAGAGTCGGGCATTTTATCTTCGCGAGGTCAGGCAGAAAGTTGAAGGTGTGCGATTCGTGCAGAAAAAAATCGGCGGTCACCTTCGGATTCATCACCGCGCGCTGCATGAACTCGGGCGGCGACGGAGTCCGGTTGTAAAGCGGCAGACACTTCTTCGTATATTCGACCATCGCTTCCGGCCCGGGATTCTCGAAAAATCTGCGCGCCACTTCGCGCACTTCAGGACCGCCGAGCTTGTCGAACATTTCCAGCGATCGATCCTGCCGGCTTACCGCCGCCGTGCTGCTGAGCACGAGCTTCGCGGGATGCTCCGGATGACGCGTGGCGTACGACATCGCAACCATCCCGCCGAACGAGACTCCGAGCACGATCGGGCGCTCGATCTCCAGCGCCTCGCAAAATGCGCGCACATCGTCGCCCCATTGCGCGAGATTCCATTTCGACGGGTCGCCGTGATCGCTGCGGCCGTTCCCGCGATGGTCGAGATAGACGACCTGCACACTCTCCGCGAGCCGCGAGAAGTCGGGCTTGAAGTTCGAATGGTCGAAGCCAGGGCCGCCATGCAGCAGGACAACCGTCGGCGCCTCGCGCATCTTCGCGCCGTCGGGCCGCAGCTTGGCGCCTTCCACGTCAAAGAACAATCGAACGTCACCAACTTGTACGCGCATCGGCGTGACTTCTAACGCGAACGACTGTGAGGTGCAAACTACCTTTCGATGCGCAGATGAAAGATGCCGTTGCGCGCGGTCGATTCGAGAATCACGTAGCCTTCCGCCTCAGCGGCGCCGGGGATGTCGCGAGCACCGCGCGGATCGTCGAGCGTCAGGTCGAGCACCTCGCCACGCGCCATCTGCTCGAGGCGCACCTTCGCCCGCGCCCAGTTGAGCGGACATTTGACGCCTCGCAGGTCGAGGCGAACCCCTTCACGCGCTTTCATCCCACCAAGATTCTTACCACACTGCGCGTCGGTGAATCCGCCCCGCGAAATCGCTAAGCTGACGCGATGTTCCTCGAAAGTCCCGAGCTCTACGACGCCATCTATCACTTCAAGAACTACGCACACGAATGCGAGATTTTGCGCGCCGTGATTGCGGTCGCCGCGCCGGGAGCGCGCACGATTCTCGACGTCGCGTGCGGCACCGGTCAGCACGACAAATTCCTGAAGAGTCATTACTCAGTCGACGGCGTCGATCTCAACGAAGAATATTTGCGCGCCGCGCGCGCGAAGAATCCCGCGGGCCGGTACACCCGCGCCGACATGACTGATTTCGATCTGGCGACGACTTACGACGCTGTGACATGCCTGTTCAGCGCGATCGGCTATGTGAAAACGGTCGACCGGATGAATCGCGCAGTCGCATGCATGGCGCGTCACGTAAAGCCCGGCGGTGTGCTGATCGTTGAACCCTGGATTACTCCGGATGCGTGGAAACCCAGCCATCCTTTCATTCACGCCGGCGAAATCGGCCCGGACAAAGTCTGCCGCATGAGCCTGAGCGGGCGTGAGGGCAATCTGTCTGTCGTCCTCATGCATTATCTCAGGAGCACCTCTTCAGGCATCGAGCACTACAGCGAGCGGCTAGAGCTCGGCCTGTTCACGCGCGAAGAAATGACGCGCGCATTCGAATCAGCGAACATGGACGTCCGCTACGACACCGAAGGCCTTATGGGGCGCGGCATGTACATCGCGCGTCACCGCACGTGAGCTGAAGAATCAGGAATTTGGACCCTCACCCGACGCGCGCGGACGCGCGTCGGCCTCTCCCTGATAGTGAGAGGCAAGAAAAGATCCGGGATTCTTCGCTTCGCTCTAGAATGACACAAAAAAGAGTTCTAACAGGGACGAAGTCCCGCATCTTTTCTTAATACTGGGTGCAGGGGTCACCCCTGCCGCGGAAGCGTGAAACCCGCGGAGGGTTTCACATTCAATAGTGTCGCCGTCAGCTCGCGAATCTTTCGGTCGCGCGTTTGAGGATCGCGCGCATCGCGTCGAGGCTTTGCGCGCCGACCAGCGGATACTCGCCGATGAAGAAGGTCGGAACTCCGCTGACTCCGCGCTGATGTGCCGCGAGTGAATTGTTTTTCAGCCGCATCTCGTACTTCGGCGATTTGATCGCATCGGCAACCTCGCCCGCATCGAGTCCAGCTTCTCCGGCCAGCCGCGCGACGACACTCGCATCGCCGATATTCTCGCCGTCATTGAAGTACGCGCGGTAGATTCGCTCCTCGAGCGCCTCGTCGCGGCCCGACTCGCGCGCAAATTCGGTGGCCGCCAACGCAGCACGCGAGTTGGTAATAACGGTCGGCGGCTTGATCGAAAATCCCACCGCATCGGCCATCGCGACTATCCGCTGCCAGGTCGCATGCCGCGCTGCCGCGTCGCCCCCTTCACGAAACTTCTCGGCTGGCATTCCTTCGGCGGGCCAATCGGGATGAATCTGAAAGCCGCGCCATTCGAGTTGGAAATCGAATTCCGGCTTCAGCCGCCGCATCGTTTCGAAGCCGACGTAGCAGAACGGACAGATGTAGTCCGAGAACATCACGATCTTCAGCGCCATTGCTCGATCCTCCTGACCTCAATATAGGACCCGCGCTTGAGCGCGCGTCAAAACCGCATTTTCCGCAACGGCGCAGCTATGTTATTGAGCTAGAAGAACTGCGCCAGGCCTGGTTGAGGTGACGCAATGATTCTGGATTCTTTCAAGCTTGACGGAAAAGTCGCCATCATCACCGGCGCCGGCCGCGGACTCGGCCGTGCGATGGCAGTGAAGTTCGCCGAGACGGGCGCCGATATCGTCGCAGCGGCCCGCACTCAATCGCAACTCGAAGAGACTGCCGAAGCGGTCAAAAAAACCGGGCGCAAGTGCCTCATCGTGCCAACCGATGTGACAATCTCGGCGCAGGTGAACGCACTGGCCGAGGCGACGATCAAAGAGTTCGGCAAAATCGACATCCTGATTAACAATGCCGGCGGCGGCGACGGCGGAGCGGGAAAGCAGCTCCCGGAAATTTCCGACGAAGATTGGCGCCGCGGCATCGACACCAATCTCACCAGCCAGTTCTACGGATGTCGTGCGGTCGCTCCGCAGATGGTCAAGCAAAAGCGCGGCAAGATCATCAACATCGCGTCGGGCTATGCGCTCCGCGGCGGCAAGCACAACTTCATGTACGCGTGCGCCAAGGGCGGCACCATCCAGTTGACGCGCTCGATGGCGCTGACCTACGCGCAGTTCAACATCCAGACCAATTGCATCGTGCCCGGCGTCTTCCCGCACAACGAAGAGATGTTGCAGTTTTTCAAGGGCGGCAAATTTATTCCTCTCGGGCGCGTCGGCGAGGACAGCGAACTCGGTCCGCTCGCCGTGTTCCTCGCCTCCGATGCGTCCAACCACATCAATGGCGAAATGGTTGCGATCGACGGCGGCGGCCTCGCGGGCGGAATCGCGCCGACCGGAGTGTCGCCGGAAACTTCGCACTAGCGTGAAAAAGTCAGAAAACAGCGGAGCTAAAAATGGCCTCCTCGAACTCATCGAATGACTTCTCCCTCGAAGGCAAAGGCGCGCTGGTCGTTGGCGCCGAGCATGCCATAGGCCGCGCCGCGGCAGTCGCTCTCGCCGAGGCCGGCGCAAAAATCGTGCTCGCTTCGCAGGAGCCCGGCACCGACAAGCAACTCAAGGAAATCGCCAAGCTGGTGACTTCGGCTGGAAGCAAGGCCGTCGTTCGCGTGCAGGACGCGGCGACTCGCGCCGATGTGTCCGCCACTGCCGACCTGGCCGCGAAGGAGCTCGGCGGGTTGCACATCGTCGTCAACGCGCTCGATGCGCCCGCCTTTGGACCGGCAGAAGCCGGCGACGACACAAAGTTCGACAAGATCATGGAGAACAATCTGAAGACGGTGTGGATGTCGTGTCAGGAGGGCGCGCGCGTGATGCTCACGCGAGGCGGCGGCGTCATCGTCAATATCACGTCGGTGCTGGCGGAGCGCGGCGTCCCCAACGCGGCGCTGTACTGCGCGGCGAAGGCGGCCGTCCTGAATCTGACGCGCGCACTTGCGCTCGAGTGGGCTCGCAAAGGTATCCGCGTCAACGCGATCGAAGCCGGATGGCTCGACGACGAATCGAGTCCCGCGAGCAAGGACGACGAGTTCAGCAAGACCCTGCTCAAGTACCTGCCCGACAACCGTCTGGTGAAGCCCGAAGAACTCGGCGGCGCCCTGCTCTATTTGTGTTCTCCCGCCGCAGGCTTCGTAACCGGAGAATCGATCGCAGTGGACGGCGCAATCCGCGCGCGGGTGTAGGAACCGATCTATCTCGCCGCGACTGTGAACATGTAGTCGCCGCCGTCATAGGCGAACTTTCGAATCACGTCGTTGATGCGCCCCGACTCGATGTCCTCGGCGATTCGCTGAACGCCGCGCGCGATTTCGTCCTGATCGGGAGCGTCGGCGAAACTCGATATTCCGCTTCGGATGCCCGGGTCCAGGTACCGCTCGGGTTGGAGCTTTCCGCAACAGAGAAAAAAATCTTTCAGGTCAGGCGTGACATCGTATTTCTCCTCACACGCGATTCGGAAACCCGCCGCCTCGAGCAAGTCGATCGTGACGAATCGCAGATACGGCGCCGTCGCCTTTTCCATCATGCGCGGGAAATATTCGTTGAGCCAGTAATGGCGCATCTGCTCCGCGGTGCCGTTGAGAATCACGAATCGCGCACCCGGCCTCAGCACGCGATGGACTTCCTTGAACGCCGCGACTGGGTCCGCCATATGATGATGCACGAAGGTGCAGGTCGCGCCCTCGAAACTGCCCGACGCGAACGGAATCGCCTCCGCGCGTCCGTTGTGCCACGCAATCGCCGGACACTTCTCCTTCGCCCGCGCGAGCATCGTCGCCGACAGCTCCAGTCCGCGAATCGGCACGCCCGCCTGATGCATCGCGATCGTGTAATTCCCGGTGCCCGATCCGATGTCGAGGTAGCGCCCGCTCGCTCGAGGGCGCAGATGATGAATCAGTCGCGACAGCAGGTACGGATCGGCTTGGCGCGTCGTGTCGTATCCAACTCCAATCCGGTCGTACAGCGCCACCTACATCTGCTCTCCGCCGACCGTCAGCACGAGCGCACTCTCCTCGACCGCCTCGATCGAGTGCTCGATTCCACGATCCAGCGCGACGACTATCCCTGCCGTTACAGGCTGGGTCTTGCTGTTCGCGACAAAATTGATCCGGCCCTCGATCACATGCACGGTGATCGGCGCTCGCGTGTGATGCTCCTGCATCTTCGCCCCCTTCTTCAGCACAATCAGCGCGACGTTGATCCCGTCGCCCTTGACCAGCGAACTGCCATGCCGATCGTTGCCGGCCCACGCGGGCTCGCCCTTGAGCCGCACGATCTCCGCGCGGACATCGACCGCAATCAATCCGCCTTGCGCCAAAATATTCTCATTGTGGGGATGCCTGGCGTGATGCTTTTCCTGATCGGCCTGCCGGGCCCGGTCGGAATCTTTAGTTTGCTGCGCCATTGATAACCTCCTGCTACCGACCCATTCTTTCGCCACGCGCGGATCAGCGCAATCATCCACACAATCACCTGCGCGGTGGGCGGCAGGGGTGACCCCTGCACCCGGTATCCATTCAAGATGCGGGGCGGAGTTTACCCTGAGTACTCGTAGGGCCTCTGTTAGAAGTTTTTCGAAAAGACCTGTCCGCAGGGCGTTTCGGTGTAGATACTGGGTGCAGGGGTCACCCCTGCCGCCCACCGCGCAGGTGATTCAATATTCCGTATTCAGTATCTTCTCTCGCATGAGTAAGTCCTCCCCATCCGCCAACCAGGTGATCGAATACTCCAACTTCGCGTCGGCCGTCACCGGTGAGGGCGACTGGATGCTCGCAGGATTCCCGTTGCCTGACGGCGGCTTCTGGCAATATCGCGAGCCCGACGCGGTCGTGATCGTGCAGGACGGATTTCTGCGCGTCGCTGCGATGCCGTACACGCGCGGACACGACAAGATCCAGTTTCTGGATAACGCAAAGCACATGTATTTCAGCACGCGCACCTTCGCATGCCCCGACGGCGGCACGATTACATTTTCGATCGATCTCGCCGCGACGATCATTGATGGCGCGCCCGGCGATCTCTACGACGGTTTCGTTTCATTCAACGTGCTCGATTTTTCGACTGGCGCAGCGCTCGATTTCTTCGTTGGCAACGAAACGATCGCGACGGTGTACGGCAAGCTGCCATTTCCGGGAGTGCCGATCGTCGATCCGGCGCACGGCCCGAGGCACTTCTGCCTGTTCGAGGAGATTCGCGACGCGAGCGCGCCCGGCCGGCTCCATCACCTTGAAATCGCGTACGACTCCGCTGCCGACCGCGTGACCTTCTCGGTTGACGGCAAGCAGGTGCGCCAGTATTCCAACGTCCCGTTCAAGCTGGGGCCGTGCACGCTCGCGCTCGGCCTGATGAGCGAAAAGGATATAGCGCCGGGCAAGGGCAGCGTGTCATGCCACGGGCAGGGCGCAGTCGGCAAATGGGGCAATATCCGGATTGCGACCGCCGCTCGCGGCTAAGGTGCTGAAAATGGAGTTTGCAGGATTTGCGCATGTCACGCTGACGGTCAGCAACTACGAGGCGTGCCTGAAATTTTACGATCGCCTGATGACGCACATCGGGATGCGCCGCTACTACGAGTCGCCGCTCGGCGTGGGATGGTGCGCGGACGAGTACATGTTTGTGATGGGACATGCGGCGCCGGCGGGCGATCGATTTTCGCAATGGCGCACCGGATTGCATCACCTGTCATTTCGAGCGCGCAGCCGCGACGAGGTCGATTCGTGCTACGCGATGCTCAAAGAAATCGGTGCGAAGATCATTTATCCCGCAGAGCCAGGCCCGTTCTGGCCCGGCTACTATTCGGTAGTCTTCGAAGATCCGGACGGCACGCGTCTCGAGATGAACTACATCCCACCCGAAGGCTGGAAGGCAGTCGGAGCCGCCGCCGACGCGATCGCAAAGAGCAAATCCGCATCATGAAACCGCCAGACCGAGCGGGGTAATCACTTCACGCCGGGGAAACTCAAGGTGAAGCCGCCGTCCACCATGATCGTCTGCGCGGTTAGGTAGCTGGCGGCGGGGAGGCAGAGCAGGCAGGCAACTGCTGCGATCTCGTCGAGGGTTGGGAGGCGTTTCAGGGCGGAGCGCTCGGCACATCGGCGCTGGAAATCTTCGTAATTGTCGCCCAGGTAGTTCGCATAGAAGCGGGCGGAGTCGGTGTCGATGTAGCCAACGTTGAGGCCGTTGACCGTGATGCCACGCGGGCCGAGCTCGAAGGCGAAGTCGCGCACCATACTCTCGAGCGCGGCTTTGGCGGCGCCGAGCACGCCGTGGCCGGGCAGGTTGCGGATCGAGTCGATGCCGGAAATCATCAGGACCCGGCCGCCATCGCGCATCACCTTGTTCGCTTCCTGGACGGCGGCGACGAATCCGTTGACGCTCAGTGCGAAGGTGCGCGCGAGATTGTGCGGCTTGGTTTCGAGCAGCGGTTTGAATGCGGTCGCGGCGGCGTTTGCGATCAGGATGTCGAGGCCGCCGAGTTCGGAGGCGGCGCGCGTCACCATCGCACGCACCTGCGCGTCGTCTTCGAGGTCGGCCTTGACGAGGATCGAGCGCGGGGAAATCGCGCGGACTTCGTCGAGCGCTTTCGCGGCGCTAGCTTCGTCGCGGCGATAGTTCATCGCGACAGTTGCGCCGAGGCGCGCGAGGCCGATCGATATTGCGCGGCCGAGACCGCGGGTACCGCCGGTTACGATTGCGATTTTGTTGTTGAGGTCTGTCATTGGTTTACCTGGCTTACTCAAGAACCTAACCCCTAACCCCTTTTTTCGGTCCGCGCGGGAAGGGGAACCGGAAATAAAGTGCGGCGCACCGGACAATTGCGCCGCAGAAATGTCCCTCACCCTAACCCTCTCCTCTCGTGGGGCGAGGGGATTGGAGGTTTGCGTAGAGAATTCTGCGGATGTCTTTGGCTAGCGAGGTGCCGTCGGCGCGCAACTTGCGCGAGTTGAAGCCTTTTAGCTCGATGCTCACTGTCAGCTCGGCGTCAGAGATATCGGCGGGGGTTGCGAATGCGACGCGGCCGGTTTCGGGCGTTCGCGATTCCGCGATTACTGCGCCGCCCCGACCGTGGATCGTGACGCGTGCGCCATAGAGCGGCGGGTGCTCGCCGTCGGGCAGGTAATCGTTGTCGAGCACGGTGACTCGGAGGCTGCGCAGGTCGCGGGCGCGTTCGAGCTCGACGCGCAGGTCGCGCAGGTAGATCATCGGCTCGGCGAATACGCCCTGGATTCCGGCGCGCTCCGGCTCGCGTGCTGGATTGGCTTTGAGCTCGACGCGCTGCGCCGCCATCCCATGGTCTGAGGTGATGACGAACAGCGTCGAGTCGAGCAGGCCGCGCGCGCGGAACAAATCGAGCACCGCGCCGATTCGGCGGTCGGTGCGATAGAGCGCCTCGCGCATCCCCTCGTGATGCGGGCCGTAGTCGTGGCCGCTGCCGTCAGTGATGACGAACTCGTGCGCGACGAACACCGGCGCCTCATCGTCGCAATGTTCGAAAAGGTTGATCACTTGCGCCATCCCGCGGATGTCCACGATTTCCTCGCGCGTCATACCAGGCATATTGTCCGCGGCCCATCGCGGACTCACGTCGGAAGCCATCTCGGCCGTCAGCGCTTTGAGGCGCGCCTTGTCGCCGACGATGCGCCGCTCGAACACCGCGTGGTCGGCGCCGCGTCCCTGCGGTTCGTGGATCGATGCAGTAATCGTGTTGGGGCCGCCGGCGCGCTTGAACGCCTCGTACAGCGTCTCGACATCGTGATTCAGATAGCGCTCGGTCTCGAAGACGTTGCCCTGGATCGGCACAGTCTCGCGATGCTCGCGCAGGTGGAAAGTAGGATTGACGACGTCGTGATGCCCGCACCATGCGCCGGTCAGAATCGTCGAATGGCTGGGCCACGTGATGCTCGGGAAGTTGACGATCGAGCCGTGCGAGAGCATCGCGCCGCGCTCGATGAGGCCGGCGAGATTCGGAATCGCGCCGCGGTTGTGGTCGAGTTGATGCCGCAGTTCAGAATGCGAAAGGCCGTCGAGCAGAAACATGTACACGCGGCGCGGCCGCTCATCATCGTCGATTATTTCGTCAAGCGGCTGGCCGTCCTGGCGCTTCAGATAAACTTCGGCCGGCGATCCCGAACTGTCGAGGCCAGCGATTTTCGGGAGTCCCGCGAGGCGCGCGATGGTCGGCGCCACATCGACCTGGCGAGCATTCAGCTTGAAAAGCCCGGCGCGGATGCCCGGACCGCTGAACACCAGCGGCGCGCGGCATTGCACGACGTCGAGCGCGCCATGCTGGCCCGGCTGAATTCCGTACGCATAACACTTCGGGCTGACGACCAAGTCGGGCGCGCGCGGACTGTCGAACAGCTGCGCGATTCGCTCGTAGGCGTAAGGATGGCTGAGCACGTGGGGCTCGAAGAACGCGCGATTCGGATCGTCGGTGCGATTGCCGCTGCGAGCGGAGGCGTCGAGTTCCTCATCGATAGTGGAGACGATGAATGGATCCTGATTTGCGATTGGGTTCTCGCCGACTTGTTCGACGACCTTGAACGACAACGCGCCGTGGGCGTCGGCGAAGCGCTTGAATCGGATCATCCCGCGCCGGGACCATACTTCGTAAGCGTCGGCCCGCCACGTGATCGCCAGATCGACGAAATCGGCGGCGGGAGATTCGGCGAGCAGCGCGAGAATGGTCGCGTCGCCGGAATCATATTGATGCGGATCGAGTCCTTGTCCGCCGCGGCGTTCAGGACCGAGTTCGCGCAGATTTTTGGATTCATGATTCATCTTTTTTGGGCTTCCCCTTGTCAAAAAAACCTTGCGCCACGCGGCATGACGAGCGCAAGCCAGTTACCGCTCACTACATAATGTTTTGTTCATATACGCGATCCATCGAGCGAGCATTGCGTGTTCGCGCGCATTCCCGCAATAGTGAAACCCCAAATCGGGAAAGGCAATCAGTTTATGGCGCTCAACGAAGAATTCGAATCACGCATCGGCAAAGGCACCAAGGCGTCGGGGAAACTCAACTTTCGCGGCCCGGTGAAAATCGAAGGCGAAGCGGAAGGCGAGATCACCGGCGAAGACGTCGTAATCACGACCGGCGCGGTGGTGAGCGCGCGGATCTCCGCGACCAAGGTGACGATCGCGGGAGCGTTCAGCGGCGAAGTGACGGCGCGCGAGCGCGTCGAGCTGATGGCAACGGCGCGAGTGCAATGCACGATCAGCACGCCCAGCCTGGTGCTCAACGAGGGCGCGCAATTCGACGGCGACTGCAAGATGCCGTCGAAGAAACTCGCGGCGTAGGGGCGCAATACACTTAATTGAATGTGAAACCCTTCGCGGGTTTCACGCTTCCGCGGCAGGGGTGACCCCTGCACCCAGTATTAAGAGAAGATGCGGGACTTCGTCCCTGTTAGGAAGTTTTGTGAGGGGAAGGATTTCTCAGCGTTCCGGTTCCCCTTCCCTCGAGGGAAGGGGTTAGGGGTTAGGTTCCTCCGCATCGCGGATCGTCTTTGACACCAACACTGTCTCGACGCCGCGCGAATCGCGCCGCCGCACCACGTGGCCCGCGTCGTCGATCTCGATTTCCTCGGAGTCGCCCATCCGCGGCTCGTAGGTCCACAGATGCGGATCGTTGCCGCGCTGGCGGCATGACTGCTTGCTGGTTGCGGCGACCAGCGTGTTCGAATCGATTGCGGCAATGCGCCCGGTCCATCGCGTCTGCCCGCGTTCACGGATGTGTGCGATGGTCAGCGCGCGGAAAATGACCAGGTCGGCATCCACTTCGCCGTAGCGGCCGAGCTTGGTCGCCAGGTCATTGCGGCTCCCGCCGGTGCTGATGTTGCCGCGGAGAAAACTGTCGATCGATTCGTAGCTGGCGTTGCGGGTGAAGGGGCCGCGGCTGTAGCTCAGGGCAACTCGACGGACCAGGCCGGCGTCATCGAGTTCGGCCTCCACTTCGTACACGTTCGCGCCGATTGCCGCGCGCCGGGAGCCGCGAATCAGCCCCCACGCGAGCGATTCAGTTTCGACGGCTATCAACTCGCCGGCGCGGCGGATGTCGTAGCGGAACTCGCCGTCGGCAATCAGCATGCTCGAAAGCTAACCGCTCGGGTCGGGGCGGACAAGTTTGCCAGCGTTGGCGACTTGGGCCATTGTGGCGGCTCAACGATCCTGTTTGCCACGAGGGAGCGCGGAAATGAACTGGCAGGAGCATTATCGATCGCGCACGATTTCAGCCGATCAAGCGGCCGCCATGGTGAAGCCGGGGATGCGGGTGAGTTTTCCGTTCGCCTCGGGGACCGTGATGCAGCGCGCGCTGGCGGCGCGCGGCAAGCATCTCGATGGCGTGGTGGATCTCCGGATGTCGTCGCCATTGATCGATCCGGGATGGCTGGGCGGAGACGTCGCGCATCGGTTCAGGATCGAGTTCGAGTTGTTCATCGGCAACGTGGGACGTCCGGCGCACGACCGGCAGCAGGCGACCTACCTGCCGAATTTATTTTCGGCCGGCTTCAAACCGCATGATGAGCGGCCGGCCGAAGACAAGCCGATCGATTTCACTTTCGTCAGCGTCACCACTCCCAACGCAAAGGGATTCGTCAGTTTCGGGCCACATCAGTGGAACAAGCGGATGTATGCGCGGCGCGCACGTCACGCGATCGCGGAAGTCGATGCGACCATGACGCGCACTTACGGCGACGTGTATATGCACGTCTCGGAGTTCGAGTATTTCGTCGATGGAACTCCGCCACCGCCGGACCTGGCGGTGATCGAGGCGTCGCTCGCCACGATGGACGCCGATAAGCGCGAAGGCATCCGATCGATAATCGCCGAGGTCGGCGTCGAGCGTATCTGGCCGCTCGTCCAATATTTGCAGCGTGTCGCGCTTGCGGATTTGCGCGTGCTCCTCGGTATCACGCCGCCGCCCGTCGAGTTCAAGGCGGTGGCTGGATACCTGAGCGAGCTTGTCGATGACGGCGTGACGATTCAGATCGGAGTCGGCGATCCCAGCTCGCAGATGCCGCGGATGGGCGCGTTCGACGGCAAGCACGACCTGGGCCTGCATACCGAGATGTGCGCGCCGGGGATCGCGCGGCTGGTGGACGCGGGGATAATCAACGGACGGCGCAAAACGATCCATCGCGGCAAGGCGGTGGCGGTCGCATGGTCGGGATCTGATCCCGACGATTTGCGGATAATCGATGACAATCCGGCGTTCGAACTCTACGATCCGGAATACACCCTCAAGCTGGCGACGCTGGCTGCGAATTACCGGCAGACCTCGATCAACAATGCGATCGCAATCGATCTGACCGGGCAGATTAACTCCGAGAGCCTGCTGGGGGCGCGGATGATGAACGGGACCGGCGGGCAGCCGGAGACTCATATCGGTGCGTTTCTTAGCCCGGGCGGACGCGCGATCACCTTGCTGCAATCGACGGCGGTCGGCGGTGCGATTTCGCGTATCGTGCCGCAGTTCGAAGCGGGTTCGCTGGTCACGATACCCCGCTATTTCGCCGATACTGTCGTGACGGAGTACGGAATCGCGCGGTTGCTCGGCAAGAACCATCGCGAGCGCGCCGCCGAACTGATCTCGATAGCACATCCGGACCATCGCGCTGAGTTGAGGGAGGCGGCAATTCGATTGTTCGGTTAAATTTTGCTTCTCGTCAGGTAAAGTTCACGAAGCGCAGCGAATGATGTGATTACGGAGGAAGTTCGCAAGGCACAGAAACAACCCCGATTGAGTTGTGAATAGCACAATATCGCGAGGCATACCCCAATAAGACTTGACGTTGCACGGGAAATAGTCCAATAAGAGGGTCTATAGCGTAGTTCAGGTTTTATGATAGTCTGTTTGCCAGCCTAAGAATGGGTAGGCGCATTAAAGAGGAAGTGAACGAATGGCATCCTCGACGAAAGTCCTGACGGTGAATGAGTTAGCCGAGTACCTGCGAGTACATCGCTCGACGATCTACCGCCTGCTCAAGAAGGGACAGTTGCCCGGTTTCAAAATCGGCAGCGACTGGCGCTTCAATGTAGAGGTAATCGACGAGTGGCGATTGCGGCAGGGACCCGGCGTACTGGAAGAGGAAGTGGTGGATTAGTCGCCGGCCTTGAAAATCGGCGGAGCACTCCCGACGATTTTCAGGATCGACTGACAATTCCACTGACTCGACCGGTCGCCGAAGTCAACTCGGTAAAATCTTCAGTTATTTTTTCGTTTAAGGCACCCCTCAAATCGAGCAAGTTGTCGCGCATACTGGCGCGCAGCTAGACTGCGACTTCGCGCGGTAATCGCGATCGAGCCATGCCGACTGATATTTCCTCCAAGACACGCCTGTTCACCGAGTCCGTAATCCGCGAGATGACGCGGCGGGCGTTGAAATGCGGGGCAGTGAACCTGGCGCAGGGATTTCCCGACTTTGCGGCGCCGGCCGCAATCAAGGAAGCGGCCAAGCGCGCGATCGACGAAGAATACAACCAGTACGCGATCACGCACGGCTCACCGAATTTCCGGCGCGCAATCGCGGACAAGGTTCGCAGCTACAACGGCATCGCGTGCGACCCCGACCGCAATATCACGGTAACCTGCGGCGCGACCGAGGCGATGATCGCGGCGATGCTGGCGGTGATCAACCCCGGCGACGAGGTAATCATCTTCGAGCCGTTCTACGAGAACTACGGCCCTGACGTGATTCTGGCCGGCGCCACGCCGCGCTACGTGGCGCTACGCGACCCTGACTTCTCGATCGACCGCGCCGAGCTCGAAGCCGCGTTCGGCCCGCGCACCAAGGCGATCGTAATCAACACTCCGCACAATCCGAGCGGCAAGGTGTTCACCCGCGCGGAGCTCGAGGCGATCGCCGCGCTATGCGTACGGCATGACACGCTTGCGATCACCGACGAGATTTACGAGCACATAATTTACGGCGGTGCACGTCACATCTCGATTGCGAGCCTTCCCGGGATGGCGGATCGGACGATCACGATTAGCGGGCTGTCGAAGACTTACTCGATTACGGGATGGCGGCTGGCATACGCAATCGCCAGCGAGAGGCTGACCGCGGCGATTCGCAAGGTGCATGACTTCCTGACGGTCGGCGCGCCGCATCCGCTGCAGGAGGCAGGGGCGGTCGCGCTCAGGCTGCCGGAGTCGTTCTATGTAGAATTGACTGCGATGTACGAGCGCAAACGCGGGGCGCTTTACGCGGCGCTCACCCGGGCGGGTCTGCAATGCAGCAATCCTGATGGCGCGTATTACATCGTGGCCGAGATTGGCGGGATGGGATTCAAGGACGACTTCGCGGCGGCGGACTTTCTGCTCGATGAAGTTGGCGTCGCAGCGGTACCCGGTTCAAGCTTCTATCATCGCGCGGAACTGGGGCATCGGAAGATTCGATTCACGTTTTCGAAGAGCGACGAGACGATTGCGGCGGCTGCCGAACGACTCGGCCATTTGCAGGAAAAGTTGGCGGCTCGGCTGCGAAGAACCTAACCCCTAACCCCTTCCCTCGAGGGAAGGGGAACCGGATGGACTTGACCCGGTTTGATGGACACTCCGAAAAGCGCGAAAGTACGCGCGGAGGAGTGGACGATGGAGCAGGAACGGAAGCGGAGGAAGTTCTCGGACCAGTACAAGGCCGAGACGGTGCGTTGATCCAAAGCAGCGGCAAGAGCATCGGGCAGCTGGCGCTGGAGCTGGGGATCGGAGAGACCGCCTTGCGGCGATGGGTGGAGCAGGCCGAAGTAGAGGCCGGCCGGGGGCCCGCCGGCGCGCTCAAGCGCAGCGAGCGCGAAGAGCTGGCGGAGCTCAGGCGCGAGAACCAGCGGTTGCGGATGGAGCGCGAAATCCTAAAAAAAGCGACGGCCTTCTTCGCCAAGGAGAACCAGTGAGATTCTCTTTCATCGCGACGGAGAAGGCCTGCTACCCGGTGGCGCTGATGTGCCGGGTGCTGCACGTCTCGCGCTCGGGCTACTACGCCTGGCGCAAACGGCCGGCGGCTGAGCGTCGGCGCCAGGACCAGCGCCTGGCGTTGGAGGTGGCCGCGATCCACGCCGAGAGCCGCGGCCGCTACGGCAGTCCGCGGGTGCATGCGGAGTTGCACCAGCGCGGGCAGCGTTGCGCGCGCAAGCGGGTGGCGCGCCTGATGCGAACGGCGGGGCTGCGCGCGCGGGTGCGCCGGCGCTTTCGCTGCACCACCGACTCCAAACACGCAATGGCGATTAAAGGTAATCTGCTGGCGCGGCGTTTCGCCATGAGCGCGCCCAACGCCGGCTGGGTCAGCGACATCACCTATCTGTGGACAGGAACAGAAAGACCTTTCCCGCGCGGGAAGGGGAACCGGAGTAAAGACAAAGAGAACTTTCAGGCGGACTTTTTGCCGCCCTGGATTGTGCGGAGGCGCGGGCGCTCGATCCCGCCTGAAAGATAGACCAGCACGGTCCATCCGCTGCGGGTCAGCGGGTAGCAGAGCAGGACGGTGCCGCATGCGACGGTGCACAAAATGAAAATCTCGACGGCGTCAGAGAGGTGCGTGGCGAAGGCTAGAATCGCCCAGCAGATCAGGAATGAGCCGGCCGCCACCGCGAAGTCGAGATACATCGCGCCGAGCGTTTCGCCGGGATCCTTCCAGAACACGACGTGGCATCGCGGGCATTCGCGATTCATTTTAAAGTGCGACTGGAAGATCGCGCCATTGCGGCACACCGGGCATCGGCAGTTCAGCGCGCATTTGATCAGCGCAGATGCAGAGTCTCTTGGCACGATACCGATTCTTACTCCGCGGCGCGCTTGAAGCTAGCGACTATTTGAGTCCGAAGATCAGATACTCCAGTTGAAGCCGACTTCGGGACCGTATAACTGCACGCGCAGTAGATTGCCGACGCCTGATCCAGTCTGCGTGTACTTCGAGTAGTTGTAGTTAAATCCCGCGAACGGCGAGAAACCACGCCAGCCGGGGTTCGCGTAAACCACGCGCCAATGAGTCTCGAAGCCGGACTGCGAGTCGTACACCGTCGAACCGCCCTCGCTGCGCCCACTGTTCCACTTGTTGATCCAGTAGCCCTGCGCGGTTATCTCGACCGCGAAATTGTCTCCCAGCCAGTGACGCTCCTCGATGCCGATGACGGGTATCGGCAATCCTTTTTCATGAAACCGGATTCGCGCTTCGTAGGGCGACCGCTGGCTGAACAACGGAGTACCGTCGTTGATTCGAAAATCGTTGTACGTGAATTCGAGGCCGACCTTTGCGCGCGAGTCCCATCCCTGTAGAAACTGCGGCAATCCCGCTTCGCAGTTTTCATATAGCGGCGTCAGGCGACGCTCGTAGTATCCGCCGAACGTGTACCAGCGCGTGCCGCCGGGGTTGAGCTTTTGATTCGGCGAGAGGAACGTCCCGCCAAACGCCAGCGGCTGTGTTTCAAATTTGCTGCCGTAGATGCCGTAGTACCGGAACTGGAACTGGACCGCATTGACTCTGTCGAACCAAAAGCTGAGCAACGTCTCGGTCAACTGCAACTGCGAGACGCCGAGGTCGTGCTGCAGGCTGATTGCGCTGTCGGGAAAAGAATTGATGCGACGTCGCAGGGTATTGGAGCCTACCGTGAACATGTAGGCGTCGTCGGCCTCTATGTCGATTTGATGCGGCGCGGGCGTGAGCAAATCGGCGCCCGGATCGCGCAGCGAAAAGAAGTCGCTCGCCAAGCAGTTGGTGCTGAACAGCAGCGCGGTGGCGACCAAAGCCATTGCCAATCTGACTAGACGCATGGGTCGGGATGCTGGCCTAATGGCAGACCAATTTCAAGATGCGTTCTATTGGGCGCTGGCGGGCTTTGGCTTCTCGTCGAGAGCGGGGGCGCGAGTGCCGGGCGCGGACTGAAATCCGTCGGGCAAATCGCGCGTCGGCGAAATTCGAATCACGACGATTTGGCCTCGGTCGAGCTTTGCGCGAGACGGACGTGCGAAGCCGATTCGCGCGAGCAGGTATTTCTTTGGATACTCGGCGATCACCTGGTCCTGCAGCTTCGTATCCGTGACGATTTCCGCGTTGCCGATGAACGCCGGGCCGGTCCGCGCGCCGATCCAAATCATCGCGGGGCTGCCGCGCTTGATTCGCTTGGCCTTCCAACTGGTCGGCGAAGTTTCGATGAGCACCTGGTTGTCGGCGGTCGTGATGAACCAGACGGGCACGGCTTTGCTCTGGTTGCCGTCTTTGCGAACCGTCGCAATATAGATGTAAGTGGCTTGGGCGAGAGCCTTGGTGTCGCGCGGCGAGGTGGCGGCAATCGCGGGAGCGGCGATGGCTGCAAGGATTGCGGCACCGGCGATCAGATGAGGAAGATTGGCGGCGGAAATTTTCATCAGCTGCTCCATCGGAAGTCGCCGGGACAGCGAACTCAGTCGCCCAGATAGCGGCGTCGCACGAAAACTTCTCCCAGGAACAGCATGATTACAAGCGGAATCAGCCATGGATCGGCGCTGCGGCGGAATGCCACGGTTTGACCGGTGTGGCGGGCAATGGTCGCGGACGTCGCGTCGAAACTGCCGTGAGTCGCACTCGAAAGGCGTCGCAGCAATTCGAGATTGGGCGGCTTGATGCGCAGCTCGGCGCTGTCGGCCGGAATCGATCCGGCGGTTGCGAATTCGCGCTGCTCGAGGACTTTTTCCGAATCACCCGCCTTGAACATCAGCGTGGCGGCGTACTTGCCGCGTGGCAGCGGACCGACTTCGCCTCGGTAAATGGAAGCGTCTGCTTCGGTCATCGCAACGTCGATCGCGCGGCCTGATCCGGTGATTCGGCAGACCAGATTGCTCACCGGATTGGGATCGGCTTTTTCGGCCTCGAGCATGATCGACCCGTCGGGCACGCCGTGCACGCGCAGCGTGAACAGCCCGGAGTCGCCCTGACGCATCGTCCAGTTCGCGAGCTGCGACCAGAATTCAGCGTAGCGGTTCCATCGAATCCAGCTCAGTGTCGCGAGCGAATCGGGATCGCCGGCAAAAATCGCCGCGCGGCCGAGTCCGTATTGCCACGACGCGAGCAGCGGAGCGGCTTTGTCGGCGCGCGTGACCTTCAACATGACTTGCGCACCGTCCTTGGCCTCGGTCGCGGCGAAAAAATCGATCGGCGGTATATCCTTGATGCCGATGCCGGAGAGCATCGCGGACGCCTCGCCGGCCTCGACCGTGGTCCGATCGGATTTGCGCCGGTTCATCGCCTCGCGCGTCAGGCCGACCAGCAGCAACGGCAGCTTCTCGATATCCTGCACGCGATAGAAGATTCCGCCGGTCGCCTGCGCGAAGTCCTGCAGCAGTTCGAGGTTGGCGAGGTCGGGGCCGATGCGGATGGTCGAGACCGGGATGTGCTGGCGCGCAAACTCGGCAATCAAATCGTCGTGGTCGTGATACTGGCGGTTGGTGTCGCCGTCGGTCAGCAGAATCACCTGGCGCACCGGGATGCCGCTTTGCAGAATCTCGCGCTCGGCGATTTCGAGCGCGTCCTTGAAGTCGGTGCCGCCGCCCGGTTGCAGGCGGTCGATGCGGTTTTCGAGCTCGCCGCGATCCTCGCCGAGCGGCTGCAGATGCGCGAGGACGTACGGCTGCGAATCGAACGCGATCACGCCGGCCATGTCAGTATCGTCAAGCTGGCGCAGCAGTGCGATCGCGGCTTCCTTGGCATAGCGAATCCGCTCGCCGTCGCGCACGGCGGGATAGCGCGAGTCGTAACTCATCGAGTTCGAACGATCGATGCATAGATAGACGGCGATCGGCTCGCGCGACGGCGGCGGCGGCTGCGTCACGAACTTCACCGGCAGCGCCTTTTCCAGATCGCCACCGGCCAGGCTCGCCTCGCGCAGCGTGTCGCCGGTCGCGACCAATCCGCCGCCATAGTCGGCGACGTAGCGATTGAGCGCATGCTGCGCCGCTGAGGTAACCGATCCGGCGGGCACGTCGTCGAGGATCAGGAGCTGATACGGCAGGTAGTCCACCGGATGCTCGCTCAGACTCCTCGGCGACACGAAATCGATCTGGTACTTGCGCATCTTCAGCGCTGTCACGAGGCTTTCCGGGAGCGAATTCGAAACGATCAGAATCCGCGGCGCACCGGTCACCGAAATCGGGGCCTCGACCCGTGGATTCAGCGCGATGCGCGGCGGCGCAATCGAGACTTCGGCGCTCATCAGGTACGCGCCGGCGCTATCGAGGCGATACGGCAGTTCGAAGCGGTTCAGCCCCGGCTTCAGCTTGATCGACTCGCCGCCGACGGCGGTGTCGTCGCGATAGAGCTTGAGATTTGCAGCAACCGGCGACTGCGATTCGCTTTCAACGTCGATCCTGAATGCAAAGCGCTGATCGGCGCGGACCGCGTCCGGGGAATAAAAATTGGTGACTGCGATTCGCTCGGTCGCCGACGGCGGCGGCGCGGCGGCGAAAATCCGCACGCCGTCCTCGAGCATCGCGGGAACCTCGGCCAATGCGGAGTCCTCGGTTTCGTTGCCGTCACTCAGCAGCACGATTCGCTTGTCGGCCTCCGGCGCAAATAAGCTCTCCGCCGCGGTCAGAGCGCTGGCGATATTGGTGGCGCCGCCGTCGACACCGTTGGCAAAATGACCCAGCAGCCGAGGATCGGTCAAAGGCGCGAGCAGGCGCGCGTCACGTCCGAAACCGATAATCCCAAGCTGATCGGTCGGCGCCATAGCGGACTTCAACTGTTCGATCTGCCGATGCATCCAATCCTGCTGATCGGGCGACACCGATCGCGACTCGTCCATCACCGCAACCACCGCGACGCTTTGCGCGGCGATACGACCGGGAATGCGCAACCCCGCGAGCATCGCAACCAGAGCGACGACGCACAGCGCGCGCAGCGTCGCGGAGGCAGCGCCTGCCATCCGCAGTCCGCTCCGCATCGCGAAAATTCCCGGTGTCGCGGCAATCGGCGCGAGCACCAGCAGCCAGAGCAGGTGCGGCCGATCAAACATGGCGCATCCCCCAGCGGCCGGCGTGCCCAATCAGCATCGCAGATTCAATCATCAGAGCGATCAGCGCCAGCGCGATCAGGAGGAAAACCAGCGGCTGCACCTGCTTTACGGATTGCGGATTCGATGCGGCGGCGGACCTTCCCGTGGGCGCGCTCGCCTCGGCCGGCGGCTTCGCGCCAAGGTCGGACTCGGTCGCATCGTAATAGTTGGCGAGCACTTGCGTCGTAACGCCGGCCGACTCGACGGTGTAACGTCCAGCCTGCAAGGGACGGATTCGTACGCGCCCCCATTTATCGGCGGCGACGGAGCGGACACTGGCGTCGGGCTGAGTGACGCGCGCGGTTCCAGTCGCGGGCACGCTCACATCAGCGCCGGTTTTCACGATCAGAATGTCGCGCGGAGCTGGTTAGTTGCTTCATCAGATCGACCGTCAGCACCAAAGCATCGAGATGATCTGGCGCAAGCAGAAGATGATCGCGCACGTCGAACGCGAGGACCCCGACCGGACCGCTCGCGGCGCGCCCGATCGCGGCTATCGGAATCCACGAATGACCGGCGCCGGTTCCGGTAGAAATCAGGTCCATCCATTCAGGAACCGCTACGATTCGCGTCGCGCCGAGCGCCAGGGACGCGTTCGATTCGCCCGTCGCGTCTCCGCGAATGTCGGCGCTCGCAATCGTCCCATCGACGGAAATTCCGATTCTGTTCTTCATCGCCTGCGGCGGAAAAATAAGGAGTTTCGAGGCCGCCTTGATCGCGGGCGCATAACAGTCATGCATCACGACCAAATCGAGTGCCTTCACGTTCGAACCGCCCGGCGCGGCGTAGGTTGCGGGATCGGCGGTCTCGATCTGGAAATTGGCATTGACCGCAAGCAGCACGCGCGCAATATCGTCGCGCACCGAGGCGTCCGGCGACAGCACCAGTACGCGCGCCGCGAGATCGGATGGCGCAAGCGCGTAGCGGCTGTTGTCGGCGTCGATCGCGTCGGAAGTCAGAATTTGCGCGTGGACCAGGCCGCCGGTCTTCAGTGGTCCGAACGAGGTCACGACCTGTTCGCGCGGCGCGAGCATCATCGTCTGATGAAACTCCTCGGCGTCGCCGAGATCGATCGCGAGTTCCGCCGGATGGGGCCGCGCGGAGAAGTTGCGAATGACGGCGCGGCCGCGCGTCGATCCCGGGATACCTGGATCGAGCGACACGATCGCCAGGTTCGAGTCATCGGAGCCGACCTGATGAAAATTTACGTGCGGCATCGAGGCAACGTCGGCCAGAATCGCAGGCGCTGGCGGCCGGTCGGCGAACAAATCGACTTCCGACGCGCCATGCGCACGAATCAGCGCCGCTCTCAGAGCGGCTGTGCGCGCAGGTACCGCCATCGGAACAAGATCGCCTATCGCTTTGCGCAACTCGGCGAGGTTCGCCGTCTGCGGATGCCTCACCTGAGCTTCGAGTGCGTATGCAATCACGCTGAACTCGTCGCCCACCGGAGCTTGATCGATTATTTCCAACGCTTCGCGTCGCGCCTGTTCGATTCGCGTGCTCGCGTCCTTCGTGCGCGCTCATCCCGGCGCCCAGATCGAACACCAGCGCATGGCTGCGGCCATGACCGGCGGACGGCGGACGCATCACGTACAATCCTGCGATCGCGAACGTCAAAGCAGTCAGCGTCAGCATTTCGAGCCAGAACAGAGGGTCGATCCGCACGTGGCGAACTGCCGCAACCGGCGCGGGCGCCTCGTCGAAGAGCATCAGGCTCGAAACTTCGATGGTCGGGCGCGATCGCGATCGCAAATAAATCAGCACCAACAGCGCGAGGCTGAGACCGTAAATGAAATTGCTCAGGATTGAGTATGCCCACGGCTATCTCACGATTCCGAGCAGCGGGAGTTCGCGTTCCATGAACGTTTCCAGATTGCCCGCGCCGAACGCTTGCGCATAAGTGATCGCGTGCGTCGTGCAGATGCGGCGTAAATTCGCGACGATCTTTTCGATCTTGTGCCGAATCGCCGCGATCATCGTCGGGCCGAGCACGGTCTCGCGCGTTTCGCCGGTCTCGGCGTCGCGAATCCGATACAGCCCCGGCGGATATGACGCGGTGCTCTCCTGCTCGCCCATCACGTGAACAACTTTCACCTCATGTCGCGCGGCGGCCAGCCGCGTGAGCGCGTCTTCGATGTCGCCTTCGTTCACCAGAAAATCCGAGATGACGACAACCGTTCCGGCCGGCCGGCGTTGCAGCAGCAATTCGTCGACGGCCGCGCCCAGCCGGGTCTCGCCACCGGCTCGCACCGAGGTCACGAACGATTTGAAATTGAGATACGACTCGCGGCGGCGATGGAACGGCGTCGCTTCGAGCTTCATCGACCCGCGATGCATCGCGAACGCGCCGATTCGCACCGCATCGTTGTCGGCCATCCCGATGTACGCGAGCGACGCGCCGATCGCCAGCGCGAGCCCGAGCTTGTCGTCGTGCGCGGGCAATCCCATCGACGCGCTCGCATCGATCAGCGAGGTGACTTCGACCTGCCGATCGGCGCGGTAGGTTCGCAGCATCAATTCGTCGAGCCGCGCGAATGCGTTCCAGTCCAGGAAGCGCAAATCGTCGCCGGGCGCGTACTCCTTGAAATTTTCGGGTTCGATTCCGAGTCCCTGGACCCGGCCGAGTGCGCGCTGGCCCGCGCGTACGGTACGGGCGCGCTTGATGCCGAGCACCAGCCGGTCGAGCTTGCGCAAATATTCGGGCTCGAAAGCGCGTGCCTCGAGCATCTTTGACCGCCTATACTTTCGCGGCGCGAACCGACTTGATGACGCGCTCGACAATGTGTGCGGCGTCGATTCCGTCGGATAGCGCGGCGTAGTTGAGCATTATGCGATGGGCCAGCGCGGGGACCGCGACGTGCTCGATATCTTCGCGCGCGATATTCGCGCGCCCGTCGAGCAGCGCTCGCACCTTGGCGCCGAGAATCAGCGCCTGCGCCCCGCGCGGACTCGATCCGAACATGACGTAGCGATTGACCATCTCGTCGTGAACCGCCTTGGCTTCGTCGGTTACGAAGCGCGAGTTCTGCGGCTGCGTCGCGCGCACCAGCCGCGCGGCGTAAATCTCCATCGCGGGAGCCGCCATCACCTCGCGCACCAATTTTTTCAACGACTCGACCCGCTCGGGCGCTTCGTCGGCGTGGAATATCGGCGCGATGCCCGCGTCGTCAGGTCCCGTCGTCGACGAGATGATTCGCGTCAGCTCGCCTTCGTCGGGATAGTTCAAGCGGACTTTGTACAGGAAGCGATCGAGCTGCGCTTCGGGCAGCGGATAGGTCCCCTCCATCTCGATCGGATTCAGCGTCGCCATCACGAAGTACGGCGGCTTGAGGCGGTATGTCGTGCCCGACACCGTCACCTGCAACTCGGCCATCGCCTCGAGCAACGCCGACTGCGTCTTGGGCGTCGCGCGATTGATTTCGTCGCCGAGCAGGATATGGCAAAACGCCGGTCCCGGCTGAAAGGTGAACTCGCGACGCCCGTCGTCTCCCGACAGAATCACGCGCGTGCCGGTGATATCGGCGGGCATCAGATCGACGGTGAACTGAATCCGGTTGAAACTCAGATTGAGCGCCAGCCCCAGCGTTTTGACCAGCGTGGTTTTGCCGGTGCCGGGGACGCCCTCGATAAGCACGTGGCCGCCCGCGAACAGCGCCGACAGCAACTCCTCGACGGCCTGCTCGTGCCCGATGATCATCTTGTGGATCTCGGCCTGGATGCGCCGAAACGTCCGGGCGAAATCCGCCACCGTTGGCGTTTCCGCCTGTACCTCACTCATCGTTCGAATACCCGCTTGATTGTTGTTCGATCGTCGGCCGGTACAGCGGCGCGCGCCACCGGCTCGTCCGGTTCCTGGTTCAGGCTGAGCGGAGTGCGCACTTTTGGCGGTACGTAAGCGTGGCCGGCGCCCTTCGCGCCGTGATCCACCGGCCGCGCTTCGATTGCAATCTCGAAGCCCTCGCTGCCGAGCTTCGAGGTCGCCGGCGCTCCGAACAGGCTGTCGGGATCGGCGCCGATTCCGTGCGCCTCGCCGCCATTGCTGCTGTTCTCGCCGCTTTGCTGGATGCTGCGGTCGGTAGCGCTGTTCTGATTGGGATTGTCCTTGCCGGCGTTGGATTCCACGCCCGCCTCGCCGGTCCCGCCGGGCGAGGGTTGCGAATTCGGCTGTCGCGAATCGTCCTCCCGCGGCAAATCGATCTCGTGGTTCGATTTCGGCTGATCCTGTTTGAACTGTCCCGCGACCTCGCCGTGGCGATTTTTCCGGCCATCAGGGGCGCGACGAATTTCGTTTTGATCCTGATCGCGTCCCGCATCGGCCAGCCGAAGATTGAGGCGCTGCTTCGAGGACGGCTGCTGTCCGGTCAGTTTGTTTTGTAGATTGCCGGCCATATCGCGCGCGCGATTCATCAGTTGATTCAGCGAATTTCCGGCCACGTCCCCGCCGCCGGCGTTTTCGCGCGCGAGCTTCTCCTGAAGCCGGCGCATCGTCGCGGGATCTGCGGTTACCTGCATGCCCGACTCGTCGCCCGGATCGGCCGGCCGCAGATGCAGATCGTCGAGATCGACGGTCAGGTCGTCCTGTTCATTGCCCGGGATGATCTGCGGCGCGCGCTTGATTTTCGAAATCGGGAAAGCGAGCGCCGCCAGCACGAGTGCTCCCGCCAACGGATAGATCCCGCGCGAGATGCGTCGGCGCTCGATCTTCGAGGCCGCGAATTCGTCATGATGCCCGAGCGTATCTTCAACCAGGTACGCCCACAGCGATCCCCGGGTCTCGCTATCCTTGAGCGCGACGATCGTCGCGAGGCGTCCCTTCAGCTCGGCGCGATCGTCGGCAATCGCAGCCGCATTCTCCGCGCTGGTGCGCATTCGCCACCCGGCCGCTACGGCGCTCGCGATACCGGATGCTGCAATGACCAGGAGCGCCGACCCACCAATCAGGAAAGTGAGCGGTGAAAGCACGTATGCGCCGGCAAAAATCGCGGCGCCGCATCCAATCGCGATCGCGAGCGTGTAGAAGATCGCGTGCTGCAGCGCCAACGAGTTGAGTCGCGTGCGAACGGAGCCGACTCCGCCCAGGATTTTCCCGAGTTTCTCGTCAGCCCGCTTGTCTTGTGAGGGGAACGACATCAGACGGCGCCAAGCGCGTAAATCGAGGATAGTTTAGCCCCGCTGGTCAAGCAACGATAAATCTCACTGGCGAGGGGTTAGTAGTCAGTTCAAAACGTCCAGCCGACAATCGATTTCAGGAACAGACCGTTACTCGCGCGCGTCAGTCCGATTCCCACCCCAAGGTTGAGCTCGAGCTGCGGAAGAAAGTCGAAATTCAGCGTCGGCACGATGAAATGCTGCTGCTCCTGCACTTTCGCCAGCGGCTGAATCGATCCCATGTCCCCGTAGTATTCGACTGCCGGCGAGAGCCAGCGGTTGAGCTTGTAGACCAGCTCGCCCGACGGATCGAATTGAAACCCGCGATGCGCCCCCGGACCGCTGAACGGATCGACAAACGCGAAATTCCCCACCAGCCGAAATCCCTTGAAGCTCGCGCCCGCGATCGGCCGCAGCTCGAGCGTCAGCGGATTCTCCTCGGCCGCTCGCCGCACGTAAGCGAATTCGATATTGCCGCCGAACTGCACCGGCCACTCGAAGGTCTGCGGGATTCCGAAATGAACCTTGGTGCGCGAGCCCGTATATTCGTAATTGCCGTTGGAAAGCTTCGCGGTGTCGAGATACTGCCCGACTTCCAGCCAGCGCAGAACTCCGTAACTGCCCTCGAGCGTTTCGTGAATTTCATAAACGTCGCTCTGGCTTTTCGCGAGCTGCCCCGTCGCCGTCGTGGTGCTGTTCGAGTGCAATTCGAGCGTCAGATGACCGACCGGCGCGGTGTCGGTGTCGTAAATCTGGATCTCATAGAAGTCGATCGCGTGCGACGGACGCGCAATCGCAAGCATCGCCGCGACAGATATAAGGAGCGCGAAAATACCGCGGACGTATTTCATCACGCGCGTCGCAGAATCCTTCAGCGCGATTCCTTGAGACCGGCGTCGTCGGCCGCTCCCAAAGCGATCGCGGACCAATCCAGGTCGGCGCGCCCCTTGGCAATTGCCGAGATGAATCGATCGTGCAGCAGGCTCGCCGTCGGCATCGGCGCATTCGCCTCGGCCGCGGTCTGGATCACGAGGTTGATATCCTTCAGGCCGAGCGGTAGTCGAAACCCCGCCGGAGAAAATCGCCCATGCGCGATGGCTGCTCCGTATCCTTGATAAACCGGCGCCGCGAAGAGCGTTTTCGTCAGCATGTCGATCGCCGCCACGGCATCGACGCCGCTCTTGCGCATCATCGCGACCGCCTCGCCCATCGCCTCGAGCGACGCCGCGATCATGAAGTTGCCCGCGAGCTTCACCACGTTCGCCGCCCCGGCATTGTCGCCGAAGTCGAATACGTTCTGCCCCACCGCTTCGAGGATCGGCTTCACCTTGGCTTTCGCTTCCGCCGGTCCCGAAACGCAGATCTGCAATTGCTTCGCCTGCGCCGCATTCGGCCGCCCGAACACCGGCGCCGCAACCATCACGCTCCCGTGCGACGCGTGAAACGCAGCAAGCTCGCGCGTCGTCGCCGGCGACACCGTACTCATCGAGATATGAATTCCATCCGGCGCAAGATGCTCCGCTAGAGCATCGGGGCCCATAACCAGCGCTTTGACGGCGGCGTCATCCGCGAGCATCGAAACGACAATTCCCCCCGGCTGCGCAACGTCGCCTGCGCGCGCCGCGCGATGCGCCCCCTTGCCAACCAGCGGCTCCGCCTTCGACGCAGTGCGATTGTAAACCGTCAGATGGAATCCCGCGGCGAGCAAGTTGGTCGCCATCGGCAACCCCATCGCCCCCAGCCCGACGAATCCAATTTTCTGTGTCATAGATTCAAACTATCACTAGCCCCACCGGTGGCAATGAACCTTAATCTCGGCTGGGCGCCAGGAACCTAACCCCTAACCCCTTCCCGAGCGGGAAGGGGAACCGGACGAGGAGAGAGTTACCGCGAGTGCGTGACGCCGATCCGCGGGCACATCGTCGCGATTTTGCATCGCGAGCACCACGGCGACGTCGGATGGCAAATCGTCTGCCCGAACGCGACCAGTATCCCGTTGTATTCAATCCAGTGCCGCGCCGGCAGCACCGCACGCAACGCAATCTCGGTCTTGTCGGGAGTCTTGGTGCGCACCAGCCCCCATCGATTCGATATGCGATGCACATGCGTATCGACGCAGATTCCCGGTTTCGCATACGCCTCGGTCACGACCAGGTTCGCGGTCTTGCGCCCGACGCCTTTGAGAGTCAGCAATGCATCGATCTCGTCGGGCACCCGTCCGTCAAACTTGTCGATCAGGTCGCGGCATATTCCGCGGATAACCCGCGCCTTGGTGCGATAAAAGCCCACCGGAAAAATCAGCCCCTCGACTGTCTTGGGCGACAACGCGAACATCGTCTGCGGTGTATGCGCGCGCGCGAACAATCGCATCGACGCCGCCGCAGTCGTCGCGTCCTTGGTGCGCAAACTCAGGATGCACGAAATCAAGGTGCGGAACGGATCGCGATGTTGCACCGCGATGAAGCTCACGATCGGCGCATTCCACCCGGGCGCCTCGCGCCGGAGCACTTTCAGCGCGAGGCTGACCCCGCGCGCATCGAGCGCTCGCCGCGTCGTTTCAGTTTTCCCGCGCGGTGCCATCAGACGTTGCCAGCGCCGGATAGACACGCGCCGGCGCGCGAGATCCTTCGCTGCGCTCAGGATGACACAAAGAAGCGAGCGACCCCACGCGTCATTCTGAGCTGCTGCAGCAAAGAATCTCGACGGACGTTCCCGCGTCCGGCGCTCGTTTCCTCTCGCCCACGACCAGTTGACGCCACGCTCGCGACCGTGTTCCTTCAAGACGTGATCGAAATCCCCAACTGTGGCCCACGATGACTCGCGCATCTTCAATTACTATTTCTGCGTTCTGGATGCTGGCATCTCTTGCGATTTGCAGCTCCCCTTTCGCTGCCTCTGCCTCCCCCAATGTTCTGCCTGCCGAGTCGCGCGGCGTGACCAAGGCGCCACCGCCCCAGCCAATCAATTGGGACAAGGTCACCCAGGAAGCGACCGAGCTGCTCTCAAAGTACATCCAGATGAACACCTCCAATCCGCCCGGCAACGAGCTCGACGCGGCGCGGATGCTCAAAGAAAAATTTCTCACCGACGGAATTCCCGCGACGACCTGGGAGCCGCAGCATGGTCGCGGCATCGTCGCCGCGCGCCTCCGCGGTATCGGCAAGCATAACAAGTCGATCATCCTGCTGAGCCACATGGACGTCGTGCCGGCCAATCCCAAGGAATGGCAGGTGGCGCCGTTCTCGGGCACCGTCAAGAACGGGGAAATCTGGGGACGCGGCGCGATCGACGACAAAGGTCCCGGCGTGATCGAGCTGATGGCGATGCTCGCGATCAAGCGCGCCGGCATCCTGCTCAATCGCGACGTGCTGTTTGTCGCCACCGGCGACGAGGAGGAAGGCGGCAAGAACGGCGCGGCCTGGTTCGTCGATCACGAGACTAACGTCTTCTCCGATGCCGGCTATCTGCTCAACGAAGGCGGCGGCATTCGCCCGCTGGCCGACAACAAGCGCAAGGTTTACGTGGTGTCGGTCACCGAGAAGACTCCGCTATGGCTGCGGCTCACGGCCACCGGACCCGCCGGACATGCATCTGATCCGCCGGCGGAAACCGCGGTCACGCGGCTGGTGCGTGCGCTGGAAAAACTGAGCGAGTACCGGACACCCGTACACGTAATCGGCCCGGTGCAGGACTACTATCATTCGATTGCCGAGCTCAATCACGGACCAAAGAATGAGCTCGATCTTGCCGCTGCATTGAAGGATCCCGAGTTTCAGAAAAAGTTCCTTTCCGATCCGAGCCAGAACGCGCAGGTCCGCGACACGATCACTCCTACCGTGCTGTCCGCCAGCCAGAAGACCAACGTGATTTCCGAAACCGCGTTCGCGGAAATCGATTGCCGCCTGCTGCCCGGCAGCGATCCGAAGGCGGTCGTCAACGACATCAAAAAAGCGATCGGCGACGACACCATCAAGATCGATGTGCTCCTGAACTTTCCGCCAATCTCGTCGCCGTCACGCTCGCCGCTGATGACCGCGATTGATTCGCTGGCCCGAGCGCACGACCAGGCCAGCGTTGTGCCGTCTATGGTCATCGGGTTTACCGACAGCCACTACTTCCGCCAGAAAAAAATCGTCTCCTACGGTTTCATTCCGATCGAGGTTCTCCCGGCTGAAGGAAAAGGCATTCACGGCATCAACGAACGAATCGGCGTGAAGGAACTCGCCGACGGAATTCAGCGGATGGTACAGTTGCTGAAGATTTTCGGAGGTAAGTAGCAGGTGTTGCGATGATTCGAGGTGGCGTCGGTTTTTCCAGCGCGCGCAATCCGCGCAGCGCCGCCGCCGAAGCGACGGGCGCCGCGCTGGCGCAGGCAGGGATCACTCGCGCGACGGGCGCGCTATGCTTCGCGACTCCGGCCTACGGCGCAGCGTATCCGATGATCCTGCGCGTGGTGGCTTCCGAAGCGGGCACGCGCGAAGTCGCCGGATGTTCGAGCATGGGCGTCATCGCCGGCGAAACCGAAATCGAATCCGGACACGCGCTGGCCGTGCTGGTCTTCGGCGGCGACGAAGATGAGATCCAGGCAACCCGATTCTTCGTGCCGACCCTTCGCGGCCGCGCCGCTGGTGTCGCGGCTGACGTAGCGACCAAGGTTCGTCCGAAGCTCGGCAAATCCAACCTGCTGATCCTCTTTGCCGATACTTACAACTTCGAAGCCGAAGCCACTCTGAATGCTCTGGGAACTGAATTGCCCGGAGTCACGATCGCAGGCGGCGGCGCGAGCGAGGACGGCTCAATCGGCGAGACGTTCGTTTTCTGCGGCGACACGATCAGCTCGAACGCGGTGTCCGGGATGCTTCTTTCGGGAGATTTCGATCTGACACTCGCCAACACGATCGCATGCGGACTGATTGGAACGGCGCATCGCGTGACCGCCGCGCGCGACAACATCGTAATCGAACTGGACGGCCGCCCGGCTTACGAAGTCTTTGCCGAGGCCGCGGGTCCCCTGGCCGACGATCTGCGCCGCGCGCTCGGCTACGTCTTCGTCGCGATTCCATTGTACGAGGACGCGGACAAGATCGAGCGCGGACAATTTGTGGTGCGCAATATCGTCGGCGCCAGCGAGGAGCATGGGGTCATCGCGGTCGCCTTCCAGCCCAAAGTCGGCGACACGATCGGTTTCGTGCTGCGCGACGCCGAACGCTCGCGCCAGGACCTCAAAGCTACCCTCGATGAGTTGACCGCGCGCCTCGACATGCCGCCCGCCTTCGGCCTCTACTTCAATTGCGTCTCGCGCGGCGCTGGCCTCTACAACATCCCCGGCCACGACTCCGCCTACATCAGGCGCGCCCTGGGCCCGGTCCCCATCGCCGGCTTCTTCACCGGTTTCGAAATCAGCTCCCTCGCCGAGCAGACCTCGCTACTCCAATACTCAGGAGTGCTGGCGCTGATCTCGGGAAAGAAATTGCAGCACTAACGCTGCTCGCTCATCTTCTGATTCCCTCGCCCCACGCGGGGAGAGGGTTAGGGTGAGGGACGTTTGTGCGGCGCGATTGTCTGTTGCGCCGCACATCTGGAATCTCGGAAATTCGGTCCTCCACCCGCGCTCGAAGACGAGCGTCGGACTCCCCCCACATTGGGGGAGGCAGGATCACGGGAGCTTGCGCGTCACCAGCATCGCGATCCGATACGTGAAATGCATCTCACCATCGATTCGCACCGGACGCGCTCCGCTCAAATCTTCCACCGCATCCCGCTCGACCATCGCGACAGCCTTCGCCGCCCGCTCCGGCGACGGGGCCGCCGCCTTTATCCACTGCGAGACCGGAGTGCGGTAGCCGTGCGACGTGAATCTCACTATCTCGAGTGAAGCCGCACCCATCATCCTGATCAATTCGCTCATCGCGAGCGCATTGGTATGCGACGTGTCGCGCAACCGCTCGAACTCATTGTAGTACGCCGCGCGCTCGGGCTGTTCGCTGGCAATCAAATCCTCGACTGCCACCAATCCGTCAGCCCTGCACACTCGCGCCATCTCGGCGATCACCTTCTCCGGCTCCGCGAAATGATGAATCGCGAAGCGGCACACGACGACATCGAATTCGCCGCTCTCGAACGGCAGCCGCGACTCGACGTCGCCCTTCTGGAAGCTGACGTTCCCGAGTCCACGTTCAACGCGCATCTTCTCCGCAATCTTGAGCGGCGCGTCAGTGAGATCGATGCCGACGACTTCGCGGCAGACTGCCGCAAACGCCATCGCGACATGCCCCGGCCCAGTCGCGACTTCCAACACGCGCGCGTCGGCCGGCGGGGCGGCAATCTCGACCAGCTTGCGCAGATGCTCCGCGTCGCGAATCGCGGGCGCGGCCGCATAGTCGTTCGCCTGCCGGGTGAATTCTTCGCGGACGAGATCTTTGTGCTCCATACTTTTCACCGAACCGGAGTCCATTGTCGCGGTTGCCGCGCGCGAATCAAGCGGACGAACTGCGGTCTTCGAGGGATTCCCGGCGCTTGCACGCCTGAAAGCCTTAATGGTACCTGAAACATGGATCTGAGCGGTTTCAGCCGCCGGATTCCTATCGACAAAACGGAGGCACGTAAGTTGGATTTCGGATTTTCTGAAGAACAAGAGATGCTTCGGGACGCGGCCAAGCGCTTTCTGGCCGACAACTGCCCGACCAAGTTTGTCCGCCAGATGATGGCGGACGCGACCGCGCACGACCCCGCTTTCTGGAAGAAGCTGGTCGACCTCGGATGGCCGGGGCTGCTCATCCCCGAAAGTTACGGCGGCCAGGGCGGCAGCTTCCTCGACATGACGGTGGTCATCGAAGAAGCCGGCAAAGCGCTCGTGCCGGGTCCCTTCTTCACCTCCGCGCTGCTCGCGGCGCCGCTGCTGATTGAAGGCGGATCGGACCAGCAGAAGAAAGATATCCTTCCTCGGATGGCGAAGGGCGAGTTCATCGGCACCGTCGCGATCGCCGAAGCTGCGGGACGCTTCGACGCCGAGGGAATCCAGCTCAAGGCCACCAAGACCGGCAACGAATACACGATCACCGGCGAGAAGTTCTTCGTCCCGGACGCGCACGTCGCAAACGGGATGGCAGTCGCCGTCCGCACCGGCGGCAGCGGCGAAAAGGGAATCACGATCCTTGCGATGAATGCGAAGGCGCCGGGGATTACGATCACCCAGCTCAAGACTGTCGATATGACGCGGCGGCTGTGCCACGTGAAATTCGACAATGTGAAAACCTCGGAAGTCGTCGGCAAGGAAGGCGAGGGATGGCCGATTCTGCGGCGCACGCTCGACATCGCGACGGCGGGCCTTGCGGCCGAGATGGTCGGCACCGCGCAGAAGGCGCTCGACATGTCGGTCGAATACGCCAAGACGCGCGTGCAATTCGGCAAGCCGATCGGATCGTTCCAGGCCGTCAAGCACAAGTGCGTCGATATGATGGTCGCGGTCGAGAACTCCCGCTCGCTGACCTACTACGCGTGCTGGACCGTCGATACGAAGGGCGCGGAAGCGGCGACTGCGGTCCCGATGGCGAAAGCGTATGCGTCCGACATGGCAAAGAACGTGACCTCGGAAGCAATCCAGGTCCACGGCGGCATCGGCTTCACCTGGGAGCACGACATGCATCTGTACCATCGCCGGGCCCTGGCCGGCGAAGCAAACTTCGGCAACGCCCCAGTGCATCGCGAGACAGTGGCAAAATCGCTGCTAGGCTGATCGCGACGAGTTAGCATGATCGATCGAGGGCCGCCGGTTGATGAACCCGCGGCCCTCTTCTTTTTCGCCTCGTCCTTAAGCCGAGTGAAGGGCGAGGACGAAAAATTCCTACCAGCAACTCCACCCAGTCTCTCATTGTGGGTGGTAGATAACATGGGGCAGGTCAAGCTTTCGCGTTCAATTGAGTGATTTACCCTTCCCCAGCTACAATCAGGACTCCATGCGCTGGACTACCGCAAAAATTCGACAATCGTTTCTCGATTTCTTCGCTGAGCGCGGCCATACGATCGTGCCGTCGGCGTCGCTGATTCCCAAGGGCGATCCCACCCTGCTGTTCGTCAACGCCGGGATGGTTCCGTTCAAGGATTATTTCCTCGGCGTGCGGACGCCGCAGCATCTGCGCGTCGTGGACGTTCAGAAATGCCTGCGCATTTCGGGCAAGCATAATGATCTCGAGGCGGTCGGCCGCGACACTTACCATCACACGTTTTTCGAGATGCTCGGGAACTGGTCGTTCGGCGACTACTACAAGGAAGAAGCGATTCGATGGCATTGGGAGCTCATCACCAAGGTCTGGGAAATCGATCCGAAGCTGCTTTACGCGACCGTTCACAAGGACGACAAAGAGTCCGAGGAAATCTGGCTGAAGCTCGGAGTCCTTCCGCCAGAGCGGATTCTGCAATTCGGCGACAAGGAAAATTTCTGGGAGATGGGTGAGACGGGTCCATGCGGTCCGTGCTCTGAGATCAGCATCGACCGCGGCGAGGGCGCATGCAGTCCTGAAAAGAATCACGCAGGCGAGAAATGTTTCGTGAATGTCGATGGATGCGAGCGCTTCATCGAGATGGGCAATCTCGTTTTCATCCAGTACAACCGCGATGCGTCGGGCAAGCTGAATCCGCTGGCGAAAAAGCACGTCGACACCGGATCGGGACTCGAACGTATCGCGGCCGCGATGCAGGGTATCGAGACCGGCAAGATTCTCGGCAACTACGAGATCGATCTGTTTCAGACGATCATCAAGAAAATTGAGATAGCCGCGAAGGAGCTCGGCGATGGGGGCAAGAACCCGGAGAGCGACATCTCTTATCGCGCGATTGCCGATCATGCGCGCACGATGACCTTCCTCATTGCCGACGGCGTCACGCCCGGCAACACCGATCGCGAGTACGTACTGCGGCGGATCATTCGGCGGGCTGCGCGTCACGGCCGCTATCTCGGAATCCATCGCCCGTTTCTCGCGACTGTGCATGCGGGCGTCGTCGAGGCGATGGGCGACGCGTATCCCGAGATCAAAAAGGTCGCCGCAAGGACGGCCGAAGTGATCACGCAGGAAGAAGCGCGCTTTGGAGAGACTCTCGATCGCGGCCTGGAACTGATCGACACCGAACTCGCGCGCATCAAGAAGAGCGGCGGTCACACGCTGCCCGGCGATGTAGCGTTCAAGCTTTACGATACGTATGGGTTTCCGCTCGATCTCACCGAGGACGTGCTGCGCAATCATTCGATCGAGGTGGACGTCGAGGGCTTCAACCGCCTGATGGGCGAGCAGAAGGAACGCGGACGCGCCGCGCGCAAAGACGATGCCGTCGCGCCTGAGATCAGTCTCGGCGCTGGTACTGCATCGCGATTCGTCGGCTACCACAGCTACGAAGGCGAGTCCGAAGTGCTCGCGTCCGGTGGCAAAGACATAGATCAGCTTGCAATCGTCGTCGCGGAGACGCCCTTCTATCCCGAGGGTGGCGGGCAAGTCGGAGACCGCGGCGTGATCGAATCCGCGTCGGGTGCGCTGCTCGAAGTGTCGGACACGCGCAAGGCCGAAGGCTCGATCGTTCACGTCGGGCGGATTTTACGCGGTGAGGCTACAGACTTCGCCCGCGGCGCGCGGGTCAAGCTCAAGGTCGATCGGCTCCGGCGCGACGCTGCGATGCTGAATCACTCCGCGACTCACATCCTTCACTACGCACTGCGCGACGTGCTCGGCAGTTCGGTGCATCAGGCGGGATCGCTGGTCGATCCCGACAAGCTGCGCTTCGACTTCGCGCATCAAGGTCCGGTCAAGGACGATGCGCTCGCGACCATCGAGGAAGAGATCAACGCGCGCATCCGCGAGAACGCCGCGGTAACGGTCGAGGAGATGGCCTACGACGACGCGCTCAAGGCGGGCGCGCTCGCATTCTTTGGCGACAAGTACGGCGACCGCGTGCGCGTGGTCAGGATGGGCGATTTTTCGGTCGAGCTATGCGGCGGTACGCACATCTCGCGCACCGGCGACGTCGGGATGTTCAAGCTCGAAGCCGAATCCGGCGTTGCCGCGGGCGTTCGTCGAATCGAGGCGGTGACGGGACAAGGTGCTCTCGAAACAATCCGCAAGCGCGAAAAAATTCTCGAAGAAATCGGCGCGCAGCTCGGCGCCCGCGACGGCGCGGCTGTCGAGCGTCTGGAAAAACTGCTCGCCCGCGAAAAGGAGCTCGAGAAGAAGCTGCGCGCGATGGAACAGAAGCTGGCTTCAGGAACCGGCGGCGCGGCCGACGAAGAGAATGTACTCAACGTCAACGGCGTGAAGGTGGTGACACGCAAACTCGACGGCGTCGATCCGCGCACGATGCGCGAGATAGCCGATCGGATGCGCCAGAAGCACGGCTCCGCCGTAGTCGCGCTCGGCTCCGATCTCGGCGACGGCAAGGTCGCGCTGCTGGTCGCGGTGACCCCCGACCTGACATCGAAAATCAAAGCCGGCGACATCATCAAGAATATCGCGCCGATAGTCGGCGGCACCGGCGGCGGCCGCCCCGACCTGGCCCAAGCCGGCGGCCGCGACGCATCGAAGCTCGACGAAGCGCTGGCGAAGGTCGCATCACTGGTTCAATAATTTTTCGAGCACTTTCATACGACTGACGAAATGATTACCATTAGCTTCGCCGGTGATTGAACGAATGCCGACCGGCGGGCGACAGACACGAAATCAGTACCTCAAGAGGCCCCTACAATTTCCCAGGTAGCGACTGAAGACTCGCTCGAACTCCACTTCGACGATCCGCGCCTGTTCACCGATTTGCTCGGTCAGCACGACGCGCATGTGCGCACGGTCGAGTCGACGCTCGGCGTTCGCATCGGAGTCACGGGCACCTCGCTCAGAATTTCAGGCGCGCATGCCGAGCAGGCGCTCGCGGGCAAGGTGATCGGCGAGATTTACGACTTGCTGAAGCACGGCTACCCGATCTATCCGAGCGACGTCGAGTATGCGATTCGAATTATTCGCGGCGATCGCAACGCCGAGCTGAAAGATATTTTCCTCGACACGATTTACGTCTCGGCCAACAAGCGCGTCATCTCGCCGAAGAGCATCAACCAGAAAATCTATATCGACTCGATTCGCAACCACGACATCGTGTTCGGAATCGGTCCCGCCGGCACCGGCAAGACTTACCTCGCGATGGCGATGGCGCTGGCGGCGCTCATGAAAAATCAGGTCACGCGGATGGTCCTGTGCAGGCCCGCGGTCGAAGCGGGCGAGAAGCTTGGCTTCCTGCCCGGCGACCTCGCGGAGAAGGTGAATCCCTACCTGCGCCCGCTCTACGACGCGCTACACGACATGGTGGATTTCGATCGCGCGCGGCGGATGCTCGAGCGCGGCACTATCGAAGTGGCGCCGCTCGCGTTCATGCGCGGACGCACGCTCAACGATTCGTTTATCATCCTCGACGAGGCGCAGAACACGACCTCCGAGCAGATGAAGATGTTTCTGACGCGGCTCGGTTACAACTCCAAGGCCGTGATCACCGGCGACGTGACGCAAATCGATCTGCCGAGCGGCAAGCTGTCGGGGTTGAAGGAAGCGAGCATCGTGCTCGGCAACACTCCGGGGATTTCGTTCGTGCGATTCAACGACCGCGACGTCGTGCGCCATCGGCTGGTGCAATCGATCATCAAGGCGTACGAATCGTTCAACGCCGAAGCACCTGCGCCAGTGCCCCCAACATCAACTGACGGCAACCATCGGGCTTGAATCGGTGGCGGTCGAGTTCCGATGCGCGACGGCGCGCGGACGCAGCTACGCGCGCGGGCTTCGCGCCGATGCGGACCGCCTGATGCGCGCGGCGGGCCTTGCCGAATGCGAATTGTCGCTCACGCTTACTTCCGATCGCGCAATCCGCAGGCTCAATCGTGACTACCGCGGAATCGACACGCCCACCGACGTTCTCTCCTTCTCGCAGATCGAACAGGCCGGCAGTGCGCCACCGGATCCCCGCGATGTGAAGAACAGTCCGGGACTTCCGGTCGGCGACGTGGTCATCTCGATCGACACCGCACTTCGCCAGGCACGTGAGTATCGCGTAAGCGCGGCGGCGCGTCTCCGCCGGCTCCTGGTTCACGGATTCCTGCATCTGATCGGTTACGACCACGAACGCTCGGCGACCGACGCGCGGCGAATGTTCGCGCGCGAACGAACCCTGGCGGCGAAGATTACTGAAAGGCGCGTATCGTCGCGATGAAGCGCGCGCCGGCAAAGATCCCCGCGGTCGCGATGCTGACGCATTTCACGCGCGCCTCGGCGTCCGCGACGGCGCTGGACAACCTCGTGGCGATTCTCAAGGATGGCGTGATTCGCGGCGGCAGCCGGATGATTCGCGGCGCGCGTCCGGCGGTCTGCATGTTCGACGTTCCGATTGCCGAGCTGCGCACGATTCTCGACCGGCGCAATCGCCGCCGCTATGAACCATTCGGGATCGCCATCGACAAACGGTATGCTTTCACGATGGGCGCGCGACCGGTTATCTACCTGCCATGGCGCGAGGCTGAAAAAATCCTCGCGGCGGAAGAGAGTTGGCGCGTGGTATCGCTTGAGATCGACAAGACTCCGCCGGTCGACTGGAGCTTCGAGCGCGAGTGGCGCGTCGCCGGTGATCTCGCGTTCGAGCCGCCGCTCGCGGCCGCACTGGTCGAGACCTGGAAGGACGTGGACGAGATTTTCGAGCGCTTCGACGGCCGGCCGCCATGCGCCGGCGTGATTCCGATAGCCGAGATGTTCGCGACAGCCGCCTGACGATGTCGTCCAACAACGCATCGCGCGCGGCGCTCGCCGTAGCCAGCGGCCTCGCGATGGGGCTGGCATTCCCGAAGTTCGACTACGGACTGCTGGCGTGGGTTGCGTTGGTGCCGCTGTTCTACGCGGTCGAAGGCGAGAGCATGCGGCGCGTATTCTGGTGGGCGTATCTGCAAGGATTCGCCTCGTACCTCGTGTCGCTCTACTGGATTCCGATTCCGCTGCACGACTTCGCCGACGTGCCGATGCTGTACGCGATCTTCCCGATGCTGGCGTTGGCCGCCATCGTTGCGATCAACACCGCGGTCGCGATCTGGGCGGGCGAATTTGTAGCGCGACGCACGCGAATCCCGATCGTGATCACGATGCCGGTGGCGTGGACGGCGATCGAGTGGTTTCGCACTTATGTCCCTGTCGCTTTCCCGTGGAATCTGCTCGGCTACGCTGCGTACAAAAATCTTGAGTTGATCCAATTCGCCGAATTCACGGGAGTGTACGGGGTTTCCGCGCTGATCGTTTTTTTCAACGCGGTCGTTTACGTCGTCGTTTCCCGGCGCGGCGCTTATCGCCTGCAGACCATCAGCCTGAGCACCCTTACCGCGATGATGATCGCGCTGGTCGCGTTCGGCGCGTGGCGTATCAGCGATCTCAAAAGCGCGCAGAGCGCGGGAAATTTCAAGGTCGCGATGGTGCAAGGGAACATCCCGCAATCGCTCAAGTGGGATCCAAAGTTCCTGCCGCAGAGCTACGGCGTTTATCAGGATGAAACCGCGGACGCGGCGAAACGCGGCGCCGACCTGGTCGTCTGGCCGGAGGCAGCGGCTGCGTTCCTGTTTCAGCCGGATGATCAATACCCCGCGGCGCTCGCAGGCGACGCCGAATATCGCACCGCGCTGTTGACGCTCGCCAAGAACCAGCACGAGCCGATACTGTTCGGCGCGCCGGCGCTGGCGCGTGCCGATGGCCGGCTGGGATTTTACAATCGCGCATACCTGGTGTCGGCCGAGGGCAAGGGCGAGGTTGACGCATATTACGACAAGATCGAGCTGGTGCCGTTCGGCGAGTATGTCCCCGCCCGCGCGATCCTCGGTTACTTCGTCAATAAAATTGTGAACGGTTTCGGCGATTTGATTCCCGGCAAGGAACAGACGCTGTTCGATTTCCGGGGCGCGAAACTCGGAATTTTGATCTGCTACGAGAGTATTTTCCCGGACCTTACGCGGCGGGAGGTAAATGCGGGCGCCGACGTGCTCGTGAATATCACCAACGATGCGTGGTACGGCGAGAGTTCGGCACCATACCAGGTGCTCGCGATGGCAACGATGCGTTCGGTCGAGACCAAGGTCCCGATGGTGCGGGTGGCGAACACCGGGTTCAGCGCGCTGATTGAGCCGTCAGGACTAATCACGAATCGCACGCCGCTATTCGAACGCGGCATGGTCGTCGTGAAGGTGGCGTGGCGGCCGGTGCGGACGCTCTACACAATCGTAGGCGATTTGTTCGCGGAGATTTGTTTCGTCCTGACGGCGATTGGATTGATCGTGGCTTGGCGATGGCCGCGACCCGCGACGCTGGAAGTCGAGACGCCACGATCGCGACAGATTCCAGCCAACGGCAAACCCCATTAATCCGGGCTCCGCTTCATGGCATAATACGCGAGTCGCCGGATGACGCCGGCGTGAGGTGTGACTTAAGATGCTCAGCGACATGAGACAGCAGCTTTCCGAGTTCGACGACCGCGCCGAAAAGCTCGGGAGGCGTCTTTGACGTCCCCGCACTGACCGCCCGCCAGAACCAGCTTATCGAACAATCCGCCAAGCCCGACTTCTGGGACAGACAGGAGACCGCGCAGGCCGCGCTCAAGGAGCAGGAACAGATTCGCGCTCAGCTCGCGGGCTACAAGATGCTGCGCGACAAGCTCGACGAGGCGCGCGTGTTCCTGCAGATGGCCGAAGAAGAAGGTGGCGAGGATTCCGAAGCGGCCCGCGAGACGGCGTCCGCCCTCGACGCATCGCGGGCCGAGCTCGATCGCCAGGAGCTGCGGCTGATGCTGAGCGGCGAGTACGATCGCCTCGGCGCGATCCTTTCGATACATCCGGGCGCCGGCGGTCAGGAGGCGCAGGACTGGGCCGAGATGCTCCTGCGGCTTTATCTGCGATGGGCCGAGCGGCGCGGCTTCAAAACCGAGATTGCGGACTTGCAGCCGGGTGACGGCGCGGGAATCAAGAGCGCGACGGTCACGGTCGAGGGCGACTTCGCCTACGGATATCTGCGGGCCGAGGCGGGGATACATCGGCTGGTGCGAATCTCGCCGTACGACTCGAACGCGCGGCGGCATACGTCATTCGCATCGGTGTTTGTCTTCCCCGAGGTCGATGACGATATCGAGATAGTGATCAATCCCGCTGATTTGCGAATCGATACGTTTCGCGCGTCGGGCGCGGGCGGCCAGCACGTCAACAAGACCGACTCGGCGGTGCGCTTTACCCATCTCCCGACCAATATTGTCGTCACCTGCCAGAATGAGCGCTCGCAGCATAAGAACCGCGCGATGGCGATGAAGATATTGCGCGCGCGATTGTTCGAACTCGAGCAGCGCAAGAAAAAAGAAGAGCTCGAGAAATTCAGCAAGGACAAAAAAGAAATTGCGTGGGGCAGCCAGATTCGTTCGTACGTGCTGCAGCCCTACCAGATGGTTAAGGACCATCGCACCGGCGTCGAGGTCGGCAACACCAGCGCAGTGCTCGACGGCGCGATCGACGAGTTCATCCAAGCCTACCTGATGGGCGTCCGCAAAGGCGACGCCGACAGCGTACCGAATTAGCAGGGGTGACCCCTGCACCCAGTATCTATACAAAACGAAGATGCGGGACTTCGTCCCTGTTAGAACTTTTGGGAAGAAAGCGTCCGAATCTTACCTCGCCCGTTACACGGGAGAGGAGGCCGGCGGGCGCAGCCGCCGGTAGGTGAGGGTTCCGGGCTTCGAGCAACATGCGTGAAACTTCAACCGCGAATCCTCTCCCTGTGTCAAAAGCTACAATACAAATAATAAATATGTTCTCTCTGGAACCTCTGAGATTTGGGGACGCGCGCCTCATCGGCCTAAGCTCGATGGATGAGCGAAGTGCCGGAATGCGCGAAACTTTTGACGCAAACTGAGTTGAGTTTACGCGCGATAAGGCTGCACCTCGCCAACTATCAGCTCCAACTTTTGCGGTTGTCGATGCGAAAACCGGTCGAACTTGTTTGCGCCCAAATAGATCGCGACGAGAAACCGCTGCTCGCGGCGCATACACAACGAAGGTAATCAACCGCCGCCGATCGCCTCCCCAATGGCCTCGCGTATGATCTCGACGACGAGGCCAGGCGCAGTGACGATCGGCGCGTGATCTACTGGATGCGACCGCACCTTGGCGTGCATCCGCTCCGCCATAAAGCGCTGCGTGTCGTGGACGATCATGCGGTCCTGCTCCGCCATCAGAAACCAGGTTGGGCGGTCCTTCCAGAGTGGACGATTCACAGGCGCCGTGATGCATGCGGGCGAAATCGGCCGCTGAACCGCGGATAGCAGCGCCAACTCATCAGCGGAGGCATTCTGCGCGAACGCGGCTGCGAATGACTCGTGCGGCAGATAGATCAGCCCATGACTGTCCGGCGTCAACTTTGGAGCCAGCGGATGAGGCTTGGCACGATTGAAGACATCGGCGACAGTCTCGCCCTCGTCAGGAGCAAGGGCAGCGACGTAAACCAGCGCCTTCACCTTCTCACTTCGTGCAGCCGCGATCACAGCCCCAGCGTAGGCGTGGCCCGCAAGCACGACTGGCCCCGAAGCTCGCTCCAGCGTGCGCTCAACGGCGGCCGTATCCTCAGCAAACGACGTCAGGGGCAACGGAGCCGCGAGCACCCTGATGCCTTCGGCAGCCAGCGGCCCGATGACTTTGGCCCAGCTCGATCCGTCAGCCCAGGCGCCGTGCACCAGCACGACGCTCACATTCTCACGCGACATGGGTTCTCTCCTCGCGCTGCGCGATCAACTGATAGGCCACGTCGTTCAAGTTTGCACCGAGTCAGGAAACTAACGCAGAGAAAATCGCGGATCGCTGCCGCGATCTCGGCGGCGTGCGTCTCCAGCGCGAAGTGTCCGGTATCGAAGAAGCGCACGAGTGCGCCGGGGATATCCCGCTTGAAGGCCTCCGCGCCGGGCGGCAGGAAGAACGGGTCGTTCTTTCCCCACACCGCCAGGAGTGGCGGCTTGTGGTCTCGGAAATACTTCTGGAAGGCTCGGGTAAAGCGCGACGTTAGTCTTGTAGTCACCGAACAGGTCGAGCTGCGCCTCGTCTGCACCAGGCCGGGCCAGGTAGAAATTATCGAGCGAGTATCCGTCGGGCGAAACCCTTGTCGCGTCGGAGACGCCGTGAGTGTATTGCCAAACGGTGGTCTCGGGCTTGAGAAAGGCGCGGAGTGCGTCGCGCTTCGCCTGCGACGAGTCTTCCCAATATGCCCGGATCGGGTTCCAGCCGTCGCTCAACCCTTCCTCGTAGGCGTTGCCGTTCTGCGAGACGATGGCGGATATGCGTTCCGGATGCTTTAGAGCAATCCTCAAGCCCACGGGAGCGCCGTAATCAAAGATGTAGATAGCGAAGCGCTTCAGTCCGATTTTTTCGATGAAATTATCAATCGTCTCGGCAAGGTTCTCGAACGTGTATTTGAACTTGTGGCGTGGCGGCAGGTCCGACTGACCAAAGCCCGGCAGGTCAGGCGCTATAAGATGAAAGCTATCCGCGAGAAGTGGAATCAGATCGCGGAACATGTGGCCAGCGGTCGGAAAGCCGTGCAACAACAGCAATGTCGGAGCGTCGGTCCGACCCGCTTCGCGATACGAAATCTTCAGGCCGTTAACGTCGGTGGCAAGGTAGCGGATCGTTTGCATCAGAATGTTCCTCTTCAAACGACGGTCGTAACCTGAGGGGGGCTTTCCTTAAGATTAACCATCGCTGCATTTTGATGCGAATGCCGAGCTGAAGGTTACGCGCCTCGGCTGATTTTCATGTTGCGTCGCGCGTGCGACTGATCAAAGTTGCAATATGAAACGGACGCTCTCGACGAATCGAACAAGGAGTCGCGGATGATCGATTTATATTTCTGGCCAACGCCCAACGGCTACAAGATCACGTGGATGCTCGAGGAAGTCGGCCTCAAGTACAATGTGATTCCGGTCAATATCGGCGCGGGCGATCAGTTCAAGCCCGAGTTTCTGAAAATCAGCCCGAACAATCGGATGCCCGCGATCATCGATCCCGACGGTCCCGGCGGGAAGCCGATCGCGATGTTCGAATCGGGCGCGATCCTGATGTACCTCGCCGAGAAGACCGGCAAGCTGATGCCGTCGGACACCCGCGGAAAATACAACGTGATCCAATGGCTGATGTTCCAGATGGCGAGCGTCGGCCCGATGCTCGGCCAGGCGCATCACTTTCGCCGCTACGCGCCCGAGAAAATCGAGTATGCGATCAACCGCTACACCAACGAGGCCAAGCGCATCTATGGCGTGATCGACAAGCGGCTAGGCGAAGCGAAGTACCTGGCGGGCGATTACTCGATTGCCGATATCGCAACCTACCCGTGGCTGGTGCCGCATTCGATGCAGGGACAGGCGCTCGAAGATTTCCCGAATCTGAAAAAATGGTACGACGAGCTGCGCGCGCGTCCCGCAACCCAGCGCGGCTTCGCAGTGATGAGCGAGATCGTCGAGAAGATGCGCGCAGCTGCGGCGGCGAATCAGCCACCGCAAGATCCAAAGGCATGGGAGATCCTTTTCGGCAACAAGCAGTTCGAAAAGAGATAATTACTCGAATTAAATCCGGTCCCCTCAAAATCCGGTCCCCCTTCCCGCTCGGGAAGGGGTTAGGGGTTAGGTTCTTCGGCATCAACCACAATCCTCAGGTACTCCTCTTCGGCGCACCGTCCAGAAGCCGCAACAACGTGTAGATCGTTTCGACGGTTGGGACGCTGATTTTGTGACGACGTGCGGCGCGCACGACTGCGCCACTAAGAGCTTCGTATTCCAGCGCCTTGCCGCGTTCGAGGTCCTGCTGAGTCGAGGTTTTCAGCGCGCGCAGATTTTTCTGCGAGTGAGCGATGTACGCGTCGATGCGATCGTCGGAAATTTTCGCACCCTCGGCTCGCGCGACGTTTACGATCTCCTGCATCAACGTGCGCAGGAGTTTCAGGCCTTCGGGGTCGTCGAGAATTTCGCCGACGCGCCGGCGCGTCAGCGTCGTCACGGTGTTGAGCGCGCCATTCCAGATGAGCTTGTCCCATCGCGCCGTCATGATGTCGGTCGAGACCTGGCCGAGGATTCCAGCACGTTGAAACACGTCGGCGATCGCTTTTACGCGATCCGTCTGGCGCCCGTCGATCTCGCCGAAGTCGATATGGCCGGTGCTTAAGTGCACGATTTTCCCGGGCGCGACCATCTCGACTCCGACGCGCGCGTTGCCGCCCATGACTGCTTCGCGGCCGAAAATCGCGCCCAGCTTCGCTTCGTTCTCGACGCCGTTCTGTAAAGTCAGGATCGCGCCGCCGGGCTGGAGGCATCCTGAAATCGTCCGCGCGGCAGCGTCGGTGTCGTAGGCCTTCACGCAGAACAGGATCAGATCGTACGGCGCGAAGTCGCGCGGTGTGTCGGTGGCGGTAACGTCGATTCGGAGATCGCCGCGGATACTCGTGATGTCGAGGCCGTGCTCGCGAATCGCGCGCAGATTTTCGCCGCGCGCACATAGAACGACGTCCTCCCCCGACGCTCGCATCCGCGCGCCGAAGTAGGCTCCCACCGCGCCCGCACCCATCACCAGAATCTTCATTTTTTCACTTCGCCTATCGTAGCGCCGCCGCGATCTGTTGTAATCAACCTCGGTCACGATGGAATCAACGAGCGAAACGAGTCTGCCAACTGTACGCGAACTGCTGTTCGAAGCAGTGCTGGCAGCCGCAACGCTCACGTTGTGGCCGATTCTCGACGAAAGATCGCAGGGCACCGCGTCACAGCGCTCGCGCGCGATGATCTATTTTCCGATTATCGGATTCGTGCTCGGTGTGATTCTCGCAATTGTCGATAGAACCGCAGGCCTTGTATTCGGGCCAATCGGACGCTCATTCGTCGTGCTGATCGTCGGAGCGGGACTGTCTCTTGGGTTGGCGAATCGCGGATTGGCAGACACTGCCGAGGTGCTTCGAAGAGGGACGCGGCCAGCGTCAACCGGATTGACACGAATCGGAATATTCGGCGCAGGAGCGGCGATCGGCGCGTTCGCGTTCGAGGTCGTGTGCTTGTCGCGAATCTCCGACAACGCAGGACGAGCCGGCGCGCTCGTGATGGCGATGATGCTGTCGCGATGGGCGATCATTCCGATCGGTTACGGGCTGAAGCCGCTGGAGCATTGGGGACTCGGCATCCCGTATGAAGGCGGCATTTCGTTTCGCGAGTTCGCCGCGTCGAGCGTGATTGCGCTTGGACTCACGATGGGGCTGTATCAGAACGTCGGGCTGGCGGTGATCATAACGCTCGCGCTGACGATACTCGCGATGCGACTGGTGCTCAGCCGGCGGATGGGCGGCGCGTCGGGCTACATGTTGGCGGGCGGATGCGCGCTGGCACAAGTCGTCACGTTCGCGGTGCTGGCAGCGATTCGGGCTTAGCCGTTGCGCTTGAGGGCCTCGGCCCACACCGTCTTGAGTAGCTCGCGCAGGTCTTCGAGCGAGCCGTTGTTTTCGATCACAAGCGTCGCGTGCTTTGAGCGCTCCTCGTCGGACAATTGCGCTCGGATGCGCGCCTCGGTCTCGGCTGGTTTCAGGCCGCGCTGGCTTTCGATTCGGGTGACGACTTGTTCGCGCGAAGCACGCACCAGCCAGATTTCGTCGAATAGCGCCTGCCAGTTTGCCTCGATCAAAATAGCGGCCTCGACGACGATCGGCAGCTTCGCGCCGTTCGCGCGCAAATCGGCGACGTTGCGGCGGATGCTCTCGCGCGTCGCGGGCCATACGATCGACGTCAGTTTGTTCAGCCGCTCGGGACTGCCAAACACGATGGCGCCGAGTTTCCTGCGATCGATCGTGCGATCGGCGGCGACTACATCGTTGCCGAAAGCTGCGATGACGGCGTCGTAGGCGGGAGCGCCGGGCGCGTAAGTGGTGTGGGCGACTTTGTCGGCATCGAGAATTGGCGCGCCGAACTCGCCGAGGATTTGCGCGACGGTGCTCTTGCCCGAGCCGATTCCACCAGTGAGACCAATCGTAAGCATTTTGAAAATTTCAGCCGGCGGCTTCCTTGCTCCAAGCCTGGATATTGTAGAGGTAGCTGAAGAAGCCGCCGCGAGCCAGCAACTCGTCGAACGATCCGTGCTCGACGATCGCGCCGTCGCGCAGCACCAGGATTCGATCGGCGTTCTGAATCGTCGAGAGCCGGTGCGCGATGACCAGAGTGGTCCGCCCGCGCATCGCCTCGCGCACGGCGGACAGCACCATCGATTCGGTCTCGGCGTCGAGCGCGCTGGTCGGCTCATCCATGATCAGAATCGGCGCGTCCTTCAGGAGCGCGCGCGCGATCGTCACGCGCTGCGCCTCGCCCTCGGAAAGACTGTGACCGCCCTGCCCCAGCACTTCGTCGAGACCGCCGGGTAGCTTGGCGAGGACGGTTTCTAGACGCGCCATCTCGATTGCGCGCAGCACCTTGGCGTCATCGACGGCGGGCTTCCCGAACGCGACGTTGACGCGCATCGTGTCGCCGAGCACCAGCGGCGGCTGCAGCACCATCGCAATATTGCCGCGGACCGAATCGAGCGTGAGGTAGCGCGTGTCGTTGCCGTCGATTTTGATCGCACCGCCCTGCGGCTCATAAAAGCGCGCGAGCAGACTGGCCATCGTGGTTTTCCCGGAACCGCTCGGACCGACGATCGCAATCGTCTCGCCGGGCGACGCTTTGAAATTGATCCCCTTGAGCACGGTGCGGCCGGGTTCATAACCAAACACTACGTTGTCGAATTCTATTTCGCCGCGCGCGCGGCCGAGAGTCTGCGCGCCCGCGCGATCCTTGATTTCGGGATCGATCGCGAGTAACTCGAGGCATCGTCGGAGTCCCGCCTTGGCGCCTTCGATCTGCCCGTAGGTTTGCGAGATCTGATTCACCGGAGCGTAGAGCGAGGCGAGATACGTGATGAATACGATCAAGGCGCCGATGGTGAGACGGCCGTCGAGGACGTGTTGCGCGCCGAGGTAAATCACGAGCGCGGTGCCGCATGCGATCAGCACACCGACCGCGCCGGCGTACAGCGTCTGCAGAGTGTAGAGGCGCAGGGTCGCGTCGAGGCTCGCGCTGCTCGACTCGACGAACTCGCGATACGACTCGCCTTCGCGAGTAAACGCTTGCACGACGTGAATCGCGGCGAGTGCGCTCTGCGCGACGGTGTAAAGCCGACTCTCCTTTATTCGCGCGCCGCCGGCGATTGCGTCGATGCGGCCGCTGATCGACATTATCAGCAAAATGAGCAGCGGGATGATCGCGAGCGCGACGAGCGTCAGCGTCGCATCCATCCTGATCATCACGACGAACATCCCGCCGAGCAGAATCAGCGACGACAGCACCGGGAAGAACCCGTTCATCGCGATGGTTTGAATCGAGTAGGTGTCGTAGGTGATTCGCACCATCAGGTCGCCGACTTCGCGGCGGCGATGGAATGACAGCGAGAGGCGCTGCAGATGATCGAACAGACGCGCGCGCAACTCGTTGACCATCCGCTGGCCGATCGAAATGGTGACGTAATTCGTCACGACGTTGAGCAGGCCGAGCAGCGTGTACAGGATTACGAGACCGATGCACGCGACGATGAGAAGCTCCGCGCGCGCCATCGGCGGAATCCAGGAGCTCACGAGCGGTACGCCGCGCAGCACGTTGTCGATCACAATCTTCAGCGGCCATGGCTTGAGCACTTCGGTCGCGGCGGCAAGCAGCACGCCCGCGATCGCGATCGCGAGACGGCCGAGGTGCGGGCGCATCCGGCGAATAACGTGGCCGTAGAGTTCCAGCGTGGTCATCGAGATTCGTCTTCTGCGCCCGTTGCGATTGAGATTCCGAGTGAGCTGGCTACTTCTGCGGCGCTCGCGCTGATAATCGCAGGAATTCGTCTGGCGCGGGTGATCGCGAACAGCCCCACTGCCAGAGCGGCAAGTGCGACGCCGACGATTGCTGCGCCCAACGAAAAGGCGGCTGCCAACAAAACGAATGTCACTGCCGCACCGATTAGTACATTTCGCGGGGCGGGTCGGACACGCCAGAGCAGTGCGGTGCGGGCGTCCTTGCGCAGGGCATTGATCGGCACGCGAATCATCGGCGGAACGACGACTTCGAGATCGTAGGATTGGAAGCCGTCGGTCACGGCGACTGCGACGCCGCGGTGCACCAGTGAGTCGCGGAGCGCGTCGAGGATGGTGGCTGAGTCGATCCTGGCAGCTTCTTCTGGCGCGTTGAATTCGATCTGGCCGCGTAACTCGACCGGACCATTAGAATCAGTGCTGGCGTCGGGTTCGAATCGCCATCTGACTCGCTCGCGCGCCAGGCTCCGAACAATTGGGCCGAGCAAATTGACAACCAGGAGATAGATTCGCGCCATTGGCCCGGAATGCTCGCGCGGCAGCGGAGCGAATGCCGTACCAGCCGCTGCGACTAAAATCGAGACGGCTATTCCTCCAGCACCGAGCACGCCCATCAAACGATTGACGCTGCCGAGGATCAGAAAAATCAGTGACAAGCCGATCCATTGAATGGTCAGCGGCAGTTCAGCGTACGAATTGTCGGCGGAATAGACGGTCTGAAAGAGGCCGCGGCCGAATTCGCCGTAGTAGATGCGCGCGCCGCCGAGGATCGACCCGATCCATGATGGGCCGGCGTACATTCCGTCCTGGTATGCGCTGCGCAGAGGATATTTGCGGAACAGCAGGCCTTCGCCGGTGCCGTAGCCTCGCTGCTGGCGGAGATAGCCGGCTAGCGTCGCGCGCCTTTCGTGAATCACGACGGCTCCAGGAGCGTATGCGAGCGTTTCACCCGCCGCCGTGAGACGCCACGAGAGATCGACATCGTCGCCCGCGGCAGTGAACATCGGATCGAACCTCGCGATCTTAAGCAGCGCAGCCTTGGTGACCGCCATGTTGCATCCGCACAGTTGCGCGAGGCGATCGTCACCTGCGCGCACCTCGCGCGGCAGCCCGGGAGCGGCAGCCATCGCAGCGGCGCGCGCAGATTGCGGATCGGGAGCGAAATTCGGACCAGCGGCTGCGGCCGCATCGCGGCGCTTAATCGTCTCGACCAGGTGATACAGCCAGTCGCGATCGGCGCGCGCGTCGGCGTCGATAAACGCGACGATTTCGCCTGATGCCGCATCGACGCCGGCGTTGCGCGCTGCAGCGAGGCCCTTGTGCTCGACGCGAATCGCGCGGATGCCGTCCTGGTTGGCGACTTCAGACGTCGAATCGGTCGAGCCGTCGTCGACGACGATTGTTTCGTAGTCCGGATAGTTGAGCTCGCGAATCGAGGAGAGACATTCGCCGAGCGTCGACGCCGCATTGTAGGCGGCGACGACCACTGTCGCTTTGGGAGCGGTCACGAGCGTAGGCGGCAGTTTTTCGCTGAAGACTTTACCGACCGCATCGAAGGCGAGTTTCGGCGAGCGATCGCGGCGGGTCAGCCCGAATGCCCAATCGGTAATCTCGGCGCCGCCGGTATGCCATTCGTCGGTGAACGCGAACACGATGAAGCCGGACAATCCGATTTCGAACGCCGCGCGGCACTGCCATGAAAGGAGTTCCGCCTGATGCTCCTCGCCTTCGCGAATCGTATCCATCCCGGTTTCGCTGAGCACCAGCGGCAACTCGCCCGCTTGTCCCATCAGATGAGAGAGGTAACGGCGGAAATCTTCTTCGCGATGCAGATACACGTTGAACGAAATGAAATCGAGAAAACTCAGATCAAGATATTCGGCCGATGGATAGTTCGAGTAAGTGAAAAGCGCGTCGTGGTCGATCTGCTTTCCGATGTCACGGAGCTCAGCGAGAAAGCGGCTGACCGCGCGCGGCCCGTGCCACCGTACGATATCCGAGCGAATCTCGTTGCCGATGCTGTACGCCGCGATCGTCTCGCCGAATTGACGCGTGTCGAGAACCGTCTTGCGAATCGCGTCGCGAATTTCGCGCATCATGTCGGCCGAATCGAGGAACGCCATGTGGAATGGCCACGGGATGCCGAGCATCATGCGCAAACCGGCCTTCTGAGCCTCTTCGACCATCCACGACGGCGGCGGAACGTAGAGACGAATCAGGTTGGCGCCGAGGCTCTTCATCAGCGCGAAATCCGCGGCGGCGCGCTCGGGCTCGGGATATCTTTCGCCGCGCGAATTTGGAGCGAACGGGCCGTACGAAACGCCGCGAATGTAGAACTTTTGCGCGCCGTCGAAGAGATATTTTCCGTGCGGTACGAGCCGAGCCATGAACGATGAGCTAATCGCAAAGCCGATGGGCGCGCAACGCACGCCAGGACCGCTCACTTGACATCGCGCAACTCGTGCCCTGACAATCAATCCGTGACGGGCAAATCGGCGGCGGCGCAATCCTGGAACTAACGTGGCGCAACACGCTCCCAGCTGGCTCGAAAACAAGACGCAGGACCTCGAGGCCAGGGTATCGAAGCACACCACCGCGCTTCGCGTCTGGCACATCCTGAATCACGCGGTCGAAGCCTTCATCAACAATAACGACCTGCTGCGCGCGTCGGCGCTGACTTTCACGGTCGTGTTGTCGATCGTGCCGATTCTCGCGCTCGCGTTTTCCGCGGTTAAGGGATTCGGTGGCGCGGAAAAGTTGCGTCCATTGGTCGAGCAATACCTTGGACTCGGTTCGTCGTCGTCACAGCTGATGGGCTACGTCGAGAACGTCAATGCGGCGGCGCTGGGATCGGCGGGCGGCGCCTTCTTGCTCATCACGGTCATATCCACGATGGGCACGGTTGAGCAGGCGCTCAACGCGATCTTCAATGTGCCGCAGAGCCGCAGTTATTTCCGCAAGTTCTCCGATTACCTGAGCGTGCTGTTCACGGTGCCGTTTCTGATCGTGGCGGCGCTCGGCTTCACCGCAGTTTTCTCGGTGCGGATTTCTGCATTTCCATTTGTCACCGAGCTGGTGCCGTACTTGTTCGTGTGGACCGGATTCTTTTTTCTGTACATTTTTTTCCCGTATACGAAGGTGCGATACGGTCCAGCGGCGATCGGTTCGTTTGTGACCGCCGTGCTTTTTCAGCTCGCGCAGTGGGGCTACGTGCGCTTTCAGGTGGGTGTCGCCAACTATCGGGCGATCTATGGCGCGATGGCGACGCTGCCGATTTTCCTGATGTGGATATACATTGCATGGTCGATAATTCTTTTCGGCGCCGAGCTCACCGCGTCGATTCAGCGCGGTGACATCCCACCGTTGCTTGGGCCGACCTCACCGAATTTTCTGTATTCGGCCACGATGCATATCCTGACTCGGCTGGCGGACCGCGCTTACCACGGCGGCGACGACATCACGTCGTGGACGCTGTCGCACGAACTCATCGTACCCGAAGCTACGATTAAGCCGATCGTCGACGGGCTCAAGGAGGCAGGCTTTGTGATCGAAGCCGATCCTAATTCCGGTTCGCTGAATCAGGGATTGTTCCTGACACGCGACCCGTCCCGGATCGTGCTGGCGGACGCTATCAAATCTGTCGACTTTGATCGCGGCGCTCACGACGCCGATCCCCGAGTGGACCTCGTGCTCGGGAAGATCGATGCGGTGCGGGACAGTCTTCTCAAGACCATCACGCTCCAGGATATTTGTTCCCTCGAAGCAAAGCCGCTCGCGCGGCAGACGACCGGATCGAACACAACGCGGACCGCTGAAACGTTGGACACCCGCAAACTTGAAGATGGAAAAAGCTGAACCCGTTAGCAGCTTCGTGACCGTCAATGGCATCAGGCTGCACACCCTGGACTGGGGCGGTGATGGGCCGCCGATCGTGATCCTGCACGCCACCGGATTTCTCGGCCGCATCTATCGGCCGCTTGCAGAGCGGTTGCGCGCGATCGGTCACGTTTATAGCTACGATCAGCGCGCGCACGGCGACAGTTCGCCCGCGCCCAACGGCGATTATACGTGGGACGCGACGATGCGCGACCTCAAAGGGTTTATAACCGCGATGGGCTGGTCGGGTATCCGCGCGATTGGCCATTCCGCTGGCGCGACAGCAATTGGCTCACTCGCGAACGAGCGCCCAGACTTGATCTCACGAGCGGTACTGCTCGAGCCGGTAATTTTCGAATCGCCGGACGCGCCGGAACTCGGATGGCGCAATCCGTTCATCGAGCGGACGCTGAAGCGCAGGCGCATCTTCGACAGCGTCGACGCGATGTTCGCGAACTTCGAGAAGAAGCCGCCCTACAAAACCTGGCGCAACGACATACTGCGCGACTATTGCGAGTTCGGCACGCGGCCGACGAGTGATGGCAAGCGAGAACTCAAGTGCGCGCCGGAGGTTGAAGCGAAATTCTACGAGACGGCGCGCGACTTCGATGGTCTCGGGCGAATTCTCCGCTGCAAGGCGCCGCTGCTGATAATTTTTGGAGCGCGAGGCGATTCACTTGGTGCATCGTTGTCCGGAAAGGTCGCGAGACAACTCAAGCATGGACGCGTGATCGATGTGGAAGACGCGGGGCATTTTATGCCGATGGAGAAACCCGGCTACGCCGCGGAGCGTGCGATTGAATTCTTGAAGTCCTAGCGCAGCGGCAGAAAGATATCCAGGAATTTGGACCCTCACCCGCGCCGGAGGCGCGGCCTCTCCCTGATAGGGAGAGGCTATTGGGAACTGAGTAATGCTTGGGCTTCGGAAGAATGTATTCCCAGGCGTTCGTATAGTATCAACGGAGGCTCAATAGCTACTTCGATTCCGCCGCCGACGCGCGCCTCGATCAACATTACTGATGCGGGCGTTGCGATTCGCGGATGCACGAAACGGATCCGCTTGGGCTCCAGTTGCCTGGAGCGCATGGCGGAAATCAACTCGGCGCTTCTGCGCGCGGTGAAGACAAATGCGACTCGGCCGCTTGTGCGAGCGTAGCGGCGCGCGGCCATAACGAAATCCTCCAGCACAGTCGCGCCCTCGCCGCGAGCGACGCGGCGGCCGTGGTCGGGATTTTCGCGGCCGGAGGCCGCCGCGCGATAGGGAGGATTCGCGACGACCAGATCGAAGCTGGCAGGTTCGACGCCGGCGATCTTTTTCTGCCGCAGGTCGGCGCAAACCGCATGCACAGACTTGAGTTGGTTGATTGCGGCGCTGCGCGCGACCATCTCCGCCAGCGCCGGCTGGATCTCGAGCGCGACGACTTCGCGCGGGCGATAGATGGTGGCCATCATTATCGACACGACGCCGCATCCCGCGCCTAACTCGAGCACTCGGTCCCGCGTGGACGCGCGCGCGAAGCGGCCGAGCAATATCGCCTCGACCGAGAAGCGGTAGCCGTGCCTCGGCTGTATCAGCGTGATAGAACCGTCGAGGATCGTATCGCGAGTTTCGTCAATTGAATTTGCCGCCATGAATGCCGCCGAGAAAGGAGAACTCTACGCGCGTATCTTCCGCAAGGTTGGTGTGTTTCTCGGCAAGGGCGAAATTCCGCGCGCGCTCAAAGAGCTAAATGAGGGTATGAAAATCGCCGAACGCAACGGCGATAGCAAGATGGCAGCACGATTTGCGCAAGAGATTGCCAACCTCTCGAAGACCCCAGAACCTGCAAAATAGCCTTATTTACCGCAAATTTTGTCGTTCCGATCGAAGGGCCGCTTGACGCCTTCCAGTTCGTACTTACCTTCAAGTTGTGGGACGCGAGGCGATTCGAGCGAAGGACAGATAGAGCCTTCCTCGCGCCGAGCGGCCCCGAAATTAAAAATCACACCGAACAGAAATTACGGCAGGAGGTTTTGCTTAGATGGAAGTGCGGATGAACGGGTTTACTCCAAATGACTCTTTGCTTCGCCATTGGAACGTGCTGTGGAACGAGCTCGAGCCCACGCGTCAGTCGGCGCCGACCGCGGACGTCATCGAAGATGCGGACGCGTACCATTTCTACTTCGAGATGGCAGGCATCAACAGTGGATCAGTCGATGTGCGCGTCGAGGACGGAAATTTGATCGTCGAGGCGGAGCGCAAGCGGCCTGAATGGTCGAAGGATGTTGAAGTGCATCTGTCCGAGCGGGCGTACGGCACAATGCGGCGCGCTTTCGCGATGCCCGAAGACGCCGGCCACGACAACATCAAGGCGACTTACAAGGACGGAGTGCTGAACGTGACGCTGCCGAAGCGGCCCGAGAGCAAGCCGTTCAAGATCAAAGTCGAGGTTCAAAACTAGGGGAAATTTTGTTCCGGGCGCCGGCGGTTTATACTGCCGGCGCCGTGGACGCAGCCAGCGAAAAAGCGCAGCCACGAACTGACCTCTGAGGGGAGAATCGCGAATGGTATTTCTGATTGTCGTAGTGGCTATCGTCGCGTGGGTAATCCTTGCCTATAACCGATTAGTCAGTCTGCGCAACCAGGTAGATAATGCGTGGCGGCAAATAGATGTACAGTTGAAACGCCGTCATGACTTGATTCCGAATCTCGTCGAAGCCGTCAAAGGCTATATGCAGTTCGAGCGCGACACCCTGACGCAGGTGGTTGAGGCGCGCGCAAAAGCAGTGAGCGCGCCGGATCAGGCCTCGCGCATGGCGGCGGAAAATCAGATCACGACCGGTTTGGGCAAGTTGATGGCCGTGATGGAGAACTATCCGCAGTTGAAGGCCGACGAGAACGTGCTCAAGCTGCAGGAAGAGCTGACGACCACGGAAAATCAAATCGCCTACGCGCGGCAGGCCTACAATGACGTCGTGCTCGATCTCAACACTCGCATTCAAAGCTTCCCGACAAATCTCATCGCGAGCAATTTCGGTTTCACACCGGCCGAATACTTCAAAGGCGCGCCGGAAGAGCAGGCAGTCCCCAAGGTCGACCTGTCGATGACCGCGCCCCGCGCGTAAGCACGCGGCGACATACGCGAGATGGCGGCAAGTAATTTCAGGGCGCTCGAAGCGACCAATCGCCGCGAGACCGCGGTGCTGGTGGTCGTGTTCATGTTGCTGCTCGGAGCGCTCGGGCTCGGCCTCGATATCGCGGCGAATGACGTCGCAATCGTCGACGGACACCTGGTCGGCTTTCCGGTACTGACTATAGCGGCGCTGGTTTTCGCTGGCGTGCAATCCACGGTCTCATACTTTAGCGGCGCGTCCCTGGTGCTGCTGTCGGTTCATGGACGCCCGCTCACGGCCGACACGCCCAAGCATCAGATGGTGCTCGACGTGATCAACGAGATGGCGACCGCGGCGCGAATGCCGGCGCCCAAGCCGTACATCATGGACGATCCGTCGCCCAATGCGTTCGCGACCGGACGCGACCCGTCGCATTCGGTGATTTGCGTCACGCAGGGACTGGTCGATCAGATGGATCGCGAGGAATTGCAGGGCGTCATCGGGCACGAGATGTCGCACGTCGCCGATTACGACATCCGCACGATGATGATGATTGCGGTCATGGTCGGGGGAATCGCGATGCTGTCGGACTTCATGTATCGCTGGATGTTCTGGGGTGGTTTCGGCGGACGCGGCAGGAGCAGTAACAATCGCGACAACCAGGCAGCGGCGCTGATCACGGTTGCGGTTATCATCCTGGCTGCGGTGGCGCCAATTTTTTCGCAATTGCTCGCGATGGCGGTATCGAGACAGCGGGAATATCTTGCTGATGCGTCGTCGGTCGAGTTCACGCGCAACCCGCGGGCGTTGCTGCGTGCGTTGGAGCACATCGCGAAAATCGAGTCGCCGCTGAAAGCTGGCACCGCAGGCACCGGCCATCTGTTCATCGTCAATCCACGCGAAGGTCTGCGAGAAGACGGCGAAGGATTCTTCGACAACCTGTTCTCGACGCATCCCCCGCTAAGTAAGCGCATCGCGAGATTGCAGGCCCTGCTAGGCGCGGCGGCGGCCAGCTCGCTAGATGCATCGGCTCAAGCAAATACATGAGCGAACGCCCAACATCCGGTTCCCCTTCCCGCGCAGGGAAGGGGTTAGGGGTTAGGTTTCCCGGCACAAGCAGCGTTGCTCGACACGATCGCACGACCTAAGCTCGGCGAATGGCCGAGCAACGCGAAATCGAAGAAATACTCGAGTCGAGTCGTCGCACGCGTGTCGAAGATCGACGGCATCCTGGCGATCGTGCTCGGCGGATCACGCGCGCGTGGAACTGCCGACGAGCGGTCGGATATCGATCTCGGAATCTATTACGACTGCACCCATCCCTTCTCGACGGCGGCTCTGGGAGCGGCAGCGAAGGAGCTGGACGATCGGCATAGCGACAACCTGGTGACTGGGTTTGGCGAGTGGGGGCCTGGAGTGAACGGCGGCGGATGGCTCCAGATTCGCGGCAATCACGTTGATTTTCTCTACCGTGAAATTGGCGCGATGCGCGCGGCTATCGAGGACTGCGTCGCCGGTCGCCCGCGCAGCATCCACCAGCTCGGACATCCGCTGGGATTTCACATACAGATTTACGCCGGCGAAATTCACGTCTGCCGTCCGCTTTTCGATCCGGCTGGCGTGATCGCTCAGCTCAAGTCTGGAGTCAGCGAGTATCCGGAAAAATTTCGGACCGCGGCTTGTGACGAAGCATCTGTTCGATGCGGAATTCGAAATTATGATCGCGGCGAAGCCGGCCGCGCGCGCCGACGTGATGTACGTCGCCGGATGCCTGTTTCGGGCGGCCGGCTTCATGACGCTCGTGCTGTACGCGCTGAACCGCAAATTTTTTCTCAATGAGAAAGGTGCGATGGCCGAGTCACGAGGATTCGCGATCAAGCCAGCGCGCTTCCACGATACCGTTGCGAGCGTTCTCGGAAACATCGGCACGACGCCAGGGGAATTCTCGGCGAGCGTCACCAGCTTTCAGAGCCTGGCTGCGGAATTACGGAAACTCGCGAAGAGCCAGAACGTTCTCTAGCGGTTGCGTCCTTTCAGGGCGCGCTCGATTTCCCGATCCGACGCTCTGCGCGCGAGCGCGTCGCGCTTGTCGTACGAGTGCTTGCCCTTGGCGAGGCCGAGTTCGACCTTGGCGCGTCCGTTTTTGAAATAAATTTTCAAGTGGGACGATCGAGTAGCCCTTCTCGCGCACGCGGCCCCAGAGCTTATCGATCTCGCGGCGATGCATCAGGAGTTTTCGCGGGCGAGTTTCCTTGTGGCTGAACTGGCCGGCGGGAGCGTAGGCGCCGATATGGACGCTCTCGAGGAACGCCTCGCCGTTCTTGATGCGCGCGTAACTGTCGCGAAGATTTGCGCGATGCGCCCGCAGCGATTTGACCTCGGTGCCGGTGAGCGCGAGGCCGGCCTCGAGCGTTTCCTCGATGAAGAAGTCGTGGCGGGCCTTGCGGTTATCGACCACCAGGTCGAATCCGTCGGCGGACGGTTTACCGTTGCGCGTTTGAGAATCGCGAACCATATCAGGCTGAGTTTATCCGCATATGGCGACGTGGATAAGGGGGCGCGAGGAGTGGTTGCGAACGCGGCCGCTGGGCCTTAGATTAGAGATGTAACCGTTTCGACCTCTGACTGGCCTCGTATGGAAAACCCACTATCGTGGGGGCGAACTGGATTCGACGAAGACAACATGGCCATGGTCGCACGCCGGGTGCTGTCGACCCGTAAAACTGGCAGACTGCGAAATTTACCCGCAGACAATAACGGTTACGCTCTGGCGGCCTAAGGGCCGCTAGCGTCCCGCCGCTGTTCGCCCATGGCAGCGGGTCGGGGCGTCATTTAGTGGGCTAGGGAACCGCAGTTCACCGGCTGGGCGGCTTACCGAAATTTCAGCCGGCTGGCGTACGAAAAGCCCGTCTGTGGGCGTTCCGGACGCGAGCTAAAATTCGCAGACTAAGCGTGTAGTGGCCGTCGCCGGAAGGCCTTCGGACGGGGGTTCAATTCCCCCCGCCTCCACCATTTTCCTGGATTGTAAGCGAGATCGCTGTTCGAAGATCCACGAAGCAGCCTGCTCGGTGAACCTCCACTAGCCAGAGCTTTCCCCTGCAAATCCCGACTAAGGGGCTCTATATCAAATTGTCGTCTTGTAAATTCACTAGCGAAACTCTTACGTAGGCTACGCCTTGACTTAACTTCGCTGGGCGATATGCTCAGGTGAATTTCGGACAATGGGGGCGAATCAGCGTCCCTGTTCACTTGCAGTGGGACGAGCAACCGCCGAAAAAGGGGACGTGCCGATTTTGTCGAATTGCTTCCTCAGATCGCGATCAGCGCTGACCTAACCGAGCCGGCAAGGGAGTCACAGCGGCGCCATGGCCCAACATGTCTTCATCAGCTACGCCTCGCATGACAAACCATGCGCCGAGGCTATCTGCAAAGATCTGGAGGCTCGCAACATCCAATGCTGGATAGCGCCTCGCGACGTACCGCTCGGCGCCGACTATGCCAGATCGATCATGGAAGGAATCACGGAGGCGCACGCGATGATCGTGATCGTCTCCGCGCTGTCCAACAAATCGGTTCACGTTCCGCGCGAAGTGGAGCGAGCCGTAAGCCGTAATATTCCCGTTCTGCCGTTCCGCGTCGAATCTGTCCCGCTGTCTGCCTCGTTGGAATATTTCGTGAGCAGCAGCCAATGGCTGGATGCCTCAGAGGGTCGGATCGAGAGTCATTTTGAGGAGCTCGCGCAGGCACTCCAACGCATGACCCGAGCGACCTCTGCGAACTTGGCCAGACCCGCCGCGACGTCCTACGGAATCGAGCCTGAGGTCGATCGCAAAGCGGCGAGGATCGCAGACAAGCGGATGAAGGCGCTGAGCGCGGGGCCGGGTTGGAGCGGCAAGCTCACGCGAATGTTTGCGTTCGCCGGCGCCCTGAGCGTCCTGATAGCTGTTGGCTTCTTGGCCGGGCATTTCTACTCGATCTCACGCGGCGCCAAGGAACAGCATCTCGATGCGGCGATCCGCCTCCAATTGGCATCCGCCGACGGAGTTCCGCTGACGCAAGACCAGGGATCGTTCCTTGATACTCAATTGCGCGCGGCCCCAAACCTGGCATGGGCTGCCAGCGCTTCGGCTGACTCGCCAATCGAAGCACGAATCTACGATCCCGCAGGACTCCAGATCGCTGCGGGAGGTGTTCGCCGGGTCACCAAATCCGCGGATGGCGACGCGTCAGTCGCGGGTGTCATCCCACTTTCAGATTCGATAGCGCAAAAGCCCGGGCTTTATAAATTTTCGCTGTACTCAGGCGATCGCGAACTCGCAAGCCGATCCTTCTCGATCGGCACCGACCTCGTAGCCAAGGAACACGCGGAAGAAGCGAAGGCGAAAGCCGAAGCAGAGAAGGCAGAGGCCGAGGAGGCAAGCGCTCGGGCGGAAGAAGCGAAGGTTAGAGCCCGGCGAGCAGCGGACGAAATCGCAAGAGAACGAGGAGCCGCGGCCGCGCAGGAACGTGCCCGGGCAGAACAGGCGCAGCAACAGGCATCGCTTGAGCAACAACGACAGCAACAGTTGGCGCAACAACAGGCGGCGCAACAAGCAGCCTTGCAAGCCCAGCAACAACAGCAAGCTCAGCAGCAGGCTCAACAAGAGGCTTTGCAAGAGCAACAGCAGAAATCCGCGGTGTTGCAGCAATTTTTGAGCATAATTCCCCGGCGCTGATTTCGTACCGCTAAACCAGAGCTTCCCTGCAAGTGCGGTAGTGATTCCGAGCGAGACTCGTCGCGCGCTGCTATCGATATTCGCCGCCCTATGTTTTCCGGCGCCGGTCTGATTTAAACAACATGAATCAGGGGGGAAATGGCTCACGACGTCTTCATAAGCCACGCGGCTAAGGACAAGCCCTTCGCCGACCGGATTTGCGCAAAGCTGGAGTCGCGCGGCATCGGATGCTGGATCGCGCCGCGCGACATCCGCCCCGGCATGAGCTGGGGCAGCGCGATTATCGAAGCGATCGACGGCGCGCGCGTGATGCTGCTGGTGTTCTCGTCGCACGCTAACGGGTCTCCGCAGATCAGCCGCGAAGTAGAACGCGCCGTGAACAAGGGTGTCGTCGTCATGCCGGTCCGGGTCGAGGACGTGAAGCCGTCCGGCGACCTCGAATATTTCCTCGGCACACCGCACTGGCTCGACGCGATCACAGCGCCGTTCGCACAGCACTTGGACAAAATTGCCGACTCCGCGAGGTTCTGGCTGGATCGCATGGGGAGCCATTCTGGCAACGCATCTCCATCGGCGACCGGGGCAACAACCGAACGATCTACTAAAGCGCCTGCGTCGCAGGTTCCGCCCGGAGTGACCCGTGGTGGTGCGATGCCTTCTTCGCCAAGGGTAATTCATCTGGAACCCGCGGCGGTAATTTCCGCACCGACGGTCTCGTTCACTCTTCGTAAGGTCTTGATCGCTGTACTAGCCGTGGCCGCGCTCGCTGCTGTCGTACTTTTGGGCTTCCAATACCACGAAGCCCTAGAGAAGTCGGCGCAAGAACCAGCCAACCAGCCGGCCGTCGCCACGGCTCGCGCCCCGCAAAAACGCGCGACCGAGTCGCAAAAGGAGCCTCCGACTGCCAAGGAACCAGGAACTGCAAACAGTCAGGGCCTCAATGATGCGGATGTGAGAGCGCGGGAAAAGGCCGAAGCTGAAACTCGCAAGCGCGAACAGGAGACCGAGGCCCGACTCCGCAAAGAAGCCGAAGCGAAACAGCGCAAAGAGGCGGATGCAGTTGCTCGTAAGCGTCAACAAGCAATCGAGGTCCAGGCTCGCAAAGATGCGGAGGCGAAAGCACGCGAGGCGGCGGAAGCGCAGGCCCGCAACGATGAGCAGTCGACCCACGTCCAAGCCGGCGCAGAAGGCGAACCAACAGTAAGCGAAGAGACAGAAGCGGAGACCCGCAAGAAAGAGCAGGAGGCCGCGCGGCAAAAAAACGTCGCTATCGTCGCCTCGGCTAGCGCTGCGCTAAAGGAACGAAACTATAGTGTAGCCCTGAAGGACTATGAAGACGCAGCCGCAGCAGGTGACGCCGAGGCCCAAGCTAGCCTCGGCGTGATGTATTCCGAGGGCTGGGGCATGCAGAAAGACAATTCTGAGGCAGTGAAGTGGTTTCGCGAGTCAGCGCAACAGGGTAACGCCAAAGGCGAGGTCAATCTAGGCGTTTTGTACCTTAATGGATTCGGCGTAGATAGGGACTATTCCGCCGCAATGAAGTGGTTCCTCGAAGCGGCGCAACAGGGCAACGCAATGGGCGCGGCCAACTTGGGCGTCATGTACTCGAACGGCTGGGGAGTACAGAAAGACGATTCCCAAGCAGTGAAGTGGTTCCGCAAAGCGGCAGAACAGGGAAATGCCGCAGCCCAGAACAACCTCGGTCTGATGTACCTCAATGGCTTCGGCGTAGACAGAGACTATTCCGCGGCAGTGAACTGGTTCCGCCAATCGGCGCAACAAGGCAACGCCGATGCAGAAAACAACATCGGTGCTATGTACGAGAACGGCTGGGGTATTGCCGAGGACACCGCTATAGCCCTTTGGTGGTATGAAAAAGCCGCCGCGCAAGGACAACCAGATGCGAAGCAAGGTCTGGAGCGGCTCCAGAAGGCTCGCTAGCTTCCTGAGAGACTATGGATGGAGCTCTCTGAGGCAGACCTATGATCGCTGGATTGGCCGTGCCCCATTAGAGCGTTAAGGAAGGCGGGGTCGCCAAAGACGTTGGAAACAGCATCGCGCATTGCCGCGTTGAGGACTACCTGCGCGTTCCCCTCGCCCGAGGTCATGACTGACTCCTCGTTATGCCCCGTAATATGCTTTTCGAAGGTGATTGTGCCGTCGGTCTGCACAACGCTCACGTCCATACCCATATTCGCGGTGGCTTGCGCCGAAAACCAGCCAGTCGAGTATTCACTCTCGAAATCGTTCAGGCTGACCGCGACAAGAATGCCGCCCGTCCCCGGTGTGAATCCGCGCGCTTCCAGCTCCTGGTCGAATGCTTTCTTGACCGTTGCAGGAACATCGCTGTCGGATACGATCTCTGCGGTCTTCATTCCGTATCCGTTGATCTTATGACCCACCACCTGTGTGGGGCGCTTGTCAGTGACCGCCACACTTATGTGAGGGGAATTTGCCACTGCGAATTTCGTAGGGGCTACCTGGGACTGATAGTCGAGATTGACATGCCCGGTTGTAAAGGCACATCCGCTAAGGAACACTGTCGCAGCCAAGGCTCCAGCGACCGCAGCGACAAGCGCTGAAGCGGTGCTAACGGTTAGGCCAGTCACGCAATTCCTCATGAGCAATTCCCCCGCACGAGTCCGTCGTGCTCATTGCGGTTTTTTCTCGACTAGTTCGTATCTTCGCCCGCAACGCTGCTAGATACTTTTCCTTGCGGCAGTTGTGAATCTGCGCGCGCCGGCCCGCCAGGTGCCCCAGTTTCAATGGGGACTAGTTTTGCTTCAATTGTAGATTGTTGATGGGAAAAATAAGCGCCGGAAGCTGCGTCATACGGCCATGCGAAGGTAAGGATATCAACTATAAGGTACCCGGCCTCTATCTGCGATTCATCGGTAACATCGGTCGGATTATAGCCTGGTTTAGCGAAGTGGACCTCAAGGTTCTGCTTCCTTGGAACTGTCACCGCGAATGGTGTCACGCGCGTCTCCCCAGTGCTGAGCGTAGCCGTAGCACCGGGAGGATCGCTGGTAACAGTTACATCTTCGTTGGTTCCGTGAAACACCAATGCGCACGAAGACAAGCACATCAATACTGCCGCTGTCGCGACGATTGCGGCCATTCTGTTCATTGCTTCCCCCAAACGTAAGGCCGGAATTTTTCTCGCGGGTTCCGCAACAGCCTCACTAGGATCCGAGCCCTACGGAAGCTAGCACGATTGAAGATTGCCATCTTGCTAGTCTATTGCGATTGTTAAGTCAAATCGTCTAGACATTCGGTTACCCTTGGAGTTTTGAGAAGACACCAACGGTTAAAGACGGGAACGACATCTTTCTCGGCTATTCGAGCGCCGAATGGGAGAAGACCAGCTCTTTGGCTCACGACGTATTCATAAGCCATTCGGCTCGGGACAAACCGTATGCCGATGGAGTCTGCGCGAAGCTCGAATCACGCGGCATCCGATGCTGGATCGCGCCGCGCGACATCCGTCCCGGCATGAGCTGGGGCACCGCGATTGTCGAGGCGATTGACGCCGCACGCGTGATGCTGCTTTTGTTTTCGTCGCACGCCAACGGGTCTCCGCAGGTAAGCCGCGAAGTGGAACGCGCGGTCAGCAAGGGCCTCGTCGTCGTTCCGGTGCGGGTCGAGAATGTGAAGCCGTCCGGCGACCTCGAATATTTTCTCGGCACACCGCACTGGCTCGACGCGATCACGCCGCCGTTCGAGCGGCACCTTGAGGGGATTGCGGATTCCGCTAAATTCTGGCTCGAACGTATCGAGAGCGATCGTGTCGCTTCGGAGACGCCGCGACCGTCGCCGCCTGCTCGCGATGAGTTTAGTGCTGCAACACCGCCAGAGATAATCGCCCGCGCCCGACCGCGTCCGAAGTGGATCGCTCCCTCGATTGCGGCTTTGGCGATTGCACTCGTCGGAACCGCTGCCTTCTTCGGCGCGCGATATTACGTTGCGCAGCAGGATTTGCTCCGCAAACGTGTCGCCGAGCAGACTGCGGCGGCTGAGAGAGCAAGCGCGGCCGCGCAGCAACGAGAGGAGAACGCTGCGCAGGCCCAGAAAGAACGCGCGCTGGCCGAGGATACGGCTCGAAAACGCGCGGTCGCTGAGCAGGCACAGGCTGCGCAGAAGGCCGCACAGACGGAGAAGGAGCGCAAGCGCAAAGCGGCAGAGGCGGTCGCGCAAGCCAAATCCGAGGCTGCTGCGATACCGAAGAGTCTCGCGACGATAGCGCCTGCTGCTCCTGAGAGACTCGCGACGATAGAGCCGCCAGCTCCTGCTCGCGAATCGGCGTCCGTGTCGCACCTCCCCCGTATCGCGATTTCGCCATTGAAAAATGGTGGCGGCGATGAAGATGGCCGGGTGAGCGAGAACTTTGTTGAGGTGGTGCGGCGTTCTCTGCTTAACCTGGGTTCCTTCGATCTGATCGGTGCACAGTCCTACCATCAGGATGCGCAGCAGTCCGGCTTATGAGTTGGGGCAGTTCGATTTCAGCCCCTGGAGTTCAATCGCGGCCGATTTTCTGGTCAAGGGAATGGTCAGCGTCGAATGGCTCGACGGTGGATCTAACCGTTTATCTATACGACGTCGCACAACGCAGAAGGCTCTCCGGGAAAATTTTTAAAGGATCTACCGCCGACGTGCAGTCGATGGCAGACCGCTTCGCAAGTACAATGGTTGAATCGATTGGGACCGGCGGTTCCAATGATTTGGCTCGGGCCCATACCGCGCCTCAGCTAATTGCGTTTGGCGACGCCGCCCAGCGCTTGGGCGATCATACTACCGCACTCAAATGGTTCGGAGAGGCGGCGGCGCAGGGTGACGCCCAAGCCGAAGCGAATCTCGGTTATATGTATGAAAAAGGCCAAGTCGGAACCGGTCCCGACTTTGACCAGGCGGCAACCTGGTATCGTAAGGCGGCGGCGCAAGGAAATGCCGAAGCTGAAAACAATCTCGGCTACATGTACGAAGCCGGCCAGGTCGGAGGCGGGCCGGACTATGCCGAAGCAGCAAACTGGTATCGTCAAGCAGCGGCGCAAGGACTGGCGGCCGCGCAAAACAGACTCGCCACCATGTACTGTCAGGGCCAGGGCGTCAGTCAGGACTACTCAGCAGCAATCCCGCTGTATCAAGGAGCAGCGGCGCAAGGAAATGCTTCCGCGGAATATAATCTCGGAAAGCTGTACGAGAGCGGCTGGGGAGTGCCGATCGATCGCACCGAAGCTCTGAAGTGGTACGAGTTGGCGGCTGCCCAGGGACATCAGATGGCGAAGCTCTCGCTGGACCGGCTCCGCGCACAGTGATCCAGATTCGCCCATCACTCGATAAGATTTTCGTGCCGAAAGTCGGTACCTGCTTGTTCGAAGGTTACTCATCATGCCAGACGAGAGCAGCTCGAAAGTGTCCGTGCCTTCGAAATCCGTTGGCGCATGGATCTCCGAAATCCATGACGCTAATGCGCGCGGGGAATTGCTTCAGGCGTTCGACCTCGCGGATCGCGCGCTTGAAGAATATCCGGATGACTCCGTTCTCCGGTACAACGCTGTACTTGCGCTCGCGAGGACCGGGGCGACCCGGCAGGCTCGCACTCGCTACGACCGGTTCAAGCTCGGCGATTTGATCGCCGATCGGCCGGCCGATGCTTTCACTATCGATGTCGCCGCGCTCGATGCGCGCATAGCCAAGGACCAGGCTCTTCAGGAAATCGGGCCGAAGCGGAAGCGGCTGCTCGCCATCGCCGCGGGCCGCTACAACGATATCTTCCGGCGCACGGGCGCATACTATCCCGGAATCAACGCGGCGACCCTCAAGCTTCTTGGCGGTGATTTACGAAGCGCGCAGGCGCTCGCTCGCGAAGTGCTGAAGATCTTTGCCGGCGGCCATGCCGGCGGAAGCACCGACGAATACTTCGCCCGCGCCACAGAGGCCGAGGCGGCGCTGATCATCGGCGACCTTGGCAGCGCAGGGAGCGCTTTGCGCGCCGCCGCGCTCGCCACCGGCCGCGATTTTTCGTCGATTGCGACGACGCGACGGCAGCTCAAACTGGTCTGCGCGGCACGCGGAATCGCGCCCGAAGTGCTCGAAGCGATCTCGGTGCCGTCGGTAATCTACTACGCCGGCCATCTGCCCGGTCCGCGATTTCCGCAAGCGAGCGAGTCCAGTGTGCGCGATCAGATTGCGGCTGCGTTGCGCAGGCACGACGTGGGTTTCGGCTATGGTTCGCTGGCCGCGGGCGCTGACATTCTGTTTGCGGAGGAACTGCTGCGCAAAGGCGCCGAATTGAACGTCACGATGCCGTTCGGCCTCGAGGAGTTCAAGCGAGTCTCAGTGGCGCGCGCCGGTAAGTCGTGGCTGCCGCGCTTTGACTCATGCTACTCGGCAGCCAAAAGCGTCACCTACGCCACCACCGACCAACACTTCAGTGAAGAAGGTCTGTTCGCTTACGCCAGCGAGATGGCGATGGGATTGGCAACGCTGCACGCGCGTTCTCTTGATAGCAAGGTCCGTCAAATCGTGGTGTGGGACGGAATGCCGGCGCGCGAGCATCGCGGCCTCATCGGCACCGCCGCCGATGTATACCGCTGGCGAAAGCTCGGACTTATGAGCGAAGTCATTCGGCCGACTCCGGTTGGCAAGGCTGCCAGGGCGAGTAGCCCTGCGCCACGTCAAATGGTGCGCAAGCCCGGCGATCGCACAATTCGTGCGATGCTCTTCGGCGACATCAAGTGGTTCAGCAGACTTAGCGAGCCGCAGATGCCGATTTTCACGCGCGAAGTGATCGGCATGTTCGCGCGCGTTCTTGGCCGGCACGGGCGTAAAATCTTGTACCGTAACACCTGGGGCGACGGCCTGTCGGTTACCATAGCCGACGTTGAAACTGCGGCGAGCGTTGCAATTGAGTTGCAGGAAGCGATGGCGGCATTCGATTTCAAGCGCGTCGGATTGCCCGACCTGGCGCTCCGGCTGGGTACTCACCTTGGCCCGGTGTATCGACTGCGCGATCCCGTCCTCAAGCGCATATGCTTCACCGGAGCCCACGTTTGCCGGGCAGCCCGAATCGAGCCGATAACCCCGGAAGGTTCGGTGTATGCGACCGAAGCGTTCGCGGCGGCTTTGGCAACAACTCCCAATGCAAAATTCACGTGCGAGTATGTTGGACAGGTTCCCGCCGCCAAGAACTACGGCACCATGCGGATGTATTCGCTAAAGCGGTCGCGGAATGTCTAGAGGTTAATAGCGGGGGCGGTTCAGGACGGCTTGCAGGCGTTCGATTTTTACTGGCTTGGTCAGATGCTCGTCGAAGCCGGCGGAGAGGGCGCGCTGTTTGTCGGTTTCCTGGCCGTAGCCGGTCAGCGCTATCAGCGTCATGGTCTTTGCGTTTGGGATTGCTCTGATCCGGCGCGCCACTTCGTAACCGTCGATGCCCGGCAATCCTATATCCACCAGCGCCATGTCAAACGCGCCGTGACGGACCACTTCGATCGCAGCCAAGCCGTTCTCAACCACGATGGTCTGGTGTCCGAACAGCTCGAGCAACATCTTCAGCGCTTCGGCGGCGTCGAAATTATCTTCGACGATCACGATTCGCAGATGCCCGTGATCCTCGCCTTGGTTTACGGTCGCCGTCGCCTGCGGACGAGAATTAGAAGCGGCGGGGATGCGGACTTCGAACTCGCTGCCCATCCCGGGGCCCGCGCTATACGCCTCGACGCGGCCACCGTGCATCTCGACCAGCCGCTGGACGAGGGTCAGGCCGATGCCCAAGCCGCCGTGCGATCGGTCAAGCGGACGCTCGGCCTGCGTGAAGAGATCAAATACCCGCGGCAGCAGGTCCGGCGCGATGCCGATGCCGGAATCGCGCACCCGCAGGACGATCTCATTGTCGGCGCGCTCAGCCAGCACGTCGATGCGCCCGCCCGCATGAGTGAACTTCGCCGCGTTGTGTATAAGATTGGCGATCACCTGACGCATGCGCGCCGGGTCCGCCTCGATCACAGCTTCGTCGGCGCCCGACGAGATCCTAACGGACAACTGATGCTGACCGGGTTCGACCAGACACTGGGCTTCTTCGACCGCCTGCTTGAGGATGCTGGCGACCTTGATCGCTTCCTTCTTGAGGACGATTCTGCCCTGCGTAATTCGTCCGACGTCGAGCAGGTCATCGACCAGCCTCGCGAGCTGATCGGTCTGCCGGCGTGCGATGGTCAGAGCGCGTTCGCGGCGAGTCTGGTCGAGCTGCGCCGTCGCGATAGCGTCCAGCACTGCGGACAGCGGGTTGCGAAGCTCGTGGCCGAGCATCGCGAGAAATTCGTTCTTGCGCTGATCGGCCTGAGCGAGTTCCGCCAGCCTTATTTTGAGTTCGCGCTCCAGTTCGACGCCTTCCGTCACGTCCCGAATGAAGCATCGGGTGTACAGGAACTTGCCGTCTTCCCACAGCCCGCTCGAATGGATGAGAACTTCCTTGATCGATTCGTCTTTGCATCGCAGCGCCGCCGCAAAGTCGTAAATGATCTCGCCGCGCCTGAGCCGCTTCCAGAACTCATCGAACCGTTTGCGGTCAACGTAGAATTCGGCGAGGTCATGGCCGATGTATTCGTTGGCCGCATAGCCGAGCAGTTTGAGCTGCGCCGGATTAGCCCACAGAATTTTTCCCTCCGGACCAACCTGATGGATTCCTTCGAGCGCGTTCTCGATGATATCCGAAAGCTCTTTTTGACGCAGGTGAAGCGATTGCTCGGCTTCCTTGCGTCCGGCTTTCTCGGTTTCAAGGACACTCGCTTTGTGTTGCAGCAGACTTATCGCGCGAAGACGTTCAGCCTCCGTGGTCAGCGCGGTGTAACTCTCGGCGGGCAGGACCGGAGTATGCTGCGCGCAGACTTTTAGAAACAACGACGCATCCGCATCGGAGCCGAAACTGTGAAGAGGATACGCGCAGCACAATGAGAGCGCGTGCGTCTTCATGAAGGCGTTCCACATCTCTTCGAGGCGGACCGCCGCTTGCCGTCTCCCGTCGGCCCAGAGCAGCGTCACCATCTCGCCGAATACACGAAGCTCGCGTGATTTAGACACGCGGCCCAGAACACCTTCGATCGCGCGAGCGAACAAATCCCCGTTCGGCCACTCATCGACTATGAAAGTCGAAAGCACTTGTGACGCATCGACGCAGACGAAGCGCCCGCTTGTGCGATCGAGATCGAAGCCTCGATCCGCAAGTTCTTTTTCAAGGCTGATGCGATGCGATTCGGTGCCGACGAATACGCAACTATCGCCGCCGTTGAGGCCGTCGGCGAACCAGCGGGCCAATGCGTCGATAAGAAATCCGTCACTTTCGTAAAACTGAACCAGATGCGAATGTGGATTGACGTCCGTCCATGAAGCCGGCGACGCGAATGAGGCCGCACTGGAGCCCGACTCAAACCGCGCCGCGCTCATCGGCGATTCTCCTGCGTCAGCCTCAAGGGATCGGCAGCGGGGGAGTCGTGGTCAAACTCTTGGCGCATCTCGACCTATAACTGAAGACAAAGGTTCCCCTCGAACAGGCAGCAAGATGCAGGCCAAAAGCAAAAGGATAGCAAACTCGAAGTTTTCTTTTCTCGCGACCCTCTGGTCAATCGGTAACTGAGAAAGGTTTACCGTGGAGAATCAGCCCCTCCCGCTGGCGGAGTCGGTGAATATTGACCTTCGCGCAGTGAAAAATATCCAGTGAGTATTGGCCCGAGTCCTGTATCTTGTAGAATTAGATTCGATGCACGACGACGAAGAACGAGAGGAACCCAAAATCCTCGTCGTCGAAGACGACGAAGACGCGCGCGACGCGATGGTCGCCCTTTTGCAGATGAAGGGCTATCAGGCAGTTCCTGCCGGCAATGGCAGAGAGGCTCTCGACTACCTGGATCAGGCATCGGCGCCCGATTTGATCATCCTCGATTTGTGGATGCCGGTGATGGACGGCTGGCATTTCCGCTCGGAACAAATCAAGAACCCACGACTGGCACACATCCCGGTAATCGTCGTTACCGCTTTGAGCGATCGCGCCGACGTAGACGCCAACGAAATCATTATTAAACCGGTGGATGTTGATCGGTTGCTCACGTCCGTAGGTCATTATTGCAGGCGAGGGCCAACGCCATGAATACGAAAGAATCAATCATCGCGGAACGAAGCGAGATCGAAGCATTGGAACAGCGGGAAGCGAGGGCGATGCTAACTGCCGACGCGTCAGCGCTGCAGACGCTGTGGGCCGACGACCTGGTCGTCAACAGCACCGCGAATCTGATCGCGGGAAAACAAATCCTGCTTGAAATGATCAAAAACGGACGGCTCAAGCTGCGCATCTATGAACGCAAGCCGGTCCGCATCACGGTGTTCGACAATTTGGTCGTCACCACCGGCAGCGAGATCTCTCAGCTGATAGCAGATACCACCGAGTTCAAACTGTTTGTCAGCTACATGAACGTATGGACGAAGCGCGGCGGAAACTGGCAGTTGCTCGCGCGTCACGTCGGATTGATCCACCGGGAAAGACCCGAACCTGTTCAGTAACGAAAAGCTGCTAGCTAACTATCTTGCTTAGGTATCGTCGCTGCCTGAGCTGCGCGCTTTAACCAATCTTTTGATCACAGCTGCCAGCTCCGCGGGATCGGCGGGCTTCACGACATGGCTGTCGAAGCCTGACGAGAGAACTTCGACCCTATCCTCAACGCGTCCGTATGCGGTCAGTGCAACGGCCGGCAGATGCTCAACTGCTCCTGTCTCTTGTTCACGCGCCCGAATCTCCTTGATCAGCGAGTAGCCGTCGCGACCGGGCATCCCGAGGTCGGAGATGAGCACGTCGGGCTTCGACTCCGTCAGACAGGCGATTGCACTCTCCGCAGTGTCCGCTGTCTTGACGCTGGCGCCGAGCGTCGTCAGCAACGACCGCAACGCTTCGCGAGTCTCCGGGCCGTCATCGACGACCAGCGCGGAAATGCCTTCGAGACGCAGGACTCGGGCGCTCTGGCCTGTGAGCGTCGCCGTCGGATGCCGGCGCCCAGGACTCGTCAATCCGGCGGTGGTAACCGGAAGCGGAAGGCGAATTATGAAAACGCTTCCCTTTCCAGGGCCGTCGCTATGAGCACTGACCGTGCCGCCGTGAAGATTTACAATGTGCCTGACGATGGAAAGACCCAGGCCCATCCCGCGCTCGGTGCTGTGCGGGCCGGCGGCCTGCCAAAAGCGATCGAAAACATTTTCGAGTTCGCGATGGTCGATCCCCCGGCCGTTGTCGGCGACAACAATCTCGAGGTGCGAATTGATTCGCTCGAGGCGCACCTGCACCTTGCCGCCCTTGGGCGTGAACTTGATCGCGTTGGACAGGATATTCCACACCGCCTGCTGCAGCCGTTGTGGATCGCCCATGACGGCGTCCGCGCGCGGATCCAGAACGACTTGCATCGTAATCGACTTCGCGTCGGCGGCGGGACTCATGCTGTCCACCGCCGCGCGCACAATCTCTGCCGGATTGACAGGTTGCACGTCGAATCGCATCTGGCCGCTTTCGATCCGTGAGATGTCCAACAGATCCTCGATGAGCTGCGCCTGGCCCTTGGCGGCGCGGGAGATTGCTCTGACTCCTTGATCGACTTTTCCTTCGAGCGTTCCGCTGGTGAGCAGCGCGTTGCACCAGAGCAGGATCGAATTCAGCGGGTTGCGCAACTCATGGGAGACGACCGCGAGAAAATTCGTCTTCGCCTGATTCGCCGCCTCCGCTTCTTTCAACGCTCCGGCGAACGTATTGCTGGCGCTTCGGATCTCTCGCGACGCCACCACCGTGAGTCCGATGACCAGGATCAACGCAGAGATGGGGACGCCCCAGATTGCGACGCGATAATGCAAATCTCGTTGCGCGTCTCGCGCGGTCCGTAACTCCTGTTCAGCCGCCGAAAACGCGTCGAACTCATTCAACACTTCGGTCCCGATCGTGGTCGCGCGCTGGAACAGATCACCTTTCGCCGCATCGGTCGAGTTCTGATCCACGTCACGGACGGCTTCAAGCCATTGATTCTCGAGGCCGTTGAGGAGTTTCACCCGTTGTTCCTCGGTCGGATTGTCGGAAACGAGCGCGGCAAGTTGCCGGACCATATCCTGGCTATCGTTCCAATTTTTCTCGATCGGACCGCGGTGGGTCTGGTCTGAAGCAAGAAGGAAATTCCTGAGCGCCTCCTGCGCGGACAAAAATTCGGCTTTCGCGGTTTCGACCAGCAGCATTACGCGATCAGTATGCTCGACCCAATCGGTTTCGATCATCTGGCGGCGCAATTCCCACATCAGCGCAATGACTGCCAGAGCCATCAGGATCGCGGGAACCACGATTGTGGTGGAAAGACTCCTTCTTAGTCGGTTCGCAGGCATGCTGGCTCCAGCCGCATCAGGCTCACTGCTTTTAGTCCGCGCGATGCCGGTTCGCAATGAGCCCGGCGCATCACGTCAAACGTCAGGAAAATCATAGCGACAGAGCAACAATTACATGATTCCCGGCGGGGATGCCTACGGTCCGTGCAAAGCATCGTGACGCGGGCAGATTCTGTGGCACTTGGCTTGCTTATTCGCCGGACCTGCGGAACCTACGTAACACTTTCTGGAGGACAACCGAAATGAAAAGCATCATGATGTTCGGCGCGATAGTCGCGCTTCTAGGGCTCATCGCCTTTGCGATGCCCTCCTTCAATACGGAGCGAACCCAGGACGTGGTGAAATTCGGTGACTTGAAAGTTCAGGCCAAGACTGAGGAACCACACTTCATCCCGCCGATCGTGAGCGTGGGAGCGATGGTTCTTGGCGTTGTCCTGATTGGCGCAGGAATGGTGATGAACCGTCAGTAGGTCGCTTCTACTGACGGCCATCGCCTACGAAGCGGAAGTCTTAGACTCGTCCAAGCAATGCGAGAACGAGAACTATGACCAGGATCGTCCCGAGCGCGCTGCTAGGATAGTAGCCCCAGCCGGCACTATACGGCCAGGCGGGCAATGCGCCGATCAAGAGAACCACGAGTAGGACTAGTAATATTAGGTTCATAACTGTCTTCCTGAAATTGCGTCGCCGCGACTTTGTCCGCGGGGTTCATCGTTTTCAGATGGACCTGAGTTTGGAGTTAGAGCATGTGCCCCAGCACGAACCAGAGGATGACAATCGAAGCCGGAACACCTAGAAGCCATGCAATCGCATAACGCATTTGAATACTTCCTTTTCCTGTTGCACCCCGCCGACCCATCTATGAATCGACAAGTGCTTAAATAGCAGGAAGCGCGCCAATGGATTGCACAAATAAATCGCGCTAAAGCAGGAATGATCGAATGAAAGACTTACTATAAGAGACGATATTTCTTACTGAGTTCGAGCCTCGCAAGTCAGGCTAGTGCGGCGCCGGACTGTTACCGGCTGGCGGCCTGGCAAGGAAGACGGGTACGAACGGAAGGTCTGCTCGCTAAGATTTCTTTTTAGGGACTTTAGCGCCGGAGCGCCGGGCCTCGGAGAGGCCAATTGCAATCGCCTGCTTGCGCGCCTTGACCTTTTTGCCCGAGCGGCCCGATTTCAGCGTCCCCAGCTTCATCGCATGCATTTCGCGTTTGACCGCCTCGCCGGCCTTCTTCGAATACTTCCGACCCCTGGACTTCCTGGGCATAGGGCACTCCTGACGAATCGCGACTGCGATTGATAAAAAGAAATCCGGCAGTTTCAGCGCCGCAAACGGGGGGAGGACGTTCGGGGCAACCGACCCTGCCGGATTGGGGGAAGGAGACTTTACTTACTGGTCCTTTGGACCAAGTTCTCAAGGCAATATAGACACGCAATGCTCGTGCCAGCGCCCCGGAAATGGATTACCCTTTTTTTTCGAGGACTTGGGTAACTCGCAAAAATCCGAAAAGTGGGAACCATGTAATCCGTGCTGAAAATTTTTCCGATGATTCAGTTAAACCCGCTTATTAACTGGATGTGTGAAAAGAGGACCAAACCAGCGATACTGGCAACACCGTTGAGCCTGCAGAACACCCCGATCGCTGAAACTCGATAACCTCAACCATAAAAACTGCCGCCGCCGGGTTCGCGAGCTTGATGCCCACGAACCGGCGGCGACTCCGATTTGTTAGTGGACTGGCGGGCTAGTCGGTTCGCGCCGAATTAGCCACCATCAGTTGGTTGTCCACGCTCTTGACGCCCTTGTTTTGTTCCGCGACTAGGGCAGCATGCGCAGCCACATCAGGCGTCGGCACCTTGCCCTTCAAGGTCACGACTCCGCCGGAGGTCATGACGTGAATCCTGGTTAATCCTACCTGTGGATCCCGCTTCAATGCGGTCTTCACTTCGGCGGTGATGGTCGTGTCTTTTACCGCACGCGTAGTTCCATGATAGGTGTCCGTCGCTGCCGCGGCAGTGTCACTACCGGCATCCTTCATCTCTCGACCAGCCGCACGCATCTGCTGTCCGGCCGGCGCGTTCATATCCTCGCTGGCCGGTGACGCAGCGTTCGGGCTATTCGGCGCGCTGTTTTGAGCGAAGGCCGGAACGGACAAGACCATCCCGAACAGGACCGCCGGCACGATCAATCTGAATGCGTATTTTGTATCCATACATTACCTCCTGGTTACTCGTTCATACCTTGCGACTTGAGCCACTGCTCGATTGCCTCACGGCGGTCGCCTGAGCGCTCTTGAATCTTGCCGATAAGTTTCTCCATGCTGCCCTGGGCCTGCTTCAAATCATCGTCGGTCACCTGGCCCCATTTGCGCTTGATCTCACCAGAAAGCTGCTTGAACTTGCCCTTAACCTGATCCGTATTCATACGGTACTGCTCCTTGCGGGTAAGTGGGGTTTTACGATCCCTTGGCCATGACACTAATAAAAGCGAGCAAGGATAGGGCCACCGTCATAGGTCCACAGCCTGAAAGGATTCTCTTGAAGCATACTCGGAGTAATTTATTCACGAATCCTAAAGGCCAATTACTCCGGGAATTTTCGATGAACCATGGCATAGTAGTTGCTGATTACTCTGTATCCTACCCGTGAGGTACTGACTCATGCTGTATTACGCACTCGTTTTTCTAGTGATAGCTGTCATTGCGGCGGCGCTAGGATTTGGCGGCATTGCGGGCGTGTCCGCGGAATTTGCGAGAATCCTATTCGTCGTATTTCTGGTCTTGTTCGTGGTCTCGCTGGTCGCAGGACGAGCAATTCTTTGAACTTGCCGTCGAATTGATCCGCCCCATTAACAGCAATCCGCTGGGCATAACTCAATGCTCAGCGGATTGCTCTTTTTTAGCTTTCAAACAAAGAGTCAGAGCGCGAAAGTAAGATACCGGCTACGGTGCGACAACTGTAGTCGTCGTCTGGCGCTGCACGTCGCCATCATCATTGGTAGTAGCAGTTTGAGTAGTAGTCGATTGAGGAAAGGTAGCGACCAACTCGGGCGCCGTATAATGCCTGGCGCACCCTCCGAGCTATCCTGAAGTACTTGAGCAATCGCCGTGCCGGAAATGGCGACTAAAAGATGTTGGGAATAAAGCCTTTCTAATCTCGCACAGAAGGCGAATATCTAAAATTATGTATTTCTTACTTAAGAGGCGATTTTCTCGAATTATTTTCTCGGGGATTCAGGGGGCTTTTTCTCGACCACCGCATGGCACATCGGTTGCTGCTTATTCAATGACGATGCCAGCAACCTCCAACACGTCAGATAATAACCGTGACCTCCGCATTCTCGTCGTCGCGGATGACCAGTCCGGCCGCGAGAAATTGCGCGACCTGATCAACTCGTGGGGCTTTGTGGTTCAGGCCGTCGCGGGCAATCAGGTGTTCGAAAAGACCAAGTCGTTTTCGCCGCATGTCCTTCTGATCGATCTGAAAGCACATCAGAAAGACGGCGAGACCGTTTTAGGTGAATTGCAAGCACGCGGCGTCGAAGTCGCGACGATCGTGATGGCCGAAGAGGCCGACCTTCGTTCAAAAGAACCCATCACCAAGCCCGGCGCCTACGACGTTGTCTCCAAGCCGATCAATCCGACCAATCTGCGCGTGCTCTTGAACGAATTGATGACTCAACTCAGAGTGAGCGAGGAAAACCAGCGTCTCCGGCGAAAGTTGATCGAGGCCGGCACGCTTGGACCAATCATCGGGCAATCGCCCGCGATGCGTCGCGTGATGAGGCTGGTCGAGGAAGCCGCGGCGTCGAGTTCCGCCTCGGTGTCGATCGTCGGAGAAAGCGGAACCGGCAAGAAAATCGTGGCGCGGACGATTCACGAGCTGTCGGCGCGCCGCAATGATCCATACGTCGCCGTCACCTGCTCGGGATTGCCGCACGACCTGATGGAGAGCGAGCTGTGGGGCCACGAGCCCGGCGCTTTTGCGGGAGCCGCACGGCGCCGCGAAGGACTGCTGGCGATGGCCAATGGCGGTACCCTCCTGCTCGACGAAATTACCGAGCTGAAGATCGAACTCCAGGCCAAGCTGCTGCGAACGATCGAGGAAAGGAAATTCCGCCGGCTCGGCGCCAGCAACGGAAACGAAACGTCGCTGGATGTTCGCCTGATCGCGTCTTCGAGCAAAAGTCTGGCGGAGGCCACTCACTACGGCAGATTGCGCGAAGACTTATATTCGAGACTCAATACTTTCACCATCGAACTGCCGCCGCTGCGCGATCGGCTCGAAGATATTCCGGCGCTGGTCGAGGCGTTTGTTGCACAGTCCGCGCAGAACAATCGAAAATCGGTGACCGGCGTCGACAACGAATGTCTGGAAATTCTTCGCTTGTTTCGATGGCCCGGCAACGTAATGCAACTGCGAAACGTGATCGAGCGCGCCACTATCGTTGCACGACGGCCTCTGCTCGCGGCCGCCGATCTTCCGGTCGACGTCAGGCGTGCCGGCCGCAAGGGACCTCATTTCGAATTGCGCATCGGAGAGTCGCTGGACGAAGTCGAGCGCGAGTTCATTTTCAAGACGCTGGATTTTACCAACGGCAATAAAGTGCGCGCCGCTCAAATTCTCGGGATCAGTTTAAAGACGCTCTACAACCGGCTGGTTCGCTACCAGGGGAAGGATCGCGAGTCGTCGAGCGAGTCGTCGCGACATCACGGTAACTGACGGGACTCGATTATCGCGCGGCCGGCACTTCGGCCGCTATTTCTTCGAGCGACATCGGTCGCAGCGACTTTTCCGCCGCAAACGCCAGCACTGAATCAAAGTACGACACTGCGCCCGGATCGCCCGGCTGAAACCGGCGCAGGGCCAGATCGCGAGGATGCGCCAGCGCGGCCACCGGCATCCCAAGCGTAGCCAGGGCCAACATTCGATCGCGGGTGAGGGTTTCGATCGAATCGCGATAAATCACACTGAACTCATCAAACGACGGTTTGTCGGCGACGCCCCGCAGCCGGTAGTAATTCGGATGCGGACTGTCCTCCATCGACTGAACCTTCGCCACGAAACCCGCGCGGCGCAGAAGTTCGTCGGCGCGACGCGTGCCTTTTTCGTATGGAAAAATCATCACCCTTTGAAATCTAACGCCGTAATGCCGCGTGATTTCTTCGACGCGTGCACGCCCCGCGTCGAGCTGCGACTCGAAATCAGTGATCCTGCGATGATCCACGTGGCGCAGGAACCCGTGCCACACGAAGCCGGTGTTGTGCTGTGCCAGTACGTCCAGGTAGCGGCGATACGGCCGCGTGTAACTTGGCGTCCACGCGAAATCGGTGTGGATGCCGGGGCACCGATCATCGAGATGTTGCATAAACGTCTTCAACCTGCCCGCGTTGAAATAGTCGAAGTTGATCGGACGATCGTCGATGACGAGATTGATCGGCACGGGAGTCGCTGGATTGCGTCCGGCGGCCCAATCAACCGCCGCGACCGCCCCGATACTGGCAGCTCTTCTGGTTGGCGCGGCGAGTTCCGCGAGCAATTCATGCTCGCTGGATTCATCATCAGGATGAAGATCGAAGATCGCGATGCCGGCACCCACTTCGATCGAAAAAATTGACGGCGTCCCGGATCCGGTTCGATGCAGACTCCACACGATCGGGCGGACGCTGTCGTCCAATCCAGCCGCCATCGGCATGTTCAACCTGGTGACTATTCGTTCGCCGGCGATTGCTGCGGGAAGGATCGGATGGGTCGAGAATTGATAACCGTCGGCCGGCAAGTCCAAAAACTGGAACTGCTGATCCGAAAACGGCCGCATCGAGAATCTGCGTCCAGGCTGTAGCCCTCCGCGCACGTAAATGGTCGCGCCATTCTCGGCGGCTTCGCGCAGACGCGCCTGTGCGCCGGCTTCGAGCCGCGACAACAGATCGAAATTGATCGCGATCAGCTGGTTGCGGGCCGTCTGAAAAGACGGAAGCGCGGCCCCATTCGCAGGACAAACCTCGACCTCGAGACCGCGCAGCCGCGCGATCCGTCCGGCCGCAGTGGGCAGCTCCGGACTATTGCCGATCAGCCAGCACTTTGGCCGGCTGAGGCTCGCGCGAGCTGGAAACTGCCTTGGCCCCCTTTCGCGATTCGAGTTCAATTGCACGTCGTTCATTTGAATCCAATATTGCTTCGAGCGTCTGCGACGGCGCTATTTGAAGCAGCAGTTTGATGTTGGGAATAACGCAGTGGCCGCCGATGAAGCCGGGGAAGTAACGCTGGCGCGGCAGGAAATCCACTTCCTCGAAAAAATCGATCGACTCGGAATAGTCGCCGCCGACCCGCTCCGCGTAGCGGTTCATCTCCTGTGCGAACGCGATGCATGCGCCGAAATACGTGGTCTCGGCCAGCTTCCCCAGCTCGAGCGACTCGACTTCCGTCATCCGCCGGGTTTTCATGCCGGCCGCCTGAAAGTGCGCCTCGGCGCTGGCCGCGTCCGCTCGGTTGGGGGCTGCGACGAATTTGCAGTAATGCGAAAGGTCCTGCTCCATCCGCACGTGCTTGCCACGCACCGGGCTGTACGCGACGGCGCTGCCGCTCTTTTCCGCGATCGATCGAGTGGTTCCCGGCAACACAGTGCTGTTGATGATCGTCAGAGCGGGCTGAAACCGGCTGATGTATCCGAGCGCGACAGTTTCGAACTGATGCGGCGTTTGAAACGGGATACAGATGTGCATAGTCCCAATCGGGTCTTCTATCTTCACTCTGTCGAGGTCGTGCCGCAGCACGGGTTCCTTGCGGTCCAACACCGCAGCGAGCGCGCCGCCCACTTCGCCGAGCCCGACCACCAGGGTTCTCGCTTTCGGCTTCTCGTTCGTTTCTGCTTTCACATCCATCGCTTCTTTCTCCTGTTTCAGCCCCTTGGTTGTTGCAGGACTCTCCCGAATGACAATCACGCCGTAAGGAGCGAATCGATTGCCCGGTAGTATTCGTTTCGCTGGTTCTGCCAGTTCAGAGCGTCGAGGGAATGGCGGGCGCGCTCGACCAGTCGCCCACGCAAATCCGGATTGTGGTAGAGCAGCTTGATCGCACGCGCGAGATCGCTCACGTTTCCGGGTTCGAATAGTTCGACCGCGCCGTCTCCAAAATAATATTCAACTGTCCGCAGACGAGCGGCGATCACCGGAATTCCAAGCGTCGCGTAGTCGAGCAATTTCACGGGCAGCATCAGATGCGTCGCGCTGCTCGGCCGGTAAGGAACTAGACCAACGTCAGCCTTCACCAGCAGCGCGGGAAGTTTCTCGACCGGAACCAGATCCATGAAGGAGACGCGGGCGCCCAGACCCAGCCGATCGACCAGCGCGCGCGACTCCGAAAGCCGATCGCCTTCGCCGATCACCTTGAGCCGCAGCTCCGGGATTTCCGAGCGCAGCGACGCGACCGCAGAGATGGCCAGGTCCAGCCCGAGCCGCTGGGTAACCGTGCCGTGACAGATCAAGGTGAACTGGTTGGGCGCGAACGAGTCGCCGTTTTTGTGCAGGTCGAAGATCCGGGTGTCCGGCGAGTTCATGACGACGTGAATCTTGCCGGCCGGCACGCCTGCCTGTTGCAGCCGGTCGCGATGCAGATCGTGCACGGCGAGAACGCTGTCCGCCCACCACGAGCTGGCGCGTTCCTCGAGCATCAATAGTTTCGCGCCGGCCGCGCCGCGCGCTCCGCCGAATTTATCCCGATACAACTCCGGCATCGTGTCGTGCACGTCGAGGACGACCTTGCTGCCGAGGAACTTCGGCAGTATCGCGCAAACGATGACCGCGTCCGGCATGGTGCATACGATCACCACGTCGTAGCGATGCTTCATCGACATCCGCGCCGCACGCTGCGCCGCCATCGTGAAGAACCGCAGGTAACTTCTGAGATATGCGAATTTACTTTCGCCCCGATATCGCGGCATCGGCAGACCGATCACGTTGACGCCGTTGGTGATCGGCTTCGCGCCGGTAGCGAGGCAAATCACGTCCACGTCATCGCCGCGCTCGGCCAGCGCCTCGGCGTGCCGCTTTACCCGGCCGTCATGCATGTAGGTGGTGTAGGCAATCATCAGAAAGCGCGCCATGGTCGTCACCTCACTCCGCGAGCGGTTCGCTGGAGAGCATCCTCACGACCGCGCGCTGCGATCCCGGTCCTTCAATCGAAGGAGAGTTGCCGCGCATCCTCAGCTGCATTTGATCCCGGCGACGCCACCATGCGGACACTTCAGAAGGCAGCGCGCGCCATGCGGATTGCATGTCGTTCAGCTGCTTGAGCAGAGTTTCGTATTCGTCGAGATACCGTCCGGCGCCGCAGTAGTCGGGATGAACGAGGGTCAGGATCATCCCACCGAGCGATTCGATCCACTTGGCCTTCATTGCCCAGGTCTGAATCGGACTCCGATGCAGTAAATGAATCAGCGTGTGATCCTGCGGCATCGTGTAAGGCAACTCGACCAGGTGCGACAGAAAAAAAGGAAACACGCTGCAGGTTCCGCCCGGCTGAGGCTCATATGGATCGGAATCCGAGAAGCTGCAATCGAAGTCGAACGAGAGTCGGGTTATCCATTCGGCTCGCCGCAGCGTCGAGGGCGCGCGGAAGCCGTTCATGTCGTGCGCCCGCGCCCGCTCCTGGAGCAGAGGAGCGAGTTCGCTGAAGTCGCTCTCACTGCGGAACAAGCGGCCGTCATGGGACAATCCATGCGCGCCAAACTCGAAGCCGCGTTGCCGGAGCCGATCGATAAGCTTCCAATCGATCCGGTACTGCCCCAGCGGCAGGTTCCACGACGATCGGAAATTGTACCGCTCCTCGAGGTCCGCCATCTGCTCCATCCGGCTCATTCCGAGCGGGCCTTCGACGTCATGCGTCAGCACGATGCAGGATTTCATGCCGTTGGGCCAAAATCCGATGTGCCACGCGTCGCTCTTCTTCATCGTGTGCAAGGTGATTCGCAGCCAATCGCGCCAATAGTCGATCAGCGCGCTTTCACACGGCCATCGGGGAAATTCGCGCTTCGCGCGCATCTTGACCGCTGCCGAGTTGAGCCGATGACGGACCGACTCGGGAATCAGACTCTTGATCCGATAGTACGCCTGCATGTTCGTCGGCGGCCGGCGATCTTTGCGCGCCATGTATTCTTCAAACAGGTAACGCTCGGCGATGACCCTGGATTCATCGATTGCGGACTCGAGCGTGGACCGCCATTCCTCCGGCAGCTTCCAGAAAGAGAATGCGTCGTTATGGCTGGCGTACGAGAGTGGCTCCTCGCCTGCCACGGAGTATTCGCGGACGTCGTCGGTTGAAACGCTCAGCGCCATAGCGACTCCTGGAACAGCAGTCTGCGGTGCTGGTGCCGCCGGATGAAACTTACCAGTTCGGGTTCTGCGCAGCGCGGCTCGCGCCGAATGTATCCTTGGAGAAAGCCGGCGAGTAACAGCGCGCCGTCAGCCGGCGACGGGCGCGTAAAGGTCTCGCGCGCCGCGCGCGCCAGCACAAATACCGGGGAATAGCCGACTCTGTATGCCGCCAGCCCGGCCTTCATCCGCGCCCTCCATCCCGACGCTTCGCCTTGCGGACGATGATGCCGCGCCGTGATGTGCCGGAAGCCGCGAGTGCGAAAACCATGCAGCATCGCGCGCGCTTCGTCGAGCGTGTCCCATCCAACGTCGGAATCGAGTTCACCGATCGAGTTGAAACACGCCAGCGAGTACATCTTGGCCGGCCCGCGCGTGTGATATTCAGGCTGTCGAATCTCGATCCACTCACTGCCCTTGGGTTCCCACAAAGTTGGGCTGGCGATTCCGAGCTTGGGGTCGTGCCTGAATTCCTGGAGCAGCAAGTCGATGAAGCCGGATTCGAAACTGACGTCGGCGTCGAGCCGCAAAACGTAGTCGTACTCCTGACAGGCTTCATGCGGCAGAAACTGGGTGATCACGCATTCGCCGCCGGGGGCGCGCGGACGATCGCGCTCCAGATGATGAGGCTCGATCCACGGATAGGTGCGAGCTGCCTCGTCCAGTATCGCACCAGTCGCGTCCGCGGAACCGTCGTCAATTATTATCCAACGGTCGGGCTTCCAGCCCTGCGCTGCCATCGAGGCGATAAGTCCGGGCAGCAATTTTTCCTCGTCGCGTGCCGGAGTGATTGCGATGTAGCGCATCATGCTAGGTACCTGTAGGTCACGTTGTTGAGAACCCGCGCGACCGGCAGCGGCAGATTTCGCCATACGCGTGATGCGGTCTGCCAAACCCCGGTCAGATTTTCGGCGCTCGTCACGGTCGGCATCTGCGGAAAATAGCTGTACGGCAAATCAGTCGCGGTGGCGCCGAGCTCGCGCTTGAAGCGAGACAGACCGCGATTGCGGCTATCGGTACGGCCGAAGTCCAGTGAGTTGGCGAGCTGCGCGTGATGCTCGGCGATAGCGATGAAGATCAGGTGACTGGCGCCGTCGGGACTGCCGGCCGCGCGCGCCGACCATTTCGCATGCAGGTCATTGCCGTCGCGCAGGATGACCACCGCGGCGATGCGTTTGCCCTGGTGCAATGCGAACCACACATCGATCGCGTCGATCTTCGCGAAGACCTCGTACACCGTCCTGAAAAACTTGAGCGGCTGTGATGGGACTCCAAGACGACGCCGGCTCTCCAACTGGAGATTGAAGAAGCAGTCCATCGCCTCGGCGTCGCGCGAGCGCTCGACGGTGACCCCGGCCTCGCGCGCGCGACGCAGATGACGTCGTACTTCGCGGTCGGCGGCCTTCTCGATGGCCTGGAACGGGCGCGACAAATCGAGCGTCCATCGCTGGAAGTGATAGAGCACGTTCCACGGGTAGGTTCCCGCGACGCCGCGCATCTCGAGCCTGGGCCGATTTCGAGTGACCGCCAATCCGGACAACAGTGCGTCGCGGGCCGAGTCGTTCATGGCCAGCGGCGGACAGAAATCCGAAAACGGCAACGAGATGAGACTCCGTCGAATTGGATTGCCGCCTGGGGCGAGTAAGCAGGCAGCTCTCGCCGATCCGGAATCGGAAATGGTTGCGACCGATGGGCGCACGCCAAACGCGCGCTGCAAAACTTCAAGCCACGGCCCGCGATGGTAGAGAGTCGCCTCGGGATGCGATCTGGCAAGGGCCTCCCATTCAGCGCGCGCTTGCTCGAGCGGAAAAATCTTCAGCTCAGACTCGCGCGAAATCACCCCAAGTGTAGCGGCCTGGTTCATTGAAGCTCCTGCGCCACGACGATCGGCGCGGTTTCGCCGCCACCTAAGGTGCCTGCGAACATCCGCATCGCAGTTGAAGATTCCCGCCAGCAATAAACGATCGCGGGGGGGCCTATGATCAGAAGCAGAGTCGCGACACCGTGAGTGCCGCACGCGTTCGCCATTATTTTTCCGGCGGTGACGGCTACCGCGCACATCAGCGCCAGTCCGGCGCCGGGAAGAATCGCCACGACGAAATCGGAAATCCTGATGTCGAGCAGGAGGCAGGAAAGCCACATTCCCACGATGCTGATCAACGCTTCGACCAAGCTTCGGCCAAAGCTCACAGCAGCCAAGCCGTGGGATGCGAGCCCAAAAACAGTGATGATGACCAGCACGAGTCCGGCGGTGTGAATATAGAAGTCGAACTCGGGATGATTCTTTGCGTAGTAAACGGATCCGATGGCGAGTCGCAGGCCGACCAGCAGCAATCCACAGGCGAGCAATTGCATCGGCACCGCGGCTGGCAGCCACTTTGGCCCGTAGATCGTACTGATGAGTTCCGGTGCGGCGATCGCGGCGCAACCAACGATGGGCAAAATGATCCGGGAAAGATAACCGCAGAAATTCAGGTAAGCTTTCGCGAGCTGATCGGTCTGATCCTGCAAATGGCAAAACGTCGGGAGCGTGACGCGGCCCGCGATTCGAAAGACGCGGTCAGGTATGAAACGCAGCAGGTCCCACGCCATCGCGTAATATCCAAGCGCCGAGCTCCCGAGCAGTCGCCCGATCAGAATAAAGTCCACGTTGAAGGCGAGCGCGTCGACGGTTCGCCCGCCGAGAACCTTAATGGCAAAGTGGCCCAGATCATGCGCGGCAGAGGAAGTGGGAAGTCCAATCGGAGACTTTCCGCCTGAAACCAGGACGCTAACCGCATGCGTGGCAAAGCGCGCCGCGAGACCACCGGCCAGGCTCCAGGTCGGTAGCCGATACCACAGCAGCCCCAGCGCAACCACAAGAAAAGCGACTTCGGCGAGAACGTCTGCAACTGCGAGCGCACCAAATCGCATGTCGCGCCGCAGCCGCGCGTTCGCGGTGACCGCAGCGCCCTCGAGCAGAAAAGGAATGCAAAGCAAGCGAACGCCTTCGCGCAATTCAGGCATCCTCATGAGATGCGCGAGTGCGGGCGCGCCGCCGTACAGCAGGCCGCAGGTCAGAGACGCGAGCCCGATGCTCATCCACCATGCGGTCGAATGATGCGCTGGGGTAAGGTCGCGGCGCTGTATAAGAGCGTCGGGAATCCCGGCCTCGTTGACCAGCATCGCGAAGGTCGAGACGACGACCAGAATTTTGAACAGACCGAAATCATTCGGCGATAGCGCGCGCGCGAGCACAACTATCCCGCCGATGCGCAGAACCTGGACCACGACCTCTGCGACCATGTTGTCGCGAATCGAGCGAGCGAACGCGCTCCACAACCAGCGGTTCCGCTCGGCGTGCTCAGGAGCATCGCCGTTCACAGGTACGGGATCGTTCACAGTCCCTCTCCCCTCAATAGAACCGGGATTGTGCGAAATAGAATTCCGATGTCGGTAGTGAGCGACCAGTCTTCGAGGTACTTGACGTCGAGCTTGACCATCTCGTCGAACGAGATCTGGTTGCGCCCGCTGACCTGCCAGAGACCGGTTATTCCCGGCAGCCCCTCGAGCCGGCGGCGGTGCCAGTCCTGGTAGTGCTCGACTTCGTAGGGAAGAGCAGGACGCGGGCCGATGAGGCTCATGTCGCCGCGCACTACATTGAGGATTTGAGGCAGCTCGTCGAGGCTGAACTTGCGCAGAATCCGGCCGACACGGGTGACGCGCGAATCGTTGGCGAGCTTGAAGACCTTGCCGCCGTTATCATTGGCGCCGGCCGCGGCACTGTGACCGTTGGCGATCCAGCGCTCGACGTATTGACGATGGACGCTATCGGCGGCTGCGGTTTTCATCGTGCGCAACTTCAACATTTCGAATCGACGACCCTGTGCGCCGATTCGCTGCTGGCGGAAGAAGATGGGCCTGCCGTCGGTGATTAGAATTGCGAGAGCGGCGAGCGCGATGATCGGCATCGCGACAATCAAAATGAGCGACGCGCAGACGACGTCGAAGGTGCGCTTGACCAGGTAGTTCAAGCCTTCGACGTTCGAGCCGCGGCGGCCGACTATCGGAATCAGCCCGACCGTGTCCACCCGGAGTCCGGTCGGCGCCGATCGATAAACCCACGGCACCACCCACCATCGCAGCCGCGTTTCTTCACAAATCTCGACCATGCGCGCCTGATCGGCCAGCGGCGCGTCGGGAATTGCGATCGCAGCTTCGAGGCATGGATGGACGCGTACGAGGTCCGGCAACTGATCGGGCCGTCCCAACACCGGGTAGCCGTGATAGTCGTGGCCCAAGGCGTCGCCGTCGAGAAACCCGACGAATTCGTACTGCGTAAGCTCTTCCCGAATGCTGTCGCACAGCAGATGCGCGGTCGGGTTGAAGCCGATGATCACCAGCGGGATCGAGATGCGCGGGCTCGAATAAAATTGTTGAATCAGGTGACGCAATACTCCTCGGATGCCCAATTCGCTGATGATGCTGGCGGCGTAGAACGTGACGACCGCCACGCGCGAGATTTGAGCGTTCACCGCGAAGTTGGTCAGCAGCATCAGGCCGGCGGCGACCGAGCAGGCCTTGACGATCGCGATCGCTTCCTTGCGGCTGCCGTTCCGCATCTTGAAGAGATCGAAAGCGCGGAAGACGCCGACCCACAGCAACCCTACGACGATGCCGCATTCGATCAGCGTTTGCGGATCGACGCCCTCGAGATGCGCCAGGATCGCGCCGTCCGGATCGTGAAGCATCAGCGCGATTGCGAATGCGAGCGTAAGTGCGATTACGTCAGCAATCGCGAAAAGCACTTTCTGTTTTTTGCATTCGCCGGCAAACATAAAAGTCCATTCATGCGTTCGAGGAAGCTGTCGAAGCGGCTGGTGAAGCGTTCCGCCGCTGCGCCGCCAGGGATTCACTCGCCGGCGTCAGCACACCGGCCACGACCTCAACCGTTCGCAGGATTTCCTGTCCGTCCACATGCGGATGCATCGGCAGCGAGAGCGTCGTATCCGCCAGCGCTTCGCTCGCCGGAAAATCACCAGCCCGGTAACCGAGGTAAGCGAGCGCGGGCTGCAGATGCAGCGGGACCGGATAGTGGATTCCGCATTCGATTTCGTTCTGAAGCAGTGCGTTTCGAATCGCGTCCCGCCGCGCGTTCCGAATTACGAACAGGTGGTAGCAGGATTCGACGCCTTCCGGTTCGAGAATCGGCTGAGCATCCAGCGGCGCGAGCAACTCGCGGTAAGCGGACGCGACTACGCGGCGGCGCTCGTTCCATTCGGCGAGCTTTTCCAGTTTCGCGCGCAAAACCGCAGCCTGGATCGAATCGAGGCGCGAGTTATAGCCGCAAATCTCGTGCGCGTAGTGGGACAGCCGCCCGTGATTGCTGAGACTCGAAACGCGATGCGCAACTTCCTCGTCATTGGTCGCGACCGCGCCGCCATCGCCCCAGGCGCCCAGATTTTTACCGGGATAGAAGCTGAAGCATCCAGCGTCGGCGAGCGTCCCGGCCATCGCCATTCCATCCGGAGTGCGCACGCGCGCACCGTGAGCCTGGCACGCATCCTCGACCAGTTTGAGATTGAACTCAGCCGCGATTTCTTTCAGCTCGACGACCGGAGCAGGCAAACCATACAGATGAACCGGAACAATCGCTCGCACACTCCGGCGCTCGTTGCGCGGCAGAGATTCCAGAAAGCTCCGGAGCGCGCGGACGCTCATGTTGCCGGTCGCCGGATCGATATCGACGAATCGTGGCCGCGCACCGGTCTGCACAATCGACGCCGCGGTCGCGATAAAGGTCATCGGCACCGTTATGACTTCGTCGCCCGGACCAACGCCGAGCGCCAGCAGCGCGATGCGCAGTGCATCCGTCCCGTTCGCGACGGCGACGACGCGTTTCACATTGAGAAATTCGGCGAATTCGCGCTCGAAGCTTTCGACCTGATGCCCGCCAACGTAGGAGGTGGCGGAATGGATCGAATCCATCTCGGACGCGACGCGCTCGGCGATTTCCAGGTTCTGCGCGGCCAAATCCACGAATTTTATTTTCACTGCGATTCCCTCTGCTTCGATTCATGCGCCGGTCCGCGTAGCCGCGCAGGGTGACCCGCGACAATCGAGCCCGCAGGTACGTCGCGCACCACCATCGCGCCGGCTCCGACTAATGCGCCCTCGCCGATTTCGACGCCGCACATTATGATCGCGCCGCTTCCGATCGACGCGCCTTTCCTGACCACCGTATGTTCCATCTTCCAATCGGCTTCGGTTTGCGGCGCGCCGTTGACGGTCGCGCGCGGATAACGGTCGTTGATGAAGATGACGCCGTGGCCGATGAAGACTTCGTCCTCGATCGTGACGCCGGAGCATACGAACGAATGACTCGAGATTTTGCAGCGACGCCCGATTTTCGCGTCGCGCTGAACTTCGACGAACGCTCCCAGCCGGGTGTCGTCGCCAATCTCGCAGCCGTAGAGATTTACGTATGACGCCAGCCGCACGCGTTGGCCCATGCGGACGTCGTCCGCGATGCATGCGAGTTGCGGAACCTGGCGCTGCTCAGTTGCCGCACTCATCGCAGTGCAGCTCCCAGCGGCACCATCAAGCCGCCCCGTCGCAGCGAATAGTTGGCGGCCTCGAGCACGTTCACGACCCGCGCCCCGTTGACGCCGTCAGTGTTGGGCGTTTCGCCTTTCTTCATGCAGTTGACGAAGTGCTCGCACTCGCAAAACAGCGGCTCCTTTTCCTCGATGCGGGGAATCTGGATGTCGCCGTAGCGATACGAGAATTGGAACTCGCCAAAAGTGTCGTAATACTTTTGCGCGGTGACGCCCTTGTCATAGATGCGGATCTTTTCTTGCGGCGCGGTGTCGTCGTACACCAGCATCTTGCGCGATCCGACCACCGTGGTGCGGCGAATCTTGTCGGGATCGAGCCAGCTCACGTGGATGAACGCGATGATGTTGCGCTCGAACCGCAGTGTCAGCATCGCGACATCCTCGACGCCGTGGCCGTAGTGGCTCTCGCCCTGGCAGCTCACCGCCTCAGGCTCGCGGCCGCCCATCAGGTTCAGGATGATCGAGATGTCGTGCGTCGCGAGATCCCACGTCACGTTCACGTCGCGCTGAAAAAGTCCGAGATTCGCGCGGACCGAGCTGATGTAGAAAACGTCGCCCAGCTCGCCCGACGCAATTATGTCGTGCATCTTCAGCACCGGCGCGCTGTATTCAAAAGTGTGCCCGACCATGAGTACGAGCTTTTTTTCGCGCGCGGTCTTCACCAGGTCGTTGGCCTCTTCGGTGGACGTGGCCAGCGGCTTCTCGACCAGCACCGACTTGCCCGCATCGAGCGCGCGCTTGGCCATCGCATAGTGAGTACCGACCGGGGTCGCGACCACGATGCCTTCGATATCGTCGTCGTTCAGCAAGTCTTCGAAGCGGCTGGTGGTCTCGAGGTCCGAGTACAATTGGCTGACGTGCAGTCGCCGCTTCTGATCCAGATCGCAGGCGACGATTCGGCGCGCCGCCTGACTCTGGTACAGATTGCGGACCCAGTTCGGTCCCCAGTAGCCAAGGCCGACGACGCCGACTCCGCGCAATTGAGCGCGCTGCTCTTTGGCCACAACAACCGGGCGGGCGTTTACGATTGGAACGGGACGCTCGATCGCGCCACCGCCATTCGTGCCGTTGACCTTGTCCACGTTGAGCGAGCCGTTCGTATGGCCGTTGCGCGAGACGCCGTTGTGATATCCATTTTCCATAGGCGGCCTTTTTTCGTTAATCATGATGAAGTCGTTCATGGGACCGTTACTCCGCGTAAAAATTTTGCGATCGCTCCGGTCGAGCGTTAAGAATCACACCTGCGACTGTTCGATCGGCGGCACGTAGTGCGGCTGCTGAAGTAGCCAGTTCCTTGCGTTCGGTTTGTCCGTAGCGAACCACCAGCAGGATCGGATCGGCCGGCCGCATCAGCGGCAACATACGTGAATCCAGCCGCGCCACTCCGAGATCGATCACGGCCGCGGGAAACGTGCTCAGAACTCCTTCGAGTTCCGCGATCGCCGCTTCGCGCTCGTCGTCATTGCCGTTCAGACAGCAGGTCGCCAGCGTCAGCCTCTGCCATCCGGTGGTGCGAAGCTGCAACGAACCGTCCAGCGTGATCTGCGCGACCGCCCGTTCCGCCGGCGACACCACGCGATGCAGGCTCGGGCTCTGAAGATTCGCGTCCACCAGTATCGTGCGCATCGAAAGCCGCTGACTGAGGTCGAGCGCGAGCGCCGCCGCGATCGACGATGCGCCGTCAGACGGGCGGCATCCCGAGATTGCGACCCGGCACGATTTGTCCACCGCTGCCGTCGGCGCCATCCGCTCGCTTAGCTGCCGGATAGCATCCTGACGCGCCAGCGTTGCCGGCAGATCGTACGGAAGCCTTTCGGGCAGGAAGGTATCCTCGAACGCGATCGCGTCGGTCCTTGCCGAGATCTCGCGCACCGACGGTTCCATCAGCTCGCGCGTTTTCGGGACCAGCTTCGCGCGATGGCGGGTTGGCGCCAGCGGTTCACGAGTCGTGGCGAGGTTCCGATTTATTGCGTCGTAGTATTTGCTCACTGCACTACTCCCGCCAGGTTGGAGGGCTGATTTGATGGCAAGTAGACGATCTGGCCGACGTAGAGATTATTGGGGTCTCTAATTTGCGGATTAGCGTTTATCAGGTCCCTGGTCCGATCTTTGGACCCGAGGTATTTCGCCGCCAAATCATGAAACGTGTCTCCCGGACGAATCCGGATTGATGTTTGAGCGGGGACGGACGGAGCTGTCGCGACCGCTTCTGCCGTCGGGGCCGATCCTGAAGAGACAACCGGATCAGCGAGAGACGGTTTATGAATTTGATCGTCCGCAGCCGGCGCATGAGAAACTGCGTCGACGGAAACCACTCGACTGGGACTTTTCCAGCCGTGCGCCTGGATCATGACGCTGCCGAATCCTGCCAGCGCAAACACTGCGCATGCGGCGGCAGCCAGCGCCCATCGCGGGCGCGGTCGCAGCGCGACGGGCTCCGCGTCTTCCAGCGCCGGGCTATCTAATTCGGGATGCAGAATATCGTTCGACGGAAGGAAAATATCCTGGTAGTCGCTCACCACCTCGCGCGCCACGTCCAGCGTGACCACGTTCTTGTTTTTCGAATACGCGAGAAGCAACGCGTTGTGACAAAGGACGTTGAGGCGTCGAGGAACTCCGGCGGCGGTCTCGACCAGATACGCGAGCGCGTCGGCTTCAAAGATTCGCGCCGATCCGTTTTGACCCTTCAGCCGGTAATCAACGTACGCGATGCTCTCACTTGCGCTGAGCGCCGGCAGAACTACCTTGGTCGAGATTCGCTCCCGCAGTTGCCGCAGATGATGCGCCGAGAGGCGATCGATCAGCTCTGGATGTCCCATCAGGACGATCTGTATCTCGCCCTTTTGCGCATTGAACGAATTGGCCAGCAGTCGAAAATCCTCGAGGTTTGCGTCACTGAGGACCTGCGCCTCATCTATGATGATCGCGGTGCGGCTCCCCAACGGTCGATTTGCAACCGCGCGCTCGAGTTCCTGAATCAAATCGAGTTTGCCGCGATTGTTCGTCATCACGCCGAGCTGCGGCAGAATGACGCGCATCATTTCTTCGAAGCTAAGCTGCGGATTCGGCACGCACGCCACCTGAAGATTCGGCAGCCGCCGCGCGAGCACCGTACTCAGCAACGTGGTTTTTCCGGTTCCCGTCTCGCCCATCAGCAACATGAATCCGCATTGATCGTGCAGCAGCGCCCATTCCAATGCGGCCAGGCATTCGCGATGAGCCGGGCCGAGGTAAAGGACCGTCGGCGACGGGGTAAACCGGAACGGAGGTCCATCAAGTCCGAAGTGCCTGTAATACATCGCTGCTACACCCGATCGCTCAGGACCGCGACAATCGGAAGTCCGGTCAGATTGTTCACGACGCCCATTGAATAGATCTTGGAATCGCTTTCCTCCGCCCAATACGCGGCCGCCGCTCCAAACAGCGTCGCGAGCAACAGACCTACCGCCAGGTTGAAAGGCACGCTCGGGAACACCGGCTGCATCGGCGGTATCGGCGGCTGCGCCACGCTGACGTTAAGGATCTTGTTGGTGTTAAGGGCCTCGGAGGCGCGCGCCTCTTCAGTCTTGCGAACATAGGCCTGGTACGCATCGGAGTCCGACGTCACCTGCCGCTGCAATCGCTCCATATCGACGCCATTGCTAACGAGCAGCGATAGTTGCTGGTTCGCGGCATCGACCTGTTTGTCGAGCTCGTCGCGAGTGGCTTTTCCCGAAGACGCCGCGGTGCTCGCCTGCTTCAGGTCGGTCTGCAACGTGATCCAGACCGGGTTCACGTCGGTTAATTCCTCGTTGACCTCGAGGTGGTCCTCGCTGTCGAGAATTTTTTCCTCGGAAGCGAGCTTGGCGTCGATCTCCTTGATGCGCTCGCTAGTCGGCTGATAACGGGTCAGCAACTCGGCTCGCTCCGCGCGCAACTGCATCACCTGCGGCTTCAACTGCTGTAACGCCAGGTTCTGCTCCTGACGCGTTTCTTTCTGAATCCGGAGCGGCGTTTTACCCAATTGCGACTGTAGGGACGCTGCTTGTTGCTCGCTTCCTGAAACCTGCGCGTCGGTTTTGGCCGCCGTACTCTGCAGATCCGAAATGCGCGCGATCAACGCCTTCTTCTGCTCGTCGAGATTGCCGATGCCGGTCTTGAGCTGGAAATCGCGAAGCTGCCCCTCCGACGCCTCCAGCCGCGCCTGCAGGATGGCGGTCTGCTGTTCGTAAAACTTCTCAGCCTGCGGGTCATGCGACAGGCTGGCATGAAATTCCAGGTATCGAGCCATCAGCCGATCCAGAAAGTCCTTCGTCCATGCGCGATCGCGCGACTCAAACTCGACCGCAATGATGTTCGATCGCTTGATTACTGACGCATCGAGATGACGCTCGATGTCCATTGCCCACGCGTCACGCGGACTGAGCCGCGGGATGCTGTGCAGCACGTGGTAGCCCTCGAGCGGCAGCCGGATAGCTGCTTTCACGGCCGCAACCGCCAGCCCTGAGCTGTGCTCATAGCCGCGTGGAACCGGCAGGCCATCGAGCGCGAGCCGAACTAAGTACAGGCTGGTAATCAATTCGCGTTCGGAATTGAGATCCTGTTCCTGAACCGGATTGTTAACCGTTGCGGAATTCTGAGGGTTGTTGCTGCCCTGCAAGTCGGGGGACACCAGCAACTGCGCACGATTGTCCTGCACCAAGACCTGGCAGTTCGACGAATACAGCGGAGGCCACAGCAGTGTTCCTAGCGCGACCACGCCAAAGACCATCCCGCCGGCCATCATCGCGATGCGCCGCCGGCGCCAGGCTATATCAATCCAGTCTCGGTAGTTGTTCGGTAACATAGTATTTCCATCACAAATGAAACTGATCCGACTAGAACGCCGGAGAAATGTATGGTTCCACCGGCAACACGTCCCGGATGTGCTGTTTAACCCACAGGTCGGCATTCGCGATTCCGCTGCGCGGCACCACGACTACGTCGTGCGGCATCAAGGCAACGTCTTCGCCGGAGCCGGGCTTCTTGATGGCCGACGCGAGATCAACTTTTGATCCTTGCGGCTGTCCGCACGCGTCGCGGCGAATCAAGACCGTGTTATCCGGAGCTGAATCGACGGTCACTCCGCCGGCCAGCGCCAGCGCCTGCACCGCCGTCATTCCAGGCTGAAGCGGAAAGGCGCCCGGTTTCGCGACTTCGCCCTCTACATAGATCTGCCGGTTCGGCATGTTGTTGATGTGGACGACGGCGCCGGGATTTCGAAGCTCGTTGATGTAGGCCTTGTCAATTGACGAGGCCAACTGAGCCGGCGTCAGCCCGGCGGCCTGTACCGGACCAACCATCCGCAGAACGATCTTTCCATCGGGATCGACGATGACGTTACCGTCGTTGAATTCGGAGTTCATATAGAAGTCGAGCGCGAGACTGTCGCCGGACTGGATCCGGTAGTCGGCGTTCTGCGTTGCGCTGTTCTGGATGCTGGCGTTGGCGGCGCACTGCTCGGCGCTCATCGGCTTCGATGCTAAATACTTGTCCCCACTCTCGCCTCTGTCCGCATTGCGCGCTGAGCATCCGCCCAAGACGACAGCAATCGCACTCGCGCAGAGCATGAGCTTCATGCGTCTCGAAATTCTGTGCCTCGTTGCGTAATTCCGCCTCATGGCAAAATGCGTCCTCATAATTTTTACGATTTGCTCTCGATCGACCCGCCCTGAACTGATCGAACGCGCGCTCTCACATTCCGACTTAGCAATGGCAACTCGCGTGCCATCGCACAGATGATTGAAACGACGCTGAATTAGGCCCATTGCGCGCGTGGCAGGCGCGTACTGTGAAAGGATTACAAACTGAGATCGGCTGAAAGGTGGCTCAGGAAAATTAAAGAAAGCAAAAGGAGCAGTTCGGGAGACGAAAGGATTTCAGGTGACGCGTTCAAAAGCGGACGGGCTCGCACCCGATTGTAGTATTTACAATCCAGGATACGAGCCCGTCCTAGGTGTAGCTGATTAAGATCTAGTCAGTTCGTTCTTACGCACTCCTCAGAATCCCGGGCTCACTGCCCCAGCGCCCCCATCCAGGTCATGTTCGAAAACAGGCCCGACTTCCCGGTATCCAGGACTGGGCTTCCGGCTTGCAGATGGGCGTCAAGGCCGCTGATATTCACATAGAGCGGGTTCATATCGCTGACGTCATTCGAGCCGAGGGTGACGCCGGTGTAGGTGTCTTTTCCTAAGCTGCCGCCGTCGTCATTGTAATTCCAGGTCATAGAACACCCGCCGGACACCTTCACCTGCCCGCCATCGAGGATGTTGTTTTCGACCGTCATCGACCCGCCAAGGCAGGTCGTGACATAGAAGGGGAAGTCGGTGTCATAACAGGTATTGTTGTAGTAGGTCGCCTTGATTGGCCCTGAGTTGGCCTGAAGGCCGAAACAGGCATAGCCCGAAGCCGCGCCGAACGCGACGTTCCCCTGGTATTTGACTGTCTCAGTGAAACTCGCATCCTCTTCCGTATATAGCGCGTTGCCGTTGCAGGCCGGATAGGAGTTTCCATTGACGGTGATGGTCGATGGCTTGCAAATTGTTGTGTTGCCCTGGATCGTCACGCCCACCGAGCGTTTCATGTCGATGCAATTGTGAGAACAGCCGGGACCGACCTGATTACCTTGAACGACCGCGCCGCCCATATCGCCGTCAACCATGATGGAGTTATGACCGCCCTCATAGTTTACGATGTTGTTGATAATCTGAACACCGTCGGGAAGATTATAGTCGTCGTCCACGAAGGCAATCGCTTCATTATATCCATAGTTATTATCGTCTGTGCCAAAGCCGCTCGCTCCGGGATAGGCGCCATATCCATTGTTGTGGATATAATTGTTGGCGATCACGATTCCCACCTGGTGCAGGTCGGAGAAGATGATTCCGCCGCGGGTCGCGTTGCGCACCTCAAAGCCGGTGACTGTAACATAATTACTGGCGTTCTCATCACCGTTATTGCCGTAGGCATCTTCGATTCCGTATAACCGCGTCGAACCGCCGTCGATTACTGGGCGGCCGGTTCCATAACTGCCGAAGGTGATGGGTAGAGAACTCGAACCATTGACGCCAGAGATGTCCAACTGCTCTTCCCAAACATCGCCGCCTTTGAAGAACACACAGGCGCCGGGCTGGAGCGAGGCCTCAGCGACCTCCACATGGGCGATGGTCTTCCAGGGTGCGCTGGCAGAGATGCCGCTGTTGGAGTCGCTTCCCGCCGCCGCAACGTAGTGGGCGGTTCCTGCACAGGACGTCGACGTCGGCGTCGCCGTCGGTGTTGGACTGCCCGAAGTTGAGGTCGGAGTCGGGGTTGGAGTGGGGCTCCCGCCATTTTGCACGTTCAGGTTGATGGCCGCGGTCGTGACCAGCGCGTTACTGCTGTTGTATCCGTTGACCGAGATGGCGTGCTGACCATTTGCCACGCTGGTCGAATTCCAGGACATCGTGAAAGGCGGCGAGGACGCCATATAGGTTCCGTCCACAAAGAAGTTGACCCAGCTGACCGGCGCGACCGTCGTCACCGCGATCGACACCGTGCCGGAAACAGTCGCGCCTGACTTCGGCGACGTAATACTCACACCACCCGTTGGCGTAGATGTAGGCGTCGGTGTCGGCGCAGGAGGCGTAGGCGTCGGTGTCCGTACAGGCGTGAGCGTTGGTGTCGGCGGCGGAGGCGTCGCGGTCACCGTCGGAGTCAATGTTGGAGTTGGGGTGGGCGACGATCCATTTTGAACGTTCATGCTGCTCAAAGCGGTCGCGACCAACGCGTTACTGCTGTTGTATCCGTTGACTGAGATCGAGTGCAGTCCGTTAGAGACGCCGGTTGAGTCCCAGCCAACAGTGTATGGGGGAGAAGACGCGATCCAGCTTCCGTCAATGTAGAAGTTAACCCAACTGACCGAGCTGGTCGTCACCGCTATAGATACCGTGCCGGAAACCGTAGCCCCGCTCGACGGCGACGTAATGGTCACACGACCAGCCGTTGGCGTGGGTGTCGGCGTCGGAGTCGGTCTATTTTTTACGCGAACCAGTCTCGAGGAAGTTCCCAGCATCTGGCTGGCCGAGCTGTAGGCCTTTGCAGAAATGGTGTGCATGCCGTTGGCGGCATTGGTCGATAACCACGAAATAGTGCCGGGGGTGGAAGCCAGATAAACGCCGTCTACATACACCTTCACCAACGCAGCGTTGGATTTCGTCAACAACGAAATCGGCACCGCGCCGCGCACCACGCTGCCGCCGGTTGGCGAAATGATCTTCACTTCAATGGCAGCCGCTTCCATAGCCGCTCCGAACTCGAGCGTCAGGAAGGCAAAGAGGAAAATTACGATCAGACCGGCAAAACTGTACCTGCCTTTCAATCCGCGCATAACACATCGCCCTCCCCAGGCGTGCGCAAATATGTCTCGCGGGCAGCATCGGACCGGCTTCGGCGAAGACGGTGGAGGAGTACACAACACCGCTCGCCGGACTAACGCCGACGCGCTTCCGCGACTAGGCGCGGGCTATTTCAGTTGGCGTGACGCCTTCGGCAGGTCTGAAAACAAACCATATCTGACAGGTTCTCCCCCTATCTCGACAGGTCTCTCCCCTGCGGACCTGGATTCACAGCCTCAGTGCCTGAAACTCCCCTCGCGTTTGTATTACCAAACTGCGCCCAAATCGCGCCGGCAGATGAGGCGTTGCTTGAAGAAGAAGAGAACCCGCGCGCTTTGGACTTAACCTATGTCTGCGGCGCCACGACACGCCGCGCGGCGAACATTAGCAGAGGCGTCGTAATGGAACAACTTCGTCAACCCCAGTCACTAAACTTTTCTTGTATATTTTATATAGTATGTAGCTTTTACAATTTTGTATATTTTACAATCCGCGCGGAGCTTCCGGCCCCTGCGCCCTTACTCAGTAGGTACTCCAGTTAGTAATGCGAAGTAGTATCTTTTATTTGAACTGACTAAAAGAAACCTAGTCAATTGCCCGCGACATTCTCGCGACGGCCATTCACGTAGATGACCGGTGAATCGCCCCACGCGTTGTGCTCGAAGATGCCGCCGGCGTTCGCGTCCAGAACCGCGTGACCCGCGTTGCTTACCGTATTGTTCTGAACGATCGCAGGTGTGACCAGGTAGATGCCGGTCAACACGTTCGAGATCGTGTTGCCCACGATCTTTGCCCCTGAAGTGCCAACGTCGATTTGAATCCCGGAACCTTGCCCCGGCTCCGACCCGCGCAGGTTGTACACCACGTTGTTCTCGATCAGCCCGTTCGCGCAGTATTCCTGGTAGATGCCGTCGGTCTCGACGCCGTCATGCGCGATGTTGCCGCGGAACACCACTGCCGCCGAATGCTTGGTATCGAATCCGTTATGATTGAAATGTTCGGCATGATTGCCGACTATCTGGGCGCCGTCGGCGAACTGGGAATTGATCGCATTACCATGTCCGCCGCTGTACGCGATTGAGTTGTTGATGAACTCCGGTGCGGTATTCAGTTCGATGTGCTCATCAAAATAGATCGCGTTGTAATATTCGCCACCGTCAATTTGTCCGGTCCCGGTCTGCTTCACCGTATTGTTTCGAATGACTACTCCAGCTGGCCCTCTTCCGTTTTCCGCATTCGAGTAGAAATAAATTCCGTATCCGCCGGTGCGTTCAAACGCGAGCCCATCGACCACCATGTGGCCCATCTCATCTTCCTTTCCGGTCGCGTTCATTCCATATTCGCGCACCGCTGCCTCAACCGTGTGGCTCGCGGGATTGGAGCCGCCCTCCAACCATACGTACAACTCCGACGCCACCGGATTCCAATACCAGCTGCCCGCGGTCATCGCACCAATCGCGCACAACCCTGATTGCTCGCACGACGTTCCGGGCATGCAGCACGCGCGCTTCAATCCCCATCCCGGCCCTCCATCGACGTAAACATTGTTGGGCTTCGGTGAGTGCGCGCGGTAAATCGAAGCGTTGACCGAATTCCATCCCTTGACGACGTCACTGCCACTGATGATCGGCGCGGGCCCGTTGCCGTAAGCCGTAAAGGTAACCGGACGGCCCACTGCCCCGCCGCTGCTCGGTATCAGCGTCTCGCGCCATATCTGGCCACGCTGAAAATACACGGTGTCCCCCGGCGCGAGTGAGATCGAATTTAATTTTCCGATCGTGCGCCACGCGTTCGATGGACTTCGACCGGAATTGGAATCGTTGCCGTTCTTTGAATCGAGATAGTAGGCGTGCGTTGATTCAACCGCGGGTTCGGCGATCGCGTTCATCACGTACGCCAGCGCCACGAGGATGAATAATCCTCCGCTCAGCCCGATCGCGACTTTGATTTTCCCGTCACGAGGCATGTGCTCGCTGCAGAGCGCGGACGATTGGTGCTTTCGATTCTTCCTCGACTGTTGCGCGCGCGGCAGCTTGCGCCCGAGCGAATAGTCTCTCGCGCTCCAGCATTACCCAGACCAGCCCCATCATCACGCCGGCGAATGAACGGAAATCGACGACCGATTCGGTCGTTTCCAGGATCAACATCGGCACCAATGCGAGCGGTACCAACCATTTCAGCTTCCACGGGTCGCCGTTGCGTAAAAAGCAGCTGACCATCGGCCGTAATATAATAAACAGCCAGAACAGGAGTGCGGGTATTCCGAGGCTCACCGCGCGCGAGAGGTAGCCGTTATGCAGAGACGATTTGTAGCCCATGCCCCAGACCGCGTCCCATCCCTGGAAGTATGGACTCAAGAGGATTTGGCCCTCGACCTCGTATCCATATCCCACCAGCGGACTGGCCTTGATGCTGCGGACTCCGAAATCCCATGCCACTTCTCGCCCCGTGAAGCTCGCGACATCTCCTCGATCCAGGTACTCGTGCATGCTGGGAATCGCGTGCGCGGCTGCGTAGAAGATTAGGTACATCACTACGATGCCGACCGCGCCCTTCGCTCGATATTTCAACACCAGGTAAACCGCGCAACCGATTACGATCGCGATAATTGGCGTTCGCGAGTCTGCCATCACGCCCTGCACGATCGATCCGATCATCGCGGCTGCAGTCAGACCTTTCTTCCACCCCTTAGCGACTGGCCAATAGCCGTACCCCGCGCCCACAGTCGCCAGCGTCAAGTTACCGATCTCGTTCGGCTCGGTAAGAAATCCGTCGAACCGAAGCATGCCGCTTTGGGTATCAGGCTGCCACGCCAGGCCCGGATTAATCAGCATATAAAGGAAGTTGGCCGCGACGACGATTCCGCAGCCGGCCAGCAGCACTCCCATAAATCTATGTGCGTCGTTTTCGCTCCTGACTTCCAAGATAATCGCGCACAATGCCAGGAACGGCAGGATCGCTGCGAACGACCGGGCGAGTGAAACTGTCGGCAGAATCGAATAGGACACGCTGAACAACGCCCAAACCAAATAAATCGCGTAATCTCGAAATCCACCCTGCCGCAGAATTCCTGATCTCCACAGCGCCGGAATAAACGGCAGCACAAACAACAGGTTCAAGGGATATCGAATCAGGGCACCAATCTGGTCGTCCGAATTTGAGGCGAAGTAGCTGGCTGCAAACGCCTCGATCACCACGAGCACAATTAGCAGCCCGCCAACGTGTTCGCTCGTATAGTAAATTGCGTATGGCAAAATCACCGCCGCAGCAATCGCGACCGCAACTATCGCACCGCCCTCAGGATGGGTCAGCAGAACAAGCACCACCAATCCTACTGCCGCTGCTATCGGATATTTGAAACCTGAAATCGAGAGCCCGAATTTATGCGCGCCTCGGTCATTGGCGTCAGGCAGGACTTTCGTCCATTGCGGCTCGATGATCTGCTCGGGGGCCCTTTGTAAATTTTGCATCATCTGCTCTGCTCGAAAAGCAACGAAGATGCCACCGGTTCAATTCACGCAACCTCGTTCTAGCCATTGGAGTTGAGCCCGCTGGTCGGTCTTCCAGTTAGAGTCGGCTTAAGCGAATTTTTTTCACGACTACACACTCGGCCCGATTCCACCTTTGCATCGCCGATTTCGAGATTCACCGCCATTCACAGAAAACCTTCGATGCTCTCAGCATATTTCTCTCTAACTTCTTCGAACTCATTGCTTCTGATTCATCGCAATAATCGGCACGCGATCTGCATGGTTTTCTCTAGAGAGGATTGTACGAGTACGTAAAAACTTCGACTTTTTCTAGCTCCGGTGGGCCGCGGCTGACCGAAAGCTCCCCACCACGACGATAGGCCAGTTCCCGCGCCCGCCCGGAGCTCTTTCATCCGTTATGTCGCGGTCGACAAGCCCGATCCGAATAACAATCCCAACGCATGGCAAATGAAAATCCACTTCATAGGACATGCGAGCGTGATCGTCGAGTGCTCCGGCGCCTCGATTCTGATGGACCCGTGGCTGTCCGGGAAAATTTTTAACAATTCGTGGACTCTGCGTCCCGACCCAGTGTTAAATCCCGTGCTGCTGGATCGTATCGACTATCTCTGGATATCGCATGAGCATCCCGACCATTGCCATTTTCCAACCTTGGGTTCATTTCCGGATTCCTTCAAACAGCGCGTAACTGTCCTCTTCCAGACTCGCGACTCGGCAAAGATAGTCGCCGCGTTCAAGGGCATGGGCTATCAACGCATTCAGCTACTGCCTCATCGCGAGATAGTGCCGCTTACAGAAGGATCTCCGAAGGTGTACTGCTACCACGCCGGCCTGATGGATTCGGCGCTGGCCGTCATCGACGATCAACAGGTAATACTGAATCAAAACGATGCGCGCATAAGCACTCCCGAATGCCGGCTGATCTTGCAAGACCTCAAACACGTCGACACGCTTCTCAGCCAGTTCTCGATAGCTGCCTACGCCGGCTTCGAGCCGCCGGATCGCTATTTGCCGGATCGCGCGAAGCAGATCCTTCGCAACATGTCGGAGGTACATCGCGCGCTCGACGCGAAAGTCACCATACCTTTCGCCAGCTTCATCTACTTCTCGACCGAGGACAACAAATACGTAAATCCGTTCGCCAACACGGTGCACGACGCCTACGACTATCTGACTCAACAAGGTCAATCCGCTGCAGTCCTCTATCCAGGCGACAGTTACCAGGTCGGCGACGCACACGACTCCTCGCAAGCTCTGAATCGTTACGCGTCACTGCCTAAATGGGACGAGTTGACCTATGACCCTATCGACACCAAATCTCTGAGCGATATTTTCGACGCTTATAAGGCGATGGCCGCGCAGATACGTGAGCGTTACCCTCGCCCGCTGCTGATGCTATTGCGCCCGGTAACCATCAAGATTCCGGATCTCGATAAGACTGTTGAATTTTCGTTAGCCAATGGACAAATAGCGGAAATTCAAGAGCCCTATCGGCCAGACCTGTCGATTAATTCCCAGCCCTTATGGTTCAGCTTCAAGTTCCCGTTCGGAATTCAAACTCTTGGAGTATCGGCTCGATTCCAGCTCCATCAGAATTTCCGGAACTGGAAGATGCACCGAATCCTCTTCTCCTTGAACAACGGCGGCATTTACCTGAAACCAAAGTACGTATTCACCACCAACTTCATGAACTACGTCCGCACCCGCCTATCCGGCGGCATGACCCAGGCCGTCCACTACTACCGCACTTCACTCTAAGGATCGCGCCTTCCTGTCCCCCTCGGAAATCACAGGCTAAAGCCTGTGCCACCAAAATCATTCCTCTTTCAAGTGGCACCGGCTTCAGCCGGTGATTCTCGGCTTCCGGTGAAATCCGGGCCGCACTCAGCGAAGATCCACTGCCCCGACTCGCATTACGAAGCGAGCTCTGCGCTCCCCGATTGCTCTGCGCCGACTTCTTCGCCCCGCGCGACCCGCAATGCGCGCGAGGCTCGCTGCCAGAACAGATTGTCCGGGTAGCGCTGCACCAGCCGATTGACTACCGCATCGCCCTTCCACATCAGGAACGGCTTCACCAATGGATTGAAGACGACGTGATCCGTGTACGGCTGCATCTCGAAACCCATGCTGGTCTTGAAGTAGTCGAGCCCTTTCCCCACCGCGAGTGCTTTGGGCCCGTGCGAGATGTAAGCGACCTCCGGACACGCCAGCTTGGTCTTCATCACGGTGAACAGCAGCGCATTGTTCGGATAGTACTTCAGCAAATCAGAAGCGCTCTTCTGCAAGTGGATGTAGTAACAATCCTCGACCAGCATCCCCACGATGAACGTCGCCAGCCGATTCTCGACGAATGCTCCCCACGCCTCGAAGTCCTTCGAACGGCTGGCGTTCTCGCAGAACAGATGCCACTCCGCCTCGGTCGTGCTCGGCATCTTGCCCATCTGGCGCAAAGTGGTTTCGGTAGTCAACGCGTGGCCATGCTCCGCCAGGTACGGGAACTCGATCTGCTCGATGCGGCATCGCGCGAGACCCCGGCGCGTTCGGCTGCGAACGTTCTGCGAGGTCAGCGCCTGGATGTCGTAGTTGCGATTCGAGCAAATGTACATTCCGCCGCGCGGACCGGCGTGGTCGGGTGTCTTCGGATACCGCAGCGCGAACGCGGGGCCTTTGATCATGACCTGCGCTATTTCCGACGAAGAAGGATCGACCAGGCGATGAACCGGCAGACTCTTGAACAGAAAAGGCTGGGAGTCGTACCAGTAGCAGCTCTCAGTCTGGATTACCCGATTACCGATCGCGCTGAAAAATTCCGCCAGTTCAGATGCCTGCATCGTCCTATACCCGGCTCAACCAGATCTCGCGCCAGTAATGATAGTTCGCACGCTGACAGAACGATCGCTGACCCTGGCAATAGACAGCTTCGAGCACGATGGATGGGCTCTTGAAACCCTTCAGATCGCCGCTTCGTTCGTCGATCCGTCGCTGCATGTTCAAGATAACCGGAAACTTGCGGCCGCAGAACTGGAACATCTCGGGCTTGAATTCCATGCCCCGATTACAGCCCTTGCGATCAAGCGTCTGCAGAATTTCGAACATCCCACGAACTCGCACCACTTCGCCCGGCTGCAAATCTAACACTGTTGCCGGTGTCTTCCGGTATCGATCAGCATTCCACGGGGCGCGCGCCCACAGCTTGAACGCATACAGAATCGCTTTGCCCCAGAAATAAATCATGAGCTGGCGCAGGTCGCGGGAGCTTCGCTTATGCTCGAGGCAATCTCGCGCGACCTTGGCGAAGTATTTCGAAGAGCTTCCTACCGGCGCCGGACAACTCGCTGAGGCCAACTCTGTCGCCTGGCACATAAGAGTGTCGTTCGGCTTCTGTGCGAACTCACTCAGCAGACGATAAGCGGCGTCGCCGGTCCCGGAGGACGGAACTGCGACGAGCGTAGGACGCGATTCTTCCGCAGTGTCCTTGACGCGGCGAAGCCACGCTTCCTTCCACAGAAAGAGACAGCCCGCCTCGCATCCGCCATGCGCCGATCCGTCGCACCTCAGTTGCTCCAGATGGACCGCCTGTTCGATTCGTCGAGGCTGGCCGAGCGCGCAAGTGTTGTCCGCCCGTTTGGATACGCGAACACGACGTCCGCAAAATGCCAGCATCTCGGGCATGAACGGCAAGCCGTCGAGCTTCCCGTCGGCATCGAGGCTCGACATGATTTCGGCGGCGCCAAGAACTTCGACCAGGTCGCCAGGCTTCAAATCGATTGGCGCCGACCCCAGCTCGCGAAAATCATTTGATTTCAAATCGGCCGCAGATGGCTCCGGTAGATCTTCGCTGCTGGAAGTCGAATCCAGAGCCACGTTTGTTTCGAGCATTACTACACCTCCGCCAAACCGCGTCGCGGACGGCTCGCCAATATAAGCAAGAGATGTACTTAGGGGTTATCGGGAAAGTGGCTGTTTTATTCCGCTCGAAGCAGGGATCCGTGCCAATTTTTGCATCGGCACTTGTGAAGCATGTAAAAACTACGCGCCGGCGTGTAACTATTCCGCGATGCGAAAATTCAGGAAGATCGCTGCTCCTTGTGGAGAATGGTTCTCGGCGCGAATCTGCCCGCCTAATCTGGTCATGACATCGCGCGCCATCGAGAGACCCAAACCAGTGCCTAGCTCCTTGGTCGTGAAGAACGGTTCGAACATCTTATGCTGAACGTCTTCAGGAATGCCGATGCCTTCATCCATCACGGCCACCTCGACGGTATTCGAACTCGATCTGGCTTCGATTGTCAGAATGCCGCCGTCTGGCATCGCTTCGCGTCCGTTGATCAGAAGATTCGCAATCACGTGCTTCACCTGGTTTGGAAAAGCCCAAACCTTCGGCAATGAAGCAGGAATCTCGACTTCCAGTTTGACGGTGCCGCCTTTTACCGTCGGTGTCTTCTCGATTAGATAGTCGACCATTTCGACAGCTTCAGCTATCAGGACTGAAATGTCAGAACTCTCCAGGTTCTCCTGTGGCCGCTCGTTCACAAATTCCTGAAGTCCGCGCACCCGCTCGGCAGCCGCATTGACGGTTCTCGCTAGCGCGTCCAGATCCTGGGTCAAATTCTCGCCGGCCTTCGACCGCAGAATATTAAGCCTGAGAGTACTCGCGTTCAGAATATTCCTCAGGTCGTGCGCCAGGCCGGAAGCCATCTCGCCGATCGCCCGCAGCCGCTCGTTTCGAAACAGTTCGTCGCGCAAGTGGAAGAAACCGATCAGAGCCGACATTTGCTCCGTGGTCTCGACGCCCACCGCGGCGACATGGTCCTTGCGATCTATGGCCAAGGGAAATCTGATGACGAAAAGAAATTTTCCTCGCTCGACCTGGTCAGTGGATACCAATGGGTTACCGGTGGAGAGGACCTGCTGGTCCTTGCGCCAATAGACCTCACCTACGTTTGGAAACAATTCTTCGTCAGTCGAGCCAATCCATTTTTCGCGTCCGATGCCAATATCCGAACAAAGCTGCGGATTGACGAACACGTATCGCCCGAGCGCGTCCTTTATCCAAACGCGTGCGGGGATGTTACCCATCAAGAGCGAGAATAAATGATCGGGATCGTCCCGCATAAGCGGGTTCGCCACTGTTTCGTCCTCGCGCCTCATCTCAAGAGACACTCCAAGCTGGGCGCCAGACGAATCGGTGTCATGCGACCCGTAGCCGCCTTAGTAAATTCTGCCTCTCGAAGTCCCAGATCAGACATGAGGTTTCCGGCACCGGCGTCTGAGAATTAGCGCGACAGCAAATTAGGTAATGTTCGGACGAAAAATTACCGTCGATTGGGTCCTTGCGTCAAGCGGCGCGCCTGACCAAACTTCAGCGCGCTAAAACGCGATTAAACAACCACGCGAAGCCGGATCGATTCTAAAAGACGATGCTCAGCGCGTCGCCAACCAGCCGGAACGATGCCGCGATTATGGTGCCGACAGCGTGCGCCGTCGATCCCAGGATGCTGTCGTGATCATCCGTGGTGGTGGTGTAAGTAGTAGGGCTGCTGGTCTCTACCTGCGTGGCTATTAGTCTGCGCGGTCAGACACCTAGAGCATCGGCTTGAGGGTTCGTGCGATAGCTTCCTCGATTCGCTCGATAGGCGATCGTTGTTGCCACTCAGTAGCTTCTATCTGCTCCGAGTTCTTTAGATCGCGCATAAACGCTGCGTTCATTTCGTCTCCGAATCGGACGCTGAGGACTACTGTGTTGATTTCGTCGTTGCGCGCGATGCTCCACCAATCGAGATTCGACGAACCGACCGTGGACCAGACCCCGTCGATAGTTGCGGTCTTCGCGTGCAGCATTTTACCCTGCCAAAGGTAAATTTTGACCCCTGCCGCCAACAGTTCGGAAAAGTAAGCGCGCGCCGCGCGCCCAATCACCGGCTGGTCGGTGCGCCCGGGCAGGAGCAAGCGAACGTCCACGCCGCGTTTCGCCGCGCCTTCCAGTGCTTCCAGCATCTGACTGTCGGGCGCAAAATAAGCATCGGTGATATAGACGTTCTTCTCGGCGTTGCGGATCGCGGAGATCAGCGTCACGTAGATCGTGCTGAATTCCTGCGGCACGGTTCCGAGCACGCGAACGATCTGATCACCACGATTGCCGACGGCTGGAAAATAGTCCTCAAAGTGGTTGAGCGGCGCGCCGCCTTGATTGCGCCAGTTGGCGAAGAATAGTTCCTGGTATTCTGATACCGCCGGACCTTCGACTTGCACGTCGCTGTCACGCCACGAATACAAGACCGCGTTGGATGAATTCTTGCTCTCTATTGTGAGACTGCTGGAATTGACACCCGAAATGTTGATGCCGCCGGTGATTGCGATCGAGCCGTCCACAATCATCAACTTGCGATGGTCGCGATGTAGCGGAGCCCATCGAAAGCCCGCCGCAAAGGGATCGAGCGGGTCAAACTCGACCAGGTGGATGTTGTTCGCGCGCATCCGATTGAAAAAGCTGCGAGGCGTGAGAACGGATCCGAAGCCGTCGTAAATTACATTTACCTGAACCCCCTGCTGCTGTTTCTCGATCAGCGCATTCGCGAACCGTTCCCCAATCTTGTCGCCGTCGAAGGTGTAGGTTTCGAGATTGATGTTGTGGGTCGCGCCTTCGATCGCGCCTAACATCGCCCGATAGGTAGCCGCGCCGTTCTCGAGCAACGTCACCTGGTTTCCCAGTATCAGCGGACTTCCGCTGATTGCCTGTTCGAAAGCCAGATGGCGCCCGAGGATGTCGCTCTTGCCGCTCCGCTCCTCGAGCCTTTCGATGATCTCTTTGCTCTCGCTGGCTGACAGCGGTCCCTGACTGCTGACGACCTTGAAATGGCGCCGGTACATCTTATGGTCGTGCATCAGCGCGAACGCATCAGGCATCGTTCCGCATCCAGCAAGGCAATGCACGCCGATGATCAGAATCAGCGCACGCCAGAACGACGCACTCAAGCCGCGGTAGCTTTTGTCAATCGCTTGATTGCCGGCGCGAGCGGTCGTTCGGAATCGCAGTAGTCTTGCCATGCTGTGCTTTTCGCGATGAGTGTCGGAGCGGTGCGAATCGTGAAGCGTCGAGGGTCGATTCCGGAACGTACCTGCGTCCATAGCAGTGGCATCGACACCGGAGCGCCGTCGCGGGCGCGCGGTGACAGCGGCGCCACTGCGGTCGCGGTGCGATCGTTGCGCAAGTAGTCGAGGTAGATTCGGCCGGTGCGCGCCTTCTTCGTCATCTTCGCGAGATATCGTTTGGGATTGTCGGCGACCATTTGTAAGCAGAGATTGCGGGCGAAGGCTTTGGCATCCGCCCACGACAGTTCGCCCTTTTTCGGGCGGCTGAGCGGCGACACGACATGCATCCCCTTGCCGCCTGTCGTTTTGCAAAAGCCCACGAGGCCGACCGCTTCCAGCCGACCGCAAACTTCGCACGCGCCCTCGACGACGTCTGCAAAATCAACCCCGGGCGCCGGATCGAGATCGAACACCAGGCGCCCGGGCACCTCAGGATTCCCGGGCTGGCAATTCCACGGATGCAGCTCCAGTCCAGCCAGTTGCGCGATTTCCGCGAGAGCTTCGATGCGATCGATTTGAAGATACGGTTCCTTGCTGCCGGCAACCCTGGTCAGGGTGAGCATGCTCGACGTCCCCGGCATCGCATGGCGCTGAAAGAAATGCTGTCCGCCAATCCCATCGGGCGCACGGACAATCGAGCACGGCCGGCCTTTCAGATGCGCGATCATCCAGGGCCCGACCGCCTCGTAATATTTCGCCAAATCCAGCTTGGTGACCGGCTTGCGATCGCCGGCGTCGGGCCACAGAACTTTTTCCGGCTTCGTGATCTCGACGCCCACCACACCACATTATCAGAAATTCGTTTCTTCTCGGCGGTCTTCTGGAAGTCCCGCTTCGACCGATACTTTGAAAGGCAGCCAGCCGCTCGGTCTCCCCCTCGGCCGCTCAGTCGACGTTCTGCTTCGCGACGAATCCGGTCGCTCCCTTCATCGGCCCGTCAGTCACCGTAATCATTGCGCCGTAGCCGTCGCGGTTAACGATCTGCACCGGAGTCTGGTCGTCGAGTTGTTTCGCCGTGAGATTCTGCTTCACCTCACCGACGACTCCGACAACTCCGCCCTCCTGCTTTTCACGAGACGTGTGCAGGTAGGTCTGTTCATCCGGGTACACAGGAACCGCGTGCTGATTTCCAGTTACCTTCAACTTGTGACCGACAACAGGTCCTATCGGTTGCTGGCAGGCGATGATTGCAATCGTAAACAGCGTACCCAGCATTAATATCATTGGCAGGTATTTCATTTTTGCGCTCTCCGGAAAGTGTTATTCCAGCCAGCGTAAAATGAGCATTGCGCGTGCCAACCGTCAGAGCCGTGTTAGCGACAGTTAGCGCGATTTGAGGAGCCGACTTCTGTAGAAATTACGGATCACAAAGGCGCGACGACCAGGTGCTGTCGCGATGCGTCGAGTGCGAGGCCCGGCAATCGTCATGACCACAATGGCAATCCTTTGCCACATTTGCCGGCGCGAAATGCACCGGAGAATTCGCATCGTGCGCCGATTTTTCCCGCAAACTTGGGCGCACCTCTTATGATATTGTTAGCTCAGCCGAAACCTCAGGTGCGCCACAGGAGAATCGCGATGACTAACCTTGAAAGCCTGGACAACCTCGTCAAGATCTGTGTTGACAGCGCGGAGCGTTATCGTCGCGCCGCTTCGGATGTCGGCAAGGAAAAGCTGGTGCAGTTCTTCCAGCGGCAGGAAACCGTCCGCCGCCGAGATGCCGACGAATTGAATATCGAGCGCAAGCGGCTCGGCGGCGAAGGCGAGCGGCCCGGCAAAGAATCGGGCAGCGTGAGCGGGTTCATCGATCGGGCCGAGATGGATCTGAACGTGGTAATGAGCATGGGCGATACCGGCGTCGTCGATTGGTGCCGTCAGGACGTCAAAGACGTCATCGCCGAGTACGAGAAAGCCTTGCAGGACTTCCCCGCCACCACGCGCACCGTTCTCGAACGCCAGCTTTCAGAAAATCGCGCCACGCTGGCAGCTCTGGAAAAAATCCTGGCGCCCTACGGCGGCCGCCCCCGGTCTTAGTGTTTTGTCGTCCTGATGAAGCGAGCGACGCGAGCCGCTTGTCATTCGAACGAAGCGAGCAACGCGATATCGAGGAATGCGCGCCCACTTCTCCTGACGCAGCGAGTGACGGCGACAGGAGGAAATGGCTTGTGGCCTCCGGACAGCTTCGCGCCACGCGAAGCCGGTTCCGGTCTCCTTAATCGCGCGCTTCGCGCACAATCATTTCAGCAAGACGACAGTCCGGGACTTTGAAACCGTGTTAGCGACCGGGGAAATAAAGAGTCGTGAAGCGTGAAAAAATCTCCGGAAAATTTTTCACAGAGCGCCCATCTTCGGTTTGATTTGGATCATCTTTGATACTCCTTCTGTGGAGATATCTTAGTCTTTAGGCGCTATTTCCTAGTTTAATCAATCTGCCACCTACGGCGGCACGTTTTCTGCTTGCTGCTAGCGGCTTTTCTTTCCGCGGACGGTCGCCTGTGGCCCATGGACGGGCCAGTTGTCGGGGAGATTTGAATGCCGGTAGTCCGTCGAGCAGGGTGCAATTTCCGCCTCCTCACAGAATTCGGAATTTTCCGAATCACATCATCTTCTCATTGCACCCTGCTCTTTTTCTCTGAACGTCATTTTTTGCGAACGCTGCGAGACCGACTCCTGGAAGGAGTATCCAAGTGGAATTGAATGACTCGAACCGGATTCAGCGATCCTCCGATGCCGGCCATTTGGCAGACAACGAGGGACCTAAAAGCAACGGAACGAAATCCCGGCGCAACGGACATCACGGTCCCGACGAAGAATCGGACGAGCGGCGTTTCAGAAATCTGATCAAGGCATTGACGGCGGCCGGACGCGGTGATTTTTCGATCCGGCTCAAGCTCACGCACAAAGACCGGCTCATCGATCAGCTGGCCGAGCGGTTCAACGCAGTCGTCGAGCGCAACGAAGCGATCACCAGCGAAATAATCCGGGTCGAAAAGGCCGTCCGGCGCGAGGGGCGAATGACCGAGCGCGCGAACGTCAGCGGCGCGGTCGGCGGATGGCAGGAAATCGAACATTCGATCAATTCGCTAATCGGCGGCCTGGTCCAGCCGACAACTGAGGTCGCCCGCGTTATCGGTGCGGTCGCGCAAGGAGACCTGCGCCAGAAGATGGCGCTCGAAATTGACGGGCAGCCGGTCAAGGGCGAGTTCCTGCGAATCGGCACCACGGTTAACGCGATGGTCGATCAGTTGAGCTCGTTCGCCGACGAAGTTACCCGCGTCGCCAAGGAAGTCGGCACCGACGGCAAGCTCGGCGGCCAGGCGCAGGTCAAAGGCGTGTCGGGCACCTGGAAAGATCTGACCGACAACGTGAACGTGCTGGCGCGCAACCTGACCGATCAGGTCCGCAACATCGCAACCGTCACCACCGCGGTCGCCAACGGCGACTTGTCGCAGAAAATCACCGTCGATGTTAAAGGCGAAATCCTCGAACTGAAAAACACCATGAACACGATGGTGGATCAGCTTCGAGCATTCTCCGCCGAAGTTACCCGCGTCGCGCGCGAAGTCGGCACCGAGGGAAAACTCGGCGGCCAGGCCGAAGTGAAAGGCGTGTCGGGCGTCTGGAAGGACCTCACCGACAACGTCAATTTCATGGCGTCGAACCTGACCACCCAGGTTCGCGGCATCGTCAAGGTCGTTACCGCCGTCGCCAACGGCGACTTGACGCAAAAACTGGTAGTCGAGGCGCGCGGCGAGATCGCAGCGCTGGCCCTCACCATCAACGGCATGACCGCAACCCTGGGCAAGTTCGCTGAACAGGTTACCGACGTTGCGCGCACCGTCGGTGTGGAAGGAGAGCTGGGCGCGCAGGCGGAAGTTCCGGGCGTCGCCGGCACCTGGAAGGATTTGACCGACAACGTCAACCTGCTCGCCAATAACCTTACCGCGCAGGTCCGAAACATCGCGGAAGTTACCACCTCGGTCGCGAAAGGCGACCTCTCGAAAAAGATCACCGTCGATGCGAAGGGCGAAATCCTCGAGCTGAAGGACACCATGAACACGATGGTGGATCAGCTCAATTCTTTCGCGTCGGAAGTCACCCGCGTCGCGCGCGAAGTCGGCACCGAAGGGAAACTCGGCGGCCAGGCGGAAGTGCGCGGCGTCTCGGGCGTATGGAAGGACCTGACCGACAACGTCAACTTCATGGCGTCGAATCTGACCACCCAGGTCCGCGGCATCGTCCGCGTCATCACGGCGGTCGCCAACGGCGACCTGTCGCCAAAACTGGAAGTCGCGGCGAAGGGCGAGATCGCCGCCCTGGGCGACACGCTCAATGGCATGACCAAGACTCTCGCAATCTTCGCCCAGCAGGTCACCAGCGTCGCGAAAACCGTCGGTGTCGAAGGGAAACTGGGCGCGCAGGCCGAAGTGCCGAACGTCGCCGGCACCTGGAAAGACCTGACCGACAACGTCAATCTGCTGGCCAATAATCTGACCGCCCAGGTCCGAAACTTCGCCGAAGTCACCACCGCGGTCGCCAAAGGCGACCTCTCGAAGAGGATTTCGGTCGATGCCAAGGGCGAAATTCTGCAGCTCAAGAACACCATGAACACGATGGTGGATCAGCTGCGGTCGTTCGCATCGGAAGTTACCCGCGTCGCCCGCGAAGTCGGCACCGACGGAAAACTCGGTGGACAAGCGGAAGTCGAAGGCGTCGAAGGCATCTGGAGGGACCTGACCCAAAACGTCAACGTGCTGGCCGGCAATCTTACCGACCAGGTCCGCGGCATCGGCAAGGTCGTTACCGCGGTTGCCAACGGCGACCTGTCGAAGAAAATCTCGGTCGACGTCAAAGGCGAGATGCTCGAACTGAAGACCACCATCAATACCCTGGTCGATCAGCTGAATTCGTTCGGCGCCGAGGTTACCCGCGTCGCCCGCGAAGTCGGCACCGAGGGAAAACTTGGCGGCCAGGCCGAAGTCAAAGGCGTGTCGGGTGTTTGGAAGGACCTGACCGACAACGTCAATTTCATGGCGTCGAACCTCACGACCCAGGTCCGCGGCATCGTCAAGGTCGTGACCGCAGTCGCCAACGGCGACCTGAAACAAAAACTGGTCGTCGATGCGCGCGGCGAGGTCGAAGCGCTCGCCGTCACGATCAACAACATGACCGATACGCTCAGCACTTTCGCCGAGCAGGTCAGCACGGTGGCACGCGAGGTCGGCGTCGAAGGAAAACTCGGTGGACAAGCGCGCGTCCCCGGCGTCGCAGGCACCTGGAAGGATCTCACCGACAACGTCAATTTCATGGCGTCGAACCTCACCACCCAGGTCCGCGGCATCGTCAAAGTCGTGACCGCAGTCGCCAACGGCGACCTGACTCAAAAGCTGATCGGCGTCGAAGCGAAAGGCGAGATCGCGGCACTGGCGGACACGATCAACAGCATGACTGAGACTCTGAGTATCTTTGCCGACCAGGTCAGCACGGTGGCCCGCGAGGTCGGAATCGAAGGCAAACTGGGCGGTCAGGCCCGCGTGCCGGCGGCGGCCGGAACTTGGCGCGACCTGACCGACAACGTCAACCAACTTGCAGGTAACCTGACCGGCCAAGTGCGCGCGATCTCCGACGTCGCCACCGCAGTCACCAAGGGTGACCTGACGCGGTCGATTAAGGTCGAAGCGCTCGGCGAAGTCGGGGCGCTCTCCGACAACATCAACCAGATGATCGTGAACCTCAAGGAGACGACCCAGAAAAACCAGGAGCAGGACTGGCTCAAGACCAACCTCGCGAAATTTTCGAGCATGATGCAGGGCCAGAAGAACCTCGAAGCCGTCTCGCGAATGATCATGTCGGAGCTGACGCCGCTGGTGTCGGCGCATCAGGGCGCATTCTTCCTGATGGATACCGACGAAGGCGCTCCGATTCTGAAGCTGACCAACACCTACGCCTATCGCGAGCGCAAGGGCGTCGCCAATCGCTTCCGCATCGGCGAGAGCCTGGTCGGCCAGTGCGCGCTCGAGAAAAAGAGCATCCTGATAACCCACGCGCCGCACGACTACATCCACATCAGCTCAGGCCTCGGCGAGGCGCCGCCGCTCAACATCATAGTGTTGCCGATCCTGTTCGAGGGTCAGGTCAAGGCTGTGATCGAGCTGGCGTCTTTCAACACTTTCAGTGCGATCCATCAGATCTTCCTCGATCAGCTGACCGAGAGCATCGGCGTCGTCCTCAACATGATCATCGCCAACATGCGCACCGAGGAATTGCTGCAGCAGTCGCAGAGCCTCACGCAGGAATTGCAGAATCAGTCGAAAGAGCTGACCCATCAGCAGGACACGCTGAAGAGCACCAACACCGCGCTCGAACGGCAGGCGCTCGAGCTCGAAGAAAAAGCCAAACAGCTCGAGGAGCAGAACACCAAGGTCGAGATCAAGAATCGCGAAGTCGAGCAGGCGAGAAAGTCGCTCGAAGAAAAAGCCGAGCAGCTGGCGCTGGTCTCGAAATACAAGTCCGAGTTCCTCGCCAACATGTCGCACGAATTGCGCACGCCGTTGAACAGCCTGCTGATCCTCGCCAAGGTGCTGTCCGACAACAAGGAGGCGAACCTCAGCGAAAAGCAGCTCGACTATGCCCGCACGATTTATTCTTCGGGCACCGACCTGTTGAAGCTGATCAGCGAAGTTCTCGATCTCTCCAAGGTCGAGGCGGGCAAGATGGCGATCGAGGTGCGTCGGTTTCCGACCGCGGAGCTGGTCGAGTTTGCGGAGCGCAGCTTCCGCCCGCTGGCCGAGGAAAAAGGGCTGGGCTTCGCCATCGAGGTCGAGCCGGGACTCGCGGAAGACATTCGGACCGACCGCCAGCGAATCGAGCAGGTGCTGAGAAACCTGCTGGCCAACGCGATCAAGTTCACCGAGAGCGGGTTTGTAAAACTCCGCCTGGAGATGGTCGAGCCGCGCCGCGACTTCGACACTGAAGCACTCCAGGGCCCGGGCAAAATTCTGGCCCTGTCGGTTACCGACACGGGAATTGGAATCGCGAAAAACAAACAGCGCCTGATCTTCGAGGCGTTCCAGCAAGCCGATGGCAGCACCAGCCGGCGCTACGGCGGCACCGGTCTCGGACTCTCAATCAGCCGCGAGATCGCGCGCGCGCTGGGCGGAGAGATCCACGTCGAGAGCGCTCCCGGCGAAGGCAGCACCTTCACACTTTACATGCCCGTCAGCTACGGCACGGAAGTTGAGCTGTTCGGGACGCGCGAAGACGACGCCGAGGCTCAGGCGAGGCTGGCCGATCAGATCGAACAAAAAGTGGCGCAGACGACCAGCGCAGTGCGGGATTTCCTGGCGGCCGAGCCGGAGCTGCCGCGAGTCTCGAGTGAAACGCTCGACAGCCTCAAGGGCAAGACCGTGCTGATCATCGACGACGATCAACGCAACATTTTCGCGGTCAGGACTCTGCTCGAAGGTCATGGGATGAAGACCTTGCATGCGGAGAACGGACGCGCCGGAATTGCGATGCTCGAGCGTCATCCGGAAATCGACATCGCGCTTATCGACATCATGATGCCGGAGATGGACGGCTACGAAACGATGCGGCTGATTCGCGCGAATCCTGCCAAGCGATGGCTGCCGATGATCGCGGTAACCGCCAAGGCGCTCAAGGAAGATCGCGATCGCTGCATGGCGGCCGGAGCGTCGGATTACCTGGCCAAGCCGATCGACGATGGGCAGTTGGTCGAACTGATTCGAATCTGGGCCGGAGGATCGCCGCTCCAGGCATCGGTGTAAGCAGGAATCGCGCACGTCAATGGATGAAATCGAGCATAGTCGTGCAGTTGAAGAGGCGCGGATTAGCGAAATGAAAACACTGCAACAAGCGTCGCGCGTCGAGCGAGTACCGGCCGGTTCAGGAGTCAAGGCGAACATCCTGTTGGTGGACGATCGCCCGGCAAATCTCCTGGCGCTCGAGGCAATTCTCGATCCGCTGGACCAGCGGCTGGTGCGCGCCACCTCCGGCGAAGAAGCGCTCGAGAAACTTCAGAACGAGGAATTCGCGGTCATCCTGATGGACGTGCGGATGCCGGGCATGGATGGACTGCGCACCGCCGAAGTGATCTGCCAGCGTGAAAGCTCGGCGAGAATTCCGATTATATTTCTGACCGCGGTCCCGATTGGCAACTCTGATGTGGCGAGCGGCTATGCGCGCGGCGCCGTCGATTTTCTCCTCAAGCCTTTCGATCCCGAAATTCTGCGCTCGAAGGTCTCGGTCTTCGTGGACCTGCACCAGAAAGAGCAGATGATCAGACGGCAGGGTGCGCTGCTCCGCCAACGCGATCGCGAGGCCTTCGAGCGTCGCAGCGAGCTGCGCTTCCGTTCGCTGATGGACGCGCTGCCGCAGAGCGTGTGGATCGCGCGCGCCGACCTGACCTTCTATTACTGGAACCAGCGCGCCGTCGATTTTATCGGGATGCAGGCGACGGTGGCGGTCCCGCCCGAACGTTTGTTTGAATTCGTCCACCCGGACGATCTGCCGACGCTCAAAGCGGAATGGGAACTGTCCACCGCCAACCAGCATTCGGCCGAGGTCAAGGTTCGTCTCCGGCGGCATAGCGATGGTGAATACCGATGGTTCCTGATGCGCGGAGTTCCGCATCACGACGAATCGGGAAAGTTAAGCGGATGGATCGTCGCGGCAACCGACATCCATTCGGAACATCAGGCGTTGCAGGAAGCCGAAACCGCGAACCGGATGAAAGAGGAATTTCTCGCGACTGTATCGCACGAGCTGCGCAACCCGCTCAACGCGATCATGGGATGGGTCCATCTGCTGCGCTCCGGAAAGCTCGATACGGCCAAGTCGTCGAAAGCGCTGGAGACGATCGAACGCAACGTCCACCTGCAGACCGCGCTTATCGACGACATTCTGGACGTCTCGCGGATCATGCGCGGCAAGATCAACCTGACCTTCCGATCGGTCCGAATGGGCGCCGTCGTCGAGGCCGCCCTTGCCGCGATGCGTCCGACTGCCGACGCGAAAGGCGTCGGGCTCGAATGCGAGGTAGCGGCCGCGTGCGACGAAATCAGCGGCGACCCGGATCGATTGGAGCAAATCGTCTGGAACTTGCTGTCGAACGCGATCAAGTTCACGCCCCGCGACGGCCGCGTCACGGTTCGTATGGACCAGCACGATGAAGAGCTCACCCTGAGCGTCAGCGATACCGGCCAGGGAATTTCTCAGGATTTCCTGCCGCACGTGTTCGACAGATTCAGCCAGGCCGATAGTGGCAGCACTCGCGCGCATGGCGGCCTGGGTCTGGGCCTCGCAATCGTGCGTCATCTGGTCGAGCTGCACGCAGGCACTGTCGAAGCTGTCAGCGCCGGCGCCGGTCAGGGCGCCACCTTCTCAGTGAGATTGCCTATCACGAACTCCAGGACGTCGGCCGCCGGCGAAGATCACGATCACACCGTTGCGCGGCCGTTGCAGCTCGAGGGAGTTTCGATCCTGGTAGTTGATGACGAACCCGACTCCCGCGAAATGCTGGCCGAGCTTCTGCGGCAATACGGCGCGCAGACCAGGACCGCTGCATCCGTCGAGGAGGCGTTGTCCGAAATTGCCCATCGCGCTCCGCGGGTCCTGCTCAGCGATATCGGCATGCCGGGCGTCGACGGCTTTGAGCTGATTCGCAGAGTTCGCGACCTAATCCCCGAGAGCGAGATGCTTGCGATGGCGTTGACGGGACTCGGCAGCTCGCACGATCGCAAACGCGCCATGGACGAGGGCTTCCAGCTTTGCATGGTCAAGCCGGTGGAACCCGACTGCCTGGTGGAAGCGATAAAGCAACTGCTCCCTTCGCGACAATAACCGGCGCCGAACTCGAACGGCAGGTCAGAGCCGCTGCTCTATCGCATCAGCCTGAAACAATTGCGCACCTCTTTCACGAATGTTTCGGGCTGTTCGAAGGCGGCGAAGTGGCCGCCCTTGCTCAGTTCGTTGAAATACACGAGCTTCGCAAATCTCTTCTCGGCCCATCGCTTCGACGTGCGGAATATTTCTTTCGGAAAAATCGAGCAGCCGACCGGCACCGTCACCGGATTCGTCAGCGTCCGGCGAAAACTTTCCCAGTACAGCCGCGCCGACGAGGCCGCATTGGCCGGTAGCCAGTACAGCATCACGTTGTCGAGCAATTCGTCGCGCGTCAGTACGCTCTCCGGATGGCCGTCGCAGTCCGTCCACGACCAGAACTTTTCCAGAATCCAGGTAAGTTGCCCGACCGGTGAATCGGTGAGCCCGTAGCTGACCGTCTGCGGCCGCGTGCTCTGCTGCTTCGAGTAGCCCGAGTCCCAATCATTATAATGCTGCATGCCCGCGATCGCCGATTTTTCGTTTTCGGCGAGATCGTTCATCGTCGCCGGATCGGGCATCGCGATCGGCATGTTGAGATGAATCCCGACACAATTCGCAGCGTCCTGGATTCCGATGCAGGTCGTTACGATCGATCCCCAATCGCCGCCCTGCGCCGCGTATCTCTTGTAGCCAAGCCGCGGCATCAACTCCGACCATGCCCGCGCGATTCGCTGAACATCCCAGCCGTTGCGGGCCGGCTTGTCCGAGAACCCGTACCCCGGAAGCGACGGACAAACGACGTGAAACGCATCCGACGCCTCGCCGCCATGGGCCGTCGGATTCGTCAGCGGCTCGATCACCTTTTGGAACTCGACGATCGACCCCGGCCACCCATGCGTCATCACGAGTGGGAGTGCGTCGGCGTGCGGCGATCGCACATGAATGAAATGAATCCCGAGCCCGTCGATCGTCGTCTTGAATTGCGCGAACCGGTTGAGCCGAGCCTCGCGCGCGCGCCAGTCGTACTTCTCGAGCCAGTAGCGCGCGACTTCCTGCGCATACGCGAGCGGCAGCCCCTGCGACCAGTCATCGACGCACTCGCGCTCGGGCCATCGGGTCTCGCGCAGCCGCCGCTTCAAGTCGTCGAGTTGCGCATCCGTCACCGCGATTTTGAAAGGCTCAATATTGTTGCTCATCGATGGATCTCTTGCCGAACGGTTTTTCGGAGTCAAGCGCCGATCGCGTTCCGATCGCCTTTCTCTCAGAAAAAAATTGGGTGTACTGTCGATTCCGAGTCGCTTGAGGAGCGATACCTGATGATTCCTGCCAACGCTGCACCTCTCGCAATCGCACTCCTGGGATTGCTGCTCGGAATGCGCCACGCCACCGATCCCGATCACGTGATTGCGATCACCACCATCTTAAGCCGCGAGCGCCGCCTCGCGGTCGCCGCCCGCATCGGTGTCATCTGGGGGTTCGGTCATACGATCACAGTGCTGATGGTCGGCGCCGCGATCATCGTTTTCAAAATCGCGATACCGGCACGCCTCGGACTCGCGATGGAATTCGCCGTGGCAGTCGTGCTGATTCTGCTTGGCGTCGGCGCGGCCGCGAGCCTGGTTCGAAAAGGCGCACATCGAATCCGCGGCGCGTCGCCGCAGCCCGACGAACTCCTCGTCCACGCGCACGCACATACTCACGACGGCGCGACGCACGCACATCCACACGTTCACGTTCGCGATCACGAAGATGCCGGCGACGCGACCCATCACGACCATCGCATTCCGGCCGACGCACTGCCGACGTTCGCTGCGCGACGCCCGCTGCTGAGATCATTCGCAGTTGGACTCGTGCACGGACTCGCCGGCAGCGCCGCGATCGCATTGTTGGTCCTGAGCGCGATTCCCAATCCGATGTGGGCGACGATCTACCTGGCGATTTTTTGCGCCGGCACTGTGATCGGGATGGGCCTCATCACGACCGCAATCGCGACACCATTCATGATCGCGTCAACGCAAGCGTCATGGATCCGTCAAGGCCTGGTGACCGGTTCGGGCCTCTTAAGTTTCGGTTTCGGCCTGTTCCTCGCCTACCAGATTGGTATCGTCGATCATCTATTCAGCAGCGCCCCCATCTGGATTCCGCAATAACAGGTGCATTTGATTCGAAGGAGACCCACATGATCGATCTCTACTACTGGCCGACGCCGAACGGGCACAAGGTAACGATTTTTCTCGAGGAGGCCGGCCTCGAATACAAAATCGTCCCCGTCAATATCCGCAAGGGCGAGCAGTTCGCCCCCGAGTTCCTGAAGTTCAGCCCGAACAACCGGATGCCCGCGATCATCGACCACGACGGCCCGGGCGGTAAGCCTCTGGCGCTGTTCGAGTCCGGGGCGATCCTGCTCTACCTGGCCGAGAAGACCGGCAAGTTCATGCCCTCGGAGACCCGCGCGCGTTACAACGTCATACAATGGCTGATGTTCCAGATGGCTGGCGTCGGTCCGATGTTCGGCCAACGCGGACACTTTCTGCGCGCCGCTCCTGAAAAGATTCCGTACGCGATCGATCGCTACACCAATGAATCGCGCCGCCTCCTCAACGTAATCGAAAATCGCCTCGCCGAGACGCCATACCTGGCAGGCGACTACTCGATCGCCGACATGGCCACCTATCCATGGGTAGTAGGAACGCGCCGCGAACCCGAGCAGTTGGAAAGCCGCCCCAACTTCAAGCGATGGCTCGACGCAATCGGTGATCGCCCCGCCGTAAAACGCGGCGTCGCCGTAATGGCCGACCTTCCACCAGAGCCGCTAGACGACCAAGCCCGCTCAATCCTGTACGGCATCAAGCAATTCGAGCGCCGCTAGATCAGGGCTTTTGCCAAGGGCTCAGCTTTCCGTCGTCGAATACCTCGAACTGTCTCTGGCGCCAAGTGCGAGAGAAGTACTCGCGAATTGCATTGAGCCACGCCTCGACGCGTACCTCAATCGGCTGACTTTGGGTTACGCGCGACACTATGACGCGAGAGTGAGTGAAAGACCGGTCGAGAAACTCCTGATCGTTAGTCAGTAAAAGATGATCCTCGGACTTCAGCCGATCGACGATTGCACGATCGGTCGCGCCGCGCAGGCCGAGTAGGATGATGTGGTCAGCCTGATATCCCTCTTCCTGCAACTTCCACAGCAGTGCCAGCGGGAAATTCTCATCGAGAAGGATTCTCATTCGAGCTTCCCACAGCCGGAGGCAAATGCGCCGCCACGTGAGCGGCGTAACGCAGGGCCGCGGTGATTTGCTCGCGAGAGAGTCGGTACTCCGCTTCGATATCCTTCGAGGAAGCTCCGGAGGCTAGATCGCCGAGAATCGTCGCAACATCGATTCGCGTCCCTGCCAGACAGGGCTTCCCGAAGCGAATTGCAGGGTCCATCGAAATGCCAGGAAACACTTCCATGCTTGCGCCTCCTGTGTTCGAAACTACCACAGATTCAGCTCTAATGATGCCTGGAGCCTCCACCATGTGGCCCTTCGGCATGCGCACCGCCTCCTCCGCCACCACCGCCGCGATGTTCTCGGGCCGGCTGCGAGTCCCACCACCACCATGCCGGATGATAGTATGCGCAGCGGGCCTGAAATGAATGCTAGCACACAAATCGGCATCGTCGGCGCTGGCCCGGCGGGCCTGATGCTCTCGCATTTGCTGCATCTTGCCGGCATCGAGTCCGTCGTCATCGAGGCGCGCAGCCGTCAACATGTCGAGGATCGCGCCCGCGCCGGCTTGCTCGAGCAGGGCACCGTCAACCTGCTGATTGAAACCGGCGTCGGCGATCGGCTCAAGCAGCTCGGTCTGACCCATCGCGGCATCGAGTTGCGCTTCAGCGGCCATGGCCATCGCATCGATCTGAGCGGTCTGACCGGCGGCAGCACCGTCACCATCTACGCACAGCACGAAGTCATCAAGGACCTGATCGCGGCGCGGCTGGCTGCCGGCGGTCAGATCATTTTCGACGCAGCCGGCGTCAGCGTCCACGACTTCGACGGACCGACGCCGAAGATTCGCTACCGCATCGAAGGCGCGGTCCACGAGCTGTCGTGCGATTTTATCGCCGGATGCGACGGCTTCCACGGCGTATGCCGCCCGAGTATCCCGGCTGGCGCTCTGACTATGTACGACCGCATCTACCCATTCGCATGGCTGGGCATTCTCGCCGACGCGCGGCCGTCGTCGGACGAATTGATCTACGCGTACCACGATCGCGGCTTCGCGCTTCACAGCATGCGATCGCCAACAATCACCCGGCTCTATCTGCAATGCGCCCCCGACGAGGATCTCGGCCAATGGCCCGACGAAAAAATCTGGGACGAGCTCGATCTAAGACTCGCGGCCGGCAAAGACTGGAAACTGAATCGTGGCGCTGTTCTCCAAAAGGGAATCACCGAGATGCGCAGCTTCGTCGTCGAGCCGATGCAATCCGGCACGCTGTTCCTCGCCGGCGACGCGGCGCATATCGTGCCGCCGACTGGCGCGAAAGGCCTCAACCTCGCAGTCGCGGACGTTCGCGTCCTTGCCCGTGCCCTGACTGATTACTACGCGAATGGTAGCCGCGACCTACTGACCAGGTATTCCGAAATCTGCCTGCGACGCGTCTGGAAGGTGCAGCGATTCTCCTGGTGGATGACCTCGATGCTTCATCGATTCGCCGGCGACAACCCCTTCGACCAGCGCCGCCAGCTCGCCGAGCTCGACTACGTCACCAGCTCGCGCGCAGCGTCTCAGACACTAGCCGAGAACTACGTCGGCCTGCCGATGGAGTGACTGCTTTCGCCACAATCTTTATCCTCGAAGCGCTACCGCGAACGCAGCGATGCGGCGAGCCCGAGAATCCGGCGCGCCTGTTTCAGATGAGGCATGTCGAGCATCTTCCCGTCGAGCGCGACGGTGCCCGCGCCCGACGCGAATGCTTCAATCACCCGATTCGCATAGGCAACATCTTCAGGCGAAGGAGTGAACGCATCGTTGATAACCTCAACCTGGTCCGGATGAATCGCAATCTTGCCGGTAAAGCCCGCGCGCCGCGCGTTCTCCGATTCCTGCTTGAGCGCACTGGCGTCCTTGAAGTTTACCGACACCGTGTCGATCGGCTGGACGTCGGCAGCCACCGCCGCCAGCAGGCAGAGCGAGCGCGCGAGTTGATAAGTGAAATCCAGATTGCCCGATGCGTCGCGATTGGTCGTCGCGCCCACCGCCGCCGCGAGGTCTTCAGCACCCCACGTCATGCCGGCCAGCCGCGGGCTGCATCCGGCGAAACCGCCCAGCGCAAACATCGCCGCCGGCGTCTCGGTGGCCACTGGAATGATCGCGATCGATCCCTCCTTGATCCCTTCGCGTGCTTCCAGAGCGGACAGGAAGTGATCGAGCATCACGACATCGTTGGCTGAGGTAACCTTCGGAAGCAGGATTCCGTCGGGCGCGCCGGCGACGATCTCGGCCAGATCGAGTATCGCCTTTGTCGTCGACAGCGGATTGATGCGCACCCACAGTTGAGTCTTCGCGCGATCGCGATGCGCCCGCAGATACTCCTGCACCATCGTGCGTGCGATCTCGGTGCGATCCGCCGCGACCGCGTCTTCGAGATCGAGCACCAGTGCGTCGGCGTGCGAGGACTCCGACTTCGCGAGCTTGCGTTCGCTGTCGCCCGGCACGAACAGCAGCGAGCGAAGAATCATGACGCCGGCCTCTTGCGCATCAGCGCCGACCGCTTGCAGTACGCCACTTCCTCCGCGCGCTGGTTGAAGCATCGATGGTCGAACACCACGATCCCCGAATCAGGCCGCGATCGACTCTCGCGCTTCTCGGCGACCGTCGTCTCGGCGCGCAGCGTATCGCCGATGAACACGGGATGCGCAAAGCGCGTATCGGCCATGCCCAGGTTCGCGATCGTGGTACCGAGCGTCGTATCTCCGACCGACACTCCGATCATCAGTCCCAGTGTGAAGATGCTGTTCACGATGCGCTGGCCAAACTCTGTGCCTTTGGCGAATTCCGCGTCGAGATGGAGCGGCTGCGGATTGTGCGTGAGCGCGCAGAAGATCAGGTTGTCAGTTTCCGTGATCGTTCGCGTGATCGCATGCTTGAATACATGGCCAACTTCGAATTCCTCAAAATATAATCCGGACATCTTATTCCCGCTCCTTCATCATCGATTGCGCAACCTCAAGGCTGACCAGCCGCGCAATCAGAATCGCCACATACAACTGGCCGAATACTGATTCCATGACCGACAAGCTGCGGGCGCCTCCCGAGACTGGCGAGATATCGCCGAAGCCGGTCGTCGTCAGGCACACGAAGCTGTAGTAGATGAAGCTGTGAAGCGACGCGATCAGCGGCGCGCCATTGCCTAAGGGCCTTTGCAGAAGTGTCTCGCTGAACGAACGTGGATTTTGCAGTTCGACGACTGCGAAGGAATACGCGAACGCGACGCCCATCAGCAAGTAGGCGCAAATCCCGGCGCTGATCGTGTCGAGCGTAACACTTCTCACTGTGAATAGCCGGGAAACCAGTGCGATAACTGTCACCGCCAAAAACATGCACGAAGAGATTGCGCTGACCACCTCGACGGTTGGGCTCGGCGTGAACAACAGCGCCAGCCGGCCTCCGATCGAAGGAACCAGCAGCACCAGGTTGAAGACGAAAAACCCCCTGGTCGAGCGGAACGCATAAAGAGCAGCCAGCAGCACGAAGGAGATCATCGCGGTCGCAATATTCTCCGCAAAGGCGTGGCCCGAGAAAATCGGCTGCGTGACGAGCAGCAGCATAATCGTCATGAGCAGAACGGTAAACCTGCCCGGCCAGTTGTGGCGCGCCAACCCCAGCCTTCGCCACAATGCGGCAGGGGTGTATCCGCTGGTCCTCTCGCTCATGATGCATCCGTTTCGCGCACCGGGACCCGCAGTGTCAAGGCGAGCAGAATGTCCCAAAGAGCGACGTTGTATGTCTCAATTCGATCAACCCTTGAGTCTGATATTGCGGTCTATCTGCTCGCACTCCTTAATTGGCGCTTTGCCGTCAAGGCCGCAAGGCACAGACCTTGCCTAATACCACGGGACCAATCGACCGCGATGGACCCGGCGAATCGATCCTGTTCCGGCATTGGCAAGCAAGGAGGACTGCGTCCCCAATGGACCAGCTCATTCAACAGTCTTTAGTAGGCAAGCGATTCGCGTTGATGGGATTCGATCAGTCCGAAGCAGATTCGATCATCGCGGCGCTCGGGACTGTCCGTGGAATCGGCCACATGATTGGAGCCGAACCGAATATCCCCGGGCTCAACTCCCTCTCGCACTTCGATGCTTGCTTTATCAATGCTTCCGCTGGCGGTATCGGCGATCAGCCGCCGCCGATCGAAATGATCGCGCGCAGCCGCAAGCCGGCGATCATCATCGGCTCCTTCGACGATCTGATGACGCGCTTCGCCGCCGTCGCTGACCTCAACCGGGAATTCATTTTGCGGCCGTGTAGTCCCGAAGACTTCGTGTTCAGGGCATACCGCATCCTTAGATTTGCCGACAGCGCTGAAGTTGCGCTTCAACTCTCGGCTCGCAGCAGCGCCCGGCGCGTAGTTCTCGCCGATGACGACGCCACCACTATCGTTATGATCTCAACCATCCTGAAGCACTTCCATTTCGAATGCGAAATCGCGCACGACGGTGCGGAAGCGCTCGAAATCGCACGCCTTAAGAGGCCCGACCTTGTGCTGCTCGATGTAGCTATGCCGCATATGAATGGATTCGAAGCGCTGACCGCACTGCGCGGCGACGTAGCGACCAGGAGCACGCCGATAATCCTGGTCAGCGCGCATCGCGATGAAGCTGAAGTGATCAAGGCCTTCTCGCTCGGGGCCGACGACTACGTCACCAAGCCCTTCAACTCGGGTGAGCTGATGGCTCGGATCAACCGCGTGCTGCGAGAACCCGAAGCGGACTGACCGGCCCGGTTGTCATGTGGCGCCCGCCTGTTTTACTGTTCTCGCGTGTTTCGGCTTGATGGAAAATCAGCAGTTGTCACGGGCGCAGGCTCGGGGATCGGCTTGGCGATCGCATCGACGTTTGCACAAAACGGTGCGCATGTCTTCGCGCTCGATCGCGATCTCAATGCGGCTACCGCCGCGGTCGAGAAGATTCGCGCAGCGGGCGGCACAGCGTCGGCGCTCGAATGCGACGTTGCGATCGCCGATTCGGTGGAAGCCGCCTTCGCTCGCATCGATGCTGATAAGAACGCGTTACGTACCGACATACTCGTGAACAATGCCGGTATCGCGCACATCGGGACCGTCGAGAACACCTCCGAGGAAGACCTTGACCGGATCTATTCGGTCAACGTGAAGGGCATATTTCTTTGTTCGCGCGCGGCAGTGCGGCGGATGCTCGCGAGCGGCGGCGGTGTGATTCTTAACCTCGCGTCGATCGCGTCGCTGATCGGACTCACCGATCGCTTCGCATACTCGATGAGCAAGGGCGCGGTGCTGACGATGACGCGTTCGATCGCGGTTGACTACGTCAAGCGCGGTATCCGATGCAACTGCATCTGCCCCGCGCGCGTTCACACGCCGTTCGTCGACGGATACCTGCGCACGACTTATCCGGGACGCGAGGCCGAGATGTTCAAACAGCTCTCGGAGTATCAACCGCTCGGCCGGATGGGCACGCCCGGGGAAGTCGCGGCGCTCGCGCTCTACCTGTGCTCGGACGAGGCCTCGTTCATCACCGGCCAGGCGTATCCAATCGACGGCGGCGTGCTCGCATTCTGATGAAGCAGTACGGCCGCACCATCAACCTGAAGAACGACCCGCTGATCATCGAGCGCTACCTCGAGCACCATCGCGCAATTTGGCCGGAAGTCGAGAGTGGCCTCAAATCCATCGGCATCGAGCGGATGTTGATCTTCATGCTGGGCCGCCAGCTCTTCATGTTCATGGAGACGACCGACGAATTCGATCCCGAGCGCGACTTCGCGCGCTACGAGGCGATCAATCCGCGCAACCGCGAATGGCAAGCGCTGATGGCCTCGATGCAGGAGCCGCTCCCCGGCGCCCAGCCCGGCGAATGGTGGGCCGAGATGAAGCTGGTCTTCACGCTCTGACGCGCGCGCGAATCCACTTTTTCAATTCGGCTTGATGAACTTGAGCGTCATGCGGTCGCTTTCGCCGATTGCCAGGTACTTGTCGCGATCCTTATCTTTCTGGCGCAACGTTGGCGGCAGATTCCACACGGGTTGATTGCGCGGGTCCTTGGGATTCGCGTTGATTTCCGACGTGCCCGCCAGCTTGAAACCGGCCTGCTCCGCGATTTGGATCATATAGTCCTGGCGCACGTATCCGTTCTTTGCTTTCGGATCCTGCGGCTGCGACGGATCGGCGCGATGATCGGTTATGCCCAGGACGCCGCCGGGCTTCAGCGCTCGATAAAAGGCTTTGAAATAATCTTGCGTCGTGCCGCGCGGGAGCCAGTCGTGAACGTTGCGAAACGTCAGGACCATGTCAGCGGTGCCCGCGGGCGCGATTTCGGTTTGCGCCGGCGGTTGCAATGTAGTGACGATGACCTGGCTGTAAACAGCTGGATCGGCTTTGAGTTTGTCCTCGAAGGTCTTCGCGCCCGCTCCTCCTCCGACCGCTTCGTAAAGCTTGCCGTGGTCTTTGAGAAACGGCGCGAGAATCTCGGTGTACCAACCCGTTCCGGGCGAGATCTCGACCACCGTCATGTCGGGCCTGATCCCGAAGAACGTTAGCGTCTCGAGCGGATGCCGATATTTGTCGCGAGCCTTGTTCGCGTCGGAACGCTGCGGTCCTGCGATCGCAGCCTGGAGCGCGGCCGCAGTGCCAGAGTCATCCGCGACCGCCGATTGCGGCAGCAAGATCGTTGCGATCGCCACGGCGAGCAGCGCGAACAACGGCAATTTGATCTGGTGTTTCATTTCTTTCTCCATTCGGCGCCATCGGGAAACTCGAACGCCGCGAGCGACGCGGGGAGCATCTCGATGCTGAAGCCCGGCGCGGTTGGCGGCATGTAGCGGTCGCCGCGAATGACTACCGGATCCTTGAAATGTTCATGCAGATGATCGGCGAATTCGATCATCCGGTTGTAAAGGCTGCCGCTCACGCAGATGTAATCGATCATTGAAACGTGCTGGCCGTATTCGCAGAGTCCGATTCCGCCGGCGTGCGGACAGACCGGCACGCCGAACTTCGCGGCGAGCAGCAGGACCGCGAGCGCCTCGCTCAGTCCGCCTAAGCGGCAATTGTCGAACTGGCAGAAGTCGATCGCCTCAGCCTGCATGAGCTGTTTGAACATCACGCGATTGGCGGCGTGCTCGCCAGTCGCGACTCCTATCGGCTTGATCGCGCGCCGAATCGTTGCGTGACCGAGCACGTCGTCGGGGCTGGTGGGCTCTTCGATCCACAATGGATTGAAGCGCGCCAGCGGGCGCATCAACTCGATTGCCTCGCCGACGTCCCACGCCTGGTTCGCGTCCATCATCAGCGTGGCGTGCGGTCCGATTTCTTCGCGCACCAGCTCCGCGCGATGCACGTTAGCCGCGGAGTCGCGGCCGACTTTTATTTTGAAACGGGTCCATCCGGCAGCGAGCGCCTCGCGGCATAGCCGGCGAACTTTGTCGTCGGGATAACCCATCCATCCTGCGGACGTGATGTATGCCGGGTAACCCTCTTTGCGCATCTGCGCTTCGCGTTCGCGACGCGTCGCAACTTTGCCGCGCAGAATGTTGAGCGCGTCGTCTCGAGTGAGAGCGTCGGTCAGGTAGCGGAAGTCGATGCATGCGACGAACTGCTCGGGCGTCATGTCGGCGACGAGTTTCCACACCGGCTTGCGCTCGATTTTGGCGTAGAGATCCCAGACCGCATTCACGATCGCCGCCGTCGCGAGATGAATCGCGCCTTTCTCCGGACCGATCCACCTGAGCTGACTCTCGAAAGTGAGCCGCTGCCAGAAGCCTCCCAGGTCGGCGACGATGTCCTCGTACTTCGATCCGACGATCAGATGCTGCAATGCGCGGACCGCGGCGACGACAACTTCGTTACCGCGCCCGAGTGTGAACGTCATGCCGTGGCCTTCGATTCCGTCGTGCGCGTCCGTCGTGAGAACTACATACGTTGCGGAATAGTCGGGGTCGGTGTGCACGGCGTCGGAGCCGGCCAGCGTTCTGGACGTTGGAGTTCGGATGTCGCGGACCGAGAGGCCCGAAATTGTGCGCGCCATGATCGCTTCCTCTGCGCGGCATGGTAGCATCGCGCGACCGGCGATGACGACTCAATTGCCAGCCTCGATTCGCGATCTGCGCCAGTCATGGCCGCGTCCATCGGCGCCGAAGCCGATCGTCGTGATCGGCGCGGGGAGCATCGTTCGCGACGCGCATCTGCCGGTCTACCAACGTCTCGGCTTTCCGGTCGCCGGCATTTTCGACGTGAATCCGGATGCGAGCCGCGATCGCGCAGCGGCGTTTGCGATTCCGCGAGTTTTCGAGTCGATCGACGAAGCCGCGTTGACCCGCGACGCGATCTTCGACGTCGCGATCCCGCCTGAGAACGTCGCGAGCGTGCTCGAGCGGCTGCCGATCGGCGCCGCAGTGTTGATTCAAAAGCCGTTGGGCCGCGACCTGGTTGACGCACGCCGAATCGTTGCGATCTGTCGCGAGCGAAAGCTACGCGCCGCAGTGAATTTTCAGCTCCGCTTCGCGCCCAACATGCTCGCCATCAAGGACGCGCTCGAGCGCGGCGTCTTCGGCGACATCCTCGACCTCGAAGTACGAATCAATCTGCACACGCCATGGAACTACTGGGCGTTCCTCAAAAACGTGCCGCGCCTCGAAGTGCTGATGCATTCGATACACTATCTCGATTTGATTCGATCGTTGATTGGCGAGCCGCGCGGCGTCTATTGCAAAGGCGTGCGCCATCCCGCGATGCCGGATTACTCCGACACGCGCACCAGTATCGTCCTCGATTACGGCGACACGATTCGATGCAACCTGACGATGAATCACGCGCACACATTCGGCAGACGCTACGGGATGTCGCAGCTGAAGATTGAGGGTACGCGCGGCGCGGCGATCGCAAAGATGGGCGTGAACCTCAACTATCCCGCTGGCGAGCCCGACACTTTGGAATTCGCGACTGAAGATTCAAATGGCTGGAACGCAGTTGCGTTGCGCGGTTCGTGGTTTCTCGAAGCCTTCGAAGGCCCGATGTCGGACCTGCAACGCTTCGTCGCCGGCGAGGACTCGAGACTGCTTTCGGGCGTCGAAGATGCGATCCGCACGATGGGCGTGGTCGAGGCGTGCTACGAATCAAGCGCCCGCGGCGCCACCCCGATTCCTTCGGATTACTAGACCTGTCGTTTCAACAGGTCCGCGATCCCTTCTTCGATCGACACGCGCGGCCGCCATCCCAGGACTCGCTCAGCCTCAGTGCGATCCGCCAGCGTGTCGCGCATATCGCCGGCGCGTCCTTCATGATGAACGATCGGCCCGCCGATCATCGCGGCGATCCGATTCAGGCTGACATTCTCGCCGCGCCCAATGTTGATCGCGCGCCCGTCGGCAATCTCGCAATCCATCGCAAGGATGTTTGCCGACACCACGTCGCTGACATGCGTAAAATCCCGCGTCTGTTCGCCGTCGCCGTAGATTTCAAGCGGCCGGCCGTCGCGCCGCGCCTTCAGAAACGCCGCGATCGCCAGCACGTACGATCCCTCGTACGCCATCCGCGGACCGTACACGCCGAAGTAGCGGAGTGTGATCGTCTGCATCGCGAACAATCGATGAAACATTCGCGCGTACTCTTCGCCGACATATTTCTGCAGCGCGTACGGGTTGAGCGGATTCGGTGTCATCGTCTCGACCAGCGGTATCGTTGCCTGATCGCCGTACACCGACGACGATCCCGAGTACACGACGCGGCGAACCTTATGATCGCGCGCGGCGATCAGCACGTTCAGGGTCCCAACCACGTTGGTCATGTGCGTCTCGACCGGCTTCGCAATCGAAAGTGGAATTCGTGGCTGCGCCGCGACATGGAACACCGTATCGACGCCGTCGAAGGCAGCGTCAATCGAGGACGCGTCGCGGATGTCCGCTTCGACGACCTCGGCCGCGTGGTTAACACCATCGCGCCGGCCGGTGGCAAAGTTGTCGATCGTCCGCACGCGCAAGCCCGCGGCGATCAGTGCGTCAACGAGATTCGATCCGATGAAGCCAGCGCCGCCAGTCACCAGCACGAGACGCGGTTGCGATTGCGAATTGGTACTCATTGAGAGAACGGCATGCGAATCGGACAAAATTGCGCGGTCTGCATGGCTAGGATAACTTAGTTGGTTACCGCCCGCACCTGAACGGGCATCCAACAATGACCACCGATGCGCACAGGATCAAGCTCCTCAACGAGCTGCTCGCCGAACGAATCCTCGTTCTGGACGGCGCATTCGGGACCTTCGTGCTCGGCGAAAATCTGAGCGCGGCGGATTACGGCGGCGCTCGATATGAAGGATGCAACGAGAACGTCGTGCGCACGCGGCCGGATCTGATTCGCCGGATGCACGACGGCTTCCTCGAAGTGGGCGCCGACGTAATCGAGACCGCGAGCTTCCAGGCGAGCCCAATCGTGCTCGCCGAGTACGGACTCGAACAGGAAACGCACGCACTCAACCGCATCGCCGCGACTCTCGCGCGCGAGCGGGCCGCCAAATTCAGCACCCCCGACCGTCCGCGCTTCGTAGCGGGCTCGATGGGCCCGACGACCAAGAGCATCTCGGTCACCGGCGGCGTCACGTTCGATCAGATGCGTGACGGCTATCAAATTCAGGCCGAAGGATTGATCGAAGGCGGCGCCGACATTCTGCTCCTCGAAACCGTCAACGACACCTTGAACTGCAAAGCGGGTCTCGTCGCGATCGAGGCTGCGATCGCGAAACTAGGCGTCGCGCCCGCGGTCTGTGTGTCGGGAACGATCGAGACGATGGGCACTCTGCTCAGCGGACAGGACATCGAGGCGTTCTACACCTCGCTCGCCCATCGCGACCTGCTCTGGATGGGCCTCAATTGCGCGACCGGTCCCGACTTCATGACCGATCACCTGCGCACTCTTTCCGGCATCTCCAAATTCTTCGTGGCGTGCATTCCCAACGCGGGTCTGCCCGACGAAGAGGGAAATTACAACGAGACCCCCGAGATGCTCGCGGGGAAAATTGCGCGCTTCGCCGAAAACGGCTGGGTCAATCTAGTCGGCGGATGCTGCGGCACGACACCCGAACATATCCGCCTGCTGGTCCAAGCCGTCGCCGGCAAACGTCCGCGCGAGCGCTCGACTCTCAGGCGCTCGGTCGTTTCCGGCATCGAGACTCTCGTGATCGACAACGACACGCGGCCGGTGATCGTGGGCGAGCGCACCAACGTGCTCGGCAGCCGGAAGTTCAAGCGGCTGATCGCCGACGGTAAGGTCGAGGAGGCTTCCGAGGTTGGGCGCGTGCAGGTGCGCCGCGGCGCGCACATCCTCGACGTATGCCTGCAGGATCCGGATCGCGACGAGATGACGGACGTCACCCGTTTTCTCGAAATCGAAGTCAAAAAAGTAAAAGTGCCGCTGATGATCGACTCGACCGATCATCGCGTGATCGAAGAGTCGCTCAAGCGCACGCCGGGCAAGTCGCTGATCAATTCGATTAACCTGGAAGACGGCGAGGATCGCTTCAAGAAGGTCGTGCCGCTGGCGCGCCGCTTCGGCGCCGCACTGGTCGTCGGATGTATCGACGACGACAAGCAGCAGGCGCAAGCCGTTACACGGCAGCGCAAACTGCAGGTGGCGGAGCGTTCGTTCAAGCTGCTCACCGAAAAATACGGCGTCGAGCCCGAGGACATCATTTTCGATCCGCTCGTGTTCCCGGTCGGCACCGGCGACAAAAATTATATCGGCTCCGGCATCGAGACGATCGAGGGCATTCGCCTGATCAAGGAAGCGCTGCCTAGTTGCAAAACGATCCTCGGCATATCGAACGTTTCCTTCGGACTGCCGGAGGCGGGCCGCGAAGTGCTCAACGCCGTGATGCTCTATCACTGCGTTCAGGCGGGTCTCGACCTCGCGATCGTCAATTCGGAAAAGCTGCATCGCTATCCGACGATTCCTGAAGAAGAGCGCAAACTCGCCGAGGATTTGATCTGGTGGCGCGGCGACGATCCGATCGCAGCCTTCGCCGCTCATTTCCGCGAGCGCAAAAGCACCGTCACCGCCGAGGATCGCAAGTCGATGCCGCTCGACGGTCGCCTCGCGCGATACATCCTCGAAGGCTCGAAGGACGGCCTGGTCGACGACCTCAACGAGGCGCTGACGACGCGCGGCCCGCTCGAAATCATCAACGGCCCGTTGATGAAGGGCATGGACGAGGTCGGACGGTTGTTCAACGCCAATCAGATGATCGTCGCCGAAGTTCTGCAATCGGCCGAGGCGATGAAGGCCGCGGTCGCGCACCTCGAACCGCATATGCAGAAATCCGAGAGCGCGACCAAGGGCAAGATTATTCTCGCGACGGTTAAGGGCGATGTTCACGACATCGGCAAGAACCTGGTCGAGATAATTCTCAGCAACAACGGCTACCGCGTCGTCAATCTCGGGATCAAGGTGCCGCCCGAGGAGCTGATCAAGGCGTTCCGCGAGCACGGGCCTGACGCGATCGGACTGTCGGGGTTGCTGGTGAAGTCGGCGCAGATGATGGTCGCGACGGCGCAGGACTTGAAGACCGCGGGGATCGATTGTCCGATCCTGGTCGGCGGCGCCGCGCTGTCGAACCGCTTCACGCGCATGAAAATCGCTCCCGAATATCCGGGCCTCGTTGCGTACGCCAATGACGCGATGAACGGCCTGGATCTCGCCAATCAGATCATGGACTTCGAGCGGCGCGAATCGCTCAAGCACGTGCTCGCCGAGCAATCCAAAAAGATGCTCGAGGCGGCGCCGAAAGTGGTCGATGCGCCGGCGGACGCGACCCCGCGCACTTCATCGGTGCGTCGCGACGTCGAGATTCCGAAGCCGCCCGACCTGAAGACTCATGTGATCCGCAACTACGATCTCGGCGAGATCTTCGAGTACATCAATCCCAAGAACCTCTACTCGAAGCATCTCGGCTTCCAGAATTTTGTCGAGGCGTTCGAGGCCGCCGACCCCAAAGCGCGCGAGCTTCACGATCGCGTCGAAGAAGTCGCGCAACAAATTCTCGCGCGCGCCGACATTTCCGCGAACGCCGTTTTCAGATTTTTCCCCGTGCAGTCCGACGGCGATCGCACCGTCATGATTTTTTCGCCGGACGGCAAAACCACGCTCGAGTCGTTCACCTTCGGCCGCCAGAGCGACCCGCCGCATTTGTGCCTGGCCGACTACGTCGCGTCGCGCGACTCCGGCCGCACCGACTATCTCTGCATGTTCGTCACGACCATCGGCACGGGCGTGCGCGCGCTCGCCGAGGATTGGAAAGAGAAGGGCGATTACCTGCGCTCGCACATCCTTCAGGTGCTCGCGCTCGAAGGGGCCGAGGCGTTCGCCGAGCTGCTGCACCTGAAGATTCGCCAGATGTGGGGCTTCGGCGATCCGCCGGGACTCTCGCTCAAGGACCTCGTGCAGGCGCACTACCATGGCAAGCGTTTTTCGTTCGGCTATCCCGCTTGTCCGCGTCTCGAAGATCAGGAGCCGCTGTTCCGCCTGCTCGAGGTAGAGAAAAACGCGATCGGCGTGCAACTTACCGACGGCTTCATGATGGATCCCGAAAGCGCGGTCAGCGCCGTCGTCTTCCATCATCCCGAGGCCAAATATTTCAGCCTCTCACCGGCCGACATCGAGCGCCTCGAGCGCGAGTTCGAGGCCGCCGCCATCAAGCGCGCCGCCGGCTAGCTAACTATTTTCCTTAATGTGGCTTGCTGCGTAGTTCGCGTTCGGCAAGTTCAAGATCCGCTTCGATCATCAGTTCGGCGAGCTTCTCGAACTTAACCTTGGGCGTCCAACCGAGTTGACGCTTCGCTTTCGAGGCGTCGCCGATCAACAGATCGACTTCCGCGGGACGGAAGAACCGCTGCTCGATCTCGACGTGATCCTGCCATTTCAGCTTCAGGCGATCGAACACCACTTCGAGAAATTCCTGCACTGAATGAGTCTCGCCGGTCGCGATTACGTAGTCGTCTGGCTGCTCTTGCTGCAGCATCAGCCACATCGCTTCGACGTAGTCGCCGGCAAATCCCCAGTCGCGTCGCGCGTCCAGATTTCCGAGTGCCAGCTTCTCCTGAATGCCCAACTTTATGCGGGTCGCGCTGCGCGTGATCTTGCGCGTCACGAAATTTTCGCCGCGCCTTGGCGACTCGTGATTGAAAAGAATCCCGTTGCAGGCGAACAGCCCATACGCTTCGCGATAGTTGACCGTCTGCCAGTGCGCATAGACCTTGGCACAGGCGTAAGGACTCCGCGGATGAAACGGAGTGGTCTCGCGCTGCGGCTGCTCGGTTATCTTGCCGAACATCTCCGACGATCCCGCCTGGTACAGCTTCGACGCTCGCCCGCGACGTTTGTTGTGATCGCGCAACGCCTCGAGCAATCGCAGCGCCCCGAGGCCAACGACGTCCGCCGTGTATTCAGGCTGGTCGAATGAAATGCGCACGTGCGATTGCGCGGCAAGATTGTAAACCTCGTCGGGACGCACCTGCTCGATGATTCGCCGCAGCCCGGTACCGTCGCCGAGGTCGCCGTAATGCAGTTGCAGACCTTCCGAGCCCGGACCGAAGCCTTTGCGCAGATGGTCGATTCGGCCCGTCGCGAAACTCGAAGTGCGGCGCACCATGCCGTGCACTTCATATCCCTTATTCAGCAGAAACTCTGCGAGGTACGAACCGTCCTGTCCGGTCACGCCGGTGATTAATGCTACTTGTGCCATGGTTTTATGCGTCGCGCGGTAACGCAAAAATATATCACGTCCGTTCGAGGGCAAAAACCTGCCCATCGACGCAAACAAAAAAGGCGCGGCATATTACCGCGCCCCGTTGCTGGCCTTGCCGCCGTCCGGATTCAGTCGCCGGGCACCAGCCGATGCGAATCGCTGTCAAAGTGTTGGGTCGAAAATTCAAACAGCTCGGCGTCTTCGATCGCTTCCATCTGATGCACCAATCCGATCGGGACGTCCATGCATTCGCCTGCCACCAGTTCGAACTCGTCGATCGTGGCGCTATCCGGCGACTCTTTGACCCGCACGATCAGCTTACCACTGCGCAAGTAGAACGATTCAGTCTTCAGCTTGTGGTAGTGCAGTGAGCACTTCTTGCCCTTGCGAATTTCCAGGATTTTTCCGCAGTAGAGATCGCCATTAGCGATCCATACTTCGCGGCCCCATCCCTTGGGGACAATCCGAACCGGCTTTCTTGCTCGATTCATTTTCTCTCCCGTTAATTCCAGGTCGCGACACCGGCCAGCATCGCGCCGAACCTGGTAGTGACCTTGTTCCGATCGAACCGCAGCTCTGCCAGACGTCGCGCCCGCAAACCCATCTGCTTGAGATGTTCCGGCGCATCAGCCGCTTCGCGAATCGCGGCGACGAGCGCATCGATGTCGCCCGGCCGCACTACGAACCCGACTGCGTCATTGCGCGCGATCTGCGCAACCTCGGCGCTATCTTCCATCATCGCGATGAAGGGCCGGCCCGCAGCCAGGATTCCATAAATCTTGCTTGGCACCAGGCATCCAGCCACACCCTCCGCCAGCGGAATGAGATGGAGATCGGCGGCACTCAGCGACTCGCCAAGCCTCTCCAGCGGCTGATACCCCATGAAGCTCACGTTGTTCAGTCCCATCGCGACCGACTGGTCCTGGAGCCACTTTTTCCGCGCGCCTTCGCCGACTATAGCAAACAAAATTCGCTGATCATCGCGCAGCCGGTCGGCTGCCATGAGCACCGCCTCGAGCTGCTGCGTCAGTCCTACGTTGCCCGAATACATAACGACGAACTTGTTGCCAAAACTTCGCCGCAACTGACTACCCTCAAGCGGACGGATTCGCCCACAGTCCACCCAATCCGGAATCACCACCACCTTTTCCGTCGGGACGCCTTTTCCCATGATTCGACGCGCCATATCATGGCCGAGCGTCACGATCAGGTCGGCGCGCTCGTATGCGTATTCGTTGCCGCGCCGCAGCATCTCCAGCAGGAATGGGCTGTGCACACCGCCGGTGACTTCCGCAACGTCGGGATAAAGGTCCCGCACATTGTAAACCAGCCGGCATCGCCAGCGTCGTTTCAAAACTGCCGCGAGCGCGCCCAACAATGGAGGATCGGTCTCAGCAACGATTACATCCGGCCGTGGCAGCCGGTAAGCCACTATCGCCGCCAACAGGTAGTAGGTGCCCAGATTGACCAGTCGGCCCGCGAGATTTGATTTTGAAAATCTGGTGCCCGCGGTGCGAATGATTGTGACCTTGCCGCGGCGTTCGCGCGACCACAAACGAAAGCCGCCAGGGTTCCCCTCCTTGGTGTGATATGACGGCCCTGCCACGATTGTAACTTCATGGTCTGTCGAAAGGTCGTCGCAAAGTTCGGTGAGGAATTGACCGGTCGCTTCGCGGTCGGGCCAAAAGGAACGGTTCAGGAACAATACCCGGGTTCGACCAACCAGGACTTTCGATTCGACGGGACGTTCGCTTTCGCGAGCTTCCTCGTAAAAGTCCAACTCACGTGCCGACTCGGTCGGCGCCGCGGAAAAGGCATTTTGCTTTTCTGCGCCTGCCATGCGCGATTACTATACTGTCGCTCGGCGTCCCGCACTCGATGGATTCTCAATTGCCACCGGCGCACCGCGCCGTTCCGCCGCACGCACCTGGCGATCGATCCATTGATAAGTCTGCTTGAGACCTTCTTCCAGGCTTATCCGCGGCTCCCAACCAAGGACTTCACGCAAGCGCGTGTTATCAGAATTGCGGCCGCGCACTCCTTGAGGTCCCGGTACGTGCTTTCTGGTTATTTTGATCCCCGCCACTGCGGCGATCATATCGGCGAGTTCGTTGACCGTCACTAATCGATCCTGGCCGAGATTGAGCGGCTCCTTGTAGTCCGAGCGCATCAACCGGTAGATCCCGTCCACACAATCGTCGATGTAACAAAACGATCGGGTCTGTTCGCCGTCGCCCCAGATCTCGATCTCATGATTGCCGCTATGCTTGGCGTGAGACACCTTGCGGCACAACGCGGCGGGCGCCTTCTCGCGCCCTCCATCCCAGGTGCCAAGCGGTCCAAAAATATTGTGGAAGCGCACGATGCGCGTTTCGAGCCCGAAATCTTCCTGGTAGTGCGTGCACAACCTCTCGGTCACCAGCTTCTCCCAGCCGTATGCATCCTGGGGCTGCGCCGGGTAAGCGTCGCTTTCCTTCAGCGGCGTGACATTCGCATCGTGCTGCCGGTACTCGGGATAAACGCATGCCGACGAAGTGTAGAGATAGCGTTTCGCGCCGTTCTCGCGCGCAGCGTCCAGCGTGTGAATGTTGATCAACGAATTGTTGCGAAAAATCTCCGCATGATGCGCCGAGATATACCCCATTCCCCCCATGTCCGCGGCCAGCGCGTACACCTCGTCGATACCGTCGGTGGCCTTCAGGCAATCTTCCCAACGGCGCAGGTCCAGCAGCGCAAAATCGTCCGCTGCGCTCGCCTGATACTCCGGGTGTTTCTGATCCGCGCCTCGCACCCAGTAGCTCTTGCTTTTGAGATAATTCACAAGATGGTGGCCAATGAAGCCACCGGCCCCTGTGACAAGAACTCTCTTCATCTAGGCTTCCCTCCCCGCAAAACTAAGCCCCGCCCGGCAACTGATGATACTCAGTTACTGACCGGCGACGATAGCTGATTTTCAGTGTTCCGGCGAACAGTGAATTGCCCGATAACTAACAGGTCCATTTTGGTTCTGAGAAAACAATCGAGCGCCTCTTCCGGACGGCAGACCACCGGTTCGTTCTCGTTAAACGAAGTATTGAGCAACACCGGTACTCCCGTCTGACGCCCAAACTCGCGGATCAGCTTGTAATACAAAGGGTTTTGCCGCTCATTCACCGTCTGCAAGCGCCCCGTCCCGTCGACATGCGTCGTGGCCGGAATCGCTGCGCGCTTTTCGGGGCGCACCGAATACGCCATCAGCATGAACGGGGACGGGTACGACTGCGTGAAGTAGTCCCCGGCGGACTCCTCGAGGATCGACGGTGCAAACGGCCGGAACATCTCGCGGCGCTTGATTTTCGAATTCAGGATATCGCGCATCTCGACCCGTCGCGGGTCGGCCAGGATACTGCGGTTACCCAGCGCACGCGGACCCCACTCCATTCGCCCCTGGAACCATCCGACGACGAGGCCCTCCGCTATAGTCGCCGCAGTCGAGCGGCAAAGTTCGTCTTCATTTTCGATCTTGCGAATCACGCAGCCCCGACTGGCTATTTCAGATTCGCGCGAACTCAGTATTCCGGCGATCTCGTCGTCGCGGAATTCCGGCCCCCAATTCGCATGCTCCATGACAAATTCGCGCTCGCGCGATCCGCTCGAATGCCACTGGTCGAACGCCGCGCCGATAGCCAGTCCCGCGTCGCCCGCCGCCGATTGTATATAGATGTCCTCGAAGCCGGTCTGCTCCAGGATCTTGCCGTTGACGACGCAGTTGTAGGCGACCCCGCCGGCAAGACACAGCTTCTTCAGTCCGGTCGCGCGCTGAAGGCTCCGCAGCCGATCGATTATCACTTCCTCGAGTCGACGCTGCATCGATGCCGCAATCGCGATATGCCGTTTGTCCACAGCCTCCGCCGGATCGCGCACCGCGCCTAACCTCTCGACCAGAAAATTCGAATACAGCCTTCCGATCGTCGGTTCGCCGGCGCCCCAGGTCATCTCCGCGCCGGACTTCTGGTAGGTGAAATATTCCGGCGCAAGCATGAAATCCATCCGGCCGCCATTCGGCGCGATTACGATTTTGCGAAACTCGTCAAGCACCTCCGGCTCTCCGTACGACGCCAGCCCCATCACCTTGTATTCGTCGCCGTATTTCGGAAATCCGAGGTACTGCGTGAGCGCGGTGTAGTACATTCCAAGCGAATGCGGGAACGTCACCACGCCCATCGGCGAAATCGTGGCCCCGCGCCCTACTCCCCACATCGCGCTGGCGAAGTCGCCCAATCCATCGATAGAGAACAGCGCCGCCTCGTCGAAGGGCGAAACCAAAAACGAGCTCGCCAGGTGCGCGCGGTGATGCTCGACGCGTCCCACCGGTATCGAGCCCTCGTTCGCTCCCAGAGCGCGCGCCGCCTCCGCGCCAATCGACGCAAAGTGCGATTGCGCGCTCAACCGATCGCGCGCGACCATCGGCATTTTCAGCGCGTGCCACGCCTTGCGCATGATTCGCGCCCACGGATCGCGCGCCACCGCAATCATATCGATATCGCGAGGCGAGGCGCCCGCCGCCTTCACCACGTACCTCAAGGCTTCGGCCGGAAACCCGGCTGCATGCTTGATGCGAGTAAACCGTTCCTCCTCAGCAGCCGCCACCAGCCTGCCGTCCACAATCGCGGCCGCACTAGCGTCGCCGTGATAAGCATTGATTCCGACGATTAACATTGATTACCGATGACCGAGCGTTACACCTGGTGCGCGGTCGCCAGCCTGCGCGTGCCGTGCTCCGCCGCCATGCTTTTGTAAAGCGCCATCATTTCCGACGCGCATTTTTCCCACGAAAAATCCGCGGTCATCCAGCGACGCCCGCGCTCACCCATCGCGGCGATTGGCATCGAATTAATCTTGATGATTGCGTCGGCGAGGCTTGCCGGATCGTTGTTGACCCACAGCCCGCAGCCGACCCGCTCGACTGCCTCCCATGGAGTGCCGGTGCTCGCAATCACTGTCGCGCCATGGGCGAGTGCCTCGGCTACGACGATCGCGAAATTCTCGGTGAACGACGGCGCCACGATGACGTCGGTCCGCTCGAACATCCGCCGTTTTTCCTCGCCGCGAATATCTCCCAGCATTGCGACCTCGCTTGTTCAGCTCCAGCCTGTCGATCTCGCGGCGAAGGTGCGCCTCGTACTCAGTCGAACCGGAACCTGCGATCGTCAGCGAAAAATCCGGTCCGCTCCGCTCCTTCAGAATGCGGCAAGCGGCGAGCAGATTCTCGATTCCCTTTTTCGGATCGAGCCGCCCGACAAATCCTAGCCGGAGCCGCGCACTGCGTGGCTCGCGATTGCGGGTTAGCGGAATCTCGACGCCATTCGGAATCTGCTCGATTGTGCCGCGCGGAAATCGCGCACGGGTCTCCTCAACTTCTTCCGTCGAAGTCGCATGAAAAACCAGCTCGCGCGAAGCAACCGCGATACAGACCTTCTCCCACAATGACTTGAGCCCCACCCGGCGCGAACCGCTCCAGCGCTGAAACGCGCCATGCGGAGTCCATATGACCGGCCGCTTCAGCAGCCGCGCAGTGAGCAAAGTCGGGATAGTCGGAAACGAATACGCCGCGTGCAGATGAACCACGTCGGCCCATCGCATCTGATCCGCCAATGCACCGAGAAGTTCGACTGACACCGACTGGCGCGCGACCCGCGCGCAGTACCGCACTTCGACCCAGTCGCGATGCGCGTATTCTGCGATCGCCGCCGGGTCCAGCCGCTTTCCCCATCCGTTGGCATCCGTCGTCAGCACACGGACCGAGGCTCCTGCACGTGCCAGATGCCGCGCGAACTGATACGCCGACTCGGGCAGGCCGCCATACACCCATGCCGGCGCGAAGCACGGAGTTACGTGAAGGACATGCAGAGCGCTCGCCTCCTCTTTTGAAGAAATCATCCTCATCCTGCGCGCGACGCCGGCGGCGAAGTGATTCTCGACGCGGGCTCGGCCCGAGGTCTGCAGTAGAGTGTCGCCTCCGCATCGAAGCTCGGCAGGTTGACGCGCGTCGCTATCATGCGTGACGGACTAGTTTTTCGGAGACACCGCGGCGCGGCGCCATCGCACTAATCTCCGCTGCTTCCATCACCATGTGAATGATTGCGATGAAGATGATGCTCCATGGGATCAATCCCAAGCTCATCGAGGCGGCGGATCCAACATCAAGCATCCTCGACAAGACGTAAACACCGCCCACCAAAGCTCCAAGTCCCATTCCCGGATGAACGTACATTTCGATCAGAATTCTGTAGATCAGCCCGTACAGGAACATCCCCACGATCACTCCGGTGAGCCCCCAATTCGCATACAACTCGACTATCTGCGGCAGGTTAATTGATGTGCCGGTGTTCTCGACAGAGATCACTCCGTAACGATGGCCAAATGTTTGTCCGGTAGCCTCCTCCGGCTTATCTGGCAAAATCACTCGCGGAATCGGTTTGAACAAGATCGGGTAATAGGAACCGCCTGCCCAAAATGGCACGATGGCCGGCGTGTCTGCGATTATTTCTCCGAACAGTGTGAATTGCGCGAGGCGCAGGCTCGCCATTTCGATCAGTGCTGCCGGCCGCACCGCACCGCCGACCGTGATGCGGTAAACAATATCTCCGAACATCCGCGCTTTCTCGATTACACCTGCATCCGAATATCTCCCGCCCCAGGTCGCGGCGCGATACGGCAACTCCGCGGGTCGCAAGATAAAAAATGCGATTGTGCCAAGCGCCATCATCTTCCACGGGATCGATCGGCGCACTGATGCGAATGTCATCGCGACTGCCACGCCGACTATCAGTCCGGTGGCGGCCGAGCCGGTCTCCAGTCCGACACCGATTCTGACCGGAATGAGAAATCCCCAAAGGCAGGCCGCTGTGATCCAATTCAGTCTCCCGGTCAGCTGAAGGGCGACCAGTATGCATATTCCAACCATCGAGAGGTCAGCGGCGAATACTCCGATCTGTTCGAGGGTCTCCGGCAGAAACGACAGCACGTGCGACGACGATATGAACAATCCGCCGAATCCCAGAATCAGCGCGACCAGCTTTACTACTCGCGGGTCGCGCCATTGCATTTTGAATCGAGGTAGTATCGGCGCGAATAGCCATTTCGCCGGTCCATAGTAGCCAGCGAACATGCAGTAGAGACCCAGCAGTGAGTATCCAAGCGCGAGCTCGATGTAGTGTGTGGGGACAGGCGGTTTGAACATTCCGACCGCAAATTTCCTCAGCAGGAAGAGCGGCAGCGCGAAGTAGTAGGCAAATACCATCGTCAGGAACGGCATAAACGGGATGCTTCGATCCGCGCCGGACATCCACAGCCAAACCGGTAGCGCGAGCGATGCCAGAATCGCGGACGCAAATGCTCGCTCGAGGAGCGTCGGAGAACCGGGGGCAAACAGGTTCAACGCGATCAACGCGACCGCGACCGATGCGGCCAGCTTCATCGCCTGGCCGAGGCTCGAAGACCCCGGCCTCGGTGTGCTCACCAGCGCATACCAGTCGTCACTCGAATGCTGCGCTGCCGATTCGAACTGTTCAGCTGTATTCAACGACTCAGGCTGGTCCTCGCATCGGCGATCAATTGCCGCAAGCGCGTCCCCAGCGCCTCGCCTTCATAGGCTGCGTTGTAATGACGGCACGAAACACAAATCTCGGGCGCTTTGCCGTCACGGAATCGCTGTCGCAGACCCGTGACTGCTCCGGTCTCATACACTGCGCGCATATCCGAAATCAAATCGTCAGGTGAAAGCGCAAGTTCGCTTTTGCCGTCCAGATCACGACATCCACAAGCAGTGGCCCGGCCGTCCGACAGGAAATGCGGACCTGAATTCGTCATGGTGCAGGGCAGAATTTTGGGACGATTCGGTCGTACGATCAGACCTTCGGCCTCCAAAAGCGCGCCGACTCTCCCGGACCAATCATCAAATTGCTGATTTCGAGTGACCTTCCAGCCTTTCTCTCTCGCCCGCGCAACCATCGGATGAGCGTCCCAATTTTTTATGCGGCTGGTTCGCAACGCCAGGGTCACATCGCAATCCGTGCGTTGGTAAGTTGAGAGGATGCCCTCGATGTTAGCAACGACGGTTTTAAGCTTCGGGCTGCGATAAATTCGGCGATACTCCTCATCGTCCGGATAGGTCATCGAAATATCGATGGAGTTGATGCCCGCATCAACCAAAGATCGGTAGCGCGCGGGGGTCAGCAAAATTCCATTGGTGATCAATCCCACCTTCAACGGATTCGGCTCGGCACGGGCGAACCGGATAAAATCTTCGAGATTTCGGTGGACCAGCGGCTCGCCGACTATCGGCGTCAGACCCAACCTCGTCACGCCGGCTTGTTTGGCTGCCGAGATGATTCTCGCGCCGAGCGCAGTCTCCATCGCAACATGCGGACGTTCCTGAAACTGATATCCGCAAAATACGCAGTCCGCGTTGCAGAGGTTGGTGGGTTCGATGTTAACATCGCTGAGCCTTCCGCCGATGCGCCTGGACGGCGCAAACAGACCCCGAACGTCCCGGACGACCACCAACGACCAGAACGCCATACGCATCGCGGCGAGGGTCGTTCGTGATTTAACAGTCATGACGGCAAGTTAGCATAACAATCCGGCAACAGCGCGCCGGTGCAATCCCTTCACCGACAGCGCAGCCTGGATGATTTCCTCGAGACGATCGCCGTAGGTGTGTCTTCCCTGGGTGATTTTGCGATGAGCCGCTGCGGCAATCCTGGCCCTGTCTTCATCGCGCGCAAGCCAGGTGCGGACCTTGGCGACGAACTCGTCGGGCGTGGTGAAAAACGCAGCTTCGTGGTCCTCGGAAAATAATTCGTTGTGCGCGGCGGATCTCTCCGTGAGCATGAACCCGCCGCACGCCGGAATTTCAAACGTGCGCATCACGTGATCGTCGCGATTCGCGCGCCGCACCAGGTTCACCGCGATCTTTGCGCTGGCAACCGCGAGCCGATAGTCCCGCGCCATCGCGAGTCCCCGCGCGTATGGACGCAGCGCACGCGCGCGCTCCCAGTAGCTCCCATACAAATGAAGCTTCAGATCGGGCATCGCACGAATCAGGGCCTCGAAGTACGCGATGCGATGCGCGTCGCATCCGCCGGCGAACATCACGCCGCACGCGAATCGCTCGCGCTCTTCGTCAGTCGCCGGCGTCTCCGGAAAATGGACCTCCGGCTTGTATGCGAATCGCACATACTCGACGTTCGCACATCCGGCGCGCCGCACATCGGCCATAATTTCTTTCTTCGTGCACACGTACAGATCGTACAGTGGGATCGAGCTGACCAGCCCGCGCGAGTTGTCGGCGCGGTTGAACGGATCATCGGTTGCCCAGTTCACCAGTATCGCGCCGCTGGCTTTTTTCGCCGCTTCGAGCGCCGCCGGAGTAAACCACCGGCCCTTGCCGATCAAAATCATCTCGGGTGAGAACGCCGCCGCGTTCTCGACCAGCGCGCGATTCAATTGTTGATAGCCGCTCAGCGGCCGGCCCGCGATGCGATCCGCAATTCGCTCGGTAATCGAGCGTGAACTCTTGATAAAGCGGGCCTCGTCGAGAAATCGGAACTCATGCTGGCCGCGCGCCGCGCTGGCTTCCAGAGCCTCCAGGAAGTGAGCGCTGGACGGCGCGTACGCGGTAGTTTCAGCGTAGAGAATCCGCATTGGCTCCGCCCGCTCGCATCGCGAGCGCCTCGCGATAATACTCTGCGGCGCGATCGCCGTAGTCGTCCCATCCGCCGATCTTTCTGACGCGCACCAGCGCCGCTTCGCCCATCTGGTCTCGCATCGCGGGATTCTCGTACAGGGTGAGAATCTTCTCACCAATCGCACGAGCGTCGCGAATCGGCACGATGAATCCTTCGACTCCGTCGGTGAACAAATCCGCGGCGCCGGTGTTTTCGGTCGCGATCACCGGCACGCCGCACGCCATCGCCTGCGCCTGCACCAGCGCAAGTCCTTCCTCGATCGACGGCAGCACCAGGACCGACGCTTGACTGTAATGCTTATACAACTCGCCGCGCGCGACGGCTCCTAGGTAGCGGAACCGGCCCTCGTACTTCGCCATGATCGGACGCATTTCAGCCTCGAGCGCTCCGACCACGCATAGCTCTATGTCGGAGCGCCCGAGGCTTTCGATAGCTTCGAACAGATAGGGCAATCCCTTTCTCAGCGAGACCGTGCCGACGAACAAGACGCGGAACGTTCGATCGCTTTTCGGTTCGCGATGGAACATCGCGAGGTCGACCCCGTAAGGATTCACTCGCAGCTTTTCCCGCGGCACGCCGCGGTCGGCAAACGTGCGCATCGCGAATGACGACGGCACGAAGATTAGATCGCACGAGGCGTATTCTTCGAGTTCGCGTTCGACCAGCCGCGAATCGATGCCCCCGAACGTTGCGCCGAATCGGGCGAATTCGTCGCGCAGGATTTGGTCCTGATATTCGATATGGGTCGAGCCGCGATCGCATACCGTGAGCGCGCCGTACTTCGAGCTCGCCGCTCGATGGCTCTGCAAGCCAAAGCTCGATAAGCAATGGAACGCGTCGCACGGCGCAAGACGTTCCGCCATCCAGCGGTCGAAGGTCTCCACGATCGGCACGCTGATGCCGTCGCGCACCCGGTTGAAGCCGAACCGGTTCGCGAGCATCGCCGGCGCCATCAGCCACGGAAAGCTGTTCACTTTTTCTTTCGGCAGTCCCTCGACCCTCCACGACGGATACGCCGTGTAGAGTTGTTCGAGATGACCCAGCCGATTCATCTGGCGGGCAAGGTCGAATGCGTGAAACGGACCGGCGCTGGCGACTGTGACTTTCATGCGTCGCGCGCAATGCCGGCGAGGCTACAGATTTTGTCGAGCACTGGAGCGAAGAGGCGCTCGTAGTTGTACTTGGTTTCGTGGGCGGCGCGTGCGGCGAGACTCATCGCGATAAAGCGATCGCGATCGGCCAGGATAAACTGTATGGCGCGTGCGATTGACGCGGGATCATCAGGATCGGCATAGGTGACCCATTCGTCGTCAGCAAAAAATTCGCGGAAACTTTTGCGATCGGGCACGACCACCGGCAATCCCCATGCCGCATACTCGAACAGCTTGTTGGGCGACGGTCCCGAATACTCCCAGTTCGTGTTCACCATGCGATAGAGCACCAGCCCCACCGCAGCCTGCTCGGCGCGCCGGACGCGCTCGGCATTCGGCACCCAATCAACGATGCTCACGCGGGATTGAAGCGAAAGCGAAGCGGCCAGTTCGCCCAGTTCATGTCGAAAAGCAGCTGTGCTGAAGCCCACCACCTCGAGTTTGACCCCGGGATGAAGAGCAGCCAGCGCCCGCACCGCCTGAGGTTGCCCGTTGTCGGGGCCCATTACGCCCAGGTACAGGAGGCGTGGTGATTCCCACCGCGCTCGCGCCAGAGCGTTCCAGTCCTTGCGGGACGGATAGAATTCGCGCGCACTGCCGTTGGGGACGATCATGGCAGCGCGCTGATCGTGGGCCGGATCCAGCCAGAGTGGCGCGCGATACTTCGAGGGGAAAATCGTGAATGCGGCGTCGCGCGTGTGACGCAACGCATAGCGGAAAATCCAGTACTGGAGCGACGCCTTTCGCTCGCGATCGAGTTCGGGGTTATCCAGACAATGAAACACCACCGGAATTTCAGCCCGCGCCTTACCGATCGCTTCGATCGACGCCGCAAAAGCAATCGGGTCGTAAGCGTAGAGTAGCGCAGGCGTGGTTTCCGCGATCGCAGCGACGACCCGGCGCACAAATGTTCGATACCACGACAGTTTGCGCCAGGCGCCCGCACGAAAACTCTCGTCCGCCGTCATAAGTTCGCCGACTCTTTCGATCGCGACCGCAGGCGGCCAATCCGCAGCAGGCCCGGCGTCGTTGCGGCACACTATTTTCACTGAAAATAACTCGCTCATGATTCGAACGCCGTTGATGGTGGGTGGATGAAAATTCGGATTGCTGTACATCACGACGAGCACGCGCGGACACTCCGTCGCGGTGGGAGCGATTGCCGCCGAGCGGCCGGCATTACTGTGCGATTGCAATGATGTGCCCGTACTCATCGATGCTCGAAACCGCGGCGCCGTGCATGTCCTCGACCCTGAAGCCGAGCTCGTCCAACAGACCGAGAAAACTCGTGCTGGTCGTACCGGAGTCCGGCCACGCGAAAGGATGCACCTCCACCAGGATCGCTTTGGGACGCCGACTCTGGTCAGTCAGAATTCTGCGGGCGCCCTGGAGAACCTGCTGCTCGAAACCTTCGACGTCGATTTTGATCAGATCGATTCGATCGCCGGCCAGCGCGTCGTCCAGGGTAGTCATCGGCACCGTGATGACCCCATCGCGAATCTCCGAGCGCGTCTCGATTCGCGATTCCAGTCCGCGTGCGGCGGCAAAGCGGACTTGCCCGCTGATCATGCCAACCGCGGATCTGATCAGGGTTACTCGCTCCTGCCAGCCATTTACGGCGATGTTGGCTTCCAGAGCCGATGCGCTCTCCGGGTCGGGTTCGAACGCCGTGACATGGCCGGCAACACCGACGCGTCCCGCGAACGCCAGCGCGTAGAGCCCGATGCTGGCGCCAACTTCCACGACGCGGCCGCCCGCCCTGACTTCGCGCATCACGCGATTCCACACCTTTGGTTCGTATTCTTCCGCGATGAACCAGCGGGACCGCGCGCTCAGCCGGAACCGGTCGGTGCCGTTGATCACCCGCTCGACGCCGCGGGTTCGCGTGACTGTCGAAAGCACGCGATCGTAGGCCGGGCGGATTCCATCCCACAGCCAGTCCGCGCGTTCCAACGCGGGTGCGTGACGCATTGCGATGGCGGCTCGTTCGAGGAGGTTCATGGATTCCAGTTCAGTTCGGACGGTTATGCAAAACGTGGAACGGTGGACCCGACAGGCTGCGCCGCATCCGCGGGGTCAGGAATCCGATGAACTTGTCCGCAATTCCGACCGGCAACACCGCCCACGACATCCGCACGTAAGTCTTCAGGTCCAGCGGCCGATAGCGAAGCGACTCGCGGTAATATTGGCGGGCCAGCGCGCGATCGCCCTCGTGCATCGCCATCAGGCCCAAGCTCACCAATCCGCTTCCTACTGTGTCGGTCGCGAGGCGGACCAGCGGCCGGCCGCGCGCGCCGTAACGATCGCGTACCATTCGCGCGAATATCAGATAGCCGCCAAACATCTGTTCAGGGCTTTTGTCGCCCGATCTGACCCGCTTGGCGTAGTTCTCATTGAATTCCGAGAGCCGATAGCGCACCAGTTTTTCCGGAACGAAGTGTATCTCTCCGCGCTCGCGCACGAGGAGAAACGCATAGGTATCTTCGCCGCCGTATGCGCGACGGCCGAATTCTTCCGGAAATCCTCCGGTCGCGATCAGAGTCGCCCTCCGCGTCACCGTCGCGCTCGGTTGAATCATCCAGCACTGTTCGAGCGTTTCATCCAGCGTCGGCGAATGCGCCTGATGCGGCGGGACGAAATACGGAACGACCATGTTTCCCGCTCCATCGACCTGCACCGCGTCCGAGAACACCGACACGCACGCCGGATTCTGCTCGAGCACCGGGACCGTCTTCGCGAGCTTGTCTTCCATCCACGTATCGTCGGCGTCGAGCAGCGCGATGTATTCTCCCGCGGCCGCCCGAATTCCCGCGTTGCGCGCCGACGCGACGCCCGCGTTCTCCTGATCGATGACGCGGATCCGAGGCCCAAATTTTTCGAGTGCCGGGCGCGTGCCGTCGGTCGATCCATCGTTGACGACGATCACCTCGAATTCGCCGCCGAACCGCTGGGCCAGCGCGCTTTCAACCGAGGCGGCTATCGTCCGTTCGCAATTGTACACGGGTATTACGACCGACACTTTCATAGCGGCCGCTGCTCCAGGGCTGGCGGACCTGACACGCTCTGCCGGAGCCGCGATGAAAGCATCGGGGACAGTACTCGCGCGAGGCCCTCCGGCAACATCGCCCACAGCAGCCGAAAGTACGTCTTCATTGTTGCCGGCCGATTGCGAATCGCGCTCCGGTAACATCGCCGCGCGAGCCCGCGATTGCCCTCATGCATCGCCATCATGCCGAGGGTCACCAGCTCGCGCGCCTTCCTGTCAATCGAATCCTCTACGAGCATGTTGCCGCGAGCGCCGAATCGTTCGCGCATGACGCGCTCAAAGACTCGGTGCCCTGCAAAGTAGATTTCCGGATCAAGGGCGCCGCCGCGCGATTTCCCGTCTCGCTCGAGCGCGGCGACACGCTTGGCAGCCCTTTGCCTGAAGTCCGGCCGCCGGTAGCGCATCAGCGTCTCCGGCACATATACGATTTCACCGTGCTCGCGTATCAGGATGAACGCGAACGTGTCCTCGCCTCCGTAGGCGCCCGCGTCGAATTCCTCGGAAAAGCCTCCGGTTGCGAGTAGTGTCTCGCGCCGTATCAGGATCGCGCCGACCAGTATCGGCCACGCGTCCGCGAGCATTTCGTCAAGCGTCGGCGAGTGATCGAATCCGGGCTCGACGTAGTGTGGCGAGACGATCCTGCCGGCGAGATCCACCAGCATCCCGTCCCCAAAGACCGCCGCGCATGCCGGATTTCTATCGAGCACTGGCACCGTCTTCTGAAGCATCCCGTCGGTCCAGGTATCGTCGCCGTCCAGCAGCGCGACATATTCGCCCGTCGCCGCCCAAATACCGGCGTTTCGTGCCGCAGCGATCCCCCGGTTCGGCTGCTCGATCACGCGAATCCGATCGCCGAACTTTGCGAGCACTCCGGACGTGCCATCGGTCGAGCCGTCGTTGACGACAATCACCTCGAAACTGCCGTCGAAGCGCTGCGCAAACACGCTGTCCAGCGTCTCGGCAATAGTGCCTTCGACGTTAAACGTGGGAATCACGACCGAGACTTTCATGTTTTTCAGTATTAAGGCCGCGCTCCGTTGTCGCGCGCGGACTCCAGGAACGGCGGACCTGAAAGACTGCGATGCAGCCCCGGCGAAAGCATCGGTGAGAGCCGCCGCGAAACGCCGTCCGGAAGCATCGCCCACCCGAGCCGGAACCAGGTCTTCAACCACAGCGGGCGATGACCAATCGACGCGCGGTAACAGCGCCGCGCGTACCAGCGATTGCCCCCGTGCATCGCAATCATTCCCATCATCACCAGCTCGCGCGCTGCTTCGTCGACTTTGGCGTCCGCCAGTTCGCGCCCGCGAGCGCCGAATCGATCGCGCATAAGCTTCGCAAAGACGCGGTTTCCTCTGAAGTACGCGTTGGGATCTTCAATTCGGCCGCGTGATTCGCTGGCACCGTCGAAATTGAGCGGTCCAATTCGCTTGGTCAGCCGTTCCTCCCACTCCGGCATCCGGTACCGCACCAATTGCTCGGGCACAAAGACCATCTCGCCGCGCTCGCGCATCAGGATGAACGCAAATGTGTCTTCCCCGAAATAGTCGCTCGCCGCAAACTCCTCGGGAAAGCCCCCAATCTCGAGCATCGTCTCCCGCCGCACCACTATCGAGCTGGGCAGAATCGGCCACGACCTCGGATTGAGCAACTCGTCGAGCGTCGGCGAATGATAGTGCGCGGTGTCGACATAGTTCGGCGCAAGGAGCCGACCCGGGCTTTCCACTATGGTCGCATCCGAGAATGCCGCCACGCACGCCGGGTTTTTCTCGAGCGCCGCAATCGTCTTCTCGAGCTTGTCCTCGGTCCAGGCGTCGTCGGCGTCGAGCAGCGCGATATATTCTCCTGCCGCCGCCCGGATACCGGCGTTGCGCGCCGCAGACACGCCCCGTCTCGGCTGCTCGATTATGCGAATCCGATCGTCGAATTTTTCGAGCATCGCGCGCGTGCCGTCGGTAGACCCATCGTTTACGACAATCACTTCGAACCCGCGGTCGAAGCGCTGCGCGAACACACTCTCCAGCGTCTCGGCAATGGTTGCCTCGGCGTTGTAGGCGGGAATCACGACCGACACTTTTTTTTCAGTATTAAGGCCGCGCCCCGTTGTCGCGCGCTGCTCAAGCATGCGCGGGACCCGAGACCGCACGCTGAATTCTAGGGGGCAACAGTGCCGATATTGTGCGCGCGATGCGCTCCGGCAGGTAAGTCCATGCGATACGCACGTAGGTCTTCGGGTTGACGGGATCGTAATGCAGCGCGAGCCGGTAACAGCGCCGCGCGAAGATTCGATCGTATTCAAGCATCGCAGTCAGTCCGACGCTGACCAGCAAGCCGGCGGTTGCGCGGCGTATCGCAGCGAGCAGTTGTACCGCGCGATTGCCGAACCGATCGCGCACCAAGCGCTGGATCAATTCCGAATTGCGCACGTAACGATCGACGCGCGACGTTTCGGGATTCTTCGATTCATTCTTCCACACGCGGCGCCGCTTCAGGCTATCCGCCACCGAACCTGCCACCCGGTAGAAGACGGTAGGCTCATCGAGATACACGAAGCGGCCATGCTCGCGCGCGACGAGCATGAAGTAGCTGTCTTCCCATTGCGGATGCCCGGTTGCGAATTCTTCGTGGAATCCGCCGATCGCGTCGAAGGTCGCGCGCTTCATCACGGCGGTGCTGGGCAAAATATTCCAGAGCCCCGACAGCATGTCCTCCATCGCGGGCGCGCGCCTTTCATTTTCGGGAGTATAGGTGACGCCAAGCATTTCGCCGTTGGCAGCCATCATCGATGCGTTCGTATAGACCATCGCGGCGCCACTGTCGCTGTCGAGCGCTGCCAATGTCTTCTCGAGCTTGCCGGGCATCCAGATGTCATCGGCGTCCAGGAACGCGAGGTACTCGGCGTGCGACGCGCGCACTCCCGCGTTGCGCGCGGCGGCCGGACCGCCATTGACGCGATCGAGCACGGTCACGCGCCCGCGATACGCATCGAGCACGCTCGAGGTCGCATCGGTCGAACCGTCATTGACGACGATCACCTCGAGTGCGCCGTCGAACTTCTGCGCGAGCGCGCTGTCGATCGCAGCGGCAATCGTAGCCTCTCCGTTGAAGACCGGAACTATTGCCGAGATCGTTTTCCGCGTCGCATCCATTGATGGCGGATTATTGGTTTCAGGCGCCCGGATCGCAGGTCCACATAAACGGCACGGTGCCCTGTCCGAGCGTGACAGTATTGTCGTCGCCAACCACGATCGAGTCTCCCGGCGGGCAATCGCCCTGAACGATTGGTTGGGCAGTGCATGGAACCGGAATCAGTCCCGGAGTACTTCCCGCGGGCACCGTCGCATTGCAAACAATAAAGTCGGAATCGCTTCCAAAAGTCACCACAACCGAGCCGGTGGTAACCTTGCACTTGATGTTGACCGTGGTGCTGCCGGTGCAAAGGTCGATGCCCGGCGGGCCGGAAGCCGAGCACTCCGCACCGCCGCTCACGTAGCTGACGTTGCAACCGCCCACTCCAATCGACACTGGAGTCGGAGTCGCGGTGGGCGTTGGCGTTACGGTGCGGGTCGCGGTAGCGGTGCGAGTTGGAGTCGCGGTGATGGTGGTGGTTCGAGTCGGAGTCGCGGTCGGAGTCTTCGCAGTGCCCGTGCCCGTTGGCGTTGCAGTGAAAGTCGGTGTCGCCGATACGCTCGCAGTAGCGGTTGCAGTCGGAGTCGGCGAGCCGGTGTGAGTCGGAGTCGCAGTCGGCGTCATCGTCGCAGTAGGCGTCGCCGTCGCTCCACGAACGCCCTTGCCGATGCCCTTAAGCGGCACCGACAGCGACCGATTGATCGCATTGCTTGCGATAACCAGCTTCGCTTTGCGATGGCCGATACCGGCCGGAGTGAAAGTCACCGCGACATCGCATGTGGCGCCCGCGGCGAGTTGACCCAGGCAATTCTGCGAGGCTGCAAACTCCTTCGTGCTGGGCTGGATCGAGAAAATCGTGATAGGCGCGTTCAACTTGATGTTCTTCAGGTTGCTGAGCACGAGGTTCTTCGGCTTGCTCATCACGCCAACGAACTCGCTGCCGAATTTTAGCGACTTCGGCGCAGCCTTGAGCGTGGCATGCACCGGGGTTGACGTCGCCGTCGGTGTGGCGGTTGCGGTAGCCGACGCTGTGGCAGTGGCTGTCGCCGTCGAGGAAGCCGTCGCGGTAGCTGTTGGCGTGGCGGTGACAGTGGCCGTGGCCGTAGCTGTTAGCGTGGCAGTGACAGTGGCCGTTGGCGTAGCTGTTAGCGTGGCGGTGACAGTGGCCGTCGCGGATGCAGTTGGGGTTGCTGTGATGCTTGCGGTCGGCGTCGCAGTGCTCGTGGGAGTAGCGGTTGCGGTCGGCGTCGGAGTGCGGGTCGCCGAGGCCGTGGGCGCCGTGTACTCCTCGTTCGTACCGACGGGGACCCCGCTCACGGTCCCGTCGATAGCATACAGGTTCGAGTTGACGACGCTGCCAGCTATCCCGCTCCGCAGTGTGGGCACCGAGGTGCGCTCGGTCCACATATCGGTCGACGGGTCGTAACTTTCGTTGGTCGCCAGAGCGGCGGTGCTGGATCCCCCGACCACATAGATGTCGCCATTGATGATTCCCGCGATCGCCCCTTGCCGCGCGGTCGGCATCGCCGAACCTGTGGACCAACTGTTGGCGACGGGGTCATAGACCTGCACATTACTGACCGCGGCGCTGATCCCCTGTTCGTAGCCGCCAATCGCATAGAGCAGTCCACCGGCGACGGCGCCGGTCATGTTGTCGAATGAGAGTGGGATCGACGCGCCGGTCGTCCATGCGTTCATGGTCGGGTCGTAAATTTCGGTAACATCGGTGTTCACGCATGGCGGACATGCCGTGTCTCCGCCGCTGACATACAGCTTGCCCGCGATTACACCAGACGCGGCTCCGTAGCGCGCGGTCGGCATCGGCGCACCATTCAACCACGAGTTGCCAACGGGATCGTAGATTTCGAGCGCACTCGTGACGCCGATTCTGCAATCCGAGGTGATGCAGCCGCCGACCACGTACATCTTGCCATTGATGACGCCGATGTTGGGGTCTACGCGAGCGACGCCGGGCGATGCGCCGGTCGTCCATGAATCTGTGGCCGGGTTGTAGATGCCCAGGACACCGTGACCCATGTCGACTCCGGTGTCGACATAGCCATACAGGTAGATGATCCCGTTGATCTCGCCGCTGGTGACACCGTTCGGGGGGCTCGGGTCTGAGGTGCGAGTGGCCCAAGTATCGGGGCCGCCGGCATCACTAACCGAAACCATCATCAGAACTACGGCGATCGCCGCATATGTCGCCGCTCGTCCTATTTTTTGCAAGCTATCAAACTACAGGCTCATCCGATCGATAGATACTGTGTCAGGCGGCGGCGCGCGCCTTTTTGCCGACAATAGAATCGAGCGCCGCTAACAAGCCGTCTCGGTCTGCGGCAAAATCAAGTCGCGCGATCCTTTCGAGCGCGCGTGCGCCCATCGCGATGCGATGCTCGGTGCTGTCTATAAGCTGGCGCAGGCGGGCCGCCAGCGCGGCGACGTCGCGTGCCGGATATACAAATCCGTTCACGCCGTCGTCGATCAAATCCGGCCCGGCGCCGACGCGATCGCTAACTATCACCGGCTTACCTGCGTTCATCGCTTCGTTGACCACCAGGCCCCACGGCTCGCGATCAGACGGCAGAACGAACACGTCGCACAGATCGTAGAGCGGCGGGAGTTCGGATTGATTGCGAAACCCGATGAAACGGATCGAGTCCCACTTCAGCTCGCGTGCGCGGCGTTCCAGATTGGCCCGCTCTTCGCCGTCGCCGGCGAATACCAGGTACGACTCAGGTTCCGCAACTCCGTCGGGCGACAGGCGCGCATAAGCCTCGAGCAAATCGCCGGCGCGCTTGTGCGGCTGCATCTTCGATGCGAACAGAATTACCGCCCGTCCCGGCTTCAACCCAAGCTCCCCGCGCAGCCGTTCGCGATGCGGTCGCGCGCGCTCCGCAGCGGTTCGGAAAAATTCGTTGTCGACAGCGTAAGGCATCGGGAAAATTCGCTGGCCGCCGACACCGTAACGAAGATAGTAGTCGCGATTGAGTTGCCCGATCGCGAGGACGCCGTCAATTGTTCGCAGCAACGCGGGCATCGCGATACGCTTGACGCCCAGCTTCAGCGCGTCGTCGGTTTCGCTCAGCAGATTGGACTCCCCGCGGAGCAGCACCGGGATGTTCAGCGATTTCGCCGCGGCAATTCCCGCCAGGCATCCCCGATGCGCATAGCCGTGAACCCACAGCGCATCGAATTGCCCGCGCCGCAGCCGCGCGCGAAGCCCGAAGGTCCACGGGCGCCAGAACGACAGTCCGCTGCCGGAGCCGATGCGCGGCAGGAACTCATGCTGGTAGCCGTCGAGCAGCGGCAGGTCCCATTTCACGTCCAGGCCAAAGCCCGAATCGCGATAGGCGTGCACCGACAAATCACTGAGGAAAAAAACTGTCAGCCCGATTCCGGGACGCGCCGCGAGATAACGAAACAGCGGCGCCTGGTACTGGATCGGATGACTGACCAGGCACGCAACGCGGTAGCCGCCGTCCATTAGTATCCGATCGTTCTTACGGTTGCGGACGAACCTGGAATTCGCTCGCCCTCTACAGATTCATATCGTCCACCGAGATGCTCAGCGAGAAAGCGCTCGGCGCGCGCCATAAAATCTTGATTGTTCTCCGGTCGCACTAGCCCATGGCCCTCATCCGGATAGAGCACGTATATCGCAGACCCTTCGTTCTTCTCGATCGCCGCCACGATCTCTTCGGCTTCGGACTGCTTGACGCGCGAGTCGTTGGCGCCTAGCGCGATCAGAAGCGGAATCCGGATTCTATCCGCCGCGAATATGGGTGACGCATCCGTCAACAACTCCTTATCTGCCGGGTCGTCGGGATTTCCCACCCGCGCATTCCACAGGGCGCGCATTGCAATATGGGACGGAAACGATCTGATCATCGTGAACAGATTGCATGAGCCGCACAGGTCGATCGCGCACTTGTAGAGGTCGGGCGTGAAGGCCGCACCCGCAACCGCCGCATAGCCTCCGTATGAAAGCCCGATGATCGCAACCCGCTCGCGGTCGGCGATGCCCTCCTCGACTGCCCACATCACCGCATCGGTCAGGTCGTCCTGCATCGCGAGGCCCCACTGCCGATCTCCTGCGTGGAGATGCTTCATCCCGTAGCCCATCGAACCGCGAAAGTTTGGCTGAAGCACCGCGTAGCCGCGATTAGCAAGAAGCTGTGTCCACATGTCGAGCGTCCAGTAATCGCGCAGCCACGGCCCGCCGTGGACATTGAGTACGAGCGGTAGATTTAGCGGCTGGAGCCTTGCCGGCAACGCCAGGTAGCCATGCACTTCAATCCCGTCGCGCGCGCGATATTTGATCGGGCGGACCTCGGCGAGTTGAACCTGGTCGAGCTCGGGTCGATCGCTGAACAGAAAGTCCGCCTTCCTCGCGGCGCGGTCCCACAGGAAGTACCGGCTTGAACGGTGAGCGCTCTGGAACTCAACGATCCACTTGCGGTCATCAGAGTCGCGGCTCACGATGCGGAAGTCGCCGTTATCGAGGCTGCGGATCGCCTCGAAGTCCGCCGCGATGCCGGGATCGATCACGCTCCATTGCCGTCGTCCGGGTTCGAACGACACCGCCTCGATCACCCGCCGAGTCGGATGGATCATCACCCGATCAGCATCAAAGCCGTCCATCGCGGCGATTACACTCTCATCGCCCGACTCGATCTCGCGTGCGACCACTCGGATGGTGTCGCTTCCGAGCGACGAAAGGAGGAAGAGGTCGCGCCCATCCTGGCTGAAGCCCAGCGGAAGTACCCATCCATCGGGCGCGGTGCTCAGAAGCGTCCGCCACGGCGATGCGTAATCGATGCGCACGCGCACTTCGAAACCATCATCGGCGGTGCGGACCCGCGCGGCGCGCACCACGAGGTCATCGTCGGCCACCCACCGTTCAACGTCCCCGGGATTTTCCACTTCGAGCGTCGCCGCACCCGTTCGCAGGTCGATCCGCCACACGTCCATCAGCTTGCGGTCGCGGACGTTGAGCACAGCTAGAATCTCGCCGGGCCGCTTCGCGCTGGTCATCGTGTTTTGGCATCGCACGCCCTGCCACGGAGTCAGGTCGCGCACGTTCTGCGACTCCAGGTCGATCGCTTGTACATGCCAGTTCTCGTCGCCGTCCTGGTCCTGAAAGCAGAAGACCGTCTTCGAATCGCGGCTCCACGCATAAAACCAGACCGGCCGGAGCGCGCGGCTCACACATCGATCATCACTATTTCCCAGCGTTCGCACCCAGATCTGCAGGACGTCCCGATCGTCAGGAGCGAGGTAGGCTAGCTGCTCCCCATTGGGTGAAATCGTCGGCTGCCATCGCTTTGGGGCTCCCAGCAAAACCCGGCGTGGAATCAGAGGGGGACTGGAGTTTGACATTTCGGATTAGACCAGCAGTTCTCCGAAGTTCTGGCGGAAGCGCGCGAAACTGAAGTTCTCAGCGACCAGCGCGCGCCCCGCCGCGCCCATCCGGGCGCGCAGCTCGGAGTCGCCCAACAAAAGTTTCAGGCGGCCGGCAAGTGCGCGCACATCGCCATGGTCAACCAGGAACCCCGCCGAGCCGTCGGCCCAGACCTCGGGCGTTCCGCCATGATTGCCACCGATGACCGGCTTTCCCACCGCCATCGCCTCCAGGAACACGATGCCGAAGCCCTCGGTCCTGCTCGGCATCACGAAGATTTCGCACGCCTCGTAGTATGCGCGCAGCGCCGCGGCATCCACGGCCCCCGTGAACGTCACGCGATCCTGCACCCCGGTTTGCTGCGCGAGTCTTTCGAGACGCGGGCGATCGTCACCGTCACCGACGATCACGTAGCGAACGCCAGGAAATGCAGCCAGCACCTCGGGCATCGCCTCGATAACCGTATCGACGCCCTTGTACTCGCCGCGCTCGGCGCTCATCAGCCGCGCAACCGTAAGCAGGATCGGCGGTTCGCTCGAATGACGCCGTTGCGGGTCATTGTTGAGGTCTGAAAATTCCGGATCGAGCGCGCACGGCACGATCGTGATTCGATCCGGCGCGATATGCTGGAGCTCCGACACTTTGACTGCGTTAAATCCCGCGATCGCGGTAACCCTATCCGCCCGCTGCAGGGCAAATCCTCGCACGCTGGGCAGCGGTTCCCACACCTCGAAACCATAGGTGCTCACGATGTATCGCAAGCGCGGGTTCAGCCCGCGCAAACCAAGTCCAAGCGGCGCCAGATTAGGATGATTGAGATATGCGAGCCGAGCCTGTCGCGCTCGAGCCAGCACGGCACGAATCGTCGCCGGTTTGTTCCGCGCGAACCCGGCGATTGAGAAGCGGACGCCGGCGGACTCGATTTCATGATCGCCCGCAGGATCGTTCAGGCCGAGGAAGCAATAATCTTCGCCGCGATCGCGCGCCACCGTTGCGATAACCGCGGCGGCGTGGCGTCCATAGCGCTGAATGCCGCCATGCTCGGTCAGGCCTGTGAAGACAGCCGAGAATCATGGAGTTGGATTCATCAGCCGGATAGGCAACTCGAATGAAGGGAAGTCTCGCGGGGCGCCGAACGGTGGGTGAGAGACGCGGCGTCAGGCTTTGGGGCGAAGATTGCGAACGAAGCGAGGATGTACTTCCTCGCCATCGTCGGGGCGCGGCGGCTGATCGTCAGCCGTCTGATCGGCCGGCGCCTGGTTGATAGCTGCGAATTGCTCCTTCGCGCGGCGAATGAAATCTGACACAAGAATCCACGTGCAGACGAGCGCGAATGTGATCCAGGCGGCTAATATCGCGTTGTTGCGGGCCTTCGGCTCGAAATAGTTGTCGGGCACGACCGGCGGCTCGACCACCTTGAAGGCGAAGTCGGATTGCACCTGCGCGATCTTCTCGCGCTGAACCTGCCGCGCCATCAGCTCGTAGAGTTGCGTCTGCAGAAGCGCGTCAGAAGTCTTGCGGACCTCCTCTTCGAGGGACGCAGCGGCGCTCGCGCCCGCTTCCACTTCCTCGTTGCGGAGCTTGTCACGCAGGCTGTCGAGGTAAAATCCGAGCACACGTTGAGCCTCGGCCGGCGACGGATCCAGGAAATACAGGGTGAGGTTGCCGCTCTTGAAGTCGTATTCGGTGTTGAATCGATCCGCGATCATCCTATGAAGCGACCACTTCGTCACAGTCGGAGCTTTCGCACTGCGGACCCCGATGATGTTGTGCTCCAGATGATACTTGTTGACGAGGTCGGTCGTGAACGCATAGCTGTTCATGATTGCGGTGTAACGTTCCGCCAGAGTAACGGTGTCGGTGCCGCCGCCTTCGAGGATTGACGCGATTCCCCCGCCCAGTCCATCAACCATCTGACCCGCGCCTCCCGAGCCCATCGAAAGCCCAAGTCCCTCTTCGGGCGCCACTGGAGTGACGATGGCCTGCGCGCGATACCATTTCACGGTCATGAATTTTGTATACAAGCCGTAGCCGAGGCCGATTCCGATGGTGAGCGACGCAATCAGCACCCATCGCGATCGCAGCAGATCGACGTAGTAGAGAAACTGCAGGGTTGCGTGCTGCGCGTCAGTGAGACGAGCATGCGCGGCGTTGCCGCTCGCGGACGAAGTCGAATGCCCGTTACTGCCTGAGGGATCCATCAATTTTGCAGAAGTGACGTTTTGCGCCTAATGCCAGACGAAACCGCCCCATGACGGATTGAACGCGAGGCTCAACTGGACGAGCGCGCGGAAAGAATTCTGGTTGGTGGAGTTTATGTCGGTCACGTATTCCATTCCGGCGCGCGCCTTCATCTCGCCCAGCGAATTTGCCAGCGGCGCAATTTCCAGCGGCAGGTGGAGGAAATCAAGTGCGACGCCGTAACCGGTCTCGGTATTGCGCGTCGGCGGTGTGTAATACGGAGTCGCGATTGCCTGACGACGAGTATAGAAAGTGTCGACACCCACGCGCGACTGCAGATTCACCCATCGATCGATCTCGAAATTAACCTGCCACGCACCCGGCCCCAGCGAACTGCCCATCAGGGAGTTGTTGTAACTCCAGTACAGCGAGTCGCTGTGGACTGAATACTCCTTGTCGGTGAGCGCGTATTCGAATCGCGCAGTGGTGCGTCCGTCGAGCGTGAGCCGTGGAAGGTATATTCCGGCAGTGTACGACGGTCCCTTGAACGGCAGCTTGAATCCGCTCTGGCCGCCCGCATTGAAAAAGTCTTCCGCCAGGTCCTCGGCATAGATTTGCGTATCTCGCAGTCGCTTGATGTACACCTTGCCGAATATGCCGAAGCGGGTGTTGGTATTGGCGGTCGACGAGTTGCCAGTCGAAAGACCAGTCAGGTTGCCGACGAATCCCGCGGGGCTGTAGTTGTCGTTGCCGCGGCCACCGAACATGATCGTATGTTCGATACCCCATTCAAAAGACGGCAGCGTTCTGAACGTAATCATGTGGCCGGAAAGCCATGGCCGCGAAAACGTTCGTCCCGAGTTGAGCTGCCCGAGGAACGCCTGGTACCGATACAATCCGAGGTAACGCAAAATCCCGGGCAGATGTCCGGGATGGATATTCTGGATGCGCAAAGCCGGGAACGGCTGCCCGTTATTCGATTGCGATAGCTGGTTGTAATGTGAGACGCCCCACGACGTCTCTTCCTGCCCGAAGGAGATCGCAGTGTTGCCGAGACTGACGACCATCGCGCCGGTCAAAAGTTGCGCGCGATTTGCCTGACTCGGACTGTCAGTTATCGGGCCAGCGAGCGCGCCTTCGCCGTAACCGGTGATGAAGCCGCCGAATCCGCCCCATCCCGACCACCGCAGGATTTCATTGCTCCCCTGGTCGGTGGAGAGGTTGTCGTTGTTCGGCAGAAGCGGAGTGCCTTCCTGGAAGTCGATTCCGCCTCCATTCGGGTTGGTCGGTGTGTCGGTGGTATTGAGCGAACGTCGCTTGCCTTCGGACAAAACGTACTCGCCCTCGATGCGCTCGATCGGATGGAACATCGTGGGCAGGTTGTCTTCGTGATCGTTCTCGATCCATTGCACTTCTTCGGGCAACTGCATCCGCAACTCGCTGATAACGCTGCGCGCGAGTTGATTCTGTTCCTGCATTTCGGACAGTTTCGCTTCGGCCTCGACCGTGATGCGCGCGGCTTCGACGCGGCTAATCGGCTGAATTTCCTCGATGTAGCTGTCGGCCAATCCCAGGTCGTTCAGCGTGTCGAGCTCGTCGTAGATCGAGCTGTCGAGAGGGATATATGCGGCGTAGGTCGATGCGAAAGCGGGGCGCGCGATCCATAACGAGCGCGAGCGCCGCCAGCATCAGCGGAAATTTTATCCGGCGCGACGGCCGCGAGGCGCTAACGGGGTCCATCGGATTCACCGAAGCGGCTGGCGGTCTGTTGTTTGGCGAGCTCGATTTGTCGCAGGCGCTGGATCTCGGTGAGCTTGTCGATCGAATCGACCGGCGGATTCTTTTGCTGCGTCAATACCGGATGCAAATGGCTGATCGCCGGCTTCGAACGCATCGGCTGGACCCCGGAATCCGTCTGCTCGACCGGACGCGCACCGAGGCGTTGGGCGAGCGGGCTGCGAGAGTTGCGGAACAGATAAGCAACCAGGACTTTGCGGACGTATTGCTGGGTCTCAGGATACGGCGGGATGCCGTTGTACTTGTCGACCGCGCCCTCGCCCGCGTTATACGCCGCGAGCATCTCGGGCAGGTTCAAAGGCGCGCCATCGCTGTGGGTGGTGCGATACTGTCGTAGAAAACTTATGAACCGGACTGCGCCGAGCGTATTGCTGACAGGATCGAAGGGATCGAGCACGCGAAAGCGATCCGCCGTCGCGGGCATGAGTTGCATCAGGCCCTGCGCACCCTTGGGCGAGACCGCGGCGGAATTGCCGCCCGACTCGACGCTCGCAATTGCGGCCAGCAGATCGGGGTCGATGCTGTATAGCTCCGCCGCGGCGCGGAATAAGCGATCGTTCTCCGCGCGCGAGCTCACGGGCTGTTGCGCCCGTGCCGAAGCCGCGCCGATTAAGGCGAAGCCCATCGCAGCTGCGATGATTGTTTTCCGAACCCCCACTCGAACCCCCACCCGTTGACCCTGCGATCCGCTACAAACTCGAGCCCAATATTCCTATCACAGCCAGCGACGAAGCTGCATTCGCTATAATCTGCGTGATCGTGGCCGTGTTCTGCAACTTATTTTCGTAAATTAGTTTCTCAGGAACGTACACCGTATCGCCAGGGTCAAGCCGCGCCGACATCAGGCCGCCCGATATCACCGGCAGCAGCGGGAACATCGTCGATTCCTTGCTCGCCTTGATTCCTTCGTCGGTCATCACAGAGCCGTCGGCCTTGATCACCATGATGTGTTCGGCGTCGGCGCCTTCGTTCGGGCCGCCGGCCTGATTGAGATAATCGCGCGTGGTCAGCCCGGGGCGATAGACGATCGCGTTGGGGCTGTACACCTGGCCGAGCACGTTCACGGCGTCGGGACGGCGCGGGATTGTCACCTGGTCCTGATCGACCAGCACCACGTTATCCGGCGAATTGGCCAGCTCGTTAAGCGGATGCATGTGGACGACGAGACGGCCCTGGGCCTGCTGGCCTTCGGTTTCCGTCAGCACGCGCTCGAGTGCGTTGAGCGTTTGCGGACTGGTTGCGGGATTTTGGTTCTGAGGACTCTGGGTGGCAGCCAACTGGTTCATGGTGCCCGGATTCATCTGGATGCGCACGATCGACTGCTGCAAGCGTTCGCGAGCCTCGTCGAGGCGTTTTTGCTGAAGCTCTCTTATCGAGTGGCGAATCAGCACGGTCGCCGGCAGGTAGGCATCGGGCAACAAGCCACCCGATCGCTCGAGCACCGACGCGATTCTTTCGCCGTCGTGAATCGTATAAGGCCCCGGCCGCGCGACCATCCCCTTCACCATCACGACCCACGGCAGATGCCAGTCCGATGCGCGGCGCACGAACAACTGATCGTTGGCCACCAGTTCGGGATTGTGCTCGTCACTGCCGGACATGGCCGCGCGCAAATCGACGTCCATGAAAGTGTGGCTGGTATGGCTGCCGTTGATGACCTGCGTGCGCGCGATTTCGGCGTCCTTCTGGTACGCGTCGTCCTTGAGCCCGCCCGCAAGATACAGCAGGTCGCTGACATGCATCCCCTGGCTCATCACGTAGTAGCCGGGATTTCGAACCTCGCCGAAAACCTGCACCGTGGGCAGATACTTCATCTGCGATTCGCTGAATACGGTCAGCTCATCTTCCTGCTCGAGTGAAATGTTCTGCGGCCCGCCGACCACGTCGGACATCGCTTCACCGAGATCGACCGGCACCAGCCGCACCGTCCTGGCCTTGCCTTCCTTGCGGCGAATCAGCGCGTACTTGAAAAAAGTATGGGGCGCCGGACCTTCGGCGAGTTGCACCAGGTCGCCGACCCGCATCCCCTGATGCCATTCGAATTTTCCGGGACGATTGACGCTCCCGCGCACGGTCACGATGTCCCTCTGCGTCGGGAGCACCGGATAAACCTTGATTAGATCGCCGTCGCGGATGTCGAAGCGCTGCGATCGGATATCGTTGAGATCGACATCGAGTGCGATTCGTTTCTCATGGGCGTCAACCCGCTCGACCTGTACCCGCTGCGAGTAGCCGAACGCGCCGATTCCGCCGCCGAGCTTGATTACCGAGTTGAGCGGCTCGCCGGAGCGGTTGAGCTCGTAGATAGCGGGCCGCTTCACGTCGCCGATCATTCCAACCACAGGACCGATGACCGGTACGAAGATAACGTCGTCGGGCTGCAGTTGCTCGTCGCCTTGCTCATTGCCGGCGAGTAGCAGCGAGTAGAGATCGATCACGCGCACCAATTGATTGCCGCGCCGAAGTTCGACCTTGCGCAGGCTGCCGATCTTCGTGATGCCACCGGCGGCGCCGAGCGCGTTCGATACGTGCGACAACGCGCTGACGGTGTAGGCGCCGGGCTGCTGGACTTCGCCGACCACGTACACCTGGATAGTTTTCAGCTTGCCCATCGTGACGTCGACTTTGACGCCCGTGATTTGTCCGGCGTGATCCTCGATGAGCTTCTTGGTCTGCGCGAAGTTCAACCCTGCAACCTGGAGTGGCCCTATTTCGGGGATGCTCACCGAGCCGTCGCGGCCGACCGTCAGATTCAGCGTGTTGTTGATACGTCCCCACATCAGCATCTTGAGCTGGTCGCCGGGACCGATCACGTAGTAGTCGCTGACCGGGACGTTTGATACCGGAGCGAAGGTCGAGACGCGCGAGGCAAACAGCGAGTACCCGAATTGCTGCAGGTTGCGCGTGCTCGGCGCGGCGGGAGCGACCGCGGAATCAAGACCGCGGAACTGCGATTCGACCGACGACGCCGACTGATTCGGATTTGAAGAAGACGTCGATTGCGAGGGCGTCATCCCCATCTGTTGCCCGGGCGATGCGGTCTCATCCGATCCACCGTCTCCCGCGAGTCCAGTGCAACTCTTAAGTTGCGCCAGCTGCTGATCGGTGAAACTCAGTCCGAGAGACTTGGCGATGCCCGTGACGTCGCTGGCACTGAGTTGCTTCGCGGCGAAATGGAGACACAGCTCCTGCATGTCGTCAGGGCTGAGACCGCCCGACGCCATTTCATTTTTCAAGCTGCCGAGTTCGTCGGGGGAAATTCCAAGCTGCTGGATGACAGCACCCATCGACTGCTTGTTCATCGTGTTCGCGAAGCCCTGCGCCCCACGCATCGCGGACGACGCACCAGCCGGCCCAGCAGTGCCGCCGGAAAGAGTTGATGGCGTAACTTGATCGGAATCGCTGCTATCTGAATTCGAATTCGCGCACGGCGGCAGACCGGAATCGGCCGCATTCGGATCGGCCGGATCGGCGCATCCGCGACGGATCGTGTTGTTCACCGGTCCATTTTGTGAATCGCCTTCCGTGCCAAAATTCTGTCCGTTGGCCGCGCCTCCGGAGCTATCCAGACCGCTGGCGCCGCCGAGCGCTCCACCGCTGGAGTCATTCATTTGCGCGTACGCCGAGGCGGTGATGAACAGCACCGCGAACAGTACGACGAGAATCTTTAGGCTTACTTGAACTGCTTGTTTAATAACACTACTCATGGTAAGGCACCCTCGTATCTCGTGAAAATCACGAGCACCCCCGGGTCCCTGTTAAAGCCTGAGCCACGCCATGATAGCTAAAATTCCTATTAAAGGAAGGGGGATAGCTAATCATGAGCGGACAGGCTGTGTTTTTGACTTGCGTACCAAAATGACGACCGAGTCTGGCATGCGTCCGCCATCCCGTGATTACGCAGGCCAGCGCAAAGATCACCAAAACTGAGCGATCACCGTCCAGATTGCACAGACCACGCCGCAGATCGGATAGATCCCCAGCGTTCAAATCTGGTTAGCCTAATACCGTCGAGAACCCCGAAGGTGCGTTATAACACGCTAATGAGACGAACATCAAGCAAGCATCCATCGTCATTGCCGCGATGGGTGGCAGGTGGCGCCGCTGTCAGGGGCTATCGGGCGATTCGTTCTCCAAAGCATCTTTTTTGAGCGGACCGCCTCCCGGGCCCAGCACCGCCACGAATCGCTTCGGACCGTCATAGACGACGCGTTCGCCGTGTGGAAGTTGCCAGAGCGCTTGCGTGTCAGCGGGCGAGCTACTCTTGGCGCTGTTCTGCTCGGTCGGCGGCCCGACGGCTGCGACCAATTTCGCGAGTACCTTCTCGCTCGAATCGGGCGTGAACCACGCCATCACCAGCTGCATCCCCGAGTACGTCGTGAACTCGTACTTGACTTGGCTATATCGGATTCCGTCGACCTCGATGTTGTTGATTCGGTAGGTGTCGGCGCCGTACGGAGCGGTCTCCAGGCTGCCGTTGGGGAAACGGTTCTGAACGCGATACAGAGAATCACCGAATCTCACGTCCAGGAATGCCGTAACGTTGGGCTGTCCCAGTAGTCCCTGGACCTTCTTCTGCGCTGACACGACTGCGGGCGAGCTGGCCGAGCAGGCTGCGAATGCGATCGCGGTCGCGACACTTGGCAGAAGTGCGTGCGCGATTGTCGATAGGCGCGGCGAGCGCATCCGTCACGAATCTTTGACGACCGCCGAGGCCGACAATACGACGCGCAGGCCGCCCGATTCGACTGCGCTTAGCAGAATCGCGACTCGCTCGGCGCCTGCGAGATAACGCTGAAAAATAGCCTCGAAACCTCGGAAGGGACCGTCCACGACGACGACCCGCTCACCAGTGCCAAAAGGCTTGTCGGGTATCTCGATCACGTCGTCCACCCCGCGGCGCCGAATCTCCGTCACTATCGGCGTCGGCACTGCGAGGGGATCGGTTCCAGCCGATACGATCGCGCGCACGCCGGCCATGTACTTCACGTCGAAATACTGGCTTTGAAGATCGAACCTCGCAAACACGTAGCATGGAAACAGCGGAGCGATTGACACTACCATCCGGCCCCATCGAGGCACCTTGGCCTTCAGCATCGGCAGAAAGACTTCCGGCACCCGGTTGGCGAGTTGATCGCGGACCCATCGCTCCTTACCGGTCTTGGTACGAACCAGATACCAATGTGTCTGTGAGTTATCGTCCATCGCGGCATGCGCAGCCGGAAAGATTGCGGGCGAAAGAACCTCGATAGCAGGAGGTCTCCGGACGATTCTCTCGCCGAAAAAACAAAGGCGGCTGTAGCATACGCCACAGCCGCCCGATCAGTCCAATCGACTTCTAGATTTCGTACGTGAAGGTGAACTCCAGCTCGTTGAAGCGCTGATATCGGCTGAGCACGTACGGATCGGTGAAACGGCCGCTGCGCCCGAGGAACCACTGCGCGTTCACTCCGAGCAGTACGTTTCGCGAATAGCGGTAAACGTTGGTGGTTGATAGCTCACCGACGTTGTCGTCCACGTCCCACAGGAAGACGTTGGTCGCCGTCAACTGCCCGTTCATCAGCCAGTTGGTCGCCGCGAGGAAGCCCAAGGTGCTCAGCTCACGAACTTTGCCGGCCGACGATGTCGGGGTCGTCTGGTTGGCCGGACGATCGGGGTACCAGGTCTCAGTGACCTGAGCGGTTAGGAACGTGTGCTGCTTCGATAGCCACGGGATATAGGTCGGACGGTCACCTGCGAGGATCCAGCGGGTGAATTCGGTCCATTCCTGACCCCTCGCATCAAACGCGCCCGGTACGGCGGCATTGATGTCCGGCTGATAGAGAATGTCGTATCGGTACACGATATCGGTCAGGTCTTTGTCGTAGTAAGTTCCGGTCAAGCCAAAGAACTTATTGCGCACGTAGTCAGTCTTGGAAAATGCCTCGACGCTTCCGCCCTTCTGGACCCCCGCGCGCGGCTTGCCATGGAGATAGTAACCGGGGAGGAGGAATGTGCCCGGAGCAATCGCGATCGAACCCGGCACTCCGGTGACGCTCGCTGCGCAGGCGTAGCAGGTTTCGGTTTTCGCGTTGCGATATTCGTACAGGAAGATAAAGCTGGTCTGGAGTCCGTTTCCAATCGGCAGCAGGCTCGAGTAGCGCGCGCCGAATTCGCTGTTTTCAATTGAGTTTGACGGCTTGCGGCTCAGATTCACGGCATGGAAGTCGTAGAATTCTCCGGTCGCGAAACAACCACGCTTTCCTGGTGTAGTGCATGCAGCGCCATTTTTCTTGGACGATGGTCCAATGGGTATGAAGATCATCCCCTTGGGGTCGAAATTCGGGACCTCGCTGGCGTTGATGATTTGGCCGTTCTGGTTGATGTTAACCGGGAAGATCCCGTCCGGGCCACTTCCACAGGTTACGCAGCCGCCGCCGAATGCAGCCGGGACAACGTACGGATTGCGCGGATCGCCGTTCAGCTTAATTCCGTCGCCCTGAAAGTCGCCCGGAATCCAGAAGCCTTCCAACTCGTTGTTGGCGGTCTTCAGGAAGTCGGGCAGGATGTAGTTCAGCTTGACCATCCGGAGATTCGTGCGCGTGTCTTCGGCCGACTCTGCGCCGTAAACTCCGTGCCAGGTCGCGTTGACCGGATTGGTAACTTCGGTCCCGGACAGCGCGTCAGCTTCCGACCAGATGACCTGCTGCTTGCCGATACGGGCGGAGAAGTTGTCGGTAAAATTCAACTGCCCATAATATTCGCGAAGATCGTTTTTGAAATATTCGTTCTGCAGCGAGCCATTCTGCGTGAGCCCGCTATCGGTGGACTGGCTATGTGAGTACGGAATGGCGTCAGTATTGGGCCGCGAGCGTCCGATACTTTTCAGCGATCCTACCGCGTCGTACCAGGGCCGGTAGTATGCGAAAAAGTCGGCATCCTTGACGAACAGCGTGTCGAAGCGGCCGAGCAGTTTGTAGTTCTTGACCGTGTGGTAATCGGGCCGTACGTCGGCCAGCTGCCGCATCTCGGCCAGATCCCAATGATTGAAATCGAAACTGCCGCCGGTGATCCCGAACGACTGGCCGGGAATCGAAAAGGTCGAGGTGACAGTCGGGTGAACCAGCGTGGTTTGAGTCGAGTTGATACTCGAGCTGCCTTCACCCCAGTGACCCGCCTCGCGGCTTTCGAAAAATCCGAAAACTGAAAAATCACCCTGAGTGATCGTCGCCATTGCGACTGAGGTCCAGAGTGTTCCGATCGTTGCCACGGCAGCCACCAACAAACTCCGCCACCGCGTTCCTCCGAATCCCTTGTTCCCGTTCTGCATAGACACCCCCAAGCTGGAGCCCTCGTGGTTACGTCGAACTCCTCGCCTGATTCCTCGTCAGGCAAGCGTCAGACTCTGATTCCCCATTCGCGCGCAAGGAAACCTACGAACGCGGCTTAGCTACCATTCCCCTGCCTACCTTGTCAAGAAGGGTGCATGCGCCAGTCACATGCCTGCAACAATGACGTAAGCAGATTGTGATGTTGGCGAGATCGCGACTCGGTCTTTCAATTTGGGACAGAGCGTGCACACACTGCGCTGCTGAGCGATCAAATCGATTCTTCGCCCGGGCATCCGCCCTCAGTTGTTGATGCTTAAAAAATCGGCGCTGAGATAATGGCCAGCTTTTGGCAAATGGCCGCGCTTGCGATCGTTGCAGGAAAACGAATAACGTTCCGTCCCGATTGGATGTGATTCATGAGACTGATGCCCGTTTGAGCAATCGGTTGCGATTGATGAACAAAGAATTACGTCGCACTTGAATTTGTCATCTGATCAGTGTAGGTACGACCACCGAATGCGCGTCTGGGAGGACGTCCGGTCCTTGGTGGGGTTTTAGTTACTCTTTGCGTGGGGACAGAACGAACCTGAAGGTCGCGGGGTTTTTTAGGCTGATTGGTCAGCAGACGGGGCTCCGATTCGCCTCGGCGGGGGTTAGATAACATGACGCATGGAAGGATGCAGACGATGACTCAGGGTAGGGATGGGATTTCGTTGGCGCCCAAAAAAGCGCTGAGGCTGATGGGGGTCGCTCGTCGGTTTTCGGTTGTGGTCGCGATGTTCGTAATTGCTGCGCTCGCGGGAACAGCAGGCACCAGCTACGCGCATCATCGCAGCGGCCCGGTGACGCTCAACGCAGTCACGGTGACGAACAACGGCTCCGCGTTCGGGGGCACCCTCGAGACATTCAAAGCGGGCGCAGGACCCAAAGCGGGCCCCTACCTATGGGTCAAAGGCACCAACACGCTGCTAAGTGCTGGAACCGGACCTGCCGGTGTAGCGGTGAGCTCGCTCGACGACCACCTTGCGGTTACTGTGCCGATCGATCTTATCGACCTGACGGGTTTTGGCGGATTTCCATCCGCTCTTGCTTGTACCGGCGCGGGCGCGCCTGTGCCGTGTTGCACCGGGCCAGCTACTGGCGTGTGTGGACCTGGGACGGGTTTCGCCGAGATTTTCTCTCCGGGTGCGACTGGAAATTCGGCGCCGGAGAGCATTATCGGCACGCGCAATGTTACGTTGGACAACGTATTCGCAGGTTGTGTGGGCGTCCAAGATCCCCTTCCGTGTTGCACCGGGCCGGCGGCCGGTACCTGCGAATTCAATACTTCGGGCGTTAACACCGCCCAGGGCGCTGGATTTGAAGATCCGTACGACGGCGTTAATCCCGGCAGGGATATCGTGGCGATTACGAACACGCTGCCAGTTAACTTCTTTTCGACCACGGATCTCGTTGACGGTAGCAATGGTGGCGCCGCGTGTGCCGCTTTCGGCGGATTCACCGTCGGCACGATTGCCGAGTTTGATAGAGCGGCGCTCGCTCCGGGCTACAACGACAATGTCGCGCCTTTTAACAATAATCCGGTGTGTACCCTTCCAGCCATCGCTATTCCGCCAGACTTTGATGAGCCGCCGACGTACTGCCCAATCGGCAGTGTCAACAACGCCACTATCGGCGGATGCCTCACTTTCCTGCTAGGCCCTGTCGCCGCCGCATTTGACGAATCTGGCTTCCTGTTTGTAGTGAACGAAGCTGGAGTGGCTGCAGGTGGCCCCGGCTTCGTAACCGTCTATCCGCCCGGCGCGTATGGAGATGCATTCCCCTTCGCCGCCATCGGCTTGATATCGTGTCCGCTATGTCCTCCGGGAGAGGGCGGCTCAACACCTCCAGGCACGTTCAAAGACCCCGCAAAGATCGCAGTTAGCTCTGACTTCGACTTCAATGATGACGTGATCTTCGTGACCGACGTAGGCGATAACAGTATTAAGGTTTTCTCTCCCTTCACGAATTTCGATGTCACCACGCCGACCTTCTTTTACGAAGGCACGCAGCTCGGGACGATTAAGGGTGGAAGCACCAAATTGGGCCGTCCCGAAGGCATCGCAGTGAGCGACGAAACCGGGGCTCTCTACGTCGTGAACAACCTAAAAAATTCGTTCGAAATGTTTACCGACTTCAGCTCCGATGAGGAAGGTGGCAACATTGCACCGACGCTGATTGTCCAGGGCAGAAACACCAAGTTGAACTTCCCGGTCGACATCGCCCTGCCCAATTTCTCCCCGTCCTCCAGGGATACGAGCTCGGCTTTGTCGAACTAACTGACTCTCGCGAGACTGTAAAACTGCGAACGCCGAATCCGGAATTCCGGATTCGGCGTTCGTGTTTCGGGCCCCCTGACTCGCGCCGCCGCTAACCCAGATCCTCGGCCAGCGACGATGCGAGCAGGCCGGCTATCTCGCCGCGCGCCGCAAGGCTGGGATGATCCGCCTCGACCGCCAGCTCGCCCTTGCTGGCGAGTTCGATCAGCCGCGTCGCATCGACGCCCTCGAGGCTGAATCTGACAAACTGCACCGCGCTGATTCTCTCATCAGACATCTGACGATCGTCTAATCTCGCCGCGATTCTTTTTTCACCGAGCTTGAGCCACAGATGCCGCTCGAGCCCAACCAGGCGAGTCAACGCGGCGGCGCGCTCGCGCGGATCGGCGTATTCGATCAACAGCGTCGCAGCCAGCTCGCCCTCGGCGGGGATCAACTCGTTGTATGTGTCGATTTCGTGCTGAATCGCGGCGCCATCCGTCATTTTTTCAGTCCTGATCATTTCTTCGATCTGGTACCACGCAGTCTGCGGATTCTCGAAAATAAACGTGAGATGCGACCCGACATGCAGGCGGCGGCGCTCCTTCTCATGAATGAACAACGGCCGCAGCCGGTCGCGCACGCGTTCGTAATCGGTCAGCGCAAGTATTTCGTCGGGCGCGATTTTCTTCATCGTCATTCTCCTTGTGGCACGGTCGGAGGTACCGCGTCCGGAAAACCGCCCCGCTGGTAAGAGCGCGCGATCACTTCGATCGGATGCAGCGGACGCACCCCCGTCGCCTGCTCGATTTGCACGGCGGCCAGCGGACAGTCCGTCGCCATCACGCGCGCGCCCACATCACGCATCCCGCTGAACGCCCTCTCGCCCGACTTCATCGAGAGCTCAAAGAATTCCTTTTTCATCGCCCACGTCCCGTCATGCGCCGTGCATGCATCGACGGTCGTCACCTGGACGCCCGGAATCTGGCGCATCAGCTCGCGCGAGCGCAGCCCGATGTCCTGTGCCTTCAGATGACACGGCACGTGATAAGCGATAGTGCCGGGGGTCGATTGAAATTCCGTGTTGAACTTTCCGGCGCGGCGAAGTTGATCGAGCAACTCGTGCGAATCGACGATGGCGGCCGCGAATTCCTTGACGTCGCTGCCTAGGAGCAGGTTCGGATACTCCAGCCGCATCATGAGCGAACAGGTCGGATTGATCGCGGCGATTTTGTAACCCTGGCGCACCAGCGGCAGCATCGAATCGACGTTCGCCCGCGCTTCCTTGCGCGCGAACTCGACGTCGCCGCTGTCGAGCGCCGGCATCCCGCAACAATTCTGCTTCGGACATTTCACCGCGCATCCGTTTTTGGCAAACACTTCGACCGCTGCCTTGCCCGGCCCGGGATTGTAGTAATTGATGAAGCAGGTCGGAAAAACTGCGACCTTGGCAGTTGGTTCAGCCGGAATCGGGGGCAGTGGGTTGCGCTTGAGCCACTGGTCGAAAGTCTCGGCGGGAAATTCGGGCAACAGCTTGTCGCGATGAATCCCCAGCATCTTCTCCATCACCACCCGCTGAAACTTCTGCCGGCACATCATGTTTGCGAGTGACGGATTCAACGCTCCCAGCTTGCCGATCTGGTCAGGATGCGCCAGCACGCGCTCGCGCAACCCGACGCCATTTTCTTTAGCGTTGATCGCCTTGGCGCGAAGAATCAGTCGTGGAAAATCGAGCTGGAATTCGTGGCCGTCATGCGGCGTGTACGGACATTTGATTTCGCAGAGCTTGCATCCGTAGCACAAGTCGATGACGCGCTCCTTCTCGGCCGCCGTCATCGCTCGCACCTCGCCGTCGTTGCGATCTACCGCGTCGAACAACGCCGGAAACGACGGGCAAAGATTGAAACACAAGCGGCAGCCGTGACAGATGTCGAAGACGCGCTCGACCTCCTTGTCGAGCCCGGCCCGGTCCCAATACTTCGCCTCGGTAGAATTATAAGAGAGGCCGTCGGTCGGCCTGGACTCGATTCGCTTAGCCATCAATTTCCCAAAACGCGCGCGGGCCAGGAGGCCCACCCGCTCCGCATGGTACTCGCGCGACTCCTGCTAGAGCGTGGTCTGCGCCTTGGCGAAACGCCCGGCGTGCGACTTCTCCGCCTTGGCGAGTGTCTCGAACCAGTCGGCGATTTCCGCGAAGCCTTCTTCGCGCGCAGTCTTCGCCATTCCCGGGTACATGTCGGTGTACTCGTAGGTCTCGCCATGTACCGCGGATTTGAGGTTAAGCATCGAATCGCCGATCGGCTGATCGGTCACCGGATCGCCCGCCGACTTAAGATAATCGAGATGCCCGTGCGCGTGCCCGGTCTCGCCTTCCGCCGTGTCGCGAAACAGCCCCGCGATTTCCAGCTGCCCTTCGACGTCGGCAATCTTGGCGAAATATAGATAGCGCCGGTTAGCCTGGCTCTCGCCGGCGAACGCGTCCTTCAGGTTCTGATGAGTTTTGGTTCCTTTAAGATTTGGCATTTTCCTTCTTCCGCGTTTCGAATTCCGTCGATTCGGGATCTCTACGTTGGAAACGATTTAAGAAACATCGTCCCGCCAGTTTGAGTCCTGACGCGATCCGCGGATCATGAGGGCAAAGCGTGAGAGCGGCGTCTCAAAACAATTTGAAACGCCGCTCCACTGGGATCAGGCAAGGTCGAAGCGATCAAGATTCATTACCTTGTTCCAGGCAGCCACGAAGTCCTTCGCAAACTTCTCCTTCGAGTCCACGCAGGCATAGACTTCCGCGAGCGCGCGCAGCTCCGAGTTCGATCCGAAGACCAGGTCGACACGGGTGCCGGTCCACTTGACCTCGTTCGTCTTCCGGTCACGCCCCTCGTACACGCCTTCGGTGCCTGCCGACGGCTGCCATTGCGTGTTCATGTCGAGCAGGTTGACGAAGAAGTCGTTTATCAGCGTCCCCGGCCGCTTGCTGAAGACGCCGTGTTTGGACTGCCCGAAGTTGGCATTCAGGGCGCGCATGCCACCGACGAGAACTGTCATCTCGGGGGCAGTGAGCGTCAGCAACTGCGCCCGATCCACCAGCAGTTCCTCCGCCGGTATTTGTTGTCCTTTGCGGTTGTAGTTAATGAACCCGTCAGCGGTCGGCTCAAGTACGGCGAATGACTCCACATCGGTCTGCTGATGCGAAGCATCTGTGCGCCCCGGCGAGAAGGGAACTTTCACGTCGTGCCCAGCCTTTTTCGCAGCTTCCTCAACGGCCGCGCAACCGCCCAGAACGATCAAGTCGGCGAGCGAGACCTTCTTCCCGCCAGACTGTGAAGCGTTGAACTTCTTTTGGATCGCTTCGAGTGTCTGCAGAGCCTTCGCCAGTGCGGCCGGCTGGTTCACTTCCCAATCTTTTTGCGGCGCAAGGCGGATGCGGGCCCCGTTCGCTCCACCGCGCTTGTCGGAGCCGCGGAACGTCGCCGCCGACGCCCAAGCCGTCGAGACCAGCTGGGAGATAGACAATCCGGATTTGAGGATCTCGGCCTTCAGAGCAGCAATATCCCGCTCCCCGATCAATTCATGATCGACTGCAGGTACAGGGTCTTGGAACAGTTGGGGCTCCTTGGGAACGAGCGGGCCAAGGTATCGCGAGGTAGGCCCCATATCGCGGTGCGTCAGCTTATACCACGCCTTGGCGAACGCGTCTGCGAACTGATCCGGATGCTCGTAGAAGCGCCTTGAAATTTTTTCGTAAGCAGGATCGAGCCGCAGCGAGAGGTCGGTGGTCAGCATCGAGGGAGCGCGACGCTTCGACTTGTCGTACGGATCAGGCACCGTGCCGGCGCCCGCGCCATTCTTCGGTCGCCACTGATTTGCACCAGCCGGGCTCTTGGTCAGTTCCCATTCGTAACTGAACAGGTGCTTGAAGAAGTCGTTGCTCCACTTCGTTGGCGTTGTGCTCCAGATGACTTCAATCCCGCTGGTGATCGCGTCACCCGCTTTGCCCGTGGCATATTTGCTCTTCCAACCGAGGCCTTGATCCTCGATGCCGGAGGCTTCCGGCTCTGGGCCCACCAGCGCCGCATCGCCGGCGCCGTGGGTTTTGCCGAAGGTGTGACCGCCGGCGATCAGCGCGACCGTTTCTTCGTCGTTCATTGCCATGCGGCGGAAAGTCTCCCGGATATCCCGCGCTGCGGCGACCGGGTCCGGATTTCCATTAGGACCTTCCGGATTCACGTAAATCAGGCCCATTTGAACGGCGCCCAGAGGATTTGCGAGTTCACGGTCGCCGCTGTAACGCTTGTCCTCCAGCCACTTTTGCTCAGGCCCCCAATAAGCCTCGTCGGGCTCCCACACATCCTCGCGCCCGCCGCCGAAGCCGAAGGTCTTGAAGCCCATCGACTCGAGCGCGACGTTGCCTGCGAGAACCATCAAGTCGGCCCACGAGATTTTCCGGCCATACTTTTCCTTTATCGGCCAGAGCAGCCGGCGCGCCTTGTCCAGGTTGGCGTTGTCCGGCCAGCTGTTGAGCGGCGCGAAACGCTGCTGACCGGCTCCGGCGCCGCCACGGCCGTCGGCGATGCGGTAGGTACCAGCGGCGTGCCACGCCATCCGAATGAAAAGCCCACCGTAGTGGCCAAAGTCGGCCGGCCACCACTCCTGCGACGTCGTCATCAAGGCATGGAGGTCCTTGATCACGGCATTGAGGTCGAGGCTCTTGAATTCTTCGGCATAATTGAACTCCGTGCCCATCGGATCGGACTTGGGGGAGTTCTGACGCAGGATCCTCACGTTCAGTTGATTTGGCCACCAGTCCGCATTCCCTGGGGCCCCAGCCACCGTGTGTCTGAACGGGCACTTGCCCTCTGATAGATCATGATCAATTGCCATTTCTCTTCTCTCCTGATTCGATCTTGTTTGATTTGACTTAGTCGGTTTGAAATCGGCCGCGTTGCTTCCTGGTCCGATTCGCCTTCGCGCGCTCGGCGCCGCATTCCTCGCACAGCGCGTGAATCTCCAGCGTCGATCCGATCACCGTGAATTCACCCAGCTCCGACTGCCCGGCGAGCAGGCGGTCGAGGCGCGGGATCTCGATATCGCGGATGCGCCGGCATTTCACGCACACCACATGGTGATGCGGCGTGATGTTGCCGTCGTAGCGCGCGCTGTCGTGGAGCATCGTGACCTTGCGCGCCTCGCCGATATCGCACAGCGTCTCGAGCGTGCGATGCACCGTCGCGAGCGAGATATGCGGATGCTGTTGCCGGACGGCTGCGAAGATCGCGTCGGCGCGCGGATGGTCGCCCGAGCCGAGCAGCGCCTTGATTATCGCAAGGCGCTGCGGAGTGACCGCCAGGCCGCCCTTGCGGCATCGCTCGGCGAACTCGGACAGTCGTTTGGCGGCATAAGGTCCACGCCGTCGTTCGTTTACCAACTGTAGTTCCATAATTTAGATGATAATCACTACCATCTAGTTATTGCTGTTGTCAACCGGGCATCGACCGCACCTAGCATGAGTAGGAGCTTACAGTCTTATAGTGGGGGCTTTTATAGTGGGGCGGGCCGCCGTGCCCGCCATCGACGCGCGGGCGTCCGCGCCCACGCCTCCCAAGAATGACTCACCTATTGTCGCTGGGGCCACAACCTTGAGGAGAGCTTGAGCGAATTCACTCGGACCGAGTAACTTGACGCTCATGGCGCAAACGCAACAGCCGCCGCTGGCGGGAATCAAAGTCGTCGATCTCACGCGATACCTTGCCGGGCCGTTCTGCACGCAAATCCTCGGCGACTACGGCGCGGAGATTCTCAAGATCGAGCCGGTCGAAAATCCGCGCGGCGAGCTGGGCAGCAGTGAAGACGGCAAGCGGCACGACAGCTATTTCTTTCTGTCCGCAAATCGATCGAAGAAAAGTATCCGGCTCGCGATCAAAAAACCCGAAGGCCGCGAAGTCCTGATGCGACTGATCGACGCTGCCGACGTCGTCGTCGACAACTTCCGCCCCGGCGTGATGAAAGCGATCGGCCTCGATTACGAAACGCTCGCGCTGCGAAACGCGCGCATCATCACCTGCTCCATATCCGGCTTCGGATCGACCGGACCGCTGCGCGATTTCCCCGGCTTCGACCAAATCGCGCAGGGAATGTCGGGGCTGATGAGTGTGACCGGCACCGTCGAGAGCGGCCCGACCCGCGTCGGCATCGCGATATGCGATCTGCTCGGCGGAATTTTCTCGGCGCAGGGCATCCTGCTCGCGCTCGAAGCGCGCCATCGCGACGGCCGCGGCCAGCGGGTCGAGACCTCGCTGCTCGAATCCATCGTCAGCATCCTGACCTGGTCGGCGGGAATTTATTTCGAGACCGGCAAGACGCCCGGACCAGCCGGCAACAATCATCCGCTATCTTCTCCGCACGGCGTTTTCAAAGCGTCCGATCGGCCGTTCAATATCGCGTGCGGCAACGAAGCGATGTGGAAAAATTTCGTCGGCGTTATTGGCCGTCCGGAACTGGCCGGCGACGATCGATTCAAGAGCAGCGGCCGCCGCATCAAAAATCGCGCCGCGCTGACTGAAGAAATAAATCGCGCGCTGGCGTCGCATCCCGCGGAGCATTGGATTCAATTACTCAATCGCGAAGGAATCCCGTCGGGCCCGATTCTCACGATCGAGGAAATGTTCAAGCATCCGCAGACCGCGGCGCGCGAGATGCTACTGCGACTACCGCATCCGGAACTCGGCGAGTATCTGACGACGGGGTTGGCGGCCAAGCTGGAATCGACGCCCGGGAAAATCACGCGCCCGCCATTGGTAGGCGAGCACACCGACGAAATCCTCGCCGCCCACGGCTACTCGGCAGACGACCTGAAACGCCTGCGCACGTACGGCGTGATCGCCTGAGCAGCTATTCGATTCCGTAGCTGTGGCCGGGCGTTGCGAATGATCCAAACAACCTATCCAGAAAAATCACAGGCTAAAGCCTGTGCCGCAAAAATCCCTGCCTGACTTTCTGATTCCCTCCTCCAACGTGGGAGGAGGGTTAGGGTGGAGGACCATTGCGGCGCGATTGTCTGAAGTGGCACCGACTTCAGCCGGTGATTCTTTGCTCCCTACGAGGTCCTATCAAGAGAGTCGAGCCGCAAACGAGTAATGCCACGGCTCACGGCGTGAAGATTGCTGGTACAGCTTTCATCGGTGCGCGTAGCGAATGGGAACCTAACCCCTAACCCCTTCCCGAGCGGGAAGGGGAACCGGACGCGGGGGGGGCGTGGTGGAGAGGGGACAGTCGGAGTGACTATTCGATTCCGTAGCGGCGGCGCTTGCGCCATAGGGTTGTTACGTTGATGCCGAGGGTTTCGGCGGCTTCCTCGAGGGTCGCGCTGGCGCCGAGGACGCGCGCGATGTGCTCGCGCTCTACTTCGTCGAGGCTGGCTGCGTTGGGGATGCCGGCCAGTGCTGCTTCGGTCGTTTCGTGGAACAGCGAATCGGGCAAGTCGTCTGGCGCGATCGTCTCACCACGCATCAGGACGGTGCCGCGCTCGATCGCGTTGCGTAGTTCGCGGACGTTTCCGGGCCATCGATAGCGCGTCAGCGCGGCGGTCGCTCCCGGTGAAAATGCCAGGCCGGGATGCGAGTTGCGGATGGCGGCGATGTTCAGCAGCCACTCCGCCAGCGGCAGAATATCTTCGCGGCGTTCGCGCAGCGGAGGGACGCGTAACGTGATGACGTTCAGGCGATAGTAGAGATCCTCGCGAAAATGATGGGCCCCGACTTCGGACTCGAGGTCGCGATTCGACGCCGCGATTATTCGCGCATCGACGTGAATCGTGCGCTCGCCACCGACCCGCTCGAAGTTCTGATCCTGCAGGAAGCGCAGAAACTTGGTCTGCAGGGTCGGCGTCAGGTCGGCAATCTCGTCGAGAAAGACGCTCCCACCGTTGGCCGCCTCGAGACGGCCGGGCTTGTCCTTGACCGCGCCGGTGAACGCACCGCGCATGTGACCGAACAATTCGCTCTCGAGGAGTTCTTCCGAGAGCGTGGTGCAATTGACGACGACGAACGGCTTGCTCTGACGACGGCTCCAGCGATGGATCTGCCGCGCGATCACGTTCTTGCCGGTGCCGCTCTCGCCGGTGAGCAGAATCGTCGCGTCGCTGGCCGCGGCTTGGCGGGCGGTCTCGAGCAGTCGTTGCATCGCGGGACTCTCCGAGTCGAGCAGCGGTTCCTCGTCGATCGCGATGCGCAAAGCGCGATTTTCGGCGGTCAGCACCCCCACATGCAGCGCTCTGTCGACGGTGTGCTGAATCTGCTCGAGCGAGAACGGCTTGGTGACGTAGTCGTAGGCGCCGGACTTCATCGCTTCGACCGCATTTTCGACGGTCGCGTAAGCGGTCATCAGGATCACGAGGGACTCGGGCGCGCGCCGCTTGATTTCGCGCAGCAATTCAAGGCCGCTCATCTCGGCCATCTTGTAGTCGGTCAGAATGAGATCGAATTGCGTCTCGGCCAGCATCGCAACCGCCTGCGTCCCGCTCTCGGCGGCGCGAACCTCGTGGCCCAGCGACTCGAAGAAGGTCGTAAGGCTGCGGCGGATATTCCGCTCGTCGTCAACGATGAGCAGCCTGGCCATCAAATCTCCTGCGCGGCGGGAATTTCGACGATGAACCGCGCACCATGTGAGTTGGCGTTCTCGACGAAGATCCTGCCGCCGTGGGCCTCGACGATTTCCTTGACGATCGACAAACCCAGCCCGGCCGATCCCTTCTCGAAGCCATCCGAACCGTACTGCACGAAGCGTTCGAAAATATAATCTTTCATGTCGGCGGGTATGCCTGGGCCTGAGTCTGTAACTTCCAGCCGCGTGACCTGATCGGTGCCGCGCGCCGAGACGTTGATCGTTCCGCCGGCGGGAGTGTAGCGCAACGCGTTGCCCAGCAGGTTCGAAATCACCCACGAGAGCTTGACCGGGTCACCGATAATCTCGGGCACCGATCCGATGTGCTCCTCGATCTCGACGTGCTTTTCCCGCGCCTGGATCGCGAACCGGCGGGTGACGTCGGACGCCAGCCGCGCCAGATCGAGCCGCTTCTGCCGGACCGCGATCGCGGGCACCTCGCCGCGCGCAAGGTTGAGCAGGTTGTCGGTAAGCTGACGCATCCGCGTACATTCCTCGAGGATCACTTGCAGCAACTCGCCGCTCTTCGCGTTGCGGTCGACGTCCTCGCGGCTCAGCAACTCCGCCGAAAGCGCAAGCGACGTGAGCGGCGTCCTGAGTTCATGCGACAGCGTGGCGACCAGGTTGGTGCGGGCGCGATCCTGATCGCGGATGTAGGTCACGTCCTGCAGAATCAGCAGCGTGCCGAGCGATTTGCCGACCGTATGATGGAGCGGCACCGGCTTCAGCACGTAAGAGTGCTCGCGGCCGCGAACGTGAAGATCGATTTCGGTGCGATGACCTTCGGGGCCGGCCCTCTGCAAGGTGCGCAACGCATCGCGAACCCGCAGGTAGTGAGGATGATTGCTGCTGAGATCGTCGAACGGGCTGCCGAGTGCGTCCTGGAGATCGACGCCGAGGATCAGCGACGCGATCTCATTTATGTGCGCGACGATTCCTTCGGTGTCGATCAGCACGACGCCGTCTTCGAGGCTCTCGATGATCGCCTCGGTCTTGCTCTTCTCATAGACCAGCCGCTCGACGTTGAGCTTGTCATACTGCTCGAGCCGCTCGGCCATCTGGTTGAATTCGCGAGCCACCGCTTCCAGTTCAGCAAGTGGCTGGGGTCCGAGCCGCACCTGTGACTTGCGCTGGCTGATTCCGCGCAGCCGCTCAGTGAGCTCGGTCAATGGCTTTGAGAGCCGCCATCCGAGTCCCCACGACACCGCGGCGCCTACCAGAAGCACTAGCACGAGGCCGCCGGCGAACTCGTAAGCGAGATGCTTGCCCAACTGGACCGAGCGGCTGTCCGCGCGAAACATCGCAGCCTTGTTCATCGCGATCAGATCGTCGAGGCGGCCGTGCAGTTCGGCGAATTCGCGATCCTGATAACTGCCGGGCGGCGCCGCCGCGACGTCGGCGAACAGTTGGTTTGCGCGCCTGGTGATATCGGCGGCGAGGTCAGGCTCTCCGACTTCGGTAAAGTTGTGATTCTCGACGTCGTCCCACTGCAGAAAATCGTGCCGTGCGCCGGGCAGACTGTCTTTGGCTTTGCCGTCGTGATCGGCCACCTGCAGCGTATTGAGCGCGGCATGCATGTTCTGGGCAGCTTCGATGCTGACGTAGTTCTTATAGAGCGTCTGCCGGATCGCACCGCCGAGCCGATACACCCGCGGCAGCGTGTAGAGCCCGAGCAGAACGACCAATGCCAGCATCAGCAACGTGCCGTTGCGGATTCGGCGCTGCAACGAAGGTGCGTTCATCGCGAGTCCTCCCGTTCGTCGGTCGCGACAATTTCCACGTCGAGGTCGGTTGCGTCGGCGACCAGCCGCGCGACCACGTCACCTTTGAGCAGGCGGCGCCATCGCGGCTGATGGGTCCGGCCGACGATCACCTTCGACACGCCCTTTTCGTGAGCGAAATCGATCAGCGCTTTGACCACGTCGTCGGACTTGAGCCACACGGTTTCGGCGCCGAGGTCGCTGGCCACGTTGATATTGTCGAGCAGCGCGACGAAATCGCTGGTGCCGATATTTTTCACCGACTCGGCGGGCGTCTCGATATGCACGGCGTACCATTCGGCGTTGAGCTGCCCGGCGATGCGCGACGCCTTGCGCAGCAACTGCCCGGTGTCGGACGCGTTGGACGAGACGCCGACCATGATGCGATCGACCACGTTCGTGCGGTGACCGCCGCCGAGCTTGATCTCGTCGCGGACTTGCCGCTGGCGATCGAGGCTGCGTGCGACCTCGCGCAGCGCCAGTTCGCGCAGCGACGCGAGATTGCTCGGCTTGAAAAAGTTCTTGAGCGCGTTTTCGATCTGCTCGCGCGGATAAATCTTGCCCTCGCGCAGCCGTTCGCGCAGCGCCTCCACCGGCACGTCGATATTGACGATTTGATCGGCGCGCCCCAGGAACGAATCGGGCACCGTCTCGCGCACATCGATGCCGGTGACGCGCCGCATCAGCGCGTTGAGGCTTTCGACGTGCTGGATATTGACGGCGGTGATCACGTTGATGCCGGTGCCGACGATCTCCTCGGCGTCCTGGTAGCGCTTTGGATGACGCGAGCCGGGGGCGTTAGTATGCGCGAGCTCGTCGATGACCACCACGTCGGGCTTGCGCGCGATGATCGCGTCAAGGTCCATCTCCTCGATCTCAACGTCGCGATATTTGATCTTGCTGCGCGGAACGATCTCGAGGTTGCCAATCCGCTCCTCGGTCTCGCGGCGATGATGCGTTTCGACGAAGCCCAACACGACATCCACTCCCCGGTCACGGAGCTGATGCGCCTCCTCGAGCATCCGGTATGTCTTGCCTACGCCGGCGGCGGCGCCAATATAGACTTTGAGGCGTCCCCGTTGAGTCTGGGGCACGAGATCGAGAAAAGCTTCGGGCTCGAGTCGTTTGTCATCGCTCATTCAAGTCCCGGGAGTTCTAGCATGACTTCCCGCGGCGCGCGCAGCATGACTACCAGTGGTGCGATCGAGGGCCAGGTTCAGCAACAGTACGTTCACCCCCGGCTCCCCGAAGATCCCCGCCGATCGCGGCCGCGTGTTTTCAGCGATCAACTGCCGCACCTGATCTTCGCTCAGACCGCGCGCGTGAGCAACACGTGGAATTTGCAGGTCGGCCGCCGCCGGACTTATCTCGGGATCCAGCCCGCTGCCTGAAGCCGTGACCAGGTCAACTGGAACCTGGTGTGGGTCGGTGCCGGGATTACTTTCGACGAAGTTTTTCAGCCGCAACTTGACCGCGTCGATCAGCGCCTTGTTGGTCGGGCCCAGATTCGAGCCGCCGGAGTTGTCGGCGGCGTAGCCCTTGTCACCAGCGGCGGAGGGTCGGCCCTGGAAGTAGCGCGGCGATGCAAAATTCTGGCCGATAAGGCTCGAGCCGACGACCTTGTTGCCGGCGACGACGAGGCTGCCGCCAGCCTGACTCGGGAAAATCACCTGCGCGATTCCCCACATCGCCAACGGATAGATGATGCCGGTGATGATGGTGAGCACCGCGGTAGCTAGCAGAGCAGTCTTGAACGTCTTCACTGAAAACACCTCAAGCGAGATGGAGCGCGGCGATCATGATGTCGATGGCCTTGATGCCGATGAACGGAATAATCACGCCGCCGAATCCATAGATAAAAAGATTGCGAGTCAGAATCGCGGCCGCACCGACCGGACGGTATTGCACGCCACGCAGCGCCAGCGGAATCAACGCGATGATAATCAGCGCGTTGAAAATTACCGCCGACAGAATCGCGCTCTGCGGGGTCGCCAGATGCATCACGTTGAGCCGCTGCAGTTCTGGATACTCGACGATGAACAGCGCGGGGATAATTGCGAAGTACTTGGCGACGTCGTTGGCGATGGAGAAGGTCGTCAGCGCGCCGCGGGTCATTAGAAGCTGCTTGCCGATCTCGACCACCTCCATCACCTTGGTTGGATTCGAGTCGAGATCGATCATGTTGCCGGCCTCGCGCGCGGCCTGGGTGCCCGCGTTCATCGCGATTCCCACGTCAGCCTGCGCGAGCGCGGGCGCGTCGTTGGTGCCGTCGCCAATCATTGCGACCAGCTTGCCCTGATTCTGCTCCTCGCGAATCAGCCGCAGCTTGGTTTCGGGAGTTGCCTCGGCCAGAAAATCGTCGACGCCGGATTCCTTGGCGATCGCGGCGGCGGTCAGCGGATTGTCGCCGGTAATCATGACGGTGCGCAAACCCATGGCGCGCAGGCGCTCGAAGCGTTCGCGGATTCCTTCCTTGACCACGTCTTTCAAATAAATCACGCCAAGCGCCTTCGACTCGTCGGCGACCACCAGCGGAGTTCCGCCGCTGCGTGCGATGCGCTCGACGATTGCCTGCAAGTCGGTCGGCGGCATGCCGTTGTTTTCCTTGACGAAATTTGCGACCTGATCGGCGGCGCCCTTGCGGATTCGACGGCCGCCGATGTCCACGCCGCTCATCCTGGTTTGCGCGGAGAACGGTATAAAGGTGGCGCCGTCCTCGCCGAGCTCGCGGCCGCGCAGGTTAAATTCGCGCTTGGCCAGTACGACGATCGAGCGTCCTTCCGGTGTCTCATCCGCCAGCGACGCGAGCTGCGCGGCCTCGGCAAGTTCGAGCGGTTCCACGCCTTGCACTGGAATGAACTCCGCGGCCATCCGGTTTCCCAGAGTGATAGTTCCGGTCTTGTCGAGCAGCAGCGTATCTACATCGCCGGCCGCCTCGACCGAGCGCCCCGACATCGCGAGCACGTTGTGCTGCACAAGCCGATCCATCCCCGCGATTCCGATCGCCGAGAGCAATCCTCCGATCGTCGTCGGAATCAGGCACACCAGCAGCGACACCAGCACTGGCAGACTCAGCTTAGTCCCGCCGTACAGCCCGTACGGATAGAGCGTGACGACGACGAGCAAAAAGACGATCGTGAGGCCGGACAGCAGGATGCTCAAGGCGATTTCGTTGGGGGTCTTTTGACGCTGCGCACCTTCGACCAGCGCAATCATGCGATCGAGGAAGGTCTCGCCGGGATTGGCGGTGATCTTCACCTTGATCCAGTCGGAGATGACGGTGGTCCCGCCGGTGACGCCGCTGCGATCGCCGCCGCTTTCGCGAATGACCGGTGCGGATTCTCCGGTGATAGCAGCTTCGTTGACTGCGGCGATGCCCTCGATCACTTCGCCGTCGCCGGGAATTACGTCGCCCGCCGCTACCATCACGATGTCGCCACGGCGGAGCTGCGCGGCCGGCACGAGTTTCGTCTGGCCATCGGCGCCGATCAGCTTGGCCTGGGTTTCAGTGCGAGTCTTGCGCAGATTTTCGGCCTGTGCCTTGCCGCGACCTTCCGCCATTGCCTCGGCGAAGTTCGCAAAAAGGACGGTGAACCACAGCCACAGCGCGATTTGAAATTCAAATCCCGCCAGCACCGTCTTGTGAGCCAGGATGTCGCGAAACAGCGTGAACATAACCATGACGCTGGTCACTTCGACCACGAACATCACCGGATTTTTGATCATCAGGCGCGGGTCGAGCTTGGTAAACGATTCGATCGACGCGCGCGAGACGATTTCGCGATTCCAGAGAGCGGGAGCCTTGCGATCACTCATAGTTGGGACACCAGACCTAGAAGAGTTTCCCGGCCATCATCAGCAATTGTTCGACAATGGGTCCGAGCGCATCGGCGCAGAAGAACGTCAGCGCGCCGACGATCAGGATTACGCCAATCAGCAGGAACACGAACGGAATGCCGTCGGTCGGGAACGTCCCGGCGCTGGCGGCGGTAGTTTTCTTGGCGGCGACCGAGCCGGCGATCGCGAGCGCGGGAATCGCCATCATGAATCGGCCGAGCAGCATCACAATCGCCATCGTCACGTTGTAGAAGGGCACGTTGGCGTTGAGTCCTGCGAATGCGGAGCCGTTGTTCGCGCCCGCCTCGGTGAACGCGTAGAGCACCTGGGACAATCCGTGCGGCCCGGGATTGGACATGCTCGAGGTGCCCGCGGGAATGACCACTCCGATCGCGCTTGGGATCAGGATGACGGCCGGGAAAATCAGCACGTAGAGCATCGCGAGCTTCATCTCGCGAGCTTCAATTTTCTTCCCGAGATACTCAGGCGTCCGACCGACCATCAGGCCCGCGATGAACACCGCCAGCACCGCCATCACGATGATCCCGTAAAGTCCCGAGCCGACGCCGCCGAAGATCACCTCGCCGAGCTGCATGTTGATTAGAGGCACCAGCCCGCCGAGCGGCGTGTAGCTGTCGTGCATCGAGTTGACGGCGCCGCACGAAGTGTCGGTGGTAACGGTCGCCCACATCGCGGACTCGACGATTCCGAAACGGGTCTCCTTGCCCTCCATGTTGCCGCCGCTTTGCGTCGCGGAGGCATGCTGGTCGAGTCCCATCATTGCGAATTGTGGATTACCGTGTTGCTCGGCCCAAATTGCCGGCGCCGCGCCCGCGAGGAAAAGAATTCCCATCACTGCGAACAGCGCCCATCCTTGGCGGCGATCGCCGACCATCTTGCCGAAGGTGTGAGTCAGGCCCGCGCCAATCGAAAAAATCGCGAGCATCTCGAGCAGGTTGGTAATCGGCGTCGGATTCTCATACGGATGCGACGAGTTCGAGTTCATGAAGCCGCCGCCGTTGGTGCCGAGCTCCTTGATAATTTCCTGTGACGCGACCGGCCCTTCGGCTATCGTTTGCGATGCGCCCTCGAGCGTCTTCGCGTTCACGTACGGACTGAAATTGTCAGGAACGCCCTGCCAGACAAGGACCAACGCGAAGATAATGGAGATTGGCAGCAGCACCCACAGCGTCGTACGCGTGAGATCGACCCAGAAATTACCGATGGTCCTGGCACTGCGGCGCGCGAACCCGCGAATCACCGCCGCCGCCATCGCGATTCCGGCTGCGGCCGATAGAAAATTGTGCGAGGTCAGCCCGACCATCTGCGTCAGATAACTCAGCGTCTGCTCGCCCGAGTATGCCTGCCAGTTGGTATTGGTCGTGAAGCTGGCGGCCGTGTTGAAGGCCAGGCCTGGCGGAACACCAGCGAGTCCCTGCGGGTTCAGCGGCAGGTAATATTGGAGCCGCTGCAGCGCGTACAGAAAGATCATCGAGATCAAGCTGAACGCGAGCATCGCGATCGAATATGCCGCCCAGCCCGTCTCGGCGCGAGGGTCGATCCCGCAAATCCGGTAGATCGATCTCTCGATCGGTGAGAGCACCGGGTCCAAAAAGGTGCGCTCATTGGAGAACACTCGCGCCATGTACAGACCGAGCGGCACGCTGATCGCCGTCACGAGAATGAAATAGACAGCGAGCTGAATAATGGAATTGGATAGCATGTAGTAATTTACCGGCTAGCAGGACTTAGAATCGTTCGGGGCGGATCAGTGCGTAAATCAAGTAGGCGCCCAGCAAGAGCGCGCAGACTCCACCGAGTACAGTTTCAACCGGGCTCATAGGTTGTCGCACCCCCGAACGTATTCGATCGCGATTACGAAAAAGGCGATGCTGGCGAGAATTGAGATCAAATCCCACATACAGGTCTCCAGTCTGTGAAAAAAGTTTAGTGCAGTAGTCAGCGCGAACCCAGATCAAAACGCGCCGGGGTTTCGGCATGAGCGGGAGCGTGGCCGTTCGATCCGTTTAGGTGCAAGTGCGCCTCCGCCACCACTCGCATCGCAGGGCATGGGCCGGCCGCGAATGTTTCGGCGCGTGCGACGACTTCGTCACGCGTCAGGGGCGTGCCGTTGTCCGGGATCGGCTTTAGCGCGCCGCGGCGTCCGTCGTTGACGACGAACGACCACTTGCAGCGCACGCAATGATAAAGGTACCGGCGAGGCTTGAAGAGGCCGGGAAGTTTGTCGAGGACTTTGATCGCAAACAGGTGCGGCGTCTTGGTTTCGATTCCAGGTTTCATTGGATGTGTCAGCCTCCGTCGGATTCCTTCCGACAGGGGTAACAGCACCGCGCGTGCCAACGCGGAAACGCCCGTTCCATAAGGCTTTTTGGATCTTTTGATAAGGCGACATTTCAAAATGCATCGTGCCGTTCGATGCAAATTTCATTGAAATGCAATGGCGCATCGCGGCTATTCCTGCTTGACCAACAAGCCCCGGTTGCGCGCCTTCTCGTAAATCCAGCCGAAGAAAACGATCGCCACCGCGAAATATACGACGTTCAACCCGACGCCCCACCAGAAATGCATCGGGGAAAATCCCTGGCCATTGAGAATGCCGCGCATCCCTTCGAACGAATGCGCTGTCGGCATCACCCACGCGATGCCCTGAAGCCAATGCGGCAGCGACGACATCGGATACATGACGCACGATACCGGCATCAGCAGACCCGCGAAGCCCCACGCCAGCGCCTGCACTTTGGTCGTGTAGCGAAAGATCATGCCGGTGATCGCGATTCCGATCGCCAGCGCGAAGAACAACAGGTTTGCCATGTAGGGAATGAACGTCGGCAGCCACGGAATGATGTCGAATGAGTACGCCGCCCATGCGATCGCCGATGCGGCAATCAGTCCGACCATCACCTTCATCAGGCACACCGTCAGGAGGCCCGCCATGTATTCAGCCAGCGTCAACGGCGTCGAGAACAGGTTGATGAGGTTGCGGCACCATAGTTCGTCGATGAATCCGACCGCCATGTCGCGCTGAAAGCTGTAGAAGGTTCCCCACAGAATTATTCCGCCGAGCAGACAGCTAACTACATTCGGCTGCAGACGGTTGCTGTGCGCCAGGTAAACCGTGAAGAAGCCCCACATGACGATGTCGAGCACCGGCCACCAGATCATATCGACGACGCGATCGAAGTTGCGCCGCGATTCATATAAATGCCGCTCGATGACGGCGTTGATGCGATGTAACTTCATGCTGCCTTGCCTTTGACCACGCGCAGGAAGACTTCCTCGAGCGCGGGTTCTTCGCGTTCTTCTTCGAGAAGCGCCTGCGTGATTTCGATCGGACTGCCCACGGCGATCACTTTCCCGTGATGGAGAAAAACGATCCGCTTACACATCCGCTCGACCTCGGCCATGTTGTGCGACGTGTACAGAATCGTCGTTCCCTTTTCGCGTTGCGCGTCGAGCAGCGCATTCTTCACCTGCCACGAGACCTCCGGATCGAGATACGCCGTCGGCTCGTCGAGCAGCAGGAGTTCCGGATCGTTCATGAACGCCTTGCACAGTCCGACGCGCGTATTCTCGCCCGACGACAGACGCGCGACCGCCTTGTCGCGCAGCTTGGTGATGCCGAACTGCTCGAGCAGCTGGTCGATTCGCTCGCGCGGCTTTTTCAGGTTGTAGATGCGCGCGAAGACCTTCAGGTTCTCGAGCACCGTCAGCCGCCATGGAAACGCGACGTACGGCGAGGTGAAATTCATCCGCTCGAGGATTTCGCCGCGATGCGTCGCCATCGACTTCCCGAAAATGCTGATGCGTCCCGAGGTCGGCGTGATCAACCCGAGAATCATATGAATCGTCGTGGTCTTGCCGGCGCCGTTGGGCCCAAGCATCCCGATGATCTCGCCGCGCTCGATTCCGAAGCTGACGTCATCGACAGCGCGAAATTCGTCGAACGTCTTAGTCAAATTTTCAACTTCTACCAGCATTGAATTACCTGCCTTTAACGCGCGCGTTTTCATCTCCAAAAAACAAAACGGCCACGGAGTGTTTTCACTTAACACCCGTGGCCGTCTTTCGCGTTCTTATTATGCTATCGAGTCAATGATGACCGAACGTCGCAGACACACCACCACGGGAGGTTCCCCGGGTCCTTTCGATATTGGCTATCATCGTGCGTGTCTTCCTTGACGTTCGAACTATAACCTTGTAGCAGCTTGCACGAGTTCAGGCTATAGGCGCATCAGGGAGCATCTAATGTTGGAAGCAAAGTATGGCGACGTATCGGTCGCGCTCGACGGCAATGTGGCGACCCTCGAGATTCACCGGCCGCCGCACAATTTCTTCGACTTCAAGCTGATTCACGATCTGGCCGATGCGTTCGAGGCGCTCGACAATGAGACTGAGTGCCGTGCGCTGATGCTCTGCTCGGACGGCAAGTCATTTTGCGCAGGCGCGAACTTTGCGAATCGCGATGCGCAAAGCGGCGAGGCGCCGGCGCGCACTGGCGAGAATCCGTTGTACGTCGAGGGCGTGCGATTGTTCCGATGCAAAAAGCCGGTCATCGCCGCGATACAAGGACCCGCAATCGGCGGAGGATTGGGACTCGCGCTGGTCGCCGACTTCCGCGTAGCAACTCCCGACGCGCGCTTCGCTGCCAACTTCGTGAAGATCGGCATCCATCCCGGCTTCGGCCTGACCTACACGCTCCCGCGTTTAATCGGCGTGCAAAAAGCCAGCCTGATGTTCCTCACGGGCCGCCGGATAGAAGGTACGGAGGCGCTGGAATGGGGGCTGTGCGATCAACTCGTGGACTCGGAGGACCTGCGCGACGCCGCGCTCTCGCTCGCGGAAGAAATCGCCGGAGGCGCGCCGCTCGCACTGCTATCGACGCGAGGGACTATCCGCCAGGGCCTCGCCGACGCGGTCAAAGCGCAAACCGATCACGAGTTCAAGGAACAGTCGTGGCTGTTCCGCACCGAGGATCATCGCGAAGGCGTCAAAGCAGTAGCAGAGAGGCGTCCCGGCAAATTCGTCTGCAAGTAGCCTGCAAATAGGAAACGGGAAACCTACCGCGATTCGTCTCCCTTCAAGAACTTTCTAACAGGGACGAAGTCCCGCATCTTTCTTAACACCGGGTGCAGGGGTCACCCCTGCCGCCCGCCGCGCAGGCGATTATCATCTCGGTTCTTCCTACGCAGCCTCGGCCTTCACTCCGTTGAGCTTCTTCAACTCCGGCATCACCTCGGCCGCGAAAAGCCGCAGGCTCTTCTCCGCGTCCTCGATCGGCATCCCTGAATAGCTGAACACGCCGGTGTAATGGTCCGCGCCGACCTTCTGGCGAATCTCGTCGATCTTGTTGAAGCACATCTCGGGCGTGCCCCACACCTGCAGGCTCAGGAAATACTCGATCGACGCGCTCGTGTTGCCCTTCAAGGCCTTCGCCATCTGCTCGTAATATTCGTAGCCCTTGGCCTTGCCGAAATTCTCGCTCGCCATCTCGTAATGACGCAGCGCGGTGTCCCAGTAGCCGCCGATGTACTTGACCGCCATCTCGCGCGCGCGGTCGGCGCTCTTGTCGCAGAAGGTCCAGCCCGCCGCGATTGTCGGCAGCGGCTCTCCGCCATTCACCTGTTTGTAGATAGTGCGATACTCGCCGAGTTCCTGCGCGACGGCTTCCCATGGCTTTTGCGGAATTATCAAAATGCCGATGCCGAGCTTCGCCATGATTCGCGCCGACTCGGGCGAGACCGCGGCCGCGTAAGTGCGTCCCTTGAACGACTTGAACGGCTTGGGCCGGATGTCGCGGCGCGGCTGCTTGATGTACTTGCCGTCGTATTCGCAGTAGCCCTTCTCGAGACCCTGGATCAGCATCTCGGCCGATTCGATAAAGCGCTCGCGCGATTCGCCGAGCGGAACGCGAAAGCCCTCGAACTCGATGCGCGCAAGGCCGCGCCCAAGTCCGAGAATCATGCGCCCGTTCGACATGTGATCGACGACTGATACCTGCTCGGCGACGCGCATCGGGTCATGCCACGGCATCACGACCACCATCGATCCGAGCTGAACCGTCTTCGTGCGCCCGGCGAAGTAGGTCAGGAACTGCAGCACGTCGGGGCACATCGTGTAGTCGTCGAAATGATGCTCGACGCTCCAGATGGAATCGAAGCCAAGCGGCTCGTAGAGGTCGCCGATCCGCAGGTCTTCGACATAAACGTCGCGATCCGATCGCACATTGTGCGGATTCTGAAAAATAACAGCGCCACCAACTTTCATTCGGAGATCCTCCATGAGGCCGGGCTTTCAGTTTCAGTTGTCACGAGTAATGTACCGCAACCCGACAATTGCGATTCACCAAGGCTTCCAATCACATACCAATCGTTTAGTAAAATTGCAAAGCTCTTTATTCCCCTCTCCCAAAATGGGAGAGGATCGAAGGTGAAGGTCCGATCACAGCGCGCGATTCAAGATTCTGACTCTGATCCGGGAGGTGCATCAAATGATCCACGGAAGCTGTCTGTGCGGCGGAATTCGTTTCGAAATCAGCAAACCAGCCGGCCCCTTCGAGCTCTGCCATTGCACGCGATGCCGCAAAGTCACCGGCTCCGCATTTTTTTCAGGACTCTATGTCAGCTTCGGGGACTTTCGCCTCGTGCAGGGCAAGGAGCTAATCACCACCTACGAGGCGCCGATATTGCGCACGCCTCCCGCCTTTCGCGCGTCGTTCTGCAGCCGCTGTGGTTCGCCGGTGCCAAATCCTGATCCAGAACCGAAAAAGACCCGCGGCCGTTCAGGATTGCTCGAAATTCCCGCCGGCCTGCTCGACGACGATCCCGGCATCAGACCCGACAAGCACATCTTCATCGAGCTGAACCCGCCATGGTTCGAAATCGCCGACGACCTCCCACAATACGATCTGCCGGGCTTGATTGCGCTGCGCACCAACACGAAGATGCGCGATTGACAAGCGACAAGTGACAGGCTACAAAAATGTAGAGTGATCCGCTCGTTCAAACATCGCGGCCTCAAGGCCTTGTACGATGGCCGGACGAGTGGGCACGTGGCTCCTCAGCATATCGACAAGCTGCGCGACATTCTTGCGGTCCTGGACCGAAGCCACACGGCTCAAGATGCGAATGTCCCCGGCTTTCGGCTCCACGCATTGAAAGGAGTCTTGAAAGGGCACTATGCAGTTTCGGTGTCCGGAAATTGGCGGGTCATCTTCCGTTTCGAGGAGGGGCACGTCGTAGATCTGGACTACATCGACTATCATTAGGAGCGAACCTTATGGCTATGCACAATCCTCCTCATCCGGGCGGCATCGTACGACGCCAGTGCCTCGAACCTTTGGGCCTCTCGGTAACCGAAGCCGCTAAGGCTTTGGGCGTCACCCGGCAGGCGCTTTCGGACGTGGTGAATCAAAGAGCGGCGGTGTCGGTCGAGATGGCGATTCGGCTCTCGAAGGCGTTCGGCTCCAGTCCGGAGACGTGGCTCGGGATGCAGATGGCCTACGATCTTTGGCAGGCGCGCAGCCGCGCGAATCGAATCCGGGTGCGGTCGTTCAAGGCTGCGTAGGTGATCTCACAATGATGCGACGAGATATTTTTACTGAAGAGCACGAGATGTTTCGCTCGCAGGTGCGGCGGTTTGTCGATTCCGAGATCGAGCCGAAGGTGCCCGAATGGAATCGCGTTGGGATGAGCGATCGCGCGAGCTGGCGCAAGATGGGTGAGGCTGGATTCCTTGGCGCGAACGCGCCCGCGGAATACGGCGGTGGCGGCGTGGATTTCATCTACGACGCCATCGTGATGGAAGAGCTGTCGCGCGTGCGCGCGCATGGCCTCATGATGTCGCTGCATTCGGACATCTGCATGCCTTACATCGCGAGCTTCGGCAACCAGGAGCAGAAGCGCCGCTACCTGCCCGGTGCGATCGCCGGCGAGATAATCCTCGCGATCGCGATGACCGAGCCGGGCACCGGGTCCGATCTTGCCGCCGTGCAGACGACAGCGCGCCGCGACGGCGACCATTACGTGATCAACGGCTCGAAGATTTTCATTTCCAATGGGCAGATTGCCGACCTCGTAATTGTCGCGTGCAAGACCGATCCGAAGGCTAACCCGCCGCATAAGGGCGTCAGCCTGATGCTGGTCGATGCGAGCGCACCCGGCTTCGTTCGCGGCCGCAAGCTCGACAAGCTCGGGCTGCGCGGCCAGGATACCAGCGAGTTGTTCTTCGAAGACTGCCGCGTCCCGGCCGGCAACCTGCTCGGTAAGGAGGGCACGGGTTTCAAGATGCTGATGGAGAAACTCCAGCAGGAGCGGCTATGTATAGGAGTCGCCTCGATAGCTAGTTGCTGGCGCACGCTCGAGGACACCATCGCCTATTGCAAGAATCGCAAAGCATTCGGACAGCCGATCGCGGAGTTTCAAAACACCCAGTTCAAGCTCGCCGAGATGATGACGGAAGTAGAAGTAGGACAAGCCTTCGTTGACAAGCTCCTGCAAGCCCACGTCCGCGGCGACGAGATAGTAGCCGAAGTAAGCATGGCAAAATGGTGGACCACCGACCTACAGAAGAAGATCGCGAGCCAATGCCTTCAGCTACACGGCGGCTACGGCTTCATGATGGAGTACCCGGTGTCAACGGACTACGCGGACGCCGCGGTGCAATCGATCTACGCAGGCACGAATGAAATCATGAAGGTGATCATCGCGCGTAGGATGGGATTGGAAAGTAGGAAGTAGAACTCGCGCTACTCCTCTCCACGCGATTGTTCCCCTTCCCTCGAGGGAAGGGGTTAGGGGTTAGGTTGCCGGGCGGAGCGAAACGGACCAGGAATTCGGGCAAGTCGGACCCCACCCGAGCCGTCCGGCGTCCGTGAGCTGATCAAGAGGCTGGGAAAGAATCTCCATAAATTCTTCAGCGCCAGAACGAACCCCGTCCGTGAAAGTAGCGCTCAAAGTCGTTGATGGCGAGGCCATGCTGTCCGCTTGAATCGTGGCAGATGGTAATTTCAGGCATTTCATCAGGGTAAAGGTTTGGCATGACTCGAATGACCAGACCTGCGTGATTCTCGGCGTCATTGACCCAAATGTCACCGCTTCGAACATTTTCCAACTCCACCTCTCCGCATCTCTCAATGAGCACGGGGACTCAATAGGTGAATCCGAACAGACATCTATCGAGGGCTCGACCCGATTGAATGTCTTTCTCATGCGCCACCCAGTGGGCGCACCCGGTTCCCGGGATCGGCTCCCAATCGTCATTGCCCTGGTACCAGATGAAACAAACTTTAGGCTCGACGTCGCGGCGCACATTCCCTACGGCAGAGAGTATTCCCGACTTACACTTAGCGCAGTATTGAACTCGATTGTATTCGAAGACCGCTTCTCGGCCTGATGAAGATGGCATCGTGGCATAGGAACCTCACGGCGGGCGGTTTGGTTACGGCCATTGTCTTCGTGCCGGACCGAGCTTGCCGTCAGGATTATCCAGGTAGTTGAGCCACTCTTGAATCATTTCTCGAGCTTGGGGCTTCTTCACGTCGCGAAATAGCTCGTCGTCGTCGAACGAGATTAGTGGATCTGGTACGATATAACGGTATAAGACTTCAGTGGCCGGCCACTGGTGAGGGTGCAACTGGTAGTCGGGATAACGTTTCTTGCGAAGACTCTCGATCGGTTCATTCAGCATATCAACGAAGGCCTGCTTGATTACGGCCTTCTGATCATCGGTTTCGGACTGTTCTTCCGCGCCATTGAGGTAGTCTTCCACGGTGTTGCGAGGGCGCGTTGACCCGGGGCCATTTACGTCTTCGGCGTTCAGTTTCACTAACCACGCACGGATCGCTCGTCGCGCCTCCGGTTTCCTCATATCGTCGAAAAACTCGTCGTCGCCGATCGTCAAATCCTGACGCTTGGGGACAATGTAACGATCGAGGATCACGGTTATCGACCAAGCGTCCGGATGCATCTCGTAGTCCGGGTAGTACTTGTCGCAGAGTTTCTTGACTGGCAAATTGAGCATGTCGTTCAAGGCTTGCTTCAGTACCTGGCGATGATCTTGTCCACGCGTATTTTCTGTCGCGCCATCCAGATATTCAGCGACGGCGTTATCAGTATCGTTCGAGTCTGAAGCGGACGCGCTCCGGGAGTAAGCTGCACCGAGAAGCGTGGTTGCGATCAGTAGAACGGAAGAAAGGAAGGCTGCGCAGAATTTATAAGTCATCTGAGCCTAAACGGCCCGAGGGCCGCTAACTCTCAGTGAACGATTCTATCACAACACTCTGCAGAGTGGTTAGTGCCGCGGGGGGTCACAGATTTACCTGCTGGGTTTTGTGACGCTCTACATACCAGCAGGAGCTGTAACCCATATGCGGGAAGATTGAATTTGCGCAAGTTTGGGTTTCTGGCTCGCCTGCTTCGTATTCAGTCTTACCGTCCTTTTGAGGCACCGAGTAGAGCTTGGTGATTTGACAGGTTCCCGTTGGATTGCTTCTTAGTCTCATGACGAGGTAGTCGCCGATGTATAGGACGATAGCTACGGCGACTAGCAGAGTGGCTAATCGGCTGAGTAATGGAGATAGGGTCTGCATTGTCAGTCACGCAAATGGAAAACGGCCGGCATTCTTATGATGCCGGCCGTTGTGATCAGTCTAGCGAAGAACCGGGATTCTTCGCTTCGCTCTAGAATGACACAAGAGAAGAGCTAGCCTACCTGGCTGCCTACTACCGATACGAAGCTGACGCATCGGCCGGGGGCGCCGCCCAGGTTGTGCGTGAGGCCTACTTTCGGATTCTTGATTTGGCGCGGACCCGCTTCACCGCGCATCTGCAGCCACATCTCGTACATCATGCGCAGGCCTGACGCGCCAATCGGATGACCGAACGACTTGAGGCCGCCGTCGGGATTTACCGGCAGCGTGCCTTCGAGGTCGAAAAACCCGTCCATCACGTCCTGCCATGCGGTGCCGCGCGGGCTGAAGCCGAGGTCCTCGTAGAGCACGAGCTCGGTCGGCGTGAAGCAATCGTGAACCTCGGCCATGCTGATCTGCTTGCGAGGATCGGTGATGCCCGCCTGCGCGTAGGCGTCTTTGGCAGTCGCGACGACTTCGCGGAACGTCGTGAAGTCGTAGTCCTGCGACAGCGGTCCTTCCGCCGGTCCCGCGATGAACGACAGCGCCTTTATGTAGATGGGATTCTTACAGTACTTGTGCGCGTCCTCGGCGCGAACGACGATCGCCGCCGCCGATCCGTCCGAGACGCCCGAGCAATCCATGATTCCGAGCGGGTCGGCAATCTTGGGCGAGTTCTTGATCGTCTCGAGCGACACTTCCTTCTGGAATTGCGCCTTGGGATTCTTGGCGCCGTTCTTGTGATTCTTCCACGCGATTCGCGTGAGGACGTCCTTGCCCTTGTCCGGGTCGAGTCCGTACTTCTTGAAGTACGCGGGCGCCAGCAGCGAGAACGACGCGGGCGCCGTCATGCTGCCCTCGGTGCCGTCGTTCGGCGGCGCATTCATGACGAGCCCCGAGTAGCCCGAGTCCTTGAGCTTCTCGACGCCGATAGCCATCGCCATGTCGAATGCGCCCGACGCGACCGCGTAGCATGCCTGCCGCAGTGCTTCGGATCCTGTCGCGCACATGTTCTCGACGCGAGTGACGGGCTTGTACTGAATCTTGAGCGGCTCGCTGAGCGTCAGCCCCGAGATTCCCGAGCCCATCGTGCCGAGCCAGTACGCGTCGACGTCGTTGGGCTCGACGCCGGCCGATTCGTAGGCCTGGTAGGCCGCATCGACCAGCAGATCATCGGGCCCCTTGTCCCAATGCTCGCCGAACTTGGTGCATCCCATCCCGATGATCGCGACGCGGTCCTTGATTCCTCTGCTGGCCATGATTTTCTCCTCGGCTGCTAACGCCTGGGGCGCGCTTTCCAGAAATAGTTGTTAACGCCGTCGGCGGTAAAGAGCCGGCGAAACGTCATTTCGACTTCGTCGCCAATCGCGACCTTGTCGGGCTCGCAATCGGTCATCTCGCACAGGAAACGGCCGCCGCCCTCGAAGTCTGCCACGACGTTAACAGTCGGCGGGTTAAGAGAATAGGCGAGGCGATCGATGGCGTAGGTCGCGATTTTCGCGGTGCGATCGGCGAACTGATACGGCTCCATGAAACCGCGCTTGTGGCATTTCACGCATACCAGCTGCGGCGGAAGTTGCGGCGTCCCGCAGTTGGTGCATCGCGATCCGATGAATCCGAACTTCCACTTCTCCGAGCGCATCATCGGCGGTCCCGCTGGCCGGTCGGGGTCGGGGCGGCGCGGCGGCTCGGTCGGCAGAATCTCGCGCCACTTGAGATAGTTGGCGTAGGACACGTCGCCCTTGGATTCGATCATGCGGCCGACGGAATGCACCGGCTTGAAGGCGGCGTTCGCTGGAGTCACTTTCACTAAAATGGCGTCGGCGCCATCGGCGACCGTCGCGACCAGGATTAGATCACCGGGCTTGGCGGACGGCAGCGCGGCCGCCAGCATCAGGCCCGCATGCGCGGCGCCGGTCTGCCCGACGGTCAACGCAAACGAATCGGAGAATTTAGCGGGATCGATCTTGAGTGCGCGCGCGATCTCGTCGGCGGCGCGGGCGTTGGGCGCGTCGAGGATCACCTTCGACAGATCGCCCGGCGCGACTTTCGCCTTCTCGAGCACGTTCTTGATTACGGTGCCGAGCAGCGGAGAATGCGCCTGCGTCAGGGTGAAGCGCTCTTCCCACGAATGCGCAAAGCGCTCGCCATTCGCGCGCCACGTATCAAGGAACTCGCGCGTGAGCGACGCGCTTGCCACGATTTCGGCGATCACATTGTCCGCACCGAGCACAAACGCGACCGCGCCGTCGCCGGTGGTCTGCTCGGCCTTGCCCTCTGGCGCCGCGAGGCGGCAATCGCCAATCGCGACGAGCGCGCGCTTCGCCCCGCCGCTGACCGCGTCGGCGCCTTGCAGAATCGCCGACATGCCGGCGCGCACCGAGCCCTGTCATATCCGACGCGCGAATCTCCGCCGGAAGCTGGGCGGCCGCGCCGATCACCGCGGCGCTGAGCTTCTCTGCATACGGCGGCGTTGTGGTCGCGAAGATGAGCGTCTGTATCTCACCGGGCGGCGCGGATTTCAGCGCATCGCGCACCGCCTCGACCGCCATCGAGACGCTGTCTTCGTCGAAGCTGGCGATTGCGCGCTCGCCCTTGCCGGCAGGAGTGCCGAGAACGGCTGCGATCGCCGAGCGCTTGAGTCGTCGATAAGGAACGTATGAACCGTAAGAAACAATTCCAGCCATGAGGGCATTAAAGGCCGAGTAGTGCGGCGCGGTCAAATGGAATTCAATCCACTTTATTGAATGTGAAACCCTCCGCGGGTTTCACGCTTCCTTCGGCAGGGGTGACCCCTGCACCCAGTGAAAGAAATCGCGAAACGGCGAAGACGACATTTCGCTCTCAAGTTCTTTCTGTTCACCCTTTCCCGCGGGAAAGGGGGTGAGGGGGATAGGACGGGGCGCAATGTTGCCTCAAATCCGGTTCCCCTTCCCTCGAGGGAAGCGGTTAGGGGTTAGGTTGCTGGCGATCATCCTGATCGCGATAGCCCTGGATTGTTACGACGGCGGTGTTGCCCATCCTGAACGGGAACTTCGGGTCGCGATCCTCGAGTACAATGCGTACGGGGAAGCGCTGCGAGAGGCGCACCCAATTGAGCGTCGTCTCGACTTGCGGCAGGCCTTGGACGGTCGCGCCGTTTTCCTGATAGAGCGCCCATCCGACGCCTTGCACGCGTCCGCGAAAGCGCTTGTTGGGATAGGCGAGGATGAAGACCTCGGCAGTCATCCCGGGCTGGATGTGGGAGAGAAACGTCTCGCGGAAATTCGCGATGACGTACCACTTGCGATCGTCGATCAGGCTGACGACTTCGCGGCCTTCGTTGGCGTATTGGCCCTCTGCGATGTTCAGATTCGTGACCCATCCGTTGTACGGCGCGCGCACGTAGCAATAACCGACGTTGAGTTTCGCGTCATAAACGGCGGCCTCCGCGGCTTTGCGCAGCGCGTTGATATCTTTGTACTGGCCCAGTTCGTTCTGCGCCTTACCGACGCTGGAGCGCGCCGCCTGCACCGCGGCCTCGGCAGCGCTAACCCGTGAGCGCGCGTTGAAGACGTCGTTGGCAGTGACGAAATGTTTGGCGAGCAGCGGCTGGATTCGATCGAGGTACTGCTTGGCATAAGCCGCATCAGCTTCGAGCCGTACTTGATCCGCCTTCGCGGTCCGGATCGCATCGTCGAGCGCCTTGATATTGAGCTCGGTCAATTGCAGCTTGGCGACCGCAGCGTCCAGCACCGATTGATAGGGGCGCGGATCGACGATGAAGAGCAACTCGCCCTGCTTGACGTACTGATTATCGACGATCGGCAGTTCGGTAATCGGCCCGCTCACGTGAGGCGCGATTCCGACCGAGTTGGCGCGAACGTAAGCGTCGTCGGTGCGCGGATACAGGTAGTAGAGGCGTGCGACGTAGAGCCCGACGACGATGGTGGCGATTATGATCGCGGCGCTCAGCACGCGGCCGGCGAAGCGCAGTGGCATCGATGATTCGGTCTCGATCCTGGTCGCGGTGTTCATCAGATTCTATTGAAGAAGACAAGCCACACGATGCATCCCATGAGGATCGCGAGGCTGAGATACACGACCGGCAGCGGCCACAGGTAGGCCTCGACGCGAGTGACCACAAAGATCGGGCGAATCGCGATCATCAGGATCGCGCCGCAGATTGCGCAGAACAGCCAACTCGGGAAATTGGCGCCCGCGATATTGACGACGGGATCGCATCCGGCGATCGAGACTGCGGCGGCTAGTGGTAGCGAGAGTCTGATTCCGGGCGTTGAGCTGGATTGCATGCGTCGAAGATTGTACGCGCCGGATTGTGCAAAAGCACGTTGCAGGATTCAATGGCGCGGAGCGGATTCAACGGCAGCAGTGGGGAATTCTATATGAAGAAGAATTTCGAAATAAGTCGCGCGCGACGGCAGGTTATCGTAGCGACACTCGGCCTCGCGGTGTGCGCGGGCGGTTGCTCCTACTTTGCCGAGCAGCCCGAAGTGTATCCCGACAAATTCGCGCCGGCGGAATCCGATCGCGCGTGGATTCCCAAGTCGAGCGAATATGCGATACCGATGCAGGCGCGGCCGGCGAGCACGCTGCCTGAGCCGCACGCCACCGCGGCCGGGAATCAGTACGACCTGTCCGCGCTGATCGACATCGCGCTGAGCAACAATCCCGACACCCGCCAGACGTGGGAGCAAGCTCGCGCCGCGGCTGCGTCGTACGGAGCCTCGCGCGCGCCGTTCTATCCGGTCGTGGACGCGAAAGTTCCAGGTGGCTACGAGCGCGAACTGTACGAGTTGCCCGGCCAGAATGCGGTGCTCAAGCAATGGCAGATAACCCCGACGCTAGAGTTCACTTACACGCTGATCGACTTCGGCCGCCGCAGCGCCGGAGCCGCCGCCGCGCGCGACCAGTTGGCTGCCGCGAACTTCTCGTTCAATCGCAAGTTGCAGGACGTCGTCTTCGCGACGCAGCGCTCGTTCTATTCGATCGGCGCCGCGAAGGCCGCCGTGCAGGCCGCGGAACAGAACGTCGAACTCGCGAAGACCGATGACGAGGCGGTCAGCCGGCGTGTCGATCTCGGATTAGCAACTCAGCCCGAGTTGCTGCTCTCGCGCCAGCGCGTCGCGCAGTCGCAGTACGATCTCGCGAGCGCGCGCCTGCTGGTGCGCGAAGCGCAGGCGAGCATGGCCGTCGCGTTGGGCGTCGCCGCCAACACCGCGCTCGACGTGCCGACCCTCGACAGCATCCCGATTCCCGCCGGCTTGGGCAGCGAGGTTGATCAATTGATCGAAACCGCGGTGCGCAGCCGTCCCGATCTCGCAGCGCAGGTCGCGACTCTCGATGCGCGCCGCGCCTTAGTCGAACAAAGGAAGGACGCTTTCTATCCCATCATCGGCGTGATGGGCAGCTACGGCGAGCAGTCCTGGAACTACCGGATTGACGGCACGCACACCGTCACCGACAACCAGCCGCAATACGCCGCGTTGCTGTCGATAAACTGGGACATCTTCACCGGTTTCAAACGCCTCAACGACGTCCGCCAGGCCGAGGCCGATCGCGACGCTGCCAGCGCGCAGCTCCGTTCGCTCGAGGTCGACGCGATCAGCTCGGTGTGGCGCGCATACTATGAGTTCCAGACCGCGCTCAGCCGCTACACCTATGCCAAGGCTCTGCTGGCCGCATCACAGGAGAGCTACGACGCCAACCTCGACACCTACCGCCAGGGCCTCAGCACCATCGTCGAGTTGCTGACCGCCGATCGCGATCTCGCCAACGCGCGCTACACGATCGTCCAGAGCCGCGCCGACTTGCTGACCTCGTCGGCGGCCGTCGCGTATGCCGTGGGAGCCATCGAGATGCCGCGACGTCCGTAACGCACGCGCAACAATCCGCTCGAGCGCGACGGCATGAATCTGCTGCATGCAGTCGCTCGGCTGCTTCGAGTGACTCTGCGCAAATCGCGGAGTTTTCGCGACAAAAGGCCGATCTTTTGCGAAACGCAAACGAGCAGACTGCGCCTATCGAAAATAGTTGAACAAAACAAAGCATTCGGTCATTGGCATCGGCCTTGCTCTACCCCTGTCAACGATCTGGAACGGGAGGTAACGAAAATGGCTGCTACCACGATTAATCAAACCCTCGCAGGCTTTCAGCAGGTGAAGGAGCAGACCGAGACTGTCGCCGCGGACCGTATCGCGCAGAACAGTTTGCTCAGCGAATTGCCCGGTGTCGCGTTCGCATTCCTGACCCTGGCGTACATCGTTCTCTCGTTCGTGAGCCTGTAAGCAACGCGTCGCATACCACGCACGGGAAGAAACCGGTTCGAAACGATTCACATCGACTTCGTATCGGCTTCCCGCAGCGTTCCTCAGTCACTTCACAGACAGATGCGCGCGTCGCGGCACGAACGCACGGCGGCTGGCAAGTGCGGTTCGATGAGCCGGTGAAAAAGGACAATCGACCTTAAAATCGCGCGCTGTTGGAAATCGATCGAAAGGGTCCGCACGCGCAAGTGAGTTAGTAAGATGGAAGTTTTATCATTGTTGGCAGGACTGGCTATCGCGGTTGTGATAATCGCGCGGCCCGCGAGACCATATTCCAAAAGACCGAGCGTCGAGCGGTAACCCGATCGACCCACGCCCGCGGCAGCAACGCCGCCGAAGCATATCGCCGATACGCGGGGCGGAAGCGCGAAATGAATCGCGACTCCGCCCCGCGCTCGTTTTTCCCCGCGAAGCATTCTAGACTCGCACCGGTTGTGAGGAGGAACGAGATGAAGCGACAGACATTTATTTTGATCGTGTTCGCGTGCGCGATTGCGCCCGCGTATTTCGCGCAGGCCGAGTCCGCTTGCCCGGCAACTGTGGCAGTCGAACAGAGAGCGTCCGCACCCGCGCCCGATTGGGCGGTTTCATACTCCGGCTACGAGACAGCGGTTGCGGGCGTCACTATTTTCGACGGACCGCCGGCGCAGCAGGCGTCGCTGGTGCCCGACAGCGAGAAGACCAGCGGCGACAATATTATCCAGGTCTGGCAATTGCAGAAGAGCGATCGCGGCTACTGGATTCAGTGCAACTATGCGAACACAACTGCGCAGATCTCACGGCGATTGCCAGAGAGCGTCAGCCGATGCGACGTCGTGCTCAATCACAACGAGCGTTTCCTCGGCGGCGCCAACGTAATCAAGAGCGTGAACTGTAAATAGCCAGTCAGCAGCCGTGGCGACGGCGGCGCAGTGTTTAAGACGCGCTCCGTTGTCACGCGGGAAGACAGGTCCCTCCCGCCGACGAGTGACGTTCGGTTAGTGGCTCGCGAGAGTCAATAAAGAATTTTTCAAGCCCTGCCCAATTTCCCGCGCGCGTGCGGGAACCATCGGAGTTCATCGCCGGTTTAGACCCGTAAGCCAGACAATTTGTCTCGCTGGCTTTTCATATGGAGGAAACGATGAACCGCAAATCACTAACAGCGTTGAGCGCGTGCGTTATCATGCTCGCCGCGACCGCGAGCGCATTCGCCCAGATGCCGTCGACGCCGGACAACAACACCAAGACCAAGACGGCATCTTACTCGCAAAGCAACCTCGTCACGTCGGGGAAGCCTTTGAAGGGCAAGATCCGCGACAAGAATCTGCTCAATGCCTGGGGCTTGGTGCAGGGTCCGACGCCGTTCTGGATTTCGGACAACAACGCGGGAGTATCTACTCTCTACGACGGCAACGGAAAGCCTTTTACGGTCCAGGTCGGCAACAAGAAGGTGCCTTTCGTCGTGACGATTCCACCGCCTAACGGCAGCAACGCGCAAGCAACGCCGGATGGGATCGTATTCAACGGTGTCTCGGGAGATTTTGGCGGCGACCTTTTTATATTTGCCACCGAGGATGGCACGATTTCAGGATGGCAACAGTCCGATGGCACCGGAGCCGTGCTCCACGTGGATAACTCTTCGGTGCCCTCTTCCGGCAACGGCGCGGTTTACAAAGGCCTCGCCGTCGCCACGCTGAACGGACGTCAGTTTCTTTACGCGACCAATTTCCGATCGGGTAACGTCGACGTCTTCGATAGCTCCTACAACCCGGTAACCTCGCTAAGCGGGTCCTTCACCGACCCGAACCCGCTGGCCGGCTATGCGCCCTTCGGAATCACACTGTTCGGCACCAGCAATTTGTGGGTCAGCTACGCGCTGCAGGACGCTGCCAAACACGACCCGGTGCATCAGGTGGGCGCCGGTTATATCGATATCTTCAGCACCGACGGCGTATTCGAGGCTCGTTTCGCGACCGGCGGCAACCTCAACGCGCCGTGGGGGATGGTGCTGACGCCGTCGACCTTCGGTCCGCTGGGCGGCGACTTCTGGATCGGAAACTTCGGCGACGGAAACATCAACGCGTATACCATCAATGCAGCCACCGGCGTAGGCACTCAGGTCGGCCAGCCCAAAAACAACAAAGGCAAGCCGTTGAATGTGGACGGACTGTGGGCGCTGGTCTTCGGCAACGGCTCGAACAATGCGGCAATTACTTCGCTGTATTTCACCGCGGGCCCGCACATGGAGAGCGAGGGAATCTTCGGCAAGTTCGACGTCACCACCAAGAAATCTCACAGCGGTGGCGGCGGAGGCATGGGACCTTACGGCTTGCCGCCCGGATTGATGTAGGCGCCTTGCTGGCCGCGTGCGACTGCTGATAGCTAGCGGTCGGCGCGGCCGGTTTTGTCGGGAAACGAACCGAGCTCGACCGCCTTTGCGAATATCGCCGAGATTGGCGCGTCAGGCGGTTCGGGCAGGTCTCCTGCCGCGCGCGGCCACGCAATCGGAGTCACCGGGCTGTCGATCGGCGCGCCGATCTCGACGTGATAGCGCTCGACGGAATCATGCGGGAAATTATTCTTGCGGGTCGATCCGTCGCGAAAAAAAATCATCGTATGCACGCGACGCGTCCGCGATCCGAGATTCGGCTTCGCCATATGCACCGTCAGGCCGTGATGGAACGCGACTCCGCCGCGCGGCACCTCGACCCACACCGGTGGCGTGTCCTTGATCTGCGGCATCTTCAGAATTTCGAGCGCGTCCTCGGGCTTGAAGATGTTCACGAACTCCCGCAGGCCTACCGCGTGCGATCCCGGCACATAGCCCATGCATCCGGTGGTGTGCGACGATCCGTCGAACGGAATCCACGCCGTGATCGTGTCGGTCTCGACCATCGGCCAGTACGGTTGATCCTGATGCGGATCGGTCAGCCGCCCGCCAGCTTCCTTGTACAGCGCCTGATCGTGCCATAGCCGCAGCCGCTCGACGCCGATCAGGCGCGCCGCCGCCTCGCATACAATCGGATGAAACGTGAGCGGTCGAACCGCGGGCGCGTCCTCCCACAGGTTGATGCACTGGATGAACGACTGCTCGTATGGCGTCTTCTCGCCGAGCTTGCGATTGTCGAAGCGCTTGCGCCGCGCCACCGCTTCATCGACCGCCGCGCCGTACCGCTCGAGTTCGTCCAGACTGAGCAAATCGGGCACCATGACGAACCCGTCACGCCGGAACTGAGCCGCATACGGCGCGATTTTATCGGCGAGAGTCGTCACTTATAGATCCTCGGCATAGCTCTTCTTATAGCACGCGGTTGAAACCCGCAATTCTTATAGGCAGCGCGCTAAATTGAGTTGTCGGTCGATTTTGAGTCGCGCGAAGCGTACGCGAATTCCACGATCGGTTCTGATTTACGCAATAGCCCAATACCCGCAACCATATAGAAGGCCGCAAAAGCTACTGCGGGTTGCCAATCATAGTTACTTACGGTTCGAACGCCGAAGATCTGTATGACTCCATGGATCGCAGAGACACCGAGAACGATGGACCAAAGGCCGAACGCCCGAACAACCACCCCGAACAATTTTCTCTCCGTCATAGGATTGCCCCCCGAATAGTTTCTCGACCTTCTCAGAATTCCACTTATTGCACGCGATCGCCAGCCCGCGATCGGACTCCATGCACGTGTAGCCCTATGAGACGCATTCTGCTACAGCAAGTTCCATTCTGAATGATTAGGCCATTATTAGGGAGGTTTGGCGTATGCGTCTGAACCGAACCGTTGGCTGTATCGCGATGATTCTCTTCCTGGCCGTGTCGGGGAACGCGGCCACCCAATCTGACCATCAAGCGATTCCGCATTGGGCCGCCGTGGTTCACGGTCTGGCACTAAAGGTTCACGATACCGGGCCCGCGAGCTCCTCCACCGGAGTCTTTCCGCCGGTGATAGAGCATATTCTCCAAAACCCGGATCCAGACGGCGTCGTCGAGACTTACAATCTCGCTGCTCCTACCCACACTGCCACCAATCCTTTCTTTCAGAGTTTGGGCACCAACGGTCGCGCGTGCGCGACTTGCCACGAGCCGCGCAGCGGATGGGGAGTCAGCACGGCTTCGATTCAGGATCGCTTCGACCAGAGCAATGGCACCGATCCGATCTTCCGACTGGTCGACGGCGCGACCTGTCCGAGCGACGACGTCAGCACGCTCGCAGCGAAGCGCGAGGCCTACAAGCTGTTGCTTGCCAAGGGTCTGATCCGGATCTTCCTGCCATTGCCTGCGACTCAGCTGGGGTCCAATCCAGCAGTGCCCAGAGACTATGAAGTCTCTGTGATTAGCGATCCTTACGGGTGCACAGATTTGCTTTCCAGCTCGCCGGTGATCTCCGTCTATCGGCGTCCGCTGCCGTCGGCCAACCTGCGCTTCTTGACCGAATGCCCGCCGAATCAGACCACCTGCGCGCCGCTATCGATCATGTGGGACGGCAGAGAGCCGTCGCTGGAGAGCCAGTCGATCGACGCGACGCTCGGCCACGCGCAGGCGGTCAACCCTCCGACCGGCCCCGAGATCGCACAGATCGTGAACTTTGAAAGCGCTATCTTCGACGCGCAGGAGTTCGACAACGAGGCGGGCAACCTGCATGCACGTCAGGCTACTGGCGGGCCGGCGGCGCTGTCGCAGCAGGAATTTTATATCGGGATCAACGACGCGCTGTCGCCGGGATTCACCTCGGAAATTTTCACCCTCTACCTTCCATGGGAGAACGCCCCGGCGGCAGGCCTCAATGACCCCCGTGCGGCTGTCGCACGCGGCGAGATCGTGTTCAACAGCAAGCCCATCACGATTAGCGGGGTAAACGGCCTCAACTTGTTCGCGAGTGATCCGCTGGGCGCGAACACGATCGTCGGGACCTGCGGCACCTGCCACGACTCGCCCAACGTCGGGAACCATTCGAAGAAGCTGGCTATCAATATCGGAATTGCGGACGCGTCCCCGCCGGCGCTCGACGTTTCCGGATTGCCCATGTTCGAGGTGAAATGCACCGCGGGTCCGCTCATCGGGCAGAAATTCGAGGTGACCGATCTCGGCAAGGCTCTTATCAGTGGAGTCTGCACGGATGTTGGGAAAGTAAAGGGACCGATCCTGCACGCATTGGCGTCGCGCGCGCCGTACTTCCACAACGGTTCAGCCGTTACGCTGGGCGACGTCGTGAATTTCTATGATCAGCGCTTCGGAATCGGCTTCACAGATCAGGAGAAATCGGACCTGGTAGCTTTTCTCGGTACGCTCTGACGAGGCGCTGTGCCGGTCCTGTCGCGCAAGTTGTTACTAGGATGCGCCTTGATATAATCCCGCGCGATGAGGTTTCGAAAACAGCATAGCCGGATTGGCTGATGCCTGGCGGAGGCTCGGTTCTCATGGAAGCTGAAACCAGGTACGCCAAAAACGGCGACGTTCACCTCGCGTACCGCGTCTTCGGCGACGGCCCGCGCGACATCATACTTGTGCCGGGCACCGTCTCGCACGTCGAGCTCTTCTGGGAGATGCCTGCTTACGGGTACATGCTGAGACGACTGGCCTCCTTCGCGCGGGTAATCATCTTCGACAAGCGTGGCCAGGGACTCTCGGATCGGGACGCCAGCCAGACACTGGAAGAGCGCGTCAGCGACATGCAGGCGGTGATGGATGCGGTCGGGTCGAAGCGCGCGACGGTTTATGGCTGGTCGGAAGGCGGCCAGATGTGTCTCAAGTTCGCCGCTATGTATCCCGAGCGCGTCTCGAGCCTTGTCCTGTACGGTACCTATGCGTCGATAAAGTCGCCCCCGAAGCCCATCAGTCGCGAGGACTATGAAAAATTCCTTAAGATGCTCGAAGACCATTGGGGTGAAGGCATCCTGGTCGGCGTCAATGCGCCGAGCCGCGCGCAAGATAGAGCGTATCTCCAGATGATGGGCCGGCTCGAGCGAGCCGTTGCCAGTCCGAGCGCGATCCTCGCCTTGATGCGGGCGAACTATGAGATAGACGTCGGCGATCTTCTGCCGTCGATACGGGTCCCGACCCTTATCTTGCATCGCGTGGGCGATGCGACTGTTCGGGTCGAAAACGGACGGTACCTGGCCAGTAATATCCCGGGAGCCAAATATGTCGAGCTGCCTGGCGACGACCACGCGCTTCAAGCTCTGGATCGGGACCTGCTGGACTTCCTTCTCGACCAGACCGAGGAATTCATAACCGGGGAGCCTCATAGCCCACGGCCCGAACAAACTCTGGCCGACGCCGTCTCCGGCGATATGGCCGGCGACGAATCGGCAAGTGCGGACGACGCTATCGCGGAACTCGAAAGATGCCGCGAGATTCTCGCTTCCGGCGAGGAAGGGCTGGCCGGGCTGGTCGCGCGGGCTGAAGCAGTGGTCGCTGCGTCACGAGGATCGTGGAGCGAGTCCGAAGCACAATTCGTTAAGGCAGCCGAAACCTTTCGACGCCATGGGATGGTGTGGCAGGAGGCGCGGACATTCCAGAGTTGGGGCCACGCGCTGCTGGCAGGCGCCAATCGTCGGGCGGCGATCGAAAAGCTCGACAAGGCAATCGAGATCTATCGCGGACACGGTGCGGACCAGAGTTGGATTGACGGTGTGGAAGGCGACCTCGTCCGCGCCAACGGCGGCAATAGTGCAGGGGGAGCAAGGAACGGATCTCAGCAAGTTACCGCCTCGACCCGAGCGGTATTCCGGCGAGAAGGCGAATATTGGACGGTTTCATCGCGAGGCAAGGTGATCCGCCTCAAGCACGCTAAGGGCTTTCACTACATCGCCTACCTGTTGGCGAATCCCGGCCGTCAGGTTCTGGCCTACGAACTTGCCGCCGCTGCGACACCAAACGGTAAACGACGCGCATCGATAGATGGGGTCGGCACCGCCGCAAACCTCGGCGACGCCGGCGCGTTGCTCGATGCCAAGGCCTGCGGGCAATACCGCGCCCGCATCGGCGAGCTGCGCGCGGAACTGGCGGAAGCTGCGGAGCTCAACGACGCATCGCGGGCATCGCACCTCCGCTCCGAGCTGGAGGCGCTTCGCGATCAGATTGGCGCCGCGGTAGGGTTGGGCGGACGAGTCCGGAAGGCCGCTTCTCACAGCGAGCGGGCGCGGCTGATGGTGACTAAGGCGATCAAGGCAGCGATCATCAGGATCCGCACCGGCGACGCTTCGCTGGGCCGCTATCTCGCCGCTTCCATCAAGACCGGTAACTTTTGCGCCTACGATCCCGACCCCACGCATCCAGTCTCCTGGCAGTTGTAGATTCCTCTCTCGCGCGCCAATTCGCGCCGCCCCCTGATTCGTGCCCGATAACGGCACGTCGTGCCCTGATCCGTCACGCCTCAGTGTCAGGAACGACTCAGTTCAACGAGTTCAGACAGAGTTCAAGAGAAGTTCAGCCTCGGTCCATTGGCTAGCGACTCAGGCTGCCTGAACACGGGCGGCGATAAACGAATGGTTCGCTTCAAAAGGAGGAACGAGTAATGAAAAAGGCAGCAACGCTGATTCTTCTGGCTGGGTGGGTGATCCTGGCCGGCGCGCCTCGCGTGAGGGCGCAAGGAAATGGAAACTCGGCAGACATCGCCCAAGTTGTGGCATTGGACGAATGCGATCCGACCACGTTCAATGCTGCACTGGGCCCTGACTTTTGCAAGAACATCACGCTTGGATATAGCACCATGCTGGCCAATCTACTTGCAGGGGCGGAGGCTGGAATGCCCGATCCTGGTTGGGACTTCGAACCGGACACACTCGCGATCAAGGAGGGGACCGTCGTTTCCGTGGTCGACCAAGGCGGCGAGCCCCACACCTTTACGGAGGTGAAAGCCTTCGGTAACGGATTCCTGCCGCCGCTCAACCCCGGCAGCGCTACCAGCGTTATTCCTGAATGCAGTGGCGGCTTTGGCAACGTCGCAGTGGCCAGGACCCGGATCCTGCAAGGCAGCACGCTCAATATCGCTGGCCTGTCGAAGGGCAAGCATCTATTCCAGTGCTGCATCCATCCCTGGATGCGCATGGAAGTTGACGTGAAGTAGCCCGCAAGGCGACCAACAGATAAAGGTGCGGCGACGCGCTGTCGTCGCACCAGTCTCTCCTCAGAACTCCGCTTTGAACGTGACTCGGTCCGCACCGGCGTACGACAGCCGCGATGGGCGCACGCGCAGCATGCGTAGCGTCGGATACTTGAAGAACGGCGCTTCGAAGGGACTCTTCTTCAGGAACACCTCCTTCATCGACTCCCACTCGGCGCCGTCGCGCGCGATTTCGCTGGCTATCCCCTGGATCAGCGCCCGCGAGATCTCGAACGTCTCGACCTTCCCCTTATCTCGCGCATCGAGGAACACCGTCACGTACGGATGCTTGATCAGATTCTGAAACTTCTCGGTCGCGTCGTTCATGATGAACAACAAATCGAACTCCGGCGTCTCGGCGAACGCCTGCATCGTCGCCGTCGGCCACTGCTCACCTTGCGTTACCAGAATCGCAACCTGAACCTCAGCCAGCAACGCAGCCAGCCTCTCTCTCTGTGAATCTTCCACGGAACGCTCCTGGCAGGAGGTTGAAAAACTCGGATGATTGTCGTCTTCGATTTCGAGCGTTTCAACATCCCGCGTACGAACAGGTTGTGCGCAGGATTGTCTGCGAAATGGACAAGGATCGTTCAAACTTCACAAAGCGGCATGTGAGTCGAGCAATTACCCTTTGACGACGCAACGTGGTATATGAGGCTCTCGAATGGGGCGGGGGCTCCGTATCTCGTACGCAATCAGGGGCAGGGCAAGCCCAAACCGGGAGGGTCGACGATGAAATTCTCTTTGCAAGGTCTGATAATCGGTTCTTTGGGTGCAGTGGCCCTATGTCTGTTGCCGCGCGCGGCATCGGCACAACCGGCTCCAAACGGGGAAATTACTCTGGGGCCCGAGCGAGTGCAGATTGTCCATGTTGGAGGTAACGCTGACTTCACGAATTTCAATATCACCTTCACCAACAACGGTGACTATCCCGACTATGATTGCGACGATGGCAAGGATGATCCGATCGCGTCGGGCGTCGAAGTCGCCCTCGCCCAGCAGAGTTGCCCCTGCGACCTTCCCGGAACTTGCGTGTATACCCCTCTTCTCCCGATCTTCCCGTTCGACTACGATATCGAGCCATTCGTTTCTCATACCGTCAACGGGTCCAACTACGGAACGTTCTTCGGGCTTAATGGGCCGGAAACCGTATCTGCGCGAATCGTCCGGATCTTGACGCCTCCCGTAGGCGAGGGTTGCGGTGCCTGGACCATGAACGTCGAGGCGACCGGGCTCGACCTGTCCTCGATCACGCAGAATCCCATGTCGATCTGGATAGGCGATGAGGACCACTCCGGGCCGTTCGAAGGGCTGTTCTGCTTCGACATCGATAACGCGATAATTGGTGCCCCGATACCGCCGAAGCCTACGCCCCTTCACCATCGCAAACGCAGGGGTTAAACAATCCGATCAATCACAATCGAAGGCCGCGCCGGTTAATCCCGGCGCGGCTTTTTTTCGCTTTGTTTGTCATCCTGACAGAGCGAGCAACGCGAGCGGCAGGAAGGATCTCGGACAGCTTCGCCATAGCGGAGCCGGTTCCGGTTTTGAAATCGCGCAGCGCTCCTTTGCTTGCATGCTTCGGCTCGCCGCTGATATTCCCCGATGCGACCGACCGCGCTTGCGCGGCATCAAAGCTTTGCGTCCACTGATATTCATAAGTCGAAAAGTATCCGCAGCGGCGATCGTGATCGCATTACTGACCGTCACAGCATCGGCGTCCTTCGCGGCCGCGGCCGGCGTGGCCGATTCAAGTGGAAATAGTTCGGAAGTCGCGCTGAATGCGATGGCGCAGCAGAAATTCGGCGCTTCGATTAGCGCGGCAGAACGAAAACTTCTGCATGCGGCGCCGTTGCGCGACGTGCCGTGGTTCGGCCCCAGCGACGATACCGATAACGCCACCAACGATACCGCGCACGGCGAGACTTGGGGAATCGATCGCACCGTCCGCGCCGAAGTGGTCGTTTGGCTGCTCAGCGATCCCAATGCGTCGCGATTCGTTCATCCCAGCGGACTGGCTCTGGCGGGCGCGCGAATTGCCGGCAATCTCGATCTCTCCTACGCCACCGTCGACAAGCCACTGACGCTCATCCGATGCTACCTCCCCGACGGAATCAACCTGCTATCCGCCCATCTGCAGGACATAACCGTGCGGCGCTCGCGCACCGGCGCGATCTTCGGCAACCTCGCGAACATCCACGGCGACGCGTCGTTTTTGATGGGCGAGTTCGGGCCCGTTAGCTTCATGCGCGCGCGAATCGACGGGACCCTGGACTTGTCCGGCGCCCGAATCTCCAATCCCGGCTACGACGCCGTTGACCTGATCGAAACCAACGTCGGCGGCGACGTGCTGTTTCACGACGGCTTCACCACCGACGGCATAGTGTACGCGCGGCTGGCAAAGATCGGCCACGACCTCAGCTTTCACGGCGTCGAGTTCAAGGGCGACGGACAACTCGATGCCGAGCGCGCGACTATCGACGGCACGTTCTATTGGGTTGAGGTGAAGCATACACCCAAGACCGTGCTCGACCTCGAGGACGCGCACGCCGGCGCAATTTGGGATGACGAGGAGAGCTGGCCTGCACCCGGCAATCTGATCGTCAACGGTTTCGTGTACAACGACATCGCCGGCGGTCCCAGCGACGGCGACTCGCGCTTGCGATGGCTCGGGTTGCAACCGGCGGAATACCATCCGCAGCCATATCGCCAACTGGCAAAAGTCTTAAGCGAGATGGGCCGCGACGACGGCGCGATCCAGGTGCGTATCGCCAAGGAAATCGCGCAGCGCCGCCTCGGCCATGAGAGCCTCGCGCGGCGGGCGTGGAGCCTGGTGATGCAATCGACGATCGGCTTCGGCTACGTGCCGTTGCGCGCGCTCTGGTGGATTGGCGGTTTCGTCGGCCTCGGCACGATTCTATTCGGATGGGGCTATCGGATGCGCGTCATCACGCCGACCGAGGAGGCCGCCTATCGCGAGTTCGTCGCGACCGGAGAAGCGCCGCCGCATTATCCGGTCTTCCATCCGCTGATCTATTCCCTGGAAAATTTCCTGCCGGTAGTCGAATTGCACCAGGACAAATACTGGCGCCCCAACCCGCGCCACGTCGTATCCGGCCGAGTAACCCGCACCGACCAGTCCCCCGACGCCAGCTCCCTCCCCAGCCGCCTGTTAAGATACTACCTATGGCTACACATTTTGGCCGGCTGGACGATCACGCCCCTCCTGTTCGCCGGTCTATCCGGACTGGTGCGTCCTGACTAATGAGAAAGATCCGGTTCTCCTTTCCCTTGAGACCTTCGCGTAACCTCGGTCGATAGAATTAGAGGAGCAACAGAATCTTGAATCGCGCTCAAAAAAGCGCGCTGTATAAGGTCCCTCAGCTTAATCCTCTCCCGATGGGAGAGGGGAAGAGGCGGCGACCAGTTATGCAAAGGTCTCTTCGCGTGCGAAGGGTTAGTTGATCATCCGCTGCGCACCCTGATGGATGAAAGCCGAACATCACAGCTTTATGTTCGCCCTCCTCACCTCGACCCTGAGAGCGAAAGGTTGTCCTCAACATTTCGCGATTCACACTGGGTGCAGGGGTCACCCCTGCCGCTCGCCGCGCAGGCGATTATTCTTATAGTTCCGCCTTCGACCTCTCCCGCAGGATCCTGCGGGAGAGGTCGTCTGCGAGGGCGGTCGGCGCTCCGACTTTAGTCGGTGTCGCCGCCGTTCTGATTCACGTAGTTCGCGAATTTCTGCTGAAGCCCGGGATCGTTCTGAACCATCTGGATGACCTGATCGTACTGCTGAGGATCCAGGCCTTCATTCTTCACCGCCGCAATTTTCTCTGACTGCGCAGCCGACTGATCAGGTGTAGCACCATTGCTGGCCGACTCCGCCTGCTTCGTTTGATGCACAATCTGTTTGACCTTCACGTAGGCCTTGGCCGCCTTCTGCAGGGTCGCATCATCTACCTGGGCAGCAGCCGGAGCCGGCTGAGCATTCTCAGCCGCGGGAGCGCCCTCCGATGGCGGCGCCGAGGCCGCTGATCCGCTGTCGTTCATCGAGCCCGAGCTCTGAGCGAAGGCCCCGGAAATCGGGAACGCGACGAAGGCCGCGACGGCTCCTGCAGCCAATACTTTGCGGGTTAGAGTCATATCGTTACCTCACATTTTGACCCAATAAATGAAATCACGGCGATAAAATGGGCCTCTGATATCGCCGACGCGTTCACTCAGCAGGATTAGCGATCTCTACCGATCGCCAAAGTGGAAAGCGCGACTGTGATGCAGCAAGAGCGCTGCCACAATGAAAATGAAAAGTACTTGGATTCAGCGGGTTTCGAATCGGACCACCGCGAATCTGGAACCCTATCGATTGGAAGAATGTTCAGACTCGCCGGGTGGTCCGGGAATAAGCCTGATAACACGTCAGATTTCGCGCGTAAGAACTACCCGAATCGAAGGCCTGATAACTTACACTGTAACAGGACGGTTTTTAGGCAGACAGCTGACCATCAGAGCGAAAGGTTGTCCTCAACGTTTCGCGACTACACCGGGTGCAGGGGTCACCCCTGCCGAAGGAACGTGAAAAACGTGAAACCCACCGCGGGTTTCACATTAAATAAAGTGTATTGCCGCGCAGAAGGTCTTATTTTTTTGGCGGCGGGTTCGCGCGCTCCGTCACCATCGCGGCCATCGCGGCGAAACGCTCCTGCCCGACTGCGATGAACAGTCCCTCGGCTTCCGCCGTCAACACGCCGTTGGCCGACAATGTTCCGTGCGTGAAGATCTTCCGGCCCTCGACGCGATCGACGTATGCCTCGAAGACCAGCTCGGTCAGCAGCGGGGTCGGGCGCCGGTAGCGAATCGTCAGCGTCCCGGTCATCCCGGGATTGCCGGTCAGCGACTGCGCCATCCCGAGCACTTCGTCGAACGCGGCGGCGAGAAACCCGCCGTGCACATGTCCCGGCGGGCCTTCATACGCGACGCCGAACGTACCGCGCCCTTCGACCTTGTCGCCGATCACCGCGAGCCGAATCGGCGGCGCGAGCGGATTCGAGATTCCAATCAGCGGGCTGTGATCGAAAAACGCATGCGGATCGCCGGCGTTGGCGCTTTCGGCAAACCCCTCGTAACTGCGCGAAATCGGATACTTCGACAACCGTTTCGCGTAGCGCTCGAGGGCGTCGGCCGCAGCCGACAGATCTTCTTCTGGCGCCGCAACTTGCACCAGATGGTCGATAACCCGCCGCATCGCGTTGGCCAATCGATGCGCCTGGGCGCGCCGTCCGGTCGCGGGCGCTTGGCTGACAGCCCACGCCGCTTCGAAATCTATGGTTTGATTCTTTTCAAGCATTCAGGCCGCGCTCCGTTGTCGCGCGCGGATTTTTTGAGCAATATTGCCGCGCTCCGTTGGATCTTTTTCTGATCGTAGCCGTCGCGACGGGGTCAATCTACGCATCGATCTGCCGAATGAAGCGGCACTGAATATGCTTCGTATATAATAGAATGGAACTGAGCCGCTCGATGCGAACCCGTATCCTTATATTGTGCACCCTTCTATGCGGACTGGCTTCGATTGCTACGCGATCCGTTCGCGCGCAAAGCACGATGGAGGTTCCGGCACCTTCGAATCAGAATCAACCGTATATTCCACCGAGTCAGCCGCCGCTAATCAGGTTGGCGCCGTCGAACGGTGATGGCGGCAACACGATTCAACTGCTGCCGAATTGGAACAAGCCCGCGCCGGCGCAACCTCAACCCGCGGCACCGCCACCGCCGCCGGTGAACGTCGCGCCGATGACGGCGCAGGCAGCGCCGGCCCTGCCCGCAGTGTTCCGCGGATGCTGGCAGGGAGAGGTTAGTCAGCTCGATTGGATCAGGAGCGAGCCGGGCGCACATAAAATCGGTTTCTGGACGCCAAAGACTTATCGTCTCTGCTACCAGCGCGTTGGCAATCAACCGTTCAAGCTCACGTTCACAGAAACCGGCGTCGAGCCGAGCGACAAGATTATCAATCCGCGCGGCCAGGTCGTGCCAATCTCGACCGACGGGCGCGGCTACGCCACGATGCGCTCGCGGTTGGACTTCAACGAGTACAAAACGCGTATGGATGGTTTCTCGCCGACCTTTGCGGTTGACGAGATCACCAATCTCGACTGTCGTATCGCCGGCAATGACATGCTGGTGAGCGCCGACGTATTCGGCTCGCGCGACGGCGATCCCTGGTTCCGCGCCCACTGGCGCGCCGACTTCCACAAATTCGAGAATTGAAATGCGGGGCTGCGCGCCCCGCACCCGCGGCAGGGGTGACCCCTGCACCCAGTATTAAGAAAGAAAAAGATGCGGGCTGACGCCCTGTTAGGAGGTTTTGGGCGCGAGGACGCGAAGCGTGCTCGTGTCCAGCGGCGCAGATGCACCTCGATCGTTCTTCCCGAAATAGTTCTAACAGGGACGAAGTCCCGCATCTTTCGTTTCCGAATACTGGGTGCAGGGGTCACCCCTGCCGCGGGCGCGGGGCGCGCAGCCTCGCATTCGATTCCCGCGCCGCGTTACCGCTTGCCTCTTCGACTCTCCTCACCTAATGATCTCGCATGCCTAAAGACCTCGATCCCCAGATGAAGATAATGCTCGATGTGTTCAATGCCGCGGGCCCGATGTTCCTGCGCGCGGAGACCGCCGAGCAGGCGCGGGCCAAGATGCGCGCGCTGCTCGAAGCGAATCCGATTCCGCCGCCTGCCATCTATCGCGTCGAGGATCGGCACATCACGGGTGCCGACGGTAATATCGCCGCGCGAGTTTATACGCCCGAGGGAAATCCGCCGATGGGCGTGCTGGTTTATTTCCACGGCGGCGGATGGGTGCTCGGCGATCTCGAAAGCCACGACCGGGTATGCCGCGCGCTTGCGAATCAGGCGGGATGCGTCATCGTGTCGGTCGACTACCGGCTCGCGCCGGAGCACGTTTTTCCGGCCGGCGCCGAAGATTGCTACGCCGCGACCAAGTGGGTTGCCGAAAATGCGGCCTCGCTCGGCGCGGACGGCTCGCGCCTCGCAGTCGGCGGCGACAGTGCCGGTGGAAACCTGGCGGCGGTAGTCTCGATGATGGCGCGCGATCGAGGCGGTCCCGGTATCAACTTTCAGTTGCTCATGTATCCGGTCACCGATTGCGCGCTCGACACTCCTTCGCAAAAGGAATTCGCCGCCGACGGTTACGTCCTGTCACGCGCCGACATGGAATGGTTCTGGAAAAATTATTGCGATACGAGCGCTGAAAAAAATAATCCTTACGCATGCCCGTTTCGCGCAAAGGATCTGAAGAACCTGCCGCCCGCGCTCGTGCTGACCGCCAGCCACGATCCGCTGCGCGACGAGGGCGAGCGATTCGCCGAGCGCCTGATAGCCGCCGGCGTCAAAACCACCTGCACCCGCTATGAAGGCGTCACCCACGGCTTCGTCAGCTTCGCCGACGGTCTCGACAAAGGCAAAGAAGGCCAGCGCCAGGCCGCCGACGCATTGAGGGTAGCCTTCGCGCGGTAACCGCCGAGGTCAGTTCTTCGGCGGCTCGATCAGTCCCGCCATGAATTGCGGATAGCGCCAGTCGAAGATGCTGGGGGAACGCGCATGGAAGGGGCCTAGACTCCAATCGAGGGCTTCATAAGACCAGGCACCACGCGCGTTCATCGCGACGCTCACCAGCAGCAGGAAAATCGCCGCCACAATTTCCCTCCGATGACCCAACCTGCCGGGCGCGCGGCGCATCGCATCCAGGCCGAGAATCGCAAGCAGCACGAACCAAGGGATTGCATCGGTGAAAAATCGCGGCCCGTAACAAAATCCCCCCGTCCAGTCCTTGTTAGTGCACATTACGATCTCGAGCGCGATGATCTCGGCGAATGCCAGAACTGCGAGCGGCTTGTACGCCAGACCCTTGCGATAGCGCACTGCCAGGTACACCGCGAAGATCGTGGTCGGCACATATACCAGCAGTCCTCGCGATGGACTAATCAGGTTGCCGGCCAGCGGCACTATCAGGTCATACAATTTCAGCCGCGAGGCTGAGTAGTAAGGTGGAATGATCGTGCCGAATATCGTCCACGAGTATCCGACAAACGCCGCCAACCATCCTGCGAGTACGCAGCCGGACACGACCAAGTCCTCGCGATGAACCCAAAATACGTAAATGCTGACGAGCACTATCGGTATCGCTCCCGTCGGCCGCACGTAGTAGGTCCATGCCACCAGGGTCGCCAGCCACACGGGTCGGAGTCGCGCGGCGCGATGCTCGCTGCTGAGTATCGAATGCGCTATCAACCCGACCAGGAAGATCTCCCAGGTATGCGCCCACAGGCCGCGAGCTCGCAGTGCTCAAGATCTGCGATCCCAGCGACGCGCCGAGCGCGACCACCGCACTCCAGGTCAGCGGCAGCATCATCTGCGCCATCGCGAAAAAAACGCAGGTCAGCGCCGCCATCAGGACTGATGCGATCACGCGCTGGATTCGAATCTCACCGGCCAGGTTCAAGCGTCCGTCCTGCGTCGCCGCCGAGATCCCGACCGCGTTCATCGCCGCTACCAGCGGCATCGACAGCATCGAGCTGCCGTGCCCGAAGAAATACGTCACGTGGCCGCGCGCCTTGACCAGTTGGTATTCGTTCGCGTCTTTAGGATCAGCAGTGTCTCCAGTGATCCACGGCACCGGCACCCTGTAGTGCTCGTCCAGGTTGGGCGTCCGATGGTGCAACAAGCTCTCGCTCAGGAGAGCCGTGTATCGGGAATCGGAAACCTCGACGACTGGCGCCGCCAGGAACACCGCCAGCGAGAACAAGAACAAAATTATCTGAAGCCTGACTTTTATAGTGGGGCGGGCCGCCGTGCCCGCCGTCGACGCGCGGGCGTCCGCGCCCACGCCTACCGATGAGTGACTCATTTTACTTCTACCGCAGACGCCTGCCGCACTACAGAGTATCGCAGCGCGTGACCGCAACCTCGAGGAGAGATGGCGGGCGCGGCGGCCCGCCCCACTGAAACCAGGTCCCGCCATCTTCCGCACGCAAGGTAGCACTTCGCGACCCGCCGCCGCGAATCGCAGGCTTCCCCCTGCTGACTGCGCGACGCGTGCTCCGCTATATTCCACCGCGATGGCGAAGCGAACAGTGCAGATTGGCAGCCTCAAGGGCGACCGCGTGATTCGCGGCGCACCCACCAGCGTCTTCGAGGATCTCTATCACTTCCTCGTGACGTCTTCGTGGCCCGCGCTGATTGGTTTGATCGCCGCCGCCTTCACCATCGCCAACCTGCTCTTTGCCCTCGGCTATTACCTCGATCAGGGAATCGAGAACGCGCGTTCCGGCTCGTTCGCCGACATGTTTTTTTTCAGCGTCCAGACCATGGCGACGATCGGATACGGCAAGATGGAGCCGGTCACGATCTTCTCGAACATCCTGGTCTCAGTCGAGGCGCTCACCGGACTGCTCGCGCTCGCGCTCATGACCGGACTGGTTTTCTCGAAGTTCTCGCGGCCGACCGCCCGAGTGAGATTCACCCGCTGCGTGGTGATCAGTCCGCGCGACGGCGTTAACAGCCTGATGATCCGTGCCGCCAACTTGCGCGCGAACCGGATCGTCGAGGCCGATATTCACGTCGTGCTCGCGCGCCAGGAAGTCACCGCCGAAGGCGACACGATTCGGCGCCTGTACGATCTTCCGATGACGCGCGGCCGCAGCGCGATGTTCGCGTTGTCGTGGACCGCGGTCCATCAGATCGTCGAGGGCACGCCGCTGTTCGGCCAGACCCACGAATCTCTCGCCAATTGCGCAGCCGAGATCATCGTGTCTATCATTGGACTCGACGAGACGTTCTCACAGACTGTCCACGCCCGACATACCTACGAACTTGACGAGATCGTCTGGGGCGCACGCTTTGCGGACGTGCTGGTGCTCCACCCCGACGGCAGCCGAAGCGTCGACTACGCGCGGTTCGACGAGATCGAGATGCTTACGCCCGCCAAGTGACGCGTTCTGGTGCCTGTTAACATACAAACGCAAATCTGGGCATTATGACTACGCCATGCGGCTGGGCTTACCGCGCATGGGTGGGGAGATAGAATGACGTCAGCGACGGCGGGAAAATCCCGCAGGTTTCTAATTGCGATCGCGCGATGGTTTGATACTTCGGCCGGCGGCCCTCCCGATCCCGACGCACCGCAGAAGACCGATTGGTTTCGATGCATCCCGTTCGTCGTCGTTCATCTAATGTGCCTCGGCGTGATCTGGGTCGGATGGAGTCCGATCGCAGTCGGTGTCGCCATCGCGATGTATTTCATCCGAATGTTTGCGATCACCGGATTCTACCATCGCTATTTTTCTCATCGCTCGTTCAAGACTTCGCGCATCGGCCAATTCATCTTCGCCGCGATCGGCGCGACTGCGGTGCAGCGCGGCGCGCTATGGTGGGCGTCGCATCATCGGCTGCATCATCAACGTTCCGACGAGCCGACCGATGTTCATTCGCCGGGTCAGCAGGGTTTCATCTGGAGTCACATCGGATGGATCACGTCCGAGGCCAACTTTCGCTCGGAGCTGCGCGTGGTCCGCGATCTCGCGAAGTTTCCCGAGCTGATTTTTCTCGATCGCTTCGACATTCTGGTCCCGACGATTCTCGGCTTCGCGATGTTCGGGCTGGGTTCGTTCCTCCAGCGTCACGCACCAGGCCTGCACACGACCGGCGCGCAGATGCTTATCTGGGGATTTTTCATTTCGACCGTCGTCCTCGCGCACGGTACCTTCACGATCAACTCGCTCGCGCACGTCTTCGGCCGCCGCCGCTATGAGACCAACGACGACAGCCGCAACAGTTTCACACTCGCGATGGTCACGCTCGGCGAAGGATGGCACAACAATCACCATCACTACCCGGCAGCCGCGCGCAACGGATTTTTCTGGTGGGAAATCGACATCACGTATTACACCCTCAAACTGCTCGAGGCCTGCGGGATAATATGGGACCTCCGCCAGGTCCCGCCCGAACTACTCGAGGAAGACCTGGTTGCGGCAAAGCCCCGCGCGATTTCGGCCACCCCTGCAATCGCATACGCGCGAGAGAGCATCGAAGCCAGCCGCCGAATAATCCCGTCGCTCCCGGACCTGGCACCGCATAGCGCAGGAGTCACCGAACCGGAGCCCACGCCCACGCCCTAGTTCGTTCCGACCGATCCTAACCTCTCCTTGTCCGAGGAGAGGTCGCGCGAGCCGAAGGTGAGCGCGGGTGTGGTGCAACGTGCGACACCCCACCAACTTCGACTCGTTTAACCTCGAAGCTGAGAAACCAGTTCGCCGCTCGACAGCAGCACAACGGGCATTGTTGCGAGGGCTTGGCGCTGCACCCCTCCCGTCGCACTCCTTCGGCGCGCGCCGACCTCCCCTCGGACAAGGGGAGGTAGAATCCCTCCGCCCCAAAAAGTTCTAACAGGGACGAAGTCCCGCATCTTTTCTTAATACTGGGTGCAGAGCCTGTCCTGAGCCTTGCCGAAGGAGGTCACCCCTGCCGCGGAAGCGTGAAACCCGCGAAGGGTTTCACATTTAATTAGTTCTTCTCCCACTCCCCTCCTTCCGCACTTGCACCATGATGCGACCACGTGTATTCGATGCGGTGCTGTCCCATCGGGGACGGGTCACATGGTGGACTCTCTCGATGCCCAAGTCTGATTCCATTGTCGCGTCCGGCGTCGATGCGGCCCGCGCGCGGCGCCCGGCATTCCTCGATCGTTTCGCGCGCGGCGCTGTTCTAAGCCGTCTGGCGGGAATCAAAAGCGGCAGGCTGGTGGTCGAAGACGGCGGCGAGCGGATCCCGTTTGGCCAGGATTTGTCCGACACCCACTTGCGCGCGACCATCCACGTCCACGACCGCCGCTTTTATTCCGACCTCGCAGCGGCGGGCAGCATGGGCGCCGGCGAGGCGTACATGGCCGGCTCGTGGACGACCGACGATTTAACCGCACTCGTCCAAATCATGATTCGCAACCGCGCCGTGACCGAAGGACTCGACAGCGGCCTCGCACGCCTGGCCAACCCGGTCCGCCGCTTCATTCACTACCTCAATCGCAACACCAGGACCGGCAGCGAGCGCAACATCGCGGCACACTACGATCTCGGCAACGATTTCTTCGAGCTGATTCTCGATCGCGATCTGATGATGTACTCGTGCGCGATCTTCGAGCGCCCCGACGCCACCCTCGAGGACGCCGCGACGGCCAAGGTCGATCGCATCTGCCGCAAGCTCGATCTGCGTGCGCACGATCATCTCGTCGAGATCGGCACGGGATGGGGCGGGTTCGCGATTCATGCGGCGAAAAACTACGGATGCCGCGTGACGACCACCACGATCTCGCGTGCGCAGCACGACCACGCCGTCAAACGAATCGCCGCCGAGGGGCTCTCGGAGCGCATCACGGTGCTGTTCAAAGACTACCGCGACCTGACCGGCCAGTTCGACAAGGCGGTCTCGATCGAGATGATCGAAGCGGTCGGGCATCAGTTTCTGGATTCATATTTCCGCAAATGCGGCGAACTGCTGAAGCCCGACGGCATGATGCTGCTGCAGGCGATCACGATCACGGACCGCGAGTACGAGGCCGCAATCAAGCGCGTCGATTTCATCAAGAAATACATTTTCCCGGGCAGCTTTCTGCCGTCGGTCACGGCGCTGTGCGATTCGCTAACGCGCTCGAGCGATCTGCGGCTGTTCCATCTCGAAGACCTCACGCCGAACTACGCCGAGACCCTCAAGCACTGGCGCCTGCGGATGTTCAACAACATCGATCGCGTGCGCGCGCTCGGCTATCCCGAGGAATTCATCCGGATGTGGGAGTTCTACCTCCGCTACAGCGAGGCCGGCTTCCGCGAGCGCTACATCGGCGACGTGCAGATGCTGCTGACCAAGCCCGACTCCCGCCGGCCCCCAATCCTTCCGCGATTGTAAAGGAATTCTCCCCCCTTCCTGCCGCGAAACCCCGACGGCAGAGGTACGTCTATCAGGTGGTGGTTACTGGAAACCGATGAATGACCGGATGATAATTGAGCACCGTCCATGAAACTCTCGAAGAATAGCGCCTGGATGCTCGCGATTGGCTTCGTCGCGATCGCAGCGAGCTGGTATTTTCTTACCGACAGCACCACCGCGCCGAAAATCGTTACCGCCAAGGTTACTGAGGGGCCGATAGTCCGTTCGGTCACGGCGACTGGAACAGTGAATCCGGTCATCACGGTGCAGGTCGGCACTTACGTCTCGGGACCGATCACTGCGATCTATGCGGACTACAACGCGCCGGTGAAGAAGGGCCAATCGATTGCGAAAATCGACCCGCGCCCGTACCAGGTCACCGTCGATATCGCCCATGCGACGCTGGCCAACTCGAAAGCGCAACTCGGCAAGGACACCGCCGACCTCAACTATAAGAAGGTGACCTACCAGCGCAACCTCGAGCTCTTCAAGGCCGACGCCGTGTCCAAGGACGTGGTCGATTCCGCATACAGCGCGTGGCAGATGGACGTCGCGCAGGTCAAGCTCGATCAAGCCAATATTCAGCAGCAGACCGCCAACGTCGCGGCCGCCGAAGTCAATCTGAACTACACCAATATCGTCTCGCCGGTTGACGGCACCGTCGTCTCGCGCAACGTCGACGTCGGCCAAACCGTGGCTGCGAGCTTTCAGACTCCGACGCTGTTTCTGATCGCGCAGGACCTGACCAAGATGCAGGTTGATTCGAACGTCAGCGAGTCGGATATCGGCTACGTCAAGGCCGGCCAGAAAGCAACGTTTCGCGTCGACGCGTTTCCGGATCGCGATTTCGAGGGCTCGGTGACGCAGGTTCGCCAGGCGCCGATCACCGTGCAGAACGTCGTGACCTACGACGTCGTCGTGAGCGTCGAGAATCCGGAGCTGCTGCTGAAGCCCGGCATGACTGCCAATGTGAACATCGTCACCGCGTCGAAGGGCAACGTCGTGCGGGTGCCGATCGACGCGTTGCGTTTTGCCCCAGCCGGGCAGCCGCCCGCGGATTCCGCCGCGGTTGACGGTACGCCGGGCCGCCAGACCCGGGTCTGGGTTCTTGCGAGTCGCAAGGTCACGCCGGTCACGATCACCACCGGCCTCAGCGACGGAACCTGGGTCGAAGTCGCCGAAGGGGACGTGCAGGCCGGCGATCGCGTGGTGACCGACGAAGTGCGCAACCCAGCGGCGCATTCTTCGAGCGGCTCGCACAGCGGCACGGGCGGCGGCGGGATGCCGCATCTGCCGCACTAGCATCCGCGGGCGCCGATCGGAATGAATACCGTTATTCAAATCGTTGGCATGACCAAGACCTACGTGCTGGGCGAGGTCGAAGTTCATGCACTGCGCGGCGTCGATCTGACTATCGAGCGCGGCGAGTTCATCGCGGTGATGGGCGCGTCGGGCTCGGGAAAATCGACGCTGATGAACATGCTCGGATGCCTGGACCGGCCCACCAGCGGCCGTTACATCCTGGAAGGCGAGGACGTCGCGCGACTGAACGAGTCGGAGCTGGCGATGATCCGCAGCCAGCGAATCGGATTCGTTTTTCAAAACTTCAATCTGCTGTCACGAACCTCGACCCTCGAGAACGTCGAGCTGCCGCTGTTCTACTCGGCGTGGACCGCCGACGGCGAGAGCCGCGCGGCCGACCTGGTGAAGCTGGTCGGGCTGGCCGGCCGCGAGAACAGCCATCCGAATCAGCTCTCCGGCGGACAGCAGCAGCGCGTCGCGATTGCGCGAGCGCTGGTGAATCGGCCCTCGATATTGCTGGCCGACGAGCCGACCGGAAATCTCGATTCGACCAACTCGGCCGAGATAATGGACGTGCTCACCAACCTCAATCGCCAGCAGGGCATCACGGTGATCGTCGTGACGCACGATCCCGAAGTGGCCGCCTACGCGGACCGGGTCGTCACCTTTCGCGACGGTGTGATCATTTCCGATACGCGCAAGGACGGCGCCGCCGAGCGCGAACAAGCTGCTGTCAAAGCCGCGGATGCGATCGCGGCGGCGACCGGAGCATCGCGGCAGCAGGCGGCGTCAGCCGTGGACGACGCGTGGACCTTTACGAGCATGGCGGTGGTCGCCGCGGCGCGCGCGATCAGGCGCAACAAGCTGCGCGCGGCGCTCACGATGCTCGGGATTTTTATCGGCGTCGCGGCGGTGATCACGATGGTCGCGGTCGGCGACGGCGCGAAGTCGTCGGTCGAGGCGCAAATCAACAGCCTTGGCACCAACCTGCTGATTGTGGTGCCGGGTGCGACCACCGCCAACGGCACGCGCGGCGGGCTGGGCAGCAGTTCGACGCTGACTGTAGGCGACGCGCAGGCTATAGCGCGCGGCGGCGGCCCAGTCGCGCTGGTGACGTATATGGATCGGCAGCTCGCGCAGGTGGTCTCGGGCAATCGCAACTGGAGCACGAATATCCAGGGTACCACCTCGAACTATTTTGCGATCCGCGATTGGCCGCTGTCGCTCGGACGCATCTTCACCGACTCCGAAGAAAAAGCGGGCGCCGCGGTATGCCTGCTCGGACAGACAGTGGTGAACAATCTTTTCGGCGAAGGCCAGAATCCGATCGGCTCGACCATCCGCGTCAAGAACTTCCCGATGAAAGTAATCGGCGTGCTCGCCGTCAAGGGACAATCGAGCTACGGCCAGGATCAGGACGACGTGGTAATCGTCCCGTTCAACACCGCTGAGCGCAAAGTGCTCGGCGTCTCGGCGCCCATCGCGCAAGCCGCGCCCGCGGCAGTGGCGACCGCCAACGCGACCAATCCTTACGCGTCAGTGCCGACCACCAACTCGGTTTACTCCTCGAGCACCGAAGCCTCGAGCGCATTCGGCGGCGCGCCGAAGATAACCGGCGTCGTCAACGCCATGTTCGTCAAGGCGACCAGCTCAGACCAGGTCGACAACGCGTTGGCGCAAATCACGCGCACCCTGCATGAGCGCCATCACATACAGGCGAAACAGGATGACGATTTCACCGTCCGCAATCTCAGCGAAATAGCGGCGGCCTCCGAAAGCGCGACGCAAGTGATGACGATGCTGCTTTTGTCAGTCGCGTCGATTTCGTTGCTGGTCGGTGGCATCGGAATCATGAACATCATGCTGGTGTCGGTGACCGAGCGCACGCGCGAAATCGGAATCCGTATGGCGATCGGCGCACGCCGCATCCATATCATGCTGCAGTTCCTGGTCGAGGCGATGCTGCTGTCGGTGACCGGCGGGTTCGCGGGAATCGTACTGGGGATCCTCGTATCGAAGCTGATTTCCGCGTTGGCCGAATGGCCGACGCTGGTCTCACCGGTTGCGGTAATCGGTGGTTTTATCTTTTCAGCAGCAGTGGGAGTGTTCTTCGGCTACTATCCGGCGCGCAAGGCGAGTCTGCTCCACCCGATCGACGCCCTGCGCTACGAATAGCTTAGTCCGGCTGGTTTCACCCCCGCCTTTCTTCCGACATTTAGTCCGTAAAATCAACCATTTAGCTCATTATTCAAAGTTGTGCCTTGCATAACCATTACTTATGTTTACTGACTCGTCATGAAGACAAAGTAATCTCTTCTTATTGTCTCCCGGGAACCGATGTGATGCTGTGCTTGTTCATCACTATGTCATGGCCTGCCTTTTCGCAGCCGCCCAGGAGGTTTCCCAAAGAATGTTTTCCCGTTTTACCCGCATCGCATGGAAAGTAGCGGGTGTCGGCGCGCTCGTAATGAGCCTCGGTTTATTCGCCGCCACCGCCCGGGCCGGAGTTAAGCCCGGGGACGTCATCACTCCCCAAAACGCGACGCAGGTCAAAGACCTGGTGTCGCCCGGCGTCTACTACATGGTGACGCACGGAATGCAGATGGATATCGTGCCGTCTGAGCGCATCGATTGGCCGCCACCGTACAAGGACGCGACCGAGAAATACTCCTCGCAGGTGCGCCTGACCAACGACCATCGATCGCTTATCGGCTACGTCGCGGGCCAGCCCTTCCCGCTCATCGACACCAACGACCCGCAAGTCGGCAACAAGATTATGTGGAACAACGTGTTCCGCCCGATCAGCACCGACGACTACGATCTGCGTTTCTTTGATTGCCAGATCGAGTACGTCAATCCGGGCCATGAGCAGAGAATCGTCAACGACATCCAGGTCGGCCACTACGCCGGCTACGATCTGGTTGGCCGCACGGAAGTAGAGCCGCTGCCGGTCGATCCCGATTTCAAGAAGACCGGGCGTCTGTGGCTGTTCGGCCTGTATCCCCTGCTCGCGCCGCAGGAAGCGCGCGGCCAGGGCCTGATTCGTTTTCGCTACGCAGCGCCCAAGCAGGGTGACGACACCTGGTCGTGGAACCCGGGCAGCCGCCGCGTGCGCCGCCTGAACGAATCGCTCAACAGCACCGCGACCGGTGCCCAGAGCTTCGATCCCGATCACTACTCGGGCTTCAATCCAAAGACCGAAGAATACAACTACAAGTTCCTGGGTGAGAAAGAGATGCTCGCGGTGGTTCATGCGAAGCATTCGCCCGAAGTGACCTGCCCGACCGACGGCGGCGCGTCAGCATGCCCCGAGGATTGGGAGATGCGTCACATGTACGTGGTCGAGGCGACGCCTAACCGCGACATCGGCGAGGCCGGCAATGTGCTCGACAAAGACACCGTCGTGTACATGGACTCAGAAGTATGGTTCGAGCCGTACGTCGACGGATACGACCAGAAGGGCGCACTGTGGCGCACCAATATCTTCTGGGCAGCGTATCGCGATCGCCCGGTGCCGGACGCAAAGGTCGCAATCTATCCCTTCAAGCGCGAGTTCATCGTGGGTTCGGCCCGCTATGACGTGCAGTCGGGTTTTGCGACAATGTGCTATCTGCCGGGACAGAATACGCCGGAGCGCGAATGCTGGTACATCAACATGGGCGCGGTGGACAAGGATTTCTTCACCACCCAGTCGATGGTGAAAGCAGCTCCGTAAGCTGATTCGTTAGATAAATCAGGAGCTTAGCTCCCGGTAACCTCGGCGGGGCGATGCGGCAAACAGGCCACATCGCCCCGCTTCTTTTTTCCCCAGTATCAGCCAATTAGTAGAATTAATGCACATTTTGATGATATTAGGTGGTAGATACTTGACTCCGTAAAATTTCGAGACCCAGAATTGACTCTAATCACGGAGGGAGGTGATGCCTGATGGTCAAGCATGTTTTGGGGAAGACGATGCTCGGCGTGGGGACGCTGACGATTTGCTTATGTCTTGTCGCAGCTTCAGCTAATGCAGTCGTGAAGGCCGGCGACGTAATTGCGCCCAGCAACGCGGCACTGGTCAAAGATCTGGTTTCGCCCGGCGTGTACTACGCGGTCCAACATGGGATGCGGATGGAGATAATCGCGCCCGAGCGGGTCGATTGGCCGCCGCCATACCGGGACGCGACGGAAAAGTATTCGCAACAGGTTCGGCTCACCAACGATCATCGCAGCATGGTCGGCTACGTCGCCGGCCAGGCGTTTCCGCTGATCGATCCGAACGATCCTTATGTTGCGACCAAGATCATGTGGAACAATGTGTTCCGCCCGATCAGCACGGACGACTACGATCTGCGCTTTTATGATTGTCAGAGCGAGTACGTTCGTCCGGGTCAGGACCAGAAAATTATCGATGACATCGAGATCGGTCACTACGCCGGTTACAACCTGTTCGGACGAACCGAAGTCGAACCGCTGCCGGTAGATCCCGACTTCAAACAGTCGGGGCGCTTATGGGTATTTGCTTTGTACCCGGTGCTCGCTCCGCAAGAGGCGCGCGGAACCGGACTCATCCGCTATCGCTACGCTGATCCGAAGCGCGGCGACGACAGCTGGGATTGGACCCCCGGCACCCGTCGCGTACGCCGTCTGAGCGAGGCGATTCTCTCCACCGCGACCGGCGCGCAGAGCTACGATCCTGACCACTATGCAGGCTTCAACCCCAAGACCGAGCAGTACAACTACCGATTCCTGGGTGAGAGGGAGATGCTTGGGAGCGTGCACGCCGAGCATTCGCCCGAAGATACCTGCCCCTACGACGGCGGTGCGACCGCATGCCCCGAGGCTTGGGAGATGCGCCATCTGTACATCGTCGAGGCGACTCCGCGGCGCGATCTCTCCGAGGCAAGCGGTGCGCTCGATAAATCGACCAACGTCTATATCGACAGCGAATTGTGTTTCGAGCCGTACGTGGACACCTACGACCAGAAGGGTCATCTGTGGCGCACGCACATCTACTGGCTGGCTTTTCGCGACCGCCCGGTGCCCGATGCGCGCGTTGCGATCTATCCGTTCAAACGCGAGTTCGTAGTCGGTGCGGCGTCGATCGACACGCAGGGAAATTTCTCGACGATGTGTTATCTGCCCGGCCAGCACACGCCCGAGCGCGAATGCTGGTACATCAACATGGGCGCCATCGACAAGGATTTCTGCACAGTGAAATCGATGGTGGCGGCGGCTCCTTGAGCGCGTCCGCATCACCTGTCTGATTGATTAGTGAAGCGGCGCGGAGCGATACGGCTGATAGCCGTGGCGCTCCGCGTCTGTGTTTCCTTTGATTCCCCGTTTGTCCACAGTGTGCTCATCGCGACCGTTTTACTTATTATGAGTTGCGGAATATAGTCGCCGCCGTATCGCGGGCTTGCCGCGATCGTGACAAAAGGTCCCGTGTCCGTCGCCGGCGCGGATGCGCCTCGCAGGTCCAACGAGTCGCTCTGCGCCGGCACTTTTTCCCCGCCATATTCAAAGCCGCTCCCGATCGCATTAACGCAAATTCCAGACGCCTGCGCGGCGGGCGGCATCGACACCGTCGCGGGGGGTGACCTCCTTCGGCAAGGCTCAGGACAGGCTCTGCACCCAACATTAAGAAAAAGAAATCGCAAATTCGCGCAGACGCGCTTTTTCTGATTCCCTCCCCCGTTCGTGGGGGAGGGTTAGGGTGGGGGACAATTGGCGCGCGATTGTCTGGTGCGGCGCCATCCTCTCTGGCAATGGAAAAATTCAGAAGCTAAGGTCCCCACCCGCCGCGCGAAGACGCGCGTCGGCCTCCCCCCACGAACGGGGGAGGCGAGGGCAAAGGCGCGACTACTTCAATGAGTCTGGAAAGTTGGCTTATGTGGCGATGCGCGTGAAAAAGCGGAGGGCGTTGTCGGCGAGGATTGCGCGCTTTTCATCGTTCGACAACCGCGGGTTGTTCACGACGATTTCGGCAGCGTCGGGGAACTCGGCGTCGAAATGCGGATAGTCCGACGCCCACATCAGGCGTGACGCACCAAGCAAGCGCATCGCCTCAGGCAGCATCGCTTCGTCGGGATCGAACGTGAAGAAGCATCGATCGCCGCGCATGTGCTCGGACGGCTTGCGCGTCAGATGCGGCGTGTGACGCGCGAAGTGTTTGTAGTGCGCGTCCATCCGCTCGGCCCACCACGGCACCCACGAGATTCCGCCTTCGAAAAATCCCATCCTGAGCTTCGGGTATCGCTCGAATAGTCCGCCGCCGACCGCCGCCGCCATCACCCGCATCTGATGCCAGACGTGGCCCGTCAGATGCATCATGAACATGTTGTTGCCGACATCCTCGCGGCCAGGCGCGAACGGCGGCCGATCCGTGCCGCCATGAAAACAGATCGGCAAGTCGGCCTCCTGCGCGGCTCTATACAGCAGATCGAAATAAGGATGGTCCGGTAGCATCCCATCGAGATTGCCGAAGGTCATGATGCCGACTGCCCACGGCTCGCGCGCGAGATACTCGACCTCCTCGGCGCATCGGTGCATCTCGCGCTGCGGAACAATGCCGACCGCCTTGATTCGCGAAGGGAACGCGCCACAGTACTCGCCGACCCATCGGTTGTAGGCACGCGCGAGCGCGGCTTCCATCGCAGGGTCAGTCGCGGCGCATACTGAGGTCGCGACCGTCGCGAAGCATACAGCAACGTCGATGCCCTCCTTGTCCATGTCGTGGATACGCTCGGCGGGATCGAAGCCGCCCGCAGGCGAGGCCATTGGATGGTTGCGGCCCGACGGCAATTTGCCAAGGCCAAGACACTTCGTTCGTCTCGCCGAGCGGACGCTCCGCCGTTCGCCACTTCGGATACATCGCGGGAACGATTCCGAGGTTGCCGGGTCCGATCCGCGACAGTATAGCGTCTGCGGCAGTGCGGAATTTCGGATCGATATGGCGCGAGTAGAGCGAAGCAGGCTCGGTGACGTGGCCGTCCGCGTCGATGATCTTGAAACCGGAAAGAGCCATGGTTGAATCGCGACGATTGTGGTGGAGGAGAACCCGCCCTGTCAACGTCTCCCCCGACCCTCAGAGCAAAAGCGCGTCCGCGCGATTTTGCGATTTCTTTTCTTAATACTGTGAGCTGCAGGGGTCACCCCTGCCGCACGCCGCGCAGGCGTCTTTTCTTCGCGCGTAGCCGATCACACCTTAAACCGGATGTGGATCATATCGCCGTCGCGCATCACGTAGTCGCGTCCTTCGAGTCTGAGCTTGCCGGCCTCTTTGACCTTCACGTCAGATTTGTGGACAGCAAAATCGTCGTAGCTGACGACTTCGGCACGGATGAACCCGCGCGCGATGTCGGTGTGAATCACGCCGGCAGCGTCGAGCGCCGACTCGCCGCGGCGCAGCGACCATGCATGCGCTTCCGGCTCGCCGGCCGTGTAGAAAGTGATCAGCCCGAGATGGTTGTAGAGCGCACCGATCAATCGATCGCGCGCAGGCGCGTCGAGGCCCGCGTCCTTGAGCATTTCCTTCTGGCCGCTCTCGTCGAGTTCCCACAACTCGGACTCGAATGCGGCCGAGAGCCTGAAGACCTCGAGCCCATGCGCGCGCACCGCCGCGTGCTCCGCCTCGGTGACGTCGGCGGACGCTCGTTCCATCTCGCAGTTGACGGTGACCAGCGCGGGCTTGCGTGAGAGAAATCCAAAGCTCGAGAATGCTTGCATCTCCTGCGCCGTCAATTCGAGCAGTCTCAGCGGCTTGCCTTCGCCGAGCCATGCGATCACTTTCTCGAGCGCCGCACGCTCGAAGTCGCTGCCCTTTTCTTTCTTGAGGCGCTCGAGCCGGCGCTCGGCCTGATCGAAGTCGGCGAACACCAGCTCGCCTTCGATACTCTCGAGCGTCGCGACCAAATCTTTTTCCATTCCGCCGAACTGCGGAATCACGATCAGCAGCGCGTCCATGTCGCGCACCAACGGCAGCAGGCTCGGATCGAGCGCCGCGCCCTCTTTCTGCTCTTTCGGATTAGGCGCGAAGTCGAGGATCGTGAGCTCGACCGGAATCTTTTTCTTCGACCCGTACGCCTCTTCAAGCAAATCGAGCCGCGGATCGGCGACCTTGATTTGTCCCGGACGCGCGCGATTGCGGCCCTCGGCGGTGCCGGGAATCGGCGCGAGTCCTGTCAGAGCGTGAAATACAGTTGATTTGCCGGCGCCGCGCGCGCCGATGATGCCAGTCTTCAAATTGCGCCACCTTCGATCTACGGGATTCTACACGACCGCGCGGCGCAGGAGTAAGCCCTATGCGCGGCGTGAAGGCGGCGGTGTTGGGCGCGGGAAGATGAATGAAGGGCGGTCGCGAGATGATTCTCGCGACCGCCCCGTCATCTACACGATCATGGGAACGCTACTACGACATTCTGGGTGAACGTACAGTCGTCGATATTGACGCGGACGATTCTCGTTTTGAGCTTGTTGCCCTCCTTAATCTGAACCACGATCCGGTACGTCCCATCCTTTAGTTGGAAGGGATTGCTCTCGCCGCCAAATTCGCCGTGGAATTGGAACGACGGGCACGGCGGCGTACCGGTTACTGTCTGCAACGACGCGTTCTTGATCGTTCTCGGCAGTTGGAATCTTCCGCCGGGCTGCTCAGGCCCATCAGCGGTCTGCAGAAAGATCCTTTTCACCTTCGACACCGGCACTCCGCCCCGCGTTACCAGCACGCGTATGCCGCGATGAGTTGCCTCGCCGCAGAACGGCACCGAGACCGTGGTCAAGGTGTGAGTAATCGGATCGTTCTCGAATTCCACGTCAACTGTGCCGGTACTCGTGCGAGCCAACGTAAACGGTGCGAAGACCACGTCAAGGTCGCCAGCCCCAAGCTGTTGGCCCGCTCCCAGATTCAGCGGCAGGCCCGGAAGTCCGGTCAGCGTATAATCGGGCGGCGTAGCCGATAGATTATTCAGCGTCACCGAGTCGATCGTGACCGGGCACGAACCGGAATTGACGACCGGAACGCCCAGCGTCGCGGAACACGCCGCCCTCGACTGGATTACAGTAGGCGGGAACGTGAGACTGGTGGGGAAGGTCAGCTCCGTGGGTCCCGTCGGCGTTGTCGCGGTGAGAGGCAGGAATTCGAACGGATTGATCGGATCGTCTGTCACTACCTCCAGCGTGCATGCCTTGAGTCCGGCAGAAGTCGGAGTGAACTGCACCGTCAGGTCGATGCCCGAGTCGGGGCTGATGGGCACCGGGAAGGAGGGCGGATTGACGAGCGTGAAATCCGCACACGTCGGGAACGCATTAATCAGGTGCAGATCGCACGTACCGACGTTGTCCACCTTGATGGTTTGAGTGGGCCGATTGGGGCCGGCACATATGGTACTGCCGAAAGCGCCGCTGCCGGTTAGTGTGACTGTCCCGCTGCCTTCGCTGCCGGTCGCAGTCAGAACAGTCTGGGGCGATCCCGGATCGTTGCTGTTGATTGCGATCGTCGCCGATTGCGGTCCCAGGATCGTCGGCTTGAACTGAATCGTGAAATCAACATGAGCGTCGGGACTAATCGTGAGCGGGGTCATCGGATTCGGCGCCACAGTGAAGTCGGTGGAACCCGCGAGCCGAATCACACTGTTGATTATCAGGTTGGTGGTGCCGACGTTGAAGACCTCGAGGTTCAACGAGACCGTACTTCCCGCGCAAGTCGGTCCGAACTCCAGGTTGTTCTCAGGATTGACCGCGATCACCGGTCCGGTGGCGGGGGCAAATTCAAAAACGCCGCGTCCATAGGTGGAGGCGCGTAGCACTCCGGCGGTTGGGTTGATCTGCAGGTCGGAGACTATCGCGTTGGGGAAGTGCAGCGCGTCGAGCGTCGTCCAGGTCACGCCGCCGTCAACCGAGCGCAATACGCCGAGGTCGCTGCCGGCGTAGATGGTGGTTGGGGTGGTGCCGCCGTCAAGCGCGAGTCCGTCGAACGGAACGTCGATCGGAGGTGACACGTCGACAACCGAGCCGGGCAGAACCATCGGACCGGCGACGACGGAAAACTTGACCTTGAATACGTGGCCGCCGGGGAATCCGGAAAACCCCGACGTCACGAAATACAGAACCGTCGGATCGTTCGGATCGAACGCCATCCGAGTTATCCCTCGAGAAGGCGTGCCCGGAATCTGCGTGAAGCTAGGTGTCGCTGCCAATGCGTTGGGCGTGATGTAGAGCGTATTGCCGTCGATGACCGCCAGGTTGTTGGAATTAGCAGGCGCGACCGCAGAAGGACCGACATTCGTAACCGCCGAGAAGGTGGTTATCGCTGTCCACGAAGCTCCAAAGTTTTTGCTCTGGAACAACTGGCCGGGAACGGTGGCCGGACCCGGGTTTTGCGGATTCGCCGCGCCGCTGAAATACAGGAAGCCGGCGTTGTTGGGATCGACGCTGATCGCATTCTGGAAAATCTGCACCTGTTGATCAGCGTGCGGGATATTATTGGTGATATCGGCCCAGGTGCTGCCGCTATCAGTCGATATATTCGGCCCTCCGTTGTTGATCGCATACGCGTCTGCCACCATTTGCTGGTCGAAGATCACGTTGAGACCATCACCGCCCAGGGTGTTGAGCCATCCGGGAGCGCCGGTCCATTTGTTGTCGCCGTTGTCCTGGAACGCGCCGAGTGTGACATCGGCGGTCGCGTTGCGCTTGATATCCATGTGATAGAGCAGGCCCGTCTGCAGACCGCCCGCGTTGATCGTTGCGGGTCCGGCGCCGGTCCCCGTCCAGGTCGCGCCCGAGTCTTTGGTCCTCCAGATGCCACCGTCGTTGCCGGCGTAAACGATTGTCGGCGTGCCCGGCGCGAATCCCCACGAATGACTGTCAGCGTGGATACCGTGAGTCACGTCGGTGAAATTCACCCCCGAGTTGGCGGACCTGAAAGTGTCAGTGCCGCCCCAATAAACGATGTCGTTGACGCCGTCGCCCGGCGATCCCGGATCAACAGCGATCGTGTTGGTGTAGAAGCATTGGCACTGGAGGGCGACCGGGGCGCTCTGGAAGGTCCAGGTCACTCCCTGATCCTGGCTCTCGAAAATTCCCAGGATGCCGGTGTAAGGGGTGGGTACGAAGTCTCCGTTCCGGCCCTCGATCGTTGCGTAGATCACCTGCACTCCGGCCGCGTTGCCGACTGAAGGAGCAAGTGAAATCGCAACCTTACCGATCGTCGCGTTGCTGCTAATCGTGCTGTGAGCCGTCAACTGCGCCGCGACGGCAGGCGTCGTGCTGTTGAGCACCTGGATCCAGTTATTTCCGCCGTCGATCGATCGCTTGATGCCGACGCCGTTGATTCCGGCGAAGAGCGTGCGATTGCCCACCGGCGAGGACGCATCGAAGCCCAACGAGTCGGCCTGGCCGCCGCCACCGCCGGTTCCGAGCGTCCAGTTCTGTCCCGCATCGGTCGAGAAAAACAGGCCGGTGCTCGCGGCAAGGTAGAGGTCGTTGCTGTCGGCGGGATCCACCGCGATCCCAAAGATGCTCTGGTTTACGAATTGATTCGCGTTACCGTTATTTCCGGCCGGAAATCCGGAGCCGAGGATGATCCAGCTTGCGCCGCCATCGGTGGACTTCAGAACGCCTATCGTCGTGTTGAGTTGCGTCCCCTGAGCGCCGGTGACCTTCAGGAAAGAAGAGGTACCAACGTAAAGAGTATTGGTGTTGTTCGGATCGATTGCGATCGCGCCCGGCTCGCCGATCGCGAGCATCGGCTGGTGGTCGGTCAACGGTGTCCAGTTGACGCCGGCGTCGATCGTTTTCCAAATGCCGCCGTCAGTCGCACCAATGTAAATCACGTTCGGGTTGTTGGGATTGATCGCAATCGAGTCGATGCGCCCATTCCAGGTCGATGTCCCTGCTGTGATTCCACTGGGTCCGATCGGCTTCCAGACCAGTCCAGTGACGCTGCTCGCCAGCGCCTTCGATTTCGTCGATGAGAGAGTCGTCACCGGCGATCCGGTCGAAATCGCGGCCCACTCCTTCATTGCGTTCTGATAGGCATCGGGAGGAATCGGACCTCCTGACGCGCGTTGGGCGCTCATGATCCGGGCAAGCGCGGTGGCGTCGCTCGGTATATGCTTCGCTACTTTTACGGCTCCGGGGCCGTCCTGCGAGAACGATGCGCTCATCAACAGTGATGGAACTATGACCAGCACTGCGGCGAAGACGACTGCGCGGTGCCGGAACCCATTGGCCAGCGATGCGAATTGAAATCTCATGATCCCCTCCCAAAAACCAAGGCAAGCATTTACTTCGGCATCGGCAGCGCGATTCGTCGCGCCAACCGATCTTCGAAACCACTGCGTACTGTCGCGAACGATCGTTGAGTGTCAGTTACTGACGCGGCTCACGTCAGCGTTCGCCGATGCTCGGCAACGATCATTCGCTTCGCAGCCAACACTCACCCCCGATCCGGACTAAGTCAAATTTTCTGACGTTTTGTAGGAGTGAAAGAAAAATCATCAAACACAAGAATTCCTGTTGTAGCGTGGATTGGCGAATTGAAACGTAGAAAAGATCACAAACGCGAAGTCATTCGCGCTGATTTCTATCAACAGAAACGGTACGCCGCGGAACATTACGAGAGTTTGAGCGTGATTCTTGACGTTCGTGCATAAGTGCGCGAGATCCACATATGCCCAAAGCGCCAGCCGATTACCAAGCCCGCTATCCGATCGATTTCGGCGATATCGACCCGTCGATTCGCCAACGACCCGTGCAGCTCTATGCTGCCGACTTCGGCAAGTCGCGCGGCATCCTCTATATGCCGGCCACGGGCAAGCCGCGCACCGTCGTGTTCATGGCGCATCCGCGCGCCGACTTCAGCACACACTATTCGATTCCGTTCTGGGTCGAGGCAGGCTTCGCGGCGTTCGGTTTCAACACGCGCTATCTGAACAACGACGCGATGATGCTCCATGAAAATCTCCTGCTCGATCTCGCGGCGGGAATTCGATTCCTGCGCGAGGAGGAAGGCTTCGAGAAAATCGTGATGCTCGGAAATTCCGGCGGTGGCTCGCTGTTCGCTTACTATGACTCGCAAGCGCGCACGCCCGCCGGAAGTCGCGTGACAGCACCGCCCGGCGGCGGTCCACCGGATCTGAACAAGTTCGATCTCCCGGCTGCCGATGGCTATATCGCGCTTGCCGCACATCCGGGACAGGGGATGGTGCTGATGTCGTGCCTCGATGCCGCGGTGGTCGATGAATCCGATCCGCTCGCGAGCGATCCCGTGCTGGATATGTACGACGAGCGCAACGGCTTCAAGACGCCGCCCGCCGAGAGCCGCTACCTCAAGGATTTCGTCCCGCGATACCGCGCCGCGCAAGTCGCGCGATGTGCGCGGATCGACGCGATCGCGCGGCGTCATATTACCGAGGCGATCCACGGCCGCGCTGCGATGCGCGCGCCCGACTTCGCCGCATCTAGCGCCGACCATCGCAACTATGCTGCGCGCCGCGCGATGGGGCCGGCGTACATGATCGTTTACCGCACCCAGGCGAACCTCAACTATCTCGATCTGTCGATCGATCCGTCGGAACGCGCGGTCGGATCGATTATCTCAGTGCGGCCCGATTTCGCGAACTACACGCCGTTCGGCCTCGGCCGCATCGTAACCCCGGACGCGTGGCTATCGACCTGGTCCGGCCTCTCATCGTTCGCCAAGATGGCGTCGAATCTCCCCAAGGTCAGCGTGCCGACTTTGGTGGTAGGCGCGAACGGCGACCAGGACATTTTCATTTCCGATGTGCACGGCGAATTCGAAGCGTCGGGCGCGAGCGACAAGACTCTCGCCTTCATCGAAGGCGCGGATCACTTCATGCGCGCCGGCGGCATCAAGGCGCATCTCGGCGATCCACGTCCGCGCCTGATGAAAGTCCTGACCGACTGGACCTGCGCTCGTTTCGCACCGTAATCGTCAAGGAGACTCGCCATGCCCAAGCATCCAATTCGATTCGGACTTCAAACCGGCCAGCAACTCGTCGGATGGAACGAGCTGAAAGACCTGTGGCGCAACGCCGACAATTGGGGCTTCGACTCGCTCTGGACCTTCGATCATTTCTATCCAATCTTCGTTCCAGACCCGGCCGGCCCGTGCCTCGAAGGATGGACCACGCTCACCGCGCTCAGCCAGCAGACCAAACGCGCGCGCATCGGCGCGATGGTGAACGGCAACACCTATCGCAATCCGTGCGTCACGGCGAAGATGGCCGCGACGCTCGATCACGTCAGCGACGGCCGGCTGAACCTGGGTCTCGGCGCCGGATGGTTCGAGCTGGAGCATCGCAGTTTCGGGATCGACTTCAAGACGATCCCAGGACGACTGCAGGCGCTCGACGAATCACTGCAGATCATCAAGGGGATGTTCGAGCAGGAAAAAATGACGCTGCACGGCCGTCATTACAATGTGACCGACGCGGTCTGTAACCCCAAGCCGCTCCAGAAGCCGCATCCACCGATAATGATCGGAGGCCAGGGCCAGAAAGTGCTGCTGAAGATCGTCGCGAAACACGCTGACATGTGGAACGTCCCGAATGCGAGCGCGGAGCGATATGCCGATTTGTTGAAGGTGATCGAGCGCCATGGCGATACAGTGGGCCGCGACACCGATCAGATCGAGAAAACGATCATGATGGGGCTCACTTACCGGGCGTCCGCAGACCGCGAACAGGCTGCGCTCAGCCGTACCATCGCAATCTCGGGCGCGACGGCAGAACAGGCGCGTCGCCAGATGATGATCGGCTCTCGCGAGGAATGCCTCGAGACGATCGACCGCTACATGAAGGTGGGAGTGACGCACTTCATCTTCACGCTGCCGCGGCCGTTCTATCCGGACGAAGTTCAGCGCTTCGCAGAAGAAGTGATCCCCGCAGTGCGACTCGAGCTAGCGAGTGTCGCGCACATGTTCAGAATCGACGGCCGGCGAAACGACCCAGTCTCGACGAGAGTCTTTCTCGGCAGCGCCCGCTTCGCTAGTCTGCTAATCCCGTCGATGAAGTTTTCCGATGGAGAGCCACCCTAGCTCAGTTGGTAGAGCAGCTGATTCGTAATCAGCAGGTCGCCGGTTCGAATCCGGCGGGTGGCTCCAGAAATCAAACAGACTCAACAGGTTTTCCCTTTACGATGCGAGGCACAGTTACGTTTCCACGCTCCTGGCGCGTTGCCGCGATTTCGTTTACGTCGCAGCGCAGCTAGGGCACTATTCGCTAAGCTCGTCGAGCAGGGTCTTGGCATCCTTCAGATCGGGGGTATCGAAGCCCTCGGTGACCCAGTTGTAAATTTCGGCAAGCATCGTGCGCGCTTTGTCGCGATGACCTTGCTTGGCGAGCAATCGCGCGAGGCTGGTCGTGGCGCGCAGTTCAAATGAACGGGCTTGCCGGCTGGACGCATCATCGATCGCCGTGCGAAACAATCGCTCGACCTCGTCAGGATGGGCCGGATCATCGAGCTGAATCAGTTCGCCTCTTATGCGATAGAGTTCGCCTCGATAGTAACTCTCGCCACCATCGCGGCCCATCGCCAGTCCGAGGTCCACCGCTTCCAAACCCTCTTGGGTTCGACCTGCCTTGCCGAAAGCTGCGGCAAGCGCGCTGTAGAACTCTGACTGACCGAGCCTGCCACCGGTCGCGCTATAGTCCGAGAGTCCCTGGAGAATGCAGGCGATACCCTCCTTGAGCTCTCCTTGCCTGGTGAGAGCGACCCCTCGAACATATTTACCCAATGCAGCGCGTTCGACGAGCCCGTGGCTCTCGGACAGCGTGATCGCTTCTTCCGCCAAAGATTGGGCGCTGCTTGGACTACCGGCCAGAAGATGCCCCCGGCCACAAGTTACCAACGCGAACGCCAGGTCAGGGAGGCTCGACTGCGTCCGCGCGCGCTTCACAACGTCGCCAAGTCCCACGCAGCATCGGTCCGGATAACCCAGAATTCCCTCAGCGAGCGCGCTTAGCGCTCCTGCCAGCGTGTCGAACCCGCGTTCGTCGAGATACCAGCGTTTCTGCAAAGGTATGTCCTGTGCGAGCGCGAGCTCGAACTGCATTCGGCAGGCAGCAAAGTCGCCGATGTAAAAGAGACAGACGCCGAGGGCGGTTCGGGCACCCGCGAGCATCACCACGTCGCACTGACTCTCGGCCACTGCCAATGCTTGTTCAGCGTATTTCCGAGCGGTTCGCAGTTCACCGCGCTGTGCATGGAAATGGAAGAGCTGCCAGAGCACTGGGAACACGTGAGACTGCTCTCCGAGGCGTTGTGACAGATCGCGAGCCCGCAAGAGGCTGCGCTCTCTTTCATGCGCGCCAATTCCCTTAACGGCTGCAACGGCCGAACCGAGCAGGCTCTGCAAGGCAAGTTCGCGCCGATCCCGTTCCGGCGTTTCGGGCAATTCGTCAAGCAGCTTGAGCGCGGTCATGTAGTGACGCTCCGCCTCGACCATCGCGCCGCACGCCGCCGCCAGCTCGCCCGCCAGATGGAGATATTTCACCGCCTGCGAGGTGTTGGCGCTATGCGCGTAGTGATGCGCCAGTTCAGTGATGTGGTCGTCGAGGCTGCCGGCAAATGTGGATCCCGACCCAGCGGCACAGGTTCGCTCGATCCCTTCGGCCACCTCGAGATGCAGCCGCTGGCGTCGCGCCGCCGACAAGCCGGCGAGGACGGATTGGCGAATAAGCTCGTGGGAGAACTCAAACCGCGCCTTTGGACTGTCGGCGAAGGAGAAAACCAGGCCGGCCTTTTCGGCTTCCTCGACGCGCTTCAGCGTCGAATCCGCATCGGCTTCGATCGAAGCATGAAGAATTTCGAAACTGAATAAGCGTCCGATCACCGCCGCCGTCGCGAGCATCTTCTGTGTCAGGTCGCTGAGCCGCGCCAGCCGCCGCCCGACGACCAGCCGCACAGTTGGCGGCGCGTCCAGTTCTCCAATCTCGAGCGTGGAGCGAAACCGTCCCGCCGAATCGTACAGCCGATTCTCCTCCTCGAGATGGCGGAACAGTTCCTCGACGAAGAAAGGATTGCCTTCAGTCTCGGCGAAAATCTCGCCAACCACGGAGGCGGGCGGCGATTTTCCGCTCAGACTGTTCAGCATCGCCGCCACTGCATCGCGTGGCAGGCCTTTGAGCCTGATGCGAGTTGCAAACCGCCCCCGGAGTAGATCTTCCAGCGTCTTTGCCAGCTCGTGAGTGACATTGACCTCGGCGTCGCGATAGGTTCCGATGATAATCAGAGGCAGATCGGCCAGCCGCTGCGTCAGATGGTCGAGCAGCGACAGCGTCGAATCGTCGGCCCAGTGAAGGTCTTCGAGGATCATCAACGTCGGTCGTTGTGAAGCGATTCGGGCAACGAAGTCGAAAAAGCAATTGAACAAATGGCGCCGCGCCTGAGTCGGCGGCAAATCGAGCGGCGGCGGAAGCTCGGGCAGGATGTTCTTGAGTTTTGGGATCAAGCGCGCCAGCTCCGGTGCCTGCTCGCCAAGAGCAGCGCGAAGCACATCCGGGTTTGATTCGCGATCGATAAAGTCTTCCAGGATTTCCACGAACGGCAGATACGCGACGGCTTCGTCGTGCTCGGAGCAATGTCCGACCAGTATCGCCATTCGCTTTGCGTCAGCCGCGGCCGCAACCTCGTCCGCCATCCGTGTCTTGCCGACCCCGGGTTCACCCGAAATCAGGACCAGGCGCCCCCGCCGGGCAGCCGCATCGTCGAGCCTATTCAGCAACGAAGACAGCTCGCGCTCACGTCCCACCATCGTACTGGGCGGCCGAGCTCGAAATTGATCGGCTCTACTTATCTTCGGTGCGCGAAGCTCCGCGACGAATCGATAACCCCGGGCTGGCACCGTAACGACGAAGCGCGGGGCGTCGGGATCGTCGCTCAACGCCCGCCGGACTTTCCGTACCGCGGTGTTGATGCTGTTCTCGCTATCGACGAAGACGCCCTTGCCCCAGACGCGCTCGAGAATTTCCTCGCGCGTAACCAGCTGTCCGCGGCGTTCGACCAGCAGGCATAGCAGCTCGAGCGGAATCCGTTGGAGCGGAACGACGACATCACCCCGGCGCAGCTCATAGGCGCCGCGGTTCAGTACAAAATCCTCAAACTGGACGAGATCTTCGGGCATTGGTTCCGGTCGCCGATTCTACTCGCGTTCGCGGGCAAGCGCATAGCCGCGACGTGTCAGCGAGTTCAGCGAGAGTTCAGGAGAAGTTCAGCCTCGGTCCATTGGCTAGCGACTCAGGATGCCTGAAGATGGGCGCCGATAACCAATGATTCGCTTCAAAAGGAGGAAGCAGGAATGAAAAAGATAACGATACTAAGTCTGCTGGCTGGGTGCGTGATTCTAGCCAGCGCGAGACACGCGAGTGCGCAGCCGCCCGGGCTCGCCCAGGTTGTGGCATTGGACGAATGCGATCCGGCCACGTTCAACGCTGCACTGGGCGCTGACGAATGCAAGAACATTGCGTCTGGATTCAGCACCATGCTGGGCAATCTAGTTGCAGGGGCGGAGGCTGGAACCCCCGATCCGGGCTGGGATTACGAACCCGATACGCTAACGATCAATAAGGGCACCGTCGTTTCCGTAGTCAACCAAGGCGGTGAGGTTCACACCTTTACCGAGGTGAAGGCATTCGGTAACGGATTCGTGCCGCCGCTTAACCCCGGCGCCGCGACGACCGTCATTCCGGAATGCAGTGGCGGCTTTGGCAGCGTCGCGGTGGCCAAGACCCGAATTCTTCAGGGCAGCCATCTCGATATCACTGGCCTGTCAAAGGGAAAACATCTGTTCCAGTGCTGCCTCCATCCTTGGATGCGCATGGAAGTAGACGTGAAGTGATTCGCCAGGGAGCATCTGCGTGCAGCGCTACGCTCGCGGATGCTCCCAATCTTCCGCGCTTCCGAAGAGCCGCTCCGAAGCGCTAAAATCGCTCCGCCTGTTAGGGCCACGGTCCACGACGCGGTATGCTCTCCAACAGCAAGTCAAAGTTTCATTGCTGACCAAACTCAAAGGGGACTGCTCATGAGCACGCCGAAGCTAATCACAATGTACGGGTCGCCCTGGTCCGAGCGCGTCCGTTGGGCGTTGAAGTTCAAAGGCCTGGCGTACGAGAAGGAAAACTACGAACCGGGAGTCGATGAAGAAAAAATTAAAAAATTGACCGGCCAAACCATGGTGCCGGTGTTGGTCACCGACGGTAAGGTGATTCCGGATTCGAGCGCGATTTTGGACTGGCTCGAAGGAACGCGACCGGAGCCGGCGCTGTTGCCCAAATCCGCGAAAGATCGCGCGACGGCGACGCTATGGGAAGAGGTCGCGCTTAACGCGCTGGGGCCTCATGGCCGCGTGATGATCACCGGACGCCTGCTCCGCATCGATGACCCTGAAGCACAAAAGAGCGGAAAGTACTTCGCGGAAAAGTATGGATACTCACCATTCGAGGAAGAGCAGAGCAGGCTCACGGTCACGAGGATCCTGACGAGTCTTAAGGATACCCTGAGCGGACGCGAATACCTGGTCGGTAATACATTCACTCGCGCCGACATAACCACCGCGGCGATGTTGATGCTTTTCAAGGCGGCTCCGCAGGAGTTTTTCGTCCTTACGCCGGAACTGCGGTTCGTCTACCTCGACAAGCTCGGCGACGATCCAACGTTTGCCGAGGTGTTCGCCTGGCGCGACCGGATGTACAAGGATCATCGCGGCGAGGTCGTCAAGCCGTAGCAGCTATCGAACAACCGCCAAAACTGATCGACCCAGTATGCACTGCGCCAGTTGCTCCACTGAAAATCCTCAGGGGGCGAAGTTTTGCATTCAATGTGCAACTCCCTTCAAGCGCAGATGCCAAAAGTGCGCTTTCGACAACCCGCCTGAAGCCAAATTCTGCACGCAATGTGCGACTTCTCTGAGCGGGCAAGCCGGGCAGCCTTCGAAGACAACGTCAAGCTCAACTCCCCCGATCATTGGCGTAACCCTCAACAGCGCTGAACCGCTGCCTATCGACGGTGAGCGCAAGACCGTCACCGCGTTGTTTGCCGATATCAAGGGCTCGACCGAATTGGAGCAGGACCTCGACCCCGAGGAAGCTCGCGCCATTGTCGATCCCGCCCTCAAGCTGATGATCGCTGCGGTCCAGCGTTACGATGGCCACGTCGTGCAATCGACCGGCGACGGCATCTTTGCGATGTTCGGCGCACCGCTGGCCCACGAGGACCATCCGCAGCGCGCGCTCTATGCCGGGCTGCGGATGCAGGAGGAGTTACTGAGATATGGTTCGCGGCTCCAATCCGAAGGGCGCGCACCGATCGAGATTCGCGTCGGCATAAACACCGGCGAAGTCGTGGTCCGCTCGATCGCAACCGGCGACGGTCAGGTTGAGTACACACCGATCGGACACACAACTAACCTCGCCTCGCGGCTGCAATCGCTTGCGCGAACCGGGACCGTCGCGGTCAGCGAGCAGACGCGCAAAATGGTCGAAGGGTACTTTCAGCTCAAGCCGCTTGGACCGACCCGAATCAAAGGCTTGAGCGAGCCGGTCAACGTTTACGAGGTGATCGGACTCGGGCCGCTGCGAACCCGGCTGCAACGCTCGGCGGGGCGCGGCTTGTCGAAGTTCGTAGGTCGGCAGGCAGAAATGGAATCGCTAAAGCGTGCGGCGGATCAGGCCAGGGCTGGACGCGGGCAGATTGTCGCGGCGATGGCCGAGGCGGGAGTCGGCAAATCGCGCCTGTTCTTCGAGTTCAAAGCGGTCTCGCAATCGGGCTGGATGGTGCTGGAGGCGTTCTCGGTCTCGCACGGCAAGGCGTCTGCATTTCTGCCTGTGATCGATTTGCTGCGGAGCTATTTCAAGATCACTCCCGAGGATGACGAACGCACGCGACGCGAGAAAGTAACCGGGCGGGTACTCGCGCTCGATCGCTCGCTGGAGGACGCACTTCCGTATCTCTATGGGCTGCTCGGTTTGACTGACGAGAACAACCAGGCTGCCGAGGTCGAGGCGCAGACTCGCAAGCGCCGCTCGCTCGATGCGATCAAGCGCATCCTGTTGCGCGAAAGCCTCAACCAGCCGCTGGTCGTGATTTTCGAGGACCTTCACTGGATCGACAGCGAGACGCAGGGATTTCTGAACCTACTCGCCGACTCAATCGGCACCGCGCGCATCCTGCTGCTGTTCAACTATCGGCCCGAGTACCGCCATGAGTGGGGCAACAAGACTTACTACACGCAGCTGCGGCTCGACCCACTCGGAATGGAAAGCGCCGACGAGATGCTGTCGGCGCTGCTCGGTGACAGCCCGCAACTAGCAGCGCTTAAGAAACTCATTACTGAAAAAACCGAGGGCAACCCGTTCTTCATGGAAGAGACTGTGCAGGTGTTGCTCGATGAGGGCGCGCTGGTGCGCAACGGTACGGTAAAACTCACCAAGTCGCTGGGCGAGCTGAAGATACCGCCGACCGTGCAGGCTATTCTCGCAGCGCGCATCGACCGGCTCGCGCCGGATCACAAAGATCTGCTTCAGACGCTCGCGGTCATCGGTACCGAGTTCAAATTCGCACTGATCCGCAAAGTAGCCGCGCCGCCGGAACTGGAGTTGGAACCGATGCTATCCGAACTCCAGCTCGCCGAGTTCATCTACGAGCAACCCTCGGTCGGCGACCTCGAGTACACCTTCAAGCATGCGCTGACCCATGACGTCGCCTACCACTCGGTGCTTAACGAACGCCGCCGCTTGCTGCACGAGCGAATCGGCGCGGCGTTGGAATCAACCTATGCCGACAGTCTCGACGACTACATTGCCAAGCTGGCTCATCATTATGCGCGCAGCGGCAATCCGGCCAAGGCGGTGAAATATTGTCTGCGCGCGGTCCGTCAATGCGCCGACCTGGGCTCTAATGCCGAAGCGGTCGCCCAGTTCGAGAAAGGACTTGAACAACTGCAGAAGCTCCCCGACGACGACCGGCGCGCCGAACTGGAATTGGACCTCAGGATCGAAATCAGCGGGCCGCTGGGTGATAGCAAAGGTTTCAGCTCGCACGATGTCGAGCAGTCGCAGGCGCGCGCGCTGGAGCTTTGCCAGCGGTCGGGCATCAACCGGCAAAAGACCTGGGCGGCGCTCTTCGGAATCTTTTTCGTTCAACAACTCCGTCCCAATGTGCGCCAGGCCGAAGCGATAGGAACCGAGCTGGTTGCGCGAGCCGAAGAATACGGGAGAGCCGATCTTGTTGCCGAAGCGGCGAACTGGTTGGCATACGCGAAGATGGTTTCGGGCGACTTCGAGCAAGCAGCCCTTGGCCTCGATCGAGCGTGGGCGCTGCTGGATTCCAACGCGAAGCCGGCAACCGGTCTGACACCGCAGCGCCCCGAGCAAATGACTGAAGGCCAGGCATTCGCGTGGCGTTCGGGGACTCGGCAAAACAACCGCGTCTTGTCGGGATGGAACCTGTGGTTCCTTGGTTACCCGGACCGCGCACTCGAGCGAATGAATATCGCGACCGAAATCGCGGGTTCCGGGCCAAAGACAATGATTGCGGACATCCACGGATTCGCCACCTACATTTACGAGCTCCGTCGCGAACCTGAACAGATGAAATCGAGGGCAGCTGCGAGGCTGCTACTAGCGAACGAATCGGGATATTTTACAGGCCGCGTCCTGAGCGAAATTTATTTAGGATGGGCAGATGCGCTGGCCGGCGACCTGGATGGCGGCATCGCGCGCATGAGACTCCACATGTCAGAGTTGAAGGCCGCCGGCTCCGAATATATCAGCGACCGCTATTTCACCTTTGTCGCCACTGCCCTGGGACGGCTGAGCCGTTTCGATGAGGCTCTTCGCATCGTCGACGAGTCATTCGAGTTCATCGAGAGAACCGGCCAACAATACTATGCAGCGGAGCTCCGTCGCCTGAAGGGCGAATTGTTGCTGGCTCAGAGTGCTTCGAACACTTCGCAAGCGGATCAATCTTTCCGCGACGCGATCGAAATTGCGCGCAAGCAGCACGCCAAATCATGGGAACTGCGCGCAACGACCAGTCTCGCGCGCCTGCTGGCGAGGCAAGGCGGGCGCGACAACGCGCGATCGATGCTCGCAGAAATTTACAACTGGTTCTCCGAGGGCTTCGACACAGCGGATCTGAAGGACGCCAAGGCACTGATGGAAGAGTTACGAGGGTAGTTGATTGAAGCGAGGTATATCGTCGTGAGTGGAGCTCGGGATGGCAGTCAAAATGCTGGGTTAGATGCTGAGAAGGTTCTGCTCTTTTGGTTTGCCGACGAACCGGGTTCCAGGGAAAGCATGTTTCAATCGCGCTGGTTTTTCCCGACTTCGGAATTCGACCGGCTTTGTACGACGCGGTTCCTTGCCAGCTACGAAGATGCCGCGCACGGACGGCTTGAGGACTGGAAGAACGATCCGCGAAGTTGCCTCGCGCTGGTTCTGCTGCTGGATCAATTTCCGCGCAACATGTTCCGCGGCACCGCCCGAGCGTTCGCAACTGACGCAAAGGCGCGCGAACTGACCCGCCACGCTGTCTCGGCTGGATTTGACCGCGCGTTGTCCCCGATGATGCGAATGTTTCTGTACCTTCCGCTCGAACATAGCGAAAATCTGAATGATCAATTGGAGTCGGTGCGGCTCACGTCCGAGCTGGTCTCGGAAAATCGCGATTGCACCGAAATTCTCCAGCACGCAGAGCAGCATCTGGAAGTATTCCGGCGATTTGGAAGGTTCCCAGGTCGAAACGATGCCCTCGGAAGACAATCCACGCAGGAAGAAATGAACTTTCTGAAAGACCAGAAATTGAGGTGATTATCATCGGCCGGCCGTAGCGCCGCTTGCGCCCGCTGCGGGAATGCGAGCAAGCCGCGTCAGTTGAACGACCTTCTGTGATTTGATGATAAGAACCTATCGTCGGGCTCTGTGATCGGTGTCTGCGTTTGCCGGGATACGCCACGGATCTCGATTCCAACAAACTCCTTATTTCACGCGAATCTTGTTACGCGGTGATCAATAGCAGCCTGCCTTCGGACTCATTCGTAATCGGCAGGTCGCCGGTTCGAATGCCGCGGGTGGCTCCAGGTCTTGGGCATCGACGCTCCGGGTGCTTCCGCATTTCAGCGTTGTGATTGCGCACTGCTGGCCGAAAGGATCGACCGGATGAGTGGCAGGTGCTGGCGGCCTAGGAAAGTATCGTCGTTCAGTAGATAGGTTGGCACCTCGAAGACTTCCTTGTCGCGCAGCTCTGTTTGAATTCGCGCGAGCTCAGCGCGGCCATCGCCTTTTACGAATGCTTCAAATCCGGAAATCGGCGCCTCAATCTCAGTCAGCACGGCTAGTATCGAGCGTTCGTCTTCGAGGTCGAGAGTCTCTCGCCAATAGCGTTCGAAAACTCGCTCGACGTATGCCCGCGCGAGCGACGGACCCCGGCGTCCGGCCCATAACAGTCCGATCGCGGCGAGTGTTGAATCCGTGCGCCGATGAAGGCCGCCAATCACAAGACCGCGATCATTGGCGTAGCGATGAACATCGCGCTCCAGGTAATCCGCACGGAATCGACGATGGCGCGCGCCGCGGTCATCTCCCGCAGCTGGCGATGCCGGCGTTTTCGACGGCGGGACGATCAGCGGTTGCCAGTCGATAGTCATCTCGAGCTCATCGGCGAGCGCGCAGGTTGGCCCAATCGCCAGGTAGGCTTGAGGACTCTTGAAATCGATCACGACCGCGATTTGACCTTTGACGTTTTCGTGCACCGCCGCGCGTTCGGCCGGGAAATCGCGGTAGGCAATGTCGGGTGGCGCGCCAGAGCGCCCAGTGAGCATCCATCGAATTCGCGGAAGATGCTCTCGGCCGAAGAAGACTTCGCCGTCAACCACGTACGTCGGTACTCCGAAGATCCCCGCGTCGAATGCACTGCGCTGGATTCTGTCGTGGAGCGTGCGACCCTCACCCGACGCGTAATCATGGAAGCCCGCCGTCCGTGCGCCAGCCTCGTGAAGTACGCGCTCGATAACTCCGGCGTCTTCGAGGTTGAGCTCGCGCTTCCAAAAGCGCTCGTACACCAGGCCCGAGTATGCGCGGCGCACCGCTCTGCCTTGATCCTTGGCCCATAGCATTCCGATCCCTGCGAGCGACGAATCCCACATCTTGGTCGCGCCCCGGATGACGATTCCGCGCAGAGACCCGTAGCGTCTCACGTCGTGATACGCGTACTTCACCTTGGTCCATTGGCCCGGCGTGCGCTCGTTCTCGACCACCTTGCCCTCGTGGCTGAGTCGCGCAGAGCCGAGATAGCTCGGAATGTCGAGGGTGAAGGGTCGCCAATCAATCTCGATGCCGAGTTCGTCTTCCAACGCGCACGTCGGATCGATCGCGAGGTACGCGTACGGACTCTTGTAGTCTACGTAAACGATGAGCGGCGCGGACGAAGCGAGCGGATCGAAAGGTTCCGAAGACATGCCGGACTATCTCCTTGCTGACTCATAGTCCGCGGCAGCGAACCGACGCAACCGAGTCAGTTTCGCTCGATAACCCAGATCGCCATTTGTTCGAGAAAAGTTTTGTCGCGCGATTCGGGAAGCCCGGCGGATAGCAGAGAAAACTCGTGAAGCGCGGCTCCCGCCAGCTCTTGAGCAATTCTCCGCGCGTAAGCTGATGCGTCGTATTTTTTGAACAACGAACGCATCCATTTGACTTCCGATGGGGAACGCGTTGCCCGCGGGCCAGCCAGCGCCGCGCCAAGGCGCTCTCGCTCGTCGGGAGTCGATTCGCGGAAGACTTGAATCAGCATCAAGGTCCGTTTTCCTTCCCAGAGGTCGCCGTCGCGCTCTTTTCCGTAGCGCTCGTCGCCGACAAGGTTGAGCAGGTCATCCTGAATCTGGAAGGCCGCGCCCAGGAAGAATCCGAATCGCAAAAACGCTTCGAGGTCGGCCGTCCCGCGGCTGCCGATTATCGCGCCGACTCGAATCGGGAAAATCGTCGCCAGCCAGCAGGTCTTCTTCAGCACCATCTCCAGATATTCGCGGTCGCCGATTTCGGTCGCATTGTACTGGCGCCAGCCGAGTTCCATCGACTGTCCTTCGGCACACTCACGCGCCATCCGCTGGGTTTCTTCGATGATTCGAAGACAGAGCTCGTCGCCGACGACGGACCGATTGTCGAGCAGCGGCTGGAACGCCATCAACGAGAGCATGTCACCGGCATTGAGCGCGAGCGGCACACCGTGAAGTACGTGAAGGGTGGGAGCGCCCCTGCGCTGCTCGCTGCCGTCCTCAATATCGTCGTGAATCAGCAATGCGTTGTGCAGCAGCTCAATCGCAACCGCGGTGCGTATCGTCTGCTCGATCGGCGCTCCGAACATCCGCGCGGTAGCAATGCACAAGCCGGGGCGCATCATCTTGCCGCCGCGTTGCGGGTAGTCGTTGAGGAGGTCGTACAGATAGCGGCGCGGTTCGCGTTCGGGCAGGTACTCCTTCAGCGCGGCACGCGTCAGGCTGCCGTATTCGCGCAAGATTGTGGAGACAATGCCTGAGCCGTTTTCAGTTGTCATCGCATCTCGGCTATTCCGTCATTCGCACGACTGATTCACCCGCTGCACGTCCCTGGTCCCGCCCATTTGTCTTTCAAGCCACCTCGCAAAGAAAATCACGGCAACGTTTATTTACTGGTAATTTGTCGTTTGCGCGCCGCTTTACACAAGCCTACAAAGAGTATATTAATCTGTCTGTTGGGCTTACCACAGGGACGGTGGCAAATTCAGGCCGGACAACAAAAGAAGGAGGACACGGGCAATGGGCACAATCACGAGGGCGTACGTAAAGGTGCGCGAGTATCAGCGCGGTCAGACAATGGCCGAGTATGCGCTGATCATGGCGGCGGTCGCGGTGGTGGTTTTCGCCGGCTACCAGACCATGGGTACGACGATCACCACGCTGCTGAGCAGCGTTGACGGGAAGCTGTAAGCAACCCAGCTGAAACCTCGTAGTGGCGGACCAATCGTCCGCCACTACACCTCTCTCTCCACGCCCCAAATCACGATACCGACGTTCTCATCGTCGGCGCAGGCCCGACCGGATTGGTGTTCGGTCTCTGGCTGAGCCGGCTGGGATTTCGCGAGTAAGAATCCGCGGTTGACCTAATCGCGCTTATGTTGGATGTTTCGTTCGGCTACCCAATTGCCGAGAAATCCGATTGTGCGAACAAATGAATTGCCCAAAGAGACGCCGATCAAAGTCGCCGTCATCGGAGGCGGATGCGCCGCGATTTCGGCCGCCTTCGAACTGAGTCGTCCAGAGCACAAAGGCAAATACCAGGTAACAATTTATCAACTCGGCTGGCGTCTTGGCGGCAAGGGCGCTTCGGGCCGCGGTCCCGCCAACCGAATCGAAGAACACGGCCTTCATCTTTGGATGGGTTCCTACGAGAATGCATTTCGGCTGATTCGCGAGTGTTACACAGAATTGAACCGCGATCGGCGCAAATGCAGAATCGCGGATTGGCGGGACGCATTCTCCCCAGCCCCTTTTATCGGGCTGACCCAGCGATCGAACAACGGCACCTATTGGAATTTCTTGTCGTACTTCCCGCCGGGCGACGGCCTACCCGGCGATCCCGTCACCGAGAACGATCCTTTTACAGTCACCTCTTATCTCGCCCGCACGGCCAGCATTTTGCGGACCCTGCTCCTTGCGGCGCAGGCGAGTCGAAGCAGCCGCAGCTCGTCTAGAACAGAAAGCGACGCTTCCGAGGCGCGACACTCCTATAAGTCGAACTCGAAGACCGCCGAACCGTCAGACGAACCTCCTAAACGCATAGCACGTCTTCTGGGGCTGGGCTGGATCGCGACGACAACCGCTCTAATTGAAGCTGTCGAAACGCTCGAGCTGGCCTTTGCACCGCGTTCTATCTATCCGGACAACGGGATCGCGCAACTCCTCGAACTAATCGCCGCCAGTGCTCGACGTCAACTCGAAGCAATTGTTGAGAACGATCCTGAACTGTTGATTCTATGGCAGGCTGTGGATTTGGCGATGGCATCGATGCGAGGAATTCTTCGCTTCGGCCTGATTTCGGATCCGCGAGGGTTCGACGCTATCAACGACTACGACTTTCGCGAGTGGCTCCGAATCAATGGTGCGTCGGAGCGTTCACTCGAGTCACCTATCATCCGCGGCGCCTACGATCTCGTCTTCGCTTACGAAGACGGAGACTATCAACGTCCGCGACACGGGGCTGGAGTTGCACTTCGTGGGGCGCTACGAATGCTGTTCAGCTCGCGCGGCGCGATCTTTTGGAAAATGCATGCCGGCATGGGGGATACAGTCTTCGCGCCCATGTATGAAGTACTGAAAAAACGCGGAGTAACTTTCAAATTTTTTCATCGCCTGGAAAAAGTAAGATTGGCCGATCCTGCAGAGCTTGCGGAAGGGGAGCGCCCCTATGTCAAAGCACTCGAGTTCGACGTGCAGGCGCAAGTCAGGAACCGCCAGGAATACTCGCCATTGATCGATGTTGGGGGACTGCCCTGCTGGCCGTCGAAGCCGGACTACTCGCAGTTGGTCGACGGAAGCAAATTCAAGCGCGATGATCGAGACTTCGAGTCGCATTGGGACCGCACAAAAGCCGCGACTAAGACTTTGCGAGTGACCGACGATTTTGATTTCGTCGTTCTGGGCGTCGGCCTGGGAGCTGTTCCGTATGTGTGCCAGGACCTTATTCAACGAGATCAGCGCTGGCGCGATATGGTAACGCATCTGAAGACCGTAAACACACAGGCCTTTCAGATCTGGCTTCGCGAAGATATGGAGCAATTAGGATGGCAGGATCCTCCGCTGGCGTTGTCGGCGTTTGTGCAGCCTTTCGAAACCTGGGCAGATATGAGTCACCTGATCCGCGAAGAAAGTTGGAAGGTGAGTCCGAAAGCTATAGCTTACTTCTGTAGCGCACTGAAGGATCCGTTAACGCCTGGAGAGATGTCAGCTATTAGCTACCCGAAGCGGCGACGCCATGAGGTTCAGAAAAATGCGATTCATTATCTCAACGATGACATCGCACAGCTTTGGCCGAAGGCTGTAAGTCGGCGCGGCAAATTCAGATGGGACCTACTGATGATTCCTGGAGAGACAAAACATGGTCGTCGATCTTCCCGCGGGAGTCACGCTCGTTTTGACTCTCAACATTGGACCGCGAATGTGAACCCGACCGAACGTTACGTACTTTCGCTGCCCGGCACTCAGAAATACCGCATCTCGCCATTGGATAACACCTACGACAACCTGACTATAGCGGGTGATTGGACGACCTGCGGGCTTGACGCGGGATGCGTCGAAGCGGCCGTGATTTCTGGCAGGCTCGCTGCGCACGCAATTTCACATTCACCAGCACTTGAAGACATAGTGGCTTTCGACCATCCTTGAACGCTGCGGGGGAACATGAACGATCGCAAACGACTCCATCGCGGTGATCCGGCGAGGATTACACCGGTCCGCAATTTCTCGAAGCTATATAGCAAATCCGATTCTGCCAACGGATCCGGTCCCGCAAAGCCAGTCCCACCCGACACAGGTCGTGTCGCGAGGAGTGAAAATCCACTGGCCGAAGGTGTCGAACTCGCGTATAGCGTGATCGAAAAGCACATCGCCGAAGGGCGGCGAGCGGCCGAGGGCTTCAGCACTCAGCCTTATACAACTCATCGCGCCAGGCGACAACCTGCAAGTACTTGTCGAGCGGATGCTACGCTTTCAGGCCGAGATGCTTCCGCTCTGGATCGAAACACTATCAACACTCGTCAAAGTTTATCCCTCACAAAACGGCCACGCACCCGACCCGGCAACTCGACCTCATGCAAACGACGCCGAAATGATGGCTGTATCGATAGAAGTAGCCTCGCTCCGACCCGTCCAGGTATCGGTCGAACTCCGTCCGAATTCGGAATCTCAATCCCTTGTAGCTCTGGGCCTAAGCGCCGTTGATTCCCGGAAACCGGTTTTGAGAGATATCAGTTTGGTACCTGACGAAGTGGCAGGCCGCGTTAAGCTGCGTCTTCGAATACCAGAGAGCCAACCTCCGGGTACCTACTCTGGCGTAATCGTAGATCGCGAGACCGGCGAGACTCGAGGAACACTGAGTATTCGAATTGCGGACTAGTAAGGCCCAGGTAACAACCAACGCTTTGCTGACTTTAGGTGCAACAAAATCGGGGGAATGTCCATGGCCAAGAAGAAGACTCAGCCGCCTCGAATAAGCAGAACTGCGGCTCTACCTAAATTCAATCATGCCCTCGGCGAGTTTCTAGCTCTACCGGCTCATCTCGAACAGAAATACAGCGATGTAGTGACGCAGATTTTTCCTCTGAAGGCCAGCATGGATCGGCTCCAGGAATTTTGTGACAACTATCTCAACCTGGACGAAGAGCTGCCTCTCTACTTCAAGCCCGCCGTGCCGTGGGTCTTGATGCAAGTTGTCGACTACGGGCAGATGGCTGTTTCGTCGAGGAACGTAGGATGGTTCTCGCAGCATGAGCTGGCATTTGGCGTCCCGATTCGATGCTATAAGAAAGAGAAAAGGAACTGGGTATTCGCCGATTGGGCAATGGTGTTTCCATTTATCTTCGTGGACAACCCACTCTCTATGTCCGGTGGTCGCAAGATCTACGGATGGTCCAAGTCCGGAATCAAGATCGATGTTAGTCCGGCAATCTTCGAGGCTGGCAATGCACGGCGCCTGGCCAGCATCAGCCTCGTTACCTCAGGCACTAACTATGGCGAACAGTCAGGCGCCGAGGAGTTCCTGCAAATCTTTCAACGCAGGCCCTTCATGTCGGCCAGCTCCGCCGTTACCGATTTGTTCACCGCTATTCCGCGGGCAATAGCAAGTTCAGTAACGGCGGCTATTAGCATTTTCGAGACCGCGGGCTTCTTCCCAATCGGCTATTCCGATCGCGACATAAAGTCACTGCAGGAGATGTTGTCGCGCTTTTACGGACTATCGACGTCGGTGGCCCCTACTTCGTTTCGTGCACCGCCCGAAGACGTACAATCGCAGCAGACCTCGATTCAGGGTTCTCTGATTGCTCCCATGAGCGTCATCACCATGAAGCAAATCCGTGGTGTGCACAGTTCGTCGGCTGCCTGTTTTCAGGCAATCGTCGGATCGAAGATGCAAATCGAAAGAACCATCGATGGTGGCTCTCTGTTCGATCCAATTTCGGGAGACCCATCTGGCGGAATCTACGTCAACCTTCGCGACACCGCGGTTCAGCCTATCGTGCGGACGTTAGGAATAGAGACGTCGGAACATTCCAGCGTTGGCGGCAAACCTGCATCGACGGTGCGCCCTATGATGCCTTTCTGGCTAAAGATGGATCTCGGTTATGGGCTGGCGGATTCGCAATGCTGGCGTACGAATACCACCAAATGGAATACCGGCGATACTCCAAAACAAATGCCGCGAAGAGAGATTGCCTATCTCAACCTGGGAAGCGGCGCGGGCGAGGAGGTGAGCGGCCCTTATCACTTCCCGCAGATAACACTTCGAGTGATGCCTCTCAAAGCTGAAAAGCGTGGTTTGCAAGACATGCTCGATAGGTACCTGGAAAACGATTTCTTCAAATTCGAGGTGGCCGGACAGCTCGAAGACAAGAGTGGAACACACGCGGTAGTTTGTCTTATAGGTGCCAATTTCGATCAAATGACTGCGGCCGGCGATCGAGACACTAAGTACTCCGATCGCGAGCTGACGTTTGCGGTGCCGGTGGTATGGTGGGACAAGCGCATTCCTGGCGTCAAGAGTCCCGCGCTGATTCCACTATACATATTCGCGGGTACTGACTGGAATACGGTGACGTCGTACGAGGTATTCGGGCAATTGTCTCTCAAGTCGAACCTATCTAATCCAGATATTGCCTGGCTCGTCCCTCCCACAGCTCACCGCGAACCGGAACCGCTCTTGGCGGTGAGTACCCAGCTTTTTCCGGAGCTTGGTAAGAGCCAGGAAGCAAAGGATATGACGGTGCTGGAAATCCTTTCCGCGCCGGGATCGGGATCTCGCGGTTCAATCGCAACATACCTTAAGCAACTCGGCCTGGAACACTTCCTTACCGGCAATGAATTTCACAGCATCTCACTAAAGCAAGTCATGGATGCAAAAGACTGTGCGCTGGCAAATTACCAGGCGCTCGTAGCGCTCCTTCGCCAATTCACAGGACTCAAAGACCACGCGGGAAGTCCGGCAACGGGTGCGCTACCGCCGCTGGCAGTCAGGGTCTTCGACTATCCAACGTTCCCGATTGTCGAAACACTCGGATTGATACCTGAAGACTGCGATAGCACCGGGCCATACCCGATGTATACCTTGAAGCCGGTCGATCCGTTCTGGATATCCGGCGCGATGGTTGGCGATACGGGCCTTGAGATGTGCTCGCGTGTAGGGACCCGTTGGCAGCGCGTCCCGGCTTTTGATAGCAGTATCGGACGCATCCGAAAAGGAGCCGCGCGAAGAGTGATTGCACTGAAACGAAAGAAGAGGATGCCCTAGTGAGAATCTTACGGCATCAGCAATAGCCAATCTGACGATACCATTTGATAGCATCAACGACGGTTTCAGAGAGGAGCCTCGGAGTGATACCCAGTTCCTGCAACTCTTTGCCGACTCCCATGTAATCAAACATAGCGGCCATCATCATTCCTCCGGCCGGCAGCAGGGTTGTCTCTCCTATCGCGCCCAACGTCAATTCCATGGCGTAGGCGCCGGCGAGCGCTAGCGATGCCGCCGTGGATATCCTCGGTCGCGGCACACCGCCAAGTTCGCAAATCAGTGAATACAATTCCTGTGTAGAGATGTCGTGACCGCTCATCTGTATCGGTTTGCCGTAGTATTCGGCATCTATAGCAGCGCCGATCCCTGCGGCGACGTCGCGAACATCGATCACGTTCAGCATCTGGGTGATGGAAGAAGGTATCTCTCCGCGCAGCAGTAGTGGGATCGTGCATAGTCGCCGGTCGTGCAAGTCCCACGGCCCGAGGCAGTACGTAGGGTTCGCGATGACGACCGGAAGTCCGCGCCGACTCGCCTCGAGCATTTGCGATTCAATCAGCTCCTTCACCTCGAAGTAGGGATGCGCGAGCCGCATCATCTCATGCTGGAAACGCTGAACACTCGTACGAGGTTTGACAAGGGTAACGAACGAACCGACGTAAACCAGCCGCGACTTATGCCTCCAAACGGCGTCAAGCAGCAGCCGTGTTCTTCGCTCGGCGTGCGCAATCGGATCCTTGCCGGCTTCGCTCACAGGAGAAAACACGCTAAGGGGGTAAGGGGCTGCCGCATCTACGACCAGGTCGTGCCCGGCTATCCATTTGTCAAGTTGTCCCGGCGTCACGCTATCTCCCGATAGGTAGCGGATCGGCAGATCGGACAGGTTGGCCGCAGGAACACTCCGGCGGCCGCACGCAGTAATCCTGTAGCTCCTGTCCAGGCACTCGCGAACGATAGCGTTGCCTAGGTGCCCGGATGCGCCGATGATGAGCGCCTTGATGGTTGAGCATCGACCCACCGAGTCTACTTCAACGAGCTAGCGATCGAATAGGGCGCTTTTGATCAGATTCAGATTTTGAAAGATCAGCCAGAATCGATTTGGCGGCCTGAAGCTCCTGCCAATCCAAGCCCTCGCTGAACCAATCGCATATATGTTGAAGGAGAGAAAGCGCCTCTGCTTGTCTACCGCTCTTTACGAGCATACGGCTCAAGCTAGTCGTCGCGCGTAATTCCAATGTCTTGGCGCTGCGCGCACGAGAAATATCAATGGCCTTGCGGAAGCTCTCTTCTGCCTCTGACTCACACTTCGACGCATTGGCCGGGTTCGACGAGTCGCGCGCCGCCTGTTTCAGCTTCAATTCACCGTGAATCCGATGTATTTCCGCTTCCACGTAACGCTCGTCATTCCGTACCATCAGCTCCCTGGCCTCGGCCAATAGCGCGAATCCTATGTCGACTTGCCCAAGATCACCCAATGCTTCTGCTATAGTCGATCGGGCCCAGGTATGCGCCAACTCATAACCAGCGGCCGCAAATCCACCGGGGTTGCCGCCGCCGGCAGTCATCTGATCTATTCTTCCCTGAGCTGCCGCACCGATCACGCGATACGCGAGCAGCGACTCCGTAAAGAAGGAAAATCCATACTCCTTTGTAAGTGTCAGGCCTTCAGCTATTACCGTTTCCGCGGCCACATAGTCCCGGCGCATCGAGTAGTACTTCCCAATCATTGATAGGCACCAGGTGAGTGTGAACGGATAATCCAGATCCCGTGCAAGCCTGATGGCCTCTTGCGCCTTTCTCTCGGCTTGATCGGGATAGCCAAGCATCCAAAGTGTCATCGCATCGAAACAATGACAACTCACGCACGGGTCTTGCCCGAATTGAGACGCTAGTGCTCGGTGCCTGTGTCGATCGTACAGTCCCGCTCCCCGCTCGAGACGCGCGTGCGCTTCTACAAATTGACCCTTGAAAAATCGACTGCAGCCAGATGCCCAGTCGGCCTGAATCAGCATTCCCTCATTTTCTATGGTGGGCGCCAGGCGAGCCATTTCATCCGTATAACTGAGCGCCATCGTGTGCTCGCCTCGCACCAAGTGGTAGCTCCACAGTCCGGAAAGTGCTGAGAAGAGCTTAAGATCACCTCCAAGACTCTGGCACAACTCATGAGCGCGTCTATAGGTGCTTCCCAATTCAGGAGCGTACCAGCCTTTAGTGGCGAGCAACGCGAGCCCGTAGTCGAGTTGTAGATCCAGCTCGCGCCCCGCCCGCTCCTGTGAGTACGGCAACACTCTGAGCAGCTCCAGCGCATTCTGGAAATAACGAAGCGCTCCTTCATAGGCGCTCTGCTTAAGTGCTTGTTGTGCGGCCAGCGTCAGAAAGTGAACCGTCTTATCGGGATCCGCTGCTCGGCCCGCTTGCCACAGATGATGCGCCAGATTTCCCGCATGATCCTCGAGAGCATTGGCGTGAACGCGCTCGATTCCGCTGACCACATTAAGATGGATCCGTTGACGACGCGGAGCGGATAGGTCACTAAGGACGGCACTCCGAATCAGCTCATGAGAGAACTGAAAGTTCGCTTCCGGGTAACCCAGGGTCGAGTAAATCAGCCCTGCTTTTTCGACTTCTTCAACGCAATCCAGCAGTGAGTCTGCTTCAATATCGGTCGAGGCTTCCAGGAGCTCGAAGGTGAATGATCGTCCTATGACTGCGGCGGGACCCAGGATCTTTTGCGCTTCATCGGTGAGTCGTGCCAGCCGCCGTCCTATCACAAGCCGCAAAGTTTGCGGGACGTCTATCTCAGTCAGATTGAGATCCCGTCGAAACTCACCACTCTCATCCATAAGCCTGTCGCGCTCGACGAGATGGCGAAAAAGCTCTTCGACGAAGAATGGATTGCCGTCGGTGCCCGAGTAGATCAGGTTCACGACCTCTCTTGGCGGCTCTTTCCCACTGAGTGCACGAATCATTTCCGCAACAGCGCTCTGCGGCAGGCCTCGCAGATTGATCCTGTCGAGCATATGAATGCGTAGCAACTCGTCGAGTGTCTGCGCGAAAGGCCCGCCGGAATCGATCTCATTGTCACGATAGGTGCCCAGTATCAGCACCGGAATTCTCGATATCGAGCGCGCAATATGATTCAGCAGCGACAGCGTTCCTTCGTCAGCCCAATGCAGGTCTTCGAATAGCAGAAGGATCGGACCGGTCGAGGCGCTTCGGCCGAGCAGCTCTACGACCGCGTTGAAGAGAATCCTTCGCGACTGCTCCGGCGAAACTTCAAGCGGGGGTGGAATGTCCGGAAAGAGACGGCGGAGCTGCGGCATCAATCGAGCCATCTCGCCCGCGTCATTCCCGAGCGCGTTACGGAAGACTTCCTGGCTTGTCGATTGAGCCATCGCCGACTCGAGAATCTCAACGAACGGGTTGAACGGAAGGGAATTCTCGCGATCGTAACAGCTACCCACCAGCGTAACGAATCCTCGCGCCGAAGCCTCAGCCGCGAACTCTGCTGAAATTCGGGTTTTGCCAACGCCGAGCGCCCCTCCGATCATCGCCACCGCGCCCTCGCCGGCAATGACTCGCTCCAGCAGTCGGCGAAGCATCGAGCGTTCCGTTTCTCTGCCGACAAATGCGGTGCGATCGCCGAGCGATTGAACGAGACTGGTTTCGGGACGCGAGAAAATCGGCGCCGTGACTTCGACGCCTACCGACGGCTTGACGCCCTCGTCGAGCGAGAATCGCCAGGCTACCGGTGTGCGCGGATTGGCAAGATAGCAACTGAACGATCCCGTTTTGATCGATCGATCCAACAGTTCGCCGAGTTGGCCATGATGCTCGGAAATTTTTTGCAGCGCGGATTTTATAGCTCGCGTGACATTAAGCCGCGCGCGCTCTGCGGCAGACCCGGCGCGCCGATCTCGCCCGCCTAGACCAACCGCCCGAGCTATCTCGCGATTCAGAAAATCAATCTCGGACTCGACTTCAGCGGCGCGCGTCTCGTTTCCGCGCTCGCGCAGGTCCTCGAGGTCCTCACGAAGCTCAACGAGTCTGCGGTGATATTCCTGCCTGGCCTTCGCGTCGAGCATCTCGCCCGCGTCGCCGAGTCCCCCGACGCTGACAGTGGCGCTACCGAGCAGCGAAGTCTGGTCCGCTCCCTCCACTTCGAAAGCGGCGCTCGTACTGGTACTACCGAGGAGATCCAGCGCATGGAATTCTTCGCCAGGATGCTTCAGCAGGCGTTGAATGTAGCCGAGTCCCTTGATGTCCTTCAGCGTGAAACTGGCGTTGTCATAGCCGAGAGTCCAATACTCGCCGCTGCACGCGAATACGCCCGCGTGCCCATCGCCTGCTGGCTGCGACCTTGGATGGCTTCGACGCTCGGCTGAGCCGCCATCGTTCTGTGCCACGCAAATCCCCTCGATCCCGGCCCCCCAGCACGAAACCTTTGGCCGACGCTACCATCCGCTCAAGTTAGTGTAAATCCGACGGCGCAGTACTCATTTTCGAAGGAGGCTGCGAAAGCGAGTAGCTAATCCAGGCGGTGCGGTAGCGAGTCGATGGCGGCGGTCATCTTCCTGAAATCTTTGCGGCTAGCCCCAAACTTCCTTGGCAACTTCAACCACCAACTCCAGCTTGGCGCGCTGGTCCGCTGCGGAAATTTTGTTGCCGGGCGCAGTGCTCGCAAATCCGCATTGCGGACTGATCGAGAGTTGGTTGAGCCCGACAAATTTCGAGGCCTCCTCGATTCGGCGCTTGAGTGAATCCTTCGATTCGAGCTCTGGAAATTTACTCGAGACCAGCCCGAGCACCACGGTTTTGTTCTTTGGCACCAGCCGCAGCGGTTCGAAACTTCCGGCACGCGGCGTGTCGTATTCCAGAAAATAAGAATCAACCTCGATCTTGTTGAACAGCGTATCGGCGACCAGATCGTATCCGCCCTCGGCGCTCCAATGACTCTGATTATTGCCACGGCAAATGTGCATCGAGAGTTGCAACCCAGCTGGGCGGCCCGCAAACGCGCGGTTCATCACCGCAGGATAGGTATCGAGCAACAGCATGCGAGCATCATCGCCACGCTTTCGCAATGGCTCCCAAATTCGCCGGTCGCTCAGCGATGCCAGCGTCGTCTCATCTATCTGCACATAGGTGCAGCCAGCGGCGGCAAGTGCCTTTAACTCCCGCTGAAACGCATCGACGATATCTTCCCAGAAAAGATCGATCTCCGGATAAACATCCTTGCTGATATTCTCGCGGCCGGCGCGGAAGTGGATGATGGTAGGAGACGGAATCGTAATCTTCGGGGTGCGCGTTGTCGCCGCGCGAAGGAATTTGAAGTCGTCCACGTGGATCGGATCATGCCAGCGCATCCGCGCCTGCACTCGCGGCACCAACAGTGGCAATTTATGACCCTCGCGATCGATGAAATAGACCTCGTCGATCGACGACGGATCGTAAGCAACCGTGCCGCCGCCGAGGCCTCGGAAATAAAAGTCGGAATAAAAAATCTCGCGGCGAAATTCGCCGTCGGTGATCGACTGAAGCCCGACGCTCTCCTGAAACGCCACCGCCTTGCGAATCGATGAGTCCTCAATGGCACGCAATTCCTCGGCTGAGACTTTGCCGGCCGCGCGGTCGGCGCGAGCCTTCAGCAATTCGAGCGGGCGCAGCAGACTGCCTACGTGATCGGCGCGAAACGGAGGGTTGTGAGGTGACTCGTTTTTCATCGGCGCCTCCTGATTGAAGAAGCCGCTACCGGAGCGCGGCAACTCGTGCGACAACCTTATCGACGAAGACGCCTGCCGATCCAAGGTACTGAGCGGGATCCAGAAGTCTCTCGATCTCAGCGCCGCTCAGGTGCGGCCGCAACCCAGGATCTTCGCCAAGGATCGCCGCGAGTGGTGCGCCCTCGGCGATCGCGCGATTGCAGACGCGCGCAACCGCGGCCTCGGCCGCAGCACGACCGATCCGCGGCACCAGCGCAGTCGCGATTGCTTCAGCCATGATCAATCCACCAGTCAGTTCGAGATTGCGCCGCATGCGCTCGGTGTCGACCGTCATACCTTCTGCAATCGAACGAGCATGCGCCAACCCGCCCGCGGTCAAAGCTACACATTGCGGTAACGCAAGCGACTCGCTCTGCCACGGCCCAGTCGCGCGTTCGTGATCCGCGGTCATCGAGCCAAGCATCACCGGCACCAAAGCATGCACGGCACGCGTGGCGCCGAGAATGTACTCGCTCGCGATCGGATTACGCTTCTGCGGCATCGTTGACGACCCGCCACGGCCCGCTTCGTGCGGCTCGGACACCTCGCCAACTTCGGTCTGCATCATCAGCGAAATGTCAAGCGCGAATTTCGACAAGCTTCCGCAAATCAGCCCGAGCAGCGCACCAGCCTCCGCAAATCGATCGCGCTGGGCGTGCCACGGCGAGTCCGGAACACCGAGCGCGAGCTCGCGCGCAAGCTCCTCGGCTACCGCAGGTCCATCCGCGCCGAGCGCCGCCAGCGTTCCCGCCGCGCCACCCAGCTGAACGACAAAAATTCTCGGCGCAGCCTGATCCAATCGCTCGACGTGAGTGACTAACGGCGACGCCCATGTGGCGCACTTGAGACCGAACGTTGTCGGGACGGCGTGCTGCAGATGGGTCCGGCCCGCAATCGGCGTGTCGCGAAACTTGACCGCGCGCTCTGCGAGCGCGCGCGCGATCGCGATCAGATCGCGACGCATGATCGCAAACGCGCGCTGTAACTGCAGAACGAGCGCGGTGTCGAGAATATCCTGAGTGGTGGCGCCAAGATGGATGTAGCGCGCGGCCTCATCGCCCGCGATTCGGCCCAGCTCTTTGACCACGGCGACCACCGGATAACCGACGAGGCGGGTGCTGTCTGCGATATAATCAAGCCGCAAGTTCTCGACTCGGGCCGCGCGGCCGATCGCGTCGGCAACATCCGCGGGCACCAAGCCGAGTTTCGCTTCCGCGCGGGCCAACGCAGCCTCGACGTCGAGCATGAATTGCAGATGAGCGCGATCGGAGAACAGCTCGCGCGTTTCATCGGTGCCGTACAGCGCGCCGAAAATTTGAGAGTCTGCGGGATGAATGCTCATACGTCGAAGAACACTGTCTCGTTCTCTCCCTGCAGCGCGATATCGAATCGCAACACGTTCGGCCGCTCAGCGTTCTCGATTCGAGCGACCAGTGTCGCACGTCGCTCGCGCGAGAGAGTGTTCAACACAGCGTCGCTGGCGTTCTGTTGCTCGCCGGGAAAGTAGATTCGAGTGACCAGCCGCTTCAAAAGGCCGCGCGCGAAAATAGATACGTTGATGTGCGGCGCTTGAAGCAGACTGCCCGGGCCCGGAACAGCGCCCGGCTTGATCGTGTAAAAGCGAAAGCACCCGCGCTCGTCAGTCGCAGCTCGGCCGAACCCGTGGAATTCGGGATCGATCAGCTTTTCCTGCGAGTCGTCGGGATGGTCATAGCGGCCGTCGGCGTTTGCCTGCCAGAGCTCGATCATCGCGTCGCTAACCGGCGCGCCGTCGCCGTCGAGAATGCGGCCCTCAATCGTGATGCGCTCGCCGCGAGACTTGGACGTGACCATCGATTCACTTCCAGGTCGAACCAGCGCAGGCTTGAAGAACGGACCGACGGTTTGCGATGGGGTTTGCCGCGGGCTCATTTTCAGTGCGAGGTTGGTATCGCGTCGGAACCGCGCAATACAAAATCGAATCTATAACCGAGTGCGTATTCGGGAATAGTAACTTCAATATCAAATGTAGCTATCAGCCGTTCGCGCGCCGAAGGATCCGGGACACTGTTGAAGATCGGGTCGATAGCTAGAAGCGGATCACCGGGAAAATACATCTGAGTAATGAGGCGAGTGGCGAAACTCGGCCCGAACAGGCTGAAGTGAATGTGATTCGGCCGCCACGCATTGTGATGATTGCGCCACGGATACGCGCCCGGCTTGACCGTCATGAAGCGATACGCGCCCTGCTCGTCGGTAATCACTCTTCCGATGCCGGCGAAGTGCGGATCAAGCGGCGCGTCGTGCCGGTCGTCTGCGTGAGCGTAGCGGCCCGCGGCATTCGCCTGCCAGATTTCGACTATAGTGTACGGAATCGCGCCGCCATCTTCATCGAGGACGCGTCCGGTTACGATGATTCGCTCGCCGAGAGCTTCACCGCCATTGAAATGCGTGAGATCGTTTTCGCCAGATGCGATCATCTCGCGCGCAAACCTGGGTCCGGTGATTTCCGAAAGCGTGTGTTCGATCCTTACCGGCGCATTTCGCGGCGCTCGCTTGTGGGTGCTCGCGTAAGCAGGACAATCGTACGGCGGGTGATCTCCCGACGTTTCGCGACGATAGCCCGCGGGCGATCTCATCGGGCGTCCTCTTTCGCCATTTCCTCGAACGCCGACTTTGCGATTCGGAACGCGGAGTTCGCCGCAGGCACACCGGCATAGACCGCGACCTGCAGCAGAACTTCCTTCACCTCGTCTGGCGTAGCGCCCGTGTTGCGAGTGGCGCGAATGTGAAGATTTAACTCTTCATTGCGGCCGCCGGCAGCCAGCAGCGCGATCGTGATGAGGCTGCGCGTTCGATGGTCGAGGCCGGGCCGCGTCCAGATGTCGCCCCACGCGTGGCGCGTGACGAGATTCTGAAAGTCTTCGTCAAAGCTGGTCGCGTTTTCCATTGAGCGCTTAACATGCGCGTCGCCCAGGACGCGACGCCGAACGGCCAATCCCGCGTCGTATGCCGGATCTTTCATCACATCACTCCTGGACCAATAAGTTTCGGGTTAATCCAACTGAAAGCTACCGCGCCGTAGCACATAACGTCAAAAGGGAATCGACGGGGCTATTCAATTTGTAGTATTCGGTTCCCAGGATTCGAGAGCCGGGAGGTGCACCCGCATGAGACGCGAAGATTTTTCTTTCAACAGCGAAGATGGAACCGAGATTGCCTACTATCGATGGCGCGCTCCCGGAAAGGCCGCCGCAATCGTTCAGATCGCGCACGGCATGGGCGAGCATTCGCTCCGCTACGCCCACGTCGCGGAGTTTCTCAACCAGGCTGGCTTTCACGTTTACGCCAACGACCATCGCGGGCACGGACGCAGCGTGAAGGGCCGCGAGTCGCTCGGCGACTTTGGCAGTGCCGGATGGAACGGATTGGTCGCCGACATGGTGACGCTCACCCGCCTCGCGCGCACCCGCGAAGGACGCCTGCCGGTGATCCTGCTCGGCCACAGCATGGGATCGTTCGCGGCGCAGAATTACGTGCTCGACAACAGCGCGGTGATCGCTGGCCTCGTTCTGTCGGGTTCGGCGGCGGTGGACAAGCTGTCGATCGATCCGTCGCAGGACGCCGACCTCACCGCGTTCAACCGCTCGTTCGAGCCTGCGCGAACCCAACACGATTGGTTGAGCCGCGATCCCGCGGCGGTGGATGCGTACGAAGCGGACCCGCTTTGCGGATTTGGAATCAACAAGAAAGCGATGGCGACGATGACCGCTTCTGCGATTCGGCTGATCGATCCGGCGGCACTGGGGCAAATTCGCAAGGACCTTCCAATCTACATTTTCGCCGGCGACAAGGACCCGATTAATCACAACCTCGAATGGCTGAAGCCGCTGGCCGATCGCTATCGCGCCGCCGGAATCGCAAACGTCAGCGAGAAATACTATCCAGAAGGCCGCCACGAGATGCTGAACGAAACCAACCGCGACGAAGTGATGCGCGATCTCGTGAGCTGGTTGCAGAAGACAATCGGCGCCTAGCAATTAACCTGCCGCGATCCGCCGCTTGACCAGGTCGTCGATCGCGGCGTCGCTATAACCGAGCGTGCGCAGGACCTCGCGCGTATTCGCTCCTACCTCGGGGGCCGGTTCGGGCTTGCGCTTTTCGGCGCCCGCAACAAAGACCGGACTGTTGATCGTCTCGATCTTGCCATGGCCCGGCCAGTCGAGCTCGATGAAGGCGCCCGAGGCGCGCATCTGCGGATCGTTCACGACGTCTGCGAGCATCGGCAGCGCCGACCATTTGATGTCGTACTGCTTGAACAGCGCGCGCCACTCCGACAGGTCCTTCGACTCGAATTGCGATTGCAAAATTGCCGACAGTTCGGCGGCGTGCTCGGTGCGGGCGGCGTCGGTCGCGAACATCGGATCGGTCGCCATCTCGGGCGCCTCGAACATTTTGCACAGCCGCGGGAACTCGTGCTCAGGATCGAGCTGAACCAACAGGAACACTTTCCCATCGCGCGTGATGTATCCCGCGGATAGCGGATTTATCGGAGTGAGACCCGCCGGTTTGGGAAAGGTGGCGCCAAGCATTTGCGCCTGCAAATCGCAGCTATGCGCCCAGGCGCCGCTCGCCATCAACGACGTGCCTACTTTCGATCCGCGTCCGGTGCGCTCGCGGTTGTAGAGCCCGAGCATGATCGCGCCAAACATCGCCATCGCCGTCGGATGGTCTCCGATTCCCGGCCGCGGCCCAGACGGCGTCCCATCGCGCCCCGTCACGCCGGTCATCAGACCCGAACGCGCCCAGTAAGCCAGCGCATCGAACGCGGGCAAGTCAGCATCGTCGCCTTTTTCGCCGTAGCCGGTGAGATGCGCGAAAATCAGCCGCTCATTAACCGGGCGCAAATCGTCCCAGTTCAGATGAAACTTCGTCAGCAGTTGAGTCTGATAGTTGGTGACGAAAACGTCGGCAGTTTTGACCAGCCGCATCAGCGCCTCGTAACCTTCCGGACTCCCGAGGTCGAGTGCGACGCTTTTCTTGTTGCGGCCGGTGAGTACCCACGCCCAATTCAGTCTGGACTTCGCCGAGCCGGCTAGATGTGGAAACAGACGCCACAGATCTCCTCCATCGGGGCGTTCGATTTTGAACACCTCCGCGCCGAAATCCGACATCACCGTGGCCGAGGCCGGCCCCGCGATATACGTTCCACAATCGATCACCCTGATTCCCGACAAGATTCCGTTTTGCATCGCCAAACCCCAACGCACGAGATTGCAGACTCGTCGTTAGTACAGCAAATCGCATTCGGCAATCCCCCCGGGTGTTTCCATAGCGAAAGAAAAAGTGCTCCGGCATTGCGCCAGAGCACCTTAATTTCGAAGTTGAAGCGATTCTCAAGCGGGGCGCCGGAGCCCCGCTTGAGAGTGTCGTCTTAGCGCAAGTTCTGCATCACTGACATCCGGGCAATGACGCGCCACTGCCGCCTGCCGTGACAGCCCCGTTCAGCGCCTGAGCTCTGCCATTCAACGTTGCTCCGCCATTCACCGTGACCGAGGTAAAGGCCAATATGTTTCCCTGCATGACGGCGGTAGTGTCGATCGTGGCCGAACTACCAACCTGCCAGAAGACATTGGATGCCTGAGCGCCGTTGGCCAGGATAACCTGCAGGCCCGGCGTGACGTCGAGAGTCGAGCCAATCTGGAAGATCCAGACCGCATTCGTGTCTCCTTGCGCGTCCAGGGTCAGGTTGCCCGACGATACCGCCAACGACGTCGACGGCGCAGTGTAAACCCCGGGGGCGAGCGTGGTGCCGCCTATGTTCCCGGTCTTAGTGGCTCCCGGCGGCACCGTGTTCTTCAAATAATTGTACGCGGTCAGCAGGTCAGCCTGTGCTGCCATTGAGGCAGGATTGTTGATGTTGATGGTCCCGAGCACGGTTGCCGGCGGAAAGCCTGTTACCGAGGTACCGGGCCACAAACCAAGATCTCCATTAACTACAATCGCGCCCGGGGCAGTAACGGTAGTGGCGGCCAGAATCGCATAACTGGAAGCCGATCCCAGGTTCACCGCCACCTGCCCAGTAGTGGTCGAGCCTGTAGAGAAGGACCACACAGTCGTCGCGAGCGCATTGCCTGCGAGATCCTTGGCTCCAGCGATCATGGCGGTGAAGGAGGTGCTGGCCGCAAGCATGCTGGTCGGAGTGAACGTTACTATCATGTCGGCAACGTCATAGGAGACTTTCCCGACTACAACCGTCGCACCAGGCCCTGTCAACGTAAAGGTTTGGGGGTTCAAGGTGGAAACGTCCATCGCCTTGTCAAAGGTTGCGTTGACCGAAGCGTCGATGCCCACCCCAGTGGCAAGATCCGCCGGGTTGGTCGAAGTGACTGTCGGCGCGCTGGCATCTGTGGTGAGCCCGGTCATAAAGGTCCAGACAAAGTTATTTGCGAGCGCGTTACCGGATAGGTCTGTAACCCCGGTCGTGATAGTCGCAGTATAGGTAGTGCTGGTCAGGAGTGGACTACCTGGCGTGAAAGTCGCAGTGTCGCCGATAGTAGAGTAGGTCACAGTACCCGGAACAGGAGTCACCCCTGGCCCCATCAAGGTGAATGTCGTTGGGGTAAGAGTCGTCGAGTCCATCCCTTTGTCGAAAGTAGCGACAATATTCTGGTTGATGCCCACGCTGGAGGCGCTGTCAGCGGGATTGGTGGCGCTTACCAAAGGCGGAGTCGTGTCAGGGCCCGCGCCAGTCGTAAAGGTCCACACGTAGTTGCTCGCCAGCGGTAACAATCCCACGCTCTCGGCCGCAGTCGTGATCGTGGCGGTAAAGGTGACGCCGGTTGCGAAGACACCGCCGGTCGGAGCAAACGTCGCGATGTTGTTGGTCGCATCATAGGTGACGCTTCCCGTAACGGGGGTAATGCCCGGCCCGGTCACGGTGAAGGTTCCTGGCGCGATAATCGTTGCCGCAAGCATCGGCTCACTGAAGGTCGCGGTGATCGTCTGATTGGTCCCCATTCCCTGTCCGCCGCAGCCGACGATTGCAGGCGCCGAGGCAAATACTGTCGGTGCAAGTGCAGTGGCAGTCGCCGTAGGCGTCGCGGTTGCAGTTGAGGTGGCTGTGGCGGTGTCGGTTGCCGTGGCTGTCGCTGTATCAGTTGCCGTCGCGGTAGCCGTGTCAGTTGCAGTGGCCGTAGCCGTGTCGGTCGCGGTGGCCGTCGCTGTATCGGTTGCAGTGGCCGTTGCGGTGTCAGTCGCGGTGGCAGTGGCTGTATCAGTTGCAGTGGCCGTTGCCGTGTCGGTCGCCGTCGCGGTAGCCGTATCGGTTGCAGTGGCCGTTGCCGTGTCGGTCGCCGTAGCGGTAGCCGTGTCAGTCGCAGTGGCAGTAGCCGTGTTAGTTGCGGTGGCTGTCGGCGTGTCAGTTGCAGTGGCTGTCGCCGTGGCCGTTGCGGTGGCGGTAGCCGTGTCAGTTGCAGTCGAGGTGGCAGTTGCGGTGGCCGTAGGAGTGGCGGTGTCGGTGGCAGTCGCGGTTGGGGTCGCGGTAGCCGGAGGTTCGGTGTTCGGACCGGTGGTGAAGTCGAAACCGAATCCGTTGGCCCACAGCGCCCTGCCATTAAGCGCCAAGATTCGGGCGTGGAACACGACCTGATACCTGGTGTTGATCGCAAGATCGCTCGAGGGGGTAAAGGTCGCGCTACTACCGCTGCAACTAATGCCTCTGGCTATTACGGGCATGTGCCTCAAGGCCTTGAGTTCGAATGTCTGTCGGTTAATCGTTGCGCAGTTTATCGGCAGGCTGAAGTATACTGTGACGGTAGTATTGATGGGCACGTTGGTGGCGTCGTCGGCTGGATCGGTGGAAACAACTGTCGGCTTTGGCTTGTGCGAAGCCGCCGCGGTTCCGGCCATACCTAGGATTACTACACCTGCTGCAAGCGTGAACCTGGTTACAAGATACTTGACTATCGTCGTAATTTTTTTGGTGGAGGACATGGCAATCATTTCCTTGTCTACTTGCGTATGACGAAGCTCGAAGTGTTTCGCGGCGTTGTGTATTGACTGAATTGATCGAGGCGCGCAGCCTTCGCAGTTCTCGTGGCCGGCGACAAAATGCCCTGCATACTGGCGTATCCGGCCGCGCCGACCACCAGCACGACCATGAACATGAGACTGCACATCGCCAGCAGGTAGCTGTCGAATTGCAAATCGGGATCTAAACTCCGAGTTGACGCGAACCGTCGCGACCGACTGAAACTGCCCGGCATCGGTGAGCTCGACTCAGTCCGGATGCCTCCCTCCCTTTGCATGTTCACTTGCTTCAAATTCCCCTTTGACGAAACGAGGCCGCGCAGAAGAACAACTTCCGCGCTCGGAGCGACTCCGCCAATAACGGTAAAGGCAAGATTCGTACCTTGGAAAAATTTTCGACTTCGGTTACGCGAATAACCGCTCAGAAGATCGAGCGTACTAGTCAGAAGCTCACGATCGCCTTCAGAGCAAACGGAAGATAATAGTAAGTCGATCCGACACTACAGAATGAGATGTCAAAGTATTGCCACTCAAGGATAGCGATGACAAAAAAGTGGCTATTCGAATTGGTGCTATACGGACCAGATCGTCAGGCGGCTTTGATGCTCGTGCTGCGCAATCGGCTATAGGTTCGGCTTCCGGTCACGCAGATCGCCAGCCAGCATCCGCCCAACGCAAATCCCCCGATGATCGCGCTCAGCGCAACTCCCGAGTAGATCCCCGCGAAACCGATCAGCGCGATAATATAGACCGCCGCCGCGACGCTGAGCGTTTGGAGCCGCCAGCTTTGTGTCTCGGCCGCGAGCAGGTAGGCGAGCATCCCGTAGCCCGCCGTCGACGCGGTTAGCGCGGCGCTGGGAAAGCCCGCGAATCCGTTAACCAGCACCAGCTCGGGTTGATGAGCCGCGTGCTTCGCAAATATCACCTGCAAGCCGAAGGCGAGTCCGTATGCACCAGCAAGAAACAGCAACGCCATGATAGACAGGCCTGCCTCGCGCCGACGCGCATAGCTAATCGCTCCAACCCCAACGATAAGCAGCAGCCAGATCGGATTGGCGAGCATCGCGATCACACTTACCGCCGAATCCAGCGCCGAAGTCCGCTGGGCGGCGACGAATAGCGCGACGCTCCGGTCCAGCCCGCCAAGCGGTCCCTGGTCAGAGATAATGTCGACGATGCCGCCGAACAGCCACGCCAGCGCCGTCACCGCGATCACCCCAACCGTCAGATGGAGTCCAAGGTAGCTGCGCGGCGAGAACCGCGTGCGGACGAAATCCACGAACGGCGTCAGATCGAAGCCGTAGCGCTCGGTAAGGTACCGGTTCCATGCGGCCGCGATCTGAGTCTGTCGGCGGGAGACCGACCGCCACGCCGCGACCATCAAACCGGTCAGTACCGCGAGCACGACGATTCCGGCGCTCAGCGACTTCAGCCACTTCTCGATGAGGCTCCAGTTGGAACCCAGCGTATAGCCGAGGCCTACCGTAACCGATGACCACACCGATCCCGCCAGTACCGACGTCGGCACGAATTTTCGGATTCGCATCCCGGACAGGCCCGCGGTGAAGGGCACGAAAGCGCGCCCCACCGCGACGAAACGTCCGAGAAATACCGTCGCGCCGCCGAAATGCTCGAAGTAGTACTTGAGACGCTCGCGATGCTTTTCATACTGCCGTCGCACGATCGGAAACCGGTTCAGCACGGCCTGTCCTTTGGTATGACCGATCGTATAGCCGGTCAGGTCGCCAATCACTGCGCCCGACGCGACCACTGCGAATGCAGTCCACGGCGAAAAGAACCCGTCGGACGCCATCGCGCCCGCAACCACCGCCATCGCCTCGCCGGGAAAGATCAAACCCAAACCCGCCGACGACTCGAGCATGATCGCGACAAAGACTACGATCAGCGACCAGGGACCGGCCTGACTCACGAAGTTTTGAACCGCCGCGATCATCGATCGTGATTAACATGAAGAGGCCCGCCGTCATAAGGACCGGCGAGCCCAGTGGGAGTTGCAATCGCGCGCGAGACCTTTCAGGCAGTGTCGCCGGCAGGTCTCCCGATTGCGTAAATCGCGACGCCGATTATCAGGATAATTGCGCCCGAGAGTCCGAAGGCCTGCCATAGCGGCAGCCATTCATGGATCAGCAGTATTCCGGCGCACAGCATGCATACTCCGCCGCAAAGCATCACTGCTAGTACAGTGAGTTTGGCGGTTGCATCGGCTAGTCGCGCAGCTAGCGCCGCGCTCATGCTGGTCTCCAGCATGTGAGCCTCGGACTGCAGGATGCGCGTGACGTCGTCCACTGCCCGGCCCATCAGCGTCGGCCAATCCTGCAAGGTCTCCGGCGAACCGTTAGCGTGATGCGGCTGTTTTTCTGTCATGCGATCAGCCTGCGGCTTCAACTCTCGTCGTTTGAGCCGTGTTTTGAGAGAGCGACGCCGAGCAATGCTGCGATCACGATCGGACCGGCGCCGCGGCTGGTCACGATCGATCCGAACAGAAAGCCTAACGCTCCAGCGATCAGCGAGGCTCCGACCGGATGACTCTCGATGACGTGGTCGGGACGCATCCCGTCTTCGGTGCGTTCAACTTTGTCGTTGACCTCGGTCAACGTGTCGCGCAGGTTTTGCCGCGCGTCGTCGCGCTCAGTCTGAATCGCGGTGATCTGTTCTTGCGTTGTCATAGTGTCCATTGCGATAGCTTCCGCCGCGGGTTGTTGAGTGAGCCGCTCTTTGGCTGTCGTGATTACCGGTGACCAGGCCCATGATGAAGGTGGTGGCGGCTCCGCGCATCGCGATTCGCGCTGCTATAGATATGAGTGCGAGCCCGATGCGGCTGTTGGCGCCTCCGCCGAGAATGAATCCGACGCCACCGGCTATGGCCAGCGAGGTCAACGGTTCTTCTCTTACATATTCGCCGATGTTCCGATCGCGCCGGCGCCGCCGCTCATAGTTATCGGCCAAGGTGGCATCTGCTGAGTTATTCACCGCCTGCGACCCGCTCAGGAGACGCGCCGAACGATCTGCGCAACGACGTAGCCCACCGCAAACGCGGCTGCGATTGCGAACCACGGCTCGCGACGCACGAGCTCGCGCAGGTCCATCTCAAATCCCTTATCCTTGACGTATTGCTGCGCCGCATCGTAGCCGTCTTTCATTGCCTGGCTGGCTTTGTCTGCCGCTTGGCGGCCCTGATCCATTGCGTTGCGGACGGTAGAATTTGCGGTATCTTCCAATGTCATCTCAATTACCTCAGAGCTCGCGAGTTACGATGTACGGCTGTTTGTTTACTCAGTTGAACAATTGAACGCGGAAAAAGATGGCGGGCACCGAGCAACGCCGGCGTCTACCTGATGCCCGACAATCGTCAAATACCGCCGCGACCGATTAGCAGCCAGACCACTAACACCACGAGCAGCAGAGGCACTAAGCCTCCGGTGGCGCCATAGTTGGTATAGCCGTAGTAGCCGCCGCCGCCGCCGAACAACAAAACTATGACAATGATTAATAGTAACATGGTGTTCTCCTATCTACTTTCATCTGTCAGACCAGCCCGCCGTTGATTAGCCATACAATCAACACGACCATGAGTATCAGCATCAGCAAGCCGCCCGGATCTCTGGAGCCGTGATGATAGGTTCGGTAACCGCCGCCGCCGGCGAATAGAATCAGTAGTATGATCAGAATCAATAACATCGGTTTCGTTGGCTCCCTGGCTAGGTTGGCGCCCTGCTAATGCCACGTTAATTGATCGTTCACCCCGGTGACGCCTTCTGCCGCTGCCGCAATATCGCCGGCATGCTTTGCGTCCCGGGCCGACTTGACTACACCGCTCAACAGGATCTTGCCGTGATCGCAATCGACAGCAACCGGATAACCGTCGCTGACTCCGTCATGGGCAAGCGCGCTCTTGACCTCGGTGATCAGCAGGGCGTCGTTCGCGCGTTCAGCCGGCGAATTGTATCGATGCTCCGACTTGACGTTCACGCTGTCGTTCTCGTGGGACACAGAGTTCGAAGAGTCGGTAGTAGCCGGCTCGGAGCGCGCATTGGAGGCAAGCAGTCCGGTGCCGATCACCAGAGCGATCGCGAGTGCTCGCACGACTCTTACTTTTCGATTGGCTTTGTTTCGCATCACGCAATTCTCCCGAGCTGCGGATTAGTTGCTTGGAGTCACGCTGGTGGATTCGCTGTGATGGGAACTCGAGCTATCCACTGTGCCTGCGCTGCCTGAGTCAGTTGAATTGCTCGACCGGTCGCTCGAGGTGCTGGTGGTGGTAGTCGGAGGTGTGACTACTACCGGCGGAGCCTGCACGACGACCTGAGCCGGCGCGGCGGCGGGAACATAAGTGGTGGAATCGACTTCCTTGGTGCTGGTGCCGCATCCGGCAACCCAAGCCAAGGCCGCAACGCCTACGACACTGATAGCAATTCGTTGGATTGAATTCATTTGTTTGGTTCTCCCTCAGATTCCTGCTTGTTAGTTTCGTTTCGTGAGTACTGCGCGATACGCCCTGTTTAGGGCGTATCGCGCCTTCAACTATTTCTTTGCTTCGCGGACTGCGCCCTCGCCGCCCTGATGTCCACCGCCCTGATGGTTCGACGACTGCTGCTGATGCGAGGCCTGGTGCTCCTGATGCTGAGCCTGCTGCGGACGTTCCTGCTGCTGATGCTGCGCTTGCTGCGGACGCTCCTGCTGCTGACGCTGCGCCTGCTGCGGACGTTCCTGCTGCTGATGCGTCGCCTGCTGCTCGTTGCGAGTCGCCCGCTGCTCGTTCTGCGCAGCGCGCTCCTGATTGTGGGTCGCCTGCTGCTGGTTGCGATTAGCTTGCTGCTCGTTCCGCGTAGCCTGATTTTGCCGCTGCTCACGCGACGCCTGCTCGTTGCGATTCGCGTCGTTGCGCTGATTGGTTGCGGCTCGCTCATTCATGCGCGTCTGCTCATTGCGCTGATTGGTCGCCGCCCGATCATTCACACGAGTCTGCTCGTTGCGCTGATTGGTCGCCGCCCTCTCATTCGCGCGATTTTGCTGGTTCTGCTGCTCACGTGAGGCCTGCTCGTTACGAGTCGCCTCATTGCGCTGATTAATTGCCGCGCCTTCATTCACGCGGTTCTGCTGAACTGCCGCCTGCTGGCGAGAGCGCTCATTACCCTCGTTCTCGGTCCGCATCACGGCCCGATGGTCTTGCACTTCAGTATGACTCGCCCAGTTGCGATGCTCGCTGAGCCAGTTGGGATGATTGGCGGAAACCCAGTTGGGATTCTGGTTGTACCACCACTGGCCATAATGCCAGTTGTGCTGCCCGTCGTACGCGCCGTCCGAGTTACGCCAGCTCGGATCCCATGAAATCCAGTTTGGATGATTGGCGTAGAAGTAATCCGGGTTGTTCTGATGCCACCAGTAGGCGTCGTGCCAGACGTTGTCATTGTCGTAGTCGCCATCCTGGTTTTGCCACAACGCGTCCATCACGGCCCATTCCGGATGATGCCGGTAGAACCACATGATGTCGTGCCGATGCCACCATCGCGCGCCTCGCCAGGTGCGACCACTATCGTAGGCGCCCCATCCCTCTTGTCCGGGTCCACCGTAATATCCCGGGCCGTAGTAGCCGGCGCCTTGGTAGCCTGGGTTGTTGTAGCCTTCGTCGTTGTAGCCCGCGCTGTTGTAGTCTGGGCTGCCGTAGCCGGGACTGTCATAGCCAGGGCCGGGGCCGTTATCGTATTGCGCGAACGACGGCGCCGCGATCGAAAACGCCACGATCGCGCCCGACAGGGCAATCGTCTTCCTCAATTTATTTTTCAAGTTTATCTTCATGGGCGGAAAATTCCGTGAGACTGTGACGTCTCGCGTGGACCTCCTCGAGCCTTGGTAATGTCGATTTGACGATGGTCTAGCGAACCGTGGTCAAAGGCGAGCGGAAAGACCACTGTCGGGCTGGATCAGAGTCGGACTCGAACCGTATATCGATTCCGACAAGTAGATAGTAATCACCCTAATTTCAGAATGCGACTAGATTTACTATGTGAGTACTAGTTAAGGTGCTTGGAGGAACAATACAAATACTAATCGGAGGCACAATATACATACTCAATCCATTAGTCATTTATCGACTATCCATTCCGGTTCCCGTTCCAGGGGAAGGGTTCTCCTCCTAATCTTGTTCCCCTTCCCGCTCGGGAAGGGGTTAGGGGTTAGGTTTCCGTTAATGACCTAAACCTCCCGACCTAAATCCGGTCGCCATTCCCTCGAGAGCGCGCGATTGCTCTCTCAGTCCGCGCGCGACAACGGAGCGCGGCCTTAATACTGAAAAAGCCTTAATACTGAAACAACTAGCTATTTGTAGTCTGAGCGCCGACTCCAGGGCGGGCGACACCGATCTGCGATGACCGCGAAACCGAGCGTCTGAGTGCGTACAGTCGTACCGCGTGTCGTACTTCGCCCCTGCTGCCGCAGATTTCCGTGGCGCCAGCCTCGAGCAGTTCCGCGCGATGCACCAGCGCGGCCGCTCCGCCGCCGATGATGGTCAGGTGCGGCGACTGCGCGACCAGCACGCGCACCAGTTCGACCGCGGCGGGCATACATTCTGTCGTGGTGCAGGAAACAAAAACCATGTCAGGTCCGTATTGATTCACAAAGGCGCAAATTTCTGCCGGCGATTTATCCATGCCGAAAAAATTTGCCGCGATTCCCGTCCGCCGGAGCAGTTCCAGCAGCATCAGCAGCCCCAGGCTGTGAACCTCGCCGGGCGGCACGATACCCACGATTCGGAGCCGGCCTCTGTACCGGGGTTTGTTGAACCGATCGCCAAGTTCCTTCACCAGCGCGACAGTCGTGTCGAAAATCAGCTTCTGATTCTCCTCGCTGATATGATTTTCGAAGCGCTCCTCGCCGGCCAGAACGACCGCCGGGACCAGTACGTCGTCGAAGGTCGGCTCGAGCCCATTTTTGTCGCAGTACCTGACCGCGATAGTGCGCGCACTCGTCTGATCGAGCTCGAGCAGGCTGCGGTAGTAGTCGTGATAGTCCTCGCGGGCGCTATCATCTCCAAACAGCACGGCGAAAAAGCCGAGTGCCGGAATATAGTCTCCAGCGACCTTAAGGCATGCGGTCAATGAGGTGGCGAGCAGCAGTCCCGGAAGCCCCCACAGCCATCCCCAGAACATCGCGGAGAACAACAGGCCCAGCGGCGACAATCCAACTCCGCGGCCGATCAGGAAAGGCTCGACCAGGTAGCTCACTATTTGATCGAAAATGACAAATGCGGCGAACACCTCGACCGACTTGCTCCATCCGGGGAAAACCGCGAAGGCCACACACATCGGGAGTAGAGCGGCAATCGGAACCCCAACGTAGGGCACGAAACGAAAGAGCGCCGCCAGCGCTCCCCACAGAATCGGGTTCGGCAACCCAATCGCCCAGATAGTCAGTCCGATAGCTACTCCGTATCCGAGATTAGTCAGAGCGAATAGCAACAGGTAATGACCCACCGCTTCGCCCGCAGTCCCAATCGCCTCGGCCGAAAGCGTAATCCGGCCGCGTGCCGCAAGCCGCACCAGCCGATCGCGCAAGTCATTTCTGCCATACAGCAGAAAGAACATCAGCACTACGATCAGCAGCCCTTCAAACAGTCCCGACAATATTGGGACGGCCGGCTTCACCGCCTGCTCAAGGTCTGACTGAACCGCCGGTACCTGAACCACTTTGGCCGGTTTCGCGCGGTTCGCTCGCGGCGTCATTTCGTTGATCTGCTGCTCGACGTCTTTGATCCCGTCCTGCACCCGCAGCATCCACTCGGGCGTACTACCCTTCAATGCGGTCAGCTTGGTGGCGATATTGTCGGTATAGTCGGTGACCTGCACGGCGACCGAGGTAAGCTCGACCGTTACGAAATATCCAATCCCAGCAACAATCGTAACCGTAGTCACCACCACCAGCGCGGCGCTGACGAAGCTCCCCACAAAACGATCGAGCCGCGTGGCAATCGGACTGAAGATGACCGCCAGCAGGGCAGCCATCGTCAACGGCATCAAAATTTCTTTGGCGTAAGAGAGCACCACCGTCGCGAGGATTATCGCGACAACCGGTCCCGCGGAACTCAGGCCGCTCGGGCGTTCATCCTGCTCGTGCTCTGCAATTAGCGGGGCTGTCGAGAGTTTTTCCACGGTTGTTCTCGAGTCAACAATTGGCCGTGAATGTTCGACTGAGTAGTCAAGTGAGTATTTCGGCTGCGACTGACGACTAGCGTTTCTGGTAAAGGCCGCCCGTCACCATAACCAACCCCACGATCAACGCAGCGCCTCCGAGAATAGGCGGGATTACATGCGAGGTCTGCTCGTTCGCCTGGATCTTGAGATCGCCCAGCGTTGCAACGTTCTTCGTCTGATTGGTGGTGAACTCCGGCAAAGCAAGCGCCAGAAGCCCAAGCAGCGCGACGATCGCGCCAATCATTACTATAGGTTTCATTTTTTTTCTCGAGTCCGATTTTCGTTAAGAATGATCAAATCCCCGTGGATTCGTGCTCGCTCATGCGATGGTCGTTGCCAATGAGAGACGGTCGGAATCCGGGCTCGCAAACATCTTCATGCCCGCATCCGCGATCAACGTGGCCAGCCCGAATACGATCAAAGACGCTACGACCGCTAACCGCACTTCGCTCCAGGCCAACGTCGTCGTGAGACTTCCGATCTGCCCCGGCTGCAAATGCCGCCCGGTCAGGTCCACGACAAAAACACTCACTGGATTCATCACGTGCGATATACAAATCAGGTACAGCCAGTAAAGATCCATGGTCACGAATCCGCACAAAATGCTGACTCGCGAGACGCCACGTCTAGCAGAGAATTCCATGAAGAACCTCCTCCAGCCTTGAAACGCACACTATCTACGATGGTCTAGCGAACCGTGGTCAAAGGCGAGCGGAAAGGCCACCGTCGGGCTGGATCAAAGCCGGACTCAAATCTATATCGATCCCGGCTATTGGATAATATGGTTAGTAATTGCGGAGTGTCAATTTGAATTATCCGAATAGTCTCAACAAGGTTCCCACCAGAACGAATCAAGTGAGTATTTGTCGATTACTCAGTGTACTATTCACTTCCTTAATTCTAAAGTGCAGGGTTACCCTGCCCAGGAAAGCATGAAACCCACGGCGGTTTCACATCCAATTAAGTGATCGTGTTGTTCTTGCCGCTTCATCGATTGTGGGCGACCATACTACCGCAATGCCGGCGCGTGACCACAAATTCAGCGTCTCGTCGCGATGCGAGCTGCTGCCCTATCTGATGACTCTTCCGCTGGGACTCTCGCGCAAAGCGGCCAAGGATCTCTTACGCTTCCGCGCCGTAACCGTCTCGCGAATGACTACCGTCAAGCACGACACGCAGTTGCAACCGGGCGACGTCGTGACGATTGTGACGGGTAAGCAGGTTCCTGCGCCATCGCTCGATCGCCAGGGCTTGAAAATCATCCATCTCGACGATGACCTCGTCGTGGTCGACAAAGCGGCGGGTCTTCTTTCAATGGGCTCGGAGGCCGAGAAAGAACGCACCGCGCATCGAATCCTCAACGACCATCTGAAGGCGGTCACCGGCTCGCCGTCGCAGCAAGCCTTCATCGTGCATCGACTCGATCGCGAAACCTCCGGCCTGATGCTCTTCGCAAGAAGCCACGCAGTACAGGCTGCCCTTCAAGAGAACTGGAAAAGCGTCACCAAGAAGTACCTGGCCGTCGTCGAAGGCATCCCCTCGAAGGCCGACGGCACCCTCCGCGACAATCTCGTCGAGAGCAAGTCACTCAGGATGCATCGCGTCGATCGCGGCGGCGAACTGGCCATCACTCACTACCGCGTCCTGCGAAAAGGCCGCGACAACGCGATGCTCGAGTTGACCCTGGAAACCGGCCGCAAAAACCAGATCCGCGTCCAGCTATCCGCCTTCGGTCATCCTGTAGTCGGCGATCGCAAATACGGCGCGTCGACCGACCCCGCCGGCCGCCTGGCACTCCACTCATGCGAACTAACCTTCCGCCACCCAGTCTCCGGCACCTCAATGAATTTCCAAAGCCCCCTGCCGACTAGCCTCAAGAAAATCCTCCAGTAGCCGGCAATCTGCGAATCCACTTCGCGTCCAGCTCCCTTTCTCGCTCGGGAAGGAGTTACTCCCATCACTCCAGTTCCCCTTCCCGCTCGGGAAGGGGTTAGGGGTTAGGTTCTTCGCATCATCCACGATGCCCGCACAACTTCGCCCCCGCCTTGCGACGCCGCAACTCCAGACTGCCAGAGTTTACCCATTCGACTCTGTCCACGTTGAGTGTTAAACGCGTGAACGTGCAGACAACTGGACAGCGCCGATTCCTGGTGGTCGAACTTCCGGTCTTTTCGATCGTTAAGGAATCCCTCCTGATGCCATTGTTCTGTCTCCCCGAATTACTGAAATTCGCATGGATTCCGTTTGCCGCTATCCTGGCCATCGATCTCGTCTGCTATGTCCTCCTGCGTCAGGACGTTTCCAAAGAGGTGACCGGCGCTATGATGACGATCGCGCATTTCATTCTGTTCACGCCGTTCTCCGTGGCATGGACCAAGCTCGCAATCAAAGGCCGCGGCGCGGTGATGAACCATCCACAGTTTTCCTACTCGCGAACGCAATGGCTTTATCTGCTGGCAGTCACCGTCATGATGGCGGCGCTGCTGGTTCTCGTCGGCCTGCCGTTCGTCCTCCTCCGCTATGGCCAGCGAAACTTTGACAACCAGATCTCGCTGTTCGGAGGATCGGTGATGATGCTCGGACTTGGCCTTTATGCGATCGGATACGTCCGATTGGCTTTCGTTTTTCCTGCGATTGCGATCGGCCGGTACGCCGGCATCCGCGAGGCGTGGAAGCAGACCGCCGGGAATATCGAGCGGCTCGCGGCAATTCTCGTCCTCACGTTCCTGCCCTACTGGATCATCCGGGAGGCGTTCGAATGGTACATGGGCTACCATCCGCCCGGCGTAATCGAGGCGTTCCGCGGATGCATCGACATGCTGCTGATCGCGCTGACGACCACCGCCCTCGCCGGCCCCGCACTAGCCTATAAGGCGATCGTCCTGGACCAGCCTAAGGATGAAGTCGGCGCCCAATCGATCACCGCCGCCCGACAGTGAAACGTCAGCCATTCCAGCCCCGCTGACGTAGTGCGTCGAGCGCGATTTCAAGATTATTTTGTGTCTTCTTCCAGTCGCCCGGTAACTTGTCCTTGGTTAACACGGTCAGGGCCTGATGATAGTTATCGACTGCCTCTTTCAGGTATGTGACTCCTGGTCCGCGCATGCCGAGTCCTGACAATGCGTCCCCGAGATCGCTCTTCGCTCGCGCCCATTGGATTGGATCGCGGTCGGGTTTGAATACCTCGAGCGCATCGTTGTAATCCTGAATCGCCTGCTGGAAGCACCAGGACTCGTTGTTGCTTTCCCCCATCTCGTCGAGCGCATTGCCGAGCGAGGCTTTCAACGTCGCCCACGCGATCGGATCGCGGTCGCGCGACTGCTCTTCGAGGCTGGCGCGAAATGCTTTTACAGCTTCTTGCGGATAGCTCGGGTTGGGTTGGAGATCGTTGAGACTCAGTAGTTCGTTGCCAAAGACAGCCTGAGTACCCGCCCAGCGCTGTCGATCCCAATCGCGCGGAAAACCATCCAGTACCTGCCTGCTGATGGCGACCGACTCTCTAAGATCTTCGACATTCGAGCGAGCCCCGCCGAGTAACTGGAGGGCCTCCGCGAGTTGATTTTGAGCGTCTGCCCAGCGCATCGGATCCGATTGCTTTGTGTAAACCTTTAGCGCCTCTCTAAAAGCCGCAATCGCGTTCTCGTAACCACCTGCGTTATCCTCGCGATCCGCCAGCGCACTAAGCACAGATCCCAGCTGTGTTTGAGCCGCCGCCCAGCTCATCGGGTAGAACTTCACGTCGAAGCCTTTCACTGCGGCGCGACTATAGTCCGCCGCCTGATGCAGACTGTCATTTCCCGCTTCATGATTTGCAATTTGCTGGAACGTATTTCCCAGCTGGAGCTGCACCGTTGCCGCGTCGAGCGAATCGGAACGCGCTTGGTACACCGCTAACGCATTCTTGTACGCGGCCGCAGCCTCCTGCAAAGGCGCCCGTTTATGATTGAGAGATGAAATTTGATTCAGCGCCGTGCCCAGGTTGAGCTGCGCCATCGCCCACTCCAGCGGATCGCGTTCTCGCGTCCAATCTTCCTGTGCTCGCCGAAGGTAAGTGATGGCGCTACTCAACGAATCTTCAGACTTGAGTTCGACACCTGAGATTCGGCTTGCGATACCGATCGCCAGATTCACGCGCGCGCGTGCGTCGGCCGTCCACGCGCCGCTCCTTCGGGGATCGTCGGCGAGCGTGCGAGTCTCGCGAATTGCCGGTTCAAGGGCATCGCCAAATTTGAACATCCACTCGCTCATAGAGTCCGCGCTTTGCGCTGCTACGATCAAGCGAATCACCTTGACCAGATCGTCCGGCGGCAACTCCGGCAGCTTGAAGTCCGATGGGAGATACACGCCGCCGAATTGGGGATCGGATCCGAATTTCGTTTCATAGAGCGGCCCAACCGCCGGAGGCGATCCTCCGGTTGCCCCGCCCCAGATCAACGCCTCCACGCGCACGTTCGTCACCGAGTTGAGCGCATCGAGATGAGCGATACCCTGCGGACGGCCGGAAACCGCAATCGTAGAATTCAGAATAATCGGCGTGATGTGCAATCTCGGATCGATATTCGACAGCGCGTCGCGCAGGCGTCCTTCAAGCTGCTGCCCTTTGTCGCCTACGAGATGCGCGATCGCAAAGACGACGCGGATGCGCCATTTTTCGACGTCCGGGTACGGAGCCCTCGCCTCCGCGACTTCCGGCGGAAGCTCGCGAAGGATATTCGGGCCCTGAAGATAGATTGATACCTGCTGCAAGAGCAGAAACGGCAGGCATAACGTCGCGGCGATCCCCGCGATTCGCCTCACCGACTTGTAGCGAAGCTTCAGCCGTCCGATCTGGATACGGGCTCGATGCCAAAACGTGAACGCCCACACCGTCGCGGCAATCAATCCCGGAATCGCGGTCACCCGGACCAGCTCGCTCACCAGCCGCGAGCGCGGCCAGATCGCGACGATCGCCAGCACCAGTACAATCGCAACCGCGAGTGAATCGGCAAGGTTCAGCCACGGATACCGCTCGGACAAATACTGACGCGGGGTCTTCATTTGCGGCGACGCCGGTCATATTAACCCAATAGTTGCCTGAAGTGGCACCGGCTTCAGCCGGCGATTCTCTCGCAGCCTCAGAGCACGCGACAGTCACAAACGAGCTCTGCATACTCGCCCGACTCTGAGGTTGAGATTCGCGATGACCCAAGCTCAGTATAGAAATCATGGCGGCCACGTCGCTGGAACAGTTCTCGAAAAATTACCGCGACACAATCGATCGCCTCTATTCCGCCAGCAACGCCGCGACCTGGCACGTCTCACGATTATCTTTCGCCAGTGCCTTGTGGCGAAGTTTCGAGCGCCGCTTCGGTGCCGATACGATCACTCTCGCCCGCGCTGAAGGCACCCGCTTCCTCAATTCTCTGCATGCAATTGACCTCGCACTAGCCATCGGATGCCGCGACGGCGACGCCGACGCATGGCGTCATCTCGTAACGACCTATCGTGCGCCCGTCGATGCGTTCGCGCGCGCGGTACTCGGCAATTCCACGCACGCGAGCGAGATCGCCGATTCTCTCTGGGCCGATCTTTACGGTCTGCGTGGCGCCACCAGCGATCGCCGCTCTCCCCTTGAACACTACGGCGGCCGCAGCTCGCTGATGTCCTGGATGCGAGTAGTCGTCACTCGTCTCGAAGCCGATCGATGGCGCGCGACGCGCCGAATGGAACCGCTCGACGACCAGCGCGACGGCAACCCCGGCCTGACCGTCAACGGGACTGATTCGCCCGACCCCGATCGCGCAAAGCTGCTGGCAGCGCTCGAGCGCTCGATACGTGCCGCTCTCAATGAACTGTCGCCCGACGACCGCCTGCGACTCTCGTATTACTATGTGCAAGACCTGACACTCGCGCAGACCGCGGCTCTGCTCGGCGAGCACGAGTCGAGCGCGTCGCGCAACCTGGCCCGCGCCAGAAGCGCAATCCGCGACCGCGTCACGCGCACGCTGCGCCGCGATTATCATTTCAGTGACGATCAAATCGACCAATGTTTCGAGTATGCGACAAGCGACTGGCCGTTCGACCTCGGCCGCATGCTCGCGCTGGGGAAATGATGCCCGACGAGAAGAATCAGGATAACGACAAACGCCTTAACGCGATGATTCGCACGAGTCTCGCGGCCGGCCTCGATAACTCAGGCGCCGGATGCCCCGACGCCGATCTGCTCGCCGCATTCGCCGAGAACACGCTCGCGCCCGATGAGCGCGCCCAATGGAATTCGCATTTCGCCGGATGCGCGATCTGTCAGCGCCAGCTAGCCGCGCTCGCGCGTTCAGGCGCACTCGGCGCGACGCTGGCCCCCGCGCCGGCCGTCGAAACATTTGACGCCGACCAGGCTCGCGAGGAGGCCGGCGGTTTCTGGCCGTCAGTCCGCGCCGCGATTCGATTCCTGATCGGTCCGTTCCCGCTCTCGGTCGCGCTTCATGTCGCGCTGCTGCTCATCCTGATCATCACAATCCACGAGCAGCGTGGCCGCGAATTGATCATGGTGAATCTCGAGGCGGGCGGCGGCGGTGGCGGCGGCAACGAGATGCAGGATCTCGATATGCCCGAAGTGCCGATGCCCGACTCGGCGCCGCAACAGATGGAACAGCCGACCGCGGTCGACACCTCGCAGGCAGTCGGTCTCGCCAATGACTACGTGCGCGCAGCCGGCGGCGGCGGTATCGGTATCGGCCGTGGCGGCGGCATGGGCTCAGGCTACGGCCACGGCATCGGCTCGGGCTTCGGCGGCTTCATCGGCGAGCTGCGGCGTAAAGGCCTCGACGTGGTGCTGGTAATCGACGGCACCGGCTCGATGAAACTGATCATCGACGACGTCAAAGCCAAGATGGAGCAACTCGTTCAGTCGATTCACCGGCTGGTGCCGATTGCGCGAATCGGAATAATCGTGTTCGGCGGCAAGGGCGAGAAGATGAATATCCAGCCGCTGACGCTGTCGCCGCAGAAGCTCAGCGAATTCCTAAACGGCATCCAGGCGATGGGCGGCGGCGAATGGGAAGAGGACACGCTGGGCGCGGTCCAGACCGGAATCAACAAGATGGACTGGAAGCCGTACGCCAAGAAGGTCGTGGTGCTGGTCGGCGATTCGCCCCCGCGCACCGAGGACTTCGCACCGCTGCTCGCGCTGATACGCCAATTCAAATCCAACAACGGGACTTTCAACACGGTGGACGTCGCGGCTGAAGAGCACGAGCGGTTCGAGCGCGAGTTCTGGCTGAAGGTGCATCGCGAGGAGCCGCCGAAGATCTCGCCGTTGCCGGCGTTCTATCGGCAGACTCAAGCGGCGTACAAAGTGCTCGCGGCAGCGGGTGGCGGCTCGATGAAGTCGCTGACCAAGGACGCGCACATCAACCAGCAGGTCCTTATCCTCGCCTTCGGCGACCAGTGGCAGTCGCAGGTGTCTGCTTTCGGCCGCGGGCTTAATAGCAGTAGCCCAAGCCACTAGTGATTGAATCCGACGACGTAGGGTTGGAATCGAGCAGCCGGACTGAGGAGAAATTTCGACGACGCCGGAATATACGATTTACGCGATCTGGGCCGTGTGGCTGTTGTCGTGGACCGTCGCGAAGCTTTGGTCCAACCGTACCGAAAAGAGGGACGCTATCGGGCCCGAGCTTTTTTTCCGGGTGCTCTTTTACGGCAGCTTGATCTTGCTGTTTGCATTTCCACCGAGCCGTTACGACGCGCAAACGCAGCTTTGGCATTTTAGCAATGCGATGAACTGGATTTTGGTTGCGGTGGCGGCTGCCGGACTCTTGTTCACCTGGTGGGCGCGCATTCACCTGGGCCGTCTTTGGTCGGACTGGGTGGTGAAGAAAGCCGGTCACCATATCGTCGACACGGGGCCTTATCGGCTCGTGCGCCATCCGATCTATTCGGGCCTGATCTTTGCCGCGTTAGCAACCGCGATTTGGAAAGGAACCGCATTCGCGCTGGTAAGCGTCCCCATTCTAACCGTGGCCTTTTACATTAAAGCGCGACGAGAGGAACGCTTCTTGCGCGCAGCCCTGGGCGAGAACGCCTATGCCGGCTATGCACGCCGGACACCGATGCTGGTGCCATTGGTGCCTTTCTAGGCTCCAAGCTACCCAGTCGCAAGAGAATCGCTCCTCCTCCGATCTTAGTTTAAGGAGACGCCAACGCTCGGGCCAGAGTTGGCGCGAAGGAGGATGCGATGATTGCGATCCTGGTTGTCTGCCTCGCCGTCTCGAGCTCGATTCTACTAGTCGCCTTTGCATGGAGCCGGATTCGCGGCACTCCGCTCGCCGCCTCGATGCCTGCGCAGCTTCGCAACGCGGCCCGCTTGGCCGGCGGCCCATTTTCGATTTCGATCGCGATCCATCTCGCGATTCTTCTCGCACTCATCATCGCCGTCCATGATACCCGCGCCCGCGAACTGCTGATCCTCAAGATAGATGCAGGTTCCATCCACCCGCCCGAAAGCCTCGAGCCCCTGGAATTTCCCGACACTCCTATGCCGGAGCTCAAGACCAAATTCCCCGACGATTCGCCGCCGGTGGTGGACGTCAACAAAGTGCTCGGCGCGAACTCCAACGAGATCGCCGCCACGCCATCCGACACTGGAATCGATCTCGATCGTCACCTGGGTGCTTACCTGAATCTCCATCCAGGACCCGGCGGCGATGGCGGTGGAAGCTTTCCGTGGTTCATCACCGGGCTGCGCCACAACGGTCTCGACATCGTGCTGGTGATCGACGGCACCAAGTCGATGGACTTCGTGATTGCTGACGTGAAGGCGCGGATGACGCGCCTCGCGATCAGAGTTCGTCAGTTGGTTCCGATCGCGCGCATCGGCGTCGTCGTGTTCGGCGGCAAAGGCGAGCCCGTCGACATGCAGCCGCTGACCCTCTCGACCGCAAAGCTGCAAACCTTTCTCGGCTCGATTCAGGCAAAGGGTGGCGGCGAATGGCAGGAGAACACCCTCGGCGCGGTCCAGGCTGCGATCACCAAAATGGATTGGAAGCCCTATGCGCGCAAAGTGATCGTGCTGATCGGCGACTCCCCTCCCGAGGCGCAGGATTTCGCACCGCTGCTCGCGCTCATCAGGGACTTCAGACGCAACAACGGCACGCTGAGCGCCGTCGACGTCCAGCAGGAGGAGCATGAACGCTACATGCGATCATTCTGGATGAGAGTACATGGCCAAGTGCCAACAGATGCGGAGATCGGTCCGCTTCCCGAGTTCGAAAAGCAGGCGCAGGCCGCATACAAGGTGCTCGCGGCCACCGGCGGCGGTTCAATCCGCAGCCTCAGCCACGACACTGACGTCAATCAGCAGGTGATGGTCCTGGTATTCGGCGACAAGTGGCAGGACGAGGTCAGCCACTTGCGCATCGAGATGGCGGGCGCCGGCAATTCGAGCGGCGATGCGCCAAACAAATGACACCGCGATGCGATTCTGACGATTCGAAAAAGCTGGACCGTCGGAATCGCATCGACGTCCAAGGCTTTCAATGGCTCATAAAGCGTGCGACTGCGTAGCGCAGAAAATCATCGGCGGAGTCGGTCGCGGGTCGAACTTGGATCGGTCGCGGCGGCACACAACTTGGATTGTTAAATCCAATGGGCACCGAAACCGCGGACATGCCGACGATCGATATGCGCTCAATTTCCCAACTCGCTGAAGGCGATGAAATGGGCGATCAATTTGTCGCCGAGATCATCAGGGTCTTTCTCGCCGACTTGAGCGAACGTGTGCGCACAATCGGATTGCAAATGAACGATGGTGATCGCGCCGGAGTTGCGGCGACTGCACATGCGATCAAGGGTAGCTGCGGTCACTTCGGTGCGGCGCGCCTGCTAGAGCTATCTCAAGATCTAGAAGATCGAGCGAGGCACGAACCAACAATCGATCTCCAACCGGCGCTCGATTCGATGATCGCGGAAACCGAGCGGGTCCGCGCCGCGCTGGAAGCTTTCCGACACAACCAGATGCCACCGACGTAAAGCCGTAGTGGCACTTCCTTGACTACCTCGCTTGAGTAAGCAAGTTACGGGTCAACTTGTAGGCCATGGGCCAGGTGATGCTGAGGGAGTTGGTTGATTGGTGAAGTGGACCGCAGTGCCGGCGCATTCGAAGTATCCGCCCTCCGTGTAAGGCTCGAACGCACCGTAATCGTCATCCGAAACGAACCACACCGTGGTGTTCACGATCGCATCAACCTGATTCCCGTACTTGCGATACGCCGCCGCTTTAAGTCCGTCGCCATGGATGACCTGGCCACCCGTCGAATTCGGGAGGTTGAAGCAGTAGCCCTCCACGTGACCTAGCATCGTGTACTGCGGGTTGCCCTTGACGTTGGCGCGTGCGACGACCTTTATCTTCTTGGTCGCGGCACTGATCGCATCCTGCTCCTGCTGGAGGTGTGCGACATCCTGGTCGACGCCGGAGCATCCCGCGAGCGCTACGATAGCGATCGTCAGTACGAGAAAAGCCGGCCGCATCGGAATCCCCTTCTGCCGATAGGCGTCTCCAGACTCGCGCGTACAGCGCGGGTCTGAATCACAGGCTGAAGCCTGTGCCACCTTCTTTTTGCGCTTAGGATTCGAGCGGGGCGCTAAGCGCCCTTCTTCCTACGCTCTGCCCAGCGCTTCTTCATCGCAATTGAAAGCCGCTTACGGCCCTCGGGCGTCAGGCCCCCGCGCTTGCGCTTCTTGGTCGTGGTCCCCTTAGGCCTGCCGACTCGCTTCTTCCTGCCACCGCCTGACAAGGCCGCGCTGGCCGATCCCATTAGCGCGCTGATCGCCCGGCCGAGCCTGTCTCTTTCCTTCGCCAAGTCTGACACCAATTTATCCAGGTCCAAGGGTTGCTCCTTCGGCGCGCTTGCAGTTCGCAATCCGCGTCCTTCTTTATGGTTACGTTATGATTAACGTCCTTAGATAGGTGTGCACGCTTACGAGGGTCAGCGCAATACCTACTCTTTACTGTCGACCTGGCCAGTCCCCGGAATTCGAAGACTCAGTCCCTTGAGAATCGATATCAACAGGCAGCAAATTAAATCGGTAGCCAACAACTCCGATTGCGGATAGAGTTGAGTCGAAAGTCCCCCGACAAGACTGTGAACCAACCAAACCGCGCCAAATTTCTCGTCGATCTCATCAAACCTTCGCATTACGACGACGACGGCTACCTGATTCAGTGGTGGCGCGGATTTGTGCCGTCGAGCTCGCTGTCGAATCTCTACGGCCTCGCGCTCGATGCGCAAACGCGGCACATCCTCGGCGACGGCATCGATCTCGAGATTGAAGCACACGATGAGACCAACAAGAAAGTCCCGGTGGGTGAGGTAGTTCGGCGGTTCAAGCGCAATTCGAATCGCGGCGTCGTATTGCTGGTCGGTGTGCAGACTAACCAGTTCGCACGCGCTGTCGATATCGCGCGCGAGCTGCGCGCGGCGGGAATCCAGGTCGCTATCGGCGGATTCCACGTCAGCGGATGTCTCGCGATGCTGCCTGAGATGCCGCCCGAGATGAAGGACGCGCTCGCGCTTGGAATCACGCTGTTCGCCGGTGAAGCCGAACGCCGGCTCGACGAGCTGCTGCTCGCGGCATTCGAGAATCGTCTGCCCCCGGTTTATAACTTCATGGCGGATTTGCCCGCGATGGACGGCGAGCCGCTGCCGTTCCTTCCCATGAAATACGTCAAGCGCTACGCCGGCGCGCTCGGATGCTTCGACGCCGGCCGCGGATGCCCGTTCAGTTGCAGCTTCTGTACGATCATAAATGTGCAGGGGCGCAAGTCGCGCTATCGCAGCGCCGACGATATCGAGCTATTGATTCGCGCGCATGCAGCGCAGGGCGTGAAGAGCTTCTTCATCACCGACGACAACTTCGCGCGCAACAAGAATTGGGAATCGATCCTCGACCGTATCATCGAACTCAAGCGCCGCGACCGCCTGAAGATCAACATCATCATGCAGGTCGATACCATGTGCCACAAAATTCCGAACTTCGTCGAGAAGTCGGTGCGCGCAGGCTGCAAGAAAGTTTTTATCGGCCTCGAGAACATCAATCCCGACAGCCTGAAGGGCGCGTCGAAGGGTCAGAATCGAATTACCGAATACCGCAAGATGCTCCAGGCATGGAAGCGCGCCAAGGTGCTGACCTATGCCGGCTACATCCTCGGCTTCCCGTCGGATACGCCGGATAGCATCGCGCGCGACATCGCGATCATCCAGCGCGAACTCCCGATCGACATCATGGAATTCTTCATGCTGACGCCGCTGCCCGGCTCGAAGGACCACCAGGAAATGTACCTGCGCGGCGAGCGGATGGAAGCCGACACCAACAAGTATGACGCCGAGCATGCGGCCGCCGACCATCCGCGGATGAGTGCTTCCGAATGGCAGGATATCTATCAACGCGCGTGGCACCTGTACTATTCGCCGTCGCACATCGAGACGTTGATCAAGCGAGCCGTCGCCAGTGGGATGCGCTCGCGGCGGATGACCTCGATGATTTTCTACTTCTACGGCAGTCACGCCTTCGAGCATGTGCATCCGCTGCAAGGCGGGATTATCCGCCGCAAGCCGCGCACCCAGCGCCGTCCCGGTTATCCTCGCGAGAACCCGCTCACGTTCTTCGCGCGGCGCGCGCGCGAGACACTAACGACCTATCTGCCGGGAGCATGGTTCTTCTGGCGCCTGGAACGCCTGCGAAAGAGAATCGAGAACGACCCGGCTTCGAAGCACTATATGGATGTAGCCCTCAGCCCGGTCGTAGATGGCGAGTTCGACGCCGACCTCGAGCTCTATCACGCGTCGGACTCAGCGGTACGCGCCGCGGATCAGGCCCGCTCACGCGCCGAAGAGATGCGCAAGATCGAGCAGCGTCGCGCGGCGGCCGGGTGAGCTACTTCGCAGCCTGCTGCTGGTACAGCCCGGGTAAGTCTTTCTGAAACTGCTCCAGTTTCGGCAAATCATTGAAGACGATGTAGGGCTGATCGGGATGCAGCTCCAGGTAGTTCTGATGATAGGCTTCCGCCGGATAGAACCCCGTCAACGGAACCACCTTGGTCACGATCGGCTTGGAGAATGCGTGCTTCTGATCGAGATCCGCGATGTAGTCATCCGCCATCTTCTTCTGAGCTTCGTTTTCGTAGAAGATCGACGATCGATACTGAGTCCCCGTATCCGGACCCTGCCGGTTCAGCTCAGTCGGATCGTGCGCGACGAAGAAGAAAACCTTCAGCAGATCGTCGTATGAGACCTTCGACGGATCGTACGTGACCTTTACCGATTCGGCATGTCCGGTCGTTCCCGTGCTGACCGTCTCGTACTGCGCGGTGTTCGCCGCTCCGCCCGCGTATCCTGAGACGACCTTGCTCACGCCCTTCACATGCTTGAAGACGCCATCGACGCCCCAGAAACATCCGCCCGAAAAGACCGCAGTGGCCTTGTCGCCGCTAGCGGCTTGCGCGAAGGCGTCGATCGGCTTCATGCCGAATAGCACTGCAACAGTTAGAGAGAGCGCCAGTATCCATTTCGCTCGCGTTTCCATATTCATCATATTAGCAACGCCGAAGCCCCGCGTCTGGTTCCCGGCACCAGGTTGAATTTGACCGCCTCTATCTGAGCAAAATCCAGCCATGCGATACGCCCCGATTCTACTTGCCCTGGTAACCCTTCTCTCGACCGGCTTGGGCGGGACCGCGGCGATCCGCCTGCGCGACCGGCTTCATCTGCTGCTCGGCTTCAGCTCGGGCGCCGTCCTGGCCGTCGCTCTGTTCGACATTCTGCCGGAAGTCTTTGCCTTCGACCACGGCGCCTCGTACATGCCGATCACCGCGCTCGGATTCCTCTGTTTCTTCGGACTCGAGCGCTACACCGCGATGCATCGCGCTCGCGAACACCCGCACCTCGCCGAAGCTCATGAGGCGGAGCTGGGCGCGATGTCCGCGGCGGGTCTCGCCTTCCATAGTTTCCTCGACGGAGTTGCAATCGGCGTTGGCTTTCAGACCAGCGTCCAGGTCGGGCTCCTGATTGCCTTCGGAATCATCGCGCATGACTTCAGCGACGGGCTGAACACGGTGACGGTAGTTCTGGCCCATGGGAAATCGCGCCGGGACGCCATCTTCTGGCTGATGATCGACATGGCGGCGCCGGTTCTCGGTGCGGCCTCGACGCTGATGTTCAATTTGAGAGGAGGACTCCTGCCGGTGATGCTCGCATTCTTCGCAGGCTCATTTCTTTATATCGGCGCATCGGATCTACTGCCGGAAGCGCGCGAACACGACTCACCACTGGTAGGCGTCGCCACCTGCATGGGAATGCTCACGATCTTTCTAATCACCCACTTCCTGCGCGGATAAAATTGAACGCTCCGGGTCGGTCCTCAGAATAAAGATCGAAGCGGTGAAAGATTGGCGAAAGGCCGCCGACATCTATATTGTCTGCGCTTAGTCATGGGACAGATCTTTACCGACACTGATGCCTGGGCAGTCGCGTCGATGGTCGCGTTGGCGATGGTCGGCGCCTGGCTCGCGGGACGCTGGCGAGGACGCAATCTGCGGTTGGAATTGCAGCCGCAGGGCAAAGCTGCCGTTTCAAAATTCGCGGACGCGAGTCTCGCGGTGCTTGGATTGCTGCTCGCGTTCACGTTCTCAACGGCGCTTGGCAAGCACGACCAGCGGCGCATGATGGTCGTGAGCGACGCCAACGCCATCGGCGACTTCTACACTTGCGCCAGCCTGCTCAAAGAACCGGTGCGAACCAAACTGCGGACTGTTATCCACGATTACACGTCGCTGCGTGCAGACCTTCCCAAGCACCGTTATGACGAGACCCGTTTCGAAAACGCAATCGTTCAATTCCAGCAGATGCACAATCAAATGGTTGAGCTGGTATCTCAAGCGCTCGAGAATGGAACACCTATCGCAGTCTCACTCACCAATACTCTCAATGCTGTAAGCAGCAACCATATTGCACGCCTCGCGGCACTCAAGGACAGGCTGCCGGCGAGCATCGTAATCCTGCTGCTCCTGTCCGCCTCCAGTTCTGCGATGCTGGTAGGCAGGGAACAGGGAGCGGCGAACGAAGCCGATATGGCCGGCACTGTATGCTTCATCCTGGTCGTCAGCTTCATCATTTTTGCTACCTTGGACCTGAACCAGCCAGACCGCGGTCTTATAACAGTCAGCCAGGAGCCGATTCAGCGATTGCTATCAACCATGTCGGAGTGAGGTAGCTATGTCACCGAAAGATCGCTCGAAAGGACCGCCGCCCACCGCCGAGTCCCCAGCAGTCGCGAGCAAAGCCCCGAGTTCAGACACCGAATGGCCCAAGCTTCTCGCGCGTCTGGTCGAGGGCATAGTTACTGCTGAGCTGCATGAGTTCGAAGACAACGTGATGGCGTTTCTCGATTCCGCCGCCGCAAACACTTACGCAACCGTGGTCTGGATATTTGCGAGAGTGATCGGTGCTGCCTTTATCCTGACCGGACTGGTCCTATTCCTTGGAATATTCCTTCAATGGTGGGCAGCGTTCGGACTAGTTGGCGTAGTGGTCATCGTGGTAGGAGCCCTGGCAAGCATTAGGCGTACTCCACAAAGACGCCGCTCGCGCCGATAGCTTTTACAGACGCTTCCCGAGAACTATTTCCCAGGGGATGACCACGAGGCGCTGATTCGACCGTCACTCCCAAGCTGTTGCTTTCAATCGTCTTTTGTCCGATTTAACAGGTAATATAGTTGGACGACTTCAAAAGCGGGAGGCCACCGATGCCACATTGGTACGAAGACAATTCGCGCTCGATTGGAAATACGCCGCTGGTGCGGCTAAACCGCGTCACCGACGGCGCGCCGGCGACCGTTCTCGGCAAGATCGAAGGGCGCGGCCCCGCGTACTCGGTCAAGGATCGCATCGGCGCCGCGATGGTTTGGGACGCCGAGAAGCGCGGCCTGCTCGGTCCCGGGATGGAGCTGGTCGAGCCGACCAGTGGCAACACCGGCATCGCGCTCGCCTTCGTCGCGGCCGCCCGCAAAATCCCGCTGACGCTCACGATGCCCGACACGATGAGCCTCGAGCGCCGCAAGTTGCTGATCGCCTACGGCGCAAAGCTCGTGTTGACCGAGGGCGCGCGCGGCATGACCGGCGCCATTCTCAAGGCCGAGGAGATCGTCGCGTCGGTGCCCGGCCGCTACGTCCTGCTGCAGCAGTTCAAGAATCCCGCCAATCCCGCGATCCACGAAGCAACCACCGGTCCTGAAATTTGGAACGACACTGAAGGTGCGGTTGATATTTTCGTGTCGGGTGTCGGCACTGGCGGCACCATCACCGGCGTTTCGCGCTACATCAAAAAAACCAAAGGCAAAGCGATCACATCGGTCGCCGTCGAGCCGACTGCGAGTCCCGTCATCACGCAGCAGCGCAGTGGCCAGCCGCTGAAGCCCGGCGCACACAAAATCCAGGGCATCGGCGCCGGCTTCGTGCCCGATAATCTCGACCTCTCGATGGTAGACGTTGTCGAGCAGGTCAGTAACGAAGATGCGATCGAATACGCACGGCGGCTGACCCGCGAAGAAGGAATCCTGTCAGGCATCTCGAGCGGAGCCGCAGCCGCCGTAGCCGCACGCATGGCCAAGCGCCCGGAGAACAAAGGCAAGACCATCGTCGTCATCCTGCCGGATTCCGGCGAACGATACCTGAGCACCTCCTTGTTCGAAGGCATTGCGTAGTCTCGATGCGTGAGCAGGATGTCTGAGAAAATTGCTGGCTCGCCGCCAGCCCTCAACCATTCGCATTGGGGCACCTTCGAGCCAGTCATCCTCGACGGACGCGTCACCGAAGCGCGCCCCTTCGCTCGCGATCCCGATCCTTCGCCGCTGCTGTCCTCGATTCCCGACGCGCTGCACCATTCCAGCCGCATCGCGCAACCCGCGGTGCGCGCAGGATGGCTCGAGCATGGCCCCGGCCGCGCGCGCGATCGTCGCGGGTCGGATCGCTATGTCCCGGTTACGTGGGAACGCGCGCTCGATTTGATCGCGGATGAACTCAAGCGCGTGATTCGCGATCGCGGCAATCAGGCCATCTACGCGGGCTCCTACGGATGGGCCAGCGCCGGCCGCTTCCATCATGCGCGCACGCAACTGCAACGCTTCCTCGGCGGCATCGGCGGATTCACCGGCGCGCGCGACACTTACAGCAACGCGGCCGGCGCCGTGCTCGTGAAGAACGTGCTCGGCAGCCTTCATGCGATGAACGGTCCCGGCACCAGCTGGAAGAGCATCGTCGATCACGCGGACCTGGTCGTGATGTTCGGCGGGATTCCTACGCGCAACACACAAGTCACTCCCGGCGGTGTCGGCGAGCATACGACCCGCGGCTGGCTCGAGCAGGCGAAGGCCGCCGGCGTCGAGTTTTGCAACATCAGCCCGATGCGCGACGACGCCGCGCCGTTCCTCGGCGCTGAATGGATCGCGCCGCGCCCGCATAGCGACACCGCGCTGATGCTCGCGCTCGCGCACACTCTCATCGTCGAGGGACTGCACGACGCGGATTTCCTTGCGCGCTACTGCACCGGTTTCAGTCGCTTCCGCGACTATCTTCTCGGCGCCGAAGACGGTGTCGCGAAGTCTGCCGAGTGGGCCGCCGATTTGAGCGAAATTCCGGCTGACAAGATTCGCGCCCTCGCGCGCAAGATGGCCGCGTCGCGGACCTTCATCAACGTCAATTGGTCTCTGCAGCGCGGCGACCACGGTGAGCAGCCGATCTGGGCGGCGATCGCACTCGCCAGTGTGCTCGGCCAGGTCGGTCTGCCGGGCGGAGGCTTCGGCTTCGGCTACGGCAGCATGGAGGGCCTCGCGAGTCTGCTGCCGGAAATGCCGGTCCCGACGCTGTCAGCCGGCCGCAATCCGGTTCGCAGCTTCATCCCGGTCGCTCGAATCGCCGACCTGTTGCTCAACCCGAATCAACCGTTCCAGTACAACGGGCAGGACCTCAGTTATCCCGACATCGATTTCGTCTATTGGTGCGGCGGCAATCCATTTCATCATCATCAGGATCTCAACCGCCTGATTCGCGCGTGGCGGCGCCCTTCGACCATCGTCGTCCACGATCCGTGGTGGACCTCGACCGCGCGCCATGCCGACATCGTGCTGCCGACCACCACGACCCTCGAGCGCGACGACGTCGGCGCCAGCGCACGCGACCGATTCATCATCGGGATGAAACAGGCGATCGCACCGGTCGGCCAGGCGCGCGACGACTTTGCAATTTTCAGCGATCTCAGCGATCGCTTCGGCACTCGCGAGTCATTCACCGAAGGCCGCACCACGATGCAATGGGTGCGTCATATATACGAAGCGGCGCGCGAGCACGCGAATCGTCACGTCGCGCAGTGGCCCGACTTCGACGAGTTCTGGAGCCGCGGCTATCTCGAAATTCCCGAAGCCTCGACGCCGCACATACTCTTCGAAGAATTCAGGATGAATCCCGACGCTAACCCGCTGCCGACGCCGTCAGGCCGAATCGAGATTTTTTCGGAGAAAATTGCGAGCTACCGCTACGACGATTGTCCCGGACATCCGACCTGGCTCGAACCCGCCGAGTGGCTGGGCAGTGATGCGGCGCGCAAGTACCCGTTGCATCTTCTGACCACCCAACCGAGCACGCGATTGCACGGCCAGATGGACATGGCGCGCGTCAGCCAGAAAAGCAAAGTCGCGGGACGCGAGCCGATGCGAATGAACCGCGGCGATGCGGCCGCGCGCGCAATTCGCGACGGCGAGGTCGTCCGGGTCTTCAACGATCGCGGCGCGATCCTCGCTGGCGCAGTCCTCACCGACGACATTCGCCCCGGCGTAATCCAAATCTCAACCGGCGCGTGGTACGACCCAGTCGAACCGGGCACCATCGCCAGTCTCGACAAACACGGCAACCCGAACGTGCTGACGCTCGACAAAGGCACCTCGCGCCTCGCCCAAGGCCCAAGCGCCCAGACCACCCTAGTCGAAGTCGAGAAGTTTATCGGCGCGCCGCCGCCCATCAGCGCATTCGATCCGCCGCTCGACTAAGAAATCCTACGCGTGTCTCCCCCCTCTCCCTGTCCCCGCGTCATTCAGATCTGAATGACACAAAAACTGAGTCGGCCAGGTTTTGTGATCTGGCCCAGAACCCTCACCTACCGGCGGCTGCGCCCGCTGGCCGCCTCTCCCGTAAAGGAACGGGCGAGGTAAATTCCCGCCGCCCACCCCCAAAAGAACCTGAGAGCAAAATGGCGTCCTCGCCATTTTGCGATTATTACCGGGTGCAGGGGTCACCCCTGCCCAAGGAGGTGCGGAACCCATGGCGGGTTCCGCATTAAATCAAGCGATTTACCCTTCCCTCGATCAGTTCGCGGGCGCGTCGTTGTACTTCGGTGACGACGCCTTCATGAAGCGCAGCAGCATTCTCATCTCGGCGATTCGCTTGCCGTCGTTCTCATTCAGCGCCGTCTCGAACCACATATATTCAGTCTTGGGACTCTGACCCAGCGCCACGATACTCCCGCCTACGCGATACGGATGTTCGGCGAAGACCGGACCGTTGATATTTCGCAGCTCGATCGCGCCGAACAGTCCTACCGCCTGACCTAGCTTCCCGCGAAGAGTTGCTATCGATTGTGAGTAGAGTAGTTGCACCATCGCGGCCGGAGTTGCGATCGAGCCACCCCACGGCGAAGGCTTCGCGTACCACTCCATCGGCTCGGTGATGACCTTCATCCGCTCGGCCATCGCGTCTTTCGTCAGGAACGCGTCGCACTCTTCGAACTGATCGTCAACCTTAAACCCGCCGAGAATCCGCAACTCACCAGGGTCGAATCGATCGAGTGGACGCCGCAGCAGCGCGCTCGGCTCCTCGGGACTTCCGACCGAAGCAGTGCCTTCCGCGACGCGCATCCCATCATCGCGCTCGATCCAGATCTCGACCTGCGCGTTAGTCGCATCGGGATGCGGCTCTTTGACGAACGCGCGCACCGCCTCGCGGTCAGTCGTCGCGTTGAGGAAGTACATCGAGATAGTTGCCACGCTCAAACCATCGCTTGCCGAACGCTTTCAGCATGAGCGGCGGAAACAACTCCAGATGGATCGATCCGGCAACCGTGCCGCCACGAAACCCGAGCTTGGTCGCCGTCGCATCGTCGTGGATGCTCCCCACTACTCTGCTGGCGTTATTAACCGATCGCCGCAACGGACCGACGAACACGTGGTCGCGCAATTCGATTTCCGATTTCATGATGCCGTCCTCGAACCGGATTCAATCACGGTGTGCCGGCATTCGGCAAACTTCCCGAAATCGGAGTCGGCAACAGTTTCCCGATCCGTTCGATCGAATGCTAACTTCGGCGCGTGGCAACCTCTTCAGCGGTAGAACCTCTCGCGTGGACGCGCGATCTGCTTGCCTCGCTTGGACGGGCGAACATCTCGAATAAACACGAACTTCGAATCATCGGACACGATCCGATTATCGCCACTCGATTTCGCGCCGGCGAAGCTGCCGCCGCGGTGCTCGCTGCGAATGCGACCGCCGCAGCCGACTTGTGGTGCGCGCGCGGCGGGCGTCCGCAGCGTATCGAGGTGGACGTGCGCGCCGCGGCGGCGTCGCTCGTGTCGTTCCTCTACCAACGATGTTCGGGCAGTTCGTTCGACCGGAGCCCGCAGCCGACGACCGCGCTTTATCGAGCGCGCGATGGGCGATGGATACATCTGCATGGCGGATTCAGTTCGCGCGAAGGCACGCTCGCGCTTTTGAAATGCGACGATGACGCCGGCGCGATCGCAAATGCCGTCGCATCGTGGGACGCGCAGCCGCTCGAAGATGCGCTCGCCGACCGTGGCGTATGTGGTGCGAAGTTACGCAGCGCCGACGAATGGCGCGCGCATCCGCAGGGCATCGCGCTCGCGCGAGTACCGCTGGTCGAGATTATTCGCCTCGGCGACGCCGACCGTGAGCCACTCCCCGGACCGCGCAGTGACGAGCGTGGTGCTCGCCCGCTTTCAGGCGTGCGCGTTCTCGATCTCACCCGCGTGCTGGCCGGACCGACTTGCGCGCGAACCCTGGCGGAGCACGGCGCCGAAGTACTGCACGTGCGAAGTCCCAAGCTCCCGTCAATCGAGCCTTTCGTCATCGACACCAATCCCGGCAAGCGTTCATGCTTTCTCGATCTCGATCGCAACGAAGACATTGAGCGATTGCGCGCGCTGGTGCGCGATGCGCACGTATTCTCGCAAGGATATCGTCCCGGCGCTCTCGCGCGGCGCGGCTTTGGCCCGAAAGAATTGGCGCAGATGCGGCCCGGCATCATCGCGGTATCGATCGACTGCTACGGACACGAAGGTCCGTTTGCGGGCCGTCCCGGATGGGAACAACTCGCGCAGACCGTCACAGGCATGGCGCTCGAGCACGCCGGCGACGAGCATCCCGCACTGGTGCCCGCCGCGATCAACGACTATACGACCGGCTATCTCGGAGCGCTCGGCGTGATGGGCGCGCTCGCGCGGCGCGCTACTGAAGGCGGCAGTTGGCACGTCCGGGTATCGCTGGCGCGCACGGCGATGTGGATCATGTCGTTGCCGCGCACTGCATCGGATGACAAGCCGGGCGGATTCGACATCGCGTCGATCGCTCCGTGGATCATCGAGATGGATACCGCCTGGGGACCTCTGACGCGTCTCGGTCCGATCGCGCGGATGTCGGAAACGCCGCCGCGATGGGATCTCCCGCCCGCGCCGCTCGGCAGCGATCCTCCGGCGTGGCGCTAAGGTCGCGTGGTCTTCACCTCTCGATAAATCAGAGTCGCGTTTGATCCGGATTCATTTCGCATCGACTCGACGATTCCGTGATGCGGTGACAGGCGGCAGATCGGGTCGGCCTCGGCGGCGTTTCCGGCCAGCATGAAGGCCTGGCATCGGCATCCGCCGAAATCGATTTCCTTGCGGACGCAACTGCGGCACGGTTCCATCATCCAGTCGTCGCCGCGAAACGCATTCATAGCAGGCGAATCGCGCCAGATCTTTTCCAAGGTACTTTCGCGCACCGATTCGAAGCGCAGTCCCGGAATCACTGAGGCGGCGTGACACGGCATCACTTCGCCGGCCGGATTGATGCACATGTAGCTGCGGCCCCATCCGCCCATGCATGGCTTGGGCTCGCCCGAGAGATAGTCGTTCTGCACGAAAGCGATTTCGAGCGTGCCGCGATATTTCACGATCGCCTCACGCGCGATTTCCTCTGCGCGATCGTATTGCTCGCGCGTCGGCATCAGTGCTCGACGATTCTCAGCTGCCCACGCATAGAATTGGGTATTGGCCAGCTCAAGACGATCACTGCCCAGCTCCAGTGCGAGCGCGATGAGTTCGGGCAGCTCGGCAATGTTCAGCCGATGGATCACGACGTTGAGGGTCAGCGGAAATCCGACTTTGCGAATGAGCTCTGCGACCTCGAGTTTCTTTTGATGCGAGCGGACTCCGGCGATTATCTCGGCGCTTGCGCGCGCGGCGCCCTGGATACTCAGTTGAATATGGTCGAGACCCGCCTTGCGAAAGCACCGCAGCTTGGGTTCGTCGAGCAGCGTCCCTCCGGTTATCAGGTTGGTATAGAGATCATTCGCGCGCGCGTGCTGAATCAATTCGACAAGATCGGCGCGCAGCACGGGCTCGCCGCCCGAGAGATGCAACTGCATGACGCCAAGTTCGGCGGCTTGCGAAAAAGTCCGCCGCCACTCGGCGGTCGATAGTTCGTTACGCGAGCGATGGAAATCGACGGGATTGGAACAGTACACGCATCGCAGCGGGCATCGATAGGTCAGCTCCGCGACGAGAGTGTAGGGGCGCGGCGCCGGAGTCATTGGAGCAACCTGCGCGCGCGAATCGTTTCGAGAAAGTCCATCACTTCGCGCATGAGCGCATCGCGGTCCGCGTCGCGATATATTTTCGACAACTGATCGACGATTTCGTTTACCGAACGAGTGCCATCGCACAGCCGCACAATCGCGGCGCCGGTTTCGTTGAGCGCCAGCGCCGCTTCGGGAAACAGAAGCATTTCCTGTTTGGCGATGGGATCGAACTTGAGCCGCGCACGCGAGGCCAATCGCGGCCGCCATACCTCATCGGCGCTCATCAAAGTTTCCGCGTGTCGTGCCATAGCGGCGGTAAATATCCGGGCGAAACGTATGCGTAGTGGATGGCGTCGAGGAGACCCCACAGAATGTGGCACTTGAGCGTGAGCGCGTCGGCGGCGCGATCCTGCGACTCGCGAGTGGTGCAGTGCGCGACGACGTATTGCAGGCCGTAGTCCGAGTCGCGCGGCGCCTGCACGAGGCGTCCGCGAAAATATTCCAGGCCGCGGCTGTCCAGCCACGGATAGAGTTTCTCGAGCACCGCGATCCGATCCGCCATGAGCGTGGGCGCGAACAATTCGGTCAGCGACGACGCAACGGCCTCGGTAAGCGGACGCAATGCGCACAGATGCAGGTACGCGTCCACCGCGAATCGCACACCCGGCAGCACGTAGCGCAAACTCGCGACGTCGGTAACGTCGAGCCCCGCAGCCTCCGACAATTTGTACCACTTGCGAATTCCGCCTTCGCCGTCAGCCGTCCCATCGTGATCGATAATTCGAGTGATCCATGCGCGGCGGAATTCCGGGTCGTCCGCCTTGGCCAGGATCAGCGCGTCCTTTTTGGGAATCGTCCACTGATAGTAAAAACGATTTTCGATCCACGCCTGAATTTGGCGCTTGGTCAGTTTCCCCTGATGCATCAGAATGTGAAACGGGTGCTTGTCGTGATAGGCCGCTTCGCCGATCGCCCGCAGCCGCGCGACAAATTTTTCAGGGGAGTCGGGTTTACCCTCTGCCATATCGTTCACACATGATTGTCAGACTGTAAAATCCATGCCGTCTTCAGCGATCTCCCATCCTGCGCTTTCGACCTCGCGGCGTTCCGGCGAATTTTCATCAAGGATCGGATTGGTGTTGTTGATGTGAGTATAGATTTTTCTGATTCGAAGATCGCTGAGCCGCGCGAGGCTGCCATGGGGTCCAGAAATGGGTATGTGCCCCATCGACAAGGCGGTCCGCGCACCGGTTCCACGGAGCTCCATTTCGTCGTCTGTCCAGAAGCTGCCGTCGAACATAAGACAGTCGCAATCGGCGGCGGCAGCGAGAGCCGCCTCGTGGACCTCTTTGATCGCCGGCACATAAAGAAGCGACGAGCCGGCGCGAGAATCGATGAGCTTGTATGCGACAACGGCGCCGGTGCAATTGGTTGGCGGATTTGTCACATAGGTCGGAACTTTGCCGGTCACTGAGATCGCCTCGAAGCCGAGACCGCCTCCGAGGGCCTCGACTTTGCGATCTTCAACCTGCATCACTGTGAATCTTTCGGACCGAATCAACGCGCTGAAAATTGGGTTCGATGCGAACACCCAATCGAAAACTTGTGGGGTGCAATACAACCGGATCGGCTGCGATTCGCGCAAAGAGAGCAGGCCCGTAATGTGATCAAGCTCGGCGTCGGAAAGCAGGACTGCTTCGATCGGCGATTCTCTGACGTTGCCCTTTGGCTGTAGTTCGGGAAATGAAAAAAATTGCGTGCGAAGATCGGGGCTCGCGTTCAGGAGCGCCCATCGCGAGCCGTCCGCGCTGACCGCGACCGAGCATTGGGTCCGCGCCTTCGCGCGAATCGACCCAGTCCGCAGCCCGCGACAATTCACGCAGTTGCAGTTCCACTGCGGGAACCCACCTCCGGCAGCGGAACCAAGGATATGGACCCGCACGACGGCCGGGTCTTAGGATTCCTGGCTGGTTTCCGACCCGTCGTCGCGAACCACCGGCTGCTTCAGCACTCGCCGGGGATCGTCGGCGAGCGCAGAGCTGTAGCAGTTGATTTCCGCGTCCATCCGGATCTCCACGAACTCTGGCTTCTTCCAATCACTCATATTTGTACTCCCCGATTCCCCACAGAGCTTTTACACCATGCGCTTGACGGGAGGCAACGATCCATATTGGGACGTCTTTCGGATACTATGAACGCGGTCGCTAATTGTCGCTGAGGAAGCCAATGCCGAACCTGTTTGAAGCGACAGATCGTCTCGAACGAATTCCGATCGCGGACGCGGAAGTATACTACCTGGGCCACCTCGAGCTGGGGCGCGATGATGATGCGATTCTGGATCAGATGATCGCCGAGATACCGTGGCGCCAGGAAAATATTCTGGTGTGGGGCAAAATCCATCCGCAGCCCCGCCTAACTGCATGGTATGGAGATCGAGACGCCGACTATACCTACTCAGGCATTACCCTGAGTCCTATGCCATGGTCGGATCTATTGCTCGACATAAAGAGGCGGGTGGAAGCTGTAACCGCGGCATCCTTCAACAGCGTGCTGCTCAACTATTACCGCGACAATCGAGACAGCATGGGGTTCCATAGCGATAATGAACCAGAGCTAGGCGTGAGACCTACAATCGCGTCGCTAAGTCTTGGTGAAGAGCGTACGTTTGTTACAAAGCATAAGATAAATAAGCTTCTCAAACCTGTCCGCGTGAGACTTGCGTCGGGGAGTCTTCTGCTGATGAAGGGTGAGACTCAGCGATATTGGACTCATGGAATCGCGAAGGAGTCGCGTCCATGCGGGCCACGGATTAACTTGACGTTCCGCCGGATTATTTCGCCCTAAAAATCCAGTTCCCCTTCCCGCTCGGGAAGGGGTTAGGGGTTAGGTTCTTTCGCATCATCCCAGCGGCGGGAAGGCAAGGGACCTTTTAGAGACCATCTATTCAAATAGTAAGTGACTAATTCTTCTGCTTCGCGGCGACCTCTGCAAAATGCTTTTGCACTGTCTCGGCGGCGGCGGACATCGCTTTGCCCATCAGTTCCTTGCCGTTGTCGCGGACCCAATTCAGCGAAGCGTCGCGCGCGATATTGGATCCGTTGAAATGCGGCAGGACATGCCGCGCGAACAGTTCATAGGATCGCTTCGTCGCGTCGAAGTTTGCCCAGTTATGAGCGAGCATGAGGATGCAGCCGAACCCGCCCGACTGTTTCTCCAACCGCTCGAGCATCGCGATCGCATCGTCCGGCGTGCCGATAACCGCGCGCCCCGACTCGACCATCGCATCGGCCGGACTCTTCGCACCCAGGTCGTCGCCAGTGGCGGTTGGATTGATCGCGGTAAAATATGCGAGCCACTTGTCCAGTCCGTACTTGATTTCGCGCATCGCCTGATCGCGGCTCTCGGCGATATGCATCGGCGCGACCAGCCGGAGCACCGAGCGATCCATCGTGCGCCCATTTTCACGCGCGATGTCACAGGCTATCTGCCAGTTAGTGCCGAGCACGTCATAGCCCGCCTGTTGCGAGGCTGCCACGCATAGCATCCCGGCCGCATAGCGTCCGGCCAGCTTACCGCCCGACGGCGTGAAAGTGCTCGCGACCGCAAACTCCGGGCGGGGACGCGTATAAGGAAGGAGCTGACAGCGCGCTTCCTTCAGCGTGTACCATTCGGTTTTCTCGGTCACAGTCTCACCGGCGATCAGCCTCAGAATGACGTCGAGCGACTCGGCCATCCGGTCGCGCTGCTTCGAGACCGGCACCCCCAACATCTCCGCGTCCGACGGCAGCAAGCCCGGCCCGATTCCGAACATCGCTCGTCCACGCGTCATGTGATCGAGTTGCACGATACGATTCGCGACCATCAACGGATGATGGTACGGCAGCGAGATAACGCCGGTACCAAGCCGAATCCGTTGAGTACGCTCGGCAACCGCGGCGATCATCAGTTCCGGCGACGCTATGATTTCGTATCCGGCTGAATGATGCTCACCGATCCATGCCTCGTCGAAGCCGATGCGATCGAGATGCTCGATCAGATCGATATCGCGCCGGATCGCGAGGGTTGGGTCTTCATCGACAGGATGAAACGGCGCGAGAAAGATTCCGGCGCGCAGGCGGTTTGGTCGAATAGCTGATGTCATATGAACCTCAATGGAAATTCTATTTTCAGTCGGCAATCGCAGCCGGCGGATATGGCGGCAGATCCGCGGCTTCGATCGAAGGCTTAGGCTGCTGCATGATTTTGTTCACTGCGGCAAGAAATTCGGAATCGGTCGCCAGCGATTCCGGCGGACGGTTGAGATTGATGACGTTGAAGAGCGCCTCCGCGATCACCGGGACGCCGGCTCCTTCTCGCAGAATGCGTTCCCACGCCTCACCGGCCATCGCGCCGTCGGAGCTATCCGATTGTCCAAGGGCCTGCCGATCGCGCGCGACCGACAGACTCCATGGCTGCCGCACGAATTCAGCTTGACGCTTGAAAAACTCCGCCGGGAAATTCGCGTCGGTTGGATCCATCTCGGCGACCAGCGTCCCGAGCACCTGGGAACATACCGAGGCGCTGGTCATGCCCTGCGCGTAAACCGGATTGAACGCGCAGACCGCGTCGGCCATCGCGACGAAACCGGCCGGTCCGCGCCATTTTTCGAAATGCTTCCAGATATTCTGCATTCCCTTGCGATGGAAAATCGGCGAGATCGGTTTCGAAATTGCGAGCGCCTCCGCCACTATTGGTGAGCGCAACCTGCCGCATAGCGCCGCGAACGATTCATGATCGGCGGGCAGCTGACGGTCGCCCCACGAAGCCAGCGTCAGCAGAAAGCGGTCGCCTTCGATCGGCAGAATCAATGCGACGTAATAATCCTCGTCGCGGGTCGGCTTGGCGGATGGACTCAGAAAGATTCCCTTCCACCACCAGTTGGCGGGACGCTGATTCGCCGGCGGCGCCTGGTACCAGCAAGTGCTGTAGCCGGCCTGCGCGTCAACCACTTCGAGCTCGACTTCGGGATAGCCAAGACTGGTCAGCCATTGCGACGCGCGCGAACTGCGGCCGCTGCAATCAACCACCAGGTCAGCATCAATGCGATCCAAAGAGCCGTCGGCAATCTTCCTGGCTTCGACGCCCGTCACGCGCGGCGAATCACCAGACGTGAACAACAGCGAATTGACTTCGGTGCCCTCGACAAATTTGACGCGAGGAAGGTTCTTCACACGATCGCGAATCACCGACTCGATCAGCAGACGGCTCGCGAACAACATCTGATGTCCGGTGCGGCGACGGGTGGCCCATCCTTCAGGATTCAAGGTGGCGAGCTCGAGCCCGGCGTCCATATCGAGGCCGCCGCGTTGACGGATAGAAGCATCGAGACCCGGAAACAGCGCGCTCAATTCGCGACGTCCGCGATCGAGTAGTCCATGCGGGTGACGGCTCTGCGGCACGCCCTTGCGATGCGCCGCGCCTTCGGGGAGCTCGTCGCGCTCAATCAGGGTAACGCGCTCGAAGTGATCGGACAGCAGGCGTGCCGCGCACATCCCGCCGATGCCTCCGCCGATCACAACAGCATGATTCGCCTTCATCTATATGGATTCACTTCTGAAGTTCAGTGCAGCCCGGGTCTATAGGTAAACGACCGTTTACCAGACAACAAAGTTAGTAAATGACCGTTTACTTGTCAACCGCAACTGCGCCATCATGAGTATAGCGGCCCGAGCAAGGCCGCGAAATTCTCGATGATTCGAAAACGAATAAAGCCACACACAAAAAAAAGGGCGAGCACCGCGAAGAAGATACGGCGCGGCGCGAAGCCGGTCGAATCGACACGCGAACGAATCCTCAGCGCGGCCGCGACGCTGTTCGCCGAGCATGGCTTCGAGGGCTCCTCGATGCCGGCGATTGCCCGGTCCAGCGGTATCACCGCCGGCGCCATCTACAAGCATTTCAAGAGTAAGGGCGAACTGCTGCTCGAAGTGGTGAAGCGATCGTTCGAGTCGACCCCGCTGTTCATTCAAAACGCTACAAGCGGGGCGGCCGGAGAGTTGCCGCGTCTTGCATCGGTGTACACCGAACCGGCATTGAAACTGGTTCGTCAGCTGTCGATCGAAGTTCATGCAGCCGCGAGCAGAGATCGCGGCGTCCGGCGCGTGTTAGCGCTGTCAGACGAAGCTGCGATCCGGCATATCGGCGATGCGATCTCGATGGCTCAACGCGATGGCAAGCTTGATCCAAAGCTCAATCCCGACTTCGCCGCGCGCCTGTTCTGCATATTCATCATGGGCCTGCTGCACATGGATACGTTGCTACCCAATCTCATTGGGGACAAATCCTGGCGCGATTTCGTACATGACCGGGTCTCAGACCTGATTGGAGCGCGGTGAGGACACCGAAATCCTAGACGGTCCGCGCGGCTGCTCGGTAAAGTGATGGAAAGGGCTGGTTGATCGTGATCGCAAACGACTACTGGTTATCGCTGGAAGAGCCGTGGCAGACGGCAGTCACACTCGCGTGGGAGGCTTACGTCGGCGGCAACGTAGGAGTTGGCGCGGTTCTAACTGATCCTCTCGGACGTGTTGTGGCGGTTGGACGAAATCGCGCGTCGGACGCGGAAGCACCCCCAGGCAGGCTCCGATCGACACCCATCGCCCACGCCGAGCTTGATGTCCTGGGGCAATTGGGGCCGGGCGACTATCGACGCCACACTCTGTGGACCACGCTCGAACCCTGCCCGCTCTGTTCCATGGCCATTATCACGAGCAACGTCGGGAACGTTGCTTTTGCAGCAAGGGACCGGCTCTGGGACGGAATATCCAGGCTCACGGAACTCAATGAATTCATCGCAAGCCGTTGGCCTGTACGGCGCGGACCACTCGACGGCGCCGTTTCCGTCTTCTGTGAATTGCTTCCCCTTCTTTGGTTTCTGGAGCATAAGCCGAGTGGAAGTGTCGTCGCGAAGTACGAAAGCCAACATCCACGACTTCTGGCGCTCGCTGAGACCCTTCGCGAGGATGCGCGATTGATCGCGCTCAGGGCCGATTCGGTCAGCGTTGCGCTGAGTCAACTTTGGACCGATCTCACAGCGATCGAATAAAGCTGTTACGCTGGACGCATCCCAGACCTTGGAGCTTCCTAATGGGACTGTTAGTCGATGGCGTCTGGAAGGATCAGTGGTACGACACCGAAAGCAGCGGCGGCGAGTTCGTCCGCGGAGAATCGGTTTTCCGAAACTGGGTGACACCTGACGGCGCGCCGGGTCCATCCGGCAAAGGCGCGTTTCGCGCCGAGCCCGTCCGCTACCATCTTTACGTTTCACTTGCATGCCCATGGGCTCATCGCACGCTGATCTTTCGCCGGCTGAAACGGCTCGAATCGACAATCTCTGTCTCGATCGTCGATCCTTTCATGGGTGAAAACGGATGGGCGTTCGCGGCCCCGGACGGTTCGCTATTTCCCGGATCGACCCGCGACCATCTTTTCGGATCGCGTTATCTTTACGAGATCTATCTCCGTGCGAATCCGCGATTTTCGGGACGAGTCACGGTACCCGTCTTGTGGGACAGCAAGCGTGCCACGATCGTCAACAATGAATCGTCGGAGATCATACGGATGCTCAACAGCGCATTCGACGAATTCGGCGATGCTTCACTCGACTTCTATCCCAAGGATTTGCGCGACGAGATCGATCGTATCAACGCGCTGGTTTATCCCAACGTCAACAACGGCGTTTATCGATGTGGCTTCGCGACCACTCAGTCGGCGTACGAAGCCGCCTTCGATTCTCTATTCGCCGCACTCGACCAACTCGAACAGCGCTTGGCGCATACGCGCTACATAGCCGGCTCGCGCATGACCGAAGCCGATTGGCGCCTGTTCACCACCCTCGTTCGCTTCGACGCCGTCTACAACGGTCACTTCAAATGCAATCTGCGGCGCGTCGTCGACTATCCAAATCTATGGAACTATCTGCGCGACCTCTACCAGGTCGGGGGCGTCGCCGAGACCGTCAATCTCGCGCAAATCAAGCGCCACTATTACGCCAGCCATGCAGCCATCAACCCAACCCGGATCGTCCCCAAGGGCCCCGCGCTCGATTTCAACGCCCCGCACGATCGTTCGCGCTTTCAGTAGGCTTGCAGGACTGTCGTCGGCCGAAGATGAAATCACGTTGACCATGCCCTGCTTAGTGAACTTGACCCAAAAATCAACTGGTTGGAAAATAATGGTTAGATTGGTTCAAGCACGGAGGATTTATTGTGCGAATCATACATTTATCGGACGCTGTCCGAATCGGAGCCGGAGCCTTCATCGGGGCGGGTTTGCTTCTCACCACCAGTGGATGCCTTGCCACTCGCTCGTGGGTCGGAGATCAGCTGAAACCCATCACCGGCCAGCAAGAACAGCTCGAAAGCCAAATGAACAATCTCCACCTCGAGCGAAAGCTGGTCTTGGATTCGAGCCAGGGGCCGACCTTCAAGACCGGATCAGCTGCCTTGAGCGCGAACGCCAAGCGCGAGATCGATGCATTCGTCGGAGATATGGAGGGATCGACAACCGCCCCCGCGTCGGCGGCGTCGCAGCGCGTCTTCGTGATCGCCGGGTATACTGACAGCGTGGGCCATGAGGACTACAACTACGAGCTCGGACAGCGGCGCGCGACGAGCGTCGCCGGATATCTGGTCGGCTCGAAGGGCCTCGACCCGACGCAGGTTCGCGTAGTCTCGTACGGCGCGAGCAAGCCGGTCGCCGACAACAGCACACGGGACGGTCGGCGTAGTAATCGGCGGGTCGAGATTCTGGTCTACCAGGAAAAGATCGCGAGCTGATTCTAACTGTCTTCGGTCGCCTCGCGATTTTGCCTTGCAGACTGGGTGGGCACTTCCGCCCGACGGACGATACCGTCGGTGACGTGATGGCGGCCGGAGGTTGAGCCCGTGGCGTCCCGTGAGCAGATAACCCTCGAGGCTCACGGTTAGACAACCCAAACCAAACAGGCGAGGGTTGCGGCGGTCTGACTCTCTCCCCTGAAGAGTTTCGCTGTACGCCGGGCCGACTGTCGTATCTGGCGATGCTCAAACAGAGTGTCAAACGACAGGCGACAACGATGGCGTACAGCGATTTCTTCCGGCTGATAGCCGTAATGCTCCCAGCGGGGTCTGCGTTTCTATTCCTGCTGCCGAAATGCGACGCGTCTCAGCGAACTGAGTGTTCTCATCGAAAATGACGGCGGCGTCTTCAGCTGTGATGGTTCAGCGAGAACCCAATCCTCGCGATCTTTCGCCCTCGATCGATCTGCGCGGGACCGAATGCCCGACAACGACCGAATTTGGCAGCTCGTCATCTCGACGATTCAAGAATGCGCTGAATCGTTTTCCGTAGAACCAGGCAACTATCATGCAGCTGATGAGGAACACGGTCAGAACGTCCAGCATCCAGCCGACTCCGAGCCATCGCGTGAGCAGCAACGTACCGACGATCGATGCTACAATGACGTAGTCGAGCACAATTGCTGCGAGACCACCCAGTCCCATCGCAATATTTGTTTTCATCTTCGTCTCCTATAGATAGGACGCGAGAGCGCTATCAGAGCTTCAATTCGGGAGACTGACGACTTATGCCCTCGCGGGAGAGTCGCACACGAAGATGCTATCAGGGCGATGCCATCTCGAGTCGCGTCAGTTTAAAAATGGCGAAAACGCAACTCAAGGTGGCCTGAATGCAGGTTGGAACTTAGTGCGGCTCGTGGTGCAGACGACACGCGCCGCAGTTGAAATGTTCTTGCTGCGCCGCTCGGTAGATCCGCGCCGAGATCGGCCAGATCCTGATTGACCAGAGCCGAGCTGCCCAGGAACACCGTGGTGTAAACAAAGTCGACCTGCGCAAACAGCCTCGCGTCGCGGTTGCCCGAGCGGTCTGCGACGGAACCCCCTCGCGGATCAGTTCTATGTACGCGGTCAGAATTCGCTCGCGGACCTGTTGCCTGATCCGCACGCCTTTGGCGGTACGCCCATCGATGCGTCTCTTCATTGAGGGCTTCGGCCCCGGACGAACTAAGTCATAAAGGCCCGGCTTCGCTACAACCTATCAGTTATCCGAGTTTGTTCACCGCCGATAGGCATGCGGATGTAAGGCGACAATTCGCCGAGCTAGCAAACCGCGCCCGGATAGGTTTTGCCCGATTCTGGCTATCCGCGTCGCCAAAGGCATTGTCCGGGCCCGCCCCTGATCGCGAATCGCGCGCGCACGCGCGATTTTCGATCTATTCTCCGAGATGTCCCAAAACCGAGAGACTAAATTTCGAGCAGAGCGGATTTGAACTGTCGACCTCCATTTCGCCTTTTCATAGAAAAATTGTCCGCGGATTGGGCGACAAATTTCCTGAAGACTAAAGTAGCCGTGCTGGAGAGAAGCAAGTATCCGCCAGTGCGAAGCAGACTGGGGCTGAAGTCCGAAGCTCTTGCTGTGACCGCTACCGCTGGCATAGACCTGTTCTCGCACAGTTCTCTCCCCCTGCGTCGGGCAAGTCGCTGACCGGCCCGAACTACGGCGGCGATGCGATAAAGTGCGTGGACGCGTGGCGAAGATGATCGACGCCAAGACGAAAGATGCCGGTCTTCTGTAAGATTCCTTCATCCATGCAAACGGAGGCGCACGTGCGTCTCCGTTCCGGTTACTGAGCTCTTGCATGCAGCGCAACCTTGTTATCGGAATCGATTCCTCGACCACAGCCACCAAGGCGATCGCCTGGGATCGGACCGGCGCGCCGGTGGCTGAAGGGCGTGCCGCAATCCCGCTCGCCCAGCCTCGCCCGCGCTATTTCGAACAGGACCCCGAAGACTGGTGGCGCTCGACCTCTGTGGCGCTGCGCGATCTCACGGCAAAGGTCGATCCGGCGCGCATCGCGGGCGTGGCAATTTCGAACCAGCGCGAGACCTTCGGCCTCTTTGGCGAGCATGGCGAGCCGATCCGTCCGGCCATCGTTTGGCTCGACGAGCGGGCAATGGACCAAATGCGCCGATTCGGGGCGAGCTTCGGCGCCGAGAAGATCCACGCGATCTCCGGCAAGCCGGTCGACATCACGCCATGCCTATACCGGATGGTCTGGCTGCGCGAGAACGAGCCGCATCTCCTGGATCGCGCCGCCTATGTCGCCGAAGTCCATGGCTATCTTTGCTTCCGGCTCACCGGCCGGTGGACAACCTCGACCGCCTCGGCTGACCCGCTGGGCGTGCTCGACATGGAGCGCCTGGTCTGGTCGCAGGAGATTCTCGCGGCGGCGGGAGTCCCGATCGACAAGATGCTGCCGCTGGTGCGACCCGGCGCGTTCATCGGAACCGTTACCGAAGCCAGTGCGCAGGCGACCGGCCTTCCGGCCGGTACGCCGATATTCGCCGGTGGCGGCGACGGACAGTGCGCGGGTACCGGCGTCGATGTCCTGCGATCCGGCCGCGCCTATATCAACCTCGGCACCGCAGTCGTCTCAGGAAGCTATTCCGAGCGCTATGCCTTCGACGCCGCGTTCCGAACCGAGACGGCGGTCGCCGATCGAGGCTATATCGTCGAGACCTGCCTGCGCTCCGGCACCTTCCTGGTCGACTGGCTGTTGCGCGATCTGCTGGGCCTCGACCCTAAGCGAGAGCTCGAGGCGCTGACCGCTCTCGAGGCCGAAGCCAGTGCCTCGCCGATCGGCGCCAACGGAGTCATGCTTGTCCCCTACTGGGAGGGATGCATGACCCCCTACTGGGATGCGTCGGCCCGGGGCGTGATCGCCGGTCTGTCGGGATCGACCCGGCGCGGCGATCTCTATCGCGCTCTGCTGGAGGGCGTAGTGCTCGAGCAGGCGCTGGCGTCGAAGCGCCTGCAAACTGGCTGCGGACAGACGATCGACCACTATGTCGCGGTGGGCGGCGGCACGGCATCGGATCTGTGGATGCAGATCCTGGCCGATGCCGTGGGCGTTCCCGTCCATCGCTCGGCGAGCAAGGAGGCGTCCTCTCTCGGCGCGGCAATGGCGGCCGCCACGGGATGCGGCTGGTTCCGGAGCTTTACCGAGGCATCGGCCGCCATGGCCGGCCACATCGCTCGGACCTTCGAACCGAGGCCGAAGGAGAAGGCGGCCTACGCGGAACTGGGCGAGATATACGCAGGACTCTGGCCGGCGCTTTCGAGCTGGAACCAGAAGCTCGCTCGCTTTGTCGAGCAGCGGACTGCAAAGCTGCAATCCTAGGGACGAAACAAGCCGGTGCCCGTTGCGTAGTGGCCCATGGATTCTTTCGGAGTATAGGCGAGACGCAAATCGACTCGCGTGAGTAGCGCATTTAATCCTGGCTCTATCATCTGTTAATGCCTTGGTAACGTTCGTTTGGCAGAACAGACGAACTCAAAAATCTGCCCCCAGAGAGGAGACCATGCGGAAGCCCGCGATTGTAGCGTTGATAGTAATGGCAGGGACGATCATTCCCATCCAATTCGGAGTGTCATTTGCGCAACCCGCTCCAGAGGCAGCGGCGAGCAGCTCCGCGAGCACCCAGATGGCAGACAAGGACTCAGCCATGAAAACGCTGGCAGACGCCAAGAAACGCTTTCGGACAATGCGCAAGCACTCTTCACAAGACCCTCATGCGCAGGCTGATTTGGATCGCCAAATCAAACAGATCAATGGCTTGATGGCCAAACTTAAGAAGGGTGAAGATGTTCCACAAAGCGATGTTGATGCAGCAGTAGTGACGCCGTCTGGACTGCATTGATTCAGTAGAAAGAAATAGACCTTGGCTGACGCTCTATGGGCGTGAGCCTACGGGCTGGCTATGGTGCTCTCGCCAGCCGGATTTTTATCCAGGCTTGCGCGCGCTCCGGGGCGACGCCACTTGGCGCTTCCTTCCCGATTCCCCTTCTTAAGGGAACGGACGCGCTGCGCGCCAATCTCTCGACGAGCCAACGCGATTGGCTCGCAGATCTGGCATTCGCGTAGTAGCATCAGCCGTTCCGGACGCACGTCGATCCATTCATAGGACCCAGAAACCCAAACGTGCCTGCGACGGAACCAGGTTTGCGCTCGAGCCTATCGTTTGCCATGCTCCGCTCGAACAGGGGGTGATCCAGCCGATCTAATCGCCTGATTTTGTCGGCGAAGCAGGATGTTTCAAGGGGTGAGAAGAGCGGCAATTGCTGCGCTAGCTCTGTCGGGCGCTAGCATGCTCGCGATTGCCTCAGCGCCGCGGTCTAGCGGCGCGGCGACAGCCGAACATAAAGCAGTCCCCAACGCCAGGCTTCGCCCGGTGAATCTCTACGATAAGGTTCCGCTCAGTTTTGAACTGAATGAGGGCCAGACCGATGAGCGTGTAAAATTCCTCTCGCGCCGCCCCGGTTACGCGCTGTTTCTCACCCAGTCGGGAGCGGTCCTTGCGCTTCGCAAGGAGAGCAACGGAGCCCCGACCGGGACGCTGACAGGAAAGCGCGGGGCAAAGCCCGAGCCGGTCGAAACACAAGTGGTGCGCATCAAGTTGGTTGGCGGGAACCCTCACGCGAAGTTCGAAGGCCTCGAGCAACTGCTGGGCAAGACCAACTATTTCATCGGCAACGATCCGAAAAAATGGCGCACGAACATCCCGACCTACGCGCGGGTCCGCTATCGCGATGTTTATCCAGGGATTGACGTTGTTTACTACGGCACAGGTCAAGGCCAACTTGAATACGACTTTATCGTGGCGCCGGGAACGGACCCGAAGGCGATCACCTTGCGTTTTGAAGGAGCGAAAAAGCTGCTGCTAAAGGGCGCAGAGCGATCTGGTTGCGACGCTCCCGGATGGCGGCCAACTCGTCCAGCATCTCCCCGCGATCTACCAGGAGCGCGATCGCAAGCGCGAGAAGCTCCAGGGGCGCGTCGTCATGCGTGGCAAGGATGCGATCGGCTTCGAGTTGGCGAACTACGATCGCCATCGCGCGCTCTACATCGATCCGGGGCTGGTATATTCGACCTACCTGGGCGGGAACCAGACTGACCAAGGGCTTGGGATCGCGGTCGATTCCGGCGGCAACGCCTATGTGACGGGGACCGCTTTTTCAGCCGACTTCCCCACCACCTCGGGCGCATTCCAGACAGCCGTACCGAACCCCAACTACACCGCCTTTGTGGCGAAGTTGAATCCGTCGGCGTCGGGCGAAGCGTCGCTGGTGTACTCAACCTACCTGGGCGGGAGCGACGCCGACCAGGGCGGGGCCATCGCGGTCGACTCCTCCGGCGATGCTTATGTGACGGGAACGACAGACTCGACCGACTTTCCCACCACCTCGGGCGCGTTCCAGACCGTTAACAATTCCGCAGGCACCCTCGTCGGCAGCAACGCCTTCGTAACGGTGCTGAATCCAACCGGCTCCTCGCTGCTGTATTCCACCTATTTGGGTGGATATCAGGGTGGATAAATCTTTTACGCATTAGGTGAGCTGTACGGCATCGCCGTCGATGCCTCCGGCGACGCCTATGTAACGGGCAGCACGCTGGCGATCACCAACTCGAGCTGCGGCGGTGACGGGGTACCCTTCGATTGCTGCACCGGGCCCGGAACCGGCACCTGCATCCCGTTTCCCACCACACCTGGAGCGTACCAGACCATTAACAACGCCCCAGGAGGCATTAACGTCTTCATGGCAAAGCTGGATCCATCCGCGTCGGGAGCAGCGTCCTTGCTCTATTCGACCTATCTAGGCGGGAGCGGAGGGTGCCGGCGCCGCCGGCATCGCGGTCGATTCCGCCGGCAACGCTTACGTACCGGGAGTAGCTGGAGCTGACTTCCCCATCACTTCAGGCGCCTTCCAGACCGTGAACAATGGCGCGGCGGGCGCCGTCAACTCCTTCGTGGCGAAACTTAATCCGTCGGCGGCGGGCGTCGCATCGCTCGTCTATTCGACCTATCTCGGCGGCGGCGGCATCAATTACCCTGGCGTCGAAAGCTTCGGCGACAGGGCCACTGGCATCGCGGTCGATTCCGAAGGCGCGCTTATGTGACAGGCACTGCTTATTCTATCTCCAACGCAAATTGCGGCGGCAGTGGTGTGACCAGCAGTGGCTTGTACGAGGCGTGTTGCACCGGGCCGGGAACCGGCACCTGCATCCCTTTTCCCACCACCGCCGGGCGCGTTCCAAGCCGTTAACAATGCATATTCGAACCCTCAGTTTCGGCAACGCCTTCGTGACAGAACTGAATGCCGCTGGCTCGGCGCTGGTTTACTCGACTTATCTGGGCGGAAGCGGAGGCTGACTACAGCTCTGGCATCGCCATCGACTCCGCAGGCGACGCTTATGTGACCGGACTCACCCTTTCAACCTCGAATGCCCAATGCATCGAAATAAACCCTGCCCCTTGTTGCACTGGAGTTGGAACCGGCACGTGCATCCCGTTTCCCACCACGCCGGGCGCGTTCCAAACTGCCAACAATGCGGTCACGAACGGCGACCAAACGCCTTCGTGGCCAAGCTGAATCCATCGGCGTCTGGCAGCGCATCGCTGGTCTATTCGACCTATCTGGGTGGCAGCAGTGGCCCATCCGGATTAGGCGGCGACTAGGTCACAGCATCGCGGTCGGTTCCGCAGGCGATGCATATGTGACCGGTACTGCCTTTTCCGGCGACTTCCCCACTACCCCGGGCGCCTTCCAGACAGTCAACAACGCCATCTGCCGCTCCGGAGTTCGGGTGCCAACGCCTTTGTCGCCGAACTTGACCTGATTCCGGGGCCGATCCCGACACCGACAATCAGTCCGACCCCGACAGCAACGATTACTCCGACCGCGACAATGAGTCCGACCGCCACGGCACTCTACGGCGACGCCAGTTCCCGATACGCTCGCGATCGTGCCGAGCAAGGTTTCGTTTGGCAAGCATTCGGCTGGTTCGACGACTGAACGGTCGGTGAAGGTCAAGGCGAAGAAATCGAACAAGCTACCAATCTTGATCGTGAGCATCGCAATCAATGGCGGCAATTTTTCAACCGATGGAACCGCTCCGAACAGGTGCGCGGAAGGGGAATCGCTTGCACCGGGAATGTCCTGCAAAGTCCGGATAAAGTTTGCGCCAATTCCAGAAGGCAGCACTGGGAGACGACCTCCCGATGCAGGGACCCTTACGGTGACCACCAATGCCGAGTCCGTTAAGCCGCGCGGCGGCGTGGTTTCGCTAAAAGGCCGCGACAAGTAGCGACCTCCGAGCGCCTTTGGTCCGCGGAATACAGTTACGAGGGTGAGGCGAATCCAAAGGCGATGATACGCGGACCCAGGTAAATCGCGCCAAGAGCTGAATTGGCAGATGGGACACGATCGCGCCTAGCGATGCACTCTCGGCCAGGCCGCCACGTTCGGCAAATCAAACTGTGCTTGTAGCACTGCGGAGTTGCTACTCGTCTTTCCTTTTTTTGAGGATGGGCCATACTCCGCGTACTCAAGCTGCAAGGTAGAGGTTGCGACAGAAAATGAGCTACGAGAGGAATTTTCAAATTGGATTGAAGCCCGTGACGTCGCTGCCCGGAGACATCATCCGCCTCTGGCCCGATGGACCACCGACGAAGCTGGAGGGTGTGGGCGCTGAGGGAGAGTTCCGCGGACCAGTGGGCACCGTGGGCGACGCGGCGATGCTTCGCAATGTGTCCGATCCGACACTCACCGTTTATAGGCCCACGAACGGCAAGCCGAACGGCATCGGCGTGATCGTGTGCCCGGGTGGCGGCTGGCGCATCCTGGCATGGGAGCACGAAGGGGTCGATGTCGCGCACTGGCTCGCGGCGCATGGCTATACAGCGTTTCTTCTGAAATATCGCGTGCGAGCCACGCCCGCGGCGCAAGCGGACTACGACGCCGAGATGACGCAGCTCTTTGCGCGGATCGACTCGACCCGCAAAGGAAAGACTGCCTTCCGCGCCATGAGCGACATCGTGCCGGCCAAATCGTTCAGCGATGCGCGTGCGGCCGCCGCCGATGACGGGCGCCGCGCGATCGCAATCGTGCGCGAGCGTGCCAGGGAATGGGACGTCGATCCGGCCAAGGTCGGCATGATTGGATTCTCGGCTGGCGCGTTTCTGGTGGTCGATATGGCGGTCGATCCACGCGCTGCAGCGCTCGCCTTTATCGCGGCGATCTATGGCGGCGAAACGTTGGGAAGGCCCGTACCTAAGGATGCGCCGCCGCTGTTCACCTGCATCGCCCAGAACGATGTCCTGCTGTATCGCGTTGTCGAGGGTCTCTATTCCGACTGGACCGACGCCGGACGTTCAGCTGAACTGCACATCTACCGGCGCGGCAACCACGGGTTCGGCATGGCGAAGCAGGGAATGCCGTCCGACCGCTGGATCGATCAATTCCGCGATTGGCTCGCCGATCTGGCATTCGCGTAGCAGCATCGGCCGATTGATACCGCCAACCGCCAGCCGAGCCTGAGATTGTTGTCATGACGAAAATCTCAGGGTTGGATCCTGGTCTCGATGCGAATCCGCAGCATGTTCTGCCCGCCCGAAAGCGCTAGAATCGCCGGTTCATCATCCCACAAATCGCGCAAGGAGGGCTTTCATGAATCCGCCCAAGGTAATCGTGAACGCGAATCCGCCGAAAGAGTGGTTCGAAATCGTCGGGCGCGGGCTGGAACGCCATAACACCACGGCCACCGGTATCGTCGAATATTACCCGGTCTGTTTCGTAATCAGGGAAGCGGGGAACCACGTGCGGGGCGGCCTCTATGGCAGCCTCTGGGGGCAATGGCTGCACGTCGGATCGCTGTGGGTTGAACGAGCTCTGCGCGGGCGCGGGCTCGGAATCCAGTTGATAGCAGCGGCCGAAGAGTACGCGCGATTGAAAGGATGCGTGGCCTCGTTTCTCCAGACCGGCAGCTTCGAGGCACGGCCGCTATACGAAAAACTCGGCTATCGCGTCTACGGGGCGCTCAACGATCATCCGATCAAAGGCCACGATCGATTCCACATGAGCAAATGGTACTCGGAAGCAAATTTGCTTCGTCCGTCCCCGGACGCGGCAATCACCTTCGAACCATATGCATCGAAGGAAGTTCAAGAGATAGTTCACCGCGGTGTCCGAACGCACGCGATCGCGGCAATCGGTCTGCCGGAAGAGATGTGGTCAGCGGCACACTTCTTCCTGCAAAACGACGATGGCGAGATTGTCGGCGGCGCGCTCGGCAACATCTGGGGTGACTGGTACTTCCTCGACGTCCTCTGGGTCGATCGACCTCTTCGCGGGCAGGATAACGGTCAGCGAATGCTAGCTGCCGCCGAGCAGCACGCGATCGAACGCGGCTGCACAGGCGCTCACTTGGATACGGCGAGCTTCCAGGCGCGGCCGTTCTACGAAAAACTCGGCTATACTGTGTTCGGCACGCTCGAGGATCATCCGGTCGGCCACACTCACTACTTGCTGAGTAAGCGGCTCCGCGCAAATTGATCGCTAGCCCGGAATGTCGCTGCGCACTAAGGCTTCCTGCAATCGCCCCGGCGGATTCATTTGCTGCGTGTGGAAAGTGAGGCAGGTGAATCTAAAGCGATGATCCGCGGACCTGGCAAAATCGCGCCCGGATAGGTTTTGCCCGATTCTGGCGATTTGCTCCGACCCAAGCGCTCTCTGGGTCCGCGCGCGATCACGAATCGCGCGCACTCGCGCGGATTTCGATCGATTCTCTGACATCTCCAAAAATCTGGAGACTGAAATGTGGAGCAGAAGGGATTTGAACCCTCGACCCCTACGTTGCGAACGTAGTGCTCTCCCAGCTGAGCTACTGCCCCATCCTGTGGCGAGACGCGGTTACTATTGTGAGATAACCGACTTCAGATACGCTCGCAACCGGTCGGCGAGATCAGGCCGCTTCAACCCGAAGCCGATTTGCGCCGAGATGAAGCCGACGCGATCTCCCAGATCGTAGCGGATGCCCTCGAACTCGTAGCCGTAAATCTTGCGGCGCGCGGTCAGCGCCATCAGCGCGTCGGTCAACTGGATTTCGCCGCCGGCGCCCGGCTTGCCCGCCGCGAGCAATTCGAAAATGTCGGGCGTTAGTACATATCGTCCCATGATCGCGAATTCGCTCGGCGCTTTTTCGGGCGCCGGCTTCTCGACCATTCCGCGCAGCTCGTAAGTCCGCTCGCCGACGGCTTTCGCATCGACGATCCCGTACTTCGAGATCTCGCTGCGCGCGACCTTGAGCAGCGCGACCACCGGCGCGTCGCGCGTCTCGGCTACGTCGAGCAGCTGGCGCAGGCATGGCCGCGGGCAATCGAAAATGTCGTCGGGGAGCATCACGGCAAATGGTTCATCGCCGACCGCCTCGCGCGCTTGCAACACCGCATGGCCGAGGCCAAGCGGATGCCGCTGTTCGGCGACGATGATCTTTGCGGGATGGTTGGTCTGCCGGATGAGTTCCAGGAGGTCGCGTTTGCCGCGCTCTTCGAGATGGCGCTCGAGCTCGATGTTCGGCTTGAAGTGTTCGACGACCGTGGTCTTGCCGGGGCTAATCACAATCACGATCTCGGAGATGCCCGACGCGATCGCCTCTTCGATAACGACCTGGATTGCCGGCGTATCAACCACCGGCAAAATTTCTTTGGGGATCACCTTCGACGACGGGAGCATCCGGGTGCCCATGCCGGCCGCGAGGATGACCGCTTTTCTAACTTTCATAGCAGTGCGATTTTCCGGGTTGCAGGTATGTCAGATTTTCGACTCGCGAACTTCCTGCGCGGACTTGCATGCGATGCAAAGGGTGGTGACGGGGCGCGCCCTCAGCCGCTCGATTCCGATTTCGCCGCCGCACTCCTCGCATCGCCCGTAGGAGCCGTCGTCGATTCGCTCGAACGCCTCGCTGATCTTGGTGAGCAGCTTGCGCTCGCGATCGCGCATCCGCAGCAGGAAATTGCGATCCGATTCGAGCGCGGCGCGATCGGTCGGATCGGCCGGGGCCTCGTCCGACTCGTGATTCATGGTGCCGACAGCGCGCTCCGCTTCCTGGAGAATGTCGCGTTTGCGGCCTTCGAGCAGTTTTCGAAAGAGCTTGAGGTCTCTTTGCCTCACGGTTGAACAATCCGCTGCGAACCGAGTTTTTGATTCTATAGACGCCCTGCTACCATGTAAAGATTGCGCGATGAAAACAGCTTACTTCGACGCGTTCTCGGGCCTGAGCGGCGATATGATCGTCGGCGCAATCCTCGATTGCGGCGCTGAGTTTGGCGAGTTCGAGCACGCGATCAAGTCGATGCCGATTGCGGGTTATCGTCTGTCGACGCGGCGAAAAATTTTGAGTGGAATTTCAGCGCTCAAGTTCGATGTCGAGGTGACGGAGCCACAAACCGAGCGTCACTTCGGTGAGATCCGTGCGCTGATAGACGCATCGCAGCTCGCCGCTTCGGTCAGGAGTCGTGCAATTTCGATCTTCGAAGTGCTCGCGCAAGCCGAGGCGAAGATTCACAACACGACACCCGACCGCGTTCACTTTCACGAAGTCGGCGCGGTCGATTCGATCATTGATATAGTCGGCACGGCATGGGGCCTCGAGCATCTCGGCGTCGGCGACGTGATCGTGTCGCCGCTCCCGACGGGCAACGGATTCGCGCGCTCGCAACACGGCGTTATTCCAGTACCCGCACCGGCTACTGCGGAACTGCTCAAGGGTTTCCCTCTCAAAATCGGCGATGGCGCGCACGAGATGGTCACGCCGACGGGCGCTGCGGTGATTCGAGCGCTCGCGCGTCCCGCAGCAATGCCGCTCGCGTTTGAAGTCGAGAAAATCGGCTACGGCGCGGGCTCGCGCGAGCTTGAAGATCGCCCCAACGTGCTGCGCCTGATGCTCGGGCGCGAGCGCATCGCGCTCGACAGCGACGAGATGATCGAGATCTCCGCGAATATCGACGACCTTAGTCCGCAAATCTACGATCATCTGATGCAGCGCCTGTTCGACGCGGGTGCCCGCGACGTAACGCTCACGCCGACGATGATGAAGAAGAGCCGGCCCGCGGTGACGTTGGGCGTGATCGCAGAAGCCGCGAATCGCGACGCGCTGGCGGAGATTATTTTTGCGGAAACTTCGACTATCGGATTGCGGTTTCACGCTGTCGAGCGGCTGAAATTGCGTCGCGAGATTCGCGAGGTCGAGACGCGATGGGGCAAGGTTCGCGTCAAGATATCGAGCGCAAATGGCGGCGCGCCGACGACCATCTCGCCTGAATATGATGACTGCCGGCGAATCGCGGCTGAGCATGACGTGGCGTTGCGCGTCGTGATCGAGGAAGCGCGCGACGCTGCACGAACGTCGGAAACATTTTCCCGAAAACAATGATTTCCGAACGCCTCCACATCAACGAGATTTTTTACAGCATCCAGGGCGAATCCACGCACGCGGGCCGTCCGTGCGTTTTCGTGCGGCTCACCGGATGCAACCTGCGATGCAAATGGTGCGACACCGAGTACGCATTCTACGAAGGCAAGCGAATGCCGATTGCCGAGGTTGCCGAAATTATCAGCGGCTACCGATGCGACCTGGTCGAGGTGACGGGAGGCGAACCGCTGCTGCAGGAAGGCGTGTATCCGCTGACTGAGGCGATGCTTGAAACGGGCGCAACCGTGATGATCGAAACGTCGGGAGCGGTTGACGTCGGCCGGCTCGATCCACGCGTCATCAAGATCATGGACCTCAAATGTCCGGGCAGCGGCGAATGCGAAAAGAACCTGTGGAGCAATCTCGACCATCTGACAATGCGCGACGAAATCAAATTTGTAGTCGCGGATCGCGCAGATTACGAATGGGCGCGCGATGCGATCATCACGCGCGACCTCGCGCGACGCGCGGGCGCGTTACTGTTGAGTCCAGTATTCGGGCAAATGGAGCCGGCAGCGCTCGCGTCGTGGATACTCGAGGATCGATTGCCGGCGCGGATGCAATTGCAAATGCATAAGCAGATCTGGCCCGGCATCCCGCGCGGCGTGTGATCGCTAATTTGCCTCGCCCCACGAGGGGGAGGCCCCGCCGGCGTGCTTCCGCGCGCGGCGGGTGAGGGACCGAAAAATTCCTAAATTTTGCGACCGCGTCAGAATGTGCGGCGCATCAGACAATCGCGCCGCACAGTTGTCCCTCACCCTAACCCTCTCCCCACGTGGGGCGAGGGAATAAGAGGACGGGCGAAGGAAACCAAGCGGTTGCGTGTTACTGCTAGCGCGGCGGTGCCGCGGAATGCTGGCGCACGGGGTCGCCCGACATCAATTGCTGTGCCTTCTGCAGCGCCGCCTCAGTCTCGCGCAGCAGGTCGGCGAACACTTCGGCGGCCGGCTTGATCTCGTGGATCAGTCCGGCGCCCTGTCCGGTCGGCATGAAAGTGCGATTTGGATCGACGTCGGCGCCGCCGCGTCCCGTGTAGTTCATCACGCCGTTGCGCGACGAAATCTGCGCCTGCATTGGGAACGGTTGAATCTTCGACGGGTCCTTCTCCCATTCGAGCGCATACTCGGTGCGGATGACGCGACAGGTCTTGCCGGTGTATGCGCGCGTGCGCAAGGTGGAATCCTCGTGCGCTTTGACGATCGCCTCGCGATAGCCCTGCGCGGCCTGCGCTTCGGGGGTCGCGATAAACCGCGTACCGATCACGACGCCCTGCGCTCCGACTGTGAGCGCCGCCGCGATTTGTCGTCCGTCCGCGATTCCTCCTGCCGCCAGCACCGGCAGCTTCACCGCGTCGATCATTTGCGGCACCAGCGAGAGCATCCCGATCTCGCCGGTATGTCCGCCGGCCTCGGTGCCCTGCGCGACGACCACGTCGGCGCCGGCATCCTGCGACTTGACGCCGTGATGCACCTTGCCGCACATCACGACGATCTTCATCCCGTTGTCGTGCATCACTTTGACGAATTCCTGCGGTACCGAGAGTCCGGCGACGAAGACTTTGACTTTTTCTTCGATCATCACGGGCACGTGCGGGCGCATCATATCTGGAATCGGCGCGAGTAAATCGACGGCGAACGGCTTATCGGTCAGATCGCGAGTCTTGCGGATTTCCGTGCGCAGATCGTCGGGGCTCAGCGACGCGGCGCCGATGACACCGAGGCCACCGGCGTTGGAAACCGCGGCGACCAGCTTGTGCATCGCGACTCCGCCCATGCCGGCGAGCAGAATCGGATATTTGATTCCAAAGTAGTCGCATATCGGGGTATGCAGCATAGAAACGTTCTCCAGTAGTGAGCAGCCTGTGCGACTGGCTCCTCATGAGTTCTTAGTTGGCGGGTGCGGCGCAATCAAGCGCGTCCGCTGGTGATCAACTGGCCCCGCGGGTTTGGGTGATGCATAATCGCAAGCGCGCGCGGAGAGGTGGCCGAGCCCGGTTTAAGGCGCACGCCTGGAACGCGTGTAGACTCGAAAGGGTCTCGGGGGTTCGAATCCCCCCCTCTCCGCCAACGAGTCCTGCTCCATTTACGGTTTGGCCACAAATTTCAGCGCGGCAAAGAAATTGGACTCATACTCCAGCCTGTTGATGTACTTTGGCTCTCCCATTGACAGTGAGGGCGCTTAGTACAGTTGCCCGAACCGGCCAGCATCGGTTCCATGCGTCGATTCTGCGTCGAGCCTTTTGCATTTCGTCCGACGCCGCTGGGCTCCATCGCCGAAATTGTACTGGCGCCAAGCTTGCGTTGACCTCCCTCGAGGTCATGAAATTTCACATTGCCGGCCCGCTTCGTCGAAAGCATAAGGTAGCTATAGCTATACCTTGCTTCTATTTCGGGCCGATCTAAGACCGACTTAAGGAGTACTTTTCGCCGGCTTCTCTTTGTTGAAGGTCAGGTTCATGGACGCAACGCCGGCAGCTACGTTCAAGCCGTTCTGTCCCTCGATCGAGACGGGCTGCAACGCGATCGAGCTTTTGAAGCCACCGACCAGAACGTTCGCACCAGCTCCAACTCCGAGTGCTGCACTAGCCGTCGCTCCGCCGTAGTGGCCCGCTAGTGCGCCTTGGCCAAGGTTTGTAGTTGGAGCCAGAACCGCCCATATGATTACGCCCGACTGCAGGTAGCCAATGTCGGCGCCAAATTTAGTTATCGAGCCGAGGTAATACTCCGTATATCCAGGCTGCAGCGCATAGGCGCAATCCAATTTGCGCGAGGAACCAAAAATAAATCCCCATCCGGCATCGACGTGACAGGTCAGGTAGCCTGCGCGAACGGCAGCTCCGCCGCCGCCGCCGCTGGCTGCCTCCTGGCTCCAAGCCGACGAAGCACCCGTGGCCAGTGCCACCACAAATCCGACTGCTACTACCATTCCTCGCACTTTCTTATTCATCTTCTTCTCCGTTTGCGCTGTTGAGTCTCTTTATCCCGATGTTAGCTTGGACCATTGGAGAAACTCTCTACCCTGTTGGTAGTTTTAACATCTGCTTGCGACCTAGCTTGCTTCGGTTTGGCTCTCGCGTAAATCGGACCAAAGTCCGATACGCTTCGTCGTATGGGAAGAAGGTCCTACGACCTTTGTCTGTAGGACCTAGGTCCAGTTGTGCCAGTTAGTGCTCAGAGCCAGACTCGGCACATAAAGCCTTCTGTGCAATCAGCGGCGCTACGTCCTCGAGATCCGCGCGATCCATTGTTCGAGCAGGTTGTAGCCCAATGCCAACAGCGTTGGTCAAAGGAGCATTCCAACACTCGCGGGATCGCCGCACAGGCTACCGAATTGGAGACATTTTCGAAAAGACAAAGTAGATCACGTCGTCATTCACGGAATCGGGAATCGCACAAAATCGACCGGCGAAGGTGACTCTCTGCCCGACGCTGAGTCTGCTGAGATTTGCAAAAGAAGATACATCCGAGGCAATGTATGGATCCGCTGGGGCGCAACTCGTCGCTATCGGATCAACGCTTGATACAGACCACCGGCGGACAGCCAACTCGGGAACTCCGACAATGACATCTCCGCACGGCAGCTTTACGGAAGCGCCCACGTGATGGCCCCAGGCGGTGGTTTCAGCAATTGAGTGCAAGTCACCAACCCATCCCTTCGCTGGCTGACTGGAACTCTTCCACCCGGCACTTCGCTTAAAGTCTTTTGCTGCAGCGGACACAGCTTGTCTCAGTTGCCGCTGCTGATGAGGCGAATCGCGCGCTGAGTTCGCGTGAGCTTGTTTCAGCGCTTCTCGAAAAGTTGGAAAGGCGCTGCAAAATTGTTGCTCATCGCGCGGCAACGCTTGACCCCACGCAAAACCGCTACTCATTAGAAAGAGGAAGAGAAAGCTCACCGAAACAGAATGCTTCAACATTGTTCGTCGATATGACATGAAACTCCTCGGCCGGCTTCCGAGCAACAAATGTCGCAAACAGCACTAATTGAGAAGCTAGTCATGCGAATTCACCTTCAGTTGGAGCCCGCTTCCTGCGGGTGGCTCTCGCTCATCCCTGCGAGTGAATTCAATCCGGACTGAACCGCGCTTCGCACTGACGGATGAAAGTTCGCGACGCCAAATCGCTCCTCGAAACCCGAGCGGCTCAGCTTTTCCCGAATCTGGATCTTCGCTCGTGCAACTGAGAGCGCAATTCCTTTTGTGGCTAGCTCTGACCGAATCTCCTCCAACGCCTCCAGACCGGTCATGTCGATTACATTGATCGCCTCCATATCGAAGACAAAAAGGTGCAGCGAATGAACGGACAGAGCTATTACCTCACGCACGCGCTTTTTGAAGTAATCAGCATTGAAGAACAAAAGCGCCGCGTCGAAACGATAGACCAGGAGCCCTGGGATTGTTTGCGCGTCGGGGTATTCGCTTATATCGGTAAATCCATCGACGCCGGGAACTTGCCCGAGGATCGCATCGTACGGGCTGGAAGCGCGCCTTATGAGAAGAATGAGGCTCAAGATCACAGTTATGGCGATTCCAGGTAAGACTCCGATTGTCGCGACACCCAATGTAGCGATGAGGGAAAGCGCAAATTCCGATCGGCTAATATCGCGTATTTTCCAGACACTTTCAAAATCGAAAAGCGATGCACCAGCCAGGACCAGCACAGCGCCTAGCGATGCGGTCGGGATATATGCGAGCGGGCCGGTAAAGAATGTAAGGACCAATCCCATAACGAGGGCAGCCGCCAGCCCGCTTACCTGCGACCGACCGCCGGTAATATCGTTAATCGCCGTGCGCGAATCCGTACCTGCAATCGCGAAGCCGCTTGAAAGACCGGAAGTAATGTTTGCCAGACCGAGTGCGATGAATTCGCGGTCTGCCGCGACTTCGTACCCGTTTTTTACGGCAAAGCTCTTTGCAGTTACCATTGATCCGCAGAAGCAAATCAAGACGATGCCTGCCGCATCCGGTAGCAATTGGACCGCATCAGAAATAAAACTGGCCGGCAAGTGAGGCCATAAGAATCCTGCCGGAACTGCGCCCAATGTTGTTACCGCCCATTTCTCCAGGTCCAACAAGGCCATCATCGCAATTCCGCCGCAAACTCCGACCAGTGCGCTCGGCAGGCGAGGAATGAGCTTCCCCATCAGGTAGATAAGCACAAGCGTGAAAGTCCCTACAATCAAAGTCGGGAAATGGGTCCGTGGAAGCTTCGAGACAAAATCTGTAATCCGCAAAAAGAACCCCGTGTCGGTGCGCACTGCAAACCCGCATAGCTTTCCTAACTGACCGCTGACGATGGTCAACGCCATTCCGTTGAGAAAGCCGACAAGGACTGGACGCGAGAGAAAATTCGAGATCGCACCTAGACGTAGCAGCCCACCGACTATGCACAGTGCCCCAACCAGAATCGATAGCGTGATCGAGAGGTCTAGATAGTGATGCGGGTTTCCATTGGCCAAGGGTTCGAGCGCCGCTGCAACCAAAGCGCAGGTCGCCGCGTCAGGACCTACGATGAGCTGTGGCGACGAGCCGACGATTGCATACGGGATTAATGGAAGGATACTAGCATAGAGCCCAACGACTGGAGGAAATCCCGCCAACTCAGCGTAGGCGAGCGCGGTTGGAATTTCGACTGCGGCGACTGCAACGCCAGCGAGGAGATCAGTGCTTCTCAGCGACGTACGTCTTAGCAACTAGTCGCTCCGCCTATGCTACGGCGAATCGCTTCAGTCGATTGGCGAGGTGCAGTCTCTCGGCTTGGCTGAAACAGTTTAATCGTCCACTTCGTCCCACGTCGCGTCGGGATTGTATTCGGTTATTCCGTTGACCACCTTGGCTGTGTCTGTGCCAAGGTCTTTCTGAACGATAACGCCGTCCTGATTGATCATAAATGTCATGACGCCTGACGCGCGGTAGTTGGCTGGATAGGCAATGAAGGCAAAGCCTTGCGTCATTTTTCCATCCACAAGATAGTCTTTAGCACCACCCGGAGCAGTTTTACCCTGGCGGGTGAGGATTCTGTAGTAGTAGCCGTGAAAAGGAATTGGCGAAGCTGCCCCCGTCTTGTAGCCCTCTCCAGTAGCATCCGCCATCAGAGGTCCGATCGGACTCACATCTTCGCCGGAGCTAACCGGCCAATATAAGCCATTGTGTTTGCCCGGGTCGCTCTGGATCTTCTGGGCAAATTGTTTGACGCCCCCGTCATCTTGGGTCTCGCTTGCGTATTCCTCTTGCGCCTCAGCAAGGTCTGCCAGGACATCGATAGTAAAGAGCTCGTTGCGTCCAATCCGACGGTAGAGTAGCTCCCTTTTACCGGCTGCCGTGTCGTATACCCATCCATCGCCCTTCTTCACCAGCGGAATCGGGAAAGGCCAGTTGTCGGCTCCGAGATACAAGATCACTCGACCTTTCTCATCATAAGCAAACCGATGCATCTCACCGTACTTTTCAACAATAGTGTCTCGCGCATTGTTGTCGGCAACCGGATCGCCCGATGAGAGGATCTCTTTTGCGTCCGGGCCTAGAATCGAAGAAAGAGCGCTCATATCGTCCGTACGTGCCGCCGCGACAAGGGCCTTCGCTGCTGCCGCCCCAGATGGAAACACTTGCTGCTCAGCCGACTTGGCTGCCGCGCTTGAGAGAGCCAGGAAGCTGCAAGCGAGCGCCGCGATCGCACCTATATGTCTGTATCTGTTGGCCATAGTAGAATTCATGATCTTGAGCATCGTTAATCTCTGTTGGTTCGCGGTTCCTTTAACACGTTCCGATTGCGAAGGATCCTCAGGAGCGGACCGAATCGCCAACTAGCGTCGTCGCCCGCCGCCTCCGCCGCCGCCACCACCGCCTCGACCACCTCGGCCACCACCGCCACCTCGGCCGCCGCCGCCTCCTCCGCCGCGGCCACCGAATCCGCCTCCGCCCAAGCTAGACCTTCCCCGGTTGCTCGAGGCTTGAGTTCGTCCTCCAGGTTGATAGCCACCAAATGCACCATTGCGTCCGCCTCTCGTATCCGCTCCGCCACCAAATCCTCGCTGCTGATTGTTGGCGCGATTCGCAGTCGCCGGTCCGTTGGATGCCATCCGATTGGCCGGCTGCGCTGGACGCGTCGATGCTTGGGCCGGCCGATTTTGCCCCGGATTCCGCTGCGAATTGCCAAGCGCGGAACTGTTCGGAAGGGCGTCCGCCTTCGGGAAGGTAGGTTTCGCTATGTTCGGATTATTTGCCGCGTACTTCCTCGCCGTGCTGGGATTGTATGGCCGAGTAGATGGCCCGCCGACAGAAGGAGGTCGCCCTCCAACTCCCGCTACACCCCCGGCACCGCCTGGCCTGCCAACTCCCCCTGGTCTACCGACACCACCCGCCCCGCCGACACCGCCCGGCCTGCCAACTCCACCTGCCCCGCCGACTCCGCCCGGCCTGCCGACTCCGCCCGCGCCGCCAACTCCACCAGGGCGGCCCACACCGCCCACACCGCCCGCCCCGCCTACTCCACCCGGACGGTTTGCAGCCGGAGGTCTTGCTGGATAGTTGCCGTTGCCGCGTGGTGGGACCGGCGAATTGGATACGTAGACATTGTTGTTGTAGTGAACCGAACCGCCGCCGCCATCTGACCAACCGCAGTCCCAGTCATCGTCATCCTCATTGAACAGCGCACCGAGAGCCATCCCGGTTCCAAACGCCAGCAACCCAGTCGCCAACACTTCGGTCCCGGTATATCCCACGGGTGCCGCCACCGGAGCTCCGTAGGCTGTCGCGGGGTCATATTGGGGCGCATACACAACGTCTTGTTGAGCGGGCTGAATGATCACTGTTTGTTGCTGTGCAGCGGGTTGTGCCTCACCTTCCGATGCTACAGGTGGCGGCGCGGGTTGAACTTCCACTTTTTGTTGTGCGGTGCTCTTCAGGGTCCCAGCCTCCACAGCTCGACTGCGCAATGCCTGGATCGCCGCCATAACGTCGTCAGGCTGGTTGTAGTATGCTTCGCCGAGCGCCGAAGTCCATGCCAAGCTGTCGCTCATCGTTTGTAGAACCGGAGAGAACTGTGCCAACGACTTGATGCTGGGGTCCCAAGGTTGTGCATTCACCTGAGCGGCCAGTTGTTCGTGCGGAAGCTTCGAGTTCTCCTGCAGCCACTTATGGGCTTCCACGACTTGATCTGGATAGGTCGAAGCCACCAGGATTCGGGCGACCAATAAGTCAGGATATAGTGCGATCGGCGAGACCAGCTCCTCCAGTTCTTTCGGGGTAGCAGCCCCGGGAGGCGGTCCGGGTTCAGCCGAAACAGAAGCAGGTTGATCTGCGCCGAACGAGTAACCAGTCAGCATCGGTGTCGTGGACGCTATTACCGCGACTGCAAGTATCAATGGTAAAGACCGGCCTTCGCGCCTGCCTAGTAGTCTGATTCCTGGAGTACGCCGGTGCTGAGCGAACAAAGAGCTGATCGTCATCGCCTTTTTCATGGAGTCAATTGTCCTTCCGTCATTTCAGCCCCGCGCTCGGGCGAAGTAAGGCTGTTCTGCATCAATGCTCAGCGCGATATTTGCCGAAATACGAAGAGGGTTTCTATCGGACCAAGGTCTGATTCCAGGTTGCATACCGGTAAGTCACAATTCCGTTGAATCGATCTTTGGAGGACGAGATGATAATGAAACGATTGGCGACTGCTATCCTGGTTCAAATTCTAGCCGGCGTGTTATTTGGTAGCGGGGCGTTTGCGCAGGGGCTGCTGAGTGGTCCAAGTGCGTCTGAAATCGATGGAAAAGTAACAGCTTCACTGAACCAACTATATTCTCAAAACGACGCGGCAAGAGCGCTCGGTGCGAAAGCAAAAGCAATACTCGTCTTTCCCGACATACGAAAAGGCGCCTTTATAGTAGGGGCCCAATATGGGTACGGCGCTCTTCGTAAAGGTTCACAGACAGCGGCATACTACCGCACCAGCGCCGCCTCGTATGGTTTTCAGGGCGGCGTGAAGAAGTTTGCATATGCGCTGTTCTTCATGACGGATTCAGCAGTGGAGTACCTCAATAAGAGTGGAGGCTGGGCTATAGGTACCGGACCAAGTCTAGTCGTGGTTGACGAAGGGATGGCGCGATCGCTGACTACCACTAGCATGCGGTCGGATGTCTATGCTTTCATCTACGGACAGTCGGGCCTGATGGGTGGAATCGGCATCGAGGGCTCAAAGATCACGAGGATCACGCCCTAAGCCTAGAACGTCTTTTACTGTTCCGGCCCGTTCGGGATGTCGCGCGAATCCTCAAAACCTGTGCGGCCTTCGAACTGTTTTTGGATCAGTTCGAAGGCCCTGTCAGCAAGCTTACTTCCCGGCTTCCTTGTCCAAGGAAATCGCGGTCGCGCGCGAGGCAGTAATGACCAGATCGTCACCGGCTTTCAGGTGGGACAGCACTTTCGGATTATTCGCCTTCGCGGTTTCGACCGATCCATCCGCTCCTTTTATCGTTACCGTTCCGTTTGCTTTGTCTACTTGTACCACTGAAACAACCGCTTTCAAATGCTCCTCGGCCACAGCGCCAGGAGCTCCGCCCGCCTTTGCGGTCACAACACCGCCGCTTACCGATAAAGCCGGCAGAGACTCGCCAGCCTTCTTTTTCCGGACCGTAACCGCTTCATAGTAACGCACGACGACCCCCGTCCCTACGCTAGCTGCATCCAGGTTGACCGGGTTATCTACCTTCAGAGTATATTTTTCGCCACTAAGGACTTGAACGGTCACCAACTTCTGGGCTTTGTCGACGGCGGTTACTGTTCCATGAATCGTTAAGACAGTAGCCGCGCGTAGACTTTCGGCGTCACCAGCTGAAGCGGGTGCGGGTGCAGTTGCCTGGGCCCGCGCCAAAGGCATCGCTGGGTTCATGGCAAATCCGAGTATCACCAAACTCAAGACCCACAGAATTCTACGCGCTGTCATGCTTTTCTCCTTTGGAATGACTGTCCTATTTCAACGCTTCCGGCACAATGTTGTACCGACGATTCTTAGGTTCTGCATAGCCCTGCGGCTTTTGTCTCTTAGGAAGCTCTACTGGCGTCTGCTTGACGTTCTCGTAAGGGATCAGACTCAGGAGGTGCGATATACAGTTAATACGCGCGCGCTTTTTGTCATCGGCGTTGACTATGTACCACGGCGCGAACGGAGTATCCGTGGCAAGTAGCATGGCGTCCCTTGCTCGTGAGTAATCGTACCATCGGCGGTGAGATTCCAGGTCCATAGGACTGAGCTTCCATACCTTCCGACCGTCGTTGATACGACCCAGAAAACGTTTAGTCTGTTCCTTTTGGCTCACTTCGAACCAATACTTTATAAGGATGATCCCATTCTCTATCATCGTGCGTTCCCAGGTGGGACACATTTCAAGAAAGCGAGTTACATCATTTTCGCTGCAAAACCCCATCACTCTCTCCACGCCCGCGCGGTTGTACCAACTACGATCGAAGATGACTACCTCTCCTCCGGCCGGCATGTGCCGAATGTATCGCTGAACGTACATCTGAGACTTTTCGCGCTCTGTAGGTGCTGGAAGTGCAACGAGTCGAAAGACTCTAGGACTGACTCTTTCGGTGATTCGCTTGATGACGCCGCCCTTACCGGCGGCATCGCGACCTTCGAAAATCACCACGACCTTCAGCTTTTTATGCTGGACCCAGTGCTGTAGTTTCACGAGCTCGGCCTGGAGTTTCGCAAGATGCTTTTCGAAATCTTTGCGTTTCAGCTTCTTGGGTAGGTTCGAAGAAGCAGCCGCGCGCAGTTGTTTCGAGCGTTTATCTTTGGGATTATCTTCCAATTGCTAACTCCTATCGAAAACCGCGTGCGGCTATAGTGGCTAACCGTGGTGGCTCCACTGTACGTCGCTCAGGTTCCATCCTCCGCCGAGCGCCTTGTAGAGGTTGACAAACGCAAGGAGTTGATCACGCTGCGTTTGCGCAAGTGCATCTTCGGTCGGGAATAGCAACTGTTCAGCTTCCAGAACCTCGAAATAGCTCGCCCGGCCCGCTCGGTAACGCAGTAGTGATAGGTCGACAGATTCTTTTAGCGCGCCGACCTGATGCGCAAGAGCGGCGCGCTGATCGACCAGTGTCTGTTCTGCGACCAGCGCATCCGATACTTCCTGAAATGCGACCAGAATCGTTTGCTGGTATTGAGCAATTGTTCCGTTCCAGAAAGCCTGCTGCGCGTAGTAGCTTTCGATCAATCGGCCACCCTGGAAAAGAGGGCCGGCAAATCCTCCGGCGATGTTCCAGATACTGAAACTTGATTCGAAAACGTCGCCGATGTTCGCGCTCTGGCCGCCGTAAAGGGCGGTCAATCCTATGCGAGGGAAGAAGTTGGCCACTGCCACACCGATCTCGGCGTTTGCGCCAATCATGGTTTGTTCGGCCTGCATGATATCGGGGCGCCGCTGAAGCAAATCGGTAGTCAAGCCGAGCGGGGAGTCGGGCACAGATTGTCCGGTCAACTCGATCCCTCGTTCGATTTCTTTCGGATAGGCGCCGAGAAGGATGCTGAGGGCATTTTCCTGCAGAGCGATCGCGCGTTTCAAAGCCGCGACGTTGGCAATACTCGAATCGTAGGCGGCCTGCGCACGCTCCACCGGTAGCTTGCTGTCCCTGCCGAACTGAAAGCGCTGCGTGAACAGATCAAGCGTCTCTTTGTAGGTTGTTGAGCTCTCTTGAGCAATAGCGAGCTCCCGATCCAGCTCCAATAGCCCGAAATAGCCAGTGGCTACGTCGCTCACCAGGGTCAGCATCACGCCGCGCCGTACATCTTCCTGAGCGAACAAATTCGCGCGTGCCGCTTCAGTCGACCGTCGGATACGGCCCCATACATCTATCTCCCAGGTCGCGTTGAGCAGGGCACCAAAAGCATTGTAAGTCAGATTGCCGTTCCCGTTTTCCACAGGCAAGAAGATCCTCTCGCGTCCGGCGAACGCCTGATAGCCCGCTTGTGGATAGAACGGGGAGGCGGCTACCCAGACTAGCGAGCGAGCCTGATCAACTCGAGCGACTGCAAGCTGCAGGTCGTAGTTGCGTGCAAGGGCTTCAACAACCAGCTGCTGGAGCTGCGGGTCCTTAAAGACGCTCCACCATGGCAAATCAGCCAGCGACGCGTTCTCGGCAGGACCAATCTGAGAGCGAAACTCTTGTACTGGCGCCGCATCAGGTCGCTTGTAGTCGGGTCCAACTTCGATTTTCCATAGTTTACCCCAGAAACCCTTGGGTTCGGCTGTCGGCGAGCACCCCGTCAGAAGCAGGAGGGCGGATAGAATCACGACTGAGCTCAGACTTATAGACCTTGTTGACGAGCGCTTATTCACCGAAAACCCCTATTGGATTGCCGCAAGCATCTTACGGAACCTCGAAAGCGTGAACATGGTGTAGGCGGCGCCGATCAAAAGCATCTTGGTCATGTCGGGCCAAACCATCGCCGGAGTCGCGTTCCTGAACAGTACCGCCTGAGAGAAACTGACGAAGTGTGTCGAGGGTACAAACTGCATGAACTTTTGCAGCGCAATCGGCATGCTTTCGAGAGGCGTCTGGCCACCCGATAGGAGGCTCATGACGATGAAAACCGGAAAGGCTAACAGTCCGAATTGCGGCATGGAACGAACAAGGGTTGCGAGCATGACGCCGAGGGCTGTGACCGAAAACAGATAAATGATGAGGCCGCCGATGAAGAGTGGAATTGAACCCGCGATAGGAACTCCGATCGCTACTTTTACAACCAGGAAAAGCGAAACCATCACGGCCACAACTACGACGAGTCCATTGGCCCAAATCTTGGCGAACATCAGCTCGTAGGGGCTCAAAGGCATAACCAGCAGATGCTCAATCGTTCCATGTTCGCGCTCACGAAGGACTGCGGCACCCGTAAGAAAAATTGCAAGTACGGAAATGTTGTTTATGATCTGGTTGATCGCCACAAACCAGCTTTGTTGCATGTTTGGGTTAAATCGCGCCCGGGTCACCAGCCGAACCAGATCCTGATTTTCGCGCTTTCCCTTGCCGGCCCAGAAAGGCTCAGCTTCCGCGGTGATGATTTTCTGAATATATGAAGGACCCCTGCCCGCTTGGCTCATAGCGGTCGCGTCGGTGATAACTTCGACGGTAGGTGTTGCGCCCTTAGTGAGGTCGTGCTGAAACTTGGGCGGAATATCGATAACGAACGTATATTTTCCCTCGTCCATTACACGGTTGATCTCGCCAAACGGTATGACGGCCGCGGGGAGAAACAGCGGCGGCAACAGTGAGTCCCGTATCTGCCGGGAGACAGTCGAATGATCTTCGTCCACGACTGCGACGGAGGCATTTATTACATCCATGACAGCGCTCTTCGCAGGCGTGTAAACAGAGAAGGTAAACGAGTAAGCGATCAGAAAGAGCAGGACCGGATCGCGAGCAAGGCTGAGCAGCTCCTTGATGCCAAGCTGAAAGATGTGCCGGAGATGCCGCAACGCCTAGTTCTCCTGCTTTTTCAGCAACGAGACGGACGTGCCGAAGTAAATGAGGGCGAGAACTGCAAGAGCGGCTATATCTCGCCACAAAGACGAAAAACCCAGAGCCTTGGTAAACGTCCCGACACTGATCGCCTGGAAGTAGGTGCTCGGGAAGATCCTCGCTGCGAACCATGCTCCCCCTTTCAGCGACGATACCGGAACAAACATTCCAGAGAACTGCACTGCCGGAAGAATGGTTATTATCGCGGCGGCAAAGATTGCTGCCGTTTGCGTAGGAGCGAACACCGAAATCAGCAGACCAAAACCTGTGGTGGCCAGTACATAGATCACTCCGCCGAGGACGAGCGTCTCCCAGCTTCCCTTTAAGGGGACACGGAATAGCAAGATTGCCAACGCGACCAAAGTCGCGAACTGAACCAGCGCCACGCCAATGTAGGGCAGCTGCTTGCCCGCAAGAAATTCCAGCCTGGTTGCTGGAGCGGCATAAAAGTTCGCGATTGACCCGAGTTCCTTTTCGCGAACAACGCTGAGAGCCGTGAGCATGCTGGGAATCAGGATGAGAAGGAGCATGATGTCGCCGGGTACCATCGCGTAAATGCTTTTGAACGCCTGATTGTAAAGCGCGCGTGCTTCGACTTTTATCGGCTTGGAAGGCGGGGGAAGTCCTTTCGACTCGCGTAACCTGGTCTGGTACTGGTCATGGACACTTTCTACATAGCCACGCGCTGTCTCGGCCCGAAATGGCTGAGCCGCATCGATATAGACGTTCACGTCCGGCTGCCGGCCGCGCTGCAAATCCTTCTGAAACCCCGGAGGCAGTTCGAGAGCGAGACGTAGTTCGCCGTTTCGCAGCCGCCGATCGAGTTCGGAGTAGTTGGGTATGGGAGAGTTCTCGACGAAGTAATAGGAGCCGCGGAAGCTATCGACATAGTCACGGCTTGCTCGAGTTCCGTCGGCATCCAACACTGCAAAAGGAAGATGGTCTACGTCGAGCGAGATGCCGTAACCAAAGACGATCATCAGTAGAATCGGACCGAGCACCGCGAATGCCAGTCGGACCGAGTCGTGTTGCAGTTCGACTGCTTCTCGGCGCGTGAAGGCCCACACCCGACCAAGGCTGAATCGGCTCGGGGCTTCGTCGACATGAGCAGGAGCCGCTTCGATTTCGGTTGCCGCAGCCGACGGAGCCGCTGCTGTGGATGCTGCTTTGGATTTTTCAGCAGCTTCCTCAAGGTAACCGATAAAGGCGTCCTCGAGGTTCTTCGCCTTTCTTTCTTCGACCAGGCTGGCGGGCGGTCCCTGAGCAAGGACTTTTCCCGCGTGCATCATCGACATGCGATCGCATCGCTCCGCCTCGTTCATGAAGTGAGTGGAAAGAAAGATCGTCACACCATTCTCGCGCGAGAGTTTAATGAGCAGTTCCCAAAATCCATCGCGCGCTACAGGGTCGACGCCTGAAGTCGGTTCGTCGAGAATGAGCATTTCAGGTTCATGGATTACCGCGACGGCAAGAGAAAGCCGCTGACGGATGCCCAAAGGCAGGCTTTCGGTCAGAGTGTCGGCGACAGGCTCAAGCTGGAAAAGCGCGAGCAAGTCGGCGACGCGCTTTCGTCCTGCCTCTTCGGGAAGATCGAAAAGCCGGGCGTGCAGCACAAGGTTCTGGCGCACCGTCAATTCGGTGTAGAGCGAAAAGGCTTGCGTCATGAAGCCTACACGTCGGCGCGACTCCACGTCGCCGCCTTTCACCGGCTTACCGAACAGCAGCGCCGTACCTTCAGTCGGCGGCAGCAGCCCAGTGAGCATTTTCATCGTTGTAGTTTTGCCGCAGCCGTTGGAACCGAGGAATCCGAAAATCTCGCCCTGCTCGATGCGGAAGTTCACGTGATCGACTGCAGTAAAACTGCCGAATTGTTGCGTGAGGCCGTGGGCTTCGATCGCCGGAGGCCCACCGCTGGATTGGCGGGGAGTAATCACAGGCTCCTTGTGTCCTCGGCGTGATTCCTCTGGAAGCAGCCGAATGAAGGCCTGTTCAAGCGTCTTCTCGTTGGTCTCGTTCTTTAGTTCATCGGCGGTGCCGGTCGCCAACACCTTGCCGGCATTCATCGCGACCAGCCAATCGAACCGTTCCGCCTCGTCCATGTAGGCGGTGGCGACCATCACGCTCATGCTGGTGCGGCGGACGCGAATGCGGTCGATCAGTTCCCAGAATTGTCGACGCGCGAGCGGGTCAACTCCGGTTGTCGGCTCGTCAAGGATAAGCAGATCGGGATCGTGAATCAGCGAACAACAAAGGCCCAGCTTCTGCTTCATCCCGCCTGATAGCTTGCCGGCAGGACGATCGCGGAATGGCGTCAGGTCAGTACTGGCAAGTAAATCCTTGATTCGCCATTCCCGTTCCTCGCGCGATTGCCCGAACAGCCGTCCGAAGAAATCCACGTTCTCGAAGATCGATAGAGTTGGATAGAGGTTCTTACCGAGCCCTTGAGGGAGATATGCGATTCGCGCGGACACTGAATTGCGGAAACGCGCGTCCGATATATTGCCGCCCAGCACCTCGACCGTCCCGGCTTGTAGTTTCCGAACGCCGGCGATGATTCCCAGAAGAGTAGACTTACCTACCCCGTCAGGGCCGATTAGGCCGATCATCTTCTGCGAGGGGAAGTCGAGGCTGATCTCATCGAGCGCGATCGCCTTACCATAGCGTTGCGTAACTCTCTTTACGCTGGCGACCGCGGCCGTGCTCAGTTCGGTCTTATCAACGCTAGCAGCCGATCCACCCATGACGATTGCACTAATTGGAAGCGGACCGGCCGGTAGGGTTCCAGAGTTGTTCAGGAACTTGCTTCACCTGCAGGGTTTCCGGCCACTGTGCATTGCTGTCGAGCCGAACATAGCCCATACCGGGAATTCCAACCTTCACGAAAGGTTCGAATTGACGCAGTCGATCCTTGTCGATTTGCAGCTTTACGCGAAAGGTCAGATTGTGGCGCTCTTCGGCGGTTTCGACCGTCTTGGGTGTAAATTGCGCGCTGGGTGAAACAAACGAAACCACCGCCTTAATCGGATACTCACTGGCGGCATCGAGTACGATTCTGCCCTCCGATCCGAGCGCCACGCCGCCCGCGATCGTCTCGGGCAGAAAAACATACATATAGACGTCGCTCAGGTCGACCAACGCCAACACCTTGCCGCCAGCTGGAAGGACTTCGCCTGGCTCAGCCAGGCGGTTCTGAACCCGCCCTCTAATCGGCGACTTGAGGACGCTGTCTTCGATTTCGGCCTTGATCCGTTCCGCATCAGCGGTAGCAGCGTCGATAGAGGATTGGGTTCGCACTGCCTGAGCTTGGGCGCCTAGCAAGGCTGCTCGGTTCACTTCCATATGGGCGCGGTCGACATCAGCTTCCTGTTCGCTCACCGCGCCGCGCCCGACCAACTCCTTCGAGCGCTTGTACTGCTTGTCCGAGTAGTTGAGCTCTGCTTGCTTGGCGGCCACTTCTGCGAGCGAGGTACGTCGATTATCCTGGGCCTCTTTGATCTTGGCCTCGTCGCTGCGCAGCTGCGCTTCGAGCGGCTCGGTATCCATCTTGGCGACGACTTGGCCTGCGTCGACGTTATCGCCTTCGTCGGCGAGCACGTCCTTGATCCGGCCCTGGTATTTGGTGGCAATGTCGACCTGCTTGGCCTCAAGTCGCCCATTCGCGCCTGCAAAGCCGGGAGGCAAACCGGGCTTGCGTAATAAAAACCACCCGGCGGCGCCTCCGCCGACTACGACAACCGCGACAATTATCAGAATCACTCTTCTCGACATTTTGGAGAACCTGTTAGAAGCGCGGCTAGGCGCATTTGAACTCTTGAACCCCGAGTGCGCAGAGCGCCGCGACGCCGCTCTATCGCACCCCTCTCCTTAAGCGTCCTATCCAAATTAGAGACTCGCTCGAATGACATCCGACAAAAATGCTCGCGTCTTCTAAGTGCCAAATGTAGTAGGCGAGTCGCTATCGGACTTTGGTCCGATGGACGCGAGGCGGGTGCTGAAATTAGTTTCGCGATGAGTCTTCATCGACACAGTGATCGAAATGAATGCGGTCGCAACGCGCGATGTATGGCTGATTCGACACGGTGAGACCGAATGGACCGTGTCTCGCAGGCATACAGGTCTGACGGATCTTCCACTGACGAGCGCGGGCGAGGACCAGGCGCGCTCGCTTCAAAACTGCCTCCAACGCGCCAGCTTTGAGAGGGTGTTCTGCAGTCCCCTCCAGCGAGCCGCGCGCACTTGCGAGCTATCCGGATACGGATCGGTAGCTGAAGTCGATCGCGATCTCGTGGAGTGGAACTACGGCGACTATGAAGGAGAGAAACGCCCGCAGATTCTGGCCGAACGCCCAACGTGGATTATTTTTCGAGACGGTTGTCCCAATGGTGAATCACCCGAGGACGTCGTCGCCCGAGCCGATCGATTTCTTTCTCGTATTCGAACGGTACACGGAAACGTCGGTGTATTCTCAAGCGGTCATTTTCTAAGAGTGTTGATAGCTCGTTGGCTTAATCTAGGTCCTTCTGCTGGTCGATATTTCAAACTCGGGACGGCAACTCTTACCGTCCTCGGATACGATCATAACAGCATAGACGAACCCGTAATTCGGCTTCTGAACCAAAGCCCTAGCTATCCGTGTGGCACGGACCAGTCGATTAATCCGACCAAAGTCCGATAGCCACAAATCCGATACCGACACTACGATTCCACTCGGATTTCTAAAGGGCCAATCGACCGATCTTCAGCTTCTCCGCGGATGAGGTGAACATGTCGTCGAAACATGATGATGACTTAATTGGACAAATGGATGCATACTGGCGAGCTTCAAACTACCTGTCAGTCGGACAAATCTATTTACTGAATAATCCACTTTTGAAAGAACCCCTTAAGCGGGAACATATCAAACCGCGCCTCTTAGGCCACTGGGGAACTACACCCGGTCTAAACTTCATCTACGTTCACTTGAACCGCGTCATCGAGAGTGAAGACCTCGACATGATGTACATCATAGGTCCCGGCCACGGCGGACCCGCACTTGTTGCGCAGGCTTATATGGAAGGCACCTACAGCGAAGTGTATCCGGACATTTCACAAGAACTGGAAGGAATGAGAAGACTCTTCAAACAATTCAGCTTTCCTGGAGGCATTCCCAGCCACGTTGCGCCTGAGACTCCGGGATCCATTCATGAGGGCGGCGAATTGGGATACGCCCTGTCCCATGCCTACGGAGCAGCCTTCGACAACCCCGATCTGGTGGTAGCCTGTGTAGTCGGAGACGGAGAGGCTGAAACGGGGCCGTTAGCGACGGGATGGCACGGGAACAAGTTTCTTAACCCGGAGCGCGATGGCTGCGTCCTGCCGATTCTTCATCTCAATGGCTATAAGATCGCCAACCCGTGTTTTCTTGCGAGAATTCCAAAAGAAGAATTGAAAAACCTCTTCGAAGGATACGGATATAAGCCGTATTTCGTGGAAGGCCACGACCCGATGAAGATGCATCACGCGATGGCGGAAACGCTCGACTCAGCCGTTGGCGAGATAAAGCAGATTTGGAAGGATGCCCGCGAGAAAGGATTTAGTCGACGACCCGCCTGGCCGATGATCATTTTTCGCACGCCTAAAGGTTGGACGTGCCCTCCGGAGATCGACGGCAAAAAATGTGAGAACTACTGGCGAAGCCATCAGGTGCCGATGGGCGACATGGACCAGCCTGAGCACATCATGATTCTCGAGCAGTGGATGAAGAGTTATCGGCCGGAAGAGCTATTTGATAAGAACGGAGCTCTCAAAAAAGATCTGGCCGCACTCGCGCCGAAAGGGCATCGCAGGATGAGCGACAACCCCCATGCGAACGGGGGAACGCTACTAAAAGACTTAAAGATGCCGGACTTCCGCGAATATGCGGTCGAAGTCTCCAATCCCGGTTCGACAATGGTAGAAGCCACACGGGTTCAGGGAAAATTTCTCCGGGATGTAATGAAGTTAAACCTGGAAAGCGTCAACTTCAGAATATTTAGCCCCGACGAGAACAATTCCAATCGTTGGCAGGACATTCTCGAAGTCACCAAGCGTTGCTACGTAGCCGATATCCTTCCCGAAGATGACAACCTCTCACCCGATGGCCGCGTGATGGAAGTGCTTAGTGAGCATCAATGCCAGGGATGGCTCGAAGGCTATCTGCTCACTGGCAGACATGGGTTTTTTAGCTGTTACGAAGCATTTATTCATATTATCGACTCGATGTTCAATCAGCACGCGAAGTGGCTGAAGGTCTGCAATGGCATAGGCTGGCGTCGTCCGGTCGCATCGCTCAACTATCTACTCAGCTCACATGTCTGGCGTCAGGATCATAATGGGTTTTCACATCAAGACCCAGGTTTCATCGATCACGTCGTAAACAAGAAGGCGGAGGTCGTGCGAGTCTACCTGCCGCCCGACACAAATTGCCTTCTCTCTGTCACCGATCACTGCTTGCGAAGCCGCAACTACGTCAACGTAGTTGTTGCAGGCAAGCAACCCGCACCGCAATGGCTTTCAATGGACGAGGCAGTGAGACATTGCACGGCCGGAATTGGCATCTGGGAGTGGGCTTCCAACGACAAAGGGTCTGAGCCCGATGTCGTGATGGCATGCTGCGGAGACACTCCGACCCTTGAGACCCTTGCTGCGGTGGATCTGATTCGCACCTATGTACCCAAGCTTAAGGTGCGCGTCATCAACGTGGTAGATCTCATGACACTTCAGTCTCCGAAAGAGCATCCGCACGGCTTGCCGGACTTTGAGTTCGACGCGCTTTTCACCGTGGACAAGCCGATCATCTTCGCCTTTCATGGATACCCCTGGCTGATTCACCGACTGACCTATCGTCGAAAATCCCATCCCAATTTACACGTGCGCGGCTACATCGAAGAAGGCACCACCACTACTCCTTTCGACATGGTAGTGCTCAACCGGATGGATCGTTTTTCGTTGGTAAATGATGTGATCGATAGAGTTCCACAGCTCGCAGAACGAGCCGCATATGCCAAGCAGGCAATTCGCGACAAGCTGTACGATCACAAAGCCTACATAGCCCGTCACGGCGACGATATGCCGGACATTCGCGATTGGCGATGGGGTGGAAAGGTCGCGTCGTCCGGGGCCGATACAGCTGCAGACAACGTCTGAGAGAAATGATCTATGACACGAAACAAAGCAACGGCTGGAAAGCCTACCTTTGATGGAGTCGACAGCAACGTGATCGAGCGTTACCAACTTGGCGCGCTGCAGGTTGGCCAAACTGACAGCTACGATCGTCATGTTGTACTCGATCATGCAGTATCTTTGGAAAAGGCAAGTCACCGTGAGCGCTTTGAAGCGGTCGCCAGGTCACTTCGCGACTTGCTCACGCAGCGCTGGCTTCTTACCGAGCAGACCTACGAAAGCGCCAACGCAAAGCGGGTCTACTATTTGTCGATGGAGTTCCTCATCGGCCGCACGCTAATTCACAACATCATCAATATGGGGGTCGAGCAACTGGTTCGCGAAGACCTTCGTTCCGATCCGCGACAGGATTGGACGGAAGTTATCGACTCGGAACCTGACGCCGGTTTAGGTAACGGCGGGTTGGGACGTTTGGCGGCTTGTTTCATGGATTCGCTCGCGACACTGGCGATCCCGGCGATGGGGTATGGTCTGCGGTACGACTACGGGATTTTTCGGCAAGAAATAAAAGATCGCAATCAGGTCGAATATCCAGACCGCTGGCTTAACTATCCAGACCCTTGGGAGGTAGCGCGACCCAGAGAAGTTATTAAGGTTCCACTCGCCTGCTCTTTTCAGCTCCAGAACGGAGCACTTCACGCCGTGCCGGACATGCATTCACACTTATTGGGTATTCCCTATGATCGTCCGGTAGTTGGTTACGGCGGCGGAAACATCAACACGCTACGGCTTTGGTCGGCGACTTCGCCGGATTTCTTTGACTTCGGCGAGTTCAGTTCCGGCGATTTCGTTGGTGCGATAGTAGATCGGACGGCGGCTGAGACCGTCACACGCGTATTGTACCCCGACGATTCGACAATCGCCGGTCAGGCACTGCGCTTCGTCCAGGAGTATTTCCTGGTTTCTTGTTCGCTGGCCGACATCGTTGCGCGTTTTCGGCGCGCCGAAAATGACTGGGCGGCCTTGCCCGAAAAGGTTGCTATTCAGATGAACGACACGCATCCAGCTATGGCCGTAGCCGAGCTGATGCGCATCTTGCTCGACGAAGCAGGGCTGACCTGGGACGACGCGTGGGACATCACGGTTCGAACGTTAGCGTACACGAACCACACGTTGCTTCCCGAGGCTCTTGAGAAATGGCCGGTCAGATTATTCGAGCTGGCTTGTCCGCGCTTGCTCGAAATCACCTACGAGATCAATCGGCGATTTCTCGAGCATGTCCGCCATCAGCATCCCGGAGACGACGCAAAGATAGAACGGACGAGCCTGATTGAGGAGTTGCCCTTAAGACAGGTCCGGATGGCAAATCTTGCCGTCGTTGGAACCCACAGTACTAACGGCGTTTCGGCGATTCATTCCGACCTCGTCAAAAAACAGCTCATGCCTGACTTCGCCGAAATGTTTCCTGAACGCTTCAACAACAAGACTAACGGCGTCACTCCGCGTCGGTGGTTACTGCTTGCAAATCCGGCGCTAGCCAGCTTGATCACTGAATCAATTGGCACTGGTTGGGTTTCGGATCTCACGCAGTTGCGAAAGATTGTTCGCCTCGCTGAGGACTCGGCATTCCAGGCCCGATTTCGCCAGGCAAAACTGACCGCTAAGACGCGCTTCGCAGACTGGCTGAAGTCCGCAACCGGGCAGATTATCGATCCCGCCACAATTTTCGATTGTCAGGTCAAACGCATCCACGAGTATAAGCGGCAACTGCTGAACGTTTTGCACATCATCATCCTCTACGATCGCCTGCGCAAAGATCCGAATCTGGAGTTACCACCTCGCACCTTCTTGTTCGCCGGCAAAGCGGCTCCTGCATACACGCTCGCCAAGTTAATCATCAAGCTCGTAAACGAAGTGGGCGCAAAGATCGACGCAGACCCGGCTACGCGCCAGCGGCTAAAGGTCGTGTTCGTACCAAACTACGGTGTAACTCTGGCCGAGCGATTGATTCCCGCCAGCGACCTATCAGAACAGATCTCGACCGCCGGCTATGAGGCCAGCGGGACCGGGAATATGAAGTTCATGCTCAATGGTGCGCTGACTATCGGCACTCGCGACGGAGCGACGATCGAGATGGCTCAAGAAGCTGGAGAGGAAAACTTCTTTCTGTTCGGGCTGACCGCTGAGCAGGTAGCAAGCAGCCGCGGGAGGTACGATCCCAACTGGCATTACAATAACGAACCAGCGACGCGCACCGCGCTGGATCTGATCTTCACGAATCATTTCAGCCATAACGAGCCCGGAGTATTCGAACCGATCCGCGAAGCGCTACTGGCGCGTGGCGACTATTTCATGAACTTGGCTGACCTGAGCGCGTATGCTCAGGCACAAACTGCGGTGGGGTCGCTCTACCAGGACACAGAGGCGTGGACGCGCAAAGCGATAATCAACGTTGGATGCTCCGGTAAGTTCTCCAGCGATCGCACAATTGCCGAGTACGCAAAAGACATTTGGAAAGCCAATGCGGTACCGGTGAAGTGACGCGCACAGTCCGGAAAGCGAACGAAGATTTAAATGATTCGGCGCTAGTGATTGGCGTGATCAACGCCGGATCCTCTTCGCTGAAATTTGCCTTTTATGACGAAGAACGCCGGATCATATCAGGTCAGGTCGACGGACTCGGCTCTCAACCGGCAGCGAAGGCATTCGGGCAAGATGGAGAGGCACTGGAGCCGCCTAATCTCGGCCGGAACCCGCCGACAACTCCAAGCGAAGTCCTGCCCATCCTATTGCCCTGGGCGAAGGAGATGCTCGGTGGGCGCCGGCTGGCCGCGCTTGGACATCGTGTCGTTCAAGGCGGCGTGCGACACACTCGACACGAACGCGTGACACCGGAATTGCTTGCCCAACTGGAGACGCTGATCCCGCTCGCGCCGTTACATCAGCCGCACAACTTGGCCGCAATTCGAACTGCCATTGAGATCAATCCCGCATTGCCGCAGGTCGCCTGTTTCGACACGGCCTTCCACCGCACCGCGCCGGAAGTTGCTCAGACCTTCGCACTACCACGCGAGCTCTTTGACGAAGGCGTGCGTCGCTACGGTTTCCATGGTCTCTCCTATGAGTACATTGCTTCAGCGCTTCCTGAACGAGCGCCCGAAATCGCTGACGGCCGCGTGGTGGTTGCGCATCTCGGCAATGGCGCATCCTTGTGTGCGCTCAAGGCCCGCACCTCTATTGCTTCCACGATGGGATTTTCGGTTTTGGACGGCTTACCGATGAGTACTCGCTGCGGTGATCTCGACCCGGGCGTCGTTTTGCATCTTCTTAAGCACAAAGGAATGTCCGTTGAAGCGCTGGAGGATCTTCTCTATCGACAGTCAGGTATGCTGGGGCTCTCTGGTGTATCGGCCGACTTTCGCTACCTACTCGCGAGCGATGACCCACATGCGCGCTTCGCGGTGGAAGTATTCTGCTACCAGGCGGCTCGTCACATCGGGTCGCTGACGGCCGCTCTCGATGGCATTGACGGAATCGTTTTCACAGCAGGCGTGGGCGAGAACGCGGCCCCTGTGCGCGCGTCGATCTCGCAGAGATGTCGCTGGCTCGGGCTGGAATTGGATGAAAGCGCCAACCGTCGACATGGACCGCTGATAAGCAAAGCCGGCAGCCGGGTGGCCGCTTATGTGATCGCGACTGATGAGAATCTGATGATAGCGCGCCATACTCGCGCTCTCTCGATCGTCAAATGACGCGAATTTCGTTGTTAGCGAAAACGACCGGGCTGGTTTAGTGCCTTGATGCGAAGACGGATTTGACATTGCGGAGACAGATATGAGTCGGTCAAGAGTAGGACGAGGTGCGAGTTCTCCCCTTGGTGCTACCGTTCAACCGGGCGGTGTCAATTTCAGTGTGTACTCAAAGAACGCGACGTTGGTAGAACTGCTGTTGTTCGACACCGAGGATGCGCTCAAACCGGAGCGAGTCGTCTCCTTGTCTCCCCGCGAGCACCGTACCTATCACTACTGGCATGTCTTCGTACCTGACTTGGTTCCGGGCCAGGTCTATGCGTTCAGAGCTTTGGGCCCATTCGATCCCGAGCGGGGACTGCGCTTCGATGGAGATAGGGTTCTGCTGGATCCCTAACGGTCGAGCGGTCGCCGTCCCGAAGGCATACGACCGCCGCGCGAGCAACGCCGCAGTTGCGATGAAATCCATCGTAGCCGATCCGGGTTCCTACGACTGGGAGGGTGACCTGCCACTCCAGCGGCCATTTGTCGAGACTGTAATATACGAGCTGCATGTACGTGGCTTCACTCGCCATCCAAGTTCGGCGGTCAAACCCGAGAAGGCCGGCACCTTCGCAGGGTTGATCGAAAAAATCCCCTACTTGGCGGACCTCGGGATCACTGCGGTGGAGTTAATGCCGACCTTCCAATTCGACGCCGCAGATGCGCCCGCAGGTCGCGTGAATTTCCGGGGATACTCGCCCGTGTCCTTCTTTGCGCCGCATCGCGCCTACAGTTCGCGGCAAGATGCGCTCGGTCCGATGGACGAGTTCCGCGACATGGTCAAAGCCCTCCACCGTGCGGGCATAGAAGTAATTCTGGACGTCGTCTTCAACCATACCGCGGAGGGCAATGAACTAGGACCGACGTTCTGCTTCCGTGGATTGGCGAACGAGGCCTATTACCTCCTTCAGCGCGACCGTAGCCGCTACGCAGATTACGCCGGCACAGGGAACTCCCTCAGCGCTAGCCATCCTATCGTGCGTCGAATGATTGTCGACAGCCTTCGGTATTGGGTCACACACATGCACGTTGATGGCTTTCGATTCGGCCTCGCCTCCGTTCTGGCGCGTGATGAGAATGGATCGCCGCTTCTGAATCCTCCGATCATTTGGGACATCGAAACAGATCCAGTTCTAGCCGGGACAAAGGTTATCGCGGAGGCATGGGATGCCGGAGGTCTGTATCAAGTCGGCAGCTTTGTCGGAGACAGTTGGCAGGAATGGAACGGCAAATTCCGCGACAATGTCCGACGATTTCTCAAAGGCGATCGCGGCACCGTGTCTAATTTGGCAGCCCGCTTACTGGGGAGCGCTGACATCTACGGCCACGAAGAGCGGGAACCCGAACAGAGCATCAATTTCGTCACCTGCCACGACGGTTTCACCCTCAACGATCTTGTGTCTTACAGTCAGAAACACAATGAAGAGAATGGCGAGTGCAATCGTGACGGGATGAACGACAATCAGAGTTGGAACTGCGGTGCCGAAGGACCTGTTGAAGATCCTGCCATTGAGGCACTCAGGTGTCGGCAGATAAAGAACTTCCTTGCCTTAACCATGATCGCATTAGGTACCCCGATGATGCTGATGGGCGATGAGATGCGACGCAGCCAGTATGGGAACAACAATGCATACTGCCAGGACAATGAGATCAGCTGGCTGGACTGGACCCTGCTGCAACACCACGCTGATATCCACCGTTTCGCGAAGATGCTGATCGCATTTCGCTCCCGCCGCGATGTTGCAACCGAAACCGTTCATCTCACACTCAACCAGCTGTTGCGGCAGGCGCAACTCGAGTGGCACGGCACTGCGCTCAACCGCCCCGATTGGAGCGATGATTCGCATTCCATCGCCTTCACGGTCAAGAGTCTTCGTGAGCGATTCACGATCCATGCAATGCTAAATTCATATTGGGGACCTCTGACTTTCGAACTGCCGCGAGCTGGTGAGCAACGAAATAGAAACTGGAGACGATGGATTGATACTTCTTCGCCATCACCCGACGATATTTGTGCTTGGGAAGAGGCACCGGCTGTGTCGGGGTCATCATTCGTTGTCGAGGCGCGGTCTTTAGTGCTCTTAGTTGAAATGAACTGACGATATTGCTCAGTCTGAATGTGTCACAAGACAGGACGGGCCGGCTTGTCTCGGGGGAGATGCCGGCCCGTCCCTGACTGGCCCGTTGGGGAGCTTGGTAAATCAGGCCAGTCAACTCTTTTGATCGCACGAGCTGCGAATAACAGGTTCTCACTTCCAAACTAACTACTGGTTTCGTAGAGATCGGGCCACTCGACCATGAGTCCTAGGACCAAAGTCCGATATACAAACCGTTCGACGGACTGCAGGATGAAAAGTGGGTTTCCCGGAAGAAATCAAGCGATCGAGGGTAACAACGTTCTCAGGAGAGGAAGATCATGAGACACAAGTTCTTTAGTCCAGTGTACCTGGTTTTAGCGGTATCAATGCTCGGATGCGCCGGGGCACAGGTCACGCAACAGAGTTCTGCGGCACCCATCGCAAACTCTCGTCCTTCGCAGGTCTTCGTCTATCCCTTCGCCGTAAATGCATCTGATGTTTCGCTTAACTCAGGCTTCTTTCAGGCGGCTTACCGAAATATGTCAGATGACAACCCGACTGATCAGCAAGCCCAGATCGCACATCAGACCGCCCAGAACATCTGTATCCAGGTCGCAGCCAACCTCACGCAAAAGGGCATCAACTCCACTTGCTTGCAGCGCGGAGTACCGCCCACCGGCAGCAATGTTCTCATACTGGACGGCCAGTTCACCGATATCAGCGAAGGGAACCGGCTCCGTCGAATGGTCATCGGCCTGGGCTCAGGACAGTCCAAGGTAAATACGGTAGTCCAGGTTATTCAGAAAACCGATCAAGGTTCGACCGAGATACTGGACTTTGAAACCACCGCTGACAGCGGCTACATGCCTGGAGCAGGAATCACCGGCCCGGCAGGAGCAGCGGCTGGTGGTGCTACCGCAGCCGCTTCGCTGGGCGTAAACCTTGCTGCAGGAGGCGTGAAGACCTACACATCTTCGACCGGCTATCTGGCGGACAAAACGACGGACCAGATCGTCGACTTGGTCGCCAACTATTACAATCGCCAAGGCTGGTAGTCGCATGTCATACGATTGACGAGCGCAAGTCGCAACGTCCTCTTGAGGGCCGATTATATTACGTCGCCGCTACTTCAGTGACAGCGGCGCTTTTGCCAAGCTCCTGCACCTGCTGACTCGTTGTTGTAGCGAACAGGTGCATCATCCGAGCGATGACTCCGGTCCATCCGGTCTGGTGACTGGCACCGAGACCCGCCCCGTTGTCGCCATGGAAATACTCATAGAACGAGAGTAGGTCTCGCCAGTGCGGATCCTCCTGAAACTTTCGGGACCCACCATAGACGGGTCGACGCCCATCGCTATCCCGCAGGAAGATGTTAGTCAGCCGATGAGAGATCTCCTCTGCGACTTGATAAAGGGTCATCTGGTGGCCCGAGCCGGTAGGACACTCCACGCTGAAATCGTCCCCGTAGTAGGCGTAGTACTGCAGCAACGCTCGGATTATCAACGCGTTGACGGGCATCCAGATCGGGCCCCTCCAGTTAGAATTGCCGCCAAACATGCCTGTATCAGATTCAGCCGGCAGATACGAAACCCGGAATTCTTGCCCCTTCAGCCGAACGACGTAGGGATGTTCCGCGTGGTAGCGGGAAAGGGAACGGATGCCGTGGGCGCTGAAAAACTCATTCTCGTCGAGCATCCTGGCCAGTACGCGCCGGAGCTTGTCTTCGTTCAGGAATGCAGCGAGCCGCCGGCCATGTTTACCCTGCTTCACGGGATCATGGATGAATGCCATCAGTTCAGGGCGCGCCTCCAGAACCTTGCGCAAGTGCTGCCTGATTTTCGGGTACTTTTCGAAGAGTTCGCCATCAAATACGGTGACCGCGCACAGCGGGAGCAGACCTACTATCGAACGGACCTTGAGACGCTGAGAGCCACCATCTGGCAGCCGGAGTACGTCGTAGAAGAACCCGTCTTCCTCGTCCCACATTCCGATACCTTCTCCCGCGTGCATCATCGATAGCCCGATTCGCAGAAAGTGGACAACGAATTTGACGCACATGTCCGTGTAGGCCGGTTTAGTGAGCGCCAGTTGCACTCCAATTTCGACCATGTTCTGGCAGAATAGCGCCATCCAGGCAGTACCATCTGCCTGTTCAAGGTACCCGCCGGTCGGCAGCGGCGCGCTGCGGTCGAAGACTCCGATGTTATCGAGCCCCAGGAAGCCGCCTTCGAAAACGTTGCTGCCGGAGCGATCCTTGCGGTTCACCCACCAACTGAAATTGAGTGCGAGCTTCTGGAAGGACCGCTCAAGCCAGTCAACGTCACCGTGCCCGTGCCGGCTCTGCTGAAGGCGATAGGTGAAGATGGTTGACCAGGCATGCACCGGCGGGTTTACGTCTCCGAAGTTCCACTCGTATGCAGGAAGTTGTCCGCTGGGATGAATGTATGACTCACTTAGAATGAGATCTAATTGCTCCTTGCCAAAATCCTCGTCCACCAAGGTCAGCGCGAGAACGTGGAATGCCAGATCCCATGCCGCATACCATGGGTATTCCCACTTGTCGGGCATGGAAACGACGTCCGCGTTGTACATGTGATGCCAGTGTTCGTTGCGAGTTGCGCGGTGCTTCGGCTTGAACGGATCGGCGCCATGTTCTTCAAGCCATTTATCGACGTCGTAGTAGTAGAACTGTTTTGACCACAGCATGCCGGCCAGCGCCTGCCGCATAACGTTGGCCGCGTCGGCGCTGAGTGACGACGGAATAACCGAGGCGTAGAACTCGTCAGCCTCCCTCCGGCGATTTTCCATCACGGTGTCAAAGCCGCTGCCGAAGAGGCCTCCTTGTCCATTCTGTGACGGAGTCGTTGCCGCCGGCACCAGACGCAAACGAATCACCTTCGATTCTCCCGGGCTCACCTCTATCTCGTGATGGACCGATGCCTTCGTTCCCGTTTTCTCCGGGTTCACCGCGTCGTGGCGGCCCTGGACGATGTAGTTGTTGATCCCATCCTTGACGTACAGCGTCCGGCTAGGAACGTGAACCAGCCGATCCGTGTTGGTTTCGTTCTCCGTGAATAGCAGCTCGGCTGCGCCTTCATAGCAGAGGAGTCGTTCTCCGAGTTGTGGATGTGACGCGGCGATCGCTCCGCCGGCATCGCTCAGGTTCGCTTGCCGCAGGACAGGCCTCGGCGAGTCTCCGCCCCGGGACCAAGTATTGCGAAACCACAGCGTCGGCAACACGTGCAGCGTGGCGGGATCGGGACCGCGGTTGCAGACCGTGATTTGAATCAGGATTTCTTCAGGCGCAGCCTTCGCGTATTCGACGAACACATCGAAGTAGCGATCCTGGTCGAACACGCCCGTGTCGAGCAATTCGTATTCGAACTCCTGCCGGCTCCGGCGACGGTTAGTCAGGACCAGGTCGCTGTAAGGGTACGCCGCTTGCGGGTACTTGTAGAGGAATTTCATGTAGGAGTGAGTCGGAGTCGAGTCCAGGTAAAAGTAGTACTCCTTCACATCCTCGCCGTGGTTGCCCTCGGCATTGGTCAGGCCGAACAGCCGCTCCTTCAGGATTGGGTCCGCGCCGTTCCACAAAGCTAACGCGAAACAAAGGTATTGATGGTCGTCGGAGATGCCAGCCAGACCATCTTCTCCCCACCGATATGCGCGCGAGCGCGCGTCATCATGGGTGAAGTAGTTCCACGCGTCGCCTGATCCACTGTAATCCTCGCGCACGGTGCCCCACTGACGCTCGCTCAGATAGGGTCCCCATTTTCGCCACGGCACTTTCCCCTGGCAGGCTTCTTCAAGTCGCGTCTGCTCTGGATTCACATCCCGCCCCTAACTCAACTCTTTTCGTTCATGGCTTCGGCTAAAGATTCTTTGACTTATCCCTAGGCGTTTCTTGAGATCTTCAGTGGAGTAGCTGCTTCCGCCGGATTAGCGAACCATTGCTCGCGCGGCACGACTTTGGGTTCAGCGGGATCGGCGACATAGGCGGGGGTCATGATCTGCACGCCGAACTCGTTGAATACGTCCAGCACACTGCGGTGTAGGTCTGCATAGAGTCGATCCATCTCGCCAGGCCGATCGCAGTAGACATTCAGCTCATAGGTAACCGCAAAGTCGTTGAGAGATAGCTGCAGGACAAACGGAGCGGGTTCGCGAAGTAGTCCCGGCGTTCGCTCGGCCGCCATCAGTAAAATTGCCTCCACCTGACGCCAGGGAGTTTCATAACCAATGCCGACAGCCGTGTGCAGTATCAAACCTTGTTTACGCGAAAGCGATGCGTAGTTGATGACGTTGCTGTTCAAAATCAGGGAGTTCGGAACCACCAGTTCCTCGTTCTTGATTGAACGCATGTGCGTAACCATGAGCCCAATCTGAATCACGTCGCCTATTAGGTCGCCGACCCTGATACGATCACCTACATGAAAGGCACGCCTATAGGCCATCGTGTACCCAGCTATAATGTTGGCCAGCAACGAAGATGATCCGAGCGAAAATAGGACACCAACGAAAATTGTGATTCCCTTGAAGGCTTCAGACCGGGATCCGGGAATGTAGGGGTAACAAACCATCGCTGCGAACGCGATGATCAGTACCCGCACGAGATTGAATGTCGGTTTGGACCATTCGGCCTCGAACCCTTTGAACGTGATCGCTCCGCTCTCGATCGCCGAAAAGAAGAACCGTGCCAATCTGATGACGTAGCGGGCTACTGCGATGATCACAACGACGACGAGCAGCCTCGGAATTGCGGCTACCGCCTCGCGAGCCAGCACCAACAACGGTACGACAGTCAATGCACGGAGATCTGACGACAGCGCTCGTGTCCAAGGGAGATAGTTCAGAGCTATATGAAGATAGACGTAAAAGATCGTCAGGGATGCGACTAGCGCGAAAAGTCGGGCCGCGAAGCGCATTGCGACCCAAATCGATTCTGCACGAATGAGTCGAAAAGTCCCGGTCTCTATCTGCGCGATTGCCGAATCATATCTATGCCCGATTCGAACCGTCAGCCAACGCAGGCTGCCGAGCATGGCTAGTTCAGCCAGGAGCAGGAGAAAGGTCCAGCCGGCTATACGGAACGCGTTGCGCGCCAACTGAACAGGCTCCCGTTCAGTTCGATATTGTTCCAACGCCAACGAGATGTGCTTGAGGTATATCTGCGCCAGCGCCTGCCGGGACAGGCCCGCGGCCTCTGCCGCAGCGTCTGCATCAAAGACCCCCATGATGCTCTTCTCGCCACCGACAATCTCAATCCAGTGATCGTTCGCTACCAGATGGAGCGCACTGGGAGGTATTGCTCTGTCCTCTGCAACTGCTCTGATGCGTTCATCTATCGTGGCTGCGCGTTCCGCAGCGGGGAAAGCAGTTACTCCTCGCACTCGGAACAGTACGCGTCCGTCAATGACGACAGGTGCAGTGACTACTTGGCGCTCGGAAGCTATGAGTGAAGCGTCTGTGGCTTCCGCGCCTTCGGATTGCGCGAGAGCATCTCTGGAGCGAACCAGGCCAACGACTGCAGCCAGCAATAGCAGAATCGCAAAGCTTCTTGCGACGCGGCCTGGCGCAAACATCTGATTCCGAACGGGCTGAGCGAAGGTTAGCGCGTCGGATTCACCCGCAAATTGCACATCGTTCCTCGTAGCCACACAGAAGTCACACCAGCGATGAATAAAACGATGCGGGACCAACGTCTATCCGACCAAGGTCCTATAGCGCGCGGGCGAAACAGATTCGCTTCAATTGCGTCGAACCAATCCCTTGGCCCTTGAAAAGCCTGCATGCGAAGGCCTGACACCGAGGTGCTCAGCCATAAGTACCAGATCGGCCAGCGACTCCGCCTGCATTTTGTCCATTACGGCGCCGCGATGTTGCTTTGTGGTTTTTTCTGCGTTCCCCAGTTCAGCGGCAATCTGCTTGTTGAGTAAGCCGGCTGTGACCAGTGCGAAGACTTGCCGCTCGCGCGGGGTGAGCTTCGCGTATCGCCGCTTTAGAGAATTCAAGCCCACTGCTTCCGCTTCGGCGCGGTGAGTTCGCTGCGTGGCCCGCGCGATCGCCTCCAACAGATCCGCCCGCCTGACGGGTTTTTCAAGAAAGTCGACCGCACCCGATTTCATAGCCTGCACCGTCGAAGGCACATCGCCGTGCCCGGTAATAAACACGAGAGCAACATCGGGCCTGCGTTCTGCGAGCGCACTCTGCAGATGCAGCCCATCGATCTCCGGCATTCGCAGATCTGAAACCACGCACGACACGCGTTCGATTTCGACTACCGCAAGAAATTCTTTGGCAGACGAAAAAGCCAAAACCTCCAGGCCAGCCGCACCAAGCATTCGAACCAGAGCCTTTCGAATCGAATCGTCGTCGTCGATAATGGCGACGACCTCTTTGTCGTTCACCGTCGTTTGGTCTGTGCTTGCGTTCATCAGATTGTCTCTTGCAACACCGGCAAGACGATTTCGAACGTGGAACCGCGATCGGGGTTTCTTCGGGCAGAAATCTCCCCGCCGTGCGCCTTGATTATCGAACGAGCGATCGCCAACCCCATGCCCATTCCTTTGGGCTTGGTAGTAAAAAATGGCTCGAAGATGTGCGCAATCGCTATAGGGTCGATGCCATTGCCCGAATCACAGATAGCCATCCTGACCTCGCCATTATCCACGCGCATACTGATGGAGACTTCGCGGAGGTCGACCTCTTTTTCCGAAACGGCGTCGAAGGCATTAAGAACCAGATTAAGAATCACCTGTTGGAGTTGGATTCGATCTCCGGCCACGCGCATCCGCGCAAGCGGGAGCTTCAAAAGACAACGATACGTTTCGCAATAGCGCGTCGCTGCGAACCATACGCACTACGTCAGTAACCACCTCTCTCAGATAGAGCGGGGTTTTCTCAACCTCGCTTTTGCGAAAAAAGCTGCGCAGCCCTTTGATAGTCTCGGTTGCACGCAGATCATCCTGGATGATATCGCCCACAGCGGCCCGGAGGTTCTCCAGATCGGGCTCCGCAGACTCAAGCATCCTTTGGATCTCTTCTGCGTTCATCAGGATCGCGCCGATAGGCTGATTGAGTTGGTGAGTCAGCGAAGCAGTCAGCTCGCCCATAACCGTAGTACGCGACATGTGATTCAACTCATCACGGAGGAGAATAATTTCCTCAGTTGCAAGCCTTCGTTCCAACGCGTTCCCGAAGATCTCTGCAACCAGTTCCATACGCCGGATTAATCGGGGCGACCATGTGCGCTCTTTTCTCATTGTCGCAAATCCGACCACCCCAACCACCTCACCGCCTACTCTAAGCGGCAGTGTAACGTTCGATTTCGCAACATAACGCCCGTACTTCTTCCAGTCGCTTCTGAAGAATTCCGGGGGTAACTCGCTGACTTTGGAATACGCAATGGTGCGACCGCTCATCATGATCCCATTAAACCAGGGGGCGGGTTCCGCAAACTCCAAGCCGATAGGAAGTTTGAAGATGCGGTCGCGCGACCACGAATGACGCACGACTAATTTGCCCGATTTCGGGTCCACCTGAGCCAATGCACCGCGGTCGAGATTAAGACCGAGGACGATCTCTCGGATCCAACGGTCTATTTCGCTTCCGATTTCACCGACGGATGAGCGCACGAACGACGCCGACAGCTCCTCGATGAAACGTTCAAAGCGCATTCCCTCCAGAGAAGCGGCAATCGGTTGTCGATTTGCTCGCTCGGCATGGAGCTTTCTGGAAGTCATTTTTGCCGAGGCACGATTGCCCATCTCGATGACACCCGCCCATCGTCATTCAACAGTCGGCCGATTAATTCTGATCGGTCAACAACGGAGAAGATGAAGCAAAAGAGGACCGGTTGAAGCCGCCGTCGCCCCACAAGTAGTGTCGGATGCGACCATGTGTCAAGCAGAAAATTCGCCGAAATGTAGAGTTCGTGTGGAACTGAACTGGATCCAGTCTATCGGGACGTACATCCAGCGGGACTTACTCGATGACTATCACTGTCGGCCGGCGAGCAACGCGCTCTCGATTGAATTTACCAGGAGTTCTCGCCCGAATGGCTTGATCAGCAGAGCAACTGGAGAAGCGCCGTCCGCCAGCCGCCGAGTTTCTTCATCTGTGTGTGCAGTGATTAGGATGACCGGAAGTCTGCATCCGGAAGCTGCAAGCGTTTCGCATAATTCCACGCCGTTCATCTCCGGCAGATCAATATCAACTATGAGGCACGCTCCCGCTTTTGGTAAATCGCTACTCAGTAGCGTGCTCGGACGATCGAAGGTCCGAACTTCGAAACCGGCCCCGGAGACAAGCCGGCGCAAGGCTTTCAGTATCGACGGATCATCGTCAATCACAATGATGATCGGTTTTTGTGTCATTAGATTAGTCATCAGTTCCCTTAACGATTGCATATAACGGTCGCGTAGCAACATCCGACCATAGTCTGACGACAAACGCGCCAAATGCGTTACAAGAATCGCCAACGACTTCACTCCAATCAAAAAGAGTGTAATCAGGCGCGAGGGGCCGAATCAGACCAAAGTCTGATTTACAGTAAGCGCCCTGCCGAGGAAGAGTGGTCGATGTCGAGTCCTGATAGGGGGTCTAATCAAACACTCGCCGCATGTTTCGAAATACGCAATCCTGATGAAACGGCAGCTCGCACTCCTGGCAATCCTCGTTCTCATTCTTGCCACGTCGCTGACCGCAAATGCGGCTGGACATACAAAGGGCCGCGCCGTTGAGCCGTTGACCACCGCGTTCAAGCCCGGTGATTACGTCTGGCATCCTGAGATTTCACCGGCTGGGCCAGTCGTGATCATCGTCAGTCTTCCCGAACAGAAAATGTACGTTTACCGCAACGGCGTCCGCATCGGTTTCTCGACTGTCAGCACCGGAACAAAAGGCCATCCGACTCCGACCGGAATGTTCACTATCTTGCAGAAGAAGGTCCGTCACGAATCGAGCATCTACAAAGGGGCAAAGATGCCGCATATGCAGCGCCTGACGTGGACCGGCATTGCCATGCACGCCGGTCACCTGCCCGGCTATCCAGCGTCGCACGGGTGTGTGCGGCTGCCGATTGATTTCGCCGAAAGACTTTATTCAGTCACAAACAACGGTACGAACGTAATCGTTACCGACGACAAATTTGCGCCAGGCGAAACGGCGGAGCCTGCGCGTTTACTATCGGGCAAAACAGGCGCAGCCTCCACGCCGCCACTGGCCGCGGGCGGTTTCGAATGGCATCCGGAGAAAGCCCCGACCGGTCCTTTCTCTATTATCTTAAGTACTGCGGATCAGCAGATATATGCTTACCGCAATGGCATCGAGATCGGACGCGCCGCGGTGCCCTCGACCGGTTTGGCCCAGGGCTCTGGGAGCTATGTCTACTCAGCCCTCGACAAAATCGACCCGAACGGACTCCGCGACTGGACATCGACTTCCAGCTTCGGCAGCGGCCCGGCGCCGGATATCAAGGCCTTGGTGAAGCAAGTGACCATTGCGCCGGAATTTCTTGAATACTTGCGCAAAGCAGTTTCACCAGGAACGACGCTTATCATTACTGATGTACCTGTCAGTGCGCAGACTCGCAGCGAGCCTGGGTTCAACATATTGACCACTGACTGATCAGCTTGATTTGACAAAGACGAGGCAAGGTCTTGGAAACTATCGGTGTGCACGGTTAGGACGCGGGGCCCGCGATGGGTTTGATTCAAGCGGGAGTTGAGGGATAGTTCCGAGTAATTGCCATGCGTTGCGCAAGCTGCGGCTTCGAGAATTCAGAGGGACGGAAGTTCTGCACTGAGTGCGGAACTCCACTTCCTCGCAGTTGTCCACGATGCGGCGCTGCAAATGCCTCGGTTGCGAAGTTCTGCGGAGAGTGCGGCACTTCAATTGGTGCGCCGGTTGTCGCCCGAGTCTCTGACCCACAACTCACGGAGGCGCGAGAGCAGACAGGCGAGCGCCGTCACCTGACGGTCTTGTTTTGCGACCTGGTCGGCTCGACCGCGATTTCCGCACGGCTCGATCCTGAGGAATGGCGTGAGGTCGAAGCCGAATATCTCGGCGCAGTGACTGAAGCGATCAAGCGTTTCGGCGGCTACGTCGCGAAGTACCTCGGCGACGGCGTGATGGCGTATTTCGGATGGCCAGAGGCGCACGACAACGACGCCGAACGCGCCGCACGCGCTGGACTCGCCATACTTGAAGCGGCCGGCGCGCTCAATCGCGGCGCCGGACCATGCAACCATCCCGAACTCTCGGTTCGCGTCGGAATTGATACCGGCAACGTTGTGATCGCTAAGGGTGGGAACAGCGACTCGGAAGTCTTCGGCGATACGGCCAACATTGCCTCTCGAGTACAGTCTGCGGCTGGTCCCAACACCGTGATTATCACTCCCGCGGTCCACCGGTTAATCTCGGGTTTGTTCGTCGTCGTTGAGCGAGGCGCGCATCAACTCAAGGGAATTCCTGGACCGATTGAATTGTTTCGAGTCCTCAGGTTGAGCGGCGCGCGAAGCCGTCTGGCAGCGTCGGCCGCGCGCGGTCTCACTCAGTTTGTGGGCCGCACAGATGAAATGCGACTCCTATGGAACCGCTGGGAGCGCGCCGCCTGCGGCGAGGGACAAGTCATCTTCATCGTCGGTGAGGCGGGAATCGGCAAGTCTCGCCTGGTGCGGCAATTCCAGGAGCGGCTGGCGGGAACTCCGCATACCTGGAACGAGTGCTCCGGCGCATCTTATTTCCAAAACACGCCTTTCTACGCGATCACCGACATGCTTCAGCAGGGTTTCGCGCAACGGGATGTTGTAACGGACGGAGAAAAGGTCGCCGAACTGGAAAGAGATCTCGGACTCGCGGGATTGAAGCTTGATGAGGCACTGCCGCTCATCGCGCCAATGCTGAACCTTCCGATCGGCGAAAAATATGCGCCACTCACCGTCACGCCGCAACAAAAGCGCAATCGGTTGCTGGCGACTTTGGCAGGATGGCTTTTCGGCGTCGCGCGAATCCAGCCATGTGTGATGGCAGTCGAGGATTTGCATTGGTTCGACGCGTCTACGCTGGAGCTGATGCAGTTGCTGATCGAACAGGGAGCCACCACTCCGCTGCTGATTCTTTGTACTGCGCGACCTGAGTTTCTGCCGCCGTGGGCGTCGCGTACGCATCACGCGCAGTTGACCCTGAATCGACTGGCGGCGCAGGAAGTGCGCGAACTGGTAGCAAGCGTAGTGGCTCAGAGTGCGCTGTCACAAGACACCGTTGAGCAGGTGATTGAGCGTACTAGCGGAATTCCGCTGTTCGCTGAGGAGTTGACGCGCGCAGTGCTCGAGAAAGGCGATGCTAAACCCTCCGCACACGAGATTCCGCACACCCTCCACGATTCTTTGATGGCTCGCCTGGATCGGCTCGGGCGCGCAAAGGAAGTTGCGCAGATCGCTGCGGTGGTTGGACGCGAATTCTCCTACGATTTGCTCCAGGCAGTTTCGATGATGCCGGAAGCTGAGTTGCAGCAGGCTCTGGCAAGATTGGCTAACGCGGAACTGATCTATGCAAGCGGCATTGCGCCCGAGGCTACATATTCGTTTAAGCACGCTCTCTTACAGGACGCGGCCTACGATGCACTGCTCAAGAGCCGCCGTCGCGAGCTGCATCGAACGGTCGCACGTGTATTAACCGAACAGTTTCCAACAAAAGCGGATGCGGAGCCGGAAGTTCTCGCACGGCATTGGACTGAGGCGGGCGAAACCGAGCCAGCGATGGCTGCGTGGCAAAAGTCGGCCGACGCCGCGGTCGAGCGACGTGCCTTCCGGGAGGCGGAGCAGGCGTATCGGCAGGCACTTGAAATCCTGAAAGCATTGCCGGAGTCTGCCGAACGCGACGCTCGGGAACTGGAATTGACTGGGCCATTCGTCCGCGTGTTGCAGGTTACGCGCGGATATGGAGCGCCCGAAGCTGCGCAAGCGGCTGCGCGCACGATAGCGCTCGCCGAGAAGACCAACAATCTTCCAGAACTCATTCATCATTTGTTTGGCGAGTGGGCCGTCGTGGTAACTGCTGGTGACCTGCTCGCTGGCGGGGCACTTGCGGATCAACTCCTGGACCTGGCACAGAGCGAGGGCAGCTCACCAAGTATCGGCGTTGCGCGCATCGCTCAAGTGCTTGTGCGCGCCTGGCGCGGTGATCTAAACGGCGCAGAAGAAAGCTTCCTGCGCGGCGCGCCCTTCTTCGAATTCGCATGGAATGAATTTCCCGGCCTGGCTGCCGTACTGTTGGGCAATGCAGCTCTGGTAGCGTGGCAGCTTGGTCGAGCCGATGTCGCGCGCAAGCGCAGCTCAGATGCGCTCGCCGCCGCGCATCGGATGAACAGTCCCTTCGAGCTGGCCACCGCGCACTACATCGCAGCATGGCTGCAAATCTATCTCCGGGCACCAGACCAAGCGGAGAGTTCCGCCACTCAGGCGCTCGGTTTGGCGGAGCAGTACGGATTCCCACAAGTTGCCGCGTTCGCGCGGATTACGTTGGGGCGGGCCCGCGCGAGCCTTGGCCATTCTTCGGAAGGTGTCGCGCAGATCAGTCTGGGATTGAGCGAGCTGGCAAAGACCCGGAACCGCAATACGGCAACACAGCTTTTGAACTGGCTTGCAGAGGCACAGGCCCTCGACGACGCGACCACTGAAGCGCTGGTAACTGTCGAGGAAGCTTTGATCGCAAATCCTGAGGAACTCGCCTGGCGGGGCGATGCGCTGCGGGTGCGCGGCGGACTGCGCTTGGTACTAGGTTATAATGACGCGGCGGAGGCAGACCTTCGCGAAGCTATCGTGCTTGCGCAACAGACAAATGCCAAGGCATGGGAGTTGCGCGCGGCTTTAGACCTGGCGCAGATTCTCAAGGCCCGCGGTGACGTCGCAACGGCGTGCGGGCTTCTGGCCCCGCTCTGCTCCAAGTTCACCGAGGGCCGCGGCACCGCAGATTTGAAGGACGCCCATGCATTACTCAAGGAACTGAATGGCTAGTCGAACACACAAGTGCTATCTGGGGTGTAAGCCATCAAAAAACTAACCGCCCCTTTACACGCTGGCTGATCGACCGTACTGCCTCTTGAAACATCGGGCGGTGCATCATGGTGCCTTCGATACGTCGAATGGCGTAAAGGACCGTCGTGTGATCGCGATGGAATGCGTCGCCGATTCGCGCTAGCGAGGCCTTTGTGACCAGTCGGCATAGATACATCGCGAGCATACGCCCGAAGGCTATCCGTGCCACCCGACTCTCGCTGAAAAGCTGCTCTCGCGTCAGTCGGAACTGGCTGCAAACTTCCCGGACTATGATCGCGCTGGCTGCGTCTAGCGTCACCGCGTTGGCAACAGGCAGCAGGCAACTAGCATCTGGCGGAGAGACAGCTGGTTGCCCTTTCACTTCGAGAGGCAGCTCCAACTCAAACGTCGCGCCGCTGCCAGGATTCTGTCCTGCCCAGATCCTGCCGCCGTGGTTCTCGATGATAGAGCGTACGATGGCCAGTCCCATTCCCATTCCGGTCGCCTTAGTCGTAAAGAACGGCTCGAACAGGCGCGTCATAGCCTTCGGGTCGATACCCTTACCTCGATCCCGCACCGACAATCGCACCCGGTCGCCTTCGGTCTGTGCCGCGGACAAACGTACCTCGCGGGGCGCATCACTGTCGCAGACTGAGTCGAAGGCGTTGAATACCAGGTTCAAAATGGCCTGAGTGAGTTGCGTCCTATTGCACAGCACTGATGGCAGGGACTCAGGCACCTCCATCGAAAAGGAGATGCCTTTCATTCGCGCGCTCGTGGTTGCGATGCGATCGACGTCCGACAGAAGATCATTGAGATCGACGGAGGATCTCTTTGCTTCCCCACGTCGAAACATAGCTCGAACATTGCGGATTATTTCGTCAGCACGCGCATTGTCGCGGATTATATCCGAGAGCGCATCGCGGATTTCAATGAAGTTCGGATTCTCCTGCGCTGCGAGGTCGTGAGCGCTCTCCGCGTTGACCAAAATGGCTGTCAACGGCTGCCTCAATTCGTGTTCGAGGACGGTGGCGAGTTCCCCAACCAAGGCGACTCCTTCCATCTTGCGCAGATCTTGCTCGAGCCGCCGATGCTCGGCGAAGGCGCGCTCGCGTCCCAGTGCGTTGCCGAAGACTTCCGCGACCAATTTGAGACGCCTGACCTCTCTCTTTGACCAACTTCGTCCGTGGAGAACCGTGGCAAAGGAAAGGCCGCCTATTATGCTTTCTCCAACTTTCAGCGGTACCGTCAGATGAGCTCTAAGTTGGCCGAGCCTTACAAAGTCGCGCTCGTTAACCGCCTTCGCGGGAAGTCGGTAGGGCAGATTAGAAAATATTACTAACTCACCTGATGTGATCTTGTCAGCTAACCAGGGAAAGTATTTTTTGACGTCACCCCTTCTATCGGCCATTGCGATGCCGTTACGCGCCCACTGATGAGTCACATACAAACCACCGTCACCATCGAATTGGGAAACTGTCCCGCGGTCCAGACCCAGAGACAGCACTATCCTTCGAAGCCAAATTTCAATTTGATCATCGATGTTCTCCGCGGCGGTTCGGATGAAGGTCCCCGACAAGCCTGCCAAAAGTTCTTCGAATTTCTCTGCGGCGGCTTCTGAGTGGGCATCGCTCCGCGGTCTACTGCGGACCGCGACAGGTCTATTTTTAGTACTTCCGAAGCGAGCAGCCATGAACATTCACGTCCCCTGGAGGCATCAGCATGAACTAGGGAGCTGTTTTTTCCAGCCCGTTCTCATACGCTAGATGCACTGATATGGAAAGGGTAAAGGTGACTTCGCGCTCTTTTGTACCAAGTTCTGTGTTAGTCTGCGGCGGTTGCATCTACCAATGAGCTGAGTTCGCTCCCCGACTATTTCTCCTTTCTTCGCTTAGCTACCAACCTATCAACTTCACTCTTGCAGAATCGAACTTCAGAACCTATTCGGTGGGCTGATATTATTCCTTTGCGAAGCAGCCTGTAGATCGTTCGTTTGGTTATGCGAGCGTAGTCGACTAGCTCCTCCAATGTCATTAACGGAGGCGGGTCACATTTTTTCATACCTGCGTGAATCGAAATTCCTCCCGCTCCAGCTTATTAAAATCCGCACAGTTTTTGATCCGCACAGATTTTTTTATCCACCAGTGAGGTTGAGGTCATTCAAACACTAAGGAGCATCAATGAGCATAACATAGAGCTTCGTAGGCGGTCGCTCTCCTTTGGTCTTGAATCCTGATTGTGCTTTCGTTCTTTTTACCAGAGCTCCTTTATCCACCGGTAATGTCGGTCATTTGGACACTCAATGATCAAAATCGCGGGAATTCCCTGCATTTTCGCTGATCATCAGGGAATTTGTCGCAGAGAGCGGTTCGCGTCAGACTGCGTCATCCGCCACCGAGTCTGTATTGTTTAGTCCGAACATCAAGCCAGCCCGCGAATAAGATGGCGCCGGGCGGAGCGCTGGAGCCGCTGGTCAAGGAGATGCTCTATCTCGCGGTCAGCACCACCAACGGCTGCGAGTACTGTATCCGATCCCATACCGCGGCGGCGCGCAAGGCCGGGATGAGCGAGGCGATGCTGGGCGAGTTGATGGCGGTGGTCGGGATGGCGAACGAGACCAATCGGCTCGCCAACGGCTACCAGGTCGAGGTCGACGCGCAGTTCATGACGCGCTAGTGGTAGGGAGGCCGGTCAGCGACGGGTTCCATCTCAAGCTCAACTGCGAAAGGGAGATGCGTACTGGTCGGCGAGGAATCGCATCATGGACGGTGAAGAAAAATCTTCGATCGCTGGCGACCGCTTTGCGCAACACCATGTGCCGCTGGGCAATCTCAAGCTTGGCTACCTGTGCTTCGAGGTTGCCGATGTGCCGCGCTGGCAACGGCTGCTACAAGGCGTAATCGGGATGGTGCCGGCCGACGACGACGCGCTGGTCTTCACTCACGATCACTACCAGCATCGCGTGTCGCTTTCGCACGGCGCGTCCGACGACATCACGGCCGCGGGGTGGGAAGCCGGCGACGACGCGACCTTCGACGCGATCGTGGAGCGCCTCGAGCAGGGCGGGGTGCGGCTGCGCGAGGGCTCGGGCGACCAGCAACGGGCCCGGCGCGTCGAGCGGCTGGTCTGCTTCGAGGATCCCGACGGGAATCCGCTCGAGCTTTTCAGCGGCCCGCGATGTAGTCCGCGCCCGTTTCAATCGACCCTGGTGCCGCGCGGCTTTCTTACCGGCTACACCGGCATGGGCCACCTGCTGTTGACCGTGCGCGACCTCGATCGCAGCCGCGCCTTCTACCGCGATATGCTGGGGCTGGTGAACCATGCGCATCTCGATTGGCGGGCGGTCGGTCTCCAGGGTTTGTTTTTCTATTGCAACCCGCGCCACCATTCGCTGGCGCTAATACAGACGCCCGGCGGCAAGCGCATGCATCACTTCATGGTCGAGACCAATTTCATGGAGGACGTCGGCTACGCCTGGGAACGCGCGCTGGCCGAAAAGGTCCCGATTGAGCTGTCGCTCGGCCAGCATATCGACGAGCGGACCTTTTCATTTTATGCCGTCACGCCGTCGGGGTTCCTGTTCGAAGTCGGCTACGGCACCCGACAGGTCGACGTTGCCACCGAGCCCTTCCACGAATACCAGGCGATCAGTCTCTGGGGGCACCATCGGCCGGCGCGATGACCCAGGTCCGGCGATGGAGGCGGGAGTTAGCGCTCCTCGGCACGCGGTAGCTCTACCGCTCCCGCGATACGCCGGCAGCGGAATCCGCGCTCAATTTGTTGAGCGCCGCCTGTTCCCTGGCAATCAATGGGGCTGGCAGGCGAGCATAGGAGAGCGGTTCCAGAAAATCCTGACCCTTAAACTCTTCGCGCAAGCTCACCCGAGTAACCTCTCCCTCACGGCATCGCAGCCACCTCCTGAGAGATGGCTTACTCCGCCGGCCAGGTGTTACCCATGTCCTCGCACGATCCGTTACCCATGTCCCACGCACGTACAAGGGGAAGGGACCATGGGTTAGGGCTCCCCAAAGCTTTCACTACAGCCCGATTCCGTGTAAACACACCGTCAAGCCGAAGGATCAAACCATTTCATCGGCTTTGGGCGGACGCTCGCGATGCTTGGATCTCCACGAAAAATTCTTCCCGCCCTTCTGGCGCTGATTTTGCTCCTCGTTTCAACCGCCGCCGATGCCGACATGGCCAACGGCAGCTACCTTTTCGATTTCAGCAACATCCTCCCTCTCTGGGACATTTCGGGGCTCTATTCCGGAGATATCGGCCCTTTCTCGCTCAATTTTTTCATAGTGGAAAACTCGTCCGGCCGGCTGACAGGCACCGGGACTTTCTATTTCGACGGCCTGGGCGGCGATATCACAAGCATCAGCGGCAGCATGACGGACTCCTCGACCGATCCCCATGTGGCGATGAAACTGCTGATGTCGGGCAAAGGCGTCCTGGAGGGAATCGGCGCGAAGGTCACTTTCTCGGCACACATGCGCTACCGATTGAACGGCACCGACAAGGGACTCGAACATCCCTCCGGTTCCGGAACGATCACGATAAGAGATCTTTCCACCGGCCAGACCGCCCGCGACACCGGTTCCTTCAAGCGTTCGGCGCTAACGCCGCTGGCACTGCCGGTTGACTCCACCGGAGCATGGCTCCTGTTCCTGAATCTGACTCCCGAGGGAAACGCCTACACTGGAACCGCGAGCATCGAACTCTCGACCGGCGCGACAAGCTACTTTACCGCCACTGGAAGTTATGACTCCGGCACTGACAAATCGAAGGTCGCGTTAGTGGGCAACGCCGGCAAGCTGAATCTGGAAATTTCGACCTCGGGAACGATGCTGAACATCGAAAGCGCGAAAGGTAAAATTTTCGGACAAACCATAAATTACCAGCCACACCCATCATCCACTCCGACCCCGACCCCGACGCCAACTCCTACGGCAACGCCAACCCCAACCCCAATCCCATGCCCGAATCCGGGTGCCGGATGCATGGCCGGTCCACCGACCGTCACATCGCTCGCGCCAAGCTCGGCAGTGTTCGACAGTCCGGATTCGCCGCTCAGCGTATGCGGATGCAACTTTACTGCCTCCAGCACCATCGAATGGAACGGCACGCCTCTGACCACGACTTTCACTTCAGCCAATCAATTGAATGCGACCATTCCGGCGGCCTACACATTCGCCCCCGGTGTGAACAATGTCACGGTCTCCACCAATGCGCAGACCTCGGCGCCGCAGACATTCTTTGTCGGCGAGACTGGCGGCGATGGATTCGCGGAAGTCGAGATCGATCAGGCAACGAATGACATTGTCTACGATCGGGTAAACCATGCGCTCTACCTGTCCGCGCCGGGTTCGTCTCTGACCAACCCCGGCAGCATCTCTGTGATTCGTTTCCCCTCCGCCTCGATAACGTCTTCGATCCCTACCGGCAAGGGTCCCGGCGCACTGGCTATCTCCGACGATAGCTCATACCTCTATGCGGGAATGGACGGTGCCGCATCGGTCCAGCGCTTTAAATTACCCGGCCTGTCGAACGACATAAGCTATCCATTGCCGGGTGGCGACGGCGATCGTCCATTTTTTGCCTTTGATCTGCAGGTCGCCCCGGGCGCACCTCATACCACAGCGGTCAGCCTGGGAGTCATGGGTATCAGTCCATCGGCATCCAGTGTCGAGATCTTCGACGACTCCACCATGCGTCCGACGTTCGTCCCAGCCGGCGGCGCTATCTTTGATTCGCTTCAGTGGGGCGGCGATGACACCATACTTTACGCGGCGAATAGTGAAGATACAGGCTTCGACTTTTACACGCTGGCGGTAAACGCGATGGGAGTCTCGTTGAACAATGATTACCAAAGTGTGTTCGACTCCTTCGGCAACAAAATTCATTTCGATAAAGCTACTGGACTCATCTACGCGGACGACGGGCAAGTAATCGATCCATCGAACGGAAGTCTTGTCGGCATCTTCGACCGCAGCGCTGCCGGTGTGATGGTGCCTGACTCGACCCTGAACGAAGCCTTCTTTGCCGAAGATGACGGCACGATCGAGAGCTTCAATCTCAACGAATTCACCCACGTGTCGTCCATCAGTATTCCCAATTTCCCCGGCTCCCCCACGCACATCATCCGATGGGGCACCAACGGCCTCGCAATCAACACGTTGAACGGCCCCGTATACCTGATAGGCGGCAACTTCGTGCACTAGCCAAGGGTAGATAGCGGATCAGCTCAAGCCTCGATCGACCTCGCATACTCGTTCCAGCCGGTCACGCCCATCTCCGCGAACAGACGCCGCGCTTCGGCCATGTCGCGCGCCATGCCGTCCGCCTCGCCGCGCAGGCGGGCGAGACCCGCGCGCTCGAGCAGGAGTAAAGGGAGCCATCCCTTTGCCTCAGCGAGGTGCAATACTTCCAGTGTTTCCACAATCTCGGCTTCGAGCTCGTCCAGGTCTTGAGCGCCGTTGACGATTCGCAGAACACGCGCCCTGAGAAAGCCAATCGAACGTGCCAGAGGGATCGTTAGTGCCCTGGTTCTGCGCACCAGATCCAAACTCCGCTCTCGCTCGCCGAGTTCGGCCAGACAAAGCGCTTGGTGAGCATAGACCAATACGGCCCACTCCGCCCCTGCGCCTGTCGCTGATATGCGCTGCCCGGCGCGCTCGAGAAATCCGTTGCCTTCTTCCCAGCGGAGCCCGAGCGTGCTCGCGTTACCGCACGCCATCAGCGCGTACACGATGTTCCGATCTGACCCGTAACGCTCGGCCATCTGCAAGGCTTCGTCCGAGTAACGCCGGGCGCGCGGTGCATCCCCCAACATCCAACAGGGCCAGAACCGGTCGGTGGCAGCCGATGAGATGTCCGAACCGGTCCCGGATCGGCGGAGCAGTAGGGGAAATTTTTCGGCGAACTCAAGACCTTCCCTAGGCCGGCCCATGATGCTCAAGACTGCGCCCCGGATTCCCAGCGATTCGATGTAGGGTCTCCAGCCGAGCACCTCGATCTCGGCGGCCGAATCGCTACCTGCGATCGCAACGCTCTCATTGAATGTGCGGACGCTTTCCCGATAGCGCGTCTGCCATGCAAAACCGCGCCCCAGAACATGGCGAGCGAAGAGCTTGATAGCCAGGTCGCCCTTCGCATCGGCTAGCGTCGTGGCGACAGAGGCGTGCTCGACCATGCCGTCGATATCGTTCTGGGAGCTCCTGAGGTTGCCGTAGGCGGCTTCGATCAAGGCCTCCGTACCGCGATCACCCGCCTGTCGAGCGACAGCGATCCCTTCGAGGTAGACGGCGTCGGATTCGGCCGGCTCGGCACCAAGGCGATCGAGCGTGTCGATCAGCTCGGGGTACGCCTCGAGGAGCAGCGCGGTTCGCTCGGCGCCCCAAGGGAGCGGGACAAGCAGTGCGCGCGCGCGGCTCCAATGACGCCGGGACGCCGCGAGATCGGTTATCCGCACCCAGCGGGCCATGCGCGCGTGCCAGGTGGCCGCGCGCAGCGGTTCACCCGCTTGTGTCCAATGATGCGCCAACTCGGTATAGCGGTCTTCGAGCCGCGCGGCGTAAAGCGACTCGATCGCCACCGCGGTGCGCCGATGCAATTCCCTTCGCCGCTCAGTCAGCAGCGAGTTATACGCGACCTCCTGGGTCAGTGCGTGCTTGAAGCTGTATTCGACGTCGCCTATTGCTGGCTGCTCATAAATGAACTCCCCCAACTGCAAGCTGCTGAGCATCCGAGTGAGTTCGTCATTGGATTTCGAGACGACTGCACGAACCAATGAAAGCGCGAACTCTTTGCCGATCACCGCCAAGGTCTGGAGCAAGTCCTTCTCATCAGCAGGCAAGCGGTCGATACGCGCGGCGAGTATGCCCTGCACGGTCGGCGGAATCTTGAGCTCGGCAATCGGCCGGGTAAGTCTGGTTGCAGAGCCTTCGCGGACCAGCGCGCCCTCGTCGAGCAGGACCTGCACGGTCTCCTCCATGAAGAACGGGTTGCCCTCGGTCTTGTCGATGATGACCCGCTTGAGCGGTGCGAGATCAGCGCCGTCGCCGACCAGCGCGGACAGCATTTCGTCGGCACTCTCCTTGCCGAGCGGGTCGAGCCGCAACTGCGTGTAGTAAGTCTTGCTGTTCCACTGATGCGAGTATTCCGGGCGGTAGTTCACCAGCATCAGGATCTTCGAGTTCGGGATCGAATCCGCGAGCAGATTCAAGAACGCTTGTGTTTCTTCGTCGATCCAATGCAGGTCCTCGAAAATCACCATCAGCGGCTGATTTAGCGATTCACGCAGAACTATCCGTTTGATCGCGTCCAGCGTGCGCCGCTTACGCACTTGCGCGTCCATCCCCGACAGCGGATCTTCACCGTCGACGATTCCAAGCAGGCCGAACAGGTAAGGCAGCGTATCTTCAAGCGCACGATCCAGCATCAGCACTTTGCCGCCGATCTTCTCGCGCCGCGTGCGAGCGTCGTCTTCCGAACCGATACGGAAATAGCCGTGCAACAGATCGATCACAGGAAAATATGCGCTGGCTTTGCCATGCGAAACCGAAAAGGTCTCGAGCACCATCCATCCCGACTGGTTCTTGACTTTGAATTCGTAGAATAGGCGCGACTTGCCGGTTCCCGCCTCCGCCATCGCGGCCACGATCTGTCCGCGGCCCGCGCGCGCAAGCTCTGAGGCGTTGCGTGTCGCCTCCATCTCGCGCTCGCGGCCGACGAATTTCGTCAGCCCGCGCCCGGCTGAGCGCTGAAGTCGCGTGCGCAGCGGCCCCAGCCCAATGACCTCATAGACGTTGACCGGCTCGCTGACGCCTTTGACCTTGGTCGGACCCAACGGTTTGAGCGCGAAGTATCCTTCGATGAGCTTTCGACTGTTCTCGCTGACGACGACCGAACCCGGCATTGCCAGCGTTTGCATCCGCGAGGCGAGATTCGCGGCATGCCCGATCGGCGTGTACTCGACTTGCCCGGCGCCGGTCGCAATCGATCGGACGACGACTTCACCAGTGTTCACGCCCACGCGCACCGCGATAGGCGCCTTGCCCTCCGCGCGCAGCTGGCCGGCATACTGGCGCAACTCGTCCTGCATCCGCAGGGCCGAATACACAGCGCGTTGCGGATGGTCCTCGTGCGCGACCGGCGCGCCGAACAGCGCGAAGATGCCGTCGCCGGTGGACTGCACGATGTACCCGTCGTAGCGGTGGACCGCGTCGATCATCAGCTTCAGCGCCGGATCGATGATTGCGCGCGCCTCTTCGGGATCCATGTCCTGCTCGAGCTCGGTCGATCCCTTGATGTCGGCGAACAACGCCGTAACCGTCTTGCGCTCGCCTTCGAGATTCTCGGGTGAGCTACTCTCCGCCGCGACTCGCACATCGGCCGCAAACGTTCGCGGCGTCGAATTAGACGGCGCCGTGTTAGGGGCTAGCGCGGCACCGCAGTCCTCGCAGAATGCCGATGAAAGCACGTTTTCAGCGCCACACTTCGGGCATCGATTGGAAATCGGGCTACCGCAAGCTGCGCAGAACTTCCTACCGCTCGCGCTTTCGGTTCCGCACTTCGAACAACGCATAGATCCGCCACGCCTCCTGAGAGCAACGCAATCTTGTATCATCAGCGGCCGCTTGCCGACATCGCCGACTCGGACACGGTCGAACCCAGGTGCAGGGGCTTCTCAAAACTCAAATGGATAGAGCTGGCGTCGCCGACAGATGACATCGCCGCGACGTTCGTCGGAGGGCCGAAACAGTGCCGATCCGCTACCGAATCGAGCCGCGCAATTGATTGCGCGCAAAGGGCGTCCTCGTCTAGCGTCATAGGTCGATAACCAATTCTTCAAAAACTCTGTGCGAGGTCTTCCATGGAGCAAGCCCATTACGAAGTTGATGAGAAGAATCGCTATCGGGTCGAGACCCCCGGGCATCAAGGATGGCCACGCACTGCCAGACCCGGGGATCCGGACAAGTACCTGATGATCTCGGCGGACTGCCATGCCAACGAGCCCGGCAATTTGTGGCGCGATCGGATCGATTTGAAATTTCGCGACCGTCTGCCGCACGTCGAAGTCGACGCCAAAGGTGAGAAGTGGTTCATCGCTGAGGGTGTCGGCAAATCGCGCGTTCGTGCGCGCATGATTGGCGACGTTCCGCGCGAGAATAGTGAGGACCGCTTGCGCGGCCGGGTGGGAGCAGATCCGAAAGAACGAATTCAGGATCAGGTCCGCGACGGCATCGATGCGGAGATTATCTTCCCGAACAAGGGCTTGATGATGTTCGCTACCAAGGACGCGGCGTTCGGGATGGCGCAGTGCCGCGTATGGAACGACTTCGCCTGGGAAATGTACGGCGAGTACAACGACTTCATGTCACCGGCTGCGGCCATCATGACGTCGGAGGTTGCGCTGGCGATCGAGGAAATCAAGCGGGTTGCGAAAATCGGGTTCCGGTTCCTGACGCTTCCGTGCAAGCCGGTCTTCGGCGGCCACGACTCGCGCGATCCCAATTACAATTTGACCGTGTACGATCCGATGTGGGCGGCGATCGAAGATTGCGATTTGCCAATCACGTTCCATGTCTCGACCGGGCGCGATCCACGCGTGGCGCGCAAGGAGGGCGGCGCGGTGATCAATTACGTATCGCATTCGCTGTCGCCTACCATCGAGCCGGTCGCGAGCCTGTGCGGCTCCGGCGTGCTCGAGAGATTTCCGAAGATCAGATTTGCCGCAGTCGAGAGCGGCATCGGATGGGTACCGTGGGCGCTCGACGCGATGGACGAGGCATATCGCAAGCATCATCTGTGGGCGTATCCGAAGCTCAAGCGGTTGCCCAGCGAATATTTCCGCAGCAACGGGGCCGCGACGTTTCAGGAAGATCGCGCCGGGCTTGAGCTCGCGGAGAAATGGAAGCTGGTCGACAACTTCATGTGGGCCAATGACTATCCACACGCCGAAGGAACCTGGCCGCACTCGGCGGAAGCGATCGAGCGCGAGATGGGTCATCTCAGTGACGGTACGCGCGCGAAGATCCTCGGACTCAATGCGGCGAGGATGTTCAAGTTCGATGTCGAGTTGCTACTCGAGCGGCGCCGCGGCGTATTGGCGTCTGTACAGCACTAGACGACCGGCAGCGGGCACGGAGGGCATATGATCGAAATAGGAGTTTTTCATAACGGTGCGTCCGATCTCCCGGTGGTGCGGACCACGTCGGGAGTCGCGATCAACGACGGCAATCTCGCCGAAGTCCACGAATCCAGCCAGCGCGGATTGATCGCGCAAGTGCGGCAGGGAATCCTCGCCGACAAGCTTGGCTTCAACTACTTCTTCATGACCGAGCATCATTTCCAGCCCGAGGGCGCGGAGTTCAGTCCAAATCCGCTGTTGGCGGAGACCGCGATCGCAGCGCGCACGCGTCAGATTCGGCTGGGGCAGGCTGCCAACATCGTTACCTGGTGGCATCCGATTCGAATCGCGGAGCAGGCCGCAATGCTCGACGTGATCAGCAACGGGCGCCTCGAGTTCGGAATCGGCCGTGGCTATCAGCCGCGCGAGGCCGAGGTTTTCGGATGGCCGTTCGCGACGATCCAGGACCAGGAGCGCAATCGCGCGTACTACCAGGAAGCTTACGAGATCATCATGAAGGCGTGGACGCAGCCGTCGTTCTCGCATCATGGGCAGTTCTTCACGATTCCGCCAGTGTTCACGCGATGGAACCATCAGCAGACGATCGCGTACTTCGAATCCGGCAAGGCGGGACGCAAACTCGAAGAAGTGCTGAGCATCGGGTCGCCCGATCCATACGGCGGCGCTAATCCCGTGATGCAGAGCTCGACGGTGCTCAAAGAGCTGCAAGTCTTTCCTCAACCGATTCAGCGGCCGCATCCACAGATGTGGGAGCCGCTGACGACCGAGCGATCGATCAAATGGGCGGCGGAGCGCGGGCTCAACGGATATTTCATCGTCGAGCCCAACTCGCGGCTCAAGAAGAACGTCGAGACCTTCTATCGAGAAGCGGAGAAAGCCGGATGGCCGGATAGGCTCGGTCGCGGAAGGCTTAAGTACGGATGGGACGCGGAAAAGCGGCGCGGCGTTCTAACCGGGCGCTACATTCATATGGTCCTTCCCGGCCACGATCGCGAACGCGAACTGAAACGCTACAAGGAAGCGCTCGAAGTGCAGTGGGACTATTACGGGCCGTTCGGCTTTGCCTCGGTGCTCGCGGATGCCGATGAGGAGAAGCTCGATCCGTCGAAAAAAGTCGATCCCGCACTGCTGCTGAAAAAAGAAGTCGCGCTGTTCGGGACGCCTTCGGAAGTGACCGCGCAGATTATGCGAATCAAGGAAAGCTGCGGCTACGAGGATTTCGCGTTCAATGCATGGTTCGAGAAGGGCGGCTTCCAGAGCAAAGAAATCGAGGATCAGATGCAGTACTTCGCCGAGGAAGTAACACCGCTGCTGGCGCGCGCATGCGGTGGGCAAGTACAAAATCCGGAGCTGGGTCTCAACTTCGAGATTTCCCACTGAAGGGCTGAGACCAAAATACGGTTACTCAAAATTCCGACTGCGTGCGATACTGACGCTTGGACCTGGTTGAGATAGCCGGCGTCAGTTGGGAGAAGAAAACATGGCATCGAAGCTCCGAAGGAAGACAAAAGCGTCCAAACCGCCGAGAGTCGCAAAGCGCGCGAAACCTTCAAAGCCGCCGAAATCTCGCAGGATCGCGAAACCCGCGGCACGCGCTCCGCTGCGCGATATTGAGAAGGATCGCAGAGAGATTCTCGCAGTATCAAAGAAATGGTGGGATGCAAATCGCAATTTCAGCATCGATATGATGTGCGAGGCATTTGTCGGCGGCGACAAGTTTCACGGCTTCAACCTCAATGGTCACACTTATCACGCGATCGACGAATGGGTGCAGCTTTGGAAATACCTCGGCCACGTGATGGCGCCGCTATCGGAGAGCGACGCGGGTGAGCCGGCGATGGCTGAGCCCCGCGACGTGAGGCTGATCATTCGCGGCGATATGGCATTTCTGACGGCGGAGTCGACTTTCACAGTCAAGGTGCTGCCGAGTTCGGATTCCGAATCAGCGTTGCTGAGCGGGCCAGGCACTATGATGCGAATTCCGTTTCGCACCACCGAGGTGTTCGTCCGCGAGGATCACCAGGCCAACCCGGTCTGGAAAATGTGGCACTTCCATTGCTCTCCGCACGCTCCCGAAGGCGAGCGCCGTATGGGTTTCTAACTTCATCGCGACGATCGAGGCGATCGCACCTCGATCACCGTCCGACAGTTAAACTCGCTTACGCTTGCGCCATTGAGCCGCGGAGTAACTTTCCGGGCAACGCTCCTGTGTGCTCGTTGTTTCGCAGTACGACTTGCCCATTGACGATTGTCGCGAGCAGTCCGTCGGATTTCTGCTTGAGCCGGCGTGCGCCGGCGGGCAGGTCGTAGGTCAGTTCCGGCAACTGCGGATTGATCCGGTCCGGATCGAAAACGATCACGTCGGCAAAGTTGCCTTCGCGCAGCAGTCCGCGTCCCTTCAGTCCCCAGTGATAGGCCGGCACGAAGCTGAGTAAGCGGATTGCCTGCTCGAGAGTTAGCGCTTCCTTTTCCCGCACCCAATGACTCAGCACGTGGGTCTGCAACGATGAGTCCATGATCTGCGACACGTGGGCGCCCGAATCCGAGAACGTCACCACCGACCGCGGATGCTTCATCATTTCCAGAACGTGATCCTGATTCTCGTTGACCAGGGTCTGCAGGAAGAATTTCTTGAGATTTTTCTCCAGCGCGAGATCGATCATTACATCGACTGGATCTTTGCCTTCAGCGGCCGCGATCTCGGCGACCGATCGATACGGCGGGGTTGGCCGGTCGAGTGGGAAGATCCAGTTGTAGTTCGCGCCGCGCGCTTCCGCACCAACTGGGTGATCCTCGCCCGGCGATCGCTCGCTCGCGGCTTGCACCAGCTTGCGACGGATATCCGGATTGCGCAGCGCGGCTTCCTGTTCTGCCAGCGGCAGTTTGCGAATCTCGCGCCACGCCGGAATTCGATCGAACGGCAGGTTGGTCTCGAACGACAGCAACACGTTGAGTGAGCGGCTATGGACCTGGACGAACATGCGACCGCCCGCCGCAGCAGTCTCGTCGGCGGTTTCGAAATATCGGCGCCAATAGTCGGGCGCCCTGCGCGAGCTGAACATCCCGAAGGTCACCGGCACTGAGCTCTCAACCGCAAGCGCCTTTAGACGGCCGAGGTAATCATCGAGACGCGAACCCTCGAAACCAGTATTTTCACCGGCGATCTCGAAAATGCCGGCACCCAGCTCGCCCATCACTCCGACCAGTTGCCGTACTTCGTCCCAGTTGGCGATTCTGCTCGCTACCGGCCGCCCGTCGGGCGTCTGATGATTGCTCGTGCGCGAAGTAGTGAACCCGATCGCGCCTGCTCGAATGCCGTCGCGCAATTCCTCGCGCATGAGCTGAAGGTCTTCGGTCGTTGCTTCTTCGTCGAAAGCGCGCTCGCCCATCACGTAGGTGCGGAGCGCAGAGTGCCCCATGTAGGCGGCGTAGTTGATGCCCTTTGGCAGTTGATCAACCGCGTCCAGATATTGCGCAAAGGTGGTCCAGGACCATTTGATTCCCGCCTGCATCGCTTCCGGCGAGATATCTTCGGCCCGCTCCAGATTCCGCATGACGAGCAATTTGTCCTTCTCACTGCACGGCGCGAGTGAGAATCCGCAGTTGCCCATCACCACTGAGGTGACGCCGTGCCAGCACGAGCAGGTTCCCAGCGCGTCCCAGAAAACCTGCGCGTCCATGTGCGTGTGCGCATCGACGAGGCCGGGCGACACGATATGCCCGTCCGCATCGAGCGTTTCGCGCGCGCTCTCGCGGATTTTCCCGATTGCCGCGATCTTGCCGCCTTCAATCCCGACATCGCCCCTGTATCGTGGCATCCCGCTTCCATCGACGATCGTTCCGTTACGGATTATCAGGTCGTACATGGTTCACTCCTTTTCTGGCGCGCGCTCAGGCTAAAGATTTGTCGCCGCCATTTTGGTCAGCGGGATAATTTATAGCGGCCTCGCTCACGGGGTCACCGGCAATACGGCTGTGCCACATCACTCGAGGAATGCTCATGTCCCACGGCATGCCCCTGTGCAGAAGGCATCGATTGTCCCACACGACCGCGTCTCCGGGCGTCCAGTTATGATGATAGATGCGCGGCGGGCGACAGGCGAAGTCCACTAACTCTTGCAGGAACCGCTCGGACTCGGCCGGGTCCATGTCCGGAATATTGTGCGCGTGGCGACCTATCACGAGCGATTTTCTGCCGGTCTCAGGATGGACCTTGACCAACGGACGCAGGGGCACGGGGCCGTCGTGGAAGCCGTAGCCGCTGTACGCGCTGCCGGACTTCGGCTGATGCCCAAGCTTCGACTGGCTGTAATAAAGCGAGTGGTGGGCTGCGAGGCTCTCTACTTTCGCCCGCAGATTGTCATCGAGCGCATCGTAGGCGGCCCGCATGTCGGCCCATCCGGTCGCGCCGCCAACGTTCGGCACGATCTCGGCGGTGAACACCGCGCCCTTGGCCTGCACCGGCATGTAAGTGCTGTCGCAATGCCATCCCATGTTGCCCTTGAGCACTTTCAGGATGTCGTTGTCCGGGTCAACGATTAGCGTGCCGTCGGCATTCACGTTGCTGAGCGCCGCCAGGTTGAACTCGAGCGCTCCGAACCGCTTGGCGAAGGCGACCTGCTCATCACGACTGAGATGCTGGCCGGGGAAAATGAGCAGCGCGTACTCCAGCCATGCGGCGTAGAGGTCGTGCCACGTCGCGTCGTCGAGTGCGGCGAGCTTAACGCCGGTCACCACCGCGCCGAATGTCGCGTCGAGAGGTTTGACGTCGAATGAGCGTGTCACGCGGGCCCTCCGATCGATTTCAAAGCTGTGGCGTCCAGGCACAGAGGCTATCGAACCTTTCGTCGAAACGTCAAACCAATAGTTGGCTGAACTCCTTCATTGAAAAAAATTTCATTCGGATCTAGCGTACTTGAACGATCGGTATGCGGAGGGCAGCGTATGGAACTCCGACCATTTGGTCAGACCGGGATTCAGATCTCCGCCGTCGGCTTTGGATGCTGGGAGATTGGCGGCGGCTACGGCAGTATCGAGGAATCCGAATTCATTAAAGCCGTTAATCGCGCGCTCGATCTCGGGATCAACTGTTTCGATACCGCAGAGGCGTACGGCTTCGGGGCGTCGGAAAAATCGCTGGCGAAAGCGCTCGGCTCTCGACGCAAGGAAGCTGTCATCACGACCAAGTTCGGCATCGGCTATCCCGATGCTCCCAACTATCGCGACAGCACCCGCAAGCGCGTCGTCGAGTCGATCGATAAAAGCCTCAAGGCGCTCAACACCGACTACGTCGACGTCTACCTCATCCACTGGCCCGATCGAGCAACGCCGTTCGAAGAGCCGATGCAGGCGCTCGACGAGCTGGTGAAGCAAGGCAAAGTGAGAGCGGTCGGCCTGTCCAATTTCAAACTGAGCGAAATCGAACGATGCGCGCGCACGCGGCGCGTCGATGTCGTCCAGTACTGCTGGAACATGTTCGATCGCCGAATGCAGAAGGAAATTTTTCCGTACTGCCGCGAAAACGGCATCGGCGTGATGGCCTACGGCTCGCTCGCTTACGGGTTGCTTACGGGCACGCTCAGCGAGGAGTCGGCGTTCGAGAAGGGCGACTGGCGCTCGCGCCGCGGCAAGCTCGGCAACATCAACCTGGCTCAGCATCTCTTCGGTCCCGATCACTTTCTCAACAACCTGCGGGCCGTCGAGGATCTGAAGCCGATCGCGAAGCGCTACGGCAAATCGCTCCCGCAACTTGCGCTGCGCTGGACGCTCTCGAATCCGGTCATCAGCACGGCGCTGGTGGGATGCCGCAATCCGCGCGAGGTCGATGACAACGTCGGCGCGCTCGGCTGGTCGATCTCCGACGCGGACATGAAAGAGATCGATGCGGTCTTTGCGCGTCACGGCTCGATCACGATGCCCGAAGCGTGGCTCGAGACTGAATAGTCACTTGCTAAAGAACTGAGTATTCGTTGCACGACGACAGAGGTGCGGCATGCCGATTCAGAAATTCGCGCCGATGACCAAAAATTTCCCGACCTTCGATTGCGATGCTCACGTGACGGAGCCGCCGTGGCTCTGGGAGCGCGCGAAAGACTGGCTGACCAAGGATGAGTACGAGGCCCTGAAAAATACCATCTGGTACGATCCCGAGTCGGCTCAGCTTATCGTCAATGGCAAAGCCGGTGCGGGAATCGGCTCACAGCGTATCGGTGGATCGGCCGGAATGGTGAACGTGCTGTCGCTCGCCGGCCCAGGCCTCAAGCACGATATCCAGCGCGCGCTCAACGTCCGCAATCTGAATCACAAGACCGCGCTTACCAAGGAGCAGGCGGACTATATCGATCACAAGGGTTCCTACGAGCCCAAGCCGCGCCTGCGCGACATGGATGTGCAGGGGATCGATCAGGTGATGATCATTCCGACCGACATCGACACGTACCCGTGGCTGCTGAACGCCGTCGGCGCCAAGGCGATGTGCAAGGCGTACAACGAATGGGCATACGAGTACTGCCAGGAGAATCCCGATCGGCTCTACTTCGCGGCGATGCTCCCGATGCAGGACCCCAAGTTCGCTGAGCAGGAAGTTTATCGCGTCGCTGACAAGGGATGCCGCGTTGGCCTGGTGCGGCCGATCGATGCGATGGGGAATTATCCGATTCAACCCAAGTACGAACGCGTGTGGCGCGCGATGGAAGAGACCGGCGTCGTGTACGGCATGCATCCGTTTCCGGCCTTCGGATCGCTCAAGCCGCCGGGCTACACCGAGCAACACTCGGGCGCCGAACTGATCTCGCTGACCGCGACGACGTCGGGCCTGCCGCATTCGTTTCTGATCAATGTGCAGGATTTCCAGGCGGAAGCGTCGCTATGGGTCGTGATGGTCCTGATGTCGGGATTCTTCGATCGCTTTCCGAAACTGAAGGCGGCGGTCTTCGAAGCGTCATCGACCTGGCTCAGCTTCATCCTCGACGAATGCGACAAGAACTATAAGCTCTATCGCAACGAGAGACGGCTGCGGCCGCTGAAGAAACTGCCGAGCGAGACATTCTTCGAGCGCTGCGTCACCGGCTTCGAGGGCGACGAAGCGCCGCCGTCACGCCTGCCGGAATTTTACGAAAACATCCTGGCGTGGTCGTCCGACGTTTACCATCACGACGGCGACGATGCGTGGCGCGCGATCGACACGATGCGAAAATGCGAACTGCCGGAGCCGTATCAAGCCAAGTTCCTCGGCGGCAACGCGCGCAAGCTGTACAGGATTGACGCGCCTAAAAACTTCATCGCTGATCGCGTCACTGAAATCGAGCGTCCCGACTGGTGGCCGACCGAGGAAGAGATCAAGCAGTCGCTCAAGCCCGACGCTGCGGTCAGACGCATCGGAGTTTGACCATGGCGAACAAGCGGTTTGCGGTTTTTGACAGCGACTCGCACGTCGTCGAGCCTTCGGAGTTGTGGAGCAAGTACCTGAATCCGGAATTCCGTACGTTAGGGAAATCTGCGCTGTGGCGTGAAGAGGGAAAGCTCGGCTCCTATCTGAAGGTCAACGGCAAGGTCTTTCGCGACACGATGAATTCCAATATCCCGCGCCACGCCATCTGGAAGCCCGGGATGACCTGGGACAAGATCGGCGAGCTCGATCCCGATACTCGACACGCGGCGACCGCGGGCGCCTCGAACGCGGAGGCGCGCCTTCGCGACATGGATGCGATGGGCATCGATCAGGCGCTGCTTTATCCAACCTGGTTCGCCGAGGGCTTCCACCTGGTAGAGGATCCCGACGTCGCTTACGCACTCGCGCGCGCTTACAACGACTGGATCGCCGATTTCTGCAAGCTCGCGCCGGATCGGCTGTTCGCCGCGTCGATGGTTCCTCTGCAGAACATCGACTTCGCCGTCGAGGAACTTCGCCGCACCGCGAATATCCCGTGTTTTCGCGCAGCGTTCATCCGGCCAATGTTTCTCGAAGGCCACTACTTCACGCATCCGATTTACGATCCCCTATGGGCGGAGCTTGAGAGCCTCGGCACGACCTGCGCGGTGCATCCGGCGGTGGGGATGTGGAATCCGGAGTGGACGTCGCACGGTCCGTTCTTCGAAAAGATAAAGACTCGGCTGCACCATCGTTCGTTCACGACCGCGGAAGGCGGTGGACCTGCCGCGGGCGGTGGATCGGACATTGCCTTCGGTTTCACCGCCTCACCACCACTCGGCCATCCAATTGCGCAGATCATAGCGCCGTGGCTCGACAATCATATGTTCGTCGCATCGACGCTGATCGGATTCACCGTGATGCAGCGTTATCCCAACATGAAAATGGTGGTCGCGCACGGCAAGGCTTCGTGGATGGAAGAGGTGCTCGAGAAGATGGAAGCCTCAACCCGCACGATTCCACTGCTGCACTACTATCCCGTGCGAACCGACACCGAAGAGATGTGGCAAGAGGGCAAGGTCATGCTCGGCTTCGACGCGGAGGAGCGGCTGATTCTCAAGCTCCCCGAAGATTTCGGCGAGAAGATTGTGTGGGGCTCGCGCTATCCGCATCAAGATACGACCAGCGCATGGGACGCGATTGAGAAGTTGACCGAAGCTCGCGTGGAAGACGCAACGATCGCGAGAATGCTGGGCGGCAACGCCTCGCAACAATTCGGCATCGATCTGGTGCGGAAAGTGAGCGCGTGACCATCGAATGGAGACCTACTATGCGATCCCGGATGATCCATCGCGGAAGCAGAGGTCTCGCGGATGCGATCGGGTTTGGCTGATCGCAATTTTGATAGTCCTCATCTTTTCGAATCGCGCCGACGCTCAGTGGGCAGGCAAAGATGGTTGGGTCGAGGAGCCAGCGACCAAATCGCTCAACGTCGAAGGAAACCCGGGTCATGCGTACCTCGACCCCGCATCGGTGCATCGCGGCGATGACGGCCTGATCTATTTCAACGAAAGCTCCGACGTGTCGCGACCCGAAGATATCGGCAAGATCGGTTTCATGAAGGATGCGTACGATTGTGGCAAGAACATCAAGTACATGTGCGTAGATGCCGGAGATTGGCGCAACGATCCGAAGAGCACGATCAACGCAGCCAACGATCCGGCTTTGTCCGTTTACCGCAAATTCCTGTGCGGCGACGCTGATCCGGCGAAGTGAGCCTAAGCCAGGCGCGGAAGCACCTTGTCGGTGAAGAGAGTGAACGACTCGTGGCTCAAAGGTGCGCAAAGCAGATATTCGAGGGGCATTTCCTCTCGCAAGCGTATCAACTGATCGGTCACGGCTTCAGGAGTGCCATATACGATCACGCCGTTGAGGTAACGTTCGGCAGGGTCCGTGCCCGACGCGGCGAACCCGGGGTCGACCGCCTTTAACTTCGATACGTCGGCATCCTGCGGATGTGCATACGAGCCGACGAGCCATCGCGCGCCGCGCCGCGCGACTTCTTCCGCTTCGCGAGGAGTGTTAGCTATCGCGACAAACCGCGCGATGGGAATCTCGCGCCCCGCAATCGACCAGCCGCCAGCCTCCAGTCCCGCGCGATACAACTCGCGCTTGCGCGCTATTTCCCGATGCGACGAGTGCGGGTCCATCAGGATTGTGAAGCCCTTTGCCGCCGCCCGTCTTATTGCTCCTTCCGAAGAAGCCGCCAGCCAGACCGGAGGATGGGGCTTCTGCCGTGGCTTGGGCAGGACCTCGACGTCGACAAAATTGTAGTAGCGCCCTTCGTGCGTCAGCCGCTCGTTGGTCCACGCCTTTAGAACGATTTCGACTGACTCGTGGAAACGCTCAGCGCTTTCTTCAGGTGTAACCCCGAATGCCCGGAACTCAGTGCTGTCGAAGCCACGTCCCGCGCCCCAGTTCACGCGCCCGCCCGAAAAGATGTCGAGCAGTGCGACCTCTTCGGCCAGCCGCAACGGATGATAAAACGCGGCGAGCGAGACCGCCGTTCCAATTCGCAGCCGCCGCGTGCGGGCGGCAACCTGCAAACCCATCATGTGCACCGACGGACATACGCTGAACGAATGGAAGTGATGTTCGGCGAGCCACACTGCGTCATAGCCGGAGCTTTCCATTATTTCGATCCGCTGTAGCGCGCGCTCGTAGACCGTCTCGATCGGTACGCGCCGCTCAGGCCAGCTGAAGAATTGAAGAACGCCTGCTTTCATCGCTTTGTGCTATCCACCTACGGATTTCGCCGGACTTACGACCAATATCACTGCCTGAGGGTGGAGCGCACCAGCGTGCGCAGGAAGTGAGCGACTTTGTCTGCCGGACAGCGCGTGAATTTCAGCTGCGCGATCATGTGGGCTGAGCCGACTATTAATCGGGCATCGTCTTCGGCCTCGTCATCAACGATTTCGCGCTCAAGGCGCCAGCGACGAATCGTGTTGGCGATGATCGCTACTATATTTTCCTGAAATTCCAGATAGCGCGGCCAGATCTCTTCGCGAATCGCGGTACTCCAATCCAGCCAGACGCGCGCATAGTCGGTATGGGTCTCGACTGAATCGGCAAACGCTTGCGCGTGAGCGAGGACAATCCGGGGAGCGGCGCCGCCGCCTGAATGAATCCGTACGGCCATCTCGGTCAAAAATCGCGCGACCTCATCGAGCACCGCCATCACCAGGGCTTCGCGGGTCGGGAAGTAAAAGAACACGGTCGGGACGGATACGCGCGCCTCCCTGGCTATTTCGGCGTGATGAGCGCCGCCCAGGCCGCGGCGGGCGAAGACCCTGATCGCGCACTGCAGCAGTTGCGGCCGTCGCTCGGCGGGATCGAGTCGGCGCGCCCTCACACGTTTCGTCGAAGATTTCCGTTGCACGGTTCTCACCCTAGCTGCTATTGACAATACTATCAATATCTCCTATGTTCTGACTCACCAAATTTTCGAGCGAGGTCATCTATGTCAAACGCATCACGGGTCGAATCGCTGAGACCGCTACCACCTTCGCCTTCGATGAATGAAGAGGCGGTGGCTACGTACGAGTCCGAGTTTAAGCAGTACGCCACCAAGTGGGCCGAGATCCTCGATCGTAACGCGGAGCGGATGAAGAGGGGTTCCTACTCGCTGCATTGGATGAACACTGACAAGGCATCGTGGGGCAAGCGCGCGAAACCGTCTTCGCGCGGACTTACCTACACGGACGTCAACCACGTTCCCGGTTACGGCGTGATTCCGGAGAAGGCGACCTGGCTGAACTTCGCAGCGCGCGGTTCGGTTCGCGATGAGTACGCAGCCGAAATGCCGATCGTGGATGCCTACACTTTGGTAAACCGCGACGAGTCGTGGGCCGACAACGTCGTGACGCTGTACGAGGAAGCGAAGGCGCGCCAGTGGAACGCGACCCGCGACATCCCGTGGAGCGAGCTCGAACGCCTGCCTGACGATCTCGAGAAGGCGACTTGCCAGCTCTGCACCTTTCTCACCGAGGTTGAATTCGTCGCGGGCGATTTCCCGGCGAAGTGGCTGTATCGAATCCCGCAAGACTTCCTGGAGGTGAAGAGCTTCCTTGTGACGCAGTTGATGGACGAGGCGCGTCACCAGGAGGTATTCCGCAAGCGTGCGATCGCGGGCGGCGGTCTGTTGCATGCATCGCCCGGTTTCGAGTGGGCACTCAAGGCGATCATCGATGCGCCAACGCACACGATGGGAACCTTCTTGTTGAACCTGCTCGGCGAAGGGTTGGTGCTCTCGATTTTCCGTTCGGGCGAGATGATCGCCAAAACCCACGTCGACAAGGAAATCTTCCGGCGCTGCCTGCAGGATGAGGCGCGCCACGTTTCTTACGGCGTGTTGGAACTCAAGAACTACCTCGATCACGCGCCGGATCGCGAGGCGGCCGTCGAGGAGATGCATCGATTTGCCGACGTCGGAGAGCAGGTGATCCTCACATCTTTCACCGAAGCCGCGTTGGTTGAGCCGGTCGCCATCCTGCTCGGCGGCGGACTCGACAAGATCGATCAGGGCATGGAAGGCCAGGGGCGGCTATGGAAGATGTCGGTCGAGGAGTATCTGCAGCGATGCGATCGGGCTGGATTCAGCCGGCGCGAGCGCTGCACGATTCCGCTCGAATCACCATGGGGGCAAAACTGATGGAAGCGCAGACTATCACTGAACCGGCGGAACGCGCGATTGCATTCCCGTCGAGCGAATGGTTTGAGCGACTCGCGCAGTTGATGAAAATTAAGCGCACCCTGCACGAGCATCTTGGCTACATCGACTGCGTCGCGCAGTTCAGCGTGCTCGACGGCGGCCTCGGCGGGAAGCCGTGGAGCGTGCTGGTAACGTTTGAGGAATTCGATGCGACGGATGTGCGCGAAGCAGGGCCTGGTGACGCCGCGCGGGCCGACTTCACATTGGAGGCATCGCTCGCGACTTGGCGCGAGATGATCGAGGTTATCGCGCGGGGTCACGGGCGCCCCGACCTGACCCATACGCTTAACTATCTGAGCCACCCCGGAACGCCGATCCGCGTTTGGTCGGAAGACCCGCTGCGCAAGGATTTATTCTTCCGCTACAACCAGAGCCTGCAGGAATTCATCAACGCGTCCTCGGCGTTTCGAACGATCTTCGAGGGCTAGCCCAAATGGCGCATAGGGCTGGACACTACTATATCGACGAGACTTGCATCGGATGCGGTGCGTGCGATCACGCCTGCCCCGGCAAGGTCGATGCGATCTACCGCGTAGAAGAGGACTTCCTGGGGCGATTCGCGATCGTGCTCGAAGAGTGCATCGACTGCGGCTTCTGCGTTCCGCTGTGTCCGGTGGACTGTATTCATGATGCCCGCAAGCAGGGCATCGTCGAGGGCAGCGGCGGATACACCCAAATCAAGGAGCTCCAGGCATGGGCGCGCGCCCGGGCCTGATGACACTCACAACTTAGAGATTCGCTGGAAGTTCGCTGCGCCTCATTTTCGATTATTCTTGTAACCCGCGTGGAAGGGTTTCGTCTTTCAGTGGGACGACATGAGTTCGTTGTCCAGGGGTATATGAGAATCACGCGATCAACACTATTCATCGGTGCGACGGCGCTGCTTCTTTTGTCTTGTCTCATATTGCCGTATTCGTCACAGGCACAGGGTGTCGATGGATTGTCGCAGTTGTTAGGCGGCTTAGGTCTCCCGGGCGGTCCGGCCAATTCAGGCAATTCGGGCCAAGCAAATGGGACCATCACAGTCCAACGTAATGCTCCGCCTTATACGGGGATGTTCAGCGGCAAGGAATCGACGGGCTCTGAAACCAAAAGTCTGGATGCCAAGCTTGCCTGCTATCCGGCGCATGACCCCGCGTTCGACCAAACCGATACGTTCATCTGCTACGCCGCCCAATGAATGACGGGGCATCTGCCGTTGAATGGATTCAATCGCGCACGCATGGAACGCCCGGGCTTGATCGTCTCATCATGATCGAGCGAACGATTAAAGCTTGTGGGGCGGTTTGATCGAAGGTTACGGAATCGCCGGACTGGCGAACGCCCAAGTCACGCCACATCGCGGAGAGGTCGGGAGTTACCGGAGTTGCTTTCATCCTGTCGTACAACTCGATGAGGACCGGGACGCCAACGGCATCGTCTCCAGCTTTCAAAGCTCGATCGAGCGGCCAGTCGTGTTCCATGTTACCGCCGGCGCGGACGATCCCCCGCAATGCATCCTGGAGTCCGTATCGATTGTTGGTGCGCTGATGAATCTCGATATCCGCCATCAGGCAGAACAATGCGCCGCCCCAATAGGTGCGGCCCCAGGTGTGAGTGTTATCGAGGCCTCGGTCGCCGGGCGCAGGTAGTCCTTTAGGAAGGCCGTCCACCAGTTCGCGCCAGACTGTCCCCGCCGGAAGATCGCCGACCTGTGCGCGGCCGATCGGCTCGACATAGGTGGCAATCCCTTCTTCGATCCAGTGGTGATCGTCGGACACCGAAGGGAATGCGAGATGCACCATCTCATGCGTCATTACCCAGTCATCATGCAGGCTTGAATCTGTGGCGAGCCTCGATAAGCCGACTCTTATGACAAGAGTGTTATCGACCAGGACCGTCCTGCCAAAGAGTACACCCTTGCCTTCGTCAATTGGCACGACTTTCACGTTCACGTTTCGAACGGGAAAGCCGCCATAGTATTCGGTCACTGCACAAGCCGATCGTCGAACCCAGTCGAGTACCTGAGTGCGTGACAAAGTAAGAGCGCCCGGCTCGATCTCCACATTGATAGTGGCGCCGCCGATAGAAAGTATCTCGGTCGGAGCCGGCGTTGCGGATGGGCTCGATGAGGCCGCGTTCGCCTCGGAGGCGACGCAGAAGAGACATAGAACCACCACGATTCCCAGTGCGAATCTCAAGGTTCCCAGAAGATAGCAAAGAAAATCCGCGACGGTCAGGCTAAAAGTTTATCTCTAAGGACCCGTCTTCAATGTCCGATGCGGCGGCGGCCATCATGCGGAGCTTTACGATCTCGCGCGGATAGCCGGCTAACAGGTTGCTCAAAATCCGATAGACCTGGACATTCACCACCAGGTCGGTATGCAGGCCGTCCACTTCATAGTTATCGCCGAACTCGGTGGTGGAGAACCTCCAATCAACTATCCCGTCGTGGCGAGAATAGATCGAGGTGATCCGAACGCCGGGCGGCAACTGGGCTCCATAAGCTTCAACAGAAAAATCGCAGGTGCATCGTTCCGTTCCGCAGCCCAGCGGCGTTTCGATGAACTTCTGAAAAAATGAGTGAACCGCGAATAGCGCCGGCCGCACTTCTGGTGCGACTGCCTGCCATCCACTACGCAGTGGCGAACCAATCGCGATGACATGATGGACCAGGTCGGGACGATTGCGAGCTAGCGCGCATCCAACCAATCCTCCCAGGCTATGACCGATGATAACGATCCTGCCTCCCGCATCCCTCGAGATATCTTCCAGCCGACCGAGCATCCGCTCGACTTTGCGTTGCGGACATCCGACGTTGACGTTGATTCCCGAAAGGTGTGTGCGATGACCGATTTGGTGTAGCCATCGCGCCATCGTGCTGAACGTCCAGTCGCCGGAGCTGAAGCCCGGAATCAATAGAATCGTTTCCGGCTGGTCCTTGGAAATACCTTCGACATGAAAGATGGGATCTGAAAGAAGCTGTGAACGCTTGCTGCTGTAGTCGCGGTAGGCGTTGTATATGAGGGTTCTTACAGGCATCGCCCTTACCTCGTGCTACCTGTTGATAGAGCAAAACTCGCGCCGGACAGGATCAGCCCAACGCGCTGGCGCGCCTGAGTTCCTTAAACTGCGACGCTGTAAAATTTACATATCGGGAAATCGATGCGGCGCGGGAGCCGGCGATCATTCAGCGATCAATCGTCGCCATGATCAAGTAACAGCCTGATGCGTCGTCGGGATTGGTTCGTCGCTGTGACGGTAATAGCGTTGGAAGCGTGAACCTTCCTGCGAATCCGCCGGTGCTGCCGATGCTCGCCAAGCGAATCGACGAGTTACCTGCGGGCCAGTTATGGATCTTCGAACCCAAGTGGGACGGGTTTCGCGCGCTGATTTTTCGCGATGGCGACGAAATCCTGATTCAGAGCCGCGATACGAAATCGTTGAATCGCTACTTTCCCGAATTGCTCGAGCCGCTCAAAGTGCAGCTGCCTGCTCGATGCGTTCTCGACGGCGAAATCGTGCTCGCAAAAAACGATGGCCTCGATTTCGAGGAATTGCAGCTTCGGATTCATCCTGCGGCGTCGCGGGTCAAACTGCTTTCACAGCAGAGTCCCGCATCGATCGTGTTTTTCGACCTGCTATGCGAAGGGGACCGCGATTGGCGGACCGAACCGTTCGAGCGGCGGCGCGAAAAGCTCGAGTCGATGCTGGCGAGCGCGATGCCGCCGCTCCATCTGACTCCGGCAACGCGTGAACCAGCCGTCGCATCGGATTGGTTCAAGCGCTTCGAAGGCGCGGGCCTTGACGGCGTTATGGCCAAGCCGATTTCCGGCACCTATCAGCCCGACAAGCGCGTGATGTTCAAGGTCAAGCACGAGCGCGACTGCGATTGCGTCGTAGCCGGCTTTCGATGGCATAAAAACGGCGAGGGCACGGCAGTGGGCTCGCTGCTGCTCGGCCTGTATGACGGTTCGGGCGCGCTGCAACACGTCGGCGTCTGCGCGAGCTTCACGCAGTCCAGGCGCCAGGAGCTGGTGAAATTTCTGGCGCCCTATCGTCGCGACGCGCTCGCCGATCATCCGTGGGAGTCGTGGGCGGCACCTACTTCAGATGACGCGACGCATCGGATGCCCGGCGGGCAGAGCCGTTGGAGTCACGGCAAGGACTTATCGTGGGAGCCGCTCAGACCCGAGCTGATCGTCGAAGTCGCATACGAGCATATGCAGGGCACTCGCTTCCGTCATATGGCGCAGTTCCGGAGGTGGCGCACCGACAAGAGTCCGCGCGATTGCACCTACGCGCAGCTCGAAGTCGTTCCGCCGCACGAGCTGAAAGCGATTTTTGCCGGAGACTAGCTCGCGCCGATCAAGTGCTCTTCTTCGACGTGCGCATGTTGCGCCATTCGCGAGTTGGGTCGTCATCGGGATCAGGAATTTCATTCACAGGGCGTAGCTCCTCGGGCACATGGCGCAGGTTGATTCTGATCCGCGTCCAGGTGGACGACCGTCCGCGCATCGAATCGACCAGCACGTCATCGGCGGCGAGCAGCTTCGCAACCTCGACATGTTTGAGTTTCCATCTCTCGAGACCCGCAAGCGCAGCCTCCTTGTTTGGCGAGTTCGCAATCGTAATCAGAGGCATCTTCGTTCGCGGCGCCTTGGTGACGGACCTGGCGCGCGACGGCGCAACTCGACGCGGTTCGCTTTCCGTCTTGCGGAAGTGCGGAGGCCATGGCGCGTCGCCGAGGCCCGCGGCCTCGTCTTGAGCCGCCACTTCTAAGAGCTTCTCGAGCGTCCCCGGCGCCGCGTCGATGCCTTTATTCGGATCGCCAATCTCAGCGAACCGTTTTGGAATTGTGAGCACGGTGAAGTCGGACGGGTCGCAGTCGGGAACCTCGTGCCAGTGCAGCGGCGCAGAGACGCGAGCGTCGGGCACCGGCCGCACAGAATATGCAGAGCAGGTAGTGCGGTCCTTCGCGTTCTGATTGTAGTCGAGGAACACGCCGTGCCGCTCCTCCTTCCACCATTTCGATGTGGCGATGGTGGGCGCGCGACGTTCGACCGCTCGCGACAGGGCGAGCGCCGCGCGACGCACCTCGTCGAAGGTCCATCGCGGATGAATCCGCACATTGATATGCATCCCGCGCGATCCGCTGGTTTTGGGCCAGCCGCGAAGGCCCATCTCATCGAGCAGCGACTTCACCTCGAGCGCGACCGCGCGCACGTCCGCCCAACTGACGCCGGGACCAGGATCGAGATCGACCCTCAACTCATCGGGATGATCGAGATCGCCGGAGCGCACCGGATGCGGATGCAGCTCGATGCATCCGAGATTGACGACCCATGCAAGCCCCGCACTGTCATCGACCACGATCTCTTCCGCGGTGCGTCCCGACGGAAACGCGAGCGTGATCGTTCGCAGCCACGACGGACGCTGCGCCGGTGCGCGCTTTTGATAGAACGCCTCACCGTCGGCGCCGTTGACGTAGCGCTTGAGGACGATGGGACGGTCGCGGATTCCGGCGAGCGCGCCCGGCGCGATCGACAAGTAGTAGCGAACCAGCTCCAGTTTCGTGAGCCTGGTCTGCTTCGAGAAGTACAGCTTCCGCGGATTGCTGACGCGGATCTCGCGTCCATCGATCGAGAGCAATTCGGTGGCGTCTTCCTTCGGCACCAGCTAAGTCTACAAACCATTGGCGCAATGTGACAGGTTTTTATCGACGGCCTGATGAAGATCGCGACCTACAACGTCAACGGCATCGGCGCTCGCCTGCCGGCGCTGATCCGCTGGCTCGCGGAATCCAAACCGGATGTTGCGTGCCTTCAGGAGTTGAAGGCGCCTCAGGAGAAATTTCCGGAAGCCAGTGTTCGCGACGCCGGCTATGGGGTCGTCTGGCACGGGCAGAAAAGCTGGAACGGTGTCGCGATCCTCGCGCGGGGCGCAGATCCGGTCGAGAGTCGGCGCGCGCTGCCCGGCGATTCAGAGGACCTGCATAGCCGCTACATCGAGGCGATGATCAATGGCGTGCGCGTCGGATGCCTCTATCTGCCCAACGGTAATCCCGCGCCCGGCCCGAAGTTCGATTACAAGCTGCGGTGGTTGGAGCGACTTACGAAACACGCGCAAGACCTGCTGGCTACGAAAGAGCCGATCGTTCTCGCGGGCGATTACAATGTTATCCCGACCGAGAATGACGTCTATAAGCCCGAACATTGGGTTAAGGATGCGCTCTATCTGCCGGAGGTAAGGACCGCGTTCGCTAATCTTGTCGCGATGGGATGGACCGACGCGATCCGCAAGCTGCATCCGGATGAGCGCATCTACACCTTCTGGGATTACTTCCGAAATAACTATGCGCGCAACGCCGGCCTGCGCATCGACCATCTGCTACTCAGTCCGTCGGCCGCTCCACGTCTGGTGAGTGCAGGCGTCGATCGCGAGGTCCGCGGCTGGGAAAAAGCGAGCGACCACGCACCCACCTGGATCGTGATCAAGGACTGAAACGCCTGAGAGCCGGGTCCTCGTTCAGGCCTTCAACTTCAATACCTTGCGGGCGTTGTCGCGCAAGAACTTCGGCCAGACGTTGTCATTGAAGGGCACTGACTTCATGTCGGTCATGATCCGCTCGAGCGACAGGCCCATCGGGAAGTAGCCCGCATAGATGATCCGGTCTGCGCCTCGAGTATTGGCGTAACGAATGATGGCTTCCGGGTAGTGCTTGGGCGCAAAGGCGGAAGTCGAATAGTATAGGTTGGGCCATTTCAGCATCAGCTTGATCGCCAGGTCTTCCCACGGTTCGCAGCCGTGACGGGTCACAAAGACCAGTTCCGGGAAGTCGTACATAACCTGATCGATCAGTCGTACTTCCTGTGGCCACATAGGAAACCTCGGGCCCGGGACGCCGGCGCAGGCGAAGATTGGGACGCCCAGCTCGACGCACTTGGCGTAGATTGGGTACATCAACGGGTCGCCGATACCTACTTGCGGATTGTAGCCCGCGTTGAACGCGCCGAAGGCGCGCACACCATACATTTCGTGCTGCCGCACCATGTCGCGGATGCCGTCCATGCCACGGTTAGGGTCCACGTTGCCGATGGGGATGAACCTGTCCGGATGGTCCTTCAGTGCCTTGGTTGAGACTTCTCCGCCGGCGCCGATGAGACCTATCTCGATGCCGAACCGATCCATCTCGTGCAAGGTCACCGCAATCGGATCCTTTGACGACCCGTACAACTCTTTCGGCACGCTCTTAAACATGTACTCGACAGGGAAATCGAATTTCGCCGACGGATCTTTGAGCTGCGCGCGGATAAAATCGTACATTTTGAAATCTTCGGCGGGAAAGCCGATCATCGTATCGACTATGCCAATGTCGGCCGGCATCCCCATGCCTAGGATGCCTCCTGAAGGGCGTCCCGGAAGAGATAGCAAGCACTGTCACGAGGGATTTCTTCGCGCGGCAGCGGAGTCTCCACTTGCGCAGGTGTCGGACCAACTTTTGACGCCCGAAGCTTCAACTCCTGCAAGTCGAAGTTGTAGAGCGCCGCGGCGTTCAATCCCAGCACCTTTCGCCGACGCGGCTCTGGCATATCGCCGAAGGTCAGGCGCAGGGATTGTAGGTTGTATGGAAAGGTTCCCTCATAGTGAGGATAGTCGTTGCCCCACAGGACGTGATCCTCACCGATCTCATCGATGCCCGCGAGATCGGCTTTGCTAGGGAAGCTCGCGCCGTAGTAGCAGTGACGCTTCGCATACTCGCTGGGCGGCGCTTTCAGCGGCATTTCCATTCCCGCATAGTTCATCTCGCCCAAGGCACCCGCCTTGATCGCGTAGTAAGCACGGTCGAGCTGCTTGAGTACTTCTGGAACCCAGTAGCAGCCCGACTCGGTCAGGATGTGCCTGAGCTTCGGGAACTTCTCGTACACGCCGGCCATCAGGAGATGCCGGTAGCCGGCTTGACCGTAGTAGGCCACGTCCTGGATCCATATCGATTGGCCCACCACGTCATCGCCGTAGTCCGGCAAGCCCTGGCCCGTATGCTGATTGAGGACGAGGCCATGATCCTGGATAGCGGCAAACACCCTGTCCCAGGATGGATGAAAGAGCGGCTTCAGCCAGTAAGCGTCCGGCGGAATGAGCGGCAGCAGAACGCCGCCGCGCAGCCCCGACTTGGCTATGAACTCGATATCCTTGATCGCTTCGTCGAAGTCATTCGGCAGAATCAGTCCAATCCCGGCGCGCCGCACTGGATCCTCGTCACAGAAGTCCTTTAGCCAGCGATTGTGAGCACGGATACCCGCCAGGCACCGCTCGTAGTTTTCAGGCTTAGGCGGATGGGCCGTGACGATGCTCTTGCGATAGAACGGCGGGACTGTGTTGGGAAATACTACCTCGCCGACGACTCCCTGACTGTCCTGGTCCTTGTTGCGGATGCCGTAATCCCAGTTCCTCATCTTTTTGGAGCCGTAGTGCTCCTGGGACGGGTTCTTGTATCCGCCGCGCCATTCGTCAAAGGCCTCGCGCCACTGGGGATCGAGGTATTCGCGATATTGGGCATGGCTGCCGCCCCCGTGGGTGTCAGCGGTGATAAGTATGTAGGGCTCTTGTGTCATGTAGAGACCTCCCCTAAGGCTGGACAAAATTCACTCGGGCGAAGCAACCAAATGCCTAGCACTTCGGTATCGCGACTTCTATCTCTTCCGGCCGCATCCAATACCCGCGCTGATCTGACATAACCCTACTCGGTGTCCCCGCCTCCTCTTATGCTCTAAAATGTTTAGGTACTTTCCTAACACACAGAGGGAGTGCGAACATGAAACCAACTGCGCGGCTTCGCGAGCTTCTCGGCCAACCCGGCATAGTCACTGCTCCCGGCGCCTACGACGCTATTACGGCGCGGCTGATCGAGCAGGCCGGCTTCGCCGCCGTGTACATGACCGGCGCGGGCACCTCGATGGCGCGTGGATTTCCCGATTTCGGGCTGCTCAGTATGAGCGAGATGGTGGACAACGCGGCTGTGCTCGCGCGCACCGTGGAGATTCCGCTGATTGCCGACGCCGACACCGGCTATGGGAACGAGCTTAATGTCACGCGCACCGTGCGCGAATTCGAGGCACGAGGCGTCGCCGGCATCCATATAGAAGATCAGGCGTCGCCCAAGCGCTGCGGCCATCTCGACGGCAAGGAGATCATTCCGCAGGCGGAGTTCATCTCGAAGATCAGGGCTGCGGTTGCCGCGCGTCGTGACGCGGATTTTCTGATTATCGCTCGCACCGACTCGCGCGCCGTAGCCGGTTTCGACGAGGCCATCGCCCGCGCCAATGCCGCATTGGCGGCCGGCGCAGGGATGGCGTTCGTGGAAGCGATGCAGACCACCGAAGAACTCGCGATGGTCCCTCAACGCGTGAAAGGACCCTGTCTGCTCAACGTCGTGCCGGGCGGAAAGACTCCGCTCATTACCCTGCCGGAGGCGCAGGCGCTTGGTTACCGCGTCGCGATCTTGCCGGTCCTTCTTTTGGACGCGGTGATGGCCGCAGCCGATCAGGCATTGCGGACCGTCAAGGAATCGGGCGCGTCTCCCAGCACGCCCGAAGGCGCAACTGTCATGGACACCTTCCGGCGCTTCGGCGCCGATGAATGGAACGCGTTGCGCGAACGCTTCGCAACCAAGGAGTAGCGGTGCCACCCGCGATCGTGTCAGGGAGCGGACGCGGGTTCGTCCAACTTCGGCGCTGGTGTTCCCGGTGCGGAGGTGAACCCATCCGGTAGATCGCGCACCGGTGAGATTTTTATTGTGATGATCTCACCGTCATCGAACTTGGCGCGTTTCGGACCGAAGAAACCGACCTTCGCCAGGGTGTATTTCTCGGGTATCTTTTCGATCATCGAATCCTGAATCGCTTTGTCCTGGACGATCTCAGGCTTGCCGATAAAGGCGGGGCCGGTTTCCGAACCGAGCCAAATGAGCACCGGGCTGCCGCGCTTGATCCTTTTTGCCTTCCAGCTGTCGCTATTGGTGTCGATCAGGATCTTATTGTCCGGACTCACGATGAACCACACGCGGACGGCGCGACTCTGATTGCCGTCCTTTCTTACAGTCGCAATATAGATGTAGCTGGCGTCCTTGAAGGCGGACAAATCGCGCGTCGACCCCGCCGCCCGAGCTATGCCGGCGACACTCGAAACGATCACACCGGCCCAAAGGATTGCCAAAAAGCCGCGCAGAAACTCTCGTCGATTCATCGCGAGTCTCCTCGAAGTAGGACGGTGAACGCACGATAGCGCTCGCCAAGCATCGCGCGGCCTAACCGGCGAATCAAGCTGAGCGCAAAGTCAGTTTTGCTGTATGGGGTGCAACGGGTGATGGATCATGCGATCGAGGTAAGCCATTCGTCGAAACATCTGCGCGCCTGAATTTCCAGTCGCGCGGCGTAGCGCGCGGTCTCTGCACGAAGTGCCGCGACGGAAAGTTTCGCGCTCGCGAGTTCGCATGCATGGCCAATAAACCATTGCTCGAGCCGCGCCGCCGTTGCCTCCGGATGAAACTGGAAGCCGAGCGAGTTGCGGCCCCATGAGAAAGCCTGGTTGCGGCAGATCTCTGTCGATGCGAGCAAAGTCGCCCCTTCGGGTAAATCGAAGGTATCGCCGTGCCAGTGGAGCACCTTGGTATCGTCGCTTCCCAGGTGGCGAATCGCCGACTCGCATCCCGCGGGACGCAGAGCGATTTGGCCCCATCCAATTTCTTTGACTCCCGACGGATAAACGCGGGCGCCCAACGCTCGCGCCATCAACTGCGCCCCCAGGCATATTCCGATCGTCGGCCGATTCGCGCTCAGCCGCATCTCGAGCAGGTTCAGCTCGTCTTTGAGCGTCGGATAAATATCCACTTCGTATGCACCGATTGGTCCGCCGAGCACGACGACGAGATCCGGAGCAACCGGATCGAGCGCCGCGATGTCATCAACACAGCAATCGGCATAGCGAACCTTATATCCGGCGCGCTTGAGCGCCGGCTCCAGGCTACCAAGATCCTCGAAGTGCACATGCCTGATGGCGATCGCAGTTTTCATTGGCGAATGTACTGGAAGAGTGGCGTGACGCGCGGAACGCCCGCGATTGCCGCGATCTCTACGACGTCGCGTGCGTGGCGGAAATCGACGACGCAACCAGCAGCACGACCGCATCGCGCTTTCCGAGCGCCGCGAGGCGATGCGGCGTACGCGCGTCGAAATGCGCCGCGTCGCCGGGTTGCAGCGAATGTCGTTCGTCTTCGAAAATCAGATTCAAGCCGCCCGAAATCACGTACAGCCATTCCTCCCCCTCGTGCTTGTAGAATTTGTCGTGATGCCGGCTCGCCGGGATTTTTATCTCCATCGCCTGCAAACCGGTCAACGGGCCGCCGCCCGACACCGCGCGATAAGCAAGACCGTTCGCAATTCTCGGCGGCGAAGTTCCCGATCGAATAATTCTGCACGGCGGCATCGTCAGTCCGTCGCCATCGAGCAAAGTGCGCACCGGAATCTCGTAAACCTGCGCGAGCGTCAGCAGCGCCGCGAGCGAAGGCTGCCGACTCCCGCTCTCCAGCCGCGACAGGTAGGGTTCCGACAACTTCGTAAGCTGGCTCAGCCTCTCCAGCGTCCATCCACGCTGACTGCGCAACGCCTTGAGTTGCGTGCCGAGCGAGGAGAGCACCTGCTCGAGCGGTTTCGCGATTCCGATTCCGTCCCGCATCGAGATTGAACTAACATCAAGCATGCCTGCGGGGCAACCAACATTTTCTCGCCGATGACCGTCCCTTCCCCGCCTGGGCTACGCTGCTTCGATCTGAACCGCATCGCCGGCGCGAATCACCCCCGCGCGCTCGACCGTCGCATAGACTCCAACATTTGCATGATTGGCCGAAACCGCGGCCTTCAGAATCCCCAGGTCCCTCGGCAGATCACCCTGCGGCAGCGTCGTCATCACGCAGCGCCCGGTGGCGCCGGTAATTTTCAATCGCACTTGATCGCCAATCGCGAGTGTCCGTCCAACCCATGAATTTTCGACGAAGCCCTCCTCCGTCGCATCAGGCGCCACGATCAGGTTCGGGCGAAAGCGCCGCGCTTCGAAGCTGCCTTGCGGATAGACGCTGTGAAGTTGCTTCAACGTCGCGGTGGTGAGGATGTGAACGACGGCGCCGTCGAAGAACGTGTCCGGCGGCATCGCTTCTTCAGTAACAGTTTCGCGATGCGCCAGGTCGTCGATATCGGGCCAGTACTCTTCGAGCTTCGGACTCGCGGGCGGCTTCGATTTTAGCGAGACGTCGGCGCCCAGTGCGCGCGACATCAGGGTGTCGAGATTGGCTTGCGCACTGGTTGCCGATAGCCCACCGGGCATCGTGATTCGCACTGGCGGAATACCCTCGTGCATGTCGGGAGGTTCGACGTACGCCGCGCGAAAGCCGAACATGCCCGGCCACTTGCGCGGATTTTTTGCGCTGACCACTTTTCCGCTGGCCAGATCTACCAACGCATAGGATCGATCGCCTAGCAGTCCGCGCTCGGTGACGAGGCTTGAATTAATTTCCTCGCCCATCATCGACTTCACCGGGTAGCGCCAAATCGAGACGATCGAGCCGGCGGCGTTTGCTTCGTACTGCATCGCTTGTGTGTCCTCCTTCACTTGCCCTTCGCGAGATCCGATTCAGGCAGTCGCTTTTTCACGCTCTTGCATATCGGGAGCGGTCACCACTCTCAGGCTAACCGGCGCGGATCCGTGTTCGGCGTGAATCCGATGCTTGACGCTGTCGATGAAGTCGGGATTGCGGCGCAGAATCATGAACCAGGTCATTCCGATCGCCAGGTAGCCCAGAAAGATGTACGGGAAGATATTCACCGGCCACGACGGCACCGGGTAAACGCTGCCGACCGCCGGGACCAGCAGCAATGCGACCGACGCTACCGAGAGTGCGATTGCGCCGGGGCTGAGTTCGCCTCGTTTGCTGAGATATGCCGGGGCTGCAATCGAGATCAGAAAGTACGCGCCGAGAAAGCCGAACGCGCCGAAGGTTCCCGCGTCGTTGAAGGCGTCGAGAACTTCGAGCTTGAACACCTGCGTCAAGATGACGGGGGACATAAAAATCAGGATCGACATTACAGTGACGGCGACGTGCGGGGTCTCGTTGGTCTCGTGCGACGTTCCGATCGAGCTGTGAAAGACGCCCAGTTTTCCCATCGGATAGAGAATGCGTGCGCCGGAGTTCATGCAGGACAGCGCCAGCGAATAGAAACTCGCCATCGCACCGAACGAGATCGGCGCCTTCAGCCATCCAACGTGCATCATGTCGGACAGCACGTTGAGCGGCGCATCGATTTTGTCGAGCGTCGTCTTGTAGCCGGCGAAGCCCAGCACCTCGGTGTAAGAGACGAGGACGAAGAATGCCCCGGTCAACAGCAGACTCACGATTACCGCTCTGGGAATCGTCGTCAGCGGATTTCTTGCTTCCTCGCCAAACGCGGTGGCGCACTCGAATCCGACCAGGCTGAAAATCGCGACCACGACGCCGAGGCTGATTCCTGAGAACGACGATCCGGTCAGTTTAATCTGGGCCGGGTCGATCGGCGATTTCTGGCCGAACAGAACGATCGCGCAGAGTAATAGAATCAGGGCAACCGACAGCCCTTCCATAACCAGCATCAAGCTGCTCGAAAGGCGGATGTCCTTGTAGCCGAGATACCAGATGCTCCCCGCGCATACCGCGAACAGCGCCAGCGCAGGCACGTGGATACCCATCATGTCGCATAAGCGTGCTCGCGAAGATTGTGAAGCCGGTCATACCCGCGGTTCCGATAAACAGGTAGGCCCACACCAGGCACCAGCCCGAGAGATTGCCCAGCGTCGTGCCCAGGCCCATCACCGTGTAGGCATACATCGATCCCGCCGAGGTCGAGCGCTTGGCAAACTGGATCAGATTCAGCGCCACGAACAACAGCATGACGGTGCCGAACAGGTACGCGAGCCAGCTCGCGTTGCCCGCGTTGCTGTACATCAACGGCACAATCAACGCGGCCGTCATGGTCGGCGATATCAGCGCGATTGCCATCGCGGTGACTCCCGAGAAGCCGAGACATTCCTTGCGTAATGATCCGCCAGCTTCAGACATGGGAAGGTTACCTCCAAGGCCGCGCCCGCCCGGCGCTCGCGATCGAGCGAGGGCGCGAGCGCTAAAATTGCCTAGGAGGCAACTATGCAAACGAGATGCCTGACGGGTCCGGCTGGTTGCCCGTCAGGCAATCAAAGAGAAATTAACGAAGCGGCCGGTTCGTATGACTCCGCGCCGGTCAGATGACGCCAAAGCGAGCAGCAGGCGATACTGCTGCCCGGCTCACACCTGCGCGGCGCCGCCGTCGACGAATAGCTCGGTGCCGGTGACGAAGGTGCTGTCGTCGGAGGCCAGGAAGACTGCGGCCCGCGCGATTTCGTCCGGTTCGCCGAAGCGGCCCATCGGCACCCGGTTGACGATGCTCTCCAGCATCTGCTTGCCTGCTGGCCCGGACTGCGCCAAGCGGTCATAGGCGGGAGTGCGGATAGGGCCCGGGCTGACGGCGTTCACGCGAATTTTCCGTTCCTTCAAATCCATCGTCCAGGTGCGCGCGAACGACCGCACCGCGGCTTTGGTCGCGCTGTAAACGCTCGACGCCGGATTGCCCTTGGACGCCACGATCGAGGCGTTCAGGATGATCGATCCGCCGTCCGGGATCAGAGGCAGAGCTTTCTGCACGGTGAACAGCAATCCTTTGACGTTGATGTTGAACGTCTTGTCGAAATGCTCCTCGGTAATTTCACCGAGCGGCGTCAGCTCCGCGATGCCGGCATTCGCGAACACTATGTCGATGCGTCCCGTCTTCGCCTTCACCACATCATACAGCTTGTCCAAATCTTTGAGATTCGCGACGTCGCCTTGAACGCCTGTGACACTTTTGCCGATCTCTTTCACCGCCGCGTCGAGTTCTGTCTGCCGGCGCCCGGTGATGAAGACATACGCGCCCTCCGCGACGAATCGCTTCGCCGTGGCGAGACCGATGCCGCTATTTCCTCCGGTGACGACTGCTACCTTGCCTTCGAGTTTTCCGCTCATTGTGATTGCTCCTTAAATGATTTCGTCAAACGTTATCTGCGGTGGCCGCTTAAAAAGTTTCAGGCCGGGCGGACTCGCAAATCGCGACGGCTTTGGCCGTTCGCGAATTGATCTTCGCCGCTATGTTCAATGAAGATGTCGGTTATCGGCCATCAGCGCTTGTATGTACAAGACTCGGACCAAAAAAATTCACCGCTAATCGTCATCATTGCGATCCCTTGGCCGCATCGCCCAATCCGCCACGAGAATTGCCACGACGCAGAAAATCGCGAGCAACAACAGTTGGCTGATTTCGTTTTCCATCGTGACCACCCCTGTTCGTGGATACTGTTCGATGCTCAGACGCCTATTCCAGTGTCAGTTGGATGATCCGGCTACGTCCAGAAGAACCTTTCCACCGCGTTGCGCGTGCGCGACGGCTTCCTTGATGGACGAGAGGGGGTAGGTTGCAGCCACTGCTATGTGCAGCCGGCCGGACGCGATCATCCCGGCCGCCTGCGCTGAGGCTGGCGCAAGTTTGGCCGCAAACTCGGGGTGAACCATCCAAAAGCCTCGCAAGGTGAGAGACTTGAAGATAACGTCCATCGGGCTGATTGACATCGGAACCCTGCTCATCGCCGCAAAGCTGACGAGGGTGCCGCGAGGCGAGAGCGTCGCAGCGAGCACGCCCGTCGCCGAGCCGCTGACACCATCAAGCGCCAGGCGGAGCTCGGCGTGACCGACAGCCGCTTTAATCCTTTCCGCGACATCGGCAGAGTCGACGACGACGAGGTCTCCACCAATCGCCTCAAGCTCGGCCACCAGCTCTGGCCGGCGGACGATGTTGGCGGTCTTCAAGCCGCGCGTTTTCGCAAACGCGATCACCCATCGCCCGACACCGGAATTGGCCCCGTTCTGCACCACCCATTCGCCCGGCTTCAGGTCGACATACTCGCTGAGCAGCAGCGCCGCAGTCGGGGGATTGATGGCCAGCATCGCCAACTGCCGCGGGTCCGCGTCAGGAGGAAGGGCGAAAAGGCCGTCGGCAGAAATGACCATGCGCTCCCGCCAGGTGAAGCTGCCATTCGGCGCCAGAACCCGGTCGCCGACCTTGACGTTCTGCACCCCCACTCCCACATTGAGCACGCGGCCGACGCCTTCGTTGCCGATGACGGTTGGAAGCGCGGGGTGCACTCCATAGATGCCCCGCGCGAGCGAGAGGTCGCTCGGATCGATAGGGGAAAACTCGACCCCGATGAGGACCTGGTTCGGGCCCGGAGCCTCAGGCTCGGGAATGTCGACATACTTAAGACCCTCGAGCGGGTCGCCATAAGCCGTGAGCTGAACAGCGCGCATTTTGATATCTCCTTAAGTTTTGATCTCCAACTGTTTAGTGCGCACCGCTGGCCGCTTTGCCTATTTCGAAACGGCGGATCATGAGCGCCAGTGGCACGCCCGCCAGCACCACAATCGCCAGCAGATGAAAACAATCCATGAATGCGAGCATCGACGCTTGCTGAGTCATCATGCTTCCGACCATCCCGTATGCCTGGTGAATTGCGTCGGGAGTGGTCGCGCCGCGCGTCACCAGGAAATGGCTCGAGGTGTTCAGGAACCGATGCACGCTTTCATCGGCTGACGTGAGATTGGTGACCAGCACGCTCTGGTGGTACTCGGTTCGCCGCTCGAGCATCGTGGTGACGAACGAGATACCGAAGCTGGCGCCCCAGTTGCGGCATAGATTGGTCAGACTCGAGCCTTTGTTGTTCTTGTTTTTCGGCAAATAGGAGTAGGCGACCTGGCTCACCGGAATGAACATGAAGGCGTAGCCAAAGCCCTGAAAGACTCGTGCGAACGCGAAATGAAAGTAGTCAGTCTCGGTCGTCATCCCGCTGTAGTAGAAGAACGAAAGCGCGGCGACGGTGAAGCTGAAGACCAGCATGCTCTTCGCGCCGGTGCGCGGGACGATCAGCACGACGAACGGCGCAAGAATCGTGATCACCGCGGCGCCCGGTCCCAGCACCAGGCCGGCGTCGGTCGCGGTGTATCCGAACAGGGTCTGGAGCATCTCGGGAATCAGCACAGTGCTTCCGAACAGCCCGAACGCGAACAGGAAGTAGAGGACGTTCGCGATCGCGAAGTTGCGCTCGCGGAGCAAGGTCAGCTCGACCACCGGATCGTCGTGGCGCCACTCCCACCAAATCGCGATCGCGATCGCGACCACCGCAATCGCAAGGAACGTGGCGATGAAATGGCTCTCCAGCCAGTCGTCGCGCTCGCCGCGATCGAGCACGACTTCCAGGCACGCGAACCCGACCGCGATCAGCACGATTCCGATATAGTCAATTCGAAGACGGCCGCTGCGCCGCGCCTGCTTGCGCTCCTCGGTGAACTCGACCGGGTCGTGCACCATCCGGCTCGAAAGAATCAGCGACAGCAGTCCGATCGGAACATTGATGAAAAACACCCAGCGCCACGAGAAGCTGTCAGTGATCCATCCGCCGAGCGGAGGCCCGATCGCCGGCGCGGTGACCATCGCCATGCTGTAAAGCGCGAAAGCGCCGCCGAGTTTTTCCTTGGGAAACGTATCGACCAGGATCGCCTGCTCGACCGGCGCAAGGCCGCCGCCGCCGATTCCCTGGAAAATCCGGAACACGATCAGCATCGCCAGGCTCGGCGCGACGCCGCATAAAAACGAGCTCGCGGTAAATAGCGCGACGCACATCATGTAGTAGCGCTTGCGGCCGAAGACGCGGCTGAGCCATGCGCTCATCGGCAGGATGATCGCGTTGGCGACCAGGTAGCTCGTCAGCACCCAGGTGCTTTCGTCGTAACTCGTGCCGAGGCCGCCCGCGATATGTGGCAGCGAGACGTTCGAGATGCTGGTGTCGAGCAGCTCCATGAACGTCGCCATCGTGACCACCAGCGCGATCGCCCATGGATTGTGCGCCGGTCTCGCGGAAGATTGCTCGTCCGCTGCGACCTCGGCGCGCGCCGTTGTCCGCACCGCAGCTATCGCAGCCATACCGAAGGCTCCACCGACATTCCGGGATGCAGCGCATGCTCGGGATCCTGGCCGGGATCGAATTCGATTCGCACCGGCAGGCGCTGCACCACCTTCACGTAGTTGCCGGTCGCGTTCTCGGCGGGCAGCAGGCTGAAGCGATCGCCGCTCGCACCGGGCAGGTTCCTGACCCAGCCGGTGTAGTCGCGGCCGAAAGTATCGACGTGGATTGTGACTTTCTCGCCGCGATGCATCCGCGCGAGTTGGGTCTCCTTGAAGTCTGCGGTCACCCAGATCTCGTCGGTCTCGGTCACGAACATCAGCGTCTGTCCGGGTTCGATTCGCGAGCCAAGCTCGACGGTGCGTCGGCCGACGATGCCGTTAGCGGGAGCGTAGATTTTCGTATAGCTGAGGTTGAGCAGCGCCTGATCGAGGGCGGCCTTCGCCGCATCGGCGTCCGCCTCGCGGGCCGCGATAGTCTTGAGCGCGGAGCCTGCGGCCTCGCGCGCGGAATCGACTTTGGCCGCATCGACGCGCGCGACCGCGGTGTACTGATCGTATTCGTTCTGCGCCACCACCTGCTGATCGAGCAGGGAAGAAAATCGCTGCGCGTCCCGCTGCGCCCTGAAATTATCCGCGTCGTCTTCCCGAACGTTCGCCTGCGATGCGGCGTAGTCCTGCTTCGCCGAAGCGACCTGCGCCGCTGCCAGTTCCAGCCGCGCCTTGGCCTGCGCCACTGCGACCTCGTAATCGCGCGGATCGATCTCGACCAGCAGCTCGCCGGCTTTCACACGATCGTTATTCTCGACGTGGACGCTGATGACGGTCCCGTTGATGCGTGAGCTAAGTGGATCGATATGGCCGTCGATTTGCGCGTCGTCGGTGGATTCGTACGACTCCAGGTAGTTCCCCGCCAACGGTGAAATCGCTGCGATCGCGAGAATCAGCATCGCCGCCAGCAGAGCTCGTTTGCTGATGCGCCGATACCACGGGCCTCCACCGGAAGCGCCGGGCTTTCCGTCGACTCCGGCGGGCAAATCGATGCGCCGTTCGAGATCCTGGTCCGAATCCCTACGCAGGGCTTCCAATCCGCCATTCGAATCTGCGCGTTCGCGCAGACCTTCGAGGTCATGCTGAGCGGCACCCGGGTTGTCTCGCAAATCGCGAGTACTTTGGCCGTTCGCGAATGAGAATTCGTCGCCGTTTTGGATAGTATTGCTCATTTTTCTGGACCCTAACGCTTGTATATACAAGAGTCAGACCAAAAAAATATTTCAGGCGCTCAGCTTGCGCAGCGCGGACCGTAACTCTGCGACGGTGCCCGTCCCCAATCGCTTGCTGACTTCTGCTTGAGCTTGCCGCCAGGCGGGCAGGCATTTGCGAATCAACGCCTGGCCCTTGTCGGTTACTTCGATCAGATGACTTCGGCGGTCCTCGTTCCGTTCCAGCCGCAGCCAGCCCCTCGCGCACATCCGCTCGACGTTGCGGCTCAGTGTCGATTCGTCCATCTGCAGCAATTCGGTCAACTCCGCGGGTCTGGCTTTGCCGCGATTGGCCACCGCGACCAGCACGCTGAACTGGCTGGTCTTCAATCCCGCACCCGCCAGTGCGCCATCATAGATAGCCGTGACCATCCGATTCAGCTTGCGCACGCATCCGCCGACACATACGCCTTCGATTCCTTTAAACGTTTCGACCATGCGCAACCATTGTATATGCAAATATCTTGATCCAGTCAAGCGGATACTCCGCTGATAGTGGTCCCACGGTAGTAGTGCTGCAGGATTTCTGTGTAGGTCTTGCCATCGTTTGCCATGACTGCCGCGCCGATTTGGCATAGGCCTACGCCGTGGCCCCATCCTGCTCCTCTTAGGACGATGCGATTAGGTTCCTTCTCGACGACGAATGCAGAGCTATACAGATGCGTGCTTGATAGAGCTCGGCGAATTTCCAGCTCCTTACCTATGATGATGTAGTCCCGTTCACCGGTGACCTTTAGCCGATATATTCGGCCTGAAGGTCCGCGCGCAAGGGCGTGTAGCTCGCGAATGGGACCTAGATCCACGCCCAGCCTGGATTGAATCAGCTCCGCGAGTTCTTCGGAAGTGTAAGCGACCTGCCATCGATAAAAATCGCGAGTCTCCTGATCGAACCCCGGAAGAACCCGTGATAGGAGCTCCAAATCCTTGGTATCGCAGTAAGCCGATGGCGCGGAACCTATCCATGTCTCAGGACTCTCAGCGCGAGACTGCGCCGGACCGTCGTAGATTGATTCAAGATAGGGAATATCCTCGTCTTCCCAGGCGGTCGAATAGCGCTCGGTAATTCCGCCACAGCATTTCGAAAATCGTGCGTCGCAGATAGCGCCGTTGTAACGGAGAAACTCGCCGGCCGTTGCGCGAACTGCTTCGGCTGCCGCTGGAGAGAATGCTTTCGTGATGCCCTGATAGCGCTGGCAGTGGTCGTCGGCGCATACGTCGAAATCCGGATGCGCTTCGCGGCCGTACCATCGAAGGATTTCGTGAGTGTCGGCACTTTGGGTCTGTCCCCGCGCAGGGTGAGAGGAATTTGCTTTAGGGTACCAGAGCCAGCTTCGCGAAATCACCGCGTGAGCTTTCAGCAATTCGAGCGGACAGCTTGCACTCATCTCGGATGAAATCACGCTCGTGACGTAGTCTTCGAGCGCGACCTCGTTAATCACCGTCAGCTCAGCTTCCCTCTTCACGACGCGAAAAGCCCCTAAAAAGACCTGACGCTCCTTGCGCTCCCAATGAAATCCGACTCCGATCGTGACCTCGTCCAGCGCGAACGAGCACGATTCCGCGTCCGACGGAATAAGTGTGACCTCAGAAGTAAGTCTGTGTCGTCCGGGCTTGTAAAGCTTGCCGACAACATCCGTAAAGGTGCCAGTCAATTCGACGTCGACGGCAGATTGTCCTTCGATCAGTCCTACCGATACGTTCAACGTTCATTCTCCAGCTTGCCGACGATTTCCTGAAACTGATCGTGACCCAAGGTGACCTCGCGATAAATTGCGGCAATGTCGTCGCCGGTGATTCTTTCGAAGTCCTGTGCCAGCGGCACGACAAATATTCCGCACAAATCAATCGACGCGGGACTGACCGTTAGTTCGCCCGTGGAAAAGACCTCCGGCCGATGCTTCGATCGCGGAAACAAATAGATGACCCATTCCCCTCTTTCTTGAAAGACCGCGATGTTGACCATCGGTTCTGGGTGTTTGCTGGTGGTAGTGATTTCTGTGAGCAGACTGATGGCGCGATCCATTCGATCGATCAATGCGGATCGATCGCGTCCGCGGAATAACAACACGTTTCGTGCGTAGTTCGCGACGGCGACACCGGTTAATCCCGCAGTGTCCTTCTCGATCGGAAACAACACTCGCGAGCCTGCCTGAAAGTGCATGTGGTCTGGTGCGGACGCGCCGCATTCGGGACCGTTATAGATGACGAAATATCCTGGCAGAGCTGCTGCAAGGTTGAGCATATTTCCGAAGTGGTTCGCGATGCGCTGCGGGGTGTGCTCTTTGTGAGCGATCGTCACGTGACGTTCTACGATTGGAAACGGATTGCAATAGATCGTGAAGTTCTCATCGAACCGTACGCCCTCCTCTTCCTTCGGTAGGTTGGACGCGCATAGGAAGCAGGGACGTTTCGCAATCGACTCCTGGTCTACCGGCGCGGTAGTGCTAGCCTTACGATGTGCGATGTGGCGAACGAAGACGTCGAACCAATCGATCCTAACCGGCCGAGTCGTCGCCCGCGCGAGACCTTCAACGCCTTTCTCGAGCTGCGGCCATGCGCGCAGTTGGCGTTTAAATAGTTCTTCTACTTTGTGGGTCATCGTTGGATTCGAGCCTGAATCTCGATCGTTCGAAGCCAATCCTTGTATAGGTCGTATCGATTCGCGACTTCGAACGGCAGTGCGCTATCGCTATTGCCTTCCCATCGGCGGCAAAGATAGAGAGATTCGTAGATGCGCCCGATCTCGTAATCGCGGCTGATGCGCAATGCTACTGCATAGTCCTCGCCATAACTAACGTTCGGAAATCCTATGCCGCGCAGAACCGACGTATTGAATGCGCGAGGTGCGCCGAGGCCATTGACGCGCAGCGCATTGTTTCTTCCGTTGTCGCGAGTCCACTCGCGATGGTCGATAAGACCGGGCGGAATCTCCTTTAATGAAAAATCGACCATCGTATAGGATCCTATGACCATAGCATAAGGCCCCGCCTCAAGTTCCTTAACTATCCGGCGTAGGACAATGTCATTGGCGTATAGGTCGTCGGAATCAAGTTGGATCGCGTATTGTCCGCAGTGCCTGGAGTAGATCGCCTCGTTCCAGCATCCGCCGATTCCCAAGTCGCGCCGTTCGGGAGTGATGTGTTTAACCCGTGAGTCGCTGATGCCGCGCAGAATTTCTGTCGTCCGATCGGTCGAATGGTTATCAACGACGATCACGTTGAATTCGAAATCCGTGCGCTGGACCAGCGCGCTTTGAACGGCCTCGAGAATTGTCCGTTCGCGATTTCGAACCGGGATCACAACGCTGGCTTTTACCGGCATCGTTTCAGCAACTGGAATCTCGTCGAACTGCGGCTGCAACCATGCGCCGATTCGTTTGAGGTGCGCCGTCGCGATGCGTTCCATTTCGATTTGGTAGTCGCGATTGCGCGGATTTACATAGTCGAATTGCTTTTCACCGGTCGGCCGCGCATCAACCATCGACGCGCTGTACAAGGGCTCGGGAATCCGCACGATTGCGTGTTTCTCCGAAATCCTTAATCGCAGATCGTATAAGGCTCCCCATTTCCAGGCGCTCTCCATTCCCGATTGACGCGCTGCTTGCACCGACACGCCAACCACCGGCCCGAAGTCGAACCCGTCGCGGATGCTCCCGCGTTGATAGTCGATACGAGGATGACCGGCCGCGTCGGAATAAACCCAGCCGGCGCCAGTCTCGCGGATGACCTGCGCGATACGATCGAACATGCGCGGTCCGGCATCGATGCTTAGACGCGGATCGCCGATAAAGAGCACATCGGAATCGGCCGCGTCGAGGAGTTGTTGAATGCTGGCGCTCGAGTAGTCCTTTGGATAGACCAGTTTCACATTCCACCACGCCGCTTCATCTTAGCTACTGATCGCAATCCTGCGCGACAACTCTCGCGGACGCATGACGATGACGCCGGCCATGCGATTTGCCTTGAGGAACTCGCTCAACTTCTGCTCCACGACAGAGCCGTGGCTGCGCGACGCGTGTCGCATGAGAATTTTCTCGTCATCGCGCACGATGATTCCAGCATGAAACACGTCGAGATGCTTGCGGGTCGATGCAAAAAATATCAAATCACCGGTTTGCAAATATTTTTCAACTCGAGGCATTGCCGCCTTCGGTACACATTTGATGCGGGTCCGCTGCGGAGCGAGTCCAGCTACGACATTCGGTACGCGCTTCTTGATGACGGTCGGGACAGCCGGCATCGACACCGGCTCGAGTATTCCGTTGCGCACATTGTTGCGAATCCAGCCCGTCATATAGTGATTGCGCCGGCCCCATTGAACGCGGCCTTGCTCATAACGAATCTTTCGCAGCCACTGGATGAAATCATCGACGCTGGAAGCGCGAGCGAGCGCCACGACGGTTTCGAGGTAGGTGACGCAATCGAATCCGTCGAGAGACGCGGTGAATACTTCGGCGGTGTCTGCCGATCCGACGAGCGGATTTGGCTTATAGGGGCGTCCAAGCAACTCGCTGGAGAGAAGCTCAATTCGGCGAGTTACAGAATCGGCATGCGTCTTTTTCGCGAGAAGCTGCTCGACGCGCCGGCGGCTGAGACTTCGTGGTTGCGCGTGCTTCATTGCGCGGGCGGTTCAAGCACGAGCGCGAATCCGTCGGCATTGTGAAAATCCGGTTTGTCAGCCGGATGCTGAAGCGCCCAGTACGAGAGGCCGTCGCTGGCCTCGATGACCGCCGACAGCCCGACCCTCAGCACAGCACGCGGGTGGACAGAAGACAGACTATCGAGCCGGACGATGGCGTCGAGTTCGAGCCGAGTACTGGTGGAACGCATCGCGATGTGCGGGCGCATCGTTTCGTCAGTTAGAGGACCGCCGTTGCGATATCCGGATAAGGCGTAGATACACCACTCCCCCGACGGCGCGAAATTGAATTCGTGGTACGCGGGTATGCCTTCCATCGCGACGAAGGCCTCGAAGCAGGTGCGGCGCCAAAGTTCGGCGCCGATGCGCGGCACGCTCGGCGAAGGGACCTGAATTCGTCGAATATCTCCGTCGAGGCGAAAAGTCATCTGGAGTTCAGCGGTTGGCGAGCGACGCACCAGCACCCGAACGGCGCGCACCATCTCAGTGCGTGTCGAGGGATGGCATCTCAGATCGATCCACTGTTCGACGGTCATGACAGACTCGATGGAATTTGCGCCATTGGATCGCTATCGTCAAACAACAATGAGCATAACGATCGACACGTATCGATATGAAGAGATCTACCCGTCGTTCAAGGCGGCCACTGACGAGAAGGAAAAAACCGCGCGCATCAACGCCGCGTTTCTGAATATGCTCGCCGATGCGGACCTCGTGCTCACAGGAAGCGCGCCGATCACCGTTGCCGACATCGGAAGCGGGCCATGCGATACATTGGTGAAATATTTGACGGGTGTGAAGTTCGATCCGGGCTTCAAGGTCCGAGCGACCGACTACAGTTCTGAGTACACCGACGAACACAATGGCGAAGCGCTGGCGACTCTCGCGGCGGCGCAATCCGCAGGCACGCTCAAGCTCGTCGATTTTTCGGCGCATGCCGGTGATTCGTTTGCGGGACATCTACTGGGACTGCTCGGGACGCATAACGTGCCGGCGCGGCCGCGCGAGTTTCAAATCGTGTTCGCGTCGCACGTGCTGTATCACTGCGAAACTCCCGGAAGTACCGAGCGCCTGATCGACGACGTCACGCAAAATGTATTGGCCGACGACGGTATCGGCATCCTCTATCATCTCGCCAAAGTGCCAGCCAGTTTCCAGGACTTTCGCGCGCGCTATGGCAGCAACTCCGCGGCGGCGGCCCACAGCAATACGCCCGCGGTCGCGATTGACGATCCTCCGGCCAAGGTCGGTGAGGTCTGCGCCGCGCAAGGCGTTCCATGCCTCCGCATGGACTTCAGCGCAGATTTGAGATTCGCAATCCCGGATGAGAAAGCCTGGGATTATTTTCGAAGCCCTGATCGCTACCAGGAACTCTGCACGAGTCACCCCGCGGCAGCCGAAGATCTGAAGCGCCTGTTGTTCATGACGCAGCGCGCGCCTGTTGAGTTCGCCGCGGATCGTTCGCCAACCGGACTCACCACCTATCTCGATGAGATTGGCGGCGTTTTGAAGCGCAATGCCGGCACACTGAAACTGGCCGAGTCGATGCAGGTTATCTATCGGCCCGGCGCACCGCTGGACTTCGGGAATCGGATCGCCGCGGCGCTCTCATCGATCGCTCCTACCCGGTAGGGACGCATAATCGCCGAATCACGCCTGGCCGAGGTGCCAGATTTCGCGGGAGTACTCCATAACTGCGCGGTCGCTCGAGAAATAGCCAATCCGCGCCAGATTGAGTATAGCCTTTCGAGTCCAGATCTCCGGATGTTGATACTCAGTCGAAACCGCCGACTGGATATCGATATATGCACCGAAATCGGCCATCAGGAAATAGTCATCGCGACTGACTAGTACGTCGCGAACCCATCTGAACAGTCCCGGCTCGGCGGGGCAGAAGCGGTCGGACGCCAGCTCATCGAGCACTCGCTTCAGTCGCGGGTCGGATTCGTAGTAGTCGCGCGGCCGGTAGGTGCCTTTCACAGTCAGTTCTTCGATCTGCTCAGCGGTCAGACCAAAGATGAAAATGTTTTCAGCGCCGACTGCTTCTCGAATCTCGATGTTCGCGCCGTCGAGGGTTCCCACGGTCAGTGCGCCATTCATCGCGAATTTCATGTTGCCGGTGCCCGACGCTTCGCGGCCTGCGGTCGAAATCTGTTCCGATAGGTCGGCGGCGGGAATGATTTTCTCCGCGAGCGAGACCCGGTAGTCCGGCAGGAAGGCGACCTTGATCAATTCGCGGGTCTTCGGATCATTGTTGATCACCTCGCCGAGGCTGTTGATCAACTTGATGATCATCTTCGCCGCCCAATAGCCGGGCGCCGCTTTGCCCGCGAGCAGGTAGGTGCGGGGAACCGGCGACTCCACGCCATCATCCACAATCCGCAGGTACTGATGTACGACTCCCAGAGCCATCAAGAGCTGACGCTTGTATTCGTGGATGCGCTTGGCCTGTATGTCGAACATCGCGGCGGGATCGACGTCCACGGCGGCGACTCGATTGACGATTCTCGCCAGGCGCTCCTTGTTGGCGCGCTTGATAGCCCTGAACCGGCGTTGAAACTCGACGTCGTCCGCAAATTTTTCGACCTCCCTTAACTGCTCGAGGTCGGTGCTCCACCCCACGCCGATCGTCGCGTCGAGCAGACTTGCCAGACCCGGATTCGCCATCAACAGCCATCGCCGCTGCGTGACGCCGTTGGTCTTGTTGCTGAATTTTTCGGGCCACAGTTGATAGAAGTCGGGCACCAGCCGGGTCTTGACCAGATCGCTATGCAACTTCGATACGCCATTCACCGAATGGCTGCCGACGATCGCGAGATGCGCCATTCGGATCTGCGCTTCGTAACCTTCCTGCAAAATCGACACGCGCTTGAGGCGTTCGGGATCGTCTTTCCAGATCAACGCGGCATCAGCCATGAACCTCCGATTGATTTCGTAGATGATTTGAAGATGGCGCGGCACGACTCGTTCGAGCAGGCTCACCGGCCACTTTTCCAGCGCCTCGGGCAATAGTGTGTGATTAGTATATGCGACTGTGTTGCGGGTGATCTCCCACGCCATCGGCCACTCGAGGTCATACTCGTCGATAAAAACGCGCATCAACTCCGCAATAGTCAGTGCGGGGTGGGTGTCGTTCAACTGAATAGCTACTTGCGATGAAAAATCGGTGAAGTCTTCACCGCGAGCGACGAATCCCTGTACTATGTCGTGCACCGCGCATGCGACGAAGAAATATTCCTGCAAGAGCCGCAGCTCGCGTCCCGCCGCAACCGCGTCGGAAGGATACAGTACCTTCGAGATGGTTTCGGACAGCATCTTCTGCTCGACGGCTTTCATGTAGTCGCCGGCATTGAAGATCTGCATGTCGAATTCGTCCGACGCGCCGGCCGAATACAGGCGCACGAAGTTCACTGTCCGGCCGCCGAATCCCGCGATCGGCAGATCCGACGGCACTCCTACCAACACGCGCCAATCCACCCAGGTCGGATTGTATTCGCCCTTCTTGTCGATGCGGTGCTCGATGCGCCCGTAAACCGGAATCCTGCACGACTGCTCGGGACGCGCCACCAGCCATGGCGAGGTCTCACGCTGCCACGCGTCGGGCCGCTCGACCTGGTAGCCGCCGCGAATCTCCTGGCGGAACAGTCCGTACTCGTAATTGATGCCGTAGGCGTAGCCGGGGAGATCGAGCGTCGCCAGCGAATCGAGAAAACACGCGGCCAACCGGCCCAAGCCGCCATTGCCGAGCGCAGCATCGGGTTCCTCGTCGAACAAAATTTGCAGGTCGATTCCGTTCTCGGCGAGGAAATCGCGGCATGTGTCGATGATGCCGAGGTTGAAGAGATTGTTCTCGAGCGATCGGCCGATCAGAAATTCGAGCGAGAGATAATAGAGCTTCTTGGAACTGTTGCGATCGAAACGCAGGCGCGTCGCGAGCATCTTCTCGACCAGCATGTCGCGCACCACCAGCGCGGTCGCGCGATACCAGTCATGCTTCGACAAGTCGATCCGCAGCTTGGCCAGCGAGAAACGGATGTGATGATCGATAAGCTTGTTGAACAGATTGCGGTTGACTTCGGATAGTGGAGGAACAGCCATTCTAAACAGTCCTGAACGAGTCTCGGAACCCCCTGATCAATCAGGTTTGCAGAGTTGTCGCCAATCAGGGTTTGGACCGAACTCCGGCAACATCTATATATTGCCGATTCGCGGGGCGGTTCTCCAGAAGGGCTAATCGGTGACGCGATCCAGAAATGCGCGGACGGCGGCGTTGAACGCGGCGGGCTGATCGATATTTGCGGCGTGTCCCGCATTGGCGAGGATCACTTTCTCCGCGCCGGGAATTTTCGCCGCCATATAATCCGCCGACGGCCGGAACTGTGCGTCATTTTCGCCGACAATCACCAGCGTCGGCACCGCGATCGCCGGGAGTGACTCGATCACCCGGCCGTCTTTCTGCGCCAGCATCCCGCGCGCCGCGTGCGCGAGGCCTTGCGCACTGCGATGACGCGCGACGCTCACCTCGGCACTCGCGCCGGCCGCTGCGAGTCCTTTCTTTTCGTACGCCGCCGCCATGCTGTCGGCGATCTTGTTCCAGCCCGCGCGACCGTCGTCCTTCTTGTAGCCGGGCCCGGTGTCGAACAGCATCAGGGCTTCGGTGCGTGACGGATGCGCCAGATGAAATGCCAGCGACATGAAGCCGCCAAGCGACAAGCCTGCGATGATGGCGCGGCCGACGCCGCAGGCGTCGAGGACTGCGGCCATATCGTGAATGGTTGCCTCATGCGAATAGAGCGACGGATCGTCGGGCGAGTCGGAGCGGTCGTGCCCGCGCATATCCCACGCGATCAGATGATAGCTGTCCGACAACGCCTCCATCTGACCCTGCCACATCCGCGCGCTGGCGCTGTAGCCATGCGAGAGCAGCACGGAAGGTCCCGCGCCGCGTTGTTCGTAGTAGATGCTTACGCCATCGCGATCGAGGTATGACATCGTCGGTTCATCCTTGCGGCTATCTTTGCACAACGACCGCGGAGAAAAGAAATGTCGGCATCGGGAATCATTGGATCGATCGGAGTCGCGCTGCTGCTAATCGCGTTCTTCATGAATCTGTTCGGAATGCTGGACGCCAATTCACATGCGTACCAAGCGGCCAACGCAATCGGCGCCGCCCTCTCGTGCTACGCATCTTACCTGATCGGATTCGCGCCATTCGTCGTGCTCGAAGCCATCTGGTGCGCCGCCGCGGTTGCCGCGATGCTGCGAGTTCGCCGTTAGTTACAAAAGCGGGAGCATTGTGTCGGATGATGCTCCCGCTTTATTTCGAGTCGTCGTAAATCGCGTGACGAATCTTTAACGGCCGCCGCGCTGCATCGCAGCCAGCGCCTCGCCCATCTCGCCGAGGCCTTTTTTCACCGATGGCCGCGTCTGGACGTGAGCCCACCATGCCGCGATTTTCGGATGTCCCTCGAGCGGTTTCAGCCCGAACGCGGGGCCCAGGTTGGTCACGAAAAATATTGTGGGCGCGAGCGCGCAATCGGCGAGTGTGAACTCCGATCCGCACGCGAAGCCGCCATCGGCGATCATCTTTTCGAGCTGGCCGATGCGATTCTTGAGATCAGTCACCTTCTCGCCGACGACTTTTTCGTCGCGAGTCTTCGGATTCATCTGTCCGAACAGCGCGCGCAGTGGAGGCTCGAGGTAGAGGTCGTGGAATCGGGTAAGGATGCGCACCTTGGCGCGGCCCTCCGGGCTCTTCGGAAGCAGCGGCGGAGTCGGATACTTGTCTTCGAGGTATTCGTTGATTACCTCGGACTCGGGAATCAGCAGCCCGTCGGCCTCGAGCGCCGGAATTTTGCCGAGCGGATTGATCTGCGCGTATTCGGGCGAGCTGAGCTTGCCGCCCGGAATCGCCGCCATTTCGACCTTGAGTCCCTTTTCATAAATGACCAGCCGCGACTTGGTGGCAAAGTTGGAGAGATCCATGCTGTAGAGCTTCATCGTTGTCGATTCCTCACTTGCTGAGACTTTAAGTTCGCTTATCGCAGACGACCGGGTTCCGCGCAACCTGCAGGGTGCGAGCAGCTATCTTTAGCGGCCGCCTTCTTCCTGCTTGATTACGAAAATAAGCGATTCGGCGAAGTCGTCGGCGTGTTCGAGTTGCGGGTAAGCGCCAGAGGTTTTGAAGACTACGGTCGCCGACCCGGGCATCGCCGCATGTAGCGCCTCGCCTTCGGCGCTCGAGAAGTACGGATTTTTCGCGCCCCACATTATGATCGTGAGCGTGTTGAAGATCTGGCCCATCTTCGATCGGATATGCGCTTCGTCGCGCGGCACCGAATTGATCATGTCGGTCTCGGCCGGAAGGTCCTGGCTCAGCTGTTCCATCATGCGCTGATAAATGAAATCCGGCATCGGCGGCAAATCGAAAAAGCTCGCCTCGACCTGCGCGCGCACCGCCTCCGGCGTGGTCGGCAGCATCCCTCTGCGCAGTTTCTCCGCGCCGCGCGCACCGACCAGCCCGCCCGAAATCAAAACCAGCCGCTCGACTTTGTCGGGATGCTCGACGGCGTAGTAAAGCGCCACGTCAGCGCCAAGATCGTTGCCGATCAGGTTGACGTGATCGAGCTTCAACTCGTCGATCATCTGCGCAACCGCCTCGGCCTGGTACGCGATCGAATATTGAACTTGCTTGTGATCTGATGAAGCGAAGCCGGGAAGATTGGGCGCGATAACTTTGTAATGCGCCTCCGCCACCGGCGGCATGATTCCGCGCCACACCAGCGCGGCGTTCGGACCAAGCCCATGAATCATCACAACCGGATCCATCCCCGAATAGCCGCCGGTCATCAGATACGTAATGAGATTGTCCTTGAGCGCGAGGTCGTTCTGCGTGACTCCCGACCATCCCAGGCGCGAGATCTGGATCCAGCGGAGAACATCGACCGGCCGCAGGTACATCGCAGCGGCGAAAATTCCAAGAAAGACTGCCGCGATCGGCCCTGCGATATTCAGCCACGCATGCCGGCGGAGTTGCCGCGCCGGATTCTCGGCGCGAACGTCGGCTTCGGTCGGCGTGCGTATCGGTTGCGATTTGATCGGCTCAGCCATCGCGTCTCGAGGCGCGCTATTTCGCCGACGGCGACGACGCCGCCGCGGGCGATCCCGCCGCGACCGCCGCTTTATTGGCTGCGGCTTTCCTGTGTGCGTTCTTCACGTGCGAGAGCCGGCGTCCATGCGTCGCGGCCTCGCGATCCCGCGACATCTGCTCGAGATGATCAGAGACGCGGTTGATCTCGACGGTCGCCTCCTCGACTGCTTTGGTCGCACGATTCGCAGCCTCGGTCGCTTTGTCCGCCGCGGCCTGCGCCTGCGCCGCGGCTTGTTCGGCGTGCTGCGCTGCAGCCTGAGCCTTGGCGGCAGAAGCCTCGGCCTGCTCGGCCTGTTGCTCGTTGCCGCATCCCGCGATCGCGATCGCGAGAACCATTATCGGCAACGCTGAAAAAAATTGGCGCATCGAATCCATCTAACGCTGTGCGAACGCCTGCACTGTGCGCATGTCAGGCTGTGGCGTGCCGTCGGCACGCAGCGGGAGGATACATACGTGAGAGGCGCCCGCCTTCAAGTGCGCGTCGATACGATCGCGAATCTTCTCCTCATTGCCCCATGCCACGATCGCGTCCACCAGCCGATCGGAGCATCCGTTTTCGAATTCGCTGTCAGCCCATCCGAGCGCCTTCAGATTGTTGGTGTAGTTGGGCAGGCGCGGAACGTAGGTCTTCATATAATCGCGCGCCGCTTTGCGCGCCTTGGTGGCGTCAGTCTCGAGGATCACGGCCTGCGCCGCGCATAGCATCGCATTCGGTCCGATTTGCGCGCGCGCCTTCGCCGTATGCTCAGGCGGCACGAAGTAGGTATGCGTGCCGTTCGCCTCGGACGCCGACAGCGCGAGCATCTTCGGATGCAACGCGGCCAGCACCACCGGCACCGGTTCCTTGGGCGGCGGCGCCATGTACAACGCGCCCTTCATCTTCGGCAGATACTCCTTCATGAAGCTGTACGGCTTGTCGTAGTTATGCCCGCGCAGGTTGCTGACAAGAGGCTTGTGACTGACGCCGATGCCAAGCAGAAAGCGGTTGCCGGAAAGTTCGGCGACCGTCTTCGACGCCGCCGCCATCGTGATCGCGTCACGCGCCCAGATGTTCGCGATACCGGTCGCGATCGACAGCCGATCGGTATGACTCAACAGGTACGCGGCATGCGCAAACGGCTCGCGTCCGACCGCCTCGGGGATCCAGAGCACCTTGTAGCCATTCTTCTCGACCTGCTTGGCGAACTCGGCGCTGTCCGGCGCAGTCATCGCGTCGAGGAAGAACCATATCCCAACTTTTCCAATATCCATGCCTCAACAAGTAACTCGCTGGCGGAATTTGAACAAGCGCGAAGCAAGTGGAACTTGATTGAATGTGAAACCCGCGGTGGGTTTCACGCTTCCTTCAGCAGGGGTGACCCCTGCACCCAATATTGGGAGAAGATGCGGGACTTCGTCCCTGTTAGAACTTTTTTTGAGAAGATAGTAGATCCTGTTTCATCGCGAAACGAGGTAGTTGAAAATGAAACTAGGACTGATGTTCGTAAACTCCGGACCCTTCGGTAATCCCACCCTGCTGACCCATCTGGCGACCACCGCCGAGCGATGCGGCATCGAGTCGATGTGGACCGTCGAGCACGTCGTAATCCCGCAGGACTACAAATCGCCGTATCCGTATTCCTCCACTGGAAAAATCCCCGGCGGCGAGGACGTCGCGATTCCCGATCCGCTGCTGCCGCTCGCCTTCGCCGCTGCCGTGACGAAAAAAATCAAGCTCGCGACCGGAGTGCTGATTCTTCCGCAGCGGCATCCACTGTACGTCGCCAAAGAAATGGCCACGCTCGACGTGCTCTCCAACGGCCGCGCGATCCTCGGAATCGGCAGCGGATGGCTCGAGGAAGAGTTCACCTCGCTGGGCCTCGATTTCCACACCCGCGGCGCACGCACCGACGAGGCGATCAAAGCGATGCGCGCGTTGTGGAGCGAGGACGCCGCATCGTTCCACGGCAAACATTTCAACTTCGGCCCGGTCAAGTGCTATCCGAAGCCGGTGCAAAAAGGCGGCGTCCCGATTCACGTCGGCGGCCATTCTCCTGCCGCAGCGAAACGGGCGGGCCGCTACGGCGACGGCTTCTTCCCGGCGATCGGGGAAATCCCCAAGCTCAAGGAACTATTCGCGCTGATGACGTCGGAGGCCGAGAAAGCCGGCCGCGACCCGAAAAAGATCGAGCTGTCATGCATGGGCCGTCCACGCGTCGAAGAGTTGAAGGCGCTCGAAGCGATAGGCGTCTCGCGAGTAGTGATCGCGCCGCCGGCCTTCGACGCCGAAGGTCTCACCCGCGGCCTGGAAAAACTACGCGACGAGGTACTCGCTAAGATATAGAAGGAATATAAATCCGGTTCCCCTTCCCTCGAGGGAAGGGGTTAGGGGTTAGGTTCCTGGAACCGGCACCAGCATCTTCACATAGATCAATTCCGGATCCTCCTCATCCAGATTCTCGATGTATCCGCTCTTGACGAACCCCAATCGCTCGCACAGCCGCTGCATCGGAATGTTCGACTGGTTGGTCGAGGTGAACAGCTTGCCCGCCTGACAACCGAGCTCCGCCGCACGCATCAACGCGGTCGCCAGTCCGCGACGCCGAAACTCCGGATGCACCATCAGCAGCCGCACGTAACATTGACCGAAGAAACTCTCGTCCGCGATCACGAAGCCGCGGACTACGTCCTCGACGCGCGCCACGGAGACATGGCCACTCTCGCAAGCCGTCTCGATCAATCTGCGCCTGGCAGGCGCTCCGTGAACAGTTTCGTCCAGCGCACAAATATGCTCAAAATCGCCACTGGAAGCCCGCTCAATTATCGTCATAAGTCTCGTCAGAGGTCCGCCAGCCGTGAAAGATGAAACTTCAGCCGATCCGTTGATAGTCACTCACGAGGCGCCGATTGGATGGCTGGTGCTCAACCGGCCGCAAGTCCGCAACGCGCTCAATCTTAAGACCTGGAATCGGATTGCGGAAGGTGTCGCCGAGCTGGCCAGCGACGACACGATTCGCGTGATCGTCATGCGCGGCGGCACGCCCGAGGCGTTCATTGCGGGCGCCGACATTTCGGAGTTTCCCGCGATGCGCGCCGATGCGGCGCAGGCACGCGCTTATCGCGACGCGCCCAACAACGCGATTGCCTCGATGGTCGAATGCCGCAAGCCTATCGTCGCGATGATTTCCGGCGTATGCATCGGCGGCGGCGTGCAGGTCGCACTCGCATGCGATATCCGCATCGCCGCCCGCGGCACCCGCTTCGGCGTTCCCGCCGCGCGGCTGGGACTCGCGTATCCGCTTGAGGGCGTCAACATGCTCGCGCATACCGTCGGCCCCGCCAACGCGCGCGACATCTTGCTCTCCGCGCGCCTGTTCGACGCGGAGGAGGCGCTGCACATGGGCCTCATCAACCGAGTGGTGGATCCCGAAAAGCTCGAGGAGAACGTCCGCGACTACGTGCTCAAGATGGCCACCAACGCGCCCCTGACGATGGCCGCCGCCAAGCTAGCGATTCGCGAGAGTCTGAAAGATCGCGAAGAGCGCAACGCGAAAGCCGTCTCCGCGATGGTCGCGCAATGCTTCGACAGCGAGGATTATCGCGAAGGCGTCCGCGCATTCCTGGAAAAGCGCCGCCCGGTTTTCAAAGGCCGCTAACTCCGTCGTCGGCCTAAGGCTCGGCGTATCCGCCGCACTCCTCTCTCCGGTCCCCCTTCCCACTATGGGAAGGGGTTAGGGGTTAGGTTTTCGGGCATGATCAACAACCCGCCATGAGGAAACAGTCACGCCTGCTTGTCACAATCACGCCTGTATGTTCAACTGGCAGAAATGTCCGCACTACAAGAAGAGCGAAGCGCCGAAACTCGACGCCGGTTGCTCGATGCCACCGTCGCCTGCCTTTTCGATCGCGGATACGCCGGCACCACGACCACCGAAATAGCCAGCCGCGCGGGAGTCTCGCGCGGTGCGCAGTTGCACCATTTCCCTAAAAAGGACGAGCTCGTCGTGAGCGCCCTCGAGCACGTGTTCGAGTTGCGGCTCACCGAAATGAGCGCCGCGATCGCGGAGCCTCCGCCCGGCAACCGCGAGGACCGGATCGCGATGCTGATCGATGCGATGTGGCCGATGTTCAAAGGTCCGACCTTCTACGCCTGGCTCGAGCTGGTCGTCGCCAGCCGCACTGATCCCGCACTCAACGAAGCGGTGCGCGCGGCGGGCGATCGTTTCGCCCAGGGCTTTAAAGTGGGCCTCAGAGCGATACTCGATTGGCCGGCGGGTCGCGAAGACAAACTCCAGGACCTGATGGGAGTCGTGTTCGGGCAACTCGAATCGTTGGCGCTCGAGCGGGTGCTATCCGAAGGCGAAATCGATCCACCCGAGTTCGTGCGTGCCTTGGAGACAACCAAACGGCTCTGCGCGTCGATCGCGCGCGAACTGGATTTAAACGAATCGAGAAACGGAAGGTGAAGTGCAATGAGTGAAGCGATTGAGACTCAGGCATCGCAGGACTTCTACTTCAATCCGTGGGACGAAAACTTCCGCGCCAACCCGTACCCGCATTATCGCCCCCTGCTAGCGGGACCGCCGCGAATTATAGACATGGGTTTCAAATTCGCGCTGGCCGCGCGCTACGCCGATGTGCGCGCGATCCTGATGGACCACGGCACATTTTCGAGCGTGCCGCCTCCTGGAATTTTATTCGACGAGCAGGCGAAGGCATTCGGCGATGCGCCAACGATGCTCGCCTCCGATCCGCCGACCCAAACACGGCTGCGCCGGCTGGTCTCGCGCGACTTCACTCCACGACGAATCCGCGATCTGGAACCGCGCATCCGCGAAATCGCGAAAAATCTCATCGACGCCGCTGAGCGCAAGGGTGAATTCGACGTGATGGCGGATCTCGCCAATCCGCTGCCCGTCATGGTGATCAGCGACTTGCTCGGCGTGCCGCCCGAGGAATACCAGCAATTCAAGAATTGGTCCGACAAGGTAATCGAGGCCGACAACACTCTGCCCGGGATGCCGATTCCCGACGAAATCAAACGCGCGTTCACTGAATTGAAGGCGTACTTCGCCGACGAGATTGTCCGCCGCCGCAAGAACCCCGGCACTGATCTGGTGAGCGCTCTGGTCGCCGCCCACGATGAGGCCGAAGCGCTGAGCGCTGACGAGTTGATGCAATTCCTCATGCTGTTGCTGCTCGCCGGCAACGAGACGACGACCAATCTGATCGGCAACGGGATGCTCGCGTTGGGACGCAATCCACAGTCGATGGCGGCGCTGCGCTCGAAGTCAGATCTGATGCGCGGTGCGATCGAGGAGATGCTGCGTTACGACGGGCCGGTGCAAGCCACATTCCGTACGGCAACGAAGGATACCGCGATTGGCGGGACGCCGATTACTGCCGGCATGGGCGCATTCGTGATCATCGCAGCGGCGAATCGGGATCCGGCGCAATTCAAGGACCCCGAAAAGTTCGATATCACGCGCGAATCGAACGAACATTTCGCGTTCGGCGACGGAATCCATTTCTGTATCGGCGCTCCGCTGGCCCGGATGGAAGGGTCGATCGCTATTGGCAGTGCCCTCGAGCGATTCCCACGTCTCCGGCTGAAAAATCCCGACGCGCCGGTGACCTACAAAGGCTCGTACTTCCTGCGCGGGCTGAGCCGTCTCGAAATGGCGCTGAAGTGACGTCGCAATACTGCGCGCAGTCGAATTGATGCATGTCCGCAGGATGAAAACACGCGTGATTGTTTAGCAGCCAACGATGGCATCGCGATTGCTCCTAACTGCCCGTCGGCACAGCGGTGCAGTGTCGGCGATGCGGCGGAAAACTGAAATCCACCAAAAGGAAGTTTGAACATGAACCAGGCCGCAGAGAACATCTACTTCAACCCTTGGGACCCCGCGTTTCGCGCCAATCCGTATCCTCACTACAAGCCCCTGCTCGCTGCTCCGCCACGCATTCTCGATCTGTTCGGACCAGTTGCGATGGTGACTCGCTATGCCGACGTCACCGCCGTGCTGCGCGACCATGCGCACTTCTCGAGTGTGCGCCCGCGCGATCCCAACGAGCCTAACGACGAGGGCCCGTTTGCCGGCGCGCGTACGATGCTGTTCTCCGATCCTCCGCTGCACACTCGCCTGCGCCGCCTGGTCTCGCGGGATTTCACGCCGCGGCGAATCCGCGACCTCGAGCCGCGCATCCGCGAGATCGCCAAAAATCTCATCGATGCCGCGCAACACAAGGGCGAACTCGAGGTGATGCACGGGATTGCGAATGCGCTGCCGGTCATGGTTATCGCGGAGATGCTCGGCGTGCCGCCCGATCACTACCAGCAGTTCAAGCATTGGTCCGACACCGTCGTCTCAGGCGACAACACACTCCCCGGGACTCCGCTGCCCGAGGAATTTCATACCGCCAAAAATGCGCTGCGGACCTATTTCGCCGACGAGATCGAGCGGCGCCGCAAAACTCCCGGCCCTGACCTGATTAGCGCGCTGGTCGCCGCCCACGACGACGCCGAGGCGATGAACGCCGACGAATTGCTCGCCTTCGTGCTGCTCCTGCTGCTGGCCGGCAACGAAACCACCACCAATCTGATCGGCAACGGGATGCTCGCGCTCGGCCGCAACCCGGCACAGATGAATCTGCTTCGCGACACTCCTGAACTGATGCCGCGCGCGATCGAAGAGATCCTGCGCTTCGACGGACCGGTGCAATCCACGATTCGTTTCACCAGGGAAGACGTAAATCTGGGCGGGACTGATATCCCGGCCAATCACGGATGCTTCATAATTCTGGCCGCCGCGAATCGCGACCCCGCGCAGTTCGAAGATCCCGATCGCTTCGACATCACGCGCCCGCCTCGCGATCACGTCGCGCTCGGCGAGGGCATCCACTTTTGTATCGGCGCGCCGCTGGCCCGGATAGAAGGTGCGATCGCGATCGCCGCGATGCTCGAGCGTTTTCCACGCCTGCGTCTGAAGGACGCCGCCGCGCCGGTGACCTACAAAGGTTCCTACTTCCTTCGCGGATTGGCGTCTCTCACAATGGCGACTGACTAAGCGGGAGCATTCATGGCAGCGGAAGTTTATTTCAACATTTGGGATCCCGAATTTCGGGCCAATCCATATCCGCACTACGCTCCGCTGCTGGCCGGTCCGCCGCCTATCCTAAATATGGGCCCAATGACCTTCGCGCTGGTGGCGCGCTACGCCGACGTCACCGCCGCTCTTCGCGACCATGAGCATTTCTCGAGCGTGGGGCCGCCGCCACCGCCTCAGGCCTATCAGGGCCGCTTCGCGGGCTCGCGCAATATGCTGGGTTCCGATCCGCCGCAACATTCGCGACTGCGACGGCTGGTGTCCCGCGACTTCACGCCGCGCCGAATCCGCGAGCTCGAGCCGCGCATCCGCGAGATCGCAAAGGAGCTGCTCGATAAGGTCGAAGCGAAAGGCTCCTTCGATGTGATGGCGGATCTCGCCAACGTGCTGCCGGTCACGGTGATCGCGGAGATGCTCGGCGTGCCGCCGGAGTTGAACGCGAAGTTCAAGCATTGGTCCGACACGATTATCGGCGGCGACAACAATGTTCCCGGTTCTCCACAACCGCCTGCCACCATCCGCGCGATCGACGAACTAGGCGACTACTTCACCGCCGAGATCGAAAAGCGCCGCTCGAATCCCGGACCCGACCTGGTCAGTGCTCTCGTCGCCGCGCATGACGAAGGCGAGGTGATGTCGGCGGCGGATCTGCTCAGCTTCGTGACGCTGCTGCTGGTTGCGGGCAACGAAACGACGACGAATCTGATCGGCAACGGCACGCTCGCGCTCGGGCGTCATCCCGATCAGTTCGAGGCACTCAAGCGCGACCCTGCGATGCTGCCGCGCGCGATCGAAGAAATGCTGCGTTACGACGGCCCCGTGCAATCGACGGTGCGATTCACCAAACAGCCGGTACAGCTCGGCGGAAGCGAGATTCCCGCGGGCGCCTTCGCGATGATGATCGTCGCCGCGGCGGATCGCGACCCCGCGCAATTCAAGAATCCCGAAAGTTTCGACATCACGCGCGATCCCAATGAACATATCGCGTTCGGCGAGGGAATCCATTTCTGCATCGGCGCGCCGCTCGCGCGGATGGAAGCGCTACTCGCGTTCGAGGCGATGTTCGATCGCTTTCCGCGGCTCAGACTAAAAGATCTTGCAATGAAACCTGCCTACAAAGGATCGTATTTTTTGCGCGGCCTCGGTTCACTGCCGATGGCAATCGACTAATCCAATGAGCGATCCCGCAATCATCGTAGAGCCCGGTCCGGAGACTGTGGATGAGGACCGCAAGAGTATCCACCTTGGCTTCCTCGGCAGAACGCCGCCGTTCACCAGGCGGCAGCGACGCGTATTCTGGATCGCATCGACCGCGGGATTCTTCGACCAGTACGATCGCGCGCTGTTGAGTCTCGCTCTCAAGCAAATCCAGTCCAGTTTGAAAATAGCCGAGTCGCACCTGGGCGCGATGCTCTCTGTGATCCGGCTAGGCTATCTGCTCTCTCTCCTTATGACCCCCTTCGCCGACGTCTTCGGTCGGCGCCGCCTGCTGCTCTACACGGTTGTCGGCTACACGATTTTTACCGGCCTGATTGCGATCGCTCCGAACGAGCGGACTTTCGTCGTTTTCGAAATCATTGCCCGCGCTTTCGCGGGTGCAGAAGCCGCGATCGCGATGGTGATAGTCGCGGAGGAAGTCGACGCGGCCTATCGAGGCTGGGCGATTGGCCTTCTGGCTTCCGTATCTTCGATCGGCTACGGCCTCGCCGCTATCGCGTTCGCTTTTATCAACATGATTCCCTACGGCTGGCGTGGGATGTATGCGATAGCGCTCATTCCGTTGGCAGTCGTTATACCGCTGCGCCGCGTGCTGCCGGAAAGCGCGCGCTTCGAGAAGGAAAAGCTCGAAGGACTCAAGCCGGCGAAAATTTGGGAACCGCTCGCGCAGTTGTACACCGCGTATCCCAAACGCTTGGCCATGATGCTCTCGATCGCATTCCTGAGTAATATGGGTGGCAACGCTTCAGGCTTTCTGTTCCCGAAGTTCCTGCAGGACGCGCATCATTGGTCGCCCGCAAACGTCTCGTCGTTGTTTTTCCTCGGTGGCGCACTCGGGATCGTCGGTTCGATTGTCGCCGGCCGGATGAGCGATCGTTTCGGGCGGCGCATCATGGGCACCGCATTTCTGTTCTTGTCGCCGTTGTTGACCATCTGGATGTACACCGCTTCGGGATGGTCAATCGTGCCTGCGTGGATATTGCAGACATTTTTCGATTTTGCCGCAAGCATGATCCTTAGCGCGTATAGCGCGGAGCTGTTTCCAACCTCCTATCGCTCGACCGCAGGGAGCGCCCTCGCGATCGCTGGAACCACGGGCGGCGCACTCGGTCTCTTCTTCGAAGGTGTGCTGTACAATCTGACCGGCTCCCTTTCGCGATCAGTCTGCTACTTGACCGTCTTTTGGATGATCGCGCCGGCCATCCTGTGGTTCTTCCCGGAGACCTCGGGTCGCGAGCTCGAAGAGATCTCGCCCGAGGCCAACGTGAACTGATTTGGTGGCACAGGCTTTAGCCTGTGATTTTCCCTCATCGACGCGCTAGATTGCGGCGAGCCATGACAGAAACTTTGCATCGTCGCGCTCGCGCCCGGATAACCCCATTCGCGTTCGGCATCGTTCTGCTCGCGTTACTCGGATGCGCGCGCGGTCCCTGCGTCTCAATCGTCGCGGCCGACGGCAAGCCGCGCGCCACGGTCGCAGTCGAAGTTGCAAGCACCGGGCCGCAGCGCGAAGTGGGCCTGATGTTTCGCAAGCATCTCGACGACAACGCCGGAATGATCTTTGTCTTCCCGGATTCAGCGCCGCGCAATTTCTGGATGCACAATACGCCGATCCCGCTCGACATGATTTTCGCTGACGCGTCGGGCCGGGTGACGGGAATCGTCGCTAACGCGGAGCCGTTTTCCGATAAACTGCTCAGCGTTGGGGGCGCCTCAGAGTATGTGCTCGAAGTGAACGGCGGTTTCTGCGCTAAAAATGGAATCAAACCGGGCGATCGATTCCAGTTTCTGAATTTCTATCCCCACGGCTCAGAATAACCCTGTGCCGGCCGGGATTGACGCAACTTTGACAAGCGGTTGTCTAGATCGGTAACCTCAAATTGTGAATAAGAGAGTTCTAATCACCACTCCTTTCCCATCTATCGACGACGTCGCAAAAGAACTAGGCATTTCGAAATCGCGCCAGAAGAAACTCGAAAAGTTGGTGGAAGGAATCATTGCGGCCGATACATCTGAGCCGCGTGTACGAATGCGCAGAGGACTGGACGGCCGCCATCGAGACACGGACGGAACCACCGAAAAGAAGCGCGGAGACACCCGGGTACGTACTCTCAGGAAGGAGTATGGATCTGAATTTGCACCTGGCTATCGGAGTGACGCGAAGCTTGAGAAGATGAAAAAGCAGGAGGGCGTCGACTCTTTGGGCGAATCAATCAAGCGTCGCAAGCTAAGAGCTTGAGCAACCCGAATTCCAAAAAGGGGAGTTGAACCACGACGCAACCCTCCGCGTTTTTGAAACCTCCCGTACGACCAAGGCTACGAGCCGCTATACCTCGCCTTCATTGCTGGCCTGTGCGGCTTTGGCCTCGTGCCTAGGGCAACTCTCGAAATTCCAACCAGCGACCGCAGGCTCGACCGAATTGTGAAACTGATCCGAAAGTGCCGATATTCGTTTCACGATTTATCGAGAGTCCAGACCGATCGCAATTCGCCCGCAACGCCCAGGTTCAATATGCCCTTTGAGCTGGGCTTGGCGGTCGATTGGGCACTCGGTGCCAACCCTAAACACGAATGGTTTGTGTTCGAATCTAGAGCCCACCGACTCCAAAAATCGCTGAGCGATCTCAACGGGACCGATCCGCACGTCCACGACGGTACAGCGCACGGTGTTCTTCGAGGACTGACGAACGCTCTGAGTCGAAAAATTGACGATCCAAACCTAGCGGAACTTGACGCCATCTATCGCGATCTTAGCAAAGCTGCTCGCAAGGTTGAGCTGGAAATGAAGGGTGGTAGTCTTTTCGAAGCCCGCCCCTTTAAGTATCTGGTGTTTCTAGCGCGACGGTCGGCCCAGAACCGAATCTCGTCGCTCCGCCCTTAGCGAATTCGTAGTAGTGGCTAGCGGCGGGCGCTTTAACCATCCGCCCACATACGGTATCTATCTTGCCGTGGCGCGTGACGGGCGCCTTTTTGTTTGCCGTCTATCCAGCTTTATCGTGGTCGTGACAAATGGGCCTTAAAGAAAATCTCGAACGACTTCAGCAGCTCACCCGCGACGCGGAAGCGGCCGGCGGCAGTGATCGCGTCAAGAAGCAGCGCGCCCAGGGACGCATGACCGCTCGCGAGCGCGTCGAGTTTCTGCTCGATCCCGGATCGTTCGTCGAGATGGATAAGTTCAAGACCCATCGAATCACCGACTTCGACATGGCCGAGAAAAAAATCCCGGGCGACGGCGTCGTCACCGGCTACGGCACGATCGACGGGCGCCAGGTATGCATCTTCAGCCACGATTTCACGGTCTTCGGCGGCAGCCTGTCCGGCGCATTCGCGGAGAAGGTCTGCAAGGTGATGGACCTCGCCACCAAAACCGGATGCCCGGTGATTGGCCTCAACGACGGCAGCGGCGCGCGAATCCAGGAAGGCGTCGTATCGCTGGCCGGCTATGCGGATATTTTCCAGCGCAACGTGATGTCGTCGGGAGTCATCCCGCAGATTTCCGCAATCATGGGACCGTGCGCGGGCGGCGCGGTCTATTCGCCGGCGATCACCGACTTTATCGTGATGGTCCGCGATACCTCGTACATGTTCCTCACCGGCCCTGATGTGATCAGGGCCACCACCCACGAAGAGGTTACGATGCAGGAGCTGGGCGGCGCCGACACCCACAGCCAGAAGTCGGGCGTGTGCCATCTCGAGGCCGACGACGACGCCGGCGCGCTCGCCATGATCCGCGAACTGATCTCCTACATGCCGTCGAATAACGTCGAAGATCCGCCGTTCGTCGCGAGCAATGATGATCCCGCCCGAGTCGATGCCTCGCTCGATTCAATCGTTCCCGAAAATCCCAACAAGCCTTACGACATGGGCGAGATTATCCGGCGCGTGATCGATGAGGGCCATTTGCTGGAAGTGCAGAAGGACTACGCGCAGAACATGTTGATCGGGTTCGCGCGAATCGGCGGCTACTCGGTTGGTATCGTCGCGAATCAACCGTCGTTCCTGGCGGGCGCGCTCGATATCGACGCGTCGGTGAAAGCTGCGCGCTTCGTGCGCTTCTGCGATGCGTTCAACATTCCACTCGTCACCTTCGTGGATGTCCCCGGATTCCTACCCGGTACTCAGCAGGAGTTCCTTGGAATTATCCGCCATGGCGCGAAGCTGCTCTACGCGTTCTGCGAGGCCACCGTGCCGAAGGTGACGGTGATCACGCGCAAGGCCTATGGCGGCGCCTACGACGTCATGTCGTCGAAGCATATTCGCGGCGATTTCAATTTTGCGTATCCCAGCGCCGAAATCGCCGTGATGGGACCTGAGCAGGCGATCAATATTGTCTTTCGCAACGAACTCGCCAAGGCCAAAGACGCCGTAGCGGAGCGGGCGCGCCTGGCCGAGGACTACCGCAAGACTTTCGCGAATCCGTTCAAGGCAGCCGAGCTTGGCTATATAGATGAAGTGATCATGCCGCGCGACACGCGCCCCAAACTGATTAGCGCGCTGAAGGCGCTCGCCAACAAGCGCGAAAAGAATCCCCCGCGCAAGCACGGCAACATCCCACTCTGAGGTGAAAGTTCGCGGATGGTCCCTTCTTTCTTGTTCCCCTTCCCGCGTGGGCCGAAAAAAGGGGTTAGTTGATCAGTGCGCTGCGCGCCCCGGATGGATGAAAGCCGAACATCACACCTTTACGCTCGCCGTCCTCCCCCCGACCCTGAGAGCGAAAGGTTGTCCTCAACATTTCGCGCTTCTCACTGGGTGCAGGGGTCACCCCTGCCGCCCGCCGCGCAGGCGATTATTTCTTTGCGTGAGTTAGCTCGCGCGCGCCGGATTCAGTATAAAATTTGGGAAGAAATGGAAGCCTGATGTTCAAGCGAATTCTAATCGCCAATCGCGGCGAGATTGCAGTGCGGATCATCCGTGCATGCCGCGAGTTGGGAATCGAGTCGATCGCCGTTTACTCGGACGCCGATCGCGCCGCGCTGCACGTGCGCGAAGCCGATCATGCCTACCCGGTCGGTCCGGCGCCGGCGGCCGAGAGCTACCTCAATACCGAAAAAATTCTTGAAGCCGCCAAGCGGCTGAAGGCTGACGCGGTTCATCCCGGTTACGGATTTTTCTCGGAGCGCGCCGCATTCGCGCGCGCGGTGCAGAAGGCCGGCCTCACCTGGATCGGCCCGCCGCCCGATGCGATCGAGCAGATGGGCGACAAAGTCGCCGCGCGCAAACTGATGTCCAAGGCCGGAGTGCCCGTCGTGCCGGGCTCGCCGGGAACGCTCGAGACCGAAGCTGAAGTAGCCGCAATCGCGAAAAAAATCGGATATCCGATCATGGTGAAAGCGGCCGCCGGCGGCGGCGGCAAGGGACTGCGCTTCGTCGAGAACGGCAAAGATCTCGCGTCTGTGGTGCGCACGGTTACCAGCGAGGCCAAGTCGTCATTCGGCGACGGGCGCTTTTACGTCGAGAAATTTCTCAAGCAGCCGCGCCATATCGAGGTGCAGGTGCTGGCCGACTCGCACGGCAACACCGTCCATCTATTCGAGCGCGAATGCTCGATTCAACGGCGCAATCAGAAGGTCGTCGAGGAGTCGCCGTCGCCGTTTATCACGGCGAAGATGCGCGCCGAGATGGGCGAGGTCGCGGTCCGCGCGGCCAAAGCCGTGAACTACGTCAGTGCCGGCACGATCGAGTTCCTGGTCGACGCCGATCGCAATTTTTATTTCCTCGAGATGAATACCCGTATCCAGGTCGAGCATCCGGTGACCGAGCTGGTCACGGGCATCGATTTGGTCCGCGCGCAGATCGAAATTGCCGCCGGCGCGAAGCTTCCGTTCAAGCAAAAGGATCTCGCGCAGCGCGGATGGGCGATCGAGTGCCGAATCTATGCGGAAGATCCAATGGCCGGATTCGTTCCGGCGCCTGGGAAGATCGAGACGCTCAGATTTCCCGACGGGCCGGGCGTGCGCAACGATGCGGGCGTCTACGCGGGCGCCGAAGTGCCGGTATTTTACGACCCGATGATCTCGAAGCTCGCGGTGTGGGGCGCGGATCGCGATCAGGCGATCGATCGGATGCGTCGTGCGCTCGGCGAATTCGTTATCTCGGGAGAGCTTCGCACGAACCTGGACTTCCATCGCTGGATCATGACCCATCCGAAGTTTCTGAAGGGCGACTTCGATACGAATTTTATTAACCAGGAGTACCATCCGAATCAGAACGGCGCGGCGCCGCGCGGGGCCGAGCTGGCAGCGATTTTCCTCGCGGCGATCGCGGCGCAGAAGAACGCCAATCACAGCAACAGCGCCGGCGCGCAGCCGGTAACCGCGCCGAGCGCATCCGCGTGGCGGATGCTCGGACGGCTCGACATGCTGCGGAGATAGCCGGACACTTACAGATGCGATACGTCGCGACGATTGACGGACAGGATCACGAAATCGAGATCGAAGAGCTCGCCGTGGACTCATTCGCGATTCGTTTCGGCGACAATAGTTTCGAAGCCGATTTGCGCAGAGTCGGTCCGGTCTCGTTTTCGGTGATCGTCGATAATCGTTGCTTTGATTTCGACGTGGCGCGCGACGGCGACGAAACCGTGGTCGCCTCGCGAAGCGGATCGACCCGGATGACGGTTGCCGATGCGGCGCGGCGGAGCCGCCGAGCGGCCGGCAAGCGGCGCGAAGTCAGCGGCCGCGTTGAAATAAAATCCGCGATGCCGGGACGAGTCGTCAACGTGCTGGTCGCGCCCGGAGACGAAGTCAAAGCTGACCAGGGAATTATCGTGGTCGAAGCGATGAAGATGGAAAACGAAGTCAAATCGCCCAAGGCCGGCAAGGTCGTGGATGTCAAGGTGGTCGCGGGGCAGGCGGTCGAGAAGGGCCAACTTATGATCGTTATCGAGTAGAACAATAAAAATGCCTGAAGACGATCGCAAAATCGCTGACGCGCGCAAAGACTGGGAGGACCGCAAACTCAATCCCTCGCTTAAGCGCGGGCCCGAGCGCAAGCCGAAATTCGTCACGAGCTCCGGAATCGACGTCAAGCGCGCTTACGATCCTGAAGACTTGACCGACCTGGATTTCGTGAACGACCTCGGTTTTCCCGGCGAGTATCCGTTCACCCGCGGCGTGCAGCCGACCATGTATCGCGGACGGCTGTGGACGATGCGCCAGTACGCGGGATTCGGCAGCGCAGAGGAATCGAATCGCCGCTATCGCTACCTGTTCGATCAGGGGCAAACGGGATTGTCGGTGGCTTTCGATTTGCCGACGCAGATGGGCCGCGACTCGGACCATCCGCTGGCCGAAGGCGAAGTCGGACGCGTCGGCGTGCCGATTTGCTCGCTCGCCGACATGGACACGTTGCTCGCCGAGCTTCCGCTCGACAAAATTTCGACCTCGATGACGATCAACGCGACCGCATCGATCCTGCTCGCGCTGTACCTCGTAGTGGCGGAGCGCCGTGGCGTCAGCTGGAGCAAGGTTAACGGCACGATTCAGAACGACGTCCTGAAGGAGTACGTCGCGCGCGGGACTTACATCTATCCGCCGCGCGGCTCGATGCGGATCATCACCGACATTTTCAGTTTCGCGACAAAGGAAGTTCCGAACTGGAATACGATTTCGATTTCCGGCTACCACATCCGCGAGGCCGGCTCGACCGCGGCGCAGGAACTCGCATTCACGATCGCCGATGGGATCGCTTACGTCGATGCCGCGCTGAAAGTTGGGCTGCAAATCGACGCGTTCGCCAGCCGCCTGTCGTTCTTCTTCAACGTGCACAACAATTTCTTCGAGGAAGTGGCGAAGTTCCGCGCGGCGCGGCGGCTGTGGGCGAAAATAATGAAGGATCGCTTCGGAGCGAAAGACGAACGCTCGATGATGATGCGTTTTCATGCGCAAACCGCCGGCTCGACCCTCACCGCACAGCAGGTGGACAACAACGTCGTGCGCGTGACGATGCAGGCGCTGGCCGCGGTGTTGGGCGGTGCGCAATCGCTGCATACCAACTCCAAGGATGAGGCCCTCGCGCTGCCGACCGAGTCCTCAGTGCTGCTCGCGCTCCGTACCCAGCAACTTATCGCGCACGAGTCGGACGTTGGCGACACGATCGATCCGCTCGGCGGCTCGTACTACGTCGAGCGGCTGACCACCGAGCTCGAAAAAAAGGCGGTCGAGTACCTTTCTAAAATCGACGACTTCGGCGGCGCGGTCGCCGCGATCGAGCGCGGTTACATGCAGCGCGAAATTCAGAACGCCGCATTTATTTACCAGCGCGAGATTGAAACCAAGCAGCGAATTATCGTAGGGGTCAATCAGTTTACCGGGGGCGGCGAACCGCCCGGGGAAATTCTGCGGGTCAAGCCGGAGCTCGAGGCCAAACAGAAGGCCGGCGTGGCGCGCGTGCGGGCGGAACGAAACGCAGAGGCGGCAACCAAGGCGCTCGCGCGAGTCGAGGCGGCGGCGCGTGACGGCAACAATCTGATGCCGCCGATTGTCGACGCGGTCCGCGGATGGTGCACGCTCGGGGAAATCTCGGACGCGATGCGCAAAGTATTCGGCGAGTATTCGCCGGTGAATACCGTGTAGCGTTCGGCGGCCAGATTCGTATAAAAGAAAACGGCATCGGAGAGGAGACGAAACAAATGGGGCCGATCCCGAAGGGGACGTTTCTGACTAAAGGTGTCGGGCGCCATCGCGAGAAGCTGACTTCGTTTGAGCTCGCGTTGCGCTCCGCTGGAATCGCCGAGTTCAATCTCGTGCGCGTCAAATCGATCTTTCCGCCGAATTGCAAACTGCTCAGTCAGCAGGAAGGCCTGAAGTACCTCACCCCGGGACAAATTGTCTTTGCCGTGATGAGCGACAACGCGACCAACGAACCGCATCGGCTCATCGCGTCGTCGGTCGGCGTCGCGCTCCCCAGCAATCCGACGCAATACGGATACCTGTCCGAGCATCACAGCACCGGCGAGACCGATCAGAAGGCCGGCGACTACGCAGAGGACCTGGCGGCGATGATGCTCGCGACGATTCTCGGCGTCGATTTCGATCCGAATCTCAGCTACGACGAGCGCAAAGATCTATGGCGCATGTCGGACAAGATCGTGACGACCCGCAACGTGACGCAGTCCGCGATTGGCGATCGCGACGGCCTGTGGTCCTCAGTGGTAGCCGCCGCGGTGTTCGTCGATATTCCCAACGGCAAGTAGTTTGTACAGCGCACGATGGGCGCGTAGGCTGTAACTATGGCGACAGAAATTCTCTACTGCTCTGCTTGAGGCTATAAACCGCGCGCGGCCAGTCTGGCCGCATCACTGGATTCCAGCTTCGGCGAGAATGCCAAAATCACGCCCGGCAAGTCGGGGCAGTTCGACGTGCTGGTGAACGGGAAGCTGGTCTTCTCGAAATCGAGCGTCGGCCGATTCCCGGTCGAGGGCGAGGTCGAGGAGATTTTCGCGGCGCTTAAGGAAGGCCGCGAGCCCGTGCCCGTCGAAATAAAGAAGCCGGAAGGTTTCGTCAGCCGCATTCTCGACAAGCTCAGAAACTGAGTTTCGATCCGCTATTTGTGCATGTCGAGGAATTCCTTGAAGCCGCTGCGCTCATGCGGCCCGAGGATCGCCATCTCGAGAATTCCCATCCCTTCGCGCGATCCCATTTTCGCCTGACACACCGCCTGGATGTGCTGATGCATCATGTCGCGCTCGTTGACCTCGGCGGTCTTGAATGACTCGTAGGTCGACGCATCGGGCCCGACGTACATTCCGTGGCCCCACTTCGGATGAAAATAGCCGATGCCCTGCATGTAAAAGTTGTAGAGCGTTTTCAACTCGACGCGACTCTCGCCGGCGCGCGGGCTGCGCAAAATTATCTCGGCGGTCTTCGCGTGGCGCGTTCCAGAGGCATAGTTGATGTTGAAATCGACGCCAGTTGCGAGGTCGAGCGGCGCACCCAACTCTGCTTGAGTGACGGCGCCGAACTGATGCCATCGCGATCCGTCAGCATTTTCCATCGCGTCGCAATGCGTGCAGACGTCCTCGAAATTGGTCGGCGACCACAGCCAGTAGAACTGCCCCATCGGGGCTGACGGCACTCCCGCGGGATCTTGCGGACCAATTCCGCGCACACCCCACGATCGATCGCGCGAACCCCACACTCGCGATGGCTTCGCGTCGTAAGTCTTGCCCGCAACGGTCAGACTGCCGCTGTAGCCGCCGTGCTGCGTGAACCGCGTCAGATCCATGACCAGCCGCGGACCGGCGCGCCGCGAAAAGCGCGGCTCCTCGATCGCATCGGCGCGGGCCTCGAACATCAGGTCTGCCTTTATCGTTTCATGATTGACGCGAAGACGCATCGATCGCATTGGCCGCACTATCTCAATTGAGATTGGGCCGGCTCGCGTGTCCATCCGCTCCGCGCCCAGCACACGCGACGCGCGCACGCAATGTTGCACGCCGCCCGCGACAACGCTGAACGCGCAATCGATAATTCCGACGTTCGGATAAATTCCCATCGCGACGGCGAAGTACGGCTCGCCCTCTCTGAAATATCCGTTGAAAAAAAATCGATCGTAAAAGTTGCGGTCGCTAGTGAAGACCTGCTGCACCGGCTCCGGCGTCTGATGAATCGGATAGTCGTCTCCCTGCGTAATCATGGTTGGCTCCTCATTCGGATCAGTGGGGCGGCCCAGTGTGCCCGCCCTCATTATATATCGCGCGCAGTTGTCGCTCCTCTACTGCGGATGCGTCGAAAGCCACACGCGCTCGAAGCGCGTCGGCCGCATCGGATTGATTACGTAGTCGTGCACCCACGGCTGTCGAATTATGTAGGTGACCGGGTAGTAGAGGAAAACCCACGGCGCGTCAGCAACTACGATTTTCTCGGCGCGATCGTACAGCGCGTAGCGCTCTTTCATGTCGGCGATCGGCTCGGCCTCAGTTAGTAGCTGTTCGACATCGGGATTCGAATAGAAACTGTCGTTGTTCGCACCCCACTGCGCGCGCGAGAGCAGCGCGCCGAGAAAATTTTCGGGATCGGGAAAATCCGCCTCCCATCCTTGCATGAAAACCTGCACCGTCTTCGGCTGGCGAATCGCTTCGAGGAACGGCCCCCACGCGACCGGCTTCAGCTTCGCGTGGATGCCGAGCGGCGCGAGATCCTGCTGTATCGATTGCGCGAGCATCAAAACGGTCTGGTCGGCCCGCATCCATATTTCAATGTCGAAGCCGTGCCCGAGATGCGCTTCTTCGAGCAGCGCGCGCGCCTTCGCCGGGTCGTAATCGTAACCCTTGAGATTAGGATCGTAGCCGGGCAGGTTCGGCGGCATCACTCCTCGCGCAACGACGCCCCGTCCGTTCAGTATTGCGATCAGCTTGTGGCGATCGATCCCGTAACTGAGCGCGCGGCGCACGCGAACGTCGGTGAACGGCCACATCTGGCAGTTCATGCCGAGGTAGCGGGTCGTGACCGTCGTTTTCGCCAGCGTCAAATCCCGCAGCGCCGGAGTTTTCATGACGTAGGGAAACTCGGCCGGCGGAATATCGACCACCGCGTCGATTTGGCCCGCGTCGAAGCGCAGCCATTGCAGCTCCTGGTTGACCCCGACCGACTCGACGATCGCGTCGAGATGCGGCAACGGTTTCGCGAAGTAATAGGGATTGCGCACCAGCACGATGCGCTGCCCGCCGATCCAGTCGCGCAGCATGAAAGCGCCGCTGCCGACCACGTGGCGCGAAAAATCGTCGCCCCATTTCTCGGCGACGTCCCGCGGTATCGCCGACGCAAACGGCATCGCGAGTTTGTGCCCGAAAATCGGGTCGGGCGCGCTCAAATGGAAAATGATCGTCGAACTGTCGGGCGTCTCGATTCCACTGACGTGCGCACTCCGATGCGCCGCGAAGTCGGCCGCGCCCGCGATGCCCCGGTAGTACTCCATCCCGCGCGAGCGTGTGGCGGGATTCAGAACGCGTTCGACTCCGTAACGGAAGTCGTCGCTGGTTACCGATCGACCGTCGGAAAAGCGCGCGTCCGCGCGCAGATGAAATGTGAAAGTCGTCGCGTCGGGCGAGCTTTCCCAAGTGGTCGCGATATCGGGCTCCAGCTCGATATTGCCGTCGCCGTAGCGCACCAGCGTGTCGAAAATCGCCTGCTCGAAAGTCCACGAAACGGTGTCGTAGCCGGCCGCCGGATCGAGCGTCGGCACGTCGTCCGCATCGGCGAGGCGCAGCACCGTCGCGTGCGGTGGTAAGTTGAGCGGAGGCGGGCCGCCTCCGCATCCGACGAGCGCGAATGCTACGAGAGCCGCCATGATTCTTTCGCGAAGGTTCATTTCGATCGCCTGCGCAGAAATCCGTAGCCGAAAAGATTGAAGCTGAGCACCGCCCAGAAAATCGCGAGACCCGGAAACGTCGCGAGCCACGGCGCGGTGCGGAAATAAATCGTCGCCTCCTCGATCATGCGGCCCCAGCTCGGCGTCGGCGGCGGCACGCCCAGCCCGAGGAAGCTGAGCGCCGCGTCAAGCAGCAGCGTATCGGAAGTTCGCAGCGCGGCCATCACGATGATGATCGGCAAAACGTTGGGCAGGATATGCAGTGCGATCACGCGGCGCGACCGCGCGCCCATTGCTTCGGCGCCGACCACGAAATCCTGCTTCGACATCGTAAGAGTTTCGGCCCGCACCACGCGTGCGATCGAGGTCCATGAAACGAGTCCGATGACGATGAAGATTGTGCGCAGACTCGGGCCCAGCACCGCTACCAGAGCCATCGCGAGCAGCAGCGGCGGCAGCGACAGCATCAGGTCCGTGAAGCGCATCAGGACAAAATCGACCGCGCCGCCGAAGAAGCCCGAGCACAGCCCGATGGCGATACCGATGGTCATCGTGACGGCCATCGCGGCGACGCCGACGGTCAGAGAAATTCGCGCGCCATAGATGATTCGCGAGAGCACGTCGCGCCCGAGTTCGTCGGTGCCCATTGGAAATGCGCGCGACGGCGCGCCGGGATCGCCAAAGGTCGGCGCAACGACGATCGTGGGATCGTGCGGCGCGAGAATCGGCGCAAAGACGGCGACGATCACCAGCACGGCGACCATCGCGGCGCCGACGGTTTCGAGCGTGACGTAGCGGCCGATTTTCATCCGGTCTCCGCCAGGCGAATGCGTGGATCGATCCACGCATAAAGCAGATCGACCAGCAGATTGACCACGACGATCAGGAACGCGGAGAACAGCACCGTGCCCATGATCACCGGAATGTCGAGATTGAAGATCGCGTCGGCCGCAAGACGGCCGATCCCCGGCCAGTTGAAGACCGTCTCGGTCAGGACGACGCCCGAAAGCAGCCCCGCGAGATCGAGGCCCGCGAGTGTGATCAGCGGCAGCAGCGCGTTCGCCATCGCATGCTTCAAAATCACGCGGGCGCGGGAGAGACCCTTGCCGCGCGCGGTGCGCACGTAATCCTGATCGAACGCCTCGCACAGGCTGGTGTGAAGAACCCGCGAATAGTAGCCGGCCGATCCGAGCGCGAGCGTCAGTGTCGGCAGGATCAAGCTGGTCGCGCCGCTGTAACCGCCGAGCGGAAAAGATCGGACTGTGGCGGCGACCGCAATCAGCAGCATCGTGCCCAGCCAGAACACCGGGAGCGACACGAAAGCCAGCGATATCACCAGGAGCACGTTGTCGGCAGCGCGGCCGCGATACGCGGCGGCAATTGCGCCCATCGCGATTCCCAGAATCAGTGAGAGCGCCATCGCCGCGCCGGCCAGCAACGCAGTTGCCGGGAAACGATCGGCGATAAGCGTCGTCACGTTCTCGCGACGGATATACGAACGGCCGAGGTCGCCATGAAGCGCGCGATCGAGATAGCGCGCGTACTGGACGTACACCGGCTGATCGAGGCCCAACTCGGTCCGGATCGTGGCGAGAGTTTGCGGGTCGGCCTTCGCCCCGGCCATCGTGACCGCGGGATCGGCGGGCACCACGAACTCTATCGCAAACGTGATAATCGAAGTTCCAATCAGAACTGCGGCGCCAAAAACGATTCGTCGTACCAGGTAAGCGAGCATCGTTCAGCCCGCGAGGATTCCGCGCGCTACCAGTTGGCGGCGTAGCTGGACTTCGGCGCGATCGCGATGACGCTTCGCGCTGGCGCTGTCCTCGATAGAATCGATCGCGGCACGCGACTCAGGCGTGAGCGTCGAAGACACCGCCGACATTTCGGCAAATAGTTGCTGGTCGTCAGCGCCGCGAGAAGAGTCTGACTTCAGCGCGCGATAATGAGCCAGAAATGCGGCCAGCGATGAATACGCAGGAATTTTCACGCAAACAAGGTTAGCCTGCGGTCGCACCGAGTGGCGAGATCGCAAGCCCGATCAGATAGCCGGCCGCGGCCGCGCTCATCGCGATTGCCAGAAAGCGAATTCCCGATCGCCATCGATCGTTCCGATGCGCGAGCCATCCCTCAAAATATCCGACACCGAACAAAGTGAGCGCGGTCGCGGTCAGCGCGCCGCCAAGGTCGTAGCGCTGAATTGTAATCAGCATATACGGCAATAGCGGAACCACCGCGCCCACCAGGAATGCAATTCCCATCACGAGTCCGTCGAGCGCGGGAGTGCTGAGCAACGAGCCGCCAAGTCCGAACATCTTTGCTTCGGCGGTCGATTCGAGCGCCCTCGGCGAAGTGCTGAGTAACCGGACCACGCGAAAAGCGGTCTCGCGGCTGAGGCCTTCCTTGCACAGCTCGTCGAGCAATCCTTCCTGCACGGTGTATGGTTTTTCCACAGCGTCGGCGCGAACCAGATCGAGCTCGGCGCGCAACACCTCGGTTTCCGCACGCGCGCCCAGGTAGGCTCCTGCACCCATCGAAAGCGCACCGGCCGCGGTGGATGCCAGCGCGGCGAGCGCGACCTGCGAGTGTTGTGAGACTGCGCCGCTGAGCCCGCACAGCACGCCCGCGGTCGTCAGCACCCCGTCCTGCACTCCGAACACGATTTCGCGGACGCTCGAGAGGCGCTCGAAGAGCCGCCTTTTGTCCGCAGGATCGATTGTGGCCAAGCTCGCCCTAAAAGTCGCGATCGGTTGGACCGAACTCGACGCCCGGCGTCCAATCCGCAGGGCAAAGTTGGCCGGTGCGGAGCGCGCGCACGATTCGAAGCGTCTCTTTCACGCTGCGCCCGATATTCAGCGGACACGACGAGGCATACACAACGTTGCGTTTACGATCGAGGATGAACGTCGCGCGCAACGCAACTTTTTCATCGTCGTCTAAAACGCCGTAAGCCCGCGCGAGACTGCCCTCGGGATCGGCGAGCAACGGGTAGCTGATTCCGCCGAGCGCGCGCGCCCATCGAAGATGGCTGTCCACGTTGTCGATACTGACGCCGGCGATTGTTGCGTCCTCGGCGGCGAATTCCTTCAGCGCCTGGTTGAAACCGGTGACCTCGGTCGGGCAAATGAACGAAAAATCGCGCGGATAAAAAAAGAGCAGAACCATCTGAGTGGCAATTTTAGCGAGACTACAGCGCGCAGTACGCCCGTCAAGCGCACATTCGAGATCGAACGATGGAGCGGGATCGCCGGGCTTCAGCATCGCAGCAAAACCTACTCAATCTCGAAGGTCAGAGAAACCGTCGCCGGCACCGTGACCTCGCCCGGTTCGACCGGTGTCGCGACGTTCGCCGACATCGCCATCGCCCTTCCCATCCGAATCGGAATCGGCCGCGCCTCCGACACCGTCGTCGCCTTGAGGACCTTGCCGAGCTTCACGTCCAACGCCGACGCGAGCGCTTCTGCCTGTGCGCGCGCGTCGCGAGTCGCAATCGCGATCGCCTCGGTGCGCGCCTTAGTGTCGTCCTTGACGCTGAAGTTCAGCGAGTTGACGCGATTCGCGCCCGCCGCAATCGCCGAATCGATCAGCGCGCCAACCAGGTCCAGCGCACTGGTATTCACCGTCACCGAGTTCTGCGCGTTGTAGCCGACGATCGTCGGGTTCGCGTTCGGATGCTGGTCGTATTGTGGATCCAGCGAATAGCCGCCGGTGGTAACCTTGCCCTTGTCGCCGAGCTTCGCCTTGAGCGCGTCGATCACCTTCGTCGCCAGCGCAGCGTTGCGGGCCGCGGCTCCCTCGGCAGTTTTCGCTTGCGTATCGATCGCAAGATCCAAATCCGCAGTGTCGGGCGACGTGCGCGTCTCGCCATTGCCGTCAACTTCGATCGTCCGCTTGGCGAAAACATTCTCACCGCTTTGCGCCGACACCGCCGACGCGAACATCGGTACAACAAACGCGATCGCAAGGCCCACGGCCGCTGCACAGGCTTCCAGCTTCATGACTTTCACCTCGGGCATGCTCCGGACTAAGTTGATTCCAGCCGCTTTTATCCGGAGACTGTATCAATTGACGATAATCAAAGTCGTCACGCAAGACGAATGGCTGACAAACCAAATAAGCAGAACGAAAAGAAGGTAACGCCGCGCAGCGAGGATTTCGCCGCGTGGTACAACGACATCTGCCTGCGCGCGGAGCTGGCAGACTACTCGCCGGTGCGCGGATGCATCGTGTTTCGCCCCGACGGTTTTGCGATTTGGGAGGCGCTGCGCGACGAGCTCGACCGCCGCATCAAGAAGACCGGCGCGCGCAACGCCTACTTCCCGCTGTTCATCCCGCAAAGCTTCCTGGAAAAGGAAGCGCAACACGTCGAGGGCTTCGCGCCCGAACTGGCGGTCGTCACCCACGGCGGCGGCAAGGAGCTCGAAGAGCCGCTAATCGTGCGCCCGACCTCCGAGACGATCATCAATCACATGTTCGCGCAATGGATTCGATCGCATCGCGACTTACCGATGATGGTCAATCAATGGTGCAACGTCGTCCGATGGGAAATGCGCACCCGCATGTTCCTGCGCACCACCGAGTTCCTCTGGCAGGAAGGCCATACCGCGCACGCGACGGCCGAGGAAGCGCAAAGCGAAACGCTCGGGATGCTCGAAGTGTACCGTCAATTCGTCGAGGACTTTCTCGCGATTCCGCTGATCGTCGGACGCAAAAGCGCTGCCGAACGATTCCCTGGTGCCGTCGAGACGTACTCAATTGAAGGGCTGATGGGCGACGGGCGCGCGCTGCAATGCGGCACTTCGCATTTTCTCGGCCAGAATTTCGCGAAGCCGTTCGAGATCCGCTACCTCGACGATCAGAATCAGATGCAATTCGTGTGGCAGACGAGTTGGGGCGTATCGACCCGCCTGCTCGGCGCAATCGTAATGGCGCACGGCGACGACCAGGGACTGCGCCTACCGCCGACCGTCGCCTCAACGCAGGCGGTCATCGTGCCGATCTTCCGCAAACCCGAGGAAGGCGCGACCGTGCTGGCGGCGGCGCGTGCCGCGTTGGAAGCTCTGATGAAGGCGAACATACGCGCGCGCATCGACGAGCGCGAGGGCATGACGCCGGGCTTCAAGTTCAACGACTGGGAGATGCGCGGCGTCCCGGTGCGAATCGAGATCGGACCGCGCGATGTCGCGTCAGGTGAAGCGGTGCTCGCGCGGCGCGACAAGTCGGGACCGGAATCGAAAACCAAGGCGTCGCTCGCAACGATCGCGGAGACCGTCGTCGCGCTGCTCGCCGAGATTCAAAAAAATCTCTACGCGCAGGCGAAGGTCGCGATGGTCGCGAACACACGAAAGTTCGACGACTACGCGGTCTTTCGTAAGCATATGGAAGGCGAGGGCGGCGGCGGATTCGCCGACATCTACTGGTGCGGAAATCCAGCGTGCGAGACGAAAATTCGCGAAGAAACCAAGGCGACTTGCCGCGCGATCCCGCTCACCAACGACGGCGTCGCCGGCAAATGCCTGGCCTGCGGCGAACCCGCCACCGAGCGCGCGTATCTTCGCGAAGTCCTACTAGCGAAATTTGATCTCTCACCCGCCGCGCGCAGACGCGCGTCGGCCGGAGACGCAAAGAAGGATCCGGGATTCTTCGGGGAGTATATGCTTTACGCAACTTCGGGATCGGGACTTATTGGTTCGAGGTTAGGTTGCTCAAGGTATATGCTCCCGATTTGATTGTTCGAGACGCGCCGAACGGACTAGTGTAGCTCGGGGGTTGATATTGTCTTTACCTTACGCTCCTTCGGAGTTCTGCGACCGGTGGGAAGCGTTAGCAAACGGATAGCTAGAGAGGGGGAACTTCAATGGGTAGCAGCGGTCCTGGCAGAATCAGTGACTATCCGGGCTCTTCTAAAACGGACAAGAGCGGTGGCGGACCCAAGGGGGGCGGCGGCAGCCCGCCATCGGATCGTTGTGGGCGGGCTTTGAGCACGTCCCTCGAGGACATTGAACACTCTGACTACTACGCGGCGCACGGTGCACCGCCTCCAGTCGGAGAGCAACTCCGGATCCGGCTGAGGAAGCGTCTGGTAGCTGAGACCGTCAACGGTGAGAGCGTAGGAAACATCCCTACGGCATTTAACTATCTAGCTTCCTGCTTACAAGATGGGTGGACTTACCCAGGTCGTGTGACGGCTAGGACGGCAGGCCCGCCACTTGCGTCCGTGAGGGCTGATTTTGTGCCAGATCGCCCATGACCGCCTCGGAAAGCGCCCCGCTCCTGGTCGGCGAACTCTTTGTAGACTTCACTGTTACGGCGTCCGGGACGGAAAACAAGCTAAGATTGGGCGGGGTTGCACACGCGGCCCGTGGGTTCTGGGCTCTTGGTGCCCCCTTCAGGGCCGCCCTGATCCTGCCAGAGTACTTGGTCGACTCAGCGAACAAATACTTTAAGGCGCTCGGATGCGTCGATTTCCACATCCTCGGCATCGTCAAGGGAGCCCCCAATCTAACGGTAATCTTTGATCCCACGGAGGTAGCAGACCAAGGGTACGAAACCTTGCTGCGGGACGAGAAGACCGTCCGACTTTCGAGAACGCGGGTAGAGAGCACAGCTGGCAGTGAAATCCTGCTATTTCCCGGCACTTACAGCTTGAAAGAGGCCAGTACGCTCTTACCTCAAAACGCTCGCGTTCATGTGGACGCGGCATACGACATCAGGGATCCGGTCGAAATCGCTGGCCTGCCGCAATTGGTGGAGACTGTTCTTATCTCCACGTCTTCCGAACTATTTAGATCGATCCAAGGGGGCGGGATCATGGGTGTAGTAAGGGCGTTTTCGAGCAGCAATCCCTCAACCGTGATTCTGAAAGAAAATCGAGGCGGCTCCAGGTTAGTATCTGTCTCAAGCGGCGAAGTTGAGGCACTGCCGGCGCAGCTCGGAACAACCGAGAACTCGGTAGGCGTTGGTGACGTATTTGCAGCGGCCTATGTAGTCCATCTCGGCAAAGGAATTGCTGAGGCCGGCTGGCGAGCGACTTACGCGAGCTCCGCTTATTCGCAGACAACCTACCCCGATCTCTTCAAGACGTATGTGCAACGGGACCTTAAGCTTTCTCTCGAGGAGATGAGAGGTCTTTGGGGAGCGTCCCTGCCTTGGGAGCGACGGCAGGAGCTGTCAATCTACCTCGCTGCGCCAGATTTCGCTGGAGCCGAGCGAGCGGCCATCGACCGGGTATTGGCTTCACTGCAATACCACAATTTCCGCGTCCGTCGGCCAATAGTAGAGAACGGCGAGCTGCCACCTAGCTCTGACGCTGCTACGCTGCAGGGAACCTACCAGGCAGACATCGATCTTCTAATACATTGTCAGCTCGTCTTTGCTGTTCCGAGCGCGCGTGATCCGGGAACGCTGGTTGAGATCGGCCTGGCCATCCAGTCCAGAATCCCGGTGGTGGTTTTCGACCCTATGGGCGAGAATGCTAACACCATGGTCATGGCGGGTTCCGCCCATTATTCTCGCGACCTGGACTCCTGCCTCAATGCCGTTTTCTATCTGCTTGGCGAAAGGAGAGGGAACTAATGCCTGAGGTACTACTTCTATGCTCCGGCGGGCTGGATTCGACCACAGTCGCCTATTGGCTTCGCGAGCGTGAGATCGGGGTCGTACCCGTATTCTTCGACTATGGTCAACACTGCGTTGAGAAGGAATGGGCCACTGTTCGGAAGGTGCTTCCCAAAGATCGCGGCTTGTCATCACCCACTAGGATTGACATTTCCGGCATATTTAGAGGCTCTCGCTCAAGGCTTATTCGGGAGCCGGACCTTTGGAGTGAGCGTGTTGAGGACGAGGACCTTTACGTTCCATACCGGACCCTACTGTTCTTTTCGGCTGGCGCCTCCTGCGCCCAAACGCGGGGCCTGACCGAGGTCTACAGTGGCTTCATAAATAGTAACCACGCGAAAGAGATTGATTGTTCGGCGACATTTCTGAACCAGCTCGACAGCTTGGCTGCCGATGTCGGACCAGTCAAGTTCCAGATTCCGTTCCGCAATTGGTCAAAAGCGCAGGTGGTGAGGGAGGCCGAACGCCTACGGGTCCCAATTGGATCAACCTATTCATGTCAACTGCTGAGCGATACGCCTTGCGGGGCCTGTCCCAACTGCGTAGAACGCCTCATGGCGATTGACATGACCAGACGGTCTGTATGACACCGTCAGCTGCCCCTCTGGAAGTACTCGCATCCGCCCGTAAGGTCGCTGCTCACGCTGAGCGCTTAGGCATTGTTGTGAAACCGACTCCGCCGCGACCAACTGCAAGCCACTTAGGTGCCGTGTTGGCCGACGCTGTTCTACAGGCGGGCCTAAATTATCGCACGGTGATTAGACCGCGGATCGCCCGCATACAGACAAATTACCCACAAGCGGCGAGGCTTTCGGGGGTGAATTCGATAATCGAGAGGGGATTAGTGTCTGATTTTTTACTATGGAAGCACCCGACAAAGGTCTCACGGTTCACGCGACTCGCCTCTCTCCTCGGCGCAAACTCCGTGGAAGACACCAACGACCTTCGCCAGTGGCTTAAGCACAGGCGGTCCAAGGACCAGCTTCTGAGCCTATCAGGCGTCGGGCCGAAGACCTACGACTATATGTGCTGCTTAGTGGGCATTGATCGTATTGCGGTAGATAGACATATAAGGACGTTTACGCGAGATGCCGGGGTGGGGATCCTCGAGTATGATTACATTCAAGCAGCAGTGTCTTGGGCGGCAGATTTACTGGGGCTGAATCGCCGCGACTTCGATGCATGGATCTGGCGCTATCAGTCCCGAAGATCGAGCGAACCACGTCAGTACGCAACGCTGTAATGTCCGTTCCGCTAGGGCGCGGTGCCACCAAGCAGGCAGGAGCCTTAATGATTTCGTTCGCGAGTATATACTTTACGCAACCTAACCTCGAACCTACAAGAGCGATCCCGAAGTTACATAAAGTATAAACTGCCGGATTCTTCGCTTCGCTCTAAATGACACACGGAGCAAAATGGCGTCCGCACCATTTTGCGATTGGTACTAAAGTGCAGGGCTTAGCCCTGCCGAAGGAAGCGTGAAACCCACCGCGGGTTTCACATTAAATAAAGTGATTTCCTCTTCCCTCAAAACTTGTAACTGATCTTCATCGCCGCGCGGACTTCCGCCATCGTCTCCTGCGCCACCGCGCGTCCCTTGCGCGTGCCCTCGACGATGACCTCTCGCACCCGCTCCGGCTTCGATGCGAATTCCCCGCGGCGCTCGCGAATCGGTTCCAGAAAAGCGTTAAGAGCCTTGAACAGCTTCTCTTTGACCTCGACGTCGCCGACCGTGCCCTTGCGATAGCGCTCTTTCAGATCTTCGACTTCAGCCTTATCCGGATTGAACACGTCGTGGTACGTGAAAACCGGATTGCCTTCGACATGGCCCGGGTCCGTCGGATGCAATCGCGTCGGATCGGTGTACATCGACATCACGCGCTTGCGCACCACCTCGGGCGGATCGCCAAGGTAAATGCAATTGCCGAGCGACTTACCCATCTTCGCGCCGCCGTCGGTGCCCGGCAGCCGCGCCATTTCGCCAAGCAGCGCCTTCGGCTCGATAAGCACTTTGTCGTACAGACGATTGAAGCGCCGCACGATCTCGCGCGCCTGCTCGATCATCGGCAGTTGATCTTCGCCCACCGGCACCAGGTGAGCCTTGAAAATCGTGATGTCCGAGGCCTGCGAAATCGGATATGTGTAAAATCCAACCGGTAAATTTTTGCTGAAGTTCTTCTGCTTGATTTCGTCCTTCAGCGTAGGATTGCGCTCGAGCGTCGCGGTCGTGACGAGGTTCATAAAATAAATCGTCAACTCGGTCAGCTCCGGGACCATCGACTGCACGACGAACTTCGTTTTTTCCGGATCGATACCGACCGCCAGGTAGTCGAGCGCGACCTCGAAGATATTCGCTTCGAGTTTCTCGGGATGCTCGAAGTTGTCGGTCAGCGCCTGAACGTCGGCTATTAGTACGTAGGTATCGTATTCTTCCTGCAAGCGTACCCTGTTTTGCAGGGATCCTACGTAATGGCCGAGATGCAACGGCGAGGTTGGACGGTCCCCAGTGAGTATTCGTTTAATCATCTGTCAAATAGTCAGTTCGCAAACAGACTGCGTAATGTCGCCAGGTTCTCGATATCCTCTTTCATGTCGGGTCCTTTGGGCGTCTCCAGGCACATCGGCAATCCGAAGAATCGCGGATCGTTGAGCAGCCGGCGAAACGCGTCGAGTCCTATGAATCCTTTCCCGATATGCTGATGCCGATCGACGTGCGAATTGAAATCCTTGATCGAGTCGTTCAGATGAAACGCCGCGAGTCGCTTCAGGCCTACAAACTTGTCGAGCTCGCCGAATGTATTTTCATACTCTTCCGGAGTCCGGATGTCGTAACCGGCGGCGAATGCATGCTCGGTGTCGAAGCATAGCCGGATACGCTCGTTCTCCACGACGGCGTCGAATATCTGCCCCATCTGCTCAAACGTATGCCCCAGATTACTGCCCTGGCCCGCCGTGATTTCGAGCGCGATCTTCACCTTGAAGCCTTTGCACGCCGCATGCGCCTCGTCGATCGATTTCGCAATCGTTTTGATCCCCGTCTCAATTCCCGATCCGACATGCGCGCCCGGATGCGCAACCAGGATGCCTACGCCAAGCGCTTCACATCGATTTAGCTCATCGATCACTCCATTGACCGACTTCAGTCGCATCGCTTCATCCGGCGCGCCCAGATTCACCAGGTACGAGTCGTGTGCGATCACGGTCGTGATGCCGGTTTCGATTCGATTGCGCTTGAACCGTTCGATTTCCTCCTCGGTGTACGGCTTCGACGCCCATTGTCGCGACGACTTGGTGAATATCTGGATACATTCGCAGCCGGCTTGCTTGCCGCGATTCAAAGATTCGCCAACTTCGCCGGCGATCGACATATGCGCGCCGATCATCGGCCGCTTGGATTTGCCGGTGTTTGCCATCGTGAGGTACAGCCCTGCGCCGCCGACGTTCTGATCGACGCGAGCGCATCGCGATTTTATACCAACCAACGCCCAAAGCGAGCCGCCGGAACACACCCAATCGCTCTTGCCCGCCACACGTATCGGTGGATACTTCATTACTCGTGCGAATCGTCGTCATCATTTTACTGACCCTTGCCGCCGCCGGATGCGCCCACGTGGTTTCGCTGCCGCCGCAGGTCACCCTTTCCGAAGTGGAGCCCTCTGGCCGCGCTGCCAAGCCGCCGGATTGCGACATGCCTGTGCTGCGCCACGAACCGCTGAGAGATTTTCGCAAGGTCGCAATCGTCGAGGCATTGGGCAACCGCTTTGCGACCGAGGCCGAGGTGCTGCCCGCAGTACAGCGCAAGGCCTGCGAAACCGGCGCTGATGCGATCGTCATTAACACCAGCACAGCGCAGACTACCGAGTCCGCCACCGGCTACTACATCAACTCCGTCGCCATTGTGTACGGCAAAGAAAATCCGGCTGCCGTTGGCACCGCATACAAAATCCCCAGGGAGGCTGTGCTCCCTCCCAAACCCGCTCAGTGAGAGCGCAATCACAATTTCGTCGCCTTCGCGTCGCTAGGAATTTCAGCGCATGATGAGCATCTGATGGCATCGGCGAAGCGCCCCATAAAGACCGTCGGCCTCGTCGTCAAACGCGAGCGGCCCGAAGCGATCGCGATTGCGCGCACCCTCACCCGCTTTCTTCGTGCAAAGCACAGGACTCCGATTGCCGACTCGGAAACTGCAAAAAAAATCGGCGCCGAGGGTGTCGAGCGCCATCACCTAGCCGATCGCGCCGATCTGATAGTCGTGCTCGGTGGCGACGGCACGCTGCTCGGCGTCGCCCGGCTGGTCGCGTCGGAGGGCACTCCGATTCTCGGCGTGAATCTTGGCGGGCTCGGCTTCCTGACCGAAGTGACTATCTCGGAAGCGCGCGCGGCGTTGGGCCGCGTCCTCGCCGGCGACTACGAGGTCGATCGGCGCATCATGCTCGAGGCGATCGTCGATCGCGCCTCCGAGGAGATCCCGCAATCCTTCCAGGCCTTCAACGACGTGGTGGTCGGCAAAGGTCCGCTCGGCAGGATGCTCGAACTCGACGTTTTCGCCAACCATACACACTTCTGCTCGTATCGCGCCGACGGCTTGATCATCGCGACGCCCACCGGCTCGACCGCATACGCGCTCTCCGCGGGCGGTCCGATCGTATATCCGACTCTCGGCGCGATCGTGCTGGCGCCCATCTGCCCGCACACTCTGAGCAACCGCCCCGTCGTTTTGCCCGACACTTACGAAATCGAAATTCACGTCAAGGCACCCGACCACGACACGACTTTCACCGTCGACGGCCAGGAGTCGTCGCAGCTTGGACCCGACGACGTGATCAAAATTCACCGCGGTAGCCACTTCGTCTCGTTAATCCGCTCCGCTCATCCGTATTTCGAAATCTGGCGCGACAAGCTTCACTGGGGATAGCCGCGCGCGTCCCGAATGTTGCTCGAACTGAACATACGCAACTTCGCGATTATCGAGCAGGCTCATCTCGAGTTCGGCGCCGGTCTCAACGTTCTGTCCGGCGAGACTGGCGCGGGTAAGACAATCATCCTGAGCGCGCTCGGATTGCTGCTCGGCTCGCGCGCGTCTCCCGATATGATTCGCGCCGGCGAAAAAGAAGCAGTGGTCGAGGGCTTGTTCGAGCTAGAGGGTGAGGCCGCGATTCCTGATCTGACGGCGCGCAAAAGCGACGGCGGGCGCCGCGAGTTGCTCGTGCGCCGGGTTATAGCAGAGGGCGGTGGACGCTCGCGCGTCACCATCGACGGCGAACTCGCCACCGTGCAAAGCCTCGGCAGAATAGGCGCGTCGCTGGTCCAGGTTTACGGACAGCACGAGCAGCATTCGTTGCTTCGCGCCGAGAGCCATCGCGAGATTCTCGATCGCTACGCAAACCTCGACGAAGAACTCGCGTTGTATCGGGCTCGATACGTCCACGCCGAAGAAATCCAGTCTCAATTTCAAGACCTGAACCGCCGCGAACGTGAACGTGCCGATTTGCTGGAACTCGCAAAATTCCGCGCCAATGAACTCGATCGCGCCGGCCTCGTCGCCGGCGAAGACGAGGAACTGTCGCGCGAGCGAACCGTGCTCGTTAACGCGAGCAAGCTCGCCAGCGCTGCGCTCGAAGCCGAGCAGGCGCTCTACGGCGCCGACGGCGCTGCGACCGACACAGTCTCGCGCGCAGAGGCGCGCCTGGTCGAAGCTGCCGCGCTCGATCCAAAACTCGGCGACGCACTCGAGATGATCAAATCGGCCCGCGCAAACCTCGAGGAAGCGGCGCGCACCCTTGGTGCGTACGCATCGAAAATCGAGGCGGATCCCGCGCGTCTCGAAGAAATCGACAACCGCCTCCAGGAACTGACCCGACTCAAGCGAAAATACGGCGGCTCAATCGACACCGCGCTCGAAACCTTGCAACGATCGCGATCCGAGATTGCCGATCTCGAAGGAATCGGCGAGTCGAAGGCCCAGGTCGAAGCCGCCATGAATTCAGCGCTCGACGAACTCGTCGCGCACGCAAACAAACTGTCCTCGATTCGCAAGCGCGCGGCCGCCGACCTTGGCCGCAAGATGGAAGCTGAGCTGAAGTCGCTCGGAATGCGCTCGCCGGGATTCGAGCCTCGACTGGGCGCGCTCGGCCCCGACGACGCCGGCTTCATGCATGGCGGCGCGGCGCTAGGTCCGTTCGGTGCAGACACGATCGAGTTTCATCTGTCGCCGAACGTCGGTCAGCCCGCGATGCCGTTGTTGAGAATTGCTTCGGGCGGCGAGCTTTCGCGCGTGATGCTCGCGCTCAAGCGCCTCGAGGCCCAGCGTCGCGGCGTCGCCACGATGATCTTCGACGAGGTGGACGCCGGAATCGGTGGTGCGGTCGCACAAGTGGTAGGCCGCAAACTGAAACAGCTCTCGCACTTCCATCAGATACTGTGCGTCACACATCTCGCGCAGATCGCGGCGTTCGCTGACCGTCATCTCACCGTCGAAAAAGAAGAGCGGCGCGGCTCGACGCGCAGCCGCGTTGCGATTCTGGAAGGCGACCGCACCGAGGAGATCGCGCGGATGCTCGGCGGCGAAGTGTCCGATAAATTCCGCCGCGCCGCCCGCGAATTGCTCGATCGCGCCCGCGGGTGACGTGTTTGGTGGCAATAGGCTGATTGCGCGTGTTTGCATTTTAGTTTCATCCAGCCCCTCTTGTGAAATAGTTATGCAACAGGGTACGATTGAGCTTCAGACGGTGGAACCTTCATGAAGAGCGCAGTAGCCCGAATTCTTAACGACCTCGAGCAGCGTGGCGGCCTCAAGGGCTCCGACGTCGCTAACATCGTCAATGCGTCCCGACCGAGTGTGTCGCGATGGAAGAGCGGTAAAGCCTCGCCGCCGCTCGCGACCCAGACCATCATTGCCGATCTGCGCTACGTCGTCGATCGATTGTCAGACTTCTACACGCCAGCGGAGACCCGGCTATGGCTTCATGCGAAACATCCGCTGCTTAACAACGAGCGCGCGATCGACGTGATCATCGCCGACCGCACCCAGGAAGTCCTGGCCGTCATCGAGCGCCTGGACGCCGGCGCCTACCTATGATTGCCGCGGCTTGAGCTGCGATGCCGCGAGCACGCAAGCCGCGCGATCCCGCACTGCTCGACGCGCTCGACGCCTTCGATAGAGTTCCTTACGCTGGAGAGACTTGGCGGACCGTGCGCGACGGTCGGGATCCTCTGCAGGGAAGCGTTTCCGGCGGACGCTGGGATCCCACGCTGTTCGACGTACTCTATACTTCTCTGGATCCAGATGGCGCCGTTGCGGAAGTCCAATTTCATCTCTCACGTCAGCCGGTCTTTCCGTCGAAAATCAGGTATGGATTACATCGCATCAAGGTCAGGACTGCGAAGACTCTCAGGCTTCCGAATTTAGACGCGATGGTTCCGCTTGGCGTCGACCCCGCCCGATATCGCGAGATCCTCTATGAGCAGACTCAGGCAATCGGCGACGCCGCTTATTTCCTCGGCTTCGACAGTATCATCGCCCCGAACGCTCGCTGGTCATGTGACAACCTGATCCTGTTCACCGATCAAATCGCGCTCGCCGACCTCGAGGTCATCGAATCGCGGAAAGTCAATTGGACCGAATGGCGCAGCAAGCTGAAGTGATGTAGCCGGCTTTCCGCCGGTCGGTTGACACCGTCGACGCTATCCGATTAGCTGAAAAACCTGCCAACGGTGGGGCTGTAGCTCAGTTTGGGAGAGCGCCTGAATGGCATTCAGGAGGTCGCGCGTTCGATCCGCGTCAGCTCCACCAACATAATCTTCAGATGCTATACGAACTGCGAATTTATCATTGTATGCCGGGCAAGCTGCCGGCCGTGGTGACCCGCTTCGAGACCGCTACCGTCAAGCTGTTCGAGAAGCATGGCATCGAGCCCGTCGGCTTCTGGACTGTAGCGATCGGCGAATCAAACGCAGACCTCTACTACATCCTGAAATGGGATTCGCTGGATGAACGCCAATTGAAATTCGCGGCGTTTCAGGCGGATCCGGAATGGATCGCAGTACGCAACAAGAGCGAGGAAGGCGGCCCGATAGTCGCGTCGATCAACACTACGATACTGACGCCGACCAAATTCTCGTCGCTGAAGTAGCGTCACAGCTCGCGGTCGCGCGCCCATGCCTGGAGACTGCGTAGGACGGAATTTATTCCCTCAACTTAGGATGTCGCGTTTTCCCTCTCCTTGAAGGGAGAGGGGCTAGGGGAAAGGTCATGGCATTGAAAATCGTCGGCGCTGGCTTCGGACGAACCGGCACGCTCTCACTTAAAACCGCGCTCGAAAAGCTCGGCTTCGGCCCCTGCTACCACATGGCGGAAGTCTTCCCGCGACCCGATCACGTCGCCATGTGGCATAGGTTGGCATTCGGCCAACCGATCGACTGGGATCAGCTCTTCGCCGGCTTCCATGCAACCGTCGATTGGCCGACCGCCCGATGGTGGCGCGAAATCGCCGCTCACTATCCGGACGCCAAAGTACTGCTATCAGTTCGCGATCCGGAAGCCTGGTACAAGAGCATGACCAACACTATCTATCAGGCGATGAGCGAGCCGGCGCCCCTCGATTCCCCCGAGATCATCCGCCTCCAAAGTGAGATGACCCGGAAGTCGATTCTCGCTGAAACATTCGACAACCGCTTCGAAGATAAGGCCCACGCGCTCGAGGTCTTCGCTCGTCACACTCAGGAGGTCTGCGATACGATCGATCCCGCGCGCCTGCTGGTCTTCGACGTGCGCGAAGGATGGGCCCCGCTGTGCCGCTTCCTCGACGTCCCCGTTCCTGACGAGCCGTTTCCGCGCCTCAACGACACCGCCACGACTCAGGCAATGATTAGAATGATGCGTGAATCGCTGCGCCCAAGTTGAATGCTACCGGCCAGGATGGGTTGTCCTCGATGACTCTATTTTTTTCAGGTAGGGCTCCATGTCAGGTGCAAACGCTGCATGCTTGCTCAACCTTGTAAAATGGGCAAAGGCCAGTGGAAATTCCGAATCAACGCCATCATGCAGAATCGGCTCGAGGGTTTTCTTCAGAAGCTCACCCGGTCTCGCCTTTTCGTTAAAGAACAGCGCTAATTCTGCCGCGAAGCATATGTCCGCAAGAGTCACACTCTCACCCACAATGAAATCGCGTTCCGGCGACAACGCCTGATTGATTCCACCCATATAGACCTTGAATCCGTCGCACATCCTCGCGTGAATCTCAACCGATACCGTTCCACTGATCAACGACAGCAGATAAATCTGTGAGTCGCGCGCGAACACCAGGCTAGCATCGAGGAAGCTGTCGATGCGCGACGCTTCATAGGCGTCGCTGCCATACAGCGGGAATCGTTCTTCACCGAGCCGCGCCACCGCTCGCATAACACTGTTAGATTCGAAAATGCCAATCTTCCCGTCAGGACTGAACGCGGCTGGAACAGTGCCAAACGGATGCGCCTCAATGAACGCGGCCGTCTTATGCAATGTCCCCTTGAAGCCTACCTTACCAGTCCGCGCATCAGCAGATGATGCAAGCTCACTGCTCGACAAAGGATGCGCGTCAAAGTCCCATAGCCATGCCTGCAACTCCTTAGGCGAGCTCCCTCTTACCTCTACGTCAACCCCGCAAAGCCGCGCCGCAATAGTAGCCTTCCAAATGCGAGGATTAGGCAAATAGGAAAATATTCGTAAATCGCTCATAGCTCCTGTCCTCCATCCGGTCCCCCTTCCCACTTGGGAAAAGGTTACTCCCCCTAATCCGGTTCCCCTTCCCGCTCGGGAAGGGGTTAGGGGTTAGGTTCCCCGACGCGTCCGCCACTCTTTCTTCCCCTCTCCCTGTTAGGGAGAGGATCAAAGGTGAGGGTCCTTACACAGCGCGCGCTGCGCGCGCGATTCAAGATTCCGCCTACGGTTGTTCTTACCCTCTGCTTCCTATCCTTGTGTCATTCAGAGCGAAGCGAAGAATCCCGGATCCTTCTTCCCCTCTCCCGTCGGGAGAGGATTTAAGGAGAGGGACCTTGTCCAGCGCGCATTTTTCGCGCGCGATTCAAGATTCCGCCTCCGCATGCACAGCTTTCGTTCTCCATCCGGTCCCCCTTCCCGCGCGGGAAGGGGTTAGGGGTTAGGTTCCTCAAGACCTACCACTCACCAAGTCTCCCGAAACGGCCGTATCTCTACATTAAACGACCATGCGCACCGCTCCTGATGCGCCACATGCCAGACTTCATCAGCTATAGCACTCGGCTTGATAAAGAAATCGTCGGGCGCGCCAGCAAAACGCTTGCGCGTCCACTCAAGGTCGATAACCGCATCGATCAGGACGTAGGCGACATGCACACCCTTAGGTCCCAGCTCGCGAGCTATCGACTCTGCAAGAATGCGCTGCGCGGCCTTGGTCGGCGCGAACCCGGCAAAGCTGGCCTTGCCGCGAAGCGCAGAGGTATTCCCGCTGGCTATAATGGCGCCTTCTCCCGCGGCGACCATTGCGGGTGCGAGCCGTCGCGCCAGATACAGCAGCGCCATCGTATTCACCTGAAAGTTCTGATTCAGGACTTTGGGATCGATTTCCAAAAAATTCCCGAAGGCGCCGCCTACCGCATTGTGGACCAACACCTTGGGCGCGCCGAGTTTGGCGCGTATCGCATCAAGAGTCTTGTCGATCTGCGCTTCATCGGTGACATCGCATTGATACGCGTGCGAGTTCGGAATCTCTCGCTGCAGCGAATCGAGACGATCGCGGTTGCGCGCGAGCATCGCAACCGAGTATCCGCCTTGCGCAAAGCGGCGCGCGATCGCCGCGCCTGTCCCCGGACCCACCCCGGTCACGATTGCAACTGGATTCTTCTTATCCACCAGCGGATTCCTTCTTCGATTGGTTGTTTAGGACACCAGCGTTTCCCAGCCCCTTGATGTCGTCTGCGCCGTAGCCGAGTTCCGCCAGGATGCTCGCATTGTCGGCTCCTAGAACGGGCGCCATCGTGCGAACCGTCGCCGGCGTGCGATCGAATCGGGCCGCCGCCCGCGGCATCCGCACTTTCCCGAATTCCTTGGTCTCAAACTCTTCCAGGATGTGGTTCTCGCGCACCTGCTCGTCCTGCAGCAATTCAAAACGGCTGCGGACCGGCGCGCACGGAACATCGTTGGCCAGCAGCCGCGGCAGGATTTCGTCGGCCCGCCACTTCTCCAACTCGCTCGAGGTTATCGTGCGCCGCTCAACCGCGTTGATCGATCGATCGCGCGCCGTCTTGAAGCGCGGATCGTCGATCAGCTCCTCCCGATTGAGCGCCCGGCACATTCCGGCCCATTCGTCGTCGGACAGCGCCGCCGCCGTGATATATCGGTCCTGCGTCGCGAATACGAGATCGGGGCCTAACTCTCCGTCTGAGGGATCGGTCTCATTGCCGACAAAGGTCAGACTCGGCATCGCCTCAGGCCACATGTAGGAAATCATCGAGTCCAGCATCGATAGCTGCACGTGCTGTCCGACTCCCGTCCGCTCGCGCGCGAAAAGTGCGGCTGTGATCGCTTGAGCTGCGGTCAAGGCGGTCGTGTAGTCGGCAATGATGGTTCTTACCATCCTGGGCCGCCCGGTGTCGCGGTCGCGCTGAACATCCGCCAACCCCGACATAGCCTGGATCACCGGATCATAGGCGCGCTGCTTGGCATACGGGCCCTTGGTTCCGTATCCGGTTATCGACACATATACGATGTCGCTACGGATAGCTCTTACCGCCTCTTCGCCAAGGCCCATGCGCTCGGCAATTCCGGGACGAAAGTTATGAACTAACACTTGTGCGGTGGCAATCAGTTTCTTCAGAATCTCGAGACCATCCGCCGACTTGAGATCGACTGCTACCGAACGCTTGTTGCGGTTGCAGGACAGAAAGGATGCGTTCATCCCGTTGCGCCCGCGGCTGAAGTGACGCATGAGATCGCCGCGCGGTGACTCGACCTTGATAACATCCGCGCCCTGATCGGCGAGCATCATCGCCGCGACCGGCCCCGCGACCATCGTCGACAGATCGAGTACTCTCACTCCTTCCATTGCACCCGGCATACCGTCGCTCCTAAGTCCGAGGCTAACCTCTTGCTGGAAAATTTCTCTCTAGCGCCTTATGATAGGCCGGCCGTTTAGCTACCCGTGAGCGATACGCATGCAAGGTGTCGGACAACGGTATTCGGTCCGTAACCGCCCAATCCAGGCATGTCATCAAAAGGATATCGGCGACACTGAATTGCTCACCCATAAGATATTGCCCCGACTTCGCAATCCTCGGCGCCATCGCTTCCGCATTCTCCATGAAATAATTTCTGGCGGCTTCAACCGCCTGCGGCGCCGCGCCATAGATGTGCTCGAGACCTACATGGCGTCGCATAACATAGAGCGAGCCCGCATCCAGCTCCGTCGCGATAAAATAGCACCACTCATTCAACGCGGCCCGCGTCTCAGCGTCGCGCGGTACGGCTATCAATCCAGGCTCGGTGAAGGTTTCGCTAAGATACTGGATAATCGCTGCGCTCTCGGTCACTACAAAAGACCCATGACGAAGGACTGGAATCTTATGCCTTGGATTGATGCGCATAAACTCGTCGGTCCGCGTCTCGCCGGTCCGCGATCCTATCGCATGGAACTCATACTCCAGGCCTAATTCCAGCAGCATCCAATGAGGCCGCATCGTGCGGCTGGTCCCGACTCCCCATAGAGTTAGATCGTTCGCCATAGACTTGGTTCGCGGCCCTCTGCTTAGAACTTTTCTTTGAACGGCCTGATATCGAGTTCGTGACTCCACGTACTCCGATCCTGATGCGCCAAATACCAGAACGCGTCGGCAATCGCCGGCGGTTTGAGAAAGTCTTCATCCTTCGAATCCGGCCGAAACTTCCTGAGCAGCGGCATATCGATTCCGCCATCGACGTTCACGTATGCCACGTGGATTCCCTGTGGATGCAGGTCGCGCGACATCACTTCGGCCAGGCCTCGCACCGCAAACTTGGCCGGCGCAAAGCCCGCCGAGGTCGGCCACGGCCTGACCCCCGCCGTCGCGCCGGTAATCAGAATCGTGCCGCTGCCGCGCGAGAGCATCTCAGGCACCACCTGCCGCGCCCACAGGAATGCGCCGAAGGTATGCAGTCTCCACGTCTCCTCGAATACCTTGGGAGTCGTATCCATCAGCCGCCCCATCGGACGCCGCCCGCCGTTGTATATTAGAATCTCGACCGGCCCGAGTTCGCGCTTGATCCGATCGTAAGCCTGCGCAATCTCCCCTTCGATTGTTGCATCACTCTGGACTGGAAGCGCGACACCTCCAGCCGACTTTATCTCGCCGGCGGTTTTTTCGATAACCTCGGGACTCCTGGCGATCAGCGCAACCTTGTATCCCGCCGCGAAGCGCACCGCCAGCGCAGCGCCAAGACCTTCGCCGACCCCGACCACGACGCACACCTTGTCCGATTTTACCGAGTCGCTCATTGCTCAAACCACCTATTGATGACGCCCGCCATGTTTGGCATATTAATGACGCTCGTAATCATATGAGTCAAGCACCAACAATCGAATTGGAAGAGATTGATGCGAGTTTCTAAACAGAAGGCCGCACAGAACCGCGAACGTATCCTGGCTTCGGCCGCGCGTTTGTTCCGCGAGCATGGCATCGCCGCGACCGGCGTTGACGCGATCACCAAAGACGCCGGCCTCACTCACGGCGGGCTCTACAGCCAGTTCGGCTCCAAGGAAGTTATCGCGGCCGAGGCAATTCGTTTCGCGCTGACTCGCGGCAAGCGCGTCTGGCAGCGTGCGTTGGAACGCAACCCCGGGATGCGGGCGCTCCCCGCGATCGTCGACGGTTACCTCTCGCGCGCGCATCGCGACGCGCCCGGCACCGGGTGCGTGCTCGCCGCGCTTGGTACCGACATCGCCCGGCAGCCGCGTCGCGTTCGCCAGGCTTTCACGACCGAGATAAAGGACGACCTCGAATTCCTGTCGCGGCTGATGCCCGATGACGGCAAGGATGGCCGCTACGAAGACGCGATCGCCACCTTCGCTTCGATGGCCGGTGCGCTGATTCTCGCGCGTGCGGTCAATGATGAGCAACTTTCAGATTTGATCTTGAAGAGCACGGCGAAGCGAGTGATCAAGCGCAGCACATCACGCAGAGCCGTTCGCCGTTCCCCGACGTGAGGAGGTATTCCCTTGGAACGCAGAAATGCCACTGCGGCAGTGATCGGAGCTGGCGACTACATCGGCGGCTCAATCGCGAAGAAATTCGCGGCGGAAGGCTTCACCGTTTTCGCCGGACGACGCCAGGGCGACAAGCTCGCTCCATTGGTCGCCGAGGTGGAAGCGAATGGCGGCAGAATCTCCGCGCGCTCGCTCGACGCACGCAAGGAAGATGATCTGACCGCCTTTCTCAATGACGCCGACAAGCACGCGCCGCTCGAAGTGTGCATCTTCAATATTGGCGCGAACGTCAACTTTCCATTGCTCGAGACTACCGACCGCGTCTTCCGCAAGGTGTGGGAGATGGCCTGCTATTCGGGATTCATCGCGGGCAGGGAGGCGGCGCGCCTGATGGTGCCGCGCGGTCGCGGCGCGATTTTCTTCACGGGCGCGACCGCTAGCTTGCGCGGCGGGGTTGGATACGCCGCCTTCGCGGCTGCGAAATTCGGCTTGCGCGCGGTTGCGCAAAGCGCAGCGCGCGAACTCGGCCCGAAGAATATCCACGTCGCGCATCTCATAATCGACGCCGGCGTCGATACCGCATGGGTGCGCGATCGAATCAGGGAACGCGAAGGCGACGAGGCGATGAAGAACCTCGATCCAGCCCGCCTCATGAGGCCGGCCGCCGTCGCCGAGACTTACTGGCAGCTCTATCAGCAGCCGCGCGACGCGTGGACCTTCGAGCTGGAAATCCGTCCGTTCGGAGAAAAATGGTGACGCCATGGTCAAGGTAGAATTTCATTTCGACTTCGGCAGCCCCAACGCCTATCTTAGTCATCTCGTCATTCCTGAAATAGAAAAACGCACCGGCGTGAAGTTCGAATACGTACCCGTGCTGCTCGGCGGCGTTTTCAAGATGACCAACAATCGCTCGCCCGCGCAAAGTCTGGCAGGCATCAAGAACAAGCCCGAGTATGAGCGGCTCGAGATGCAGCGCTTCATCAAGCGTCACGGGATTACCCGCTTTCAGAGCAATCCTTTCTTCCCCGTGAATACCCTGATGATGATGCGGGGAGCGATCGCCGCGCGGTCGCTCGCCGTGTTCGAGCGCTACGTGGACGAGATGTACCGGAACATGTGGGCTGATCCCAAAAAGATGGACGACCCCAACCTGTACCGCACCGCGTTGGACGACGCGCGGCTGCCGACCGCGAAAATCCTCGAGCTCATCGAAACCAGGCCGGTAAAGGACGAACTGATCGAGAACACCAATCGCTCGGTCGAGCGCGGCACCTTTGGCTCACCGACCTTTTACGTTGGCAATGAGATCTTCTTCGGCAAGGATCGCCTGCGCGACGTCGAGGAAATGATCGTCGCATCCGGCTAGCCGGCTCCCAAATCAGCGCGACGGCGCCTGGTAGGTTCCCTTTGATCTAAATCTGACAACGGCCTAGGCTGTCTGATTCCAGACCAAGGAACAGGAGGGCTGAGACATGCCTGGCGACGACGACGATCGCGACTTGTTCGACGATGAACATCCCGGCCCCCAAGTTCTTGAATCTGCGCTGGCCAACACTGCGCTCAGCGAGGTCGTATCGCAGCCGCCGCTTATAGTTTCGGCATCGGCCACCCTCGCCGACACGATTCACCTGATGCAACAGGAGCGCCGCGCCTGCGTGCTGGTCATGGAAAACGACCAGCTCATCGGCATCTTCACCGAGCGCGACATCCTGATGAAGGTCGCCGGCCAACCGCTCGATCTCATCCACACTCCTGTGACGGCGTCGATGACTGAGGATCCGTTCACGCTGCCGGCCGATGCGAATGTCGCTTTCGCGCTCAGCAAGATGGTGCTCGAGGGTTTCCGTCACATCCCGCTGGTTGACGACGACGGCCGTCCGACCGCGGTGGTCTCGATGCGCAACTTGATCGAATATCTCGGTGAGATCTATTCGCGCGAGCTATTGACGATGCCGCCCGAGCCGCATCAGCATCGCTTCAAGAGCCGCGAAGGCGCCTGACCCGTCGTCGTCCAACTTGATGCTCTCGAAGCACTTTCGCGCGCTAGCTATCGTGCTGACTCTCGGGCTGGTGCTCGACGGGCTGTCAGGATGCGGCGTCAACAAGATCCCGACTCTCGACGAGCAGGTTAAGGCCGCCTGGAGCGAGGTGCTGAATCAATATCAGCGGCGCGTCGACCTTATCCCGAACCTGGTTGAGACTGTCAAAGGCTACGCGCACCAGGAACAGCAGGTGTTGACCCAGGTCACCGAAGCGCGCGCGCATGCGACGCAGATGCAGCTTCCGGCGGACATCCTGTCGAACCCGCAGGCGTTTCACCAATTCGAACAAAATCAGGCCGCGGTCAGCGGCGCGCTGGGCCGTCTCCTCGCGGTAGCCGAGGCCTACCCCGACCTCAAGTCGAATCAGAATTTCCTCGCGCTTCAATCGCAGCTCGAAGGCACCGAGAATCGCATCGCCGTCGCGCGGCGCGACTACATTCTCGCCGTGCAGAATTACAACACCACACTCAGGACCATTCCCGGCCGATGGGTAGCATCGATCCTCTACCCTGACATGAAAGTCCGCGAGACTTTCACGATCACCGAGCAAGCTCAACAGGTGCCCCAGGTCAAATTCTAATGCCCATTCGCTGCGCAAGGACTGATGTCGCTGGCGCACGATGGGCGCTGCTCATTCTTCTGCTGATCCTGGCGTCACCTGCTCTCGCCTCCGAACCGAAATTTCCACCGCTTACGGGTCGCGTCGTCGATGATGCGGGTGTCCTGAGCGCATCAACTCAGACCCAGCTCACTAACATGCTCGTCGCGCACGAGCGCGCAACCGGCGAGCAAGTCGTGGTGGTCACGCTGCATTCGCTCCAGGGCTACACCATCGAGGATTACGGCTATCAGCTTGGCCGCCATTGGGGCATCGGACAAAAAGGCACCAACAACGGCGCGCTGCTGATCGTCGCGCCCAAGGAGCACAAGGTTCGCATCGAGGTCGGCTACGGCCTCGAAGGAACGCTCACCGACGCGATCAGCGCGACGATAATTCAGAACTATATCCTGCCAAGCTTCAAACGCGGCGACTTCAACGCTGGCGTCCTCGCCGGTACCAACTCGATTCTCCAAGTACTCGGCGGGAATTCGATCAGCCCGCCACCATCTCCGCAACCGCTTACGTTCTGGCAGGGTCCGTGGGAGATAGTCGTCATCTGGTGCCTGTTATTTTTTGGCGTTTGGGGATTTTTCCTGGTTTCCTGGTTCCGTCATCGCCATGACCCGCACAACTGGATGACCTATGGCGGCGGAGGATGGTCCGGCGGATGGGGAGCAGGATCTTCCGGCGGCGGTCGCGGCGGCGGTGGGGGCGGTTTCTCCGGCGGCGGAGGATCGTTCGGTGGCGGAGGCGCTTCGGGAAGCTGGTGATGGTGAAGAGTCCATTCACACCTGCCGAGCACGAGCGCATCGATGCTGCGTTGGCCGCAATCGAGCGCGACACCACCGCCGACATGCGCATCATCGTAACTCGCGCCAGCGATCGTTATTCCCTTTATCCTGTCACGTGGGCCGCCGTCGGCGCGATTCTGATCGGCGCGCTGGTAAGTCTGCTCCGGCCCGATATCGCGAGCCGCTCCGTGATCGAGCTCCAACTGTGGTTCGTGATTGCAATGACGCTACTACTCGACTGGCTTCCGCTCCGCCTCCGGCTGGTGCCAGAGCACGCCAAGCATGATCGCGCCCAACAACTGGCCCATCGCGAATTCAACGCGCATGTGATTGCAAATCCTAATCAACCGCATCGAATCCTGCTGTTCGTGTCGCTTGGCGAGCGTTATGTGGAGATCGTCGCCGACCACGATACCCATGCGCTGGCGCCAGACGGTGCCTGGAACAAAATCGTCGACAGATTCCTGGCAACCGTGAAAGAGGGACGAATCGCAGACGGCGTCCTCGACGCTATCGCAGCATGTGGCGCTATCCTGAAAACGCACCATCCTGCCCAAGCGTCGTAATCCTTGACGCGGCGCATACGCCCGCGCTACCCACAGCTATGCATACGGTACACAGCGCAAACGTTGAATGGGGCGAGGTCTCGGGGCATCGCTCGGGCCGCATCGAATTCAAGCGGCTGCTGCAGGGCACGCCCGGCTCGCCCGACAATTTTGAACTGAGCATCGTGCGAACCGCCGGCGACTATTTCACGCCGCGCCATCGCCACAATTTCGACCAGGTGCGTTTCTGCCTCGAGGGCGCGATGAACTACGCGCCCGGCAAGGATCTGAGAGCCGGCACCGTCGGCTATTTTCCGGAAGGCACCTTCTATGGCCCGCAGTCCGACACCAGCACGTCGGTCGTGCTGCTGCTTCAGATGGGCGGCTCGGCCGGCTACGGCTTCATGAGCTATCAGCAATTGAACGCGGGTTATCAGAAATTGTCCGATCTCGGCCGCTTCGACGGCGGGGTCTTCACGCGCCATACTCCCGACGGCCGCCTCATTCGCCAGGACGGCTACGAGGCGATTTGGGAACTCGTCAACGGCCATGCCGTTGAGTATCCGCCGCCACGTTATGAAGATCCGATCATCCTGTATCCGGACGGCTTCGGATGGCTTGCGACTCGCGATCCCGGCTTCGAGTTGAAACACATGGCGACCTTCGGCGAGCGCGCTTTGAACATCGGCGAGATTCGTGCGACGCGCGGCTCACGCCACAAGGTCGACCGGCATCGCGCGCCCGAGCTGCTGTTTGTCGAGAGCGGCGCGATTCGCGACGTCACGTCCGGCGAAGTGCTCGATACTCACTCGGCGTTCCGCGTCGATCCCGCCGACACCGGGCGCGAGCTTGAAGTCGTGGACGACTGCGTTCTCTTCTTCATCCAGCTTCCGAAGTTCGATACTAAATCCGCGGCCGCCTGATCGAATACTGCGAGGCACTCACGATGGCATCCACCACCGCAATACCGCGCGCACGTAGCGCACGCACTTCCAGGACCCGTAACAAGAAGCCGGCGGGATTCCATCAGTCGTGGTACGCGATCGCGCGTTCCGACGAAGTCGGCGCCGGCGAAGTGATCGGCCGCGACTTCCTCGACGGCCGCGCAATCGCGTATCGCGGCGAGAACGGCGAGGCGGTGGTGATGAACGCGTACTGCCGTCATCTCGGCGCCGACTTGAGCATGGGCAAAGTCGTCGGCAACGACATTCAATGCGCGTTCCATCATTGGCAATACGGTCCCGACGGCGGATGCACAAAAATTCCCGCGTCGGAGAAGATTCCCAAGGCCGCTCGAATGTTCAAATACCCGACCGCCGAAAAGTGGGGATTGATCTGGGCATTCAACGGTGCCGAGCCGCTCTTCGACGTGCCCGAATTTGTCGATTACGCCGAGCCCGATCTCGACATCCGCACGGCCGAAGCCTTCGATCTGCCGGTCGAGCCGTGGGTGCCGTTCACCAACTCGATGGACTTTCAGCATCTGCGCGTGCTGCACGGACTAAAGATCGAATGCGACCCTGACGCGATCGACGTCGGCGACTACCGAATCCAATACGACGTGCGCTTCGAAGATCCCAACCTCGGCATTTTCGATCAGCGCATCCGCGTGACTGGCACCAATACGATCGCGCTGGCGGGACGCCTCAACGGCATGGCGATTCTCTCGATGGCGACCGGAACACCGACGCCCGACGGCCGCACCCACGGATGGTCGGTCACCGCGACGCCGCGCTCCGAGGGCAATGACGCTGAGCGCGAGCAACGGCTTCAGATCGGCGAGGCGTTCTTCCGCCGCCTGATCCAGGAAGACGAGCCCATCATGAAGACCATCCGCTTTCATGACGGCCTGCTCATCGACGCCGACCGCGCGCTCGCGCGTTTCCTGCAATACGTACGGCGCTTCCCAACCGCGCGACCCACCGCGGAATAAGCAAAGCGAGGTGCTTCGGCTATGACAGCATCCACTCGTTTTAGATTTCGGACTGCCGCCTTGGCACTCGCGATCCTGATAACCGCGACGAGCGCCTCGGTAGCGCATGCGGGCGCAAAATGTCCGAACCGCTTTTTCAAGAAGGTGCAGGTAAAGGGAATCGGCGACAGTCAGGCGAACGCGGAGACGGCATACGATAACGATCTTGCCAAGAAGATCGCGGCGGCGAAGCCGGATTGTGACAAACTCGATTGCGAAGAAAGCGAATCCGAAACTTGTACCTTCCTTCACACGCAGGTCAAGAAGCCCAAGTGCACGCCGCAAGGGCCCGGTTTCAAATGTGTGGGATGGATGCGCCCTGGATGCTTCTGCCAGGAACCGGACGAAGAGATCAAATAGCGCGCGCGTAGCCAGTTGAACACTCGATCCTCAGGAGGCAAATCATGGCTCGGCTGACTGGGAAAGTAGCATTGATCGTCGGAGGCGGCGCGGACGGACCGGCGAAGGCCGGCGACAAACTCTCGATCGGCAATGGGCGCGCCACCGCAATCATGTGCGCACGCGAAGGCGCGGCCGTGATGGTCGCCGATCGCTCGCTCGAGCTCGCTCAGCAGACCGCCGCTGCGATTCGCGACGAAGGCGGGCGTGCCGAGGCGGTCGCCGCCGACGTTAGCATCGAGGATCAATGCCGCGGCGCCGTCGAAGCCACCACGCGCGCATTCTCCGCGCTCCATCTGCTCGTCAACAACGTCGGCATCGCAATCGGCGGCAATCTGCTGAAGACCTCGACTGAGGACTTCGACAAGATGTTCGCGGTCAATCTCCGCAGCCATTTTCTGATGATGCGTTATGCGGTGCCCGAGATCGCGAAAGCCGGCGGCGGCTCGATCGTGAACGTTTCGTCGCTAGCCGCGCTCCGCAGCAACACTCAGATTTCCTACGAGGCGACCAAGGCCGCGCTTCTCGGACTCTCGCGATCGGCCGCGGTCTCGCATGCGCGCGACAATATCCGCGTCAACACGATCCTGCCCGGGCTCGTCGACTCCTCGATGGTGCGGCGGCTGGTCGGCGACCGCGAGAGCACTGTCGCCCCGCGAATCCCGATGCGCCGGCAGGGCACGCCGTGGGAAATCGCAAATGCGATCGTCTTTCTCCTGTCCGGCGACGCGTCCTACATCACCGGCACCGAACTGATCGTCGACGGCGGCCTCGCCGCCCGCTGAAGCAGCCATGAGGTGAGTCGTGCGCAAGGTGAAAGTTGGCTACCAGCTCGATTTTCGAAATCCTCCCGGCTCGACGATCTCGTTTCGCGACCTTTACCGCGAGTCGCTCGCGCAGGTTGAGGCCGCCGAGCAACTGGGTTTCGATTCCATCTGGCTTACCGAGCATCACTTTACCGACGACGGCTACCTGCCCGCGCTGATGCCCGCGGCTGCGGCGATCGCGGCGCGCACGACCCGCGTCACCATCGGCACCTACGTGCTGCTGGCGCCGTTCTTTCATCCATTGAAGCTGGCCGAGGACGCCGCGTTCGTCGATGTACTCTCGGGCGGCCGCTTGCGTCTTGGAATTGGTCTCGGCTATCGTGCCGAGGAATTTGAGGGTTTCGGCGTGCCGCGCGCCCAGCGACTTGGCCGCACCCTCGAGACTATCGAGATTCTGAAGCTCGCATGGACTGGAGAGCGATTCAGTTTTGACGGCAAGTACTTTAAGTTCCGAGACGTGCGCGTGCTGCCACGACCGGCGAGTCAGCCGCATCCAGAACTACTGTGGGGAGCAGGTGCGTCGAAGGCGATTCGGCGGGCAGCCGCGCTCGATCTCGGATTTGCATGTGTCGGCGGGCGCAGGGAAATCGGCATCTATCTCGAGGCGCTCGCGGCCGCCGGCAAGGACTGTGCGCGCTACAGTATCGTCAACAGCCGCGTAGTCTACATCGCCGACAGCGAGGAGCAGGCGTGGCGCGATACCCGCGACGCGCTGATGTACCAAGCCGAGCTTTACGGCAAATGGCTCTCCGCGGCGGCCGGCACCACCGACCAGAGCAAGGTGCTGATTCGTCCCGACGCTGAGCGACTAAGACGCACCAGCGTGCTGGGAACCGCGTCGGAGGTGGCCGCACGGCTCGATGAAATACTCGAATCAACTCCGATGACCGAGCTTATCGTCGTGACGCAATTACCGGGACTCGATCCGGGCAAGGCGCGCCGGTCGCTGGATCGATTCGGGACTGAAGTCCTGCCGCGCTTCAAGTAACTTCGCTCCCGCAAAGAGAAAACCCCCGGCTCTACCCGGGGGTTTCAAGCGTCACGCAATCCTGCGTCACGGCAGGTCTGGCGAGATCGATGCGATCGAGTTTCTCATGGCCTGCAGCTGATTGATAACTCCTTTGAGCTTCGCGCGATTGCCCTGCCTCGCGTACTTCTTCAACTCGCCCTGGAGGCTCTGAGCCTGCATCTGGACGGTGACGTAGTTGTCCGGAACGGTCACGCGCGCGCCCGCAATGACGCGGTACACATCTCCCAGGTCGGTGGTGCAGTTGAGGACCGGCACCTCCGTGGACAAACCCGCATCGTGACGGCTGACCGTGTCGTCCACCAGCCGCTCGCAGTCGGCCAGGCTGTAAACCACGTTAAGCGCCCTCATGAAGAAGCCAAGGGTATTGAGCACATCCTGCCCGCCCGGCGAAGTGAGCACATTGCCGGACACCGAATCGGCGGGAAAGTAAGTGCCGGCAAGAGCCACAAGGGCCTGAGTGCCGGTTTTTTGTCCCGCCGCTCTTGGCAGGGGACTTGGCAAGCCAGCGGCGAGGGTCACGGCTGAGCCATCCTGGTTAGTGCCAATCGCAAAGTTGCCGCTGGCAAGGTCGAATCCGGGCGTGACGAGCGTGCTACCCGAAGTTTGGACCGTGGGGTTGCCAAAGTAGAAGGAAGCCGCGTCCTCTACGCTGGTATTGAAAGCGCCATTGTGGAAAAAGCTCTTTTTGCGCGGCGCCTCGATGATTGATTGGACGTTGAACACCGGTAGGAACCCGCCATGCTTGTCGCTGAAAGGATTTCCGTCTCCGGGATCCTTGCCTATGGTGACCAGCGTCGAGGCGTTGAGCCCGCCGGTGACCGTCTCTCCGGTTGACGGAATAAGAAAGGAGGTGTCGGTCAAGACGTCCACCAGTTGCGAGTTATTTTCGTTGCGTCCCGGAAACGGCAGCGGTGGGTCTCCCAACGGCTCCGTTTTTACCTGGGTTGTGGTCATGCTCGCGCCGGCATTGAAGTGGCAGAAATTGCAGGCTGCGCTCGGATTCAGGAATATCGCCTTGCCTGTCTCCGCCGTGGAGTCATTGAAAGTGATCACAGGCTGCAGGGAGCTGACCTGCGTCCCCGGGAACGTTGTTCCAGCTTCCAAGGCGAGTTCGAGAGGTGTGCCAGATGGAAATTGGCGCCCGAGGTACTCTTGAAAGGCTGTGAGCGCATTCAACTCCGCGGCAGTCGGGCAGCGGAAATCCTTTCCCGGCACGCGGGCGTTGGTGCGCGCGAAATGGTGTCTGACGGCGCCGGTCGAAAACGCATTCAGCACCGGGCTGAGAACGCTCTGGTTGGCGTCCGCGTTATTGACGGCGGCCACGCAATCCGCGTAATCGCGAGGTTTGCCAACTTCGAAAAGCGTGGGGTCAAGGGGTGCGCCATCTCCAGCCCAGCCGAGCTCTATGAACCGGGTGCCTGTGGTGGTCGGGGTCGTTGCGAAATTAGGTGCAGTCGAACACACTCCCGACCCCGTTGTAGTAGTGGGTGGAGTGGGCAGCCCGCTGACACCGCCGCCTGGCCCTACCGAGGGGAGTCCCGTGATAGCGGCTCCAGTCAACGTCGTGTACTGGAATGTCGTGGGACTGATTACGCTCGAGATCTCAAACGTGCTGCCATTGTAACCGGCGACGCTGACTCCCTCGATTCTTATCTGCTCGTTTAACGCAAACGGAAAGGTGGGAGGCGTAGCGGTTGTAATCTCGGCGGTGGCGCCGGTATCGGTGGCCGAGGCAATCAAGGTCGCGTTTGGGCAATCGTTCAGCGTGGTGAGCGCCAATCCGCTTAGCTGCATCGAGGCGCGGAACGGACCGGTCGGGGTTGTCCCCCTTCCGCTTGCGCCAGGCGTCTCGTTAGTGATGTTGAACAGACCGTATTTATTTACCAGGATCCGGTTTTCGAGCTGCGAATTGTGCGTCGCAAACACAAGGTCTTTGTCATGGGCACTCAGCGTGGCGAGATCCGCCGGGCTGATCGTATAGTCGTCCTTGGGTATATGGCAGGTTGAGCAGGTACGGCCGTTGCCATTGAAGGTCTCGTTGGTGAAAATCTTGAATCCTTTATCGATCAGCTTTGCGCTCTTTACGTCGAACGCCCACGCACTCGGCGCGCTGATCATGCCCGCCGCCAATAGCACGCCGGCGAAGATTCTGAAGGTTGCGGACCAGGTGCTTTGCATTGCGACTCGTTCGTAGCTGGAAATCAATCTGGGCTGTGCTTTCAAAGGAAGTCCTCCTCTTCCGACCAACAGTCCAATCCCCCTCGTCCAATAAAAGAAAGCCCCTGGAGTTACCCAAGGGCTTTCACTCTCAATTCAACGGTGGATTCTACAATTACGGCCCGACAGGGATAAGGATAGGATTGCCGTGATCGTAGGTCACTGACCATTTCACGTTGGCGTGATTCGCTCCCGGATAGTCGGCGTATGCCCACAGACTCATTTCGTCAGGATTCGGCACAGGCTGGAGGCCAGGCAGCGCTGGAGGAGTGACGCTCACAGTGTATGCCTGTGAACCAATCAGGTCGCTGCACGTCGTGTCGGGTGCGGTTATGATGCAGGAAAGGCCGCAACTTGCGGGATAGTCGTCGTTCTTGCACAGAAAGAAATAGAAGCTAGACGGCAGGCCGATATTCATATCGGTTCCGGGATCGGCGTCCACATTAACGAACAGGCGTTTCGCGGTTCCAGGCTCTGACATCGGTACGTCGGTCGTCGGTGGCGGTGCCGTGTCCGAACCGTTGCCCGGTCCAAGTATCAGGATGTTGGCGTAGACACTGTTATTCCCTGATAGATCAGTGCCGTTTTCCGCTCCCAGCGTCCCCAGCGAACCGCCAGCGAAGACGGAGATATTCGGCTCGGGGATTCCATTTGTGCCGGACGGTCCGGTCATGCCGGTAGGTCCAGCCAGCCCCGTGGCTCCGCGGATTCCTTCCTCACCCATGATTCCTGCCGGGCCCGTCGGTCCGGTCTGGCCGATATCGCCCTGCGGACCCTGCGGTCCTGCGGCTCCCATCGCTCCCGATGGCCCCTGGTTGCCGACGCCGCCCTGCGGCCCCTGCGTGCCCTGAAGTCCGGGATCACCAACTACGCCCTGCATTCCGGTAGGTCCCTCAGGCCCGATCGAAACCCAATCGAGCTCGCTGGTATTTCCAGTGCAGTTGCCAACCCCAAGGTTGATGCCCTTGATCCTACCGGAGGTGTTGTTGATACAGATCTCGATATTCTCGGCCCGGCCGACACCTGGAAGTGCTGCCAGACAAAGTATCGTAGCGGCGGTCACACCGACCAGCAAACGCCACGCGGATTTAAACGAAGCAGGCATGTTGACGCCCTCCATTTTCTGTTGCCCTCCACCCTTGCTGAATTCCGATCGCGACTTCATCTCTCTTTTCCTCCTCGCGTCCCGGAATCACATTGCATCCGCAGGGTCGATTGCATAATCCAGTGACCATCTTACGTCGACGGTGTTGGTCGGTATCATAGCTTCAGACTTGAAGGCCTGTATCGACAGAGTGTCGCCCGGCAGGTAGGCCAGCGTCGGGATGCTTCCAATAAAGGTGCTGGTCGAGCAGACCATCGTATCCGGGTCTGGAAGGGCATCATGAGCGACTTTGCAATGTGGATTGGTCAGTATGTTGCAGTCCCCTTCGTTACACAGAATGAAGGTGTAATCCGAGCCCAACGCACCCGCGTCCTGGGGTGTGATCGAAACCGTCATATTAAACGCCACGCCGCCCGGAGTTGGCACCTGGACGCTGGTCTGGGGATTAGCCGTCGGAGCAGGAGGAAGCGAGGTAAGTCCCGCAGCGGCCGCACCATTTCCCGGTCCCATGTAGATCGGGGAGGTCGGCCCTCCGGCGGGCGTATCACCTGATTCCGTGGTCAGCTGAATCGACGCAGCGGCGCCGATAGTCGCGCCGAGCGTTCCGCCGCTCAGGATCTCAACGTTGTCGCCCGGACCGAATGAAAGCGTGGCGTTTGGTCCCTGCATTCCCATCGGACCCGCAGGTCCGGTCGGTCCGGGTTTACCCATGTCACCCGTCGGCCCTGCCGGACCTGTCATTCCCTGCGCTCCCATAGGACCGGTAAGACCCAGAGCGCCCATCGGGCCTTGTGGACCGATTGGCCCAACCGGGCCTTGCGAACCCGACGCACCTACAGCACCCGGTGCGCCAGCCGGGCCGGTATAGCCCTGCTCCCCTGCTGGACCCGTAGGTCCCGGGATGTTCCAGGTCAATGCAAAATTGTGGTTTTTGCAAGGAACATTGACACCAACGATTCTGCCGCCGTTGCCTACACAGATTCTGATGATGCCAGTGTCCGGAACCCAGGCGTTTGCCGCCGGTGACACAATTCCTATTAACATCGCAGCCGCCGATACTCCGACGAGCCAGCGCCACGCGTTCCTAAAAGATTGAGGCATTCTCGTCCCCTCCCTGACTGTTACCATTCGCGTACTCGACATTCGCGTTCCCCTGTTCCGGCTGCTCACGGCCCGACGGGGATGTCCCCGCCAGTCTGATGCATCACCACCATCCACGAAACTTCTGTAGGCGCCGCACCATCGGATGCCTCGCCCTTGAGCGCGATCGTGTCGCCAGCATTAAACTTCTGCATGTCGACCAAATCGTTGCACTCAGTCAGGTTCGGGATATCGATTTTGCAGCTGATCGGCGATGAGTAGCAGTTTTTGTTGATACAGAGGTGGAACTTATAGTACTCGCCCGGCCCCGGCACGTTCTTCACCTGCACCCAGAGTTGAGTTGCTGTTGAAGCGTCGATTGGCACTGCTTCGCTTTCGAGTTGCGTGTCGGCGCCGTTCCCCGGACCGTAGTAAATCGGGCTATTGCTGCAAGTATCCGTCGTGCAGTAGGGGTTATAGCCGGTTGGACCGTACGGGCCGCCCAATACGCTCTGGTAGCCAAACAGCAGTTCGACGTTGCTCCCCAGGTTGCCACCGCCGAGGGTGTAGAACTGGGTGCCGTTGATCCCGTTTACTCCCATGAGTCCAGTCGGTCCCATCGGGCCAGTTGCTCCGGTCGGTCCTGTCACTCCTTCAGGTCCTTGCTGACCCATTGGTCCTGCATTGCCCATCGGACCCGTGGCTCCGGCGTTTCCAACCGGCCCGATCGGGCCAGCCGGTCCTGCGGGACCCTGCGCTCCCATTTCGCCAGGAGTGCCGGTCGGTCCCTGCGGTCCTTGCATACCCTTTGGACCCTGCGGTCCGCTCGGGCCTTCCACGCCATCGCTATCCCAGGTGATTAGTCGATTCGGCTTATTGCAGCTTCCGCCAAGCGGTAAAACTACATGCTGACGCTGCGGCGAGATGCAGAGCGTGAGAATATCCGCTTGACCGGATCCCGGCGCAGCGGCGAGTAACAGCGCCCCCGCCGCGACGCTTAGCAATACGCGCCGCGCATGCTTAAGTGATACGTGCATTTACCGTCCCTCCCTAGAAACTCGCGCCAGAAAAGGCTTCTGGCCTGCCTCGCCCAAATCGGGAACCCGAATATTACAATCGCAGTCCCCCCCGGGACACTTTGCCGGACCATTCATCGCAGAAAACCATATCTAGAGTCAATGACCCTGATAAACGTATTTAGCTCTAGCCGTCGATACCCGTCGCATCTTGCACTTCCCTGTTGTTTAGACATCTATTGGGGGAGTGCCTGATGCTTGATCGTTGTCAAAGACACGGACTCTCCAAACGGCTCCCCCAGAATGAATATTTTCAGGGCTACAACGTCTCGCTAAGCCAGGTTAGTGTCAAGAACTCGTTCGCGCTGCGCTGAGGATTTCCCATTTGCCGAATCCTTATGCGCCGTCATAAAGTGAGTCGCATGCCAGTCGCATACATTCCCCGCACCCGCGATCTGTACAACAATTTCACTCCCTACCGATGGGTCGAGAACGATTCCGCGCCATTCACTCCGCTCTCCAAACCCATCGCCGCGTGCAGGATCGCCATGATGAGCTCGGGCGGAATAATGTATCGCGACCAGCCGCGCTTCCACCGCGAGGACGCGTCGTATCGCCGAATTCCGATCGATGCGCGCCGCGACGAGTTGAGCGTTTGGCACTTCGGCTATCCAACTGGCGACGCCGAGCGTGACGTGAACTGCGTCTTCCCGCTGGAGCGGATGCGCGAGCTCGCCGCATCCGGCGTCATCGGTGAACTCGTCGATCCCGCGTTCAGTTTCATGGGCGGAATTTATTCGGCGCGCAAAGTTCGCGACGAGCTCGCGCCGCAGATTGTCGATGAACTTAAGCGCGCGCACGCCGACGCTTTCTTCCTCGTCCCTGCATGACCCGTTTGCCATCAGTCCGTTGGGCTGATCGCACGCGCAGTCGAAGAAGCGGGAATCCCCACGCTCGCAATGACTTCCGCTATCGACATCACGCAGTCGGTGAAACCTCCGCGCGCCGTGTTCGTAAATTTTCCGCTCGGCCATCAGACCGGACCACCCGATCAGCCTGAACTACAGCGCCGAATAGTTACGGACGCGATGCGCGCGTTCGAAACGATCACAGCTCCCGCGACAATCGTTGAGCTGCCTTACGTGTGGGACGCCAACGATCGATCGTGGGAAGAGATCGATTACACCAAAGGATGGATGCCCGCGCGCCCATCGCGCGAAGCCGCCGACCAACTGGAATCCGATCGTCAAACAAAATTCCGCCGCGCGTGATCTCTTCTGACTCGATTGTTCCCCTTCCATCGAGGGAAGTGGTTAGGGGTTAGGTTCCCCCGCTTTCACATCTCGCACTTCTCAACGTGCGCGAGTACCTTCATCCCAAGCGGCCGGCGCCGCTCGACAACTTCACGGGGAGGTACGATTCAAATGTTTGGAGGCCATGGACTCGAAATAGTGACGCTGCTCGCGTTGCTAGAATACTCGATACTCGGCGTGATGGTCGGACGCGCGCGACTGACTTACGGCGTCGAGGCGCCCGCCACCACCGGCAATCCCGACTTCGAGCGCTACTTCCGCGTGCATGCGAATACCCTCGAGGCCTTGATCGTTTTCCTTCCTGCAGTATGGATATTCTCGCTGTCGGTGAATTATCGCACCGGCGTGCTGCTGGGATTGCTATTCCTGATCGCGCGAATCGAATATGCGCGCGGCTACCTGAGCGCGGCATCGAAGCGCTCGACCGGTGCAATCACGACCGCAGTCATCAACGCGATCCTGGTTGTCGTCAGCCTGATCGCGCTCACAATTAAAGCGCTGTAGCTTCAAATCCAGAGATCGCGCCGCCTCTCTTTTTCCCGGTTCCCCTTCCCGCTCGGGAAGGGGTTAGGTTCTTCTCCTTTACCTCTTCAAGCGACGCCGCTAGTCTCTGATTCGTCCTCGATTCCATCTTCGATTCATCATCAAAGGAGAATTCACTCATGGCGGAAGAACGCAAAGGCGCCGTTACGATGCGCGGAAACCCGATGACCCTGGTCGGCCCCGAAATCAAGGTCGGACAAAAAGCACCCAACTTCACCGTGGTCGGCAAGGGGATGGCGCCGGCGACGCTCGATCAGTTCAAGGGCAAAGTCAAAATCATCACGACCGTACCTTCGCTCGACACGCCGGTATGCGATGCAGAAACGCGCCGTTTCAACGTCGAGGCGAGCAACCTGCCGGGCGACGTGCAGATTCTCTCGGTCTCGATGGATCTTCCGTTCGCGCAGGCGCGATGGTGCGGCGCGGCCGGCGTCGACAAGATCACCACGCTGAGCGACTGGCGCAGTGCGAGCTTCGGCACCAGCTACGGCGCGTTGATCAAGGAATTGCATCTGCTGGCGCGAGCCGTGTTCGTCGTCGACAAGAACGACAACGTGACCTACGTCGAGTACGTCAAGGAAGTCGCCGAGCAGCCAAACTACGAAGCCGCGCTGGCAGCAGCAAAAAAAGCCGCAGCCTGACGGCGTCCTTGTCCGAGTCTTACCTCTCCCTTCGGGAGAGGACGTGCCTCCGGGCGCGGGTGAGGGCGCATGAATTCAGCTCGATGCGCGCGCCCTCACCCGACGCTCGCAAACTCACGTCGACCTCTCCCGAGGGGAGAGGTAGGAAGGATATGCCGACCGCCGTACCCAATCGCCACGCCTTCACCGACGCGCTCAAGCGCGGCCTTTACGAGGCGGTCTTCCGCCGCCGCGACATCCGCGAGTTCATCTCCGATCCGATTCCCGACGACGTGCTCGCGCGCGTGCTGATCGCGGCCCATCATGCGGCCAGCGTCGGCTTCACTCAGCCGTGGGACTTCATCGTCGTGCGCGACCTCGAGCGACGCCGCCGGGTGAAGGAAGTTTTCGAAATCGAGCGCCAGAAGAATGCGGCCCAGTTCAGCGGCGAACGCCGCGAAAAATATCTCTCGCTCAAGCTCGAAGGCATTCTCGAAGCGCCGATGAATCTGATCGTCACCTGCAAGCCCGATCGCTTCGGCCCGGCCGTGCTCGGCAAGACCAGCATTCGCGACGTCGAGATCTACTCGGCGTGCCTGGCAGTCGAGAACCTGTGGCTGACCGCGCGCGCCGAGGGCCTCGGCGTCGGATGGGTCAGCATCATGCGCAACGACGTGCTCGCCGAAATTTTCGGCATCCCCGGCGACGTTATTCCCATCGCCTATCTATGCGTCGGCTATGTGCGCGAATTTCCCGACCGCCCGATTCTCGCCAGCGCAGACTGGGCGCAGCGCCTGCCGCCGAAATCGTTGATCCATTTCGATTCGTGGAACGACGCAACCGATCGAACCTCACCCGCCGCCGAATCGTTGTTGAAAAAAATCGACGACCATTCGATCTGGCGCTCGATCTTCCCCGAAGATTCCGCCGACAAACCCTCGCGCGACTAATGTCTTTGCTGAAACAAACTATCGCCTCGATCATGCCGCCCGACAATGAAGCGGCGTGGGCGGCCGATGCGCGGCTAAATTCGCTAACCAAGCCGCCCGGGAGCCTCGGACATCTCGAGGAGCTCGTGCGCCGCTATGCCGCAATCCGCCATGACGAATCGGTGAAATCCGGCCGCGGCGCGATTGCCGTCTTCGTCGCCGATCATGGCGTCGCGGAGGAAGGCGTCAGCGCATTTCCCCAGGCTGTCACGGCCGAAATGCTTCGCAACATCGCCAGTGGCGGCGCCGCGATCAGCGTGCTCGCGCGCCGCTTCGATTTTTCACTGAAAGTCGTTGACCTCGGGGTCAAAATCGATACAAGCGCTAAGCCGCTCGCAGGAGTGACCTATCGGCGCATCGGCAGTGGCACCCGCAACTTCCTCGACGGTCCTGCGATGACGCCCGAGGAGACGACGCGCGCGCTCGAAGTGGGAATCGAGATCGCGCGCGAGCTCGCCGCCAACGGCGCGACGTTGATAGGCATCGGCGAGATGGGCATCGCGAACAGCACTCCCGCCGCCGCGCTCCTGTGTGCGCTAACTGGGCTGCGACCTGAGTCGATAGTCGGGCGTGGCACCGGCCTCGACGACGCCGGCGTCCGCCGCAAAATCGAGGTCGTCGCCCGCGCGCTCGAGATTCATCGCGATGCGCTCGCGTCGGGAGAGTCGATGTTGGCAGCGCTCGGCGGTTTCGAGATCGCTGCGATGGCCGGCGTATGCCTGGGCGGCGCTGCGTCCAAAGTTCCGGTCGTGGTTGACGGCTTCATCGCAACCGCTGCCGCTGCGGTTGCCGAAAAGATTTGTCCGGGATTGTTCGACCATCTCTTTTTCAGCCATCGCTCAGCCGAGGGCGGCCATAAGCTCGCGCTCGAACATTTCAAGCTCCGTCCGATTCTCGATCTCGACCTCCGACTCGGCGAAGGCACCGGGGCCGCGCTCGCGATGAACGTGATCGATTCGGCGCTCGACCTGCTCAACCACATGGCGACCTTCGAGAGCGCAGACGTCTCCGGCAAAGTCCGATGAGCGACGACGCCGTCGCGCCGACAACGAAGAGCGGATTCTTCAGCGAGCTGCTACTCGCAATCAGCTTCCTTACGATCCTGCCGGTAATCGATCAGCGACCCGCTTCCGAAGATACCATCGCCGCATCGTTTGCATGGTTCCCGATCGTCGGTTTCCTTCTCGGCGTGGCGCTCGTCGGCGAGGATTGGATTCTCGCTCACGTCTTCGCGCAGGTGATTCGTTCGGTGCTCATTGTCATCTCGCTTACCGTGATCACCGGCGCAGTTCATCTCGACGGACTGGCCGACATGGCCGACGCCCTCGGCGCCGGACGCGATGCGACGCGCTCTCGAGATTCTCCGCGACAGCCGTGTCGGCACCTTCGGCGCCAGCGCAATCTTCTTCGACCTGACGCTCAAGATTCTCGCGCTGTCCACGCTGGCGGGTCATCGCCGTTACGCTGCGCTGATCGTCGCTCCGATGCTCGCGCGTTGGGCGATGCTCATCGTTGCCGCGGGCCTAGCGTATCTACGCGCCTCCGGCTCCGGGTCGGCGCTGCTCGGCGGCAAAATCTCAGTCGCACGAACTGCGTTCGTCGCCGTCTTGACGCTGCTGGTGATGGTGATGCTTACTGCGATGCGTCCGATCGCTCTCGCCACCGCAGTCACAGTCGCAATCGTGTTCGCTATGCGAATCTTCTATCGGCGATGGCTGGGCGGAGTGACTGGCGATTTGATCGGTGCGTGCGGCGAGCTGGTCGAAATCGCCGTCCTGCTCGCGATGCAGTTGTGATCCTACTTTATCTTCACCGAATAACCCGCAACCATCAGGACTACATCGTCGGCGACCGCCGCGACTTTCTGATTGGTCCATCCGAGCAGGTCGCGGAAGCGGCGCGACTCGGCATGATCGGTCGGCACGATTCCCGATCCCACTTCATCGGTTACGACGATGCTGGCGAACGCCGCCGCCTTCAGCGCCGCCGCGAGCTTGTCCGCCTCCGCGAGAATCGGCCCTTCGCTCATCGCCGGCCGTAGCATCAGGTTGGACATCCACAGGGTGAGGCAATCGATCACAACCAGGTCTGCGGTTTTGCCCAGCTTCTCAATCGCCGCTACGACGTTCAGCGGCTCCTCGACGGTTTGAAATTCCGGCGGCCGCGTCGTTCGGTGAAATTCGATTCGCGCCGTCATTTCGTCGTCGAGCGCCTCTCCCGTCGCGACAAAGAACTTGCGCTGATAAGGGCGCGCCAGTTTCAACGCCTGCATGCTCTTGCCGCTCCGCGCGCCGCCCGTGATTAGCGTGATAGTGCCCATGTGAATCATCGAGCGTACACGATCGCGCGGCGCGTGTTGACTGCGCGAGGTGCCGCGCGTAACTTCGGCGTCGCACCCGGTGCACGGGAAGCCGGTTTAAATCCGGCGCTGCCCCGCAACTGTGTGGGGGGACGACGGCCCATCATGCCACCGCTTCGGCGGGAAGGCGGGCCCAAGGACGAACCCCAAGCCAGGAGACCGGCCGGGTCACTAACTGTCTGCCTTCCTCGGGGAGGGTGGCGTCAGACACGAATTCCTGATGCCCGATCCCTCGATACGCGAGAGGTCGGGTCTTTTTTCAGTACCCGACTCCTTCCATCGCGATGGCAGCTTTTGGACTCGGAGGGAGTTCATGCGGTTTCCTATTTTGATCCTGTCGACAGTCTTTGCGTTGGCGCCTTATGCGCCCATCGCACTGGCTCAAACGCCAGCCGCCGCCGCGTCGCCAGCGCAAACACAAACTCAGAAAGCTTCGCCACAGAAGAAGAAGGCCACTCAGACGTCGCCTCCCGCCAAAAAAGAAGAGGCGCAGAAGCTGAATCCGGTGGTCGTCACCGCGACGCGAATCCCGCAACCGATCGGCGAGATCGGCACGACGATCACGGTCGTCGAAGATCCGCAAATCCAGGAGCAGAAGATCGATCGCATCGCGGACGTGCTGCGCCAGGTGCCCGGCGTGCAGGTCACGCAGAGCGGTTCGCCCGGCTCGGTCACCGACGTGTCGATTCGCGGCGCTACGCCGTCGCAGACGCTGGTGCTGATCGACGGGGTCGAGGTCAACGCGGGCGCGACCGGCAGCTTCGACCTCGCGAACCTGACTACAGACAATCTCGATCGCGTCGAGATTTTGCGCGGCGCGGGCGGCTCGCTGTACGGCTCGCAGGCGATCGGCGGCGTCGTCAACGTGCTGTCCCAGGAGGGCGATGGTCCGCCGACGGCGAGCCTGCTGTCAGCGGGCGGCAATCGCGCGACCAGCAATCAAGTTGGAACCGTCAGCGGCGCCGACGGAAATCTTCATTACTCGGGCGCGGTGTCGTACTTTTCGACTGAGGGGTTTCGTCCGGTCAACGACAACTCCGACAATCTCGCGCTCAACGGGCGGCTCGACTATCACCTTGGCGACGACACTGTCCTGCGCGGCTTCGCGCGCTACATCGCATCGAACGTGAGCCTGCCGAATTTGAACCAGTTCTCCGGATCACTGCTGGATCCGACCGCGCACCAACGCAACGAGTTCATGTTGTTCAAGGGCGAAGTCGAGCATCACTTCGGCGAAAACATACTGGTGCGCGCGAACGCGTATTTCGTGCGGCAGGATTTACGCGCGACCTCGACGCCTTATCTGGGCTTCGCGGGCAGCGAGGAAGATCGCATCCCCGACGAGACGCGCGGCGGGCTGATCGAGACGGTGTTCACCTGGCCCCGGTTAGAGGGCTTTCGCACGCTCGCCGGATTCGATTTCAAAGATCGATGGGTCCGCTCGGATGGCATCTTCACGTTCGCGAACTTCACGCCGCCTCCGCCGCTGTTAACGTCGATAAGCCTGTTCAGCGCGCGCCGCCAGGAATACGCGGGCTACCTCGAGCAAGAGGGCAGTTTTCTCCAGGGCCACGTTCTGGTGACGGGAGGATTTCGCGTCGATGGCAACAGCGAGTTCGGCAAGGAGGTCAGCCCCGCGTGGTCGGTCGCGATTCCGATCACAAAAATCTCTACCACCTTGCGCGGCAGCTATACCGAAGGCTTTCGCGCGCCGGCCTTCAACGAGCTATTCTTCCCGGGTTTCGGCAATCCCGATTTGAAGCCGGAGATTTCGAGCGAGTGGGACGGCGGATTCACCACCAACTTCGGCGAGCGAGCCTCGATAACTGCGACCTTTTTTTCGCGGCGCGTGAAGAACCTGATTGTCACGGTGCCGTGCAAGGTTGGCCCGACCTGTGAATTTGGATCGGAAGCGGGCAATGCTTCGCGCGTGGACACGCAAGGCGTCGAGATCGTGCCGAGCGTCACGCTCTTCAAGGGACTGACGCTCAGCGGCAACGTGACCGTGCTCGACGAGACGCACGCCGATTCCCCGCTCAACTTCACAAAAGCGTTTTTGACCCCACCCCGTCCGCTGCGGGTGGCGAAGCACACCGCGTCAGCCCTGCTGGAATACGTGCGGAGCGGGAGTTTTCTGCCTCACGATAAAATCACCGCCAACGTGAACTACATCTTCGTCGGCGATCGCGACGACCTCACGGTGAGCGGAGTTCCGCCGGTCGCGAATCACTCCGCATACAACCTGGTCAACGCGGTGGTGTCATACACGGTGGGAGTCCCGCTGAGCCACGTGAGCAATGAGGAGGTGTTCGCGCGAGTGAACAACCTGATGGACCGTAACTATTCGCAGGCCTTCGGATTCAAGGCGCCGACAATCAACGTGCTGGCGGGGGTGAAGCTGGATTTTGAGTAGTTGCAGCAACGCAGAACCGGAACCGGCGGCGCTTGCGCCCCGCTGTCCGAGATCCTTCCTGCCGCTCGCGTTGCTCGCTCCGTCAGGATGACAAGGGCCGAGTAGCCGCGAAGTAGCGGTCGAAGATTGCGCGGATGCGATTGCGGCGTTGTGCTAATTCGGCGAGCAGTCGCGATGCGCCGTCGGCGCCTTCGAAACCCATCCGGCGCGCCAGTGGGCGCAGGCCAATTACGGATGTTGGCACCGCCCACGAGGGCTGGTCGCTCTCGATTCGCAGGCGATTCTCCAACTGCGACAGGAAGCGGTAGTCGTCTTCGAGGATGGACGCGTCGGCGGCGGTCAGTAGATGGAGGCCGTCGAGCGCTTCGAGCAGGCCCATCGTATCGCGCACCCGCAATTCCGGATGCCGATGACCATGGCTGAGCGCCATCATCTGTACCAGGAACTCGACATCCACCAGGCCGCCGTGGCCCTGCTTGATATTTAGCCGCGTCTTGTCCTCGGCGCCTATCTCCATCTCCATCCGATGACGCATGGCGGCTATTTCGCCTACCTCAGGCGGGGTCAGTCCGCGGCCGTACACGAATTCCTGGCGCGCCGCCTCGACTTCGCGCCCCAGTTCAGAGTCGCCGGTTATCACGCGCGCGCGCACCAGCGCTTGCCGTTCCCAGACCGCGGAACTTTGCCGATGATACTCGCGGAACCCGGCCAGCGACGTGACCAGCGGGCCCGCGTTGCCCGATGGCCGCAGGCGCAAGTCGAGTTTGTACGCGTATCCTTCGCGGGTGCGCGATTCGAGGATCGCGATCAGCTTCTGCGTGATTCGCGACGCGATTTCGCGGCTGCCGCCAGCCACTTCCGCGCGGTCGTCGTAAACAAAGATCAGATCGAGGTCGGAGTTGTATGACATTTCGCTGGCGCCGAGACGGCCCATCGCAATCGCGCACAGCCGCATCGTGGCGGGAATCGCGAAGCGCGACCCGGTCTGAATTCGCGCCAGCGCCATCGCCTCGTCCAGCACCGTTTCGGCGAGCGTGGTGAGCTCGCGCTCGACGTCGAACAATTCAAGATCGCCGGCGAGGTCCGCGATTGCGATGCGCAAAAACTCCTGATGCCGAAACGCGCGCAGCGCGTCCAGCTTGCTCTCGAAGTCGGGGCTCGCCGCGATAAGTCCCGCCAGCTCGTCGCGCAATTCGGCCGGACTGCGCCGGGTCGCGGCAAGGTCGGAGCGCACCAGCGTGTCGAGCATGTCGGGATGGCGGATGAAGATAGTCGACAAGTATGCGCTCGAGGCAAACAGCCGCAGCAGAACTCGCCGCGTCGCCGGATGCTGCTCGAGCAGAGCCAGGAACGACGTGCGGGCGCCGATCGCCGCGATAAACTCGGCCAGGTTCATCAGCGCCAAGTCGGGATCGGGCAGGCGGCCGATCTCGTCCATCAGCATCGGGCCGAGGCGCTCCAGCAGCTCGCGACGGCGCGGGCTGGTCGGTGCATGCGAAGGCCCGCGCGCAAGCAGCTCGAGATGGCGCGCGCTTTCGTCGGCGCGCGCGAAGTCGAGCTCGCGCAGATAGCGGGTTGCGGAATCGGGATTAAGCGCCGAGTTCCACGCCAGTTCCGCGGAAGAAGAGACCGAGCGCGTCGACAATTCGTCGCCACCGGCCAGGGTCTCGCGAAATTGCAGCTCGACCAGGGCGCGATGAGATTTCAGCAGCTCGCTGAATTTCTTCAGCGCCGCCGGTCCCTTGCCGAAACCCATCCGCGCCGCCAGCGCGCGCATCCCGTCTTCCGTGGCGGGCAGGACGTGGGTCTGCAGGCCAGCGACAACTTGCAGCTTGTGCTCGACGTCGCGCAGGAACAGGTACGCATCGCCGAGTTCGCGCGCGCGCTTCGACGGCAAGTAGCCGAGCGCGTCGAGCTTCTCGAGCGCGGCGACGGTCTGCTCGATGCGAAGGCGCGGGTCGCGTCCCCCATAAATCAGCGTCAGCGCCTGCACGATAAATTCGAGCTCGCGGATTCCGCCGCGGCCGAGCTTGATGTTGCGCTCGATCATCGCGGGCGTTTTCAGCTCGGCCTCGATCTGATGCTTCATCGATCGCAACTGGCGCAGCGTGTCGAAATCCAGGTAGCTGCGAAACACGAAGTGATTCAGCTCGGTCCGCAATTGCAGTCCGATTTCGAGGTCGCCGGCGACCGGCCGCGCACGCAGCAGCGCCGCACGCTCCCAGGGCGCGCCGAGGTTCTCGTAATAGTTGATTGCGCCGTCGATCGGGGTCACCAGCGGCGCGGAGCGCCCGCCGGGCCGAAGCCGCATATCGATTCGAAAGCATCGCGCGGACAGAATTTCAGTAAACCATTCACCGAGGCGCGCCGCCGCTTCTGAACTGTCCGACGAACCCGTGGACTCATGAAGATAAATCAAATCGACGTCCGAGCTGAGGTTGAGCTCGCGCGCGCCGAGCTTGCCCATCGCAAGGATGCAGAATCGGCCGACCTCGCGCGCGCGTTTGCCAAGAAATCGAGTCGCCAGGTCGAGCGCGGTGCGAATGCATTCGTCGGCCAGCTCCGACATCGCCATCGCCGTCTCGGCCGGGGTGAGACGGTCGAGCAGATCGGCGATCGCAACCCGCACCATCATCCGGCGCATGAAAGTCCCGAGCATCGCGGCGGCCGCCTGACGGTCAGGCGCGTCGATCGTGGCCCGTTCGGTGCGCATCGCGGCGACCAGCCCATCGATAGTCTGGGCGCGCGCATCGAGAAAGATTTCCGCCCACTCCGGGCCGGCCAGGGACAGCTCGGTCGCGACCAGTTCCGATGAGCCGAGGCAGAAGATCAGATCGCTGGCTGCACGGCGATCGCTCAGCAGGTCTTTCAGCGCATCGGTGGAATTCTCGGCGAGCTTGGTCAGGAAGGCGAGCGCCAACTGATCGTCAGGCGCGCGATCCTTGACGGCCGTAATCGCATTCTGCGCGAGGCGCGAGTGGCCCAGCCGGTCCTTGAGGCGTTGGCCGAGGACCGCGAGTTGCGGGGATTGCGTGGCCGCGCGTTGCATCCTATCAACGATAACAGACGCAGGCGGCGCGCGCCGCGACTCCTACGGTGCCAGCCGACGAGCGCGGTTCAGGTCTTTTGCGCGACGGTCTTTTTCGAGTGATGGGTCTTCGCGGAAGTGTGATGGGTGTGCGACTTCTTCGAGTGCTTCGGCGCGAAGTCGGTCTTGATTGGCGCGGGGCGAATCGCGGGTTCGTCCTCGATGCCGGGGAAGTACTTGTCTTCGTCGCGATGCACCTGCAAGGCGGCGAGGAATTCCGCGTAGTAGTTCTTCACGGCGAAGCCGAAGTGCGGCCCTTGGTAATGCTGGACCATCTCGGAATAGTCGCCACCGTAAATTCCTGCCGCGCGCGCCACTCCGCCGGTGCCGTAGTTGTACGCGGTAATCGCCAGCGGCCAATCGCCCAGCGTGTCGTAGTTGGAGCGCAATAGCTTAGCGGCCGCGAGAGTCTCGCGGTCGGGGTTCAGGCGATCGTCGTGGTAGCGCGTGATTCTCATGTAGTGCTTGCCGGTATCACGCGTGAACTGCCAGATGCCGACGGCTCCGGCGCTCGAGCGCGACCCGCTGTGGAAGCCCGACTCGACGCTCGCCAGGGTTACCAGCTCGGGCGGCAGTCCCGCAGTGCGGAATATCCGCTCCATCGTCGGCTTGTAGTACTTGCTGCGCAGGAGACCGTCGTGGAAATCCTCCCGCAGTCCTTCCTGCACGCGCAGGTTCTGCGCGGCGGCGGCGTAAGCGTTGGGTGGCTCGCCCTTGAACATAGCGGCGACTTCGCGTTCGTCGTCGTTGGCGGGCTCTCGTCCCGACGCCAGGCGATTCAGAATGTCGCCGTACTTGATTTTGAGATAGGAGTTCGCCCAGTCGATATCAGTGGCGGTCGGGCGGCCGTCGCCGGGAAGATTAAAGACGTGGTAGATGCGCTGGACGTTGTCGCGATCCATGACCACGAAATCGTGATCCGAGTACTTGGTGAAAACATTCACCCAGAAATCAACGTTGGGCTGGATCACTTGGGGACGCGGGAAAGGGAGCTTGGTTTCTGAGGACGCCTTGGAGCCGACCGCCAACACAAATGCGATCGCGAGCGCGAACGGCGCGATTCCCCTGACTATTCGGTTTCCCGAGACCTTCGCTACAAACAACAACGTCTCCATCGCGCGCGAGTCCCCGTCGGCGCGATTCCCGCCCGGCACCTTACAAAACGGCCGGTGCCCACTTACACAGCACTCTCTACGATTAGCCGCCATTGCTCCCGTAGTCAACAAATTCGATGCCCAAGCACATGACAGGTCGACCAATCACATCATTTGGCCCTCATTTTCCGCGCTATGGAGAAGGACCAACCACAATTCGTCTTGACAAGGAGCACGCAGAGATGTAAATGAGAATCATTCTCAATCTCAGGAGCCGCCAGCTTAATGACTCTCAAAACGATCGCTGCACTCGCAATCCTAGCTCTATTCGTTGCCCCCTCGCCGTCGGCGCGCGCGGCAGATGACTCCGCGCTGCGCTTTCACGGCGGCGCAGTCGAGCCCGCAAGCCTGACCCTGCCCGCCAATACTCCGATCAAATTGCAGGTCACCAACGCCGGCGATGCGGCGGTAGAGTTCGAGAGCTTCGAGTTGCATCGCGAGCGCGTCGTGCAACCGGGACAGACGATCACCGTGTACATCCCGGCGCTCCCGCCCGGCACCTATTCGTTCATCGACGATTTCAGCAACGGCGCCGTCAAAGGCGAGATTGTCTCGCGCTGAAGCAGCTGGGGATCGCCGCGCATTTCGGGCGATCCTGTGGTTCGTAGCAATCGCGGTCTTGATAGCGCAGCTGGTGCGTCCCGTTCGTTCCAATCCGACCGTGCAAGGTGACCTGACCGCTCCACCTGCGGTTAAGGATGCCCTCGAGCGCTCCTGCTACGACTGTCATTCGAACCAAACGCGGTGGCCCTGGTACAGCGCGGTGGCGCCGTTCTCATGGTGGATTCATCACGACGTTGACCAAGGACGTCGACGGCTCAACTTCTCGTCGTGGACCGATTACACATCCGATCCCGGCACCGAAGATCAAAAGCTCGATGAGATCGCGCGTCTGATCGCGAACCGCGCGATGCCGCCGTGGTACTACCTCGCGATGCATCCTCGTGCGCATCTGACATCCGATGAACGCATCGCGATCACGCGATGGATCGCCGATGAGAAATCTTCGCACGCGCCGTCGTCATCGCGATGAAAACGCGCGCGATCTTTCTCGCTGCCGCGCTATCGCTGATCGCTTCTAGTGCGCTCGCGCAAGTCGATCCATTCGAGTTCGAAGTGTACCCGTATCAGACCGAGGGCAAGGGCGTCGTCGAGCTGGAATCGCTCAACAGCTTCGTGCCGAACGGTCACAACCATGGCGGCGGCACTTCGGCCGGCGATTTTCCGAGCCAGGATATGTACCGCACCGCGTTCGAGCTCACTTACGGCTTCACGGACCGCGTCGAGGGCGCCGCCTACCTGAATCTCGCGCATCCCAATGCCGAGTCGTTTCAATATGCGGGCTCAAAGTTTCGCGTGCGGGGAAGCCTGTTCGAGCAGGGTGAGTTGCCGGTCGATTTGGGCTGGTACGCCGAGCTGGAATGGCATCGGACGCCGCAATTCGACGACAACCAGCTCGAACTCGAGCTGAAGCCGATCATCGAGAAAGACATCCGCAAATTCGAAATCTCACTCAATCCGATTTTCGAAAAGAGCGTTTTCGTCGGGCCCAACAAGAACAAGGGATTCGAGTTCGGGTATGCGGCCGGGATCTACTACGACTACCTGCGCGAGATTTCACCGGGCCTCGAGTTTTACGGCGCACTTGGCCTGATCGACGACAACGATCCGTTACGCGCGCAGCAGCACTACATCTTCCCAGTCGTGAGGGGCGCGCTGCCGCACGGAATCGAGTACAACTTCGGCCCGGGTATCGGCCTGACGCGCGGGTCAGACCGCGTCATCGTGAAGTTCAATCTGGAACTGGAGCATTTCGTCGGCTCGCTGTTCTAGTTCTTTCAGGATTTAGCGAATCGGTCGGTTGCGCAGACCAATTGCTGCAAGATCTCCGCGTCCGATGCAGCTCAGGTCGCTTTCGTCTCTCCGCCACGCCTTAAGGTCCGTACGATCGATCTTAAAGCAAGAACTGAAAACGCAATGGACGGCAAAATGAAAAGGGGATTACCAACACGGAGAGCGAAAAGAACATTGATTGCTGCTCACAGAGTGAGAACAGTTGGGGCAACGAAGGCGACTGGCGTCAGGCCGAGTATGAAGACGGCGGCCAACAGATCGAACACGGCAAAACCGATGCAAACGGCTAGAAGCAACGGTTCGCCCAAAGAGGCGGTTAGGAAAGCCGCGTATATGACGGGGCGATGCCCGCGAGCACAGTGCCAGCCAGGATCGTCTCCGCAGTGGAGCGTTGGAACTGAGAATAGCCGCGCCGTCGGCGCGCAATTTCGTAGGCGATCATCGCATAAGGCTGAGCGACGATCGCAATCGCGGAGATTAAGTATTGTCCAGAGACGGCCACGGCTCGCTGTTCTAAGCGTTGTGCGCGAATTGATCTGTCGCGCGGATCAGCTCGTCGGTGATGCCCGCGTTCGAGGCGTCGTGGCCGGCGTTGTCGACGATCACCAGCTTAGCGCGCGGCCAGACGCGCTTGAGGTCATAGGCCCAACCGATTGGCGCCTGCAGATCGAAGCGTCCTTTTACCATGATGCCGGGAATGTCGGCGATCGCCGGCGCGTCGCGCAGCAGGCGGTTGTCCTCGAGCCAGGCATTGTGCCGAACGTAGTGCGTCACGATGCGCGCGAACGCCATCCTGAAAGCGGGATCTCTGAAGCGCGGCGACAGCTCCGGCACAGGCGGCCATGCAGGCGTCGCGGACTCCCACGTGCACCACGCCAGCGCGGCTTGTTCGCGAATAGATGCGTCGGGATCGTTCAGCAGGCGGCAGTACGCGTCGATGATATCGTCGTCTCTTAGCGCTACAGGAACCGCATCGCGCAGACGATTCCATTGCTCGGGGAACAGGTCAGCTAATCCTCCGCGAAACGTCCAATCAAATTCTTTGCGGCGTCCAGTGGTCACGCCAAACAAAATTATTTCAGAAACGCGATTCGGATAACGTTCGGCATAAGCGAGCGCGAGCGTGCTGCCCCACGATCCGCCGAGCACCATCCATCGCTCGATGCCAAGATGCTCGCGCAATCGCTCAATGTCCGCGATGAGGTTCGCGGTGTTGTTGCTCGCGAGGTCTGTGTCGGGCGCGCTCGCGTGCGGCGTGCTTCGTCCGCAGTTGCGCTGATCGAAGAGCACGATGCGATACGCTCCCGGATCGAACAGCCTTCGATGCCACGGAATGCATCCCGATCCAGGACCGCCATGCAGCACGACGGCCGCCTTGCCGCGTGGATTTCCGCAGATCTCCCAATACACGAGGTTGCCTTCACCGACCTCGAGCATCCCGTGCGCGTAAGGTTCGATCGCTGGATATAGCTGCGAGCATCTGAGGGCTTCAGTTTTCAGGAATAAATCCCGCTTGACAAACTCATGCGTTGGCCGTATGGTGAGCTCACACTCACTGAGTTGATACTCAGTCTAGAAGCATGAGAGACGAACGATGCAGGCAGTGACGCGACAGGAGCAGAAAGTGGTGACGCGGGACCGGTTGGTCAATGCGGCCATGGCGCTGTTCGCGCGCAAGGGGATCTTGAATACCACCACCGCCGACGTCGCCAAGGCGGTTCGGATGTCGCACGGTGTCGTGTTCCTGCATTTTCCGACCCGCGACGATCTCGTGATCGCGGTGATCGACGAGTTCGGGCGCCGCCTCTCTGCCGAATTCCGCCAGGCCTTCGAGCATGACCTTGGCCTGCGCGCAGTCTTGCAGGCCCATCTGCGAGTCCTCGCTGAACTCGAGCCCTTCTACGCGCGGCTGGTGACCGAAGCTCCGATGCTGCCGCCGAAAGTGCGCAGCACCCTGATGCTGCTGCACGCGGCCGTGTCCTATGAACTGTTCCAGGCACTGGAACGCGAGCGCAAAGCCGGCCGCGCGCGCAAAATCGATCGGCCGCTGCTGTTCAATACCTGGATAGGACTGGTCCATCACTATCTAGTCAATCGGGACGTGTTCGCCACCGGGAACTCCGTGATCGCAGAGCAAGGAGACGCCCTGGTGAATCATTTTATGTCGCTGGTTAAACCCTAGAAGGAGATAAGACGATGGCTGAAAAATGTCCCGCTTGTGGTTCATGCGGAATGCCGATGGAGAGGCCCGAGGACTTTGCGCTCGGCGACGTGACGCGTCCCTACTGCCGTCATTGCACTGACGCGCGAGGCGAATTGCTTCCTTTCGACCAGGTGCTCGAGACCAACGTGCGCTTCTACGTCGAGTCGCAGGGCGTCACACCCGCGGCCGCCGACGCGATGGCGCGCGCAATGCTCAAGGACATGCCCGCATGGCGCGGGCGCGTATAAGAGTCTGGCAGATAGAAGTTCGAAACTCACTTAGAAGGAGAGAGTCATGTTTGATCACGTAATGTTAAAGGTGAAGGACCTCAACTCGAGCAAGCGCTTCTACACGGCCGCGCTGGCGCCGCTGGGTTTCAGCGTGCAGTACGAAGGCGACGGAATGTTGGGCTTCGGCCCCAAGGACGCGCCGGCCTTGTGGTTAGCGCAGGGCGAGGCTAACGGACCCGTGCATATCGCATTTGCGGCTAAGGACCGCGCTGCCGTGAAGAAGTTCTATGACGCCGCGTTGCCGGCCGGCGGCAAGGACAACGGTAAGCCGGGACTCCGGCCCCAGTATCATGCGAACTACTACGGCGGGTTCGTAAAGGATCCCGACGGCAACAACATCGAAGCCGTCTCGCATCAGGAAGAGTAAGCAAGCTGCGGGACTGCCTTGACAAGACTCCAGGTCAAGGCAGTCCCAAATGCGTTCAGGAGGCTTCTATGAATCTCGAAGGTGGATGTTCATGCGGTGCGATCCGCTACAAGCTGACTAATAGTCCGTTAATCGTTCACGCATGTCACTGCCGCGATTGCCAGCGCGTCACCGGCAGCGGCTTTGTGATCAACATCTGGATCGAGAAGAAGTTCGTTGAAAGAACTGGTGCGACGCCTAAGGCAGTCCTACTCAAAGGAGGCACCGGCAAGGATCACGAGGCGTTCTTCTGCGACAAGTGCGGGACCTACGTCTGGAGCCGCTATGCGGTCGCGCCCGGCGGCGAGGCCCTATTCGTTCGCGCGGGGACGCTGGACAATCCCGACGCCATCACACCCGACGTTCATATTTTCACGAGAAGCAAGCTGCCGTGGGTGAGACTTCCCGAAGGTGCGACCGCATTCGAAACGGCCTACAAGATTGACGACGTGTGGCCGGCCGCGAGCAAGGAGCGAATCCGTCGCAATGTCGAGGCGCACAGCTAGCGATTCGCGGCGGCGTCAGTTCGAACTGTGGCTGCTGTCCAACCCCGAGGAAGCGCTGAAGTGGGTGTCCAGGCCCATCCGGTTATCGTTGAACTGGCTCTGTGGAAAGCGGTCCGACGACGATGCGGACAGGTCGGTGCGCTCGGTGAATCGATCCGTCGTGGAAAATCTCCCGGAGGCGCCGTCACCGGAATCACCGAATCGGTTCGCCGATTCGCTGCTACTAAACTGTGACGCCGCGGGCCAGCGCGATGCGGAGGTCGACCCGCCCGTCATCGATCCGGCGCGCGAATCGAAATCCGCTCCGGCTCCGGATGACGACATGGCTCCGGCCCGGTCTTGAAAGCTGCCACCTAGTGAGCTCGCTCCCCAGGTCCTCGAATCGCCGCCGACATTGTCCGAGCCGACTGTGTTCGAAATGCTGGTACCGATTGAGGAGGCACCGGACCCAACCCCGGCCGTTGTTGTCGCGTACTCGCCCATCGTTTGCGCGTCAGCGTGCGGCGCGAACAATGCGATCGCCGCAATCATCGCGGCCGGTACGATCAAATTGATCAGTCTCATGGCGTTCAACCTCCCCTGAGCCCTACTGCCAGTAGCTTTGGCTACTGTAATCGTAGCGTCAAGGATGAGGCAATAACCCCCGAAGGCGCTACTGGTTAGGAACCCACGCTTGTTACCCATCAATTGGCCCGGTTAATCTGGAATAGACACTGAAAAAACTGGAATGGATACTGAAGAGATCGAAATAACTCCGGTGAGCGGGCCGCTCGACGCGCGCGTGGTGCTGCCCGGTTCCAAGAGCATCACGAATCGCGCGATGGTGCTGGCGGCGCTGGCGCAGGGGCGATCGGTGCTCGACTCGGTCCTGCTGAGCGACGACACGCGCTACATGAGCGACGCGCTCAGGGTGATGGGCTTCGGCGTCGAGATCGACGAGCCCGCGCGCAGGATCACGATCAGCGGGCGTGGCGGCACGATCCCGGCTCATGGCGGTGAGATTTTTGTCGGCGGCGCCGGCACCGTGATGCGCTTCATCGTCGCGATGGTCACGCTCGGCGAGGGGCGTTTTCAAATCGACGGGAATCAGCGGATGCGCCAGCGTCCGATCGGGCCGCAGCTCGACGCGATGCAACGCCTCGGCGCGAGCGTGTACAGCGAGCGCAATAACAACTGTCCGCCGGTGATCGTCGATGCGTCGCGGGCCCGCTTCGAGGGCGGCGAGACCTCGATCGATGCGCGCGTGTCGTCGCAGTTCGTTTCGGCGATGCTGATGCCGGCGCCGATTTGGAAGTCGGGCCTCAAGCTGCGCGTGATCGGCGACGCGGCGCGGCCGTTCATCGATATGACGCTGCGGCTGATGGAAGTGTGGGGAGCGCATCACTCGGTCGAAGGCGAAACGATCGTGGTGCCGGGTGGGCAGTGGTATCGGGCGCAGCGTTTCGTCGTCGAGCCGGACGCGTCGAGCGCGAGTTACTTCGCGGCGGCCGCAGCGCTGGTCGGCGGAACTGTGCGAATCGAGGGCCTGACCTCGAGCTCGGTACAGGGTGACGTCGGTTTTCTCGGCGTGCTGCAGCAGATGGGCGCGCGCGTCGTGTGGCATAGCGATCACGTCGAGGTCGTGGGAACCGGAAAACTCACCGGCGTCAACGTTGCGATGAACTCGATGCCGGACATGGTCGCGACGCTCGCGGCGATTGCCCCGTTCGCATCGTCGCCGACGACAATCCGCAACGTCGCGTTCATCCGGCATCACGAAAGCGATCGCATCCGCGCGCTCGCGACCGAACTCCGGCGGCTGGGCGCGACCGTCGTCGAGAACGAAGACGGACTGGAGATTGCGCCGTCGGCGATGCATCCGGCGGTCGTTGAGACTTATGACGATCATCGTATCGCGATGAGTTTCGCGGTGACGGGCCTGAAGCTCGGCGGCGTGAAAATCAAGCAGCCCGGATGCGTCGCGAAAACCTTCCCGGATTTCTTCGATCGCCTCGCCGCGCTCCGTTGAAGACATATCCCGAGCGGTTCGTCCCTGGCTTCATAAAGTTTCTCGGCACGCCGCTGTCCATCGCGGCACTTCTCGCCGCGATGGTCGCGGTGACTCGTGCGAGCGAAGGCAATTGGGAGCGGGTGGCACTCGCTGCGTCGATCGCGATCGCATGCGCGGGCGCGGGCATCGGCGCGATCTGGTGGGTTCGCCTCCACGCGCGCGGCGTCGATCCTTCCGAGCGACTGCGCGCGGCGAATCCCGACGCGCCGTGGATGTGGCGCGAAGACTGGGCGGCGGGCGAAGTCCGCACTTCCACGAAGCGCGACGCAAATCGGCTGACGATCATCGCGATCGCATGGTGCGTCGCAACGTTTCCGATCTTGTTCATCGTGCCGCATCGCGCGCTCCGAAACGCCGACTACTTCTCGCTGCCATCGTTAATATTCCCGGCAATCGGCGTCGTGATGCTGATGTGGGCGATGCGCATGCGGCGGCGAGTCCGCGAATACGGCGAGTCGCGCTTCATGATGGCGTCGATGCCGGGACAAATCGGCGGCGCGCTGACCGGCTCGATTCATATCGACAAGCCCCTGCCGGCGGGAGAGCAAGTCGCGCTCGAGCTCGAATGCATCAACCGCACGACGCGCGGCCACTGGCATAGTCTGACGACCTGGGATCGGATTTTGTGGAAGGCCGATCAAACTTCGATCAGCGACTCGATCGGATCGATTCCAGTCGCGTTCATGATCGCACCGGATCGCCGCCCGACTGACAATTCGAATCCAGCCAGCCGAATCGTATGGCGATTGAGTGCGAGAGCAGGTGAGTACCGCGCCGAATTCGAAGTCCCGGTATTCCGGGTCATCTGAACTCACGCTTCGCCGAGAGCTTCGCGGATTGAGCGGTGGAAATGTTCGAGGGCGTTTTCGTAGCGGCCGTACATCACTCTCCTAAGCGCGCCGGATTCGAAGTTGCGCTGGATTCCTTCGCCCAGCGTGAAATCCTGGTCCACCACGCCGAGCAGGAGATCCATAGTGCGCGACCATTTCAGAGACGGCTCGACTGCGAGGATGCTGATGGTCGCGACGCTCTCGCCGGCGTGCGCGCCGGCGGGAAAGATGCGGTAAACCTCGGCGTGATCGGATTGCATCACGAGGATCGTGTTGGGAAAGAGATTCATCAGGATGGTCGTGTGCGGAATCAGGTCCCACTTTTCTTGCGGCAGGTCGCGCAGCTTCTCGATTGATTTGCGCACGCCGATGTAACGGGTGTTGCGGCCGAACGCGTCGAACATCGCGAGGTTCTTGACGAACAGCGGGGCGACGTTCTGCGCGTGCAGCACCTTGATGTGGTAGGCCTCCCAGAACGTGTCGCTCATCAGCTTCCAGTTCATGCGGCGGCGGACGACGCGCGTCTCCTGATGCGCCATCGCACCGATGCCGTACGATTCGATGTCTTCGCCGAGCCCGGCGAGCATCGCGTCGATGTCGATAGTGTCGTTGCTTGTCGGCGTTGGCGTTACGAAGATGAGTCCGTACTTCTCGGCGACTGGCAGCGCGACGAGGCCGCTGGCGGCGCGATCGAGGCCTTCGAATCCGTAGTCGTCGGGAATCGCGACGAGGCGGCCGTCGGTGTCATAGCTCCAAGCATGATAGGGGCACGAAAACAGCTTCGCGGTGTGGCCGCATCCGTCGACCAGCCTGGCGCCGCGATGGCGGCAGATGTTGATGAACGCGCGCAGGTCGCCGGAGGTGTTTCGCACGACCATGATTGGCACGGGCGCGTGATCCTCGGTGAGGTAGTCGCCGGGATTGGGAATCTGCGAGCTGAAGCCGGCGACGATCGGATGACGGCGGAAGAGCACGTCGCGCTCGCGGGCGGCACGCTCCGGCGAGGTGTACGCGAACGGGTCGTTATGGGTGAATCGTTCAGCCATCGGCGGCGTGCCGCGATCGATGGCATCGAAAATCTGGTGGATGAGATTGATTTGGGTCGCGTGCTTCATTGTTGGTGACTCATACCACAGAAAATTCGGAACGCTTGCATTGCTGACGAAGTCCGAAGAACCTAACCCCTAACCCCTTCGGTCCTCGCGGGAAGAGGGAACCGGAATGCGGAGGAAGATGCGGCCGTTTGATCGAGGTGATTTGAAATTGTCAGAATGGCGCTGCGTTATGAAACGCGATCGAAGTCTGTCATCGAGGCGCTGCTGAAGAGCGAAGAGCCTTCGGTTCGGTGGAAGGTGATGACTCGCGTTTTGGGAGAAGATCCTGAGGCGCGGAAAGTTCGGGAGCTGCGGGAAGAAATCAGGACGTCGCCGCGTGCGCGAGCGTTAATCGCGGGAAGGGATCGGAAGTTTGTTCGCGAGGCGCATGTGTACGCGAAGTGGCGCGGGGCGCATTGGACGCTCGCGATGCTGGCGGAGATTGGGTATCCGGAGGGAGACGAATCTCTGCTGCCGATGCGCGAGCAGGTACTCGATTGTTGGCTGGACGGCTCCTTTTACATGGAGTTCGAGTCGAAAACCGCGGTGCCGAAAATCAGGCAGGCGGAAGGCGTTCCGATAATTCAGGGGCGCTATCGCCGATGCGGATCGCAGCAGGGCAACGCGCTCTACTCGATCACGCGGCTGGGGTTGGCGGACAAACGGAGCGACAGACTGGCGGAGAGATTGATTCATTGGCAATGGCCGGACGGCGGATGGAATTGCGATCGGAGGCCGTCTGCGCATATTTCATCGTTCAACGAATCGCTGCTTCCGATGCTCGGACTCGCGGCTCATGCGGAACGCTCAGGAGACGACGCGGCGCGCGCGGCGGCGTTGAAGGCGTCGGAAATTTTTCTCAGTCGGCGATTGTTCAAGAGTAAAACCGACGGGAAGGTGATTTCGCCGCATTGGTTGAGGCCGAAGTATCCGCGCTATTGGCATTACGACATGCTTGGCGGACTGGTGGCGATGGCGGAGATAGGACTTATCAAGGATCCGCGCTGCGCCGACGCGCTCGATCAACTCGAGCGCAAGGAACTGCCGAAAGGTGGATGGGCCGCGCTCGGGCGGTTCTACAAGGTGTCGGCCAGCATGGATATGAGCACGCGGTTTGGATCGATTTCCCAGGTGGATTGGGGCGGAGCCGGAAGCGCCCGCATGAACGAGTGGGTAACGGCGGATGCGCTGTATGTGTTGCGCGCGGCGGGACGAGTATAGGTGCTTCGTCTGCAAGCTGACGAACTGCCAACCTGAGTGAGTGGGATGATAGGAGAGAAGATGAAGCGTCGATGGATCTCGGCGGCGTTAGTGTTGTGCTGCGCGGTTGCGGGCCGTTTCCAGACTGAAGAGCGCGTGGGCTGCGCCCGCTCAAGCGACGCCAGGTCAGAAGCCGAACATCATCGTGATACTCGCCGACGATTTGGGCTACGCGGATATCTCGGCCTACGGGATTCATCGGATCGATACCCCGAATATCGATTCAATCGGGGACCAGGGAATCAAGTTCACCGACGGATACGCAAGCGCGCCCGTATGCGCGCCTTCGCGGGCGGGACTGCAGACCGGCCGTTACCAGGACCGCTTTGGGTTCGAGTTCAACAATGGCCCGGCGTTGCGCGACCTGGTGCAAGGATTGGGGCTGGCGGTTGGCGAGATCACGATTGCGGACGAACTGCGCAAGAATGGCTATCACACGGGAGCAATCGGCAAATGGCATCTAGGATCGCAGGATCAATTCTATCCGACCAATCGCGGATACGACGAGTTCGTAGGATTCCTGCCCGGCGAGACTGCTTACATCGATCCCAGCCTGCCAGGCGTTCACTTCTGGAACCCGCGGCACGCGGCTGATGCGGACGCGACCGGCGAGCGGCCCCTACGACATACGCGAGGACGGCTGTCACAGGTTATCGAGGGTCCGAATCGCACGGTAGTGCATAACGAGTCGCAGTACCTTACCGAGTACTGGGCAGATCGCGCTGTCGATTATATACATCGTAATAGCGGACACCATCGTCCGTACTTCCTATATCTCGCACCGAATGCGACCCACGCGCCGTTCATGGTGACGGATAAGTACTACAATCGCTTCCCACAAATTAAGGATGAAGGACTAAGGACCTACGCGGGCATGATATCGGCGCTGGATGACGCGGTCGGACGAGTGCTCAAGGCAGTGGATGATAGCGGCCAGGCGAACAACACACTTATTTTTTTCCTGACGGACAATGGATGCGCGGGCTATATCCCCGGCATCTGCAGTTGTCAGCCGTTGCGCGGTGGAAAGCTGACGCATTACGAGGGCGGCATGCGCGTGCCGTTCATGATTCGATGGCCGGCGAAGTTCAAGCCGGGTCAGGTTGACCATCGAGTCGTGTCGCTGCTGGACGTGTTCCCCACTTCGGTCGCCGCGGCGGGAGGAACGCTGCCCAAGGACCGGGTCTATGACGGGGTTAACCTCATTCCTTATCTGACCGCCCATAAAAGCGGGACGCCGCACAATGAATTGATGTGGCGACGTAGTCCTTTGGTCTCGATTCGCAAAGGAGATTGGAAGCTGTGGGAATCTACCGGAACTGAGTATGGGACCTATACCATGCTATTCAACCTGAAGTCGGATCTGAACGAAAGCACGAATGTTGCGCCTAAGTGTCCCGACAAGGTCAAGGAGCTCGAGGCTGACATCAAGCAGTGGGCCAAGGACCTGAAGGATCCAAGTTGGCCGTCGCGTCCAGCAGTGACGTTCGACGTCTGTGGTACGCCGTTCACGCTGCCGATATAGGAGAACTAGCGCGCGCTTGATTTCAGGGCGGCGGCTTCTACTCTGGCGCGGGCTAGTTGTAGGGCTTCCTGGGCTGCTTGATAGGTGGGGTCGTAGTAGCTGAGAGTTGAGAATTGTTTGTCGGCTAGTTCTACTTGCGCGGCGGCTTCCGACGCGTCCACTGTTTCCGGGGATTCGGCGCTGCTCGCTAACACTGTCATCACGCCGTCTTTGACTTCGGCCAAGCCGCCGGAGATTACCCAGTGCATCTTCGTGCCGTCGGGCAATTGCGCTTCGAGCACGCCGGGGACCAGTGACGTTATGAAGTTGATGTGCTCGGGCAGGATGCCGAATTCGCCTAGCGGGCCTGCTGCGGAGACTTCGGCGGCATCGCCTTCGAAGACTATGCCGGTCGGAGTGACCAGCCTGAATTTGAACGTCGAAGCCATTTATTTCAGATAATCGTCCCAGCTATTCGCCGCGCGCGATGCGTTCGGCTTTTTCGCGGGCGTCTTCGATGGTGCCGACCAGGAGAAACGCCTGCTCGGGCATATCGTCGCACTTGCCGTCGAGGATTTCCGCGAAACCCCGCACGGTGTCCTTGCGAGACACGTATTTGCCCGGGGTATTGGTGAAAGGCTCCGCCACGAACATCGGTTGCGATAGATAGCGTTCGATCCGGCGTGCGCGGGAGACGGTAATCCTGTCGTCGGCCGACAGTTCTTCCATCCCGAGAATTGCGATGATGTCCTGCAAGTCCTTGTAGCGCTGCAGGATACCTTGCACGCGGCGTGCGACGGCGTAGTGCTCCTCGCCGACAACTTGCGGATCGAGAATTCGCGAGTTCGAGCCGAGCGGATCGACGGCCGGGAAAATCGCTTTCTCGAAGACTTTGCGATCCAGCGTGCAGATGGCGTCCAGATGGCTGAAGGTGGTCGCGGGCGCGGGATCGGTAAGGTCGTCGGCGGGGACGTAGATGGCCTGCACCGACGTGATCGCGCCTTTCTTGGTGGTGGTGATGCGCTCCTCGAGCTCGCCCATGTCGGTGCCGAGAGTTGGCTGATAGCCGACGGCGCTGGGCATGCGGCCGAGCAGCGCGGAGACCTCCGAGTTGGCCTGCACGAAGCGGAAAATGTTGTCGATGAAGAAGATGACGTCCTTGCCTTCGACGTCGCGGAAATATTCGGCGACCGTCACGCCGGTCAGAGCGACGCGGGCGCGCGCGCCGGGCGACTCGTTCATCTGGCCGTAGACCAGCGCGGTCTTCGAGATGACTCCTGATTCGGTCAGCTCGCGATAGAGATCGTTGCCCTCGCGCGAGCGCTCGCCGACACCGGCGAACACCGACACGCCGCCGTGCTGCTTGGCGACGTTGTTGATCAGCTCGAGAATCGTGACGGTCTTGCCGACTCCGGCGCCGCCGAACAGACCAATTTTTCCGCCGCGCGCGAACGGGCAAATGAGATCGAGGACCTTGATGCCGGTCTCGAGGATTTCCGCCTCGGGGGCCTGGTCAGCAAAGTCAGGCGCGTCGCGATGTATCGGCATCGTCGAGGTGCACTGGATGGGGCCGCGCTCGTCGATGGCGGCGCCGGTCACGTTCATGATGCGGCCGAGGGTGCCCGGGCCGACCGGCACCGAGATTGGCTGGCCGGTGTTGGCGGCTTCCATCCCGCGCACGAGGCCTTCGGTCGAGTCCATCGCGATGCATCGCACGGTGTTTTCGCCGAGATGCTGCTGCACTTCGAGCACGAGGTTGCCGACCTCGTCGCTGATCGACGGGTTGCTGACGCGCAGTGCGGAGAAGATTGGCGGGAGCGTGCCGGCGCCGAATTCGACGTCCACGACGTTGCCGAGGACCTGGTTGATTTTTCCTGGAGCGATCTGAGTACTCATAAATTTCCTATTACCCAAAACTGTGCTTGATGCTTCGGAACCTAACCCCTAACCCCTTTTTTCGGGCCCTCGCGGGAAAGGGTGACCGGATTTAAGAGAATGATCATCAGCGCAACGCCTCGGCGCCGCCTACTATGTCCATCAGCTCGCGAGTGATCTGGGCCTGGCGAGCGCGGTTCATTTCGAGAGTTAGCGACGAGATCATGTCGTTGGCATTGTTGGTCGCCGCGTCCATCGCGGTCATGCGCGCGCCTTGCTCGCTGGCTTCGGATTCGAGCAGCGCGTGATAGACGCTCGCTTCGAGATATCCCCGCAGCACGACGGGCACCAGTTCCTCGCGCGACGGCTCGACGAGGTAGTCGATTTTGGGCGCGTCGGATTTTGAAACCGCAGCCTCGACTTCCGCGCCTGGTTTGATGCCTGCCTCTCCCGGCGGCTTGATCGGAAGGAGGCGCTCGTACACCGGCTTCTGCACGAGGGCGGATTGGAAATGAGTGTAGACGATGCCGGCTTCGTCGATGGCGCCGGAGGAGTAGTCGGAGAGCATCTTGGCCGCGATGTCGCGTGCGAGTGCGATGGTTGCCAGGCGAGGGAGATTGTCGACTCGCGAGAGTGCGACCGGCACATTAGTGCGCCTGAAATAATCGACGGCTTTTTTGCCGACTGCAAACAATTCGATCTCGAGGCCAGTGCCGCGGATTTCGCGCTGCGTCGCCTCGGTCGCGCGGAACAGGTTCGCGTTGTAGCCGCCGGCCAGGCCGCGATCCGATGCGACCACCACCAGCAGCGATCGCTTTTGCGCGCCTTCGACGGGGCCGACCGAGATTCCTTCCGACGTGAGCAGAGAGTCGGCGACGCGCGCGAGGGCTTCGCTGTAGGGCAATGCGTTGATCAATGCTTCCTGGGCGCGGCGCAAGCGCGCGGCCGAGACCAGCTTCAACGCGCGCGTGATCTGCTGCGTCGATTTGGCCGACGAAATCCGGCGCCGGATTGCCTTGAGTGATGCCATCGTGGAACGCTATCGCGACTACGCCGCCGTCGCCGGCTCGGCCGTTTTGTTTTCGGCGAGGAACGATTTCTCGTAGTCGTCGAGACCGGCTTTGAGCTTTTTCGTCAGCTCGTCCGAGATTTGTTTCTGGTCGCGGATTTCGGCGAGCAAGTCGGCGTGGCGCGAATCGAAGTTGGTGTAGAGTCCCATCTCGAATGGCCGAATCTGCTCGACGGACAGCTTGTCGAAGTATCCCTCTTTCGCGGCGAAAATGATCAGCACCTCTTTTTCGACCGGCAGCGGACTGTACTGATTCTGCTTGAGCATCTCGGTCAGCCGCGCGCCGCGGGCGAGCAGGCGCTGCGACGAGGCGTCGAGGTCGGAGCCGAACTGCGCGAACGCCGCCATCTCGCGGTATTGCGCGAGGTCGAGCTTGAGCGTGCCGCCAACCTGCCTGATCGCTCTGATTGCGGCCGAGTATCCGACGCGCGAGACCGACAAGCCGACGTTGACGGCCGGACGCACGTTCGAGTTGAAAAGATCCTTGTCGAGAATTATCTGGCCGTCGGTGATCGAGATGACGTTGGTCGGAATGTATGCCGACACGTCGCCTTCCTGCGTCTCGATTATCGGCAGTGCAGTCAGCGAGCCGCCGCCCATCTCGTCGCTCATCTTGGCGGCGCGCTCAAGCAATCGCGAATGCAGATAGAAGACGTCGCCGGGATACGCCTCGCGGCCGGGCGGGCGTCGCAACAGCAGCGACAATTGTCGATAGGCCTGCGCGTGCTTGCTGAGATCGTCGTACACCAGCAGCGCATGCTTGCCGTTATCGCGAAAATATTCGCCCATCGTGCAGCCGGTGTAAGGCGCGATGTACTGCAGCGGAGCGGCTTCCGATGCGGTCGCGGCGACGACGGTGGTAAACTCCATCGCGCCCGAGCTGGTGAGTTTCTCGACGACTTGCGCGACAGTCGAGCGCTTCTGCCCGATCGCGACGTAAAAGCAATGCATGTTCAGGCCGCGCTGATTGATGATCGTGTCGATCGCGATCGCGGTCTTGCCGGTCTGGCGGTCCCCGATGATCAGCTCGCGCTGTCCGCGACCGATAACCAGCATCGTGTCGATCGCCTTGATGCCGGTCTGCAGCGGCTCCTTGACGGGCTGGCGGCGGATGATACCGGGCGCCTTGATTTCGATTCGGCGCGTCTCGGTCGATTTGATCGGACCCTTGTCGTCGATCGGCTGACCGAGTGCGTTGACGACGCGGCCGAGCAGCGCCTCGCCGACCGGCACTTCGGCGATTCGGCCGGTGCGCTTGACCTCGTCGCCTTCCTGGATTGCCTGCGGGTCGCCGAAGAGCACGGCGCCGACGTTGTCCTCTTCGAGGTTCAAGGCCATCCCGAACACCTGATGCGGGAATTCGAGCAGCTCGCCGAGCGCGGCGTTCTGGAGTCCGTAGATTCGGGCGATACCGTCGCCGCATGAGAGGACGCGGCCGGTTTCGCGGACCGAGATGCTGCCCTCAAAACCCTTGATTTCGTTTTTGAGGATTTCGCTGATTTCTGATGGTCGGATTTCTGCCATATAGATGTAGTTTTCCTGCCTAGCCCGCGAGCCGGCGCTTGGCCTCCGCGAGGCGAGTTGCAAGGCTGCCGTCGTAAATTCTTCCGCCCAGTTCCGCGGTGACGCCGCCGAGCAGCGCGGCATCGACTTTCACGGTCGGGATGATTTTCAGTTTGGCGATATTCTCAAGTCCGCTCACTACTCGCGCAACTTCGGCGTCCGAAGGTTTGATCGCAAAGGTGAGCGTCGCGCGCTCACGGCCCATCTTCTGATCGAGCAGGTCGCGATACGACTCGGCGATCGCGCCGATTTCGCGAATCCGTCCGTGGCGAGCGATCACAACAGCGAACGAGCGCACCGGAAAGCTGAGATTCAGGCGCTCGGCAATCTTCGCCATCGCTTCCTGCCGCGATTGTTCGGGCAGCTCGGGCGACGCGAGACGCTCGATGAGCTCGGGCGACTCGACCATCGCGGCCAACCGTTCGAGCTCGGCGCCCCACTTTTCTTCGTTGCCCCGGTCGGCCAGGTCGAGCAGGGCGCGCGCGTAGCGCTTGGCGACTCGCGAACCTTTCATCGGCGGTCACCGCTGCCGAGCTTGTCCATGAAACCGTCGATAAGCCGGCCCTGGTCGGCAGGCTGAAAATTGCGGCCAATCAGATCGCTCGCGAGCGTGGCGGCGGATTCGGCCAACTGCGCGCGCACGCGCCGCTTTGCGGCTTCCGACAACGCGGAACTGCTCATCCCGGTGTCGCGACGAATTCTTTCGGCGGCCGACTTCGCGAGGTCCTTGACCTTGCCGACCTGGAAAGCAGTTTCCTGCTCGAGCTCGTCGGCCAGCTTCTTCAACTCCGCCGACAGCGCGGCCATCCGCGCGGCGGCCTTGTTGGCCAGATCTTCGGCCTCGTTCAGCGCACTCTGCGCTCGCGACAGGGAGGTGCGAATGGTGACAGCGCGATCGGCGAAGAATTTCCGTATTGGCGAACCGGCGAAATAAGCGATCACGCCAACGAACAGCGCAAAGTTGATCACGAAGAAGGTCAGCAGCAGCCATGAGCCGTGCTCTGCGCCCGCGCCTTCCGCCGCATGGGCATAAGGGACGCCGTACACAAAAAAAGCGGCAGCGAGAATCGCCGCCGATGTGGTCCACTTCTTCATTTGATGTTGAATCAGTCGCGCCTAATTGTTTTTGCCTGTCGTTGTCGCTACGCCGCCATTCAAGGGCCGGCCCAGCACGCGCTCGGCGAGCTCGCTCGCCAGGCTGTGTCCCATCTGCTCGAGCTCGTGTTCTGCCGCCTTCAGCTCCGTCTCAATTTTCGCGCGAACCTGCTCGAGCGTCTCCCGCGCCTCGGCCTTCGCCGCTTCCATCAATTGCGCGGCTTCTGCTTCAGCCGCACGCCTTTCGCTCTCGCGCCGCGCGAATGCGCCCTTCCTTACCTCGGCGAGCCGCGCTTCACGTTCCTCTTCGGCGGCGCGCGCCTGCTTGATCAATAGCTCGGTGCGATCGTTCAAGTCCTTGAATCTGCGCTCGCGCTCGGACAGCAGGTTCAGGAACGGGCGAAAAAATAATCGGCTGAATATAAACCAGAAAACCAGGAACGAAACAATCAGCGCAAAGAACGTCCCCCAATTCGGCGGGATATGCATATTACGGCGTCTCCCCTGGGGGGACTATCGAAGTTCTCTCCATCATCGGAATCGGGAACGCGGACCTATTACTAGCTCAACCGGCCGGGGCAGTTTCAGGCCTGCTTCTGCCCTCCGACGGCGGCTTGCGCCACGCGCTCCTCCTTGGGGAATACTGTGACTTTGCGGTCCTCGCGGATACCCTCGGGCTGCATCGAGCAGTGCCCCTCGAACTGCGCGCCTTCCTGCACCGACAGCACCGGCGCCGTGATATTGCCGCTGACCTTGGCCGACGGGCGGATCTCGATTCGCTGAGTCGCGACGATATCGCCACTGACCTTGCCGGCGACCGACACCGAGGCGGCGCGGATGTGCGCGGTGATCACCGCAGACTCACCGATTGTCAGAGCGTCTTTGGCGTTGATCTCGCCGTCAACCTCGCCGTCGATTCGGGCCGGGCCCTCGAACGAGATCTTGCCCGAAATTTTCGATCCGCGATCAAGATACGCACGGCCGTCCGCCGGAGCTGGTCCGTTGGATCGGGGAGCCGGCGACGCAGCGGTGGTCGAAGTTGAAGGAGTGGGCGTGCTGGATGCTTGCGGCACGATAGTCGGTTGAATTTTTGGATTCTTTTCGGGCTCTTTGTTGAACAGCGCCATCGCAAAATACTCCTCGGCGCAAACGGGCATCGTTCCCGCGCCGCATTCCAGATTCGAGCTTAAGCTTGGCTATTAACGCATGCAAATGTAGGTGTCAAATTCATCCCGCAGATTCTCCCACAAACCGGCGCCGAATTTGTCCCGATTGCAACAGTTGCCTCACGCGAACGATCGTCTAGTCTGGATTCATATCCGACATAACCAAGGAGTACCGCCGATGGCATCGAGCAAGATTCCCGAGAAATTTCTCGACCTTCTCACGACAAAGAAACCGCTGGCGAATATCGCGACAGTGATGCCCGACGGCTCCCCGCAAGTGAGTCCGGTGTGGTTCGATTACACCAACGGAAAAATCCGAATCAACACGGCGCGCGGACGGGTCAAGGCTAAGAACATGAAGGTCGGGTCGAAGGTCGCGCTCGCGATCGTCGATCCCGACAATGCCTACCGGCACCTGACGATCCGCGGTCCGGTGATCGCCGAAGACGAGAAGGACGCCGACGCGCACATCGACAGCCTCGCCAAGAAGTACCTGAATCAGGACAAATATCCCTTCCGCACGCCAGGCGAGAAGCGCGTGACGTACGTGATCGAGCCGGCGTCTGTGCACGTCATGGGCTGAAGCGTCGCTAGTTCTGCAAAAACCGGGAATAGTCCAGTAAGTAAGACGAAGCGGTAGTTTTCGCATTGACTCCAGCTATATCGTACGATATACCTTCCATCGTGTATTACGGTGTTACGGAGGGTCACTCATGATGGTTTGTGGAACTCGACGGTTTCAAAGACGTGGCCACTGGGCAGAATTCGGCATGATGGGCATGCGGGCGCGATTCTTCGGCCCGGGCGAAGTTCGGCTCGCGCTACTGTCGTTGATCGCAGATGGCCCGAAACACGGCTACGAGCTGATGCGTCAGCTCGAAGAGCGATCAGGCGGAATCTACAGCGCCAGCGCCGGGACGGTTTATCCGACGCTACAGCAACTCGAAGATGAGGGTCTGATTTCGTCGGACTCGAAGGAAGGCAAGCGCGTTTACGCGATCACCGACGCCGGCGCCGCCGAACTCAAGCGCGAGGACGAGACCGTGCGACGCATCTGGTGGCGAGCACGTCGATGGGCCGGATGGCGTCATGCGAACGACCCGGACGCCGCCGAAATCCGCGGCCCCGCCGAGCGCCTGGTCAAGGCCGCATTTCGGGCAGTAGCAGGCGAGAGCGCATCGCAGGAGCGAATCGACAAAGTGCGGGAGATCCTCGAGCGCGCGATGCGCGATCTCGATGGCATGCGCGGTAAGGAAGGGTAAGTCACTTTATTGAATGTGGAACCCGCGGTGGGTTCCACACCTCCTTCGGCAGGGGTGACCCCTGCACCCAGTATCAGGACAAAGATGCGGGACTTCGTCCCTGTTAGAAAGCTTTAACGGGGAGGTTGTCGCATGATCAGCGGATTCCCGGCGGCGGGGTCTCGATTGTCTCGCCGCAGGTCGATCCGCAATCGGGGCAGACGTACAGATACTTGTCGCCATTTGGCAGGACCAGCAGGAGCCGCTTGCGCACCTTCACCGCGCGCTTGCATTGCGGACACGCCAGCAAAGTGGCTTCCATCCGCTCGAATGATGGCCTGCGATTCTCTGGCATAGAAGTCGTGGCAGAAATTTAAGTATCGCGGCGATTCCCGGCAAGGCTTATGCGCGGCGCCGCGTTGTATCGACGAGGCGTGGTGGCCTAAGATTTCGTTTCGTCCTATGAACGAGCGCGCCGCAAATCCCACTCATCCGCGGGTCTATCTCGAGACTTACGGATGCCAGATGAATGTTGCCGATTCGCAAACGGTCAGTGCCGTTTTGCGCCGCGCGGGTTACGTCACTGCCGACGGTGTCGAGGATGCGGACGTCGTGCTGCTCAACACCTGCGCGATTCGCGAGCATGCCGAAGAGAAGGTCCTGCACCGGCTTCGGGAACTGGCGCGGCTGAAGAATTCGCGGCCGGAGGTGAAGCTCGGCCTGCTCGGATGCATGGCGCAGCATAATCGCGTCGCGATCGTGGAAAAGGCCCCGTTCCTCGACGTGGTCGCAGGACCCGACAGTTACCGCCGCCTGCCTGAAATGATCGGCAACGCCGGCTTCGATGCGTCCATCGACGTCCGGCTCGATCGCGCTGAGACTTACGCCGATATCACTCCCGACTACGGCGGCGGCGTGCGCGCCTACGTGACTGCGATGCGCGGATGCGACAAATTCTGCGCGTTCTGCGTCGTGCCGTACGTGCGCGGCCGCGAGCGCTCGATTCCTCCCGCCGACCTGATGCGCGAAATTGGCGAACTTGCTGCGAGCGGCGTCAAAGAGGTCGTCCTGCTCGGGCAAACCGTCAACGCGTACCGCTTCGGCGAGACCGGCTTCGGCGCGCTGCTCAGGATGATCGCGTCGATCGACGGAATTGAGCGGATTCGATTTACGTCGCCGCATCCGAGCGACATGAGCGAGTCGATTATCGAGGCGATGGCGACCGAGCCGAAGGTCCAGCCGCAACTGCACCTGCCGATTCAGTCAGGCTCCGACAGAATCCTGACCGCGATGGAACGCGGCTACACCGTCGCCGAATATCTCGACCTGGTTGCGCGCGTGCGCACAGCGATTCCCGGAGTCGCGCTCTCGACCGACATCATCGTCGGATTTCATGGCGAAGAGGAATCAGACTTCGAGGCGACGACCGCGATCATGCGCGAAGTCGGCTACGACTCCGCGTTCATGTTCAAATATTCGGTGCGCGAGCACACGCGCGCATTTCGCCTTGGCGATTCCGTCGACGAAGACGTGAAGGGCCGCCGGCTGACGGCCCTGATCGCATTGCAGGAAGAGATGTCGCTGGCGCGCAATCGCGCGATGGTCGGCTGCGAGTTCCCGGTGCTGGTCGAAGGACCGGCGCGGCGCGGCGGCGGCATGATTTCGGGCAAGACGCCGCAATTCAAAACTGCGATCTTCAAGGGCGTCGAAGGAATTTGCGCGGGCGACACCGTCAACGTGCGCGTCGATTCCGCCACCGGGCATTCGCTGATGTGCTCGATCGCGTAATAGGCGAACGCTTGCATCTTGAGCCGCAGAACCCTCACCTACCGGCCGCGATGCGGCCGGCCTCCTCTCCCGTAACATAACGGGCGAGGTAATTTCCCGGACCCTCCTACCCGAAAGCGTGAAACCCACCGCGGGTTTCACATTCAATTTAGTTCTTCGCGTCTCGCGCGCTCTCAGCGCACGTACACGGGGTTCGACAGGATCCACATCTTGCCGGCGCGATACGCTTCGATTCGGTAACTGCCCGGGGACTTCGGTGCGAACTCCAGCGTCGATGCGTTGTCGGCTGAGGTTACTTCGGCGCCGTTTTGATACATCGCGATTCGATCGGCCGGCGCGGGCAGTTCGGTCTTGAGGGTCAGGCCGGGTGCCAGGTGAATTTCATCGCCCATCATCGCGATCGTGTCTCCGGCGCGCGCGAAAAACGCGAACGCGCCGACGTAGCCGAGATAGTCGAAGCTGACATACGAATGCCCGAGGCGGAGCGCTTCGAGGATCGGATCGGTATTACGCTCGCGCGCCAGCAGATGCGTCGTGCAGAAGAGAAAAAGTTGCGGCAGCGTCCCGACCTTCGCGCCCATGACGTTCAGGTTGTCAGGCGCGCCCGTCCCCGCGAGCATCGCGACCCGCGCGCCGGAATTGATCCGATCATAAAGCGCGAGATTCGCGTCTGGACGAAGGTCGAGGCCCGCGAGGAAATGGTCGGTGCCGAAAAAAATCGCGCGCAAGTAGAGCGTGGTGGAACTTTGCGCGAGCCAAGCCGAGCGCTGGCTGTAAATTTCCATCGCGTCGGCGAGCGCGTAGTCTTCGGACGACGCGAACTTCGCGGGGTCAACCGCAATCGCGAGCCCGCCCTGGTCGTGAATCGCCGAAATCAAATCGTTGGGCGTGAGGTTGGGCTTGATCGGCTCGTGGAGGTTCACGCCGATTATCTGGCTGCCGGCGACATCGAATGCGCCGCCCGCGATGAAGAGAATGTCGTTGGTGAATCCGGAGATGCCGAAGTCGGTCTCGCCCGGCTCGACGTGATCGGCAAGAAACACGAAATCGATTTGCGACGCCTTGGCCAGGTCCGCGATTCCGGATTGATCCATCCCCGATTGTTTAATCGGAAGATCGACGATTCCGCGGTAGTCGTGAAAGCCGGGAAATTCCGGCGCAGATTGGATGTACCGTGCGGGCGGGAGTTCGGTGCTCGGCAGCGGCGAGCTGCATCCGATGAAAGTAAGGGCCGCAACAGTGAGGAGGGAATCCTGAAAAAACCGCATCAGAGGATCGAGCGTCCCTGCGCGCCGTCCACCGGGATGTTTGCGCCGGTGATCCAGCTCGCGCGCGGCGACGCGAGCATCACGACTGCGTACGCGACTTCGTCAGGACGGCCGAGGCGCCCAGCCGGCATCTCGTGGCTGATGAAATCCTTCTCGAACGCTGGATTCTCGCGAAAGAGCTGCTCCCAGATTCCGCCGGCGGTGAGTATCGAGCCGGGAGCGATCGTGTTGACGCGGATATTTTTCGGCGCGAACTCGCGCGCGAGCATCTTGGTGAACGAATGCAGCGCGGCCTTCGACGCGTTGTAGGTCAGCGGCCCTCCCGACTCACGCCCGTAGATCGATCCAATATTGATAATCGAGCCGCCAGGGCGCTTCTCCATTTGCGCGGCGCACAGGCGGGCCAGCCGCACCGGCGCGAACAGGTTCAGATCGAACTGCTCCTGCCATGCTGACTCGGGCAGCTCTGCGAGCGTCCCCGGACGCGCCGATCCGGCATTGTTGACGAGCACGTCGATACCGCCGAATTTTTTAACGGTCTCATCGACCCATCGCTGCGCGTCTTCGGCCTTTGTGATGTCGCCGACGAATCCCATCGCAGGCCGCGGCGCCGACCCGGTGTAGGTCAACGCGGCGACCGCTTCGGTGAGGGTCTCCTGCGTGCGCGCACAAACGCTGAGGTACATGCCCTCGTCCGCGAGCGCATGAGCGATCGCGCGACCGATCCCGCGGCTGGCGCCAGTGACCATCGCGACTTTCCCGGTGAGACCCAAATCCATCTCGAAGCTCCTCTACTTCCTAATACAGGGTGCAGGGGTCAACCCCCGCGACGGTGTCGATGCCGCCCACCGCGCAGGTGATTTGTTGTACCAGACCGGCATTGCGAGCATGAAGAGGAATTGCGACGCGTCGTCGCAGGTTGACTCTGACCAGAGGCGGACTTAGACTCGACAGGCTAATCACCGGACGGACGGAGGACTATGGAAATTCGGGTCGAAGGCTCTCTTGATCAAGCGATGCGAGTGCTCAAACGCAAGCTGGCCAAGGAGGGCGTTTTCAAAGAGATGAAGAAGCGGGCTTTTTACGAGAAGCCCAGCGTCCGTCGTAAGCGCAAACGTTCCGAGGCCCAGCGCCGCCGCCGTAAGGAACAGCGCCGCCGTCGCGCCTCCGCGATGTAACCGAATAAAATTTCGATTGCCAATCAGGTGCTGGAGAAATCCAGCACCTTTTTCTTTTTTCAGTGAATCAACATTGCGATGGTGATTGGCTGAAAATTTCCTTTCTGTCGCGCGGCTTACTCTAAGCGGGCAGCGGGCGCCAGGTGAAGATTACCTGGCCGCCGGCTACGTAACAGTCCAGGTCATAATGAGGCTGGCCGGCGTGGGTGCGGTGGAGGCGGAAATTCTCGACTGCGCGATGCAACGCGTCGGGCGTAAGGGTTCCATCGACGCATTTGCCTTCGAGTTGCTGCGCGCGCACTTCGGCGCCCAGGTGGACTGCGATACATCGGCTGCCGCAATGCTGATCGAGGGGGCCGGCGCCCACGCAGGAGCATCGCAGGCACAATACTACCGGTCCGCGATTTTCGCTGGGCGCGGCGAAGAACTCGCGCTCGAGCCGATCGAGCCCCATCGCACATTCGCACCATGCTTCGCGCGCGCGCTCGGCGGAAAAGCGTCGAATCGCGCGGGCCAGCTCGCGCATCAAGGTTTCATTCGAGCGCGGCTCGAGCGCGACGATCGAGTCGTCCTCGATTCGCATCGAGGCGCCCAGTTGCTCGGCCAGGAAATGCCGCAGGTTAATCGGGAGGCGGCTGCCGAGTTGCAAACGCTGATTCTCCAACGGAGCCGGCTCGATTGGCATGCTACGTCCCGAACGCGAGAACGTCCGCGGGTTGCCGAATACCGATAACGATTGCAGACGCTCCAACGGCGACGGCGCGCCGTAGGCAAATCGCGATGCGTGGGCGCGTCGATGAACCAGGGGTCCGTTTCGCACAGTCTCAACCTCCCAGGGCTTCGAGTTCCGGTCGGCGTGCCGCGCACGCGGGCTTGCCGCCGGACACCGTCAGGGGCCGTCGGATGGATATTTCAAATTTCGAATTGGAGCTGCGAGTGATGGGTGAGAAATCGATTCGGGGAGAGCGGGAAATGGTTCTTATCGCCATCGCGCCGCGCCAATAATTCCAGCCACGGCGCGCGGCGGCGTCGATTTCAGGGCTGCAAGATCGAAAAGCGCCAAAACAAAACTGCGCCATGCGCACCGGCTCTTTTCATCGGACCATCAGCCCAGCTCGGCATCTTTGCGATGCCCGCCCGCCTGCCCGCGTCCTCACCTCAATCCCAAGCAGCGGCTCGATGGATAATGCGCGCGTCGACTCGGTCGTCAAATTCCCCCGACGTGGCCGTTGCGTTCCGCGCGACGTTTTCAGGCCATCACGATCACTGACGGCTTCTTAACTAGCGCGCGTACCGAGGTCGGGCAATATCGTCGGAGCGATAATGATCCGATTCCAAACTTGACAACCGGTGGCTCAAGTGCCCCTTTTTGCGTGCACTTCGATCGTGCCCACCGGTGCAAAATGAGATGCGCTAATGAAGCTCTATCAGCGGTTCGACGAGCCTAGCTGCAGGCAGCTCGGAATAAATGATCCAGTATGCTCCAAGCCGGACTGGGGTTTGTCGCAATCCGCGACAGTTTGATCGATAGTCCCCCGTCTCGACGAGCCTGGATGAATCGCGGCGAGATCGACGAGCGCGCGAGGATTAAGAGAACAAATCCTCGCGTCCACGCGCGATGACCCCGACGCCGCTCGTCGTTCATCAAGAAAATTTTCGCTCTCACAAGATTTTTTTAGTGGGCAGCTTCAGCCGGCATGTTGCGCGTGTCGCGCTTGAGGAACAGGAACGTCGGCACCAGGATGAGCATCAGCACGGTCAGGTCGCGGTAGATGTCGTTGAACGACAGCATCGCCGCCTGCCGTTGCACCATCCCGTAGAGCATCGCCATGCCGTGCTTATGGCCCATCGCGAATTCGTTGCCCATGTTGAGGCCGCCCGGCATCTGCATATGCGGCAGCGTGAAGACCGTGATGTGCTCGACGAGGTAGCTCTGATTGACCTGCTGGCGGTGGATGAGCAGCGTCGTCAGATACGACGTGCCGATCGCGGCGCCGAGGTTACGCGTGACTGAATAGAGACTCGCCGCTCGGCCCATCTTGAATTTCTCCATCGAGCTGAGCGCGGCCGCCGACAAGCCCGGGAATATCAACCCGGTTCCGATTCCCTGGATCACCGTCGGCCACACGATTCTCCGCACATCGGAATCAAGATTCAGCCCCGACATCCGCCACATCGCGATTCCGACGAAGATAAAGCCGATGCCAACCAGCGGACGGATGTCGCCGCCGCGGCGCGCGTAAGTGCCGAGGATGATCATCGAGAACATCGTGCCGAAACCGCGCGGCGCCATCACGAGTCCAGCCTTCGACGCCGTGTAGCCGAGAGTCTCCTGCAGAAAAATGGGATTCAGAATTGCGGTGCCGTACAGCGTGAAGGTCAGAAAAATTATCAGCACGACCGGCAGGGTGAAGTTCATGTTCTCGAGAATCGAGAGATCGACGACCGGGTCTTCGGTGTGCAGCTCGTGATACACGAGAATCGCGAGCGAGATCAGCGCGGCGGCCGTGCAGTAAACCACCCACGGGCTGGTGAACCAGTCGGCGCGCTCGCCGCGATCGAGCACGATCTCGCCAAGCCCGAGCGAGACGAACAGGCACGCGATACCAAGCAGGTCGATGGGCCCGCGGCGCAAGTTGCGCATGTAAGACGGGTCATCGACGAAGCGATAGACCATGAACGCCGCCAGCGTCCCGATCGGCACGTTGATGTAAAAATTCCAGCGCCAGGTCCACGCGTCGGTGATATAGCCGCCGATGGTCGGGCCCATGATCGGCGCGACCATCATCCCGATTCCCCACACCGCCATCGCCATCGCCTGCTCGCGCGGCGGAAAGGTCTCCATCAGGATCGCCTGCGACAACGGCATCATTGCGGCGCCGGCCGCACCCTGCATCAGGCGGAAAAACACGATCTGGTTGAGCGATTGCGCGACCCCGCACAGCGCCGACGACAAGATAAACATCGCGATCGACGCGACGAAGTAGCGCTTGCGCCCGAAGCGCTCGGCGATCCAGCCGGTCATCGGGATCATGATTCCCGCAGCAACCAGGTACGACGTGACGACCCACGCGATCTCGTCGACGCTCGCGGAGAAACTGCCCTGCATATGCGGCAACGATACGTTGACGATCGAGGAGTCGAGGACCTCGAGCACCGTGCCGAGCATCACGGAGAACGCGATGATCCACTTGCGCGTCGAGGAAAACTCGTGCACCTCGTGCGTCGGTGGGGGAATCGTTTTAGGCGCAACAGCCATCGAGGAAATCCTCGCCTACGGTATAAAGCAGAGGGCGGGGATGCAAAAGACTGAGAGCGTCGATGCGGTCATCCTGTGGAACCCGCGATGGGTTCCACACCTCCTTCGGCAGGGGTGACCCCTGCACCCAGTACTAATCGCAAAATGGCGAGGCCGCCCTTTTGCTCTGAGGTTCTTTTTCCTGTGTCATTCCGTCCCTGTGTCATTCAGAGCGAAAGTTGCTGTAGCGAAGAATCCCGGATCCTGCCTCCGATGTTCGTGGGGGAATCAGAAAGGTTGTCCTCAACATTCCGCGATTCTCACTTTTCACTGGGTGCAGGGCCGGCCCTGCCCAGGGAGGTGTGGAACCCACGGCGGGTTCCACTACAATCAAGTTCCCCATGGCTGCATCGATTCTGCCTCCCGGCCCCGGGCTGATCGCGACTTTCGACTTTGTGCGCAATCCGTTTCGATTTCTTGATACGTGCTCGCGGCGTTACGGCGATTGGTTCACCGTACGCGTGCCGGGAGTCTCGCCGTTCGTATTTACTAGCGATCCGGCTGCGGTGCGCGAGGTTTTCCTCGGAGATGCCGACGCGCTTCATGCCGGCCAGGCCAACCGCCCGCTCGGTGCGTTCATGGGCGAGCGGTCGTCGCTGTTCCTCGACGCCCCCGAGCATCTGCGTCAACGCCGGCTGCTGCTACCGGCCTTTCATGGCGAGCAGGTAGCGTCGCACGCCGATACGATGCGCAGCGCGGCGGACAATGTGATCGCGTCGTGGCCGAGAGGGCAGCAGTTCCCGATTCATCCGCAGATGCGCGCGATCACTTTCGAAACAATTATCCGGACGGTTTTCGGATTCGCGGACGACGGCACGGGCACCGAACTGCGCGCGTCACTGAAAAAACTGTTCGCGCTCTATTCGAGCGGCCTCGGAACGCTGCTGTCGCTGCCCGCGATGCGCATCGACGCCGGCGCGTGGAGTCCGTGGGGCCGCGCGGTCAGGCTGACGCGCCAGATCGATTCGATCCTGTATGCGGAATTCGCGCGGCGGAGACGCGAGGGCGTCGAGGGACGCGCCGACGTCCTCTCGATGCTGCTATCTGCGCGCTACGAAAACGAACAGCCGCTCCCAGACAACGTCATCCGCGACGAGATGTACACGCTGATGCTCGCCGGCCACGAAACCACCGCAGCCACGATGGCGTGGATAATCAACCGGCTGCTCACGCATCCCGACGTGATGGAACGCGCGCGCGCAGAGACCGTTTCAGTAATGAACGGCGCGCCGCTCGACGCGTCGCACGTCGGCAAATTGAAGTATGTCGAGGCGGTGATCAACGAGACGATGCGCCTGGACCCGGTAATCCCAAACTTCGGCCGCACACTGACAAGGCCGCTGAAAATCGCAGGCCGCGACCTACCCGCCGGCGTGACGATCGCACCATGCATCTACCTGGTGCATCGCCGCCCCGAGCTATGGCCGAACCCCGACCAATTCAACCCCGACCGATTCCTGGAATCCCGCCAAAGCCCATACACCTTCTTCCCCTTCGGCGGCGGCTCCCGCCGATGCCTGGGCGCATCCTTCGCGACGTACCAAATGAAAATCGTAATCGCAGAAATCCTATCGCGAGTAGAATTGAAGCCGGTGGATGGCTACAAAGCGCGCGCCACCCGCCGCGGCATAGCATTCGCGCCAAGCGAAGGCCTGCCAGTTATCGCGACCACGGCCACGCATTGAACCCTAATCGATTACAGTGAAACCCGCCGTGGGTTTCACGCTTCCTTGGGCAGGGGTGACCCCTGCACCCAGTGATAGAAAAAGATGCGGGACGGCGTCCCTGTTAGCAGGGTCATTGGAAATGGTCACTCGGTTTTTGTGTCATTCTAGAGCGAAAGTTGCTGTAGCGAAGAATCCCGGATCTTGCCTCCCACGTTCGTGGGGGGAGGCCGACGCTCGTCCTCGAGCGTCGGGTGGGGGACAACATTTTCCGATTCAGAATGTACGGCGCAACAGACAATCGCGCCGCAAATTTTCCCCATCCTAACCCTCCCCGACGAACGTGGGAGGGAATCAGACACCCTGCCGAAAGAAGCGTGAAGCTCCAATTCGACCAAGGGGCAAATGGCCTCCAAGTACCGTTAACAATCAGTCCACACGTCCATCTAGTAGTCCCTCTCTCGGTTCGTCATAGTTCCTTCATTGAGAACACGAACCTATGCGAAGAAGATCAATCCAATTATTAGAAAAATCTGAAGCAGCCATAATCGCTGCCATTGAGATCTACAATAAGCCGGACTTCAAATGTCGCGAAGAAACCTTCGCCCTGCTGGCACTAAACGCTTGGGAACTTCTGTTGAAGGCCAAGATTCTCGAAGAAAATAAGAACGACGTTAGGTCAATCTATGAGACGGAAACCCGTCAGAAAAAGGACGGATCTCCGTCGAAAAAACGATACGTTAAAATGAATCGATCCGGAACCGCCGCTACGGTCTCGCTGGGACGGGCCATCGTTGCATTGGACTCGAACGCTTCATCCCGATTAGATCCGGCCCTCAAAGCAAATCTCAGCGCGCTCCTCGAAATTCGTGACAATGCGTCGCATTATATGAACGCCGGAGCTCAACTTGCCAAGCAGGTGCTAGAAATTGGGACAGCCGCTGTCCGCAACTACATCACCTTAGCAAAGAGTTGGTTCAAGCGAGATCTATCCAGATACAACCTGTTCCTCATGCCAATCGGGTTTCTCGGTCAAAGCTCAGCAACGCTCATATCTGTGACAAGCGACGAAAGGAAATTAGTCGCATTCCTAACCAAACTCACTCAGGAGAACATTGACGCCGCCGACCCGGACTACCATGTGGCGTTGAAGGTGAACCTTTCTTTTCAACGGTCAAAGATTGATCCGACCGCTGAGGTTTTTATTACTACAGATCCATCAGCTCCGCATGTGAATATAAGCGAAGAGGATATCAGGAAGACCTACCCGTGGGATTACAACGAGCTTACCAAAAGGCTTTCGAGAAAATACATAGATTTCAAGGCTGATTCGAAATATCACGAGATTCGAAAGTCATTGCTTACAGATCCGCGCTACATAAAGACGCGACTATTGGATCCCGGAAATCCGAAGAGTTCAAAAAAGAACTTCTATAATCCGAATATCGTGCAGATTTTTGATCAGCACTACACTATCAAATCATGATTGGTCGACTCTCGTTGACTCATTTTCAGGAACCTAACGTATGTTAGGCGAGTGGTCGCGAGGCGCTGAATGCTCGCGGCATTCCATCTAACACACGAAACCGGTGACCTATCCATGCCTCATGAATCTCGATTGAACTTCTCCACCGACGAAATTCTTGCCAATGTTGATACTCGCGAGCCTCTGATTGTTAAGGGCGTCAAGTGTCATGGCGGGTTTGATGCGGACGGGCATTATCGGTCGCCGCGCACCGCTCATCGCGTGCCGGCTATCCGTGCGTGGCAGGAGCAGCATGTTGCTACTTCGGGCACGGCGCTGTTTGAGATTCCGGCTGATACCGTCTCGCCGCAGGTACCCAACGTTGCGCAGGTGAAATTTTTGCTCCGGTCGGGGGTGCGCGAGCCGATGGTGCGATGGCTGTCGGAGATCGCGATCGTCGAGGGGTTTGGCGCGATGATTCGTGAGTTGCCGGTGCCGCCGCTCAAGACCTTTATCCGCGAGGATACTGAGGGGACTGCGCTGGCGCATCTTGCGAGCGGGCTGTTCGAGGCGCATGCGCGCGACGAAGCGGGATGGAGCGAAGAGGGCGGGCATCGCCAGATGTGGGACGCGGCGCGCGATGCGGCGCTGTCCAATCCTGCTATCTCGCCCGAAATTTACGCGGCGATTATCGCGCGGCGCGGCGGGCAGCCGGTCGCGATGTTTCCGGAGCTTGGCGAGCCGGTCGAGCGGCTGATTCGCTTCATGGCAAATGTGCTCGCGATCGAGGTCTTTGCCGCATCGACGTTCGCCTGGGCTGAGGAGATTCTCTCCGATCCCGAAGTCTCCGACGCGCCCGACGACGCCGCCAATCTGGTGCGCTACATCCGCTCCGACGAGGCGCCGCATGTCGAGTATCTGCGCACCGCGCTGTCCGAAATCCAGGCGCGCACGCTGCTCACGCTCGACGGCAAGCCAATCTCGGGGCGCAAGGTTGTGGACGATCTGGCAAATCGCGGAATTCGCACGATGGTGCGTCAGCGCCTCAACGAGCGGCCGGTGATGGTCCGCGATTTGATTCGCAAGACCGCCAACGTCAAGGATATCGACGCGCTGATGCGCGAGTTCGACGCGCTCGGGACGCCATGGACACCGCCCGCGCGCTACGCGGACTTGGCGCCTGACGCGAGCGCCGCCGTGCCTGTCGGGTACTGAGCGCGGGACGAAGAATCGTACGTGAAACCCGCCGTGGGTTTCACACTTCCTTGGGCAGGGTTAAACCCTGCACCTTAGAATTAAGAAAGATGCGGGACGGAGTTTACCCTGAGTACTCGTAGGGTCCCTGTTAGAAGTTTTTTCGAGGGCAGCGCGCGGCGACCGCGTGTCCGTGACACCTCCGCACGTGGGGAGAGGGGAATCGAACTATCGGTTCGGCGATGGTAAGGTTTTTCTTTGGCTTTCCCGCCAGATCCGGACTAAGCCGCGATGCGATTTCTCAAGATTTCGAGTCTCTCGATAAGCCTGCGCCTGCTGGTGGCAGGCGTGTTTGCGATTGCCGCAGCAATCGCGATTGCGCCTGCGTTTGCGCAGAGTTCGAAGGCGACGCCCGGCGCGCAGAGCGCGTCGGCCGCGCCGTCGGTCGTCGCGACGGGCGCGCCGCAGCCGCAGGCTGCGGCAAGTCCTGCGGCGGCATCGCGCGCGCTGCCGCTCGACGCACACAGCGTCATCGCGTACCTCACCGACGTGATCAACTGGTACGGGCATCTCGGCAGCGAAGCGCAACTCGTGCGCGATCCCGACGAGACTTTATTCTTCGCCAACGACCGCCAGACGGCGGCCGAAGTTCTGCGCCTGGCCTTCGAGACTGCGCGCGCGCAGGCTGCGTTTATCGCCAAGACCAACCCGACTGCCGGCGCGATCGCCGGGCCGGGCAACTCGCCCGGCTCCGCGGCACTGGGCAATATCGCGCAGAACGCCGCGACGCTCGACGCCGCCGATAACGCGCTCCGCGCGCGTATCAAGGATTTACAAGCTCGCCTGGCGAAAGCGCCGGCGCGACAGCGCGCTGCGATCGCCTCCGAAATTCAGGGCGCGCAGAACGAGCTCGACCTCACCCAGGCGCGCGTCGACGCGCTGAACGCGCTCGCTCAGTTCGAGAGCGGGAGTGCGTCGCCCGATCAGACCAGCACGCTCGCCGCCCAGATAGACGAGCTCGAGCATTCGATTCCCGATGCCAACAAGAAACCGATTACCTTGGCGGCCGACACTGGTCTCCCGGTGCGGGCTGAGCCGACCGGGATTCTGAGCCTCGTCTCCGACCTGTTCGCGCTGAGCAACAAGCTCGACGCCCTGGAACAGAACATCGCGCTCGCGCAGGGGCTGTCGGCGCGCGCCGCGGATGTCCGCAAATCTATCATCGGCTTGATCGGCGGCCTGGACACGCGTGGCAAAGCGCTGGCGAATGGAGCCGGCGGCTTCGACGTCGCGACCCTCAAGAATCAGAAAACTTCGTTCGAGGGCCTGCTCGACGAGCACAAGATGCTGAGCGCAATCGCGCTGCCGCTCAGCAAGCAAATCGTGCTGCTGGGGATTTACACCAACAACGTCGGCCGATGGCACGGCGCGATCGAACAGCGCTGGAACAAGGAATTCCGCAGCCTGCTGATTCGCCTGAGCGTGCTGGCCGCCTCGTTGCTGGTGATTTTCCTCGGATCGCTGGTGTGGAAATGGATCACCAATCGCTACGTCAGCGATATCCGGCGCCGCGGGCAGGTGATGGCGGCGCGGCGCTTCGTGCTCGGCATGCTGATCGTGACCATCTTGATGGTCAACTTTTCCGACGAGATCGGATCGGCCGCCACCGTGGTGGGATTTGCCGCCGCGGGTATCGCGGTAGCGCTGCAGAACGTGATCCTGTCGATCGCCGGCTACTTCTTTCTAATCGGGCGATTCGGAATCAAAGCCGGCGATCGCGTCCAAATCGGCGGCGTGACCGGAGACGTTATCGATATCGGGCTGGTGAAACTTTCGCTGATGGAATTGGGCGGGACGGGGACGCATCGCGAGCCCACCGGGCGCGTGGCGGTGTTCTCGAACGCGATCGTGTTTCAGCCGTCGGGCAACTTCTTCAAGCAGGCGCCCGGCACCAGCTTCGTATGGAACGAGGTGCGGCTCACGCTCGCGCCCGACGTCGATTACCGGCTGGCGGAGAAGCGCTTGCTCGACGCGGTCGACGAAGTGTTCGCGCGCTACCGCGACCGCGTGATGCGCGACTACCGGCATCTGGAGCGCGACCTCAATATCATGCTCGAAACGCCCAAACCGCAGAGCCGGCTGCATCTGAGTCAGTCGGGGCTCGAGATAGTTATCCGGTATCCCGCGGAGACCTACACCGCGCCGCAAATCACCGATGAAATTTCGCGGCGCGTGCTCGATGCGATCAACCGCGAGCCGGGCTTGCGCCTGGCGGCGCAGGGTATCGCGAATATCCAGTCGCAAGTGGTGCCCGTCGCGGAAGACGCGGCGGAAAAGACTGCGGACGGCAATGGGCAGGCGGCTGAGGATGCGCCGGTCGCGAAGGGCGGAGAAAAGGTCGCGGGCACGACGACGTCGAACAAGTAGAGGCATCAGCAACCTAACCCTACCGCCTTTTTTCGGTCCTCGCGGGAAGAGGAACCGGAATTTGCTGGGATGAATCCTAGGACGCGGGGGTGCCGGCGATGCTGTCGACGATGTCGGCGAGCTCGGGGATTCGGTAGCGCTCGCCATTGTACGCTTTGTACATGAGCACAACCCAAAACACGGCGAGCGCGATGTCGATCAGGGTCAGGATGAAATTGAACAGCGCGCCCAATCCATGCGGCAGCACCGCGATGAAGACGCCGAGGACAATGTGAATAGCGAACCACGCAACTGAGAAACCGATCGACTGTCGGGCGTGAAAGCGGATGAACTCGTCCTCGTTGTAGGGCTCGAGGTACAGAAAAATGATGCCTGTGACGAAGCCCAGCAGGTAGGTCAGGGCCGCAATCACGTTGGCTTGCGGTTTTCGGCTGTCACCGTTCATCGCGAATTCTCCTTCTCATCCCGAACGATGATCGCTGGCAGCGACCGTCGAAGATTAATTAGTAGTCGAACGTATCAGGGGATGGCAACGCGCCGATGCAGCGCGCGCGCTGCGGCTATTAGAGTTGTGGATGATGCAGGCAACCTAACTGTGATGTTTCAATAGGTTGTCCTTCCGGGAGGACGCTGGGAAGGTGAAAGCTGCGAAACTCAACACCGACTCAGGAGGTCTCCCCGGATGGACATTCATCAGAATGCGCGCACCACGCCGCTTAGTCGAGCCGGACTGGTCAGGCGGGCTAATACGGGCGAACCACCGCGAATGGTCGCGGCGGCGATGGGCGTGTGCGAGAAGACCGCGCGCAAGTGGGCGGCGCGGTTTGCCCGCGAAGGTTCGGCCGGACTGGCCGACCGCAGCTCGCGCCCTCACCGGCTGCATCGTCCTACCGCACTGGCAGTGGTCGAGCAGGTGCTCGCACTGCGCCGCCAGCGGATGCTGATGAAGCACATCGCCGCACAACTCGAGCTCAGCATCGCCACCGTAAGCCGGCTGCTCAAGCGGGCCGGACTGTCCAGGCTGAGTTCGTTGGATCCGCCGGTGCCCATCCAGCGCTACGAGTACGCCGCGCCCGGCGACCTGCTCCATCTCGACACTAAAAAGCTGGGCCGCTTCCACCGCGTCGGCTCGCGCATCACTGGTACTCACCAAAAGCGTAGTCTCGGTGCCGGCTTCGAAGTCGCCCACGTTTGTATCGACGACCATTCGCGCCTGGCCTACGCCGAAGTCCTGCCCAACGAGCGCAAAGAGACCACCACTGCCTTCCTCGTGCGCGCGCTCGATCACTTCCAGGCCCTGGGGATCTCGGTCGCTCGCATCATGACTGACAACGGCTCCGCCTACCGTTCTTCCCTTATTGGCGCCCTGTGCCGCAGCCGCAGGATGCGGCACAGCTTTACCCGTCCCTATACCCCGCGCACCAATGGCAAGGCCGAACGCTTTATCCAGACCGCTTTGCGCGAATGAGCTTACGCGCGGCCGTACGATCACTCTCAACAACGCGCCGACGCTCTCCGCCCATGGCTCCATTCCTACAACCATCATCGCCCCCATCGCGGCATCGGCGGCCGCTCTCCTATCTCGCGCCTTCCCCCGGACAACCTGTTGCAAACCGACACCTAACCCCTAACCCCTTCCCATAGTGGGAAGGGGAACCGGACTCTGGAGAGTAACTTCTTCCCGAGCGGGAAGGGGAACCGGATGAGGGAAAGACCCTCCCGAGCGGGAAGGGGAACCGGATAGGAGGAATCCATCGAGGTACTTGGAACCGTTCGGTGCGGCGGCGTGTCGTCGAAGTCGAGAGCGCGGTCTATTGCGCGCGGTGCTTTCTTGCCGCTTCGAGGCGATCCATCGCTGCGCTGGCGTTGCGCGACGTCTCAACTACGTCAAGCTGTGCACGCACCCGGCTTGCGAGTTGGCGGCGGAATACAGGCTTGGCGAGGAAGTCGCTGACCCCAAGGCGCATCCCCTCGGCGCGCGCATCAAGGTCGTCGCGCGCGGTGATCATGATGATGGGGATTTCGGCAGTTACGGGATCGTCCTTGAGCGCCTTGACGACCTCGAAGCCGTCCATCCCGGGCATCATCAGGTCGAGCAGAATCACGTCGACTTCGTTTTCATGAACCAGTTTGAGACATTGTGCGCCCGAGTTGGCCTCTATCGGGACAAAGCCTTCGCGTTGCAAATGGCGCGCGAGGATTGCGACGGTGTCCTGATCGTCGTCAACCACCATTATCTGTGGCGGCCTGATTGCTTCATCCATACAAATCCCTGATCGCCCTAGTCTTCCTCGCCTTCGTCCAAAGACGCCGGGGCTATCACGCCGCAACGCCTCAGCTTCGCGGAAAAGGTCGTCCGTTTGAGTCCGAGCAGCCGCGCCGCCGCCTGTTTGTTCCCCGCGGTTTGCTTGAGCGCGTCGTTTATCAATCTACCTTCCAATTCCCGTACCAAGTTGTTCAGGTTAACTCCGCCGTCAGTCAGCTTGACCTTGATCGGAGGTGTCGCGGGCCGCGCGCTCGCCACCAGGCTCTCGGGAAGAATCGACGTGTCGATAGTCGAGCCCTCGCACAGAATCGCCAACCGCTCGATCATATTCTCGAGCTCGCGGACATTGCCGGGCCAATCGTACGACCACAACGCGACCATCGCCTCGCGGCTGATTGCGAGTTCACGCCCGGGCGGGCGATCGCGAATACGCTCCAGAAAGTGCTCAGTCAGCAGCGGGATATCGGAACGCCGCTCGCGCAGCGGCGCAATCACGATCGGCACGACCTGCAGCCGATAGAAGAGGTCCTCACGAAACGTGCCCTTGGCCACCGAGGCTGCCAGATCGACATTGCTCGCCGCGATAACGCGCACGTCGACCCGAGTCGACCGGTCCGCACCGACGGCACGGACCACTCCATCTTCCAGCACGCGCAGGAGCTTCGCCTGCAACCCATTAGGCATCTCGCCGATTTCGTCGAGAAAGATTGTGCCGCGATCGGCGGTCGTCAGGAGCCCATGACGAGATCCCGCCGCGCCGGTGAACGCGCCTCGCTCATGCCCGAACATTTCGGATTCGAGCAGATCGTGCGGAATCGCCGCGCAGTTCACCGGCACAAATGGCTGATTGCTGCGCAGTGACAATGTATGAATCGCCTGCGCCACGACTTCCTTGCCGGTGCCGCTCTCGCCGGTGACCAGCACTGTCACCTCGGTTGGCGCGACACGCTCGATCAACGCGCGAAGCTTGACGATCGCCGGATGCTCCCCGATCAACGCCTGCTCGACCGCAAACGGAGTCTCCCGCTCTGATATTTTTGATTGCTGCGGCACTGATCGGTACTTTTCGTAACGCGCGATGGCGAACCGCGGAGTTACGTCGGGAATGGTCTCACGACGCGCACGTAGTTAACAGGACAAAGACTGTGGGTGAACAGCGTGGCCTAACGAAACTCGCCGCAATTGTTACGCAAGGAACGTGACTAGCCGCTGGCCGTCGAATTGCGGTAATGCGCGGACTGCCCCGGACCCTCGGCCACCGAGATTTCCATCGTCGTCACTTCGGTCAAGGCGCCTCGCGCGCGCAGTGCCGTCGCCAACTCGTCCCAGATGTAGCGTGCGAGCTCCTCAGCCGAGCTATGCACGACCGGCACGATACACACGTCGGCAGCAGGCAGCACGAACTCGTCGCGCTCGTAGCGGATTCGCACTACGCCGTCGCGGGGTCCGTCGATCGTCAGGCAATCGCTGTTACCCGGAATGATCGTGCGCTCGTCGAGACGATCGACGATCTCCTTGGTCAGCTTTTTGATCAGCCCGAAATCGATCACGTAGCCGGTCTTCGCCAGCCGCCCCTCGACATACACGCCGACCTGGTAATTATGGCCATGCAGCGGTTCGCGGAATCCGGGGTAGGCGATAAAATGCGCGGCCGAGAATTTCAGATTCTCTTTCGCGACATGGATTGAAAAATTGGCTTTCGATCCCATCGACTCGTCGCTGATCACTATACAACGCCCGCCAGTTTTAGCAGCGCCTCAAGGTTCGCCGCGCGATTCGAAGAAAACCGCTCGCCGTACCGCGCCGCATCGAGCGACGTCGCCTCGATAAACCGCTCGCGCTCGCCGGCCGCGATCGGCCCGAGATGCGCCGCGAGGTCACGCCCCCAATCAGCATCGGGATCGAATCCTGATGCCAAATCGCCCACATCGACACCGTGCAATCCGCCGAGAAGACACTCTGCGTAGTATCCTATCTGCCCGGCGCGATCGAAACCGGAGATTTCGACGCGCATCGATTCGTCGAGCGTCAGCAGGCGATCCATCTTGTATTGCTGACGGCGCGAAACAATCTCCGGATCGCCGCTGCCGTCGAATCCGGAACCGATTGCGATTATCGCGACACGGCCGTCATCGATCTCTATCGGATGGAAAATGTACCCCGGCGACGTGTAGTCGAGCATCTCACGCAACGCGATCCGATAAGCGAGCAGATCGATCTCGATTGCGATTGCCATCAGGAATTCGCCGAGAGGCTGACCCGCGCGATCTGCAAGCCCGATCAACTTCGCGAACGCGTCAGGATCATATTCCTCGCGTCTGGCAATGAGCGGTGCGTATTCGCGATCGAAGGTAAGCAGCAGGCCGCCAATTGCTGCGCCGTCCGCCGTGCGCGACGCCTTCATCGGAATGCGGCGATCGACAGGCTCGATATCCATCGCGAGATACTTGCCGTGACTGGACGGCTTGGCGAGGCCGCGGCGCGCGTTGTGAATCGAAATTGGGAGCACGTCGCGCGCCACCAGCCGACTCGCGCCACCACGCCGCTCCGCCAGCAGGCCATAGCCGCTGAGGAGCGATCCATATCCGACGACGAGTATTTCGCGATTGTGCAAAGTCAGTTCCGAAGCGGCGCGCATGCATCTTGACCCCAGAACCCTCACCGCTGGCCGCGATGCGGCCAGCCGCCTCTCCCGTAAAATAACGGGCGAGGTAAGATTCGCGATGCCTCCTCGCTTAACCCTTTCTAACAGGGACGAAGTCCCGCATCTTTCCTATTACTGGGTGCAGGGGTCACCCCTGCCGAAGGAGGTGTGGAACCCACCGCGGGTTCCACATTCAATCAAGTGATTTACCCTTCCCTATATATCCTCCGCGCCGGGGTAGTACTTTCCTTCGCCCAGCGAATCGACTGCGGCCCAGAACTCGGGACCGCCTGCCTTCATCGGATCCTCGAGCGCCCATGCTTGCCGCTTGTAGTTCCAGCTTTCCGGACGCAGCCGCTTGGCTTCCTCGAAGTACTTCTGCGCCGCCTCGGCGTGTCCCTTCTCGAAAAGGTATTCGCCGAGTCTGAAATTCGCAGCCGCACGGACGTGAGCATCGTCCGGGGTATGCGTCCGCTTGAGCACTTCGGCCTCGTCGAGTGCGAAGCGGCTTTTCGGTCCCTTTGCCACCCAATCGCGGAGCGCCTCCTGGTACGCCTTGCGCTTGGCCTGCAACTCGCTCATCGCGTCGGCGGGAATCGAAAAGTTCTTGTGATCCATCTTTCGGAAGGCGTCCGTGACGCCGGCAGGCTCGCTCGGGCGGACTATCTTGCCGCGCTCATCGATCCAGACGGCAGTAGGCACATTGACCATGTCGTAAAGCTCGGCGACGAGATGCTGTCGATCGATGAGGCATGGGTAGGTAGGGTTCGCCGCCTTGATCCACGGCTCGGTCGCGGCGATACCGCCGCTGTCGAATGCGATCGCGATCGGCACGAATCCTTTCGGTCCGAGTTCTTCGTAGAGGGCCTGCCAGACTGGCAGGTCAAAGCGGCATCCTCACCAGGACGCCCATGAGACGACGAAAACTTTCTTGCCGCGATAGTCGGACAGAGAATGCATCTTGCCGTCGAGATCGGGCAGGGTGAAATCCGGCGCGTCGAGCGAGGTCAACATACGCTTGCGCTCCGACGCGGCCTCGCCGATACACCATGCATGATGCTGCTCGTCAGGCACGACCGGCTGTCCCAGCAAATTCGCCAGCGCCGCGAGATTGAAACGGTTGCGATCGACGAACTCGCTCTTGCGCGCAGCGGGCGTCGGCACGCATACATCGCCCTTGCAGAATCCCTGCGGCTTGAACTCCCATCCACTGACGCGTTTCAGATCGTCGCCACTGAGCCACAAACCGCCACTGGTCGCGTCAGCATCGACGCCGGTAGTCGCGCGTTCGCCATATATAATGTCGATTGTCATCGCTATTTCCCTCGCGGTCGGGATTTCAGCACAAATTCATCGCGAGCACCAAGCGCGCGATTTACCTCTCCCAGCAAGGAGCCGGGATTCTTCGCTGCGCTCTGAATGACACAAGGACGGAACTACACAAAGAGCGAGCGCGCGAGCTTTTCGGATGTAGCCCAGCACCCTCACCTACCGGCGGCTGCGCCCGCCGGCCTCCTCTCCCGTAAAATAACGGGCGAGGTATTCAGAGGCGTCCTCGCCATTTTGCGATTTCTTTTCACTGGGTGCAGGGGTCACCCCTGCCGAAGGAAGCGTGAAACCCATCGCGGGTTTCACATTTAATAAAGTGATTTACCCTTCCCTCAGATCCACAAAATCGCGCCGCTGGCCGGACGCCCGGTGCTCTCTCTCACTGCGCGCACGTAGAACCGAATCTGGGTGCGGTACTCGTCGAGGCGGGGCGCAACTTCGATGTCAGTTTTGAAATCGACGACCGTCCAAACGACGCCGTCGTTGGTGCTTTCCGCAAACGCGAGGTCCGCGATTCCTTCGACTGCGGTACCGTCTTCAAGGCGAATCATCAGCGGACATTCGCGCATCACCGTATCCGCGGCTTTGGCACGACGCATCAACGGAGATTTGAGCGCGGATGCTACAGCAGAGGCCGCCGCTGCGATTTCGTCGTCGGACGCGCCGATCATCTTTGCGGCGCTGGCTGCGATCTTGCGGATCTCGATCCCGCCGGCGTCGAACGGCGCACGCAGCATCGTCAGATGGACCAGCGAGCCGAAGCGCTTTCCGTGCGGCCGGCCGCGATCGCGAAGCGTCTCTTCGATCACAATTGTTTCGCCAGACGCTGGGCCGTCGGTCGGCGCCACAAGCGCCAGTTCGGTCGCCGTCGCGACGTTCATTCGCGGAGTCGTTCCCATCGCGAGCATCGCCGCGCGCTTTGCGCTCCACTCTCCATGGAGTTTGACGCCGCGATCCGACGCCAGTTTGTTTTCGTCAGCTTGCAGCAGCTTGTCCTGCCGCAGCCCCATTTTTTCTTCGACGTTGAGAATCAGCAGCCGCGGATCCCACCAGACGATTTGATGGTCGCCCTTTTGCGCGCGATGTAATCCCGGCGCCACCGACTTCACTTTGCCCGGCGCTTTCGGCGGCCGCGTCAGCACGCTGTCGTCGCCGAATTCAGGGCATCCCGCAGGATGCGCCGAGATTGGGTCGCGCCGCTCGGTTTGCGACGGATAGACCACGGGATTCAGGCGCGCGAGCCAGCCGTCGGATTCTTCGTCACCAACCGCCGGCACGACGATCAAATCACGCGCGCGCGTCACCGCCACGTAAAGCAGGCGGATCGACTCTTCGACGTCGCGGTCATGCTCCTTCGCCGCGTGCTTCTGCAGCTCGCGCGGTGCGCATCCGGCTAGTTCCATTGCGGCCAGCTTCGATGCGGGCTCGATATACCGCGACGCGTTCTCGCGAGTTTCGTTGCAAGTGATATCGGCCAGGATGACGACCGGGAACTCGAGGCCCTTCGCGCGATGCACCGTCATGATGCGTACGCCCTCGGTGCCTTCCTCGACAATCGGGGTCTCGCTCGCCTCGTCGCGCTCGGCGCGCGCTTCTAGTTCATCGACAAATGCCCGGAACGACGTGGCGCCGCCGCGCGCTTCGTAGCGCCGCGCCTGGTCCATTATCCGCATGATATTCGCGAGCGCCTGCTCGCCGGTCGGCCAAATCGCGAACCCCGCATGCGCGCGCGTCGTCGCCAGCAGCATTGCGATCGTCTCCGCGATCGGCCGTCGATTCCGCCCGCGATGCAAACTCTTAATGACCTCGAGCGCGCCCTTCACTTCTTGAAGACTGGCGGGAAGATCGTCGGGCAGCTTGCGGAACGGGTGCAGACCGCCAATAGTCGTGCGGAATTCGAGCAGCGCGGCATCCGAGAGCGCGAACACCGGACCGCGCAGCGCGGCGAAGACCATCAGCTCGTCGTCGGGCCGCTCGATTGCTCCGAGAAGATTGCGCAGCGCGAGTACTTCTTCGCGTTCGTTGAACGATCCGCCCTTGACCAGCACGTGCGGCAAATGCCGCGCTTCGAGCGCGCGCAGATACGACCGGGTAATATCCCGCCCGTACGAATTCATCCGGCGAAACAGGATGCAGATATGCCGCGGACGAATCGGCACGCGCAGGTCGGGCGCCTCGCGCTCGGTCACCGTCCATCCGCTTTCATGCACCAGCCATCGCGCGTACGCGGCGATCGCCTCTGGAATGGAATCGTCGATTTTCCAATTCACGACGCGCCCGAAATCGCCGTACGGCTCCGGCACCGGCAGCACGACGATCGACGGTTGCGTCGCGGGCGCCGCGCGATACGGCGTCAACGGCGCATAACGCGGCTGCGTGCCCGATTCCTCGCTCATCAGCGGCGCGAACGCGGCATTGACCATGGTCTGAATCGCGGGCGTCGCGCGGAAGCTGACCGTCAGATGTTCGAGTTGCGCGCCATGCATCAGCAGCAGTTGCTTGACGCCCTGGTAGAGCGAAACGTCGGCGCGGCGAAAACGGTAAATCGACTGTTTCGGATCGCCGACGATAAATAATTTGCCGTCAATCGGCTTGACTCTCAGCCAGTTGGTCTCGGCGGGATCGGCGGACGAAAGCAGCAGCAGAATTTCCGCCTGCAACGGATCGGTATCCTGGAATTCATCGACGAAAATGTGAGTGAAGCGATTTTGCAGCTCGGCGCGCACTGCGGGATGGTCGCGAACCAGATTGCGCGCGACCAGGAGCAAGTCGAGGAAGTCGAGCCGCCCCGCGCGCTGTTTAATTTCTTCGTAGATGCCGACAATCGGCCACAGTTCGTCGCGCAGGAGCGGCGCCAGATTGGCGCCCGCGTCGTCGCGAAACTTGCGGAGCCGATCGTGCAGCTCGGACCGTCGGCGAAAAATGTCTTCGCGCGCGACCTCGCCAAAACTGCCGCCGTATCCCTTCCAATCCCAACGCCGGCCGGTGCAAAGCGCGATCAGCACCGATTCGAGCGCGTCGTAGTCGCGACCGCGCACGGCTTCGAGCCGCGTCGCCTCGGCGACCGGACGTGCGATCGCGTCGAGGCCCTTCGCCAGCCAGTCGTCATCCTCGCCAAGTTCGGATAGTTTGCCGAGCTCCTCGACTTCCGCGATGATCGCGTCGATCTCGGCATCGCGCGCCATCGGCGAATGCGTCCACGGCGAATCGAAGTCGCGCCAGTTCATCAGCTCGAGCGCCGCGCGGCGCGCGATCGCCCGCGGTCCCGAGCGCGACGACAGATCGCGCCTGCGCAGCAAGCGGCGCATCCCCTCGCTGGGATTGTCCAGAATTTTTTCGAACCATCGCTCGAACGCGGCGTCGAACATCTCGCCCGCCAAGTCCTCGGGCGCGACTTCGAACATCGGATCGACTTGCGCTTCCACCGGCCGCTCGCGCAGCAGGTCGGCGCAGAACGAATGAATGGTCCCGATTCGCGCTTCTTCAAGCTGCTTGAGCGCCAGATCGAAACGCGCGCGCGCTTCGCTCAGATGCTCAGTACTTTGGCGCGCTCGCTCGATTTCGGCGCGCAGCCTGAGCTTCAGCTCGCCGGCCGCCTTCTCGGTGAACGTCACCGCGACGATCCGCGCCAGCTCGCCGCGCCCCGACCCGATCACCGAGACGATTCGATTCACCAGCGCGGTGGTTTTACCAGTACCGGCGGCGGCTTCGATCACGAGCGTCACGTCAAGGTCATCGCGAATCCGATCGCGCACTGCCTGATCGGATATGATTGTCGGAGTCGCCGGCGTCATGGCATCTCGCGCAGCTTCTTCAGCGATTTGAGGCGCGCCGGTGGCTTGATTCTGGAGCGCCGCTCCTCGTAAGGGCCGCAAACGCGCTTGTAGTCGCACCAATCGCATTCGCGATCGTCCGGCGCGGCGGGCAGGAAGCCTGCTTCCAACGATTCCTGGACGATTGCAACAAAATCTCGCGAGGCTTTCCGCGCCTCGTCGTTGATTTCGACCACTCGCTCTTCGTAACCGCCGGCTGCGGTGCAGTAGTAGAGCCGCCCGGCGTAAATCTTTTCCTTGAGTACGCTTTCCGCCGCGAGCGCGTAGAACACCGGCTGCAACGTCTTGCCGCCGCCAATCACGAAGTTCTTCTCGGCGCGCACCTTCCCGGTTTTGTGATCGGTGACGCGAATTCGTCCGCTCGGATCTCGTTCGACCAAATCGATCGATCCCCGGAGACTGAGCCCGCCCCCGATCGCCACTGGGTCCGACGAGCTATGCGGGTCCGCCTGCGTGCGATCGTGGAGCCCGAAGCCGAGCTCGAACCATTCGGGCCGCCAATGCTCGGCGTCCTCGGCCGCGCGGCGCAACCATTCGCGCAAATCGGCGCGGATACTTTCGATTCCGTCGAGCCACACGCGCTCGATCGCGGGAGCGAGCTTCTCATGCCATTGCGCCGCAACCTCGTCGAGCTTTTCGTCGAGTAGCCCTGACGCGTCATCGAGGTCGTCGGTCGTCACCGGCAGCACGTCGAGCTCGCGAAGCGCCGACAGAATTTCATATTGCACTTCCGCAAATAGAGCGCCGCGCGTGAGCGGATCGAGCGTCTCGATCGCCTCGGGCTCCTCGCGCGGCTCGAGCCGATGGATCGCTTGCAGAAAAAAATGATAGGGGCACGCCGCGAAATTCTGCAGCGCGGTCGGCGAGTACGAACGCTTGGACAACTGATGCTTCCCCAGGGCCGCCAGCGCCGCCGCGTAGGGATCGACGAGCCCGTCCGACTGCGTCCATCGCCGGAGCCATCGCCGCGCCCGTGCGCGCAACGCCCGCCCGAGATGAACGTTGGCGTCGAGCAGATAGTTCGCCGCGCCAGTCGTCGTCTGCGGATCGGCGTCCACCAGTTTGTCGAGCACCGCCAGGTCGAACTCGGCGTCATCGATCGCGTCGGCAGGATTGGACGGCGCCGGCCACGAGAGCCGCGTCGTCGGCTGCGAAGAGGCGCGACTCGCGAGCTCATCGAAGCCGGGCAGGCGGCCTTCCGCCGCGCGCAGAACTTCGAGCGCATAGAACGACGGCACGCGCGGACGACCCTGGTCGAGATCGACGCGCGGGTAGGAAAACATCGCACGCTCACGAGCCGCGCCCGCCGCGATTCGGAGCGCAAGCCGCTCCGCGCCGACACGCCGTTCATTGCGCGCGAGATACGGACTCAGCCGCACGCGCGCCGCATCGGAGAGAATCGGATCCTCGGTCAGCTTGCGCGGAAACATTCGCTCGGCGAGACCCGGGACGATTACGACGTCGAACTCCATGCCGCGCGCGCCAGTCGGCGATGCGACGAACACCGCGCCGTAGCGGCGAACGCGGCGCGGCGCTTCGAGGCGTCCGAGCCGATCGTTCAGCACCAGGCGCACCTCGTCGAGTCCGACCGGACCGACCGGCGCCATCGGCTCGAGCTCCGCGAGCGCGGCAAGCACCGGCTCTCGATCGCGAATCGCCAGGTCAACCAGGTCGCGCAGAAATTTCAGCCAGTCGCCCCAGGTCGCATTGCGCGGCGCCGCTTCGAGCATCGAGAGAATCGGCATCGCGACTTCGCCAAGATGCGCGAGGTCGAGAATTCTTCGCTCGAGGCTCGCCGCGTGCGCGTCGTCGTCGACAATTTCGTTGCGTTTTGCGACTAGTTCGTTTGCGAGGCCATTGAGCCGCCGCTTCCATCTCTGTGCGCTGCCAATTACGGCCGCATCGACAATGAGTCGCTCCCATCGCCATGGCGCGCGCGCGGTTCCCTCGATCAAAGGAACCGGATCCGAAACGTCAGTGTCATTGGGAATATCTTTCGCAGCGTGGTTTTCGACTTCGAGATCTGAATCAAGTGAGAGGGGGACGAGTTCCGCGTCGAGACTGAGGGCGGGCTGGTCGTCGCGGGGGCGGTCGGGGTCGGGCACCTGGGCGAGCGAGAGATATTCGCCGAAGCGGCGCGCCGAGAGATCTTCCGCGGCGCAGCAAAGCAGCGCGAGCATCGCACGGCCTCCCGGTTCGGGGCGGCGCGTGCCGCGCGCGAAGTAGGCGGGAATTTCCGCGCGGGCGAGCGCTTCCTGCAGGTACGGCGCGTAGCGAATCGGGTCGTGCAGCAGCACACTGATTCGATCGAATGGCACGCCGCGCCGCGCTTCCGCGGCGATTCGTCGCGCGATCTCGACGCATTCGTGCATCTCGCCCGGCGCGGAAATCACCGTCACGGTTTCGTCAACGTCGCGCTCGGGCGGCGCGGTGTCGGAGAACAGATGGGTCTGCAGGCGACCCAGCGAGGGCGCGAGGTTTTCGTCCGCACCCGGCGATAGGGCAGTCGCGCGCACGCCGAGCGCATCTTCGAGGATCGTTTGAACGGGGGCGTCGCCGGCGGGAATCGTCGCGAGGATCGACGGCGAACACGCGGCGAGCGCCGCGATAAAGTCGCGGTCGAGTGCGCTGTCCACCGATGGGTCCAGCATCAGGATCGGAAGACCGACGAAGCGAGGCGGATCACTCGCGAGGACCGCGCGCGTCGCGACTTTCAGCATCCCGGCGCGATCGATCAGTTTGGCGTCGGCCAGCTCGGCGTCGAACTGGACGAGGGTTGCCGCGATCGCCTCGCCCGCGCCGCCAAGCGCTCGCAAATCGACGGCGGCGATATTGTTCCATCGTAGCTCGATTAGCGTTCGCGCCAACGCGCGTGAAAAGCCGGGAAGCTTCAGCACCGAGTCGAAATGCGCGAGCGCTCCGGTCGGCGCCAGGCGGAAGACCGCGCGCGCGGCGACCGCCTCGGCAGCGAGTCCGTCGGCGGGCGCGAGGCCGGCGTCGGCGAGTTCCTCGGCGGCGAGCAATCCACAGAGACGGTTGAGCGTCATGCGATGCATGCCGAGCATCGCGCCGCGCGACATCGCGAACGCGCGCACCAGGTCGTCAGCTGCCTCCTTGACTGAGGCGATCACGAGGATTTCGCGGGCCGGCGGCTGCGCTTCGAGCCATGCGCGTGCGGCCTCGATTCGGTCTGTGGCGCGTTCCGAGATTATGATTTCACGAGCGGCTGACATCGGCGCGGCGCGAGGCTTGCGCGCCACATATCTATGGTGTGCTCCGAGGATCAGAGCTTCAAGAGCCGCGCCGCGTTGTTTCCACAGCGTAGCCAACGGCTGTCAGCGGATTGAATGTGGAACCCACGGTGGGTTCCAGCAGGGGTGACCCCTGCACCCAGTATTAATCGCAAAATGGCGAGGACGCTATTTTGCTCTCAGGTTCCTTTTCCAGTGTCATTCTAGAGCGAAGCGAAGAATCCCGGCTCCTTCCTTGCACTAAGCCAAGAGACTCACGCCAATCTAGTTGGAGCCGCCTTTTTCTTTCATCGAGACTTCGTCCCATAGGAGGATTTGGTAGCCGTCGGGATCTTTGAGTTCGGCGCCGTAGCCCCAGAAATATTTTCCCGGTGGATTCGTGAAGGGCACGCCTTTCGATCGCAGCTCCTGGTATTTCGAATCTACGTCATCGACTTGCAGAGTTAGAGAGCATTTTGCGCCGGACAGTTGCGCGCCTTGCTCATAGACGAAGATCGTGAAGCCGGCATCGTCCTGGATTGCGGAGGTCTTGCGATCGGGGACTTCGAATTCGATCTTGAAGCCAAAGTTGCGGACATACCAATCGCGCGAGGCCTGGTAGTTCGTGACTGGGAGGTTCATGTGATCGAATTTGACCATTGTTCTGACTCCTCCTTGTTTTGCAGCGGCAGAATCTTGCCGGGAGCGAGGACAGAATTATTTCTGTCTCGGGTGCACTGCGTTGTAGTCGCGGATTGCCTTAAGGATTGCGCCGCCGGCTTTTTCCATCAGCGCTTCCTTGTTGGCTGTCACGCGCGCGGCCGATGCTTCTATCGGCTTGATCAGGCCCTGGCATCGCGGCATCACGTAGCGCGCGAGGAGTTCGTAGCTGCGCATCATCTGCGGACGGGTTGCCCAGTCATGCGCGAAACTCAGGATGGTGCCGAAGCCGCCGGAGAGTTTCTGCAGTTGCGCGATACGATCGAGCGCGTCTTCGGGGGTGCCGAAGATTGCGCCGCCATATTCACTCATCCGCCTGGCGGCCTCGTAGCCGTCGGGGAAAGTCGGCCGCTTCGGGGTGCCAAGAATTCCGACGATGTACTCGTTCTGCCACTTCTGGAGTCCGGCCGCGACTTCCCGCATTGCCTGCTCTTTCGATTCCGCGAGATGGAACGGCATCACGATTCGCCAGTTGGCGCGATCGATGGTGTTGCCGAATTCCTTCGCCGAGGTCTCGCCGAAATTCCATTGCGTCGGCAGCGCCATCAACCCCTCTTCAGAGTAAGAGGCGACCGACAGCACCCCCGCGCCATATTTTCCCGCGGTCTTCATCCCTGACGGCGAAATTGTCGACGCGACCGCAATCGGAATTTTTTCCTGCAGCGGACGAATCTGTAGCGCGGCGTCGTTCAGCTCGAACCACGATCCCTTGTAAGTGAAAGGCTCGTCCTGGGTGAGCAGCCGGATGATGACTCCGAGGCCCTCGTCCATCCGGTCCCGCTGCGTCATCGGATCGATTCCGAGCATGACCGCGTCCGACGGCAGCGCACCGGGCCCAACCCCGAGCATCGCGCGGCCGTGGCTAAGATGATCGAGCATCACGATGCGCTGTGCGACGTTGAACGGGTGATGGTACGGAATCGAGACGACGCCGGTACCGAGCCTGATTCGCTTGGTGCGCTCGGCCGCCGCCACCAGAAACATTTCCGGCGAGGCAATCGTCTCCCATCCGGCGGAATGATGCTCGCCGACCCAGAACTCATCGTAGTGAAGATCGTCGAGCCATTGGGCGAGTTCGAGATCGCGCTGAAACTGAAGCGTGGGGTGCTCACCTATAGGATGATGCGGCGCCAGGAAAACGCCGAAACCGAGACGATTGGTCATAACTCTCCTTGTTTTTTCGGGAAAGGGGCGGCGCGCAAAGAAAGCGCACGCGCAAACCTCCGCCGATCACGATTGTTGTTCGGTCGAATCACATGGTCGCGGCGCTTGGGGCGGCCGACGGCTGAATGGTTGGAACCGGTGTTGCCATGCTGCTCGGGCTGGTTGCGGGTGGCGGCGCGATCGTCATCGCCGGGGTCGCTGTTGCTACCGGAGTCGGCACGGACACCGTCGGGATTGGTCCCGCTGAACTTGGCTCCGCAGCGGGGCTAGCACCTTCCGACGGGACCGGAGCAGACGCCATCAGGGCGGTGCCGGCGCCGTAGTCGTACACGAGGACGCCGCCGAGATACCCCTGATAACCCAGCGCCACAATCGCCAGCAGGGCCACGATTAGATAGATGGCACGCGAACCGGCCATGAAGCCGAAAGCCTGGAGCATGATTCGCCACAGGGCGAGGATGCCGAAGGTAATCGCGAGATACATGCCGAGATCATCATGCCGCTTAAGGACTTCCTTGGCGGGATCACCCAGCGCTTTCCAGATGCGGTCGCCCTCCATCCCACCGGTGAAATAGGAGCCTCCGGCCGCGAGCGCGCCGAGGATCATCAGCAACAGGGCAGTGTAGCGAAGCCAGATTCGAGTGGGTGTGGCGCTGGCGACAAGGTCGATCAGCACCGCGACAATCAGCAGGGCGACCGTGAAGTGATCGACCACCGGATGAAGTTGGTAGGGTTCCAGGAATTTGACGACAGAATCCATCGATGCTCCTTGAGTTGGACGGGATCGGGGTACGCGCGGGCGCGGTCAGGCCAGTTTATCGCAAAGCACCCGTCGGCACGCAAGAATTGGTTTTTTCAGTATTAAGGCCGCGCTCCGTTGTCGCGCGCGGACCGCGAGAGAGCAAGCGCCCTCGCGGCAAGGGGGACCGGATGGTAAGAGGCACTTCCCGAGCGGGAAGGGGGCCCGGATTAAGGAGACGGGGCGGGAGCGGGGCGTTTTACGTTGATTTCGAGATCGCGAATTTCGACGTCGCTCCAGGCGTGCTGGGTCAGCAAATATCTGATCGCGCGGAGCGGCGTCAGCTTTGTGAAATCAGGATTCCACCATTCCTCGAAACCAAACTGCGGGTCCGGATTTCCCGGGACCGCGCCGCTTTGCGTTTCGCCGATCGTCACCACGATGTTCGCATCGTCGGGCGAATCCGTCTGAGTGAAATCGCGCAGGTACCATTGCACCTGGGGCGCATCGTCGGGGATGAAGGCTTTCGCGCCGGTCGGCGCCGCATTGCGCGCGCGATCGCATTCCTTGACGGTCCTAATCGAGGTAACGGGGACCGACCAGAACAACAGCGCATGCCGCCGCCACGACGCCTCGCTGGTGTCGGGCGCTGGATAGATAAAGTTGGCGGTGATTTGAACGTAGAGCGTGAGCGCGACCGCCGCCGCGATCGCGTAGCGAATCGAATTCCATCGCTCGAGCCGATGCATCCAATCGATCGCGTAAGCGGCGGTGAGAGCCAGCGGCAGAATGATTGCCACGACCGCGTCAGGTTGATTCGCGCTCACTGACGAAAACAGTGCCACGCTGATAATCGCCCACACCACGGACCACGCCGCAAACCGATCGCCGATACGCCGCGAGATGATCGCGAATACGCCGACGATCGCGAGTGCCACGACGAAAAATTCGTAGAACCCGAGAATCGGAATGATCCGGTGGACTGCGTGATGAAAGGCAATCAAAGGCGGCGCGAATGCGGCATGCAGTTCGTATTCGACCGAGGTCACGAGGGGCCGGTGAAACCCTGCGGTGATCAGGATGAGCCACAAACCGATCGCGACCATCGCGCATACGATGACGACCACGCGACGCCGATCCCACCAGACGCGCATGCGCAAGCGCCGGTGATCGATTCGCACCGCCTCGACTGCGCCGACGAGAATCAGCGACACGATCATCGCCGAGGCAGTCACGTAGCCGATTGGATCTGCCGTCAGCCACAGCGCGATCGCGACGCCCAGTCCTGCTGCGCGAAGCAGGTTCGGCCACCGGCGCATACTCTCTGCGATTGCGATCGCGAGCATCATGAAGGTCAGCGATGCGATCGCGGTCGAACCGCCGAGCGAAAAATAGGCCACGCTCGGCGAAATCGCGATCAATGCGGCAAAGGCGATCGCTCCCGCCCGCCCAAGGACTGGACGCAGCGCAAATCCGATCGCTATTAGCAGCAGACCGCATAAGGTCACGACGATTCGCGAGGTGGCGTCGGAGGCGCCGATCGCGGCAAAGATCCAGCCTTGGAGAATCGTCACCCACGACGCATCGGATAGTGCGAACGCAGCGCGGCCGTGCTGCGCGATCAGGAAACTGGTGAGCGCGTCGGTACCTTGCGCCGGATCGAGCGGACGCGCTCCCAGAGCGATCGTGCGCGTGATGATTGCATACGCGGCGAGGATGTACCATCCGAGATGCTCGGCGGTTACGACGTAAACGGCGCGGGTCAACCGTACCTGGCTCAGGTTGAAGGCGATCTCCGCGGTCGGCGCCGCTGACGCAGGCTCAGGCTCGGCGCGCTCGAGGGGTTCGTCGTCGAGCCGCCACCGATCTTCTGGAATTTCCACGCCTGCCATTTTTCCGCTCTTGCGCTCTCGCTATTGCCGCGGCCGCGCGATGTCAACGCCGCGGCCCGCAAAATTAACGCATCCGAAATGCAATTTGCCCTTGAGCGAACCGGCTGTGCGGCTATGCTGGAAGATTCGGGTCACGCGACAATGCCCAAGTTCGAAATAAATACGCGCCGTTTGATCAACGGCACGCTCTCCTTTCTCGCGCTCGCCGCGATCATCGCGCTATTCTTCGCATATCGCAGCCATGCGGAACATCTGATTCCGCACAACGTCCCGGTTTCGCTCCGGCAACTTCCATACTACGCGTTTTGCTCATTCTACCGGATGCTCGCGGCGTACATCATCGCGCTGATTTTTTCGATCGTCTATGGCATGGCGGCGGCGCGCGGCGGTCTCTACGAGCGCATCCTGATTCCTGCGATCGATATTGCACAGTCGGTGCCGGTGGTCGGTTTTTTTCCCGCCGCGGTTTATTTCTTCGTCGCGCTAGCGCACGGCAGCCGGCTCGGAGTCGAGATGGCCGCAGTTTTTCTGATTTTCACGAGCCAGGCGTGGAACATGGCGCTCGGCGTTTACGAGGCGGTCAAAACGATCCCCGAAGATTCGAAGGACGCGATTGAGTCATTCGGCGGGCGCGGATGGCTCAAGTTCAAGCGACTGCTGTTGCCGGCCAGCGTGCCGAAACTGGTGTACAACTCGATCCTGTCGTGGGTCGCGGGCTGGTACTTCCTGATCGCGTGCGAAATCATCACGGTCGGTCCGGCCAGCTATCGTCTCCCCGGCCTCGGCAGTTTTTTGTGGGAGGCGTCCGAAAAGGGACGCAACTTCGATCTCGCATCGGGCCTGCTCACCCTGCTCGCGATAATCGTGTTGATGGATATGGTCGTGTGGCAGCCGCTGTCGACGTGGGCGGAAAAGTTCAAGTACGAATTCGCGGCATCGTCGGGCGCGGTCCAATCACTCGGGATGTTCGACGCGCTTTCCGGGGTTGGACCGGCTGTCACGCGCGGGCTGCGCGCGATCCTGCTGCCCCCCTTCAGGCTCATCGCGACGGCGTTGGAGGTACTCACCAGCGGTCCGCAGCTCACACCCGAACAAAGCAAGCGCCTGGGCGCAATCGTGCGAACCTTGATCATCAGCACGATCGTGATTTTCACCTTATGGGCGTTGGCCCGGGGCTTCATCGCGCTGGTGAGGACCCTATCGCAGCCGTGGCCGTCAGACGCGAAACAAATTCCCGAAGCGATCGTCCTCTCGACGATTCGCATGACGATCGCGTACGCGATCTCGCTGGCGTGGACGGTGCCGTGCGCGCTCGCGGCGAGCGAGAATCCGCGCTTCAATCGAATCCTTTCACCCATCGCGGAGATTGTCGGATCGATGCCCGCGACGGCGCTGTTCCCGGTGATCGTTGCGGCTTTCATCCAGCTCACCGGCGGGATGAATATTGCGTCGATCGTGCTCATCCTCACCGGGATGCAATGGTATCTGCTGTTCAACCTGCTCGCGGGAATCAACCAGGTGCCGGAGGATTTGAAGGAAGCGGCGCGAGCGTTCGGGCTGTCGCGTATCGCGCGATGGCGCAAACTGATACTACCGGCCGTTACGCCATCGCTGATAACCGGCAGCATCACCGGATGGGGCGGAGGATGGAACGCGCTAATCCTGTCAGAGTATTTTGTGTACAACGGGCAGACCCATCAGGTACTCGGAATCGGATCACTGCTCGACGCCGCGACCTACAAATCCGGCAACGGGGTGATGATCCTGCTCAGCCTCTTATCAATGATAGCGGTGGTGCTACTGTTGAACCGCCTGATGTGGCGGCCCTTGTATAACCTTGCGACGGAGCGATACCGGCTGGACTACTGACGAAACGTGCCTGACTATGTGCGACTCGGATTCATCTGACCCATGGCCCTCCTCGAGCTCAAAAACATCTCGAAAAGTTTCGCGCATGCCAAGGGCACGCTGCTGGTGCTTAACGACATCAGCTTCGACGTCGAGGAGGGCGAGTTCGTCGCGATCGTCGGGCCCTCAGGATGCGGCAAATCGACGCTGCTGCGGATCATCAACGGCATCGTGCCGATGACTACGGGACAGGTGTTGTATCGCGGACGGCAAGTCGATGGGATCAATCTGGAATGCGCGCTGGTGTTTCAATCGTTCGCGCTGCTGCCGTGGCTCTCGGTCAAGGCCAACGTCGAGCTTGGCCTCGAAGCGCAGGGACTGCTGCCGGCAGAGCGCGAAAAGCGCGCCGGTATCTACATCGACAAGGTCGGCCTCGACGGTTTCGAAGAAGCATACCCGCGCGAGCTGTCGGGCGGGATGAAGCAGCGGGTCGGTTTCGCGCGCGCGCTCGCGGTCGAGCCCAAGGTGCTCCTGATGGACGAGCCGTTCTCCGCGCTCGACGCCCTGACCGCGATTACGCTGCGCGAAGAGTTGCTCGACATCTGGCAGTCGCCCGACATGCCGGTGAAAAATATCGTGCACGTCACTCACATCATCGAAGAGGCAATCGAGCTCGCCGATCGGATCATCGTGATGGCGGCCGGCCCGGGACGCGTCGTCAGGGACCTCAAGGTTGAGCTGCCGCGGCCGCGCGACCGCCGCACCGAAGCGTTCAACGCATTGACCGACCAGGTCTTTTCGCTGATCGAGGAAAAAGGCTGATGGCTGCCCCTTCAATAACACCGCTTCCCGATGCCGGGCTGACGCTGGTCTTCGGCCTGCTCGAGCTGCTCGACGATCGCGGCGGCCGCGAAGACGGCTACAAAATCGCGCGCGATCTCAATTTCAAATTCGGCGATTTGCTCAAGGTGATGAAGGCCGGGGAAATTCTGAGCCTCGTGTCGACGCCGGCCGGCGACGTCGTGCTCGAGCCGCTCGGCAAAAAATTTCTCGAAGCAAATATCAACGAGCGCAAGCTCATGTTGCGCGAGCAATTGAAGAAGCACAGCCTTTTCAGCTATTTCATCCGTCTCCTGCATGGGCAGGAGGATAAGTCGCTTTCCAGGGAAATAGTGCTCGAGCACCTCGCGATGCTCCTGCCCACGGAAAAGCCCGAGCGTCAATTTCAGACGATGGTGAACTGGGGGCGTTACGCCGAGCTGTTCGGCTATAACAAGGACGAAGAGCGTTTCTATCTCGATAACGAATAGGAGAACTCGCGATGGCAACCGAAGCTGAAAAAATCGTAACTGATTTCTGCAACGCATGGCCGCGCAAGAACGTCGATGAGCTGCTCGGCTTCTTTACCGACGATGCGGTCTATCACAACATCCCGATGGAACCGGCCAAGGGCAAAGCAGCGATCAAGGCGGTGATCAATACGTTCCTGCCGATGGCCAAATCGCTCCACTTCAAAGTGCTGCACAGCGCCGGCAACGGCAACGTAGTCTTCAACGAGCGCGTCGACGTGTTCGACCTGGGCAACGGCAAAGCGATCTCGCTGCCAGTCGCCGGCGTGTTCGAAGTGACGGGCTCGAAGATCAGCGCGTGGCGCGACTACTTCGACATGGCGATGTACACCAAGCAGATGTCGTAGCGCGCGTTTATCCGGTCCCCCTTCCCGCTCGGGAAGGGGTTAGGGTTAGGTTCCAGCGCCCGCAGGCGTCCGCAGGAGAATCTAATGAACGGCGACATCGTTCAAGGATGGGCCAGCGTATATCCGCACATTCGGTACGAATCGCCGGTTGCGGCCATTGCTTGGCTCTCGCGTGCATTTGGCTTTCGCGAGCGCGTGCGCATGGCGAGTCCCGACGGAACCTTCATAACCTCAAAGGTCGAGACGCCGGGTGGCGGACTCATAATGGTTGCCGGCAGCTCCCCGGACTTCACAGAGTGGGTCCGCCAGCGCGTACCAAATCTTCGCCAGCCGCAGGAAAAACCATGGCCGAACCTCTCGCACTCCACCACCGTGACGGTGACCGATGTGAAAGCCCACTACCTGCAGGCCCAGGCGGCTGGTGCGACCATCCTGATGCCGCCGACCGATCACCCATGGGGTCTGCGCTCGTATGCTGCCATCGATCTGGAAGGCCATCAATGGGAGTTCAGCCAGATCTTGCAAATCGTTGAACCGGAAGTATGGGGCGCCGTGCGTATCGATTAGACCGGCGCGCCAATCCCGCTGCGACGGTGTAATCTGGCATCGCATGCCAGCGCATATCACTCACGCCATCATCGGCACTGCCGGACACATCGATCACGGCAAGACCGCGCTCATCAAGGCGCTCACCGGGCAGGACACCGACCGCCTCAAAGAGGAAAAGGAGCGGGGGATTTCGATCGATCTCGGGTTCGCCTACTTCACGCTGCCCGACGGCACCCGCGCCGGTATCGTCGATGTCCCCGGCCACGAGCGGTTCATCCGCAACATGCTCGCCGGCGCGCACGGCATCGATCTGGTGCTGTTCACCGTGGCGGCCGATGACGGCGTGATGCCGCAGACCGAGGAGCATCTCGACATCCTGCATCTGCTCGGCACCCGCCGCGGTATCTTCGTGATCACCAAAGCGGACCTCGCCGACGCTGCGCGACTGCGCGACGTGCGCGACGAGATCGAACTGCTGGCTGACGGCACCACGCTGGCCGGCGCGCCGATCATCGAGGTGTCGTCGATCACCGGCCTCGGCCTCGACAAACTTCGCGCGGAGATCGTCCGTCAGCTCGACGGCTTCCAGGCACGGCGCGCGACCGGCGTCTTCCGGCTCCCGCTCGACCGCGCTTTCGTCATCAAGGGACACGGAATCGTCGTGACCGGCACTGCGATGGGGGCCGAGGTTCGCGTCGGACAGAAGCTCCGCGTGCTGCCGTCGGGCAGCGAGGTGCGCGTGCGCTCGATCCAGGTGCATTCGAACTCGGTCGAGAGCGCCGGTCTGTGCCAGCGCGTCGCGCTGAATCTCACCGGCGCTGAAAAGCTCAACCTCGCCCGCGGCGACGTGCTCGCAGACGAGCGGCTGGACTCGGCAACCGCGCGTTTCGATGCATGGCTCGAAATTCGCCCCGGCGCCAAGCGCGCGCTCAAGAACAACACGCGCGTGCGGCTGTTCATCGGCACGGCGGAAACGATCGCGCGCGCGATAGTAATGGACGAGGCGGGCGCGATCGCGCCAAAGAGCGCCGCCTTCGCGCAACTCGTCAGCGAGGAGCCTGTGGTCGCGCTCGCGGGCGACCGCTTCGTCATCCGCGACGAAACCAATTCGCGCACGCTCGGCGGCGGCATCGTGCTGAACCCGCTCGGCCGCCGCGTCCGCAAACCGATCGAGGCATATCGCGCCAATCTCTGGTTGCTCAAGGATTCGACTGGTGCCGACGCGCTCGAAGCGTTGATTAATTTGCAGGAGAGTTTTGCGCTCGGCACGACCCGGCTGGCGACCCTGATGAACATCCCGATCGCGGAGGCGGAAGCCGCGCTTCGCGAGACGCCACGCTTCATCAAGCTGTCAGTTGGCGACGAAGAAGCGTTCACCACGCGCACCAGATGGGACGAGCTGAAGCGCTTCGCGCTCGACGCGCTCGCGAAGCATCACAAGGCGGAGCCGCTGTCAGCGGGCCTCGAGATGGAAGCGATGCGCACGCGGCTGCCCTACGAGATCGGCGCGCGCGCGTTCCGTCCGATCGTCGATCGCATCAGTCACGAATCTGAAATCGTGCGCGAAGAAAGTATGCTCCGGCTGAAGAGCCATCGCGTGCAACTAGGCGGCGACGCCCAGACCCTCGGCGCAAAAATCGAAGCCGCGCTCACCGGCGCGCAGTTCCAGCCGCCGGATCTCAAGCAGTTAGCCGACGAATTAAACATTCCCACCAGCCAACTGCCGCATCTAAGAACCGTGCTGGCCGCGATGGAACGTCAAGGCCGCATCGTCAAAATCGCCACCGACCTTTATTTCAGCCGCGCCGCCGCCGCCACCGCAAAAGATCGCCTCGTCGAATATCTCAAAACTCACAACGAGATAACCGCCGCGACCTTTCGCGACTTGCTAGGCGCGTCGCGCAAGTTCGCAATCGCACTGCTCGACCATTTCGACCATAGTGGCGTGACGACAAGGGTAGGCGACACCCGGCGGTTGCGCTCCCAGTCTTAGCCTCTCTCTGCTCCCGATGTTGCATGGGTACAGCTTGAATCGGAGAACCCTCACCTACCGGCCGCGTTGCCGGCCTCCTCTCCCGTAAAGTAACGGGCGAGGTAAGAGCGGCTGACTTCGCGCGTGCGATGCGCGACAATAGCCGCGATGTCCAAGAGCAAGGACAATAATCCGTCGCGGGGCGATCTCGTTCGCCTGACGGCGCGGTGCAAGGCTGCGGGTTGAGCCGGTAAGCTCGGTCCGGCGGACCTCTCCGCAGTCCTCGCGCGGCTCGATTTGCCGAGCCATCCTGATTTGCTGGTCGGAATCTCGACCGGCGACGACGCCGGAGTGTTCCGTCTTTCGGACGACCTCGCGATCGTCAACACCGTCGATTTTTTCACGCCGGTGGTCGACGATCCTTTCACCTACGGACAAATCTCCGCCGCCAACGCGCTCTCCGACGTCTATGCGATGGGCGGAGTGCCGCGCACCGCGCTCAACATCGTATGCTGGCCGCAAACTGGACTGCCCGGTGAGATGCTCGCCGAGATTCTACGCGGCGCCGCGGACAAGGCGCGCGAGGCCGGCGTCGTGATCGTCGGCGGTCATACTGTCGCCGACGAAGAAGTGAAATTCGGGATGGCGATTACCGGCGTGATCGATCCGCGCCGAATCGTGCGCAACGTCGGCGCGCAAGCTGGCGACGCGCTGGTGCTGAGCAAGGCGCTCGGCACGGGAATTTTGATGACCGCGTTCAAGCGCGACGCGCTCGGCGAGGACGCGTACCAGGCCGCGGTTCGCTCGATGATCCAGCTCAACAGTGCGGCCGCATCCGCGATGCTCAAGTACGACGTCCACGCCGCCACTGACGTCACCGGATTCGGGCTCGTGGGTCATGCGCTCAAGATGGCCGAGGGCAGCGGCGTCACGTTCGTATTCGAGGAGTCTGATTTGCCGCTGCTGCCGGGCGTGCTCGAGCAGTGTCGCGCTGGAATGATTCCCGGCGGCGGTGAGCGCAATCGCGAGTACTACGCGCCGAGCGTCCGGATCTCCGACGAAGTGGCCGACGAGATCGCGACGATTGCGTTCGATCCGCAGACCTCGGGCGGGTTGTTGATCGCGATCCCCGACAAGCAGTCGCTGGAGCTGGTCGCGGAGTTGCAGAACTGTGGGCATCGCGAGGCCGCGATCGTCGGCCGGGTCGTCACGCGCCGCGAACACCCGATCGAAATCGTCTGAATCACCGAAAAAAAGAGGACGCCGATGGATTTCTTCGAAGTCGCAACCTCAACGCCCACGATGCGCCGCTTTATCGACCGGCCGATCGCGGAAGCGGAGTTGATGAAAATCCTCGAGACGGCGAACATGGCGCCGTCGGGATCGAATGCGCAGCCGTGGGAATTCGTGGTGGTGCGCGAGGCGAATGCGCGACGCGAAATTCAGAAGCTGTACGAATCGGTGTGGGTGCCGTACAAGGACATCGCGATTATCCGCGGACGGACACAGCTGTCGCCGCGTGCGGTCAAGGCGCTCAAGACCGGCGACGAGTTCGCCGCGCAGCTCGCGATCGTGCCGGTGCATGTCGTGGTCTTCCTCGATCGGCCGAAGATGCGTGTCGAGCGCGGCAGCGAAGCCGACCTGTTTAATTTCGGCGCGACCTATGGATCGATTTTCCCCGCGCTCGAGCTGATGATGCTGGCCGCTCGCGCGGTCGGCATCGGCACGGCGATGACTACGATGCTCACCAGCAAAGAGTCCGAGACCAAGGCTCTGCTGAAGGTGCCGGCGGAGTATCAACTGATCGCGTTGGTGCCGATGGGTTATCCCGCCGAAGGTTTCAACCGCCCGATGCGCAAACCGGTGCTCCCACGCATCCATGACGAGCAATGGGATCGCTCATGGCCACACAAGTAGCAAAGCCCTACTAGTCATTCACCCGCCAAAAAACTAATTTTAACGGCCAGTAAATCCAGTTGGGGGGATTTCTACCATGGAATGGCCGCTGGAATGGCCGCTGCACCTATGGGAGGTGCTTCGCGAAGAACTAACGGTGTTAAGGAAGCCTACGGAAGAGCTGCCGAAGGATCCGTTCGATTACTCGCCGGACGAAATCGACATTCTCTCACTGCTGGCGACGCAGATCGCCGCGCGCAAACCCGAGCTAACGAACCCCCCCATAGAAGTTCAGTTATTGCCCTACATCAAGCAGCTCGAAGATTTCGAAAAGCTCGCGCCGAAGCAACAGGCCGAACAGAAGGAACAGACTGAACAGGCCGCGCTCGCGGTGCTCAATGAGCTACTGAAAACTCGGAACCTGGGCGAAGCCTTTCTTAACGTCCCAATCGCCAGATCAGTTCTGGAGCAGGAGCATAAAACCGAGCAGGAGAAGAAGCCCCTTAGCCCCGATCAGCGCAAGGAGATGAATCGCGATCTGCTGGACTGCGTGTTCGCCGGCGGCGTCAGACCGGTGAGCGATAAGCTCATGCCCGGGGTAGTCGATGACCTGCATCGCGCTGATCTTTCGGCCTTGTGTTTTTCTGGCGGCGGGATTCGAAGCGCAACGTTTTGCCTGGGCGTGCTACAAGGACTTGCGAAAAACGGCCTGCTCGACAAGTTCCACTATCTCTCGACCGTCTCAGGCGGCGGCTATCTCGGCGGATGGCTCGCGGCGTGGACGTATTGGAGCAAGGGCGACCTGCCTAAGGTAATCGATCAACTCAGTAATCCCACACAATCGAAGTTGGAACCGGAACCCGATCCGATCTTCTATCTGCGTAATTTCAGCAACTATCTGAGTCCGCGCACCGGCCTGTTGTCTGCCGACACCTGGACGCTGGCCGCCATCTATATCCGCAACCTGCTTCTCAACTGGGTCGTGTTGCTCCCGTTGCTGATTGCCGTCCTGGCAGTACCGCACCTGGTTCTCGTGCTGCTGCGTCCCGCGAGCAGATTGATCAACTCGTCCCAGCACTGCTGGGTGCCGTGGGTATGCCTGGCTTTGGCGGTTCCCGGGTTCGCGTGTGCGATGTTCTATCAAGGAATGGCGCGACCGACTCACCTTAAGCGACTCGAGTGCATCTCGGCTTCTTCTAGTTGGTCGCGATGGTGGCTCCATCATCGCTCGCAGAGCAGCGTCGTAGCTTTGTCGCTAATGCCATTGTTGCTGTCCGCGTTTATCTTCTCGACGTGTGCATACCACTCATTCCTCTTTCGACTCGGGAGCTTCAGCGAGGTGGGCATTTTTGTGGTGTTCGGCGCCGCCTCAGCCTTGCTTGGGTGGATCGGTTACGCGATTTCGCTGCGGGGATGGTATATCGGCGATTTGGCCGCGATGCTTTTCAGCGCGCTGGTGGGGATGGGGCTTTTCTACTTGATCCTGAAAGGCTGGCGTTCGTTCGACATCCATTTGCAAGATAGGGAACTCTACTTGTGCCTGGCGACGCCGTTGGTGTTGATCGTGTTCCTGGTCGCGGCGACGGTCTTCGTAGGTTTCGCGACTTTCTGGACCGATGATGACGACCGCGAGTATTGGGCGCGATTGGGCGCATGGATCCTAGCCGGAAGCTTCGCCTGGGGCGCGCTCGGCGCAATCTCGTTGTTTGGGCCGGCTTTGTTCGTCAGCCCATTGTGGAACAAGGCGTGGTCATACGCTGGTGGCGTGATTGTGAGCGTCGTCACCGCTTATCTCGGATTTTCCAGCAAGACACCGGCGGGGGTCGGTGGCGAGTCGCTACCTCCATCGTCGATGGCGCTCCAGCGTGGACTTCCTGTACTGGGCGCGATCTCAATCGTTCTCATTCTCGCCGCGCTTGCAGTCGTGGCCGGCTTGCTGGTTGATGGAATGACGGACGTGGCCGCGTGTCTGGTAGCATCGATCCCGCAACACTGGCTGGTGCTGACCCATGCGGTGTCGATGTCGGGTGCATTCTTAGCGATCGTCGCGGCCGCAGTCTTAGGGCTGGCAACGTCCGAGTTCATCGATCCCAACAAGTACTCGCTGCACGCGATGTACCGGAACCGGCTGATTCGCGCTTACCTGGGCGCTTCACGCGAGAAAGGCGCACGCCGCCCGAATCCGCTCACGGGATTTGATCCTAAGGACAATATCCCGATGGCAAAGTTATGGATGTGCGGACCCCGCAAGCTGATGCCGTTTATCAATATGACGCTGAATATGGTTGAGCCGGTTTCAACCAAGCTCGCGTGGCAGGAACGCAAGGCCGAGAGCTTCACTGTTACGCCGCTGCATTCGGGGAGTTTGTGGGTCGGCTATCGCCGATCGTCGGAGTATGCGCGTTACAATTACGTCCCGTTTCTCAAACAGGCACGCGAGGACACAATGTCCATCACGCTGGGCACGGCCACCGCGATTTCGGGTGCCGCGGTCAGCCCCGACATGGGCTACAACTCATCGGCGATCGTATCGATGCTGCTGACGCTGTTCAACGCACGGCTGGGATGGTGGCTGGGAAATCCCGGGAGCGCTGGCAGCGACACCTATATGTATTCGAACCCGGGGAACGGCGCGAAGTATTTGATCGATGAAGGGTTGGGCCGCACCAACGATCAGAAACCCCATGTGAATCTTTCCGATGGCGGCCACTTCGAAAACCTGGGGTTGTACGAGATGGTGCTGAGGCGATGCCGCACGATCGTGGTGATCGATGCGGGCGAGGACAAGGACTTCGCGTTCGAAGATCTTGGCAACGCGATTCGGAAAATCAGAACTGACCTGGGAATCTCGATCGATTTTGAACCGTTTTCAAACTTTCAGAAATACAACAAGGGCTGTCCGCCCGGCGCTCCAACCCTGTACTGTGCTCTCGGAAAAATTCATTACCGTCCCGAGGATCCATGCCGGCCCGACGGACGCCTCATCTACATCAAGCCCACACTTACCGGCAAAGAAACCGCCGATGTTCTCAACTACGAGAAGCAGCATACCGAATTTCCGCATGAGAGCACCGCGGACCAGTGGTTCTCGGAGTCACAGTTCGAGAGTTACCGCGCATTGGGAGAGTACGAGGTCATGCAAATTCTCACGGAACACGACGTCGAACCCGAGACCCACGCCAAGGTGAGAGACATTTTGTTCCATCTGAAGTGATCGCGGCTACAGGGTGAGTAGCGGGATTACTTCCTTGGCGAATTGCTCTAGTTGGTCGGTCCGTTCTGATGGATGCGTGATGGCGTCGATTCCGATGTCGCGGGCGCCGACTTTGATGTACTCGCCTATTTTTGCGGCTACGTCGGCCGGGCGGCCTAGCGCGCCGTAGCGTTTGGCGGCGTCGGTCATGTCGGTTGCGTACCGCTTGCTCAGGAACTTCCCCGCGACCGCGTGCGCGGCTTCGACGCTCTCGCCCAGCCGGCAGAATAGCTGGATACAGGTGCCGAACGCGGTAATTTTGCGGCCGGCCTGCTCCGCTTGCTTGCCGATGAAATCCAGGCCGTCGGCGAAGCGCTTGGGCGTGACGACGTACGGCATCCATCCGTCGCCGTATCGCGCGGCGCGCTTGAGCGGACCTTCGGCGCGCCCACCGATCCAGATTGGAGGGCCGCCGGGGGTTCTTGGGCGAGGCTGCATGCTGATTTCGCCGAAGCTGAAATATTTGCCGCGATGCTCGACGCGATCGCCGGTCCACAGCCGCTTCATTACCTCGATCGCCTCGGTCGCGCGGCCGCCGCGTTCGTGAATCGGCACGCCGCAGGCTTCGTACTCGCGCGGGAATTCACCACCGACGCCGACGCCGAAGATGAAATGACCCGCGCCGAGCAGGCGATCAAGAGTGGCGACCATTTTGGCGACAGGCACCGGATGGCGCAGCGGTAACAGGTAGACGCTGGTTCCAAAAGTGAGTTTGGGATCGAGCGCCGACAGGTATGCGAGCGTCGTCAGCGGATCGTTGACCGGGCCGGTGAACGCGACATGGTCGGGCGCCCACAGGACTTCGTAACCCCATTGCGAGATCGATTCGAGGCCGCGGGTCGCCTCTTCGCGACTCGAAGTCGAGACCATCGTGCCGAATCGAAGCCGGTTGCCGAGCGGGACTGCGTCACTCATGGGGCCGTAATATCACAAAGGCATCGGGCATGCCGACGCGACGGCGCGCAGGCGTCGTACTCCGAGTGCTCGGACAGTCGAAAAGACCCCCCTTACCGTGAGAATCCCCGCGTTGCGGCTATCCCTTGGCGACGTTCGAAGCCTGCAATCCCTTGGGGCCTTGCGCGACCTCGAACTCAACGCGCTCACCCTGTTCGAGTGAGCGGAAACCAGACCCATCGATGGCGCTGTAGTGGACGAACACTTCCTGCCCGTCCTCCATCGTGATGAAGCCGTAGCCCTTCTTTGGGCTGAACCATTTGACAGTACCGTTAGCCATTTTCCCCCATACCTCCTGAAGGGAACCGGCCGGAGCACCCCCATCAAGGCCCGCTCCTGGCCATAGACGCCGCCTCCCCAAGGCAGCGCGCGTAACGGCGGGCATATAGCACAAGATGAGGCGCATACCAAATGGGTAAAACTCGCGAAACCGCGCCGTAATATGTTTGACGGGCGTGAAGGGCGCGCTGCGGCGGCTAATATTGCCAGCGCCGAATAGGGCGGGCGTGCATGTGACAGTGGTCGGGAATCTGGCGCATCACGTCGTCGATGCCGAATTTGTCGGCGCCATACTTGGCGCGCGCGACCAGTGAGAGCGCCTCGATCATGAACGCGCGTTCCTCGTCGGTGGGAACGGCGCGATGCTCTCCGAGGACGGCCATCGGAGTGTCGCACGAATCGCAATCGAGAATTGTAAATTTGAAAGGGTGAACGAAATCGGCATAGCGCTGCGTGTAATCACGCAGCTCACACAGTTCGCATTTCGGCATCGCGATAAAGTCGTCGAAAATTTGTACGCAACACGACGCGTCGCGAGCCGAGATGACCCGCGACGCATCGAAGCGCAATATCTACTTGGGCGAAGCAGCCGCTGCCGGCGCCGCCATTGCGGGCGAAGGCGCTGACATTGCAGGCGGCTCACTACCTTTCATAGCCTGCGGCGACGATTTGTTCGCAGCCTTGGCGGCGGCCTTCGCGTGCCGCTTGCAGCGATAGACGCTCGAAGTCGAGATGCTCAGGTCGGTAGCGATCTCCTTGGCCTTCTTACCGCTATTGACCTCGTTCATCACGGCGTCGCAATCGACCTTGGCCGCGTAAGCCGGTCGTGCACCGCTGGTGAACGCAACCGTCGTCGCGAGCATCGCCGAAGCAGCCACAAGTGCAATTTTCTTTCTCAACATTTTCCTTTTTGGTCCTCGCTCAGGTTTAAGGTCGTTTCAAACGATGCACAGTATTCCAAAATGCACGCCGCATCAAAAGGGGGGTAAAAAGTCTTTGATCGAGCCAAGGTCGAGAGGCTAGAAATAGCATCCGTTGTGTTCGAGCAAAGCGATTCCTTGTGTCATCCTGACGACGGGAGCGTTAGCGACGGGAGGAAGGACCTCGGACAGCTTCGCGCCACACGCGAAGCCGTTTCCGGTCTCCGAGTTCGCGCGCTGCGCGCGCTCCATTTCGGCCGCTGTTCAATTTGCTCACAAGCTCCGAGCGCAGCGAAGGATCTCGCGCGTAGCGCGTTATCGATGAGCACCATCAAGGAGAGATTGAAGTGGGCGACGCAAAATCCCGCGACGAAAAGTGGGTGACGGGCAGCGGAAATGTCTTTGCCGACCTGGGTTTCGCCAACGCCGATGATCTAGCGATCGAGACCGAACTGCTTCGCCGCATTATCGCGATCATTCGTGAAAGAAAGCTGAGCCAGCGCGCCGCGGCTCGCGTCCTGGGCGTCGATCAACCCAAAGTCTGCGAGCTCATGAATGGAAAGACGCGCGGCTATTCGATCGCGCGGATGATTAGATTTCTCGCCGCGCTCGACCAGGACGTGGAAATCAGGATCAGGCCGAAGCCGCGTTCTCGCCTGCGCGCTGTCGTGCGAGTCGCCGCTTAATTCTCGCCTGGATCAGGATTTCGGTTTGCCGAAGCCCGGAAAGGAAGGTTGGCGCTTCTCCTGCAATGCGGCGACTCCCTCCTTCAGGTCCGCGCTGAAGAATCCCATCATCTCCATCGCCAGTGACGCGTCGAAGGCCGGGCCGGCGACTCGCAGCCAGTTGTTGAGCGAGCGTTTCGTGAATCGCACCGCCTGCTGCGGGCCGCGCGCCAGCTTGCGCGCAACTTCCATCGCCTTGTCCATGAGCTTGTCGACGGGGACGCACAGGCTGACCAGCCCGATGCGCTCGGCTTCCTTGCCGTCGACGAAATCCGCAGTCATCAGGTAGTACTTCGCCTTCGCCATCCCGCACAGCAGCGGCCAGATAATCACCGCGTGATCGCCGGCTGAGACGCCGAGCCGCAGATGTCCGTCGGTGATGCGCATCGTCTCGGATGCGATGCTGATATCCGCCATGAACGCGACCGCCAATCCCGCGCCGACGGCGACGCCGTTGATCGCCGAGATGATCGGCTTGTCGAGATTGATCATGTTGTAGACGATGTCGCCGGCTTCCTTCCACGCCTTGCCGATGTTGCCCGCGCTCGCGGCCATACTCTGAATCATGTCGAGGTCGCCGCCGGCTGAGAACGCGCGTCCGGCGCCGGTCACGACGATCACGTTGGTCTCGTCGTCGTCGGCGATGTCGAGCCAGACGCGGCTCAACTCCCAATGCAGGCGGTTGTTTGTGGCGTTGAGAACTTCAGGACGATTGATCGTGATGAGCAGGATGCCGTCGTCCTTCCGCTCGAACAGGAGATGCTGGTACTCGGTGTACTGCATGGTCGATCAGCCCTTGTAAATGTCGATGACCTTGTTGAGCAGCGCGATCGCTTCGGGTTTGGGACGCTGGAAACTGTTGCGGCCGATGATCGATCCGTAGCCGCCGCCGGCCTGAATCCCGCGAACGGTATTGAGCAGCGAATCGTCGGTCTCCTTGACGCCGCCCGAGAAAATCACGATGCGCCGGCCGGCGAATGCGGCCTGCATGACGTGCGCGATGCGCGCCGACAGCGGCTCGAGCGGAATTTTTTGCGCGTCGTAAACTTTTTTGGCCTCGGCTTGTTCGATGAAAGCGGTCGGCGGCTTGACCTTGATAATATTGGCGCCGAGCTGCGCCGCGATTTGCGCCGCATACGCGACGACGTCGAGCGCGGTCTCGCCCTGCTTGCTGATGCCGGAGCCGCGCGGGTACGACCAGATGACCAGCGGGAGTCCGTTGGCTTTGGCCTCTTCGCCGATCGCGCGCGCCTCCTCGTACATCGATTTTTCCTTCTGTGAGCCCGGGTAGATCGTCAGGCCGACCGCGGCGGCGCCGAGGCGCAGAGCGTCCTTGACGCTGGCGGTCATCGAGGGCGCGGGATCCTTTTCGTCGTTGAGAACGTCGTGGTTATTGACCTTCAGGATGAGCGGAATCTCGCCGGCATATTCGGCGACTCCCGCCTCCAGGAGTCCGAGCGGCGCCGCAAATGCGTTGCATCCCGCGTCGATCGCGAGCTGAAAGTGATAACGCGGATCGTACGCCGGCGGATTCATCGCGAAGCTGCGCGCCGGGCCGTGCTCGAAGCCCTGGTCGACGGGCAGGATGACGAATTTGCCGGTGCCCGCGAGCTTGCCGTTATTGAGCATCCGCGACAGGTTGTTACGCACGCTGCCGTTATCGGAATCGTAGTAGCTGAGAATCTCTCGAACTCGCTTGGTCATATGCCCCTGTCTCCCGTCGGGAGTGTCGTTGCAGTTTGCATTCCTATATCACAACATCGCGGCCGCATAATGGGCTGCGCCGAGGAGGCCGGCGGCTGGATTCAGCGAGACGCGGACCTCGATACGCTTCAGAATCTCGTTCAGCCGGCCCTTGGCCATGAATCCTTTCACGAACGCGCCGCTGGTCAGCATGGCCAAAATTTTCGGCGCGATGCCTCCGCCGATATAGACGCCACTGAGCGCCAGGACTTTGAGCGCAAGGTTGGCGGCCTCCGAACCGTAAATATCGCAAAACATGGTGAGGGCGTGAACACATAGGGGGTCGCGGCCCGCGAGCGCCGCATCGCTCACCGCTGCCGACGGATCGCCGGCTGCGATCTGCGCCTTCAGCCAATCGGGCTCTTGGTCGCGGCTCTTGCGCCGCAAAAATCGATAGATGTTCCAGAGACCCGGACCCGAGAGGACGCGCTCGTAGCTGACGTGTCCGAATTCGTCGGTGAGAAATCGCAGCAGGTCGATCTGCTCAGCGCCGTGCGGCGCGAAGTCGCTGTGGCCGCCCTCGGAAGCGACCGCGTAAAACTTGTTTTGGTTGTCCTCCCAGACCAGCGCGGATTCGCCCAGACCGGTGCCCGCCGCGATCACCGCGATATTGCCGTGCTCAGGTGGATTCTCCGCGCTATGCAAAACCGCGAACTCGCCGGGTTTAAGATGAATCATGCCGTAGGCGATCGCCGCGAGATCGTTGAGCAGGCGCACCGGGACGCCGTTGAGGGCGTGCGACAGGGATGCGGCGGAGAGTAGCCAGGGTACATTGGTGGCGTGCCCGCGGCCGTCGATTATCGGTCCCGGCACGCCGATGCATGCGGCGTTCACTGCGTCGCTTGCGCCGAGGAAATCCGCGCAGACTGCTTCGAGGCTGTCGAAATCCGCAGTCGCGTAGCGATGCTCGCGCACGAGCTCGAGAATCTCCGCCGAATGTTTGAAGAGCCCGAGATGAGTTTTGGTTCCGCCGACATCGCCGGCCAGGATGAGCCCATCCATTGGGAACCTCGCCAGCTTCAGCCTTCGACTTTGAACGACTCGGCCAGCGCCACTTCCTCTGCGCTGCCGATGTAAATTGGATGCCGCTCGTGGATCGCAGTCGCAGCTATGTCGAGAATCCGCTGTTTGCCGGTCGAGCCGCGACCCCCCGCCTGCTCCGCGAGCATCGAGAGCGGCGCGAGTTCGTACATCAGGCGGAGCTTGCCCTTGGCCTTGCCGCCCTCCGCAACCTCGCCGGGGTACATATAAATTCCGCCCTCGAGCAAGCATCGATGGAAGTCGGCGGCGAACGCACCGCAGTATCGAAGTGAATAGGTAGTTCGCTTGTCTTTGCGACTAGTAATATGCGCAATGAACTTGCGCGCCCCCTCGTGCCACTTGCCCGCATTGGCCTGGTTGACGGCATAGGTACTGCCGTGCGGCGGCATCTTCACGTTTTCTTTCCAGAGAATGAACTCGCCGAGCGTTCGATCGAGCGTGAAGACGTCGACACCGTCGCCGGCGGTGTACACGAGCTGCGCCGCAGGCCCATATAGAATATAGCCCGCAATGACTTGCTTGGTTCCCGGCACGAGGATGTCGTCGATTCCTTTGGCGTGCTTCGGGGCGCGTTTCTTGACCGCGAAGATAGTGCCGAGCGATCCGTTTACGTCGGTGTTCGATGACCCGTCGATCGGATCGTAGAGTATGCAGTAGCTATTGTCGCGGCAGTTGACTGAGTAATGGTGGGGCTCGTCCATCTCTTCGGAAATGAGACTGCATACCGGGTATCCGTGCTCGAAGGCGTCGAGGAAAACCTGGTTGCCCCATTGGTCAAGCTTCTTGACCTTCTCACCCTGCACGTTGGTCTCGCCGGTATAGCCGAGCTCGTCGCTGAGGCCCGCGGCTGCCAGCTCGCGCGTGATGCGCTTGGCGATCAGCTCGATGCGCTCCATTATCAGCGCGAGGTCGGCGACCGGGATCGCAGTCCCGCTCTTGGTCATGATGTGACGGGTGAGAGTGATGCCGCCGCTCATGTGGTTCTCCTGCTAAAGCGTTCGCCAGGTGCGCCCGTCGGCCGCAATCATCAGAGCCGCTTCGAGCGGTCCCCACGAGCCGGCCGCATAGATTGGCGGATCCATCGGCGACTGTTCCCATGCGTCGAGGATCGGCTGAACGAACTTCCACGCTTCCTCGACCGTGTCGCGCCGCATGAAGAGCGTCTGGTCGCCGACGATCACGTCGTTGAGCAGCGTCTCGTACGCTTCGGGCGTCGAAGTCACGTAATGAAAATCGACTTTGACCTGCTGCAGCTTGGTCGCCGAGCCGGGCACCTTGGACATAATGTGCAGCGCGAGGCCCTCGTCGGGCTGAATCCTGATGGTGAGCATATTGGGCGCCAACGGCGCGCGTGGATTTGCGTTATACAGGATTCGGGGCACGTTGTTGAAGTAGATCGCAATTTCGCTCGAGCGCTTGGGCAGCCGCTTGCCGGTGCGCAGGTAGAACGGCACTCCGGCCCATCGCCAGTTGTCGATCCAGCATCGCAACGCGACGAAGGTTTCGACTTGCGAGTCCGGGGCGATGTGCTCCTCGACGCGATAGGCTTTGACCGGCACGCCGCCGATTAGTCCCTCGCCGTACTGGCCGCGCACGACGCGTTTCTCGATATCCTCGTCGCCGAGCGGGCGCAGCGCGCGCAGCACGTCGAGCTTGGCGTCGCGCATCGATTCGGCGCCGGTGGTGTTGGGCGGCTCGGTCGCGATCATGCAAAGCGTTTGCAGCAGATGGCTCTGCACCATGTCGCGCAGGGCGCCGGCGTGATCGTAGTAGGCCGCGCGGGTGCCGACGCCTTCGGACTCCGCGACGGTAATTTGCACATGATCGACGAAACGCGCCGTCCAGATAGGCTCGAAGATGGCGTTGGCGAATCGCAGCACCATCAGATTCTCGACGGTTTCCTTGCCGAGATAGTGATCGATTCTGAAAATCTGGCTCTCGTCGAAATGGCGCGCGAGCTCCGCGTTGATCTCCGACGCGCTCGCGAGATCGGAACCGATCGGCTTTTCGACCACGACGCGCGTGAACGGTTGCCCCCTGCCGGGCGAATGAATCATGCCCGCCGCAGTCAATCCTTCCGAGCAGGTGTCGATGAAGGCCGGCGGAATCGCGAAGTAGTACGCGCGATTGCCTTCGGTGCCGCGCTCCTCGTCGATCGCCTCGCATCGTTTGCGCAGCTTCAGGTAATCGGCGGACTCGGTAAACGAGCCGCGAACGAAGTGCAGCATCGGGGCGAACTTCGCCCAATGCTCTTTATCGACCGGGCGGCGCGAAAACTGTTCGATGCCGCTGAGCGCGAACGCGCGATACTTTTCGTCGTCGAGATCCTCCATCGAGAATCCGACGATCGCGAACTTGTCGGGCAATTCGCCGTCGATCGAGAGATTGTACAACGCAGGAATCAGTTTGCGATGGCTCAAATCACCGGCGCCGCCGAAGATCACGATGATGCATGGTTCGTACTGATTGCGTTCCTTAAGCGGGTGCAGGTGGTTGAGATCGATGCTTCTGTTTGCAGTGACGGCCATAAAAATAACTTCGTCCTCGCGGACCTATTCCTTGACGACGCCGTGGCCGCCGAACTCGTCGCGCAGGGCGGCGAGCAATTTCTCGCCGAAGGTTCCTTCGCCCTTGTCAGCGCGTGAGCGAAAGCGCGTGAACAGCGCCATCGTGATCACTGGCATCGAGATGTTTTTGTCGATTGCGTCCTGAACGGCCCAGCGGCCTTCGCCCGAATCCTCGACCCAGCCGCGGATTTGCTTGAGCCCCGGATCTTTCTCGAGCGCGTTGGCGGTCAGCTCCAGCAGCCACGAGCGCACGACGCTGCCTTGACGCCACAGGTTGGCGATCTTCGGCAAATCGAACTTGTAGTCCGACTTGTGCATCGCCTCGAAACCCTCCGCGTACGCCTGCATCAGCCCGTACTCGATTCCGTTGTGGACCATCTTCACGTAATGGCCCGCGCCGTGCCCGCCGACGTGATCGTATCCGTCGGGCGGTGCGAGCGTTCTGAAAATCGGTTCGTAGCGCCTGAAAATTTCCAGCTCACCGCCGATCATCTGGCAGTAGCCGAGCTTGAGACCCCAGATGCCGCCGCTGGTGCCGACATCGACCAGATGGAGCTTTTTCGCGGCGAGCACGGCAGCGCGGCGGACGTCGTCGTGAAAGTTGGTGTTCCCGCCGTCGATAATCGCGTCGCCGGGCTCGAGCAATTCCGCCAGCTGGTTGATCGTGCTCTCGGTCGGTTCGCCCGCCGGCACCATCACCCACACGCCACGCGGCGGCTTGAGCCGGGCGACCATCTCCTTCAGCGAATCGACGCCGTCGGCGCCGAAGGTCGAGACCTCTTTGCGTTTTGCATCGTCGAGATCGAACGCCACGATTTGATGATTGTCGCGCCGCAGCCGCTCGACCATGTTCATGCCCATTTTGCCGAGACCGACGAATCCGATTTCCATCAAGCGTGCCTTCCTCTTGGCATACAGTGAAAAAACGATACGATCCGGATTTGCGGCGGCGCGGCGGAAATTCGCACCCGCACACGCCTCGGCTCCTTAGTATCCGGTGCTCGATCTAGGCTATTCCAACAAACCGGTTGTTCAAAGACCGCGACGGAACCGCGGGTCTAATGGGATTTTATGTCGTCTTCGAGCATCAGGTTGCGCAAGTCCTGGCGCTGGAAAATCGCCGCGACCGCGCGCGTCAGCGCGACCGATAAGACCTGCCCCGGCTCGTCGTAGATTCCCGCTTCATCCTCGGAGCCGAGACCGAAAGAACCGACCGGCGGGTCGTAATAGGTGTCGTTGGTGCTGCCGGTCCAGAAGGGGACACTGAACGGCGGCTTGTAAATCGAGATGTCGAGTGCGACGTCGGCCACCGACCTCAAGACGGGACCATACTGGCCGTTAGCGCCGCGCGATTTCTTGACCCAGCATCGGCGAATTTTGCTCTCGAGCACGTAGTCGGCATTCTTGACGCCGGGCTTGTAGGTGACATCGGTCGAGGATGACGCGGTCAACCCGGCTTCATCCGCCGAGCGTCCGATTGCTTGCTGGAAGATTGGGCCGAGCGGCGAACTGTACAGTCGCTCGGTTACGCTGCCCGATTGATCGTCAACCACGCCGATCGCCGGGTTACCGTTCAGCGGCGCGGCCTCGCTGGTAGCGTCGCGCGCGTCAGCCGGCATCAGGATCATGATGGTCTTTTTGGGATAACTGTTTTGGTATCCCTTGACCTGGTAGGGGTAGTACTCGAGCGTCTGCGTCGACGTCGTCGGCGCCGCGGCCGTGCCGCCACCCTGGTTGACGGTCGAACATCCCGTAAGCATCGAAATTGTAATTGAAACGATCGTGACGAGGAGCGCGATTCTGAAGTTCGGCTGGCTCCGCACTATCCTATCGGCCTCTTAGCGATTCGCCGCCTGGGACCGCTCGCGGAAGAGAAACAGCGTGCCGCCCACCTCGAGCCGGTCGCCGCTCTTGAGCGGATAGCGGCCCGCCACCGGCTGTCGATTCACGAATATCTGGCCGCCGGTCGGACTGATGATGAAATTCTTGCCCTCGCGCCGGATGATCGCATGGCTGCCGAGCACGCTTTGATCGCCGAACAATCCGATGTCGCTTTCCTCGGCACGGCCGATAATCGTCACGCCCTTGACCAGCGGATACTCGCGACCCTCGCGTGCGTTACGGCTCTGGCTGCGCACCACCATCAGCCAGCCGCGCTTGAGCAGCTCGCCGACCAGTCCAATGAAAAATCCGATCAGTGCGCCGAGGACGATGATCGCGATCGCGCGTCCGAACGCCTGCGGAAAGGTGGTGGTAAGGGCCTGGTAGAAAAACCCGCCGAGCGCTCCGCCGAGCACGCCGCCGATCGCGCCGTTGCGCCGCCGCGCCGCCGATCCCGACGCCGATCCGACGCCGAGTCCGACTGCAATTCCAAGCACGCCCCATCCGAGGATTCGGCCGTTCAGTCCGCCCAGGATGTCGAATGCAAATTCGCCGATGATCAATCCCAAGGCTCCGCCGACCGCGCCGATAGCACCACCGAGCACGAATCGCCGCGCCGCCTGGCGCATCTGTCCGACGCTGAGCGTTTCGATCGAGGCGAGGAACGCGCTGATTAGCGCGCCGATCAGCGCACCGAACAAAATGTCGCGGCCGTAGACCCAGCGGATACCGAGGATTGGCTCCGCGAGCCCCCATGCGGCAAAGCCGCCAAGCGCGCCGGCGGCGGCGTAGAAAAGAAGTTTTTCGCGGGAGACGTTACTCGCCATGTGCCATCATCCTTCAGCATTGCGCGTGCTTGGGTCAGGTTCAAGCGTCTTTCAGTGAAAGTGCTCTTCGCCAAGTCGTTAGACGGAAATTTCACGGAGTCAGATCTACGTCAGGCAGATTGAGCGGCAGCCCGCACGTGCCGCATTGCTTCCAGAAGATTCCCACCGGTGAGCCCCAGAAGTAATTCCCGTTACATCGCGGACACTTGAAGGAATACAGCTTCGTGATGTTGAGCGCGCTCACGATCAGCGCCAGTCCGGTACCCGAAATAGCCCATTTGAAGATCGTGAAAACGATGTCGTGGTAGCCGAGGTAGTAGGCGAGCGCGGCGCCACCGACCAATCCCGCGAAGAACGCGCTCACGAAGTAAAACTGGCGTTGCGCGAGCGCCATGCTCGCAAGCGCAGCGCGATCCTCGGGAGTGATTATCGGCGGTTTCGGCGGCGGAATCCCCGCCTCTTCGAGAAGGTCCAAATCGAAGTTCCTTTCAGGTTTGTTCAGAATAACACGCCTTCACTGGTAGTGATGCGCGACAAAGATCGTACTGTGACGCTGCGCAGTTGCAGCTTGTTGCAGGGCAACCTAACCCCTAACCCCTTCCCTCGAGGGAAGGGGAACAATCGCGGAGAGAAATCTCCTCTCCCTACCTTCTAACAGGGACGAAGTCCCGCATCTTTGTCTTTTCTTAACATTGGGTGCAGGGGTCACCCCTGCCGCGGAAGCGTGAAACCCGCGCAGGGTTTCACATTTCAATAAAGTTCCTTTCGCCTTCCCGCTAGTTCGCCTGGGTGATCCAGGTGCCGCGCTCGCCGGATGGGGTCGATTCGAAGGTGCCGCTGATCTGATCGACTCGGCGCTGGCCCTCGAAGTAGTAGGTCTCCGTGCCGTATGGCACCTGGAACTGCAGATGGTCGCCGCGCACGAATCCTTCGATCGGCGTCATGCCGAAGCCGGACTGATGAATCACCAGCTCGCCGTGCAGGAAGCCATTGGACTGCGGGCGCAGCCTCAATTCCATCTCGGGATTGCCGCCGCTGCGCAGACCGCTGATAGTGCCGGTCGCGATGGTCGGTCCGAGCATATTGCCCGACGAGGTCGAGCCGCCCATCGTGCTGCCGATCGCGCCGCCGCCTCCACTTCCCGGATATGACGTGTACGGACTCGGGTTGGCATCGGCCAGCACTTCGAATTTCTTCGCGTCGAAATACTGGCCGTTCAAATAAAAATTGACGGTGTAGGTGCCCGGTAGAAACGCGCCGCCGCGTGAATTGCCGACGCGTCCGCTGAAGGTCACCGTTTTCATGTTAGGCGACACCGGCTGAAAATCGTTTACGCTGCCGAGGGTGCGGCCGTCCGGACCGATGTAAGCAGCATCGACGCGGTACTGGCCGGGCTCCAGCTTGTAGAGCCGGTTGTCGAAATTGACCTGCCATCCGACGAACAGCACCTTCGACACGTTGAACGAATCGGTCGCGCCTGACAGCGCGGTACCGGTCTTGGTGGTGTTGAGAAAGTTGATGCTGCGAAGTTGCAGCGGCTTGGCGCGACGCTCGTCGATCATGGCGAGCTTGCGCGCTTCTTCATCGCGCTTGCGCTCATCAGCTTTCGCCGCCGCCGCGGCTGCCGCCTCTGTCGCGACCGCCGCGTTCTTCGCGCTCAGGTCCTGATTAACCTGGAAGCTCTCCTGCGTGAGCATCTTGTCGTCCGAGTAGAGCGCCACCTTATAGGTGCCGGCGGGCTTGTCGGTCATCGTCGGCATCAGCGCGACGCCGCTGAAATCGGCGGTTTGCTGCGCGGGGCCGACAAAAGCATTGGTATCGCTGGACGCGATCTGAAGTCCGTTGGGATCGAAAAACCGCGCCTCGACTTTTTCGTCACGCCCTTCGAGTCCCGCGAGCAGATTCTTGAAGGTCGCGGTCCATTTCAGATAGCGGGCGTTGGTGAGATCTGTGTCGTTGAACTTCGATTGCGGCGGCGCAAGCGCGTTGCCCTCGCGAGTCGAGAGCGCCAGCGTCATCGTCGAAAACTCCAGCGGATTCTCGCGCGCCTTGGCCAGCAACTCCTCATGCTTCCACGGCAGTCCGTCGAACAGCGGTTTCAACCCGAGCCGCATCTGCAGTTCCGGGTTCGAATAGAGGTAGGTCCCGCCGAACGCGGCCCCGGCCAGCACGATCAGAAAAATTACCAAGCCGATCGAGCGGCTCAGGCGGCTGCGCGGCTCGCGATAAGTAACCGGCTCGTCTTCGAACCCAAGTTGATCCTGGTACTGCGCCAGACCCCCGGTCCCGCTGGTCGAGTTGACGCGCGCCGCGTCGAGGCCGCGTCCGTAGAGCATCATGTCGCGGAATTCCTGGATGCGCGCCGGCCGACCGTCCATCTCGTATGCGAGGGCCGCGTCGATAGCACCGGCAAGGTTGCTCGAAACCGCCGGGCGCAAGTCGCGCACCGGTGGGAAGCTGAACGGCGGAAACTTTTCCGGATCGCGGCCGGTCAGCACGTAATGCAGCGTCGCGCCAAGCGAATAAATGTCGCTGCGCGGATCGACCAGGCCCTGGTACTGCTCCGGCGGCGCGAAGCCGAGCGTACCGATCATGGTGCCCTTGCGCGCCGCCTTGAACAGCCGCGCAATTCCAAAATCCACCAGCACGACCCGCCCGTTCGAATTGAGCATCACGTTCGACGGCTTCATGTCGCGGTAGATTATCGGCGGCACCAGCCCGTGCAGGTAGGCGAGCACGTCGCACAACTGACGTGCGATATCGATCACCAGTCCCTCGGGCAATGGCTCGCCACGCACCGCGAGTTCCTCTTCGAGGTTGCGCCCCTCGACGTACTCCATCACCAGGTAATGGCGGTTGGCGAGCTCGAAGCGGTCGGTGATTGCGGGAATCGCCTGATGCTTCAGTTGGGCGAGAGTGTCGGCCTCGCGCGCGAAATATTCGTTGGCCTCGATTCGTTGCGCCTGGTCGATAAAGTGATCGACCATCTCTTTGATCGCGCACGGACGATTCGCCAGGCGCTGGTCATTCGCGAGATACACCATCCCCATCCCGCCGCCGCCGAGCAGCCGCGAGATTTTGTAGCGTCCCTGCAGCACGGTGCCGGCCTCGAGCGGCCCCGTTTGTTGCGGTGTGTCTTTGGGAGAGGTTGCCATTGGTTAAATGCCGGCGCGTCGCAAGCGCCTAGCTCGCATAGACTACAATCACCGAAATGTTGTCGGTACCGCCGCCGGCGTTGGCCGCGACGATCAATTCGCGCGCCGCGTCGAAGGGATCCGCATTGCGCCCGAGGATGTCGTGGATCTGAGGATCCATAGCGTGCGCCGTCAGCCCGTCGCTGCACAGCAGCAGCTTGTCGCCGCGTTTCAGCTTGAGTGCGACCGCCTCCGCACCCGCCGGTCCGCTCTGACGCGCGCCGAGCGACCGCGTGATCACGTTCTTGTGCTCGTGCGTATGCGCTTCCTCAGCGGTTATCTGCCCGATCTCGACCAGCCGCTGCACGAGCGAGTGATCCCTGGTGACCTGTCGGAGCGTCGCACCTTCCATCAGGTATCCCCGGCTGTCTCCGACCCACGCGACCGCTGCGTCGGTCGGCGTGACCAGCGCGCAGACGCCGGTCGATCCCATTCCGCGCGATTCAGGATGGCTCGCCACATATTCAATAATTTTCGAATTCGCTTCTTCGAGAGCGCCCGTCAGCAGCTCCGCTCCGTCTTTAACTTCTCCACGTGCGGTATCGAGCCGGGCTTCAATGTAACCCCGGATTGTCTGGACGGCAATTGCAGAAGCGACTTCGCCCGCCTCGGCGCCGCCCATTCCGTCGGCCACGACGTACAGATAGCTCTGCGCCGGTTCGACCATCGACTCGCGAGTGTACTCGACCGCCAGCACCGAGTCCTCGTTATGCTCCCGCACGCGGCCAACGTCGGTCATTGCCGCGGAGCGCAGCCGGATCGAGCCACCCAGCGCAATCAGCTCAGCCTTGAACTCGTCGATCGCCGGCCAGCGGTCAGCAGGATTGAAAGCGATCGCGCGGCGAATCGCCTTCTCGAGTCGCGGCGTGACGACATGCGGCGGATAGAACTGCACGGGCCCCGCTTCCTCACGCCAGCTCTCGCTCGGAATCCTCGCGCCGGTGAGCCAGGTGTAGAGGATCGCGCCGGCGGAAAAAATATCCGCGCGCTTATCGACTCGTTTGCCGCGATAGATCTCGGGCGCGGTGTAGCCGTCGTTGAAAATCGGCTCGCTTTGAAGCTCGTTGTCGTTGCTGACGTAGTCCAGACCCGTCAGCTTGATTCGGCCGTCCTTCGCGACCGCAACCGATTCCGGGCAGATGTCGTTCAGGCGCAGCGCACGGCGATGCACAAACGAAATCGCCTGGCAGACCTGTATCGCAGCCGCGATCGCTTCCGGCTCACTCATCTTCTGGGAACCGCGGCGGAGCGGCTTAAGTTCCTCGTCGGCATAAACCAGGTACACGCGCCCATTTTCGGCGAATCCTTCGGTCGCGCGCTGAAATGCTGGATGGCTGACGGTCTGCGATAGCGCGAGCACTCGCCCGAAAACCTCGCCGAGATCGTCACCGAAGGCCGGCGGCTCCTCTTCAGGCGCGTGGTCGTCGCTGGCAGAATCTTGCTGAGTCTCGGCTACGACTGCGGCTTCCGCCGCTTCGCTCTCTTCATCTGGCGATGCGTTCTCGGCAGCCTCGGCCAGTTCGGCAGCGACTGGACTTGCGTCTTCAACCGCCGACTGGATGCCTTCCGCCGAGGTGCTGGCCGAAGCCGACGCACTCGAAGCATGCGGCTGAGCAGCCGGCGATGAGGTCCCGTTGGTTTGCGAAGAAAGCGGTTTGAGTTCGGCAGTCTTCGCACTCGGACCGTTGGGATCCTCGGCAGGCGCAGCAGGCGCCGGTGTTTCGACGGCCGGCGGTTCCTCGACAACTTCTTCCTCAGGATGCGGGCCGAAGCGCTCGCGCAATGCGATCGATTCGGTCTTGCCCTCGCGAACGCGTTTCGCGCTGTAACGATTTTCGATCGACGTCTGACTCGTCAGCGCGACGATTTCGATTCCATCTTTGAGCGAAGCGCCCGCTGTCAGCGGCGTCGGCCGGGCCGGCGACGATTGCGCTACCGGTGAGGCCGTTTTGGACAGGCCCCGGCCGCATCGATCGCAGAACTTGGCGTCGTCGAGCGCCTCCAGGCCGCATTCGGGACACGTGATCATGCGCCGCTAGCCTCTTCGAAATTGCAGTATAGCACCACCGAGCACCACCTGGTCGCGATCTTTCAATTTGTAGAGCTGGTCGCGCCCGAGCTTCCCGCGCCCCGCGACGTAAGTGCCGTTCAGGCTGCCGAGGTCGCGAATAAAGTAGTCCGACCCGCGCAGCACGATCTCCGCATGACGCCGCGATACCCGTTCGGCGCCGTGTGCGAGCTTCTTGAGATCGATATCGAGCTGGTCGCCCGCGTCTTTCGATCGCCCGATCACGGTGCGCATCCCGAAAATTCCGAACTCGATTTCGTCGCCACGCGATACCAGCTTGGCCGGCGCGGCCGATATATCGACTGCGCCGTTTTTATTGTTCGGGAAAAGTCCGTCGGAAGCCGGCCCGGTCGAAATCGGCGGCGAGTAATTGCGCGACGAGGACGATCGCGACCCTGCCCGCGATTTCGTGTCGGCATTCGCCGAATCGCTGGTCGAGCCAACCCGCGAACCATATGACGAAGCGGCCGCCGGCGGATTCAGCTCTTTGGTCTTCGCCGTCGACGAGATGCGCGGCGTATCGCTCGGCAAATTCGCCGACAGCGCTTTGAGCCGTCGCTCGATAATGCTGCGCGCCCTGCCACCGAGCTCGATCGCCTTCTTGATCTGCGGCCCAACGATTTTTGCCGCCGTGCTGCCCGCATGGCTGCCAGCCCCGCTTTTGACTCTCTCCGCGATCGGCTCGTTCAACACGATCGTGGGCATCGAGGACGCAGCCGGCTTGGACGATACCGCCGATTTCCACGACGACGGCGTCGGCGTCGCGCGCGGCGGCTCAGGAGCCGGCGAACTATTCAGCATCGCGGTCGATTGGGTCGATAACTGACTCGGTGCGTTGCCCAGTCCGGCGCTGCGGCCGAGCTGCCCCGACCGGTTCTCCGGCGGCGGCTCTGGCAGCGCGCGTTTCATCTCTTTGGCCGACGCCTGACGCTTGGTCACGTCCTGCTCGAGTGCGCGCATGATCGCGTCCGCGGTCCTGGTCGAAACTTCCGGCGCGAGCGAGCGCAGCGGCGGAAAGCTGAACGGCGGTTCGAGTTGCGGATCGCGTCCAGTCAACAGATGATGCATCGTGGCGGCCAGCGAATATAAATCCGAGCGCGGCTCAACCTTGCCCATGTACTGTTCAGGCGGCGCGTAGCCGACCGAGCCGATCTGCGTGCCACGTCCGCCGGGCGGCAGGAAGCGCGCGATTCCGAAATCGATCAGCATCGCGCGGCCGTCCTTGTCGATCATGATATTGCCGGGCTTAAGGTCTCGATAAATTATCGGCGGCTTCTGTGCGTGCAGAAAATCCAGCACGTCGAGCATCTGCCGCGCCCATCGCAGGACTTTGTCCTCGGCAATTTTGCCCTTGGGCCCCAGCTTGTCGAGCACCGCCTGCAAATCGCCGCCCGCGACAAATTCCATCACCAGATATTGCCGCGAGTTCTCGGCGAAGTGATCGATCAGGGTGGGAATTCCCGGATGCGACAAACGCGCGAGCACGTTGGCCTCGCGCGTGAAATCCTCGATCGCTTTTTTCTCCTGGATTCCGTCGCCGACGATCATCTCTTTGACCGCGACCGGACGGTTGGCGAGGCGCGTGTCGTTGGACAGGTACACTCGGCCCATCCCGCCGACGCCGAGCACCTTCTTCACACGGTATCGACCGTCGAGAAGATGTCCCTCGGTGAGTTCCTCACCCGCATTCATGACGATTTTCTACAACCCTCCTCAACTTCCGCGCACGCGACGAGTACCCGGGCGCGACTGGAGGGGACGAACGGCGCTCAAGAGATCGGTTCTACCACCAGCTTCAAGAACGTTTTTCCGATAATCACTTCGTCGCCCGACTTGATCTCGGCGGGACTTCCCGGCGAGAGCCGCGGCTGACGATTCACATAAGTGCCATTGAGACTGCCGATATCCTCGATCGTGATCTTGCCGGCGTCGATACGGATCAACGCATGCTTGCGCGAGATCTTCGCTTCGGGATCGTCGGCGTCGAGATCCACTTCAGGGAAGGATCCGGTCTCGGGATCCCATCGGCCGACCAGGTTATTGCCGTCTTCGAGCGGAAATTCCTGACCCTTGCGGCCGCCGCGAACTACCGACAGCTTCGCCTTGAACGGTGCGCCGGACGCTGCCGCGGTGGGCGCGCTCTCAGGCGCGGCCTCGGGCTTGATCTCGCCGGTCGGCGCCTCAGATTTGGGCGCTTCAGATGGAGGCGCTTCCGCGGCCGGAGCCCCGTCAGTGGACGCCGGCGCCGCATTCGCGTCAGTACCTTCAGCGGGAGCTGCGGCTGGAGCTGCTTCCGGCGCCGCAGCAGCCGGGGCGGGGGCGGAACTGCCGGCGGCCGCCGCGAGCTTCGCGCCGCATCCGTCGCAGTAATCGAGTCCGTCCATGTTTTCGTAGCCGCATTCGGAGCATTTGATCATGGTCTTCTAAGCCCTCGCAGGTGAGTTCGCAGTATCGGTTCCGTAACCTTCACCAAAAAAATCAATTCCCATTTTTATTCTGAAATTCTTTCAGCGCTTCCGGATCGAGCATCTGGGTCTTGCGCACCACCGCCTGCGCCTGTAGCAGCGTGGTCTTGGCCGCCTTGGTCTGCAGCGTCTGGGTCTTCTTGATCTGATCGATCAAGCCCGAGAGCGCCTGCGTCGCCTTGACGTTGCCCATCCGCTGCGTGCCTTGCAGCGCGTTGCCGAGCAGCCGAGTCGCGCGATCGACGTTGCCCGCCTTGAGTTCCTCTTCCGCCTTGGCCTGCAGCTTGGCGATCGAAACCTGGTCCACCAGGTTCATCACGCGCCCGTTGCGCTTGCTGGTCAGCGTGCGATCGAGCGTGTAATTGACGGTCATATCGCATTCGACGGTTTTTTCGCTGCCGCCCGGCACCTCGTAATGAAAGGTGCTCTGCAGAATCCTGACCTGCCCCGGATTGCGCGGCGGCAGCACCAGCGTCAGCAGCACCGAGCCGGGCACCCCGGCCTGCAGGTCGCCGATCTCGTAGCCGATTTTACGGTCTTCGCCGACCAGCGGAGTGCCGAGGACGTAAATCTCAGGCGATGCGCGAAATGCCTCGCGCACCTGGACGCCGTGCGACAGCGTCACCTCGATTCGCCCATTGCGCAGGCTGACCGAACGCAGTCCCTCGAGCTCATCTTCGAAAATACTGGGAATCTCGGCGGGGTCGCCGATGAAATGATATTTGCCGTTGGAGTCCTGGGCGAGGCGCTGCAGGAGTTTCTCGTTGAACTCGACGCCGACGCCCATGGTCGAGAACGAAATCTCGCCGCGATTTTTCTCGACCAGGTCGATACACGCGGTTTCTTCGTAAGTCTGCCCGTCGGTCAGCACCAGCACGCGATTGAGCCGGTCGGAGGCGAGATTTTTTTTGACCTCGTCGATCGCCGCCTTCATCCCGAGCGCCATCTGCGTGCCGCCGCCGATTTCGAGCAGGTCGATATCGTCGATCGCCCGCTTGACGGCCGACTTGTCGCGCGCCGCCTCGGGCGTGATCAGCACCTTGGCCTTGTCGGCGAACGCGACTATCGAGACCTTGTCGTCCGCGGTCAGGTTGTCGGCCAGGAACTTGACTGCCTCGATAACGAATTCCAGGCGTCGCTCGTCATACATCGATCCCGAACGATCTATTACTACGCCAAGATTCAGCGGCAGCCGGCTACCACTGCCAGCGCCACCCTTGCCGCCGGCGACCGCCTCGAGCAGGACGTAGAGTACAAAGTTTTCCGCGCTGGAGAGCACATGCTCGCTGCTCGCCAGCGCCTCGAAGCTAAGATCCGCCATTCGTCAATCTCCCAGAATCAATTGTAGATTTAAGGCGCGAGCCTTGGCAACCGACCCATTAGAATACGAAGCGGACGCGGGTAAACCAAGCCCCAAAGTAGCGATCCCGTAACTAGTAGGACGTTCCAATGGTTAATACCGATACACCCCGTATCGCTACAAAATTAATATAACGCCGAAATAGAGCTCGGCCACCGTCTGCGCAGAGGGGAGAATGAGCTGGCTTAATGCCACCAAACACATCCGCCACGGCGTCGGCAGGGGGTTCGCGTCGAGCTGAATGCCAACACTCTCACCCGCCCGACGACATAAATGTCGTCGCGCGACCTCTCCCGGTTTGCGGCTAGCGACCGCGTCGCTAGCCGCGGGAGAGGTAGTTCCCACTCCAGCCTTCTAACAGGGACGAAGTCCCGCATCTTTCTTAATTCTAAGGTGCAGGGCTTAGCCCTGCCGCGGAAGCGTGAAACCCGCGGAGGGTTTCACATTTAATAAAGTGATTTCCCCTTCCCACCACCGCGCTGGATGCCTTCGGCGAAAAAGCGTAAGAGAGTAAGCGCTATGTCCCTAAGAGCTAAATGCGCAATCGCCGGGCTCGGGCAGACCCGGATGGGTAAGAATTTCGATCATCCCGGACCGGTTGGCTTCGCTGCCGAGGCAGTCAATCTCGCCCTCGACGACGCCGGCCTGCAGCGATCCGACATTGACGGCTTGCTGGTCAATCCGGGGATCTCGTGGTTCAACAATCCGATGGCGTCGTCGACGCTGCAGAACGCGATGGGTATCCGCGACCTGCGGCTGACCGCGACGATGAACCTCGGCGGCGCAACTGCGGCCGCGATGATCATGCATGCGTCGCAGGCGATCGACGCCGGCATGGCGGAGGTCGTCGCGTGTGTATTCGCCGACGCGCCGCTGCGTCCGCCTTCGCCTAACAAAGGCGATAAATCAGGCTCGGCCGCATCCTACGGCTATGCCCAGGGCCTGAACGCGCACTACGGCCTGTTCGGCGTCAACGCCCAGTATGCGTTCGTCGCTCAGCGCCACATGTACAAGTACGGGACCACCAATGATCACCTCGGCGCGGTCGCCGTGGCCGAGCGCGACTGGGCCAACCTGAATCCCGCCGCACAGTTCTATGGCGCTCCGATGACGCTCGCGAACTACCACGCCTCGCGATGGGTCGTCGAGCCGTTCCATCTTTATGATTGCTGCCTGGTTTCCAACGGCGGTCTCGCGGTTATCGTAACCTCGGCGGATCGCGCGAAGACATTGAAGCGCCCGCCCGTCTATATCCTGGGGATGGGGCAGGGGCATCCCGGCGGCGACCCGCTCGACACGCTGGTATCCGGCGCGCCGATCGCCAAAACGACCGCCTTTAAGATGGCCGGAATCAAGCTTGACGACATAAATTTCTGCGAGCTCTACGACTGCTATACCTTCACGGTGCTGGTCACGCTCGAGGATTACGGCTTCTGCAAGAAAGGCGAGGGCGGTCCATTCGTCGCCAGCGGCACGATCGGTCCGGGCGGCTCGCTACCGGTCAACACCGGCGGCGGCCAGTTAAGCTCGTTTTATATGTGGGGGATGACCCCGGTGGCGGAGGCAATCGTGCAGATGCGGGGCGATGGTGAACGGCGGCAGGTGCCAAAACACGACGTTGGACTCGTTTCCGGCAACGGCGGTATCCTTGCTACGCATTCAACCCTGATATTGGGATCACAGCCATAGTATTTGGAAGCAGAGCGTGCTGTAGCTAGCTTTGGCATCGCACAGTGTGCTTCAATCATTTCAGTCACTGGATCGTCTAAACTGTATATAAGCCCTATTGCGATGCCCGAACTCAGCAAACCCATCCCGGCCATAACCCCCGATATGCGCGAATTCTTCGACGGTGCACGCGTCGGCCGCCTGATGGTCCAAAAGTGTGACAGTTGCGGACAGCTGCGATTCCCCGCCCATGAGCTATGCTCGAAGTGCAACTCGGCAGCCTCGCGATGGGTTGGGGTGAGCGGCCGCGGCGAAGTGTTTAGCTTTAATATTATGCATCAGCTCTATCACCCCGGCTTCGCCACCGAAGTGCCGTACGCGGTCGTGGTGGTCGAGCTCGAAGAGGGCTGCAAATTCGTGTCGAATCTGCTCGGCGTCAAGCCGCATGAGATAAAATGTGGGATGCCGGTAGAGGTCACTTTCGAAAAACTCAGCGATGAAGTCTCGATGCCGAAGTTCCGGCTCCGAGCCGTTAAATAAAGCCGTCGCGACTGAACGATCAGGATCAAACAAACAACCATGGCCTCGCTCGATAAAAAATATTTCCAGCGGCTCATCGAGAGCTCGCCGGACATCATAATTGCGGTCGATAAAACCGGCACCGTGAACTATTACAACGACGGCGCGCGCACCAGCCTCGGTTACAGCTCCGAGGAAATCATCGGCGAGGGATGCACCCGCATCTATCCGTCGATCGACGAGGCGCGACGCGTGATGAAGGCGATGCGCGAGTCGGCCGACAAGGGCCGAATTGCCAGCTTCGAGACCGAGTTCCGCAACAAAGCGAGCGAGATCATCCCGGTCATGATCACCGGCACGCTGATCCACGACGACGACGGCAACGAAATCGGATCGATCGGCTTCGCCCGCGACATCCGCCGCCTGCGCCATGCGCAGCAGCTGGCAACCGCCGGCGAGATTGCGGTGAGCCTCGCCCACGAGATCAACAATCCGCTCGAATCGATCACCAACAACCTGGATCTGCTCTCGCAAAGCCTCGAATCGCATCTAACCGATGCCGAAAAAGTTGTAGAGAACGAACGCCTCGACTCGATTCGTAACTCGCTCGAACGCGTGCAAGCTATCGTCCGCCGCCTCGACGAGATGACCCGCAAGGGTGAGTACGAGACGCGCGACTACCTGGCGGGCAAGCGGATGGCCGACCTGGCACCGCGCGACGACGCCAAGGTGCACACGCGCCCGCATGACGCGCCTCATCCGCTCGATCAGTCGCCGCTGGCCGGGATGTCGATCCTGGTGCTCGACGACGATACCGCGGTGGTCAATTCGATGGCCGACCTGCTGCGCGCCGAGAAGTGTATCGTGCACTGCGCCACGCGTCCGTCGGCCGCCTTTGGAATCCTGCGCAACGTCGCGCTCGACGCGGTCATCTCGGACGTCGTGATGCCCGAGATGGACGGTTACGACTTCTATCTCAAGGTCAAGGAAGACATGCCGAAGCTGCCGGTCATCCTGATGACCGCCTACTACTACGACAAGGATCACATCCTGAAACGATCGCGCCTGCGCGGGCTGGAAGGCGCGCTATTCAAGAAGCCGGTAAACCCCGGCAAGCTGCGCCAGATGCTATTGCAGTTGCGCCAGAAGGCCGCCAGCGAAAAAGCCGAAACCAAAGCCGCCGCCCTGGCCGCCAAATCCGCCGCCGCAGAATCGGCCCCAAAGCCAGTCCCCCAATCCTGATCTTACCTATCCAAAAGAATCCGGCCTATCCGAAAATCCGGTTCCCCTTCCCACTATGGGAAGGGGTTAGGGGTTAGGTTTCTGCGGCGCATGCTCCCTGCCCTCCGCTCACTTTTTTGTGTCATTCTTCGAATGACACAAAAATGAAATCGCGCCGCCGCAAATCACCACCGCGCACGACCAAACGCCTTCCAGCGCGCGCGTTCCCAATCCTCGAATTCGATCCTTCGCCGACCGCGATCATCGAGCCGCGCCGCGTGTACAAACGCATCGATATCCCCAAGCACTGCGTCCTCTGCTTCTTCCAGGACGTGATCGACGACCTGATACTCAATGGCGGCGCTCGCGAGATCGATCATGCAGAGAGCGAAATCGGGCGCCATCCGGTGTACGAGGTCGAGATTGGCGGCCAGCGTCTCGCGGTGGTTCACCCGCGCATCGGCGGAGCGATGGCGGCCGCGATGCTCGATCGATTGATCGCTCGCGGCGCGCGGAAGTTCATCGCATGCGGCGGCGCCGGCGTGCTCGACTCGAAAATCGCCGTCGGCCATATCATCGTGCCCAGCTCCGCGATTCGTGACGAGGGCGCGTCGTATCACTACCTGCCGCCGTCACGCGAAGTCGCGCCACATCCGCGGGCGTTGGCCGCAATCGAAAAAACGCTGAAGCGAAACGGTCTCGACTATATCGTCGCGAAGACTTGGACGACCGACGGGCTGTTCCGCGAGACGCGGGCCCGGATGCTCGCGCGCAGACGCGAAGGATGCCTCACGGTCGAGATGGAAGCGGCGGCGTTTTTCGCCGTCGCGCAGTTCCGCCGCGTCCAGTTCGGACAGATCCTCTACGGCGGCGACGACTTAGGCGGCGACGACTGGGACCATCGCAACTGGAACCGCCATCAAATCCGCGAACGCCTGTTCACCCTTGCCGCCGAAGCCTGCCTCAGCATGTGATCTGCAGTGAAAAAATCACTGCGCGAGCGTGATCCCGAACGGACCGCTGCTGTGGTTAGCCGGGCTCTCGGTCGACACTGTCGGACCCGGGCATATCTGGTGCGCAACGCAAGTGCCGTTGATAATTGACTGCGCGACGGTGCCGTCCGTATTGTCCGCGGTGTAAACGTTCACCATCTGCGGATCGACTACCAACCCGGTTGGCCCATTGTATGGCCCCGCGATGACGGGCGGCGTAATCACGTTCGTCCCGCCGTTGACGATGAACGACGACACCGAGGCGCTGCCCTGGTTGGCGGTGAATAGATACTCGATGCCGGTGTTGACCGCGATTCCGACGCCCACCGGGACATCGCCGACGCTGTTATTCGCGATGACGGGTCCCTGTGTCAGCGCGCCCGTGCCGTCGATCGAAAATGTCGAGACTTCGCCGAGTACCTGGTCCGCGATAAACAGTGACGCGCCCGCCGCATCGATCGCTATCGCGGCCGGTGTATTCGCGTTCACGTCCGCACTATGCATCGCCGTAAAGTTCTTCGAGAGCGCTCCAGTAGTAGGGTTAAAGGTCATCGGCCAGATAAGCCCGGTTGTAGTATCCGACACGTAGAGCACTGAGAGTGTCGGATGCAGCGTGATGCCGAAGGGAGTGTTGAATCCTCCGATCGAAGTGCCCTTCTTAAGCTGTCCCGTGCTCGTGTTAACCGTGTAGCTCGTAACAGTGCCCGCGGCGCCCGTTACCCACAACAATGTACCGGCGGAATTAATCGCAAGTTCATCCGGTTTGGTTGCGTTCCCGTTGCTCACGGACGGTGGCGACAACGGCGTCAGTGTCCCGTTGCTCTGATTGACCGAGAATTCGTAGATATTGTCATCCTTGATGTTCGCAACGTATAGAAAGCTGCCGCTGGGCGCCGCAATCACGCCACGAGGCCCGCTTTTCGCGCCAGCCTTTACCTGCCCCGGATGCAGCGTGAGCACGCCGGTCGAAGTATTGCGCGTGAACGACGACACCTTGCCGTCGTTGAAGTTGGTCACAAACGCGAGCGCGCCGGTGCCCGCCGTCGAAGTGGCAGTCGGGGAACCGCCGCCGCCGCCCTGCGAGATGAGTCCATTGCCGTTTTTGCACGACACCGTATTCAGCGTCGCCGCGAGAATTACAGCCGCCGGAATCAGCCGGATGACGTTCTTAAGTGTGGTCCGCCGCGACGAAAACAATCGGTTGCGTTGCATTCAAATCCCTTTCCCGCCAATCCGGTCAAAAAAACAACCGCGAGTTAAATACCACAAATGGTACGTGCCATCGAACCCGAAGGTTTCAGCAGAAGCCATTATAGTGGGGCGGGCCGCCGTGCCTGCCATCGACGCGCGGGCGTCCGCGCCCACGCTTACCGGACTGCTTCTGCCGCAGACGCCTGCGCACGGAGTATCGCTGCGCGTGGCCGCAATCTGAAGAAAAGAGGGCGGGCACGTAGGCCCGCCCCACTGAAATTACGACACTACAAGCCGCCTCAGTGTAAGAGCGTGATCCCGAACGGACCGCTGCCGGCCTTATGCGGACTCTCGGCCGATACCGCGGTACCCGCACATATCTGGCTCAGGCACCCGCCCTTGATCTTTGACACTGCGACGGTGCCGTCGGCGCTGTCCGCCGTGTAAACGAATGAGCCCTGCTGGTCCACCACCAGCCCCTTCGGCGCGTTGTAGCCCGACGCCACGGTCGGCGGCGCGATCACGGTCGTCGCGTTCGTGACAAGGAACGAGGACACCGACGCGCCTCCCCAGTTGGCCGTAAACACGTACTCGTTGCCGGTGTTCGTTCCTATTCCAATTCCCACCGGCCCGTCACCGACGCTGCTGTTGGCGTACGCCAATATTGGGGTCAGGGCGCCCGAACCATCGATCGCAAACGACGAGACCTCGCCGTTACCCTCATCGGGCGCGAACAGCGCGGCGCCTGCCGCATCGATCGTCAGCGCGGCCGGTATTTTGGCGTTGGGGTCTGAACTCGCGACCGCCGTAAAGTTCTTCGAGAGCAATCCGTTCCTGGTGTTATACGACATCGGCTGGATGAGACCCGTCGCCAGGTCCGACACGTAAATAACCGCCAGCGTCGGATGCACCACGATGCCGAACGGAGTGTTGAATCCATCGATCGAGCTTTTCTTCGTAAGCTGCCCGGTCGAAGTGTTCACGGTGTATGCCGTAACCGTTCCGGCCCTGTCCGGTCACCCACAGCAATGTGCCTGCGCGGTTCATCGCCAGTTCATCTGGTCTGGTCGCGTTTCCATTGCTCACCGACGGCGTCGCCAGCGGCGTCAGCGTCCCGTCGGTCTGATTGATCGAGAACTCGTAAATATTGTCGTCGTTGATATTCGCGACGTAGAGGAAGCTGCCATTGGGCGACGCGACCACGCCGCGCGGCCCGGCTTTCGAGCCCGCCTGCACCTGCCCGGTATGCGCGAGCGCGCCAGTCGAAGTGTTGCGCGTGAACGACGATACAACGGCGTCGTTGTAGTTGGTCACAAACGCGAACGCGGCGGCAGCAACCGTCGCAGTCGCAGTCGGAGTCGCAGTCCGTGACGATGACGCTGAACCACCACCACCGCCGCCGGTCTGCTGCAGCAGCCCGTTATTGTTATTGCACGACGCTGTATTGATAGTCGCCGCGATAAGCACAACAGCGGGAATCATCCGGATGAGGTTCTTAAGCATGGTTCGCCCCGATGAAGACTGTCGAATCCCTTGCTGTGCCGCCATTCGATCCCCGTCTCCGAATCAATCCGTCAAAAAAACAACAGCGTGTTAAATATCACAGATGGTACGGAGCATAGAACCTAAAGTTTCAGGCGGGACCGCCGCTTCAATGTTTCGCCGCCGTCAATCCTTGACAGCGCACTGCGTTCGGACGGAAACCCAACATTGATGGCTATCAGCTTCCGACGCGCCACTGCCGCCGATGCATCCGAAGTTGCAACGGTATATATCGCCTCGCGCCGAGGCGCCGCTGCATATCTCCCGACTGTCGGCACTGACGCCGAAATTCGCGCCTTCGTGATCCATCAGATGGTGCCGGAGCGTGAGACCTGGATCGCCGAGGATGCCGGCCGAATCGTCGGGGTCCTGACACTTCATAATGACGACCTCGATCAATTTTACGTTGCGCCCGCCGATCAACGTCGAGGCGTCGGCGACGCGATGCTCGCGCATGCGAAAGGTCTTCGTCCCACCGGTCTTCACCTGTGGGCATTCCAGCGCAACACCCCGGCGCGCCGTTTTTATGAAGCGCGCTGCTTTATCGCAACGAAATTTACCGACGGCGCCACTAACATGGAGCGCGAAGCCGACGTGCTCTACGAATGGAAGCCCGAACGATCGTAATTTTTTCGCCAAGGAGCTGATGCGATGGCAACCAGGATCGATCTCAACAAAGTTCCCCGCTTCGCCGAACTTCCGATCAAGCCTGACAAGCCCAAAGAATCGTCGTGGGGCGTGTTCGGCGACGACGACGAACTCGGATGCCTGAATTTCCTGACGCCCGAGGGCGTGATCGACGCCGCGCGCCTGGTGCGCAAGGGCAGCGTCTTCCGGCTCGATACGAAAATCAATTACGCCAACCCGCCGCTGTTCGCGCGGCGCCCCGCCAAGCACAACATCATGAGCTTCGAAAGCTTCGGCCTGCTCGGTTTCGACGACTCGCTCGACAGCTACAACACGCAGGAAGGGAGCCAGTGGGACGGCCTCGCGCACGTCGGCAGCCCGCGGTACAAGGCGTTCTACAACGGCGTGAAATCCACCGAGATAAAAGACGGGCCGACCGGACGTCTCAGCATCCACAAGTGGGCGAACAAGTTTGTCGGCCGCGCCGTGCTACTCGACGCGTTCCGCTACCGAATCTCGCATGGCCGCACGATCGATCCGCTCAAGTCGGAAAAATACAGCCTCGACGATTTGAAGGAGACCGCGGTCGCGCAGGGCGTCGATCTGAAACCGGGCACGATCCTGCTGATTCGCACCGGATGGATGCAGGCCTACCTCTCGGCGTCGGCCGACGAGAAAGCTGCTATGGCGCCGCTCGAAGGGCTGAAGGCCTGCGGCATCGAGGACAGCAGCGCGATGGTCGAATGGTTCTGGGATCATCGCGTCGCGGCGGTCGGCACCGATTGTCCGGCCGTCGAGCCGTGGCCGTGGGATTTCAAAAACGAAGGCGCGCTGCACTACCGCACGCTATGCCTGCTGGGCCTGCCAATCGGCGAGCAGTTCAATCTCGAGGAGCTCGCCGCAGATTGCGCCGCCGACAAGCGCTACGAATGCATGCTGGTATCAGTCCCGATGAATCTGGAAGGCGGCATAGCATCACCGCCGAATGCAGTCGCGATCAAGTAGGAACAGAGCAAGAAAGATTGAGAGACTTAGGCAGACCGCACCTGCGAGTATAATGTAGCTCCCTCTGGGCCTGAGGTCTCCGGTCAGCCAGTCGACTGCGAGGGGGATCTGCGGTGGAAAGGCGGGCCTCAGCGTTGGATTGATCTCGGCTCGATCGTTCGGGTTCGTGCGGGCGCCCGCCCGCATGTGGAAGCCAATTCCGGTAAAAATAATACCCGACAAGAGCAACAGAAAGCCGACGAATAACACGCTGCCTAACCTACTCCACCGATAAGCGCGAAGTCACTTCGCCGAGCGCGCAGTCTCGACGATCGCGATGCGCACCGCATTCTCCATCATCGCAAGCGCCATCGTCGGTAGGCTGCGATGGCGTCCCGCCTGGCGCGCCTCGTATGGCAGATGAATGAATCCCACCGGGACAGTGGATTTGCGCCGCAGCTGATGCAACGCCGCGTACATCAGCGCATTGCATGCGTACGCGCCCGCCGTCAGCGATACGCTCGCCGGAATATCCTTGCGATCGAGTTCCCGGATGATTGCGCGCAGCGGCAGTCGCGAGAAGTATGCGTCGGGGCCGCCGCGCACGACCGGCGTGAATCCCGGGTCGCCGCGTTTGGCGAGCGCGCCCCGCTCGTCGGCAAGATTGATCGCGATTCTCTCGAGTGAGATGGCCGCCCGGCCACCTGCCTCACCAAGTCCAATCACCGCGCGCGGACGGTAGCGCACGATCGCGCCGGTAATTCGCCGCGCCGCTTTCGCGCATCCGACCGGCACGCGCACCGATTTTATCTGCATCCCGCCGATCACGTCTCCGTCGAAGCCGCGCGCGACCTCCCACGACGGATTGATCCGCTCGCCGCGAAACGGCTCAAACCCGGTGAGAATCAAAATCGGCGGCATCTACTAACAATCTGGTTCCCCTTCCCGCTCGGGAAGGGGTTAGGGGTTAGGTTGCCGAGACTCAAGCACTCACCCTGGACTCACTTGCGCCGCGGATGCTCTCTCGGCAAATCGTCGCGATTCCCCCATTCCGCCCATGACCCCAAGTAGTTCCTCACCTTCGGATAGCCCGCGAGTTTGAGCGCGAGGTATGCGTGCGCCGCGCGATAACCACCCTGGCAGTACGGCACGATCTCATTTTCGCGATCGAGTCCGAGCGCTTCGAATTGCGCGCGCAGCTTGGCGGGCGATTTCACGGTACCGTCAGCGGCGAGCGCAGCGGTCCAGTCCTGATGGTACGAGCCGGGGATCGCGCCGCCATGTTTGGCGCGGATGCGTTCGCTGAAGTATTCCGCATCGCTGCGAACGTCAAAGATTTGCACGTTGGGATGCCCCAGCCGTTCGAGCAGGTCTGGATACGTCGCGAGAATCCCCGCCCGCAGATTGAGCTGGAAATCTGACGCCGCGAACTTGTCGATCTGGGTGGCTAACTTTTCTCCCGCCAGCGCCTTGAGCCCGCCGTCGAGCATTCTTGATTTCGGATGTCCCGCGTATTCGAGCACCCACTGACCGCGCGCCGCGCGCATCCCGGATTCATTCTCATAGAACACGACCGTCTCGCGCGCGCCGATTCCAAGCGCCGAAAATATCCATTGGAGCTGCGCGTCGAACTCCGCAATTCCGCGCTCGGACGTATCCGTATGATGAAACGGGAACGGATCGAAATGCCGCGCGCCGCGCAGATGTCCCGCGTGGAAATCCTTGGCAGCCCGCGTGTCGACGAGGATCAGATCCGCGTCGTCGCGATGCTCGCGGATCCACTTTGCATCGACAATTTTTTCAGAATCCATTGCCTCGACCTATCGGTCTATTCCGACCGCTTCCCTAATAGAACGAAATCCACCTCGACGTAGCAAGTCTGCCAGCCCAGTTTTGATTTTCTCCACGACGCCCGGGCCCTCGTAGATGAGCGCGGTGTAAAGCTCGACGAGCGATGCGCCGGCGCGAATGTGCAACCACGCATCCTCGGCCGTGGCGACGCCGCCGACGCCGATGATCGGGATTTTTCCGCGCGTGTGGGTATGGATGTCGCGAATCAGCTCGCGCGCGCGAATCGTCAGCGGACGGCCACTGAGTCCTCCCGGATGCGGCGACGAGACGCCTAGCGCCTCGCGCGCGACCGTAGTGTTGCACGCGACGATCCCGTCCACGCCGATCTCGAGCGCGGCCTCGCAGATTCGAAACAGCTCATTGCGCTCCAGGTCGGGCGAAAGTTTCACCAGCAGCGGGCGGGGCGACTCGCCGCTCTTTCCCAGCATCGCGGCGAACAGCTCGCTCATCTTCTCGGGCGATTGCCAGTTGCGCAGCCCCGGCGTATTCGGCGAGCTCACGTTGATAACGATAAAATCTGCCAACGGACCGAGCCGCTCCATCAGCGCCATGTAGTCGGCGGCAACACTCTCCGGCGGCGTATCGCTGTTCGGCCCGAAGTTGAGGCCCAGGCGAATCGAATGCCCGGCCTTGCGCATCCGATCGATTCGCGGTGCGACCGCCTCCATCCCTTCGCTGGGAAAACCGAGCCGGTTGATCAGCGCGCGGCGTTCCGGGATGCGCCATACGCGCGGCGTTTCGTTTCCGGCCTGCGGGCGCGGCGTGATCGTTCCCAGCTCGGCGAAGCCGAATCCGATTGTCTCCCATCCGCGAATCGCGACGGCGTCCTTGTCCATCCCGGCTGCGAGCCCAATCGGATTTGGAAAGTCGGTTCCCCACAATTTGATCCCAAGCTCGGGATGTTCTCGCGCCGGCGTAAATGGCGGCAGCATGGAAAACATCCACAACGCCAGACGATGTGCGGACTCGGCGTCGAGCGCAAACAGGCATCGCTTGAGAAAATTCTGATAGAGGGTGTCGATCGCCGACACCGCGCGGATCGTGGATGCCATTTCACACGCAATCTTGCAATGACGCGGGTCTGGCGCAACAACGCATGGTGTGGATTAAGAATACGCGGCCTGATGCAGTCGCACCGCGGCATGGAATAAGATGGTAGACGCCGGTGGCGACAAGCCTTCGGCAATTGGCGGGAGGGTCAGGAACGCGTGGAAAATCAGGCGAAAATGCAGGTCAAGTTGATCGACTACGCGCAGCAGCCGCTCGAGAAACTCTACGCGGCGTTTCGCACCTGCTATTCCTCCGACACACCGATCGAAGTCTGGGAAAAAATCAGATCCGAGAAAATCACCCACGACAAAATTCGCGAGTTCATCACCGAGCGGCTCAAGACCGGTCACGCCTCTCCGCTCGAGCAGATCGTTTTCTGGTTCGGGATTGCCAACGTCTCGCGCTCGCTGTCGCATCAGTTCGTGCGTCATCGGATCGGCATCAGCTTCGAGCAGCAGAGCCAGCGCTACGTGAAATTCAAGCAGGACAAGCTCGCATTCGTGCTGCCGGATTCATGGTCGCGCGCGGGCCTCGAAGATGAATTCTCCGATCTGCTTTCGAAGACCTCCGAGCTCTACGCCAAGGCGCTGAAGGCCGGGATTCCGGCCGAGGATGCGCGCTTCGTGCTGCCTAACGCCGCGCCGACGAATTTCCACGTGATGGTGAATTTCGCCGAAATGCTCCACATCTGCGATCTGCGCCTGTGCGTTCGCGCGCAATGGGAAATCCGGCGGATGGTCGCGATGATGCGCGCGGAGATCAAGCATGTGCTGCCGGAAATCGCGGTGTTCCTGCAACCCAAGTGCGGCGAGAATCGCATGGGCTACTGCGACGAGTCGCTCGACGAATACCAGAAATGTCCGCTGAGCAAGGTCCGGCCGCACAAGTCCAGCCTGTTCGATCTCTACGAGCGTTACGGCTCGCGCAAGGCGCAGGCGCTGGGCGAGACCGAGTATCGCGCGGTCGAGGAAAAAGAACAGCTCTGATTTTCCAGGTCCCGTGAGCCGTGACCCGTGAAAAATGAAAAACGATTCCCCATCGGCATCGATCGACGACGCGATCGCGGCATTCAATCGCGGCGAGTACTTCGAAGCGGCTGAGATGTTCGAGACTGCATCGCGCTCGGCCGATGACGATCTCAAAGGTCTCGTCGTCGCGTTCAATCAAATCGCCGCGGCGCTCCATTTGCGCTTCGAACGCGGCGGCAGGCAGGCGTCGATCAACCTGATGTCGCAAGCGATGATCGCGCTCGACGACATGAAGCCCGCGCGCGCCGGCGTTGACGTCGAGCGGCTATGCACCGAGCTGGCGGCCTACACCGAAGAGGTGCGCGCGACGCCGCGCGACGAGCGCGACGGCATGAAGCATCGCGCCCGGATTTTCCTCGAGCGCCGCCGCGCCCCGAAGATCAACCGCCGCTGACCGTCCATGCAAATTTCCCACGAGCAGATTTCCGACGGCCTCAAGCGCGCGCGCTACGTCACCAACGAGCGCGTCGAGACCGCGATCTTTCTCGCGCTCGCGCTCGAAAAGCCGTTGCTGATAGAAGGTCCCGCCGGCGCGGGCAAGACCGAAGTCGCCAAGGTGCTCGCGGAAATTCTCCACACCGAGCTGATCCGGCTGCAATGTTATGAGGGCCTCGACGAGGCGCGCGCGCTCTACGAATGGAATTATCAGAAACAACTTTTGCGGATGCAGGCCGACGAGCAGCAGGGCCTGCGATGGGAAGAACTGAGCGAGCACATTTTCTCGCGCGACTTTCTACTGGAGCGCCCGCTGCTCAGAGCAATCACCTCGCCCAGCCGGGTCGTGCTGCTGATCGACGAAGTCGACAAGGCCGACGAGGAGTTCGAGGCGTTTTTACTGGAGCTGCTTTCCGACTTCCAGGTAAGCGTTCCCGAACTGGGAACATTGAAGGCCCACGAGCGGCCGGCCGTGATTCTGACCTCGAACCGCGCGCGCGAGCTGTCGGAGGCGCTGCGCCGCCGATGCCTGCACCTGTTCATCGATTTTCCCGGAACCGAGCAGGAGCGAAAAATTATCGAGCTCAAGGTGCCCGAACTTGACGCGAAGCTGGCGGCTGAGGCAGCGCGCTTCGTCGGCGCGATTCGCAAGCTCGGCCTGCGCAAGCCGCCGTCGATTGCGGAGACTCTCGATTGGGCGCGCGCTCTCGTGCGGTTGGGCGTCCGCGAACTCGACACCGACGCGGTGCGCACCGCACTGGGCGTGCTCCTCAAGCACGAAGACGATCGCGCAAAGGTGGAATCGAAAGCCTCGACGCTCGCCCCGCGCCGCAAGTCCGCGACGTAGTTAGATGGCTCGCCTTCGCGATCAACTCGTGAATTTCATAGCGGCGCTGCGCGATGCGGGCGTTAGAATCTCAGTTGCGGAATCGATCGACGCGATGAACGCGGTTGTGGCGGTGGGGCTGGAGCGCGAACCGATGCATGAAGCGTTGGCGGCGGCGCTGATCAAAGACGAAGCCGACCGCGCCATCTTCGACGAATCGTTCAACCGTTTTTTCGCAGCGCCTCGGACAAATCGCGGCGAGCATCCCGATCAACGCGGCGCCCAGGTTTCCGCTGCCGCTGGACGCGGCCGTCCCGGCGACGATCCAGCGCCGCGGGACGAAGCGACGCCGCGGAAGGCTGAGCAGGCGCGCGACGGCGCGCGAGCGGACGATCGCGTTGAGAAGTCGTCGCCGCCAGAAGCGAAGCCTTCCGCGAAAAGCACGGCTGCGTATCGCGATGACGCGGAAGGCAACGACGCCGAGAGCAAATCCGGGGAAACTCGTGGCCGCGAAGACCAGCACTCGGCCGATGCGCGCGAAGATTCGCGCACACCCGGTATTGAAGCGGCGCGCGTCGCGCGACTCCGCGCGATCGAGCGGAGGCCGTTCGACAATTTCTCCGACCTTGACTACGACGAGGCGCGCGACGCGCTCGCGCCACTGATTCGCCGTTTCCGGATTCGGCTCGGACGCCGGCTGCGTCTCGCCAAGACCGGCCGAATCGATTTTCGTCGCACGATTCGCGCGGCGATGCAGCGCGGCGGTGCGATGATCGATCTGAACTTCCGCTCGCGCCGTCCGCGCCACGTCGATCTCGTAATCCTTGCCGATATCTCCGGTTCAGTCCGCTACGCCGCGCAGTTGATGCTCGAATTGATAGCGGGCGCGCGCGAATGCTTCCGCCGCGTCAGCAGTTTCGTGTACGTCGACCATCTGGCGGAAGCGGATTTCGAGGATGGCCATCTGGTGATGACCCCCGCGCTCGACTTGTACGCGCGATCGGATTTCGGCCGCGTGCTTGGCGAGCTGTGGCAGCGCCGAACCGGATTGCTGACCCGCAGCACCATCGTCGTTATCATGGGCGACGGCCGCAACAATCGCCTGCCCGCGCGCGCCGATGTAGTTCGCGAAATCGCGCGCACCTGCCGCGCCGTAATCTGGCTGAATCCCGAAGATCCTGCGCGATGGGGCACCGGCGACAGTGCGATCAAACAGTACGCTCGCGAAGTGAAGATGCTGGTGCCGTCGCGAAATCTCCGCGAGCTTCAAGTCGCGCTGTCTGCGATCGCGTGACGCTGATCAGAAATCGAACAGCTCGCGCATCTTGTTGATCAGCCATCGATGCGGGCCGCCTTTGCCGTCGAGAGTGTCGCCGGATGCAAGCTTTTCCAGCCGCTCCCGGTTTCGCGCGGTTATAATATCGCCAATGCTGGCGGCCGCGTCGGGATGCTCCTTGAACAGGCGGGTGAATCCCTCGCGGTCCATCTCGATCACTTCCAGATCGGTGATCGCGCGCACATTTGCGTTGCGCGGTTCGCCGGTCATCAGCGCCATCTCGCCGGTGACCACGCCGCGGCCAATCTCGGCAAGGTGGCGAATTTCGCCGTCGGCGGTGCGACCGAGGACTTCGGCCTTCCCGCTGCGCACGATGAACATCGACTCGCCAGGTTCGCCGATGCGCACCAGCATCTCGCCCGCGCCAAACTGGCGCACCGAGACGGTCGGCACCAGCAAGCGAAGTTCGTCGTCGCTGAGGCCGCGCAGCCAATCGACCTGGCGCAGGTCGACCATCAGCTCGCGCTCGAACTGCGCGTCGGCCTTCTCGTCTTCATCGCGGCCCGCGTCGCGCACATGGACGGTGCGGGTCGGGAACGGAATCTCGATCGAATGCCGCCGGAGCGCATACCACAGACTCGACGCGACCCGATCGCGCACGTGCTCCTGCGCGCCGTAATCAACGATCGCGTACTTGATTCGATACTGGATCGAGAAATCGGAATAGTCCCAGGCCAGAACTTCCGGCGGCGGATCGTGCAGCACCTGCGGCACGTCGCGCAGCAGAGTGAGTACGACCTCGCGCACATGATTGGGCGGCACGCCGTAGCTGATCCCAACGGTTATTTCGTCGCGGACGTAGCCGGTCGCGTAGTTGTACAGCGTCTCCTTGGCAATCACCGAGTTGGGTATCTCGAGCCGCTCGTTGGCGCGCGTAACGATAGTCGTGGCGCGCCACGCGATTCCCTTGACCTGCCCGACGTGCGTGCCGCTGCGAATCCAGTCGCCCGGCTCGAACGGGCGCCCTATCGAAAGTGACAGACCGCTGAAAACGTTGCCCAGCGTCTCCTGCAGCGCAAATCCGAGCACCGCCGCGAAGACCGTCGTAGTGGTCAGGATCGAAAGCGGCTGCACCCCGAAATCGGTGTACAGAACCACCATCACAACCACGAACCACAACACCAGCATTATCAGTTCTTTGAAGATGCTCGAGAAGTGGACCTTGCCGCGGCGCGTGATCGAGTCGACGAATTCGAGCACGAGGCGAATCAAGCCGAACAGGAAAAGTACGCAGCCCGCGACCGCAACTTTCTGTCCGACCAGCTCGTTGGGGATGAAGCGCGCGCCCGCGTCGATCAGCGCGCCGCCCGACAGCAGCAGGAATGTCGTGGCAGTTACCGCGCGCTTGCGCCGGCGCACGGCGAACGCGCCCATCAAGCCGATCAGCACCAGCACGCTTTCGAACAGCGTGCGGACGTCGCGCGAGAGCACGTCAATTTGCAGCATCTGCTGAAGCGGCGTCGCGGCCATCGTTCAGATCCCCGCCGCCACCGCGATTTCGTCGAGCAGTTTCGCCGGATTGAAAAACTCTTGGGCTATTTCGCGCGCGACCCGGGCATGACGCGGATAGTCGCCGTTGATTTGCGCGATCGCATCGACGGCTTCGTCAGGCGTATCGAATCCGAGCAGCCCGGTGCCGGTCGGAATGAATTTCTCAAACCCGGTCCGCTGCGTGACGACCGGACGTCCCGCGGCCAGGTAGCAGACCGTGCGATCGCTGAACCATCCGGTGCGCGGCCGAACATAAATGTCCTTCGCGACCGTGAACTCGCCGCGCGACCGGCTGACGTACTCGCGATACCTGTCAATATCCAGTGACATCGGCACCACCGGGGTAATCGTGAATCCACCGGCAATCGCACGATCGTAGTCTGTTCCGCTGCTCAAATTGGTCGCGAGCTCGATTGGCTGATTGGCGCGCGATGCGACCTCGAGCATCTTGCGGAAATTCAGATGCTTCGACCAGTAGTACGTCTCGCCCGCAATTTCCATGTCGTTGCCGTTATTCTGCCACGTGCCAACGGTCGTAAACGCCACTGGTTCCGCAGGCCCAACCCCCGGATGCCATTCCTCGAGATTCACCGGCGGACGCGTCGGATGCCAATCGAAACCGGCAGTCGGCAGCAGGCAATCCGGCGCGCCGATATTGTAGCAGTACGTGAAAAGCAATTTGTGTGATTTGACAAACGCCACGCTGGTCGGAATCTTGCGCGCCAGCTCGAGCTGCACCACTCCGGGGTCGGTCTCGAGATACACTAGGCATCGGCTGCGCTCGTGCTCCTCGCGCGGTTCGGTCGCGCCGCAGAGATTGATCACGGCATCGGCGTCGCGAATCAACTCGATACATCGCTCGCGCGGCATCCCGACGTACTCATCCTTCACCGAATCGAAGAACGCCCACCGGTCGCCGAAACCGTAGCGCTCGAGCACGCCGCCCAGCACCTTCAGATTGCGCGATGGATCCGTGTTGGTGCTCTCGATCGTCGGATCGTAAACGTACGCCCGGTGATCCTCGATGTAATAGACATCGAAGCCAAGTTGTCTGAACCCGATCAGGTGATGCATCAATTGCCAGATCACCCCGGCAAACGGGTACCGCGCCGCCAGATGCAGCACGACGATTTTGCCCTTGCGCTTGTGATTCACCTTTGCGTCGCGATCTTAGCCCGCGGCGAGGCCTGCGGCTATCCGCTCCAGCTCATCGCTCAGGCTGAGCAGCGCAATCCGGCGGTGGCTGATTTGCGCCTCTTCCTGGTCGCCGAGTTCGCCCAGATAACAGTTGCGCCCGGGAATAACCAGCACCGCACGATACGGAAACCCCGCACGAATTACAGGATACGCGCGCTCCGCGATCACGCCCTCGATCGCGCCTTCCGCGGTCTTCTCGCGTATCACGCCGCGCGCATCATGGATCAGCGCAAGCGTCGCGCGAATTCGCGCCGTCCGCCGCGCCGCCTCGACGCCCTTCATCCGGCGAATAACTTCCGCGACCAGCGCCTCGTCGGAATCCTCGCGCCCCGACCCGAGCCATCGATGCGACCTTATTCCCGGCTCTCCGCCAAGCGCGTCGATTTCGAGGCCGCCGTCGTCGGCCAACGTCGCAATTCGCGCGCGCTCGAAGTAGAACCGCGCCTTGATCAACGCATTCTCGGTGAAGGTCGCCCCCGTCTCCTCGGGACTATCGGAAATTCCGACATCCGCCAGCGATACGAGTTCGAGCTCGATTCCGACATCGCGCAGGATCAATCGATACTCGGCAAGCTTCGCTCGATTCGTAGTCGCAATCAGCAGCCGCCGCATCGGGTCATCTACCAGGCTTCGCGAGAGACTTTGGCTGATAGGTAATCTTGAGCGACTCGCGCTCGCGATGCTCCTCCAACGCCAACTCGATCAGCCGATCGATCAGCTTGGGCAGCGGCAGCCCCGACGCCTCCCACAGCTTCGGATACATGCTGATCGAAGTGAAACCTGGAATCGTATTCACCTCGTTGACGTAGATCTCGCGCAAGTCGCGACTCGCGAGAAAATCGACCCGCGCCATCCCGCGCAGCGACAATGCCTTGAAAGCCGCCACCGCCATCGCGCTCAACTTCTTCGCCTTCGCAGCAGGCAACTCGGCCGGAATTTTCGTCGCGGATCCCTCCGGATCGACGTACTTCGATTCGTAATCGTAAAAGTCATGCGCACCCGTGACCAACACTTCGCCGGGAATCGACGCCTCGGGACGATCGTTGCCGAGCACCGCGACCTCGAACTCGCGGCCCTCGCATGACGCCTCGATCAGCGCCTTGCGATCGTATTGAAATGCGTCGTCGAGCGCGGCATTGAGATCGGCGGCGCGCTTCACCTTGCTGATTCCGATTGACGATCCGAGCGCGTTAGGCTTGACGAACACCGGATACCCAAGTTTGCGCGCGAGCCGCGCTCCGAGCTCCGGCGTCTCGTGGTAATCCGCGCGCTCGATCGCAAAATATTTCACGACGGCGACGTTCGCATCGCGCAGCAGCCGCTTCTGCGCGTCCTTGTCCATCCCGATCGCCGAGCCGAGCACGCCCGCGCCGACGTACGCAATCCCCGCCAGCTCGAGCAGCCCCTGCACCGTCCCATCCTCGCCATAAGTGCCGTGCAAAACCGGGAACACCACGTCGAGCCCAGGAATCGCATCTTGCGCGCGCGTCACATCGCCGCGCGCGCCATCGGTCGGCGTCGCCACGAGGGCTTGCCCCTCCGGATGCGGCAACAACGTAACCTGCGTGCCTCCCTCACTGAGTGCCGCAAGATGCGACGTCTTCTCAGCCAGCAGCTTCAGCGCGTTGCGCTCGAGATACCATCGCCCATCACGCCCAATCCCAACCGGAACGATCTCGTACTTCGCCGGATCCATCGCCGACATCACAGTCAGAGCCGACCGCAGCGAAATCTCATGCTCGCCCGACCGCCCCCCAAACAAAATCCCAACCCTCAGTCGCTTGTTATCTGCCATTCGTACCGCCACCCCGCCCCTGGGGAACTTAGAGCAACTAATTGTAGTGAAACCCACGACGGGTTTCACACTTCCTTCGGCAGGGGTGACCCCTGCACCCATTGAAAAGATGCTTCTTACGTCCGGTTCCCCTTCCCGCACGGGAAGGGCTGCCACGCGCGCAAGTTCGACCATTGCGGCCACGGCACCACACACGCCACGACCCCAAAAAACTTCCAAACAGGGACAACGTCCCGCATCTTAATACTGGGTGCAGGGGTCACCCCTGCCGAGGGCGCGGGGCGAGGAGCCCCGCATTCTGCTCCCCCGCATCCTACTGTCTGTAATTCGGCGCTTCTTTCGTAATGAACACGTCATGCACATGACTCTCGCGCATGCCCGCGTCGCTGACCTTCACGAACTTCGCCCGCTTGCGCAGTTCCGTTAGATTGGCCGCGCCCAGGTATCCCATCCCCGACTGCAACCCGCCGACCAGCTGCTCAATATTCGAGGCAAGCGACCCGCGATGCGGCACGCGCCCTTCGATTCCCTCCGGCACATGCTTGCCGTCAGTCACCGCGAGCTGCCCGTAGCGATCGCCGGTGCGCTCGTTCATCGCGCCGAGCGATCCCATCCCGCGGTAAAGTTTGTAGGTGCGCCCCTGGTAGAGAATCGTCTCGCCGGGACTTTCCTCGGAACCCGCGAATAGCGATCCAATCATTACGCTGTTCGCGCCAGCCGCAATCGCCTTGGTGATATCGCCCGAGAACCGGATTCCGCCGTCCGCGATCACCGGGATATTGCGCGGCTCCGCAACCGCGATCGTATCCATGATAGCCGTGATCTGCGGCACCCCGACTCCCGAAATCACGCGCGTCGTGCAAATCGATCCCGGCCCCATCCCGACGCGTAACGCATCGGCGCCGGCGTCGCACAATGCCTTCGCGCCCTCGCTGGTCGCGACGTTCCCCGCCACCACTTCGATTCCCGGCCATTCACTCTTGGTCGCCTTGATCGCATCGATCACGTTGCGCGTATGCCCATGCGCGGTGTCGATACAAATCACATCGACGCCCGCCCGCCGCAGCGCCGCCACGCGCGCCTCGCGCTCGGGACCGACTCCGACGGCGGCACCGACTCGCAGCCGCCCGAGCTGATCTTTGCTCGCATGCGGATGGCGAATCGCCTTGTCCATATCCTTGACGGTGATAAGCCCGCGCAGCCGATTCTGATCGTCCACCAGCGGCAGCTTCTCAATCCGATGCGCCTGCAGGAGCTCCTTGGCGTGTTCGAGATCGATTCCGGGACGCGCCGTGATCACCTTGTGCGTCATCACGTCGCGCACCTGCTTGTCGAGGCGCCGTTCGAACCGCAGATCGCGATTAGTCAGAATCCCGACCAGCCGCCCGTCCGATACCACCGGCAGCCCCGAGATCTTGAAGCGCTCCATCACCGCCAACGCCTCGCCGATTTTCTGCTCGGGGCTGACGGTGATCGGATCGACGATCATCCCGGTTTCATATTTCTTGACGGTCTCGACTTCGGCGGCCTGCTCTTCGATCGAAAGATTACGATGGATAAATCCAAAGCCACCCATCTGCGCGATCGCGATCGCGGTGCGCGATTCGGTGACGGTATCCATCGGGCTGGAGACAAGTGGAATGCGCAGTCGAATCTTCGGCGTCAGCGAAGTCGAGACGTCGCAATTCGCCGGCAGCAAGTCGGACGATTGAGGCAGCAGAAGAACGTCATCGAAGGTAAGTGCTTCGCGGAGTTCCTGATGCGCCATAAAAATAACCTCCTGGATAAAAAAAGAGCCCGCGGGTTTTCCGCGGGCCCAAGTCGCCCTTCAATATTTACACGCAGTCCGTTTAATCAGATGCGCCATAACCGACCCTAACAAGAGTCGAGCGAGCAATCAATACGGAGCCCGCGAGCCGATTTATATATCCGGTTCCCCTTCCCGCTCGGGAAGGGGTTAGGGGTTAGGTTCTTGAGTGAGAACTTAATTGAAAGTGAAACCCGCGATGGGTTTCACGCTTCCTTCGGCAGGGGTGACCCCTGCACCCAGTGTAAAGAAATCGCGAAATGTCGAGGACGCCATTTCGCTCTCAGGTTCTGTCCTTGTGTCATTCAGTTCCTGTGTCATTCAGTCTTTGTGTTATTCAGCGCGTAGCGAAGAATCCCGGATCTTCGCCTCCCACATTCGTGGGGCGAGGCCGCCGCGCGTCCGCGCGCGGCGGGTGGGGGACCTTGAGTTCTGAATTTGTGCCCGCTCCAAAAATGCCGCGCCACCGCAACGCGGTCGGCAGGTGAGGGTGCTGGGCCACGTCACAAAACCTAGCCTGCTCACTTTTTGGTGTCATTCAGAGCGAAGCGAAGAATCCCGATCCTTCTTAGCCTCTCTCTATCAGGGAGAGGCCGCGCCCCGGCGCGGGTGAGGGTCAACATTCCGAAATGCCTGAGATGCGTTCGCTGAGTGCACTTCCAATTTTCTCACGCCCAGGCCAGGGTTCAAACTTCGAATTCAACTGAGGAGGAAACCAATGAGTTCATCAGATGCCGCCCCAAGAAAATTCAGGATCGAAGGTTCGGGCCAAATGGTTGAGGCTCTAGCCCAAGCAATCGAACTCGCGCTCCGCGCAGCGCGCGCAACGCCGGATCGCACAGGCGCTGGAAGCGTCTCTCGCGGCACCCTCATCATCGAGGCCGAAGCGACCAACGACGACCGCGACGATCTCAGATACGTCATCGCAAGCATCGAGGACGCCGTGAGCACCGTTACCGGATGGGCTGAAACGAAGCGCTGCATCGAATGCGAACAGCCAGTCGCCTTACTCTTCGACGACGCATATCTCGAATCCTCTGAAGGCGACGGGGTAATCTGCTGCGAATGCTACCGCCGAGACGAAGATTCCTGAGAATCCGCACCCGGCTGCTATTGACCGCGGTCGAGGAGCCGCAAATCGATCGCGCAATCCTCACACAGCATCGGGCGACTGGAAACCCACACGCAACAATTGTCTTCGGGCAGTGGCTGATAGAAGTCGCGGAAGACGACCATAATGATCCGGTCGCACGTATCGCCGCCGTATTGCTCAGCCTTGCAACGGATCACGGATGCCCATCCCTCTACGAGTTTCTCTATATCGTCAGCGACCTTGTCGACAGACGCAAAATCACCCGGCTTCCCTTTAGTCGCAACTTTCCTCCTCCGCGAGCGCCGCGCTAGAACCGCGAAGAGGAATCCTGGTACACCATCTGAAGGGGAGCAACCATGAACTTAGGTTTCGCATCGGAAAAGCTAAAGATCGGCGAAATATATTCTCGAAAATCACTCCGAGAGATTTTTCCTACTTCGGACGCTACCTTAAACACCGGAGTTTTCAGACCGAAGAATTATTCCTCCGTCTGGCTTTTCGTCACGCGTAAGAAGGCACCGAACCAACCGAAGTACGTCGACTATCGGTCTGGCAAGACACTTCACTGGCAGGGACAGACCTCAGGCAAAAGCGATCAGATGATCATTGATCACAAAACTCGAGATTTGGAGCTGCTCCTCTTTTATCGAGAAGAGCCCAAGCAATACTCTGACTCAGGATTTCGCTATCTCGGTCCGGTCGAGTACGTGAGCCACAGTCCCGGACATCCAAGCAGTTTCAAGCTTCGCATAAAGGAATAACTAACTGGGCTAGTAAGATTGCACTCAGCGGAGCGTCGCTGTGTAGCGAAGAACCTAACCCCTAACCCCTTCCCGAGCGGGAAGGGGAACCGGATTTGAGACAACTATTCCGCCCCGTCCTATCCCCCTCACCCCCTTTCCCGCGAGAAAGGGGAAACAGAAGAATGACTCAGAAAACAGAACTTGAGAGCGAAATGTCGTCCTCGCCGTTTTGCGATTCTCACTGGGTGCAGGGGTCACCCCTGCCGCCCGCCGCGCAGGCGACTATTCTTCTTCGCCCCCCTCACTTTCCGCGCCACACTGGTTTGCGCTTTTCCAGGAACGCGCCGATTCCTTCCTGCGCGTCGATTGCCATCGCGTTCTGGCTCATCACTTCCTTGGTGTATTCGTAGGCCTTCGCCGTATCCAGATCGATTTGCTCGTAGAATGCTCGCTTGCCGATTCCGATGATTAAGGGGCTGGCTTCGACTATCTGCATCGCTAGCTTGCGGGTTTCTGCGACAAGGTCGGCGTCGGCGACCACTCTGTTCACCAGTCCCCATTCGGCGGCGGCCTTTGCTTTGACGGGCTGGCCGGTCAGGAGCATTTCCATCGCATGCTTGCGGCCGACGGCGCGGGTCAGCGCAACCATCGGGGTTGAGCAGAACAGCCCGATTCTCACGCCAGGCGTGGCGAAGCTTGCGTTCTCGCCGGCGACGACGAGGTCGCAGGTTGCCGCGAGCTGGCATCCCGCGGCGGTCGCGATCGCATGCACTCGCGCGATCACCGGCTGCGGAATTCTTTGAATCGTCAGCATCAGCTGCGCGCAAAGATCGAATTCATAGCGATAGAATACGAGGTCGCGTCCCTTCAATTCGCCGAGGTCGTGGCCCGCCGAGAACGCCGGCCCGCTGCCGGCGATTATGACCGCGCGCGCATCGCTACGTTTTCCGATCGCGACGAGCGCGTCGTTCAGCTCCGTCATCATCGCGGTCGAAAGCGCGTTGCGCTTCTCGGGCCGGTTCATCGTGAGCGTGATGAGCCCGGCTGCTTCCTCGATGATCAGATTTTTCTGCACGTTTTCATTTGCCATCGCGATTCACCTGCCTTCGATTCTACTCTCTCACTCGGGCGGTTCGTTTTTCCACTCTTCGGGATAGAGCAGCAGCAAATCCTGGCCGAGGGCGCGCACGAGGAATCGCTGCGTCTCGTTGATTGCACGTTCCAGCGCGCGGCCACCGATCAGCCAATGCCCGCGCCCGCGAATTGTCGCCAGCTTCGCGCCGATCGATTCGGCAAATTTGGTCGTCTCTGGCAGAGGAGCCAGGATGTCCGAATCACCGGCGACGACGAGGCGCGGCGCGGCTTTGTCCGATGCTGCAAATTCGATCGCGCCGGCCATCACGTCGGTTGCGAGCGCGCCCGAGTCGGGCACCATCGCATTGATCAAACCCTCGCGTGTGAACGGATCGGAATCGGCGATCAACTCGAAAAGTATTCTTCCGCTTGGCGGTTTGATCGGTCTTCCGAACATCATCGCGATTCGATTTCCGATTCCGCCGGCGAGCGGCGTGCGAAAGCCCGGCACCAGCGGCGCATATGCGACGGCGGCCTTCACCCGGCGATGCGCGCTGAGCTTGCACGCGATCAATCCGCCGACGCCGTGACCGAGGATGACCGCATCGCGACCGATCGCCTCGAGCGCTTCGCCGGCCAGCGCGGCAAGATCGTTGAAGCGAAGTTTCTCGACGGGCGGCGTCGAGCCTTTGCCGTACGCAGACCGCAGGTCGGGCACGAATACTTCCCATCCGATCGATGCGAGATACCCGGTCACGAGCGCGAGATGCCGCGGGGTCGCGAACAGCTCGGGCAGCAGCATGATCGGCGATGCGAACTTGACCGGCTCGGGCAGCTCGCGTTGCGCGGGGATGCGGCCGAGTTCGAGGTCATCCACTGGAATGCCGGATTAGGCGTCGCGTGACGCGGCCGCCATCAGGCGCGCGAATCGGAACGACAACGCTGCGCTCGGCGCGAGCATCTGCGCGAATCGAATCATCTCGTCCGCCGCCCATTGCTCTCGGCTCGCCGCGCGATGCGCCAGACGGCTCGCACGATCGAGCGGGATCTCACGCGATACCTGCACGCTCGCCTTGTAGTACGGCATCAACTCCGCATCGCGCCGCCGCGTAAAGTCGTCCAGCATGCCGACGGGTATCGCGTTGCCGCGGCCTGTGGAGAACCACTCGCGCGCGAGCTCGCCAACAATCCATGCGCTCATCAGCGCCATCGAATGCCCCTGTCCGAACAGCGGATCGACGTGCAGGCCCGCGTCGCCGAGCAGAATCGCGCCGTCAGCGACCGGATTGCGATACGTGTTGTTGAGGATGCCCGAAGAAAACACTTTGCCGACTATCGTCGCGCCTTCGAGCATCTTGCCAACTGCGAACGATCGATTCAGATAGCTGCGCAGATTCGATGCGAGGTCGGTGCGAAAGGTTTGCATCTCGGACGCGTCGAACGCCGTCGCGGCGACCGTGAGCCCGTTCTCACATCGGCAAACCAGGTTGCCGGCACCGGGCGCCGACTCGAACTCCGCGATCAGATCGTCGCCGAGATTTTTCCGCGCGACACCTTCGAAGTACGCATAGTAATATGCGCGCGCGCATGGAACGTCGACGCGCGGGAATGCGTCGATACGCTCCGACGCGATTTCCGCAACCGAACTGCGCATCCCGTCGGCGCCGATGGTCAGCGTCGCGCGAAACTCATGCACGCCCGCCGCATCCTCGCCGCGAATTCCCACGATCGCATCATCTTCGATGAGCAGATCGGTAAGCCTGAAGCGTTCGCGAAACGTGACGCCTTCGAAACTTCGCGCCGCATCGATCATCGCGGCGTCCATCAGCACGCGTCCGAGGCACAGTCCGCGATTGTCGGCGCCCTCGCGCATGAGTTCGCCGCTATAGTCAAAATCGGGACCAACCGTGCGTGATCGCGTGAAGCGGACGCCGCCCGCGCGCTCGAGCATTTCGAGGACGCCCATTCGCTCGAGCACTTTGGTCCCGCCGCCGAGCACGATATGCGTCGAAAGCCGATCCGACGGGAATGCGTCCTTGTCGACTAGTAAAACGCGACGCCCATCACGCGCGAGTAATATCGCAGCGGCGCTGCCGGCCACGCGGGCGCCGACAATTATCACGTCAAAGTTTTTCGCTGACTCGGACATCAGGGTTCGCGAGGCGTCGCCGCGATCGAACCCTATCATGTTGAATGCGCACGCCCGCAAGCGCCGGAAAAGGAAAGAGCCCCCTCTTTCGAAGGGGCTCTCCCGTGTTGCGAGGCCTTTCGGCCTCGGCTTAATCCAGCAGCGAACCCTGGCAGCCTCCGCCAGCCTTCGGGGTATTAGCCCGAAGGTAAACTCGTTAAGTGGTTACTTCTTTTTGGTCTTTTTGGCAGGCTTCTTTTTTGCCATTTTGCTCTTCCGCATCGGTTTGGACTTGGTGGCCTTTTTGGCCCGTTTCTTCATTCCTGGCATAGGTACCTCCTCTTCGTAGGCTGCTGCTGGAGAAGCGCCTTTTCTTATGGATGAGAGTTTATCTCTCATCGGTTCGGGCCGATTATAGAAACATGTTATTCTCAAATCAAGGGCCATCGCGATATTTATAAACAAATTTTAAAGTCGGAAGAACGCAACCGAACCGGTCTATTTCGGGTCTTTAGAATGACGTTCAAAATTAGCTCTCTTGAACTCGACCCGCTCGTTGCATTACCATTCCTCGGATGACCCGGTTAAGCTTCGTTCTCCGCCGCGAGTGGCTCAGCCTAATCTTCGGCGGGGTTCTGGTGATGCTTATCTTAAGTGCACTGCTCGGCAACCTGGGGCCGCGCGACCTCGTTGCCCTCCAGAGCCATCGTGCCGCATTGGAGGCCCGCCGCAATCAACTGGCAGCGGACAACGCGGTGTTCAGAACGCGCATTCAGAAGCTTCGTTCAGACGACCGTTATATCGAGCGCCTGATTCGCCGCGAGCTTGGATACGCGCGGCCCGACGAGCTCGTGTACAAGTTCGCCGACGACAACGATGACGAGACGCCGGCGCGCTGACTGTCGCTGAATCTCAGAAAATGGCGCGAGAGATAAGTCGGTACTCGCGAGCCTGACCTTCCAGCTCTTCGCGGAAATCAGGATGCGCGATCGAGATCAGCGCGCGCGCCCGCTCCGGAACTGATTTGCCTTTTAGATTGACGATCCCGTATTCGGTCACGACGTACATCACGTCGGTGCGCGGCGTCGTCACGATATTGCAATCGTCGATGCGCGCGACGATTCGGCTCGCGCGATGCGCATCGCGCTCGTAGGTCGACGCGAGGCATATGAACGACTTGCCATCGCGCGAGGCGTACGCGCCGCGCACGAATTGCAGTTGTCCGCCGGTGCCGCTTATCTGCCGCATGCCGGCGGACTCGGAGCACGCCTGCCCGGTGAGATCGATTTGCGCCGCGTTGCAGATCGAGATGACGCGATCGTTCTGCATGATGTGATTCGGCAGGTTGGTGTAATCGACCGGGCCCGCGAAGCACACGGCGTTGCGGTCGAGAAAGTCGTACATCCGCTTCGAGCCCGCCGCGAAGGTGTACGTCATCTGGTATCGATTGGTCGCCTTGTGCGCGCCGGTAACCTTGCCGGCCTCGAACAGCGACACCAGGGAATCGACGAACATCTCGGTGTGCACGCCGAGGTCTTTGATGGGCGCGGTTGCGAGCAACTCGCAGACCGCATTGGGCATGGCGCCGATTCCTATTTGTACGCATGCGCCGCTCGGAATCTCCGGCGCGATCAGCTCGGCGACTTTCTGATCGACCGCATTTGCCGCGGGATTCTTCAGCTCCGGCAGCTCCGATGCGCCCGCGTCGATCACGTATTCGACATCATCTATATGCACGGCGTTCTCGATTCCGAAAACGTACGGCACACTCGCGTCCGTCTCGACGATCAGGGTCTTCGCCTTTTCGGTAATCGCCTTGTGATAGGTGACCGACGGGCCGAAGTTGAAAAACCCATGCGCGTCCATCGGCGCCGTCTTCAGCACGGCAACGTCAACCTCGATGAAGCGGCGGTAGTTGTCGGGCGCCTCGCCGAAGTTCATGGGAATATGATGCGCGAGGCCGCGATCGTGCATCTTTCGTTCGAGGCCGGAGAAATACCACGACAGGTAAGTGAGATGACGTTCGTCGGGATCGGCCTCGACCGCCGCGCGCGGCCGCATCGCGAGACATCCGCGGATCTTGACGCGCTCGAGCTTTGGCGCATGCTGGGCGAGCGCGCGATCGAAAACGTCGGGCTGGCCGAGGCCGAACCCGTACTCGACCCAGTCGCCGGATTTGACTTTTGCCGCCGCTTCATCGGCGCTGATTTTTTTGCGCTTGAGTTGTCCCTCGTGGGAAGTCGCCATTCTGATGCCCTCGTGAGGATTCCGATAGATTCGCTTGACTGCGCGGTTGGCGTAAGATTCTCTGCAACCGGCGTACTCGAATCAATGCCAAGTATCGAACCAGTCAAGCAAGCGGCCGCGGCATCGCGATGCACGCCATCTGACGCACGGGGGATTTGATGTACTTTGTTCGCGGCTTCGTACTCGCTCTGCACATTTTTGGCGTGATCTTCTGGATGGGCGGGCTGCTGATGATCACCAGCCTGCTCGCGCGCGTGCCCGAAGAAGTCGGCCTGCCCAAGGAACGCTTTCTCGGCGCGGCGCGAGGTCTGTTCGAATCGACGGTCAACCTCGGCGCCGCCATCAGTATCCTGCTCGGACTTCTGCTGGCTATCCTGGATCCGTCGGTGTTGCGGCAGGGATGGTTCCACTTGAAGCTGCTGTTGGTCGCGATCCTGCTTTTCTATCACGTGCGCTTTTATCGCCGGATCAAGTACCTCGAGAACAATCCGAGCCAGTCATCGCGCCGCGAGTTCCGCGTCATCCACGGGATGGTGAGCGCGCTGTTGATCGCAATCCTGGTGCTGACGGTGATCAAACCCTTCTAGCCCAGCATCGAGCGCATCGCTTCTGATTCCCTCACCTATTGTCGCGAGATGGCGCCAAGTTGGTCAGATCGCGCGTTTGTGACTTCCGGTTTTGTTGGTGGCGCCCAAGCGGCTCTTCAGGTGATCGATGAAGGCTCGCAGCTTCGGCATCATTTGGTGGCGGCTGGGATAATAGAGAAACACGCCCGGTGTCATCGGCGCGAAACGCTCGAGCACGCGCGCGAGCTTTCCGCTCGTCACTAGTCCATCAGCGATCGGCCCAGGTACCTGCGCGAGCCCCATACCTTCCGCGGCCGCGCCAAGAATGGTGGGAAAGTCGTGGGCGATTAGCGGTCCCGAGACGATCGCCTCAACCGGCTTGTTGCGGTTGATAAAGGACCAGGGCGCGATCGACCCGTTCGAGCGGCGCATGCGCAAGCAGGCGTGGTGACGCAGATCTTCGATCTGCTCGACCCGTCCCCGCCGGTGTAAATATTCGGGGCTGCCGACTACAACGAGCGGAAACGACGGCGTCAGCCGCACCGCGACCATGTCTGCTGCGATGAACTGGCCGAGCCGCACGCCGGCATCAAATCCTCCCGCCGCGATATCGACCAGTTCCTCACTCGCTGCGATTTCCACCTCGACCTCGGGATTAGCTTGGCAGAAGGATGCGATCAGCGGCTCCAGCAGGATCGGCACCACCGCCCGCGGCACGGTGAGGCGCAACAGTCCAGCTGGACGCTGCCCAAGGTCACGCGCAACCTCGCTTGCTGCGACCAGTTCCTCGAAGGCGGGCTTTGCGCGCGAAAGGAATCGTTCGCCGGCTTCGCTCAGGCCGACACTGCGCGTCGTGCGGATGAAAAGGGCGGCGCCGACGTGTGCCTCGAGAGCGCGTACTGCCTGGCTGATGGCCGATGGTGTTACCCCGAGGTCTGCGGCCGCTTTGCGAAAACTACGGTGCAGCGCGACGCTAAGGAACGCCTGTACACCGTCGAGCGCGCCGCGTCTGACTGTGAAGTTCTGCTTCATAGCCCATCGATATTATCATGGATAGTCCACCCCTGCGAAAGCGTCCTACAATGTGATTTGCGGTTCGGGCGCCTCCATATCGTCGCGGCGATATCAGCGCCCGCTGCTCTTTTGCACCTGGTGGAGGAAGTGATGCATTCATTCGATTACGCAACGCCGGAAATTCGCATGTTGTGGGCGAGCGCCGTGCTCGGCCTCGTCCAGCTCATGATCGCATTCCTGTTCAGCATCGGCGCGCGGGGCATGCCTTGGGCCCTGGGAGCGCGCGACGAGTCCGGCGCGCCGGTGGGAAAGGTCGGCGCGCGCCTCGAGCGTGCCTATCGCAACTATCTCGAGACCTTTCCGATATTCGCCGCGCTGGTGCTTATCGCCAACGGGATGGACCGGCACACCGCCACGACCGCGTGGGGCGCGCAGCTCTACTTCTGCGGCCGCGTCCTCTACGTGCCGCTCTATGCCTTCGGAATCCCGGTGGTGCGATCGCTGGCCTTTGCAGCAGCAATGGCCGGCATCGTCGTCATCTTGCTCGGGATCTGGCCGGCGACATAGGGCACGAACCGCTGATGACTGGCGCCACTTTTCCCGCTGATACCGGCGTCACGAGTGAGTGGTGGCTTCGAGGTCATGGTACTGCGTCTCGGATTCGCGGCGCGCCAGGCAATCGCGCCGCAAAAGCTCCCTGGCTCTAACCCTCTCCCGACAACGGCGAGGGAATCAGAATTCTAGAAGTGATCTTTCAGCTCGCGGACTTTGGCGAAGATTGCGATTGGATCGTCGTCCAGCGACGGATCGCGCTTCTTCAGATTCGCGCGCAGTTCGGGGCTGTCGGCGCGCAGAAACGGATTGGTCTTTTTCTCGTCGCCGATGGTCGACGGCACCGTGAACTTGTTCTCGGCGAGAGCCTTCACGCTCCAGTCATGTTTCTTCTTCAATGCCTCGTTCCCCGGCTCGAGGGTCAGCGCGAAGCGCAGATTTTTCTCGGTGTACTCGTGGCCGCAATAGACCTGCGTCGAGTCGGGCAGCGACGCGAGCTTCTTCAGCGACGCCACCATCGTCGCGGCTTTGCCCTCGAACACGCGGCCGCATCCGCCGATGAACATCGTGTCGCCGGTGAACACCGCGCTGAGCGTCGGGAAATAGTAGGCGACGTGGCCGTTGGTATGCGCCGGGATTCCGATCACGCGGCCTTCGAGCGCGCCGATGCGGAGTTTGTCGCCGTCGGTCAGCGGATTGGTCAGCGCGGGAATTCTTCCGCCTTCCGCGCTCGCGCCGTAGATTTTGATTCCCGGTATCTTCGACGCGATGTCGTTGTTGCCGCCTGAATGATCGCCATGCCAGTGCGTGGTCAGCACCGCGACGATTTTCGCGCCATTTGATTTTGCCGCCGCGATCACCTTGTCGGCCTCAGCGCAATCGACCACCGCGCATTCCTTGCTGCCGTCGTCGATCACCAGGTACGCGTAGTTGTCCGATAGCTGCGGGACGATAATGATGGCCATCGCAGAACTCCTTGCTAGACGCCGACGATATTGTAGCCCACGTCGACGTAAAGCGTCTGGCCGGTGACGCCGCTCGAAAAATCGCTCAGGACGGCGGCCGCCATCTTGCCGACTTCCTCGACTTTCATCGCACGACGCAGCGGAGAGCGCGCCTCGACTTCATGCTGCATCGAATGGAAATCACGAATCGCCGACGACGACAGCGTGCGCGCGGGGCCGGCGCTGAGCGCGTTGACGCGAATATTTTTGGCTCCAAGGTCCACCGACAGGTAGCGCACACAGGCTTCCAGAGCCGCCTTCGCCACACCCATCATGTTGTAATTCGGGATCGCGCGGACCGCGCCGAGATAGCTGAGCGTCAGGATCGAGCCGCCGCCCGCTTCCATCAGTGGTTCCGCGGCGCGCGCGAGCGCAACCAGCGAGTAGGCGCTTATTTCGAGCGACTTCTTGAAATTCTCGCGGGTCACGGTCAGGAATCGATCGCGCAAATCTTCGCGCTCGGCAAATGCGACCGCGTGAACGAGCAAGTCGAGCCCGTTCCATTTTTTCTTCAGCGCCGCGAACACCGACGCGATTTGCGCGTCGTCGTTGACGTCGAGCTCGCCGATTACGTCGGCTTCGATTTGCGCCGCCAGCGGACGCACCCGCTTTTCGAGGATCTCGCCCTGGTAGGTCATCGCGACCTCGGCGCCTTCGGCAGCCAACGTCTGCGCTATCGACCACGCCAGGCTCTTGTCGTTCGCGACGCCGACGACCAACGCCCGCTTGCCCTGTACGATGCCCATGTAAGTAACCTTATCTGCGACGTTGCGCGCGGCTCAAATCGTAATCTTCATACCGTCATAGCCCATTTCGAGCGCGATCTCATCCTCGCGACTGAGCACTTCGCGCCCAAGATGCGTCAGCACCATCCGGCGCACCTTGAACTTGTCGCGATTCGCAGCGAGCTGCGGGTAGTTGATGTGAAAGTTCAGTTGCGCGCTCTCGAAGTAGGTGCATTCGCAGAGGAACAGATCGGCGCCGTCGCAGAACTCCACCAACTCATCATTCCATCCGCTGTCGCCCGAGAAAACTATCGACTTGCCGCCGCCGTCGATTCTTAAGGACAGCGAAATGTCCGGCTTGGTGTGCGGACTGCGAATCGCGCTCACTTTGAACTTGCCCAGCCGCGTCGAGCTGCCGGGCTCGAGCACCACGAACTTCAATTTATGTTTGACCTTGTCGAGCTCGAAATGCGGGAACATCGTGCGCATCAGCGTCCAGGTGCGCTCCTCGAGCTTCGCCGGGCCCGCGATCGTCAGAGGCTTCTTACGACGCGTCTCCCACATGTAGTCGAGGATCAGAAACGGCAGACCGCCGAAATGGTCGCCGTGCAGATGACTGATCAGCAGCAAGTCGAAGCTGTCGGTCGAGACGCCCCGGCTCTTGAGCGTCTGCAGCAAACAGGGGCCCGCTTCCATCAGGACTCGGCCCACGGGCGCGTCGATCAGGTAACCAGCTTGTGAACGCCCGAAATTCGCGAACGCATCTCCGGTGCCCAACAGAGTCACGGTCACCTTCGCACCATTCGATGCTGTAGGATTCTGATTCATTGCGGCGAGCTATGCTATTATCATCGGATGAGGCGCGCAAACGAGGGCATTGCAAGATGAAACGCGTGAAGATCGGCGTGGGTTTTGGACTTTGGCGGCTCGGAATGCCGCCGGCGGAAACCATTGCGCGGGTCGCGGAGCGCGCCGAGGAGTGGGGCCTCGATTCGTTCTGGCTGTCCGATCATCTACTCGCACCGTCGCCGGAACTCGACGTGGTCGCGACGCTGTCGCTGCTCGCCTCGCGCACTTCGCGGATGAAACTCGGGCCCAGCGTGCTGCTGCTCAACCTGCGCCACCCGCTGATGGTTGCGAAATCGTTCGCGTCGCTCGACTACCTGTCGAACGGCCGGATGGTGATGGCGGTCGGCACCGGCGCGAATCTCGCCGACTACGCGGCGTGTGGAATTCCGCTCGAGGGTCGCGGCAAACGGCTCGACGAAGGAATCGAGGTGCTGCGCGCGGTGTGGCGCGAGCGCGTCGCGAGCTATCACGGTCGCTTCTTCAACTTTGATAACGTGACGATCGAGCCGCGTCCGATTGCGCGCACCAATAACGATTTCGGCACGATGGATATCTGGGTTGGCGGCCGTTCCGACGCAGCGCTGAAACGCGCGGCGCGCCTGGCTGACGGTTTCTTCGCGTCGTTCCAGACTCCCGACGAATTCGGCGCGAGCATGGCGAAGATTCGCGATTACGCGGCCGGCTATGGACGCGCCAACGCGCACATCGAATCGGGATTGATTCTGCTCTGCCGCATTTCGTCGTCACGCGAGCGGGCGCTCGAGGAGATGCGCCCGATGCTGACGGCGATGGGCCGCGGCGCCGAGGCCTACCTCGAACGAACGGTTTATGGATCGCCCGACGATGTCATCGCGCGCCTCAGTGAATATGTTGCGAAGGGACTCGACAAGTTTGTACTGTGGCCAATCGCGAAACCCGATGCGTGGCCGAAGCAAATCGAACTGGTCGGCCGCAAGATTGCCGCGCACTACAACGAAACTGCGGCCTGAAAATTTCGCGCGGACCGCGGCCGTTGTCGCGTTTGCATTTGTATTAGTGGTCGCGACTTTTTCGGGATGCGCCAAGCCTCCGCCGCTCAAACCTCCGCCGAGCGTTTACGCCAGCGCAGAGGATGTCGAGCTCAACTTTCGCGGACGCACTTTCGCGCTCGGTGACAACAATCAAATCGCCGAAGTGCGCCCGCTCAATTGGCGCAAGGACAAATTCCTCAAGCTGCCATTCTGGTTCGGCGTCAACATCCTGGTGCCCGGCGTGATGGCGCCGAAGGAAGGCGATTTTTACGTCATCAGCGAAGCGACGCTCGAAAAGCCGCTCGATACAGCCGGCGAATGGATGATCGAAGCGGGCAGCTCGCTGGTGAAACAGGAGACGGTATTCGTCACGACGCGCACGCAATATGTCGGCACCGGAAAAATTCTGCCGACCATCGTGCAATACATCGGCAAGCGCGAATTCAAACGTGCCGACGGCAAGACCGTGCAGATCCCGGTGCTGCGCGAAGTTTCGTTGCCGATGAAATGGACGCTCGGCGGGCATATACCAGCAAACTACGCGAGATACCGCACATGACGCGGCGCTGCAAAACGATCGTCGCGGCAGTCGCGCTTGCGATCATCGCGGTAGCCGCCGGATGCACTCCCGACAAGGCGCTCGACTTCGGCCCAGTCGGTGAAATCAGCACGCCGCCCGAGGATCCATTGAGTCGCGATATCATGCGCGATTTCGCCGGCCGCGATTTCCATCTCGGCAACAACGACCACGAAGCAGTCGTCAGCCTCACCGACTGGAAGCCCGGCCGCACCATCATCATGCCGTACTGGCTCGGGGTGAATCCGCTCTACCCGGGATTCCTGCGCCCGACCGTCGGACATCTATACGTGATGAGCCAATCGACACTGGTCCGCCCGCTCCCGAATAACGAGTACCTGATCCGCGCCGGCTCGAAACTCTTCAAAAGCGACACCGTGTTCGAATCAACCCACACGCACTACACCGACACCGGCGGCATGCTCCCAACGGTAGTCCGCTTCGTCGGCACCCGAGTGATCACGGTTCCAAAGGACGCGCCCGCAACCGGCACAATCACCGAAAAGGTCCCAGTCCTCCGCGAAGTCTCAATGCCAATGCACACCACGTCAGACCAGGACCTGAGCGGCTACGCCAAGTTCGAACCGGTCGCAGCAACCCCTTCACAATAGCGCGTACTGTTTTTCCTTCATTTCTCAGATTCTCCAAAATGAAGGAAAATAAGCCATTCAATCGAAGAATTTGGAGGACTACCCCTCATGCTGTCGCATACGAAATATCTCACCATGAAAGTGCCGGAGCGGATGGGTTTCGTGAATATCACCGGCGAAGTTGAGAAAGCGGTGAAGGAAAGCCGGGTGCGCGAGGGGCTTTGCCTCGTCAATGCGATGCATATCACCGCGTCGGTATTCATCAACGACGACGAGCCCGGGCTTCACGAGGATTACAAGCGATGGCTCGAATGGCTCGCGCCGTACGACCCGAGCCCCGAGCGGTACCATCACAATCGCACCGGCGAGGACAACGGCGACGCGCATCACAAACGCCAGGTGATGGGCCGCGAGGTGGTAGTCGCGATCACGGCCGGCAAGCTCGACTTCGGCCCGTGGGAGCAAATCTTCTACGGCGAGTTCGACGGCCTCCGCCCCAAGCGCGTGTTGATCAAAGTGATCGGCGAATAGTCTCTGATCCCTCGCCCGTTACTTCACGGGGAAGCCCCTGGTTAGGGGAGGGTTCTGGGCCTCATGCATGATGCAGAGCATCATCAGCTATGGGGTTTCGCTCACTTATGACTCTTCAGATTCCTGAAGCGTAGCGGTCTGCAGTAGCTCTGCCGGAACGTCTTCGAGGAATCGCGATACGCGGCCCATCACGTAACCGAAGCTGCGGTCGAACATATATATTGGATAGGACAGGTACAGCTCGTCGCGCGCGCGCGTGCTCGCGACGTACATCAGGCGCCGCTCTTCCTCGATTTCGTCGTCGCCGACGCTTTGCGGTCCCGGGAACCGTCCGTCGGCTGCCCAGATCAGGAAGACGACTTTCCATTCGAGTCCCTTGGCGGAATGAATCGTCGTGAGCGTCATGCGTTCGTCTTCCGAATCGGCTGCGAGCACGCCGTCGAGCGAATCGCTGGGCGGCTCAAGCGCCATGTCGGCCAGCATCTGCTCGAGACTCTTGTAGCGCTCCGTAATGTTCTGAAAATGCTCGAGGTCGCGCTCGCGCTTGGGGTAATCGTCGGCGTACGCCTCGCGCATCACGGGCAGATAGTATTCGAGCGTCATCGCGATTTGCTCAGGCGGACGTTTTTCGCCGCTGCGTAACTCCGCCAGCAGCGTGCCAAGCCGTTTGAGGCCGCCCTCAGAGCCGCCACGCGCCTTTTCAGCAAATTTCGCGATCGCCGCCGCTGGATCATCTGTCGCGACCAGCGTATCGATCGTCCGTTCGGCCGTGCGATGGCCGATGCCCTTGACCAGCGTCAGCACGCGCAGCCACGAAACGGCGTCCTGTGGATTCGCGATCACCCGCAGATGTGCCAGCACGTCCTTGATGTGCGCGGTCTCGATAAACTTGAATCCGCCGCGCTTGATGAACGGGATGTCGCGGCGCTGCAGTTCGAGTTCGAGATCGAAGGAGTGAAAGCTCGATCGAAACAGCACTGCGATCTCGCTCAGCTCGACGCCCTCCTCGCGCAACTCGAGGATGCGCTGCGCGACGAATCGCGACTGCATATGTTCGTCCTGCGCGCGGACCAGGAACGGACGAAAGCCGCCCTCGCGTTCGGTGAACAGCGCCTTGGTGTATTTTTCGCCGGCGCGTGAAATCACGTCGTTGGCCACGTCGAGGATGCCCTGGATCGATCGGTAGTTCTGCTCGAGCTTCACGACCTTCGCGCCGGAAAAAATCGTGGGGAAGTCCATGATGTTGCGGAAGTTGGCGCCGCGAAACGAATAGATCGATTGCGCATCGTCGCCCACCGCCATCACGTTGCGATGGTTCATCGCGAGCAGGCGCACCAGGTCGGCCTGAATCAAGTTGGTGTCCTGGTACTCGTCGATCATGATGTAGCGATAGCTGTCCGACAGCCGGCGCCGCACGTTTTCGTACTGTTCGAGCAGCTCGGCGAGCCGATACAGCAGGTCGTCGTAGTCGAGGAGGGCGCGCTCGCGCTTGTAGGCCTCATAGTTCTTTGCGAGTTCGAGCAGTTCGGTTTGATGCTCCGTGAGATGCGGGAAATCCAGCTCGATTTCCTCTTCGAGCGAGCGGCGCTTGTTGCGCGCCATGCTGATCGCCTCGGCAATCGTGCTCTTCTTCGGGAACCGGCGCTCGCGTGACGCGAGGCCCATCCGCGAGCGCAGCAGATTGACGACGTCCTCCATGTCGGAGCGATCGAGAATCGTGAAGTTGGGCTTGAGTCCCATCGGCGCGCCATGCCGCCGCAGGACGTTGTTGGCAAATGAGTGGAACGTGCCGCCCGCAACCGCGCCCGCGCGATCACCGACGAGCTGCTCGGCGCGGCGCAACATCTCCTGCGCGGCGCGGCGGGTGAACGTCAGCAGCAGGATCGCGCCCGGTGGAACGCCGCTCTCGATAAGCCGCGCGACCCGATAAATCAGCGTGCGAGTCTTGCCCGATCCCGCACCCGCGACGACCAGCAGCGGACCGTCGCGATGGGTCACGGCGGCGAGCTGAGCGGGATTCAGCAGCTCGGCATACTTGATTTTGAAGTTGCGCTCGTCGGCCGGCGCTGCCGGCTTTTCGCGCAGGTAAATTACCTTGTCGGCCACGGCAAGCGTGATCCTACCACGCCGCGCGCCGCAAGTTGCGATGCCGCCTAAGGCAGCATCGGCCCGCTGCCAGACGGGGTCTGACCGCCATTGCGGTAGATGCCCTGCATCGTCTTGTTCCACACTTGATCCGGACTGTTGGGCGATTGCGCACCCGCCGCCGAACCTTGCGCCGCTCCGCGCATTTCCTCGACGTGCGGATCGAGCAGGATCTGGTCGACCATATTGACGCTCGGATCGTTCAAGTACGCGGTCGCAATTCGTTCCGCGTCGTTGCGGCCAAACTGCGTCGCGACGAATCCGGTAAGTATCAATTGCTTGCTGCCGCCCGGCGACGTCGAGAACTCCGCAGTGACCATCGGCAGCTCACTCTGGTGGAGATACCGCGTGAGCGCATCGCTGGTGCCCTGATCGATCACGTAATTCTGCGCGTGTGCGGCGCCGCAGGTGGCGACGATCGCGATGATCGCGATAACCAATGCTTGCATTCGTCGGAGCATAGTTATCGACCATACCCGAAGCGCGCTACGAAAAGAAAAAGCGCGGGCGCCCATCTCCGACGCCCGCGCCTCTTTGAACTTGCGATTATCGCGCTAGGGAAGCTGGATCTGCTGAATCTGCGCGGTCTCCTTTTGCACGACTTCGGCCGGAAGCGGCGCGTATTGCAGCGACGGCGCCAGCGTCTGGCCCTCGGTCAGCGCCCAGCTCAGGAACTTCTTGATCTGCTCGCCGACCTCCTTGTTGGTCTGTTTCTGGTAAACGAGCAGCCAGGTGAACGACGAAATCGGATACGCGTCCGCACCGGGAGCGTTGGTAATCGACACGCGGAAGTCGGCCGGCATATTACCCGCTACCGACGCCGCCGCAGCGGTCACTCCCGCCAGGCTCGGGGTCACCCAGTTGCCCGCCTTGTTCTGAATCTGCGCGAACGGGATTTTGTTGTTGAGCGCATAGATCAACTCGACGTATCCGATCGCTCCCGGCGTCTGCTGCACCAGTGCCGTCACGCCTTCGTTGCCCTTGCCGCCGAGCCCGGTTGGCCACTTGACCGAAGTTCCTTTACCTACATCGGACGCCCAGCTCGGGCTGACCTTCGACAGGTAATCGACGAATATGTAGGTCGTGCCGCTGCCATCAGAACGGTGGCATACGACGATGTCTTGCGACGGGATCGCCACACCCGGATTCAACGCTTTGATCTGTTCGTCATCCCACTTGGTGATTTTGGCCTCATAGATATCGGCAATGACCGGGCCGGTCAGGCGTAGCGTGCCGGTAAACCCCGGCAGATTGTAGGCGATCACGTCGGCGCCCATCACGCTGGGGAAGTGCAGAATTTTTCCAGGCGCATCAGCGAGCTGCTGATCGGTCATCGGCGCGTCGCTCGCCCCGAGATCGACAGTGCGATTCGAGAGCATCCTGATCCCGCCGCCCGAACCGATCGATTGGTAGTTGAACTTGACGCCCGGATTTTCTTTCGCGTAAACGTCGAACCACTTGGAATAGATCGGGTATGGGAAGGTGGCGCCGGCGCCGTTGACCAGCATGTCGGCGAATCCGGAGCTGCCGATTCCTGCAATCGCAAGAATTATGAAAAGGGCCAGGATTAGTCGTCGTTTGAGCATCTTTTGAATTTTCCTCGAAGTTAGTCGGGTCCCTTCCGCGAGTGAGTGTGCGGCGCGCAGAAGCTATGCACTGTACATTAACAGAGGATGAACCCGGCGTGTCCGCGGTTTGAATTCGTCCGCGTGGACCGCGATTCCCGTGGATAACCGCGCTTTGGCGCAATCGTTTGCTTTTCTCGCCCAAGCTCAACGACAATTCAAATCGCAAAGCCAAAACCTCCGCGATTGTTCCCCTTCCCTCGAGGAACGAAAAAAGGGGTTAGGGGTTAGGTTCTTGAATGAAAGCACTCGACGGAATCAACATCGTTGAATTCGATTCAAACATGGGCGCCGCCTACGCCACGATGCTGCTGGCGGAAAACGGCGCGCACGCTATCAAGATAGAGCCTCGCGGCGGCTCGCGCGAGCGCGGCACGCCGCACTTCCACGTCCTTAATCGCAGCAAGCGCATGCTCGAACTTGATCTCGACGATCCCGCGTCGAAGGGGCGCGTCGCGGAACTGATTCGATGGGCTGACGTCGTCGTAACCGGATTCACGCCGGCCCGGCTGAGACAACTGAATCTCGATTGCGAATCGGTTCGGCGGATAAATCCGCGCGCGATCGCGCTCGGCGTGCCTGCACTGGGAAGCCGCGGTCCTGACGCAGACTTCGACGCCAACGACGATCTGGTCGCGGCCCGCGGCGGAATCACCGGGAGCCAGTGGGCGCGCAGCGGGAATCCTGTTGCGCTGGTATTTCCGGCGGCGAGTTATTCGGCCGGCGTGATGGCGGCGACGGCGGCGGTCGCGGCGATTCTCGCGCGCGGCGCGAATGGGACAGGGCAAGCGGTCGAGGTCTCGCTTCTGGCCGGCGCCTTTTCGCTGCATACCGGCGGAATTCTGCGTCACGAAAAAATGACGACGCTCTATCACGGTCCGCAGGATCCGCTCGGTCCGATTCCGGTTTATCGACTGTTCGAGGCCGCCGACGGCAAATACCTGTTCGCCGCGTGCGGTAACTCGACCTTCTGGGGTAAGTTCGCGATCGCGATCGAGCGTCCCGACCTGGTCGGCGATCCGCGTTTCGAAAATGCGCCGTGGGGAATCGCGCAAGAGCACTGGCAGCCGCTCAAGGACATCGTAGAGCCGATCATTCGCACGCGGCCGCGCGATGAATGGCTGAGCATACTGCGCGAGTCCGACGTTCCGTGCGCGCCGGTGATGTCGCGCCAGGAGTTCATCGATCACCCACAGACGCGCGCGCTCGGGATGCGCCATGAAATCGACGATCCCACTCTTGGCCGCATGATTCAGATGGGTCTGCCGGTCTTCCTCAACGACACTCCCGGCGAAATCGTCGGGGCGGCTCCGAGAATCGGCGACGATCGCGCAGCGCTGGAATGGCTTGCAGAGCCAAAACGCACTCCGCTGAAAACGGAGGTGCATATCACTGAAAAAAGACCTCCACTCGATGGCGTCACGGTACTCGACTTCGCCAGTTACATCGCGGGTTCGTACGGGCCGATGATCCTCGCGCAGCTCGGCGCCACAGTTATCAAGATCGAGAGCCTCGAGGGCGACTCGTTCCGCCATTTTGGTTTCGGCTTTCTCGGCTGGAACCAGGGCAAGCGCGGAATCTCGCTCAATCTTGCGACCGACAAGGGGCGCGAAATTATTCATGGACTCGCGGACAAGGCCGATATCGTCGTGGAGAATCTGCGGCCGGGACGGATGCGCAAGTTCGGCTTCGATTACGAAAGCCTCGCGCCGCGCAATCCGCGCATCATCTATATGTCGGTCAATGCGTTCGGGAATCGCGGGCCCGATCACAATCAGCCCGGTTTCGATCCGCTGCTGCAGGCGCGGTCGGGCGTGATGGCGGCGCAGGGCGGTCATCACGGGCATCCTGTGTACCTCACTTGCGCAATTTGTGATTACGGCGCTGCGATGCTGTCCGCATTCGGATGCGTGCTCGCGATGCGGGCACGCGAGCTCACCGGGCGCGGGCAGTTCTGCGAGACCTCGTTGTTACAATCCGCGATGGCGTTTCAGGCCGGTGAGTTCGCCTTCTATCCGGGCCGGCCCAACATGGAAAATGGCGCCGCGGAGAATCGCGGACGGTCTGCTCTCTCGCGCGCCTATCAATGTCGCGACAACGAATGGCTATTCATCTCAGTATCCGACGAACCTCAGTTGAAAGCACTACTGACTATTCTGCCCGGACTGCCCAGTGCCAACTGGGAGACGGCTGTTACGGAGCCGAACGAGGGTGGGCTCGCGGAATCGCTTGCGGAACAATTCGCGAAGCTAGATCGCGAAGATACCCTCGCAGCGCTAAAGGATGCCCGCATACCTGCTACCCGTGTAAATCACACCCGCGAATTGTTCGACGATCCGCAGGTCGCCGCGAACGACCTCATAGCCGAGTTGTCTCATTCAGTGTGGGGGCGCGTGCGGCAGACTGGAATGCTGACGAAGTTGTTCGCGACTCCCGGCACGATCGATCGAGCCGCGCCGATGCTTGGCGAGCATACTGACGAGATCCTCCGCGACTACCTCGGCTACTCGACCGACCGAATCGCCACGCTACGCGCCGCGGGCATCGTCAAGTGATCGATGGATCCTGAGGCGGGCGCCGTCATCACGCCGCATCTGCTGGTGCGCGAGGAACTCCTCTGGTGCGGACGCCCGCATGATACAACCGCGCTTCGATTGCGCGCCGGAGTCATCGTCCTGGTCGGAATCGCCGCTCTTGTGATGCGTTCGTTGCCGCTCGATTCCAGTCTCGCCGAACGTGCCGACCTCAATTCGATTCTGCTTGCAGTACTGGTATGCATTCTGATCGCCGAAGCGATCGTGTTCCACACCTATCTGTCGAACACGTTTTACGGCGTCACCAATCAACGCGTCATCATCGTCTCAGGACTGCGGGAGCCGAAGGTGGTCGGCGTTTTGCTCGACCGCTTGAACACTCCGCAACTGCGCGTAAAGCGCGTCCATCGCCACATCGAACTGCGCGATCGTAGCGAGAAGATGGTTCAACCGAGCTACCTGCCGTTCACGAACCCTTCCGTCCCTCCGGACTGGATCGGATGGCCCGAGTGCTACCGTCTGCTCGCGCTTGAAGACGCGCGCCGCGTATGCGACTTGATAATCGAATCAGCGCGCAAACTTGAATAGTCCTAATCGGAGAAACACCATGCCACTGGTTACCGGCGAAACCGTCAAACAGGTGCTGCGCGATCTCTACGGTTACGAAGTCTCCGACGCCGACGCGCACTCGATTGCGCGCGTCGCCGGCGCGAGGTTCACACTGGCCGGCTACTTCGCGTCAATCGGTATCACCGGGATCGAGCCGCCCTTCGGGTACCCGGTCATGCTGGCCGAAGCGACCCGCGCCGCCAGGTCGAAGCCGTAATACTCACTTCATTACTCACTCCGAGGACGCACTCCCATGTCGATTCCATTTCAGGAACTACTCGACTTTGACGTCGCCGCGCTGTCCGTCAAGATACGCGCGCGCGAAATCTCGCCGGTCGAGTTGACCGAGGCGTACCTCGGCCGAATCGAACAGACTGATCGATCGCTGCGCGCCTACATCACCGTGACGGATTCGATGGCTCGCAAGGCTGCGAAGAAAGCTGAGGCCGAAATCGCCGCCGGCAAATGGCGCGGTCCATTTCACGGCGTTCCGATTGCGCTGAAGGATCTGGTGTACACCAAGGGCATTCGCACCACCGGCGGTTCGAAGATCCTCGCCGACTTCATACCCGATCGCGATGCGACCGTCTGGACGCGGCTCAATCGCGCTGGCGCCGTGCTGCTCGGCAAACTCAACCTGCACGAGTTTGCTTACGGCATCACGTCTTCCAATCCGCATCACGGAATCGTGCGCAATCCGTACGCGCTCGACCGAATTCCCGGCGGCTCCAGTGGCGGCTCGGCCGCTGCGATCGTCGCACGGAGCGCCGCCGCCACCATCGGCACCGACACCGGCGGCTCGATACGAATACCCGCCGCACTCTGCGGATGCGTCGGGCTTGAAACCGACCTGGAGCCGCGTCAGCCGTTTCGGGGTTTTGCCGCTGGCGTACACACTCGATCACGTCGGCCCGATCACGCGCACCGTTCGCGACGCCGCGATGATGCTGCAAGTAATCGCGGGCGCAGATCGCAACGATTCCACCTCGAGCCGCGAGCGCGTGCCCGATTTCTCCGCCGGCCTCGAGAGCGAAATCTCCGGCATGCGCATCGGCGTGATTCGCGAACTCAACGACGGCCTGAGCGACGACGTCGCGCGATCGTTCAACAATGCGCTCGATACTCTGCGATCGCTCGGCGCCACCGTCGAGCAAGTGACTATTCCGTCGCTGCCGATGGCCGGCGTCATGAACGGAATAATAACCTGGGCCGAAGCGCTGGAGATTCACGAAGAGTGGATGCGCACGCGGCCGCAAGACTACGGCGACGACGTCCGCCGCATCCTCGAAATTAGCATGATGACCCCCGCTACCAGCTACATCCGCGCACAACGCGCTCGCGCCCGCACCCTCGCCGAGTCGATCGCGGTGCTCGCCGATCACGACGTGCTGGTCGCACCTGCGAGCGCAATCGTCGCGCCGACAATCGGCAATACGCACATCCTGGAAGCGCGCGAAGACCGCGTCGATCTTGTCGCCGAGATCCTGCGCTTCACCCAGCCATTCAATACTACCGGCCAACCCGCAATAGCTATTCCCACTAGCCTGTCGCCGGATGGACTGCCTATTGCGATGCAGATAATCGGCCGTCCGTTCGGAGAACAGGAAGTGATCCGCGTGGCCGCCGCCTACGAACGGGCGCGCGGCGCGCTCCCACCTCCACCCGAGATTGTGTAGCTACACGATCCGCAAATAGTCAGGAGACGGCAGCGGCGGGAATTTCGCCGACGGCAAAGTCTGGTACCAGTACGCTACCGACGCGATGTCGTCTTGCAACGGCAGGAACTCCGCGCCCTTTCGCGGATCGCCCATCCATCCAAGCGCCTGGATAGTCACCCGCAGGTCGCGCGTGAATCTGATCGGATCAGCGATATGCCAGCGGTACATTCCGAATCTTTGCTGCGATGCGTATAGCCCGTCTGGCCGAATGACTTGCGGCAACCCCGCGTAGGGCGTCGTGAACTCGCGATAGCCGCCGTTTTCCTTGCCCACATCGAAATTGTACGAGCCGCAAAAATAGTCTTCGGTGCCGGTGCCGCAGATTGTCGGAAATTCGGCGTCGCCGTCCATGAAAAACTTTATCTCGCCCTCGCCCCACCATCCGCTGTTATGAACTCCCCACGCCATGTACGTTCCGACGTATTGCCCGCGCCCGGTTATTCCATCGACAATTGTGTACACCTCTTTGTACGGCAAAGGATTCACGCGCCGGAACTGAGCATGAAAGTAAGCAGCATCAGTAGGTACTTCAGTGAGTATATAGTTGATTTGGTAGAATAGTATCATCGCCGTCTCGGCAGTATTGGTCATAGTAATCAGGCATCGCTTGCGAAATGGCATTTCCCAATAGCAATTGAACGCGCTGCCCGGATTCACACATACCGCCAGCGACGAGACTTGCGCGTACTTGTTCCATCCGCACGCAAAGAAGTCGCCGACCGGGCATTCCACCGACGGCTCCGGCGAGTCGTCCCAGTAAATTCTCAGGATGCTCGAACGCCACGGTCCCGTCGGCGTCATCCAGATTTGCTCGATCGCTCCCGCGCCGGAAATATCGGCGATCACTTTCACTTCGTCCGGCTCGATCACGACGTACGGCGCGACTTTCCACCCGCGTCCCAGCTTTCGCGCCGGACTCCTGGCCGGATCCGGCGTCGCCATCGCGCCCTTGCTTTTTTCGCCGGTCGGATTCTCAGGACTTATCGATCGGCTCTCCGCATTCGACAGAATCGCGAGATTCCCCATGTGCATGCCGAGTCCGTTGAACGATGCCATCGCGTGCGCCTCCTCGTGACGAGCCGCGCAATTCTAGTCAGGTCACATCGCGATGCGGAAGGATTCGGTGCGGAGGAAGTTACAGTTCGAGATCGACGGTGACGAAATCGTGGTCGGAGACACGCCGCATCAGGATTCGCGACCGCGGCGTGAGCACGGCGGCGGACCCGGCAACAGGATGAAGATCGCGGACCGCGAGCCAGTCGAGTTTCGGTCTCATGCGTCGCGGAATCAGTCCGGAGAACGTGAAGGTCGGGCGATTCGGAACGTTGACGCCGTCGATTTTGAGCCCGGCCTCGCGCAGATGACCGAACAGCGGCTCGCGCGTCTGCGGCGCGTGGAATCGGTCAGGGTCCGCGAATATTTGCCGAGCGGTCGCGAATATCATCGAGCGGTTCAACAGCTCCGTGGTTGTCGTATTCAAGTCGCCACCGAAGATCGCGCGCCCCGAGGCTGGGAACGAATCCAGGTAAGTCGCAATCTGGCGCGCACGTTCAGCAGGGGCACAGCGACTGTGCAGATGCGCGACGCCCACCGTTACCTGCTTGCCCGCGAATTTTACGGTGGTGACCAATCCCGTCGGCGTGCCGATCCGCCTCCATCTCCGCATGCCCATCGGCCATGCGAGCGGAGTTCGCGGCCGGTGCATCGCGACCGCGGCGACGTCGTCGAACGGAACCGAACTCAGGATCGCGTTGCCCATATACGACCCGATTTCGACGCCGTCGGGACTGAGGCCGTACTCGGGAATATGCGCACAGCTCATTCCGAGCATCGCGCCAAGCTCAGCGGCGACATCGCGAGCGGGCGAGCTCGCAGTTTGCGGCTCCGAAATGACCTCGCACAGCAAAACTATGTCGGCGCCTCGCAGGCTCGGCCGCTTGAGACAGGCCGCGATGTCGCGAAAATGGCGTCCGCCGGCTGCGTTGAGCAGCACGACTCGAAGGCGGGAACCGTTGTTGCGCGGCGCCCGATTGACGACAATCGGCGGGTAATGCGGCGTCGGTTTCGCAGCCGGAGCGATGTCGCGCGCGTAGCTCTCCATGGAAGCGCCTAGTCGGCCAGCTCCTTCTGCAAATCTTTGAAGGCGGTGATCGGCGGCGTGCAGGTATGCTCGCGGCACACGTACGCGGTGACGTGGCCGTCGATCTGCCGTTTGTCGCGCACCTGCTCCGGGATGAAACCGGTCTGAGCGTCAGCCGGGTCGGCAACGAGAACCGCAAGATTCGGAACGTAGATGAGTCCGAGCCGCTCGGTCCATTCGATCAGCTCAGGCGATTTGTGGTCGCCGACAATCACGACTTCGGTCGGTCCGCGCTGATAAAGGTCCACCGCTTCGAGCATGTGCGAAAATCCGAACGGCTGCTTCTCGATAAATTCGCGGAACAGCCGGAGCGTCCGTTCGGCCTCGACGCGGTAGCGCTCGTCGCCGGTGTAGCCGTGCAGTCTGAGCAGCGCCATCACGGCCGCGCTGTTGCCCGACGGCGTCGATCCGTCGAAGGCAGCCTTCGAGCGCATGATCAGCGCCTCATGATCGTCCGAGGTAAAGAAGAAGCCGCCTTTTTCCTTGTCGATGAACCGATCGAGTATGACGTCCGCCAGCGTCCGCGCATGAGCCAGATACTTCGCGTCGAGCGAAGCTTCGTACAGGTCGAGCATCGCGCCCGCCAACTGCGCATAATCTTCGAGGTAGGCATTGTGGCGCGCGACACCGTCCTTGAACGACCGTCGCAGCGCGCGCCCGTCCCACATCGTCGTCATCATAAAATCCGCCGCGCGCTCGGCCGCATCGAGATAGCGCCGCTCGTGCAGTGCGCGATAACCTTCCGCGAACGCGCCGATCATCATCGCGTTCCACGCCACCAGGATTTTTTCGTCGCGGCCCGGCTTCACCCTTTGTTCGCGCGCCGCGAACAGCAGGCTGCGAATCTCGCGAACCTTCGACGCCATTTCGTCTTCGGACATTTTGAACATCCGCGCCGCGTCGCCCAGCTCGATCGTTCGATGCGGAATATTCGCGCTTTCGAAATTGCCTTCGATCGTAATGTCGAAATAGCGCTCGGCGATCGCCCCGAGCTCGCGACCGATGACCGCATCGACCTGTTCGGGCGTCCAGACGAAAAACTTGCCTTCCTCGCCCTCGCTGTCAGCGTCCTGCGCGGCGTAAAAGCCGCCTTCGGGACTCGTCATCTCGCGCAGAACGTAGTCGAAAATCTCGCGCGCGACACCGAGAAACTCCGGCTCGTTCAGCGCGCGGCCGGCATCGAGGTAGAGCCGCGCCAGCAGCGCGTTGTCATACAGCATTTTCTCGAAGTGCGGCACCAACCATCGCTCGTCGACACTGTAGCGATGGAATCCGCCGCCAATCTGGTCATAGATTCCGCCGCGCGCCATCTTTGACAGCGTGTGCCGGACCATCTCGGCCATCGACTCGTCGCCGTCGGCCGCATGCACGCGAAGAAACAGCGAGAACACGAACGTGTTGGGAAACTTCGGCGCCTGGCCGAGTCCACCGTTGATACTGTCGTAATGCGACGCGAGCGCGCGCGCCGACTCGGTCGCAAGCCCCGGCTTCAAATCGCCGCCCGTCGGGACGTAGTTCGTAATCGCGCCGAGCGCCTCGGTCAGCTTCTCGAGATTGTTGGTCACTTCCTTCGCCTTGTCGCGATAGGCCTGCGATACCGCGACCAGGATTCGGGGAAATCCGGGCATCCCCTGCCGATCCTCCGGAGGATAGTAGGTCCCGCCGAAGAACGGCCGCCCATCCGGCGCGAGGAACATCGTCAACGGCCATCCGCCGCGCCCCGTGATCAGTTGCACCGCATCCATGTAGATCTGATCGAGGTCGGGCCGCTCTTCGCGATCGACCTTAATCGGAATGAAGTTCTCGTTGATCAGCCGCGCGATAGCGTCGTTCTCGAACGACTCGCGCTCCATCACGTGGCACCAGTGGCAGGCTGAGTAGCCAATCGACAGCATGATCGGCTTGTTCTCGGCCCTCGCACGCGCGAGCGCGTCCGGTCCCCACGCATGCCAATCCACCGGATTGTACGCATGCTGCCGCAGATACGGACTCTGTTCGTTGATTAACCGGTTCGGGCGGCGGCCGGCATGACTTTCGGGATTTTTCGCGTGGCTCATGATACTCGCTTCATCCTATCTGCCTCTCCGCGCTCTGTCATTCCGATCGAATCGCCGTATGGCAGAGCATCGCGCGCGCCAGTTACAATTCGCTGCTATGGCCACCGCTTCCACACCGCGCGGCTCGACTGCATCGCAGGTCCCGGCCGGCGACGACAACGATTCGCGATTCCCCATCCGCGCCGGACTCGTCCTGATTTTTGGCGCCGTCCTTTTCTTGGCCCGCCTCGGCGCTCGAGCCTTGTGGTCCTCGGAATTCCGATGGGCCGAAATTGCGCGCGAGATGCTCGTCACGCACAACTACTTCTGGCCCACCATCAACGGCCACGTCTATTACGACAAGCCGCTCGGCTCGTACTGGCTGGTAATTTTTTCGACACCGTTCACAGGAGGCCTCAACGAAGCTGCCACGCGCCTGCCCAGCGCCATCGCAGGACTCCTCGCTGTGATGCTGCTGATGCTTCTCGTGCGACGGCTCTACGACGCTCGCACTGCGATACTTGCCGGCGTCATTCTCATGACGAGCTTCAGCTTCGTATTCTTTTCGCGCGATGCGAGCGCCGACGTAGAGACGATCACCGGCGAACTCGCCGCGCTGCTGCTCTTCAGTCACAACGAGGATCGTGGCGGTGGAATCTGGGTCGTCGGCCTGTGGCTGATCATGGCGGCCACGTCGCTCACCAAAGGCCTGCTCGGATTCGCGTTGCCGCTGCTGGTGATAGGCGCGTACTCATGCCTGCGCGACGGATGGGCAATCTTGTTTCAGGAAATTTCGCGCGGTTCTCTCGCCGATCGCATTCGACGGCTGATCGAGCGCAATCGATGGTTCTTCAATTGGTACACCGTCGTCGGAATCGCACTCGGTGGTTTCGTGTATTACCTGCCGTTCGAAATCTCGGCGCGCATGATGGGCACGCAGAAAGGCCTCGCGATGGTTTACCGCGAGAACGTCGTACGGTTTTTCCATCCGTTCGACCATCGCGGGCCCATCTACTTATACGTTTACGTTATCTTCGGGCTGATGGCGCCGTGGTCCGCGCTGTTGCCTGCGGCGCTGGTCGAGACGCACACCTTGCGCCATGCCAAGGCCGAGCCGGCACGCGCGGATCGATTTGCGTTGGTATATTTCTGGGCGACGTTTATATTTTTCACGCTCTCGGGATCGCGGCGCAGTTACTACATCCTGCCGATTCTACCCGCCGCGGCAATCCTCGTCGCGCGAACGCTCGTATATCCGGGCGAGCTACGCTCGATGATCGCCCGCCGTCTGCTGACCATCGGCTACGCAATCGTCGCAATTGCCGCCGTCGTTGGCATCGTGCTGCTGATTCCTGCGTGGGCGATTCTGCCGAGCCCCTACGACGCGCTCCCTGAATTGCCCGCCAAATTCCCGTTCATTGTGATCTGGATCGTGTCGGTCGCAGCCGTCATCTACGCGATTCGCAAATTCAGCCCGTTTCGTGTCGCGATTTCGATGGGCGTCATCGCGTACCTCGTGATGGCCTACATATATATCTTCGCGATGCCGGCGGCGGAGGCGTACCGCGGCGAAAAGCCATTCGGCTACGCGGTGTTGAACAAGATTGGCGGCTCGACCGACCATCTCGTTCTGTATAAGACCGAGGGGCCGCTGTTCTATCTCAATCCACCCAAGCCGCTCCCCGAGTTGGATGACAAGCAGGACCTGCAGGATGCGATCGCGAAAGGCGACGCCAAATGGATGATCGTCCGCCGCCGCGACATGCCGAAGCTCGACACTCCGACTACGGTCGAACTCAGCGAAGCGTCATACCCGTGGGAAAGCGATTACAATTTCCGAAACAAGGTAGTGCTGGTCCGAATCGGTAATTGATTACCTCGCCCTTCGGGAGAGGTCGCGCCGAGTCTTCGAGGAGCGGGTGAGGGCGCCCGCATTCAGCTTGATGCCAGCACCCTCACCCGCCCGACAACATAAATGTCGTCGGACGACCTCTCCCAGCGTGCGGCTAACGACCAAGTCGTAAGCCGCGGGAGAGGTAATTCAAGATCCGGGATTCTTCGCTACAGCAGCTTTCGCTCTAGAATGACACAAGAAAAAGAGCGGCCCGCCGCCGTTCAACCCTTCTAACAGGGGCGAAGCCCCGCATCTTCTCTTAACACTGGGTGCAGGGGTCACCCCTGCCGCGGAAGCGTGAAACCCGCGAAGGGTTTCACATTCAATAAAGTGAATTCGCCGTCCCCGCCCTACAGACGCATCGGCATGACGACGTACGTGTACTGCTGATCCGTTTCAGTCCTGATTACGCCGGGGCTCACGTCGTCGCTGAGTCCGAGCTCCACCGTCGAATCCGCGCCTTGCGGAATCACTCCCAGCGCCTGTTGCACGTATGATGCGTTGAATCCGATCGCGAATTCTTCGCTCTTGAAATCGACGTCGAGCGACTCGCTTGCTTCTCCGGTTTCGGGACTGGTCGATGAAACCGTCAGCGTCCCGGCTGACATCGCGAATTTAACGCCGTGATACCGCTCGCTCGAGAAAATCGCTGCGCGCTTGATTGCCGCGAACAGCAGATCGCGCTTGACCGTGATTTTGTACTTCGACTGTTTGGGGATTACGCCGCGGTAGTCGGGGAATTCGCCCTCGACCAGCCGCATCGAGACTTCGGTCGAGCCGCGCTTCAGGTATGCGAGCTGACCTTCGAGGCTGAGCCGCACTTCAGCTTCACCTTCGACGTCCAGGATTTTGCGCAGTTCAGCGAGTCCTTTTCGTGGAATGATCGCGCCGTTCGGCATCGTGAATCCCGGCACTTCGCGCTCGATCATCGCCAGGCGATGGCCATCGGTCGCGACCATCCGGACTGCCCCGGGGGCGTTGGACTCGACGTACACGCCGCTCAGATTGTATCGCGCTTCATCGGGACTGACCGCGAAGATCGTTTTGTCGATCATCTGCGCCAGCACCGACGCGGGAATCGCCAGTTCGGCCTTGAGTTGTTTCTTAGCGGCTCCAGCATCCTTCCCGGTGCTCTGACTTGGCATTGCCGGGAAGCTGCGCGGATCGAGGCCCATCATTTTGAATTTTGCGCGGCCGCATTTCAGCTCGACCCAATCGCCGTCGAGCGTCGTCAGCGCGACTTCATCGCCTTCGGTCTCGCGCACGATTTCGAAGAGCTTGCGCGCATTGAGCGTCAAGCTTTTTTCCTTGCCGCTGCACGCGACTTGGGTGCGGATTCCGACTTCGAGATCGGTGGCGCTGAGCATCAGCGCATTGTTGTTTGGTTCAAGCAGAACATGGCCGAGGATCGGAACCGTCGTGCGCCGTTCCACGATGCCCTGGACCAGTCCCAAACCGCTAAGCAGCGAAGCGCGCTCGATTGCGAGTCCCATCAGTTGTTAGCCCGTCTTCCTATTTCTGGATCTTAGATCTCTAAAAAAGAATAGCAGTAATAGTAGGAGTTGTGGATTTGTTGATGGAGATTGCAAACGCCTGAAATTGAACGGCGATCGCCGGCTGAAAAGCTGTCGGCGAAAAAGCGGCTGACCGACAGGGCCGGCCGTGCGCGCACCGGCCCTGTCGATAGCTCCAACCTTATGCTCCCCTCGTCCACAACCTCCCCCACAATCGATTCACGCCGCATTTGCGCGGATCGATTTAAGCTCGCGCTCGATTTTCTCGATCGAGAGCCGAAAAGCCGAATCACTGGTGACTCGTCGCATGATCAGGTTGTACGCGTGAATCACCGTCGAATGGTCGCGCCCGAAATGTTCGCCGATCGTCGGAAACGAGCTGTCGGTCAGCTTGCGGCACAGATACATCGCAACCTGGCGGCAGAATGCGATGTGCTGGGTGCGCTTCTTCGACTTCAAATCCGTCAGCCGGATATGGAAAAAATCCGCGACCGTCTTCTGAATCGATTCGACGTCGGGCTTTGCGTCGTGATGGCGAATCAAATCCTGCAGCGCCTGCCGCGCGAAGTCCACGGTGATCGCCGATTGATTGAGCGACGCCAGCGCCGCCAGCCGCGTGAGGGATCCCTCGAGCTCGCGAACGTTCGACGAAATACTCTGCGCGATATACATCGCGACTTCCGGCGTCAGCCGCAGATTTTCGAGCACCGCCTTCTTCTGGACGATCGCCACGCGGGTCTCGAGGTCGGGCGGCGCGATATCCGCGATCAATCCCATCTCGAAGCGATTGCGCAGCCGCTCCTCGAGTCCCGGGATTTCGCGCGGCACCTTGTCGGACGTCAGAATGATCTGATGGCGCTCGGCATGGAGCGCGTTGAAGGTATGGAAGAATTCTTCCTGAGTGCGCTCGCGTCCGGCCAGGAACTGGACGTCGTCGAGGATCAACGTATCGACCCGCCGGAACTTCTCGCGGAACTCGTTCATCTTGTCGCGGCGCAGCGAACCGATCAGCTCATTCATGAAAATCTCGGCCGGCATGAACAGCACTTTCCTGGGCCGCTCGCCGCTGGCGTAAATATGATGCCCGATCGCGGTCACCAGGTGCGTTTTGCCCAAGCCGACCCCGCCATAGATGAAGAGCGGGTTGTATTTTTCGCCCGGCTGGTTGGCGACCGCCTGCGCCGCCGCATGCGCGAACTGATTGGCCGATCCCACCACGAACTCCGCGAAACTGTAGCGGGCGTTCAGGGTCGGATGCCGATCTCCACGCGGAGCGGCTGCCGTCGCACGACTTGTCGCGACCGCCTTGCCGTTCCCGTTTGCATGACCATTGCCGTTTGCGTGGCCGTTGCCATTCGCGTGGCCGTTGCCGTTGGCATGACCATTGGCTGGGCGTTGCTGCGGACCGACGACGGCCGCATTCTCGCCCAGCGTCAGCCGCACTTCGATCTCGCCGCCGGCCTCCGCCGACAGCGCCGACCGCATCAGGCTCATATAACGATCGTTAATCCAATCGCGAAAAAATCGATTGGGCGCTTCAACTGTCACGGTCGATCCTTGATGCGCGACAAAATTGAGAGGTCCAATCCACGTCTCGTACCCGACCTGACCGAGTTCATCACGCATACGGTCAGCAGCCCGCTGCCACAATCCATTCATATCGTCTCCCCCTGACCAAAACCGGAAGCCAAGCGACGCCCCCGAACTAGTGCGCGGCGTCGAAAGCCGCGCGAATTACGCACAGTCTTATCCACACCTGTGGATAAGCGGAATTTCCTTCGTTACAACCAACAATTTGACGGCACAACACGCCGAGCTATCAACTCATCCGGGCTACGATCGGTTCTGTTAGGTGTAAAAATCTGATCGAAAATACGAACGATGTACACGCGCTTCAAAGCCATAGCTCTCGCGCCGCGAGATGAACCTGCTCAGTGGAAATTGGTTCTTACAAGTACGAAGTGTGCGGCCAAGTGAACGTGATAAACTTATTTCGTGAAGAGGACAAGCGCGGAAAAATTTTCGTCGCTATGCGCGCGGATCGAAAAGGAAATTTCCCGCGCGAGTGATCGCGCGCGATGCGCACGAAATTTCACGCCGATCGCGCGTTCGCGCAAATCCGCTCTAGGAGCCATCATGCGCGATCGCACTTTTTTGCGCTTCGCAGCACATTTGTCCAGCGATCGCTCCGCGCGATCAAATTTTTCTTCGCGATTGAAAAAAAATTTTTCAGCACACGAAATTTTCAAGGAATCGCCGTGACCTCACGCAAAAAATCAGATGAACTCTTCCACCGCGCCAGTGTTAAGATTCCTGGTGCGGTGAATTCTCCCGTGCGCGCGTGGAAGGCCGTCGGCGCTGCTCCAATTTTCATCGAGAGTAGCAGCGGTGCAACAATAACTGACGCCGACGGCAACACTTTTCTCGACTACGTCTGCTCTTACGGTCCTGCAATTCTCGGACATGCTGATCCGCGCGTCATCCACGCGATCGCAGAACAGGCGCGGCTGGGCTTGGGTTTCGGCGCTCCAACCCGGCTCGAGGTCGAGCTCGCTGAATTGATCTCGTCGGCGATCGAATGTGCACAAAAGGTCAGATTGGTGACGTCGGGAACTGAGGCCGGCCTCACCGCGATCAGGCTCGCACGCGCGGCGACCGGACGCCCGAACATAATCAAGTTTGACGGATGCTATCACGGTCATAGCGACTCGATGCTGGTGCGCGCGGGTTCCGGCGGGATGACTCTTGGTCAACCCGACAGCGGCGGAGTTCCGCCGGCGATCGCCGCGATGACGATGGTTGCACGATATAACGCGATTGAGACAGTCGAAGGCCTATTCCGCGCCGCGCCCGAGAAAATCGCCGCCGTGATCATCGAGCCGGTCGCCGCCAACATGGGCGTCGTCAATCCTGATGCAGGCTCGATGAAAGCGCTCGCCGAAATCGCGCACAACAATGGCGCGCTTCTAATCTGTGACGAAGTTATATCCGGGTTCCGTCTCCGCTTCGGCTCGATTGCCGAAAACATGGGCGTTGCGCCTGACCTGATCATGCTCGGAAAAATAATCGGCGGCGGGATGCCGGTCGGCGCAGTTGCCGGGCCCGCAAAAATAATGGACTTGCTCGCTCCGGTTGGTCCGGTGTACCAGGCGGGAACGTTATCCGGAAATCCGCTTTCTGTTCGCGCCGGTCTCGAGACACTTCGCATTCTGAGGGAGAGCAATCCGTATGCCGCGCTCGACGACGCCGGTGCGCGACTCGAAGCTGGACTTCGCGCCGCTCTGAAAAAAACCGGCCAGCCTGGATGTATCAATCGAGCTGGCTGCTTGCTCACGATGTTCCTTGGCCCTGAACGGGTCCGCGATGCCGACGAGGCTCGGACGTCCGACTCGGCGAAGTTCGCTAAATTTTTTCATGGCATGATTGCCCGCGGCATCAACATCCCACCGTCGCAGTTCGAAGCTATGTTTCTTTCCACCGCACACACCAACGCCGACATCGACCGCACGATCACCGCCGCTGAGGAATCTCTCCGCGATCTCTCGCGAGCCAAATGAAACCCGACTAATGTTTTTCTGCACTGTTTGAGAGTTCTGAAGATCTCGAGGTCAGAGCAATGTGCCGCAATATCAAAACGCTTTTCAATTTCGAGCCGCCGGTAACCGACGAAGAGGTTCGTGCCGCGTCGCTTCAATTCGTGCGGAAGATCAGCGGCTTCAACAAACCGTCGAAGGCGAACGAAACAGCGTTCATGGCCGCCATCGACGAGATAGCGGGCACTGCGGCCGCGCTTCTTCGTTCGCTTGAGACGAATGCGCCATCGAGAAATCGCGACGAAGAAGCCGCGAAGGCGAAGGCTCGCGCTGCGGAAAGATTCGGTACCTGATCGCCCACGAGGAATCATCGTTGCCGCTGATCCAGGGAAAGTACGCGCGCCCGCTCGCGATGGCGCTCGAGATTCCGATGTCGCCGATCGCCGGCGGCATCATGGGCCATTACATCGACATGTATTTCAACACCGAGCCATGGTTTACCGGAATCCTCGCATTCGCGGGATTCATTCATTCAATCGTGACCGTCATCAGGATCGCCCGGGAAATCCCCCCGACTTCGCAAGGTTAACGACCCCGCGTGCGCAACGATCAGATCCCGACCATCCCGGCGATTCAGCGGATGAACGCAATTCTGGTCGCCGTCACCGCGATCGTTCTCTTTTATTTCGACTCGACCGCAGCCGCCGTGGGATGCCTGCTCGGTGGCGCGATCGTGATCGTGAATCTGTGGGTGCTCAGCCTTCTTGGAGCGGCGATCCTCGCGGCCGCCGGCGCCGGTGTCTCAGGAGCCGCCGCCAGGTTTGGCGTGATGGCGATACCGCTCAAGATGCTGATCGTCGTGGGCCTGGTCTTTCTTATCTTCAGGCGCACGAACATTGACGGGGTAGGATTTGCGCTCGGAGTCTTGACTCAGATGACCGCTGCAATTATTGAAACCGGGCGTGCTTCGCTCCGCGGCCCCAGCTAAGATTGCCGCGTCGGAGATAATCTTTTGCAGACCTCAATAAATTTTCTCGAAATGATCGGCGGCGGAAAAATCCCCGAGGTGCTGATCGGCACCTGGCTGGTGATGGGTATCCTGCTGATTTTCGGCCTCCTTGCGCGACGTTCCCTGGCAGCGGCCAACGACCCGGTCGTCCCCGACGACCGGATCACATTGCGCTCGGTCGCCGAGACCATCGTCGAATGGGCCGACGGTTTCGTTTCCGAAGTCACCCAGCTTCATCACTATCGCCAATTCGTTCCGTTCTTCGGCACGCTGTTCCTGTTCATTCTGCTGGCGAATTTTCTCGGTCTCGTTCCCGGGATGGAACCTCCGACCGCCGACTCGGACCTCACTTTCGCGCTCGGCACGATTTGTTTCGTCTACTACATTTACCAGGGCATGAAGGCGAACGGAGTGCTCGGCTACCTGGGCACCTACCTTGGCCCGATGCTCGCGATCGCGCCGCTCATGCTCATGATCGAGATCGCCGACAACCTGTTCCGCCCGTTTTCGCTCGGCGTACGTCTTTACGCGAATATGTTTGCCGATCACATGGTGCTCGGCATCTTCACCGGCTTGACCAAGTTGTTTGTCCCGCTGGCATTCCTGACGCTCGGCTCGATCGTATGCATCATCCAGGCGATGGTCTTCATGATCCTGTCGATGGCTTACGTGCGGCTCGCGGTCGAGCACGAACATTAACCGAAAAGAATTAATAGAGATTTCATGCGCCCGGGATTCCGCCCGGAAATTGTGGTGGTAGAGGAAAGAGAGGCGGCCGGTTCCGGAACTTAGAGGCGCGCGAAACAAGGAGGAACGAGAATGGTTCGAAAGATTGGCAACGTCCTGGGAATCGTCGCGCTCGCAATCGTGGCGTCACCGCTGCTCGCGATGGCACAAGAGGCCGCGGTCCCCGTCGTTCGCATGACGCAGTCGCCGCTGAGCGTCGGACTGATCGCACTCGCCGCCAACCTGGGCGTCGGCATCGCAGCGTTCGGCAGCGCGCTCGGTCAAGGCCGCATGGCCGCATCGGCAATGGAATCGATCGGCCGCAATCCAAACGCAGCCGGCCAGATTTTCACCCCGATGCTGCTCGGCCTGGCATTCATCGAAGCGCTGACCCTGTACGCGCTGGTTATCGGATTCCTGCTCCAGCTCAAGATCTGAAGATTCGTCGCATGTTCGGTACAGCGGGGCCCATCGCGGGCCCCGTTTCTTTTCTTATCACTGGTGCCGGGGCCCACCCCTACCAAGGAGGCGTGGAAGCGATCCTACCTCTCCTTGTCCGAGGAGAGGTCGGCGAAAGCCGCGAAGCGGTGTCGCCGGGAGTGGTGCAACCTGCGACAGCCCACCAACTTCGACTCGTTTAATCTCAATGTAGAGACACCAGTCCGCCGTTCGACAGCAGCACAACGGGCGTTGTTGCGACGGCCAGCGCTGCACCACTCCCGTCGCTCGCCTTCGGCTCGCGCCGACCTCTCCTCGGACAAGGAGAGGTTAAGATCCTCCGACCCTAAAAACTTCTAACAGGGACGAAGTCCCGCATCTTTCTTAATTCTAAGGTGCAGGGTTTAACCCTGCCCAGGGAAGCGTGAAACCCAGGAGGGGTTTCACTACAATCAAGTTCTTTCCCCTTCCCCCCGCTACCGCCGCTTCGCCCCTTGCAGAATATCGAACGGTGCTCGACTCTTCTCGCGCTTCAGCAATACGTACGTCGCTCCCGCGCCGCCGTCCGCCGGGCGCGCGGTTGTGAACGCCAGTACGTGACCGCCAATCGCGCCATGCGAGAGCCATCCTGCGCTCGCATGCTTGAGCACCGAATGCCCACCGGGCGAGCGCAGTCCGCGTCCATGAACGACCAGCACGGCACGCAGTCCCTTGCGCACCGACGCGATGATGAACTCTTTCAGCGCTTCCTTCGCCGCACCCTGGATCATCCCGTGCATGTCGAAATGCGCCTGCACGGCGAACTCGCCGCGTCGGAGTTGCGACACAAGCCGCGGGTCGATGCCCTTGCGGTAGCCCTCGACGTATTCGTCGGACTCGGTGATATCGAACGGCGCCAGTCCCGACACGAGGTCAGACAGCAGAGCGATCACCTCGGCGTCCTCGTCGACGATCGTGTGCGTGGTCGGCGGGTCGAGCGGTATTCGTGATCGCGCGATACCGTTGCGATGCAGCGGCCGCACTCCTTGAAGCGCTTGCCGCAGAAACGATTCGTCATCGAGTAGTTCTTCCGCAGGCGCCGCAGATTTTTCAACGGCCGGCGCGGCGACAGGAGCCGCGACCTTGGGCTTGATTACTGGTGGCGCCTTCGGCACAGTCCGCTCGCGCTCGGCGAGCATCTTTTTCAGATCCTTAAATGGTGACGAAAAGACTTTTGCAGGCGCCGGCGTCGCCTTTCGTTCGCCTTCCGGCTCGTTCTCGGTGCGGCCATGCTTTCGCTTTTTCGCCATCAGGATGGTGCGCAGGATCGGGATGGATGACAGACTACGCCGAGGACGCAACGCGGTTCAAACCGACGCGCGATCCTGGTGGCACAGGCTTCAGCCTGTGATTCTTTCCTCGATTTGCATGGAGCAGAAAATCACAGGCTAAAGCCTGTGCCACCAACCGCACACAGATAAAATCGAACGCTGAAATGATGCGCATCCGGCGCGCATCGACTAGACTGGCCGGCGTGAGGACCTTCATATGCGTCGTGTCATCGTAATTGCCGCCGCAATTGTCGGCGCCGTCGTGATTTTCGCCGGCGCGATCCTCTTCTACGCCGCGACTAACCTCAACTCGATCATCGCCGAGCGCCGCCAGAATATTCTCGACAAGGTCAGCACCGCGCTTGGCCGGAAGGTGCACGCCGACGACATCAAGGTGAGTCTGGGATGGGGAATCCTCGCCGACGTCACGGGTGTGCAGGTGGCCGACGATCCCGAGATTTCGAAAAAACCGTTTATCGAGGCGAGCAACGTCTACACCCGCTTGCAACTGTTGCCGCTGTTGGCGCGCCGGATCGAAGTCACCGAAGTCGTGCTCGATAAGCCGGTGATCCGAATCGTTCAGACTCGCGACGGTGAGTTCAACGTCTCGACGCTCGGCCGAAACAAAGTCCATACCGAACAGGAATCGCAGCCAGGCGGGAAGGGTGAAGGCGAGGGCGGCGGCGCCAACCAGGAATCGCCGATGGCGGAAGCGGGCAAGGCGCCCGCGACGTTGGGCTCGCTGCAGGTGCAGAATTTCTCGATCAACGACGGCACTTTGACTTATGAGACGCAGGGCGCGCCGGAAGCGGCAACCATCAACGCGATTAATCTCAAGCTGCGCGATTTCGTCTTCAACGCGCAGTTCACCGTCGCGGTCACCTTCGCGGCTCTCAGCGATCAGCAGAACTTCGATCTTTCCGCGACGATTGGCCCGCTGATCAACAATGGCGTTATCGACGTTGACGCGATTCCCATCTCCGCCACCGCCAAGGTCGGTCCGATTCTGCTGACGCAACTCAAGACGATCCCGATGCTCGCCAAATCGATACCGCCGCCGCTCTCGATTTCCGGCCCGGTCAGCTTCGACGCCACCGCTGATGGCACCGTTCAATCGATCAAGTTCAACGTCTCGAGCGACTTGAGCGCGCCCGCAATTGCGTTCGGCGATTCGTTCGCCAAGCCCGCCGACACCCCGCTGAAGATTTCGGCGGAGGGCTCGCGCACCGACGCCGCCGTCACGGTGACTCTCGCCAACATCACGGCCGGCGACCTCGAGGCGAAGGCGACCGATATCAAAATCGGTCATGGCACGACCGCGGCGCACGTCGATACCAACAATTTCGATATCGGTTCGCTGGCGAAAATGGTCCCGGCGCTGGGCAAGTACAACCTCTCGGGCAAGACCGAGATTCATTCCGCCGCGACGCTCGCCAACGGCAAGGTGTCGGCCGACGGCACTGTCGCGCTGGCCGGCGTCGGAATATCGATGCCCGATCAGAAAGCGCCACCGCTGACCAACCTGAGCGGTAACATCAAGCTCGAGGGAACCGGCGCCGACGTCGGGCCGCTGACTTTCAACCTCGGCGCGCAGAATGCGACCGTGAAGTCGCATATCGATCAGTTCCAGCCCCTGGTGATGAGCTACGAACTGAATGCCAATGCGGTTCGCCTCGCGGACCTCGCGCCATCGCGTCCGCCCGACGAAGTGATCAACCAGCTCTTTGCCAAAGGCGCAGTCTCGATTGGCTCCGTGACCGGTCCGACCGTCGATTCTGATATCACGTCGCCGTCGGGCAACCTCGCGAATGTCCCGTATCAGAATCTCAACCTGTCCGTGTCGCTCAAAGAGAAACAAGTCCGGGTGACGACGCTCAGACTGAAAGCGTTCTCCGGCGACATCGTGGCGACTGGGAACACGTGGCTCGAAGCGTCGGCGCCGATGGAAGCGTCGATCAGTTTCACCAATATCGATGTGCAGCAGGCGCTCGACTCGCAGAAATCCAAAGCTGCCGGAACGGTTCGCGGCGCGCTCGGTGGAAATATCAAGGTCAGCGCGAAGACCGGCACCTTCGACGAGATGAAGCCGACGTTCCGCGGCAACGGCAGTCTCACTCTGACCAACGGCAAGCTGGTCGGCGTCAACGTCGGCGGACAGGCGCTCAGCAAGGTGCAGAACCTTCCCGCAATCGGCAACCTGGTGCCCGACTCGGTTATCAAGAACCATCCGGAGCTTTTCAGCAATCCCGATACCGACATCCAGCAGGCGAGTCTTACCTTCGTGCTCGAAGGTCCGCGAATCACGTCGCACGACATCAAGATGCAGACGGTCGACTACAATCTGCTCGGCGACGGATGGTTCGATATGGACAAAAATATCGACCTGGCGGCGCGAATCGTGCTCTCGCCGCAATTCAGTAAGGAATTGATTGAACAGAAGAAGGAAGTCGCGTTCGTCGCGAACAAGGACGGACAAATCGACATCCCGTTGCAAGTCGTCGGCCAATTGCCCAAGCCGCAAGTTCTGCCCAATGTGACCGAACTGGCGCAGCGCGCCGCGAATCACGCGGTCCAGGCGCAGGGACAAAAGTATCTAGGCAAGGTCTTCGGCAAAAAAGGCCTCCCCGGAGGATTGGGAAAATTCCTCGGCGGCGGTGACAGTTCGGGCGACGGCAGCGGTTCGGGCAGCAACAACAGCGGCTCGGGTAGCAACAACGGCGGAAGCAACTCCAATCCGCCGCCAAACCCGCTCGATCAGCTGAAGAAACTGTTCTGATCTTTTCCAATCCGGTCCCCCTTCCCGCGCAGGAAGGGGTTACTCCAAACAATCCGGTTCCCCTTCCCGCTCGGGAAGGGGTTAGGGGTTAGGTTCTTAGCGTCCCCTCAGTGCGCGAGCATTTCAGCTTGCCGCGGAATCCACCTCTTCCCCGACAAAGTTCTAACAGGGACGAAGTCCCGCATCTTTTTCTTTCCTGATACTGGGTGCAGGGGTCACCCCTGCCGAAGGAGGTGCGGAACCCACCGCGGGTTCCGCATTAAATTAGATGGCTCTCTCACAAATTCATCTGCACGATCGTCGCGCCCGCACCTCCATGATGCGGTTCTGCGCCGCGAAACGACGCGCAATACGGCGAGCTACCCAGGTATTCCGCGACAGCCTTGCGCAGCGCGCCCGATCCAATCCCATGAACGATCCGCACCTCCGCGCGATTGGTCAGGAATGCGGTGTCGAGAAATTCCTCGAGCTTGCGCAGTGCGTCCGTCGTGCGCATCCCGATCAGATTCAACTCGTTACCCTCGCCAGTCTCGACGCTGAAGGTGACGGCCGGCTCTTTGGTCCGCGCGGGCCGAAGTTCGGGCGGCGCAACCGCCGACCTGCGCAACCGCTCGGGCGAGACTTCTATTCTCAAGCCGCCGCGGCTGATCACGGCGCGGCTAGCCTCGAGCACGATCAGCTCGCCCCGAATGTCGCCGACCTCGACGCTATCGCCGACCTTCAGCGGCGCGTTCGATTCGGTCGCGGCATCAGTGGGCGCAAGACTCTCGAGTTTCGCCGCTGACTTCGTGATGAATCCCTTCAAATCGGGGCGCGATTTTTCCCTGGATCTCAGATCATCCATCAGCTTCGCACCGTCGCGTCGGAGCTCCTCGATCAGTTCCGCGACTTCGGCCCGCAACCGCCCGCGCTCGAGCTCGACGCGCTCGCGCGCCTTTTCAGCTCGTTGAAGGACATCCTGCTCGATCTGAGCCAGGTTGAGTTCGCGCTCCCGCAATTTTTCGAGCTGCGCATTTAGCTTGGCGCGCTCGGCGTCGAGCCTTTTCAGTGAGTCGGTCAGCTCGACAGTTCCGGTGCCCATCGATTGTTCTGCCGCGCGAATTATTTCCTCGGGGAGTCCGAGCCGGCGCGCGACCGCGAGTCCGTAACTCTGCCCAATCGTATGCGGCTTCAGGCGGTACAACGGCGCGAGATGCTCGGCGTCGAAGTCCACCGCCGCGGCCTCGAACCTGGCTTGCGAGTATGCGTGCAGTTTCACTGCGGTCGAATGCGTCGCGATCGCCAGCATGCAGCGCCGCGTCCCCAGGTGGTTCATCAATCCGATCGCAAGCGCCGCGCCCTCGGCCGGGTCGGTGCCGGCGCCCGGCTCGTCGAGAATCACCAGCGCCGGCTCGACCAGCGATCTGATTATCTCGGACAGGTTCGCGATATGCCCCGAAAAACTCGACAGGTTCGATTCGATAGACTGCTCGTCGCCGATATCGGCGAACACACTGCGAAACACCGTCGCCTTGCTGCCCGCGAGCGCGGGAATCAGCATCCCGGCCTGCGCCATCAGCGACAGCAGCCCGACCGTCTTGAGCGCGACGGTTTTTCCGCCGGTGTTCGGACCCGAGATTACGATACCGCGCTGACCGGCGCCAATCTTCACGTCGATCGGAATCACGTCGCGGCCGCTGGTCATCAGCAGCGGATGCCGCGCGCCAATAAAATCGATTCCCTCATCGACCAGCTGCGGCTCGACGCATCGAAAGCGCTCGGCGAAAAGCGCGCGTGCGTTGAGCGCGTCGATCGCCACCATCGCGTCGAACGTCAGCTGCAACTCAGGTGTGTAGCCGCCGATCATCGCGGTCAGCGCCGCGAGGATTCGTGTTTCTTCCGCCTCCGCTTCCCGCTCGAGCATCATCAGACGGTTGTTCAGCTCGACCGCCCACATCGGCTCGACGAACAGCGTCTCGCCCGACACGCTGCGGTCCTGCACGATTCCCTCGAAGCGCTCCGAATAGTTCAGCTTCATCGGCAGCACGAACCGGCGATTGCGAATCGTCACGATGTAATCCGAGACGAACGATTCCATCCCCGACGCGTTGAGCGATCGCAAAAGGCGCGCCTCGAGTTCCGCGCGCTCATCGCGCAGCCGGCTGCGCAGCCGCTTCAGCTCGGGGCTCGCGTCGTCCAGTATCGTGCCGTCGTCGGCCAGCGCACCGAGCATCGCGTCGGCGAGCTCTTTCGGCGCGAGCAGGTTATTTACCAGAGCTGCGACATGCGGGAAGCGCTCGACGCGCGATCGTAGAAATCCGCTGACGTGCCGCGATCCCACGATAAAATCGCGCACCTTCACCAGCGCTTCGCCGCCGAGTATCGCACCCGCGCGCGCCGCCACGAGCAGGTACGGCCGCTGATCGGTGAATTCGCTTATCGGGATCGATCCGGCATGCGATCGCAGCTCGACCATCTCGGCAGTCGCGGTGAGCCGCTCGCGAACTTCGGGCACCTCGATCGACGGGCGCAACTCGGCGGTCGCCTCGCGCCCCGGCTCGGAGGCGCAAAGCTCGATGACGAGGTGAATCACCTTGTCGAATTCGAGTGCTTTCAGATCGCGTTCACGCATCGCTAGTATCTAGCCCGTCTTTCTAATATTTAGCGCAGGCTCAAGGTTACACAAATGGATCGAATTGAATCGCGGCTGAACACCAACTCCGATGAGTTCCGGCGCAACCGCGACGCGATGGACTCGCTGGTCAAGCGGCTGCGCGACGAAATCGAGCGGGTCCGCCAGGGCGGTCCCGCTCAAGCGCGCGCGCGCCACGTCGAACGCGGCAAGCTGCTCGCGCGTGACCGCGTAAAAAAACTTCTCGATCCCGGCAGTCCATTCCTCGAGCTGTCCCCGCTGGCCGCATTCAATATGTACGACGGCGACTCGCCGTCGGCGAGCATCATCACCGGCGTCGGCAGAATTCACGGACGCGAGGCGGTCATCGTCGCCAACGACGCGACCGTCAAAGGCGGCACGTACTTTCCGATGACGGTGAAGAAGCATCTGCGCGCGCAACAAATCGCGATCGAAAATCGACTGCCGTGCGTTTACCTCGTCGATTCGGGCGGCGCGTTCCTGCCGATGCAGTCCGAGATTTTTCCCGATGAGCATCACTTCGGCCGCATCTTTTACAACCAGGCGCGGATGTCCGCGATTGGACTGGCGCAGGTCGCGGTCGTGATGGGCAGTTGCACGGCGGGCGGCGCGTACGTGCCCGCGATGTGCGACGAAAACATCATCGTCCGCGAGGAGGGAACGATCTTCCTGGCGGGACCGCCGCTGGTGCGCGCCGCGACCGGCGAGGAAGTGACCGCCGAGGAGCTCGGCGGCGGCGACGTGCATACTCGACTGTCGGGCGTGAGCGATCACCTGGCCGACGACGACGATCACGCACTCCAGATTGCACGCGCAATCTTCGAGAACCTCGGACCTCGCACCATCCCCGCGATCGAGCAGGACACGCCCGAGGATCCGCACTACGACCCGGCCGAACTTTACGGCATCATCCCGGTCGATACTCGCAAGCCTTACGACGTGCGCGAAGTGATCGCGCGGCTGGTCGATGGCAGCCGCATGCATGAGTTCAAGGCGCGCTATGCGACGACGCTCGTCACCGGCTTCGCACGAATCTACGGCTACCCCGTCGGCATCATCGCCAACAATGGCGTGCTGTTCAGCGAGTCCGCGCTGAAGGCGACCCACTTCATCGAACTATGCTGCGCGCGCCGCATCCCGCTCCTGTTCCTGCAAAACATCACCGGCTTCATCGTCGGCAAGCGCTACGAGCAAGGCGGCATCGCAAAGGACGGCGCCAAGATGGTCAACGCGGTCGCCAACGCGCAGGTCCCGAAGTTCACGGTGATTATCGGCGCGTCCAACGGCGCGGGAAATTACGGGATGTGCGGACGCGCATACTCGCCGCGATTGCTGTTCATGTGGCCGAACGCGCGTATTTCAGTAATGGGCGGAGAACAGGCCGCGAACACGCTGCTCACGGTGAAGCTCGATCAGTTGAAGCGCGAAAGCGCGACGATGACGGAAGCCGAGCAGAAGGAGTTTCATGCGCCCGACGCTCGAGAAGTACGAACTCGAGTCGAGCGTTTACTACTCCAGCGCGCGCCTATGGGACGACGGCGTTCTCGATCCCGTCGAAACGCGCGCCGCACTGGCGCTGGGCATCGCCGCCTCGATGAACGCCCCAATCCCCGAGCACCCAGGCTTCGGCGTCTTCAGGATGTGATCTTTCTGATCGGATCGGTCGCGATGCCGCCCGGAGTTTGCGCCGCGCGAGACGCAGCCGGCCACCACATCGCCGCGACGATCGCAATCGCGATCGCAACGATCCCCCGACGCATCCCGTCACAGGTGTGTAAAAGCTGGCTGCTTTCCTTTATCTTCTCTCCCGCTCGGTTGCGGGCGAGATAAGAGAGGGGGAACGGGCCGTGATTTATCAACGGCCTGTTCAGCCTTCCGGAGCGAGCATCTTGTCCGCGCGCACCAGCCGGTCGAACTCCTCTCCCGAGAGCAGCTTCAGCGCGATCGCCGCCTCGCGCAGCGTGATGTTTTCCGCATGCGCCTTCTTTGCGACTTTGGCCGCATTGTCGTAGCCGATAGGTTCGCTCAGCGCCGTCACCAGCATCAACGAACTCTTGACGTTGCGCTCAAGCTGCTCGCGATTCGGCTGGATTCCTTCGACGCAGTACTTGCTGAACGACGCGCACGAATGCGCCAGCAGCATCGTCGAGTGCAGAAAATTGTGGATGATAAGCGGCTTGAAGACGTTGAGCTCGAAATTCCCCTGCGATCCGGCCGTCGTGATCGCCACGTCGTTGCCGATCACCTGGATGCAGACCATCGTCATCGCCTCGCTCTGCGTCGGGTTCACCTTGCCCGGCATGATCGACGAGCCCGGCTCGTTCTCCGGCAAAATCAGTTCTCCCAGCCCGGTGCGCGGCCCCGATCCCATCCAGCGGATGTCATTGGCGATTTTCATCAGCGAGACCGCGAGCGTCTTGAGCGCTCCCGAAGCCGCCACCAGCGCATCATGCGCCGCGAGCGCCGCAAATTTGTTCGGTGCGGATTTGAACGGCAGCCCGGTGTACTCCGCGATCTTTTTCGCGACGCGCTCCGCAAATTCCGGATGCGTATTCAGTCCGGTGCCGACCGCCGTGCCGCCGATCGCGAGTTCGAGCAAGTCCGGCAGCGCCGCCTCGATGCGTTTCAAATCGTAATCGAGCTGCGCGACATATCCCGAGAATTCCTGCCCAAGGGTCAGCGGCACCGCGTCCATCAGATGCGTACGGCCGATTTTCACGATGTCCGCGAACTCCCTGGCCTTGCGCGCGAGCGCGTCGCGCAGTTTCCGCACCGACGGAATCAGGTCGTGGGTGACTTCCTCGGCCGCCGCGATATGCATCGCCGTCGGAAACGTATCGTTCGACGACTGCGACATGTTCACGTCGTCGTTGGGATGTATCGGCTTCTTGCTGCCGAGCACGCCGCCGGCCATCTCGATCGCGCGATTCGAAATGACTTCGTTGGCGTTCATGTTGGTCTGCGTGCCGCTGCCGGTCTGCCAGATGCGCAGCGGAAAATGCTCGTCGAGCTTGCCCGAGATCACTTCGTCCGCCGACTCACTGATGAGCCTGGCTTTGTCGGCCGGCAGCTTGCCGAGGTCGCGATTAACTTCCGCCGACGCTTTTTTCAGAATCCCGAATGCGCGCACCACTGAACGCGGCATCCGATCGAATCCGATCGCGAAATGCAGCAGCGACCGCTCGGTCTGCGCTCCCCAGTAGCGATCCTTCGCGACCTCGATCGCCCCCATGCTGTCGCTCTCGACGCGGTTACCCGTCCGCGGCGCCTTTACGGCCACCACCGCCTTCGCGGAAACCGTGCGCTTCGTGCGGGCCTTGCGCATCTTCGCTCTCGACTTTGATGCCATCTTCAATTTCTCTCCCCTCTCCCTGTAAGGAGACTGCTCTCCGCCTCTTCCCCTCTCCCGTCGGGAGAGGATTTAAGGTGAGGGACCTTATACAGCGCGCTCTTTACGCGCGATTCAAGATTCTGTACTTTCCGATTCTTCGCGCCGAATATTCTAGCCCGCCTGCCCACCGATCACAGCGGGTTTGCCCTGTAACGATAGCCCCCGCGCTGCCCTTTTCAGAGGCGCCGTGCCGATATAGGTTATGGCGCGTATTCCCGACAACAGGGATGGCGATTCCTTGATCGGGATATTTTTCGCAATACTATAAGGACTGGATTCTCAAGCGAGGCCGCAACCATGCCCTGGACCATCACCCGTCTTTGCCGCGACTGCGTTGACACCGGATGCGTCAGCGTATGCCCCGTCGATTGCATTTACGAATACGTCGGCGCCGACAAGGTAAAATTCCCCAACCAGCTCTACATCGATCCCGACGAGTGTATCGATTGCGGCGCATGCGAGCCCGAATGCCCATGGCAGGCCATTTTCGAGGAGCCCGCCGTCCCCGAGGTCCTCAAGGACGACATCCCGCTCAACCACGCGCTGCTCGAAATAAAAGATCAGTTCAAAGTGATGCCGTTCAAAAAGGTCGATCACCCGACCCCCGAGCAGGTCGCCGAAAACAAGAAAAAATGGGGCGTCGACCCGAACAGCTAGTCGCGCGGCCGCACGCACAATCCAAAAATGATCTGGTTCCCCTTCCCGCTCGGGAAGGGGTTAGCGGTTAGGTTCCGCTACTCGCCCGCTCCCCTCGAGGAAGCTGCGCCCAGCCGCCGTCAGATCGACAACTAATTCCTTCCCGACGACATGCCGTCGCGCGATGAACCTGCGCTCGTTCGCGTCCTCCCAAACCGTCAACCTCGGGCATGACGTGCGCCAAACGTCCATCACTTCGGAATAAGGCCGCGGCCGGACCGCTATCCATTCGAGAAAATCGAGAATCAAAGGCGCGAGCATGTCACTCATCAGAGGGCTTCCTCAATCGCTGCCAGCAACGATCCAAGATCGAAAGGCCCGTCGTGACGCGCACCATTAATGAAGAAGCTCGGCGTGCCGTTGACTCCGCTCCTCACGCCGCTGCTGAAATCCGCACGGATCCGCTCGAAGTGATCATGCCCCTCCATCTCCTTGACGAACCGAGGAACATCGAGATGTAGCGCCTTCGCGTACCGCGCGAGGTCTTCATCCTCGAGCGCATCCTGATTCTCGTACAGCAGGTCATGCATCTCCCAGAACTTGCCCTGCGCGCCGGCCGCCTCGGCCGCTTCCGCCGCGTGCTCGGCATGCGGATGCGCCTCGGCTAGCGGAAAATTCCGAAAAACAAAACGCACCTTATCGCCCAGGCGTTTTTGCAACGCCTTCACAATCGGGTACGCTTCGCCGCAGTAGGGACATTCGTAGTCTCCATACTCGACCAGCGTCACTGGCGCCGTCGCCGCACCCTGAACGTGATCGTTCGCGCCGACCACTGGCTTGAGTTTCGCAGATGGACTCATCAGGGCTTCCCTACTTTTTTGCCGCGAGCGTTTCGAGTGCTTCGAGTATCCCGTCGGCGCCGGGATTGACGCCGACCGGCGACAGGTAGCTCCATGCAATCGTCCCCTTCGGATCGATCACGAACAGCGCCCGCTCGCAGACGCCTTCGTGATCGCGATAAGCGCCGTACTTGCGCGCGACCGCACCCTTGGGCTCGAAATCCGCCAGCAGCGGAAAGTGCAACTTGCGATTCTGCGCGAACGCATCATGGCACCAGGCCCCATCGACCGAGATCCCGACAATCGCCGCCTTGAAACGATGGAACTCGGGGAGCACCTCATTATAGAGCGCCATCTGATCGCCGCACACCGGACTCCAGTCCGCCGGGTAGAACGCCACAATCAACGGCGCGCCACGAAAATCACTCAACGACACGAGTTGATCGGGCGTACTATGCAGCGAAAAATCCGGTGCCGCAGTGCCCGGAGCAAGTATCTTGTTCGAATTCTCTGCCATGTTTGACCCTCTGTGAGTTTGTGGTCGGTCCGAACCGAGCCGCAGAACCTCAATGCTAATCCCCATGCGTTTCCGTGACAAACCAACAGCCCGCGCTCGAGGGCTCGCTCGAAGATGCGGGGCTCCTCGCCCCGCGCCCTCGGCAGGGGTGACCCCTGCACCCAGTATTAAGAAAGATGCGGGACTTCGTCCCTGTTAGAAGTGTTTTGGGGCGTGGCGAGCGCGGTGCGCGCGAACTTGATACTCGAATGTGCGCGCGTCTTTTTCACTGGGTGCAGGGGTCACCCCTGCAAACCCGTCGTGGGTTTCACTACAATTAAGGTTCCTCGACGCCCACTTGAAGGGCTTCCCCATTCACCGGGCCGCGGCTGCGGCCGAATCATTCTGTAGCGCAGTCTTGCTGCCCTGCGCTTCGAGGATTGCCTGCTTACGCAATCCCCAGAACAGCGCAATCGCGCGATCCGCCGGATAAAGTTTGAAATGCGACAGGTCGCCCGGAGGATCGCTCTGCGAAAGGAGCACGCGCTTGTCTTGCAGCATAAAGATCGCGCGATCGTAACGCGCGCCCAGTTTTCCGACAGCTTGCGCAACCAACCCCCGGATTTTGATGCCGCGATACCGCCCGAATACCCAGCAGTTATCGTCGTCGATCGGGCACAGAAAATAGTTCACGAAAAAACCGCCGAACTCGATCAGCGCAATCGCCGGAAGCGTGAAGCGCGCCTTCATTATAGTGTCGCGCCGGAACGCGCCGGACTTTTCGTAGCGCATCGTCGCGCTGAACACGACGATTTTGCCCTCGACATGCGCGTCCATCTCGTCCATTCGCGTGCCGACTCCGGGAAGCATCGACTTGTGCAGGATCGGAAAATGGTGAAAGTCTGCCAGGTTCTCGACGATCCGCAAATATGGAACCGCCGCGTCGTACCAATACTCAGTGGCGCCGAATCCCGGCTCGCTTGCGCCCGGAATCCAGGGGACCTCCTGCGCGGGCTCGCCCTCGCCGTGCCAGTACCACACGATCCCATGCTCTTCGCGCACGCTGATCGTGCGCAAGTCGAATCCAGCCGGCACCGGCGCGCCAACACCGTTGGCCGGAATCAGCACGCAGCGTCCCGCGGCGTTGAAGCGAAGGCCATGATAGGGACACTCGAGACATCCGCCGCGAATCTTGCCGGCACTGAGAGCCGCCGAACGATGAGAGCATCGATCGGGGATGCACACTACGCGGCCATCGTCGGCGCGCCATAGCACCAACGCCTCTCCGAAGCGTTTCACGCCGATTGGTTTGCGCCGGACCACGCCGCTGCTCGCGGCGATCGGATACCATCCGGGCACGTCTCGACTCCCACTCTCAGAGCCATCGTCGAAAGCTTGTACGTTCATCGCTTCTCCTTCGCGGGATTACGCGGAAGTATCCCGTGCATGGTAATTCGCACGCTCTCGGATATTTCGGCGCGCATAGTTTCGATTGTCAGGTCGTCGCGAGTCGCAAACGCGATGGCCCAGGTCAGGCAGATGTTGTAGAACAGCCCCGCCGCCCGCGACGTATCGACGCTCGCATCTATCGCCCCTCGCGTTTTCAGCCGATCGAGCATCGTCGTCAGTTGCGCGATCAGCCGCATATCGAGTGCGAACAGCCGCGCGCCCAGCGTGTCCGGCGCGGCGATCGCAGCGACGAACAGCTCGCGCCATAGCCGCCGCTCGCTCGACGTGATCCCGTTCACCATCACCTCGGTGAGCGCCGCAATCGCTTCGACTGGATCGTCCGGCGGATCGGCGAGAATCCGCTCCCCGATCTTCACCAGCTGCTCGGTGTCGCTCCGGCTTATCGCGAACAGCAGTTGCTCCTTCGACGAGAAATAATTGTAGAGCGTGCCAACCGCGAGTCCGGCGCGCGCGGCAACGTTCTCCATCGAGGTGTCCGCGTAGCCCTTGCGATCGAACAGGCGTCGCGCCGCGGCAAGAATCCGCCGTTCGCGTTCCAGCTTCTGCCGCTCGCGGCGGCCAGCCGGTATTTCCAGGGACGAGCGCATTGAGATGTTTATGCCGCAACACGCCTCCTATGTCAAGAAAAATGAATATGATTCATCTTTGTGTCCGCGATGCCGCCGCCGCGCACGCTGGATTCAAGCGACCCTCAGGGTTATAGAGAACCTTCTTATCGAGTGCTCTTTTTCTTCTGCGGCATGAGCGAGCGATGATTGAAATGAATAGCGCGCCGGCATTGCTTAAGGATATTCCCGACTCTCAGGCTGGCCGACAGCTGAAATGGTACCTCGGGTTGCTTCTGTCGGCGGGCGCGGGCGCCTCGATTGCCGATCGCGAGCGCTACACTCCCGAGTTCGCGCCGCGGATGGGCCCATTCGAAAGCGACGACCAGGAACGCGAGGGTTGGCGCGGGTTCGCCGCCCGGATGGGTGAAATATCGGAGTTGTCGGTCGAAGAGCGATCCGAATTCAAGATCGACGCGCGAATCACCGCGGCCAAGAACCGCAAGTGGCAGCTATCAGTCGAAGTCGAACCTGATCCGCCTCATCGTATTTCGCTCCTCAACTGGGAGCGGCAGTTCGAGTTCAAGCTCGAGGTTCGCGAAGCGACCGAGGCCGACGCGCCGATCCTCGCGGACATCGAGCGCCGATGCCCAATCGTGCTTGGCGATACTCACGTCCACTTCGATCGCGGAACGGATTATTTCGCCTTCGCGCGGCTGATGGAGGATTGCGCCATCGGAATCGCGTCGGTTGACGGAATTCCCGCCGCGGTCAGCTGCGGCACCAAACATCGAGTGCGAATCGGCGGAGTCATCCGCCCGATCGTGACGGTCGTGCATCTGCGCGTCCTGCCCGAGCATCAGCGCAAGGGCCTTTGGGGTGCCGCGAATCGAATCCTCGACAAGTACTGGAAGACCGTCGACGGCTCGCACGCCTACATTTCGGTGGACAACGCCGGCATGCAGCACGGATTCATCAACACGCCGAACAAGTGGAGCATCCTCGCGTTTCGGGTTCAGTTGGGATGCGCCGCGCTCGCTGGTCCCGCGGCTGGACGCATCGCCACGTCCGCCGACGCGCCCACGATCGTCCAGTTGCTGAACTCGTTTCACGGACGCGAGGAGATGTACGTGCCGTACACCGTCGAGTCTCTGCGCGCACGGATGGAACGCGCGCCCGAACTATATTCGTGGGACAAAGTATGGATGACCGACGGCGCGATTGTCGGTGTGTGGCCGGCCGGCAAATCGCTGAGGGTAGTGTCAGAGACCAACGGCGTGCGCACAGAATCTCTGCGCGGAGTGGTGCTCGATTACGCATTCAAGCCCGGCGCGGAGCGCGAGTTCGAAGCACTGCTGCGGGCCGCGTGCGGATGGATTCACAAAAGCGGCATGGACACACTGTCGATTTTCAGCTCGCCGTCATCGCCAGGAGTAGAGGTCCTTCGCTCCCTCGCACGCGAGGTCGAGCCGTTCAACATGTGGACTCCGGGAATCGCTGAACCGCCTGACAGTCAAGACCATGGCCTGTACGTCGATCCGATCTATTTCTGAAGCTGCTCAACCCAGAAGGTCGATTTCGAAATGGACTGTTCGCGCTGTCACGACAGGCTGGTAGGAGCGGCCCTCGCCTCTATCGAGGCGAACGAGGCCCGCCTCCGACATCTTGTGTAGGGTCCGCAGAAGGTTCTGTTCAGCGCGGTGGGTCAGAATGGCAAGTTCGCTGACCGATTTCGGCCGCCGATCTGCGATCGTGCGCAACAGAGCGCGGTTCTTCGGCGACAGAAGCTTGACACCAGCTTCCAGCGACTGGAATTGAATCTGAGTGGCTCTCTGTTCCGAGGAGTCAATCGCTTCGACCCAGATTTTGGGATCCCTCGGATCTACCTTGCGTTTCCCTCGCACCACGCCAAGCGTAAATTCTTTGAATTCCCGAAAGCTTCCCGTCTTGAAGGTCCCGGGCTTTCGCGTGCGCTTCTTCACAGGACACCTCGTTCTTTCAGGATTCGCTCGACTTCCCCGAAAAAGTCTTCAAGCAGGTCCGCCGGGCCGCGATATTCGTAGACGACGAGCCTGGCGGATCGATGCGGATGGCGATGGTCAAATTCGCGCCGCCGTCCCGTCTTGTGCGCGTTATCGATTCCGTAAATCCTCTTTCTCTTTGGGTCGTGCAGCGTGAGGCTATATTTGATCCCCGATGGGCGGCCCTTCGTAGCCGCAACCCGGCGCGCTTCGAATTTGACGACGTATTTCTTAGCGAAGTCGAACTCGAAGCCATCAAGCTCCAGAAGCGTTTCCAGTTCATAGTCGGGTCTGGCCTTCATTGACTGTCGCCAGTTTTGCTTCTCTATTTAACTCATCATATCATGATGTGATTAATTGCTCAAGATGTTTTTCGATCGCTAGTGTCGTGTCCCACAAACAAATGGTCTAGGTTCGATTCGTTATGGAACAGCCACCCACCGCGCTTTCAAGTCTCAGCGAAGCTTCTGTTCCCCCTTTCCCGCGGGAAAGGGGGTGAGGGGGATAGGACGTGGCGGAATAGCTACTTCAAATCCCCTTCCCCTTTGCTGGGGAAGGGGCCAGGGTTAGGGCTCCGTTCTTAAAGATATTTGCGGGACGTCATGCTACTGCGTAATCACCGTCGCGGCGGTGCGGGTCATACTGGCCTCGCTTTTACTGCCGCGACTTCGCCGAACTTCGAGTTTGCAAACGGCTTGGTGTCGTGTGAGTCTCAATCAGGGTTTCAAAAAAATTCCGAGAAAAATGAAACTCCACACTTTCGTGATGGTTGCCGCGCTCACCGCGCTCCTCGGATGCGGCGGGCAGTCGACACCGCCGAGCTATCCGGCCGACGCCGCGTCCGCTATCGCAGTCATCGTTGATACGGACTTTGCCAACGCGAAGCTCTCGGTGCAGGACGGTGACCAGGTGATCGCGATGATGAACGGGGGACACTACGCCAAGGTGACCATACGCCCCGGCGCCCACAACTTCTCCGCCGGATCAGGAACGCGCGCCCAAGGCCCTGGCACCGTTCCGGTCAACGTGCAACCCGGCCAGACGGTCTACCTGCACGTCGGCGGGATCAGCTCTAGAGATGTCGGCATCGGTGCGCCTGCCGTGCCATCATTCGTCAGCGGTGCCGGCCGTGCTGAGGGCGCCTTCGGCCAAGGCGGCATCACGCTAGTTCCGCAAGCGGTGGCGGAACAAATGATGCAGCGAGCAGCTCCGCAGGAGCCCCTGCCACCTTCCTGAGTTTCCTGATCATCGGTCAAGTGACCGCTGGTTGCGGAAATTTCCACCATCCAGTGCAACGCGAAGAACGACAACCGAGCTCGTGATCAAACCGCGATCCCTACTGCGTAATCACCATCGCGGCGGTGCGGGTCAGCGGGATCGTGACCGACGAAACCAGGCTTGTCAGCGGCGGGAAATTGTAGCTGACCACCACGGTCACGATGCTCCCGGGCTTGTTGTTTGGAGACCAGGTCGTGTTGACGGTCAGCGAACTCGTCTTCAGCACGCCGACCACCAACGAGTTCACATAGTTGTGAACGTCGGTCGCGGACACCACTGTGGTTGCCGTCGAGCCGTGGACCGTTGCATACCGGACCGCCTGCTGTGCGCTGTAACAAACGAAATCGTAACTGTAGAGCGCCAGCGCAAAGTTGATCACGCCGAAAAACAGCGCCAGACACGGCGTCAGCACCAGCGCGAACTCGGCCACCGCCTGTGCCGGATTCGATCGGCGCGCCGCATCACGCAATCGCCGCCACCATTGCTTGAGGCCGCCGCGCTTCATTGAACTACGCGCATGATTGCTTTGCCCGGCACGGTAATCGGCGGCAGGATTCCCATGAAATTGATCAGCGGCGTGTACGACGCGCTGGTATTGACCTGCGTGTACAGCAGCCGATGGCTGCCGGCGCAATCGGTCGCCAGGCAGGTCGACGCCGTGCCGTCGGAGCATTTGCAGAAATGAGTCGCGACCGCCGTCATGCCGGTGAGATTCGGCGCATCGTTGGCCGCCGCTGACTGCATCCCCGCATTGTCGGCAGCGGTCGACAGGTTCTGCGAACCGTATTGAACCCCGGCCCGCGCCGCGTTGGCGACCGAAATCGCGATGTAGAATGCGCGGCCGGTTTCCACCACTACCAGGAACATCATCAGCAACAGCGGCAGACTCAGCGCCAGCTCGACCGACGCCTGCCCGCGACGCCGCCGTCCGCCGCCACGGCGCCGCATCCAACCTGATTTGCCGGTTGAATTCACTCGGCCAGCACCGTTCCTTTGATTGGCGAACCGCCGGTCAACGAGGTGTAGTTGGAGCCGAGGGAGTCGTTGCCACTCAGCGTCAACTGGTACGCCACCAGGATGCTGTAGCCGTTGGAGCTGCTGTTCCCATGGAAGCTGAGGCTAGTCGTCGGGAAGTAGATCGCGCCGTCGAAAGTCGAACTCGAATTTCCGGTGAAGGTGCTGGCCGCGCCGCTGGTCGGGATCGATCGATCCTGAAAAAACAGGATTCCGGTCAGCGGCCCCGAGGTGGGCGCACTTAAATTTACGGTGCTGTTGCCGCCGAACGAAATTCCCCCGTAACCCCCGGTGCCGGTCGTGTTGTAAAAGGTCACTCCAGTGCCGCTCATTGTGGTGTTGGAGCTGATGCTCATGCCGCCGCCAGCGAGCACGTAAGTTCCCGCGTTGAAATGCAGCACGGCATTCCCATTGACGCTGATTCCGCCGCAATAGGTTCCAGCATAGAGCTGATAGGGACTGCCGCTGCTGCCGCTGTTCCCGTTAAGCGAAAAATTGGTATGAGCGCATGAACCGACCGTCGGCGCCTGCAGGTTGGAAAGCGGATCGGATGCCGGAATCACCCCGGTCTTCGGCGTGGGCGTAAGGCTCGAATTGCCGCCGGAGCTGTATCCCCCCGTGACGCCGATGCTCGGCGCGGTGATCTGGACGTTGCCGACGACCGACAAACCAGTCGACGAGCTCGAGTCCACCAGCAAGCCGCAGCTGCTGTTCACGTCAACATTGCCGTTGGCAGAGAACGCCGACGGGGCCGACGGATTTAACACGTAGATGCAATTCGGCCCGCTGCCCTCATACGCCACCGCGCGCGCCGACACGGTCAGCGTGCCGACCCCGAGCGCGCGCATAAAATAAGTCGGCTCGGGCTTGCTGACGATCGCCTCGACGTACGCCGAGTTCGCCGCGTACGGTCCGCTGCTCGGCGGATTGTTGATCGTCACCGTGACACTGCTGGTGCCGTCGGTGTACCCGTTCCTGGCCGCGTCCGCTTTGCCCGCCGCCGCCATGTCGCCATAACTCAGTTCCTGGGAGCCGGCCATCGCCGCGCTGTCCGCCGCGGTCTGCATCATGTTCCTTTGATGCTGCATGAAGCTGAAGTCGGTCACGACCCCAATCATGCCCATCAACGCGACCAGCGATACGCAGATCAGCACCATCACCTGCCCCGGCGCGCGCGGGTCCAACATCCGGGTCTTGTTCGTATTCATTCGGCCAGCACCGTTCCTTTGATCGGTGAGCCGTTACTCAACGACGAATAGTTGATGCCAAGCGACGCGTTGCCGCCAAGCGAAATCTTGTCTGCGACCACGATCATATAGCCGTTGGCGCTGCTGTTCCCGCCCAACGTAAGCGTGGTCGTCGGGAAGTAGAGTGCGCCGTCGTAGGTCGAGGTCGAAGTGCCGTTTAATGTACTGCCCGCCGCGCTGCCCGGTATCGACCGATCCTGAAAGAACAGGATTCCCGCCAGCGCTCCCGAGGTCGGCGCACTGAAATTCACCGTCGTGTTTCCAGTCAACGCAATTGGCTGGTAACCGCCGGTTCCAGTGGTGTTGTAAAATGTTATTCCCGTGCCGCTCATCGTCGGGTGTCCATTTTCCGACAGCCCGCCGCCAGCGAGTACGTAAGTCCCGGCGTTGAAATGCGTGTACCCGTTCGTGATCTGGATCCCGCCGCAATATGTTCCGGCATAAACTTGGGAGTAACTGCTGCTGGTTCCAGAGTTGCTCAGCGAAAAATTAGTATGGGCGCACGAGCCGACGGTCGGCGCCTGCACATAGGCCAGCGGATCGGACGCCGCTATCACCGCGGTCTTCGGCGTCGGTGTATAGGTAGAGCTGCCGCCGCCGGTGTAACCACCCACCACCCCGATGCTCGGCGCGGTCATTGTGGCGTTGCCGCTGAGCGCCAGGCCATTCGAGGCGCTCGAATCGACCAGCACCCCGCAACCGCTACTTACGGTCGAATTGCCGCTACCCGATAACGCGCTCGGCGCCGATGGATCCAATGCGTAAATGCAGTTGGGACCGTTGCCCTCGTACGCCACTGCCCGCGTCGACACCGTCATCGTGCTGACCCCGAGCACGCGTAGAAAATATGTCGGCTGCGGCTTGCTCACGATCGCCTCGACGTACGCCGAGTTGGCCGTATTCGGCCCCGAGGTAGGAGGATTGTTGATGGTTACCGTGACGCTATTAGCGCCGTCGGTGTAACCATTGCGGGCCGCGTCCGCTTTGCCCGCCGCCAGCTGATCGCCGTAATTCAACTCCTCCGCGCCGGCCATCGCCGCACTGTCCGCCGCGGTCTGCATCATGTTCTTTTGATGCTGCATGAAGCTGAAGTCGGTGACGATGGCAATCATGCCCATCAGCGCGATCAGCGAGACGCAAACCAGCACCATCACTTGTCCGCGCTCACTCGCCGCCGCAATCAGAGTGTTGTTCGTATTCATTCTGCCAGCGTGGTTGCTTTTAACGGTGAGCCGTTGGCGAGCGAGGAATAATTGTCGCCGAGTTGTGAGTTGCCGCTCAGCACCATCCGATCCGCCACCACGATACTGTAGCCACTGACGCTGCTGTTCCCGTTGAAAGTAACCTGGGTGGTCGGAAAATAGACCGCGCCATCGAAAGTTGATGCCGAATTTCCGCTTATTGTGCTGCCCGCCGCGGAGCTCGGGATCGAGCGATCCTGAAAGAACAGGATTCCCGCCAGTGAGCCGGAGGTCGGCGCGCTGAAGATCGCTGTAGCGTTGCCGTTTATCGAGATTGGCCCGTAACCACCGGTTCCGGCTGTGTTGTAAAAGGTCAGGCTGCTGCCGGTCATGATTGTGTTGGCGCTAATGTTCATTCCACCCCCGGCCAGCACATACGTCCCGCTATTGAAATGCAGCCAGGCGTTGCCGCCGACCGAAATTCCCCCGCAATAGGTGCCCGCGTAGAGCTCATACGGACTGCCGACGCTGCCACTGGTCCCGGTCAGGCGAAAATTGGTGTGAGCGCATGAGCCGACGGTCGGCGCTTGCAGATAGGCCAACGGATCGGACGCTGCAATCACCCCGGTCTTCGGTGTCGGTGTAATACTGGCGCCGCCGCTAACCGTGTAGTTGCCCACCACCCCAATGGTCGGCGCGCTGATCGTCACGCTGCCGTTGACCGCAAGACCGTTCGACGCGCTCGAGTTCACCAGCAATCCGCAGCTGCTCAGCAGCGTCACGTTGCCGTTGTTCGACATCGCACTCGAGGCCGACGGATCCATCACATAGATGCAATTCGGGCCGCTGCCCATGTACGCGACCGCGCGCACTGACACGGTCATCGTGTTGATTCCGATCACGCTCAGAAAATATGTGGGCTCCGGCTTGCTGACGATCGCCTCGACATACCCCGCGTTCGCGGTATTCGGTCCCGAGGCCGGAGGATTGTTGATGCTTACCGTGACGGTGCTCACACCGTCGGTGTAACCATTGCGGGCCGCGTCCGCTTTGCCCGCCGCCACCTGATCGCCGTAATTCAACTCCTCCGCGCCGGCCATCGCTGCGCTATCCGCCGCCGTCTGCATCATGTTCCTTTGATGCTGCAAGAAGCTGAAATCGGCGACGACCGCAATCATGCCCATCAGCGCAAACACCGCGACGCACACCAGCACCATCACCTGGCCGCTCTCACTCGCCGCCGCCGCTGTAAACACTCTGATAGCGCCATCACGACTCATTGCCTCGCGATTCGCCTGCTGAACTCCGCTGCTCATCATTCTTTTTTTCCAACGTATAAAGCACCGCGCGTGCCATCAGTTTTCTCCATCAAACGGCACCGCACAGACGCAAAATGTCCTAAGCTGAGTCAGAACCTGTACGGTTCTGGGTCTATCGATGAACTCGAGATCACGGAAGCAGCACTGTCCTAACATCCGTTAGACGAGCAATACCGAACGGTTAGTTCGACAGAGATCTGCGATCAGAAGCTCTTATGCGAATTTGAGCTAATACTGCCTACAGCGCGATACGAGGTATTTGCCCTCGAAACTGTAATAGAGAACGCACCAAGCTCTATCCGCGCAATAATACTAATGATCATGGGCGATCGTTCTTAAACCCGTCGATTGGTTGCCAATGCGCCGAGATTCCCTAAAACCAGCACGTCGGCTGAAGAATATCGCACAAACAGGCGTCTGCGACGATCTTTGCGCAGCCCAGCCTAATGACCAGTAGGGAGTCTGTAGTCGGTGCTTAAATCCACTGAATCAGCATTGACCATTAGCCATACTCATCTACCGTATAACTAGTATCGTCCTATTCTTGCGGTCTCCCACAATTATTATTGACGATTTTGATCCCTCGATCCTAATGTCCCAAATTAAGGGTCGAGACAGCGGCCGCGCGCCGCTCGGGAGGCTATCGTATGCGTAGGCAGAAGACTTTCTCGTCAACTATCACGACGACCGTTGCGGCCTTGGTGGTGCTAGCGATTGGCGCGCTATGCTCCCCAGGATTCGCTCAGGTCAAACCCGGCGATTTCATCACGCCGGAGAATGCAACCAAGGTTAGAGATCTCGTAGGCCCCGGTGTCTATTACAAAGTCGAGCGCGGCATGTCGATGAAAATCGTGCCCACCCAGCGCGTCGATTGGCCGCCTCCCTACAAGGATGCGACCGAAAAATATTCCTCGCAGGTCCGTCTCTCACAGGATAAGCGCTCGATCGTCGGCTTTGTCGCCGGTCAGCCGTTCCCGTTGATCGACGCCAACGACCCCGACGTCGCCGTCAAGGTCATCTGGAACAACGTGTTCCGCCCAATCACCTCGGACGACTACGATCTGCGCTTCTACGACTGCGATTCCGAGTATCAGAAGAAGGGCCCGCAGACCGGCCAAATCGAGTATTTCCAAATCGGACACTACGCCGGCTATGACCTCGTCGGCCGCACCGAAGTCGAGCCGATACCCACCGACCCGGATTTCAAGACCACCGGCCGCTATTGGCTGTTCGGCCTGTATCCAATCCTCTCTCCGCAGGAGATTCGAGGAACCGGCTTCATCCGATGGCGTTATGCCGATCCGAAACGTGGCGATGACATCTGGAGCCTCAGTGCGGGCTCGCGCCGCATCCGCCGCGTCAACGAGTCCATCATGAGCTCATCGACCACGGCCGGCGGTACTTCCGCTCATGCATGGGATCCGGATCACTACTCGGGCTTCAATCCCAAGACCGAGCAGTACTACTACAAATTCCTCGGCGAGAAGAACATGCTCGCGACTATCCACGCCGAGCATTCGCCTGAGCAGCGATGCCCCACCGACGGCGGCGCCAGCGCATGCCCCGAGGCATGGGAGATGCGCCACATGTACATCGTGCAGGCGCTGCCCGATCGCTCGCGGGTCAACGCGCTTGATTCGCGCACCGTCATCTTCATGGACAGCGAAATGTGGTTCGAGCCTTACATCGACACCTACGATCAGGCCGGCCACCTCTTCCGCTCCCACATATATTGGCTGGCCACTCGCGACCGCCCGGTGCCCGACGCCAAGGTCGCAATCTATCCGTTCAAGCGATCGTTCGTCGTAGGCGCAGTCTCGACCGACGTGCAATCGGGCCTCGCGACGATGTGCTATCTGCCGGGCCTCGAGACGCCTGAGCGCGAATGCTGGTACATCAATATGGGCGCCGTCGATCGCAGCTTCTTCACTACCGACGCGATGTTCCGCGCGGCCTCGTTCTAACCGCGAACCTCTTCGCAACAAAAAACGGGCGCGATCCAAAAATGGATCGCGCCCGTTCCTATTTTCCTTATGCCGTCCCGCTCCTTCTTCCCCTCTCCCCATGTGTGGAGAGGTCGACGCTCGTCTTCGAGCGCCGGGTGAGGGACCAAATTTTCCGGGATTCTGAAGAGTGTAGCGCAACAGACAACCGCGCCACACAAATGTCCCTCTCCCCACGAGAGGGCGAGGGAATAGGTGGGGAACCGGACGCGAAGAAAAGCCTCCGCCTCACGAACTTCTAACAGGGACGAAGTCCCGCATCTTTCTTTTAATACTGGGTGCAGGGGTCACCCCTGCCGAGGGAGGTGCGGAACCCACGGTGGGTTCCGCTTACAATTAAGTTCCTTCGTTCCCCGCCCTACACAATCCGCTTCTGACCGTGCTTGAATCCCCCTTGCTCGCCAATCGCCTCATTCCCGCGCTCAGGCTCGATTCTCTCAACCTCCGGCTCGCGAGGCGTTCGCTCGGGATCGCGCCGACGCCCGCGATTCTGCCCGTCTGCGCGCGGCTGCGCACGCCCGCCATCCGCCGGCACGATCTCGATCGATCGCATGATCCCGTCGCCCGCCGATCGCGTCGTGACCATTGGATCGTCCTTCAACGCCAGATGCACCACGCGGCGTTCGCGCGGCGGCATCGGCTCGAGGCGCACCGGCTTATGCTCGCGTTTGGCCTTCTCGCCCATCGACAGCGCCATCCGATGCAATTGCTGGCGGCGTCGCGCGCGGTACGATTCGGTCTCGAGCGAAATTGGCGCCGCATCCTTGATTCGCCGTGCCAGGATACGATTCACGATGTACTCGAGCGCGTCGAGGGTCTGTCCATGCCGTCCGATCAGAATCCCGGATCCGTCGCCTTTTATCTCGATCTCGACGGTATCCGCATCGACTTCGATCTGACGCACGTCAGTCGGCTCGCCCATCTTCTCGAGAATCTGCTTGAGGATCTCCATCGCCTCGCGGCGCTGCTCCTCGAGATCGGCGCTCTTGCGCCCGGCCGCACCGCTATCATCCTCGGCGGTGGACGCCGGTGGATTCTGGCGCGCCCGAGTGTCACCCCGCCCGCGCCGTTGATTCTCGCGGCCGCGAGGACGCCCTTCCGGCGCGCCTTGGTTGCGCGCTTGCGGTTGCGCACCTTGCGCCGGCTGCGATGCCTTCGGTGGATTTGCGGCGGCCAGCGCGCTCTTGCGCGTCACTCGCACCTTCGCGTAGCGCGTCCCCAGTCCGAGCATGCCCACCCGCGGTGTCACCAGCACTTCGAATGACACCTCGTCTTCGGTTGCGCCAAGCTGCTCGAGCGCTTCTTTGACTGCCTCGTCTACCGAGATTCCCGTGATTTCTATCGAGTCCATTTTACTCATGTAGCCGGCGTGTATTGTTGGAATTCGCGGTTGAGAAAGTATTGCTGGATAACGCCCAGCAGGTTCGATGAAAAATAGTACAAAGCCAGCCCGGCTGGAAAGTTTATCAGCATGATCGTGAAAATCAGCGGCGTCAGCATCATCATCCGCTGCTGATTCGGATCGGGCGTGGTCGGCGTCATGTACTGTTGCAGAAAACTGGTCACCCCCATCAGCAGCACCAGCACCGGCAGGCCATGGCAATGGGTCAGCGGAAGCTGCGGCATCCAGGAAATATGCAGACAGTCGGGCGTCGACAGATCATTTATCCAGGCGACGAATGGCGCATGCCGCAACTCGACCGAGTTCAGCAGCGCCTCGTACAAACCGATGAAAATCGGCAACTGCAGCGCCATCGGCGCGCATCCGCCCAGCGGATTGACGTGATTGCGCTTGTAGAGATCGACCATCTCCTTCTGCAACTGCTCGTTGTTGTCCTTGAGCTTGTCGCGCAGCCGCTGAATCTGCGGCTGCAAGCGCTGCATCTTCATCATCGAGCGCTGGCTTTTGATCGATATCGGCAGGAACGCGATTCGAATCGACACCGTCAGCAAAATAATATCGACGCCGTAGTTGGGCGCGATGTAATGGAAAACTTTCAGCGTCCGCAGAAAAATCAGCGCCAGGATTCCCGCCCAGCCGAAATCGATCGCCTTGTGCAGCGCCGGATTCACCGCTTCCAGCGCGTCGAGCAGCTTCGGCCCCATGTAGATCTCATCATGGGTGCGCGTCGCGCCGTCAAACAGGATTCGCGCGATCGCTTCATCGCCCGCGAATGCCATCGTGAGCGTGCCCACCTTCGGATCCATCGGCAAAAAGACCGCCAGGAAATACCGATCGCCGAAGCCCGCGTATGTAATCGGACCCGTGCTCGTCGCATCTTCCGGCTTCAGGGTCTTCATGCTCTTCTCGTTGTGGGTGATCACCTTGTCGCTAACGTCGGCCTGCAATTCGGGGATATCGTAGTACCCCTCATGCGCCGTCAGCGGCTGGCTCATCGACACGCCGAGCTGGCTCACCGCCGGACCGCCAGTGGCAGCCACGTCCATGGAAAATACGTAGCTCGACGGTTTGAACGTGAAAGTCTTGGTGATAGTCGTGCCGTCGGCGGCCTTGGCGCTGAAGCTCAGCGTAGCGCCCGCTCCGGCCGCCGGATGTATTTTCGCGGGCGCATTCGTATCGTAACTGAGATCGCTGTCGTCGATAATTTCCCCGCTACGCCTGATCACCGCGCCCAGCGGCAGATGCCCTCCCGGCTTGGTCTGCACCATCTCGTAAGGCGGACTGTTCTTGTCGGGCGACTGCCGATATTTGTTGAGCGTGAAACTCTTCAGCCGCGCGCCATGGGTAGTAAACACAGCGACGTAAAAGTCGGAATCAACTTCGACAGTCCGCTCAGGCACCGACGCCATCGAGGTCATCGGAGTGGATTGCTGTCCCCTCGCCGCGGCAGTACCAGCCGCTTCAGGAACCGCAGTGCCAGTCGCCTGCCCGTTGCCGAGCACATTCCCCTGTGCCGCTTTGGCCTTCGCCTGCTCGGCCGCCTGCTGCTGCTGTTCAGTCGGCGGCGGAAAAAACCGCTTCAGCACCAGCTCCTGGTAAGCAACCACGAGCACGATCGACAAAATAACCGCAAGCAGTACTCGACTAGAATCCAACTTGATTTCTTTTCCTGCGATTGTTCCTCTTCCCTCGAGGGAAGGGGCTAGGGGTTAGGTTAGCCGGCATCGACCACAATCCTCGCGCACTCACTTTTTTGTGTCATTCTGAACGGAAGCCGCTGTAGTGAAGAATCTCGACGGACACTCCGGTGTCCGGCGCTGGCTATAACGCGCACAGACGCGCGAGATCCTTCGCTACGCAGACTCCGCTCAGGATGACACAAAGAAAAGAGCGGGCTGCAACTCCGCTTCATCGCACCACCTTCGCAGCTCGCCCTCGCACCGGATCAAATCCATGACCACCCATCGGATTGCATCGCGCGATCCGCCAAATCGCCATGATACCGCCGCGAACGATCCCGTACTCCGTGATCGCATCGCGCGCATACACCGAGCAGCTCGGCTCGAACCTGCACGCGGGCCCATTCATCGCATGAATCACCGGCGAAACCGCCGCCCGATAAATCGCAATCGCCCCCGCCGCAACGAATCGCGGTGCCATCTTCGCCTTCCGGTCCCCCTTCCCGCTCGGGAAAAGGTTACTCCCAATAATCCGGTCCCCCTTCCCGTTCGGGAAGGGGTTAGGGGTTAGGTTATCTGGCGCCATCACCACGCCCCTCGATCCGCGCGCGACAACGGAGCGCGGCCTTAATACTGAAAAAACTGAAAAAAAAGGGGTTAGTTGTCATGCGGCACGCGCACCGCGATGGATGAAAGCCGAACATCACACCTTTACGCTCGCCATCCGCCCCCCGACCCTGAGAGCGAAAGGTTGTCCTCAACATTTCGCGATTCTCACTGGGTGCAGGGGTCACCCCTGCCGCTCGCCGCGCAGGCGATCTTGATAGGTTCTCTCTCATCACTGACCCCGCCCAACAATTCGTCCACTGATATTCCGCGCCGCCATCGCAAGTTCATCGCCGATCGCGCCCGATTCGAGCGCACCCGCACCGCCCCGCGCGATCACCACGATCGACGTCCGCGGCGGCAACTCCGCCCGCATCACTTTCCTGAAAAACTCGCGCACCCGCCGCTTCACCCGGTTCCGCACCACCGCGTTGCCAATTCTGCGCGACACTGTGACGCCCAGGCGCGAGCGCTCCGGCTCGATATCGAGACTACCCGCATACAGCACAAAATGGGGGCTCTGGAATCGCACGCCATTTCGCTGGAGGCGCAAAAATTCCGCGCTCCGATGCAGCCGGTCGGCCGCCGCGAAGCTCAATTGCGCACGCACTGCAATGCTAGCCCGGCTGCTTGGGCGGGATCGAGATTGCAAGGCGGGTGCGGCCCTTGGCGCGGCGGCGCTTGAGTATTTTGCGTCCGCCCGGCGTGGCCATCCGTGCCAGGAATCCATGGGTTCGTTTGCGTCGGCGGTTATGTGGTTGGTAGGTCCTTTTCATTGCTCGGGGCCAGCTTCACTCGGTTTTGAATTCCGACCGGCGAGGTCGGTTAGTAGGTCGGTATCTTTTAGTCCGGCAAAATCAGGTAGTGGTATTCTGGATAGACTCCGAACACGCAATCGAACCATACCGCACGCAATTGAGCAAGCACCCCGCCCGCCAGAGGGAGAACTGATTAAACGTGAAACCCTCCGTGGGTTTCACGCTTCCTTCGGCAGGGGTGACCCCTGCACCCAGTGAAAAGTACTAATCGCAAAACGGCGAGGACGACCTTTTCGCTCTCTCCAACAATCCGGTTCCCCTTCCCTCGAGGGAAGGGGTTAGGGGTTAGGTTCCTTCAACCGCGGATCATCATCCTGCACACAAATCGAATACGAATACCGCTGAACATAGATGTTCTCGGCATCGCTCTTCTCCGCATCGATCACCGTCGCCCGATAACTCTCGCAACTCTCGCGCGACGAGAAATGGTCTCCGCGTTCCCATTCCGACAGCGGCGTCTCCCGCTGCAACCCCCGCCGCGCGCAATCGATTGAGGGGGCGAGAAGGATCCAGCCGATCAAAACGACGGGAATGAAATGCCCAATCTTCATCAGATGGCTTCACTGTATCTGAGTTATCGCTGGCATTGCTCACGTGGCACAGGCTTTAGCCTGTGATTCTTTCCTGGATACATGGACCAGAAAGATCACAGGCTAAAGCCTGTGCCACCAAAACCAAGAACCTGAGAGCAAAATGGCGTCCTCGCCATTTTGCGATTAATACTGGGTGCAGGGGTCACCCCTGCCGCGGAAGCGTGAAACCCGCGAAGGGTTTCACATACAATTCGTTCCTCTACCTATGTACGCCGCCGACACGATCGTAGCTCCTGCCACAGCGCCGGGAATCGGCGCCGTTGCAATTGTGCGCCTATCCGGTCCGCGCGCAGTCGAAATCCTCGAGGCGATGTTTCACCCAGCGCGCATTACCGAGATCACGCCGCGCGTGATGCGACTGGGCGACGTTGTCGATCCCGCCACTGGCGCGCGCATCGATCGCGCGCTGGCGGTCGTGATGCCGCATCCGGCGAGCCTCACTGGCGAGGACGTTGCCGAAATCCAATGCCATGGCGGGCCGTTCGTCGTCCGGCGCATCGTTGCGATCGCCGTCGATGCGGGCGCGCGAATCGCCGAGCCGGGCGAGTTCACTCGCCGCGCATTTTTGAACGGCCGGATGGATCTGGCGGAGGCTGAGGCGGTTGCCGATATCGTCGGAGCGCGCAGCGAGTCCGCGCTCACGAACGCGTTGTCGCAGCTCTCGGGCGCACTTTCGGCGCGGGTCGCGGAGTTGCGCGCCCAGGTGATTGCGATTCGCGCGCATCTCGAAGTCGAGATCGATTTCTCCGACGAGGACATCCGGATGCCGTCGCGGCGCGAGGTTGCCGCCGAGATCGAGCGGCTGATTGCCGACGTTGCGATGCTGCACGACAGCTTCGCGCGCGGCCTCCTGATGCGCGAAGGGGTCCGCGCGACGATCGTCGGCAAGCCCAACGCCGGCAAGTCGAGCCTGCTGAATCTGTTGCTCGGCGCCGACCGCGCGATCGTCACGGCGATCGCCGGCACTACTCGCGACGTGATCGAAGACTCAGTCCAGCTTGGGCCGTACGCGCTGGTGCTCAACGATACCGCGGGGGTGCGCGAATCGGCCGACGTTGTCGAGCGGATTGGAATCGAGCGCACGTTACGCTCGGCGCGCGACGCGGACCTGCTGATTGCGATGTTCGATTCGTCGCGCCCGCTCGAAGCGGCGGATCGGGAAGTGATTCGCCTGACGTCGAATCGTCCCGGCCTCGCGATCCTGAACAAGCGCGACCTGCCCGCATGCGATCTCTGCTGGTGATCTGCGAGAGCACGGCCTGTCACTGCCGATGCTCCCGTTCTCCGCGATCGATATCGGCGAGGCTGCAATCCTGCGCGCCGAACTGACGAAGGCGATCGCGGCGCTTGTCGATCCATCCGCACCAACCACCAACAATCAAATCGCGATCTCGCGCGAGCGGCATCGTGATGCGCTTGCGATGGCTCTGGAAGCGCTCAAGAACGCGCGCGGCGCCGCGTTATCATCGATGCCGCCGGAGATTGTCGCGGTCGATATAATGGCGGCCGCATCGGCGCTCGGATCCATCACTGGCGAGGTCAGCGGCGAGGACGTGCTCGACGCGATCTTCCGCGATTTCTGCATCGGGAAGTAGGTTCTCAGCTCGGCACGATTCCCCCTCCGTCATTCTGAGCCGTTGCGGCGAAGAATCTCGACGGACGCTCTTGCGTTCGGCGCCTGCCGGCCGACGCGCTAACGCGCGAGATCCTTCGCTACGCAGACTCCGCTCAGGATGACGGAGACCTCACGGAGAGAAATCTGATTCTCCTACTGTAGATAAGAAAATTATACATATAGTGGCGGGGCGTGCTTTGCGCGATTGGGCCCATGGGGGTCATAATCGCTGATTCATCATGAACTATGACGTGATCATCGTTGGCGCCGGACATTCCGGAATCGAGGCGGCGCTCGCCGCGGCGCGGATGGGGGCGAGCGCGCTAATGCTCACGCTCAACCTCGACCATATCGGGCAGATGTCGTGCAATCCGGCGATCGGCGGGATCGGCAAGGGGCATCTGGTGCGCGAGATCGACGCGCTCGGCGGCGAGATGGGCCTCGCGACCGACGAGACCGGAATCCAGTTTCGATTTCTGAACACGCGCAAGGGACCAGCGGTTCGTGCGCGGCGCGCGCAGGCCGACAAGGCCGCATATCGGGCGCGCAGCAAGCGGGTGCTCGAGCGGACCGCCAACTTGCAAGTGCGGCAGGCGAGCGTCGAGCGGCTGATCGTCGAGGATGGCGCGGTGCGCGGGGTCGAGTCGCAAATAGGCGAGGTGTTCGAGGCGTCGACCGTGATTCTCACCACCGGCACGTTCCTGAAGGGCCTCGTCCATATCGGGATGAAGAACTATTCGGCGGGCCGCGCCGGCGATTTCGCCGCGATGGGCCTCAGTGAGCATCTGGCGCAACTGGGATTTCGCATCGGCCGGCTCAAGACCGGCACTTGCCCGCGGCTCGATGGGCGCACGATCGACTACTCCGCGTTGGAGATCCAGCCGGGCGACGAGCCGCCGCCGCCGTTCTCGTTCCGCACCGAGCGGATCGCGCAAGGACAGATTCCCTGCCATCTGACATGGACCAACGCGCGCACTCACGAGATTATCCGCGGCGGGATCGATCGATCGCCGATGTACTCCGGCGTTATCCAGAGCAAGGGGCCGCGCTATTGCCCGTCGGTCGAGGACAAGGTGATGCGCTTCCGGGACAAGCTGCGGCATCAGATTTTCCTCGAGCCCGAGGGCCGCGATACGGTCGAGGTATATCCCAACGGGCTGTCCACCAGCTTGCCGCTCGATGTGCAGCAAGCGATGGTTCGGTCGATCGTCGGGCTCGAGCAGGCCGAGATAATGCGGCCAGGCTATGCGATCGAGTACGATTTCTCGGACCCGACGCAGTTGACCGCGTCGCTCGAGACCAAGCTGGTGGGCGGGTTGTTTTTCGCCGGGCAGATCAACGGGACGACTGGTTACGAGGAGGCGGGCGCGCAGGGTCTGATTGCGGGGATCAATGCGGCGCTCAAGGTGCGCGGCGAGTCGGCCCTGATCCTGCGGCGCGACCAGGCGTATATCGGGGTGATGATCGACGACCTGGTGACCCGCGGGATTGGCGGCGAGCCGTATCGGATGTTCACCTCGCGCGCGGAGTATCGCTTGCTGCTGCGCGAGGATAATGCGGACCGGCGGCTGTCGCCGATTGGCGAGCAGCTCGGACTGTTGGACGCATCGGCGGGCGCGCGGGTTCGGGCCAAGACCGAGGCGGTGCGCGGCGAGATCGAGCGCCTGAAGCTGGCGCTGATACCGGCGTCCGACGAGGTGAATGCGGCGATGGCGGCGGCGGGATCGACGCCAATCACGCAGCCGGTGCGTGCGATCGAGCTGCTCAAGCGCCCGGAAATAGGCTACGACGCTTTGATTAAGATGAGCGGGGTCGAGACAACGCTGAACCTCGACGAAGCGGCCGAGCTCGAAACTGAAATAAAGTACGAGGGCTACGTTCGGCGGCAGGCTGAGGCGGTCGAGCGGTTCGCGCGCCTCGAGGACACACAGATTCCGGATTGGGTGGATTTCAAGGGCGTGATGGGACTTTCGACCGAGGTATCGGAGCGGCTATGCGCAGTGCGGCCGCGATCGCTGGGGCAGGCGGCCCGGATGCCGGGAATCACGCCGGCGGCAATCTCGATTTTGGCGGTGCATATTAAGAGCCGGCGCGACCGCAATGCGCGCGCGATCTGAGGGCCATTCCGGGCGGGAACTGAACGTTTCACGTGAAACGTTTTGGCGTGATTCTTCAATAAGATCAGATACTTAACTTTTTGCAATCGACGTTTCACGTGAAACATAAGAGCACGACAAAACCCCCGAAGAAGCGAAGTCCCAAGGCGCCCGCCAAGAAGAAGGTCATGACGCCCGAGGCGATTGGCGCCGCGGTGCGGGCTCAACTGGCGCCGGCGATCGCGCCGCTCGGGGTCGTCAGTAATACGGTCCAGTTCCTCAACCGGATCGAGCGGATGGCCTCGATGATTGCGGTGTGGGGACCGAAGATAAACCTGACAGCGCATCCGCAGGACCCCGACGAGATCGTGTTCCATATGTTCGACAGTATCATTCCGATCTCGCTGGCAGTCAGCGCGAAGGTTCTGCGCTTGGACCGGGCCCATCGTTTTTTGGATATCGGCAGCGGCGCCGGGTTTCCCGGCCTGGTGATCGCGGCGGCAATCAATGCGCAGGTGACGCTGGTCGAGGCGCGGCGCAAGCGCGCGACGTTCCTGACCGAGGCTGCGATCGAGATGGGCCTGCAGAGTGTCCGCGTCGAATGCGTCCGGGCGGAGACGTTCGATGTGCGCGACGGCTACGAAGTGATTACGTCGCGGGCCGTCGGAGTAACGCCGGAGATTTTCAAGATCGCGGGCCAGGGGTTGCATCTCGGGGGTATCCTGATGCTCTACGTCAGCGCCGATCAGAAGTTCGATGAGGCGTCCGAGGCTGCGGCCAAGGCGGCTGGATTCTCCGATGGCGTGTTGGGGGTGTACGACCTGCGTCACGGACGCGCGATGTATAATCGCGCGGTGGCCACCTGGCAGCGGCTGTAATCGAGGGAAGGGTAGATCACTCGATTAAATGTGAAACCCTTCGCGGGTTTCACGCTTCCTTCGGCAGGGCTAAGCCCTGCACCTTAGTACCTAATCGCAAAATGGCGAGGACGCCCTTTTGCTTTCAGGTTCTGGGGAGGAAGGTCCGGGAATTTGAGTGGCACAGGCTTTAGCCTGTGATTCCTTCCTGGATTTGCATGCCACAATGCCACTCGGGCTTCGGGGGAACGTTTCACGTGAAACGTTTTGGCGCGAAAAACTAATAAATTCAGGTACTTGCGTAAATCGGATCGCTCGATTTGCATTTATTTGCGAGCGCGCATTTAATGATTTTGCAGACGTTTCACGTGAAACGTTTCCAGCGCGGTTCGGGTCTGAGGTTCCTCATTCTTGCGGATGGCAGGGGCAATCCCTGCGGGGTGGGTCGTGGGGCGGGTAATCGCAATAGCTAATCAGAAAGGCGGCGTCGGTAAGACTACCACCGCTATCAATCTGGCCTTCGCGTTGGCCGACACGGGACTCAAGGTCTTGCTGGTCGACCTGGACCCCCAGGGCAACGCCACTTCCGGTATCGCCACGCCCGAAGACGTCAGTGAATCGCGGCGCACGGGCAAGACTATTTACCAGGCGTTGGTCGGTGGGCTGCCGATCGCGGAAATCTTGAGGCAGGTGCGGCCGACCTTGTCGCTCGCGCCGGCGGGCGACGACCTGGTGGGCGCCGAGATCGAGCTGGTGACGATGGAGGGTCGTGAGCGTCGCTTACGAGCGCTCCTGGAGCCATCGAGAGTGGAATATAACTATGTTCTAATTGACACGCCACCGTCGCTCGGGATTCTCACCCTCAATGCGCTGGTGGCGGCGGACTCGGTGCTGGTGCCGATGCAATGCGAGTACTACGCGCTCGAAGGTCTGAGCGCGCTGCTCGGCACGATCAACAAGGTCAAGGCGGCGCTGAGGCCGGGACTCGAGCTCGAAGGCCTGGTGCTCACGATGTTCGATACGCGAAATCGCCTCAGTCACGAAATCTCCGAGGAAGTGAGAAAACATTTTCCGGAAAAAGTTTTTCAGAGCGTGATTCCGCGCAGCGTGCGGCTGTCGGAAAGCCCGAGTCATGGACTGTCTGTCTGCGAATACGAGCCGAAGTCGGCGGGAGCGGAGGGCTATCGCGCATTGGCGGCGGAGATTATCGCGCGTGGTGAGGGGCAGAGTGGAACGTTAGGAGCTTTATTGTAGTGGAACCCGCCGTGGGTTCCACACCTCCCTGGGCAGGGGTGACCCCTGCACCCGGTATCAAAGAGAAGATGCGGGGCTGCGCCCCTGTTAGAAGTTCGTCGGGGGCGGAGGGATCTGACCTCCCCTTGTCCGAGGGGAGGTCGGCGCGCGCCGAAGGAGTGCGACGGGAGAGGTGCAGCGCTGGCCGTAGCACCATCGCTCGTTGTGCTGCTGTCGAGCAGCGAACTTGTGTCTCTGCATTCAGATTAAACGAGTCGAAGTTGGTGGGCTGTCGCACGTTGCACCTCTCCCGGCGACACCGCTGCGCGGCTTTCGCCGACCTCCCCTCGGACAAGGGGAGGTTAGGATCGGATCACGATCCTTTCTGTTCCCCTTTTCCCGCGGGAAAGGGGGTGAGGGGGATAGGACGAGGCGCAATAGTTGTCTCAAATCCGGTTCCCCTTCCCGCTCGTGAAGGGGTTAGGGGTTAGGTTGCTTGGTTCAAGCACGATCTAAATCGCACGAGGACTATCACGATGATGCGGAAACCATTGGGGCGCGGGCTTGATGCGCTGATCGGGAATGCGCCGGCGAGTGAAACAGGCGCGGCAGATAACCTCGACTCGCAATTCAAGATGGCGCCAGTCGGGAGTATCACGGCCGGTGCGTTTCAGCCGCGGATAAATTTCGACAAGGAACGGCTCGCGGAACTTACCCGCGCGATTCAGAGCCAGGGAATAATCGAGCCGCTGATCGTGCGCCGAATCGACGCGCCCGACACCGACGGTCCGCTCTACGAGCTGATCGCCGGTGAGCGGCGGCTGCGCGCGGCGCGTGCGGCGGGGCTCGAGACAGTTCCGGTGGTGGTGCGCGAACTCGACGACCGCGCGGCGCTGGAAATGTCGCTGGTCGAAAATATCGTGCGAGAGGACTTGAACGCAGTCGAAGAAGGGCTCGCGTTTTTCCGGCTGGTCGATCATTTCGGGCTGACCCATGACGAGATCGCATCGCGGGTTGGCAAGAGCCGGCCGTACGTCGGCAATACGCTGCGCTTGCTGGAACTGCCGCAGCCGATTCTGAATATGATCGCGAAGGGGGAGCTCAGGGCGGGACAGGCGCGGCCGCTGCTCTCGATACAATCGGCCGAGAAGCAGATATCGGCGGCGCGGCGAATTGCGGCGGTTGGAATCTCGTCGCGCGGTGCCGAGGAAATGGCGACGGTGGGACGTCCCCGTGGATCGAAAAACGCATCGTCGCGATCCGGCGGCGGCGGCGACGCCAATCTGAATGCGCTGGCCGAGGGCTTGCAGCGCGCGCTCAAACGCAAGGTCAGAATTTTCAGGCGTCGAGGGCGGAGTCCAGGAAGGATCGAAATCGATTATTACGATGACAATGATCTGACGGCGGTCGCGGAGATGTTGTTGGGGAATACGCGAGCGTCGATGCGCGCGTAGGAGAGGGGGAAGGGGAGATCACTTTATTTAATGTGAAACCCTTCGCGGGTTTCACGCTTCCGCGGCAGGGGTGACCCCTGCACCCAGTGATAAAAAGAAGATGCGGGACTTGTCCCTTTAGAAGTTTATTTCTGGGAAGAGGGTTTTCTACTCGTCCGGTTCCCTTCGCTCAGGAAGGGGTTAGGCTCTCGGGCGACGTCACAACACCTGGCCTGTTCACTTTTTGTGTGATTCTAGAGCGAAGCGATCCTAACCTCCCCTTGTCCGAGGGGAGGTCGGCGCGCGCCGAAGGAGTGCGACGGGAGGGGTGCAACGCTGGCCGTCACAACGATGTCCGTTGTACTGCTGTCGAGCGGCGAATTCGTGTTTCTGAGATTGAGATTAAACGAGTCGGGGTTGGTGGGATGTCGCGCGTTGCACCTCACCCGGCGACACCGCTTCGCGGCTTTCGCCGACCTCCCCTCGGACAAGGGGAGGTTAGGATGGAGCGTCGCTCGCTCTTGCGGTCGAGAGCTTATCCCTTCGTTGCGGCGCGGAGTTTCGTTAGATCGTAGTCGCGGAGTTGGTCGATTCTGTCGACGGTAACGTCGGGGGGCATGTACTTTGCGATTTCCTTGGAGTCGGCGGCGTAGTGGCCCTGGCGGGGGAAGACGGTGGTGACTTTTGCGCCCCAGGTTTTTTTTACTGCGTCGAGGATTCGGACTTTGTCGTCGATAAGGACGTAGTGGTCGGCGGGGTAGCGGACTTTTACGTCGTCGAGTTCCTGTTCCTTGTGGATGTAGATCATCACTTTTTCGTCGACCGCTTCGCGCAGGCCTGAGCGTTCGATTTTCAGCGGCTGAAAAATCATGTCGCCGTCGGAGAGGATCGCGGTCTCGCCGTATTGCTGGTACTGCTCGATGATATCGAGCGCGCAGGGGAAGAGGCGGTTGGCGAAGTGATAGTTCATCAGGAAGTAGGAGACTGCGATGATTCCGAAGTCGCGCGGATGATTGACGCGGTAGCGTTGCAGTGCGCCGAGGTAGTCCGCGTAGCCGAGCTCGGTGCGCAGCTCCTCGAAGTAGTCCCAGTAGCGCTGTTGCTGTTCGTTGCCGATGTCGCGTTCGAGATTGCGCTTCATGTCGGCAACGATGTGATCGTTGTCGATCAGGGTGTTATCGACGTCGAATAGGAATACCACGTGTTCTGAGGGCATCGGATGAGAGTCCTCCGGGGATCATGATTGCGATTATTCGGGGTGAAGCCAAACGGATTTGAAGGAGCGCTGGCGCGATTTTCGGAGACCGGCGGCAGAAGTGGAGCGCGCGCAGCGCGCGATCTCAGAGACCGGAACCGGCTTCGCTGATGCGAAGCTGTCCGAGATCCTTCCAGCCGCTCGCGTTGCTCGCTCCGTCAGGATGACAAACTAACTGCCCGTTGCTCGGGTTCGTGAGGATGACACGCAAGGGCCGATCGGAGATTTTCCGATCGGCCCTGGGTGATTTCGATTTAGCGATGCGCGGTTAGTCGAACATCAGGACGGTGCGGGCTACTTCGCCGGCTTTCATGGCGCGGAAGGCTTCGTTCACGTCTTCGAGTTTGCCGCGGCGGGTGATCATGTCGTCGAGGTCGAGGCGGCCTTGCTGGTAGAGCTCGATGATGCGGGGCATGTCGATGCGGAAACGGTTCGAGCCCATGAAGCATCCCTGGATGCGCTTTTCGAAGAGCAGCGAGAAGCCGTCGACGTCGACCTTCTGGCCAAGGGGGACCATCCCTACTATGGTGGCGATGCCTCCCGCGGTGAGCGATTCGTAGGCCTGCTCGGCGGCGACTTTGAGGCCGATCGCTTCGAAGGAGTACTCGACGCCGCCGTTGGTGAGTGCGCGAATCTGATCGACGGCGTCACCCTTGGACGCGTCGACGGCGTGAGTTGCGCCGAGTTTTTTGGCGAGCTCGAGCTTCGCGGGAAATTTATCGACCGCGATGATCATGCGCGCGCCGGCGATTCGCGCGCCCTGGATGATCGCGAGGCCGACGCCGCCGGCGCCGAATACGGCGACGGTCGAGCCGGGTGCGACTTTCGCGGTGTTGAGCGCAGCGCCGACGCCGGTCATCACGCCGCATCCGATCAGCGCGGCGCGATCGAGCGGCACGTCGTCGGCAATTTTCACCAGCGCGTTTTCATGCAGCAGCATCTTTTCGGCGTAGCCCGAGAGGTCGGCGAACTGATTGACCATCTTGCCCTTCTGCGAGAGGCGCGGCTTGTCGCTGGGTCCGCGCTGGGTGGCGGCTTTGTTAGAGCATAGGTTGGGATGTCCGGACATACATTCTTCGCAGTAACCGCAGAAGACCGACAGGCATGCGATGACGTGGTCGCCGGGCTTGAGGTACGAGACCTGCGAGCCGACTTTCTCGACGACGCCGGCGGCCTCGTGGCCGAGGATCGCGGGGGTCGGCCACATGTAGAGGCCGTCCACGAAATGGAGATCGCTGTGGCATACGCCGCTGGCGACGGTGCGGACGACGACTTCGCGCTCTTTGGGTTCGTCGATATCGACTTGCTCGATGGTGAGTGGCTGACCGGGACCGTGGAAGACAGCAGCTTTCATTTTTTTAGAACCTCGAATTCCTTTTTTCAGTGAATCAACGCTAGTTGAACATAAGAACTGTGCGCGCGACTTCGCCGGCCTTCATCGCGCGGAAGGCGTCGTTGACGTCTTCGAGTTTGCGGCGCTGGCTGATCATATCGTCGAGGTTGAGGCGGCCCTGCAGGTAGAAGTCGATGTACTTGGGCATGTCGATGCGGAAGCGGTTCGAGCCCATGTTGGAGCCTTGCAGTTTGCGCTCGGTGAGAAACATGTAGCCGTCGATTTCGACCTTCTGGCCGACCGGGATCATGCCGATCACCGTGGCGGTGCCGCCGGCCTTGAGCGAGTTGAAGGCCTGCTCGGCGGCTTTCTTGAGGCCGATCGCTTCGAAAGAGTAATCGACGCCGCCGCCGGTCATCTTGCGGATTTCGTCGACGGGATCGCTGCTCGAGGCGTCGACGGTGTCGGTCGCGCCGAGCCGCTTGGCCATCGCGAGTTTGCCCTCGAACATATCGACCGCGATTATTTTGCGCGCGCCGGCGATTCGCGCGCCCTGGATTGCGGCGAGTCCGACGCCGCCGGCACCGAAGACTGCGACGGTCGAGCCGGGCTCGATCTTCGCGGTGTTGAGGACGGCGCCGACGCCGGTGGTGACGCCGCATCCGATGAGCGCGGCGCGATCGAGCGGGAAGTCCTCGCGAATTTTCACGACTGCGTTTTCATGGAGCAGCATTTTCTCGCAGTAGGACGAGATGTCGAGGAACTGGAAGACGGGCTTGCCTTTCTGCGAGATGCGCGGCTTGTCGGCCGGATTGCGCTGGGTGGCCTGCTTGTTCGAGCATCGGTTGGGATGGCCCGACATGCACTGTTCGCACATGCCGCAGAATACTGAGAGGCAGCAGATGACGTGATCGCCGGGCTTCACGTAGGTCACCTGCTTGCCGACTTCCTCGATGATGCCGGCGGCCTCGTGGCCGAGCACCGCGGGCGCGGGATACGGATAGAAGCCGTCGACGAAGTGGAGATCGCTGTGGCATACGCCGCTGGCGACGGTTTTGATCAGGACTTCGCGGTCCTGGGGCTTGTCGAGTTCGACATCCTCGATACTGAGGGGCAACTTGGGCCCGTGGAAAACGGCGGCTTTCATCGTTTGAGTGCTCCTTGAATGTGCGATACCGCGCGCTCGCTTGGTGGGCGCTGCGGCGGACTACCTTACTACCATACTGACGGCGCATTTCCAGTGGTGGATGGCGGATGCAGTTCGGAGTTTGAGATTGATCCTCGGCAACCTAACCCCTAACCCCTTCCCATAGTGGGAAGGGGAACCGGATCGTTGGGAGTAAGCGCTTCCCGCGCGGGGAGGGGAACCGGATTTTAGAGAACAGCAGTAGAGTGGGCTAGCGGTTGCGGCGGTCGGCGGTTGAGAAGGAGTAGCTTCTTGGGGCGTGCTCTTTAAGGTAGGCGCGCAGTGAATCGAGACCATTGTCGCGAACAATCGTATTCCAGCCGGGCGGAGACTTCTCATCGATCCACCATTGGTTGGTGGCCAGCCTGATATAGACGATCATTCTTTTGCCGACCTCGGCGCTGCCGCGACCGCCGAAATGGGTCAGGCGCAGGTCGAACTCGTCGAGCAGTTCGCGCCAATAATCCCAGTTCAAGCGAAAGGGTGTCGCCTGCGCGGGTGCGCCCTCAGGGACATCCTGAGCCTTGATCGCGTAACGCTCCATCAGGACCTTCTGTAAACGGTGCGCAGTTTCTCGCTCCGCCACCAAGGCTCCCTTATCCTCGCTGACCTTGCGCAGCAGAGCGATTTTTCGGAGTGCGTCCTGGACCGTCATCGTACCCCCCAGAAATTGGCGATTCCGCAGACGGCAGTAAAGCTACCTACATGATGTAATAGTTTCAAGTACCCCTTGTTAATAGGTTTAACCTTCAATCGCCTCCGCAGAACGGGGGAGTTATGCGTACTCCGCTATGCGCGCGCGGCGAAGCAGATGGTCTCGTTGATCAGGCGCACGACGCCGGCGCTGGTCGCGAATTCGCTGGCCGAGGTGACGACCGCCTCGCGCACCTGGCGGGCGACGTCCGAGGGCATCTTCGAGAGCATCGCGCGAGTGCCGCCGATTTGTCCGCGGAAGTCGGCGAATGCGTCGGGCGACGGGAATTCGAAGGTTACTGTGAGGCGTTCGATCGTCACGTCGTGGAAACCTGCGGCGGTGAGCGAGCGCTCGAGGATCGACGGGTCGGCGAGCCGGGTTGGGTCGGGCGCGTTGGGCGGCGGCACGATGCCGGTGATGCGGCGAATCGCGTCGCGGGCGAGTCCGCACATCGGGACTTTGTCCGCCACCGACCAGACTGCGGTTGCGAAGTGTCCGCCGGGCTTGAGTGCGCGATGCATCGCGCGGATGACGCCGTCGAGGTCGGGCATGAACATGAGGCCCCATCGGCAGAGGGCGGCGTCGAAGGAATGCGGATCGAGGCGGAGCGCTTCGGCGTCGGACTCGACGAGATCGACGTTGGTCAGCGCCGCCGCGTCGATTCGCTCACGCGCGACCGCGAGCATCGCGGGGGACATGTCGACGGCGATGACTCGTCCGGATTGTCCGACGGCGCGCGCCGCGGTAAGCGCGGGCTCGCCGCTGCCGGTGGCGATATCGAGGACGCGATGGCCGGGGCGCAACACGGCCAGCTGGACCAAGCGATCGTTGACCAGCTGCGCACTGCGTTCGAAGGTCGGCCACCATCGCTTCCATCCCTCGGCGCTGTCGTTCCACGCGACTTTCTGCTGGCCTTTTATTTTCAGGTCGTCGGGATTCTGATCGCTCATCGCATTTTACCTTTCACTTTTTCACCTTTTCACCGTCGCAGCACAATTACGCCGCGCAGGCGCGCGACCACTTGAGGATATTCTCTTTTGTAGGATTGAGCCTCACCCGGCGCGAGGTTCTGATCGCCGAGAATCAACACGGCGGCCGGTGATGCCGACGGGTCATAGCGAACTGCGCGATCGAGTTGATCACTAGGAAGATAGTAACGGAGAACCTCGATCGCGTAGGTGGGGACGACGGTCATGGTCTCGCCGGATTTGAGCGCGGAATCGGCGGCGGCGATTGCTTCGCGATATTGGGCGTCGTGCGGTTTGCGATCGTAGGAAACGATATGGCCAAGCGAGAATGCGACGGCGAGTGCGAGGGCGCCGACGCGGAGCAGATCGGTGGGCATCTCGAAGATTCCGACGCCTGTGAGGATGAAAAAAGGGACGAAGCAGGAGAGCGCGTAACGTTCGACGAAGACTGGCGCGAGCGCGTACGACGCGCCGACCATGATGAGGGGCGGCGCCCACATCCAGAGGATCGCGAAGGCGATCGAGTCGCGCGCACCGCGTTGCCATCCGCGGATCGCGCCCCAGATTGCGAGCGCGGCGAGAATCGGGAATGCGAAGCTGCCGGTGGCTTTGTTGAAGAGCGCGAAAGGTTCGTAGAAGGCCGGGGGCTTGCGCCATCCGCCGAGGCTTCCTGATGAAGCTGCGTGCAATGACGAGAAAAGTTTCGGCACCAGGATCAATCCTGCGGCGGCGAGCGCGATCGCGATGATCCATGCGCGGCGCGCGTTAGCATTGTCGGTGCGCCGTCCTGTGCGCGCGATTATATAAATGAGCCAAAGGCCTTCGGTTGCGGGAATCAGCAACGCGGCGAAGTTCGAGGCGATCGCGAGTGCGGTCAGGACTACGACGGCAGCGTAGTTCGCAGCACCGCCGACGCGAAGCGCGCGTAGGAACATCGCGACTTGCGCGAGGATCGCGGCGAGCATCAGCGGATACATCCGGGCCTCGCGCGAGTATTTGATGGTGACGAGGTTGACCGCGAAGACGGTCGCGCTTAGTCCGGCGACTAGTCTGACGTCGTCGCGGGTCAGCGGGGATTCCTCGAACAATTCGCAGACGACCAGATAGACCAGCAGTATCGACGTGACACCGAGGGCGGCGGACAACGAGCGCATCGCGGACAGGCTCGAGCCGAAGAGTGCGATCCATCCGTGCAGCATCAGGTCGTGGATCGGCAGCTCGCCGGGGTTGAGTGACGGTTGTCGTGCGATCACGTCAGCGGCGGTCGGCGCGGAGGCGGCGGCCCATGACGCGCCCTCGTCGGGCGACATCTCGAGCGCGCCTAGATTGTTGAAGCGCAGCGCAGTGCCCGTGGCGAGCGCGACGATTAGCAGGATGACACTCAGCGCGCGCACAGAAACGATCGAGCGGGAGGTCGTCTGATCGCGCGGACGATCGCGAAGCTGATCGCGCTCGTCGGCTTTGGAGGCGGACGTCGTCAGAGACCTTTCTTCAACTGAGGCGCGGGACGAAAGCCTATGGTGCGGGACGCCGCGATGGTCATCGGCGCGTTGGTGCGAGGATTGAAGCCGGCGCGCGCTTTGCGGCGGCGCACGGAAAAAGTTCCGAAGCCGGGCACCCAGAAACGCTTGTCCTTGCGAATCGAGCGCGCGATTTGGTCGAAGGCGTGGTCCAGGATGGCGGCGACCTGTTTTTTCGGCAGGTCGGTGGAGCGCGCGATGGTATCAATCAATTCCGCTTTGGTCATCGACGGGGCCTCCAGCGAATTTCTATAGCCGAAGTTCGCGCAACGCCATAGACGCGGGCGGTTCGATCTGTTCCCGGAGGATCCAGTCGTCGATAGCCGCAAGCGCGCGGGTGCCCATCGCGATCTTCTTTTCGCGGCCGCGCGCGCGAATTTTCAAATCCGGCATCAGGCCGTAGTTGGCGTTCATCGGTTGAAAATCGCGCCGCGTCGTATCGGTGATATAGGCGATCAATGAGCCGACCGAGGTCTCGGGCGGTGGCACGATCAGTGCGCGATTCATCACGAGGTTCGCGGTGTTAATACCGGCGAGCAATCCCGCCGACGCTGACTCGACGTAGCCTTCGACCCCGACCATCTGGCCCGCGAGAAACAGATCGTCGCGGGTTTTGAGCTGGAGCGTGGGCCGGAGCAGGCGCGGCGAATCGACGAACGTGTTGCGATGGATCGAGCCGAGGCGAACGAACTCCGCTTTCTCCAGACCGGGGATCATGCGCAAGACCCGGCGCTGCTCAGGGTACGTCATCTTGGTCTGGAAGCCGACCATATTGTAGAGACGGGCTTCGGCGTCGTCCTGTCTGAGCTGCACTACTGCGAAAGGGCGACGGCCGCTGCGTGGCTCTGAGAGCCCGACCGGGCGCATCGGGCCGAAGGCGAGGGTCATCGGGCCGCGCCGCGCCATTTCCTCGATCGGCATGCATCCTTCGAAATAAACCGGCTTCTCGAACGGGTGCAGATCAATTTTTTCAGCCGCGACGACGGCAGAGACGAAGGCTTCGTACTGAGCCTCGGTCATTGGGCAGTTGATGTAATCGTCGCCGCCCTTGCCGTAGCGCGAGGCCATGAACGCGATACTCATATCGACCGAATCGGCGGCGACGATTGGTGCGATGGCGTCGTAGAAATACAGGTTGCGCGGACCGATCAGATTGTTCAGAGAATCGCCGAGTGCGGGGCTGGTCAAGGGGCCGGTGGCGAGAATCGTGAGGCCGGTGGGAATCTCGCAGGACTCAGTGCGAGAGATTTCGACCATCGGATGGCCCTCGAGCGCCGCAGTGATGGCGCGGGAGAAATCATCGCGATCGACGGCGAGGGCGGAGCCGGCGGGCACGCGCGCGCGATCGGCGGACGCGATTACGAGCGAGCCGAGCCGGCGCATCTCTTGTTTGAGGACGCCGACCGCGGTGTCCATCGAATCGTTGCGGAGCGAATTGGAGCAGACGAGTTCGGCGAAATCGGAGGTGTGATGCGCTTCGGTCATTTTGACCGGGCGCATCTCGACGAGGCGGACGGGGATGCCTCGTCGCGCGAGTTGCCATGCGGCTTCGCTGCCTGCGAGGCCTGCTCCGACTACGGTGACGTGAGATTGATTCATGGCGTGGATGCGGCGAAGGGTGATCGTGGCGGTTTTAGGCGGTCGTGTAAACTGGCGCTCCCTATCAAGAAAGTTAATCGCCTGCGCGGCGGGCGGCAGGGGTGACCCCTGCACCCGGTATTAAGAGAAAGAAATCGCAAAATCGCGAGGACGCGCTTTTGCTCTGAGGGTCGGGGGAGGAGGGAGCAGAGGATCATCGGCTGAAGCCGGTGCCATTTCAGGCGGCGATTTTTTGTGGCACAGGCTTTAGCCTGTGATTTTCTGGCCTATTTTTTCAGTGCGGATTTTCTAGCGGCGGGTGTCGATCTGGGGCGGTGCTGTTCGACTAATAATTGATAACCCAAAATGGGCGAAAGGAGAAATCGATGGAATACCTGCTTTTGATTTACAGCAGCGAGGCGGATTCGAAGAAAATGACGGCTGCGGAGGGGCAGCAGATTTTTCAGGGGTACATGGCTTTTACGCAGGACCTCACGAAGAGCGGCAAGAATAAGGGCGGCAATCCGCTCGAGCAGAGCACGACGGCCACCACTGTTCGGGTGCGCGACGGCAAGACCGTGGTGACGGACGGGCCGTTTGCGGAGACCAAGGAGCAGCTCGGCGGATACTACCTGGTCGAGGCGAAAGATCTCGATGACGCGATCGCGATTGCGGCGCGGATTCCGGGGGCGAAGCACGGGTCGATAGAGGTGCGGCCGGTCAGGAAGATCAATATGTAGGTGAATAATCGCCTGCGCGGCGGGCGGCAGGGGTGACCCCTGCACCCAGTGAAAAGTGAGAAGCGCGAAATGTTGAGGACAACCTTTCGCTCTCAGGTGCGGTGGCGCAATGGAGCTCGTAGCAGATGTTCGGCTTTCACCCATCGGGAATGCGTAGGACCGGATTGTTGGGAGAGTGCGATGGAATACTTGCTTTTGATTTATCACAACGAAGAAGAGGCGCGGGGGCGGAGTGAGGCGGAGAAGCAACGGATTTTTGGTGAATTTGCGGCGTTCACGCAGGATGTAGTGAAGAGCGGGCATCGCAAGACCGGCGCGCCGCTCGAATTTACCAACGAGCGCAGCGACGGTTCGCGTGCGTGACGGTAAGACGATGGTCACGGATGGGCCGTTCGCGGAGACCAAGGAGCAGTTCGGCGGATACGTGCTGGTCGAGGCGAAGGATCTCGACGAGGCGATTTCGATCGCGGCGCGGATTCCGTCGTCGAAGTACGGATCGACCGAGGTGCGGCCGGTGGTGAAGATCAATATGTAGGCGCGATGCCGAGGAACCTAACCCCTAACCCCTTCCCATAGTGGGAAGGGGAACCGGATTGTTGGGGAGGGGCCGGATTGTCGGGAGTAACCTCTTCCAGATCGGAAAGGGGATCCGGATTGTTGGATAGGTAGGCGAGCTGCCAAGGGGAAGCGCGATGAAATACATGATCACGGGCGGCGAGGTTCGCGGAGATTCGGAGAGTATCGACGCGGACGAATTGAATCGGCGCATCCGGTTCCATCAGCAGAAACTCGACGAACTGCTTCGCGCGCGACTGCGCAGCGGAAGGAGTGGGCTGATAAATGTTTCAGTCGGGCTTGGCCCCAGTCGCGAGACGATCACCGTGAAGAATCGTGGCGGCGCGCATCTGCGGATCGACGGGCCGTTTCCGGAAACCAAGGAGCTCGTCGGCGGTTTCGACATAATCGACTTCGATTCGCTCGAAGAAGCGATCGAATACGCGAAATATCCGGGAGCGCATGAGAGTCTCGTCATCGAGGTCAGGGCGATTCGCGAGTTCTGGTGGATCTCGCAGACGTCCGGACAGGCGGCCTCGAAGATTTTCATGCTCACGTCGGTCGAGGACGAGCGTGCGGTGCTGAGCCTCCCGGAGAGCGAGCGGACAAGGATCATGCGGCAGCATCAGGGCGTCGGAGCAGAATACGTCGCGAGCCGCGCGATGTTGGATCAGGAGCCGGGGTTGTGGGTCGGCGCGCGGCTGGAAGTTTCGAAGCAGGCGAAAACGATTCGATGGAAAAACGACGGGCGGCTGGTGACGGACGGGCCGTTCGCGGAGACCAAGGAAGTCGCGGGCGGCTTCAACCTGGTCGCGTGCGCGTCGATGGGCGAGGCGATCGCGTGGGCGAATAAACTGACTCAGCGCGACGGCGATGCGATCGAAGTCAGGCCGGTCGAGGGATGCTGGTGGATCTATCACGAATGAGTCAGCGGTAGCGGCATGCGCGGCGGGCGGTTAGCCTGCCATCGGACGGATTTCGCTTTTCGGGTTTGCCGATGGACAACACTGCCGCCGGTATCGAGCGTTTCTATCGCGAGGAGTTCGGGCGAATTCTTGCCACGCTCATTCGCGTGCTGGGCGACTTCGATCTCGCGGAAGAAGCGGCGCAGGACGGGTTCGCGAGCGCGGTCGAGCAGTGGGAACGCGACGGGCTGCCGGATAATCCGCGCGCGTGGATTATCGGCGTCGCGCGCCATAAGGCGATCGATCGAATACGAAAACAGACCCGGTTCAACGATCGCCGCGAGGAATTGATTCGAATGGCTGAGGCCGGCGGCGACGATGAGGAGATCGAGGGGGCGGGCGCGCTGCCCGACGAGCGGCTGCGTCTGATCTTCACGTGTTGTCATCCGGCGCTGGCTGATGACGCGCGCGTCGCGCTGTCGCTACGCACATTGTGCGGGCTGACGACCGAGGAGATCGCGCGCGCGTTCCTGACGGCGCCGGCGACGATGGCGCAACGGCTGGTGCGCGCCAAGCGCAAGATTCGGGCGGCGCGGATTCCGTACGAGGTGCCGTCGGCGGAGCTGCTGGCGGAGCGGCTGGACGCGGTGATGGCGGTTATCTACCTGGTCTTCAATGAAGGTTACGCGGCGAGCTCGGGAGAACGGCTGCTGCGAACCGATCTGTGTGCGGAGGCGATTCGGCTCGCGCGGATACTGGTCGCGCTGATGCCCGATGAGCCGGAGCCGCGGGGATTGCTCGCGATGATGCTGCTGCATGACGCGCGGCGCGATGGGCGAATCGATGAGTGCGGCGAAATCGTGTTGCTCGAAGAGCAGGACCGCGCGCGTTGGGATAGGGCGCAGATTGCCGAGGGGCTGAGTCATTCGGAAGCCGCGATCAAAGCCGATGCGGAGGGGCCGTATGCGATTCAGTCGGCGATCGCGGCGATTCATTCGCGCGCGGAAAGTGCGGCGGCGACCGATTGGCGGGCGATTACGGATCTCTACCGGCGGCTCAACGCGATACGACCGTCGCCAGTGATCGAGTTGAATCGGGCGGTCGCGGTCGCAATGGCCTATGGTCCGGCGGCGGGACTCGAGTTAATCGATGCGATCGCGGTGAGTGGAGAACTTCGCGACTACTACCTGATGTGGTCGGCGCGCGCGGATTTGTTGCGGCGGCTGGAACGATGGAGTGAGGCGGCTGAATCGTATCGCGCGGCGCTGACGCGAGTGGGCAGCGCGCCGGAGCGGCGATTTTTGCGGCGGCGGCTGGAGGAGATGTCGGTGAAGATGAGGGCGTCGGAATAATCGCCTGCGCGGCGGGCGGCAGGGGTGACCCCTGCACCCAGTATTAAAAGAAAGATGCGGGACTTCGTCCCTGTTAGGAAGTTGGTCGGGGCGGAGGCTTTTCCTCGCGTCCGGTTCCCCTTCCCGTTCGGGAAGGGGTTAGGGGTTAGGTTCTTCGGCAGCAAATTTCGTCGTCAGCAGGTAATCGAAGGATACGTCGTGATTTCTACTGCGATACCGCCAAGCTTGCGATCGAGTTGATGGCGGCGGATCAGGACCAGTATCGTCGAGTCCGACGGCGATGTCAAGGATTGGAATAAGGATTCGCAGTCATATCAGGCAGGCGCGGCTGAAGAGCTCGCGGAAACTATTCCTTGCGGGGGGGAAGGGATAGCGACCGATCGTCATTTTGGGCGGTGGGGGAGAGGGGCGGCGGGGGGATTGGAGGGGCTTCATTGCTTTGATGGCGGGCCAGTAGGGGCTCTTGGCGAGTTGGGTGCGGAAGTCGTTGGCGAATTTGTCCTTGCCAGTCACTTTCGGCGGCCATGCGTCGTCGAGGAACTTCCACGCATCGCCGGCGTGCCCGCTGTAGATCAGATCGAGCATCGTTGCCCATAGCTGCGGCGGGACCTTCGCGCGCGGCCAATCACCGCCGTTCGCGCTGCCGCTCTTCACCTCGGCGGCGCGCGCTGCAAGGTCGGTGGCGCCGAGTGGCGCTGTGCGCATCAGGTCGGGCGCGATGCGGTACGCATTGTCGCTGAAGCGGAGAATAACTTTTGGCGCGGGTGAGCCGGCGAAATCGGTGTTCCAGTTGGCAAAGGTCCAGTCGTGAATTTGAATCGCCAGCCCGGGGCTTTTCGCGTCCTTGTCCGGGTGGATGAAGTGGGGGCCCGAGTCTCCGAACTCGGCATCGATGGTGCCGAGTTTTTTGAAGGTCGGGCCGATCTCGAAGATGTGAAATATCAGGCAGCAGTTCGCGCCGCCCAGCCATTCGGAGATGACGAGGTCGGGTTGGCCGTCGCCGGTGATGTCCATGCCCATCTTGACCAACGCAGCGTCGGGATCGTCCTTGTACATCGTGCCGATGAAAAATTTCTCGCCCTTCCGGTTGGCCTTCTGCACGTACACGGGCTTGTCGTTTTTCAGAATCTCGAAATAGGCGTCGCTGCCGTCGTTCGCTTTCGCATCGAAGTAGATGCGGGCGACGTAGGGGAGCACGGTTTCCTCTTGATTGGGCGTGACGAGGGGAGGCGCGGCGAGGGCGGGGGCGGTGAAGGCTGCGATCAAGGTCAATGTCAAAATGAAGAGGGCGGGCACGGCGGCCCGCCCCACTAATACGGCCCGCCCCACTGAGGCGCGCGGCCCCCCTTTGCAGAAATCCGGCACCGAGGACGGCGCGCTACGCGGGCGGAGGCGCCGGGGCAGATGTGTGTTGTTCGGCGACCGGAGCGGGCTGCTTATAGCCGCATTCCTTGTTGGCGCATTGCCAAGTAATACCGGTGCGTTTCAGGTCTTTCTCGACCATGTAGTTCGCGCCGCAATCCGGGCATGGCTGGAGGACGACTTTGTTCCATGCCGCGAATTTACATTTTGGATAACGGCCGCATCCGAAGAAAATCTTGCCGCGGCGGCTGCGACGTTCGAGGATTTCGCCCTCTTTGCATTCCGGGCATGCGACGCCGGTTTTCACCGGGTCTGATTGAAGGCGCTTGATTCCGTCGCAGTCCGGATAGCCCGAGCATCCCAGGAACTCGCCGAAGCGCGAGCGCCGCTTGACCATCGGCTTACCGCATTTCTCGCAGACTTCGTCGGTGGGCACCGGCGCCGAAGGTTTCATCGTGATTTTGCCCTGGTCGTCGCGCGCGATTTCGCCGGTGTTGGTGCATTTGGGGTAATTCGAGCAGGCGAGGAACTCGCCGTTGCGGCCCCATTTGATCACCATGTCGCCGCCGTCGAGCTCGCACTTGAGATCGGTGGCGAGGCCCTTGTGCTTGACCTCGGGCATTTTCTTTTTCGCGTCGGCGAGGTCCTTGGCGAACGGGCCGTAGAACCGCTTCATCGTCTTGACCCAGTTCTCGGTGCCCTCTTCAACCTTGTCGAGGTCCTCTTCGAACTGCGCGGTGAAGCTGGATTCGAGAATGTCGGGGAATGCTTTGACCAGCATGTCGTTGACGACTCGTCCGAGCGACGTCGGGCGCATCCGCTTGCTCTCGTCCTCTTCGACGTACTCGACGCGCAGGATGCTGGTCATGATGGCGGCGTAGGTCGAGGGGCGGCCGATGCCCTGCTCTTCGAGAACCTTGATGAGCGTGGCCTGGGTGTAGCGCGGAGGCGGCTGGGTGAAATGCTGCTCGGGGTCGAGGCCCAGCAGTTTCAGGGTCTCGCCGTCTTCGAGCATCGGCAGCGTGCCCTCTTCGTCCTCGGGCTCATCCTGGCCTTCGATGTACACGCGCATGAAGCCGTCGAACTTCATCACCTGGCCGGTCGCGCGGAAAATTGCGTCGGCAGATTCGATATCGACGGTGGTGCGGTCGTACACCGCCGGCGTCATCTGGCTCGAGACGAAGCGGTTATAGATGAGGGTGTAGAGCGCGAGCATGTCCTTGTCGAGGTAGCGCGCGATCGACTCGGGGTCGCGCTCGACGGCGGTCGGACGAATCGCTTCGTGCGCGCCCTGCGACTGCTTGCTGGATTTGTAAGAATTCGGCTGGTCGGGGATGTACTCCTGGCCGTAGCGCGAGCCGATATGGCTGCGGACGCTATCGAGCGCCTGGTCGGAGACGCGCGGCGAATCGGTACGCATATAAGTGATAAGGCCGACCGCGCCCTCCTCGCCCAGCTCGACGCCTTCGTACAGCTTCTGCGCAATCTGCATCGTGCGGCGCGGCTGGTAGTAGAGCTTGCGCGAGGCCTCCTGCTGGAGGCGCGAGGTGATGAACGGGGGCGCAGGACTGCGGCGGACTTCCTTGCGCTCGACGGTTTTTACGGTGAAAGGGGCAGCCTCGACGGCCGCGATAATTTCGCGCGCGCGGGCCTCGGGCAGCTTGTACGCCTTGTTGTCGATGCGGTCGTCTTTGTAGCTGAAGAGACGCGCCTTGAACGGGGGCGGATTCTTGCCGGAGAGGCGCGCGTCGAGGGTCCAGTATTCTTCGGCGCGGAACGCCTCGCGCTCGCGCTCGCGGTCGACGATTATCCTGAGTGCGACCGACTGCACGCGGCCGGCGCTGATGCCGCGCTTGACCTTGTCCCACAGCAGCGGGCTGAGCTTGTAGCCGACCAAGCGATCCAGCACGCGGCGGGCCTGGTAGGCGTCGAACAGATGGCGATCCAGTTTTGAGGGATTGGCGACCGCCTCTTTGACGGCGGCGGAGGTGATTTCATGCAAGAGCACGCGGCTGACCTTGGACTTGGTCCGGCCGAGGTGCTCGGAGATGTGCCAGGCGATAGCCTCGCCTTCGCGGTCGGGGTCGCTGGCGAGATAGATGTTCTCTTTGCCCTTCGCGGCGCTCTTGATCTCGCTGAGGACCTTCTCTTTACCCTTGATTGTGACGAAATCGGGCGCAAAGTTGTGCTCGATATCGACTCCGAGCTTGCTCTTGGGCAGATCGACGACGTGGCCGACCGAGGGCATGACCTGATAGTCACTACCGAGATAGCGCTTGATGGTTTTCGCCTTTGCGGGCGATTCGACGATTACGAGATTTTTTGCCACCGATTAGGCGCCTCCAAAGTTCCCGTACCCTCGCAGGATTCGCGCCAGTCGAAATCTCCGACGCTACAGGGCATACACCCTGCCAGACTTACGCAAGCGAGAAAAGCTTGCCGGGATGCTGAGTGACGCGACCCTCGAGTTCCAGTTCCAGTAGTAACCTAAGCACGGTTTGGGCATTGAGCCCGGACGACTCGATTATCGAGTCGACGTGGAGTCTTTCAGATTCTTTTAGATTGTTTAGAATTGTCGTAGTGCTGTCAACAGGCTCTTCGAGAGATTTGGCATCTTCGGGCGTCGGCAGCATCGGAGCTACTTCGGCCATCACGCGTGTATTAGACGTTGGCGGCATCGGAACCGGTTCATTCGAGGCGATCGGCAGGCGCCTTTCGACGGCAGGCGGTCTGCCGGCCATCTGAGGCGCGAGCTCCTCGATTACGTCCTCGACACATTCGACGAGCTTCGCGCCCTCCTTTAGAAGGCGATTGCTGCCGCGGGTCCTGCCGCTGAGCGGGCTGCCGGGGACGGCGAAGACCTGGCGATCCTGTTCGAGGGCCATCCGCGCAGTAATCAGCGAGCCGCTCTTTTCGGCAGCCTCGACGATTACGACACCCAGGCAGAGGCCCGACAGGATCCGGTTGCGAGTGGGGAAATTTTCGGCCAGCGGCTGCATTCCAATCGGGAGCTCGCTGATGAGCGCGCCGCCGCCCGCGATGATCGCCTCGGCCAGCTTGCGATGCTCAGCCGGGTAGATGACGTCGACGCCGCATCCGAGGACCGCGAGGGTTTTGCCGTGGGCGTCCAGCGCGCCTTGATGCGCCTCGCCGTCGATTCCGCGCGCCAGACCGCTCACGACGGTGAAGCCTTTGGCGGCGAGTTCGAGGCCGAGCCGTTGCGCCATCCGGCGTCCGATGTCACTGGCGGCGCGCGCGCCGACGATCGCGATACAAGTGGAGTCGGTCAACGCTGCGGTGCCGCGCACGAACAGAAACGGCGGCGGGTCGGCGATTTGACGCAGATTCGGAGGATAGTCGGCGTCGGTCCATTTGACGAGCCGTGCGCCGATATTCGGCAGCTCGCAGAGTTCTTTCTCGAGTGGCTCGAAGTCGCGGAACTCGGCGATACTGCGGGCGGTATTGCGAGGCACGCCGGCGGCGGCGATCTGGTCGGAGCTGAGCTGGAATATTTTTTCCGGGGCGCCGAACTTTTCGATCAGCAGCTTGCAAGTTCGTGGACCGACTCCGTGAACTCGTCTGAGTGCGAGCCAGTAAACGTCTGGTGAAGGCACTAACCCGTCGTGTGGTGATCGTTTTGTATCTGTTCGCGCTGCAGGTTGTTCAGCTTGCGTGATTCCAGAGTGTTTCGTTCGTGTAAGGCGAATAGCATACCCACCGCAAAGGCGAGCAATCCGATGACTAGCGGTAACAATGCGGGCCAGTACTCTTGCATGGAGGCCTCGTTAGGAAAGACTGCGGTTCTCACGCGCTATCTCGCGGAGTATCAGAAGTCTCAGGCCGACTGCAAGATAGGGTCGAACACACTCTCTGTTGATCGCTCTTGTACTGTGGCTCGGCGTACTTCTCCTCTCCCTGCAAGGGGACCTTTGAAATCACCTCCCCTTGTCCGAGGGGAGGTCGGCGCGCGCCGAAGGAGTGCGACGGGTGGGGTGCAACGCTGGCTGTGGCAACAACGCCCGTTGTGCTGCTGTCGAGCGGGAATTGGTTTCTCTGCGTTGAGATTAAACGAGTCGAAGTTGGTGGGCTGTCGCACGTTGCACCACTCCCGGCGACACCGCTTCGCGGCTTACGCCGACCTCTCCTCGGACAAGGAGAGGTTAGGATCGAATACCAGATCTTTCTGAAACCAGCCGACTCACTTGTTTGCTCCGCTCAGGGCGTTGTGCCGCACTTGGCGGGGGTGTTTTATTGACCCTGCGGAACGGATCGCATAAGTTTGGCGCAACCGTCTTATCTGATACTATTAGCCAATTGGCCGCTGTGTGCCCGCGGCTGACGGGAGGACTTGGGTATTGAGCGCATCACTTGGAACGATGAATTTCACTGGAATGTCCCCGGCGGACAAGCAGATTCTTATCTTCAGCTTTTATCGCGACGCCGAATTGCGCGGTGCGCGTTTGCTATTCAACCTCCTCTCGCACATGAAAGACGGCGAGTCGCAGCTCAAGATGACGGCTCATCTGGCGGATGAAACGCGTCACGCCTATCTGTGGACCAAGCGAATCTCTGACCTCGGCGGCGCGCCAATCCTAATCGACGACGGCTATCAGCGCCGGCTCGGGCTGCGGACCGGAGTGCCGAAGACGATTATCGATCTGCTCGCGCTGACGGTCGTAGTCGAAGAGCGCGCGCAGAGCCGCTACAACGCGCATATGGCGCTGCCGAATGTCGACGCGGAAACGATGGAAGTGCTCAAGTCTGTCACCAAAGACGAATCGTGGCATCTGTCGTGGATCGAAAAAGAGATGCACGAGATTGCGAAGGAGCAGGGGCACGAAGAGCAGGCGGAAAAATCGCTCGACCGATATCGCAAGATCGATCGCGAAGTCTACGCCACCATCGCTGCCGACGAAGCTGAGTTGATGCGGTCGTAGTCCGATTCCGTACACAGTGGCTTCTTCATTCCGGTCCGTTAGCGGCGCGCTCACATCCGCAGTCTTCCTGCTCGCCGCATCGAACGTTCACGCCGGATGGGTCAAGGGCGAGTTCACTTCAGGCGGCAAGCCGGTCAACGAATATCATTGCGCGCCCAAGGGCAGCGGGCCCCATCCAGCGGTTGTGATGCTGCATGGCGCGTCGCAGCAAAAGGACTCCGGCAACCCCGAATACGAAAAGATGTGCGGCGAGCTCGCCGATCTCGGCTACTACACGGAATTCATCGAGTACTACAGCCAGACTGACGCGGTCGGCCCGGGACAGCCGGAGCAGATGAAAGAAGACTTCCCGATATGGCTCGAGGAGATCCATTCGGGACTCGACGCGCTCGACAAGAATCCGGCAGTCGATCCCCATCGAGTCGCGCTGCTCGGATTTTCGCTCGGTTCGTTTCTTTCACTTTCAGTCGGAGCGGTCGATCCGGAGCAAGTCGGCGCAATCGTCGAGTACTACGGCGGACTGCCGCCGGCGCTGGAGTCCGGGGCAAAGTCGATGCCGCCGACGTTGATCCTGCACGGCGACAAGGACGTGCTGGTGCCGGTGGTGATGGCCCACACGCTCGACGATTTGCTGACGAAGGAAAAACGTCCGCACGAAATGAAAATCTACGAAGGCGCAAATCACGCCTTCAATTTTCCCGAGCTTGCGTTCTGGTACAACGCCGACGATGCGCAAGACGCATGGAATCGCAGCGTCAAGTTCCTCGCGGCAAATCTGAACGGCGCGAGTGCGCCCGCCGCATCATCGAAGTAGGATCGCGAGAGCGCGCGACGCGAACAGTCAGCAGAAGAACTCAATTTAATGTGAAACCCTGCGCGGGTTTCACGCTTCCGCGGCAGGGGTGACCCCTGCACCCAGTGAAAAATGCTAATCGCGAAATGTTGAGGACAACCTTTCGCTCTCAGGTTCGCGGGAAAAGGAGCACGGTTGCACCGGTGTTGCGGGTGCGCGATACCTTAGCTGGCGAGGTGTCTTATGGCGGAAAATCCAATCAACGTTCGGATCGAGGGTGAGATTGCGTATATCGCGCTCAATCGGCCGGAGAAGCGCAACGCGATTAACCAGGCGATGTTGCGCGCGATTCCGGAGGCGATCGACGAGGTCGATCGCAACGAGGTTCGCGCGATCATCATCTACGGCGAGGGCCAGGCGTTCTCGGCGGGTATCGATTTCACTTCGCTCGCCAATGACACCGGCGCGCAAGGCGGTCATGGCGGCGGGCCCGACATGCAACGCTTCCGGCGCTTCGTGGCGGAGTCGCAGGCGTCGTTGAATCGGATCGAGAGTATCGAGAAACCGGTTATCGGCGCGTTGCATGGCTTCGTCGGCGGACTCGGGCTCGAGTTGGCGCTCGCGTGCGATGCGAGAATCGCGTCGGCCGGCGCGCGGCTGGGGATGCCGGAAGTGCGCATCGGGTTGGTGCCCGACGTGGGCGGCACGACGCGGCTGACGCGGACGGTCGGCTATGCGCGCTCGAAGGAACTGATCATGACGGCGCGGATGATCGAGGCGGCGGACGCCGAAAAGATCGGGCTGGTGAATCGCGTCGTCGCCGACGGGACGCATCTCGCGGCGGCCGAAGAACTGGCGCGCGAGATGGCGCGGAATGCGCCGCTCGCGGTCGGGCTCGCAAAACGGATCATCGACAAAGGTCACGGGCTGGACAAGATGACATTCCAGGAGCTCGAGGTGCTGGCGCAAAGCTCGCTGCTGCTCACCGAGGATTTTCGCGAGGGCGCGTCGGCGCTGGCGCAGCGGCGCGAGCCGCGCTTCAAGGGACGTTGACGCGAATCTCGAAGCCAGCTTCGAAGGTCTGACCGGGAGCAAGCTTGCGCATGCCGGCCGCGACGCCGCGCTCGGCGAGATTGAAGGCGTCGGGGGCGCAGGTGTAGGGCTCGAGCGCGACTACCGGATTGTTCGGGGGCGCAAACACGACGAAGTCGCCGAATGCGGCGTCGGCGCGGACCTCTACTGCAATTTTCAGCGACGGATCGATAAGCCGCGCCCGCGGCGTTGACGCATCGTCGATCGAGATTGGCGCCATATGAAATGCGTCGTCGTAGATATTGGCGCCAAGTGAACGCGGCGCGCGAAAATCGAACTTACCGGCGAGCGGCTCGGTGGCGCCGGTGGGAATCATGCTCGCATCCAGCGTCCATCGAGCGTCGGCGTCGAGCTGAATCTCGAGCGCATCGCGAACGCCCTTGGGATTGAGCGGCGCGTGAAAATATGGATGCGCTCCGAATCCGAACGGCATTAACGAGTCGCCGGTGTTGGTGATGCGCGCCTTCAATCTCAGCCCATTACCCACTTCGTAATCTATTTCGAGCGCGAACGGCCATGGCCAGATCGCGTCGAGATCCGAATAGTCAGAAGAATCGAGAAGCGCGGTGACAAAGTACGGTCCGCGCCGCGTGACCCGAAATGCGCGCTCGCATGCGAAACCGTGAATCGCGTTGCCGCGCGCGGGCTCGTTCAGCGGAAGCCGATATTCGCGTCCCTCGAAAGTGAAGCGCCCGCCGGCAACGCGGCCAGGCCATGGAAAAAGAATCGGAATGCCGCCGCGATGCGGATGATCGCGCCATACGTCGGGACTGTCAGGACCCGCGAGAACCTCGAGCGCACCGATCCGGTAGCTAAGGCATTGGCATCCGGCGGCGGGCACGATGACGGCGCGCTCGCTCTGAGCTTCGAGCGTGATGAGTTCCACGATGAAAGCTGAGCACGAGGGACGATGAGTCGCAAGGTTGCGCCTTAAGAATCGGGCGTTCCTTGCAGTCGGTCAAGTATATTTTGAGGCGCGACGCGAGGGCGAAACTACAATCGCGTGACTAGTCAGAAATGCCGGAACTGACTAGTGGTCGCGTCCCCCGCCGCGGCGTTCGCCGCCACCACCGCCGCCCCCGCCACCACCTCCGCCGCTGCGCGCCTGCGCTTCGTTGACGCGAATCGGACGGCCTTTGATGTCGCGGCCGTTCAGTGTCTTGATTGCGCCTTCGGCCGCCTCATCGGTACCCATCTCGACGAAACCGAATCCTCGCGAGCGGTTGGTGGCGCGGTCGATGATGACTTGCGAGCTGTCCACCTTTCCTGCTTCGGAAAATACGTCGAGCAGATCCTGGTCGGTCACAGTCCAAGCCAGATTCCCAACATACAGTCTGCGGCCCATTACCCCTCTCCTTGCGCGCTGCCCCGAGTCCTTCGTGGCGTCAGGCGTTTGTAGCAATACCAAGAGCGCGCATCTGGTCAAAATTCCGAGATGCTTATAGCATCGCGGCAGACTCAAACATAGTACTCTTTGCACGGACTTCTTCGCGATTTTCGCCCAATAGCCAACGGCTATCAGTCAGGAAAATCACTGCCAGTAGTTATTGAACTAGTACGGATGCTTATGCGCGATATTTGTACCACTATGGTTCCTGGATAGTTTTAAAATCGTTTTGCCGTACGCGGCAGTGGTGGCGATTTCAACTTCTGCTGATGAGCCGGCTGGGCTGTTCTAACAAACGTGGCACAGGCTTCAGCCTGTGATTCTTTCCCGGATTTGCAGGGACCAGAAAATCACAGGCTAAAGCCTGTGCCACCTGCCGGCAATGTAATGCGTCGGCGACTGAGATAACTTTTCCGTGTGTGACTATCTGGTTGCGTCAATCAAAACACTATCGGCTATATGCAGTTGTCGATCCTGAATGACCTTTTCATACTTGTAGGCGTGGTACTGATTGTGTATGTTCAAAGTCGATTTGTACTGACCAATTCCCGGGGAAGGAGATAGCTACATGCCTCGTAAGAATACCTCTCGCGGAGCCGCGTCGGCATTCGAACAAGTACAGCGCCAGGCGCGCAATTTACTACTCAATCTCCGCAAAGAGATCCGCGTGAAGGAATCGGCACTGAGTAAATTGAAGCAGGAGGAAGCGCGACTGGGATCGTTGATTGGTGGCGGATCGCGCGCGTCGAAAGCGGTCAGCAGCGGGCCGAGCGGCCGGGTCAATTGGCGTGCCGTGCTCTCCGCACTTCCCAAACAGTTCAAGGCGTCCGACGTGCGCGACGTGCGGGGACTCAAGGGAAAGCGGCCGTCGGAGATCTTTGCGGCGATCACGCGATGGATCGATGCCGGTGCTGCAAAACGAAAAGCGCGCGGAGTATACGAAAGAGTTTAAGTCGAGATTCGCGCGTACCGGCGCAATGCGGTATCGTGCGATCCGGGGTAGTTGAGCGGCGCCGCGTATCATCTGCAGCGCCGCTTTCTATTGCGCGTTCAGCACAGATTTGCAGCACAGATTTGAAAACTCAGTCGCATTTGTAAGAGTCAGACCAGATGGCAGTGATGACTATTGAATGGCGGGCGGACACCGTCCGGATGATCGATCAGCGCCTGCTGCCCGCACGCGAAGTAATTAGAACCTATCGCGACTATCGGGGCGTGGCGGAGGCGATCCGCACGATGGTGATTCGCGGAGCGCCGGCGATCGGCGTAGCGGCCGCGATGGGCGTCGCACTCGGAATTAAGGGCACCGCGAACGCGAAGGCGAAAAAACGCTTCGAGGTCGTCGCGAAGGCTCTGAAAGCCACTCGGCCGACTGCGGTGAACCTGGCATGGGCGGTGGATCGGATGGGACGAGTGCTCGACGAGAACATCTCGCTTGACGCCGCCGGACTATTTGCGCGCATGCGCGCCGAAGCGATCGCGGTATACACGGAAGACATTTCGGCGAATCGTGCGATGGGAAAATTCGGCGCCGAACTTATTGGCGACCCGGCGGTGGTGTTGACGCATTGCAATGCCGGCGCGCTCGCGACGGCGGGATATGGCACGGCGCTCGGGGTGGTACGTGCGGCACGCGATGCGGGAAAAAAGATCCAGGTGTACGCCGACGAGACGCGGCCGTTTCTACAGGGCTCGCGGCTGACCGCGTGGGAACTGCATAAAGATCGGATACCGGTAACGGTGATTGCCGATAACATGGCGGCGACGGTGCTCGCGCAAAACAAGATCAGTTGCGTGGTGGTGGGTACCGATCGAACGGCCGCGAACGGCGACGTTGCGAACAAAATCGGGACCTACCCGCTGGCCGTGATGGCGCGGCGTCACGGCGTACCGTTTTACGTTGCCGCGCCGCTGTCTTCGATTGATCTGGACTGTCCCGACGGAGCGGCGATTCCGATCGAAGAACGATCGGGCCGCGAGCTCACTGAGTATGGCGGTAAACAGTTAACGCCGAAGGGCGTTAGCACATTCAATCCCGCATTCGACGTGACGCCGGCGGAATTAGTTAGTGCGATCATCACCGAAAAGGGTGTCGCGTATCCGCCGTACGAGCAAAGTTTGCGGGCGCTCAAGAATAAAAGATGAGCGACTGACTATTCGTCGAAGTGATCGAGATACTCGGAAAGCCCATAGCCAATCTTGCCGTCCCAGTTCCACTCGGTCATGCCTTCGGCGATTCGAGTGACTATTCCGGCGCGGCGGTTGCGGAGCGGAATCATCGATAGCACTTTTCCGGTAATGACTATTGGCGATCCGCCATCCGTGGTCTGACAGGTTGCCCTGATCTTGTCGTGCAGCTGTTGATCGCCGGCGAATTCGGTTTGCACGTCGACCTTTACGATATGTAGAAAGGGCTGCCCCTTGCGCGCGATGAATCCGCCGGGACGCTCGCTGCCGTCGCGATTCACCGTAATGGTGGCCATCCCGCCGAGATCCTGGTCGAAGTTCATCGTTAGCCATCGATAGAACTTCGGCGCCTGCCAGTAGCGCGGTCCCCAGCTGTGATCGCGCAGGCCTAGCCCGTCGATTTTGAACTCGCGGTCCTTGCCATCGGTCGTGAGCGCCAATTTTCCGGTTGCGTGGCCGAGCTGCTCGAGGTGACCCTTGGCGAATTGGGCCTCGGGGTTTCCGGACGGTTTCGGCGCGACCCATTGATCTCCGATTTTTTCGCGCAACTCGCCGCCCCATCCGGGAGAGGTGGCGACGTAGTCAATTTCGAGCGCGGCTTTCGAGTAGGGATTGGTTTTGAACGCCTTGGCAGGGTCGGCCATCTCGAGCGGATTTTTCAGAATGCATAGTTTGCCGTGATAACCGACGTGATGGCGCTCGAACGGTTTCAGGACCTCGAACCTTGCGCCGCCCGCGTTGTGTGCGTCATTATTTTTGATCTCGGGGCGCTGGAACATGAAGCCGACAGTGCCGTCAGGAAGGTAAAGGCACGCCGTCATCTCAGCGTAACCTTCGTTCGCGCGATTACCCAGTCGGATGAAGCCACCGAGGCGCTGGCTCCGATCGTAAAAGTTGTAATAGGCGCTTTCGTTGAAATTGGACTCGCCGGTGTTGGTATGCATCAGGTCGTCTTGTTCGAGCAATACTACTTTGGTTTCAGGCATTAGTCAGATCTCCTTGCATTGCGAATAGCTATATCACTTTCGAGGTAGCGCGGATTCGCGATACGCAGTTTGTCTTCGACGCTTTGGCGCACGACCGCGAGCACTTCGCGGCGCCAGTCGCCGTCGTCAGCCTCGCCGGCGCGAATCTTCGCGGTTAATTCTTCGCCCATCCCGGCGGCGGCCTTGCGCAGATCGTCGAGGCTGTGCAGATGCGGCGCATCGTGTCCGAGCAATCGTGCCAGCGCTTTTACTTCGCTACGCACAAGCGGATCTTCCATCTTTATTTCGCGCGCCACGATTCGCATCACGTTGGCGACGACTCGTGTCTGAAACTGGCGAGCGCCCTCGATTGTCGGCACGAGTTCACGATCGACGAAGTCGGCGGCCGCTTCGAGCAATTCAATTGAGGTCGGTCGATCCTGCATGTCGATTACTCACTTGATTATCATGTTGCTATTCGATGAGATTCAGCAGTTCGAGTTCAGTTTCGGCAGTCCGCCGGCCGATACTAGCCAGTTCGACGCTCTTTACGAACCCGTCGATGTGAGTGCGGGCCTGGCTGATGGTGATTATGCCCCAGCGCAGATTGCCGAAGACCTCCCAGAAGCGCGCCGCATCGGGATCGACCGGGGTGCCGCTGGCTTGTTCGTACGCGCGGAAGAAATCTTCGCGGGTGCCGAGGCCGCCGACCGGCTTCTGATCATTGCCGAAACGCCAGGCGCGCACGCACATCCAGCCGACGTCCTCCATCGGATCGCCGAGATGGGCCAGTTCCCAATCGAGGATCGAGCGCACGCCTTCGGGACCGAAAATGACGTTGCCGATTCGGTAGTCGCCGTGAACGAGCGTTTTGCGCGGCGTCCTCGGCACCCGCTTCAGGAGCCATCGAAAGGCCAATTCGAACGCGGGATGCGGCTCGAGAGCGAGGCGACGAAAGTTTTCCTCGTAACGTTTGACTTCGGTGAGCGCTGCGTTGTCGCCGGGCTCGGTCAGGAAGTCGAGCTGGTGGTTGGCGGGATCGATTCGATGAATGTTCGCCAGAATCTCGGCGAGTTGCGCGAGCATTACTTCACGCGCGCGAGCATATGCGTCATCGCGGAGGAGACGACGCGCCAGGGTTTCGCCGTCGACGCGCTCCATGATGAAGAAAGCGGAACCGAGGACACTGGGATCCTCCGAAACCCAAAACACCTCGGGAACCGGGATGCGTTCTTCGAAAGCGGCGCGAATCACCATGAACTCGTGACGGCGATTGGTCGATATATTGTGAGCGCCGGGGTCGCGCCGCAGGACCATCGCGCGCCGAGTCGTTTCGCCGCCCTGCCTCATCGTGCAATCGAACGACCAGATCTCGCGCGACGCGCCGCCGGGCATCTTGCGAAAGTTATCGATCGCGACGCCGTCGAAACTGCCCGCGATCCGGATGAAGGCGGTCAGGCGGCTGACCATTTCGCTGGGTTCGATTTTCTCCATCACAGGTATTCAGTCCGAATCTCAATGAGTATCACGAAATTTCAGAGGTTCGCATACATAAGCTCAAGCGCGATGGCCTACCTTCTGCGCGATCCCGTCGCCGAGGAGGTTGAAGCCGAGAATCGAAAATCCGATCGCAAGTCCCGGCGCGGTCGTAAGATGTGGGGCTACCAGCAGGAACGCGCGGCCCGCGTCGAGCATGTTGCCCCAACTGGGCGTCGGAGGCATCGCGCCCAGGCCGAGGAATGACAGCGCGGCTTCGGCGCCGATGATTCCGCCGATTCCAAACGTCGCTTGTACGGCAAGCGGTCCGACGACACCCGGCAGCAGATGGCGCATCAGCAGCCGCGACGGCCTGGCGCCGAGGGTGTTGGCAGCGAGGACGTACTCGCGCTCGCGCAAGGTCAGCACTTCGCCGCGCACGATGCGTGCGTAGCCGGTCCATCCCATGGCGGTCAGGGCGATGACGAGATCGATGAGGCCGGGTCCGAGAATCGCGGCAAGGGCGATCGCGAGCAGGATTCCGGGGAACGCGAGGACGATGTCCACGCCGCGCATTATGAGGTTGTCGATTCGGCCACCCGACAGCGCGGCGGTCGCGCCAATCAGGCTGCCGACAATGAGAGAGATCGCGACGACGACGGTTGAAATCGAGAGCGAAAGCCGCGCGCCCCACAGGATGCGGGCCAGAATGTCGCGGCCGAGCGCGTCGCAGCCAAATGGATGCGCTCGGCTGGGGCCGGCGAGAATGTTTGCAAGATCGATCGACAGGGGATCGGTGCGGAACACTATCGGCCCCGCAATCGCGAGGAGAACGATAGTAACAACAATAGTCACTCCAATAGCCAGTGAAGGATTGCGGATGCGGGCGATCACGAGATTCTCACTCGCGGGTCGATGATTGCATAGACGAAATCGGTCGCCATGTTGACGACGACGTAGGTCATCGCAAAGGTGAGGACGCATCCTTCGACGACGGGATAATCGCGCGCGCCGATCGCAGTAATCAGCAGGCGTCCGATGCCCGGCCAGGAAAAAATTATTTCCGTGATAAGCGTGCCGCTCAGCAACGCGCCCATTTGAAGTCCGATGATGGTTACGACAGAGGTGAGCGCATTCCTGAGGCCGTGGCGGAAAAGTGCGGCGCGCGGGCCCAGACCCTTGCTGAGCGCAGTGCGCATGTAGTCGCTCTCGCGCACACGAATCAGGCTCTGACGCAGCATCCGTGCGAGGATCGCGGCGAGTGCGGTTCCGATTGTGAAGGCGGGCAAAACGAGGTGACCGATACCCCCGCGACCGGTGAGCGGCAACCAGCGCAGGTCCAGTGAGAACAGAATCATGAGCAGCGGACCGAGATAGATATGCGGGACCGAGATGCCGACGATTGCGAATCCCATCGCACCGAGATCGCCAGCGCCGCCGGGATTCGAACCCGCAATTAGTCCGAGCGGAAATGCCAGGAGCAGAGCGACGAGCATCCCTGCGGCGGCGAGTTCGATGGTTGCAGGGAAGCGATCGGCAATGAGGCGCGTGACCGGCTTGCGATATGAAATCGACTCGCCGAGATCGCCGACGGCAAGTCCACCGAGATAGGTCGCGTACTGCTCCAGGAGCGGACGATCGAGGCCGAGCTGATGGCGCATGCCGACAATGTCGGCGGGCGCGGCGGTCTCACCCAGCATCGCGATCACCGGATCGCCGGGCACGAGGTGGATGATCGCGAAGGTCAGAGTCGCTACGCCGAGCGCGACGGGAACAAGCGCGAGCAGGCGCCGGAGCGCATAGGACCTCATTCAGACGGCTCTCCGGCGCCGCCGGGGCCGACGAGGGTGAGCGTCGCGAGTGAGCGGAAGCTGCCGTTCGGGTAGGGCTCGAAGCCCGCCAGTCGTCGATTCATCACGGCAACGTTGTCGACCCACCACATCGACACGTAGGGCAGATCGTCGGCAGCGAGTTGCTGAACCTGCGCGTAGATTTGTTTCCGTGCGTCGCGATCGACGAAAGCTTTTTCCTGCTTCGACCAGCCGGTCCATTTCAGGATTTGAATAGTAGCCGCGATTCTCGCCATGGGGCGGCGTCTTCTTCGAATCGAACACCATGTAGTATTGATTCGGATCGTTGATTCCGATCCACTGCAACGAGGTCAGGTCGAAGTTGCCGGTCTGGATGTCGGCGTAATAGGCGGCGAATTCGAGGGAACGAATACTCAGTTCAATACCCACCCGCCGAAGCATCGCCTGAAAGATTTCGCCGATGCGCGCGCCTTCGGAAGTAGTTTTGAATTCGAAGCGAAGCCCGCGCAGACCATTTTTGCCCGCGGGGTAGCCAGCCTGATCGAGAAGCTGACGCGCTTTTTCTGGATTGTACGAATAGCTAGTCACGTTACCGTCGTATGCCCAGTTTTCGGGCGAGAGCATGCCAGTGGCTATTCGGCCAGTACCTCGCAAAACCGTACTGACTATTGTGTCGCGATCGATTGCATAGGCGATGGCGCGGCGCACGCGAATATCGCGCAGCTGTGGATTGCGAAAATTGAAAGACAGGTAGCGATAGGTGGTGCCCGGGGTGTTGCTGATCTCGAGCGACTGGTGTGCGGCGAGCCACGGCAGCACGTCGAGCTGAATATTGTTCGGCGAGAAGTCGCAAACGCCTTCTGCGAGTTCGAGCGCGCGTACTGTCGGGTCCGGCACGATCTTGAAAAAAATCGACTGAGCGGTGCCGGGCTGACGCGCATAGTACGTATTGCTTTCAAGCCGCAAGAATTCATCGCGCGAGTAGGCGACCATCTTAAAGGGTCCACTACCCACCGGCGCGGCGCCGCTTCCTTGCGCGGGCAGCGTAGTGCCGGCGGGCACGATGCCTTCAGTCGCCATCTCGAGCGCCGGCGAGTACTGATGCGCAATGGTCATGACGACTGTGTAATCGTCGACCGCTTCGATTGATTTCAACTCCTCGAGGCTGGCGCGTTTTGGCGACATCGATTCCGGGGCGATGATCGAATTGTAGGTGAATACCACGTCGCGCGCGGTAAGTTCGCGACCGTCGCTGAAGCGCACGCCGTGCCTGAGGTGAAACACGATCTCGGTTGGCGACGGACGCTCGATGCTCTCGGCAAGACGGCCGGCGAAATTGCCGTCGCGATCGGCCTTGGCGAGGGAATCGAAAATGAGTTCGTTGATCCGTGACGACATTGCGTCGGTGCCAAAGCGCGGGTCGGTCGAGGTCGGCGAGGTTTCGATATCGACCTGAATCGTCCCCGGCGGACTCTCGACGCGATAATGGCTGCATCCAGCGAGCGTCAAGAGTGCTGCGGCGAGCCGCAGAACGTTTGTTTTCCTCGGGCGCACGGTTGGCGTGATAATAACATGGCGATGAACAAAGATTGGCGAGCGAAGATCGGGTTTCGGCAGGGCGACCTGACGGAAGCGGATGTGGATGCGATCGTGAATGCTGCGAACAACGATCTGATGCTGGGCGGCGGCGTTGCGGGCGCGATTCGGGTCAAGGGTGGGCCGCGCATTCAGCAGGAGTGCGACAAGATCGGCACGATTGCGCTGGGCGAAGCGGCGATCACCGGCGCGGGAAAGTTGCGGGCGCGCCATGTGATTCATGCGGCGAGCATGCGTCTGGGAGAACCCACGTCGGAGGCGAATCTGCGCGCGGCGACTCGCAACTCGCTGATGCGCGCCAATGAGAACTCACTCAAGACGATCGCATTTCCCGCGATCGGCACGGGCATCGCGGGTTTTCCAATTGAGCGATGCGCCGAGGTGATGCTCGAGGAAGTGCGCGCGCATCTCGGCAGCCCGACGACGCTGGAGCGGGTGGAGTTCGTGCTGTTCGATCGCCAGTCGTTGGAGGTTTTCGAGCGCGCGCTCGCGGAAATGCAATAGCTAGTGAGCGGCCATGCCACTGACGGGTTGCCCGCGACGCAATAGTAAGAAGGTTGGAATCAGTATCATCATTACAATAGCCAGTGTGCGGTAGATGTCGTTGAAGGACAGCATCATCGCCTGGCGCTGAATCATGCCGTACACCATTCCTAGTCCCTGCTTCTGGCCAGTGAGCATCTGCGGCATATAGTCAAAGCTGCGCGCGCCGGGAGTGAGGCGCGCCGCGTTGCTCATTTTCCACGCATCGAAGACGGTGAAATGTGCGACCAGGTACGACTGATGCGTCTGCTCGTGATCGACGAGCACGGTCGTCATGTACGAGATGCCGATCGCCGCGCCGGTGTTGCGCATCATGTTGTAGAGGCTCGCGGCGTAGCCGACGCGCTCGCGGCTGACGCATGAAAGCGTGATGGCGGACAGCGTCGGGAATATCATACCCATCCCGACTCCCATGACGAGGCTGGGCCACGTGACCGTCCAGGTGCTGACGTCGGTGTTCCATCCCGCCATCTGCCACAGCGCGATTGCCATGATGACGAAGCCGACGCCGATCAGCGGACGCGTGTCGTAGCGGTAACGCGCGAGTTGCCCGACGATCAGCATCGCAGCCATCGTGCCGAGTCCTCGTGGCGCGAGCACCAGACCCGCTTTCCACGCGCTGTAGCCCATCAGCTCCTGCAGAAAAATCGGATTCAACAGTCCGGTGCCGAACAGCGCGAAACTCATCGCGACCATCAGCATCACGGACATCGAGAAGACCGGAATGCCGAGGATTGAAAGATCGAGAATCGGTTCCGGCGTGCGCAATTCGTTGATGGTCAGTCCGATGATGCAGATCGCGGCTAAAATTGTGCACCAGACGACCCACGGCGAGCTGAACCAGTCGGCGCGCTGGCCGCGATCGAGAACGAGCTGCGCCAGGCCGAGGCCGACGACGAGCAGGATGATGCCGGTGTAGTCGGTCTTGCCGCCCTTTGCGCGCCTCGTGCGCAGGTATGCGGGGTCGTGCACGAAAGTCCAGACCATCAGGAATGCGGCGGCGCCGATCGGCAGGTTGATGAAAAAATTCCAGCGCCAGTTCCAGTTGTCGGTGATCCATCCGCCGAGCGTCGGGCCCATGATCGGCGCGACCATCAGGCCCATCCCCCACGTCGCCATCGCGAGCTGCTGCTCGTTGGGCGGGAACGTTTCCATCAGGATCGCCTGGGACGACGGGACCATCGCGGCGCCGGCGGCGCCCTGTATCAATCGGAATACGACCATCTGATCGAGCGATTGAGCCGCGCCGCACAGACCCGACGCGGCGACGAACACTGCGACCGACATCAGGAAGTAGCGCTTGCGGCCGAAGCGCGACGAGATCCATCCCGTCATGGGAATCATGATCCCGTTGGCGACGAGGTAGCTGGTGAGCACCCATGCGATCTCGTCGACGCTCGCGGAAAAGCTGCCCTGCATGTGCGGCAGCGCGACGTTGACGATCGAGGTGTCGAGGACTTCGAGCGTCGTGCCGAGCATCACGGCCAGCGCGATCAGCCACTTGTGGCTGGAGGATCCGTACTCGGGGAAGTCGGTTCCAATCGTGGATGAGGCTGCGGCTGCCAACAGAATCGTCCGTAAGGCGTGCTGACAACAGATTAAACCCACAGGGTCGGCGAGGATACTGCGAAAAACAAATTCGACATTCGGCGTTCATCGCGGCGTAACGCGCATCGCTTCTAATCAACACCGGATGATTGCGCGAATATTTTGGCGCGCCGGTGCGGGGCTCGGGCAGCGTGGATGACAGCGAGCGCGTGGAAGGCTACCTTCTATCCATGCGGCTGGGAGCGATCGATGTCGGATCCAACTCCGTGCATATGATCGTGGCGGACGTGAGCCGAGAGGGCCATCTCGAGGTCGTCGATCGGGTCAAAGAGATGGTGCGGCTGGGGCGGCGCTCGTTCACTACGGGACGCCTGACGGCGGAGTCGATGGACCTCGCGGTGCGCGCGCTGGTCAATTTCAAAAAACTGCTGCGAGTGCGCAGGGTCGAGAAGTTGCGCGCGGTCGCGACCAGCGCGGTGCGCGAGGCGCGCAATCGCACGGAGTTCATCCGGCGCATCAAGCGCGAGACGGGCCTGACGGTCGAAGTGATCTCCGGCCTCGACGAGGCGCGGCTGATTTTCCAGGCGGCGCGTCATGCCCTCGGTCTCGACGGCGGGCCTCATCTGCTGGTTGATGTCGGCGGTGGCAGCGTCGAGCTGGTGCTGGTGCGCGACGGCAAACCGCTGTGGATGCGGAGCGTGAAGCTCGGCGCGGCGCGGCTGGCGGAGAGATTCCTCCTCGACGATCCGCCGACGCGCACGCAGTTGAGCAAGCTCGAGGCGCATCTCGAGCGCGTGATTGGCCCGTTGATGCGCAAGGTGAAGCGCGCGGGTGTGGTCCGCGCGATCGGAACGTCGGGGACGATCAACACGCTGGTCGCGATGGCGCGATCGTCGCGCGGCGAGGAGCTTGGCCGGCTACATGGCGCGAGCGCGTCGGCCGGCGAAATTTCAGATCTCACGCGCGACCTGGTCGAAGCCAACGCGGCGCTGCGCGTCGATCTCCCCGGGATGGACGCCAAGCGGGTCGACCTGATGCCCGCGGCGGCGACGCTCGTGAATTTTATCCTGAAGAAATCCGGTGCGCCGGATCTGGTCGCATGCACCTGGGCGCTGCGCGAGGGCGTCCTGCTCGGGCTCGCGCGCAAGATTGATTCGCGATCGGCGGCTGACGCGCGGCGCCGTTCGGTCAACGCCTTGGCGACTCGATTCACCGGAAGCAACGAGCATGGCAAACAGGTGGCGAAGCTCGCGCTGAAGCTGTTCGATGCGACGGCGCCGGTTTTGGGCTTGCCCAAGTCCTCGCGAGAACTGCTTGAATTCGGGGCTTTATTGCATGATATAGGCCACGCGATTGATCATGACCGGCACAATCGCCATTCTTACTACCTGATTAAGAATGCGGAGCTGTTCGGCTTCGACACTGACGAAATCGAGGTCATCGCGCAGGCGGCTCGCGGGCATCGCAAGCAGGCCCCGAAACTCGATTCGCCGGATTTGAAATCGCTCAGCCCCGCCAAGCGCCGTGTGATCAGGGGCCTCGCCGCGATTTTGCGTGTCGCCGACGCGCTGGATCGAAGCCACTTCGGTGTGGTTAAGAATATCGAGGTCAGGTATTCACCGGGACGTGTGATCGTCGGAGTCGATTCGAAGCGCGAGAAGGCCGACCTCGAACTGTGGACATGCGAGAGAAGAACGGACCTGTTATCGAGACTGCTGGATCGCCAGGTGGTGCTGCAGCGTTAGAGCTGCCCGCCGCCGTTGCTTCGTCTAACGGCCACGTTACTCCATCCTCGACGCCGCCCAAGTACTCAACCCGCACCGCGCCCAAGACTCTGCTCGAAACTCCGCATCCTTATAAGGGGCGCTTGATCTGCGTCGAGGGGATCGACGGCTCGGGCAAATCGACGCAACTGCTGCTGCTCGAACGATGGCTGCGGGCGCGCGGCTACCCGGTCCATTTCACGGAGTGGAATTCGTCGCGGCTGGTGCGGCGTTCGATGCAACGCGGCAAGAAAAAGAATCTGCTGACGCCAACGACGTTCTCGTTGCTGCATGCGGTCGATTTCGCCGATCGATTGACCTACCAGATACTGCCGCCGCTGAAGGCTGGAATGATTGTGCTCGCCGATCGCTACGTGTACACCGCGTTTGCGCGCGACGTCGCGCGCGGTGTGCATCCCGATTGGGTCCGTGCGGTTTATAGTCCGGCGTTGCGGCCCGACTTGACGCTCTACTTCCGCGTGCCGATTGATATTTCGCTCGAGCGACTGCTGTCGGGACGCGCCAAGCTCAAGTACCACGAGGCTGGAATGGACGTAGGCCTCTCCGCGGATCCGGTGGAGAGTTTCCGGATGTTCCAGAGCCGCGTGCTGGAAATTTACGATCAACTGACGGAGGAGTTCGGGATGCGTCCGATCGACGCGGCCGCCGAAATTCCCAATCAACAGAAGGTCGTGCGTACCATGGTCCAGGAAATTCTGCGTGACTACGACCTCAAGCGAGCTACCGGAAAAAATGGCGCCACATCGCAGCCACGCTAAAACCTGGTACGGGCACGGCCTGCCGTACGTCGCGAAAAAGCGGCTGCCCGGCCATTTGATCGCGATTGAAGGCACCGACGGCGTCGGCCGCTCCGCACAAATCGAGTTGCTCCGCCCATGGCTCGAGCTGGAAGGCTACGCCGTCAGCAACACCGGATGGACGCGATCGCCGCTGCTCTCCGAGACCATCAACGAGGCCAAGGCCGGCCATCAGCTCACCGTCACGACGTTCTCGCTGCTCTATGCCGCGGATTTTGCCGATCGCCTCGAGCATGAAATCCTGCCGGCGCTGCAGGCGGGCTTCATCGTGATCGCCGATCGTTACATGTACACGGCGTTCGCCCGCAACTCGGTGATGGGGGCCGACCCTGATTGGACGCGCGAGGTTTTCGGCATGGCGCTCGTCCCTGATCTCGTCCTCTACCTCGACATCGACGTCGAATCGCTTATTCCGCGCGTCATCATGGGCAAGGGGATGGACTACTGGGAATCCGGGATGCATCTTGCGCTCGGCACCGACCTGTTCGATTCGTTCGAGCGCTACCAGACCCGCCTGATCGACGAGTACCGGCGCTTGTCCAGCGAGTTCGGGTTCGTGTCGGTCGATGCGCGCTTGCCGGTCGAGGAAGTCCAGGGCGAACTCAGAAAGCACATCGCCGAATATTTGTCGCGCTCGAATGGCAAGCCTCATCCCGATTCCACCGAGAACGGGACATCGACACGCAAGGAATAGCAACGGTGGTAGATGAGTCGCGCTTCAATGCGCCGCCGCGCAGGGTAACGCTTTCCCCGGGGAAACGGTGGCGGACGCGGCGCGCAAAGCGATCGCGTCCGGCGTTGAATCGTTGGTGCGGCATCAGAGTTCCGCGGAGTTCGGCGAAGCGGAGCCGCTGCATCAACTGCGTGTGGCGACGCGTCGGCTCCGCGCGACAATCGAATTGTTCTCGAGCGTCATCTACGCCGCGCAGCTCAAAATCTTTCGGCGCGACCTTCCCTGGATTGGCAGTCTGGCCGGCGGCGCCCGGGAATGCGACGTGACCGCCGCCTTGATAGCCGCTCGCGCCACTAAAATCGATCCCGGTCTGAAAGACGCGCTCGCGCCGATGCTGGCCGCGCTCGAACAAGGGCGAAAGTCCGAGCAAGCCAGGCTGCACGAGCTGTTCGAATCGAAGCGTTACCGAAATCTGCTGGCCAAGCTGGCGCATCCGGCGATTAAAAAGGTTGGCGCCGATCGCAGGCTGGGCATCGTCGCCGCACAGTTGGTCCGCCCGGCTTCGCGCGGTGCAGCTCGCCTTGGTGGAAAGCTCGCCACCGACGCTCCAGTGCCGGTTTTCCATAAGCTGCGCGTTCGCATCAAGCGGCTGCGCTACGAGCTCGAGATGATTGCGCCGCTGGGCGCCAAGCGCCACCGGAAAACCGTAAGGCGGCTGGAAGAGCTGCAGGAACTGCTCGGCAGTTATCACGACATCGCGGTCGCGTCCGCCTGGCTGCTGTCGTATGCGGAAACGTCGGCGGCGCCGCCGAAAACAATGCTCGCGGCCGGCGCCTTGATTCAGTCGCTTGGCAGTCGCGAAAATAAATTGCGTCGGCAATGCATGCGGGCGTGGCGGCAGTTCGAGCGATCCGACGCGATGCATGACACGCTCGAGGAGATTCGCCGCGCCGGGAGATTGGCGCTCAAGCCGGTGAGTTTGTCCTCGGCGGTTGCAGATGCGGGCGAAAAAGATCCGATTAGTCAGATCGCCAGTCATGCACCCAGACTTAGAAGATCCACCGCGCTCCAATCACAACTCGATGAACTCGCATTCTGCCACGGAATCAATCCCATGATGCTCTATATTCTGCGTCACGCGACCGCCGAAGAGGCCGCCTCGAGCGGCGACGACGGTGCGCGCAAACTGACTGAACGATCGAAGGAAAAAATGCGCAACGCGGCGGCGGGACTGCGCGCGATGGGTCTCAAGTTCAATGTGATCCTGACGAGTCCACTCGCGCGTGCAGCCGAAACCGCCGAGATAGTGTCAGCTGCTTACGAGAACAATCCGCCGCCGCAGGTTTTGCCCGCGCTCGCGACCGGCGTGGCGGCGACCGACGCGGTGAATGCGTTGCGTGCATTTTCAAAGCATGAGGACGTGATGATCGTCGGGCACGAGCCGCAACTCAGCGCGGTCGGGTCGATTCTGCTGACCGGCGCCAGCGATGTGGTTCATCTGAAATTGAAGACCGGTGGATGTATCGCGATCGACTTGCCCCCCCGCTTCGAGCGCGGCGGTGGCCAGCTGCGCTGGATGCTAACCCACCGCCAATTGCGCGCGATGCGCAAGCAGTAGCGCGCTCATTCCCAGAGCATCTTCACCGGCACCTGCATTGGTTCGATCCCGTTCTGGCCGCGCGCGCTTTCCGGAAATTTGTCGGCCATCCAGATTTTTCCTGGCGTAAGTTTCGTCACCAATCCCGACGGCCTGACCTGATCGCGAATGTGAATCGCGCATGACCATCGCGCCGGCGCGCCGTTCACCGGCGACAGCGTGCCGGTCATCGCTTGGCAAATCGAATTGTCAGCGAGCCGAAAAACCCACGGCTCCGTTTTCTGATCTGGCCGCGAGGATTTGGGCAGCGGCTTCATCAGCTTCAAAACGAAGCCGTCCCTTTTCAGCGCGGGATTGGCATCGCACACGAGTTCGTTATGATTTGCGGAAATCGTGAAACATGGATCGCTGATGCTGTTGCCCACGGTGCATCGCCACGCGCCACTTCGGCCGACGGCGATCGATTCCGTCCAGCACGAACCTTCGCGCACGTCGCCGCTCGGTACGGCCGGCGTGAACCGTATCACGCTGGTCTGCGACACGATCAACGGACTGACCGGCACCTGCGCATGCGCGGATGCGGCGCAGAACACCAGCACGAAGCTTACGAGATATGCCGTGCGTCTCATGAGTCTTATGGTAACGGCAGCGGTAAGCTTGGCGAAGGCGTAGTGCCGGAGTGCACTGCGGCTGTGGCGGCGCCGGCGAGGTTCAAATACCAGTCGCTTGGCAGTGCGCATCCGTCCGCATCCAGCGTGACGAACGAATATCCCGATGGGATTCCGGTTACCGGCGCGCCCGCGGCGTCGGGCAGCATCTTGAACATCGCAGTGCCTTCGTTGACCTCGTCGAACATCGCGCCGTAGAGCATCGTCGCCCCCGCGCCCAGCGCATCATACACCTGCCGCCAGTAGAAGCGGCCACAATCGCGCGGAATCTGGTTACTCGGCGTAGGTGGCTGGCCCAGGGCGCGATTGGTGTTGGCGAAGGAATAGCCGGGGAACAGCACCGGCATGTAATCGATGCCGAACTTCCGCGTGGCCCTTAGATCCGGCTCCCAGACTGTTGTGTCATAGATGTCCGCGGAAACGTCGCTGTAGAAACGGCCGACCGACCACGGACTCAGCACCGCCAACTTGCGATAGACCTTCTGCCACTTCGGGTCGGAAGAGGCGTCGAGCCGGCCCGTCCGCCAATAGGACGGCACGCCGCCCATTATCGTCACGCCGCCATGAGGCTTGCTGGCCTTGTTGAGCGCGCCGAGCAAGGACAGCGCATCGGACGGTGCTATCGGCCGGCCCGCGAAGCCGAGCCCCCAGAGCGCGAGCAGCGGATGTCCGCGATGGCGTAGATAGGCCGGACTTTTTGTGACTCCACCCTGCTCCAGATTTTTCCAGTCCTGCGCGACGCTCATCAGATTCGCGCGGGTCAGTCCGGTGAGGTCGTACATGACGAAGAACACGCGGCCGTTGTCCTCCGCCGCCTGGCGAACATTGGCCAGCACGATGTTGCGCGCCGCAAGGGTCGCCGGATCGAACAGGTCCACCGCGAATCTTTGCAGCGCGACGCCGTCCAGCCCGTATTGCTTCATCCAGGCGAATTGCGTTTCGACCGTCGCCGGATTCGCATCGCTGAAAAGGTTCACGGGATTTCCGCCGGCGTCGAGCATGGTAGTGACGCACTGCTGCGCCGCTGGATAGTCGGCGGCATTCGGCAGATTGTCGACCGTCGGATCGGGTCCGGTAAACCAGTGCCACCAGCCGACGGTGGTCCCGTCGCCCGGGCAGTTGAACCAGCCCTGGTAGCCCATGATCAGCTTGCCTTTGAGAGTGCTGGAATCGACGAGCGAGCTACTTTGCGGGCCTTGCGCGCGAGCGTGGCCGGATGGGATCGCCAGACACCAAATAACGGCGAAAGCCAACAGCCAGAGGCGCTTTCTGATCGTGGAGATCATAGCCTAACGATCGATAGACAAATGTTACTATGCGCCTGGATATTGCGTATTCGCAATCTCGCGCGCGACTACGTCAGATCAGAAAATCGGGAGCTTGATTCCCGCCGTGACCATTGCTCCGCTGGCGACGCCCATCAGGGCCTCGCCGGCTACCAGACCGGCTGCGAGCAGGATGCCCGGTCCGCTCTCGGCGTGCTCGTCGGGTCCGAACAGCGAATGCGCGAGCGCGCCTATAAAAATCGTTACGCTCAGTCCGAACGGAAGGTAGAGACCGATCGCGGCGGGCATGATAGGCGTGCGCCACTTCGCTCCGATTTGTTCGAGGTAGCGATCGATGAAGCCGAGAATCGCCGCGAGAGCTGCGCCGGTTGCGATCGTTCCGAGCGGCAATCCGCCGTGGAAAACTCCCTGCGTCACTTTCGCCATCAGGAATGCTTGCGGAGCGGCGAGCGCGCCGGCCCGCGCGGTCGGAGTGCCCGCGATTCCGTAGCCGGCGATCAGCAGGTTCAGAATCGGCGCCATCACGAATGACGACGCGATCGCGCCAATCAGCACGCCGATTTCGAGCGAGCGCGGCGTCGCCCCGACGTGATATCCGGTCGCGAGGTCATGCGTCGAATCACCCGCCATCGCAGCCGCCGTGCACACGATCGCGCCGGAGAGAATCGCCAGTTGCGGCCCGACGCTTTGCGATACGCCGACCAATTTGAGAAATAGCGCGACGGCGAGCAATACGATCACGGTCACGCCCGACACCGGATTGTTCGACGCGCCGACTATTCCGGTCAGGTACCCGGCGATCGCCGTCGCGAAGAAACAGATCAGCGTCAGCAGGATCGCGAGCGCCGCGCTCAGTGCCACATTCCCGCTGAGCCCCAGGCAGATGGCGAAGATTACCGGCACGCAAAGCGCGACCGCGGTCAGCACCGCTCGGGCCGAAAGGTCGGTGTCCTCGCGCGCGGTTGCGACGGTCTGGGTCGAGCGCACGATGCGCACGCTGTCGGCGATCGCCGACGCGATGCGCGTGCGCAACTTCCATAGCGTCACGACTCCGCCGGTCAGCATCGCGCCGACGCCGAGATACCGCACCTGCCCGCTCCAAAGTTGCTGCGCAGTCGTCGCGGCGTCGCCCGTTCCGCCAACGTGAAATGCGGTGAGCGCAGGAATCGCGACCAGCCACGCGAATGCGCCGCCGGCGAATACCAGCGCCGCGATCCTGATTCCTATTATGTAGCCGACGCCGAGCAGCGCCGCCGAAATGTCGAGCGACCCCGCGACCGCCGCGCTGCCGATCCATCGCGCGCCTGACACCGCACCGGGAATAATTCCCGCGACGTCCTGAAGCGCTTTGAGAGCCGCCGAAATTAATCCGCCGACTACCAGCGGACGAACATTCGCTTGTGCATCGCCGGCGCGAAGGACCTCGGCGCAGGCGACGCCTTCGGGAAACGGCAGCCGTTCCTCGACGATATACGCGCGGCGCAGGAACACGACGAGCAACGAGCCCATCGTCGCGCCGACGACGCACAGCGCCGTCACTTCGACGTACGGCAGCGTCCGGACGCCGCCAAGAATCAGCAGCGCCGGGAACGTGAAAATCGCGCCCGCTGCGACCGCCTCGCCTGCCGACGCAATTGTCTGCACGACGTTGTTCTCGAGGATGGTCGAGCCGCCGAGAATCCGCAGTATCGCCATCGAGATAACAGCGGCCGGGATGCTTGCGGACACGGTCAGGCCCGCATACAGGCCGAGGTAAGCATTCGCCGCGCCGAGAATCAGCGCGAGCGCGATGCCGAGCGCGATACTCCGCGGCGTCAGCTCGCGCAGAGTTGGATTGGATTCTGAGATAGCAGTATCGCGCGGCACGCCGACACTATATGGCATCAAGCTGCGGCCGGCGCGAGGAGTCCCGAAGCGGGCGACTCAATTCTATTTGCCGAGATTCGAACCTTGAAGGAGAGTATTAGTCCCGCAAAGCTTTGATGCGCGGTTGCCATCGACAGTGAGTAGAGTGCCGTATTGCAGAAACTCGCTAGCGCGCGGGGACCCTATAAGGCGCCATGCGGCTGAACAACCGATCCCGCAAGACCAGCGTGTGAAACAGTACAGCTCCAAAATGGGCGATGAACGTGAGGAATAAGAGGTAGGCGAGAATCGTGTGCGCCTTCCGCAATACCGCGTACAACATCACGCTATGCGGAAGGATGGGGAAAAGATGCAGCGGCCCATACAGGACGATCGGAAAGCGCGCCGCGGATAACATCCCCCAGCCGACCAGAGGCTGCACCAACAGCAATGTGTACAGCAATATTTCCGACGCGTGTGCAATGAAGCGCTCCTGAGATGACATCGACGCAGGAAAAGGGGGCAGGGTGCTGAAGCGCCGGTTCACGAACCGGATCATCACTAAAATCAGGATCAGGATCCCCACCGGGCGATGGATTGCTACCAGCCGATGGTAATCGGCGAGTGACGCCACCATGGCTACACCGATGCCGAGCATGATCAGCACCATCGCCGCCATCAGCCAGTGAAGAATCCGCATGGAAACCGGGAATTGCTGCGGGTTCGTCGTCATCCTGACGCTCACTTTTGCACGTCCGAAGGCGTGATCGCGCTCGGCTCCTTGGTCTCGCCCGCGCGTCTGGTAAACGATTGCGAATAAACTGCAGATCTAGCGCTGAGCAAAGGATCGTCGGACGGTGCAATGCCGACCGGCAACACCAATGGATCGAAGTTGATGTCGCGACAGTTTCCAGGCGCCTCGGGCTCAACCTGGTCGAGGGTCAGCGTACCGGCGTCGACCTGCAGCCGATCTTCCGGCCATGGGATCGTCGCATCGTCGGTAGGGTCGCCGGGTTGCCCAACCGTGAGGACTAGCCGCCACTGCACGGGCCCACTATGAATCCGTGCGATGAAATCGTCGAAGAGATAATTCTTGTTGGGATTGGCGGATTGAGCCGGGTCTTCAGGCTTAAACGCATCCATCGGCACCATCGACCATCGAACCGGCGTCGAGACGTCGGCCGCGTTGATGAAATGGAACGCATTGAGGCCGTTGAAAGTGCTGTTGTCGAAACCGGACGACGCCGGATGGCTTTGAATGATTTTTACCGCCTGCACAAATTCGGGATTGCTGGCCGCGAACGCCGCCATTTTTTCGGGATCAGGTTTATGCGTGTTGGGGTCGGGTTTCGAAGCAATCAAGTTGCCGTAAAAGGCCTGCGGGGTGTTGAACGGAAATACCGGACGATTGATCATCGCCGTCCGCCACTGTTCGCCGTCGTCCAGGCGAAAAAGAAGTCCGAAGCCACGGATCGCGTCGGGAGTATCGCCAACATCGGGATTGCCGCCGCCGAGCGAGAAGCGGCCGATGACCGGCACGCGGCCGGTCGGGAACAGAGCGGCCTTCGAGAGGCGCGTTCCATTGCCATTGCTATCGAAAAAACCTCCGACGCACAGGCCTTTGGCATGATTGCGGCGGAAACCGGAATGGATTCCGAAAACCTCTTCAAAACCGTCGACGAACCGCGCAGGTGTTAGTTCATGCGGATTGAACCAGCCTCCCAAATAGAGAAAACCGGCGACGACAGCCAGGAGGATAGCGCCGACGCCCGCCAATCGCGCCAGTGTGCTGGATGCGCTCAGGGGAGCTGGTTGATTTTCCGTCGATGGGGTCGCGTCAGTTGGCATTGCCGTATCTCCAATGCCTGCTTACCGATCAAGATGTTACAAACCGCCCCGGAACAAACGGGCCAGCATTTCGCGGAGACTCTAGCTGCTCTTCGATTCTTCGAGCTTCGGGTAGTCCACTGGCTTGCCGGCTTGCTTCCAGCCTTCGATACCGTCGCTCATCACGCTCACGTCGGTGTAACCTGCTGCTTCCGCCCGCCGGGCGGCTTCATGCGACGCCGTTCAATGCAAATCGGCGCAGTAGAAGACGAGCTTGGCGTTTTTTTCGGCGGGCAACTCTTTTGCGACGTCGTACTTGTCGTCGCTGGTGAGAAGGTGTGCGCCGGGAATCACGCCGGCCGTCGAACGCAGGCCCCATCCGTTCGCGTCATAGATATTTACGTGCGAGTTCGGATCGTTCATCAGCGAAGCAAGGTTGTCGACCCGGATGATCGCGAACTTATCCGGCTCTTTGGGCTTGTTGTTGAGCAGGGACCCGATGTCGAACGCGAAGGCGGACGCAGTGACCGACAAAACAATCGCACTGAGAATCGCGGAAACCACCGAGCGGCGCGCGCGGAGATGCATACTCATATCTACAAGCGTACCAAACAGATTAACGCGCGCAAAGACAAATTATTTCTGCTACCAAGTTCTAGCAGGGACCCTACGAGTACTCAGTAGTCGGGATTCTTAGTGGCACAGGCTTAAGCCTGTGATTCTTTCCTGGATTTGCGCGGAACAGAAAATCACAGGCTAAAGCCTGTGCCACCAAAACCCAGAACCTGAGAGCGAAAGGTTGTCCTCAACATTTCGTGCTTCTCACTGGGGGCAGGGGTCACCCCTGCCGCGGAAGCGTGAAACCCGCGGAGGGTTTCACATTAAATAAAGTGATTTACCCTTCCTCGGCGGACGCGCGAGGCGACGACACGAAGCCGGAGATGTCGCGGATGATGTCGCCCTGCTCGATCGGAATACATTCGGCGGGGAACTCGTTGGTCATGCGATGTCCCGCGTCCACCAGCGCGCCGATGAAGCGATCGAGATGGCTCATCGCGCGCGGGAGGATGTCGTGCATGACGACCAGCGTGTGCGGCTGCGTCGAGGCAGTTTGAAGCGCGCGATCAACCCACGCATCCTGATCAATCCAATCCTCCGGCACGCAATTCCACAACACGCAGGTGTAGCGGTTGGCGACCAGGTGATCGACGGCGGCGCGGCTCAGCAGATGCGGTCCGATCTTTCCGCCGCCGCCGAACGGCCGAAACAGTTTAGGTGTTTCAGCCAGCGCGCCGATCAACTGTTCGGTCTTTGCGATTTCCGAATCGGCCGCATCAGGGTTCCGATCGTCGCCGAGCGGGATGCGATGCGTGTACGAGTGATTGCCGATTCGATGCCCCTCGGCGGCCGCACGCTGCGCCAGCTTCATCCGATCAGGTGACGCGAGATTCTTGCCAACGACGAAGAACGACGCTTTTACCCCGCGACGCGCGAGCACGTCGAGCACAATCGGCGTCACCGCCGGATCGGGCCCGTTGTCGAATGAAAGCGCGACGTCGCCCATGACGCTTTATTGTTTGACCGCCGTGAACGTGAAGGAGTCGCCCTTCTTCGAAATATTTCCCGCCGACGGCGTCGCGAAATGCGTCCCGAACACGACGACGTTGGTGTCGGCGTATTTCTCGCAGAACGCGCGCCGCGTCTTCTTCGCCATCGCGCCGTCGGAATCGAAACCGTCGTCCCATTCCGGGTATTTGCACTGAATCGGATGATGCATCAGGTCGCCGGTGATGACCGCGTCCTGTCCCTTCGACGAAATCCGCACGCTGTGATGCCCCGGGGTGTGTCCGGGCGACGGCTCGAGCCATACTTCGTCGGTGATGCGAAAGTTCGAATCGATCAGGTCGGCAACGCCCGCCTCGACCACCGGCCGCACCGAATCCTCGACCGGATCGCGCATGTCCTTGCCGTCGAAGGTCGACCAGAAATCCCATTCGGTGCCGCCAATCAGATAGCGCGCGTTGGGGAACGTCGGCACCCACTTGCCGTTTTTGAGCGTGGTGTTCCATCCAACGTGATCGACGTGCAGATGAGTGCAGACGACGCGATCGATCTGGTCGGCACTGTGTCCCGCTTTTTCCAGATCGCTGAGGAACGGCAGCTTGAGATTGCTCCACACCGGATTCGAGCGGACCTTGTCGTTGCCGATGCAGGTATCGACGATGATGCGCTTGCCCTTCGATTCGATCACCAGTGCGTGGATGCTCATGCGGAGCTTGCCCTTCTCGTCTGAGAAAATCGGATAGAGCCAGTCCGCTTCCTTCTTGACGTTCTCGGGAATGGCGTCGGGCATGATGAAGGTGCCGGGCCATGGCGACTCGCTCTCGATAATCCGGGTTATCTTGACGTCGCCGACGTTGAACTGGTTCATAGCTCGATCCTCCTGTCCTTGTCCTTCTCGATGCCAACTTAGTCCGATTTTCTGAAATTCGCCAAGCATGAACATTTGGCGCGAACTGGGCTATAGCTAGTCGCGTACGAACGAGCGCAACGGAGGAATCGCGATGACGGAGATTCGCGGAGAAGGCCCGCAGAAGGATATCGACGAGATCGTGCGGCTGCACAATATTTGGGTGAAGGCGAATCGCACGGGCAGTATCCCGATGATGCGCGATGCGTTCGTAGGCGGCGACAGGTTCTTCGGATGGAACCTCAACGGCTTTTCGTACGACGGAATCGAAGAGTGGGCGACGCTGTGGGAGTGGCTCGCCAGGTTCAAAGCGAAAGCGACGCTCGGCGAGGACGAAGACCTGCGCGTGCGAGTCCGCGGCGAAATGGGATGGCTCTCGTGCAACGCGCCGTTCACTATCACGCTCGCCGACGGCCAGCCGCTGCCGGGCAGCGGCAAGTTCCGCAGCACCGAGGTGTACGTGCGCGAGGACGAACACGGCAAGCCGGTCTGGAAGATGTGGCATTGCCATTTTTCGTGGTGCGCGCAGGGCCCGCGAATGGCGTTCGAGAACGAGGCTTAAGACGATGGCCAAAGTTCGCGAGTTCGGAGTCGGTTTCGAAAATCTGCACACGCGCGAGTTCGCCGCGCACGCCAGGCACGCCGAGGAACTGGGCATCGGGACGTTTTGGATTCCCGAGGATCCATTCTACCGCGGCGCATTCACGGTGGCGTCGGCAGTCGCGTGCGGTACGTCGAAGATCAAGATTGGCCTCGGCATCGTGAATCCCTATCTGCGACATCCGGCGTTGACCGCGATGGAATTCGCCGCGCTCGACGAAGTATCGGACGGCCGGGCGATTCTCGGAATCGGCGCTGGATTGAAAGACTGGATCGAAGGGCGCCTGAAAATTCCATACCGCAAGCCGACCTTAGCCATGCGCGAGACGATCGATATCATCCGGCGATTCTTTCACGGTGAAGAAGTCACCAACGCGGGGAAAGTGTTTCAGACCGAGCGAATCAAATTGAGCTTCAAGCCGGTGCGTGCCGAGATTCCGATTCATCTCGGCGTGCTCGGGCCGAAGAATTGCGAGATGGCGGGCGAAGTCGCCGACGGTCTGCTGCTCAGCGTGATGTCGTCGCCGGCCTATGTGAAATTCGCGATGGAGCATGTCCGGCGCGGACTTGCGAAGTCGGGCCGCGACGAGCGCTCATTCAGCGTCGGTGCGTATATCTTTTCGTCGATTTCGGAAGATGAGCGCGCAGCGCGCGATCGTTTGCGCCCGATCGTCGCGATTATGATCTCGCTGATGGCGCCGCAGCCGAACACGCCGATATTCGCGGCGGCTGGCTTACCGCCCGAAACGATCCTCAAATTTGGTGAGAGTTTCGCGCGCGGAAAAGTACCTACTGATATGGTGACCGACGAGATGCTCGATACGTTCACGATTGCCGGCAGCCCCGCGCGATGCCGCGAGAACCTGTCGCGCCTGATCGAGGCCGGGGTGACGGCGCCGGTGCTTTTCGAAGTGCCGGGCGTGCCTCCGCAGCAAACAATGGACGACGCGCATCGGCACCTTTTGCCATATTTCACCTGAGAGAGGGTTCCGACGATGGCATTCGAAATACCCAGCGCTGAAGAATTGAAAAAAATCGCGCGCGCGAATCACATCGAGCTGACGGCTGCGGAACTGACCGCGCTGCAAGGAATGATGGCGGGGCAGGCGGCGATCCTCGAGAAGATCGACGCGATTGCCACTGCGCCGCAGGAATCAGTGACGCGTTATCGCCATCGCAAAGCAGGCACGCGCCCAGCGCCCAAGGACGATCCGCTGAACGCGATCGTCACGCAATGTAGCGTCAAGGGCGCGGCGTCCGGTCCGCTCAAGGGCAAGCGCGTCGGTGTGAAGGACAGCGTGTGCGTCGCCGGAATTCCGGCGAGCGGCGGATCGTCGGTGCTGAAAGGCCACGTGGCCGCGAGCGACGCGACGATCGTCGCGCGGATGCTCGATGCGGGCGCGGAAATTGTCGCGACGCTGAACATGGACGACTTCGCGCTGTCCGGCGACGGCCGCACCAGCTTTTACGGACCGGCGCGCAATCCGCACAATCCGGAATATTGCGCGGGTGGTTCGTCATGCGGGTCGGCGGCGGCGCTTTACTACGACGATATCGATCTGACTATCGGCACCGACCAGGGCGGTTCGATCAGAATTCCCGCATCGTGGTCGGGCGTGGTCGGAATCAAGCCGACCTACGGCCTGGTGCCTTACACCGGCGTGATGAGTATCGACCCGACGCTCGATCACGTCGGACCGATGGCTCGTAGCGTGAGCGACGTTGCGTTGCTGCTTGAGGTGATCGCGGGCAAGGACGAGCTCGATCCGCGACAGCGCGAGGTGACGACTGCGCCGTATCGCGAGGCGCTCGGCAAGTCTGTCGAGAACATCAAGCTAGGCGTGGTGCGCGAGGGCTTTACGCATGCGGGCGCCGAAGCCGACGTAAACGCGGCGGTGAATCGCGCAGTCGCGGCGCTCGGCAAACTTGGCGCGCGCGCGACCGAGATTTCAATTCCCGCGCATCGCGATGCGTCCGATTTAATCTATGCGATCGTGCCCGAAGGAATGGCGATGCTGGCACACAGCAACCTGCACGGGACGCATCACACCGGTGCGTACATGCCTGAACTCGCTGCGCATTTCGGTGAGCACTTTCCCGAAAGAGCGAACGATCTCGCGATCACCGTCAAGTTCATGCTGGTCTTCGGGCAGCTGATGCGCGAGCGCTATCACGGAAAATATTATGCGAAGGTGCAGAGCTATCGGCGTGTGCTGACCGCGAAATACAACGCTGCGCTCGCCGAGTACGACGCGCTCGTGATGCCCGCGACGCCGATGAAGGCGCATCGCCTCGACTCGCAGGCGCCCTACTCGATGATTACCAACACCGCTCCATTCGATATCACCGGGCATCCGGCGATCAGTGTGCCGTGCGCGAAATCGAACGGACTTCCGGTCGGATTGATGATCGTCGGCCGGCATTTCCAGGACGCGACGCCCCTGAAGATCGCGTATGCGTACGAGCAGAGCGTCGATTGGTTGAGGCAGTAGAAATGGAACTGGCGAAGCGATTCATCGACGTGGGAATTTTCACCAACCGGCTCGACGAGATGCGTGCGTTTTACGGCGAGCGAATCCGGCTGCCTTATGAAGAGCTACTGCCAGTCGGCGGCGGCGTGCGGCAATATCGCTACGGACTGCTCGGCTCAGTGCTGAAAATAAATCACTCGCGCGATCAGCTCCCGCCGCGGATCGCCGGCGGATACCATAAAATTTCGATTTCCGATCCGCGAACCCCGATGCCGATCCCGACGCAGGATCCCGACGGCAACGATATCGAGCTGATTCCTGGCGGCCAACGCGGCGTGAATCAGATCGAAATCCATATCGGAGTCACCGACGAAGCCGACTTCGAGAAATTCTACGCCGGCGCATTACAAGCCGAACGACTCGGCGCGGGCCGATTCAAGCTGGGCGAAACGATTATCAGCTGCCGCAAAGACCCAGCGGCCGTGCGCGCGGAGAAATCCTTCACTGTCAGCCAGCGCGGCGGACGTTGTCGCGTCGATGCGCGCGGTCGGGATGCGTTACATCACGGTGCAGGTGCGCGACGTCGACACGGAGCATCGACGCTTCATGTCGATGGGCGTGTGGGAAGGCGCGGCGCCGGTATCGCTCGGCGCAGTCGCGCGGATTTCATTCATCCGCGATCCCGACGGCAACTTTATTGAGATTTCGCAGCGGGCGTCGCTGACGGGGCCGCTCCCGGGCTAGCCGGCGGCGCGACGGATGCTGGAGGCGTCAGGTCGGTCGCGAGCAGCGAAAGCACGATCGGCACCAGCGACAAATGCGATGGATTCGGGCCCGCGACCTCGTCCACGATTTGTTTGAGCTTGTCGGCCGGGTAGTTCTGTCGCGCAACGATCAGCGGTATGTGGCTGTCCTGCCACGACGCGCTGCCGTGCCACGAGTGATACGGGCCGGAGAAGTAGTATCGCTTCTGGATCGGACGCTCGAGACCCGACTTGGTGAGCAGCAGAATGTCGCCGGCGCGATTGCCGTACGGCCCCGCGCTCAGCCATTGCATCCGCCGATCGAGCTGGATCAGGTCGGGCCGCGGATGCTCTTTCAGGTATTCCGGTATAGGCACCAGCCGATGGCCGTCGAAGATTTGGAACTCCATCGTCGGTTGTCCCGCCGGCGTCGGCACCCGCGCGAAGATCAAGTCGAGCGTGCCCTTCATCTGCGGAATTGGCTTGCCGGTTTTATTCGAGTTGTAAAATGCGCGCACAGCCGGCAGCACGTCCTGCCGCCACCGAGGCGGACGCTTCCAGTCGCAAGTCGTGCCGGGATTCGGGCAGGTCGAACGATCGGCCAGATAGACGTAAGCGATCGCGCCCTGGTACGCGATGGCAGACTGGTAGTCCTGTTCGTTCGGGCCGGGATTCAGCACGAGTTTCCTCGGCCGGAATCCGGCAGCCTTCAAGGCGGCGTCCGGACCGTCGTTGGTGTTGGCGCCGAGGGCATGCTTGGGGTCGCGCAACACCGGAGTATGCCCGTGGTCGGCGATTATCATCACGAAGGTCTGATCGAGGATGCCGAGCTTCTGGTAGTAGGCCAGCACCTGGCCGACCAGCGGATCGGTTATCCGCTCGAGGTAGTCCACCTCCATCGGGAGCGGATCGCTGGCCAGATGGGTGTACAGATCGATTCCCGGGAAATACACGACCTGGATTTTCGAAATGCCATGATCCTCGATACCGTCGAGCAACTTGGGCACGGATTTCTTGTCGAGGTCTTCGTAGATCTCCATCTCCTCGGGCGAATTCTCACCGCCGCCCCGCGCGATGAATTCCGTGTACAGCGCGACCATCGAGATCGGATCGACGACGGTGAAATAGTCCGCGCGCCGATAAATCGGATTCAACGAGACCGACGACTTCACTCCGGCCTGCTCGAATAGCGTCGGCGTCTTGAGCGCCTTGCCGACCAGATCCTCGATGATCATCGCGCGGTTGTCGTCCATCTCGCTAACCGACACGGGCACTGGCGCGTAGAATTTCATATCCTCACGCACGAACCATTCGTTGCCCGAGACGCCGTTCCAGGCCGTCGGCGCGCCGGTGAAGATCGCCGACCATGCGGCGATGGTAGTCGAGGGCAGGATGGTGACGGCGTTGGGCACCGAGTAGGCGTGCTCGTACAATCCGCCGCCTTCGGGCTTGCCCAGCATCCCGGCCATCGCAGGCGCCTTGCCCGAGTTGATCGCTTCCATCAACTGGTCGTAGCCGGCGCCGTCAAAGGCGAAGATTAAAACGTACGGACCCGGCTGCTCCGGCCTGATATGCGTTTTGGCGCGTTCGCCGCCGTGCAAGATGAATTTAGCCGTGCTGCACGAAGTCAGAATGGACAATGCGACGCAAGTTGAAACCAGCGCGCAGCGGAGGAGGAGTGAGACAGGATTAGGGCGCATTGATACTGAAACTCTAACTCAGGACGTGTTTCGACAAAAGGTCGAACGCCGAGTAGGAAGCTTGTGCAATTCCACCGAGCCGATCGCGGCTGCGATCGGCTCGGCGGTGGAATTCAGTTTGGGAGATTGCGGTTACGCCCAGCGCGACCGTGGACGGTTGCGCGTCGAGCGATTTCGCGCGCCCGACGAACGGAACACGGTCACCGGCTTGGGCGCATGAATTTCGATTTTCTCGAAACCCTCGACATGCTCGCGATCGAGCGCGTTGCCGAGCGTGCGCTCGAGCCGCGCCAGGTTGACGCGTTCTTCCTGCGTCACCAAGCTGATCGCCTCGCCCGCCTTGCCCATCCGGGCCGTGCGGCCGATGCGATGGATATACCCCTCGGTCTCGTCGGGCAGATCGAAATTAATCACGTGCGAAACGTCCGGGATGTCGAGTCCGCGCGCGGCCACGTCGGTCGCGACCATCACGCGGAACTTGTGCGAGCGGAATCCCGCCAGAGCCGCATTGCGCTGGCTCTGCGAGCGATCGCCGTGAATCTGCACCGCCTTGATGTTGGCGCGGATCAGCAGCTTGGCGACGCGGTCCGCGCGGCTCTTGGTGCGCGTGAACACGATCGCGCTCTCGACTTCGGGACGCTTGAGAATCTCGAGCAGCACCGGCCCTTTGTTCTCGAGCGTGACCGGGTAAATCGACTGGCGAATCTGCGACGGCGGCGCGGCTTTGGTCCCGCCGACCGTGACGCGCTCGGGCGAGGTCAGAAACTCGCGCGCGATCATTTCAGGACCGGACGCCATCGTCGCCGAGAACATCATCGTCTGGCGCTGCTTCGGCACCATCCGCATGATCCGCCGCAGTTGCGGCAGGAAGCCCATGTCGAGCAGCCGGTCGGCTTCGTCGATTATCACGACTTCAACTTTGTCGAGCTTGACGATACCGCGCTCGATGAAGTCGATAAGCCGTCCGGGACACGCGACCAGCACCTGCGCGCCCTTGCGAATCTGGTCGATCTGGTGACGCTCGGACTCGCCGCCAACCACAGTCGCGCAGCGGATATGAGTGTGACGCGCGATCAGATCGAACTCGCGCGCGGCCTGCGCAGCGAGCTCGCGGGTCGGCATGATCACCAGCGCCGCGAGATGCCGCGTATGCTTGCGATGGAGCCGGTCGATAGTCGGGATCAGAAAGGCCGCGGTCTTGCCGCTGCCGGTTTCAGCCGTGGCAACTACGTCGCGCCCAGTGAGCGCAACCGGGATAGCTCCGGCCTGGACCGGGGTCGCCGTATGATGACCGCGGTCTTTGATTGAACGATGGATCTCGGGCGATACGGAAAATTCAGAGAACGACAAATAGAATCCTATGGTTCAGAACCCCGGATTCCAGTTCAGAAGAAAATGCCGAACTTATGGGTCTGATGAGTTGAGAGGGTGGCGTCACGGAATCCGACGCGCGCATAAAGTCACGATTGACTTGGCCGGAGGTTACACGAATCAGCGAAGCGACACAATGGCCCCCACAGCGGGCGGGAGGAACTTGATTGTAGTGAAACCCTTCGCGGGTTTCACGCTTCCGCGGCAGGGGTGACCCCTGCACCCAGTATTAAGAGCAGGATGCGGGACTTCGTCCCTGTTCGAACTTAGTTGGGAGACCTTTCCCGCGGTGGCGACTTAGTCGCCAGCCGCTTACTTGGCGACGTAAAACAAGAACCGGGATTCTTCGCTTCGCTCAAGAATGACACCAAAAAAAGTTCTAACAGGGACGAAGTCCCGCATCTTTCTTTCTTAATTCCAAGGTGCAGGGTTTAACCCTGCCGAAGGAAGTTTGAAACCCACCGTGGGTTTCATTTTAATCAAGTTCTTCACCGTCCTAGAACTTCCCGTGCCTTCCGACCCCCGATGCGAACCGCTCCGCGCCCGCGCGCGTCTCGCCTGAATTGACCGTTGCGATGCCGTAGCGGTATTCGTTCTTGAGCGCGTCATCTAGTGGGAGCGTCCACGCTTCGTAGGCGGACATGCGATCGCCGCGCATGCATCGCTGCGGGAAGCTTGCGATCTGTTTGGCGAGTTCGCGCGCGTGCGCCAGCGCGGTGCCCGGATCGACGACGCGATTCGCGAGGCCCATTGTGAACGCTTCTTCGCCTGAGACGCCGCGGCCTGTGAGGATCATGTCCATCGCGCGGCTCATCCCGATGAGGCGTGGCAGGCGAATCGTGCCTCCATCGCAGAGCGGCACTCCGAAGCGGCGGCAATAAACGCCGAAAGTCGCATCGCGCGCAGCAACGCGCAGATCGCACCAAAGCGCGAGCTCGATTCCGCCGGCGACCGCGAATCCTTCGACCGCCGCGATCACCGGCTTGCTGAGCAGCATCCGCGTGCATCCGAGCGGCCCGTCGCCGTCTTCGGTCACGCGATTGCCGCGATTGGTCGCGACCGCCTTCAGATCCGCGCCTGCGCAAAACGTCCCGCCCGCGCCCGTGAGGATCGCGACTGACAGTGCGTCGTCGGCGTCGAAGCGGCGGAAGGCGTCGGCGAGTGCTGCGGCCGTCGGTTGATCGACGGCGTTGCGCGCCTCAGGCCGGTTGATAGTGACGATTGCGATTTCGTTTTCGATTGCGAACTCGACGATACTCATCGAATGACCTCCGCCGATGATCTGCGAATGCCTAAACCTGTGTTTTCAACTTCTTGCTGGTCGGGGAACGGAGATGCACGACGCCCGAATCCAAAGAGCGATGGCTCTTGAAGCCGCTGTGCGCGAATACCTCGAGCATCTGGCGATTCTCGCCGAGCACGTCGGCCTCGAACTCCGTGACGCCGTTCGCATCGGCGATGCGGCTGAGATGATCGAGCAGCAACGTGCCGATACCTCGGCCCTGGTATCCGTCAAGAATCGCGAACGCGACCTCGGCGCGATGCGGATCGTCGCCGCAAATGTAACGGCCGACGCCGATAAACCGCTCGCGACCATTCTCGGTCAGCGTCGCGGCCAGCCCGACGTGATTCTTGAAATCCAGCTCGGTAAGACGCTTTAGATCCTGCGGCGACAGATCGCGCCTGATGCCCATAAATCGAAAATAGCTAGACTTCTCGCTAAGCCCTCTGAAGTGCTCGTGGAGGCGCTCCTGATCGTCAGGCCGAATCGCCCGAATGCGGATTGAAGCGCCGTCGAGCATCGTCGCATCGACGCAATAGTTCCGTGCGTCGATCAGCATGTCGCTATTTTCCATACCGGCCGTCGAGTATAGCGTCGATTCCGCTTGGAATCTTGCGCGCGTTTCGCTAAGCCGATCACCAGCGGCGCACGATGAGCGAATTCACAATCAAGGACAAGACTGCGATCGCCGGCGTCGGCGAGACCACCTACTACAAGCGGGGCGGCGCTCCCGTCAGCGAGTTTCGCCTCGCGCTCGAAGCGATTCAGCGCGCGGCCGATGACTGTGGGCTGCCCGTCACCGCGATCGACGGTATCGCATCGTACAGCAACGACCGCAACGATTCGGTTCGCGTCGCGACCGCGCTCGGACTGCCCGAGTTGCGCTTCACCAACATGTTCTGGGGCGGCGGCGGTGGTGGAGGATCAGGCGCGATCGGCAACGCCGCCGCTGCGATCGTCGCCGGATTCGCGACGTGCGTGGTCGTATATCGAGCGCTGGCGCAGGGCCAGTTCGGCCGCTTCGGTGCGACACCGCCGATGCGCGCGATTTCCGGCCCCATCGCGTACACCTGGCCGTACGGGATGTCCACGCCCGCGCAATGGATCGCGCTGCGCACGCGCCGCTTCATGCACGATCACCACATCACGCAGGACCCGCTCGCCGCGATCGCGATGGCCTGCTATCACCATGCGCAATCCAATCCGCGCGCGATAATGTACGGCCGTCCGCTCACGCGCCAGGCATACGACGAGTCGCGATGGATCGTCGAGCCGTTTCATCTTTATGATTGCTGTCTCGAGAACGACGGCGCAGCGGCCGTGATCGTTACCAGCGCCGAGCGCGCGCGAGATCTCAAGCAGCGCCCGGCATACGTGATGGCGTCGGCGCAGGGCTCCGACTACCGCCAGGGCGCGGCGGCTGAGAATGGACCCGACTACGCGACCTCCAACTTCAAGACGCTCGCGCCGCGCTTGTACGCGATGGCGGGAATCGAACCGCGCGACGTCGATGTCGCGCAGGTGTACGAAAATTTCACCGGCGCCGTGATGACCAGTATCGTCGAGCACGGCTTCTGTCATCCCGACGAGGTGATGGATTTCTGCACCTTCGAAAATCTGACCGCGCCCAACGGCAAGTTGCCAATCAACACCAGCGGCGGGAACCTCGCCGAATGCTACATGCACGGCCTCGAACTGATCATCGAAGCGGCGCGGCAAGTCCGGGGAACGTCGACGTGCCAGGTCAAGGACGCTGAGATTTCGATGGTGGTGTCGGGCCCGATGGTCGCGCCGGTGAGCGATCTGATCCTGCGCAGGTGATCGCGATGCCGAACGACGAGCAAATCAAAACCTACCTGCCCGCCGGAATGCCCGCGCCCGAGCCGACGCGCGACGGATTGGATCGCGAATTCTGGGAAGCCGCGAAGCGTCACGAGCTGGTCGTGCAGAAATGCAATTCATGCGGCACGTTTCAATTCGGCCCCGAATGGATTTGCCACAAGTGCCACACCCTCGACCTCGGATGGCATCGCGTCTCCGGCCGCGGTCGCATCTACAGCTGGGAGCGCGTCTGGCACCCGGCGCATCCCGCGCTAAAATCCGCCTGCCCCTACATAGTAGTAGTGGTAGAACTCCCCGACGCCGGCAACATAAGAATGGTCGGTAACCTCCTAGGCGACCCGCTACGCGAAATCGAATTCGACGCCCCGGTGGAGGCCGTCTTCGAGGACCACCCAGAAGGCTTCACTCTGATTCAGTGGAAGCTAGCGAGTCGCTGACGGTAGACACGTCAGTATGGGAAAGCTGACCATTTGTCATCGCGGGAGCTTCACCGCCCCGGCGGCAATCCGCACAGTTTTGCTGCCGTTGATACTTTGCTTATTGGTCGGGAACGTACGCGGTGACGCAGCTTCTACTTCTTACATGGCGTATTGGCCGGGGACGAGCGAGGTCGAATTTCTGGCATCGACGGTGTATTCGAATTGTCGGGAAATCTCTTTGCCTCCGGATATAACCTCTGTCGAGAAAATCAAATTCGATCCTGAGAACAATCTTTGGATCAGCGGAGGGAGCTCTGGGGTAGGAGCGGGACTGGTGCAAGCACTCGCCTCCAAGAGCTACCGTCAATTCAGACGGTTTATGCCTTCAGAGCGCCCGGGCGGTTTCGCTTTCGACGACCAAGGGAATCTTTTCGCACTGTCGGGAGCCTTAAATTCTCCTTGGGCTACCAAGCGGGTAAGAGAACTAGTTAGAGCAACGTCCTATGAGAAGGAAATTGATTTCACAGTTACGAGCGGCAGTGTTCCTCTCGATCTAACCTTGGATGGCTCGGGCGACATCTGGATACCAAGTCTGTTCAACTTTACAAATGATCTTGAGCGGGAAGTACTGAAGCTGTCCAGAAGAGAAAATTACGCCCACGCGGAGACACTTTCGGTGGCTTGCGCAGTACGACAACTCGTCATAAGTCGTACTGGCATTCTACTGGCGTCAACCGACCAGAAAAATTCATTGGTTGAATTGACGAAAACCGCTCGGGGCCTGTTGTGCCCCAATATCCTGGCTGCCCAGCCCGATATTGCGACGATCACGTTGGATTTCGATGACAATCTCTGGGTCCTGACACAGGCCGCGCCAGATTTGTGGTTCGCCCAGAATCGTGTCATCGAGCTGACCAAGGACTCAAAATTTTCGCAACGGAAGACCTTCACGATCCCACGGCGTGTCTTTGGTATAGCTGTTGATCGAGACGATAACGTATGGACCACCAGCCCCTTCAAGAACGTCCCCTACTCGATGGGCGGTTTCGGATACGCGGCTACTTTCAGGCCGGAGGATGTAACGAAGCTGGTTGCCTCATCTGCCTATTCGCAGCTACAAGCTTTGGTCGTTACGGGACGGCCCTACGGAGTCACCATCGACAACTCTGGAAATTTGTGGATAGCCAACGGAAAGCCGGATACTGACAATGTACTGGAGATTCTTCCGTCGGGCGACACAAAGCGGACTTTCAGCGTACCTGGGAGACCGTACGGAATAGCGATTGATTCCTATGGTAACCTGTGGCTGACGGGTAGCTTTTCGGGATACGACGTAGTCCAGCTTGCACGAGAGAAAGGCTACTCAGTTGCGCGTAAGTTGCGTACCTTCGGACGGGCGTTGGGTATCGCCTTTGATCCATCGAATAATCTCTGGGTTACCGACTTTGATCATTCTGAATCCAATCTGATCGAGTTTTCGGTTCGATCCAACTACGATGTCAGCCGGTCCTACACAATCAAAGGTAGTCCTTTTGCGCTCGCGTTTGATTCGTCGGCGAACCTTTGGGCAGCGGCTGCAGGTTGCCCTCAGAATCGAGTCGTGCAGCTATTGAAATCCGAGGCCTACACGAAAGAGATCTCGTATCCAGTCGACGGTCGCCCTTATGGCGTTGCAGTCGATAGCAAAGGAAATGTCTGGACGGCCGTCGCTGCGGAACCGAAGGCTGAAGTTATAGAGTTCGCGCGCGAGATGAATTATCGCAAATCTAGAACTCTGACGGTGCCGGGTTATGGCACCATGGCGGTGGACCACTCAGGGAACGTGTGGGTACATTCCTTCAACTACGTGGAGACCGGCGCGTTGATGGACGCCGGCATCCCATACCTATGGTATCACTGAGACTTCGGGAAGATGAAAGCGCATACCGGGCTGAATCATCAGACACGTTTTATCAGGTCTTCTCCGGCTCGTCAGACTTGATGAACTTTAGCGACGCGGAATTCATGCAGTAACGCAGTCCGGTTGGGCGCGGACCATCTTCAAACACGTGGCCGAGATGTGCGTCGCATTTCGCGCACATCACCTCGGTCCGCTTCATGAAAAATGACCGGTCGGTTTTGGTCTCGACGTTCTCAGGGGCGATCGGCTGGTAGAAGCTCGGCCATCCGGTACCCGACTCGAACTTGGTGTCGGAGCTGAACAGCGCGTTGCCGCAGCAGATGCATCGATAGAGACCCTTGTCGTGGTTTTCGGCGTACAGGTTCTGGAACGGCCGCTCGGTGCCTTTTTTGCGCGTGACCTCGAACTGCTCCGGGCTCAGCTCCTTGCGCCATTCCTCGTCAGTCTTGACGACTTTATCTTCCATGATGAGTCCCTTTCTCTTGCCGGCATCGGTGAACTCAACGATCGATACTTTGACTATACCCGAGGCGCCCGAATCCGGCGAATCATGAGATGCATCCGAGGTGCGAGCGGTTTCAGCGTAACCGAATGCGATGATCGCGGGTATCGCCGCGATTGCGGCGACGAACGCCCGCCGCCCGATGATGCGCGTGCTCTGACTATTCGAATTACCAGCAGTTTCGGCCAACTTTCGATCCTTTGTCTTGATCATCGCATATTAGAAAACAGCTTCGAAGCCCGCGCGGTTCCCAATCGCTGCGGCCTTCTCAGTCAGGCCAGGGTCGGTATCTTCTCGAGCCGACGGCCAAGCCGGCGCGCAGCCTCCCAGGTATCGTAACGCCCCTGCAGCCTGATCCAGATTCCCGGCCCGTTGCCGCATAGCTTGCCCAGCCGAACGGCCATCTCGGAGCTGATGGCGATGTCGCCGACCATCACGCGATGCAAAGTCTGACGACTCACGCCGAGCAGCGTGGCAATCTCACCAATCGTCCGATGCCGCCTCAGCTCGGGCATCACCTCCACGGCAAAAATAACACCGGGATGAATCGGCCTGCGCGCGGCGACCTTCTCGCGATCAACGGCATACTCCCGCTTCATCTACCAGACTCCTTTCTTCTCAGTGGTACTGCTCCAGGTCGACCAGCAGCGCGTTGCCGTACTCAAATTGAAAAGTAATCCGCCACGGTCCATTCACTGACATCGCGTATCGAGGCGGCTTTGTATGCAGCGGGTGGGTTCCAAATCCTGGCCCCGACAAGTCATTCAAATTCTCTGCTTCATCGAGGACTTCGAGTAAGTTAGCGCATCGTTTCCGCAATTGAGGCGGGAGCAGTGCGCTGCGTCCGGTTTCGAACAGATCTTTGAGCCCCTTATGCCGGAAGCTCTTGATCATTGCTTGAACTGTAGCATCCTATGCGACAAAATGTCAATCGAGACGCAACATGTCCGGCAGAAAGAGAGGGGCGGCTAAATCTGATACACGAACAGCTTCTGTTCTTTGGGTCTCAGGAACACGTTTGCGCCGGTCTGCAGGTGCAGGGTCTCGTAGCGCTCGTGGCTGATTTCGACTTGCACCAGGTCGCCCCATTCGGCGACCAGCTCGACTTTGACTTGCGGCCCCGCCGGATTAATCGATTTCACGGTCGCGGGGAAGGTTTGCTTGCCGTTCGGCCGCAGCACGATTTCCAGCAGATGCGGCCGCACGTAGAGAACCGCCTTGCCGGTTTCGGGATGCGCATGCACGTGGGTGTTCTCGAGCTCGACGGCGGTGTCGCCGATGAACACGCGGCCGTTTTCGATTCGGCCGTGGAACAGATTCACGTTGCCGAGAAAGTTGTACACGAACGCGTTGGCGGGATGGTGATAGACTTCCTCGGCCGAGCCGATTTGCTCGATATGCCCCTGGTTCATCACAACGATTCGGTTGGCGAGCTCGAGCGCTTCTTCCTGATCGTGAGTGACGAAGACGCTGGTGATTTTGATCTCGTCGTGAAGCCGCCGCAGCCATCGACGCAGTTCCTGCCGCACCTTGGCATCGAGCGCGCCGAACGGCTCGTCCAGCAGCAACACTTTCGGCTCGACGGCGAGCGTGCGTGCGAGTGCGACGCGCTGGCGCTGTCCGCCGGAGAGCTGCGAGGGATAGCGGTCGGCCAGGAAGTCGAGCTGCACGAGTTTCAACAGCTCGTGCACGCGTCGCGCGACTTCGGCCTCGGCGGGACGTTCGCGCCGCGGCAGCACGCGCATTCCGAAGGCGACGTTCTCGAACACCGTCATGTGGCGGAACAGCGCGTAATGCTGAAAGACGAAACCGACTTTGCGCTTGCGAACGCTGACCGCGCTGGCATCCTCGCCATGGAACAGCACCTCGCCGCTGTCCGGCGTCTCGAGGCCCGCGATTATTCTCAGCAGCGTGGTCTTGCCCGAGCCCGACAGCCCGAGCAGCGCAACCAGCTCGCCGGTTTCGATGTGCAGGTTGATATTGTCAACCGCAACAAAGTCGCCGAACTTCTTGCTGATGTTTCTGAGCTCGATACTCATGCAGCGACTTTAACCGCCAGGTCGTCGGGTTCCTGCTTCGCCGGGATTACGCGGCGCGCCAGGTAATACTTGGCGACGAGCGTCGCGATTGCGAGCAGGGTTAGCAGCGATGAAACCGCAAACGCGGCGGCGAATTGGTAGTCATTGTACAGAATCTCGATGTACAGCGGCATCGTGTTGGTATGCCCGCGGATATGCCCTGACACTACCGAGACCGCGCCGAACTCGCCCATCGCACGCGCGTTGCACAGCACCATCCCGTACAGCAGGCCCCATTTGACATTGGGGATCGTCACGCGGAAGAACATCTGCCATCCGCCGGCGCCCAATACGATCGCGGCTTCCTCTTCCTCGCTGCCGACCGCCTGCATGATGGGAATCAGTTCGCGCGCCGCGAGCGGGAACGTGACGAAGATCGTCGCGAGCACGATTCCCGGCTCAGCGAAGATGATCCTTATATTGTGATCCGCGAGCCATCCGCCAAGCGGCGCGCGCACGCCGAGCAGCAGCACGAACAGCATGCCTGCGATGACCGGCGAGACCGAGAACGGAATATCGATCAGCGTCAGGATGATTTGCTTGCCGGGAAAATCGAAGCGCGCGATCGCCCATGATGCGGCGATTCCGAACGTGACGTTGAGCGGTACCGCGACTGCCGCGGTCATCAGCGTAAGGCGAATCGCGGCGCGTGCTTCGGGATCCGTAATCGCGGCGAAGTATGCGCCGAGCCCCTTCTTTAGCGCCTCGGTAAAGACGGCGATGACCGGGATGAAAATGAAAAGCGCGACGAACACCACGGCGATCGTGATCAACGCGATTCTGACCGCGGGCGGATCCGCAGTTCCGGGTTTCTTAGGCGACTCGCTGGCCATTGAGGACCGTCAGGCCGCCAGGCGGCGGCTGCTCCACCTTTGCAGCACGTTGATACCGAGCAGGATCGCGAACGACGCCGTCAGCATGACCACCGCGATCGCGGTTGCGCCGGCGTAGTCGAACTGCTCGAGCTTGCTCATGATCAACAGCGGCACCACTTCGGTATGCATCGGCATGTTGCCCGAGATAAAAACCACCGAGCCGTATTCACCCAGAGCGCGCGCGAACGCGAGTGCGAATCCGGTCAGCAACGCGGGAATCAGCGCGGGGGCGATCACCAGAATGAACGTCTGCAGGCGGCTCGCGCCCAGCGTCGCCGCCGCTTCTTCGTACTCCTGATCGAGGTCCTCGAGCACCGGCTGGATCGTGCGAACGACGAACGGCAGTCCGACGAAGGTAAGCGCGACGATCACTCCGAGCGGCGTGTAAGCGACTTTGATTCCAATCGGAGCGAGATAGCCCCCGATCCATCCGTTGCCGGCGTAAATTGCGGTGAGAGTAATTCCCGCCACCGAAGTTGGCAGAGCGAACGGCAGGTCGACCATCACGTCAATCAGCGTCTTGCCGGGAAACTCGTAGCGCACCAGGCTCCACGCGACGATGAAACCGAAAACCGAGTTGATCGACGCGCCCGCGATCGAGGCGCCGAAGCTCAGCTTATACGCCGCGATGGTGCGCGGACTTGCGACGGCGGCCCAGAACTGAGGCCAGGTCAGGGTGAAGGTCTTGAAGAAGATCGTCGAGATCGGAATCAGCACGACGATCCCGAGGTAGGCGAGGGTGAAGCCCAGCGTCAGGCCGAATCCCGGCAGCACGTTGGTCCGTTTTCGTTTTCGCCTTCACTGCCATCGCTTAACTTCCCGGCTGATAGATCTTGTCGAAGACGCCGCCGTCGGCGAAGAACTTCGGCTGCGCCTGTTTCCATCCACCGAAATCGGAATCGATCGTGAGCATCGGCAAGCTCGGGAATTGGCTTGCATATTTCGCGGCGACGGTCTTGTCGCGTGGACGGAAGAAATTCTGCGCGATTATTTCCTGTCCCGCCGGCGTGTACAGAAATTCCAGGTATGCCTTCGAGATAGCGGCCGTGCCGTGACGGCGGTCCACCTTGTCTATCCATGCGACCGGAGGTTCGGCCAGGACGCTAATCGACGGATAGATGACCTCGTACTTGTCGGGGCCGAATTGCTTGATCGCCATCCGCGCCTCGTTCTCCCACGCGATCAGCACGTCGCCGATTTCGCGCTCGACGAAAGTAGTGGTCGAGCCGCGCGCGCCGGAATCGAGCACTGGCACGCTTTTGTAGAGCGCGCCGACGAACGCCGCCGCCTTGGCCTCATCGCCAGCGTTCTTCTTCAGCGCGTATCCCCACGCGGCGAGAAAATTCCATCGCGCGCCGCCTGAGGTCTTCGGATTCGGCGTGATTACCGAAATGCCCGGCTTCACCAGGTCATCCCAATCTTTGATGTTCTTCGGATTTCCCTTGCGCACCAGCAGCACGATGGTCGAAGTGTAGGGGCAACTGTTGTCGGGCAGGCGCGATTGCCAGCTTGGCGGCAGCAAGTCGGCCTTCTCGACGATCGCATCGATGTCGCCCGCGAGGCCGAGCGTCACGACGTCGGCCTCGAGGCCGTCGATCACGGCGCGGGCCTGCTTGCCCGAGCCGCCGTGCGATTGGTCGATGGTGACGTCGTCGCCGGTCTTCGCTTTCCAATCCTTGGCGAACTGCGCGTTGACAGCTTCGTAGAGTTCGCGAGTCGGATCGTACGATACGTTAAGCAGTGTGATTTGAGCTGCGCGCGCGGCGCGAGCGCCGAAAGTAACGCTCGCCGCAATCGCGATGGCGGCGAGCGCGTAGGTAAATTTCAATTTGCGACCTGACATCGTGACCTCAGAACGTGATCTGCAGTTGCGACTCGAACACGCTTTCGTTCGGCCGATCTTTCGGCTCGGCGGTGGTACCCGCGCCGCCGTTGAAGAAGGTATTGGCGTAGTCCCACTGCCACTTGACGTTTGAGTTCAGGTACCAGTTGACGCCGAACGCAAACTCAGTTGCATCTTTCGCGGATACGCTCGGATTGGCGAAGCCGAGCTGGAACTGGCGGCTCTGCGTGGCAACGTTGCTGATTCGGGCCGCCAACTCCCATGCGCCCCAATGTCCGTTGCGCGGGTCGAACGGATTGTATGGCCTGACCCAGCCGTAGCTCGCGTCTTCGCCGGTCAGCAGGTAGGACGCCTGCGCGAAGTAGCCGGTGTCCGTGAACGTGTCGGTTCGGTTGATGAGCCTCGCTGGCTTGCCGACCGTGGTGAACCGATTCAGCGAGTGCTCATCCTGCGCATATTCGGCCATCAAGCCGAAACCGCGCGCGTAGTAGTAGAGCTGGGGCTCGATACGGGCGCGCAGTCCGGACGCGGTCACGCCCTTGCTGTACGAGAACCAGGTGCTCATGCCGTAGGTCCTGTAGACCGACGTCGTGCTGCCGCGCTCGTCGCCGTAAGAGCCGGCGAAGCCAAAGCCGAGACCTTTGAGCCATTGGTTCTCGCTGAGTTCGAAAGGTGTCGCGAAGATACGGCCGACGAAATCCTTGCCGTCATTGGTGTCGAGATCTGTGGTGTCTGCGGCGGTGTTGTTCGGCACTCCGTTCATCAGCGCGGCGTCATAGTAGATGCGGCCATCCAGAAGCTTGCCGTGAAGGTCGGCGCCAGTGTCACGGTTCGGGACCAGATTCTGGATCTCCGAACGCTCGCTGAACATGAGATCGCGGTCCGACTGCAAGCGCTCGAGGTCGAGCGGTGCTTTGAACTTGCCGGACCTGAGACTCGCATAATCCCAATAGGTGATATTCAGGTAGGCGTCTTGCAGCGTGACCCTGCCCTGGCCGAAGTCGGGCGTGATGTTGAAGTTGTAGTACTTGGCCACCGAGCCGGTCAGAATCGGGCGCACCCGGTTGAGGAAGAATGTGCTGCCGACGTTCTTGTCGCTGCCACTGGAGAAGAAGCGGCCGTCGCCCTGGATGATTCCACCGAAACCGATGTTGTAATCGTGGTTCGGCGACGACAGGGAGAATCCTTCGGCGCCGACCTTTACGATCGGCGCTTCGAGCGACTTTTGGTGCTCGGTTTCCGCCTGCACCTCGAGCTTGCGGTCGATCACTTTCACTCTCTGGTCAAGTCCTTCCAACGTGTCGACCCGGTGCTCGAGCTGGTTGATTTCTGTCTTGAGCAATTGGATTTCCTGATCCTTCGGATCGGCCGCGACGCTCGACTGCGCACGCGCCGGCCCGGCGGCGAAAATCATCTCGGTAATTACCACCGCCAGCAGGACCGGCAGGATCGGCAAAGTGCATTTTCTCATCTCGGAAGCCCCTCATCGTTTGGGGAACTTCCGGATGTCCGGTCAGCTCGCGGTGGTTGATTAACGGCTCTGTCATAGCGGCCACGGATCCTTCCCTGGTCCGGGCTAACAGTTCGATCCGAATGAGCTATCCACGACCGTTCTTGTCAAAGCGAAATTTTTCTTTGCGCTCGATCTGCACGACGCGCGAGTCCTGGATCACGACCTCAACCGAGCCGAAGCGCACGCCGCTGATCGCGATGGCGATACGCCGGAGAATCTCGTTTTCGTTGCCCGAGTCTTGCTCAGATTGAACATCGCGCCGGCTAGTCAGAGTAGAATCTGGTTTCATAATCTATCCTATTAGATGACTAGACTAGTCTTCAAAAAAAGAGTTCACCTTACTTCAAATCGCGAAGCTCAATGATTCGTTGCCAGTGACCACAGCCTCGACGCGCTTTAGCATGTCCTCGAGCGAAGTCGAGTCCATTATCTTCGCGGTCGCGTCGCGCACTTCCTTCATCACGATCCGGATTCCGCAACTGCGCTCGTCGCGGCACTCGCGGCATCGCATGTAAGCGGTTTTGCTGACGCAAGGCAAAGGTGCGATTGGCCCGTCCAGGACGCGTACAATGTGCCCGACGCTAATCGCGCGGGGCTCGCGTCCGAGGAAATACCCGCCGCCCTTCCCCTTCTTGCTCTGCAGGAGCCCCTGGTTCTTGAGTTCGAGCAGTATGAGCTCGAGGAACTTGCGCGGGATACCCTCGCGCTGCGCCATATCGGATATCAGCACCGGCCCCTGGCCGTATTCTTTGGCCAGAACCAGCATCGCCTTGAGGGCGTATTTCGACTTCTTCGAAAGCATTTTAGTCGATAGGGTGGCTAGACTAAAGATCTCGACCAAGTCAGTCAAGGGCTAGCGACTAGAAATAAGCGGCCCGCGCTAGAGAGGAAATTCCTCGCGTTTCAGCGCGCCTTGGACTTCAGGTCTGCGTACTTGTCGAGCAACGGCAGTACACTGTCGCGCGGCGCGGGGGGCAACGCGAAGATTAGCCGGTCGAGGCCGAGGTCGAGGAACTTTTTGATGTGTTCCTCGTTCGGGCCGACGCCGAACATCGAGACCGGAAGTTTGCCGCGGCCCGCTTTTTTGCCCGCTTCGGCCAGCGCCTTCAGGCCGGCGGCGAGATCGTAGCGCGGGAAATTTATCGGCATCCATCCGTCGCAATACTCGGCGACCCGATCGAAGGTTTTGGGCGATTGCGAGCCGAGGAGAATCGGCGGTCCGCCGGGTTGCACCGGCTTGGGAAACGACCAGATGGGATCGAAGTTCACGAACTCGCCGTGAAACTCGGCCGCCTCTTTGGTCCAGATCTGGCGTATCGCGAGAATTTTTTCTCTGACGATTTTCCAGCGCCGTTTGAAATCCGCGCCGTGATTCCCCATCTCCTCGACGTTCCAGCCGGCGCCGATTCCGAAGATCACGCGGCCGCCGGAAATCATGTCGAGCGACGCGACTTCCTTCGCGAGCGTTATCGGATCGCGCTCGATCACCAGGCATACTCCGGTGGCGAGTTTGAGTTTTTTGGTGACCGCCGCCGCCGCGCCGAGCGCGACGAACGGATCGTGCGTATGCCAGTACTCCTTGGGCAGATCGGCGCCGCCGGGCCACGGGGTCTTGCGCGACGCGGGGATGTGCGTGTGCTCGGGGAAGAACATCGACTCGAAGCCGCGTTCTTCCGCCGCGAGCGCGAGTTCGATCGGCTGGATTGCGTAGTCAGTCGGGAACATCGAGATTCCGAATTCGGCCATGGCGATTTCTCCTGGTTAGGTGGATCTCAACAGCGCGTCGTCAGCGCACCCTCGATTTTTTCATAGCACAACTGATCGCTGAAGTGTCTGCGCGAATCTAGCGTGATGCGCCAACGACACGGATCTTCGCAGTCGAGCCGGGAATCCGATCGCCTTTCATCGGCTCGTAGCGGCCGCCGAGATTATCGGCGAGGAATTTTTCCATGCGCGCGGTGAAATCGAGCCGGTTCTCGGGCCGGACGAAACCGTGCCCTTCGTCGGGATACAAGGCGTACACCGCGCTCCCGCGATGCTTCGCGATAGCGTCGACAATCTGCTCGGCCTCGGCCTGCTTTACTCGCGGATCGTTTGCGCCCTGTCCGATCAGCATCGGGATTTTTATCTTGTCGGCAGAGAACAGCGGCGACGCGGTCCTCAGCAGTTCCTTGTCTTTGGGATCGTTCGGGATTACCAACCCTGGTATCGAAAATCGAGCGCATGACTGCCCAATAAGGCGGTATCGAGGCCAGCAGGGTGAACAGATTCGACGGGCCGCATTCGTCCACCGCGCATCGATAGACATCCGGGGTGAATGCCGCGCCGGCGAGCGCTGCGTAGCCGCCGTACGAACCGCCGAATATTGCGACACGCGCCGGATCGGCGATGTTCTGAGCGACGGCCCACTTCACGCCGTCGGTGAGGTCGCTCTGCATCGTCAGGCCCCATTCGCGGTCGCCGGCATGCAGATATTTCTTTCCGAATCCGGTCGAGCCGCGAAAATTAACCTGCAGTACGGCATAGCCGCGGTTCGCGAGTAGTTGGGTGTAGGGAGCGAAGCCCCAATTGTCGCGGGCCCACGGGCCGCCATGCACCGCGAGCACCATCGGGAGATTTTTCGCGGGCACGCCGACCGGCAGCGTGAGATAACCGTTGAGTTTCATTCCGTCGCGCGCGGTGAATTCCACGGGCTTCATCGGAGCGAGCGGCGCGTCGTCGAGTTTGGGCTGGACGCTGAACAGCAACGTCGCTTTCCTCGATGCGCGATCCCAGGAATAGTAGCGGGTCGGCGCGCGGTCGCTGTCGAATGAAACGAGCCACGTCTTATCCGCGAGGTCACGGTCAACGACGCTGAAATCTCCGTCCGAGATTTTCGCGATCGCGTCGAAGTCGGCCTGAATCGAGGGATCGACGACCGTCCAATGCTTGCGGCCGGGGTCGAACGCCGCAGCTTGCACGACGTGGCTGGTCGGTTGAATGACCGCGTCGCTCAAGTCCGCATCGTCACTGCGCGCGATGACGGTTTCCTTGCCGGAAGCAATTTCGTGGCGCACCAGCCGCGCGGTGTCGGTGCCGATCGAGGTGCTTAGAATGAGCGATTTGCCCGTCCTTGGTGAGATCCAGCGCGACCAGGTTGTCCTCCATCGAGGCCTTCATCAACGTGCGCCAAGGGCCGTCCGCGCCGTCGCGAATCCGGATTTCGGTGCCGCCGTCCGGTGTGGTGATGGTGGCCGCGCGCACTAGCAGGTCGTCGTCGGCCAGCCATCCGCCGACGTCGCCAGGATTTTTTGTGTCGAGCGCGACGGCGCCGGTCAGCAGATCGATTCGATAGACATCCATCAACTTGCGATCACGCAGATTAAGCGCGACCAGTATCCGCTCCGGAAATTTCGGGCTGGACGCGACGGTCTCGGCGCGCACACCTTGCCAAGGCGTCAAATCGCGAACGTTGTTTGAGTCGAGATCGACGGCGAACACGTGAAAGTTTTCGTCGCCGGCGGCGTCCTGCGAGTAGAGGATCGTGTTCGAATCGAAGGCCCATCCGTAGGTATGGATTCCGCGGCTCTTGTCAGCGGTGACGACGCGCGTATCGTGCCGGCCAATCGTCTGCACCCACACTTGCAGGACGTCGTGATCATCGGGCGCCAGCCACGCGAGCCGTTTGCCGTCGGGCGCAATGTGCGGATTGGCGCGCTCAGGATTCCCGAGCAGCGTATCGCGCGGAATCAGCGGCGGGAGTTGGGCGAGAGTGGGCGGTGCTGGAATTGTCGAGGTCATAATGAGGACCGCAATGATCAGTGAGAATCGGAACATCGATCATGAGCATGACAGAAAAAATAAGGGAGGGAACGATGCACGTACTTCGTGGTCCGAGATTCAGGCTATTCAAGATAACCTAACCCCTAACCCCTTCCCTCGAGGGAAGGGGAACAATCGCAAGAGTGGGACGCCGCCCCTTGTTGACTGGCCGGACTACTGCGCACCGGATCTCAGCACCTGGCCTGGGAGGTAGCCGGAATGGTGACCGTGTTCGTAGAGGACGTCGCCGTTTACGATTGTGTATTCGACGCCCTCCGCCGGCATCACGAGTCTGCGGCCGCCGCCGGGCAGGTCGTTTTGCATGCGCGCGCGCTTGGCTGAGCCGATTTTGCGTTCGTCGAAGATTGCGACGTCAGCCGGCATCCCGACCTTGAGCCGTCCGCGATCCTTGATTCCGAAGAAATCGGCGGGCTCCGACGTGATTCGCTTGATTGCATTCTCCAGGGTCATCGCCTGGCGCTCGCGCACCCACGTGCCGAGCAGGTACGTGCAGTAGCCCGCGTCGCACAGCATATTCACGTGCGCGCCGCCGTCGGACAGCCCGATCATAGTGCGCGGGTCCGCAATCAGCCGCTGAATTCCTTCCTCGTGATACTGCTGCATCGTGTACTGGATGTTCAGATCGTCTTCGAGTGCGAGATTGAAGAACGTGTCGAGCGGATCCTCGTGGCGCATCTCGGCGATTTCGCCAACCGACTTGCGCTCGTACTGTTTCAGTGCGTGACTCGCGACCTCGAGCACCTCGACCCGATTCCATTTGCCCTGGAACAGATGTGGCCGCTTGAGCTCCTCGCGAAACGCGCCACGAAACGCCGTGTCGCGGTAGAACTGTTTCTGCTTCTCGAGCGGCTGATTGAAGACTGGTCCCCACAGCTCCATGTCGGCGAAGGAGAACGGATTGCGCAGATCCATCTGCACCACGAACGGCTTGCACAGCACCTGCGGGACGCCGCCGCGTTTGATTAGCGGCTCGAGCCTTCTGAGAGTGTCGGCACTGGCCTCGGGCTTGTCGGGGCGGCTCGCCATCGCGAGCCAAGTGACCGGGCGCATGCTCTCGTCGAGAAGAAATTCCAGGAGTCCTTCTTCGTCCTCGGACATACGGCCCGCGCGCCGGGTGAGCGCCACTTCGATCGCGCCGCGACCGGCGTCGCGCAGCACGTTGGCATAGGCCTTCAGCTCGTCAGTTGACGCGAGGCGGCAAGCGAGCGGACGTCCCTGGTAGCCGATATGCTGCGGCAGCGTGGTGGTGGAAAATCCGAACGCACCCGCATCGACAGCCTCGCGCAAAAGCCCGGCGACCCGCACCGTCTCATCGGGGGTCGCCTCCCGCTCCATCGACTCATCGCCGAGCACGTAGTGCCGAAACGGAGTCAGCGGCGCCAGGAACGCGAGATTGATTCCCGCGCCGCGCCGCTCCGCCGCCCCGAGAAATTCCGGAAAGCTTTCCCATTCCCACGAGATTCCTTTCGACAGCGCCTCGAACGGGATCGCCTCGACGTTGACGAGGTCCCACGCCGCCACTTCGCGCGCCGCGGGCTTGCAAGGAGCAATACCCACTCCGCAATTTCCCATGACGACGGTCGTAACGCCGTGCCACGAGGTGCAACTGACTAGAGGATCCCAACAGATCTGCGCATCGTAGTGAGTATGTGGATCGACGAAGCCGGGCGAGACGATCAGGTCGGACGCATCGATCGTTTCGGCGGCGCCGTCGGTGACTTTGCCGATTTCCGCGACCTTTCCGTCCTTGACGGCGACATCGGCGCGTCGTCGAAAGGCGCCGGTACCGTCGATCACCGTTCCATTTTTGATAATCAGATCGTATGACATGGCTGATCCTCCGGGCTGCGATTCGAGCGAACCAACATACCGTTCGGTATCGCAGGAAAGACTGTCACTGCGCAAGTATTCGGGTTATAACCAACGTTCCCTAAAGCACAATGAGGGCAGCTAATTCCTTATTTTGCTATCTTTCAGTCATCTTCACCACACAAAATGATATCAAGATGTCCGTCCCTAGCACCTCTGTCGCCGGTGCATCCCGGATTACTTTCAGGGCGGATTCGCGCTTCTAGTCGCAAGAACTATCCTCTTATATGATCGCTTTTTTCGGGCCGCATTTTTGCGCGGCGAAAGGAAGAGGAGATTAGTCAGATGAAGGTTGTTGTCGATCAGAAGCTGTGCGAGGGAAATATGAAATGCCAGGAGGCCGCGCCGGAAGTTTTCGAGGTGCGCGACGACGACAAGAGCCACCTGCTGATCGACAATCCGCCCGAACGCATGCGCGACAAGCTCAAGCTGGCCGCGCGCCTATGCCCCCGCCAGGCCATCACGGTCACCGATGACTAGATGACTCATTGCGCGCGAAAGGTCAGAATTGCGAAGTCGAAACAGAACTCGCGAACTCGCGGAGACACTTTCAATGGAATCTGAACAGGCCCTTTCACTCGAGTCGTTAAACATCATCGGTCCCGACCACTACATGAAAAGCGGCTACCCGCATCGCGAGTGGACCTACTTGCGCGAGCACAAACCGGTTTTCTGGTGCGAGCATCCTAAGACCGATCCATTCTGGGCGATCACCAAGCACGCCGACATTATCGCGATCTCGAAGCAGCCGCGGCTGTTCCTCAACGGTCCCCGCCTGCTCATCTTCGTCCAGGAAGAAGGGTTCCAGGAGAGTCCGACGCCGCCGTTCCGCCATCTGCTCGACATGGATCCGCCCGACCACGGTGAATATCGCAACGTCGTCAATCGCCACTTCACGCCGCGCGGAGTAAGTCCGCTCGGGCCCGAAATCGAGAACATCACGCGCGAGGTGCTCGACGACGTGACCGGCCGCGACGTATGCGATTTCGTGACCGACGTGTCGTCGAAGATTCCGCTCGCCGTCATCGCGGAACTGCTCGGCGTCCCGCACAAGGATTGGGAGCAGCTCTTCCGATGGACCAACGAGACGATCGGCGGCGGCGACCCCGAGTTTCAGGCGGGTACCAGCGCGCAGGAGACGATGGATCGCTCGCGGCTCGGCCTGTTCCAGTATTTCAGCGAGATGGTGGCCGAGCGGATGAAGCATCCGACCAACGACATCACCAGTATCGTCGCCAACGGCAAGGTGAACGGCCAGCCGATCCCGCAGTTCGAGATGCTGTCGTACTACTTTTTGCTGGTGGTAGCGGGCAATGAGACGACCCGTAACGCAACTACCGGCGGCTTGCAGGCTTTCATCGACAATCCGGGCGAATGGCAGAAGCTGAAACGGCATCCCGAGTTGATTGACTCGGCAGTCGAAGAGATCGTGCGATGGACGACGCCGGTCATCCAGTTCGCGCGGACCGCGACCGAAGATACCGTCGTTCGCGGGCAGAAGATCAAAGCCGGCGAATCGGTATGCCTGTTCTACCCGTCGGGGAATCGCGACGAAGAAGTTTTCAACGATCCTTTCAAGTTCGACATCAGCCGCGATCCGAATCCGCATATCGCATTCGGCATCGGCGAGCATTTCTGCCTCGGCGCGAACCTGGCGCGGCTGGAGCTGAAGATAATTTTCAGTGAGCTGGCCAAGCGTCTCGATCACGTCGAGTCTGCGGGTCCGGTGGAGCGGCTGCGCTCGAGCTTCGTCGGAGGGATCAAGCACATGCCGATTCGCCTCAAGATGAAGCCGGCCGCCAAAGCAGCCTGAGGAGGCTACCATGATTACTCCACGCAAGTCGGCTGACCGTGGACGCACGAAAATCGACTGGCTCGACAGCCGCCACTCGTTCTCGTTCGGCGACTACTACGATCCGGCCGAGATGGGATTTCGCACGCTGCGCGTCATCAACGAGGATCGCGTTCGCCCGGGAGCGGGTTTCCCCACGCATCCGCATCGCGACATGGAGATCATCACCTACATTCTGGAAGGCGCGCTCGAGCATAAGGACAGCCTCGGCACTGGATCGGTGATTCGTCCCGGCGAAGCGCAGCGGATGAGCGCCGGCACCGGAATCACGCACAGCGAATTCAATCATTCGAAAACCGAGCCGGTTCATTTTCTGCAAATCTGGATCGTCCCTGCCGCGGCCGGCATCGCGCCCGGTTATGAGCAGAAAACTATCGACGACAAGAAAGCGCACGGCGGCTTCGCGCCGGTAGGAACTACCGACGGCCGCGATCAGTCTGTGAAAATTCATCAGGACGCGGCGCTGTCGGTCGCAAAGCTCGAGCGCGGACAGACCGTCGCGACGAATCTCAAGAAGGGCCGTCACGGATGGGTGCAAGTCGCGCGCGGCGCGGTCACCGTTAACGGCACTGCCCTCGCAGAAGGCGACGGCGCCGCAATCAGCGACGAAGAGAAACTGACGATCGTCGCTGACGCCCCCGCCGAAGTGCTGTTCTTCGATCTGGCGTAACTTCAGAAACGAGCCGACGTCCTAATACCAGGTGCACCAGCACGCGCCGACCAAGACGTGATCTGCCATATCGTCAAGCGCAGTGAATGGATGCTCGCGGTCGCGCACGGGACCTATGCGCCGGCCAGTCTGAGGGATGAGGGATTTATTCATTGCTCAACTAGCGCGCAGCTGATCGGTACTGCTAACAGGTTCTATCGCGGGCAAGATGACCTGGTCGTGCTATGTGTCGATGAATCGCGGTTGACGGCGGAATTGAGGTATGAGGCGCCCAAAATGAACCATGGCGAATCGAGTGGTGAGTTGTTTCCTCATCTGTACGGGGAATTGAACGTCGATGCGGTGGTGCAGGTGATCGAGTTGCCGTGCGAGGTTGATGGATCGTTTGCTCGGGTGATCCCTGCACCCGGCATTAAGAAAAAAATATGAAGAATTATTTTACCTGGCTCTTTGGTTTCTCGATTTTGGTCCTTGCTTTGAGCGCATCCGGATATGCGCTGGCGGAGTCGGGAACGCCCAACTACAAATTGACCGCGACCTTCAAGGTTGGCGGCGACGGTGGATGGGACTACGCGACGCTCCATTCGGGAGACCTATACGTAACCCGTGTGACTCATACGATGATAATCGAGGCGTCGACCGGAAAGGTCGTCGCCGATATCGGCGGACAGAAAAGATCTCACGGCGTGGCGATTGTGCCGGACGTGGGGCGCGGATTTATCAGCGATGGCGGCAGCGGCTCGGTGCTGATCTTCGATCTGAAAACTCACGCGGTGCTCGGCAAGGTGCCGGCGGCCGATGACGCCGACGGTATCATCTATGACCGCTCCAGCAATCGCGTGCTGGTGATGTGCGGCGATGCCCATCAGCTGGTCGCGATTGCGCCCGAAGTGAATCCGAACGGCGGCAAGCCGGCAGCGACGGTGGATTTGGGCGGGTCACCGGAATTCGCGGTCGCTGACGAGCAGGGCAAGGTCTACGTCAATATCGCGGACAAGGACGAGGTCGCGGTCGTCGATACGAAGCAGATGAAGGTCATCGCGCGATGGCCGACGGCGCCGGGCAGCAGGCCGACCGGGATGTCGATGGATCGCGCGACGCGGCGGCTGTTCATCGGATGTCGAAATAAGAAGCTGATGGTGATGAACGCCGACGATGGAAAGATCGTGGCCGATTTTCCCATCGGCGCATTCGTCGACGCGACCGCATTCCGCGACGGCCTGGTGTTCGCGAGTTGCGGCGACGGGACGTTGACGATCATTCGCGAGGTGTCTATGGACAAGTACGAACTCGCGCAGGTGGTGCAAACGCAACTGGGTGCGCGGACGATGGCGCTCGATCCGACTGGCACGCTGATTTATCTGCCGACGGCGGACTTGACGTTTCCGCCGGGGTCGAACGCGGAGCATCCGCGCCCGGTGCCGGTTGCGGGGACGTTCAGGATATTGGTGGTGACGCAGGCGCTCGCGCCCGGAATCTAAATCAGGCGACGACGTGGTCGGAGAAGCCGGCTACGTCGTAAGTCATTATCAGCAGGTCGCGGGAGCGGCCGTGGCGGTCCTCGACCCAGTCCGAGAGCATCGCTTCCACTTGAAAACCAAGGCGCTCGAATGCGGCGCGCGCGGCCGCCTGTTCGGTGGTCATCTGCGCTGTGATCTTTTTGAGGCCGAGCGATCGCGCGAGATCGAATACTTCAGCTACGAGGCGCCGGCCGAGTCCCGCGCCGCGATAGCGCGACGAGGTCATTACCCGTATTTCGCCGACCCGCCGTGTCCATCGTGCCTGATCGAGGTGGACGCTGGCGTAGGCGGCCAGCTCGCCATCGATTTCGGCGAGTAGCGTGATGGTGTGACCGGCCTTGATGTTTTCAATCCAGGTCTTGACCTGGTTGCGGTCGGTGATGTCGGTGCGGAGGAAGAGCAGGTCGTCGGAGGGCAGGTCCTTGGCGAAATCAACAATCTTGTCGAGGTCGCGGGGCTCCATCACGCGAATCGTGGCGCTGCGGCCGTCGTGCAATTTGAGCTGAATTGGATAAGGGCGATTAGTCTTGATCTGCTCGGTCATTGAAACCTCCGGCGAAACTCCTAGGGGCAAGCGCTGCCGTCGAGAAAACTCGTAAGGCGCACTTAACCTCGCGCGAGCGCTATCCTTGATCAGCGCGGGCGGTTCAGCAAGCGCCGCAGAAGACAAAAAATCAGCTTGCACTTCGGCGACCATGCCTGCCAAACTTTCCGAGTCTGCGGCACTTGTCATTTCCAGGATTTTCTCGGCTTGGACGGGGCACCAAGCCGTGGCCCAAGCCAGAGGGAAATCCGGCCAGGAGGTGAGTTCGAATGGCCGACAATTCAACATTTCCATCGGCCGACAGCTATCGGCTGTCGACGCAGGACGCAACTTTTATCTACGGCGAATCGCAAACCGGTCCGCTGCATATTGGTTCGATCGGAGTGTTCGAGGGCAGCGTCGATTTCAACGGGCTGCTCGGGCATTTCGAAGAGCGGATGCATCTGGTCCCGCGCTATCGGCAGCGCCTCACTGAAGTTCCGCTTAACCTCGCGCACGCCGTGATGGAGGACGACCCGGAATTTGCGGTCGACAACCATGTGTTTCGCCACGAGCTGCCCGACTCGATGAGCGAAGGCGACGCGCTGGCCGAAATGATGCGCGTTTACCAGACGCCGCTCGACCGAAAACGCCCTCTGTGGGAGCTGCATACGTTCCACAACCTGGACGGAAATCGGACTGCGCTGATGTGGAAGGTGCATCACTGCCTGGTCGACGGCGTGTCGGGAGTCGAGCTGCTTAAGGTGATGTACGACTTCCGCGCCGAGCCCGACGATGTCCCGCAGCCGCCCACGCCTTGGGTGGCAGCGCGCCCATCGAGCCTGATACGGCGATTTGGGGAGGCGTTGCGCGATCAGATTCAAAGCACGGTAAACTCGACGATCAACACGGTGGTCGAAGCGATCGAGGATCCGGCGTCAGTGACCGAGCGCGCGCGCCAGCTCGCGGAAGCATCGCGGGTGATGACCGAGCTCGCGACGCGGCGAATCGTCGCGACGCCGTGGAACTCGACGCCGGTTACCCAGGATCGCATCGTGGCATGGACGCGTCAGTCCTTTTCGGATTTCCGCGCTATCAGATCTGCGTTCGGCGGTTCGGTGAACGACGTCGTACTGGCAATGTTGACCGAAGGCGCCGCGCGCTATTTGCAGCATCATGGGTACGAAGTCGAGGGACAGCAACTGTGCATCGGATGCCCGGTCAATGTGCGGCACAAGAGCGAAAAGAGTTCGCTGGGAAATCGCGTGTCGATGATGTTCCCGACCGCGCCGGCGGCGCCGATGGATATTATCGAGCGGCTGAAACTGATCCATGAGGAAACCGAGCGAATTAAGGCTGCGGGCTCGGCGCAGGCTCTGGAATCCTTGATGGGGTTAGGCGACGCGATTCCGCCGAGCATGATCGGACCGGCAGCACGCGCGGCGACCACGATGATGGACGTCGCAGGACGGATGGCGAAGTGGACCGACTGGAAGCCGCGGCCCGACGGCTTCGGGCTGCCCGCATTCGGAATAAACTTTATCGCGACCAACGTGCCCGGCGTGCAAGTGCCGCAGTACATCAACGGTCATCTGTGCCTGGACATGGTACCGCTGGTGCCGCTCGGCGCGACGATGGGGTATGCAGTCGCAATACTCAGTTACTATAAGAATCTATACTTCGGAATGATGGCTGATCCGCGCGTGATGCCCGATGTTGCGCTGATGAAGGCCTTCGTCGACGACGCGTTTGCCGAGATGAAGCGTCGATGCGCGGAGAAGTCCGCGGAGAAAGCCGAGCAGGAGCCGGTGCAGCGCAGCGCCGCAGGCGCGTAGTCTGTTCCCTCGCCCCACGAGGGGAGAGGGTTAGGGTGAGGGACATCTGTGCGGCGCGATTGTCTGTTGCGCCGCACGTTCGGAACCTCGGAAAATTCGGTCCCTCACCCGCCGCTCAAGGTCTCGCGTCGGCCGCTCCCCACGAAGGGCGAGGCAATTCAGGAGCTCACTCTTGAGGTTTCATCTATGCGTTGTGCGTGGGCCCGCAATGAACTCGCGATTCGCTACCACGATGAAGAGTGGGGCGTGCCGGTGCATGACGATCGGCTGTGGTTCGAGTTCATCACGCTCGAAGGAGCGCAGGCGGGGCTGAGCTGGGACACTATTTTGCGCAAGCGGCACGCGTATCGGACGGCTTTCAAGGAATTCGATCCCGCGCGAGTTGCGAAGTTCGGAGATCGCGACGTTACGCGACTGCTGGCAAACGAAGGGATCGTTCGCAATCGACTCAAGATCAATTCCACTATCAGTAATGCGAAAGCCTTCCTCGCCGTGCAGAAAGAATTCCGCACCTTCGACGAATACATCTGGCGAGTCGTCGATGGACGGCCGCGGATCAACAAATGGCGCGCGCTCAAGCAGGTGCCCGCGCACACTATCGAGTCGGATGCGATGAGCAAGGAATTGATCGGGCGCGGATTCAAGTTCGTGGGTTCGACAATCTGCTACGCGATGATGCAGGCAACCGGGATGGTGAACGATCACCTGGTTGATTGCGAAAGGTACAAGATGGTCATGCGGCCGGCAAAGAAATGAAGCGGAAATGACGCATAAGATTTGCCGCGCTTGATCAGCACGAGGTGGCGGCTGCCGTGGTCGGAGGTGAGGACGGGCTCGAAGTCGAGCGCCTCGTTCTGATGCGATTTCCAGACTTGGGCAGGCAGGATGATGAAGCCGGGGGGCGCGTCGCCCAGGCGGCCGTCGATAACGGGCGCGTCTCGATCGAGATAGAAGAGGAGCGGCGCGACCTCTTCGTGAAATCCGTAAAGATAGAGGGGGTCGGTGGGCGCGACGACGCGCGCGATCTCTTCGGCGGCGGGCCGGAATGAGTCATCGCGGCACGAGCGGATCTCCGCGCGCGGTATATAGATGAAGTTGAAAATGACGAGTCCGGCGCATAGTGCGGCGAATGTCCAGCTCGCGGCGCGGCGGTAGTCGGGTCGGGGGACGGTGACGATCCACCACGCGAGAATCACGGCGGCGGCGGGCCATACGGGGAGCAGATACGAGCGGCGTTTATAGGCGGCGATGCTGAAGAAGATGACGGTCGCGAAGTAGAGGATCGCGAAGAGGCGGACGGCTGAGCGGGTGCGTGAGGAATCGGACCTTGCGGTGGTGCTGGCGACCCCTCCCGCGTCGCTTTCGGCGACGCGACCTCCCCCTTGGGGAGAGGTAGGATTGGATGCAGAAGCACCGGATTGACTACTGAGTAATGGACTGAGTAATGCGTAAGTGGCGGCGACTGGTACGAGCAGGCTCAGTGGGGCGGAGTTGAGCAGGACGGGTTTCAGGTAGTACCACGGCGCCATCGCGCCCAGCGAGCCGAAGAAGCGGCCGACGTTTTCGGTGTCGAGCTGACGATTCAGGAATGCGAACCGTCCGCCGAAGTAGCAGGCAATATACCAGCTCGAAGCGATCGCGGCGCCGAGGATGATCGCGCCGGGATCGAGCATCGCGAGAATTTGACGTCCACGACGCTCGACGAACATGAAAATGAGGATCGATAGGCCCGGAAGAATTGCGCCGACTGGACCCTTGGCTAACACGCCCAATCCGAGTGCGACAGCCATGAGATAGAGCGCGGATAGCTTGGATTCGAAACGCGCGTCGCGACCGGACACAGACGCATCGCGGGGCAGCCACCACAGAAAAGCGAACAGCGAGAGGGACTCGAAGAAGCACAGCGCCATATCGACGCGGCCGAAACGGCCTTGACTGATGTACTGGTAGGACGCTGCGAGACTAAGTCCAGCGAGGACCGCAACGTCGAAGCCGAGAATCTCGTACGCGAAGACCATCGTGAGAAGAGCGCCGGCGATTGCGTAGAGAGCGGAGGGCAGACGAAGATTTGCGGCGGTCACCTTGCGGAATCCGGCGAGGCGATCGATCGCGACCGCGGTCCAGTGGAACAGCGGCGGCTTGAACATCGGGACATTGCCGTTCTCGACCGGGAACAATAGATGGCCATGCTCGACCATCTGCTGGACGAAAACTCCTTCGACGGCCTCGTTGCCCGTGCATACGTCGCCTGCGCCGAGTCGATGAAGAGTCAGGACAGCGATGACAAGAGTGATCGCCAGGATGGCCGCGGCCGGTGGGAGTTTGGCAGGCATCGATACTCAGTCGAATAGTCAGTCGAGGTCGGTACGCAATATGCTCAGGCTCTCGATGCGTGAGGAATCGTAGCCGCGCCACTTCGCTTGCGAGACATCGCGAGCACTTGCGCGATTGAAGCCGAGGCGCGAGAAGAGCCCGGCCACCCGATCGTCACTGGTGCATGCGAACACGTATTTGAGGCGGCGCGCTTCGGCTTCCTTCAGGATCTCGCGGACCAGCACGGCGGCGACGCCCTCACCCTGAAAACGCGTCAAAGTGTACATCGCGGTGATCTCGCCGGCGCGGTCGCGGCGGTAGGGCTCGGTCAGCAGCGAGCAGATTCCAGCGAGATGTTCGTCGCCGATTCGGTAGCCGTAGCAGGAGGGCAGGATCTGCGCGATCTGTTCGGGAGTGCGCGGCAGCAGGAGACCTTCATTCTGACCGCGCACAATCAGTGCCTCGACTTCCTCGAAGTCGTCGATCGAGACGGGCCGGACAAAGCCGTATTGCATCTCGGTGAACAGTGTGCCGGCGCCGATGAAACTGAAGAGCTCTTCGTAAACGTCGCTCGGTGCGACCAGATTGACGGAGCCGACGCCGTCTTCGAGTGCGTCGAGTGCGGCGCGCACGATGGCTCTGCGAGGGCGCGAGCGGATATTGCGCATCGTGCGGTCGATGCGACGTTCCTCGACGAATGAGAGCCGGTTGCCGTCTTTGTCGAGCAAGCCGCCACGGCGATCGAGCATCAGAAGCTTGAAGACGCGAAGGCGACTGGCGAGCTCGCGCGCGAAAACGGTGAGATCATCGGCGTCGTCACGGCTCATCGACGCGACCACGATCGAACCGGCGCGAAGCCTCGCCCAGATCTCGGCGACGGCCGAATCGGGTGGATAGGGCCGCGAGCGCAATCCTTCGGATGGATTGAAAACGGGCGGCGCTTCCTTCGGCGCGAGCTTACCCAGCCGCCTCATCAGCTTTGGGAGCGCGCTCGGCGAGACGATCACGACGCATCGCGTTTGATTGCGGCGTAATTCGCGGAGCGTCAGGACCAGAGAATCGAAATCGGAGATGCGCTGTCCAGCGGGAGGAATCAGCGCGAAGAGCAGACTCTTGCCGTAGAATTCCTCGAGGTAGAAAGTTTTCTCGGTGAAGACCGGGGCGCCGCGTCGCGGTTTGTCGCTGAAGTCGCCGAGGTTGATGGGTGCGATGTTGGTCACGGGAAGAAGACCGGAGAAGAGAGGAATCCGGGCAACCTAACCCCTGACCCCTTCCCTTGAGGGAAGGGGAATAATCGCGTGTGGAGCGCGGAGAACGTTTTCAATTCGGTTACGCGGGCTGGGACTTGGCGGGCGATATCGAGGGTGCGTCGGGAGGACAGAGGGGCGGCGCAGGACGGGAAGCTGCTATCTCGGCGAGCGAGGTATCGGAGAACACTTCGAGCAGGACGCGCTGGCCCTTCTCCCACACGCGATACATGCGGCAGGTCGGCTGCAAGGCGCACGAGCTGCTGCCGTCGGTGCATACGTTGAGCGTGATCGGTCCCTCGACCGCCTCGATGATATCGCGGAATGTGACGGTGTCGGCTTTGCGCGCGAGTTGGTATCCGCCGCCAGGACCACGACGCGCGTGAACGAGTCCGCGACGCATCAGATCGCGAATGACTTTTTCGAGATAGTACTTCGGGATTTGCTCGCGAGTAGCTATTTCAGTGCCGCGCGCCACGCCCGCCGGATGGTCGGCAAGATAGATCATCGCACGCAGTGCGTATTCGATCTTGCGCGGTATCTGCATCAGGCTCATTTTTTTCAGTATCTACGCGGGGGTTGCTGCGGCGCGAATTGTGAGAATTTTCTCGACGTACTTGACCAGCATGTCGTTTTCGATGTTTACGGTGTCGCCAACCTGCTTGAAGCCGAGGGTCGTCGATCGCAGCGTGTGAGGAATCAGCTCGACAGAAAAATTGTTGTCCTTGATCGAAAAGATCGTGAGGCTGATTCCGTCGATCGCGACCGAGCCCTTCTCGACCAGGTAGCGCGCCTGCGCGGGAGCAATCTCGAACGTGAAAAGTTTCGAATCGCCCTCGGGTTTGATCGACACGATGCGGCCGATGCCGTCGACGTGTCCGGAGACGAGATGGCCGCCGAGCAACTTGCCCAGCGTCAGGCATCGCTCGAGATTGACGCGGCTGCCGGGTTTCAAATCGCCAAGGCTGCTGCATCGCAGGGTCTCGGCGGATACGTCCATCGCGAAGCGGCCGGGGCTCCGGGAAATCACCGTCAGGCACGCGCCGTTGACGGTGATCGAGTCGCCGATTGTGATTTCGGAAGTTGGAAGCGAGGTGTGGATCGAAAGCACGGCGCCTTGGTCGGTCGGCTTGAGGCTGTCGACGGTGCCGAGGTCTTCGATGATACCGGTGAACATCACTTCTCCTTGGACTTTGCGAAGCGGCGGGAAATCTCCAGAAAAATCATATCTTTTTGACTGGCTGCCATGCAACTAAGGAGGAGGAACCGGCGCTCCCCTGCTAAGCTGGAGCGCCAATGAGCTCGAAGAAGAAGGAAAAACTGAAGGCGCTGCTGTTCGACTTTGGCGGCACGCTCGCGTTCCTGGATTTCGAATTGCTGGCGCGCGAGTTCTCGCGGGAGGGAAGGAAGCTCGACGCGCTCGCGCTCGAGCATGCGGAATACGCGGGGCGCGCGGCGATCGATCGACATCTGATGAGCCCCGGGAACCGCCAGGCCACTGCGGCGGCATACGAACTTTTCTTTCGCGGCTGGATGACGGCGGCAGGAATTCCTGAGGAGGAATTTCAGGAGCACGCGACAAGGTTCGGCGCGATACATCGCGAGGCGACGCTTTGGCGGGTCGTGCGGCCGGGAATTGTCGAGGCGCTCGAGGCGTTCAAGTCGGCGGGCTACAAGCTCGCGATTGTGTCGAATGCAGAGGGACAGGTCGAAGCGGATGCGAAGCGATTCGGGCTGGCGAAATACTTCGACGTGATAATTGACTCGCACATCGTCGGGGTCGCGAAGCCTGACCCGCGGATTTTTCGTATCGCGCTCGAGCGGCTCGGGGTCGGTCCCGACGAAGTTAAATTTACCGGCGACATTTATTCGATCGATGTCGAAGGTGCGCGAGCAGCGGGAATCGAGGCGCGGTTGATCGATCAGCATCAGCGGTACTCGTGGGTCGAGCACGAGAAGATCGTGCATATCAGGGAGCTGCATCGGATCGGAACCTAACCCCTAACCCCTTCCCTCGAGGGAAGGGGAACAATCGCGGAGAGAGCGCTGGTCATGGGTGTCATAAGAGATCAATCGGAGAAGATTTTTACGGGCGCGATTACTACTCGGCAGTTTCATCCGTTGTTGCCGACTGGTGAGTACGAAGAAATTGCTGACGGCGTGATGTTTTACCGCTGGTTTGCGAATGTCACCGCGGCCAAGACGCGGGAGGGGCTGGTGCTGATCGACACCGGCGGCTACTTCAACCAGGACGCGACGGTGAAACTGATTCGGCAGTTCTCGCCGGAACGGGTGAACACGGCGATCTATACGCATGGGCATGTCGATCACGCTTGCGGGATGCCGGCGATAGTCGCGGACGCGCAGAAGAATAAGGTGGCGCGGCCGCGCGTCGTAGGGCATCGCGCAGTCGCGGCGCGGTTCGATCGCTACAAGCGGACCGGTGGCTATAACACGGTAGTCAATACGCGGCAGTTCAATCGGCCGGCGGCGTGGCCGACTGAGTATGTATATCCGGATACTTACTTCGATAGTCAGTTGAATGTAGTTGCGGGCGACGACAAGTTCGAATGCCATCATGCTCGCGGCGAGACCGACGACCATTGCTGGGTGTTCATCCCGCAGCGCAAGGTGCTGTGCACGGGAGATTTGATCATCTGGGCGGCGCCCAACGCCGGTAATCCGCAGAAGGCGCAACGCTATGCGCGCGAATGGGCCGAGGCGCTGCGCCTGATGGCGCGGCTGGGAGCGGAAGTACTCGTGCCGGGACATGGTTACCCGGTGTTCGGCGCGATCCGGGTGCGGCAGGTGCTGAACGACACCGCGAACTATCTACAAAGTTTGTACGATCAGACGATCGTGCTGATGAATGCTGGCGCGCCGCTGGACGAGGTAATTCATACGGTCAAGCCGCCGGCGAATCTCGCGGAGAAGCCCTGGCTGCAGGCGGTTTACGATGAGCCCGAATTTATCGTGCGCAATATCTGGCGGTTGGAAGGCGGATGGTATGACGGCACGCCGTCGAATTTGAAACCGGCGACTGACGCCGAGCGGGCGCGGGAGATCGCGGCGCTCGCAGGAGGCATAGCGCCGGTGATCGCACGAGCGAATGAGAAACTCGCGGCAGGCGATGTTGTGCTCGCGTGTCACCTGGCGGATTGGGCTGTCGCGGCTGCGCCGGATGACAAGTCGGCGCATGAGGCACGGATGAGAATCTACGCGGCGCGTGCGGATCGCGAGGAATCGACGATGGCGCATGGGATATTCAGATCGGCGGTGGTCGAGTCTGCGGCGAAAGCGGGCGTCGAGGCGCCGGAGGATAAGCGGAGCGCGTGAGACGGCACTCCGCCGTAGCCGAAGAACCTAACCCCTAACCCCTTCCCGAGCGGGAAGGGGAACCGGATTGTTGGGAGTAACCTCTTCCCGAGCGGGAAGGGGAACCAAAGACAGAAATCATCTTGGTGGGCGCGGGGGCAGCGTGAGCTTGCCGAGGATGGCGGGAGCCCGGGCGCCCGTCACGCTCGGAATATTTCCTTGGCGGCCGCGAAGCATCTGGTAACCGAGAATCGCGAACGCGACAGACTCGACCGCGTCGCCGTCGCCGCCGACGTCCTTGGCGGTGATCACTTCGATATCCGGTAACTCGGCCGCGATCATGCGAATCAAGGTTGGATTCTTCGCACCACCGCCGGTGACGATTAACTGGTCAACGGGACCACGCGGAGAGATGAAGCGGCGGCATGCGTCCGCGATCGAGCGCGCGGTGAGGGCGGTGACGGTCGCGAGTAGATCGTGGTCAACGATTTTCATGCCGCGGGCGTCGGCGACGATGCGATCGAGCAGGTCGGGTCCGAACTCCTCGCGGCCGGTGGATTTCGGCGGGCGGCGACGGAAGTAAGGATGTTGCATCATCTTTGCGAGCAGCGACTCGCTGACGTGACCGCTCGCCGCGATGCGCCCGTCGCGGTCCATTCGCAAGCGCCCGCCGGAGATTCGCGATGCGAGCGCGTCGATCATGCCATTGCCGGGTCCGGTGTCGAACGCGATCAGGTCGGGGTGGCCGAGACGTGCGCGGGGAGGGATGTAGGTGGCGTTGGCGATGCCGCCAATGTTTTGCACAATCCGGCCGCGCTTGGGGTCGGCGAACATCCAGAGATGAGCGAGCGGTGCGAGCGGAGCGCCCTCGCCGCCCAGTGCCACGTCCATCGTGCGGAAGTCGGCGACGACCGGAACACCGGTGGCTGCGGCGATGACCGCGGACTCGCCGAGCTGCAAGGTGGAGGCGACCTGGCCGCGTGGCGTGCGGCGCGGAGGCAGATGAAAAACGGTATGGCCGTGAGATCCGATGAACGCCACATCAGAGAGTAGCACGTTCGAGCGACGCGCGATCCCGATTGCGGCGCGTCCAAATTCTCGTCCGAGCGCAAAGTTGAGTGTGGAAATCGCGGAGGCGCCGATTTTCTCGTCGGCGGAAGCGTCGAGCAGTTCTTTGCGGAAGCGTGCGGGGTACGGAAAAGTGTTAAACGCGATCAGACGCGCGGGCGGACGCGCAACTTCATCGAGTTCGACAATCGCGGCGCTCACACCGTCGTGCGAAGTCCCGGACATCAGGCCGATGGCGAGGACCTTGCCGCGTTTCAGGCTAATCGTGATTGCGTTCATCTTTCTCCGCGTCGGGATCGTTAGATTCGTCTTCGCTGTCGTCCAAATGGTCCGGACGAGTTAAACGAAGAGCTTCGAATCCGGCAAGGATCAGCCGGTATCCGGCAGGAAAATCCAGTGAGCCGGAATCGTCGTGCGATTCGGGCACGATGATCACCTTGCGCCCGCGATGCCATTGCACGAGCAGCATCTGGTGGCCGACCTGGCGGCCGGTGACGCGATCGATCGCGAAATCGCCGAACATCGTGGTGGTGCGCAAATCGGAGAAGGCTTCACGAAGCATCGCGTCGTCGCATCGGCCGGCACTCGCGAGCGCAGCGGCAGTCAGGAGACCAGCGGCGTAGATCTGCGCTGCGGGATAGTCGAACGATTCGGCCGCGCCCGCTGCGCGCATTCGGCGCGCGAACTCGGCTGGTGTCGGGCCTAGCGCGGGTTCGAGATCGACGGAGTCCTCCCATTGCGAAGGACCGACGATGCCCTCCGATAGTTCGCCCAGGTCCGACGCGAAGCGAGCGACGCCGGCCGCTACGCATCCGAGCACCGGGATGTTGAGGCGGGACTCCGCGACCGCGCGGATTACGGCGACATCGTGATCGTAGCTGCCGGCGCTCGCGAGAGCGTTGACGCGGTTGCGGGTGAGCGCTGGAAAAAGGCGTGCGGGGGTCGAAGCTGGGTCGAATGCGCCGTTCCATTTTACGCGGACGCGGACTCCTTTGCGGCGTGCGGCGCGTTCGGCCGCGGCGCTCTCGAAGCCCGACGCGACCGCACGAGCGAAGGCTGTCTTCGATGCTACTATTGCCACCCGTTTGCGCCAGAGCTTGAGTTGACTGAGTAATCGGACGAAGCCGCGCAAATAGTCACTTGCCGGACTGAGTACTCCGACGACTAGCTTATAGCCGCGATCGTATAGTTCGTCACCGGCGCCGCCGTGATTGACAAAAAGGCGGCCGGATTGTTCGACGATGGGCGCGGCGACGCGTGCGAGGCGATTGGAGTACGGACCGAAGATAACATCGACGCGCCGATCGCCGCATAACATGCGATAGATCTCGGCGCATCGGATCGGATCGCTCGCGTCGTCGTGGCATTCGAGCGCGAACTCACATCGCAGGCCACCGACGCGCAGCGCGTTGCTGGCGTTGGCGTCGGCGATGAATAGTCGAATCGCGAGTTCGGCCTGCCGGCCCATCGGCGCGTATTCGCCGGTCAGGGAGAGCGAGAGGCCGATGGTGATCTTCACAAAATCAGGGTGCGACTTCGGCGATGCCGCCCTTAATGACGGGCTGGCCGTCGGGATTGAAAGTCTCGTACGCGAACACTTTGCGACCGCCGCGCTCGCTTTCGTTGACGGCCCAGACTTTGGTGGTGATGGTCTGGCCGGGCAGCACTGGTCGCGAGAAGCGCACACGCAGGCGCTTCAGACGCGTCGGATCGCCTGCGCAGAGTTTGTCGATCGCGACCTTCGAGGTAAACGCCATTGTGCAGAGGCCGTGGACGATGATGCCGGGTAGGCCCGCCATCTTCGCGATGTTCTCATCGACGTGGATCGGATTGGGATCGCCGGAGGCATCGCGGTAGCGGAAGGTCTGATCCTTGTCGATGGTTTGCGCGACGGAAAAAAGCGGCGCGCCGCGATCAGGCTCGACAGGGCGCGGCTCCGCGGATGCGGCGTCGCGATTTCGAGCGCCTCGAATAAAAATAATAAAGTGGGTCCGCTGAACGGGCTGCCCTTTTTGATTGGTGGCGCTGAGTTCGACGGTCATCGTCTCGCCGGTGGACTTCGCCTCGATCGAAATAATTTTCGCGGTAGCGGTGATGACGTCGCCGGGGCGAATCAAATTTGGAAATTCCATATCCTGCTCGCCGTGAACGAGGCGCAGCAAATCAACGTGCAAGTCGGGATCCATCATGGCTTTCATCAGGGCGTCCCAAGTGACGACGACGCCGAACATCGGCGGAGCGACGATGCCGGCGGGGCGGTTCGCGTCGAAGAAACTGGGGTTATCATCGTTGTATGCGCGCGCGTACTTCTGGAGCGCGTCGAGGGTGACGTTGATGGTGACGGGCGGGTATTCGCGGCCCACGCAGGCGGTATTCAGCGACATGTATTGGCTCCGGTCGATGGTTCAATGTTTCGCATTACGTTAGCTCGCGGCCGCTGACGAATACAGATTTCAACTCCAGGGTCCGGCTGAGCAGGATTAGATCGGCGCGGGCGCCGACCGCGATGCGGCCGCGATCGTTGGCGCCGATGAGATTGGCGGGATCGGTGGAGGCCATCACAGCGGCTTCGGCGATGCTGACGTGGACGGTTTCGATCATGATGCGGACGCCGTCGAGCATCGAGATGATGCTGCCGGCGAGGGTGCCGTCATCGAGGCGCGCGGCCCCGTCGCGAATCGTGGCGCGTGCGCGGCCGACTTTTTTCTCCAGGCCGGCGGTTTTTGCCAGCGCGACTTTATCGGTGACGAGGATCAGTCCGCCTCTGCCGCGCGCGTCGAACGCGAGACGCAATATAGCGGGGTGAACGTGGACATTGTCGGGGATGATTGCGGCGATCGCGGCGCTTGGCGCAAGGGCACAGGCGATGACGCCGGGATCGCGATGATTTAACGGGCGCATCGCGTTGAACAGATGCGTGAACATCCGGGCGCCCGCGTCGATGCCGGCGTTGGCCTCGTCGAGAGTTGCGTTGGTGTGGCCCATCGAAACGACCACGCCGCGCGCGGTCAGTCTGCGAATTGCGTCGAGTGCGCCGGGCAGCTCGGGGGCTAGAGTGATCAAGCGTAGCGCGCGCATCGCGAGCACTCGATCGAAAGCGTCGCCGCGAGGCTCGAGGTTGAGCGCGGGATGCGCGCCGAGGCGGAGCGGCGAGATGAACGGGCCTTCGAGATGCATGCCGGGGATGGCAGCACTGTCGGCGGAGTCGTCGTTGCGCGAATTTTCGAATGCAGTCGCGATCGACTCGTGAACCTTATCGATCTTTTCGATTGGCGCGGTGACCGCGGTCGGCATCCACGCGGTGGTGCCTTCGCGCGCGAGGTGTCGGCTCAGAATAGCGAGTTCGTCGACGGACGCGTTCATCACGTCGATGCCGTGCGAGCCGTTGACTTGCAGATCGACGAATCCGGGCAGGATGTAATCGTCGCTTGGGTGAGAAGCAGGATCGAGCGCGGTGATCCGATCGGTGAAGGTGACCTGCCCGCGGACGAGTGAGCCGTCGGGCTTTGCGATAAGCCCCGCGAGCTTCAATTCGCGCCGAATCGCTCAGCGAGCAGACGCGAGAAGCGCGGCAAATAGACGAGATCGAATGTCTCTTCCTTGCCGGGAAACATCGCGACCGCCGCGCCTTTGAGCGCGAGCACGTGTTCCCATCCGAGGTCGAGCGTCATCTCGTTGTCCTGCGCGATCGTCGCAAAGGTCAGGTCGACCAGGAAGCGTAGTCGGCGAATCAATTTGTTCTCATGCTCGATCTCGATTTTCGATGCGCGTACGTCGTCGGCCATGAGTGCAATTCTCCGTGGGCTGATTCTCCAGTTACTATATCATCGAAGTCGTGACTGGTCATTGCCAGATGCGGCGGACTTGTCTCGATTGGTCGGGGATGCCAACCTCTAACGCGCCGTGAATCCAGTTCGCCTAAAAAGCAGCTTCATATATCTCGCCAATGCAGTGAACGACCTGCGCGGAAATTGGTCCGTGCTGGCGGTGGTGTTGGCGCCGTTGCTGCTCCTGGCGTCATTGTGCCTGCTGCCGGACGCGTTGAATCTGCAATACCGGCTGGCGACGACCTTCGAGCCGGGATCGCAAAATATCAGCTACACACAGGTCGATAGCGCCGACACGCCGAGCAAGCCGGCGCCCTCGCCGACACCCGCGCCGCTGCAGGAGCCGCAGCCGTACTCGCCGTGGGTCACCAAGACGCTACATCTGATCTTCGGGCTGGTCACTCTGCAGGTGACTCTGGTCACGTTGTGTTCGCTCAAGCGGATCCAGGCGGGAATTCGCGAGCCCACGATCATCCACGAGGCGATCGAAGTTTACCGCCGATCGATCCCACTTGTACCGGGATTCGTGTGGGTGACGATTCTGCAACTGCTCGCGCCGGCGTTGGGGCTGTTTCTGTTCCAGGAAGCGTCAACGTTCATGCCCGGCTCGATTGGAGTGTGGGCGTATATCGCGCTGGTGCTGATGATCATCCTCGGCGCGCTGATTTACACCTGGTTGTACTTCGCGCAGTACGCGCTGATTTACGACGGGAAGCATAGCTGGCACGCGTTGCTGTTCAGCCGCGACCTGATGCGCAAGCGCTTCTTCAAGGTCGCGACACGGATCGTCGTGTTTCTCGCAGTATGGTCGGGATACAACACGTGGGCCGCAGGAGCGTTCGTGGTGGTGAGCCTGCTATTCGGGCCAGTCGGGGTGGTGACGGGATTTCTCGGGACGACGATCTTTCTGGTCGGCCTGGCCGAGATCGGCGTCAACTTCGCGACTACCGCATTCCTGGTCGCGGCGGGATTAAGACTGTACCAGGATTTGAGAGAGCCGCGGGTCGCGGATAGCGTCGATTCTGCCGCGCAGACATCGATGCAACCGACGGCGGCGCAATTGCCGCAGGTGGCGTCGTGATGGAGCGAGCGATCAGCCCGCCCGCGATTGTTCCCCTTCCCTCGAGGGAAGGGGTTAGGGGTTAGGTTTTCGGTCAAACCGCGAACCTGATGGCTTGCAGCAGGAAAATTGTACGCGGCCAAAACGTCGAGCCCGACATACTCGCCCGCGCGAAGCGATTGCGCAGCGAAATGACTCCGGCCGAACGTGGCCTTTGGATGGTCCTTCGGAAAAATGGTCTCGACGGGTTTCACTTCCGCCGTCAGCAGGTAATAGAAGGATTTATCGTCGACTTCTATTGACGCAGCCAAGCTGGCCATTGAGTTGGACGGTACTGTGCATGAAGAGAAGTGGCAGTACGACGAATCGCGCGACAAAAGTATCTTGAACAGAGGAGTACGCGTCCTGCGATTCTCGAACGAAGCGATGCTCGATAGCGAGGCAGTGATCGAGCGCATCAGGCAGGCGCTGCGAGCGAGTATAGCAACCTAACCCCTAACCCCTTCCCTCGAGGGAAGGGGAACAATCGCGGTGTAGAAAGCTACAATCGCGATCAAGAAAACTGCACATCATATGGCGAGGCGCGAGAGAGCGCGGATTGTGACCTGGATTGCTGGGAGGGTCGGGGCTGCCAGGGATTTCAGTTCGTCGAACAGGCTGGTGACTTCGGCGAAACGGTTTGCGCGGACTCGCTTCAACTGCTCGATCGATTCATCCACCTTCAAATCAGGATCGTCGGCGATTGCGTCGAGCACCGCTCGGCACATCGCGATGCGCGCGGCGCGAAGTTCGGTGGCGAGTTCGCTGGCGGCCCGCCGCTCCCATCGGTCGTCGGTGCCGATCGATTGAAGTGCCTCTTCGAGGGTTGCGAAGTTAAGTTGAGCGCTTAGCTGGAAGTAGGCGTGCGCCGCTTTGGCGGGTTCGATTTCACGCGAGAAACTCAGGCTCAGCACGCTCAGAATGTGATCCGCGAAAGCCAGGCGCGCGAGGCCATGCGCCAATTCGCCGTCCAGCACGTCGGCCCGAAGCTCGCGGTAGAGGCGCTCGAAACGATCGCGCTCGGCCCCCGCGAGCATCGTTTCGAATTCGGCGAACAGCTTTTCAAATGCCGGCTTGAAGCGGGTCACCGCGGATCCGATCGACGTGGCCGGCTCCAATTCGCCGAGAGCCCATCCAGTCGCGCTGCGGCAGGCGTGTTCGAGCGCGAGAAATGCGCCCAGCTCCGATTCGGCGGCGATCGTGTCGGCGTTGCGCTTGAGCTCGGCGGCGCGCTCGTGGATCGAAAGCACGTCGTTCGCGATTATCCATGCTCGGACGACATCCTCGGCCGCGACGCCGCGATCGCGCACGAAGCTGAACACGTAGGTTGAGCCGGCCAAATCGACCAGTTCGTTGACGGCGCGCGTCGCGATCAGCTCGTGACGGAGGCGATGCGTCGCGACCTGCGCATGCTCAGCGAGCGAGGCTGGGAAGTACGGCTGCAGGAAGCGTCCGACCAGGTACGAATCGTCAACCAGCACCGTGGTCTCTATGCGTTGGATGAGATCGATCTTGGTGTATGCGGTGGTCAACGCCAGCTCGGGGCGGGTGAGTCCTGGGTAGCGCGCGTGGCGTTCGTGGAGCGCCTCGCGCGGCGGAATCGCTGGCGCCATCCCGGTCAGGATGCCGCGATCCGCGATGGCCTGGAGGTGATCGCGAAACTCGTTCAACTGCGTGCGGCTGCGAAGCTGTTCAAGACTGAGCGACAGCACCTGGTCGCGATTGTCACAGATGACGCGATCGGCGACTTCGTCAGCGCATGCGGCGAGCGCTCGGTTGCGCGCATCGAAAGTGAGATCGCCGCGAGCCACCGCGGGTTCGAGAAGGATCTTGAGGTTGACCTCGTGATCGGACATATCGACGCCGGCCGAGTTGTCTATCGCGTCGGTGTTGATGCGTCCGCCGGCTAGCGCGTACTCGATGCGCGCATTTTGGGTAAAGCCGAGGTTGCCGCCTTCGACGACGATCTTCGCGCGAAGCTCCGGCGCAGTGATTCGACACGCGTCGTTGGCGTGGTCGGCGACTTCGGCGTCGGTCTCGCTCGTCGCGCGAACGTAGGTGCCGATGCCGCCGTTGTAAAACAGATCGACCGGCGCGCGCAGGATGCATTGAATCAACGATTCGCCGTCGAGTGCGTCGGCGTGGCATCCGAGTGCGGCGCGCGCTTGCGGACTCAGCTCGATGCGCTTCTGGCCGCGACGGTAAACCCCGCCGCCCGCACTGATGAGTTTGGGATTGTAGTCTGCCCAACTCGAGCGCGGCAGATCGTACAGCCGCTTGCGTTCGTCGAAGCTCGCCGCTGGATCGGGATCGGGATCGATGAAGATATGGCGATGGTCGAAAGCGGCGATGAGCTTCAAGTTGCGCGAGCGCAGCAGACCATTGCCGAACACGTCGCCCGACATGTCGCCGACTCCGATCATCGTGATCGGCGCGCCGCGGTCGGGGTCGCGGCCCATCTCGCGCAGATGACGCCGCGCAGACTCCCACGCGCCGCGCGCCGTGATCCCAAGCTTCTTGTGGTCGTAGCCGTGCTCGCCGCCGGACGCGAACGCGTCGCCGAGCCAGAAGCCGCGCCCGATCGCGATTTGATTCGCGATGTCCGAAAAACTCGCAGTGCCTTTATCGGCGGCCACCACGAGATACGGCCCGTCGTTGTCGAGCACCCTGACGCGAGCGGGATGCACCGGCCCGTCGCCGGTGAGGTTGTCGGTGAGATCGAGCATCGCGTTGATCAGCGTCTTGTAAGCATCGACGCCGTCAGTGGGATCAGGCTGTTGGTGGGGGCGCGGCTTGACGATGAACCCGCCCTTGGCGCCGCGTGGGACGATGATCGCGTTCTTCACGGTCTGAGTCTTCATCAGATCGAGGATCTCGGTGCGATAGTCGTCGGGGCGATCGCTGAAACGGATGCCGCCGCGCGCGATGCGTCCGTGCCGCAGATGGCATCCTTCCATGCGCGGGCTGTTGACGCGAATTTCGTAGAGCGGCGCGGTGTCGGGCAGTCTGGCGATGCGCGCGCTTTCGAACTTGAGCGCGATGTACGGATCGGGCGACGGCACCACGCAGAAATAATTGGTGCGCACAGTAGCCTCGACCAGCGAGAGCAAGGTGCGCGCGATCCGGTCGTCAGCAATATTTTCGATCGAGCCCAGATGAGCGAGATACGCTTCGCGCAGCTCGGCGATTTTTTCGGGCGACGCGGGATCGTCAAACGAGAGGCGCGCGGTGAACAGTTCAAACAGCAACCGCGTGACATCGGGATACAGCAATAGCACGCGTTGCAAGCTGAGACGGGAAGGCGCAAGGCGCATCTGAAACGTGGCGACGAGATACGCGCGCAGCAGCGCGACCTCGCGCCAACTGAGTCCCGCGGTCAGAGTGACCGCATTGAGGGCGTCGTCCGCGGTGAGACCATTGCGCACGGCGGCGATAGCGTCGGCAATCAGCACTGCGCCGGGAAATTTGGCGAACGGCTGCGAGTTGGGGCCCTGCACGGAAAAAACCTGCAGGTATGCGCGCGTCACCTTGCCGTCGGTGCGCGGGACGCAGCTCGTGCGCGTCCTCGGACAGCACCTCGATCGCAAAGTTCTGCAACGTGGGCATCAGGTCGGAGAGCTTCGGAGCGTCGCCGAGGCCGACAATGCGGATGTCGCTTCGCCCGTCGGCGTGACCGTCGGATGCGTGAGGCCCGGCCTCGACGATGAAATCGCGGCCGTCGGCGATCAATTTTTCGAGGTCTTCGACGTCACCGACCGCGCGCGCCACATCGATCGCCGCTTGATACTCGGCGCCGAACGCTCCGGCCCATCGCTCAGCCAGCGTGCGACCGCGCTTTGGTCCGAATTTTCTGACCAACTGCTCCTGCAACCGATCGTCCCATCGCCGGGCGAGGTTGGCGATCGCGGTCTCGAGGCTGCGAATGACCGAAGTCTTCGGCGGATCGGCAACGAAACAGAAATGGAGGCGCGCCGTATATCCCTCGCCGAGCCCCAAATGAAAATAGACCAGCGTGCCGTGGAGCGCCGCGGCGAGAGTGTCCTGGATGCGCCGGCTGAGATCGGCGGAGCCGGCCTCGCGCGGCATCACGACCATCGCGATCACGTTGCCGTGACGCAGGTCGGGCGCGATGAAGAGCCGCACGGCGGCCTCGCTCTTGACGTCGAGGATCAGGCGCAACTGCGCGCGCAATTCGGCGACGGGCGCGCGGAACAGTTCGTCCTTGGGAAAGCTGTTGAAGGCGGAAACGATTTCCTTGTAATCGTGCGAGCCGGGCGCGGCGCCCTCGGACTCAAGGACCTCACGCAGCTTCGCGCGCAGAACGGGAATGTGTTGCGCCTCTTCCGCATAGGCCTTCGAGGTGAGCAGCCCGACGAAATTGTCGAACGCGACGACGCGGCCGAATCCGTCCACGCGCCGAATCGAGACACTGTCCATCGGGCGGCGGCGATGTACGTGCGACTCGGTGAGAGTCTTGCCGATCACCAGCGGCGGTCCTTCGAAGAACAGCCTTCGTCGCGCGGGTGAGAGTTCGTCGAGCGGGACCGAGCTGCGAAACCGCGACTCGTCATCCTCGCGCATGATGCCGAGCTCGGTTCCGGGATCGAGTACCAATCGAGCGGCGCCGTCGTCGCCGGTCACAAGGTAGCGGCGAAAGCCGAGGAATACGAAGCCGCCCTGGACCAGCCATCGCAAGAGGTCGCGGACCTCGACCAGCTCGCGGATGGCCGCGGTCTCCTCGCAGATTTGCAGGGCGCGGCTGGTCATCTCGTCGAAGTCGGCGGTCGCCTCGTTGACCTCGGTCAGAATCGAGATGACATCGCGCTCGATTTGACGCGCCTGTTCGGCCGTCGGGTTGAATTCGAGTTCCGCGTGAACGAACGATTCGCCGCGCTCGCTTGAGGAAGACTGTTCGAACGAAACGATTTGCCCCTGCTTATCGCGCGCAACCTTGATGACCGGATGGAGAATCGTGCGAACGGCCGCGCCGAGCTGATGGAAATATTCGAGCAGGCTGTCCACGATGAACGGGCGATCGGTGGTGACCGTCTCGACGACGGTGAGCGTGTCATTGTCGTCACCAGTGACTGTTGCGACTCGCGCGATGACCGGCTCGGTGCGAAGGGAAAAAAATTCGAACGCCGACTGCACGAGCGCAAGACGCCGCTTGGCCGGGACACGCTCGCGATGATCGGCGGAGGCGCGCGCGAAAAGCCGATCAGCGAACGCGTGCACGAGCGGGGCCGAATCCGCTGGGAGATTCCGGTCAATTAAGTCGCGGAGTTCGGTCTCGATCGGCAAGGGTGTCACCGGGTGAGGTCGTGGAATGGCGCGGGCGCGCCCAACAATTATAGGGCGCGTCGCGCTTCTTGCGTAGGGGGAATAAACTTGGGCGCGCATGCCGGAAATTGAGATCAGCGCGATGACCTTCGGCCCGTTCGGGGTCGGCCGTCAGGATGGCAAGGCCGTGATGGTTCCCGGCGCGGTGGCGGGTGACAGGCTGGTGGTCGAGATAGTTTCGGAGCGTCGCGATTATGCCGTCGCGAAGATTCGCGAGATCGTCAGCGCAAGCGCCGAGCGTCGCGTCGCGCCGTGTCAGTATCTGCCGCGATGCGGCGGATGCGACTGGCAGCATATCGACTATGGCGCGCAGGTGCGTTTCAAGGGCGAGGTCATCGCGCGCGAGTTGAGCCATGCGCTCGGCGTCGAGATCGATCCAGTTGGACTCGTCGAGCCGGCGCCGGCCGAGTTCGGTTATCGAGCGAGAATCCGGCTCAGGGTCGGCGCGAAAGGCGTGCTTGGATTTTACGAGGCGGGCAGCAACACGATCGTCGAGATCGATTCATGCATGGTCGCCGAGGCGGGCATCCGGATGCCGTTGCACCTGGCCCGATCGCTCGGCAAGCGCGTCGAAGAGATCGAGGTGGTGCGCGACGGCGCGCGCGAAGTGCAGGTCGCACATCTGAAAAAGCCGGCGAGCGAAGAGGAGATCCGTCGCGCGCGCCACGTGCTCGAAGCAGACAACGAGATCGCGGGAATCGTGCTGCGAGCGGGAACGCATCGCGAGACGGTTGGCGATCCTGCAATTTCGATCGAGCTGGAACCCGGACTTTCGATCGACGTCGACGCCGATCTGTTCAGCCAGGTGAATCGCGCGCAGAACGAGAAACTGATCGCGAGCGTGATGGAGATGGCGGCAATTCATGAATCGTCGGCGGTGCTCGATTTGTTTTGCGGTGCGGGGAACTTCAGTCTGCCCGCATCGCGACGCGGTGCGCGCGTGACGGGTGTCGATGACGACGCGGGCGCGATCGCGGCGGCCTCGCGCAATGCGGCGCGCTTGAAGTTCCGCGACGCGCAATTCATCGCAATGAAGGCGTCGGCGACCGCGGACTTTCTGCATCGCGCGCGCTATCGTCCCGAGGTCATCATCCTCGATCCGCCGCGCACCGGTGCGCTCGATCTGATGGAGCCGATCATCAAACTGCGGGCGCCGAGCGTCATTTACGTATCGTGCGACGTGACCACGCTCGCGCGCGATCTCCGCCTGCTAGCTGGCGCGGGATACAAAATCAATCGCGTGCGCGGGTTCGATTTTTTCCCCAATACGCATCATGTGGAGATCGCGGTGCACGCGCTATTGACTTAGATCGCTGGGCATTCTTAGAGTAATTGAGTGGTCGATTCCCGCATCCTCCCGCCAGAGGGTTGATCAAAAAGATGCCCAAGCAGGAAAAGGAAAAGCTCCCGAGGCCGAAGATTACGATTATCCCGGGCCGCGGGGTCGCGCAGACGATTAATTATTTGCTTGAGGACCGGGACGACCTCGAATGGATCATCGCGGTCGGGCGCACGAAGAACGGCGAGCTGTTCTTCTACGACACCGGCGGCGACATCGTCGAGGACCTCGGCACGCTCGAGTACCTCAAAGCGCGAATCGTGCGCGCCCACTTCGGCGACGAATACGAATAGGCCGTAGTCCTCACTCTCAGTCTTCGAATTCTTCCTGCGGCGGACGCGCGTAGATGACTCCGTCCGCGACCTCGGTCAGCACTCGATAAAGATATTTTCCGCATGCAGTCGGCGGTCCCGCGATACATTCGCCGCTCGCCGGCTCGTAGTATGCGTTGTGCGTCTGGCACATCAGGTATTGGCCGTCTTCCGCGAAAAATTGATTGTCGACCCAGTCCATCGCCATCGGCACATGCCGGCATCGATTTACGTAGGCATGGAACTCGCCGCCGAAGTTGATCAGAAAACATTCCTCGTTGGCACCGCGAATCGGCAGCATGAACTTCAGCGACTCGCCCGGTTTGAGCGAATCGGTACGCGCGACTTTGTAGCGGGCGCGCTCGCTCGCGTCCTTGCGCCTCGAACGCGATCCGGTCAGTGCAGCGCGGCGTCGATGTTGGTCGGACATTCTTTATTGGCGGATTTTCGCGCGCGGAATTTCGTTCGCTTGCCGGATTTTGTCAAAGCCCATAGCATCTGTAAACGCGATGGAAAATCCAAAGATTCGCGCCGTCGAGGCTTTTCCCGTCGAGCAAAACGATCAGACGCTGATCTGCTTGCGCGATCCGAGCGGGCTCGCGCCCGAGGCTATCATGCTCGGGATGGGCGCGTACTTCATCGTCACTTTGTTCGACGGCCGGATGTCGCTGAAAGACATTCAGCTCGCGTTTTCGAAGCGCTTCGGCGAGATGATTCCTTTGGAGAAGCTCGACGAGCTGATCGCGGCGCTCGATCGTGCGTACTTTCTCGACTCGCCCGCATTTCACGAGCGCGAGCGGCGGGTGCGCGAGGAATTTCTCGCCAGTCCCGATCGTCCGGCGGCGTTGGCGGGTCTTTGCTACGAGAAAGATCCGGCGAAACTGCGCCTCGAGCTGGCGGCATTCTTCGATCCCCCCGAAGGACCTGGCCGTGTTCCGACGAAGAAAAAGTCGGCATCGCTCGCGGGCTTGATTGCTCCTCATATAGATCCGCGCAGGGGCGCCGCCGCCTATGCGCATGCGTACCACGAGCTGATGTCGCACGAACTGCCCGAGCTGGTGGTGATTCTTGGAACCTCGCACTACGGCACCGGTCCCGAACTTTTCAGCGCGACGCGCAAGAACTACGCGACGCCGTTTGGCGCGATCGAGACCGACGCGGCGTTTATCGATCGGCTCGTGGCACGCTACGAGGGCGATTTGTTCGCCGACGAGATGCTGCATCGCGGCGAGCATTCGATTGAATTCCAGGCTTTGTTTCTCGCTTATGCGCTCGGGATACGCGGCTACCAGGTGGTGCCGATCCTCGTCAGCTCATTCCATGAGTTGGTCTCAAGCGGCGTCACACCGGGTCGTGATTCGCGCGTCGGATCGTTCATCACCGCACTGAGAGCCGAGCTGGACGCGGAGAATCGTCGCGTGCTGATTCTGGCGGGCGTGGATTTCGCGCACGTCGGCAAGAAATTCGGCGACAATTTCGCGGCTGATAAAACGGTGGCCGATCGCGTTCAACGCGAGGACCTCGGCCTGATCGAAAATATCAAGCGCGGCGACCCTGACGGCTTCTTCGCCGACATCCTCAAGGATCGCGATGCGCGGCGAATCTGCGGCCTGTCGCCGATGTACACGCAGCTCGAGTTGTTGCGCGGCCACAGTGCGCGCTTGCTCAAGTATGGAATCGCGATGGAACCGCAGAGCGAGTCGGCGGTGTCGTTCGCGAGCCTCGCGATCGACTAAACGCCGCCCAACGCTACAGCTCCATTGGATCGCGAAAGTGATCACGAAAGATACGTGAGCGATGTTCCAACAGCAGCGGGTCCAGCGCTGCCCTGACAACAGGATCGCTCGCCGTGAAGCCTCGTCGCAGACCTTCGGACATCGGGTTCTGCTCTTGCGGCAAGGGGTCGAGCAGATTAGCGAAAGCCGTCCAGTAAATGTCGAGTGCGCTCAAGGCGTCGCCGACAAAATACTTCACTCCCCGCGCATACTGCGATTTGAGTTGGGTTGAGAGCGCCTTGAGAGAAGCCGCGACGCGTTCACCGGCGGCTTTGAGGTCAGTTTCGTTGTATCCATATTTGTCGCCCATCCGGCTGATTCCGGCGGGTGGATTCCCGGCTGCGAAAGCGGGCGCAAAGAGCTGTAGGCGCCGGTTCCAGCCGATGCCCATTTCTCCGCAAATTTCGTGCGACAGACCGACCATCAGCGCTCGCTGTGTGGCGTCCGCGGGAATCAGCTTAGGCTTGGGCGCGAGCCGTTCGGCCAGGTAGAGGATGTCGATCCACCGATCGACGGGTTTTTCCTTGGCCCAGGCGACGATCGGTGCGCTGGTCGCACCACTCCAAGCCACGATGTGCTCGTTGGGTTCGCCCCCGAGCCATGGTGCGGCGACATACTCGAGACCCTTGATTTCAAAAATAGCCTTGGCGGCTTGGCCCCACGGGCTGGGCACGCCTTTGACTAACACGATGCGCAAACCCGGATGGTCGATTATTTCTTCAAAGCTGCGATATTCCAGCATCGCGTTCTCCCTTAAAATTCCGCGTACGTCATACTAAACGCCGCCGTACCAGTCGTAGCCCTGGTCTTCCCAGTAACCGCCGGCGCGCGTCGGCAGGAAATTCACCTCGGTCAGGTACTTCACGCACTTATAGCCGAGCTTGACCGGCGAGTAGAGGCGAAGCGGTGCGCCGTGATCGGGATACAGCGGGCGTCCGTTCATGCCATACGCGAGAATCGTCTGCGGATGAAGCGAGCTTTCGATATCCCACGTCGAGTAGTAGCCCTTGTCGAATGAACGGAACTCGACGTACTGCGCGTCACGGCTCGCGCCGACCATCCTGGCGATCTCGCGCAATTGCACGCCGTGCCATTCGGCGACCGCCGACCAGCCCTCGACGCAATGATGGCGAACGCGCATTCCCGTTTGCGGCATCCGCTTCAGCTGATCGAGCGAGTAGACCGACGGCCGCGCGACAATGCCGCCGACCTTGAGCGACCAATTGTCCGGCGCAAACGGCATCGAGTCGGAGATGAAGTAGCTCGGAAACGCGGACTCGGGCGTGAGCTCGGACGCGGGCGGTTCGGGCGCGAGTCGCTTCTCCGAGAATAGCAGACGATCGACGCGCTCGTTCCAGCGTCCCATGCCCGCGAGGAACTTCGACGCGGCACGGCTGTCGCATCCGGCAAGCGCAGTGCTCGCCGCCAGCCCGAGCAGAAGTTTTCGGCGCGTGATCAAACTAGCCACGCTGCCCTCCGGTCACCATCGTGACGATCGTGCGCGGATGGAGCGCGACGAGTACGAGGTGCATCACCGTGAACACCGCCAGCAGGACGAGGCAGCTCAGATGCACGACGCGCGCGACGTCGTAGCCACCGAACATCGCGGTGATCCAGTACAACTGGACCGGCTTGTAAATCGCGAGTCCCGACAGGACCACGACGACGCCGAACAGAATCGCGGACGTGTACGCCATGCGTTGCAGGCCGTTGTAGAAATCCTCGGGCGGCGGAGTTTTGCGAATGCGCACGTAGTAGGCGAACATCGCGAGCGCGTTGGAAGTATCGCGAGTCGGAATGAAAACGCGCCGGCGCCATTCACCGCTCGCGATCATATAGACGAGGTAGATCACGCCGTTGAAAATCAGAAACCAGGCGATCGCGAAATGCCAGTGACGCGCGCCCGCGAGCCATCCGCCGAAGCGCAACCACGATGGTGGCGCGTCGTTCTGGAATGGATACCAGCTATATTGCGCGCCGCGCGGGCCGAGCGCTGGATAGGCGGAGAGAATCTGCAGCCCGCTGCCGGCCATAATGAGGATCAGCGGAATGTTGATCCAATGCGCCAGCCGGATCGCGGCGGGTTGCGCGCGTCGTGCCTTATGTCGAAGCGCGCGCGGTGAATCCGCAGATTCGCTCCATGGAGGCGAGACTCGAAGCGGCGTGGTGACTCTCGGGGCTTTTCGAACCTTTTCCGGACGCGCGTCCATCCTAGTGTTTAACCGTTCCGCGAGCGTCGAAGTTCCCTAATGGCACATCGGGACAGCCTTGCCACCTTTCATTAGATGCCCGTCCATCATAAGAATTTCACCGTCTCGCAAGCGAAATGTTCCGCCGTCCTTTGATTTCACCGTACCGTCGAGCTCGACAATCGCGCCGTCCGACAGCGTAGTCTCGTGATCCATAGCACCGGTGGCATGCCCCGCTTTCATCATCACCATTTTTCCGTTGTGCATCATCACGCCGTCGAAGTCGGCGGCCGCGAGCGCGACAAGCGACCAGGTAAGAAGGATCGCCGCAGTCGAGTAGATACTCGTGCGCAAGAACTTCGCGAGCAAGTGGTAAAGAGCTACATCCCGGGCATCGGGGCTTTCTTGCCCACGTGACCACCCGCGGCTTCGCACGATTTGGCGTCGGCGGTGATGACGTAGCCTTTACCCTTGCAGGAATTTTTTCCCTTGCAATCGCTCCCGGAAGTCGCAGTCTTGCATGCGCTCTGCCCTTTGCACGCGTTCCCGCCGACGCACTTGATTTGCGTCGCGGCGGACGCGCCCGGCGCATCCTCGGCAAGTGCCACGCTGCCGGTGAATGCCAACGCGACTGCGGTCGCGAGCATCGCTCCTGCTATCCTGGTTTTGTTCATCGCGCAAATCTCCTTTCAGGTTTTGAAATCAGGCGACAAGCTGAAGGCGCCGATTTTTCGCGACTTATCTCAAAGACTCAGATCTGAAAATCACCTTTGCGTGGCTTGGGGCCCTTCGCCTGCCGGGCTTCGGCCTGCATCGCTTCGACCTCGTCGTCGATCTCGTGCAGCCGATGCTGGAACTCCGAGGCCTCGACCTTCACGCCGACCTTGCATCCCTGGCAAACGATATGAGATTCGCTGTGCTGCTCGATTTCCCGCACCAGCAATGAGTTCTTGAAGCCGCACTTCGGGCAGGCAATGTCTATCGTTTCGTCTTCGAACATATCGACACCTCGCGGCGTTCATACAAAAATACGCGACGACAACTGATTCGCAGGATCACAGTACTTCAGGGAAATTTCAACCGGCGCCGAGCCTCCAGGAAGGAACGCCCCAACCGATGGAATTAATTTGGTGGACGCACCTGGACTCGAACCAGGGACCTCTTGCATGTGAGGCAAGCGCTCTAACCGGGCTGAGCTATGCGTCCACCGGAGCATCGGATTATCGCGCCGTGCGCGCAGCCTCGCAAGAGCGCGGGACATCGGCGATATTGGTTTTGTCCGAAACGCCAACCAAGGAGCAGAACATGGGACGACTGCGGCAGGTGAGCAAGGCTGAAGCTTCGCCGGAAATCCGGGAGCTCTACAAGCAATTTTTCGGCGATCGCGATCCGGTTGCCGATCCGGGCACTGCCACCGGCACGCCCGGCGATTACTGGACGACGTTTGCGCTGGTGCCTGATTTGCTCTTTCAGGCGCGCGCCTCGCTGATGGCATTGATGCAGCCGGGACGGAAGTTGCCGGCGAAATTGCGCGAGCTGGCAATTCTTCGCACCGGAATTGTCGGCGACTCACGGTTCGAGTACTCACAGCATCTGAAGGTTGCCCGGATGGTCGGCGTTTCCGAGGATAAGCTGGCCGCGATAAAAGGCTGGTCGACCAGCGGCAAGTTTACCGACGTCGAGCGCGCGGTGATGCAGGCGACGGATGAAATCGTCGGGCGCAATCTGGTCGAAGACGAGACCTTCGCCGCGCTCAAGAGTCATCTGTCCGACGAACAGATCATGGAGTTGTTCTACGTGATCGGGCTGTGGAGGATGCACGGAATGATCGTGCGCGCGCTGCATCTGGAGTATGACGCGGACACGACGGCGCGCATGAAGGAAGTGCCCGCGCCCACGAAGTGAGGCGCGCGATGAAGTTATACGAGGAACTCGCCGAATGGTGGCCGCTGTTCTCGGCGCCTGAGGACTATGCGGAGGAGGCGGCGTTCTTTGCGGAGGTGCTGACAAAGGGGTGCGCGCCGCGGACGGTGCTCGAGCTCGGATCGGGCGGCGGCAACAATGCGCTTTATCTCAAATCGAAATTCGAGATGACGCTGGTCGATCTGTCGCCGCAGATGCTCGCCGTCAGCCGCGCGCTGAATCCCGAATGCGAGCATCGCGAAGGCGACATGCGGACGGTGAATCTCGGGCGCACGTTCGACGCCGTTTTTATCCACGACGCGATCTGCGTACATGGCGAGTGCGGCCGACCTGCAGGCCACGATGCGAACCGCGTATAGGCATTGTCGCGCAGGTGGAGTCGCGTTGTTCGTTCCGGATTGCGTGCAGGAAACCTTCGTCGCGGAGACCACACACGGCGGACACGACGGCAACGACGGTCGCAGCCTTCGCTATCTCATGTGGACTGTCGATCCTGATCCGACCGACACGATGTATCGAACGGACTTCGCGATATTGCTGCGCGATCGCAAAGGCGATGTTCGCGTTGTGCACGATTGGCACATCGAGGGCATGTTTCCGCGCGACGTTTGGATGCGCTTGTTGCGCGAGGCGGGATTCGAACCGAGCACGATGACCGACCAATGGGATCGCGAGATTTTTGTTGCGAAACGGCCCGACTAGCTATCCCGCAGACGTGAGGCGGATTACTTCGGCGCGGCCCCACTCCACTTCGGCGCGATGACGATTTGCCATGGCGGTCAGGTAGTCGTGGATTGGGCCGTCGGCGGGCGCGAGTGCGAGCGCGACTTCGGTCTTGCGCGCGGCCCATTCCTGGCCGCGTGACATCAGGTTCAGGCGATCGCGAATCGAGTCGAGCGCGTGCGACCTTGCGAGCGAAGGGCCCGACGCCGCTGGACGGCTTGCCGCCGTTGTCGCGAATCAGAGACTCGAGTTCCTCGGCGTTGCGCTGTTCCATTGCGCGCGAACCGGACAGGAACTTCTTCAGCTCGTCCTGCTTGACGTCGGCGATAAGCTTTTCGAGGGCGAGTACTCCGGCGCGCTCGGATTCGAGCAAAAGGTTGAGTGCTTGTTCGAGCGCCGCGTCCACATCGCGAACTTAGTAAGGGCGATCCTTAATCGCAAGGCACGCATCTATTGGTAGAGCATCCGAATCGAGGTCAGCAGCAGGAACACGCCGAAGATGCGGCGCAGGGTCGAGGCGGGCATTTTGACGGCATACACCGCGCCGATGTACGCGCCGATCAGTAATCCCAAACCCAGCAGCAGCGCATACGTGATATTGAGATGGCCGTGCTTGTAGTACTCGTACGCGCCGAGGATTCCAACCGGAGGCAGCAGGGCGCCGAGCGACGTGCCGACCGCGAGATGCTGATCGAAGCCGAGCGCCAGCACGAGTACCGGAACAATCAGGACGCCGCCGCCGACGCCGATGAACCCGCCGAGGATGCCGGCGGCAAGTCCGAGTGCGAGAACGATCGCGATTTCGCCCATGGTGGTTTTGTCTCCAGCGGTCACAATTTCGCGAGCGTATCAGAACGCATGAGCAGGATTGAAGATGGGAGGCCCGCGCGGGGCTAGTCGATAGCTTCGCGTTCGAGGTCGTCGTCGTAGCGCGGCTCGACCAGCTTCAGCCGGCTGGGCGCCTTGCGCAAACTGCGGAACCAATTCTCCATATCGTCGAACAGCGAGAATGCCACCGGCGTGAACAGCAGCGTGATCAGCAGGCACAGCGTCTGACCGCCGATTACGACCAGCGCGATTGCGCGGACCGAACTGTCGCCGGCGCCTCGTCCGATCGCGACGGGAATCATGCCGGCGACGAGTGCCGCCGTAGTCATGAGGATCGGCCGCAGGCGATCGCGATTCGCAGTCAGGATTGCCTGGCGCCGCTCCAGTCCGGCACGAATCAGGTTGAGCGTTTGATCGAGCTGCAGGATCGAGTTCTTCTTCACGATGCCGAACAGCAGCAAGATGCCGAGCGTCGAGTACAGCATCAGATGCTCATGGAAGAGGAACAGCGAGATCAGCGCGAACGGCACCGCCAGCGGCAGCGACAGCATGATCGTAATCGGATGGACGAAGCTCTCGAACTGCGCCGCCAGCACCATGTACATGAAGATGATCGAGAGCAGAAACGCGACGATGAAGCCGGTGACCATCTCGCCGTAAATCTTGCTCTGGCCGCCGAACTCGGTGACGTAGCCGGCCGGCAGATGAATCTGCTGCACCTCGCGCGTGACGGCGTCCATCACTTTGTTCATCGCGAATCCGGGCGCGAGGTTGAACACGATCGAGATGTTGCGCTGGCGATCCTGACGATCGATCTGCACCGGGCCAGTCCCGTGCGTAAGCGCCGCCACGTTGTCGAGCCGCACCTGTCCGACCTTGCTCGACGGAATCGTCAGACCCGCGACCACCACCGGATTGTTGCGATCCTTGTCGGCCAACTGGAGGCGCACGTCGTAAGTATCCTGGCCCTCGCGAAACCGCGTGACCACGTCGCCCTGCACCATCGTGCGCATGGTCTGCGCGATATCGTCAACCGACACGCCGAGGTCGGCGGACTTGGTGCGATCGATATTGACCTGAAGCTCGGGCAATCCGCCTTCGTAACTGGAGTCGAGATCGACGATGCCGGGAATCGTTCTGAGCCGAGTCATCAGACCGTCGGCGTAGGTGCGCAGCGTGTCGAGGTCGGGACCGCGCATGTCGTATTCGACCGCGACTTCGCGATAACCACCCTGCTCCCAGGGCTTGATCGGATCCACGCTGACGCGCAGCGCTGGAAACGCGTCCATCAACTTGCGCGCGTCGGCCATTACCAGTTCCTGGCTGCGGCGGCGCTGGTTGAGCGGAAAAAGTTTTGCATCGACTTGCGCAACGGTCACGCGATCGTCGCCGTTGGTGTCGCCTACCGTGGTGAACAGGTCGCGAACCTCGGGAATTGTGCGGAGGCGATCCTCGATCTGCGCGACGATCTGATCGGTGTGCGCGAGCGAATAGCCGGGCGGCGTGCGAATGTTAACGGCGAATTCGCTCGAATCGTCGTCGGGCATGAAGGTCGCCCCGACCAGCTTGCCGAGGAACGGAATCGAGATGACGAGTGCCAGCGCCACGACGACCAGCACCCATCGATGGTCGAGCGACCAGCGCAGCGCGAGGTCGTAGTAGTCCTCGATCGAGCGGAAAATTTTCCAGTCCTTGGTGCGATTGTGCTTTGCGCCGCCGGCGCCCTTGGATTTCAGATAGCGCGAACACAGCATCGGAGTGAGCGTGAACGAAACCAGCAGCGACACCATGATGGCGAACGCCATCGTCAAGCCGAACGAATTGAGGAAGCGGCCCATCACGCCGTGGATGAACGCGACCGGGACGAAAATGACGGCGAGTGAGAGGGTGGTCGCGCTGACCGCCAGCCCGACCTCGGCGGTGGCCGCTTTCGCCGCGGCCATCGGGTCCATGTTTTTTTCTTCGATGAAGCGGAAAATATTTTCGAGCACGACGATGGCGTCGTCGATCACGATTCCAACCGCCAGCGTCAGTGCCAGCAGGGTCATGCGGTTGAGGGTGAAACCCATCCACAGGATCAACGAGTAAGTCGCGATGATCGAAACCGGAATGGCGACCGCGGCGATCAGCGTCGAGGTAATCGAGCCGAGAAAAAAGAACACCACGATTGCGGCGCAGAGACCGCCGAGCCAGAGATGCTCCTGCACGGTATCGACCGCGGCGCGGATGAAGGTGGACGCGTCGCGCGTGAAGATTACGTCGACGCCCGGCGGCAGTGTGCCCTTGATCGCCTGGTAGCGCTCTTTGACGCGATCGACGACCTCGATCGTGTTTTCGCCCGACTGCTTGCGCACGATCAGCGAGACGGCGTTCTTGTTGTCCCATCGCGACAGGGAGCGCGGCTCCTTGACCGCGTCCTCGACTGACGCGACGTCGCCGACCGTGACCGGGCGTCCATCTGCTTCGCTGACTATTATTTTTGCAAAATCGGGAACCGCGGTTATTCGGCCGAGCGTGCGCAGCATCTCTTCGGACATGCCCTGCTTCATGCGGCCGCCGGGGTACTCGACGTTTTGCCGCGAGAGCGCCGCGCCGACCTGCTGAATAGTCACGCCGGTCGCGTGCAGCTTGTCGGCGTCGACATCGACGTGAACCTCACGCTCGCGGCCGCCGACGATGTCGATCGAACCGACCCCGTCAACCGATTCGAGCGGTTCCTTGAGGCGCCGCCGCGCCATCTCGGTGAGCTCCTTCAGGCTCTGGTAGCCGGTGAGCGTGATAGTCACGACCGGCACCGCGTCGAGATCAAACTTCTGCACCTGCGGCGGTTTGGTCCCGTCGGGCAGCTGATCGAGCACCGTAGAAATCTTGTCGCGCACGTCCTGCACGGCGGCATCGAGATCGCGCTCGAGTTTGAACTGGATGATAACCCGCGAGACGCCTTCGAGCGTGTTCGAGCGCATCTCGTCGATTCCGCTGACGGTATTGATCGCCTCTTCGATCGGCTTGGTGACGCGCGCTTCGGTCTCCTCGGGCGCAGCGCCGGGAAGAAACGTCGTGACCATCACGGTCGGCACATCGACTTTGGGAAACAGATCGACGCCGAGACGCATGTACGAGAACCAGCCGAGCACCACCAATACGCCGACGAACATCGTCGCGAACACCGGGCGGCGCACGCACAGGTCGGCGAGAATCACGACTGCTCCTTCGCAGTGACCGCGGTGCCGTCAGCAAGGCGATCGACGTTGCTCACCGCGACGTGATCGCCCACCTTCAGCCCGCCGGTGATTTCAATCTGATCGCCAACGACGCTGCCGGTGGTCACCTCACGCGCGCGCACGACGCCTTGCTCGACGACGAACACCCGCGCGACCCCCGCATAGCGCAGCACCGCGGCGTTGGGCACGAACAGCGCGCGATCGTGGCCGAGATCCATGACGACGTGCGCGAAAAATCCAGGCTTGAGCGCGCCGTCGGGATTGGCCACCTCGGCCTCGACCAGCAGCGTGCGGCTGCTTTCGTCGAGCGCCGGGGCGATGCGCGTGATTTTCCCGGTGTACGACTTACCCTGGTCGGCGTCGATCGCGAGCTTCACCGGCATGCCGACGCGCGCCAGCGGCACGAACCGCTCCGGCATCGGGCATCGCAGCTTGATCGGATCGATCGCGATCAGTTCGTAAATTTCCTTGCCGGGCGCGACGTACTCGCCGAGCGAGACCATCCGCTTCTGCACGGAACCGCTGAAGGGCGCCTTGATTTCGGTGTCGCCGAGCTTCTTGCGCGCCATCGCGACCGCTTCATCGGCCGATTCCGTGTCGGCCTGATCGACCCGCAACTGCGACGCCAACTGGTCGAACTGTTCGGTCGAGATAGCCGCCGCCTGCTTGAGCGCCTTGGCGCGATCGTAACGCGCGCTCGAATTTGCCAGCTTGGCACGAGCCTGATGGAGCGCCGCCTGCGCAGTCTCGACGCGCAGCTCGTACTCGCGCGGGTTGATTTTCAGCATCACCTGGCCGGCGGTGACCTTGTCGCCGAAATCCGCGACGACCTCCGCCACTCTGCCCTCGACTTCCGACGACATCACCGCATGCTCGCGCGGAAAGAGCGCGCCCTGTACTTCGGCCGTGCGATCGAGATTCTGTTGCCGCGCCGTCGCGACGGCGATCGCGATTGGCTCCGTCTTGCTCTCGACTTCAGCGGCAGCCGGCTGATGGCATCCCGCGAGCGCGAGCGCGCCGGCCGCGGCTGTCAGCAAAACGAATACTCGAACGCTGAAAAAAGCCTTCATGGCAGCGCCGCGATCCCTTTGAGAAAAAGTTCCACGACCGCTTCCGCGTCCGATTCGAGCGGACTCGACGCCAACTTGAGCAGTCGGCGGCGCAGCGATCCGGTGAGCATCTCGCCGAGCATGAAGGCCGCGAATTGCGGATCGATCTGACGAATCGCGCCACGATCGATCGCGTCCTGCAGCACCGACGCCATGAAGTCGAGATGGCCAGCGTAGACCCGCATGTATTGGCGGCCCGCTTCCGACTCGACTTCGATATCGAGCGAGTTGCCGATAATAAGTGTCTTCAGAAAATCCTGGTTCGAGGCCTGGATTCGGAACTGCACCAGGATGAGTTTGCGGATTCGCTCGAGCGGCGGTATCGACGGGTCGTCGGAGGCGTGGGTCTCCGCGACCATCTCGCGGAGGCCCTCAAGCACCGCGGTCTGGACCAGCGCATCCTTGGTGTCGAAGTAGAGGTAGATAGTGCCCTTGGCGACCTTGGCTTCCTCGGCGACGCGGTCAACAGTGGTGCCCTGCATTCCATATCGAGCCATCACGCGGCGAGCGGCTTCGAGGATCTCGCGGACCCGATATTCCTTGATTACTTCTTCTTTGGTCATTGCGAACTGGTCAGTCAGTCAAATGAACGTACAGTCAGTCTAGGCATTTGGGTAGAGTTGAAGCAAGGGAAAATCCTCACTGGCACAGTCGTTTACTGAGGAGCGCGCGCGGCGCGCGATTTCAGAGACCGGAACCGGCTTCGCGTGTGGCGCGAAGCTGTCCGAGGTCCATTCCTCCCGTCGCTATCGCTCCCGTCGTCAGGATGACACGGAGGGCTCGCGTTGCTCGCTACGTCAGGATGACGCTCAAAGATCGCGTTGATCAGCGCGTCGGGATGACAAATGTCAGGGCATCGGGTATTCGAGCTGATCGCCGAGGATCTGAGACAGGCGTTCGGCTGGAAGGCGGCGCAGGTCGGGGATCGCGAAACCGGAGGCGGCGGCGTGTCCTCCGCCACCGTAGTGTTGCGCCAGCAGCGACAGGTCGACGTCGCAATCGGAGCTGCGCCGCAGGCTGATGCCCTGGCTGCGCAAATCGAACAGCGCGACTACCATCCGGCTCTGGCCCTGGTACAAATGCGATGCGACCTCGCTGCTGTAGCCGAAGCAGCACGCGGTCCGCACGGTGATTCCGTTGTCGAGCTTGCGATCGACCATCGTCGCATGCGCCAGTTCGAGGCTGCGGCGCATCGCGTCCTTCCCCGACTCGAACGCGGTGCGCAGCTTGCGGCTCATCCGCGGCTCGCGCAGTTTTAGAATTTCGCGATACGACGACGATCCGCCGAGCGTCTGCACCGCGAGCGCCCAATCGGGCGACTCGGGAATCTTGTGAATCCATCGATCGTGATCGTCGGCGATCATCACGAACGGCTCGAAGGCGTCGAACTCGGCGCGTCGAGACTCGGGAAGGTCGCGGCCCATCTTTTTGAGAAAGTTGAAGGTCAGGCGCGCGGCCGAATACTGTTCGCTGAGGACTTTGGCAGTGAACGGCACCTTGAACTCGGGGGCATCGGCGCGGGAGACTGCGGTGCGATGATGATCGATCCAGTAGATGCGCGCGCCGCGTTGACTCAGTTCGGTCAGGTGCGCACCGGTCGCCGGTGAGTTCCAGGACAAATCGGTGATCCAGATTTCATTCTCGTTGCCGGCGCCGTCGGACTTGAGCGTCAGATTGCCGATTGTATTGTCGGCTTCGTTGTTGCCGGCCAGCGTCGTGAAGACTTTATGGCCTTCGTAAAAGCGCGCTACCGCCGCCGCCGCCATCACACCGTCGAGGCATGAAGGGCCGTGGCTGACGACCTGAATAGTGGGGGAAGTTTTTCCGGGCATAAGAGGTCTATTGTAGAGCATTCGGTCACGGCGAGCGAAACCACCAAAGTGCGGGGCAGCGGCGGCGTGATGCTCGCGCAGATACCCAACGGGCTGAGCGCGGTGAGATTTGCGCTGGCCGCCATCTGGATCGAGCTAGCGTTCCATGGGCATCAGGGACGATTGGCATTTGCGACGGTCGCGATCGTCGCGGCGGGCAGCGATTTCGTTGACGGCCGAATCGCGCGGCGGCTCAGAGTCGCAAGCGGGAGCGGGCGATGGATCGACGGAATCGCCGATGTGACTTTCGTGCTCGCGGCGCTTTTCTGTGAAGCGATCGCCGGCACGATCCCGTTCTACATCCCGATACTCATCGCGCTTTCGTTCAGCCAGTACGCGATCGACTCAGTGTTGATTGGACAGCGGCAATAGGACCGATAAAGAGCCGGCTCGGGCACTGGGGCGGTATAATCAACTATGCGCTGGTGATCACGCTCGCGATCGCACCGCCGCCCGCGCTTCCCGGCGCAATCGTGCGCGGCCTGGCGCCGCTGATCGCGATATTCTACGTCGCCGCAATCTCAGAACGCGCCTGGCTCTTCTACCGCGCGCGCTGACACGGCAACGGAGCACAGGAAGCTCGTAAAGCTCACAAGCTGTGCTGTACTGAATGATAAGATAACCCTACTAGTTGGCGGTATATATCTTGCTGCTTACGGCCGTGGGGATATTCGAATGAAATTGCAAACGCACATTCCCACGATAGGCATCGGCGCGCGCGACGGGCGCGCGGCAATAGTCGCGCTGGCCTCGCTTATCGCAGCTTCGATGGTATTGATCGGGCTACAAACGAGCGGTTTGCTCGACAATCCGTTGCTCGAGCCACTGACGCCGTGGTCGATTACGCGTCTCAACGCCGGCCTCATCGGTCGTGTTTCGCTCGATCCTCGCCTGTTTAGCGATGCGGACAGTCCGGCGAGACGGTTTTCAGTTGCGCACCCGCAACCGGCGGATGTCACCTCATCGCAACTACTTTCGATTGGCACGGACGCGCGCGGGTCGTTCGAGGTCTTTGGCGAAACGGCGCAGAGCGAGCTGCTCGCCGATGATAGGACGGCACCTCAGTTCGAACCGCGCGAGGATCGTCTGCTGATGATGTTGATGCTGCTGCAGCTCCACCCGCATCGCCAGTAAGGATCGCATCGCCGCGAGCGGTCGCTCGCGTTGTGTCAGGCGCTAAACGCATCCATCGCCGAATGTCTGATGGTTACAACACTGACCAATTTGCGCGCTTCGTCGATTTCGTAAATGATCCGCATCGGATTGTGGAGCAGCTGACGTAACCCCTGTTTGGTCCTTTTGCTTTCTGGAGTGATCGGGCAGCGTCGAGGGAACGTTTCGAGCGTATTGATCGCCTTCTCTAGTCCATCGAACCAGCGAGAGGCCGCGACCGAATCGTCCGCCGAGATCCGCTCAGATATGTAGTTGAGGTCCTGCTCGGCACGAATAGACAGTTCAACGTGATATGCCATACCGCCGGCGCAACTCGTTCAATACCTCGCGGGCAGGCCGAGTCCGACCTTTATCGATGTCGTCCAGGCCCTGCCTGATCGCCTCGTAAACGTCGGCGCGCGCAGCGATGTCGAGCAATCGCTGATAGGATTCCGCGTCCTGCACGACAGCTTTGGACTTACCATTGACGGTCAGCACGATAGGCCGCTTGCTCTTCTTAATCTGCTTGAGGAATTTGCTCGAATTGCGCCGAAAGTCAGTCAGCGATTGAACGTCCTTTGTTATGTCGAGCATGGCGGAACAGTCCTCCCAATACGGCACCTAATTAGGTGCTATCAGCCTCGAGCAGGTTTGTAAAGGTGCTTGATGAGCGCGAGCTGATCAATGCTTGCCGTAGTCGAGGGGGACGCCTTTGCGCTGGGCCAGGATGTACGCTTCGAGTGCGCGCAGTTTAGGATCGTTGGGGTCGAGCGCTTTGCCTTTGACCGGATTCTCGATGCACCAATCGATCATGTCGCGGAGCAACGCGACCTTCTGTAGCTGAACCTGGTATTTCGGATAAGTTTCGGGATGCGTATTCGAGGCGTCGGGATGGCACATGTCGCAGCTCACGCCGATCGTGCCGCCTAGTTCCTTGTCGCTGTGAAAAACCCTTTTGCCTTCGGCGACGAAATTGTCGGTCTCGTTCTTCCAGATTTTGTAATCGCGGTCGGTGAAGCTGGCGTAGGTGTCACCCTGCTGGACGCCTTTTTGCGCAGGCTTTGCGTTGCCTGATTTGCCTGGAGCCGCGGCTTCGGCGCCTGATGCGGCTGACGGCGCGGGCACCGGCTGCGACGATTGATCGCTCTGCGTCATCTGCCACTTCTGATCAGGATGATCAGCCTGCCACTTCGCCATCAGTTCGCGCGTGACTTCGACGGCCTGCGCATGGCTCATCGCTTCGCCGCTCTTGAGCCCCTGAACTTCCATGCTGGTCTTACCGTCGCAGAGCATCACGACCACGCCGCCGTCTTTCGATGCGGGCACCTGGTGGATAGGCAGTGTCGGCGCTTGCTGTGCGCGAAGTGCGCGAGGCGCATAGACCATGACCGCCAGCACGGCGGCAGCACCAGCGACAGTTGCGATTGCGATTGAGCGTCGGGTCATCGTCGTCTCGACTCAGTAGCTGGCAAACTGTGGCGCGGGCGGCCGCGCGATCTTGCCGTGCGATACCAGGTAGTCGGCCTTCACCGACACCGGGTTGCGATCCCACAGGTTGTAAATCTTATCCGCCAAGCCGTCGGCGCGGACATTAAACTGACCATCGCCCAACCCGTCGAACTGATCGAACGGATCGGCGCGGTTCATCTGAATGGTCAGGGGCGGCAACCCGGTCGGCGCGTAAGGCCACGGCCACGCGGTCGAGAGCATCCCATAGAAGCTGATGTTATCGATCTGGTTGTAGAGCATCTGATGGGTATGGCCGTGCATCACGGTCACGTGCTTGTAAGGCTTGAGGATCGCCTGAACCTGCTCGGCATCTTCGGTCCAGAAGTTCCAGTTGCGGTAATACTTGTAGAGCGGCGAATGCGAGAAGACCAGCAACGGCGTCGTATGCGGCACCTTGGCGAGGTCGTCGGACAGCCACTTGCGCTCCTCGTCGCCAACTTCGAAGCGTGACTGGATCCCGTTATCGAGGCCCGCGACGGTTTGCATCCGCTCAGCGGGCGTCATTTTGCGCGCGGTCCAGAAATCCTTCTCATGCACGCTCATCAGCACGACTACGTGCACGCCCTTCCAGTCGAACGAGTAGTTGGGCGGCCCGAACATTTCCTGCCACGTGTCGCCGAGGTCGTAGAACCAATCGTGCTCGCCGACCATCATCTTCACCGGAGCTTTCAGCTCGGCGAGGATCTGTCGGCCGAGATCGAGTTCCTCGCGACGGCCAAGTTGCGCCAGGTCGCCGCCGAACAGTACGAAGTCGGGCTGCGGATCGAGCGCGTTGACGTCTTCAACCGCTTTGACCGCGCCGCGCACGAAACGCTGGTTGAGGGTGCGCTGATACAGATGAGTGTCCGAGACATACGCGAAGGTAAACGGCGGCTGGCCCGCCATCCCGGTCGTTTCGGCGGTCTTGTCGGGCGCGGCGTTGGCGACCTCGACGAGTTGGAAGGTATGCGGCGGCATCAGGCTCTTCGCCATCACGGCGCCGGCCGAGGCGGCCAGCACTTTCATGAAGGTGCGCCGATCGAGGCCGCGCAGTCCGCGCAGGACCGCGTCGCGCTCTTCCATGTATTTCGTTTCGACGCTTTTATGCCGAGCGGCCATCGCCTGCCTGCCTTTTTTCTTTGCTCAAGTTAGTCGCCGCCGAGCTGCGCCGGATTCTCCAGGGTTTGCAGCGGTCCGATATCGCCGAAAGGTCCCGCCAATCCCGGTCCGCGGCCTTTATCGCCATTGGCGGCAGCCTCGTCGCGCTGCGGCCGATCGGTACGCGAGCGTTTGAACTGGAGGTCGTACTCCTGCTTCGCCGCGTCGGCGTATTCGGGACTGGTAAGGCTGGCGAGGAATGCGACCAGGTCGTCCTCTTCAGCCTCGGTGAGGCCAAGCGGAACGATCCCACCGTCGAGATACGGGTTCTGCACGCCACCCTTGTTGTAATGATCGATCGTGTCCCAGAGCGTCGCCTGCGAGCCGTCGTGGAAGTAGGGCTCGGTCACCAGCAGGTTGCGCAGGCTCATCGTGCGGAAGCTGCCGATATCGTGCGGCTGCTTGGTTACGAGGAAACGGCCAAGTCCGCTCATGTCGGTGCCGATCGCGAGCTTGTCGATCTGAATGGAGCCACTGCCGCTCTGGCCCAACACGACCAGCGCCTTGCGCGCGAGCGGCACGAAGTCCGCCTTATGGGCAGATACGCCGATATTGTGGAACTTCTGATCGGTGAACAGCGGCTGCGTCGGGTTCCATCCGTGGCACGACATGCAGCGGCCTTTGCCGTTGAAGATCGCCCAGCCGCGCTTGGCCGAGTCGTCGATCGCGTTCTGGTCGCCGTTGATAAATTTATCGAACGGCGAGTCGAACGCGAGTTGCGTGCGCTCGTACGCGGCGATCGCGCGCTCCATGTCAGCGAAATTGACCTCGTGCCCGAACACTTCCTGGAATTGTTTCTGATATTGGGGAATCGCCTTGATCACGGTCACCGCGTCGTCGGTCGATTTCATGCCCATCTCGACCGGATTGGTGACCGGCCCTTCGACCTGCGCCTCGAGCGTCGGCGAGCGTCCGTCCCAGAACTGCGTGACGTTGAACAGCGCGTTGAGGATCGTTGGCGCGTTGCGCTGGCCGAACTGCGCATGGATACCCATCGAGGTCGGCAGCTGATCGGTGAAGCCCTTGGCCGGCGAGTGACAGTGATCGCACGAAACCTTGCCGTCCGCGGACAGCGCGTCTTCAAAAAACAGCGCCTTGCCGAGCGCAATCTTCGCAGGGGTTTGCTGATTGTCGGGCGGAATCACCCACGAATAGAGAGTGGCGGGGAAGCCCGCTTGATTTTCGGACTTGGGATCGGCGAGCGGGCCCGGTCCTTGAGCAGCAGCCAGACCGAACAAGGCAACGATCGCTGCGGCGGCAACGAAAACGAAGATGAAGAACGAGGTGCGTGCGGGCTTCATCGTGACGGTCTCCGGTGGCCCGAGGGGCGGAGCGATATGCTCCGCGCGCCGTCGTCTTCCAGATAGTTGACGCGCAGCATTTTTGTCAAGCCGCCCGGCGAAACCAGGTAGACGCTGCGCGGTAGCGGGGCGCAGTGCAGCGGATTTATCAGCGGCAATAGTTCCATAACCCAAATGATAGTTATTATCGTCTGACCGAATTTCGCTCTTGTCAACGAAAAAAAATGAGGCTGATAAAATTGAGCTGGATGGTTAGATCGGGAGCGCGACCCTCGATCGTTATCCGCGATGCTCTGACCACCGTCCGTGCACAGCCCGATGAAGACTGCGCGCCATCGTGATAGGTTTGGACGAATTTCGGGCCAAGGCAAGGCAAGTGGAACCCCGTATACTACCGCGCGCCGAACATCCCATCTCGCGGCGCGATATCGACGCGAACGTGCTCAAGGTTCTGTATCGCCTGGCGGGCGCCGGCCACGAGGCGTACCTGGTCGGCGGCGGGGTGCGCGATCTGATGCTCTCGCGCAAGCCCAAGGATTTCGACGTCGCCACTTCGGCGCATCCGCAGCAGGTGCGTGACCTGTTCCGTAACTCGCGCATGATCGGGCGGCGCTTCCGCCTGGTGCACGTTTTCTTTGGGCGCCAGAACGTCGAGGTTGCGACCTTCCGCAAGCAGGCCGAGGCGGTCGCCGATATCGACGATCCGCTGATCCGTCTAGACAACACGTTCGGAACGCCTGAGGAAGATGCGTTCCGCCGCGACTTCACGGTCAACGCGCTGTTCTACAGCCCGCAAACTTTCAATGTGATCGATTTTCCCGGAGGAGTTGACGATCTCGAGGCGCGGCTGATTCGCACTATCGGCGATCCCGAGTTGCGGATGCGCGAGGATCCGGTCCGCATGATGCGCGCGGTGCGATTCGCCGCCAAGCTCGGCTTCGAAATCGAACCTTCGACACACGCCGCGATCGAGCGCCATCGCGCGGATCTCGCCAAGGCCAGTGTGCCGCGCCTGGTCGACGAGACCTACAAGACACTCGGCCAGCCCGAAGCAGCGCACGCGCTGGTCCTGATGGAAGAGCTCGGACTGCTGGAATACGTGATCCCGATTCTCGCGGCTCATCTGAAATCGCGCGACGCGACGATCGCCGAGCAGCCGGCCGTGCGCAACATGGCGGCGCTCGGCCGCGCGATCGCAAGCGGGTTTGCGCCCGACCATTCGATCGTGCTCGCGGCGCTGATGCTCGATCTATATCGCGACGAGCATCGCCTCGAGCGCGGCGATCCGCGCCGCATCGATATCCTCGGTGCGCTTCGCGCACGCGGCTTCGCGCGCGGCGACACCGAGCAGATGCGGCTCATCCTCGAGGCCTTCCAGAATCTCGCGTCGCCCACGCGGCGCACGCGGCGCTTGATGCGCCGGCCGTATTTTCCCGATGCGCGGTTGTTTTTCGAAATGACCGCGCCGACTTACTCGATCGATTCGACCCGGACCATTCGCCTCCTCACCGATCCCGACAGCTTCAGCGAAAATCGCCCCGCTTTGAGCCACAATACCGATCCCGCAAATCCGGGAGCACCTTCCGGAAAGCGTCGCCGCCGCCGGCGTCGCCGCCGCTCGCGCCACGGTGGCGCCGCGAGCAACGGCGCGCCATCCGGCGACCTGAATGGCGCCGACGCCTCCCCTCCGTCGCCGGACCCGACGCGCCGCGACTAGATATGTCCTGGTTTCAGTGGGGCGGGCCGCCGTGCCCGGGGGCCGCCTCCTCAAGGTGGCGGCCACATCCAGTTCGTCGGTAGGCGTTGGCGCGGACGCCCGCGCGTCGATGGCGGGCACGGCGGCCCGCCCCACTATAAAGACCTGAAACAAAAACCTGAAAACAGGACAATACCCTTCCCCCAGGCCCCATCGACTAACCACTCACCTTCGACTAATTTTGACTCCACAATGCCGACGAACAATCTCCGCTCAGATCGAATCTGGATGGACGGCGCGATGGTCCCGTTTGACGAGGCCACCGTTCACGTCCTCACGCACAGCCTGCACTACGGCCTCGCGGTTTTCGAAGGGATGCGATGCTACAAGAGCGACGACGGCCGCTCCGCAATCTTCCGCGCCCGCGAACATATCCGCCGCCTGGTCGAGTCCGGCCACATCGTCGAAATGGAAGTCCCGTACAGCCAGGAGGAGTTGCTCAAGGCCTGCGCCGACGTCGTGCGGATCAACAAGTTCGCTGAATGCTATATCCGGCCGCTGGTGTTTTTCGGCGAAGGTGAGATGGGACTGTCGGCGCGCGGCAACAAGATTCGAGTGTCGATCGCCGCATGGCCGTGGGGCGCGTACCTGGGCCAGGACGGCGTGGATAAGGGCGTGCGACTCAAGACCTCATCGTTCGTGAGATTCCACCACAACTCGATGATGCCGGCGGCGAAGGCCACCGGTCACTACGTCAACTCGATCCTCGCCGGCTACGAGGCTCGCCGCAACGGTTACGACGAGGCGCTCCTGCTCAACACCGAGGGCTTCGTCGCCGAGGGCAGCGGCGAGAACGTGTTCGTGGTGCGCGACGGAGTCGTGCGGACGCCGCCGCTCACGTCGGTGCTGGCGGGAATCACCCGCGACGCGGTTATCAGGATTCTGCGCGACAATGCGGTCGAGGTGCGCGAGGAATATTTCGCCCGCGACGCATTCTACATCGCCGACGAAGCTTTCATGACCGGCACCGCCGCCGAAGTAACCCCGGTCGTAGAGCTGGACGATCGCAAGATAGGTGCGGGAAAGCCCGGCCAAATCACGGCCAAAGTACAGCAAGTCTTCCAGGCAACCCTGCACGGCCGCGAGCCGCGCTACCGCGACTGGCTGTACTACATCTGATCTCTCTTCCTGCGATTGTTCCCCTTCCCTCGAGGGAAGGGGTTAGGGGTTAGGTTGCCGGGAACTTTCACAATGCGCCCGCAGTTAACCCCGGAACGGGGAGACCCAAAATGAAAATGCTCAGCATCGGATTAATCGCCATCGCAGTTATCATGCTCGCAGTCGCGATAGGCCCGCGACTCGCGCGCGCCGAGCTCCTCAAGGAAGGACAGATCGCGCCGCCGTTCAGCACTCAAATGATCACCGGCGAGCAGGAAGCTCCGATGTCACTCGCCGACTTCCACAGCAAAAAGGTCGTCCTCTATTTCTATCCCAAGGATGAGACCTCGGGATGCACCAAAGAGGCGTGCGCGTTTCGCGACGGCTACTCACGCTTCACGAATGCCGGCCTGGTAGTGCTCGGATGCAGCGTCGATTCGGCCGACGCGCACAAGGATTTCATCCGCAAAAACAGTCTGCCGTTCCCGCTGCTGCTCGATCCCGACAAGAAGATCGCAAAGGCCTACGGCGCCGCGAACGGTATTCCAATCCTGGGACTCGATCGCCGAATCACCTACGTCATCGACGAGAACGGCAAGATCATCAAAGTCTATCCGAACGTCGATCCATCCACCCATGCGATAGAAATCCTGAACGATCTCGGCGTGGCCAACGCCGCCCCTGCGGCGCCAGCCGCTCCCGCGACTCCGGCCGCGAACTAGCCGAAGTTCACTGCACTTCGCGCGGCGAGTACCCCAAACTAACAGCGAGCATCACCGCGGCCGCCGCGAGCGTCTCGGCATTCGATTCGCGGCGAATCATCTGCGCGAGCCGTTCAACCTGCGCCTCGACGATCTCGGCATTGTCGATGCCAACGAAAACGATTGCGCTTGCATCGAACATCGCGTCAATCAGAGGATTTGCGTCGTAGTTCGACTCGGCAAGCGCTTCGCGCACGGCGCGACGCCAGAACTCGCGCGGCTCGACCCGATCGAAATCGACGGTCGCCGCGACACGCTCGCGAAAGGGTGCGAGCAACGATGCATAGCGCGCATTCGCGGCGAGATATTCGCCAACGCCCTGCGCCGCGAGGAAGTGATCGACATCGCCATCGACGCTATAAGCGCCAAGCGATCCTACCGCAGGTTCGAGCATCACGAATTTCTCACCACCCGAATCTTCGATGCGTTCGATTCCAAGCGGATAGAATCTGCAAGCGAGCGGGCGTCCGCGATGGACCCCGCAGCGCGTACCTTCGAGCGCTACGCAAGCGCCGTCATCGGTGAAATTGAGAATCGATCCTCGCCGAATCGTAAAACGATCGATCGCCTCCCGCGTCGAAATTCCCGCCGCTCGCGCCAGCTGCAACAGGTCATACGGCGACAGCGTGATTACTTTGTTGTGGCAACAACGCCCGCAAGCATTGCAGACGTATGAGAATGGGCTACTACGCAGCATCGAGGTGGTTTAGCACAACTTTCATCTTGAACCGCAGAACCCTCACCGCTGGCCGCGATGCGGCCAGCCGCTGGAATTGGTGGCACAGGCTTTAGCCTGTGATTTTCTGGTCCACGCAAATCCAGGAAAGAATCACAGGCTAAAGCCTGTGCCACCAAAATCCCGCCACTGAGAGCGAAAGGTTGTCCTCAACATTTCGCGATTAGCGTTTTTCACTGGGTGCAGGGGTCACCCCTGCCGAAGGAAGCAGTGAAAGATGAAACCCACCGCGGGTTTCACATACAATCAAGTTCCTTTATGACTGTCTCCCCACTCCCTTCCTGCGATACCATGGTCGTGCTCGCGCCGCATACGCGCAACGGCGCGACCATCCTTGCCAAGAACTCCGACCGCTCGCCCTACGAATGCCAGCAGCTCGCCCAGTTGGCGCATCGCGTCCATCCGAAGGGCGCGACGGTGCACTGCCAGTACCTGGAGATACCGCAAGTTGACGAGACCGCCGCGGTGATTGGATCGCGTCCATTCTGGCTGTGGGGTTTCGAGCATGGTCTCAACGAGTACGGCGTAGCGATCGGCAACGAAGCGGTGCTCACGCGCGAGACGCTCCCGGCGACGGGATTGCTCGGGATGGATCTGGTGCGGCTCGGACTCGAGCGGTCGAAAACTGCGCGCGAGGCGACCGAAATTATCGGCGAGATGATCGAGCGTTACGGGCAGGGCGGTTCCGGGCAGTACGACGTTGATTTTCGCTATTGCGGCGGATTCATCGTTGCCGATCATGCCGATGCGTACGTGCTCGAAAGCTCGGGACGTCAATGGATCGCGCGACGCGTCGAGGAGCGCGCGTGCATCTCGAATCGATTGACGATCGCGGGCGGCAGGCTCGGTTCGCCTGACGTCGAGAGCTTTGCGCATGCTCGAGGATGGTGCGACGGTGAATCGCCGTTTGACTTTGCGGCTGCGTATTCGAGCCGCAATGCGGGCAAGGACAAGAGCGATCCGCTGCATGCGCGTGGGCGCCTGGCGCGTAGCCGGGAACTCGTTGCGCGAAACGGCCGCCGCACTATTCGCGAGATGCTCGCGATACTGCGCGATCACGGCGGGCGCGGCGAGATGCCTCCCACTGGAGATCCAAAGACGCGCGACGACTCTCCGACGTTATGCATGCACGGCTCGATCTCCGGCACGACGGCGAGCATGGTCGCGGAGCTGCATGCGCCCGATGCCGACATGCTGCCGGTGATGTGGGCGTCGCTCGCGGCGCCGTGCACTTCGATCGCGTTTCCACTATTCGTGGGCGGGACGCTGCCGCCGGTTCTCGCTGCCGGCGGCGAGAAACCTTCCGCGGATTCGCCATGGTGGCGATTCAGAAAAATTCAGGACCTTGTCGCTATTGCGCCGGAGCGAATGGCGCCTATCGCATGGAAGCATTTCCGACAGCTCGAGGCGGCGATGCTTGAGCGATGCGCCGAGGTCAGTCGTCAGGCGCGCAAGCTCGATCCCACCGCGCGCGAGAAGCTGCTGGGCAGCTTCATGGCGCAGAATATCGTCCGCATCCTTAACGCGCAGTCCGCCGCCGAATCAGAGCTGGCGCATGCGGCCAGTTGACACCGGCTACGTCGGCGTATTGCTATGAAGCTCGCGCATAGAGGGTAAAAAAATATGAAAATCGAATTCGCTTTGCTGGCCGATGCGGCCCAGGCGGTTGGCGGTAAAGTTTTTGTGCTGGGCGGCGGATGGAACCTGTTTCGGTCGGCGAGCTATCCGGCGCCGGTTCAATTTGCGGTCGCGATCGGCCTTGGGTTCAACACCAATGAAGTCGGGATGAAGTATCCGCTGAACGTTGCGATTGCCGACGAGAGCGGAGTTCCGATTGTCCCCGAAATGAAAGGCCAGGTCGAAACCGGGCAGCCCGCTCCCGACGTTCCCAAAACGGCGTCGGTGAAAATTCCCGTCGCGATCAACATCAATATGTCGCTGCCGCATCCGGGCACATACGGAATCGTGGTGACCGCCGGCACTTCGACGGCCCAACTGTCGTTCGAGGCAATCTTCGCGGGTCAAAAGGTCGAGTTCGCGCCCGAGGGCGCCCCGCCAGAACGCGGCAACTGAACGGTATCGCGCGGCTCTTGCCCCGTGGTCCGAATGGGCGGTACTCAAGAGATGCTACCGCATCGATCGCCTTGACGTGACGGGGCGCGATGCTCCGAGTACTGATAGAGGAGTTCTAAAAAAGATGGATTTTACGTGGAGCGCTGAGCAAGACGCCTATCGGATGGACGTGCGGAAATGGCTCGAGGCCAATCGTCCGCAATCTCTCGCGCGAGGCGACGATCCCGAGGCCGGTGGCGACGATGGTGCCTGGGAGCGCCTGAAGGCGTGGCACAAAAAGCTTTATCACGCCGGATGGGCGGGTCTGACCTGGCCGAAGGAATACGGCGGCCGCGGCGCCACGTTCATCGAGCAGGTTATCTTTCAGCAGGAAATGGGACGCCTCAACCTGCCGATGGGATGCAACGTGCTCGGCGTCATCATGACCGGTCCCGCGATCATGCAATGGGGCACCGACGAGCAGAAGAAGCGATACCTGAATCCGATCCTCGCGGGCGACGAGATTTGGTGCGAGGGGATGTCGGAGCCGGGCGCGGGCTCGGACCTCGCGTCGATCCAGTGCCGCGCGGAGCTCAAGGGCGACGAGTTCGTCGTCAACGGCCAGAAGGTCTGGACCACGATCGCGCATCGATCGGACTTCGTGCAGCTTTTCGTGCGCACCGATCCCGACGTGCCCAAGCACAAGGGGATGAGCGCGTTGCTGGTCGATATGAAGGCGCCTGGGGTGACCGTCCGTCCGCTCAAGCAAATCACCGGCGACAGTGAATTCAACGAAATCTTTTTCGAAGACGTGCGCGTGCCCAAGGAAAATCTGCTCGGCCCGATGAATATGGGATGGCAGGTCCTCGTCTCGACCCTGATGCACGAGCGATTCGGAATCGGCGAGACGCTCGGCGGCACCGAACAGTTGCTGCATCAGCTCGTCCAGATCGCCAAGTCGGTGCAGCTGAACGGACGCCCCGCGATCGAGGACAACGACATCCGCCAGCAAATCGCGCAGTTCGCAATCGAAGCGACCGCGAAGAAATACAACGGGCTGCGCAGTCTGTCGAAGCGCCTCAAGGGTCAGCAGCCGGGACCCGAAGCGTCGATCTCCAAGCTGCTCTCGACTGACCTGGGCCAGCGGATGACCAAGTTCATCACGCGCCTGCTTGGCGAGTACGCGCTGCTCGAGCGCCACACGCCGTTCGCGCCTGACGGTGACTGGATGCGCCGAGTGCTCGCCTCGGAGTCGATGACGATCGCAGGCGGCACGTCGCCGGTGCAGAAAAATATGATCGGCGAGCGCATCCTTCAACTGCCCAAGGGCTGAGAATCAAGAAATCGTGTGCACCCAAAGAGGCGGTTCATCGGAGCCGCCTTTTTTTCGACGGGATTCATTTTCGTTGGCGGTTGCTCCCGCGGTTCCGCATATTCTAAGAATCGCCGCATGGGCACCACCGACACCAAGAAATGGCTTGCTGGGAAAATCGCGGTCGTCGCCGGAGCGACGCGCGGGGCTGGACGCGGCATCGCCACGATGCTTGGAGATGCGGGCGCCACGGTTGTTTGCACGGGGCGCAGCACGCGCGGGAATCCTGCGACTGCGGGCAGGCCCGAGACGATCGAGGAGACGGCCGAGCTGGTCACTGCGGCGGGTGGGGTCGGAGTCGCGATTCGAGTCGATCACACGATTGGGGACGAGGTTCAGCGCGCTGTTCGAACGAGTCGAGCGGGATTTCGATCGGCTCGATATTCTAGTCAACGACATCTGGGGTGGCGACGAGTTGAGCGAGTGGGGCAAGCCATTTTGGAAACTCGATCTCGCCAAAGGCCTCAAGATGCAGGAGCTTGGCGGTACAAACGCATATTCTGACCGCTCGCTTCGGCGCGCCGCTGATGGTGCGGCAGAAATCGGGACTGCTCATCGAAATCACCGACGGGATGCATCTCGACTATCGCGGTAACCTGTTCTACGACCTCGCGAAAATCTCGACGATCCGGCTCGCGTATGCGATGGCCGCCGAGCTTAGCAGACACAACGTCGTTGCGCTGGCGCTGACGCCGGGGTTCCTCAGATCGGAAGCGATGCTCGATGGGTTCGGCGTGACCGAAGCAAACTGGCGCGACGCGGTCGCGAAGAATCCCGATTTTGCCGAGTCGGAGACGCCGGCCTATGTCGGGCGCGCCGTCGTCGCGCTTGCCACGGACCCGAACGTCGCGATCAAAGCCGGGAAGGTTTGCTCAAGTTGGACGCTCGCGCGAGAGTACGGGTTCCGCGACTCAGATGGTCGGCAGCCGGATTGGGGCGCGTATTTCGCGCGCGTGGCTACCGAAATTCTCGATCGCGGCGGCCCGAACAACGAATACGAGAAGCAGCGAGTCTGGAGCCGCTACGAGCAGATTCGCGACGACCATGACAAAGCCGACGAGGCTGCACGCCTCGCCGCCGCGCTCAAACAGGCGGGTGTATCGATCCTTCCGTAGTTAGCGCTGCATCCCCTGGAAGCGTTCAGCGATCAGGCTCGGGTGAGAAGCTCCAGGACGTGGCCGTTGGGATCCTTGAAGTAGACGCCGCGCCCGCCGCGCCGAGTGTTGATCCGCATATCTTCTTGCGAGAACGGACCGCTGCCATACGTGATGCCGGCCTCTTTGATTCGGCCGAAGATCGCGTCGAACTCCGCGTCGCCGACTTGGAAAGCATAGTGGTGCATCTCGAAATGATCCCAGTTGTCGAAATCGAGCGTCAGCGTGTCGTTGATTCTGACCGGCGCAAAATGACCCATCGCGCCCTCGTATTTGAGGCCAAACATCTGCGCGAAAAACTTTGCCGACGCCTCCTTGTCACGCGCCGGCACGATCGTGTGATTCAGCGTAATAGCCATATCTCGCCTCCATCCGGAGTTGATCAGCTTATTGTAACGTAGCGCTAGCGCTGCATGGCTTGGAAGATCATTGGGCCGGCTTCGGCCATCATCTCGCCGAGGATTTCGTGCAGCGGCTTGCTCGGCATCGCGAGCTTTTCGGTCAACGCTTTCATCACCGTCAGGTAGTGCTGCTTCATCTCGGGACTCATTGTTTCCAGCCTGACGTTTTCCATCAGGTCGACGAAGCGCCGCTGAACTTCGACGATTTCCACATCAAGCGGATCGGTGGATTTTTTTTTGTTAGCCACGTGAATCACCTCGTCAGAGAAACTCAGAACAGGTAGCGGCGGGTGTTGATGCTGATGAGAATGCCCATCGCGGCCATCATTGCGATCAGCGACGAGCCACCGTAACTCACCAGCGGCAGCGTGATTCCCACTACCGGCAGCATCCCGGTCGCCATCCCGATGTTGACCGCCACCTGCCAAAACACGATCGCGGTCAATCCGACTGCGAGCAACGCGCCGAATCGGTCGCGCGCGTGTCTGGCGATCCATGCGCCGCGCGCAATCACGCTCGCATACAACGCCAGCAACAGCAGAGTGCCGGCTAAACCAAACTCCTCTGCCCACACCGCGAAAATAAAATCGGTGCTCTGCTCCGGCAGAAAATTCAGCCGCGCCTGGGTCCCCTTCAGAAACCCCTTGCCTAACGGGCCGCCGGCGCCGATCGCGATTTCAGATTGGATGATGTGGTAGCCGGAGCCGAGCGGGTCGGCCTGCGGATTGATGAAGCTGACCATGCGCTGCCGCTGGTACGGCTTGAGATAATGCCAGCTCATCGGAGCCGCGAGCATCGCCGCAACCGCAAGCACCAGCAGCGTGCGCAAGTTGAGCCCGGCTACGAAAACCAGGGTAATCGTGATCAGCACGAGCACCAGTCCCGTGCCGAGATCGGGCTGCTTGAGCACCAGCGCCGCGGGAACGCCGAGCAGGATAAACGGGACGATCAAATGACGCAGGCCCCATCCGCCTTTGGGCGGCTCCTCGCGCAAATAGCGGACCATCACGAGCACGACCGCGAGCTTAGCGAGCTCAGACGGCTCGAGATGAAAAAAGCCAAGGTTAATCCATCGGCGCGATCCGCCGGTGGCGTGCCCGGCGACCATCACTGCGATCAGCAGTCCGACCACCATCACGTAAAACGGGTAGGCGTAGGCCTGCAGTGCGCGATAGTCGATGAGCACTGCGATGAGCAACGCGGCGGTTCCGGCGGCAATCCAGATCAACTGGCGAATTACCAGCGGATCGATGATCGAATGCCCGCCGTACGACGCGCTGATGACGCTGACCAGACCGATTCCCGCCAGCGCGAGCACCAGGATGAACAGCGTCCAATCAAAATGAAGTATGTATCTGCGATCGCCGGCCGCCATCAGGGCCGCACTCCTGTCATTGATCGAGCACTTGCGCGATTTTCGGTTCGGGCGGCGGCGGGTTGAGCTGGAAGTAACGCTGGAAGACGTCGTGAATTACCGGCGCCGATGCGCTGCCGCCGTGGCCGCCGTGTTCGATGATGCAAGCCGCGGCGATGGTCGGATGATCCTTGGGCGCGAACGCGATGAACCATGCATGGTCCTTGTACTGCTCGGGCGTATTCTTGTCTTCTTCCTCGCTCTCACCGCCACCCTTGTCTCCCACGACCTGCGCGGTGCCGGTCTTGCCGCATACGACTACGTCGTCGAGGTGCGCCTTGTGCGCGGTGCCGCCGGCGCCGTTGACGACGTCGGCCATCGCGTCCTTCACGTCCGCGAGAGCGTCGGGATCGATCTTGATTCTATTTTCGACGATCGGCGGATACGACTTGGCGATATTGCCGTCGAGTCCCTCGACGTACTTGACGAATTGCGGTTTGTAGCGGACGCCGCCGTTGGCGACTTGCGCGGCGACCTGCGCCATCTGCAGCGGCGTCGTCGCGACGTAGCCCTGTCCGATCGCAACCGAAAGCGTTTCCGCGGGGTACCATCGCTCATGGTAGCGCTTCTGCTTCCACGCCGACGACGGGATGGTGCCGGGATTTTCGTGATCGAGATCGATGCCGCTCTTGATTCCGAGTCCCATCTGATTGGACCACTTCGCGATTCGATCGACGCCGAGCTTTGCTCCGACGTTGTAAAAATAGACGTCGCATGAGCGCACGATCGCGTCGTGCAACTCGATCGTGCCGTGGCCCTGATGACGCCAGCAGTGATACTCGCGTCCGCCGAACCACATTCCGCCGGGGCAATTGTATTCGGTCTCGGGCTTGAGCGTGCCTTCCTCCAATCCCGCAATCGAATCGACAATTTTGAAGGTCGAGCCGGGCGGATAAATTCCCTGGATGACGCGATTTTGCAGCGGATGATTCGGATCGGTCATCAGCTCTTTCCACGCCGACGCTTTTACGCCGCCGCCAAAAATGTCGGGGTCGAAAGCCGGATGCGAAACCATCGCGAGCACGTCGCCGTTGCGCGGATCGAGCGCGACGAACGCGCCGTTCTTGCCGGCCATCGCCTGCTCCGCGGCCTGCTGGAGATTCAGATCGATAGTCATGACCAGGCTTTCGCCGGGCGTGTCAGCGATTTCCTTGAGCACGCGGAGCCGGCGTCCGACCGCGTCAACTTCGATCTCCTGCCCTCCCGCGTTGCCGCGCAGAAAACTTTCCCACACCCGCTCGAGGCCGAATTTCCCGATCTCGTCGCCCATGTGGTAGTCCGCATGCGCCTTGAGATCGCCCACCGTCACCTCGCCGACGTAGCCAAGCAGATGCGCGGCGAGCTGACCGTAGAGATAATGCCGCGCGGGCGTGATTTGCAGACTGACCCCGGGCAGGTCGAGCTGATGCGCCTCGAGCGCCACGACTTGTTGCCAACCGAGACGCTCGGCGACGGTGATTGGCTCGTAGGGCGGGCGTCCGGCTTCATCCGCGTCGGAAATTTTGTCGGCGATCTGATCGGCGCCGGTGTAGCGCGCCAGCCGTTCGATAGTCAGCGAGAGATTGTCGGAATCTTCGGGCACGATTTGCGCATCGAACGACGGACGCGTGTCGACCAGCGGGCGATGATTGCGATCGAAGACCAGTCCGCGCGGCGCGGGCACGCGCTGGAGCCGAATCCGGTTGCGATCGGCGAGCTCGACGTTGTCCTGATGATGGAGAACCTGCAAATAGTAGAGACGCACGCCGACGACCGCCAGAATCGCGAACATCATGACGGTCAAGGTCACGACGCGCGGTTCCAGCAGCGGCACCGGCCGATTATTGCTTCTGGGGATATGGAACTTCGCCACTGATGGTTCCCGACTGACCCTACAATGTATTCGCGAGGCATTCTAGCAGGCAATCCCGCGCTCGCCGAGCAGTAGGACGGAATTTATTCCGTCAAGAAAAACGAGAATTTATTCCGTCAAAGGAAAACGAGACGACCAGGAGAAGAGGGCGACGGACAGAAACGAGGACGACGGAATAAATTCCGTCCTACTGTCAGAATCAACGCTCACGGGTGCGGTTGTCGCGCGCTGTTCCTACGGGCAAGCCGGTTAGGCGTTTGGTGGCGGCCAGGATTGAGAAGATGAAGGGGGCGATTATTGCGGTGATTAGGGCTTGCAGGAGTAGGCCGGGGACTAGTGGGCCGCTGCTGGAGAGGGCGTCGAATCCGTTGGCTATGGCGATAGTGCCGAGGGTTGTCGCGATCACGCCGAAGAAGACTACTGTCGCGCCGACGCCGGCGTTTGCGGTCATCAGGCGCGTCGAGATTTCGTAGCTCACCAGGAAGACCATCGTGGTCATGAAGGCGTTGAGGCCCGGGTGCGATCCGGCCAGCGCGTCGGTCGCATAGCCCATCGCGAATGCGAGTATCGCGGGCAGGACTCCGTGATGGCGCAGGCCGAGATCGACGGCGAGTATTATGATCAGGTTTGGAATCAGCGAGCGAAACGAAATGAGGCGCGCGCCCGCGGATTCAAGCGCCAATCCCAAAACCACGAAGACCGCGAACAACAGGATGAGGCGCAACCGGGTCAGTCCTTGGCCTGGTCTTCGAGATGGGGCGGCGGCTGGGTCAGGATCAGCACCTGCTCGAGCTCGCGAAAATCGACCGCCGGTGCGATCCGCACGCCGAGGAAAAGTCCGGGACCTTCGCGATGGACACTTTGAATAGTGCCGACCAGCAAGCCGCGCGGGAAAATTCCGTCGAGGCCCGAGGTCACGATCGTGTCGCCGGCGCGGATATCCTGCGAGCGATCGGCGTACTTCAGGATTACTCCGTCATCGACCATCCCGGCGACGATTCCGCGCGCGCGTGAGCGTTGATCGAAACCATCGAGCGCACTGTTGTGGTCGTCGATCAGCAGCACGCGCGACGCGTTCGGACTGACGGCGATAATTTTGCCGACGACGCCCTGATTGGCGAGCACCGCCATCCCGGGATGAAGTCCGTTGTCCGAACCCGAGCTGAGCACCAGCGTGCGCGAGATACCGTTGGCATCGCTGCCAATCACGTTGGCGGCGATCGCGTTGCTGCCCAGTGCATCCTTGAGCGCGAGCAGCTGCGCAAGATGCTGATTTTCGACCTCGAGCTCGGCCAGCCGCGCCTGATCGCTCTTGACCTTCGCCAGATCGTCGCGCAGATGCGCATTCTCCTCGCGCACGTGGACCAGCTCGAAGTAGTCGCGGGTAATCGACGACGCGCCGTCGCTCAGATGGGTGAACGCGCCGGTGATAGGGCTGACGATTTCCAGAATTACGGACTGTGGACCGGCGGCCAGATCGCCGGGATGGACGCCGGTCGAGATCAGATGAAGCGACAGGATAAGCAGAAGGCCGCTGGTCAGGAGGACGCGGTTGCGCCAGAGAAAGGTGCTTTTCATCTGGGGTTCTCGAGGGGGATGAATGTAGATGAGTACCTAACCCCTAACCCCTTCCCATAGCGGGAAGGGGAACCGGATGCAGAGGAGTCCTTCTCATACTGGGAAGGGGAACTGAAGTTGTTAGCCACTGCGAACATTGTGGATGATGCCAAGAATCTAACCCCTAACCCCTTCCCGAGCGGGAAGGGGAACCGGATTGCGGAGGGTAACCCCTTCCCGAGCGGGAAGGGAGACCGGAATGGGGAGCGCTGCGCGATTTCTGGTTAGTCAACGGTAACGTCGCGGAGCAGCGACAGTTCGTCCAACACCTTGCCCGCGCCCATCACGACTGCGGTCAGCGGATCGTCGGCGAGAGTGACCGGAAGGCCGGTCTCCTCGCGCAGCAGCACGTCGAGGTTGCGCAACAGCGCCCCTCCGCCGGCGAGCACGATTCCCTTGTCCACGATGTCGGATGCGAGCTCCGGCGGTGTGCGCTCAAGCGCGATTCGCACCGACTCGACGACCTGGCGCACCGGTTCCATCAGCGCCTCGCGAATCTCCTCGTCGGTTATCTCGATAATCTTGGGCACGCCGGCAACCAGGTCGCGGCCCTTGATCTCCATCGTCTGGATCTCGTTGCCGGGGTACGCCGACCCAATCGTGATCTTGATCAGCTCGGCAGTGCGCTCGCCAATCAGTAAATTGTACTTTCGCTTGATGTGCTGGATGATCGCCTCGTCCATCTTGTCGCCCGCGACGCGGACCGATCGCGAGAACACGACGCCGGCCAGCGAGATCACGGCGACCTCGGTGGTGCCGCCGCCGATATCGACGATCATGTTGCCGGCCGGCTCGGTGATCGGAAGTCCGGCGCCAATCGCGGCCGCCATCGGCTCTTCGATCAGATAGACCTCGCGCGCGCCCGCCGACTCGGCTGATTCGCGGACCGCGCGTTTCTCGACCGCGGTGATTCCGAACGGCACGCAGATGACGATACGCGGGCGCGGACGCACGAGCGTCTTGCCCGAGTGAATTTTCTGGATGAAATAGCGCAGCATGTTTTCGGTGATCTCGAAGTCGGCGATCACGCCGTCCTTGAGAGGCCGAATCGCGACGATCGAGCCGGGCGTGCGTCCGAGCATTTTCTTTGCTTCGGATCCAATCGCCAGCACGCGCCGCGAGCCGCGCGAATCTTTTTGCACCGCGACGACCGACGGCTCGTTGCACACGATGCCTTCGCCCTTCACATAGATGAGGGTGTTGGCGGTGCCAAGGTCGATCGCCAGATCGTTGGAAAACCAACCGAAAATAGAATTAAGGACCACGATTTCTCCCCTCGCCTGCCCGATTTCAGGCCAAGATGCCGGTACCAAGCCCCGGCCCGAATACCACCCAAGACGCGGCCCAAATGTTGAAGAATTTCCCCGCGGAGACGTTTGGGTCCGTCAAACTTACCGCTGGGCGACAGGCTAACAAGGACCGGAGGCGCAGGCAAGCAACCGGGTGCAATTGCGCACCGAAAAGACAGTAAAGTATGATGCGGATTCAATGTTAGAAGGAATTCGACGTTACCAATACTCGTGGCAAGTGCAAATCACGTTCGCCTTCCTCGCGCTAACCATGGCCTTTTGGGGCTTCGGCGGTGGTGGACTGTTCAACACCGTTCATCCGATTGCGACGGTTGACGGCCGGCAGATTCTTGGCGATCAGGTTGATCGCGAGGCCAATCAACTGCGCGCGACCCTCCAGCAGATGTACGGCGCCAACGCGCAGGCCGTCCTCAAGAACATCAACATTCGCCAGGAGGCGGTCGAGCGGCTGATCGAAGGCCAACTGATCGGCGAAGAGGCGCGTCATCTCGGCATCAGCATCAGCGACGTGGCGTTGCAGGATAAAATCGCCAAGGAGCCGGTATTTCAGCACGACGGCCAGTTCGACTTCGATACTTACCAGGACGTTCTGCGTGCGAACAATCTGCTGCCGGCTGAATACGAAAACGACGAGCGCGATCAGATGATTGCGGACACGCTGCGCAACATGATCGACAACGGCGTGCAGGTGAGCGACGACGAAGCGCGCCACGCCTACAATCTTGCCAACGAAAAGATCGGACTGCGCTACATGGAGCTGGCCGCGGCCGATTTCGCCGCAAAGATTTCGCCGACCGAGGCTCAGATCGCCGACTACTACAAAAAGAACGCCGAGCAGTTCCGCGAGCCCGATCGGATCAAACTGACCTACGTGCATTACGATCCGCTGGTGCTGGCGGCGAAATATACGCCGTCGGACAAGGAAGTCGAGGACTACTACAAGCGCAACGCGAAACAGCGCTTCGCGCATCCCGACGAAGTTCACGCGCGGCATATCCTGATCTCGGTGCCCGCTGGTGCGTCCGACAAGGAAAAGGCGGTCGCTAAGGCCAAGGCCGAAGACGTACTGAAGCAGGCGCAAGCAAAGGGCGCTGACTTCGCAAAACTGGCGGCGAAGTATTCTGACGATACGTCCAACAAGCTCGAGGGCGGCGACCTCGGCACGTTCGGCCGCGGCCAGATGGTCAAGCCGTTCGAGGACGCAGTGTTCGCGATGAAGCCGGGACAGATCGAGATCGTCGAGACGCACTTCGGCTTTCATGTGGTGAAGCTCGAAGCGTCCAATCCGGCGCATACTGATACGCTGGCCGAGGCGAAGCCGAAGATCGTCGAAGAACTGCGCACGCAAGCTGGAGCGAAGCTCGGGCGCGAGGCGGCGCAGGAGGATCTCGGGTCGGCGCTGGCGGGCGGCTCGCTCGAGGACCTGGCGAAGAAGCGCGGAATCGACGCGGTCCAGACTCCGCTGTTCGCGCAGGGTGAGCCTATCAGCGGGATCGGGCAGGATCGCGAACTGATCGAGCAGGCGTTCAAACTCCAAGCGGGGCAGGTCGCGCTGGTGCCGGAGAAGGGCGCGCCTTACATCATCAAGCTAGTCGCGCGACAGCCGTCGCGGATTCCGCCGTTGAAGGAGATCGAGACACAGGTGCGTGACGCGGTCATTCGCACGACCTCGCAGGCGCAAGCCAGCCACCAGGCGCAGAAGATTCTCGCGACTATCAAGACTCCCGCGGACTTCGACAAGGCGGCAGCATCGAACAAACTCGCGATTAAAAATGTCGATCCGCTGGTGCGCGCCGATCACAGTGTCGAGGGTATCGGCGAGTTTCCCGAGGTGACCGACGCAGCCGCGGCTGTGCCGGCGATTCCGGGCGTCATCGAACGCGTGATGGAGCATGGCGGCAACTCGTATCTGTTCGAAGTCACTTCGCGCGCGGAGCCGACCGACGCCGATTGGAAGACGGCGCAGAAAGATTTCATTCAGGAATACGTCCAGCAACGGCGCGCGCAGACATGGACTCGCTTCCTCGATCAGCTCAAGGATCAGGCCAAGATACAAATCGACAGCGATCAGCTCGCCGCCGGCGGGTCGTCAACCTAAAAGGAGCGCGCGGCACAATTAAAAATATGAAATCCGATTCGGACGAGCCTCCATCGCGCAATTCAGCGGGCGTCGACACCAACGAATTTTTCTTCCCCGGCGCGGGCATCAGCGCGCTGCTGATTCATGGACTGACCGGGACTCCATACGAAATGCGCTATCTCGGCGAGCAGCTGGCGGCGCGCGGCGTGCGCGTGCGCGGCGTCAAGCTGGCGGGTCATGCCGGACTGCCCGAAGAGCTGGGCGCGGCCGGCTACGACAACTGGTACGAAAGCGTCGTCAACGGACTCGAAGAGCTGCGGCAATACGCAGAGCCGATCGTGGCGGTCGGACTATCGATGGGCGCGGTGTTGTCGGCGCGGCTCGCGGCGGATCAGGGCGAATCGGTCGCGGGGCTCGCGATGCTTGCGCCGGCATTTTTTCTGCCGGCCTCGACCAGCGTCGCGCTGCGCGGATTGCGCGGAGTCTTGGGTTCGATCACTGAGAGAATCTACCTGCACAATCCGGGCGCGTCTGATATTCACGACGCCGCCGCGCGATCGATCCATCCCAATTGCCGCCTGATGCCGTTGACGGCGCCGATGAGGCTGCTCGATTTGTCCGCGGTCGTCAGGCCGATGCTGCCGCGTATCACGCAGCCCGCTCTCGTGATGCATGCGCGGCGTGATCACACCTGCCCGATGCGAAAAAATGTCGACTATGTGATGAAGCATCTTGGCAGCGCCGAGAAGCGCGCGGTCGAGCTCGAAGAGAGCTACCACGTGATTACCGTGGATAGTGAGAAAGAGCGGGTGGTCGATGAGGTCGCGGAATTCGTCGAGCGCTTTCGCGTCGAGCCGCAGAAGCGCGCGGCCGGCTAGAAAATTTTTGAGCGCGCTCAGCGTGACGCGTCGTAATATTCCTCGAGCAGATACTTCACGTCGGGCCGGCCGAGCACCTCGATGAAGCAGATCTCGTCGTTGGCGTTCAGATCGATGATCACCTGGCCTTCCATCGATTGCAGCTCGACGTAGTTGGCGACCTTCACTTCGGCGGCGGTCGCGAAGCTCGCACAATTCTCGTCGCCGCAATCGCACACCGACTCGATTCGCGCCGCGCGCAGTTTCGATTCCAGCGGATCAGCGCCCTGCTGCTTGAGCAGATAAACCATCTCCTCGAGCAGGTCGGGCAACACGTCATTCATCATCGGCGCAGGCATGGTGTTTCGTCGTTTCTCAGGGTAGTGGATTCGGCGCGCCGATCAAGTGCAAATCCCGCGCGCACGATTGGCGCCGGCAACCGCGCGGCGGTATCGTCGCGCTATGGACGAAGAACTCGACAAAATTTTGGTCACCACGATGAACGACGTGCCCGGCTTTGAGATCGTCGCGGTGTATGGCGAAGTGTTCGGACTCATTGTGCGCGCGCGCAATGTCTTCTCAAACTTCGGCGCGAGCTTGCGCACTCTGGTCGGCGGCGAAGTCGGCGGGTATACGACTCTGCTGAGTGACAGCCGCAATCATGCGATCGAGCGGCTGCGACTAGCCGCGTCGGAAAAGGGCGCCAACGCAGTGGTCGCGATGCGTTTCGATTGCAACGAAATCGCGAACCTGATGAGCGAGATTGCGGCCTACGGCACCGCGGTCACGATTCGCAAGAAGTGAGCTACCTTGACTGTGTACCCGGCCGTACTTATGTTGAAACTGCGACCGCGAGCACAGGAGACCAGCATTAGATGTCCAGCGATAAGATCGTTCATGTTACCGACGCGAGCTTCGACCAGGAAGTTCTGAAGTCGTCGACTCCGGTATTGGTTGATTTCTGGGCTCCATGGTGCGGACCGTGCCGCGCGATCGCGCCTATCCTCGACGACCTGGCGGGCGAATATGACGGCCGTCTGAAGATCGCGAAGATCAACGTCGACGATAATCCGCAGACTCCCGGCCGTTATGGCGTTCGCGGCATTCCGAACCTGCTCATCATCAAGGGCGGCCAGGTCAAGGAACAGATAATCGGTGCGGTGCCGAAGGGCCGGCTGGTGCAGGCAGTCGACAGCGCTATCGCGTAAGCGCGGCACTCATTAGATTCCATTTACAGTAAGCTTCGCACCTCACTATCTGTCATTCTGAAGGCCGCAGGCAGTAGAATCCCGGACTCTGTGGGCTGCGGGACCCTACCGCTTCGCTTCAGGGTGACAGCAAGATGCGTACTCAGCGCTCAGAAATCCCGCGCCTGCTCGAATTGAGCAGGGACCATGATTCCAAGCTACGCCTCAAGGCGATTCAGGCTTTGTGTCCGTGCGAAGTTAAGGTTCACGATTCGCAGATTTGGGATCGGTTTCTGGAGATGGCCGACGACTCTGATCCGTACGTTCGGCGCTGGATCCTTCACGTGCTCTGCGATGGGTCTCCAAGGATCTATGAGACGCGTATCCTTGGCGTACTCGAGAAGTTTCAGCACGACTCGAACGAGCGCCTGAGAAAAGCCTCCCGCAAAGTCCTCGCCACGCATCGTCGCACGGGTATCCTCAACATCTTGTAACTTCTGGAAATCCGAAAACATCACTTTGCGGAGGGTGAGGACGACGCAGCCGGAGACGGCGCTGAGTTCGCGCCCTTCGTCGCATTCTGGACCCAGTATTTCATCAGGTCGTCGCGATTGCGCTCGTAGGCGAGCTTGGCGTCGCCCGGGATGTATCCCACCAGCATCTCGTTGTAAGCGAGCAGCATCGGCACCAGCTGCGAGTTGCGCAGAATCGCAGCGTCGGGCGGCAACACTGCCGCCAGCAGCATCACGGCCAATCCCGCAAACACGGCCGCGATTCCTGCGCCGAGCAGGGCGCCGGCTAGTCGATCGAGCGGACTCAGGTGAACGATCTGCATCAAGCGGATCGCCGACGAGCCGATAATTTCGACCGCGCTGAAGATCAAAGCGAAGACTGCGACGTAGCCGATCACCGCGCCGACCGTATGCGACGATCCGAGCTGCGACTCCGCGAACGCGCCGGCCTTGGTGTAGTAGAGCGACGCGAAATAGACCGCCGCCGCCAGCGACACCACCGACGTCACCATTCTGAGTGCGCCGCGTTGCAGTCCGTAGATCGCGCCGATCGCGAACAGCACGATCGCCGCGTAATCGAGCCCGTTCAGCCCGTTCATCCCCGCCCCTCCCGTTCACGAGGTTAGCTGATGAACGCAAAGCGCGCGACGCGCCTGGGCTTGATGTCGGCGATGACCAGTGACCGAAGTATTTTCCGCGCGGAGTCTCCTCCGCGCGGCAGACACAATTCACATCAAAGGCAAGGCGAAGTTCTGAGCGTGCAGGTGCCGACATATTGCTCGCCGTCCGCTCCAATTCCCTGAACGGAAAGCTTCTTGCCGTTTATTTTTCCCATGAACGAGTAAGGCGCAAACTCGTCAGAGCACTCGAAGGTGTTCGGAGAATTGTTGAACGACGGCGAGTTGGGAGAACCCTTTGCATCACATCCGCAGCCGTATTCGTCGCCATTATACATATCGAAATACTGGGATACGCCCCCGGTGAAAAGGTCCCAGCACTCGGGAAACGGCGGAAAATCATTATCCTTGAAGACGCAATTGTAAGAGTGATTCACCAGCTTGGATTCGCAGTTACCCGCCTCTGCTGAAGGCGAATTAGCGAACAGACCCACCAAAATCGCCGAACACACCGCTACCCTCACAAGAAAACTCGATCTACTCATGATTATTTCCTCCCCGCCGCCGCTTATGTCACGTTGGTGGCGGAGCGTCAATCGAAACGCGCCTCCGGCTATTCGCATTGCACGCTGCGTTGCCGGCTGGCCGATCGTTATTCACTCTGCTGCACTTGCTCGGCGATATGCTTAAATGGACACATGGCGCGAGTTTATATCGAAGAACTGTCGAAGCACGTCGGAAACGAAGTCACGCTCAAGGGATGGCTCGCGGGCAAGCGCTCGAGCGGCAAGATTCATTTTCTGCAGGTGCGCGACGGGACGGGAATATGCCAGTGCGTGGCGTCGCTGGCCGATCTCGGCGCGGAGAGTTTTGCGGCGGCCGATCACATGGGGCAGGAAACTTCGCTTGAAGTGACCGGTATCGTGCGCGAGGACAAGCGCGCGCCCGGTGGCTTCGAGCTGACGATGAAATCGATCGCGATCGTGTCGCCGGCGACCGACTATCCGATCACGCCCAAGGATCACGGCGTCGCGTTCCTGCTCGACAACCGCCATCTGTGGATTCGATCGTCGCGCCAGCATGCGATTCTGCGCATCCGCAGCGAGGTGGCGTCGGCGTGCCGCGATTTTTTTCATGAGCGCGGCTTTGTCCTGTTCGACGCGCCGATTCTGACTCCGACTTCATGCGAGGGCACCACCAACCTGTTCGAGCTCGACTATTTCGGCGAGCGCAAAGCGTACCTGACGCAGAGCGGACAACTCTACGCGGAGGCGGGCGCGCTCGCGTTCGGCAAGGTGTATTGCTTCGGCCCGACGTTTCGCGCCGAGAAGTCCAAAACGCGGCGGCATCTCACTGAATTCTGGATGGTCGAGCCTGAGATGGCGTACTGCGACCTCGACGGCGACATGGAACTCGCAGAACAGTTCGTATCGTACATAGTAGGACGTGTGCTCGAACGGCGCGGCGCGGAGCTGAAGACGCTCGAGCGGGACACATCGAAGCTCGAAGCGTCGGCCAAGACGCCCTATCCGCGCATCAGCTACGACGAAGCTATCGAGCGGCTCAAAAAGAAAGGCGTCGCAGTAAGCTGGGGCGACGATTTCGGCGGCGACGAGGAAACCGCACTGTCCGAAGAATTCGATCGCCCCGTGATGGTGCATCGCTACCCGACCGCCTGCAAAGCCTTCTACATGAAGCAGGACCCGACGCGTCCCGACGTCGCGCTATGCGTGGACATGCTGGCGCCGGAAGGCCACGGCGAAATAATCGGCGGCGGCCAGCGCGAAGACGACTACGAAACCCTGCGCGCAAAGATCACGTCGCACGGCCTGCCACTGGCGCCCTTCGAATGGTACCTGGACCTCCGCCGCTACGGCTCAGTCCCGCACGCCGGCTTCGGCATGGGCCTCGAACGCATGACCGGCTGGCTCTGCGGGATCCATCACATCAGGGAGACAGTACCGTTCCCGCGAATGATGGAGCGCCTGGAACCGTAGAGGATCAACCGGAGAAGAAGAATCACCTGCGCGGTGGGCGCAAGGGGTGACCCCTTGACCCAGTATCAATCGCAAAATCGCTCTCCTGGCCTCTCCCTGATAGAGAGAGGCCAGGACGGCTTTCGTGTCGGACTAAGGTTAGTGGTCTAGGTCTACTTCCAAGCTTTCTACTCGGACACCTGCCTGCTCGAACCTGATTACTATCTGGCAGTTGCTGGTTTTTAGCGTAAGTGCGTAAGCGCCTGGGCTTCTTTGCGTCGAGATTATCTGCTCGACGGTTTGGCCTTTTAGTGTCGATAGAGCCTTATTCAGTTCGGCTAGTGATTGGGCTACTTCGCGGCCTCGCGGAGTCTTCGTGAATAGAGAGTTGAGCGATAGCTCTGCGGCGGGGCCGAATAGACGTCTTACTCGGCCGCTGGTTAGGGCTACCTCTACGATCGCGCCTAGTCTCAGCTGTAGGTCTTGCGGTACTTCCAGCGACTCAATTGATGTTTTGAGTGCTAGGTAGACCTCGCGCGCTTGCGGATCGCTGGTAGCTTCGAGGAATGCCTGAATCTGAGGAACCAGGATGTCGCGCTGGAGAGTGTCGAGCGTTATCGATTCGCCCGGCTTGGGCTTCTCGTCGCTCGCCATCGGAGTCCTAGGACTTGGTGCCGCCGTCGTCCTGGCGTAGCAGCGACGCCAGTTCGTGCTCGAAGCCGCCGGTCTCGATCGCGCAATGCATCCCGCACTCCTTAGGCGCGCCGGTCTCCCACCACCATCTGCCCGCGCGAGGATCCTGACCCTCAGCCACGGCACGCGTGCATGGCGCACATCCGATGGACTTATAGCCTTTGTCGTACAGCTCGTTATAGGGCACGTCGTTGGCGCGGATGTAATTCCAGACCTCTTCCTCGGTCCAGTCGGCCAGCGGCGCGAGCTTTACGATGCCGCCGTGGTCGTGATCGATTTCGATTTTGCGGATATTGGAGCGTGTCGCCCATTGGTCGCGCCTAAGTCCGGTCACCCATGCGCTGTAGTTCATCAGCGCGCGGCGCAATGGCAGGACTTTACGCACCTGACAGCAAAGGAGCCGCAGGTTGACGTCGTTGTAGAATAGATTGTTGCCGTGCTTGGTAACCATCTGCTGCACGACTGCGGTGTCGGGCATGAATACTTCGACGTTGATCCCGTAGCGCGTGCGATACTTATCGATTACGTCGTAGGTCTCTTGCGGCATCCTGCCAGTGTCGATCGTAAACACGCGGATGCGCGGATCGATCTTATGCGCCATGTCAATCAGCGCGCAGCCGTCAGCCTGGAAGCTGCAGCAAATCGCCAGCTCTCTGCCGAACCTCTCAATTGCCCATGCAAGGACTTCCTGCGGCTCCTTGTCGTCGAGCTCGACACTGGCTTCGCCGGCCTCGAGTTCATCCATGAGCAGATTCAACTCGGGCCTTTCGAGTTCTTCGTTGAATTGGGTTCCAGCAGCCATGACGAAATCCTTGGGCGCGATACCCCGGTTCAGGCGGCGGCGTCGGCGCCGGTTGCGTTTCCACTCGCGATCGAAATCAATTCGGCATCCGGCGTGCGCACGCAAAAATGCGAAAACGTCTCGTCAGACTCGCGCCGTTCGAGGTAATTCGCAAACAGCCGCGACACGTAATCTTCAACCAGCGGCGACGGCACCCTGCGAACGATGGGCTTGCCGATGGCGGCGTCCTTGCCGAGCCCGCCGCGCAATATAATGTCGAACGCCTCGAGCGGCTCGCCCGCCGGCCCGCGACTGGTAGTGCCCTGCAATCCGATGTCGCCGGTCCAATGCTGTGCGCACGCATGCGGGCATCCGTCGAGATTCAGCTTGAGGCCGCCGACCTGATCGCCGAACTGATTCACCAGTCGCTCGATAATAGTGGCGAGCTTGGTCTTGGTGGGAGTCACGGCGTAGTTGCAATGCGGATCGCCGATACATCCGATCGACGAGGCATACAGGCCGTTCGCTTCCAGCGGAAATCCAATCGCGCCGACTTGCGCGATCACGTCGTCGAGTTGCGCGGTCGGAATTCCGGTGATTATAAAATTCTGCCGCCGCGTAAGCCGGATATCGCCGCCGAATGACGCGGTCAGCGCCGCAAGCTCGCGCATTTGCCGCCCACTCATCAGCCCGAGGTAAACCGGGAAGCCGACGTAGTTCAGGCCGGGCTGCCTCTGCTCGTGGATGCCCATATGATCGCTTTCAGTCTCGGGAAGCGGCATCTCGGCGAGACTCTCCAGTGCAAAGCCGAGCTTCGCTTCGACCAGCTTGCGAAATTCCTCGACGCCGTAGTCGTCGATCATGAATTTGAGGCGCGCCTTGACCCGCGACATCCGGTACTCGGTGGTGCCCTGCCATACGTCGATAATTGCGCGCATCACGGGCATCGCCTGATCGCGCGTGATGAATACGCCGAGGTGTCGCGACAGTCGCGGCGTCGAGGATTGCCCGCCGCCGACGCGCACCGCAAAGCCCTCGCGCCCATCTTTCAGCATCGCTATCAGCGAGACGCAGTTTATCTCGGGCGCATTGCACTGATACTGGCAAGCGGCGATCGAAATTTTGTGCTTGCGCGGCAAATCCGAGTACTCGCGATTGCCGTAAAAAAATCCCGCAGTCTCGGCAATCAGCGGAGTCACGTCGAAAACTTCATCGGGATCGACGCCCGCCACCGGGCATCCCGTGATATTACGCACGACGTCGCCGCATCCGCCCATCGTCGTCAGCCCACAGCCCTTCAGCTTCTCGAGAATCTGGGGAAACTTGTCGAGCGTGATGTAGTGGAGCTGGATATTCTGGCGGGTGGTCAGCTCGCCCTGGTCGCGCCCGTAAGCTTCGGAGATTTCACCGATCGCGCGGAGCCCCTCGGCGCTGAGGATGCCGCTGGGGATTTTGATCCGCATCATGAAGGTGCCGATCTTCGGCTTGTCGTGGTACATGCCGAACCACTGGAGCCGCACGATGTCTTCCTCGGGGAGTTTTTCGTACGAGGTTTCGACCAGCCGCTCCCATTGACCGGTCAGATCGGTGGGAAAAAGCTCATGCTTGAGGCGCTCGACCGAATTGCGCTTCAGCACCATTTCCCACGATTGCGGTTCTCTCTTCGGCACGATGGCTTCCCTGCGAATTTAGAAAGTAACTTAGGTGAGTAACTTAGTCAATTAAGTAGATGACAAAGCCGGTCGCCTATTCCAACTATTGACGGATCATGCTACGTTTAAGCGGGAAAATTCTAAAAACAATGAAGTTTGGCGTCGGCGTTGATTACTCTTTGAAGGCCCTCCTCCTGCTGGCGGAGCGCTATCCTACCAGTTCGCCGGTACGAGTCGAGGAGATAGCCGACACCCAGGACATCCCCGAAAACTACCTGCGCCGGTTGCTGATCGAGCTCAAGCGCGGCGGCCTGGTCGCGAGCCAGAAGGGGCCAAGCGGTGGATACATGCTGGCCCGCCCGCCAGCACGAATCACGATGGCGGATGTCGTCGAGGTAATCGAGGGCGACTACACGCCGGTGGAATGCCTGGAGGAAAGTTCGTCAACCTGCCCGCGCGAGACGCCGTGCGCGATGCGCGACGTGTGGCGCGAGGTGCGCGATAGCGTCAACGGCATCCTGCGCGGCGTAACCCTGCAAGCGCTGTCCGAAAAGCGCCGGCACGCAATCAACTACAGTATCTAATATGCATACATTCGCTGCGGCCGGGGCCGCATTTCTAATCTGCGTACTCTGGTTCGATCTCATGTTCGACGTGCAGGTGCGAGGGCACTACGGCGAGGTTCCGGCAAATGCACTCGCGTCGATCTCGGGATACTACCGGCGCGTCACGCGGGAAGCATATCCGATGAACCGGCTGATCGCAGTGGTGATGCTGCTGACGTTGTTAGTAATCATCCTGGAGATCGTGTTCGGCAGGTATCATTGGTGGATCGAATGGATCTCGCTGCTAGCCGCCGCCAGCGCGATCGGGTTGGCGCGTGTGCGGACGATTCCGAACGCATCGCGATTAGGGAAGGCGTCGGACTCACCCGAAGAGCAGAGCCGTCTCGCCCGCGCCATCTACAAGGATCACATCTACTGCCTCGCCGCGATGATGCTGGTGCTCGTGCTGCAACTGGGCGCGCATGGCAGGCACACGCGGCATCACGAGAAGCCAGTCCCGACGACGCCGCAATCCGCAGTGCTCTAGACTGGGAACATCAGCGTGGATGCAGATTTGGAAATCCGAAGTACGTGTGCATGATATATTCCAGGTTGTGTTTGGCGGGAAAGAAGTTCGGATCCTCCCGCAGCGCGCGCTGATAGAGGACTATCGCATCGTCGATATGGCCCGCGTCCTGTTGCAGGACGCCCATATTAAACAAGGCGAATTTATTCGCCGGATAGAGTGTCAGCACCATCGCGTAATCTTCTTCCGCGGACACTGCGTGTCCAGCCCGCTGCTCCGCGAGACCGTCGTTCAGCAACGCGAGTCCGTGGATGCTGGGCGTTTGTTTCAGCGGGCGCGAGATTGCCAGCCCAATCAAAATCGGCGCTAGCGCGGCCATCACGACGGTTATCGGAAGTGCGCGCGAGCGCAGGTTTGCAGTATCGGCGTCGGGCGTCCTGAAGTAGCGGAATATCAGCCAACCGCCGAACATCACGATCGCAACCAGGACAATCAGCAGCAGAAGCGCGAAGTCGGGAATTGCCAGCGCTCGGATTGCCCACGGGCTGAAATAGCGGCGGGCGGCCAGGTCTTGAAGATCTGAGACAATCGGTGACGTGCCCGTAACGAACACCCATGCGTTGTTGGCCACATTTCCGGCGGCAATACGCTTAACCTCGATAGCATCAACTCTCACGGAGACGCCGATAAGCTGCACCGCGAATCCCACGAACATGAGCGCGGCGACCGCGATCGCAGCCCGCATCGACGCGCGATCGACGGCCATCTCGAATGCCGGCAGTGTCAGCGGCATCAGCAACACAATCGACTCGAGCATGTACCTCGGTCCGAACGACAAATCGCCGCTCCAGGTCTTCCAGGACGAAATCAACAACAGATGCGCCAGCCCGGCGAGGACTAGCGTCGCGGTCTCTAACGGCCAGCGGCGGTAGGCCCGGCGGCCCATCGCCAGGACCAGAATCAGCGGCGGAGCGAATACGAAGACACTGAGCCCGGGGCTGAGAAGATAGCCGGCGATCGCTTTGGCTATCTGGACCGCGTCGAGTACGAAGCGCGCCCGATCCTCGGTGTAGCCAGACTGAAGAGCGCTCCCGAATCTCAGGTAGTTGAAGTACATCGAGCTGGCCACTGCGCAGACCGGGCCTGCCGCGGCGAGCAAAGTTCGACGTATCGTTCGCGACGATCGATCGGGCAAATCCCGAACCAGCTTCCATGCCACAACCGCGCCGTAGAGCCATATAATGACCGCAGCGGCAGCCGCGTCGGGACGCGCCAATATCGCGACTCCAAGACTCGCGCCTCCGAACAATGCCGCGCTGTCGATCTCTTCGGCTTTCTGTCGTGAAAAAAACCAGAACGCGAGGATTACCATCAGCGCATCCAACTCGTGCTGATAGAAGTGCGTCGCCTCCGACATGACCAGGGTCGCGAGTCCCGCCGCTATCGCCATCAACATTGCGGCGCGTCGATTCGGCGAAAGCTGCGCGCCGACCATGAACAGGACTGCGACGATCGCGCCGCCCGCGATCGCGTTGACGATCAGCGACGTCGAGATTGCCAGCCGTCCGCTCCAGCGCAGCGGTTGCACCTGCGGCCCGATCGGAGGCCCCGCCAGCTGGCCACCGTTCATCGAGCCAAGCGCGTCGTCGAGCTTGAGTCCGAGATATACAAATGGAAGCGAGGCCAGCGGCAAGCCCGGTCCCTTTACCGTGTACCAGTTCCGCCCGAGGCCGTACCGCGCATCCACCATCACCGGGATGTCGAACGTGTGCCTGAGGACAAGCGCCTGCGCGGTCTCCTCTTCCATCACCTCATCGACTGCGAAGAAATTGCCGGGACCGATTGCGAAGTAGAAGCACGCGAACGTGACCAGCAGGACCACCTGCGGCGGCCAGCGGCGCAGAACGCGGTATCGACCCGCTTCTGCTTCGATTGCGTCTTCCCGGAGCGTCGAATCCCCCGAGTGCGCATCCATGCCAGCAACTATTTTTTCGCGCTGCAGAACAAATCAACTCCGTTGCCTGACGGGTCCACCATGTTCGCCAAAGCTCCCTTGGCGCTCCGCTGAATTTCGCCTTCGAGCTTGCCGCCCGCATCCACGGCGCGCCTAACCGCCGCTTCGATATCGTCGACCGCGAAATCAAGATGCACCGGCGTCCAGTGCCGCCGGTAGTCGCGCGAGATTTGTCCCTGCACCCCTGCCGGAGCCTTCATGATCCAGAAGGTTTGATCGCCGAGTTTTACTTGCGCCCAATCAGGTTCGTGATCGACAACCGTCAGGCCGAGACCGCGCCCATAAAACTCAACCGCGCGATCCACGTCGTCAACGTCGATGCAGACTGAAAATTCCATGGCAGTTCCCCCCTTCCTGGCGTTCACACGTGCGCGAGGACTTTTTCGTACAGATCGCGCATCAGCTTTTCGTTCTGCCCGACTTCGCCGGTGAAAATCATCTGTGACGTGCCCCAATCCTTCGCGCGCCGCTTCAGCTCGACGATGCATTCCTCGGGCGTGCCAATCAGGATCACCGGCGATGCGAGCATCTCGTCGGCGGTCTGCTGGAACATCGGCGCCATCATCTCGGCAGTTTTGCGCGTCGCTTCCTTCGACTCAGATATCACGGTCATGAAAACGAAGTTGCTGACTTTCACCGCGTCCGGCTTGCGCCCGAGCTTCTTGGCTTCGTCGCGCACGAAGCTGACCTTTTCGCGGAACGATTGGTCGGTCGTGTGCTTCACGACTTCCATCGAGATGTGGCCGCGCTTGCCCGCCTCGGGAATTATGTTGATGTAGTCAGCGTACTTTGCCGCGATCCGCAGCAGGCCTTTGCCACCTCCGCCCAGGATGATCGGCGGATGCGGCTGCTGCACAGGCTTAGGCCACAGGATCGCATCCTTGAGATGATAGAACTCACCGTCGAAGGTCGTTCGCTCGTTTTTCCATAGTGACAGGATTACCGCGATCGCTTCGTCGAGCATCCGCAGACGCTCGGTGATCGGTGGGAACGGTATCCCGCTCATCTTGAATTCCGTCTCGGTCCATCCCGATCCGAGACCCGCGACGAGCCGGCCGCCGCTCAGCTGATCGAGCGTCATGAGGGTCTGCGCCGTGATCGACGGATGACGAAACAAGTTGCATAACACCAGGTGTCCGACGCGAATCTTTTTGGTCGCCTCGATCACGGAGGCGGCCATCACGATATGGTCGAAGGCCCGCGATTTGACGTCGAGTTGTTTATCCGGACCCTCGTTGACGAGATGGTCGGGGAAGACAATCAGGTCGTAGCCAAGGGCCTCCGCGGTTTGAGCGTGCGCGCGATACTGGGCAGGTTCCAGGCCGCCGAGCTGAACTCCAAATTCCATTTTGTACCTCTGAAGAGTTTTGAGATGTTGCGGCGGCTACGTTAGCAAACCGTCCAGCGTTAAGAACACTCCAATTTCGTTCAGGTAATTCTTGCCCACGGATTCGGCAAGTCCCTTGGCCAAAATGGCGGCAGATTCTCCTACGCATCGAAAATCTTCGCCTCGTGATTGCCCGAAAATAAAACGAAGAGTTTACGAGGTTCCGTAAGAATCTTCGTTCTTATGGGTGCAATTGCTGCCTTAATGCGCAGGTCATTTCGCGCCGTACGGCACCGATGCCTACGAAATCATCAGAGGATGCATTAGAGATGCTTGAATGGATGGTTAAAGGATGATTATGTTTGATCCAGAGGGATCATGGGATGATGAGGCTGCGGTTTCGCCCTGCATGTGCCCGTCGCTTGAGCCGATGCCCGCGCGGACTGCCGACAAAGGAGACAGATGACTCCAAGTATCGCGCAAACTTCTATACGGAATAATTTACAGCCAAAAAGACCTTCGATGCTCGACGCCTTAGGCGAGTTACGCGTTCCACTGGAAGCCAGCATCTACTGGCTCGGCGCACTGGCGCATCCGTGGCCGCGGGTACGTCCACGCGACAGTAAGGTCGTCATGCTGATTCCGGGGTTCATGGCCGGGGACATGACGCTCGCACCGCTGGCGAATTTTTGCCGATGGCTCGGCCATCGCGCGGTTTACGCCGGCATCCTGTCGAACTCGGAATGCCCGCGCGAGACGATGCGCAAATTGAACGAGCGGCTCGCTCTCGCTCACGAAAAATTCGACCAACCGGTCGTCGTGATCGGACAAAGCCTCGGCGGCGTTTACGCGCGCGAGATTGCGCGCGAGCAGCCCGACATGGTCGAGCGCGTGATCACGCTCGGATCGCCAATCAGGCAGCCGCGTCTCCACGCCAACCTCGCCGTACAGGCAGTGGCCCGATCGGTCGCCGCGATTCGCGGAAAGGCCGTCGGATGCCTGAGCGAGGAATGCCAGTGCGGACTGTTGTTGAGCGACGAATCGCCCGCCGACGTCCCAACCACGCACGTTTACTCGCGCACCGACGGCGTCGTGCACTGGGAGAGCTGCGTCGATTTGAGCGGCACGCTGACGGTTGAAAACGTCGAGGTGATGGGCAGTCACGTCGGAATGGGTCTGAACGCCGACGTATACCGCGTCATCGCAGACCGCCTGGCGATGCCCCACCGCTCGCGCCGGCACGCCGCCGTCTCGCCAGCCGCAGCGGCGCAGATTTAGCGCAGGATTATTCTGAATGTGGGGCTCCTCGCCCCACGCCCTCGGCAGGGGTGACCCCTGCACCCAGTATTAAGAAAAGGGAAGATGCGGCCTGACGGGCCTGTTAGAACTATTTCGTGGGAGAACCGTGGGGTGCCAATTGTTGGGTGCAGGGGTCACCCCTGCCGAGGGTGCGGGGCGCGCAGCCCCACATTAGATTCTCCCCTCTCAAACGCGCCTATTTCAGATTTTCGTTGGCGAAGTCCCAGTTAACCAGGTTCCACCAAGCTTCCACGTACTTGGGGCGCGCGTTGCGATAGTCGATGTAGTACGCATGCTCCCACACGTCGCAGGTGAGAATCGGCGTCTGACCTTCGCGGATTGGGCATCCCGCATCATGGGTCGAGATCACCTGGACGGAGCCGTCCTTCGCGCGCACCAGCCATGCCCATCCGCTCCCGAAGTGGCCGGCCGCCGCCTCGCTGAATTTTTTCTTGAACGCCGCGAAATCGCCAAAGCCTTTCTTGATCGCGTCAGCTACCGCTCCCTTGGGTTCGCCGCCGCCCTTGGGACTCATCGACTTCCAGTAGAAGGAATGATTCCAGTGCTGTCCCGAGTTGTTGAGCATCGGCCCCGGTTCCGCGGTTTTGACGATCTCTTCGAGCGATGCGTTCGCGAATTTGGTGCCCTCGATCAGCTCGTTGAGCTTGGTGACGTAGGCGTTGTGATGCTTGCCGTGATGGTACTCGAGCGTCTCCGACGAAATGTGAGGCTTGAGCGCATCCAGGCTGTACGGAAGTTCGGGAAGTTTGAATGCCATGATGAAAACCGTCCTTTCGGGCTGGAATCGAGATTCGCGGCCCCGCTGAATGTTGAGCAGCTCCCGGTTGGGGTCTGTGATTTGACCTTACGCCTGAGCCGGTCCTGAGTCGAATTTTTTGGCTGAGGAAAAGCCAAATCTCACTCTATTGCAAAACGATTCATGCTGTGAAAAACAGATTTCGATCTAAACAGTATTAGTTGGCAGCGAACTCGAGGGAGAGAATTCTAATGCAAGACCTTGTTCTCATGCTGCTCAGATTTCTGCACTTTCTGTTCGGCATCACCTGGATAGGCCTGCTCTATTATTTCAATTTCGTGCAGACGCCGTTCTTCGGCGAGACTGATCCAGCGGTCCGCAGCGGCGCCATCCAGAAACTGGTCCCGCGGGCGCTCTGGTGGTTTCGATGGGGCGCAATGGGGACGGTGATTTTCGGACTGCTGTACCTGCTGATGTGGTGGGGGATGCGCCTCGACTACGCGATGACGCCATGGACCGTCGCAATCTTCACCGGCGGCCTGATGGGACTCGTCATGTGGGCCAACGTATGGTTCGTCATCTGGCCGAATCAGAAAATCGTAATCGCCAACGCGGTTGCGATGGCCGGCGGAGCACCCGCAAATCCCGCCGCAGCAGCGTCGGGACGCCGCGCCGGATTAGCCTCGCGCACCAACACGCTCTTCTCGATCCCGATGCTGTTCTTCATGGGCGCCGCAAGCCACTACCCGCTGTTCACCGAGGCGACGTCGACAGGTATCACAGGATGGCTGGTGGTTACGCTGATAGTGATCTTCCTGGTAGAAGCAAACGCGCTAATCGGCACCCAAGGCGCCATGAAGAAGCCGCTCGATTCGGTCGCGGGAACAATCCACTCAGGCCTGATCCTCTGGATCCTGCTGATCGTAATCATCAAGGTCACACTGGGCTGACCAAGTCCGCCTGACAACTGTCTTCAAACGAAGCGGAGCCGCCGACCAACATCGGCGGCTCCGTTTTCCTTCCCAAATCCGGTTCCTCTTCCCGCTCGGGAAGGGGTTAGGGGTTAGGTTCTTCGGCCTCAAGCACGATCCAATATTCGCTCGTGCCCTACTTCTGCTGCGCTGCCTCCGCCAGAAACGCCGTCAGATCATCAATCCGATCCTTCAACTGCGGCAGCGCACGCATCGCATGCGTCGTGCGCTTGGGCGTGTAACCCGGCGGATACTTGAGAAACATCACGCGATCGTAAACCAGCTCGCGCGACGATCCCGCGATTGGCGGTCCCTGGCTGCCCGGCAGATTGGGATTGGCGTTATGACAAACCACGCAGTTCGTCATGTACACGATTCGTCCCCGCTGCGCCGGCGTCATCGGTTTCGACGGCCCGCACGCCGACAGCGTGATCCCGAGCGTCGTCACAACCGCGTAGATGCTCAACCGCCTTGATGACCTTGTGAAGTGGCCGAAGATTGTTGGCACAGAAGTAATTGCGCGAAAACGAGGCTCTTCAGAATTCTAGCCAAGCATTTTTGTCGCGCAAGTCGTGCGCTGCGATCAGAGCAGCGCTGCGAACTCGGCTACCGTTATTTCTACCGTCCGAATAATTGCCCGCAGAGTGCCGCGGTCAAGCGTCGGATGCATCGGAACGGTCACCGGATTACGACCCTCGCAAACCAGGCGGACGTGACTACCCTTCTGTCTCACCTGCCGGTAGCCAAGTTTAACGAGCGCCTTGACACAATCGCGTCCCGATATCGTAGGCATGTGGCGGATTCGCGGAAACGGCCGGGCAACTGGAGCGTCCAGCGCTACTTAGGAGAACTCGATTCCGTTAGCGAGACGCGCACAACCTCGTATTCGGCGGGTAATTCCCAGCCCTCGCTCTCGCGATTTTCCAGGCAAAGCTCGATCGCTTCACGGATGTTTTGAAGCGCCTCCTCTCGAGTTCGTCCCTGACTGATGCAACCTGGGATAATTGGGCACTCGGCAACGATAAAGCCGTCTTCGCCCGGCGTCAGAATGACAGGTAATTCAGCCACGGTCGTAGATTAGCATCGCGCCGCCGAACTCGGTAGCACGCCGGAGGCTAGAGTTCGCGGCGGCCGCTTAGCGCGCTGGTCAGTGTCGCGGAGTCGCTGTACTCGAGGTCGCCGCCGGCCGGAAGTCCGCGTGCGAGCCGAGTCGTCTTCACGCCGAGCGGCTTCAGCACGCGCGCGATATAGAGCGCGGTCGCCTCGCCCTCGACGGTCGCGTTAGTCGCGACTATTACCTCGCGCACAACCGCCGGTGGACTCACGCGCGCAATCAGTTCCTTCAGCTTGATATCGTCAGGACCAATTCCGTCCAGAGGCGCGAGCGCTCCGTTGAGCACGTGATACACGCCGCCAAAACTGCGCGCCCGCTCGATTGCCATCAGGTCCGCCGGACCCTCGACGACGCAAATCACCTCGCGCTCGCGCGCTTCGTCGTCGCAAATCTGGCAGCGCGGATGGTCCGACAGGCCGAAGCATCCCGAGCACAGCCCGACGCGCTCTTTCATTTCGAGTAGCGATTCCGCCAGCGCAATCACCTGGTCGCGCGGACGATTGAGCAGATTGAACGCCAGCCGCGACGCGGTCTTCTCACCGATCCCGGGCAATCGCGACAACTCTTTAACCAGCCGGGTCATCGCCGGCGGCAATCCGTCCTGGCGCTTCAGGTTTTCCGCCATCAAGCGCGCCTCGTCATTCGATGCCGAAGCCGGGAATCTGCATGCCGCCCAGCGGACCGAGCTTGCTCATTTCGTCGGCGAGCATCTTCTGCGCACGCGCGATTCCGTCGTTGATCGCGACGACGATCAGGTCTTCGAGCATCGCCTTGTCGTTGGCTGCGACGATCGCCGGGTCGATTTCAATTTTGCGCACGCGCATCGTGCCGTCGACGACCACCTTGACCATCCCGCCGCCCGATTGCGCCTCGACGGTTTTCGACGCCGCATCTTCCTGCATCTCTTTCATGCGCGCTTGCAGCGCTTGCGCCTGCTGCATCAATGCCGACAAATCAAATTCTGCCATGCTCTTGCTCCTTGCCCCGCCGGCGTTCCCGCGGCAACCGTACTACTTGGATTCCTTCGCGGAAGCTTGCACTGAATTCGGCATCTTCAATTCCACCAGCCGCGCGTCGAGCGTATCGAACACTCGCCGCACCGCTGGATCGGCGAGCACCGCCTGCCGCTCCTCGGGAGTCGCCGCACGCCGCGCAGCCTCGATCACCGGCGATGCGGGCGCGATTTCTCTGATCGATTCGATCGGCTTCGATGGCGCCGTCTTCTTCGGTGCGTTCTCGGGTGCGATTGGCTGACTGGGTTGCGCCGAAGCCGCCGGCAGCTCGTGCGTGAGACCGTTGCTCGCAAGCGGCATCGTCACGCGGTTGGCGGCACTCGCCGCGCCATTGGTCGAAAGCTCGACGCGAATCGCGCGCCCGAGATGCTCGCTCGCAAGTTCCGCAATCACGTTCTTGTTGTCGTTCAGATAGCGAATATAAATGTCGTTGCGCGCCGTGACCGTCAGAACATCGCCGTCGAGCGTGAGTCCCGCGCCTTGTTCCATGAAGCCGGCCAGCGCCGCGCGACGTCCCCGAATGAAATCGCGCAGCGCGGGAAGCTCGCGCGGACCGTCGTCGTGAGACTCGTTGCGCAACGGCGCATCAGCTTTGACTTCGCCCTCGACCCGCAGCCGCCGCGCGCCGCTCGATTGCGGACTCGGCGCAGGCTCCTGCTTCGCGCCACGGCCTCCAGAACCGCCACCGCTCGACGATGCCGGCGGAGTGCTCGAGGCCGGCGGCGTCGATCCGATCGCGCGCAGCAATTCGTCAGCATCGACCACCGCCGTCAGCGACGCCATCCGCACCACCGCCATCTCGAGCAGCAGGTCTGGATAGGGCGATTTAAGAATCTGCTCCTGCGAATCGGCCATCAGCCGAAACAGCCGCATGATATCGCGCGAGCTCGCGCCCGCCGCGAGCCGCTTCAGCTCCGCCACTTCGTGATCGGGGATATCGTCGAGCGGACTGTCCGAGTCGCCGGCGGGAAGTTTCGCGACCGCGAGATTTCTAAGCGTCTCGAGCAAGTCGCGCCCGAGCGATTCGAGGTTCGCGCCGCGACCAGCCAACTCCCGCACGTGCGCGAGTGCCGCCGCGGCATTCTTCGACAAAATCGCGTCGGCCAATTTCAGTACCGTGGTTCTGCTCGCGACTCCCAGCGACGACGCGACTTCGGCCTCGGTCACCTTGCCCGCTGCCGTCGCGATCGCCGTCTCGAGCATCCGCTCGGCATCGCGCATACTGCCGCCGGCCTCGCGCGCGAGCAATCGCAACGCCGCCTCTTCGACCTCGACCTCTTCGCGCCGTGCAAGATCTTTCAGCCGCTCGAGGATCGTGAGGTACGGGATTCGCCGGAAGTCGTAGCGCTGCAGCCGCGACAGGATTGTCTCCGGCATCTTCTGCGGCTCGGTCGTCGCGAGAATAAATTTGACGTGCGGCGGCGGCTCCTCGAGGGTCTTCAGCAGCGCGTTGAAGGCCGAGTCGGTAAGCTGATGCGCCTCGTCGATAATATAAATCTTGAAACGGTCACGCGCGGGGCGGTAGCTGAGGTTCTCGATGATCGCGCGCGCATCCTCGATCTTGCGGTAAGTGGCGCCGTCGATCTCGTTGACGTCGAGCGAGTTGCCTGCGCGAATCTCGATGCATGCCGCGCATTCGCCGCACGGCTCCGCAGTCGGACCCTTCTCGCAGTTGAGGCATCGCGCGAGAATCCGCGCCGCGGTGGTCTTGCCGACGCCGCGAATCCCGGTGAACAAAAATGCATGCGCGATTCTGCCGCGCTTCAGCGCTTCACCGAGCGTGCGCGTCACGTGCTCCTGGCCGACCAGCTCCGAGAAGCGTTCGGGCCGCCATTTGCGCGCGAGTACCAGATGGGGAGTTTGAGATTCGGCCATCGCGAAATCTTTGGTTCGGAACTGCCCGTCGAATGATAGCCAGGCACCCCTGCGGCACAGGGTGGCAGCCGGTACCGTTGCTTCCTTCCGGACCTGGCGGGGTTCGCGGCCTTCCCTTGCGCAGGACCCGGCTATCAGCGGCGGGCAGTCCCGAAATTTCTCCAGCGCGCGTTTCGTTTGCGCGCCCTATTACAGTATCACAGACCCGCTCATGCAACCGCAGATGACGAAAATGTTTCGTGCTCCCGAGACCAGATGCTCCGCTGTGTCTTTCTATTTTGAAGAAATTTATGCCGACCCGACTACATCGCCTCAGTCCGGCAGCGCGAACGCTACCAGTGCGTCGCTTCGCTTCGCGTCGAATTTCGCATGACCGCCGGCCGCGATCACCACGTACTGCTTGCCACCTGCGCTGAACGTCATCGGAGTCGCATTGCCGCCGGCCGGCAAGTCAGCGGTCCACAGCACCGTACCGGTATCGGTATCGAACGCGCGGAAATGAGGATCGCCCATCGCGCCAGCTATAAAAGTAAGCCCGCCGGCCGTCACGATTGCGCCGCCCAGGCTCGGCAGTCCCCAATGCGGATCGGGCAGCGGAAGATGAAGCTTCAAGCGCGCCAACTCGCCCGCATCGCCTAGCGGCACCGACCATCGAATCTGTCCGCTCGACAAATCGACCGCCACCAGGCTGCCCCACGGCGGAGGCGTGCAAATCAACCCGGGAAACGACGACCGCATGAACACGCGGCTCATGCCGTACGGCGTTTCGAGCTGCGGCGCGAACTCGAGATCGAATCCGCGCGAGTTATTCTCCTGCTCCGTGAACTCGTCGCGCGGGATCAGGTGAACCTCCGCCGGCATGTTATTGACGTTGGTCACGAGCAACTGACGCTCCGGATCGAACGCGGCGCCGCTCCAGTTCATCCCGCCGGTGTTGCCGGGCACCTGGAGCGATCCCTTAAGACTCGGCGGCGTGAATACCCCGTCGTGGCGCAAGCCCTCGATCCGGGTGCGGCACTTCTGCCGATCGAAGTAGACGATCCCCCACGCATCATCAGCGGTAAAACTCTGCGGCACCAGCGGCGGCGGCAAAGCGGGAAACGGCTGCGTCGGTGAGGTCTGCTCGCCGGGGACATCCGATTGCGGCACGGGTTTCTCCGCAATCGGGAACAATGGCTCGCCCGTCAACCGGTTGAAGATGAACAGGATGCCGCGCTTGGTGCCTTGCACCACTGCCGGGATCTCGACGCCGTTGCGCCGGATCGTACAGAGCAGCGGCTGAGACGGATTGTCGTAGTCCCACAAATCGTGATGGGTGGTCTGGAAGTACCACGCGAGCGCGCCGGCCTTTGCATGGAGAACGACCAGCGAGTCAGCGTACGGACCGGGACCGCGGCGCATACCGCCGTAGTAGTCAGGGCTCGCGCTGCCTGTTGGCACGAACACCAGATCGTTTTGCGGATCGACCGAAATCGGCGCCCACGCATTGGCGGCGCCGGTGCGCTGCGCATCCTCGGGCTTCCAGTCTTTCCACGCTGGATCCGCGGCGCTTTGAGGAATTGCGTTCCACGACCATCGAACCGCCCCCGTGCGCGTATCGAACGCGCGCACCGTTCCCAGCGGCTCGTCGAGCGCGCGATTGTCGCCGATCGCGGAGCCGACGATCACCATGTCGTCGATGATCGCGGGCGCGGAGGTCTCCTCATACTCGCCGTAGTAACCGATCCGCTCGATGTTCTTGACGCCCGCCTTCAGGTTGATTTGACCGCCGGCGCCGAAGTCGGTGCAGAGCTTTCCAGTCGCGGCGTCGAGCGCGATCAACCGCGCATCGATCGTTCCGATATAGATGCGGCGGCGGCACGCGGCATCCGGTTTGGCTCCAGTATCCAGCCAGCTAGCTACGCCACGGTTGATGAGTCCCTCGGAGTAAATTTGGTCCTTGGCGATATTCGGATCGAAACTCCACTTTGATTTGCCGGTAGTGGGGTCGATCGCAATGACGCGGCAGAACGGAGTCGAGATGTACATCGTGCCGTCGATCACGATCGGCGTGTTCTCGAAACCGGTCTTCATGCGGGCATTCTCGCCGTTGGATACGTCGCCAGTGTGGAAAGTCCAACTGACTTTTAGCCGCGACACATTGTCGCGATTGATCTGGTTCAGTGATGAGTAACGCTGTGCGCCGGGATCGTTACCGTAGTTGGGCCATTCGACCGCCCCACTAGGCCCTTGCGCGTGAGCATGCGCCGCGATGCCAAGTGCCAGCACGAGTGTGACTGCGGTCGAGCTTTTCATCTGTTCCACCCCCGCTCGCGATAGCGTGCGACTTGCGCGGTTGCTATCACAGTTACTATGGCATCGCACGCCGACAAGGTCTCGATCGGCCTCATACAGATGAGTTGTGCATCCGAGCCGCGACTCAATCTCGACAAGGCGATCGCGAAAATCGAGGAGGCCGCCAAGCGCGGCGCGCAAATCGTCTGCACCCAGGAACTGTTCGGCGGACATTATCCATGTCAGGTCGAGGACCCGAAGTTTTTCGATCTGGCGGAGCCGATTCCCGGCCCGACTACCGAAGCGCTCGGCGCCGTCGCCAAGGCGCGAAAGATAATCGTCGTCGCATCGATTTTCGAGCGTCGTGCGGCTGGCGTCTATCACAACACTGCCGCTGTCATCGATGAGGCCGGGAAAATCGTCGGCCGCTACCGCAAGATGCACATCCCCGATGATCCGCGCTATTACGAAAAATATTACTTCACCCCCGGCGATCTCGATTTCGTCGCGCATCTGACGTCGCACGGCTCGATCGGCGCGCTCATATGCTGGGACCAATGGTTCCCCGAGGCCGCCCGCTTGACCGCGATGGCCGGTGCGCAAATTCTCTTCTATCCAACGGCCATCGGATGGTGGCATGGCGAGCCAGAGAAAGTCCGCCCCAAGCAGGTGAACGCGTGGGAGACGATCCAGCGGAGCCACGCAATTGCCAACGGCGTGTTCGTCGCGGCGGTCAACCGCGTCGGCGTCGAGGGCGAGCTCGAGTTCTGGGGCGATTCGTTCGTCGCCGATCCGTTCGGCGAAGTGATCGCGCGCGCGAGCGCCACCGCAGAGGAAACTCTCGTCGCCGAATGCGACCTCGCCAAAATCGAGCAGGTCCGCCGCAACTGGCCCTTCCTGCGCGACCGCCGCATCGACGCCTACGCCGACCTGACCCGCCGCTATCGTTCATAACCGTGACTGTTATTCAGCCTGAGCATCGCCGCACCCTGGCGTCCTATCGGATGCCCCCCGAATGGGCGCCGCATCTCGCGTGTTATCTCGCATGGCCGCACAATCGCGATACGTGGCCCGACAAGTTCGACGTCATCCCGCCGATCTACGCGGACATGGTCGCGAAAATCGCGCGGTTCGAGCCCGTGCGCCTGCATGTCACCGACGAAAACGGCAGACAAATCGACGAAGTGCGCGCGATGATTCTTGACGCCGCCCGTCGCACGGAAAAGGAAGCGCCCGGCCCGCTTCTCCCGATCGACATTTTTCATCTGCCGACCAATGACGCTTGGGCCCGCGATCACGGCCCGATCTTCGTCAATCGCCTCGCGAACGCCGCGGCCGGCGGCCCGAATCAAATCGCGCTCGACTGGCGCTTCAACTCGTGGGGTGAAAAGTACGGCGCCTTCGATCTCGACGACGTCGTCCCGCAAAAGCTCGGAGCGCGCTACGGCTTCGAAGTGATCGAGCCGAACATCGTGCTCGAAGGCGGTTCGATCGACGTCAATGGCGCGGGATCACTGCTCACCACCGAGTCATGCCTGCTCAATCCCAATCGCAATCCTACGCTCACCCGCGCCGACCTCGAAGATTATCTGCGCACCTACCTCGGCGTGACCAACGTGCTGTGGCTGGGCGACGGAATCGCCGGCGACGACACCGACGGCCACATCGACGACCTCGCGCGCTTCGTCGCCCCCGACACAATCGTCACAGTAGTCGAGGCTGATCCCGCCGACATCAACTATCCGATCCTGCGCGACAACCTCGAGCGCCTGCGCGCGATGCGCGATCAAGACGGCCGGCCCTTCAAAATCGAAACGCTCCCGATGCCCCCAGCCGTCATCCACGACGGCACCCGCCTGCCCGCCTCCTACGCGAACTTCTATATCGCGAACGGCGCAATCCTGATGCCGACCTTCGACGCACCGAGCGACGCCGTCGCATCCGCGATGCTGCAAAGCCTCTTCCCAAACCACCGAGTAGTCGGCGTCCCATCGACCGACCTGGTCTGGGGCCTCGGCAGCGTCCACTGCTTGAGTCAGCAACACCCCGCACCGCCGATCGCTTGAATTCTCAGTCTGCCCACAGCACTCATATTTGATTATTAATAATCTTAAGTTTATACTTGACAAAATCAATATTTGGCTTAATATCAATTCAGATGAGGCCAATAATTCTCAAATGTCCATCATGCGACGGCAATTTGACCGTTGCCCGCCTCGACTGCCCTGACTGCAAGATATCTATCGAAGGTGAGTTCACGCCGCCCGCGCTGCTCAAGCTCACCGGCGCGCAAATCGATTTCGTCGAAGTCTTCATCAAGAACCGCGGCGTCATCCGCGAGGTCGAGCGCGAACTTGGCGTTTCGTACCCGACCGTGCGCGCACGCCTCGACGAAGTGATCGCGGCGCTCGGTTACTCCCCCAAGTCTGCGCCCGAAGCTTCGGCTATCGACGACAGCGCCTCGCGCCGCCGCTCGGTCCTGGCCGATCTCAAGGATGGCAAACTCACGCCCGACGAAGCTCTCGCCGCGCTCAACGAACCTCGTACAAAAGACAACTGAACGAAGGAGGCCGTGCCATGGCTATCTCGACGATCGATGGAGTTGAATCAATCCGGGTCCTGCGCGCTGCCGGAAATCTCAAAATCAGCGGTGGCGACCGTGCCGCGATCGAGATCGATTCGGGCGTCGCGCCAAGAGTCACGACCAACGCCGGAGTCGCCGAAGTGACGCTGCGCGACAACGCGGTCATCACGGTTCCCGCCGGGGTCACGGTCGAAGTCGAAGATCTCGCCGGCAATCTCGATGTATCCGATCTCGCCACCCCGTTCGTCGTCACGCGCGTGCGCGGCAATCTTCACGCGCGCCGCATCGGCGCCATCTCGATGCGCGATACGGTCAGTGGCAACGTCTCTATCAAGCAAGCCGGCGCAGTTGACGGGGTCAAGGTTCGCGGTGCGCTAACCGTCGAATCTGCCGGTGCGATCACCTTCAGCCACGTCGCCGGCGAACTGGATTGCCGCACCATCGACGGCGAAGTGGCGATCGAAAAAATTGCCGGCGGCGCACGCCTGATCGGCCTGCGCGCGCCGTTCATCGCGCGCGTCATCGGCGGACATCTGGAGATTGAAGACGCGGCGCACGCCGAAGCCGGCGTCGTTGGCGGCCGGGTGCGCGCGTCGAACCTGTCAGGCGGGCTGCAAGTCGGGAAGATCGGCGGCAAGCTCGCGGCTGATAGCGTCGCGGGCGAAGTGGCGGTCGGCTTTGTGGGCGGCAGCGCGCGCATCAGCCACGTTGGCGGTTCGCTGAATCTTGAAGACTGTGGCGGGGCGATCGTTCTTGCCGGCCCGTACCCGCTCGACAAAGCCTGGAGCGTCGCCAGCCGCGGCCGCGTCAACGTCGAAGTGGACCCGGGCGCCTCGCTCGAGCTCAACGCTTCCGCCGGATGGGGCCGAATCCGCACTTATGGCATCGACGCCTCCGGGCTCAAATGGCTCGACCGCAGTCACGTCCACGGTACGATCGGTGCGGATCCCGCATCGGGCGCGCGCACCAAAATTGCCATCGAGACTCGCGGCGCAGACGTGATTGTCGCCAGCGGCGACGCGCGCGAACGCGATTTCTCCGGCCGCGGCTATCGCTCGCGCGCCGGCGGCTTCGCGGCCCCGTTGGAAGACCTGGTCGACGGTCTCGGCGGCGAGATTCCCGCATTCGTGAGCAGCGTGCTCGATGCGGCCGGCCAGTTCGTTGCCGAAAGCGGCGGCCTGTCGAGCGGAATTGTGCGCGAGGTCACTCGCGACGTGAAACGCAGCGTCGGCGAAGGCCTGCGCGAAGTCGAGCGCGCGATTTCGGAAATCGAACAGCGGGTGCCGGAAGACGTCGGCGAGCGCTTGACGAAACTCGGCAAGGAAATCGGCGACCTCGTGTCACAGGCAGTGCGTGGCGGCTCGCGCGAGGCGCGCACCGAGATGCGCGATCGGGTACGGCAAGCGGCGCGCGAGATGCGCGACAAGATCCGCGATGCCGCGCGCGACATGCGCAACCCTTCTCACGACCAACCTGAAGGCACTACTCAGTCCACTACTCAATCGACTACTCAGTCGGATAGCGAAAAAAGTAGTAAGTCAGCGCAATTCCGTCCCGGCGCAACCGTAAAACTTGGTCGCGACGAAGCGATCCTGGAAATCCTCGCCGCCGTAAAAGACGGCCGCCTCGAGCCTGACGAAGCCGACGATCTAATCAACGCCTGGATGGAAGTATCGCGCGGCGACGAGGTCCGCCACTGACACCTCACCCCTCGTAGTGACGGATCTCGATCAGGTGGCGGCTTGGGTCGAAGAAGTAGAGGTTCTTGCCCGGCCCGCGCGCACCGCCGCCGGCGGAATTGATCGACTCGGCCGTCTCGTCCCCCGGGCCGCGCATGTTTCCGACGGAGTGGAACTCATCTCCATATTCAATCTTCGCGTCGATGATCCGGCGGAAGACCTCGTCGAACTCCTTGCGCGACATCGCGAACGCAAGATGCTCACCGCCTTTGGTGCCCCATCCGGCCAATTGGATCGTGAAGTCAGGCGTGACTCGAAGTATCGAAAACGGTTCCCGATCACCTTCGTACTTGAGGCCGAGGATCCCGACGTAAAAATCGACGCTCTTCATCCGATCGTTCACGGAAAGAATTATGTGGTCGAGCTGTATAGCCATCGCAGGCCCCTAAGGCCGCCCTTGCGATTCATCGAAGTAGCGCATCGCACACGCAATGTTCCCTTCGGTGTCTCTAAATTGGATCAACTCGCCAACACCGGGAATCGTCATCTTGGGAACGGTGATATGTCCACCTTCCTTCTCGATGAGCTTAGCGATCGCGTCCACGTCGTCGACTGCGATCGTGCACTCGAAGCCAACGGTGCGATGGCTGTCCTTGGGGCGGTCGTGCACCGCGCCGTGAATGCCGGGATCGCTCTCGGTGCCGGTCGCGATCATGAAGAAATCAGGCGGACCCCACGGCGTGAAACGCCATTCGAATACTCGTTCGTAGAATTTGCGCGCGCGCCCCACGTCATCCGCCTGGACATCGAAGTGCGCGATATTTTTGGCGACCATGAGAACCTCCCGCAGTGGAACCTGGTACTCATTACCACTTTGAGCCATTGGCCGTCTTGCGCTAGATTGCCATTCGATGCCGAAAAAGCGCCACTGGTTTTTCGACTCTCACAAGTACCAGGTCCGTACCGGCATCGTTCCCGAATACCCCGACGGCCACGTTATCAAAACGCATTCGCACCCATGGCATCAGCTGGTTTACGCATCGCAAGGCGTCATGACCGTGCGCACGCCAGAAGGCAGTTGGGTAGTCCCCATCCATCGCGGCGTCTGGGTCCCCGCCGGCACGCGTCATTCGATCCAGATGTCCGGTCCCGTGTCGTTGCGGACGCTCTACCTCGTGCCACGACTCAGCCGTGCGCTGCCCGACGAACCACGCGTCATCGGTATTTCTCCTCTGCTCCGCGAATTGATCCTCCGCATCGTCGAGCTCGACAGCCTTAACCTCCGCGTCCCCGCTCACTCGCATCTGATTTCGGTCCTGCTCGATCATCTTCACGTGATGCAATCGGACGCGATCCATCTTCCTATCCCGCGCGACGCGCGCGCGAAACGAATCGCCGCGATGCTCCAGAAGCAGCCGTCAGACACTCGCTCGCTCATCGAGCTCTCGAAGCTTGCGGGCGCCAGCAAGCGAACAGTCGAGCGGCTGTTCAAGAGTGAAACCGGTCTCGGCTTCGGCAAATGGCGTCAGCAGCTGCGGCTCGGTCACGCGCTGCGGCTACTGGCTGCCGGCGACGCGGTAACGACAGTAGCCTTCGACGCCGGATACGATAGCGTCAGCGCATTCATCTCGGCATTCCGCGTGACCTTCGGCAAAACCCCCGGCCAGTACTTCCGCTCGGCGTAGCATGTCTGGTCGCGCGCTGATGCTAGCCGAGGAAAAAGTTATGGCACACGCCGTCCGGAATCAGTGGCGAGAATTAATGCATTCAATTACGCGCGCGCCGAAATCGGCGAGTCGCTTTTCGCCGAACCCGCGGATATGGCGCAGCGCATCCACCGTGGTGGGCCGCACGCTGGCGAGTTCGCGCAACGTGGCGTCGTGGAGGATCACGTAGGCCGGCACCGCGCGCTCAGCTGCGATTTCGCGCCGCAGTGTTCGCAGACTCTCGAACAGCGCCTCGTCCACGTCGTGCCACGACTCTTCTTCGATTCGCGTCCTTCTCGACTTGGACTCTTTCGCTTGTAGCAATGTGACAGCGCGTCCACCGCGCATCACTTCCCACGACAATGCGTTCAGCCTCAGCGTCGGGCGATCGCCGGGCGTGCGCTCGAGCAGTCCCGCATCGACTAACTGATAGACCAGGTTGGTCAAGGTCTTGCGCGGAACGTCCTTCAGCAGGCCGTAGGTGGAAAGTTTTTCGTGGCCCAATCGACGCACGCGTTCGCTGCTTGCGCCGCTCAGCACGTCCACGACGTGCTCGACGCCGAAGCGCTGCTCGACGCGCGCCACGCACGACAGCACCTTCTGTGCGAGCACCGTCGAATCCGCGACGCCTTCCACCTCGCCCAGGCAAAAGTCGCATGCGCCACAGTTCGCGTTTTGATAGGTCTCGCCGAAGTATGCGGAGAGTGCGGCATGACGGCATCGAACGACCGTCGCGAATCGGCGCACTTCCTCGAGCAGCAGCTTCCCGCTCTCTAACACTTCAGGCGGAGTCGCTGACTCTGCGGCGCTCCGCTCCATCAGGTTGCGCCATCGCATCACGTCGGCCGCGGAGTAGAACAGCACGCATTCGGCAGGCAAGCCGTCGCGGCCCGCGCGGCCCGTCTCCTGCTGATAGGCCTCGATCGATTTCGGGAGCGCCGCGTGAATCACGCATCGGATGTCGCTGCGATCGATTCCCATCCCGAACGCCACTGTCGCCACCACCACGTCGATTTCCTCGGCGGCGAAACGGTCCTGCGTATGCCGGCGCTCTTCCGCGTCCATTCCAGCGTGATACGCCGCGGCGCGCACGCCCTCCGACGCCAGGTATGCGGCGATTCGCTCAGTGTCATTTCGGCTGATGCTATAGACGATCGACGCCTCTCCCTTGTGGCGCCGGATCGTCGCCGCAATTTGCGCGTTCACCTCCAGCTTCGGACGCACCCGATAAAGTAGATTGGGACGATCGAACGAACCGACCAGCACCGCCGGGTCCTTGAGCCCAAGTTGATCGACGATGTCGCCCCGCACGCGCTTGGTTGCGGTCGCCGTGTATGCGTGAATACTCGCGCCCGGAAAGCGCGTCTTCAGCTCCGCGAGCCGCCGATATTCGGGCCGGAAATCATGTCCCCACTGGCTGATGCAATGTGCTTCATCGATCGCGAAGCTGGAAACTTTCAGGCGCGCGGCGAGATCGAGAAAGCGGGGTGTCAGTAACCGTTCCGGCGCGACAAATATAAGATGATGCCGGCCGCCGGCCAGCTCGCGCTCGACGTCGCGAACCTCCATCTGATCCATCCCGCTATGCAACGCCGCCGCCGGATAGCCCGATAGGCGCAGCGCATCGACCTGGTCCTTCATCAGCGCGATTAGCGGCGACACGACGACGTCGGTGCGCCGCGCGACCGCGGGTGGCACCTGGTAGCACAGCGACTTCCCGCCGCCAGTCGGCATCACGACCAGAGAATCGCGCCGCTCCAGTCCGGCCTGTATCGCCTCAAGTTGCAGAGGCCGCAAACCCTCGAATCCCCAGAACCGCCGCAATACAGCGAGCACTTCATCGGACGCACGAATGCTCGCGTCGCCGGCCCCGCTCGATGCCCCCTCAAGACTCTTCATCGTGATGCCAACACTATATGAAAGCTGCGCCGGCAATCATTAGTAACAGCATCGCCGTCGCTCGCAATATGGCGGCGGCAGGATTCGCGCGCGCACGAGTGCCGCAGAGCACAAAAGCGACAACACTAAAGTGCGGGGTTATCCCAAAGAGGTGTGAAAACCGACGACGGGTTTCACATCAGATTTAGATCGAGTTGAACCGCTTCAAGTCACCCCGGCGGTTACTCGCGGTGGTACTTGAGGGTCATCTCCGCAACTCCGGCAGCGACGTTCAGCCCGTTCTGTCCTTCGACGGATACCGGCTGAAGAGCGATCGACTGATCAAAACCTCCAACCAGCACGTTCGCGCCCGCACCCACGCCGAGCGAAAGGCTCGCGGTCGCGCCGCCGTAATGACCCTCCAGCGCACCGGGCTTGAGATCCTTGGTCGGTGCGGCGACCGCCCACAGGACCACGGCGGATTTCAGGTAACCGATATCTGCGCCGAACTTCGAGATGCTTCCACTGTAGTGTTCGACTCGCCCGCCGTTGTTGGAGTAGGAGCATCGGATTTCGCGCGAAGACCCGAAGATGAATCCCCATCCCGAAGCTTCATGGCAAGTGAGATAGCCGGTCTTGACAGTATACTTGCCGGCCTGCGCGTGCACCGGTAATGACCAACAACTCAACAAGAGAACAGTGCTGACGACGAGGGCAATGCGAAGGGGTGTTTTCATCTCTTCCTCCTGGACACAGGGTGTAGTCTTCAGACTAGTGAAAACCCACGATCAGGTCCAAGGAAGAACGGACTCCGATTCTGTCCGGGCGCGGCTACCGCAGATCACGGCCGGTGTAGCCCAGGATTGAGCGGGCGATTATCAGGCGCTGGATTTCGCCGGCGCCTTCGTAGATGTCGAAGATGCGGCCGTCGCGGAAGCATCGATCCAGCGGATGCTCTTCTGAGAGCGCTTCGGGGCCGAGCAAGTCGATGCATCCCTGGGTGATCTTTCGCGCGGCCTTGCCGCCCGCCGCTTTCGCGATCGATGCTTCCACTTTCGGCGGCACGTCCTGCTGCTCGAGCCACTTGGAGCGCAGCACCGTCAGCAACGCGGCTTCGAAGATGGCCTCCAGCCGGATCAGACGATCGACGACGGCCGAACGGCCGCGCATCCCGCCGCGGTAGTTGATTTCGATTCCGCGCTCGGAGAGCTTTTCGCGCGTGAAGTCGAGCGCCGCACGCGCGACCCCCAGCGCCATCGCGCCGACCATCGGGCGCGAGTCGTTGAACACCGACATCGTGGATTTGAAATCGCCCTTGATGTGGTTGAACTCGGGAATCCGGCAATTCTCGAACAGCAGGTTGCAGGTGTCGTGCGAGCGGATGCCGAGCTTCTTGAGTTGCGGCCCGACGGTGAATCCAGGCGTGCCCTTCTCGACGATGAAGGTGGTCATGCCGCGGCTTCCGTCCGGCGCGATGAATCGCGACAGTACCATCGCGGCGTCGCCCGACTGCGCCTGCGAGATAAAAATTTTCTCACCGTTGAGAATCCATTCGCCGGTTTCGCGATCGAACGTCGCCGTCGTTCGGATGTTGGCCGGGTCCGAGCCGGCGCCGGGCTCGGTGATTGCGATCGCAATCGTGTGGTTCTTCCACTTCTCGTACTGCTCGGGCGTCGCAACAGTCTTAAGGACGGTGTTGCCGAGTCCCCACTTGCTGCGATGCAGCGCTATTCCGCCCCAATAAATTTCGAGCATCACAAGCGAATGAAGAATTCGCGAGCCGCTGCTGCCGTTGAGTCCTTCTTCGGCCAGCGTGACCGGGTTGGGCAAATCTTTCGCTTCAGGAAATTCCGCAGGTTCGAGTTCGTCTTCGTGCTTGTCGTAGTAACGCGCATAGCGCCGCCCGATTATCGCCTGCTCGTGCGCAGTGCTCAGAACCTTCGCGTCAGCCGAAGTGAGTTGGAAATCTATCATTGCTTTGTCCTCGTGGTTCTCTTCGAAAACTAAACTCCGACCGCGCCTTCCAGCACCGACACCGTGCGCGTATCGCGATACCACATCTCGACCGGGTTATCGCGCAGGTAGCCGTGGCCGCCGAGCATCTGGACGCCTTCGTCGGCGATCCACATCGCATTCTCGCCGCAGTAGGTGTACGCGAGTTGCGCCTGCCGCGTGGCGTCTGTGCCCTGCTCAAGAATCGACGCCGCCTTCCACGTCATCCAGCGCATCGCGTCGGTCTCGATCCGCATGTCGGCGAGGCGGAACGCGATGGTCTGTTTCTTCGCGAGCGCATCGCCGTGAACCACGCGCTCCTTGGTGTAGGGCATCACGAATTCCATCACGGCGCGGCTGGTGCCGGTCATGATCGCGGACAGCGCGGTGCGCGCCGAGTCGATGATGCGCTGAACATTGCATCCCGCGCTCTCGCCGAGACGCGCGCCGGCGGGCAGTTCGACATCCTTGAAACTGACGGTGGCCATCTCGAGCGCGCGCAGTCCGATATTCGGTTTCTTCTCGCCGACGCTAACGCCACGCGCATTTCGATCAACGATGAACGCATCGGTCGCATCGTCACAGCGCGCGACCACCAGAAAGTGACTGCACTGTTCCGCCAGCGGAACGAGTCCCTTGATACCCGACAGTCGATAACCGTCGCGGGTCTTGATTGCGGTGCTACGAATCGCGGAAACGTCGAAGGCGAAATCGGGCTCCATGATAGCGACGCCGGCGCATCGGTACTTGTCGCGCGCAAACAGCGGCAGCAGATTTTTCTTCTGCGCGGACGAGCCTTGCGCGGCGATCGCGCCAAGAAATCCAATCGGCGCCGCGGCGGCAATCGCGAACGAAGCGTCAGCGACCGCGAGCTCCTCGAGCAGCAGCGCATTGAGCGTGGGCGAATATCCATCCGCATCAGCTTGTGACTGGATGATCCCGGTCGCCCAGATCTCATCGAGAATCGACGAGGGGATCGCTTCGCGGTCATCGGCAGCGCGGGCTGCCGGCCGAAGCTGCGAGCCGGCCAGCCCCTGCACCATCGACTGCGCGAGTTTTTGTTCCTGGGTCAGTTCAAAAGAAATCACGGTCGTGTTCCTCCAATGTGACGCTTGACATCGAGCGCTGGTTCGGGGTACCAATGGTTGAACCAATGGAACACATGAGCGATATGAATGTCAAGCGCAAGAAGCCGACCCGGGTGGCGACGCCGCGCCGGGTCGAGTTCAGCCGCATCCGCAATCTGCGCGCGTTCGAGGAAATCGCCGGCCAGATTCGCAAGGAGCTTTCAGATCGGCGGCTGCGGGCGGGCGATCGGCTGCCGCCGGAGCGGGCGCTGGCCGAGCAGTTCGGGGTCTCGCGCAATACGCTGCGCGAGGCGTTGCGGTCGCTCGAGAATGCCGGACTGCTGCGATTGCAGAAGGGCGCGACCGGCGGCGCGTTCGTGCGCGAGAGCACGGGCGACGCGATAGTCACCGGGCTGCGCGATATGTTTCATCTCGGCGCGATTCAGCCGGAGCATCTGACCGAGGCGCGGGTGATGATCGAATCGAGCGCGGTGCGCGCGGCGTGCGAGCGGGCGACGCCGGAGGATATCGAGGCGCTCAACGCGAACATTGCCGCGGCGGAGCGGGCGACGCGCGACAAGATCTCATTTTACGAGCAGGCGGCGATTCATCTTGATTTCCATCGCATCATTGCGCGCGCGACGAAAAATCCGGTGATGGTGATTGTGATGGAAGCGTTGCTCGACGTGATGCAGCACTTCATCCGGGCGATCGGACAGCAGCGAAATCCATGGGTGCTGCCGTCGCGGCGGCGTTTCATGAAGCATTTCGAGGCGGGCGACAGCGATGGTGCGGTGAAGGAGATGGAACAGCATCTCGAAAGGCTCAACCGGCACTATTTGTCGCTGATGAAAGAAAAGGATCGGGCCGAGGCGGCAGGTTGAAGAACGAGATCCTGAGCGGAGTGCGGGTGCTCGACTTCACGACGATCGTGTCGGGGCCGTATTGCACGCGGCTGCTCGCGGACCTCGGCGCCGAGGTCATCAAGATTGAACCGCCCGAGGGTGATTTCATTCGATCGCAACCGCCGATTCGCGCGGGCAAGAGCGCGTACTTTGCGCATCTGAATTGCGGCAAGAAAAGTCTCGCGATCGATCTGCGCAAACCGGGAGCGGGCGAGCTGATTCGCGAGCTGGCGGCGAAGTCTGACGTGGTCGTCGAAAATTCGCGGCCGGGCGTGATGAAGCGGCTGGGGCTCGACTATGCGACGCTCGAACGGCTGAATCCGCGAATCGTGTACTGTTCGATTTCGGGCTTCGGGCAAAGCGGGCCGTGGGCGACGCGCAGCGCATACGCGCCGATGCTGCACGCGGCGAGCGGTTTTGACCTGGTCAATCTCGCGTATCAGGAGGGGCTCGAGCGGCCGCTCAATACCGGAATCTATGTGGGCGACGTGCTGGGCGGGACGTATGCATTCGGCGCGATTCAGTCGGCGCTGCTCGCGCGCGAGCGGACGGGGCGCGGCGACTGGATCGATCTGGCGATGATGGACGGGCTGCTCGGAATGCTGATCTATGAATTCCAGGAAGCGCAGCTACCGCCGATGAGGCGGACCAATACTTTTCAGCCGACGCGCGCCAAGGACGGATTCATAATGATTGCGGCGGTGAAGCCGAATAATTACGAGGCGCTGGCGCGCGCGGTCGGACATCCCGAATGGCTGGAGGATTCCCGCTTCGCGACGGCGAAAGGCAGGGCTGCGAATTGGAAATGGTTCATGTCGAAGCTGGATGAGTGGGCGTCGACGCGGACGATGGAAGAGTGCGAGGCGATTCTGACCGAGGGCAGTGTGCCGTGCTCGCGGTATTACACGGTGCGGGAAGCGCTGGCGCATCCGCATCTTGCGGAGCGTGGCAGCTTCGAAGTGATCGACGACGGCGCGGGCCCGGTCAAGGTGCCGAATCCCGCGTTCAAGTTTGGCAATGCGACGGCCAAGGCGCGCAACTATGTGCCGGCGCTCGGCGGAGACAACGCGGCGGTGCTGTCGAGCGTGCTGGGGTATTCCGCGGATCGGATTGCCGCGCTATACGAGAAACAGATCCTGCACGACGCTACCAGCCGGGCCTGACGCGAGCCGGCGGAGGAAATGCAAATGGGTGAGATTCTCGCAGTTGGAATAACTCACTACCCGCCTCTGGCCGGCAGCGATGAAACGATGGCGTGGATCCTGAAGCGGATGCTGCAGAACCCGCATCTTCCGGAAAAATTTCGCAGTGAGCAGAGCTGGCCGGAAGCGATGCGCGCGGAATGGGGCAACGACGAGGGCGCCAGCGCAGCGCATATACATCGCGAGACGCTGCTGCGATCGCTGCGGAAGGCGCGCGCGCAAATCGACGAGTTTCGTCCCGACTTCATCGTGATGTGGGGCGACGATCAATATGAAAATTTCCGCGAGGATGTGATTCCGCCGTACTGCATCTACGCGCACGAATCGTTCGAGTTCGCGCCGCCGGCGCGCAACGTGTGGAAAGAGCAGCCTGACAAGAAATTTCACGCGGCAGGCAACGTCGCGGCGGCGAAATATCTCGCGGGCGGTTTGATCGAGGCCGGTTTCGATACGGCTTATTCGTACAAGCCGCTGCATCATCCGCTGGGTCATGCGTTCGCGAACGCGGTGCTGTATCTCGATTACGATCGGAAAGGGTTTCCCTATCCGATTATTCCGTTCGCGATAAACTGCTACGGCCGCAGGGTGATCGCGCAGCGCGGCGGTCTGCCGGCGTTCGAAAATCCGCCGTCGGAAGCGCAGCTCGATCCGCCGGCGCCAACGCCGCGCCGATTATTCGATCTCGGCGCTGCGACCGCGAGAATTTTTGCGAACAGTCCGTGGCGGGTCGCGCTGATGGCGTCGTCGGGATGGTCGCATGCGTTTCTGACCGCGAAAAACAATTTTCTCTATCCCGATACGCCAGCGGATCGCGCGCTGTTCGAGGCGTTGCGGGCCGGCAACTTCGACGCGTGGCGGAATTATCCGGCGGCGTCGGTCGAGGCGAGCGGACAGCAGGAAATTCTCAACTGGATGTGCCTCGCGGGCGCGCTGTCCGAATTGAAACGCAAGCCTGCCGAGACGGAATTCATCGATACGTGGATTTTCAATTCGTCGAAATGTTTCCTGACGGCGCCGCCGCCGCGCTAAGCAGATGAAGCTAAGTGGAAAAGTGGCGCTGGTCACCGGGACCAGCGCGAATATCGGCGGCGGTATCGCAGAAGGTCTCGCGGCCGAGGGCGCGGCGATCGTATGCGTCGATGCGCGCGCGGAAAATGCGGCGGACTGCGCGCGTTACATCAACAGCACGGGGGGACGCGCGAGCGCGGTCACGTGCGACGTTACCGAAGAGAGCCAGGTGATTGGTGCGGTCGCGGCGGCGCGCGAGCATTTCGGCGGCGTCGATATCCTGGTGAACAACGCGGTCATTTTCAATAAGAAGGGCGTGGTGGAGATGCCGATCGACGAATGGCGAAAACAACTGGCGATCATACTGGATGGGACGTTCCTGTTCACCAAGCACGTCGCGAAATCGATGATCGAGCTGGGACGCAAGGGCGCGATCATCAATATTATTTCGACCGCGGGGCATCAGGGCGAGCCGAACAATATCGCGTACTGTACGGGCAAGGCTGGGCTGTTGAACTTCACGCGATCGGCGGCGATGGAACTGGTGGCGCACGGGATCCGCGTCAACAGTCTGACGCCGACGGCGACAGATCCGTCGGAGTCGTTGGAGCGTGCAGTCCGATGGGGGCGTCAGGTGCGCAGTGGCGATCAGATTAAGAATGCTTTCGAGGTGTTTCGAAAAGGCGTGCCGATGCAGAAACTGCCGAGTCCGAGCGACTATGGAAGGGCTGCGGTTTTTCTCGCGTCGGATGACGCGGGCATGATTACGGGAACTGATCTGCGGGTCGATGCGGGGGCGATTGCACGTTACTGGGCGTGGAATCCGGACGGTAAGTCTTAGAAGCATGGTAGTTAGGGAGAAGAAGCATGGATAAATCCGCCGAGAGCTATGTCATAGATGATCAGGATGCGGGACTGTTTCGGGTAAATCGGCGGGCGTTTACCGATCCGGAGTGCCTTGCCGATGAGAGGAGGCGAGTCTTCGATAAGTGCTGGATCTATGTGGGTCATGAGTCGGAGGTGTCGCACGCGGGCGACTATAGGTCTCGCAGCGTCGCGGGGCGTCCGATGATCCTGGTGCGCGGCGACGATAGCGTCGTGCGCGTGCTACTGAATACCTGTACCCATCGCGGATCCCTGGTATGCCGCCAGAAATTCGGCAACGCCAAGACTTTTCAGTGTCCCTATCACGCATGGACTTTTAACTCGCGCGGTCAGCTGGTAGGAGTGCCGGGCGAGGAGTCCTATAGCGAGGCTTTCAAGCGCGAGGATATGGCTTTGGTGTCCCCGCCCCAGGTGGATAGCTATCGCGGTTTTATATTCGCGTGCTTCGATCGCGCCGCGGATAGCCTTTATGATTATCTCGCGGGGGCGCGCGAGTACCTTGACCTGGTGGCAGATCAGTCCGAGCTAGGTATGAAGATCGTTTCAGGCCAACAGTCCTATTGCGCGCGGGCCAATTGGAAGCTGCTGGTCGAGAACAGCTATGATGGCTATCACGGCCTGCCGACGCATCAGCGGTACTTCAGCTTCCTGAGTGATATAGGTATCGATATGAAGGGCCGCGATGTTTCGACTCCTTCCCATCAGAAGGCGGTCGATCTCGGGAACGGTCATGCGGTGGTCGAGTACCAAAGTGCCTGGGGGCGGCCTATCGCGCACTGGGTCGCGCCGTTCGGCGAGCATCGCAAACAGCATTTCGAGGACGTTCGGCGCCGCTTCGAGGCGCGTTTCGGAGCAGAGCGAGCGCGGCGAATCTGCGAGACCAGCCGCAACCTGGGGATTTTCCCGAATCTCGTGATCAACGACATCATGGCTATCACGGTGCGCACGTTCTATCCGGTTTCGCCTGACTACATGGAGGTAAATGCGTGGGCGCTGGCGCCGGCGGACGAGAGCGCTGAGGACTCGGCGCTGCGGCTCGACAACTTTCTGACCTTCCTGGGGCCGGGAGGATTCGCGACGCCGGACGACGTCGAGATGCTCGAGTCGTGTCAACGCGGCTTTGCGAATCGCGAGGTAGGTTGGTCGGATATCTCGCGCGGGATGAAGCGCGAGCATCCGTCGATCACGGACGAGTTGCAGATGCGCGCATTCTGGCGGCGATGGAATCAACTCATGACAGAACCTCAGCTAAAACGGGCGAGGAAAGCGGCATGAGTAGCAGCGACCTGCCGAGCCGCGCGGAAGTCGAGGATCTCCTATATAAGGAGGCGGCGCTGCTCGACGAATGGCGGTTGGAAGAGTGGTTGGAACTTCTCACCGAAGACGCGGTCTATGAGATTCCACCTACTGATGTTCCTGAGGGAGACCCGAGGAATACTTTGTTCATCATCGCGGACGATGCGGTGCGAATCAGATCGCGGGTGAAGCAGTTGCTGGGTAAGGCGGCGTGGTCGGAGAATCCGCGATCACGCACGCGGCGGATGATAGCCAACGTGCGAGTCGTCGGCGACGATGGCGATAGCATTCTGGTGACCGCCAACTTTGCGGTGCATAGGATGCGCTACGAGTCGGTCGATACCTATATAGGTCACTACGACTACAAGCTGATCCGCAAGGGTGACGATCTGAAGATTCGGGAGAGAAGGGCTATTCTCGACAATGAGGCGCTAAGGCCTCACGGCAAGATCAGTTTCATCCTGTAACCAGCCGGTCAGCGATCACAGTAGAGGGCGCGATGGATGTCATCGACATGCACAACCACTTCATCGCGCCCGAGATAATCGATTTTCTCGCGCGGGAAGGTAAGCATTTCGCGACAAGGATCGTGGAGCGTGACGGCCGGCGTTTTCTTTTGATCCAGGAAAAGGCGATGCGGCCGATCGATGGCCCGATCTCGCACGTGCAAGCGCGGATCGCAGATATGGAGCGCGAGGGCGTCAATGCGCAAGCGGTATCGTGCGTTCCGTTCCTGATGTACCCGGACGTCGATGCCGCTCTCGGACTCGCGATCGCGCAAGTCAACAATGACGTGATGGCCGCTCTGGGAGCGGGCGATCCGGCTCACTTCGTGCCACTGGCGAGCGTCCCGATGCAAGATCCAGTTGCGGCTGCGAAAGAATTGGAACGCGCCGCCAAGTTGGGGCTTCGTGGAGTTGAGATTCCGCCAAAGGTCGTCGAACGTCAGCTCGACGAGCCGGATTTCGAGGTGTTCTGGGCTACGGCTGAGGAATTGCGCATGGTCGTTTGTATCCATCCTTTCGAGGCTGCGCCGGCGGGCGCGCTTTCCAGATACTTTCTCGGCAACCTGGTCGGCAATCTGTATGATACCGGCCTGGCCGCCGCGCTATTGATTTATGGAGGCGTGATGGAGCGCCATCCGAATCTGCGAATTGTTTTGTATCATGCCGGCGGTGCGTTGCCGGCCTTGGTAGGACGACTCGACATGGGCTATCGGATCGTACCCGAATGCCGCAAGGCGATTCCGCGGCCGCCATCCAGTTACATGAATCAGTTCTATTTCGATATCATCGCGCATAGCCGCGGAATGCTAGGTCATCTCATTAAGACTTATGGCGCGGAGCGATTCGTCATAGGGACCGACTATCCTTTGCCCGCCGGCCTGGCGCATCCGGTGGAAGAAGTGAAAGCGCTTGGCCTCGAGTCAGACGACGAAAACAAAATCCTCGGAGCGAACGCACGCGAACTGCTACGATTCTGACGGTTACCCCTCCCGGCGTTGAAGTGGTATAGAGACTGAACGAGAGGACGCAGCCATGGCGAACAAGCCGCAAATGCTGGAAGGCTACCGGGTACTTGATTTCACGCAGTTCGTAGCGGGGCCGACGTGCACGCGACTGCTAGGTGAGATGGGTGCTGAAGTTATCAAGCTCGAGCTCGCGCCGTTTGGCGATCGGGTGCGCGCTGACGGGCTCAAGTCACTCGCGCCTGAATACAAGGGGTCAAGTCATAGCACCTACTACCTGCAGCACAACCACTCGAAGCTGAGCTTTGCGATTGACCTGAAGAAACCTGGGGCGCGCGAGATCGTGATGTCGATGCTTCCGCAGGTCGATGTCGTAGTCGAGAACTTCGCGCCGCGGGTGATCGACCGGCTGGGGTTCGCCTATAAGGATGTCAAAGCTGTCAATCCGAAAATCATTATGTGTTCGATTTCGATGGCCGGCCAGACGGGACCACTTTCAGTCAAAGCGGGCTACGATTTTATAGGTCAAGCCTATGCCGGGGTTACCGACGGCATAGGACAGGTTGATGGTCCGCCGGCTCTGACTACCATGGCGATAGGTGACGTTTCGACGGGCGTCGCTGCGGCGATGGCGATAGGATTCGCGCTGCTTCATCGCGAGCGTACGGGAGAAGGCCAATACCTGGACGCGTCGCTACTGGATACCTACTTCCACATGCATGAGAAGACTGTGCCGATCGTGTCGCTGCGCGGGGATAAGTTTCGTCCTACGCGTAGTGGATCGCTCCATCCTGACGGCGGCACGACCGGTATTTTTCATTTTCGGGATGATCAATACATTCAGATCACGTCGACGCCGCATCAATGGCCGCAGTTTGTGCGCGCGCTAGAGATGCCGGAATTGGCGAGCGACCCGCGTTTCAAAGATGCGCGTGGACGCCGGGATAATAAGGAGCAGCTTCGCGACGTTATCGAGAGCTGGCTCTCAAAATTTCCCAGCCGCGATGACGCGATCGCAGTGTTGGACGCCGAGCGAGTGCCGTGCGCGCCCGTGCTGACGGTCAATGAAGCTATCAAGCATCCGCATCTCAATGAGCGCAAGACGGTTCGATGGGTTGAGGATCCTTTGCTGGGCACGGTCGCGATTCCGGCAGTGCCGGTAAAGTTCTCGGCGTGGCCGGATAAGACTGAAGTGAGATCGGCGCGGCTTGGTGAGGACAACGAGCGAGTGTTGCGCGAGCTATTGAAGATGCCGGCGGATAAGATTCGCAGCCTGTATGCGGAAGGGATCCTGGTTCGCGATCCAACGCTGGAAGTTAAGCAGCCCTAGTTGTGGGCCGTCGTGGGCAGCGTCACTGAGACCGGCGTTGAACACCAGCAGACCCGCGATGACCGCAGCCTCGACGAACTTGCCCCGCGCAAGCTCGAGCACGATCGCAGCCTCGAGCATCCAAGTCCGCCATTGAGAGAGATGGAGATGAACCGCCGTTGGCCAAGTCTGGAGTCTTCGCGAAGGCCGGAGAATATGCTCCGCTTGCATTCAAAATTCGGTACGATAAAATATTCGCTGCGCAATGCTTAATCGCCGACATTTGCAGCTGGTTGCCGTGATTCTTGTCGCGATAAGCGCCGTAGCGTTCACGCCTCGCCTACAGCACCCGCACGTACGCCTGTCCTGCGGATCGACCGAGAGCGCAACTCTCAGCGGGGCGCAGCGGTTCACCGATAATTCGTCGCGCGCGCCCGATCTCAAGGCCGGCTATGAGGTGAATGGCATTCCACTGGTGCAGGATCTGAAGCTTGTAGCGGACGATCAGGCCGTCAAACCGTCACTGAATTTCGGATTCAGGAGACCTTTCGTAAGACAAGTAGCGAGACGCTACAAACTGTTCCCCTCGCGCTCGAAAAGCCAGGACCCGCTCTAAGCAAACTTCAGACTCGTGATTCGCTAGCACGCGAGCAAGTTTTCAGCGGGCGGTTGTGGTCAAGTTTGAAATCCATCGGCTCTGATAAGCCGGGGATTGGGAGTTTGTATCGTGCCTGGTTTCTCACTTCGCAATCCGCACACCGTGATCGTGGGCGCGCTGCTCACGGTAATCTTGGGAGTCGCGGCATTTCTCAGTATGCCCGTCGACGTCTTTCCCAATCTCGATATCCCGGTCGCGGTCGTCGCAACCTTTTATCCTGGGATGCCGCCGCTGGATATCGAGGCCGACATCACGACCCGCTTCGAGCGCTTCTTCACGCTCGGCAGCGACATCGATCACATGGAGTCGCGCTCGCTGCCCGGCGTCAGCATCATCAAAGTCTTCTTCCAGCCGGGCGTTGATCTGAGCGCCGCGACTGCCACGCTCGGCAACCTCGCGATGGCCGATTTGCGCCATCTGCCGCCCGGCACGCTGCCGCCACTCATCCTGAAATCTGGCGCATCGTCGCTGCCGGTAACGCTCGTGACTGTCGCAGGCACTGGGTTCACCGAGGCGCAGCTCCGCGACCAGGCGCAGTACAACATCCGCAACTGGATCGCGACCGTGTCCGGCACTTCGGTGCCTCCGCCGTTTGGCGGCAAGTATCGGCAGATCATGGCCTACGTCAATCGCGATGCTCTGCAGGCGCGCGGCCTCACATTGATGGACGTCGTCCATTCACTCGACGACAGTAACCTGATCATTCCGGCCGGCGACGCGAAGATCGGTCCGACCGACTACTTCGTTTACAGCAACAGCATGCTCGACGACCCGGCCGCGATTAACCAGGTGCCGGTTAAGGTCGGACCCGGTCAGGAACCCGTGCTGCTGGGCGACGTCGGCCACGTCGAGGACTCGGCGCAGATTCAGCAGAACATTGTGCGCATCAACGGCCAGCGCTCGGTCTACATCCCCGTGATGAAACAGGGCAACGCCAACACGATCGCGGTCGTTGACGGCGTCGGCAATGCGATCAAGAAAATCGCAGGCCTGCCCGCCGGCATGAAGATCGAATCGATCTTCGGGCAGGATTCTTATGTGCGCGCGGCGATCGAAAGCCTCGAGCATGAAGCGGCCTCGGGCGCCGTGCTCGCGTCGCTGATGATCCTGATTTTCCTCGGCAGCTTCCGCTCGACGGTCGCAATCTTTCTGTCGATACCGCTTTCGATTCTTGCCGGCGCGTTCGGCCTGCACATGATGGGTTCAACTATCAACGTGATGACGCTGGGCGGCTTCGCACTCGCAATCGGCCGCCTGGTGGACGACTCGACGGTCGTGCTCGAAAACATCAACCGCCATCTGGCCGAGGGCAAGGCGCCCCCCGACGCGGCGCGCGACGGCGCCAACGAAGTCGCGCTGGCGGTCCTCGCCTCGACGATCACGACTATCATCGTGTTCTCGCCCGTGATGTTCCTGTTCGGCGTAGCGAAGTCGCTGTTCAGCGCGCTGTCGCTGGCAGTGGTCCTCTCGATGCTGGCGTCGTACATCGTCGCTATGACTGTGATCCCGGTCTTCTGCGCGCATTTTCTGACGGCGGAGTCGGCGCGGCAAGCGGAAGAAGGCAGCGGCCGCGGTTTTCTCGCCGCGTTCATCCGCAGCTACGACCGCTTCGCGGAGCGTTACGAGCATCTGCTCGATCGAGTGCTAAATCACAAAGGCGTTGTGGTCGCGGCTGCGACGATTCTCTTCGTGGTTAGTATGGCCGCATTTCCCCTGCTCGGGACCGAGCTGTTTCCCAGGACGGATGCAGGCCAATTCGTCATCCAGTTCCGCGCGCCGCTCGGAACGCGCATCGAACTCACCGAACAACTCGCCGAACGGCTGGAAGACACGATTCGAGAAGTGATACCGGCTGCTGACCTCTCGACCATAGTTTCTAACCTGGGATTGGCGCCGGGATTTTCGTCGATCTATTCGTCGAACGCTGCAAGTGACTCGGGCTTCGTGATGGTCGCACTCAAACCCGATCATCGCGTCTCGACCTGGGACTACGTCGCGAAACTCAAAGCGACCTTGCCCGCGCGCATGCCGGAAATTCGCACGTTCTTTTCATCGGGCAGCATCATCGACTCGGTCCTTAATTTCGGACTGGCGGCGCCGATTGATATACAGGTGAGCGGCCGCCACTACGCCGAGCTTTTCGATCTGTCGCGCAAAGTCGACGCGCGCGTGAAAGGCTTGCCGGAAGTCGCCGGCACGTTCATTCCCGAGGAATCGAACTATCCTACCCTCAAGATCAACGTCGACCGGGTGAAAGCCGCGCGGCTGGGTCTCAATCAACGTGACGTCGTGACCAACGTGATCACCGCGCTCACATCGAATCAGATGATCGCGCCGTCAATCTGGATCGATCCGAAATCGGGCAATGACTACTTCCTGACCGCGCAATACGACGAAGACAAGATCAATTCACTCGATACGCTACGCGACATCCCAGTGCGAAGCAGCGACGGCGACCATTCGCGTGCAGACGCGCTGCTGCTGCGCAACGTCGCGACGATTACCCGCGAGAATCATCCGGCCGAGGCGGACCACTTCAACATCCAACGCGTCGTCGATGTGCTGGTCGCGCCGCGCACTGACGACATGGGCGGTACGTTGACGGCGGTGCGAAAGGCACTGGGCGATCTCGAATTGCCGGCGGGAACACAAATCGCATATCGCGGGTCGGTCGAATCGATGCAACGATCGTTTTCGAGCTTCGGCTACGGCCTCGCGATGGCGGTGGTGCTGCTCTACCTCGTGATGGTGGCGCAGTTCCGATCGTTCCTCGACCCCTTCATCATAATGTTCGCGGTGCCGATGGGTCTGATCGGCGTCGTGTGGACGCTCTACCTCACCGGCACGACGCTCAACATCGAATCGTTCATGGGAATCATCGCGATGGTTGGGATCGTCGTGTCCAACGCGATCCTGCTGGTGGATTTCGCCAACCGCCGCTTCCGCGGCGGCCAGGAACTGCGCCAGGCAGTCATCGAGTCGGCGAAAATCCGGATGCGCCCGATTCTGATGACCACGCTGGCGACCGTGGTGGGCCTGATGCCGATGGCGCTGAAGCTTGGGGCCGGGTCCGAAGCTTCCGCCCCGCTAGCGCGCGCTGCCGCAGGAGGACTCGCGGTCTCCACAGTGTTGACGCTGTTCCTGGTCCCCGCGCTCTACGAAATGTTTTACAGCCGTCATCAGCAGGTATCGAAGTGAACAAATTCGTCTGCCGCACAATCGCGGCCGTTTGCATGTTAGTGGCGGTGAGTGGATGTTCGCGCGCACACAATGATGCGCCGAGCGATTCGCGACGCACGGTTGTGGTAGTTCGGCCGCAGCGCGGCGACATGATCCGATCGATCACGCTGCCTGGAGATTTGGTCGGACTATACCAGTCAACTCTGTACGCAAAGGTAACTGGCTATTTGAAGAGTATCTCAGTTGATAAGGGCGACTGGGTAAAAGAAGGACAGGTCCTTGCAGTAATCGAGGTGCCCGAGCTTCAAGAGCGGGTCGCACGCGCGCGCGCCGATCTGGAAGTTCAGCACCTGACCTATCAGCGCCTCGAGCAAGTCTGGAAAAGCGATCCGAGGCTGGTCGCGCGCCAAGATGTCGATATCGCTCAGGGCAAGTACCTTGAAGCGAAAGCACAAATGGACGAGCTCGGTGCGATGGTCTCGTACACCAGGATCGTCGCGCCCTTCGCCGGAGTAATCACGGGCCGCTTTGTCGATCCGGGCGCTTTGATCAAATCCGGCGGAGAGCAAACGACTGCCTCTCCGGATCAGGGTTCGGCGCATCCGAGCGGCGGCACTTCACCTGTCCTGAGTCTCGCGATGATCGACACGATGCGCACGTATGTCTATGTGCCACAGGGCGAAATCGCATCGATCAAACGCGGGATGCCCGCGAAGCTGACGCTCCAGGACCTGCCGGGACGCTCTTTCGAGGGATCGGTCGCCCGCTATTCAAATTCTCTCGATCTCGGAACGCGCACTATGCTGTCGGAGATCGATTTGAAGAACCCCCGGCATGAGCTTTACCCCGGGATGTACGCGAATGTGACGCTCGAACTCGAGCGGCATCGCGACGCGATCGAGCTACCCGAGTCTGCGATTGGCGATTCGCCCGATGGGAAGTACGTAATGGTCGCGGAGGGCGGGAAGCTGCGGAGACAGGAGGTAACGGTCGGAATCAACAACGGCAAGAGCGCCGAGATTGTCAGCGGTCTAAGCGGCAATGAAGAAGTAGTGACCGCCCTGGATCCTTCAATCGTCCCCGACGAAGTAGTCAATATCGTGCAGCAGACGCCACAGCCTGATGAACGATCGAACATGGTTGCGGAAACCCCGTGAGTGCCGGAGCAAAACTATGCGAGTATCGAATATCAGAGCTGCAATTGTATTTGCGGGTTGCCTACTGACTGTAGCCACTCCGCAATTTGACGGGGCGCTCGGGATCAACAATGCGCTTATTTAGATGTAACGTCGGGCCTGGCGCCAAACTCGCTGGTAGTCACGACCTACAACTGTTCTTTTACTCCGGGACAGCAGGTTGATTGTCGGGCACAGAATGAAAACGTCAAGGCAACATCATTGGCGCAAAGTTCTGACTGACTGACGATACCAAGCATCAAATCGATTGCGAAACAGGTGGGTAGGTTAACAATGGAATCTGCGCGAATCCTGGTTCTTCTCTCATGCGCGCTTCTCTGGACGCATCGAATCGCTGGCGCGGCTAATCCTACGTCCGTACCAAGTGGTGAACCGCAAGTAGCGGCGCCAATATCGCCAGGATCCCAGTTGACGCTCAAGGAGGCGATCCAGATCGCTCTGAAATATCATCCGAGACTCCAGGAAGCCGCGGACAACACCAGTGCCGCGAAGCAGCAGATCGGGCAGGCGCGATCATACTTAGGACCACAGCTATTTGGCGCCACACAATATCTGCGCAGCACCGACAATGGCATTGGCAACACGAGCTACTACAACCCGGATGGTGCTCTTCCGCGAATAAGTGGAACGAATCACAACTTGCCTGCAAATGATACGTCGCAGAGTTGGGACACCAGCAATAACTACATGGGAGGTGTGATGCTGTCCCAGTTTCTTGTCGACTTCGGCCGCCGGCATGGTTTCGTTTCGGAACGCCAGTTTGAGGCCGCTGCAGCGGCTGCCGATCAACAGCTTACCGAGCTTGATCTGATATTCGAAGTGTCCCAACGGTACTTCACGGTGCTAGAGGCGAAGCGAATGATCGCGGTGTACGAGAAAGCACTCGAGCAGCGTCAATATCACAACCATGAGGCTCAGGTTAAGGCTAACGCCGGTCTCAGGCCGCAACTCGATACCTATGTCACGGAAGCCGAGGTGCAGCGGGCTCAGTTGCATCTCGTCGATGCGCGTAACGGCGACGAAGACGCCAAGGTCGCGCTCGACAACGCATTGGGTCTCAGTGACTCAGCGCCGGCGTACGAACTAGCAGATATTTTAACCTACCATCCGATCACCGAATCAGTAAATTCTTTGCTCGAGACGGCTTTCCGAAGCAGGCCTGATTTGATTGCGCTCGACGATCAGGCGAAAGCTATGGGAGCCAGGATCGTTCAGTACAAGAGTGACTACTATCCCAGCGTCAACGCAGTTGCGGGATACTCGGCACTGGGGACTGCTACTCCTGCCGCAAATAATTTCAACGCCGGGATAGTTATCACCTGGCCAATCTTCAACAGCTTTCTTACCACTGATCAAATTGCGGAGACCAGGTTTCGCCAACACGCGATCCTTCGCGCGATCGAAGACCTGCGGCAAGAAGTAATTCTGCAGGTTCATACTTCGTTTCTCAATTGGCAAGCTTCTATTGAACGCATCTCGCGCGCGGAAAAGACGCTTGCAGCTTCGCGCGCGGAACTGGAATTGGCGGAGAAGCGCTATGAAGCGGGCCTAACAAGTATTATCGAATTGGAAGATGCGCAACGAAGCTATACCGCAGACGATGCAGCGTACGCCGACGCCCTATATGGCTTCTCGGTCACCAAGGCGGCGGTTGATAGAGCGACCGGTCGATCATTAGCGGAATTCTAAGCTGCAACAGCCTGAAGATGGCGATTCGGAGCTGAATTCAATGAAGCTCCATATCTCAGGGAAAGCAATGCTCAAATACAACAAGATATTGTGTGCGTTCGAGTTCGATGGAAATTCAACGGCCGCATTGCTTTTGTCGAGCACGTTGGCAAAGGAAAGCAACGCAACGCTCTACGTATTGCACATTGCCAGAGTGCCTACCCACGATATGGACGTTCCGCTTCCGTTTGATGCCGATCCGCGCTGGGTGAAAGAAGCCAGAGCCAAGCTCGAATTAATTGTCCAGAACACCCTCAAGGACCAAGGGCAATGTTATCGATGTCAGAACAGGTGTGCCTGATACTGATATTGTGCGGGCGGCTCACGAGCTAGGAGTAGACTTGATCGTAATGGTTACCCACGGGCGCCACGGACTCGAGCATTTCGTTTTGGGCAGTGTCACAGAGCATGTCATTCGCGAAGCTCATTGTCCGGTGCTCGTATTACACCACACGGATCCAACCTCGGCGTCTGTTTGAGGTCGTCGGGGCTGGCTTGCCCTCGTGGCACGCCAGCCCCGTTGCAGGCTCGCGGAAGGACTGGTTACGGAGCCGCTCTTACCATCGCGTCAGGGTCGAAGAAGTTACGGTCCACCGCGCCCATATTGATATACCAGCATTCCTTTTCCGGAGTGTTGCGACTTGGCAGGTAGCACATCGCCGACATTCCGGTTTGCGTATCGGTGGCTGCCGCTCCTACGACGAACGAGCGCTTGAATGGATAGATCGCTACTCGCGCATCAGGCACCGGCCGATCACGATAAGTCAGCCAGTAGATGTGGTCCTGCCACAGCTGACCCTGTTGATCGTATGCGTCCTCGTAAAGCGGGAACCATACTTCGCTGTCTATGTAGAGCACGGTCCGCGATTGCAGTGCCTGCGAGTTGTTTGAATGACGCCTGGGGGTAGCTTCCACGATGTACATTTGGCGCGTCTCCCAATTCTCTGGACACGCGCTGCCTCCGCCGTCTGTCGGGCAGGTTATTTCGGGGGAATGGACCGCGTGGACCACGCCGAGCATGGTCTTCGAACCCAGGAAGCGATAGTTGTACTCCTCCACTTTGGCGTTGAAGCCGGAATAGTGATCCGGATCGAACACCACGATATTCCCGGCACCCTCGCTCGGCGTCCCCGACCCGGTAACTGCGTCGCTCATGATGCCTTCGTCCAGACGGCGCAGCCTCCGCGAGCCGGTATTCCACGACCATATGTCATCGGACTTTTTCGGATCGGCATAGCGGTAGCGCAGAAAGCCGGCGCCGCGCATACCTTCCGGCGCCATAATCGGGTAGAGCCCGAACAGCCAGTAGCGCCCGGTCTTCTTGAAGTCTGGATCGATCGGCATTGGCTCGACCTCGGTCCGTCCAATCTCGTTGTAGCCGGCGTAGTGACCTACATCGATCTCATCGAGTACCCGGTATGGGACATTGCGCCCGCTCCGCACATTTTCACAGGCGAAGTAACGCAGATCGTAGTCATCGGTCTGAAGCGGCCGAAATACGTTGTTCCATATGATCTTGGTTGCAACCCTCGGATCATTGGGATCGAGGAATGGAAACGGCTGGCCGGCCACATAGTTCTCAACCGTGCGCCCATCTGGCGAGAGCCGGACCTGCGCAGAATATTTCTCGGTTGCGTCCTTGTAAGGCGGCGGCCAATTGACGCGATCGGAGGGCGCGATTTTCATCTGCATCCCCTGCTGGACTTTGTAGAAAACCCCTGGGGAGACGAGGTTTTTGACCTTGTAAGCATTTTCCGGCGTGATGACGTCGCCGGGCTTAACCTGAGCCAGTGCGAGGGAAGCGGTTAGAAAAGTCAGAACAAAGACCACCGGGACGATTGCATATAGCTGACACTTAGTTCGCTTCATCGGAAACATGTAAGACCTCCTCTAGGTAGCTATAGGTTCGGAGCACCGCTTAAATTGCCTGCGGTGAGTGGCGCTGCCGAATAACAGGGACTCGCGCACCCAAGAGCCATCGCCACAACTCTGTCGGTGACGATGCTGGACCGCTGGTTAGGCGCGAATCCTGAGAATTCGATTGTGGAGACTAGATGCCGTCGTCAGGTGACGGCGGGAGCGTTCGCCGGTGAAAGAGGCATTTGTAGGGCCACTCGGTGACGTCGGCCTCATTGATCTTGCTGGTGGCCGCAAATTTTGGTTCGGGCTCAGCTACCACGAGTGAGACCGTCATGAAGCTGCTGATGCTGGGTTCGATTGGCTCGCTGCCGACTTCCTCGACGGCGTATCGCGCAAGCTTCTGATAGTGAATCACGATGCTATGCGTACTCGATAGGGCAAGCGCGGCAAATGGCCTGGTAGATTGCGAAACCGACACCGCACAGAATAGTGCGGCTAGCGTCAGGCAAAGGGAGCGCCGAATATTATTTTTTTCCGTGCGCATGCATTTCCCCGCGCAACGCGAAACATTCTACCGTCCCAATTTCTATTGGACCGCCGAATTCGAATGCTGTCAAGGGCGCGACGTGCGCAGGTACCGGACCACCAGGCGCGTTACGTCGTCCACAAAGTATCGTGCTTTCCCATCGGCGAGGATGTCCGGGCGACGCAGGACTGCGGCGTGTGTCAGCGCCTCCACTATCGTCACTAAGACGAAGGCCGCGAGATCGAGGTCGGCGACGTCGATCTCATCGCGATGTGCCTCGAGGTAGCCCCGGACCAGTGCATAACCCTCCCGGACATTAGCCTCGAGATTTTCGAGCCGCCCGACACGTGGGATCTGTTCGGCAAGGACGCCATGAAGCTTGGGATTGACGCGGTGCGCGTCGATTGCAACCGAAACAAATTCGCGCGCCGCGACCTCGATTGGACGCGCTGCCATCTTGACCAGGGCGTTGCGGGTAACCGCCGAAACTTCTTGTGTATGGCGGTCAATAACAGCCGCTACCAGCGCCTCCTTGCTCGGGAAGTACTGGTACAACGAACCGATACTGACCCCCGCCACTTCGGCAATCCTGTTAGTGCTCGCTCGGTCGTAGCCTTCTTTCACCAAAATACGAGCAGTCGCTTCCAAAAGCGCATCGACAGTTGAACGTGATCGCTCCTGAGAGGCTGATTTTCTTGGGTTCGTTTGCGGTTTTCGCGCCATATGCATCCGTCCAGAATGCGAGTTTAAATTGTGAGCAATAGCTTATATTCTTCTATGAGCCGAACGCAAGCGCCCGGGCCGCGGCAATTGCGCTCCGACGCGGTGTGAAAAAGACAGGTCCGCAATGGCGCACCGATAAAGAGGACATGAATGAAGAGAGCAATAATTATACTCGCGGTTGCTTTCGCCTTCGTCGCAGGACTGGTTGGCGTGGAATGGACGCCAGATCGATCGGCTGATTCCCTCCGGGCTCGCTGGGCGCCGGCACCCTCCAAATTCGTGACGATTGACGGAGTATCGGTACATCTGCGCGATCAAGGACCGGGCAACGACCCGCATCCCATCGTCCTCATCCATGGCACGGCATCCAGCCTTCACACTTGGGAGGGATGGGTTGCCGCGCTGAAGAGCCAGCATCGTGTCGTCAGTCTGGATTTGCCGGGCGCCGGTCTTAGCGGGCAGTTCCGCGACGACGATTACCGGATCGAACACTACACGCGCTTCATGGAAGACCTCCTCAATCAGCTCAGCATCAAACACGCCATCCTTGTTGGCAATTCACTGGGTGGCAGCATCGCCTGGGAAACCGCAGCCGCCAGGCCCGACCTCGTCTACCGTCTGGTCTTGATCGACTCGACCGGCTACCCCGGCGAGGGAGAATCGCCTCCTATCGTCTTTCGGATGGCGAAGATTCCGGTCTTCCGTTGGTTGATCGAGCACGTCACGCCACGAAGCTTCATCAAGAAGAACCTCATCGAGGCGTACGGCGATCCGCGCAAGCTGACTTCGGATCTGGTTGATCGCTATTACGAGTTGTTCCTACGCGCCGGAAACCGGCGGGCGTTTATTCTCCAGTTCGAGCAAGAGCCCGATACCGACTCGGACCGCATCAGGACGATCGCAATCCCAACCCTGATCCTGTGGGGCGGGCTTGATCACGTCGTGCCCGCATCCGATGCGGAGCGTTTCCACCACGACATCGTCAACAGCCAGCTGGTCGTCTTCAGTCAGCTCGGCCACGTGCCGCAGGAGGAGAGCCCGGCTCAAACCGTAAAGGCGATGGAAGACTTTCTGGCTCGTTGAGGCTACGTGAAATTCCAGCGATTGCTTGAGTCGCGGCATCACTCGCAGAATTCCGAATAGCGACCGCAATGCTCGATTGACCAGGTGAACACCGTGCGCGGCCGCCAAAACCATTTTCCTGGCAGCTTCGCTCAATCAGCGCAAAAGGCACCAGGTATGAAGCCGGATGCATCTCAGGCTTCTCCACCCGATGGGCGTCCGCCGGAGCGGGGCAAGTTAGCTAGCCTGACGCGCATGGTCTCATTTTTGTTCTGTAGAGAACCGGCAGAGGCGTGGTTAAATTAAGTCATTAAGACAGTACACGAATAATGGGAAACGGTTTCCCTACTAAGATGTAGATAATAAGATCATTCGAGGCTTGACTAATTCCCTGTTTTAGTCAATAGTCATGTCGTCTGAAATTTCGAAAGGGGTTCAACAGAAGGAAGGCAGATGCAAGGAACACGACCGAGAAACGACGACCAGCCTGAGTTTTATACCGTCGGCCAGCTGGCTGATTTGCTCCAACTGACGCCTATGACGATCTACCGCATGGTCAGACGGGGCGAGTTGGCTTGCCACGCGATCGGGCGGATCAAGCGGTTCCGACGCGATGACGTCGAGACATTCCTCGAGAATTCGAGGCAGCCTGCGGGCGAAGCCCGACAATAGCGAACGAGCCGGACCATTGTGCCGGTCGTGATTTAGAATCAGGCTCTCGGAGATTCCAGGAGAGTGGCGGCCCACGATTTGGCCCAGCGCCGTCGAGTTTTACCTCGACGACGCCATTCCCATAGACATTTCTATCCGCTGATTCCCTGTGGGGCCGAGGACTTCCGGTCTTACAGCGCCTGCTCGTCGAGGGTCGAAGGTGTGCTCAGGCCGAGGAAGCTGAGCAGCGAGAAGCAGTTGAGGCCGTGAACCTCTGACGCTTCAAGAACCTGGGTCCTTATTTCGTCACGGGTGGCGCGAACCGGATGAGACAGCGTCTTATCGAAAAACAACTCGTCGTTCTGCTCGGGCAAGCGGCCGAACTGTTTGGAGAACATCGCGAAGCGGTGGCTGGTCAACCGAATCATCGAGCATTTGAGGCATGGTGAATTGGGGGTGCAGCACGAAGCTTGGGCGGCGACTGGGCGCAGTGCGGGTGCTCTGTCTAGATATTGAAACTTTCTCATCATCATGGGAGTCCCTCCCGGGGATTTGACTGAACAATGTAAGGAGTATCGGGATAAGAAAGTTAAATCAAATAAAAATCAATGATTAAAAGAAAATAAGAGATATGCGGTGCTTCGAATAACCTAAGTAGAGTAAATTGCGTTCATTTCTACAAATCCAATGAAGTCTTGTAAAATGCAGTATATGACAGTCGCGCACAAGCATTGGGTCAATAGAATACTGATGTTTAGCATAAGTAAAGCTTGACAAAGGTGATGTATTACTTAAGGATGGCCGTGGATGTTAATGAGGCTGTGAGGAAGGGAAGAGGGAAAAGATGCCACGATCGCGATTGAGAAAAGACGACCCGCCTGAATTCTATACTGTGGGGCAACTCGCTGAATTGCTGCAACTGACCCCGATGACCATCTACCGGATGGTTAGACGAGGCGAGCTTACGTGTCATGCGATAGGTCGAATCAAGCGCTTTCGACGCGGCGACGTCGAAGCCTTTCTGCAAAGAGCCAGAAGACCAACGTCCGCCTAGTCCAGTTAAGGCTGGCTCGATTTGCGCCGGTCGTTCAAATCGATTCTGACTGTTGGCTCCGATTGTCCAGGAAGGGTGCCGCCGCCCGCCACCCATTGATCGACGACGCGCACTTCGAAGCGCAGATCCCGCCCGACCCTGATAGCGCGCAACTGGCCTGACCTCACCAGCCGGCGAACGGTGGCTGGATTCACATTCAAATAGTCGGAGACCTCACGCAAAGTGAGCATCCGTTCCGCCATGTGCTGGCCTTTGGCTAACAGCTCCATTTGATCCGGATCTGCGGGCAAGCTCGCGAGGGTCTCATCAGGATAGCCTCGCGCTGTGGGTCATTGGATCTCTCGAATTCATCGTATTTCCCTTTGTAAGTTGTTGTTCTCATCAGTTGTGGCTGAACATGTATTGCTTGTTTCGCTAACCACTAGCATGCTGTGAAAGCTAATACAAGCCTATAAAGTTAAAATAAATCACTTAGTTTTCTAAATTGAATTATGTTTACCTATTTGAATTTATCTTGACTTGCTTCTTCCATCCTTTTCTGTCATCTTCTCACACAGCGCGAATCTCAGATGATTAACACGTCGGATCGCGTACTCACGTAACGCTGGTGGCAAAAAGTATGAAAACAAAATTATCGGTACTCGCCCTGTTGTGCTGCGCGTCGCTTTGGATGGGATGCGCGACGAAGAATCCGGAGGAGTCCGACATCAGAGGTGCGTCCGCCGTGGCGGCGTCTCCGGCGTGCGACGTTACGGCGGCAATCGACGAGCCGCGCGCGTATCGGATCCAGCCGGGCGATCAGCTCGACGTCAGTTTCTACCTGAGTCCGGAACTTCATCAGAATCTTACCGTCCGGCTCGACGGCGACATCTCGATACCGGTGGCCGGCAATGTTCACGCGCAGGGACTCACGCCGGAGCAGCTCGAAAAATCTCTCGACCAGCTCTATGCGCTGGAACTTCGGGATCCGAAGAGCACGGTCCGAATCGACAAGAGCCCGTGGCAGGTGGTGTACGTCGAGGGTCAAGTGGCCAAGCCGGGCGCGGTGCCGCTGCAACCCGGGATGACCGCAATCCAGGCGATCGCGGCGTCGGGCGGACTGACTGACGCGGCCGGCGCCAGCAAGGTGGTGCTCATCAGGCGTGACGCGTGCGGGAACCCGCACGGCGAGAAGCTGCAACTCGACAAGGTACTGAACCAGAAGAACAACGAAGAAGACGTGGCGCTGATGCCGGCGGACCTGCTGATCGTTCCGCGCAGCGGAATCGCGCAGTTCGATCTCAACATCAAGCAGTACGTGCGCGACGCGATGCCGCTCGAAACGGTTATCGCGCCGGGATTTCTTTAGGCCTCGAGGGTTAATCAGATGAACAACGAAACTTTGATGAATTGGGTAGAGCAGATATTCCGGCGCAAGACGCTGGCGCTCCGAGTCGGGTTGATTGTATTCGGCGTGATCGCGATCGGCTCACTGTTATGGGCGCCGAGCTACGACTCGGTTTCCGAAATCCTGGTTCAATCCAATCGGGCGCAACTGCTGGTTTCGCCGGGGCTGAAGGAAGACGCGGCCAACCAAGCGACCCAAACGGTTCCGGTCGGCGAACAGGATCTCAATTCCGAAGTTGAGTTGCTGACCAGTCCAATCCTGATCCAGCAGGCGCTGGCCGGCATGAAAACGAGTGCCCGCAGCGGCGGCGTGCGAGACCTTGTCGCCTCAGTCATCAGTCTGCCGGGCGACGCGTACCTGGCGATGCACGGGGGTCCGCGCGCGAGTTCGAACCAGGAAGAGATTCAGAAAATTTCGAATCACTTGAGCGCGACGGTCATCAAGCGCTCGAACATCATTGAGGTCTCGATTCGATCGCATGACGCAGTTTGGGCGCAGGCATTCCTGGCTGAGTTGATGACCCAATACCTGGCGCTGCATGGGCGGCTGTCGCAGAACCCGCAGGCGCAGGCGTTTTTTCAGCAGCAGCGAGATTTGCTCGACCAACGACTGCAGCAATCGGAAAAAGAGCTTCGCGGCACCGAATTGCAAACTGGAATCTCGCAATTCAGCCAGCAGCAACAGGCGCAGATAACTCAACTGTACGCGGCCGAGGCGAACTATCGCTCGACCACCGTGATGCTCGATTCCAAGACGCAGCAAATCGCCAGCGAGGAAGCCGAGCTGAAAGCGACGCCGCAGGAACAGACCAGGGAATCGAAAACGGTCCAGAATTTTGCGCTGCAGCAGTTGAAGCCGCAGATGCTCACCCTCGAGACCAATCGCGCGGAGCTGCTCAGCCGCTACCAGCCGGGCAGTCAGCGAATCCGCGAGATCGACGCCAAGCTGAAGGCTGGCCACGACATCCTGGCGCGCGAGAAACAGAGCAACGTGCAGGAGACCACCACCGACGTGAATCCGACCTGGCAGGCACTCGATGGCGAGTTGGCCAAGGCGCGGGCGGAGGCAGCATCGTTCAAGGCCGCCCAGACTACACAAGCGGCTCAAGTCGCATCGCTTCGCGATCAGCTCAAACTGATGACCACTGACGGCGTTACGATCGAGCGGCTCGAGCGGCAGGTCGAAAGCGACAAGGAAGCTTACCTCTCTTACGTGCGCAAGGGTGAAGAAGCGCGCGCAGCCGAGGCGCTCAACCAGAGCCGGATTCTCAATGTCAGCGTCGTGCAGGCGCCGACCATGCCGATCGAGCCGGTCTCTCCGCGAATCATGCTGAACCTGATTGCGGGACTGCTGTTCGCGCTGATCCTCGGGTGCGCCGCGGCGTACTGGTCCGAAGAATTCGATCCGAGGATTTGCTCGACGGCTTCGATTTTCAAAGACACCGGGCTCAGCACGGTCGCTGTTCTCGACGACAGGATGTAGCCGATATGTATTACGAACACTTCGGACTAAGCGGCGCGCCCTTCGAGTTCAATCCGTCGGCGTCGGTGCTCTTCATGAGCGCGGGGCATCGCGAAGGACTGGCGGCGCTCGAATGGGGCCTGCGCGAGCCGAGTGGATTCACGATGCTGGTCGGCGAAATCGGAGCCGGCAAGACTACGCTCATCTACTCGCTCCTCGCGAGCAGCCATCAGGGAGTTCGCAGCGCGTGGGTGGCGAATCCACGGCTTAGCTTCGTCGAGATGCTGCGCCAGATTCTCGGCCAGCTCGGCGACATCAAACCCCAGACCTCGGACAAATTGGCTTTGCTGGAGGCGTTCGATGCGCAGCTCGCCAGCCTCGGGCCGGATGAGTGCGTCGCGCTTATCATCGACGAAGCGCAGGACCTGAGCGACGACTCGCTCGAGGACCTGCGGCTGTTGTCCAACTTTCAATCACTCGAGCGCAGGCGGCTGCAGATCGTGCTGGTGGGGCAAATCGAGCTCGCCAGAAGGCTGTCGGCACCACGACTACGCCAACTGAATCAGCGGATCGGCGCGCGCGCATTGCTGCCAGTTTTGCAGGGCAAAGAGATCTACGACTACGTCGAGTATCGGCTGCGATCGCGCGGCGGTGATATCGAGCGGCTCTTCACGCGCGGCGCTATCCGGGAACTGATGCGCGCGAGCGGCGGGATTCCGCGGCGAATCAACGTGCTCTGCCACAACGCATTGATGCTCGCTTACTCGGAGGGTGAAGAGTCCGCTTCGGTTGAACACGTGCGAGACGCCGCGCACGACTACGACCGCCTGCTCGCGAGCAGAGAGTCGGTGCCGGTGCAGATGGCGGCGTCGGTTAGCGAGGCAATCAGATCTGCGTCGGCGAGGCTCGGGCGGACATCGCGGCCGGCGGCCCCGCGCAGGCCGGTGATTCGCGCGGCGGCGGCAGGAGCGCTCACGGCAATCTGCCTGCTGGCGATCGTAGGAGCGGGAATTTCCGAGGTGCGGCCCTTGCGCGAGACGCTCACGGCGCTGACCGCGCGATACGCATCGCAAGACCAGCGGCCGCAAGCGCAAATGCTTGCGCAATGGTCTCCGGCGCAATTCAAAACCCGACCTGATCAGATCGCGAAGCCGGCGCCGAAGCCGATCACGCTAGCCCCGCTCAACGTTCATGACGGCTCCGCGGGCAGCGCGAACGAATTGATCATGCGCGGGCCTATCGAAGGGCCTTCGACGACTGATCTCCCGCTTCCGGAAAAATCGAAACCTGAAACGAACCCGGCCGCCAATATAATTCCGGTGAAGCTGTCACCGGCTGAAAATATTTCGGCGCCGGCAAAAGCTTCGGGGGAAGAAGGCGACAACGGTCGCAGTCAGGGCGACACCGTAGTCGTCAGCACCGGCGACACGATCAGCAAAATAGCGAAAAGAATTTATGGTTCGTTCGGAACCGATGAACTTGGCCGATTGACCGCGGCGAATCCCGAAATCAAGAACATGAATCTCATCTTTCCCGGTCAGTCCATCCGTGTGAGCCAAATCCGCAAATGATCACCAAGAGGCAATAGCAATGAGCAGATATTTCCAGGCAATGGAGCGCCGCAAAACAGGATTGGTTCCCTATTCCGATCCCAGAACCAGGCCACCTTCCGAGGTTGCCGCGCGCACTCAACCGATGGCGCTGGTTCCGATCCTGGAGGCGCAAGGGTTGCTCGATTCGATTGCCTCGAGCGGCGCTATCCGCAACTTGAGCGAGCAGTTGGGAGCCGCGAGCGCATACAACGGTCCGGCCCGCATATTGATGACCGGCTGCAGACCGGGTGACGGCGTGTCCACGGTGGCTGCCGCGATGGCGCTGGACCTGAGTCAGCGATTGGCGGCCCGAACGGTACTGGTTGAAGGTCAGTCGCGGGTAACGCCGATGCATCCTTTGTTCGGACGCGCCGGCGTCCCGGCGCTGACTACGTCCGCCGGTACTTCGATTGCCGTGCAAGCTACCGGATGGCCGCGGCTCGAGACGGCGCGGCCCGAGCAGATGGAACTGGGGGATCATCCGGCTCGAATGATCGAGGACATGGACGAATTGCTGGCGCGCTACCGGCTGGCGGTTATCGACCTCGGCGTGGTGCGCCTGGATCCGCGAATGCTGGCGCTGGCTCGGCCGAACGATCCGATCCTGGTCGTCGCGCGACATCTGCGGACGGATCGGGCGGAAATGATCGCCACAGTAAATTTGCTACGCAACACAGGTCATCCCGTCGCCGGGGTGATTTTGAATGGATACAAATCGCCGCTGCCGACGCTGGTTCGGCGATTGTTCGGAATGGAGGCTTAGTGATGGAAGACGTGATTTCAGTCAATGGCAACCTGGCCGGTTCAAGCAACGGGTTTCACCTGCCGTCGATTGTTCCCAGCTATTCAACTCAGCGCCAGATGCGCGGTATCGCGATTGTTGGGCTCGGCTATTGGGGACCGAACTGGGTGCGAAATTTTTCCCAGGCACAGGGAGTCGAGCGGGTCGTCTGCTGCGACTTCAGCCGCGAACGCCTCGATCACATCAAAAGCATGTACCCGTCGGTCCTGGTAACTGAAGACCTTAACCAGGTGTTGAACGATCCGCGGGTGGACGCGGTGGTGGTAGCGACGCCGGTAAACACTCACTTCGAAATCGCAAGCCGATGCCTGAAAGCGGGCAAATCGACGCTGGTCGAGAAGCCGCTCGCCACCTCATGCGAGCAGGCCGAGGTGCTGATCCGGATGGCGCGCGAGCGCGATGTCACGCTGATGGCGGGGCACACCTTCGAGTACAGCGCACCGGTGATAAAGATCCGCGAGCTCATCGACAGCGGAGAGCTGGGCGACATTTTCTACATCAGCTCGGTGCGCGCGAATCTGGGACTGTTTCGCCGCGACGTCAACGTGGCCTGGGACCTGGCGACTCACGACATCTCGATCATCCTGATGTTGCTTGGCCAGATGCCGATCGAGGTGACCTGCCAGGGCGAGAGCCATTATCACGATCACGTCGAAGACGTCGCGCTGATCACGATGCGCTTTGACAACAACGTGATCGCCTTCGTCCACGTGAGCTGGCTCGACCCGAACAAAATCCGGCGGACGACGATTGTCGGATCGCGCAAGATGCTGGTGTACGACGACACGGCGCCGCAGGAAAAAATTCGGGTCTACGACAAGGGCGTGACCAAGCATCCGTACTACGACACGTTCGGCGATTTTAAGCTTTCGTACCGCTACGGCGATGTGAATATCCCGCGGATCGACGAATCCGAACCGCTCAAGGTGGAATGCGATCACTTCGTCGATTGCGTCAAGCGCGGCATCTCTCCGAACAGCGACGGTAACAGCGGTCTGCGAGTCGTGAAAGTTCTGGAAGCGGCCGATCGCTCGCTCAAAAATCACGGGCAGCCGATGCCGATCACGCCAAGCTTGAGGATCTGAGCACACCACGAGGATCGAAATGTCACTTCACGAACTACCATCGAATGTATGCGCGTCGCCCGACGTAATTTTGGGCGACGGGGTAAAGTTCGGACCGTTTGTAAATCTTTACGGATGCAGCGTCGGAGACGGATCGCAGCTGGGCGCGTTCGTCGAGGTCCAGCGCGAGGCGTACATCGGCAAGCGCTGCAAGATTTCGAGTCACTCGTTCATTTGTTCCGGCGTTACGATCGAAGACGAAGTTTTCATCGGGCATGGCGTGATGTTCATCAACGATCGGCATCCGCGCGCGACCAACGCCGATGGTTCACCGAAGCGGCCGGACGATTGGGTACTCGAGCGCACCTACGTGCGGCACGGCGCAACGATTGGAAGCGGCGCGATCATCATGTGCGGAGTCGAGATTGGTGCAGGCGCGATGGTCGCGGCCGGAGCGCTCGTTACCAGCGATGTTCCGGCGCGAGCGACAGTTATGGGCATACCGGCGCGTCTGTATTCCAGCCGCCGCTCCGCGCAACTACAGGGAGTTGGACGATAATGACAATTAAATTTTTAGACCTCGCGGCGCAGAACCGCGAAATCATGCCGCAGGTCGAGCGCGGTTTCGAGGAAATCCACGAAAAGACTTCCTACGTCGGTGGCCCGCAGGTTGCCGCGTTCGAAAGTGAATTCGCAAATTTCCTCGGCGCGCGCCACGTCGTCAGCGTGTCGAGCGGGACCGACGCGCTCAGGCTGGCGCTGCTCGCGATCGGAATCGGACCGGGCGACGAAGTTATTACGACGCCGATGACGTTTATCGCGACGGCCGAGGCGATCGTGCAGACCGGGGCGCGCCCCGCATTCGTCGATATCGATCCGAACACCGGCAACCTGAGCGTCCCGGAGATTGCGCGCTACCTGGAGCGAGCGCGCTTCACCTCGCCCAACGGTCCGCGCGCGATACTTCCGGTGCATCTCTACGGATTGCCGGCCGCCATGATCGAATTGCGCGATCTCGCTCAGGCGTGCGACCTGAAGATCGTCGAGGATGCGTGCCAGGCTCACGGCGCCCGGATCAACTACCAGGGGCAATCGATTTTCGCCGGCACGATTGGAGCGGCGGGATGTTTCAGTTTTTATCCCGGCAAGAACCTCGGCGCATGGGGTGAAGGCGGCGCGGTCGCGACGAATGACGACGAGCTGGCCGCGCAGATACGCACGCTGCGCGATCACGGCCGGCTGTCGCATTACGCGCACAGCGCATACGGATACAACGCCCGGCTCGACACTCTTCAGGCGGCAGTGTTGCGGCCCAAGCTCGAGCGCCTCGAGGAATGGAACTCGCGGCGTCGTCAGCTCGCCGCTATTTATCGTGAAACTTTGCCTCATGACGGGTTGACCCTGCTCTCTCAGCCCGAGGGAAGCGAGTCGTGCTACCACCTGTTCGTCATCCGCAGCGATCGCCGCGACGCAATCAGGACAGCCCTGCTGCGCGAACAGATCGAATGCGGGATCCATTACCCGGTTCCGCTTCATCTGCAGCCGGCTTGCCGCGGTCTCGGATACTCTCACGGAAATTTTCCGCACGCAGAGGCGATGGCTGACAGCGTGCTCTCATTGCCGATGCATCCGTTCCTCACCGAGCGCGAGGCCGTCACGGTGAGCCAGGTCGTAAAGCACGCGCTGGCTACTGGGTGATGTTGTGTTAGGCGGGGAACTACAGCGCCAGAAGGCGCTACTGGCGGCGACCGACGCGATAGCAGTCGTCGGCGCGGTCGCGATGTCGCAGGTCATCAGAACCCGCGACCTGTATCCGCTTCGGCCCGGCAGTTGGGGCGAAGCGCTTGCGGGCATGGTGATGCTGGTGGCGGTGTGGATTCTGATCGCGCGCGCCGTGGGACTCTACCGCAACAGCCGTCATGAAGTCAGGTCGATCGTCAAAGCCAGTTGCGCCGCATGGCTGACGATGGTGTCGGTCAGCTTTTTTCTTCATATCGCGCCGTCGCGGTTTGCGGTGGCTGCCGGGCTGGCGTTGACGATTGGCTTGGTCATAACCGCGCGAATGTTGGTGCGCCGGAGCATGAAGTTCTTTTACTCGCGGCCGCAGTTCGCGGTGCCGCTGGTGATAGTGGGCGCCAACACGTTTGGCGTTTATCTGCGCGATCGAATCAGCGCAGAGCTCACACAATACGAATTTCTTGGATTTGTCGATGAAAGCCCGAGCTTGCCCGCGTCCAACGGCACGAACGGAAATTCGACGCGGGTAATCGGAGGCCTCGATAGCATCGCGAGCCTGTCAGCCGCGCACTGCAACCTTGAGGCAATGATTGTGCTTCCGGAACGCGATCACGAGCAGGTCGAACGCATCATCAAGCTTTGTGAGCAACATCGAGTTCGCTGGCGCGTGATGCCGCGAGTGGCGCAGTCGATGGCGCTCACGGTCGAGATGGTCGGTGCGATTCCGCTCATCGGGCCGCCGGGGTCGAACATCGAAGGGCTCAACTGCATGGTGAAGCGCGGCTTCGATATCGTGGTCGCGACGCTGATGATCGTTGCGGTGTCGCCGCTTTTGTTACTCGCCGCCATCGTGATCCGCTTGTTCGACAAAGGCCCGCTACTGTTTCGCCAGACGCGAGTAGGAATCCATGGCAAGCCATTCGAGCTGCTGAAATTCCGGACGATGCGCACTGAGTGTTCGGACGCGATTCATCGCGAGTACGTCAAAGGATGGATTCAGCGCGATCCGGCCGAACGTTCCGAAGCCAACGGCGCCGAAGTTTACAAACTTGGAAGCGACGCGCGGGTTACGCGGATTGGCCACTGGCTCCGCCGATTCAGCATCGACGAGCTGCCGCAGTTGCTCAACGTTCTTTACGGAAACATGAGCCTGATCGGACCGCGACCCGCGATGCCGTACGAACTGGAGTTGTACGAGGAATGGCACCGGCATCGGCTCGACGCGCCGCCGGGAATTACCGGGCTGTGGCAAGTGAGCGGGCGCAATCGGTTGTCGTTCGAGGAAATGGTGCAGCTCGATATCGAATACATCGAAGACTGGTCGCTGGTGGGCGACATGGGAATCCTGCTGCGGACGCTGCCGGCGATGCTGCAAGGGAGCGGAATGTGATGCCAGCCCTGGGCGATATCAGCGCCGTCGCTAATGTCGAGGGGTGGCATACTCCCGCGTTCGCGCGCGGTGTTCGCGACAATGTGATCGGTGAGGTCGCGCTCCAGGTCGTGCGCATCGGCGGACTGGTGGTGCTCGCGCGCGAGCTGATGCCGTCGGATTTCGGATTGTTCAGAGTGCTGATCACGTTCAGCGCAATCATAATGATGGTCAACGATCTGGCGGCGCCCGATACTCTCGTGCAGCGCCCCGAGTTGACCAGCGCGCATGAAAGCTCGGCGTGGTGGGCGACGATCTCGGTCTCGATCCTGACCTGCGGCGCGCTCTATCTTCTCGCGCCGCTGATCGCGGAAGCGATGGCGATGCCCACGATTCCCAACGCGTTGCGCTTGCTATGCATCCCGATCCTGCTCGAGGGATCGGTCTCGGTGCCAATCGCGCGGCTCACGCGCAGATTGCAATACCGCACCCTCGCGCTGGCTGAAGTGGCCGGGGAGTTGGCTTTTCTCGGCGTCGCGATCGCGTTGCTGGTGACGGGTCATCCGCGGATGAGCCTGGTCGGCGGACTGTCGGCGCGAATGGCAGCCCACGCGCTCCTGTTGTGGTGCGCCGAGCCGTATATCCCGCGGGTCGGGCCGAGCCGCAAGGCGCTGCTCGAACTGCGAAGCTTCGCCGGCGGCGCGATGGGCGGACAAATCCTTCACGCGATTTCGTGCAATGCGGATTACCTGTTGGTGGGACGCATGCTCGGAACCTCGGCGCTCGGCTTCTACGGCATGGCGTGGGATCTGCTGCGTTTCGTGCCCGACCGGCTTTACAAAGTGGCCGGCCGCGTCACGGTGCCGGCGTTCTGCCGCATGCAGCATCAGCCCGAGCAACTGCGCCGTGCCTATTTGAGTTTTCTTGGTTATATGAGCCGGCTCATCGTGCCGCCGCTGGCGTGCATCGCAGTCGCCGCGCCTGAGCTGTTGCGGCAGATTTATGGACCGCAGTGGATCGCGGCCGCACTTCCCTTGCGCATCCTGAGCATCGGCATCATCACAATCGGTCTGCGCGCGGGAATGGGCGCGGTTTACTACGCGCTGGCACGCCCGGTCTTCGACATGTACCTGCACGGAGTCCGACTGGTGCTGATCGTGATCGCAGTGATGGTCACGGCGTCGAGCGGACTGCTGTGGGTCTGCGCGGGCGTAACCACGGTCGAAGCCGTATGCAGCGTCATGGGGCAGTTGGTCGCATGTCGCATGCTGGACGTCGGCCTTGGGAAAGCAATGCGCGTTTTGATTCCGGGGTTCACCACCGCGGTGGGTTGCGCGGCGGCCACCATGGCCGGACGAGTACTTGCGACCAACCTAGGCGTGGGCGGCATAGCGGAACTTTTACTGATGATCGCGCTTCCTGGCGTCGCGTTTCTTCTGATCGAAGCTCGCACAGTTCGTGAAATGCTCGGTGGCGCACTCGGGTCGGTGAGCATCGGCGATCGGCTGGCCAATACCAGCGAAGGACCGGCGTAACAATGGCGCGAATACTGATTATCGCTTACACCGCATATGCGCGCGACGGACGGGTCAAGCGGCAGGCCGAAGCTTTGGCCAGTCGCGGCGACCAGGTTGACGCGATTTGTCTCGCCGACGGAGAGGTTGCCGATACTCGCGGAGTTTGCGTTACCGGACTGCAGCTCCCGCGCTATCGCGGCGCGAGCAGGATTGACTATCTCCGCAGCTATCTCAACTTCTTCAGCCAGGCCGCCGCACTGGCTATTCGACGGAGTCTCAAAGAGCGGTACGACGTAGTGATCGCATGCACGATGCCGGATTTGGCAATACTCAGTGCATTACCCTGTCGGCTGTTCGGATCGAAGTTAGTACTCGACGTTCACGACACGATGCCGGAGTTGTATCTCGACAAGTTCGGCGGGCGTCACGGACGATTCGGCGCGCGAATGCTGATGCTCCAGGAGCGATTGAGCGCACGTCTGGCGGATCGAGTGCTGGCCGTGCACGACCTTCACGCGGAGCGGCTGCATCAATCCGGCGTGCCGCAACGCAAGCTGGTGGTGATCGCCAACTCGCCCGACCCGCGCATCTTTCCGGTCGCGGATAGCAACTGCCAATCGCGTCGAGTGCGCAGCGACCCGGGGGTCGGAACATTTTCAATCATCTGCCACGGCACGATTTCCAGGCGGCTGGGGCTGGATACCGCGCTCGCGGCATTGGCCTTACTGCATCATCGGTTTCCTTTGATCCGGCTCAGGATAATCGGTGCGGGCGATTACCTCGACGAGCTCAAGGCGCTCAGCAGAAAGCTCCGCATCGAGTCCGCGATCAGTTTCGAAAATCCGGTTCCGATCCAGGAGCTGGCGGCAAAAATCGGCGAGGCGAACGTGGGCCTGGTTCCCCACAATGAATCGAGCGCCACGCATCTGATGCTGCCGGTAAAGCTGCTGGAGTATGCGGCGCTCGGACTTCCGGTGATTTGCGCTCGCTTACGAACCATCGAGCACTACTTCAATGCACAATCGGTCCGTTATTTTTCTCCGAACAACGCGGGACAACTGGCTCGCGCGATCCAGGACTTGTATCTCGATCCCGGTCTGCGCGACAGCCTGTCGAACTCGGCCGCGAAAGTGGTCAAGGGCATCAGCTGGCCGGTTCATAGCCAGCGCTTCTGCGACGCGGTCGATTCGCTGCTCAACAATCAGAAAGGAGTAATCAAGTGCGCAACGCAAATACGTTAGTTGTAGGCCTCGGAGAAGTTGGCAGCGCCCTGTCGCAAGTGCTGAGGCGCACCGGTCGCGTGCTCGAGCACGATATCGAAAGATGCGAGTTCGACGAGCCGATCGGCGTGATGCATATATGCATCCCGTTCACGCGGCAGGCTGATTTTGAAGCAAGCGCGCTTTCTTACATCCAGCGATTCAAGCCGGAACTGACGATCATCAACAGTACCGTCGTCCCGGGGACCAGCCGTGCGATAGCCGAGCGGGCCAAGACCCCGATTGCCTACAGCCCGGTGCGCGGCAAGCACGTCCGGATGGCGGAGGACCTGCTCCGTTATCGCAAGTTCGTCGCGGGCAGCGACGATAACGCCGCAACCCGAGCCGCTGAACACTTCCGTGCTGCCGGAATGACTACTCAGTGCATTAGTAAGTTGGAAACTCTCGAATTGGCGAAACTGGGAGAGACTACTTACTTCGGGGTATTAATCGCCTTCGCCCAGGAACTCAATCGGTACGCGAACCGGGTCGATGGCGATTATGCAGAGGCGCTGGATTTTTTCGAGGAAGTCGATTTCCTGCCGAACACGAAATACTTCCCCGGCTTCATCGGCGGGCACTGCGTCATTCCAAATATCGATCTGATGCGGACGATAGCGTCGTCGCCGATGCTGGAGGCGGTGCTCGAATCCAACCGGCGCCGGGTCGAAGAACTGTCCAACGAAGCGAGAATGGCGCTGAGCCCCGACCCGAAGTTGAACCCGGTCATAGCGAAAAGCAAAGCACCATCGCAGGCGGCGATGCGCCGCTAACTGTCCGAGAGAAGTCACTATGGAACTTGTACAGCAATCGAGAGCATACAGGCCGCCCGCCGCAGCGATGCTGATTGGCGTAGCGGCGATCGGCCTGCTGGCTTTGCTGATGCTCAATTTTCCAATTCTGATCTTAGGCGTCGGCGCCGCCGCAGGCGCAGTAGCGATCGTTTGGGCGGCGCGGCGCGTGCAAGGCAACGGCGCACACTTGCTATGCGCGTTGCTGCTGGTCGAAGAGCTGAGCGGAGCAAGCTTTCTACCGCTGACCAACGATCAGCTTTTCATGGTTCGCTATCCGTTGCTCATCGCATTTTGCGGAGCCGCGGTTTGGACTGCGTTCCAGAATTCGGAGATTTTACAGGGCGGGTTTCTTGACTACCTGATCTACCTGGGATTCGGCGTGGTTAGCATTTCGTATTCGCTATTGCCGAGCTACTCAACCGCCAGGATATTGGCCGCAATTCTGATGTTCATGGCAATAGTTAAAATTGCCCGCGCAGTAGCTAATCGCGAAGATATCGAAAGACTACTCAGTTGGTACTTAGTCGGGACCGGTATCGTGTGGGCCGTGATCCTGGTCAGCTCGGTGCTCATGTCGCACGACGTGGTGTGGGACGTCGAGGAGATGACCGGCCTGGTGCGCCTGCGCGGCATCTACGGCTCCCCCAACCAGATCGGTGAGATCGCGCTCGCGACGATTGGCGTGGGGATGGTGATTTGGAGCCGTATCACTGGATGGAAGAGAGTGTTGCTGGCGGCGCAGATGTTGGCAGCGGTCGTGCTTGCGGGGCTGGCGGATTCGCGATCGCCGTTTGTCGGTCTGGCGGTCGGTGGACTGCTGTACCTGGTTTGGAAATATCGCCTGCGGGCGGTGCCGATCATAGTTGCGCTGGGCGTGGTGGGGTACATTCTCGTCGCCCAACTGAATCCCGAGTATCTCGATCGCGGTGACGTTGCGAGTCTGACTGGCCGCACCGACATCTGGAAGTTTGCGATCACGAAAATCGAGCAGCGTCCGTTGATCGGCTACGGCTTCGAGGTCGAAGGCGAAATCATGAAGGCCCACGATTTCCCGATTTGGTGGGGACCGTGGGAGGACGGGCCGCGCAGCTCCCTGCACAGCGACTACCTGTCGAAGGCGGTCAGCCTCGGTATTCCGGCGCTGCTCTTCTGGGTGTTTTTCTTCATCCGGCCGTGGCTCTCGCTGATGAGACGCAAGGATGATCCGTGGAATTTGAAACCGCTGTTTTTCCTGGTGGTCGTGCCGATATTGATGCTCGATTTTACCGAAGGCACGGCGGGTGACTGCCGCTACGCGGTCGGGATGATCGCGACGCTCTGTTGGGCACTGGCGGAGAGGCAGCGGCTGGCGAGGTTACGTCGGCGTCCAGCGGCAGTCCCGGAGCCGACGATTTCGGCGTCGACGATTCCATTGCTCAGGCGGGTGGCCTGATATGAATGACAAGACTAACGACCTTCCGATTCTGATGTATCATGCGATCTCGTCGGCCGCGTGCGCCGCGCTGCCGCACACGTCGAGCATCGAGCACGCGGTCAGAGACCGTAATTTTTTCGCTCAGCTGGACGCGATCGTCGAGGGCGGTTATCGCACTATCACGCTCGACGACCTTGATGGTCCCGCTGCTGAGCCGAAGTCGCTGTTGATCACGTTCGACGACGGTCATGAGAGCGATTGGTTTGTGGCTGCGCCGGAGCTTGCGCGCCGAAATCTGCATGCGATCTTTTTCATCGTATGGTCCTATCTTGGGCAACCGGGCTATCTCACTCGCGATCAGGTGCTTGCTCTGCGAGCCGATGGATTCGAGATCGGGTCGCACGGGCTGACCCACGCGCGGCTTACCCAGATAAGCGCGGCCGACGCCTCTAACGAGCTGCTCGAATCGAAGCGGCGGTTGGAAGACCTGCTCCAGGAGCCGATCGCAGCTTTCGCGCTTCCCGGCGGGCACTACAACGACGCCGTTCTGCAGGCCGCGTGGACGGCGGGCTATCTGCGCGTGATGACGTCGGATTTCAGAATTGCCAATAGCGAGAATCGTGTGATGCCGCGGATGGGTCCGATGGCAAGCACCACGCTGAAGGATTTCAAGTGGATGCTCGAAGCGAGCCGCGCCGGCGCGATTCGTCATCGCACGATCGAGGCGATTGGAGAGCGAATCCAGCGCGTCGCCGGCTATGGAGAAACGTTACTGATGCGCGCTCATAGCGCGAAGGTGTTTGCGAAGTCCGGGAAGTGAGATTCGGAACGACTAGAGAAAAAATAAATGCGTGAAAATCAAATGGCCGAGTTCTTCCGCGCGCTGGGGCATCAAGTCGTCCAGACCAAGAGTTGTTTCTGGTACAGCTCGCAGCGTTTCCTGTATAAAAATTTGCCGATTCACCGGAACGTGGATCCGTCAAGGTCCGAGCTCGCGAAGGTGATGATTCGCGGCGCCGCGTTGGCGGTTCGCTATCCAGGCACGCCCGCAGAAGCCACTGCCGACGGCGGAATTTACGTTTGCGCGGATCGGAACTACGACTTCGCGACGCTCTCGGCCAACGCTCGCAGTCATACGCGGCGTGGACTTGCCCGCTGCACCGTCGAACAGATGGACTTCAAGGATCTCGCAGTGAAGGCCTACCCGCTCATCACGGAAACCAATGTGCGACAGACCGGAAAGCAGCCGCATCGCAGCGAGGCGCATTGGAAATCTTTCTGCGATCTGGCTGGCCGCTGGCCTGACCTGGAGGCGTGGGGTGCGTTCGTCGACGGCGAGCTCGCCGCTTTTATCGTCGCGATGCTGGGGGAGGATTGCTACTACATCCACCTGCAGAAAAGCTCTTCAGCGCAGCTCAAGAGTTATTCAAACAACGCGCTGCTGTTCACGGTCATGAAGACGGCGCTGGCGCGTCCTGAGGTGGGCTGGATCTCGAACGGTCAAATCGCACTCGCCGCGAAAGAAGGCCTCTATCATTTCAAGACCAGCATGGGTTTCGGCATCCATCCGTTCAAAGAGCAGGTGGTGCTCAATCCGCTGATAAAGCCCGGTCTGTCGATAGGGAAAGCGGTGACGAACTGGCGCACGAGAATCGATCCGGAAAATCTTTTCTGGCGCAGAGCTTCGAAGGCGTTCGACCTGGCCGGAGACTGACAGCGTAGAAATCGCTGTTCGCTGGTCGGGAAGCCCCCGCCTACTCGCCTACTTCACCATGCGTCCGAAAATACCTGCGCGCAGTCCTTCGAACATCCGATATCGATTGACGATTCGTTCGTAGCCGACGCCGATGAGGAACGGCAGCATGTGAAATACCAGGTAGCGCGGCTCGGGCTCCCACATCCGCAGTTCGATCCGGTCGAAGCCCGCCTTCTGTCCTTCGGCATAAACCGTCTTGCGGGAATTGAGGCGATAGTAGGTCGGCCACGGCTCGTGCGTTCCGACAGGATATCCACGCGCCCAATTCGCAATCACGTGATGAATCCACTGCGGCGTGATTTTCGCGATGATCGCAACGTAGTGCCACGAATTCGGCGTACGAAAAAGAAACACGCCGCCTTTTTTCAGTACTCGATGCACCTCGCGCAGGAACTGATCCGGCGCAGAGACGTGCTCGAGGACCCAGTCTGATAACACGGCGTCAAACGTATTGTCCTCGAACGGCAGGCTGTTGTCGGAGTTAATTACGTGCGCCTCGTCCAGCTCGGGATTGTCCAGCACCTCCGGATCGATGTCGGCGCCGACCACTCGCGCAACTTCGCCCTTGAAGACCCGAATCGAGCCGCGGTCTGCGGGTGGACCAGCGCCCAGATTGAGCAGGACTGTTTGAGGCGTGGTCTCTTTTCGGACCCAGCCATAAAAGGCTACGGCGCCGTCGCGAGTCTGATCCGAGTAATAACGATTAAAGGTATTTGCCGATATCATTTGAGTTTTCCCCGAGAAAACGAACTCTTGGTGATGCGATTAGTGTATCTGATAAGGCCATTTAAAGCAAATCAATATCATTTAAAGAATATAAAAGAGTAAGAAATATAGACAACAATAGAATTGCCATGCTAAGGTGTCTGCAAGCAAAGAGTTTCCGAAACCAACATGAAGCACTCCAAGCGTCCCGCGACTCGAATTTCACACCCATTGTTAAATGGGTCGACGGAAAAACCACTCGACGTTCAAACGCTGGTGAAACACTTTCCGACGCTTAAGCCGGACAAGCTCGAACGGCTGGTGAGAGAGATGTCACTGGTGCGCTTCAAACGAGGCGATCGGGTCCTGGTCGAACCTCATTCAGCGGGTGACGTCTTCCTGGTTTTGAAGGGAGCGATCGCAATTACGCGGCAGCATGACAGCCGCCACCAGGTGCTGGTCGCTCTGCTGGCGCCGGGAGAAATATTTGGCGTCCCTTCGTTGCTGCCCAAAACGGCGCAGGGTCTCAATGGATACGCATTTGCGAACAGCCTGATGGCCAAGATCGATTCGACCAGGCTGCTGGACATACTGCTGGGCGTTGAATTGCGGGCGTTCAAATCCGCGACGGAAATGACGGTTGGCTGGTCGGCCGAAACGCTGATGCGATACATAAAAATGTTCCGCATGTCGCCGCGCGAGCGGCTGGTGATCGCGCTGATCGAAATCGGCGACAAGTTTGGAGTCCGTGACTCGAGAGGACTGATCTTGAATCTGCCGATGACTCAGAATGATTTGGCCGAGTTGCTGGGCGCATCGCGGCAGAAGATAAATGAATATTGGGGCGAGCTCGTACGATTGGGAGCGGTGATAAATCTGGGCCGGCAGATCGTGCTGGTTCCCGAAAAGCTCGTCGCGCTGATGAACGATCCGGCGCTCTGTCAGCATGCGGCTCCAATTGCGCATCGGGCCAGCGGATCGCACAACGGCTCCGCGCTTACCCGGCGCGAACACATGCATCCATGACAACTGTCTCTACGAGCAGGCCGGCCAAGGCGCGCGGCGCTCGGAATGAGGAAAAAATTTGAAAGTACTACTCAGAATCACCGTTGCCATTTGCGCTGTCGCTGCGATCGCGCTGGCAGGGCAGTACGTCTTCGGCCCAAAACCCCTGGAGGCGAACGAGGAGCAGCGACAACAGAGTGTGCATTATCCCGATCTGGACAATCGCGCGGACCTGCTGGGCGTGCAGCTGGGCTTCGTGCGCGGCGGCGCCACGAACTTTATCGATCCCGGCTACAGGGACTTTCCGAACGCCGCACAAATGCAGTTTCAGCCGACCCCGTGAGCGACCACTGAGCCACCGCACTCTGCTTTGTTAGAAATTCACCTACGTTGTGTTTTGCTTGTTCGTGAGTAGCGCGATCGGCGATCCAACCGTTTTTTTCAGTGTCAACCCCGCGACACTTTTCCACTTTTCTATCGTGAATGAATTGAAATCGCCCGCGCTCTCCGTATAGCTCTTCTACACAAGACTTTTCGTCGAGAAAATCGAACGACAGAATTTCCGTCCTGAGCACGTTGCGCAAAGCCAGCGGTCTCGTAGTCGGACGGGGGAGCTTTCTGTATGGTAGATCGATCGCGATGGCAGTTGGTTGCTATTGCAAGGTGGGCGGCGTCGGGCCTGTGCCGGCTCGCGTTCGTCGTTGTAGTTGGTTTGATTCTTGCGCTGCTCGGCCAAGGCCAGGCACGCGCGGCAAGTCCTATCAAGATCGCCTCGCCGGCGCCGGATGCGACCGTCTCCAACTCGGTGACGACGTCGGTGAAGATCAAGCCGGCCGTCGCTCGCGTGGCGTTCCTGCTCGACGGCAACCTGATGGCGTCATCTTCGTCCACCAGCTACGTGTGGGATTCCACGGCGGTTTCGAACGGGGCGCATACCCTTGCGGCCCAAGCCTATTCGTCATCCAACCAACTCCTGCACACGGTTACTGAGACGGTTAGAGTTGCGAACCGCAAACGTCAGCCTACTCCTACTGCCACCCCGACGTCCGGTCCGGTGGTTTCGTTCGTCTCGCCGGTTAACGGGCAGAAGATGAGCGGAACGATTACCGTAGCGCTGTCTTTCTCGACTCCGCCTTCAACCACCAATCCGAATGCGGTCTGGTGGACGCACTTGTCCGTGGATGGCGCGGCGATCACTGACGGCTACAACAATCTGCCGTGGGATACGACCACGGTTGCCAACGGCTCGCACAATTTGCGCGTCGACGGCTATGCGTACAACGGGACGACGTCGATCGGCAGCTCGACCGTCAGCTTGACCGTCAGCAATTCCGCCGCGACGTCAACGGTTACCGCAACTCCGACTTCGACGGTTACATCGACGGCGAAGGCGACTGCAACTGCGACGGCTTCATCGACGCCCACAGGCCAGCCCACTGCGACGCCGACGGGTTCGACGACCTCCACCGCCAAACCCACTGCGACGCCGACGCCGACCTTGGCTTCGACTCCAACTCCGACCTCGACTTCGACCCCGAGTGGATCGACCTTCTACGTATCGCCGACCGGCAGCGACTCTGCCGCGGGCAGTTCCGGCGCGCCGTGGCGGACGATTCAGAAAGCGGCCAGCACGCTGAAAGCCGGGCAGACTGCGATCGTTTCGGCGGGCAACTACGGCGAGCGGGTCTCGATCTCGAACTCGGGGACGCTGGCCGCTCCAATCGCTTTGCAGGTCGCCAGCGGCGCCGTTGTCAAGCTGCTGGGCTTCGACCTGACGGGCAGCAACTGGGTGCTGAGCGGATTCGACATCTCGACCCAAATCAACGGCAGCCAGGGTTACGGGATCCACGTATCCGGTTCGGCCGCACACGACACGATCCAGAACAGTTACATTCATGAACTTTGCCACGAAGGGATTTTCATGGAGTCAGGGGTCTCGTACATCACGGTGCTGAACAACCGGTTCTGGCAGAACGAGATGGCGGGTGTGCAGGTCGACGGCATGCACGATCTCGTCCAGGGCAACGAGGTCTGGGGCACGCAGCAGTATCCGGTCGATGCGGGCGGAATTTATTCAGGATGCACGACGACCGGCGGCGCCGATGCGGACGCGTTCCGCTTCTTCGGGCAGCATAACGTGTTCCGATCGAACTACGCGCACGACATCGCCACCGTGTTGCCGGCCAATCCCAATCCGCATACCGATTGCTTCCAGACCTGGGGCAGCACCGCGATGGAAGTGGACGACATCCTGATCGAGAAAAACGTCTGCCGCTGGCCGCTCGCATCAACCGCGGTGGATGCGGAGACGGCGATGATCGAGGGCGTCGACGGGCTGATCGGAACGGTAACCTTCCAGAACAACGAATTTTCGAACATGCGGCAGGGAATACAGCTGGGAAGCAACGTCGGCGCGATGCACGTTTACAACAACACCTGGGACCATCTCCTGCAAGAAGGGGTCATCTTCATCGACATGAGGTCGCCCGCCGACGAGTTCATCAACAACATCTACTACGATGTTGGCGCCGGCGGCGACTCCTATGCTGTGGTACCGAGCGGCAGCCCGGTTTTCGAGAACAACGATTTCTACATGCCTGGCGGCGGCAGTTTGGGTACTTATCCGACTGTGGAACCGTACATCAGCGTCGCGCCGATGTTCGTCAACTACGGCGACGCGACCGGCGCCGGCGCGGACTTCCATCTGCAGGCAGGCTCGCCGCTGAAGGGCGCCGGGACCACGATAACGGCGGTCGTCGACGACTTTTACGGGACCAGCCGGGTGGGGCTTGCATACTCAATCGGGGCCGCACAGTAATAGTCACTCCGGAGAGATTGCGGTAGTCAATAGCTATAGTCAGAGCGACGTTCGATAATAGTGAATTGACTGCCGCAGTCCGCCTCCGAGCCGGGTGCGGACGTAGCCGAGCATTTCCGCCGTCAGCAGATACCGGGGGCGCAGGTAGATTCCGCCGTTGTTGAGCGAAAACAGGATGCGGTGGAATTTCCAGTTGCTGAAATTGCGCAGCAGCTTGAACCGCGCCGATACGCCCAGCGTCTGGAAGCCGAACGGGAACTTGAATCCAAACCAGAGCGGCTGAGAATTGATCACCAGGTCGGGTTCGGTCGCGTTGTCGATTTCCTCGAGCGACCCCGCCGCGAGTCGGAACGCAACCGTCTTGTCGAGGTCCGGTATCCGGATGGTCACTCGATGGAGCATGCGCAGCAACACCATCGAGTACTTGTCGCGCATCTGCGCCGCAAGCTTGTCGTAGGCGGCAACAATTTCAGGCATCGTTTCGCTTTCGATCGGATCGTACGTACGCGTATCGACCGCCGGCAGTTGGTCGAATCGCGCCAGCGCGTCCGCTGAATTGTGCTCGGCACCGACCTCGTAGCTGTCTCCCGGATAAAGTACCGCCGCGCGCTGGCCATGCCTTTTCAAATAATCGGACGCATCGCGCGCGGAATTCACAAAATTGTTCACGTACTTGTTGTCGAGGCTCGAAAAGTAGATGAAGCTCGCGAACGGGATCGTGACCTTCGCATCCAACGCGCGATGCACTGACGAGACATTCTCGAGAATCTGCTTCGCTCGTTGCGGCAAATATTTTTCGTGCGGCTCGAAGCCGCCGTAAGCGGCCAGCGAGAACTGGTTCAGCAGCACGTCGACGTGCCCGATGTCCGCGAGAATCCCCTTGCATTCCCCGACGCTGATGCGCGAGTCGTTCGCGTTAAATATGACCTGCCATTGACCGAGCACGGCCAGCGCCGAGTCCATCAGGCCGGCATGGTAGCAATAGACCTTCGTCGCATCGGGCTTGTCGGACAGCGGCACGGCTACGCGATGCGGTAACCGCTTGAATCGCTGATAACCAAGCTTGCGAAGCGCCCCGAAGACTTTTGCGTAATCGCGGTCCTGAAAGAGGACCGTCACGCGCGCTTTGAACGCCGCCGGAAACGAGTCGAGGCTCGGAAAGTGGCAATGGTCAGGATGCTCGTGTGAAAGCCAGAGGTAATCGACCTTATCGAGCATCGCAGGATCGAACTTCGGCTCCGGCAGCAGACTCCACGAGTCGTTGAAAATTTTCCCGAACAGCCACGGGTCCATGAGGATCGAGGTGTCTGCGCATTCGGCGACGATGCAGGCGTGTCCGACGAAATGTATTTTCATTGAAGTAATCACTCCGCGGCATAAAGGTCAAATAAAGCAATCCAATATAGGTCAGGAGATATAGTATCATCCATTTACAGCAATTGATTGTCTTTTCATCTATTTTATTTAACTTTAATAGATTGAATTAGCTTTTCATATCTGCTACCGTGCCCATTGAGCCGATCTGAAGACGAATCTGTTCAGGGAAGGGAAGGAGCTTGTGGTCCGTCATTCGCAAAACGCGCGCAATGGTTAACTGATGAAAGTCACCCTAGTTTCACACGCTTCGGTCGTAATCGAGTCGCACGGACTTCGAATCTGGACTGATCCGTGGCTCACCGGAAAGGTCTTCAACGAATCGTGGTCGTTGTTTCCCTCCGCCGCGTTTGACCCGGCGATGCTCGACGGAATCGACTATCTATGGATCTCGCACATTCACCCGGATCACTTTCATATCCCGAGTCTGGATTCGCTGCCGCCCGAATTCAAAGCGCGGGTCACGGTTCTGTTCCAGGACAATCACGCGGACCGGGTTTTCGGAGTATTGGAAAAGTGCGGCTACAAAAACTTCCAGGTGCTGGCGCATCGCAAGCGGATTCCTCTCAACGATCGAACTGCCGTGTACTGCTACAGCGCGGGGACGCTGGATTCCTGCCTTGGCGTGATCGAGCCGGAAACTAGTTTGTTCAACATCAACGATTCGCGGCTGAACGCGACCGATTGTCGGCGGGTGAAGTCGGACATCGGGCGAATCGACACCGTGCTGAGTCAGTTCTCACTGGCCGTCTATAACGGCCTTCAGCCGCGCGAATCTCATCTGCGGCGCGGAGCGGCGGCCCTGCTCGAGAAAATTTTCGCCAATCACGCGGCGCTGGGCGCGAAGGTCACGATTCCATTTGCGAGCCTGATGCGCTTTTCGCTGGCCGACAATCGCTACATGAACGCATTCGCCAACCGGCCACGCGACGTGTGGGAATTCGCGCGGCCGCGCAATCTCGGGGTTGCGATCCTTTATCCGGGCGACACCTATGATTCGTCGGCGATCTGCGAATCGGCGCCGGCCCTGGCGAAGTACGATGAGGTTTACGAGACGATAGATCAGTTTCCCTACGACACTCCCGCGGCCGTTCCGCTGCAGCCGATAGAGCAAGCGTTCCACGAGATGGTGCGCCATCTGCATGAAAAATATCCGGCGCTTGTGTTGCGGATGCTGCGACCGGTGGTGGTCAAACTTCCCGACCTCGACAAGACCGTGGCGTTTTCGATTTGCACGGACTCATTCGCCGAAGTGGCACCGTCTCATGCGCCGGACATCATAATGTGTTCGCAGGCTCTGCATTTTTGTTTCTTCAGGCCTTACGGACTGCAAACCTTGTCGAGCTCGGCGCAGCATACGGTGACGCGCAATCTTGTGAACTGGCGGATCCATCGCGCGCTGTTCGCGATGAACAACGCGCAGGCCTACGGCCGGCTCAAGTATCTACTCAACAGCGAGAACAGGAATTTTTTCGCCAGAAGGATCCGCGCGATGGCTCGTTATACCGATCTGACGCGCGCGCGAGTCAGATTTCCTGACAGCTACCGGTCAAAGAGTCGTGCCGATTGATGCGGGCCAGGTTGTAGCGGCCCGTTGGATGGGTTTGGGACAATGAGATGGACAGATATCTTGCAATAACTCCGGCCCGCGACGAGCAGCAATTCCTGCCCGGGCTGATTGCCAGCATGGCGGCGCAAACGCATTTGCCACAACGCTGGATCATTATCGATGACGGATCGAGCGATGGCACCGCGGAAATCCTTGACGCCGCTGCGCGGCAATATAGCTGGATCGAGCCGATTCATCTCGCGCGGGATCGCCCGCGCAAGCCGGGCGGCGAATCGGTGGTCATGCAATTTCTTCCGCGCGATGCGTGGCAGGACGTGGACTATATCTTCCGGCTCGATGCCGACCTGAGTTTCGAACCGGATTTCGTGGAGCTGATGCTGAAAGAATTCGCTGCCAATCCCAAGCTTGGTATCGCAGGCGCGACGCTCTACGAGCCAGTCAACGACCGCTGGATCGCGGTGCCTGACATTCATTCCTTTCACACGCGCGGCGCCACCAAGATGTATTCATCGGAATGCTTCGATGCGATCGAGCCGCTCGAAGGCTGTCCGGGTTGGGACACGATCGACGAGATGCGCGCGTTGATGCGCGGGATGAAAACCCGGAGCTTCAAGCACATCCGCGCCTATCATCATCGGCCTCAAGGCGAGGCGGCCGGCGCATGGCAAAGCTACTACGGCAAAGGCAAGACGGCTTACTACATCGGCTATTCGCCGATTTTCCTGCTCGCGCGAGCCGCGCGCCTGGCGGCCAGGCATCCTATCTGGGGACTATGCATGACAGCCGGATATTTCGACAGCCAACTCAGGCGGCATCCGAGTGTAAACGATACCAAACTCGTAAGGTACATACGGCGCCAGCAAGTTCGCCGCTTGTTGATGATGGACTCAGTCTGGCGCTGATCAGACATAGGTAACTCATATGCAAAGCTACTACGGTCATGTTCAACGGTTCCTACTGGTAGTTCGAAGCGGGAAATTCGCGAAGCTCGCGCGAGAACTCAGGAAGCGGGTGTTTTCGAATAGCGAGTCCTATCTGTTGAGACGCGATTTGACCGTTCCATTTCATGCTCCTGCGCCAAAGCAACCGATCGAAGTAAGAGCAATTTGCGATAGTGATATACCCGCGATACTTAGTGCGCGCCCTGGACGCCTGCTTATCCTTCAGGCCAACATCCCGACCTGCTACCTGGGCATCACATCGAGCGGTGAGATCTCTTACATGCAATGGTTGATTGGGCAGACCGACCTCGAGCGCTTCCGGCCATTCTTCGACGGAGAGTTGAGAGACCTGCGCAAGGACGAGGTCCTGCTTGAGTTTGCGTACACCTTCGAGCAGTTTCGCGGACAAAAAATAATGCCGGCCGCAATGGCGGCGATTGCGGAGAAAGGTCTGCTGAGCGGCGCTCGCTACGCGGTCACCTATGTTCAGAAAGACAATATCGCTGCCCTGAAGGGATGCGCCGCGGCAGGCTTTTCACCATACCTGATTCGCGACGAACAATGGCGGATCTTCTCGTTCAAGGAGTCTTTTAGAAGCCTCCCCGACGGCCTGGTCGCGTCGTGAGCGTCTCGAGATAGATAGGATGGCGCAGGAATTCCTTATTTCATCCGGCTCGGTAGATATCACGCCCCTTCGGCCCGTGATGCTAGGCGGCTTTAACAAGCGCACCGCACCGTTTACCTCAGTTGCCAGCCGCCTCGAAGCAAACGTGATCCTAATAAGAGGGGAGTCATCGAGCGTAACGATAGTCAGCACCGACCTACTTTATCCGGGTGAAACCCTGCGAGCTCAATTGGTAAAGAACCTCGGCCTCACGGATAGGAGTGAGGAACTGTTTCTATGCGCATCGCATACCCATTCCGCGCCGATGACCGCGCCGTCTATACCTCACCTGGGTATAGCCGACGACGAATACGTGAACTTCGTCGCGACCCAGATTACGGCGCTAGTCAAGTCTATCGAACAAAAAGGTGAGCGATGCGTCTGCACCTATCGAATAGGGAGCGCTGACCATTCGATGAATCGCCGCCTTGTTCGGCCGCGTCTGACGAGGTCCGGCTTCGCAAGGTCGTCAGGGTTCGGACCGAATCCTGGTGGAGACCGCGATGAGAGCGTGCGCATTCTCGAATTCTCGACACCTGGCGGCGAGCCGAGCGCAGTAATCTGGAACTACGCGTGCCACCCGACAGACTTCCCCGGGTTTCTCCAGGTCTCGGCGGAATACCCGGGGATAGTTCGCTCGCGTCTGCGATCGCAACTAGGCGACATTCCTGTGTTGTTCCTTCAAGGATTCTCCGGCGACGTGCGCCCGCCATTTTCAGGCAGGTCCGGCGGATTAGCCGGCCTGGCGCGAAGAGTTCTTGTGGGGCCGCAATTTAGGCAACCGCTCAGGCGCGAATGGGAGCAATGGTCCAATAGCCTGGCGGAATCTGTCGCGTCGTTCGCGCGATCGTCCGGCCGGATTCTACAAATCGACTCGCTCCTGCTGAAGCGGGTTGAGGTACCTGAAAACGAATTTGCCGTCGGAGGCAGCGGTGAAAAATCGCTGGTGTGGCATCTTATCGACTGCGGAGGGTTCCGAATTGTAGGAATCAACGCAGAACCAGTGGTCAAGTATCGGCAGTTGTTGGAGGAGTTCTTATCGGGCGGAGAACCGCTGCTGACGGTCGGATGCCTGGACCAACCGATTTGTTATCTGCCGAGCGATAACATGATTCCTGAACAAGGCTATGAAGTAGAGGGTTTTAGATCCCTATTCAATTTTAATGCGCGATTCCAAAGTCGATTGCAGGACTCCGTTATTCGACGACTGAAAGAAGCACTGATCTGATTAGCCAGTGACGCGATTATGATTTCGGAGGTGCAACCGGCAACGAACTTTCAGGAGAGTCAGTAGCGTCGCCGCCCGCCGGCTTTGATTCGACGCGCTTGACAGTGACTCTCGCTACACCCTGCTTGGTGATACCGATTTCCTCTGCTGCGCGCTTCGACAAATCCAGAGATCGGCCGTGAACATTGGGGCCGCGATCGTTGACGCGTACTTTCACGGAATGACCCGTCGCGGGATTCGTCACCATAACTGTAGAACCGATCGGCAAAGTGCTGGATGCCGCCGTCAACGCATTGGGATCGTAGCGCTCACCACTGGCGGTCCGATGCCCGGCATACGCATCTCCCTGGTAGGACGCTCTTACTGCTTTGGACGGATGCGCGCGGGTTTCTGGCTGCAGGAGCGGGCGCGGGGCCACGGCGGACGGAGCTGGTGGCGATTGCGCGAGTTCCGATTGCGTCGTGCATGAGACTGCAAGCGTCAAGCTCATCAGCGCCAGTATTGCGCGAACGATGTACTGGCAATTGTTAGTTGTCAAAATGAAACCGCTAGCTCTTATTACAAGCCACGGACGAGCCAGATCACGACCAGAATTAGGACTATGGTTCCGAGAGAAATTGGAAGGTACATAACTACTGCCTCGAAAGGCCTTCCTAGCAGGACGTGCTGTTGGTCTAGCGCAAAGGTGGCCGAAGGCGGGCGAAAGAGCCACGATAGGACTGGATCAAATTCGGACTGCGATTCCTATATCGATCCGACCCTTCCACAGTACATTCGGTGTGATCTGGAAAGCCATCGCGATAAGTCCTGACTGGTTATCTGAATAACTAAGATAGACGACCTGAAAAAAGAAAGGCACGCGTTGGATTCACCATGAGGGCATATGGCCAAGCGTGCCTTCGGCTCTCGCGGGGGAGTGCAGGAACCGACAGCTATTTATTTAGTAGCAATGCGCGGTTGCTGCCACCGGCGGCACGTTACGCTCGGAACGATTCTGTACGTTTGTTTGCGCTCTTTGAAAATTTGGAAAACGCAGTTCTCGATTCAAGACAATGCTGCATCGATTGCCGGTGCTGAGCTCGGGAGATTCAGGAAAGATCGACGAATATTGTGAACTTACTCTATCTGTCTTAGATTTATCTTGATTTAACCTATCTTTCATATACATAATGCCCACCATTGCGATTTACTTGGCAAGAGACGCCTTGAATACGGCGTTATCAACCATCGAAGGAGAAAACTTTGGCGCTTCATCGACTCAATCCCGGCAATGCTATCGGTATGTTCCGGATTCGCTGCCTGACGGCCGTGCTGTTTGGCGTGCTAATCGCGACTGGCAACGCAGCGGCCAGCAGTCTCTGGGTCGCGAACGAAAATTCGCCGACTATCGCGGATTTTCAAGGCGTACTCAAAAGCGGCTCGAAGCCGGCAAAGATCTTGCTCAACGACAACAACGACCTGGACGGAGCCTCCACCGTTGCGTTTCATGGCGGCAACCTGTGGGTGACGAATTTCAACTCCAATACGATCGTTGAGTTCGCGCAGCCGCAAGCGATCAAGAAAAAAAAGCATCCAGCGGATCCAATTGCGCTCGTGACAATCTCCGAAGACGGCGGCAGCAATCTGGACGGCCCCGAGGGGATTGTTTTCGACGCGTCGGGAAACATGTGGGTGGGAGCCGAGGACGGACAGACGATCCTCGAGTACACGCCCTCGCAGTACGCGGCAAGCGGTAGTCCAACTCCCAACGTGATCCTGCGTGCGAACAGCTTCAATTTCAGCTCGCCTTCGCACCTTGCCTTCGATGCCGCGGGCAACCTGTGGGTGGTTGACGAAGATCTATCCAATGGCAATGGCGGCAACGGCGAGGTTTTCAAATATTCCAAGGCCCAGATCAGCGGTCTGGCAGCGGGGACTGACAACATCGATCCCGTTTTTGGGATTGCACTGCCAGGGTTCGCGCATCTTGAAACTCTTGCGTTCGACAACAGCGGCAATATGTGGCTGGCCGATCAGAACGGAGACGACATATACAAGTTTTCTGCAAATCAACTAGGCGGGACGGGTCTCTCCCAGGAGCTCACGGCAGCTGTGGTGCTGAGCCCGACTCATCACGCCGGTGCGTGTAGTGCGAGCATCGACGGACCCTACGGCGTCGCAGTTGATGGGGCGGGAAACTTGTACGTGAGTAACGCCAATATCGGAGGGCGATGCTTCGGAAGCCTTGTCGAATTTGCGGCCAGTAAAATCCAATCGAGCGGCAGCCCCAAGCCGAAGGTGTTTATCACCACGGACGGACAGCATACGAGCATCAATTCTCCGAACGCTCTGACACTCGGGCCATAGTTTCCAGTTTGGTCAACCGAACTGGTTCCTCTAAGAACCCGATTTGACTGAATTTCGTGACACACCGATGTATATAAGTTAAAAAAAGAGTACAACATTACTCAGGAGACTGGAGAATGAAATATAAAGCTAATGCAGTGGTGGCCATTTGTGCTGGTATCGCGACGATGTTCCTGGCCGGCTGTGCCCCTACCACTCACGTCACCGAGACTACGACGACCCGGCAATACGACACTACGACTCCGCCGATTATGACGTCGCCAGTAGCAGATGCCAACACGACTACGACTACGCAGTACAACAACGGCACTGTGCAGCGCACCTATACTCAGCCCGCTCCCTACGTGTCTCCATATGGATCTACATACGTGTCTCCATATTCATCGGCCGATCAGAGCACAACCACAGTGACGACCGACGCAAATGACGGGACAGTGCAGAAGCGTACGACAACGACGTATGCGGCGCCCTACTAACCTGAAGAATAGAGGAAGGAAGATACAATGTTGCTACTAATCATTATCCTGGTTCTGCTATTCGGTGGCGGCGGCGGTTACTATGGCTACACTAACTATGGTGCGGCCGGAGGTTTGGTCCCGATCCTGTTAGTCATAGTGGTGGTTTGGTTGCTGGCCGGTCGCGGCGGACTCTGAGGTTACAGCTATACAACCTATCAAGTAGGTTCGACTATTCTACCAGTAATTGTTCTTCCAGCAGCCTAGCGGCGTAAGCCGTGACCTGATGGGCGAAACGGCGGGCATCCGGGAGACTCCCCCCTCCCTCGATGCCCGCCAACTTTTTCAGCGTTCGATTATTTGACCGAACTTGCCCAAGATGACGCCGACCGCGCGGTAAACTGATCAAGCGATAGGCGTCCGCAGGTTGAGGTTCGAATTTAGTATTTCTGCTTAGCTGAGAAAATCGAGCTCCTCGAGTAGTGCCTTGGCGCCCCGCAAATCCCTCGTTTCAGATCCTTCCGTGAAGGTTTCGTAGATTTCGGATAGTATAGAGCGTCCCTCATCGAAGGGTGTGATCGTGTCACCGTCCAGGAAGCCGGATGCGGATGTCAGCGGCCTGGTCGAGGAGTGTCTGAGTCATCTCGATATGGCGGGGCATTCCGATCTGCGTGTAAGTTCCCAGCGCCTCGCTGAGGAGCGTTTGTGCCTTTTCGCAATCACCTTGGGCGGCGCGATCCAACAGCATCATTGCGTGAAAGCGGCGGATTTCCGCTTCCTCGAGAAGGTACGGGAAAGACTCGGCCTGTTGCATCGCAATCTGAAAGTGTTCTTCAGCAGCGTCCCATTGACGTGCCGCAGCCGCGGCGATACCCGCGATCGTACGCGTGAAGCGGCAGACCGGCCAAAGCGATACCGCTCCAGTGTCGACCAACTCGCATACACGTGGGTAAAGCTCTCCAGCTTGTGAATACTCGCCAAGCATGACGAGACCCTCAGCCACAAGCCCGAGCGTGAACCACGAATTTACAGTGTTCGTCTGACCGCTAAGAGGCAGAAGCGAACGGTTTTCATCAAGAACTGCAAATGCACCGTCGCGATCGCCCGCGTAAGCTAGCTGTCGAAAAAACGTTCCAACGCCTTCCGGCCCCAGACGGCGCGAAGTTTGGGCATGGAACAAGGCACTCGTCCAGTTTCCCCGAAAGAACTCCACCATGCTCAGTCCTGCCTCGGATATGACCTCCACGACAGGAAACGATGCATCTTGGTCAGATCTGCGCGGTCTCTGAAAACCGGCTTCGAGCTTGGCCAAGTCGGGCGCTTTACCAAAATCTATCCACGCTCGGGTGGCAAGGAGGAACGCGACCGAGAGAGTCTGCCCGATCTTCCTCGCCAAGGGTTCAAGCTTGTCCGCGATTCTAAGCGCCTCTTCGGAGCGCCCGGCATATAACAAACCCAAATGTAAGGAGAGCAATCCCAGGCCGTGCTGCCAGCTTGGCAGGGCGGATCCACCCAGTTGTTCGCTGAGGAGCCCGTCTGTGATGGCCTCCCGCACCCTAAGGAAGCGTATATTTATGCTCGACCGAACATCGATGATGCTGGCCTCAAGCTTTGAATCGGAAAGCTGGCGAGCAATCTCCAACGCCTCGCGCAACATCTTCTCCTGTGCCGGCTCATAGACTCTAGCGAGGGAATGGGCCATCCACAGGATAGACAGAAGATGCGCCCGGTCAGCACTAACCTCCGCCTGAAGGTAAGTAAGCCCGCGCTGTGCGGTTTCGATTCCTTCCTGAAAGTTGCCAATTAAGAAGAGAGCATCGGTCAACCCGTTAACTGTCCTTACGATTGCCTCTCGATCCGCCAGATTGATATAAATTTCGAGCGCTTCGCGGAGATTGGCTACCACCATCTCCCATAGGTCCGCGCCTCGCCCGGCCGCCGCAAGGCTCGCCAACAAGTCAGCCTTTTGTCTTGGGTCAAGGGCGCCTTGATGCGACAGAGCCGACTCGAAATTCCGCCGCGCATCCTTAAATGCCGCTGCGTCAAGCGCGCTCTCGCCGGCCAGCGTCAGCCAACGGACCAGTTTTTGTCCGTCAACAAACGATCCCGCCTTGAGAAGATGATCGGTGATCTCTCCGGCGCACTCTTTAATCGCATCAGGATTTAGCCGCTCGATCGCTTCGGCGACGCTCGCATGCATCCGCTCTCGGCGGGGGGCCGAAATGACGGTAAGCAACGTCTGTCGCACGAGTTCATGTCTGAAGGTAAACGGTCTCTCCGGCCCCTCAGCGCTGGGGACGATTATTCCCATCTGCTGCGCCTTCTCGATGACGTTGAAGAGTTCGTCAACATCGATTTGGCCAACCTCGGTGAGGAGCCGGAAGCTGAAGCTACGCCCGATCACCGCGGCAGCCGCCAGCGCGCGCCTTTCACTCTCGTCGAGGCGCTCCAGTCGGCGGCCGATGATCAGACGAACGTTCTCAGGAACCTCGATTTCGTCGATCTTGATATCTTTGCGGAGCTGGCCGGCGGTATCGAAGACTTTCCCCTCTTCGACCAGGTGCCGGTAGACCTCCTCGACGAAGAATGGATACCCCTGGCTCTCCTCAAAGATGAGGTCCACCAGGTTTTCCGGAGCTTGCCCTTCGCTGAGAGAATGCAACATCTGCGCGATGGCGTCCCTCGAAAGACCGCTTAGCTTAAGCGGACGAGTACCCATCCGAATCAGCTCTTCCAGGGTTCTATCCAATACCGACTTGTCTTGCGAATAGCCGTCGCGATAAGTGCCGATGATCACAATCGGGAGCTGCGCGACGCGATCGGCCAGGTGAATCAGAAGGGCGAGTGTGGATTCGTCGGCCCAGTGGAGGTCTTCTATTATATAGATGTACGAACGGGTTCGAGCTGCGCGCGCCAGTACCTCTGAGATGCTCTGGAAAAGATAGCGACGTTTCTGCGCGGGCGGCAGATCCAAGGGTGGCGGAATATCCGGGAAAACTCGCCTAAGGCTTGGAACGATCTGGGCCAGTTCGGGCGCGCTGTCCCCAATACGCCGACGGAATTCATCGAGGCTCGCCGCTTGAGCCAGGCCGCTCTCGATAATCTCAACGAAGGGTAAAAAGGGGAGAGGCTCGTCTCTTTCATAGCAGCGCCCGACGAAGCATCTGAAGCCCACGCGCGACGCATACTCCGCCATCTCCATCGCCATCCGGCTCTTGCCGACGCCGGGTCCGCCTCCGAGCATCACGATCGAGCCGTGGCCTGCTCGCGCACGATCGATGGCCGCGCGAATCGCGCTACCTTCAGATTCGCGCCCCGCAAAGGCAGTTCGCTGCGCGAGTGAGAACGGCGAAACCTCCAGCATCACTGGCGATGCTTGCGGATGTTCCGCCCGCGCCGGATCGGGATTTCCACTTCCAGAAGGTTGCACCACCGGCTCGATAGTCGAAGCCGCATCTGTCGCGACGAATTCCCACACTATCGGGAACTCGGGGTCAGCCTGGTAGGAACAGAATGTGCCGGTCCCGATGCATCGCAACAGGATATCTCCCAGTGTGGCATCGCTCTGACGGATTCTTTCGAGAACCGACTTGATCGTCTTGGTGATGCTCTGCCGCGCTCGTTCCGAAGCTGATACCGCCCGCCGATTGCGTCCACCCAGTCCGACGGCGCGCGAGAGTTCCCTGGTCAGCGCATCGATCTCCTGTTCCGCCTGCTCCGCGCGCTCGACGTTGCCCCGTTCCTTGGCTTCTTCCAGTTCTTCGCGCAGATCGGAAAGCCGCCGCCGGTAGGCAACCTTCGCTTGCTCGTCGAGCATCTCGCCCGCATCACCCAGACCGCCGATATGGATCCCCGCCTTTTCGAGTTCCTCATCCCCGCGCGGCAGACCCTGCTCGGACTGACCGACTTCGTCATCATCGCGCTGGCCTAACGATGCCACGGCCAGATCAAGCACATGGAATTCGACCCCGGGATGACGCAGGAGATGGGCGACGTACCCGAGCCCTTTAGTGTCCTTTAGACTAAAGGATTTCCCGCCGCAGTCTATCGTCCAGTACTCGCCCTCTCTGCGGAAGATTCCCGTCCGAGCAGAATGGATGCCCGGCCCCGGATCCCCGGTACCAGCTGAGCCAGGTCGACCACTCCGCCTCCCAGGTGTCATCTGAAATTTCTCCCCAGCCGTTCCGGGACAATTTCTGGTGGATCGCGCGCCGCCGCAAACCCTACCACCTGCACCTACTAAGGCATACCGCTCGATTTTGAGCGGTCATTTTTCACGCCTTATGTGCATTGAACGGAGCAATCCTATGACCGAATTTCGAAGAGAAACCGACAGCCTGGGCGTGGTGGAGGTGCCTGCTGACAAACTATGGGGGGCGCAGACGCAGCGATCACTGGAACACTTCAGCATCGGCCAGGACCTGATCCCGCGCGAGATGATCACCGCCTACGCAGGACTGAAGAAGGCGGCGGCGAACGCCAACCACGCTGGTGGCCGGCTCGACGACTCGGCGCACCGGCTGATCGTCCAAGCTTGCGACGAGATCCTGGCCGGCCAGCATCACGACATGTTCCCGCTGCATGTGTGGATGACGGGCAGCGGGACGCAGTTCAACATGAACGTCAATGAGGTGATTTCCAACCGATGCTGCCAACTCGCCGGCACCGCGCTGGGCAGCAAGGCGCCGGTCCATCCTAACGACCACGTGAACATGTCGCAGTCGTCTAACGACTCGTTCCCTTCTGCGATGTACATCGCTGCCGCAGTGAACGTGACAGGGCGGCTAATCCCTGCCGTTACGAGCTTGCGCGACGCCATCGCGGCCAACGCCGAGGAATGGAAGGACATCGTCAAGATCGGACGCACTCACATGCAGGACGCCACGCCGATTACATTGGGGCAGGAATGGTCCGGCTACGCAGGGATGCTGGGCGACGACATCGAGCGGTTAGAGGACGCGCTAAAGGGTGTGTACCGGCTCGCGCTCGGCGGCACCGCCGTGGGCACTGGCATCAATGCGGCTCCCGGCTTCGCCGAAGCGGCGGCGACGGAGATAGCGAAGCTCACCGGGTTGCCGTTCTTCAGCGCGCCGAACAAATTCACCGTGCAAGGAGCGCATGATGCGCTCGTGCAGCTCTCCGGCACATTCCGCACGCTTGCAGTATCGCTCTACAAGATCGCCAACGACATCCGCCTGATGTGTCATGCGGCCCGCGTGCCGGCTTTGAGGAGTTGGAAATTCCCGAGAACGAGCCAGGCTCCTCGATCATGCCGGGCAAGGTGAATCCAACTCAGGCCGAGGCGCTGACCATGATCGCCGTGCAGGTGATGGCTAACGACGTGGCGGCGGGCTTCGGCGGCGCCAGCGGCTACCTCGAGATGAACGTCTACAAGCCGCTGATGATTTTCAACCTTACTCACTCGATTACGCTCATGACCGACGGATGCACAAACTTCCGCAAGTTCCTGATCGAGGACACCAAGCCGAATCTAAAGAAGATCAAGGAGAATGTGGACCGCTCGCTGATGCTGGTGACGGCGCTCTCGCCGGTCATCGGCTATGACAAGGCGTCAAAAATTGCGCACTACGCGATGGATAACGATCTCACGCTCAAGGCCGCGGCGCTGAAGCTCGGCTTCGTGACAGAAGAGCTGTTCGACCGCGTCGTCGATCCGGCGAAGATGGTTCATCCCTACGTAGCTGGGACCACAAGTAAGTGAGCGGACTTTCCAAAAGAGTTAAATCACGAATCGAGGAGAACCCAATGTCTAGTTCAACTATTGACGGCAACAAACGAGGCATCGACGTTCTGCGCGACCCCAGGATCAACAAGTTCACTAGCTATACGGCGGCCGAGCGGCAGGTGCTCGGAGTGGTTGGGTTAGTTCCCGATGTCACGGAGTCGATTGAGACTCAGCTGAGCCGTGTCTTGCTGCAACTCAAGAGCAAGTCCACCGACCTCGGGCGCTTCATCTATCTGATGGGTCTGCTCGACACCAACGAGACGCTCTTCTATCGCACCCTGATGTCGGACCCGGCCCGCTTCCTGGATATCGTGTACGACCCGACGATCGCCGAGGCCTGCCTGGCAGAAGATCCGGATGTTCGACACTCAGGGTCTCGTGGTTGCGGGACGTCCCGGACTCGCCGCCCACAAGCTGCCGTACGCGCACAAGCTCTCGCCCAGCAAACCTTTCGATCACCTCGACCTGGCGGCCGAGTCCCCGCGGATCGTCGCGGCCATCGAGGACTTCAAGCCGACCGTCCTAATCGGCGTAAGCACCGTGAACAAACTGTTTTCGCGGGAGGTCGTCGAGGCGATGTCGCGCCTCAACGCGCGGCCAATCATCTTTGCTCTCTCCAATCCGATCGACAAACACGAATGTCTGCCCGAGCAGGCCTATGCCTGGTCCAGGGGCAAAGCGATTTACGCCGGCGGCGTGCAATTCCCACCGGTTCATCTCGACGGGCAGACGTTCCAGCCGTCGCAGGCCAACAACCTGTATATTTTCCCAGCCATCGGTATGGCGATATACGCCACGAACGCAAAGCGCGCGACCGATGAAATGTTTATCGAGGCGGCACATGCTGTCGCCGACCAGGTAACTACCGAGCAGTTGAAGCTGGGGATGCTCTTCCCGCCGCAATCGAACATCCTGGAAGTCGAGGTCCAGACCGCATCCCGGGTAGCCAAGCTCGTCTTCGATGCTGGCCTGGCCCGCGTCGAGCGTCCGGCCAATGTGGAGAAATTCATTCGACAGCATGTCTACAAAGCGGAGTACAAAAACGTCGTCTGAGTCGCAGACCGCCGGTGCGTCCGGCTTTCCACGGCCTGCCGCGTTCATGTTAGAAAACGGCTCGAAGTAATATCGTTACACGCGCGGGAAATTTTAGCGTGAGAGTCCCAGGACCACTGCTATGAGGGAGAAAAAATCATGCCGACAGTGGCGGAAAGCCTGGCAGCGACGCTCGCCGCGGCGGGCGTTAAGCGAATCTACGGAATAGTCGGCGACTCGCTCAACGGGATAACCGACGCGATGCGCCGACAGAAAACCATCGAATGGGTCCACGTCCGCCACGAGGAAGTGGCGGCCTTCGCCGCAGGCGCCGACGCGCACGTCACCGGCGAGCTTGCCGTCTGTGCCGAGAGTTGCGGTCCCGGCAACCTTCATCTAATCAACGGGCTCTTCGATTGCCATCGAAGCTCTGTACCGGTTCTCGCAATCGCTGCGCATATTCCAAGCGCCGAGATGGGTTCCGATTATTTCCAGGAGACGCATCCCGAGTCGCTATTTAGGGAGTGCAGCTACTACTGTCAGTTGGTCTCGACTCCTGCCCAGATGCCGCGTGCGTTGGAGACAGCGATGAATACCGCGATCGCGCGCCGCGGAGTCGCCGTGATCGTTCTGTCTGGCGACGTTGCACTTCAGTCCGGCGAACATTTGAGTGCTCCAGCGGCCTATCAAAAGCCAGTGTCTGGACCATCAGGCTCCGCAGATATTGCGGGAACCACGGTCCACCCGGCCCAGGGTGTAACGACGCTTACCGTTGTATTCTGGCCGCGCGCGCAGAAGGGAACTACGCAAGCTGTCTAGAGATCGCGAATGCGCGCTCGGAGGCCAGGATGGATGCACTGACGGTTGATCGTATCCATTTCGCATTCACTGCCACCTTTCATTACCTGTTTCCGCAGCTGACGATGGGTCTCGCGCTCCTTATCGTGGTCCTCAAGACACTCGCGCTTCGTACTGGCGATGGGCACTACGACGAGGCCGCGCGCTTCTGGGGTCGCATCTTCGGCATCAACTTTGTCGTCGGCGTAGTCACCGGAATCCCGTTGGAGTTCCAGTTCGGCACCAACTGGTCGGCGTTCTCGAAGACCGCCGGCGGCGTGATCGGACAAACGCTTGCAATGGAAGGGGTCTTCTCGTTCTTCCTGGAATCCACGTTTCTAGGCGCATTCCTGTTCGGCGAAAAGCAGCTGGGGCCGCGCCTTCATTGGCTTGCGGCCTTCCTCGTATTTCTGGGCTCGTGGATCTCAGGCTTCTTCATTATCGCGACTAACGCATGGATGCAGCATCCGGTGGGCTTCTCGATCAACAACGACGGCACGTTCGGGTTGACGAGCCTGGTAGCACTTCTGACCAACCCATGGGCGATCTGGCAATACCTTCACAACATGATGGGCGCGGTAGTAACTGGCTCGGTGGCGATGGCGGCGCTGGGAGCGTTCTATCTCCTGATGCATCAGTTCGAGGACTTCGGCCAGACATTCGTGCGCCTGGGTGTGATCGCGGGACTGATAGCATCTCTCCTGATGGTGTTTCCAACTGGAGACGGACAGGGGCGAAACGTTGCGCGCTATCAACCGGTTACCCTGGCGGCGATGGAAGGTTTGTTTGAAAACCAGCGCGGTGCGCCCCTCGTGATCATCGGCCAGCCGAATGTGGAAGCTCGAAAGATCGATAATCCAATAGTTGTTCCAGATGTGCTGAGCTTTCTGACCTATCGCCGCTGGAAGGCCGAGGTGCAAGGGCTGCTGGAGTTTCCCAGTAATCAATGGCCGGATAACATCCCACTCCTCTATTACGCCTACCATATCATGGTCGGCTTGGGGACGATCTTCGTCGCGGTCTTCGCGCTGGCGGGATGGCTGCTGTATCGACGCCGTCTGTATGACACGCCGTTGGTGCTGTGGGCGTTGATGCTGCTCGCGCCATTTCCATACATAGCTACGACGGCGGGATGGATTACGGCCGAGTTAGGACGTCAGCCGTGGCTCGTCTATGGGCTTATGCGCACGGACGTTGGAATATCTCCCTTGGTATCGGCGGGAAATGGATTGTTCACGCTGATAGGCTTCATGGGGATGTATGCGGCGCTTTCGGTCCTATTCCTGTTCTTGATCTATCTCGAGATCCAGCGCGGACCTGGCGGTGTAGAGCATTCGGGCTCGCAAGACGTTCTCGCTGCCGCAGACTGAGACAGGAGAGCACTACGAATACACTGTGGTTCGGCATAGTCGCGGTCATGTTCGCGATCTTCGCGGTGCTTGATGGTTTCGACATGGGTGTCGGAATTGTCCATTTGGTTGTCGCCCGGACTGATTCTGAGCGCCGCGTACTCTTGAAATCGATCGGGCCTGTTTGGGACGGGAACGAAGTGTGGTTGATCGCTGGGGGCGGTACTCTCTTCTTCGCATTCCCCGCCGCATACGCATCTGGATTCAGCGGATTTTATTTGCCGTTGATGATTGTGCTGTGGCTGCTCATCTTGCGCGGCATCGCTGTGGAGTTTCGCAATCACATAAGAAGTCCCGTCTGGATGCCGTTCTGGGACGTGGTCTTTGCGGGGGCTAGCGCCCTACTTGCACTTTTTTTCGGCGCCGCCCTGGGTAACGTTATGCGCGGAGTTCCACTCGACGCGAACGATTCTTTCTTTCTTCCGCTCTGGACAAATTTTCGCATCGGACCCGACCCGGGCATCCTGGATTGGTTCACGATTACGTTGGGCGTGGCGAGCGTTGCGGCGCTTACAATGCATGGCGCGCTGTGGGTCGCAATGAAGACTCGTGGCGAGCTGCAATCTCGCTCGCGGCGGATGGCCCATCTAGCGTGGGCGATCCTCGTGCTGCTGACAATCGCGCTCCTGTTAGTCGTTCCACTAACGCTGCCCCATTTCGCGCGCCGCTACGCGGCTCGCCCTTGGGGATTTATTTTCCCGGTAACGGCTCTCGGTAGCCTCGCGGGGGTGAAATTGTCAAGCCGTGCTGATCGTGATCCAGCCGCGTTCCTGTGTTCATGCGCGTATGTCCTTACGATGCTCGCTGCGGCCGCATTCGGGCACTATCCATACCTGCTACCTTCGATTAGCGATGCCCAAAATGGATTGACCATCTATAACGCCTCCGCTTCCAGCCATGGACTCAGCATCGGACTGGTATGGTTCATTCCGGGAATGGCGTTGGTCGCGGCGTACTTCATGTTTGCCTACCGGCACGCTGCTGAGAGACTGCAAGCATAAATTCGAACGCGGGCCAGGCATTAGTCGTGGAAGTCGAGCGGTAGTAGATGATTCCCGGGTTCTATTTAGATTCCCTGATAGCTTGGGCAGAGCGGAATCGAGCGGCTACCTCCGAGAGGCTTGCGATCGCAGAATTTTAGTCAGGACGTCTTTTGGTCTAAGGTGGGTCAGGGTGGGAAAACTTCCCGCACTGAATGAGAACCAGCAAGACCCTGTTGGACACTTATCTGGACCGGAATTCGAGTTGTCGGAATTGCGCTATCGTGAAGGCTAACGGTCGGCGTTCGAGGCGCCGGGAAGATCTGCTGCGATCAGATGTGTGACTTTCGGTGCGCCTTTCCTCTGAAAGCGATCGACGGCTATCTGTAGCGCACTATCGGCTTTGGTCACACGCTCATGCTGCCGCAGATGCTCCAACCAGGAATCGACGAGAAAGGTCTCAACAAATCGACCGTCGTTCGCCGGATCCTCGAATATTCCCCAGTCGTACGCGCCGTCGCGGCGGCGCTCGCGTGCCAATTCGGCGATCGCCTTCAGGAACGCTTCGCGCTGCGCCGGATCGATGTCGTACTCCGTCGTTATAAGTACCGGTCCGCGATCGCGTTCGATTTCATGAGTGGTGATCGGTGCAGGCCACCTCATCGAGGGCGTCAGGTCGAGGTCAGCGCCGGTTTGCAGCTTCCATCTCCACGTTAGCGGTATCGCTATCAACGCGCCGCCCGCGGCGATGAAGTGGGCGAGTGGAAGGCCAGCAATCGTCGCAACCTGTCCCCATATCGCGCTGCCAATCGTCAAACCGGCGGAAAGGACTGTTACGAACATAGAAAGTCCGCGCCCGCGCACCCATTCCGGCAACGCGACCTGCGCTGAAATATTGAGACTGGACAGCACCGTGATCCACGAAACGCCAGCGATCAAGCTTGCGGCCAAACCCAAAAAGACCTCGTGAGCCAGCCCGAATAACGCCATCGCACTAGCGGTGCCAAAGGTCCCTACAGCTACGAGCCAGTCGGGATTGAGCGCCGCTTTTAATCGAGGCAAAGCAAATGCACCGCCTACCGCTCCGGCGCCGATCGCACCGAGTAGGACGCCGTAGATTTCCGGTCCCCCGGCGATTTGTCTGCGCGCAACAAGCGGCAATAAGGCCCAGTAAGCGCTGGCGAACACGAAGAAGGCTGTTGCGCGGATCAGGGTCGCACTAAGAGGTCCGTTGTATCGCGCATATCGCAAACCCGTGCGAATGGCATTGAGGAAGCGCTCTGGGGGCAGACGTCGGTCGCCGCTACTCGATTGGCGCCACCATACGAGCGCGCCAACAACCGCCAGGGTGCTAACGGCGTTGATCCAAAAGGGAGCCGCAATTCCGTACGCGCCAATTACTGCACCGCTGAGCGCGGGACCGACGGCGCGGCTGACGTTGATGCCGGCGCTGTTGGCAGACACCGCTGCAGCCAAATCCGATTTCGGAACGAGCTGTGGAACGACTGCTTGCCAGGCGGGCGCGATGACGGCAGAGCCCGCCTCTATTAGGAATGTAAGAAGCAGCAAGTTCAGTGGAGTTACCCGATGAAGCAGTACGAGCGCGGCAAGCGCGGACGAGAAAACGATCGTAACGACCTCGCCGAAGATGAGAAGTTTGCGCCGGTCCACGATATCGGCAAGTGCGCCGGCCGGAAGGGCAAAGAGGCAGTACGGTAAACTCGTTGCAACCTGGACCATCGAAACGATAAGCGGCGAAGGGTTGAGGCTGGTCATCAGCCAGCCCGACGCTGCGCTGTACATCCAGCCGCCGATGTTTGAGATAACGGTCGCGGTCCAAATGACGGCGAAGGTCTTATGCCGAAACGGGCTCCAGGCAGAGTTCGGCCGTTGGTTCGAAGGCGTCGCTGGATCGGCAGTTTCTTCGCGAGGCGCCAAGCTAGCCTAACCTCTTGGACGCGAGCTAGTACCTGGAGTAAAAGACTGTTGCCTTCGCATTCTATCTACTGACGAGCGAATGGACTTCAGCTATGTAGCCGCCAGGAAATCGCACCATGGCTGCATTCCGATCGTCGGCTTTGTAGGGATCGACGAGGACGGCTACGCCGGCTGCTTTGGCCTTGGAGAGGGTGTCCGAGAGGTTAGCGACCTCATACCCGGTTATCTCTCGTCCATATGGATACGGCAGATGGCCATCTGTCACGAGCACGGTCATCTTGCCAAACTTCGATTGGATTCGAATTCTTCGATAAGTATCGGCGGGGCGTCCGATTTCGAGGCCGGGGGCATGCGCATCATCTGAAATAACTTCGCCGTGTGAGAAGGCACGAAAGCTGCGCACGAAAGCGCTCACTGCATATGAGGAGACGTAAACACGATTTTCCGGAATGCTCTGGAGAGGCGCATAAGATGGTGCGGTGGTATGCCAGTACAGTTGTGTGTTGACCCCGCCCGGCCATTGGATGATCGCATCCAGGCCGATCGGATCCTTGAAGGGACTGACGAGAATATCTGCGCCGGTCGCGTGAGCAGCGCTGATCGCCGACTCCATGTCAGTCACAAGATAACCCGTCCGCTCTGAGCCAAATGGATACGGAATCGGCGTCTCGAAACCGAAGACGGATATTGTTCCCACTGGTGTGAGTACCAATTGAGACATCGTCTTGCTGGGAGTAGGGGTTACAGTGAAGACACCTTTCTTCGAAGTCGTGCCGCCAAAAGTTGCAACAAGGCTAGCGACGAAAGTGTCGAATTCACCTGGCGCGACATAAACGTGGGTCGTGTCATATTGAGGACCCACAGCCACGTTTGAAGTAGCTCTCGCGGTCTCGGCAAATGCTGGTGTAGGGAACGACAAAGGACCAACATAGCCAATAACGAGAAGAACAATGATAGCCGCCATAAAGGCTCTGGTTATTCGCATCGGGGCGTTCCTTCTAAAAGAGGTATTGAATTGACGTTGTCACGAAATCCACATCTTTTCCGACTGGCGACGTATCTTTAAGATAGCCTCCTACGAAAAAGTGCAGGTAGTTAATTTGAAAGTGCGTGTGAGCATCGAGCTGCCAATCGAATGTCACCTGGGCCTGGCTGCCTTCGTAGGTATCCTTGGTAGTCCCAACCGGGCGTAACAGGTTTGAACCGAGTCCGTAGATCCCATCACTAGTGCTTTGGCGCCAGAACCAGCCCCATTCGCCATTGAGTGCAATGCTTTCACCCATGTGAAGCATGAGGTTCGGATGAACACCCATTTCATTTAACGGACCGTTAAGAATCGCCTGGTTGAAATAGAAACCAGTGGGGAATAATGGACTGAATGTCTGAAGGTTTGGACCATGTTTGTCGTGATCGCCGCTAGCGACACCCGCCCGTAGCCCGATTCGAGGCTGGAGTGGAACGGGCTGTAGCGTATAACCGGTATCCGTAGCTGCGCTCCAGGCCAGGATGTAGCCGTCGGCAAATGTTCCGGTCTGACCGACGAATTCTGAGTTGGAGTCCCAAGCCCCTCGGACGCCCCACAGGCGGGTGCCAACGGTTTGCCGACTTTCCTTGCCCGACTCATTCGCGTAGGTAGCAGTCTTATTGTGAGTCCCCAAGTAGTAGAGGTCGATGTTGGCGCCATCGATGAATGAGAGCGGTCGCACAGCGTAAATTCCCCAGAACCATGAGGGCAGATGAGACTGGTCGTCGAAGACGCCGGGGTTGGTTTCGACCGGCTTGGTCGCGAAGGCATCGACGCGCCAAGGAGCCGCATTCAAAATCGCTTTCACTCCATCAAACGGCAGGGGCACGTTGGGTCCGTAGCGATTGGATATCAAACGCTGAGATCCATAGATCAACCACTGGCGACCGACACGAAGTGTTAACGAAGTATCGGAACCGAACGGGTGCAGTTTTAGATCGACAAAGAACTGTGTGAAATCCAGCTGATCCTGATCGATCATTGGGCGCGGTCCGCCGACCCTGTCGTTTTCCCAATCGCTCATCAATTCAGAGAAAATCCGTACGCTTTCTCCCAAGTGGAGATCGCCAATGAGGAAATACCGTTGCAACAGGTATCCGCCGCGACTCTGGGGTTGCTGCCCCCAAAGAGGATTGTTAAAGCGCTCATAGCGTTCGCGGATTTCACCGCCGAGAGAAAGATACCAGTCTCGTCGCGAATTGAGTGGTATGTATTTGAGCGGATCCCAGAAATCATTGCGGCATGCGGGATCGCGCAGGTAGCTGAAATCGTCATCGTATCGGACATTCGAATACTTTGGCCCCGAAGGACAGGACGAGGCCGCCTGGCTCCGGGCGACACTTGCTAGCACTAGAACAGCAGCACCGGCAGCGACAACCAATTGCCATGATCGAGAACGAGATTGACCTTGTTGGGTGTATGCCGAGTGCACCGAATTTTCTGTCACACGAACGCGACGAACTCGGCGAATTGCAGCGCTGGCATCGCTCAGTGCTCCGCACTTTTCGATAGTGCCTGAGATGCGGCCAGCCCGCTCGGTCCGCCGCAATCCGGAGCATGCTGAGCCGGCGACGCCATCCAGCGATCGACTGCGATGTAACCGATCGTCATTGTCATCACGAGCAATGCGCCAAGTATTAGAGGTGGTGCCGGCGATGGAATTCCGAACGCCCGGCACGCGAACCCCAATGCGAACGCCAGTGCAATGCCGATCATCGATTTCATGGTGTATCCAGTTGCACCAATGTTTTCCCCGGCGACAGTATATGGTCTGCAGTAACGAAGCCTACCGTCATCGCGAGCAAGAGACACGCCCCAATCAAGCGCGGGGGTGCTGGCGATGGAATATCGAAGAACCGGCATCCGGCTCCGATGACCAAGCCAAGAACGAGTCCAATGATGGCAGCGGCCATAATACTGCCCTCCTTAGAACGCGAAGCAATCGCACCCAAAATCCCATAAGTGGCGCGGATGCCAAATGTGAGAACGCGATTCGCTCACGCGCTTTGCCGAATGGAGATTCGCTGCGGCGTGTGTCAATGGAGTTCGGCAGTAACCGCCGTACTGCTTGACCGGCGACCAGTCGGGACTCACCGGCAACGCCGGAGGTGCGAGCTTTGCGAATGGTTCATTCGCGTAGACTATTTTGCCGTCCACTATCGTCAGCACGGACTCCAGACGTTTGATCTCATCTTCAGGAATCGAAAAGTAGTCCGCGGACAGCACGGCCAGATCCGCCAGTTGGCCGGGTGCGAGCGATCCCTTCTTGCCGTCCTCTGAAGAGAACCAACTGCTGCCGACGGTATACAGGCGAAGCGCCTCCATCCGTTCCAGGCGGTTGTCCTCATTGTAGAGCGCGGTCCCGCCGATGGTCTTGCCGGTGATGAGCCAGTACAACGAAAGGAATGGGTTGTAGCTTGAGACCCGCGTCGCGTCTGTGCCCGCGCCGACCGGTACGCCCAACTCAAGCATTTTCCTGATCGGCGGAGTACGCCTCGCCTGCTTGGCGCCGTAGCGATCGACGAAATATTCGCCTTGAAACGCCATCCGGTCCTGAACCGCGATACCGCCGCCGAGTGCTTTGACGCGTTCGATATTGCGATCTGAGATCGTTTCGCAGTGGTCGAAGAACCAGTGAAGACCGTCGAATGGGACCTCGCGATTCACTTCTTCGTACACGTTCAGCGCGCGCGTGATGGTCTCCTCGTAGGTCGTGTGCAGCCGGAACGGCCAGCGATTCTCAGCGAGGTGCCGTACCACTGACTTTAGTTCCGCTTCCATCGGGTCGGGCATTTCAGGACGTGGCTCGAGGAAATCCTCGAAATCCGCCGCCGAGTAGACGAGCATCTCGCCCCCGCCGTTCATCCGGAAAAAATCGTCGCCCGCGCCGGGTTTCGTCATCCGGGTCCACGACTGAAAGTCGCCCAGCTCTTGCTTCGGCTTCTGAGTAAACAGATTGTACGCCAGGCGGACCGTCATCTCGCCGCGCTCGTGCAGCTCGCGCACGACTTCGTAGTCATCTGGATAATTCTGGAAGCCGCCTCCAGCGTCTACGACGCTCGTTATACCGAACCGATTGAGCTCGCGCATGAACAGGCGCGTCGAATTTATCTGGTCTTCGCGCGAGAGTTTGGGTCCCTTGGCCAGCGTGGCGTAGAGAATCATCGCGCTGGGCTTGGCGATGAGCAGTCCTGTTGGATTGCCCTGGCGATCGCGCTGGATCTCGCCGGCAGGTGGTGGAGGCGTATCTTTGGTGTATCCGACAGCGCGTAGCGCCGCCGCATTTAGAAGCGCGCGATCATATAAGTGGAGCACAAAGACCGGCGTGTCCGGTGACACCGCGTTGATCTCATCCAGCGTGGGCATACGCCGTTCCGCGAACTGGAATTCCGTCCATCCTCCTACCACTCGCACCCACTGCGGGGCAGGTGTCAGCGCAGCTTGCGACTTCAGCATACGCAGTGCGTCGGCAAGCGACGGCACACCATCCCAACGCAACTCCATGTTGTAGTTAAGCCCGCCGCGGATCGGATGCATGTGCGAGTCATTCAGGCCGGGAATGACGGTGCGGCCACCGCAATCGATCACATTCGTCGCCGGGCCACGCTGCCGCAGAATCTCGTCACTGCGACCTACCGCACTGATCTTTCCGTCCGTGATAGCGACTGCTTCGACGAACGACGGGACGCCATTCGTTGCGATCCTGGCATTATGGACAATACTGTCGGGCTGCATACGCTGCTCCTCTTCTCACCTTGCTCGTGATTGAGAACGCGAACACCGGCCGTGTTGTTACTTTTGCTTCGCCGGGGCCTGCGGAACGACGTATGCGGCTAACTGCGTCGGCGGAAGTCCGTGTATCATTGTGTATGCATACTCGACGCCGACGCCGTAGGCGCCACAGTGAGTCTTCACGATGTCCATGACCGCGTCGTATGTGTCTGTCTCTGCCCAATCGCGCTGCCATTCGAGCATCACGGATAGTGCGGTAACGGGTTTGGCGCCGGCCTGGATCACACGCTTCATCGCATTGTCGTGATTAAGTTGGCTCACGTCGCCGCAGCAATCTTCGACCACATAGATTTCGTAGCCGTCGTGAATGGCCTGGATGGTTGGCAGCGCGACGCAGGTTTCCGTCCAAAGTCCCGCCAAAACGATCTTTTTCCGGCCGCTCTTTTCGATCGCGGCAACGAAGTTCTTGTCATCCCAGGCATCCATAGAAGTTCGCTCGATGGGGACCTGGTTCGGAAAGACAGCCTTGATCTGCGGCCAGATATTTCCGCTGAAACTCTTGCTTTCCACCGTGCTGAGGACAACTGGGAGAGAGAATACCCTTGCCGCTTTCGCTAGCGCGACGGTGTTGTTGATGATCGATTGGCGGTCGAAATTGGAAACTCCAAAGAGCATCTGAGGCTGATGGTCGATCAGCGCGACCACGCAATTATCCGGGGTCAGCAGTCCTTTCTCGCTGCGCTTCATCTTAGACATGAGCGACTCCTATTCTGAGTGAGTTAAGTCTGATCGTTGCGACAGGCGAGAGGGGTGTGTGCAAGCGTCGTACCCGTCGCTATGCACGCCACACATCCTTGATTATCGAGCTTTGCCTCTGCGTCGCCGCGAACACTCATTCGCGAGTTTTCGCGAATTCTCGAAAACTCACGACCTTCGGTTGCGATCGTTATTGTCGCGGCGCTGTGATGTCTGGCCGAAGTGAGACGTTTTGCCCGGGAGCGGGCCGTGGCACGTATCTGGCTCTACGAGTGCCCGCGAAGCTCGTGAAGAACTCCACAATCAAGTTATCCGAGCCTGCCGCGCGAGAAAAAATCGATGCTGAAGATCGTAAGGTCTGCGAACCCTGACTTCGTGCTCTTCACACTCAGTGGCCATATCGACGCCGAGCATGCCACGGAGTTGCAAGTGGCATTCGATGGAGAGGCTCTGCCAACCGTTTTGGATCTCCGAGAGGTGAAGCGCGTCGATCGGGAAGTGGTGGCGGAACTCGCGCGCTGGAATGCAGATGGCATCAAATTCGAAAATTGCCCCGCCTACCTCCGCGAGTGGATTGCGAGGACTCAGATGGACCCTCGCTAGGGGCTTTGAAGCGGTGTTTGTTGATCTTAAGTGTTCTGATCTTGGATTCCAGCGTGGACGGACGCATGCTGAGTTTCGCAGCAGCACCCGTGGGGCCGGACACTTGGCCGCGTGTTTCAGCCAACGCTGTTTCGATCAACGCCTTTTCCTGGGTCGCGAGCATTTGGACTAGCGGCTGGCTCGCGGGCACGGTCCGATCAGTGTCGTGGGACAGCCAACTCTCGTCGACTGAAAACGTTTCCGTTTCGCAAAGGATCACTGAGCGCTCGATTACATTCTGCAGCTCGCGAACGTTGCCGGGCCAGGGATAGGACTGAAGCAGTTCCATGCTCTCTTTGCTGACATAGCGTATTTTTTTCCCCGCTTCGGTCGCGTAGCGGTCGATGAAGTACTCGACCAGGATCGGAATATCGTCCGTCCTTTCCCGGAGAGGAGGAATCTCGATGGGAAATACGTTCAAGCGATAGAACAGGTCGCTGCGAAAAGCGCCAGTTGCCATCGCGGCTTTTAGATCCCGATTAGTGGCGGAGATCACTCGGACGTCTGCTCGAATTGGCTGATTACCGCCGACACGCTCGAACTGACGATCCTGAAGTACGCGTAGAAGAGCAATCTGGGTCTCGGTGGGAAGCTCGCCGACCTCGTCGAGGAACAGCGTACCGCCCTCGGCCATCTCGAAGCGGCCAAGACGGCGCTGCGACGCTCCAGTGAAGGCTCCTTTCTCGTGACCGAACAACTCCGAGGCGATCAACGATTGCGGGATCGCCGCACAGTTCACGCTCACGAACGGGCGCGAGGATCGCAACGATCGCTTGTGGATCGCGCGGGCGATGAGCTCCTTACCCGTTCCGGTCTCACCGGCGATAAGGATCGTGGATTCAGTCGGCGCAACCTTGGCGACTCGAGTTAAGACCGCTCGCAGAGTGGGCGAATTTCCGACGATCTCCTCGAACATCGAAGCCTTGTCGACTTCCTCACGTAGCGCCAGGTTCTCATTCTGCGCCCTCTCTTCGGCTTGTTTCAGAGCTTCGATTTCAGTACCCGTCACGAACCAACGAAGGACGCGTCCGTCACAGTCCAGCAGAGGATTGAAGCGATACAGAAACCAGCGATAGAGGCCGTCCTTCCCCTTCATTCGTGCTTCGAGTTCGAACTGCACAGGGTGGGAGCCCCGCAGGCTCGCGCTCGTCACTTTGTCCCAATCGTCGGGATGGATCACTGTCTGATCAAAGCCTGGTTCTAGAAACTCCTCGAAGGTGCGGCCAAGATACTCAAGGGTAGCTCGGTTGGCGTATAGACTGCGTCCATCGGGTTCACGGATAACGATGAGCTGTGGAACGTAGTCAACTAGGTCGCGAAGCTCCTTCTCGGCTCGCTTCAGCTCCTCGATATCCGTACTCGTTCCGAACCATCTGACGATGTTACCGTGCTGGTCGCGAACCGGTTCGGCACGAATCAGGAACCAGCGATACTCTCCGTCGAACCGCCGCATGCGGGCTTCCGCCCCGCTCGGTTCTCCGGAAGCCTGAACGGCGCGCCAATTCTCCATGACCTTTCCCAAATCGTCCGGATGAAATGTCCGTTGCCATCCCAACCCGAGAGCTTCGACCTGTGAAAGCCCGGTATAATCGCGCCATCGCTTATTGGTAAATTCATTGGCGCCATCGGGCAGACAGGACCATGCCAGTGCGGGCATGGTATCGATCATGATCCGGAGCTGATCTTCCGATGGATGCATCTCGCTGAAAACCTGCTCGATGATATAGCGCTCTTGACGTGGAGGCGCGAGCATTACCAAACCACCAAGGTAGCGAGGCAGCCAGGAGTCTCAAAAGGTTCCGGCGGAATCGCCAAGGCTACATGCTTCTGACCTTTGCGGAAAACCGAATCCGAAAATTGTGGGCAGTAAGTGGCACTCGAGCCGATTCTCAGGTTGTGCAAATCGCTGTAACCCCTTAATAAACAAGGGCTGGAGGAGGAAGGGGCCCGGTGGCCCCACCGGTCTTCAAAACCGGCTTGGCGGCTAATATTGTTGCCGGAGGGTTCGACTCCCTCCCCCCTCCGCCAGTTCATCTCAGTGCGGCCGGAAGGAAGGAGCCGTAGATCGTGATTTGAACCCGGCGGGCCGAATTTTTTCCGATTGCGTGGAATTGAAAGATAGTTCATTCTCTTGTTGAACTATGTAGTTCTTTAGATGAACTGGATACAGGGAGGCCCGCTATGAGCGACGACTGGCAGAAAACTATTTGCATCCTGTGCAGCGTGAACTGCGGCGTGGAAGTAAAACTCGACGGGCGTCGCATCACTCGGGTCCGTGGAAATCGCGATCACGTCGCGTCGAAGGGCTACGCATGCGAGAAGGCGCAGCGAATCGACTACTACCAGAACGGGCGCGACCGGCTGACGTCACCGCTTCGGCGGCGTCCCGACGGCAGCTTCGAGGAAATCGATTGGGACACCGCGATTGCCGAGGTCGCGACGGGATTCAAGAAAGTGCGGGATGCCCACGGCGGCGCGAGCATCTTCTATTACGGCGGCGGCGGACAGGGCAATCATCTGTGCGGCAGTTATGGTGCGTCGACGCGCCGCGCGCTTGGTTCGGTGTTCAGCTCCAACGCTCTTGCGCAGGAAAAGACCGGCGAGTTCTGGGTGGACCATCAGCTTTTCGGAACGGGACTCGGCGGAAGCTATCAGCAAGCGGAGGTCGCGGTATTCGTCGGCAAGAATCCATGGCAGTCGCATGGCTTCCAGCGCGCGCGTCCGATTCTCCGCGACATTGCGGCAGACCCAAACCGCGCGCTCGTCGTGATCGATCCGCGCCGCACGGAGACCGCGGAGATGGCCGACTACCATTTGAGAGTGCGTCCGGGCACGGATGCGTTCTGTCTTTCAGCGATCCTCGGCGTGCTGGTGCAAGAGGATCTGATCAGTCACGACTACATTCGCGATCGCACGCAAAACAGCGACGAACTGTTCGCGGCGCTGAGCGACGTTCCGGTGGCGGATTATTGTGCGCGGGCGGGCCTCGACGAAGCGCTGGTTCGCGACGTCGCCCGGCGTATCGCGCGCGCGTCGAGCGTTTCGGTTTACGAAGACTTAGGGATCGAGCAGTCGCTGCATAGCACCCTCAACTCATACCTGGAGAAACTTCTGTTCGCGGTGACCGGGAACGTCGGGAAGCGCGGCGGCATGAATGCGGGAACCAGTCTGACCGGGATGTTCGGCGGAGCGCTGTCATCGCAGACCAGTCCGGTCGGCGGGCATCGCATCATCGGCGGAATGATCCCGGCCAACGTGATCCCCGATGAAATCCTGACGGACCATCCCAAGCGGTTCCGCGCGATGCTCATTGAAAGCGAAAATCCCGCGCACTCGGTCGCCGACAGCACGCGGATGCGCGAGGCGCTGCGGGCGCTGGAATTTGTCGTGGTCATCGACGTTGCGATGAGCGAGAGCGCGCGTGAGGCGCACTACGTGCTGCCGGCGTCGTCGCAGTACGAAAAATGGGAAGCGACTTTCTTCGGCGCGGCGTTCCATACCGAGACGGACTACGCGAATACGTTCACGCTGCGCGCGCCGATTCTCGATCCGATTCCCGGAACGCTGCCCGAGGGAGAAATCCATCGCCGGCTGGTTCGCGCGATCGGCGCGATGACCGATGAAGACGTTGCGCCTCTGCACGCAGCGGCCGCCAAGGGCAGGGCCGCCTACGCGATGGAGCTGATGCGAGTCGTGTCCGAGCGGCCGCATCTGGGGGAAGTAATAACGGTGCTGCTGTATGAGACTCTCGGTCCGACGCTGGGGAAGGGCAACGAGAATGCGGCGTCACTGTTCGGTATCGCGCAAAACTTCGCGCGCAGGTATCCGGAGTCGTTGCGCCGCGCGGGCTTCATCGAAGAAGGTCCGGCACTCGGCAACGCGCTGTTCGACGCGATTTTGAAAGAGCGATCGGGCGTCGTGGTCAGTGTCGATTCATACGAAGAAACCTGGCGCAGAATTCACGACAATAAGATCAATCTGACTATCGGCGAGCTGATGCCTGAGCTCAAATCACTGCGCGACGAGCAGCCGTCGCACGATCCTGAATTTCCATTCGTGCTCTCGGCGGGCCAGCGGCGATCCGGCACCGCGAACACGATCATCCGCGATCCGGGTTGGCGTCCTAAGGATCCGGCGGGCGCGCTCTGGATGAACCCGGCTGACGCCGCCGCGCTTGGAGTTCAAAGCGGCGGCCGTGTACGTATCACGACCAAGCGTGCGAGCGCGGAGAGTGTGGTCGAGCTGACGGATACGATGCTGCCTGGGCACGTCGCGCTGCCGAACGGAACGGGACTGTGGTACCCCGACCGCGAAGGACAGGAATTTCAGCACGGGGTCGCGCCGAACGAGCTTACGGTGACCGAGGATCGCGACTGGTTCGCGGGCACGCCATTTCACAAGCACGTGCCGGCGCGAATCGAGGCGGTTGCCTGATGCGGCGAACCCGGTTCGATCAGTGGCCGTGCCCAATCGCGCGCACCACCGACCTGGTCGGCGATTGGTGGACGCCGCTCGTGATGCGCGAGGCGTTCCTGGGACGCCGCCGCTTCGAGGATTTCCAGCGCGCGCTGAAAGTCCCGCGCGCAGTGCTCGCCCGGCGGCTCGATCGGCTGGTCGATGAAGGGCTGCTGAAAAAAGTCTCGTACGAGGATCGCCCTCCGCGTTTCGAGTATCGGCTGACGGACAAGGGCAAGGCGTTTTGGGACGTGCTGGCCGCGATGTGGCGATGGGGCAGCGACTGGCTATGGGGCGAAGACGGTCCGCCGGTGATTCTGGTCGACAACGAAACGGGCCGCGAAGTGCGTCCGGTGGTAGTCGATGAAACCACGGGGGTTCGTTTGACTGGCCGCCGCCTGCGCATGAGCGGCAAGGGGATGTGAAGGCGGCGCCTGGCTAGTAAGTGAGCGCGGCTCGCTGGCGAGCATGGGGGGAAGGGTAAATCACTTGATTTTAAAGTGAAACCCGCGGTGGGTTTCACGCTTCCTTCGGCAGGGGTGACCCCTGCACCCGGTATCAAGACAAGATGCGGGGCTTCGCCCCTGTTAGAATTTTTTTGTGTCATTCTAGAGCGTAGCGAAGAATCCCGGATCTTGAATTACCTCTCCCGCGGCTGGCGACTCGGGCGCCAGCCGCAAACCGGGAGAGGTCGGCAGACGACATTCATGTCGTCCGACGGGTGAGGGCGCTGGAATCGAGCGCGACGGCGCGGGGGTTTCGTGATATTTCGTAGGGCGAGGCATCGAGCGTGGACAATCCTCCTGACGATCGATCGCAACCGGTTCAGAGATTTGCGCGGCTGTTTACGCCGAATCGGTCGGCTGCGCTGCGGCAGTATCGGTCGCGCGCGCGGATCTACGATCTCGAGCTGTTGTTGTTCGAGCCTATTCGACATCAGGCGATCGATCGGTTGGGGCTGAAGAAGGGCGATCGCGTTTTGGACGTCGGATGCGGCACTGGGCTTAGCTTCACGGCTCTCGAAGGACTGGTCGGCCCTACAGGCTCGATCGTCGGAATCGAGCAGAGTCCTGAGATGCTCGAGCGGGCGCGTGCGCGGGCGGAGGAGAATAGCTGGAAGAACGTCGAGTTGATCTCGGCTTCGGTCGAGGAGGCTGCGATCCCGATTGCCGCCGATGCCGCGCTGTTCCATTTTACGCACGACATAATGCGCACGCCGAAGGCGCTCGCCAACGTCGTCAGCTATCTGAAGCCGGGCGCGCGGGTGGTCGCGGCCGGACTCAAGTGGGCGCCGGTCCGCACGATGCCGCTGAATCTATTCGTGTGGAACGCGGCGTTGCGATCGACCAGCACGCTCGAGGGTCTGGCGCGCCCGTGGAGCCATCTCGAGGGTATTTTGCAAGAGCTGGGGGTCGAACAAATGCTGGGCGGGACGGTTTATGTCGCCAGCGGCATCGTCAAGGAGCGCTGAGTTTTCTGATATCATCTGGATACGGCGCGGCGAGATTCTTAGAGAAGCAGCGCCGCCAGGTCATGAGACATAAATTTGTTCTCGCGGTCCTTTTTGCTGCGATCGCCGTGTCCGGATGTAGCAGCCAACAATCGATCCAAGCGCAATCGCAATCGCAAACCGGGGTCGCGGATCAATCGCACGCGCAACTGGTGATTGCGCCCAAGGTCGCCGATGTGCCGGCTCATCCGTTGCCGTTCAAAGGCAAGCTGCTTTCCGGCGATCCCAATGAACTGCCGCCGGCGATCGCGATGTCCCTGGCGGATAGCTCGCCGGTGACGTTCACCTATCGCGAGGAATTGACGCACGACGACTATCACGTGCCGCTGGCAATTTCCGCGCTCGATCCGGCCAACCTGATCGGTGCTCCGCTCGGCGATATCGGCGTCACGGCGTTTGCGTCCTTGTCGATCAGCGACGGCGACACGATTCTTGCCGACTACACCGCCAAGGAGCACGCCTCCGAGTCGTACAACATGTACCACAACGTGACCCACGCCGAGGTGGACGAAGCTGCACGCGCGGCAGTGCGGCAAAGGATCGATCAGAAGATCTACAGCGATGAAGCGCGGCTGGCGAAAGCTGTCGGCAGCGCCGGAAAAGCTCCGGCTACATCCGCTGGACCATGAATCGCGGGCTGCTGTTATTGATGCTCGGCGTGATCGCGTCCACGGCAATCGGATGCGCCGTGCAGGGGACGCCTTTCGAAAAGATCTCGTCGCCACCGGGCAATGCCGTGATCTACGTGTATCGGCCGTACAGTTATGGATCGTCGGCGCTTCGTCCGGCGGTAACCTGCGGCGAGGACACCGCGCGAATCGGTCCGGGCGGCTATCATGCGTTCATCGTTCCAGCCGGGCAGAAGGTCGTTTGCAGCATGACGACGGACCAGACCGACGAAGTCGAATTCGACACCGAGCGGCGCTCGTACTACGTCAGGGAAGAACTTGGATGGGGCTGGCTGACGGGAGTCCCGCATCTCAACCCGGTGGACACGGACCAGGCGCAGAGTGAGATACAGAGTTGCGTGAAGGAACCGGAGATTGCTCCGAATCCGGAGGCGACTCAGACCGGGAGCGCGAAATGACGAACCTCTCCGCTAATCCCTTCCCGTCACAATCGATTCTATTGCGGATCAGCGTAGCTGGCGGTGATTGATTCGCGCCGGTCGTGCAGATAGTTTCAACTACATTCCAGAACAGGAGAGATTGAAGGCGTGCGGAAGTAGCTACTCCATCGTTGGTGTCTTCGGACAACAGCTCGTGCGAATTTTTCGGCGCGCGGGCGTTTTTGTGGAGCAGCTATTATGTTCGTGCGACTTTCAGGTCTCTCTTTTTCATATACCGATTCGGTTTCCACGCTTAACGACGTCACGCTCACGCTCGCATCCGGATGGACGGGAGTGGTCGGGCCCAACGGTGCGGGCAAGACTACGTTGCTGCGACTGATCGCAGGCGAGCTCGAGCCGTCGGCCGGTCACGTCAATCTCGATCCGCCGCGCGGAGTGATTCGTGCGTGCGCGCAGACGGTCGAAGCGATGACGCCTGAGATTGCGGCGTTCGCGCGCGCGACCGATGGCGTCGCGCGGCGAATCCACGGCGAGTTGCGGCTCGACGGTTTCTCACTGGAGCGATGGCCGACGTTGTCGCCTGGGGAGCGCAAGCGATGGCAAGTCGGCGCGGCCCTGGGAGCCGAGCCCGCGGTGCTGATGCTCGATGAGCCGACCGACCATCTTGATGTCGAGGCGCGCGACCTGTTGATCGAGGGCCTCGAGCGCTTTCGCGGCGTCGGCATCATAGTGTCGCACGATCGCGCGCTGCTCGATCGGATCATGCGATACACCGTGCGCGTGCATGACGGAACGGCGCGGATCTGGCGCGGCGGCTACTCCGACGCGAAGTGCGCGTGGGAGGCCGAGGAGCGCGAGCGCTATGCGGAATACGAACGGCTGAAGCATCAGCGGGAGAATCTCGCACACAGGCTCGCGGACAAGCGGCGGCTCGCGGTGTCAGCGGAAGCGGAGGCAAATGCCGGTACCCGCAAGCGGATGAAGTTTCGCGGCGATCATGACGCGACCAGTATGCTCGCCAAGGGCAAGGCGCGGATGGCGTCGGAGAGAATCTCGCGCGACGCGGCGGTGCTGCGGGCGAGCGTCGATCGGGTGTCGGAAAAGATCGGCGAGTACAAATTCCGCAAGGCAAAGGGCCGCTCAATTTTCGTCGATTACGTGGCGGCGGCGGTGGCCAAGGTTTTCACGCTCGACGAGGCTGCGATTTACGCGGGCGACGCGCGAATTCTCGAAGAGGTCCACCTAGCAGTGTTGCGAGACGCGAAGATTCGCGTCGCCGGTCCCAATGGAATCGGCAAGACTACCTTGCTGGCCGCGATGATCCGCGGGGCGCGTGTCGCGGCGGAGCGCATTCTGTATCTGCCCCAGGAACTGACCGCTCGCGACGGTGTCGCGATGCTCGATGCGGTCCGCGAACTGAATCCGCATGAACGCGGCCACGTGCTCACACTTGTCGCCGCGCTGGGAATCGATCCTGATCGGCTGCTCGAATCCGCAGCGCCAAGTCCCGGCGAAGCGCGCAAACTCGCGATGGCCTATGGGCTTGGGCGCCAGGTGTGGGCGATGGTGCTCGACGAGCCGACCAATCATCTGGACATGCCGGCGATCGAACGTCTCGAGGAAGCGCTGGTCGAATATCCGGGCGCGATGGTGATCGTGACGCACGACGATGCGCTGGCGCGCAGATGCACGAGTATCGAGTGGCGGCTGGATGCGGGGAGAGTCTGCGTGTCATCCTGACGAAGCGAGCAATGCGAGCGGCAGGAAGGGGCTGACGCGAGGGAAGGGGAAATCACTTTATTGAATGTGGAACCCGCGGTGGGTTCCACACCTCCTTCGGCAGGGGTGACCCCTGCACCCAGTATTAATCGCAAAATGGCGAGGACGCCATTTTGCTCTCAGGTTATTGATTTTGGTGGCACAGGCTTTAGCCTGTGATTTTCTAGTCCATAAATCCAGGAAAGAATCACAGGCTGAAGCCTGTGCCACTTGGACTGCAAGAGAACTCACAGATTCTCGGAGAACTTACGCAGGCGCTCGAACCATATCAACTTGTGCTTGAATCCTGGGTAGCTCGCATTCAGGCCGCTGGGATTCGGCAACACGAAAACGCGCGCGCCGAATATTTGCTCCTTCTTGGGACCCGCACCGTCGCCTTGCGCGACTCCAAAAAATCGCCGGTAGATGCTCACTCCCACGAATGCGACCACGCGCGGACGCACCCGTCGAATCCTTCGTGCGAGCGCTTCTCGTCCCGCGATCATTTCAGCGGTGGTCAACTCCGCAGCCGACCGGGTCGCGCGCGGGCAGAGACTGGTCAACGCCAGATCGAACTCGATCAGGCGCGCGTCGCGCTCGCTGGTAAGTTCCTCGGGCACGAGCCGCGCCGCATACAGCAGTCGCCAGAACGGATTGCCGGGGCTCGCAAAGTGATGCCCCATTTGCTCCGAGCGAATACTTGGATTGATGCCGACGAACAGGATTCGCGGCCGCGGCTTCAGTATGTCGCGCAGCTTGGGCATCCGCTGAATATTGACACCTTCGTCAGAATCGCGCTTGACCCGCCGCGCGGGCTGCCGTAGCAAAGGGGAAGGAACCCAGGAGTACTTCCTATGACGACACCCAATACCGAGCTTGCGACGCACAGCAGTCCCGATTACGTCAGCGGCGTGCTCAATTATCTTGCCGACAAAGAGCAGCGCCCGGTCAGCTACAACTTCAAGCCGCCGCCGGGCGTCCCCGCGCGGACCGGAACCTACGCAAAGTTTACCGTGCCGATTCACAGCGCCCGCACGATTATGAGCGAGCTGTCTCTCGACCGCCAAGGCTTTGCGGTGACGCGTCAGAACACCGCGGTCGAGAATTTTTACGACCCCGAAGAAGTTCGGCGTGTTTATTATCCCGAAGTCGAGCGGATGGTCCGCGAATTTACCGGCGCCGTCAAAGTGCACGTGTTCGACCATAACGTGCGATCGCGACCGATGGCGAAGCGCCATGAAAACGGCGCGCAGGAGCCGGTCAAGGTCGCGCACAACGACTACACGCTCAAGAGTGGGCCGCAACGCGTGCGCGATCTTCTGCCGGACAACGCTGATGCACTGCTCAAGAATCGCTTCGCGGTAATCAACGTCTGGCGCCCGATTCGCGGACCGGTGCAGGAATCTCCGCTGGCAGTTTGCGACGCACAAAGCATGGTGCAGGACGACTTCGTCAAGCACGTGCTCAAATATCGCGATCGCGACGGCGAGGTGTACTCGGTCGCGTATAATCCGAATCATCGATGGTACTACATTCCGAATCAGCAAAAGGAAGAAGTGCTATTGCTCAAGTGCTACGACTCCGACGGACGGGGAGCGCGCTTCACCGCGCATTCCGCTTTCGAGGATCCCTCGAGTCCGCCGGACGCCGCGGCGCGCGAAAGCGTCGAGGTGCGAACCTTGGTGTTCTTTCCTCCCGAAGCCGCAGCATGAAGCTCACAAAAGGATAGATCGTGGAATATCGCAATCTCGGAAATTCCGGACTCAAGGTTTCGGCGGTCGGCCTCGGATGCAACAACTTCGGCATGCGATGCGACGCGGAACAGACGCGCGCCGTGGTGCATAAGGCGCTCGACGAGGGCATCACGCTGTTCGACACCGCCGACATTTACGGCAATCGCGGCGGCTCGGAAGAGTTGCTCGGCAAGGCGCTCGGCGATCGCCGCCGCGACATTATCGTCGCGACCAAGTTCGGCATGGCGATGGGCGACGGTCCTTATCTGAAAGGAGGATCGTACCGCTACATCATGGCGGCCGCCGAGGCGAGCCTGAAGCGACTTGGCACCGACTATATCGACCTCTACCAGATTCATCAGCCCGATCCCGAAACGCCGCAGCATGAGACGCTCGAAGCGCTCAATGATCTCGTGCGCGCCGGCAAGGTCCGCTATATCGGACATAGCAACTTCGCGGCGTGGCAAGCGGTCGATGCGCACTGGATTTCCCGCAGCCGCGGACTTGCCTCATATATCTCCGCGCAGAATCAGTACAACCTGCTCGACCGCCGCATCGAGCGCGAACTGATTCCCGCATGCCGCGAATTCGGCGTAGGCATCCTGCCCTACTTTCCATTGGCAAGTGGATTTCTCACCGGCAAATACAAGCGCGGCGCCGAGCCGCCAAAGGGCACGCGGCTTTCGCTGGTGCAGCGGATGGCGAAGCAGGCGCTCACGGACGAAAACTTTGCGACCCTCGAAAAGCTCGAGAAGTTCGCGAGCAGCCGCGAGCATGCGATGCTCGAGCTGGCAGTCGGGTGGCTCGCGTCGCAACCGCAAGTCTCCAGCGTAATCTCCGGCGCAACCAGCGCGGAGCAGGTGACGCAGAACGTCAAAGCCGGCAACTGGAAACTGTCAGCAGAAGAACTCGCCGAAGTAGACAAGCTCACTCGGCGTTAACAAACCAGTCCTCTCAAGGTGGCTTTGTATTACACGCTGTGATACAAATTTGGTGATGGCCGCCCTGAACATCAGAATCGATCCGCAGACCGCCGCTTTCGTTGAGCGAGTTGCGCGAGAGCGTGGGCTAACAAAGTCCGAAGTGGTGCGCCAAGCGCTGGCGACAATGCGAAACCAACAGGCGCAGGTCTCAAAGTCAAAGCCTACGCCCTACGAGCTGGTGGCTCATCTGATAGGCTCCTGGGATAGCGGCGGGATGAATTTGTCGGAGCGCACCGGCGAGCGGTTCGCACGAATGCTGCAAGAAGAAAGGAATGCCAAGCGTTCTAGTCGACGCCGGTCCTCTCGTCGCGCTAATTGACCGCAGCGATCCCTATAATCAGCGATGCGTCGCGGCGTTTGCGACCATCCGCGACCCACTCATAACGGTCTGGCCGGCCTTTACCGAAGCGATGCATTTGCTACGCGCTAGTGCACCGGCCCAGCGGGCTTTATGGGACATGATCGACCTCGTAAGCGTACAGTTTGCCGGACTCGGTCCTGACGATTGGCCTCGCATGCGGGAACTCATGTGGAAGTATCGCGATCTGCCCATGGATCTCGCAGATGCAGCCTTGGTGCGCGTCGCTGAGCGCGACAACCTTCGGCGCGTCTTTACCATTGACCGTCAAGACTTCGAAATTTATCGGCCGCATCGATTTGGACGCTTCGACATCCTTCCGTAACTGAATCCTTTTCGCTAATCGTTCGCTCCGTTCGCCTCATTTGAACCACTCGTTCAGGGCGTTTTAACGCCTTAGAGGTGAAGACGTTGTTCCATCAGGAGGCGAACAAAATGACTTCGATGCTCAATCAGAAACAAGTGGCGGCGATTCGCGGGTTCGTGATTTCTCCGACCAAGAGCGAGGGACTCACTATGTGCCAGAACTGCTTCCTTTCGGAATTGCCGGGCGTGATTTTCGGTATCGTGACCGTCGTGTGGATCGTCGGCACGATTGGTTTGCTCAACCGTTAGACGCGGAAGCCCCCGCTGTGCTCAATGCCACAGTTTCTTGAGAGCATTAATCGGATTGGGAATCGACGGAATCGCCGAGCCGGCTGAAGGCGCGCCGACCACCGAGCCGACCGCGTTCACACCGCCGCGGATTATATTGCCGGGCGTGTTAATCGCGCCCATCGCGACGCGCTCCGCCAGCTTCGGCACGTCCGGCAAGACCCGCGCTCCAGGCAGTTGCCCGCTCACCGTCACCGGAATCGCGACTTGCAGTCCGAGCGCGAGGCGGATGTCGGCGTTCATCTCAATGTTCTTGTCCATGTCGAACCAGCCGTCGCCCGTGATCGCGTAGTCCGGCGACTGCACGAAGAGATCGTGCGTTGTGAATCGCGGCCCTACTTGCTGAAAGCTCATGCTCGCGGATTTCAGCTCGGTGTCCGGATCGACCAGCAGCCCGTGATGACTCGACATGAAGGCCACGTTCACGAGCTGGCTGACGCCCGGCGCCGCGGCGACCGCGTTGAGCGCGTCAGCCACGATATTGACGCCAACCAGCTTACCGTTAGCGATCGCCACTCGGCCGCTGCCGCGAAGAGTCGGCCTGATTCGATTCCAATCCGCGCCGCTGCCCGACGCCGCCACGTTGCCGGTCAGGAATCCGCGCAACCTTCCGGCCGCATCGATATTCTGCGAGCGCAGCGCCTCCTCCATGTTCAGATTTCTCATCGCGAGGGTGACGTTGAAAGTCGGCACGTCGCCGAGGACCGCATCCGCATTCGCTCCCAGCGAGCCGCCAAACAATCCGACGTTGAGCGGACGCGCCGATACCCGGCGGTTAAAGTAGGCCGCCGTCAAATCGAGATGGTTATATGAAACATTCTGGAGCGATCCGTCGGTGGATTTGATCGTCGCACTGATTCGCGGCGCAGCCAGCTCGCCGTCCGCAATGCCGTTGACCAGCAGCCCGTTGATCACGTCCGTCGGTGGACGGCTGGCGAGTATCTGCGCGAGCTTCACCGAGTCGGCCTTCAACGAATAACTCGCTTTCAGCGGGCTCAACGATTCGACTCGTCCTTCGATGTTCGCGTGCGCGGAACCGAAGGTGAAGCCGGTCGGCTCGATCGTTTCGACGCCGTTGGCAAACCGAACCGATCCATTCAGATCGCTGACTCCGCTCTGCCACGACGGCGGCTTCAGCGCGACTTGTTTCAGCGTCACGGTTCCATCGATAGCGGGTGCGTTGTTGCCGAGTTTCACCGCGCCGTGAACTTCGCTGGTGCCCGCGACGCCGTACGCGGCCGCAGCAGTGATCATCGGGCTCAGATTGGCGAGGTTGAAACTGTTGGAATCGATTTGCGCGGTCAGGGGTTGCTGCGTTGCGGGTTGCGCGCCGCCAGTTGAAAAACCGGCAAACCGGCTCGCCGTCACCTCGAGATCGGACAGCTTCAAGTTGATGCTTGCTATCTCGAGCTGATCGCCCCAGGTGCCGTTCGCATTCACCGTCATCGCAGTTCCCGCGGGCTTGCTGAGCACCGTCGAGTATGCGACCCGGTTCGCAGTCAGGTCGGTGCTGAGCGCAATTGCGAGTTTGCCGACCGTACCGCGAAGAGTCCCGCCAATCGACGCGGCGTCGGGAATCGAAAGCCCCGGCGGAATATCCGAACCGATATCAGCGAGCGGCCGGAGACTGTCGAGCAGAATCGAATCGAGCTTGAACGTCAGATCGACGGGTATTCCCGAGGCGTCCAGCATGCCTTGATTGAGCAACGGTCCGATCTTCCCCGACGCGGCGACGTTCTGCACATCACCTGGAAAGGCAAATTTCGTGGCGATGTCAAACGCCGAAGCGGCGTTGAAGTTTGTCACGTCGAGGTCCAGATGGCGGACGTGAATCGGCGTCGCCTTTTCGCCAAGGTCGTTGAAATAGATCCGGCCGTCCTCGATGCTGAGCGCCTTGATCGACAGGTCGCCAAGCGACGATCGATTGTGGCCGTGACGGTTCGGCGCATGCGCCGCTTTTCGGGCGGCATCCTCAGGACTCGACCCGATTGTACTCACATTCAGATCGCCGCCCGCGTTCATCACGAGCCGGATGTCGGGCTTGATCAGTTCGAGCCGTGTGACCTTCGCCTCGCCGCGCAGCAGTGGAAGAAACTCGACGTCCACTGACACGTCGTTGGCGGCGAGAAACGGTTTTTGCGAAAAAGCCGGATCGTCTGCAATCGTGAGCCCGCTCACTTCGACCGAGACGCCCCATCCCATCTGCGCCTGTATCTTCCCGACCTGGACCGGCCGGCCAAGCGCATCGCTCACGCGCGCGAGGATTCGCTTCTCGTTGTGCGCGACGATCGAACTCAGATTGAAGAATGCGTACGCGGTCAGCCCGAGCGCGATCAGCACCACCGCGCCAACGACTATGCCAACGATGAGCAGTATCCTGCGCACATCGCGAGACTAGCGATTTGGCTAGACTAAGTAGAAGCGCGTGCCGCAGATCGTCAGTTGGTCGCCGGTGGTTTTGTAGCCGCGGCGCTCGGCGGCGGAATTCAGCTTCGCGCGATCCGCGACGACCATGTCGATTCCCGACAGCCCTTCGCCGCGCCCGTCGGTCGCCTCGACGAAGCGGACGCTCGCGTTGTCGAGCGGCATCTCGATTCGGCCGCGCGAGTCCTTGCGCACCGGCACGCCCGCGATTTTACTCCATCGATCGGCGAGGCCGGCGGGATCGGGTGATTGGAGCTCAACCGCCGAATACGCACTGATGACTTCCGTTCGTTTCGCCTTGCGCCATCCGCTTGCCGCCCGCCGGTTCCCAGTTGCCTTCGGGCTCGCCCTTCGCGTCCCAATCGATCTCGAAGAATGAGCCGCCGGTGTCCGCCGGATGCAACTGCATCACGTGATACCCGCCGCTCTCTCGCTCCCACGCGATTCGGATGCCCGTCGCGATCGCGCGCTCGCGCCGCTCGAGTTGCGCCGCATGACTCTCGCATTGGCAGATGACCATGTAGCCGCCGTCGCCGCCGCGCCGTTTGAGGTAACGGCCGCCCGCGGTGCCTTCCTTGATCGGCGCGACAACTTCGATGAAGTTGTTGCCGACCGGCAGCAGCGAATTCTCGAGCCCGAACGCTCCAACTCCAGGATCGATGTAACAGACCTCGAGTCCGAACACGCCCTTCAGATCCTCGATCACCGGCGCGAGTTTGTTAGCGACCAGCGCAATCTGACGAAGTCGAATCGACATGGCGTCCTCCTTAACTGTTGGTGCGAGTGAAATGATCGGCGATCACTTTTGCGACGCAGCAGGTCACTTTCTTGGCCGTTGGGATGTGCAGGAACTCGTTGGGGCCGTGGGCGTTGGCGTGTGGGCCTAGCACACCGGTGATCAGGAATTGAGATTTCGGGAAGCGCTCACCCAGCATCCCCATGAAAGGAATCGTGCCGCCTTCGCCCATGTACGCAGTTGGTTTGCCGAAGTAGTCATTCGAGGCGGCGTCGAGGCTGCGCTCGAGCCATGGCGATAGCGCTGGAGAATCCCATCCGCTGGCGCCCCAGTTGGATTGGAACGTCACCTTGCACCCGTAAGGCGGATCTTTCTCCAAAATATTTTTCAGCTTCTGCGACGCGACTTTCGCATCGACCGTCGGCGGCAGTCTGAGCGACACGCTCACCGCCGTGCCCGGGCGTAGCACATTGCCCGCGTTACTGGTCGCCGGCAGGCCGTCGGCGCCGATGATCGAGAGCGCGGGCCGCCATGCGCGGTTGAGGATCAGCTCCGCGGGATCGTTGCTGACGGGACGTGCGTGCTCGACGAACGGGAACTTTGTGTAGATGTCGTCGCCGAGCACTTTGGCGGTCGCGGCCGCTTGCTTGAGGCGCGCGTCGGGAATCGTCGCGTAGAATTCATTACCGAGCACCTTGCCGGTTGACTCCTCCTCGACGCGGCTTAACAACTGGCGCACGATGCGGAAGCTGTCGGGCACGACGCCGCCGGCATCGCCCGAGTGCACGCCCTCGGTGAGCATATCGACTTGCAGGCGCCCGCCGACCAAGCCGCGCAGCGAGGTCGTCAGCCACAGTTGTTCGTAGTTGCCGCATCCGGAGTCGAGCGCGATGCACAGGCTGGGCTGCCCGATGCGCGGCGCGAGATGCGCAATATAATGAGGGAGGTCGAAGCTGCCGCTTTCCTCGCATGCCTCGATAATCACGACGCATCGCGCGTGCTTGACCGAGTTGGCTTGCAGCGCGCCGATTGCGCCGAGGCACGCGAACATCGCGTAGCCGTCGTCGGCGCTGCCGCGGCCGTACAGACGATCGCCCTCGCGCACCGGATTCCACGGGCCGAGCCCGTCGCGCCATCCCGACATCTCGGGCTGCTTGTCCATGTGGCCATAGAGCAGCACGCAATCGTCCGAGTCGCCGGGGATCTCGATGAACAGCAGCGGGGTGCGTCCTTCGAGGCGCACGACCTCCAGCTTCATCCCGCGGAGGGACTGGCGGCGCGCCCAATCCTCGAAGCGCGCGACGACGCGGTCCATGTGGCCGTGCGCTTTCCAGTCGCGATCGAACGCGACCGACTTGTTGGGGATGCGAATGTACTCGACCAGCTCGGCGACGATTGATTCGTCCCAAAGCCGATCGACGTGAGTTCGAATCGCTGACTTGTCCATGATGCGAGCCTAATCGAGATGAGTGCCGATTGGCAAAATGTCGCTTCGGCGCCGCGGTTCCAATACAAACGGGGAGGCAACCGATGGATGCCTCGCCCGCGAAAGTAAATTCAAGCGCACTGGCGCATCGCGACTTTCGCCGCTTCCTGGGCGCGGCGTTCCTCGCGATTCTCGCTACCCAGATCCAGTCAGTCGCGGTTAGCTGGCAAATTTACGCGATAGCGCGGACACCGCTGGCACTGGGCTACGCGGGGCTCTTCCAGTTTCTGCCGATGATGGCCTGCACGATACCCGCGGGGCATCTTGCGGATCGTTTCGATCGCAAGTCGATCCTGGTGGTCAGCAATTTATCCACCGCGGTCGCGTCCGGCGGGTTTCTGTGGTTGGCGTTGACGCGGACCGCCGTGGTCTGGCCGTTCTACATTGTGCTCGCGCTGTTCGGTGCGGCGCGGGCATTTGCGGGGCCGGCATCGCAGTCTTTCGTTCCGCTGCTGGTGCCGCAGGATCAATTTCCGCAGGCAGTAGCGTGGGCTTCTTCGACATCGCAGGTGGCAGTGATCGCGGGGCCGGCGATTGGCGGAGCGATCTACATCCTGGGTCCGGCGGTCGACTACGGCGTGTGCCTGATCCTGTTCGTGACGATCGCGATCGTGATGATGGGCATCGGCGGGCGCCGCGCGCGCTACGAAGTGGAGGCCGATACGACGGTGTTCGAGCGGATCACGGCGGGGATTGCGTACGTGTGGCGCAAGCCGCTAATCCTCGGCGCCTTCTCATTGGATCTGTTCGCGGTGCTGCTCGGCGGCGCGACTGCGTTGTTGCCGGTCTATGCGCGCGACATCCTGCATGTCGGGCCGCTGGGATTGGGATTGCTGCGCAGCGCGCCGGCGCTCGGGGCGGCGATGTTGGGAATAGCGATGGCACAACGTGCGCTGTCGCGGCGCGCGGGACTCGCGATGTTCTGGTGCGTCGCGATTTTCGGAATCGCAACGATCGTTTTCGGCTTGTCGCGGAACTTCACGCTTTCGATGGTGGCGCTTTTTATTCTCGGCGCATCGGACATGGTGAGCGTTTACGTGCGAACCACATTGACGCAACTGGCGACGCCTGACGCGATGCGCGGACGCGTGAGCGCGGTGAACAGGCTTTTCGTGGGCGCATCGAATGAACTGGGCGAGTTCGAATCCGGCGTGACGGCAACATGGTTCGGCACAGTGCCGGCGGTAGTCATCGGCGGGGTCGGCACGCTGGTGATCGTCGCGGTGTGGTATCGGCTGTTTCCGAGTTTGCGCGAAGTAGATCGGCTGTCGGAAGTGACGCCGTGAAAAATCCTAACCTCTCCTTGTCCCAGGAGAGGTCGGCGTAAGCCGCTTAAAAAGCGGTGTCGCCGGGTGAGGTGCGACGCCTGACACAGCACCAACGCCAACTCATTTAATCGCAATGCAAAGAGGCTAACTCCGCGGCCCGACAGCAGCACAACTACGTGCAACTGAACTGCCAGCGTTGTACCACTCCCGTCGCTCACCTTCGGCTCGCGCCGACCTCTCCTAGGACAAGGAGAGGTTAGGATCAGAACGACATACTTTGGATTAACAAATTCAGCCCGGCGGCGGCGAACGTGCGCATGTTGGCGACGCGATCGTTGCTGCCCGTCTCCACCGTAACAGAGCGCTCGACGGGGCCGGCGATTGCGATGCAACTGTGGCCGGCTGCGTCGCCGTAGCGGTTGCCGGTGGGGCCGCTGGCGCCGATCTCCGCGATGCTCCAGGTGACTGCGAATCGGGTGCGGGCGGCGCGCGCGAGGATCATCGCGCCTTCTTCGGTGACTGATTTGATTCCGGCGAACGCGGAATCGGGGACGTCGAGCATCGCGCGCCGCGCTTTGAGTGTGTAAACGACGGCGCCGCCGATGAAGTACGCCGAGGCGCCGGGGATGCTGAGCAGCGCCGCCGAGATGAGGCCGCCGGTGCTCGATTCGGCGACTGCGATGGTCTCGCGCCGGTCTTTGAGCTTCGCCGCGATTTTTTCCGCCAGGGGAATCAGATCCTGCATGGAAGCCTCCGGCATCGAATGTTATCGCGCGGAGTATCCGTCGAGGAAGATTGACGTGACGATATCGATTGCCCGATCCGGCGTCGTGTACTCGCGGCCGTAGCGGTTCATTCCGCGCATCATGCCGAGCAGCGCTTCGGCTGCGATGCGAGTGTCGATGCCGGACCGTATCGCACCGCGCTTAATGCCTTCGTCGAGTACTCCGCTCACCAGGCGTGACAAGTCATTGCGCTGAGCGCGATACTGACGCTCCTGCGACGGTGGCAACGCTTTCGGGTCGCGCAGCAGGGCAAAGAACTGTCGCCGGGTCCAGAAAAATTTGATCGAGTGCCGAACTATTGTCGCGATCTGATCGCGCATCGAGGTGCATCCCCCGAGCGCCATGCGAATCTCGCGCTGCAGTTCGGTGAAACCGTTGATTACCGCGGCCGCGTACAGTTCTTCCTTTGATTTGAATTGGCGGTAAACGCTGCCTTTGCCGACGCCGGCGTGGGCGGCGACTTCGTCGATCAGGACCAGCTCGAATTCGCGCTCGGCGAAGAGTTCCGCGGCACTCAGCAAAATTCGTTCTCGCAGGAACGGGGTCGAGGGCCGGCCGCGGCCCTCCTTGCGGCGAATTAGCGGCGAAGCTGATAATCGTTTGACGCTCACGATCGGTAACCTGCAATCATTGGATTCGTAGATCCGTGGTGGCCCGCTCAAGCGTCTCCTGTTTGAAATATGGACTGGCCAGTCCAAAATTGCAAGAATAGATGCAGGATCGGTATTTGCCAGTTTGGAGACGAGGCGAGAGAAGATGATGGATTCTGACGGCCCCACGACCGGAAAGCCGGGCGCCTCGAGATATATGCAGGACGCCGAAGTGTCCAGCTGGATCGACAAAGCTGCTCAGCGGTGGCGGTTGTGGGCAGTAGTGCTGATCGTCGCGGTGATTGGAATCTATTATCTGACCGGACGGAATAGCACTGATACGGCGGCGCCGGCCATGACTCATCCGATCGTTCCAGTGGCGGCGGTGCCGGCGAAGCTCGGCGATTTGAAGCAATACATATCGGCGATTGGGACAGTGACGCCTTACAATACTGTCACCGTCAAGAGCCGTGTCGACGGACAGCTCATGAAGGTCAATTTCACGGAAGGACAAATCGTCAAGGCCGGCGACCTGCTGGCGGAGATCGATCCGCGTCCCTACCAGGTGCAGTTGACGCAGGCCGAAGGAACGCTCGCAAAGGATCTGGCGACGCTCGAAAACAACAAAATTCTTCTGGCGCGCGACAAGGAACTCTACCAGCAGAAGATTATTGCACGGCAGGACCTGGATAATCAGCAGGCTTTGGTCGGGCAGTTCGCTGGCTCGATCGAAAGCGATAAGGGCGTGGTCGATAACGCCAAACTTCAGCTGATTTACAGCCGAATCACTGCGCCGATTACCGGGCGAGTTGGGCTGCGGCTGGTGGATCCGGGGAATATCATTCACGCGACGGATGCGACCGGACTGGCGGTGATCACGCAGCTGCAGCCGATCGCGGTTGACTTCGCGATTCCCGAGGACGACCTGCCAAACCTCGAGACCGCGATGAAAGCGAATCCGCAATTGCCGGTTGAGGCTTTCGATCGCGATCTGAAGCATAAGCTGGCCACCGGAACGCTGCTCACGACCGACAACCAGATCGATCAGTCCACCGGCACGATCAAACTCAAGGCGGCTTTCCCCAACGACGACAACGCGCTGTTCCCCAATCAGTTCGTCAACGCGCGGCTGCTGGTGAACACGATTCCCAACGCGATTCTGATTCCCGCGGCCGGCCTCCAGCGCAGCCAGCAAGGCGCGTTCGTCTATGTGGTCAAGCCGGATCATACCGTCGAGATGCGCCCGGTGACGGTCGGCGCAAGCCAGGGCGACGTGGTTGCGATCAGCAAGGGTCTTGCAGCGAACGACCTGGTGGTGACCGACGGGGTGGACAAGCTGCAGCAGGGATCGCATGTGAGCGTGCAGACTGCGGCAATCCCGCCGGGGAGCGCGACCCCTTGAATCTTTCGCGCCCGTTCATACTGCGGCCGGTCGCGACGTCCTTGTTGATGGTCGGGCTGATGCTCGCGGGCCTCGTCGCGTACGAACAACTCCCGGTGTCGGCGTTGCCGCAGGTGGACTATCCGACGATCCAGGTGATGACGTTTTACCCCGGCGGAAGTCCGGACGTGATGGCATCGTCGGTGACGGCGCCGCTCGAGCGGCAATTCGGACAGGTTCCCGGACTCACGCAAATGACGTCGAACAGTTCGTTCGGCGCTTCGGTCATCACGCTGCAATTCGATCTCAACTTGAACATCGATATTGCAGAGCAGGAGGTGCAGGCGGCGATTAATGCGGCGGCCACCTACCTGCCGACCGATCTCCCGAATCCACCAGTTTACAGCAAGACCAATCCGGCCGATGCGCCGATACTCACGCTCGCGCTGACCTCGAAGGAACTACCGCTGGACCAGGTGGAAGATCTCGCGGACACGCGGCTGGCCCAGAAGATATCGCAACTGCCCGGCGTCGGGCTGGTGAGTATTGGCGGCGGGCAGAAGCCTTCGGTGCGCATCCAGGCCAATCCCACTTCGCTCGCGTCGTACGGGATGACGCTCGAAGACCTGCGCACCGCTATCGCCAGCGCCAACGTCAACGAAGCAAAGGGCAACTTCGACGGCAAGCAGCAGGCGTACACAATTGGCGCCAACGACCAACTGCTCACCGCCAAGGATTACCTGCCGCTAGTCGTCGCTTACCATAACGGTGCGCCGATCAAGCTTTCCGATGTTGCCGATGCGGTCGATGACGCCGAGAACGTCAAGGCGGCGGCGTGGATGGACCTGACCCCAGCGGTGATCGTCAACGTCCAGCGGCAGCCGGGCGCAAATATCATCGCCGTCGTGGACCGCATCAAGGCACTGATGCCGCGCTTGCAGGCCTCGCTGCCGGCGTCGGTTAAGGTGCAGATTCTCACCGATCGCACCACCACGATTCGCGCGTCGGTACAGGACGTGCAGTTCGAGCTGATGCTCACGGTGGCGCTGGTCGTGATGGTCATCTTCCTGTTTCTGCGCAGCCTGTCGGCGACGATCATCCCGAGCATCGCGGTGCCGCTGTCGCTGATCGGCACGTTCGGCGTGATGTACCTGCTTGGCTACAGCCTGGACAACCTGTCGTTGATGGCGCTGACGATCTCGACCGGCTTCGTGGTTGACGACGCGATCGTGATGATCGAAAACATCTCGCGCTTCATCGAGGAAGGCGACCCGCCGCTTCAGGCCGCGCTCAAGGGCTCCGAGCAGATCGGTTTCACGATCCTGTCGCTGACCGTCTCGCTGATCGCGGTGCTGATTCCGCTGTTGTTCATGGGCGACATCGTGGGCCGGCTGTTCCGCGAATTCGCGGTCACCCTGGCAGTGACGATCCTGATGTCCGCGGTGGTCTCGCTGACGCTGACGCCGATGATGAGCGCGAAACTGCTGCGGCATACACCTGAAGCTGAGCAGACCTGGTTCTATCGCAGGTCGGAAAAAGTCTTCAACGACACGATCGCGTTTTACGGCCGCACGCTCGAATGGGTGCTCGAGCACGAATGGGAAACGCTGATGGTCGCGATCGGGACGCTGGTGCTGACCATCGTGCTCTACATCGTGGTGCCCAAGGGATTTTTTCCGGTGCAGGATACCGGAGTGATTCAAGGCGTTTCCGAAGCGCCGCAGAATGTTTCGTTCGCCGCGATGGCGCGCGGCCAGCAGGCCTTGGCGCGAATTATCTTGCAGGACCCGGCGGTCGAGAGCTTGTCGTCGTTCGTCGGAATCGACGGCACCAACACTACCGTCAACAGCGGACGCATACTGATCAACTTGAAGCCGCTTGACGTGCGCAAGGTCGATATCACCACGGTGATCAACCGCCTCGCGCCGAAGCTGGCGACGGTTAACGGGATGACGCTGTACTTGCAGCCGGTGCAGGATCTCACGGTCGAAGATCGCGTGAGCCGCACGCAGTATCAGTACAGCCTGGAAGATCCGAGTAGCGACGAGCTGAACCTCTGGACCAACAAGCTGGTCACCAGGCTTAAGACGATTCCCGCGCTGCGCAACGTTGCGACCGATCAGCAAAACGACGGATGGGAAGAGCACGTCGTAATCGATCGACTGACGGCGTCGCGGCTGGGTATCACGCCGAACCTGATCGACAACACGCTGTACGACGCGTTCGGGCAGCGGCAGGTGTCGACGATGTTCACGCAACTGAACCAGTATCACGTGGTGCTCGAAGTTGCGCCGCGGTTTCAGCGCAATCCGCACGCGCTCGACGACATTTATATTCGATCGAACACCGGCGGCGAGGTGCCGCTCAGCGCCTTCACCCATTTCGAGCCGGGTGCGGCGCCGCTGGCCGTCAATCATGAAGGTCAGTTCCCGGCGGTGACGATCTCGTTCGATCTGGCGCCGGGATATTCGCTGGGTGACGCGGTCACCGCGATCGACAATGCGCGCCAGCAAATCGGAATGCCGGCGAGCATCGAGGCTTCGTTCCAGGGGACGGCGGCAGCCTTCCGCGCGTCGCTGAGCAACGAGCCGATACTGATACTCGCCGCGCTCATCACCGTGTACATCGTGCTGGGCGTGCTCTACGAGAGTTACATCCATCCGGTCACGATTCTTTCGACGTTGCCGTCGGCGGGCGTAGGCGCGATTCTGGCGTTGATGATCTGCGGTCAGGATCTAAGCGTGATCGCCCTCATCGGCATCATCCTGCTGATAGGTATCGTGAAGAAGAACGCGATCATGATGATCGACTTCGCGCTCGAAGCTCAGCGCGAGGAGGGCAAGCCGCCGCGCGAAGCGATCTACCAGGCCTGCCTGCTGCGCTTCCGGCCGATCATGATGACGACGATGGCGGCGCTGCTCGGCGCCCTGCCGCTCGCGCTGGGCACCGGGGTCGGCTCCGAGTTGCGCCGACCGCTCGGTATCGCGATCGTTGGCGGCCTGCTGGTCAGCCAGGTGCTGACGCTCTACACAACGCCGGTTATTTTCCTGACCTTTGACCGCATGGCGACGCGATTTGCCAATTGGCGGGCGAAGGATGTGGCGAGAACCGTTCCAGCTCAAGCGTCATGAGCATTTCCGAGCCATTTATAAGAAAGCCGGTTGCGACCACGCTACTGACGATCGCGCTCGCCCTATCGGGAGCGATCGCGTTTCGGCTGCTGCCGGTTTCGCCGTTGCCACAGGTCGAGTTCCCGACGATCCAGGTGCAGGCGAATTTACCGGGGGGAAGTCCGGAGACGATGGCGTCGTCGGTGGCGACTCCGCTCGAGCGCCAGTTCGGCCGTATCGCGGGTCTGACGGAACTGACCTCGACCAGCTATCTCGGCGCCACCAGCATCGTTTTGCAATTCGACTTGAATCGTAATATCGACGCCGCTGCGCGCGATGTACAGGCCGCTATAAATGCGGCAGCCGGGCAACTGCCCTCGAATCTGCCGAGCAAGCCGACCTATAAAAAGGTTAATCCCGCCGACGCGCCGATTCTGATTCTGGCGCTGACCTCGGACGCCGTGCGGCCGGGAATGATGTACGATGCGGCTGATTCGATCCTCGAGCAGAAGCTTTCGCAAATCGAAGGCGTCGGCCAGGTCAGCGTCGGCGGAAGCGCGCTCCCCGGAGTCCGGGTCGAGCTGAACCCGACGCAGATGAGCAATCTGGGCGTCGGTCTCGAAGACGTGCGCACCGTTCTTGCTAACGCCAACGCGAACCGACCCAAGGGCGAACTGGCGGACGACACACAGACGTGGGGGCTGAGCACGACCGACCAGCTGCTCAAGGCCGAAGACTACCGGCCGCTCATCGTTCGCTATCAAAACGGGTCAGCGGTGCGGCTTTCGGACATCGCATGGGTCAGGGATTCGGTCGAGAACGTGCGCGCGGCGGGGATGGTTGACGGTAAGCAGGCGGTGTTGATCATCGTATTCCGCCAGCCCGGCGCGAACATCATCGATACTGTCGATCGCGTTTACGCGGCGATGCCGCAATTGCACGCCTCGATCTCGCCCGCGATCAAGCTCACGGTGGTCATGGACCGCACGACCACCATCCGTGCGTCGGTGCACGACGTCGAACTGACGCTGCTGATTTCGATCGCGCTGGTCATCATGGTGGTGTTCCTGTTCCTGCGTAACATCCGCGCCACGTTGATTCCTGGAGTCGTTGTTCCGCTTTCGCTCATTGGAACGTTCGGCGTGATGTACCTGTTCGGCTACAGCCTGGACAATCTGTCGCTGATGGCGCTGACGATTTGCACCGGCTTCGTGGTCGACGACGCGATTGTCGTGATCGAAAACATTTCGCGCTACCGCGAACAGGGAATGGCGCCGTTCGAAGCCGCGATAAAAGGCGCGGCGGGAATCGGCTTCACCGTCGTTTCGATCAGCGTCTCGCTGATCGCGGTCTTCATTCCGATTTTGCTGATGTCGGGGATCGTCGGCCGGCTGTTCCGCGAGTTCGCGGTCACTCTGTCGGCCGCCGTACTCGTCTCGTTGGTGATTTCGCTAACCACGACTCCGATGATGGCCGCGCACCTGCTTAAACCGCATGGCGAGGAGAAACATAACCGCTGGTACGTCGTGAGCGAGCGATTTTTCAAAGGCATGCTCGATCACTACGAAAGCAGCCTGTTGTGGGTTCTCGACCATCAGCCGCTCACTCTGATGGTCGCGCTCGGCACGCTCGCGTTGAGCATTTTTCTGTTCACGGTGGTGCCCAAGGGATTTTTCCCGCAGCAGGACACTGGCCGCCTGATGGGCGCAGTGCAGGCTGACCAGGATACTTCGTTCCAGGCGATGCATGATCGCCTTGCCCAACTGGTCGGGGTTATCGACAAAGATCCTGCGGTGGACAACGTCATCGCGTTCACCGGCGGCAACGGCGCGACCAACACTGCGAACATGTATATCGGCCTGAAGCCCTTGAGCGAGCGCAAGATCAATGCGGACTTGGTTATCGGGCGCATCCGCAAGGAAGTCGCGCACATCGCGGGCGTCAACCTGTATCTGCAGGCCGTTCAGGATTTGCGAATCGGCGGCAGAGGCAGCAACGCGCAATACCAGTTCACGATTCAGAGCGACGACCTCAAGGAACTCAATACGTGGGCGCCGAAGGTGCTCAAGAAATTGCGCACCGTCAAAATTCTCGCCGACGTGAGCAGCGACCAGCAGAACAGTGGCCTCGAAGCCAACGTCATCGTCGATCGCGACACCGCTTCGCGACTCGGACTGTCGCAGCAGGCGATCGACGACACGCTCTACGACGCGTTCGGGCAGCGGCAAGTGTCCACGATGTATACGCCGCTGAATCAGTACCACGTCGTGATGGAAGTCGCGCCGCAGTTCTGGCAGAACCCCGCCTCGCTCGACCTGATCTACGTCCGCTCGAGCACTGGCGGGCTGGTAAGGCTCGGCACCTTCACGCACTTCGCGAACGATCAGACCGCGCTGGCAGTCAACCACCAGGGTCAGTTTCCGTCGGTGACGATCTCGTTCAACCTCGCGCCGGGCGTCGCGCTTGGCGAAGCGGTGGATGCAATCACACAGGCCGAGGCGCAGATCAAAATGCCCGCCGGCATCCGCGGGACATTCCAGGGCACTGCGCAAGCGTTCCAGGACTCGCTCAAGAACGAGGGCTTCCTGATAGCCTTCGCGCTGTTCGCGGTGTATATCGTGCTCGGCATTCTCTACGAGAGTTACATCCATCCGATCACGATTCTCTCGACCCTGCCGTCGGCCGGGGTCGGCGCAATTGTCGCGCTGCTCCTTTTCCATATCGAGCTGAGCGTGATCGCGCTTATCGGCATCATCCTGCTGATAGGCATCGTGAAGAAAAACGCCATCATGATGATCGACTTCGCGCTCGAGGCTCAACGCGGCGACGGGAAATCGCCGCACGATGCGATCTACCAGGCATGCGTGCTGCGCTTCCGTCCGATCATGATGACCACGGCGGCGGCGCTGCTCGGCGGCCTGCCACTCGCGCTCGGCAACGGCACCGGATCCGAAATGCGCCGCCCACTCGGCATCGCGATCGTCGGCGGCCTGCTGGTAAGCCAGGTGCTGACGCTCTACACAACGCCGGTAATCTATCTGTACATGGACCGGCTGAGCACGGGATGGTCGGGGTTGTGGCGCCGAGCGCTGGGGCGCCCAACACCTGCGCCGTCCGAATCGCACGCCGCCGACTGACTATTCACCTACCCTTTGCCGCAGTACTCCGAACTTTGGAGCCCAGAGCGAAACTAAAACCATGAGCAGAAATCCTGCACTCGCGTACATGTGGATCGTTTGGGACGACTCGTCGGAAGTAAGCAGATGAAAAACGGAAAAGGCAAGTCCTACCAGTGCAGCTCCCAGAACCCAAATGAGCATGTATCGGCGGAAACGGTCGAGCGACTGTTGCTTGTCTCCAATCATCGATCCGTACCAGGACCTCGATCCTGACAGAACGACGACTGCATAAGTCGACAGCATGAAAGGCGTAAATGCGACGGCGAAGAAACTCGGAAACGACACGTACCCTCTAGTGAGCGCGACTGGACCGACGATCATCGTCCAGCCACATGACAGTAATCCCAAAAGGAAGGTCACGAGCGCGCTCTTGGAAGAAGTTAGCCCGGCGTTCTTCATGCGAAAATCCGCAAAGAAAGATTCACCTCGCCAATAGCGGCGGCGGTCGCTTTGTTGCCCAGTTGGTCGCTTGGTCGTACGCGTGCGCGAGTTGCATGCATGCCATCTCGGAGTGATTTGGGCCTACGATTTGGATTCCCATCGGCAAGCCGCTTTCGTTGAAGCCGGCGGGAACGCTGAGCGCTGGGCAACCTGACATCGAGATCGGAATCATCACTTGCATCCAGCGATGGTAGGTATCCATCGCGACGCCGCCGACTTCTTTGGGCCAATGGATGGTCGCGTCGAACGGGAAGACCTGGCCGGCGGGCGCGATCATGAAATCGTACTTCTCGAAGAATCTGAGCACCGCTTGGTACCGCGCCGTGCGCACCCGCGACGCGTTCGCGACTTCCATCGCCGTCGTCTTCAGGCCGTTTTCGATTTCCCACTGCAGCTCGGGTTTCATCAGAGCGCGTTGAGCAGGGTCGGGATAAATCGCACGGAACTCAGCGGCGATTTGCCAGCCGCGCAGCGTCAGCCAACTCTGCCACACGGGCTCGATTGGGTAGTCGAGCGTCGCGGTTTCCACGCTACATCCGAGAGTTTCGAAAACCCTGAGCGACCTCTCGCAGAGTTCGAGCACGCCAGGATCGAAGGGGATTTGGCCGCCGAAGTCTCCGATCCATCCGATGCGCGCGCCCTTGAAGTCGCGTTCGAGCGGCCCTGCGAACTCGGCCGGATCCTGGCGAATCGAAAGCGGCGTGCGCGGGTCGTATCCGGCAATCACGGATAGCAACATCGCAAGATCCGGCACCGTCCGCGCCATCGGGCCGTGCACCGAAATCGACGGTATAAAAACTTCGTAGAACTGCGACGGCACCCGGCCGACTGAGGTGCGGAATCCGAAGACATTGTTCCAGGCCGCGGGATTGCGCAGCGAGCCGCCGTTGTCACTGCCGTCGGCGACCGGAACCATTCGAAGCGCGACCGCGACCGCGGCGCCACCACTGCTGCCGCCGCAGGTCTTCGATTGATCGTACGCGTTGAGCGTCGTGCCGAAGACCGGATTGTAAGTTTGAGAGCCGAGCCCGAACTCCGGCACGTTGGTCTTGCCGATGATGATCCCACCTGCGCTGCGGATTCGCTCGACCAGGATCGAGTCGTCGCGCGCGAAGAAATTTTTGAAGAGCGGCGATCCCTTGGTCGTACGGATTCCCTTCGTCGGCTCGAGGTCTTTCACCGCGTGCGGAAAGCCGTGCATCCAGCCGAGATACTCGTCGCGCGCGAGTTGCGAATCGCGATCCTTCGCCTGCTCGATCAAACGTTCGCGCGGTTGAATCGAGACGATCGCGTTGACCTGAGGATTCAAGCGCTCGATCTGATCGAGATAAGCGTTCATCACCTCGACGCACGAAACCTGTTTCTTTTTGATCGCGTGCGCGAGCGCAACCGCGTCGAGGTTCACGATGTTCGACGCGCTCACGATTTCGATGCACGCTGCGCTACAGCCCAGCCGAGTTCCGCGGTCTGTCGCGCCTTCGCGCCGCGTAGTGCGGCGTCGGGACCGCTGGCGTTGCCGAGCTTCGCGCGCATCGCAATTCCTTGCGCGATCGCGGCGCCGCGAAAAAATGAGAACGCCACGAAGTAAGTCAGATCGGGCACGCTGGCCCGGCCGACGCGGCGGCAATATGCGCCAAGGAATTCATGTTCGCCCGGAATTCCGAGCGCCTTCAGATCCATCCCCTGAAAACTCAGCACGCCTTCGATGCCGGGCGGGCAATGGTACGGACGGCTGGCCCACGCCAGGTCGCTCAGCGGATGCCCCAGGGTCGAGAGTTCCCAGTCGAGCACCGCAATCACCCGCGGCTCGGTGGGATGAAAGATCAGATTCTCCATGCGGTAGTCGCCGTGCGCGATCGTGGTCTCGTCCGCCGTGGGAATGTGGCGGTTCAGCCAATCGATCAGGCGATCCATTTCGGGAATCTCGTCGATCTTCGAAGCCTCATACTGCCTGGTCCATCGAGCGAGCTGCCGCGCAACGTATCCGTCGGGGCGGCCGAAATCACCGAGCCCCACCGCGCGAAAATCGACCTGGTGCAATCGCGCGAGCACGTCGTTCATCGAGTCGTAGCACGCGGCGCGCTCGTCGGGATTCGAATCGGGCATAATCGGATCGCGCATGACGCGTCCCTCGACAAAGTCCATCACGAAGAACGCCGTGCCGATGACGCCGGCGTCCTCGCATAGCAGATGAACGCGTGGAACCGGCACGTCGGTCGCGGCGAGCGCCTTGATGATTCGATATTCGCGCTCGACCTGATGAGCCGACGGAAGCAGAGTACCCGGCGGCTTCTTGCGCATCACGAAGCGCGCGTCGTGAGTCTCGATGAGAAACGTGGGATTCGATTGCCCGCCGACGAACTGGCGAACCGTGAGCGGACCGCGAAAGTCAGGCATGTGGTCGCGCAGGTAACGTTCGAGACGAGACTGGTCAAAGCGATGAGGCTCGCGGACTGCTGTGACGTCGTCGTCGAGGGGCATCACCAATCAATAGCTGTCAGACGCTGTGGCTAAAAGGGCCGGCTTTCAGGGTTTCAAACTTTCTTGCGGTTGTTCTCCCACTGGAGTGGTTGAAGATTCGAAAGGTCGTCAGTTCCGCCTCCTTCGATAGGCTTGATATGGGCTATCTCCCAACCAAAGTGGGACAGCGTCTCGCCATGCGCACTATACTGCATCCAGGAGCCGAATACGTCACGGCGGTAGAAATTCCCATTGTACCCATCGGAGATTTTGCCTTTGGCCCAAACGCTAAGCTTCAGCTGTTCATCTGCCGAGGCAAACGGATATCCTCGCGTCGCCATACCAGTGGTTCCCCCCTGAGAGCATAGCTGACCTATATATAAAGGGGGCAGAGTTGCAGCAAGAAGGGATCTTGAGTTTCTAACTGCTTGTTTAGCTCCTGTTGATAACAAGCAGCTATTGGCTCAGCGCATCATCAGCGGATTGAACGCGCCTTCGGTCACGTCGCCGCTATTGATCACCTGTTTAAACTCGTTGTGTGCGGGAACCAGGGAACGGAAGAACGATCCGCGATTCTCGGGATGATAGAAGCTGCCCGCGAGATCGAACAGGCTGCCGCCCTCCGACGATGGCCGCATCCGCCACAGCGGCATAGCGGTAGCAGTCAGGCCGGTCGAATCGTAAAATTCGGCGGCCAACCAGACGTACACCTCGCTGTCGATATAGATCACCGTGCGCATCGCAGATGACGAACCCTCGGGGAATCGCGGGCGCATCTCGAGGATGTATGCGTGACGAAGTTCGAACGGCTCTTCGCTCAGCGTCAATCCCGACGCGCCAGTCTTGAATCCGGCCGGCTCGTCATCGGCCGCGAGGCACGCCAACAGCGTCGTCGTGCCGAGCAGTCGATATGAATAATTTTCGGTCTTGGGCAGAGCGTAAGCCCAGAACGGCTGGTGGCATCCGCGGCAGGACTCGTTCGGATACGCAAGGTTCACCGCGCTACGCCGGACACGGCGCGACGCTTCATTGAACGAGAAAAATTCGTCGGGATGCTTCGCGTCGAGGTAACGCACCCAGATGCCAGCGCCTTCGCTCGCGCTGCCGGAGAAATCGTTAGTCCATCGATTGCATTTCGCTTTCCACTCGACGCCCATCGCGTTGGCGCCGATCGTCGGGCGCGGATCGAGGTCGGTGCGATGAGCAAATCGCAGAAACTCGAACTGCTCGCAGGCATAGTCGGCATCGGAATTCGGCACGATCTTCGTCGCGTTGGCGGGATCGGATGCGTACGCATTGCTGCTCCATGGCGCGATCGAAAAATCGTCCGGCATGAACGGTCCCATGTGCCAGTTGTACGCGATCTTCACGGCGCTCTTCGGATCGGTCGCGTTGACCAGCGGGAACGGCATGCCGGCGATGTAATTCTTGATGTCGTCGTCGCTGTCGAGGGTGACCTGCGCGGCATATTTTTCAGTCGCGTGCTGAAAGCCTTGCGACCATTCGACGCGCCGCTCGGGAAGAACCCGCATCCGGAACCCATGAGCAATCGCAAATTTGGCGGCCGCCGGAACGTAGCGTGCGTAATGATCGACGTTGTCCGCGGCGATAATCGTGTCGGGCTTTAGTTCAGCGACCGCAGGCGGACTCGCGGACGCGCTCGGCTCCGCATACGCAGCAGATTGCGCTCGTACCTCACCCAGCCCGACCACCATCGCAAGCACCAGGGAACACGCAGTTCGAGCAATGAACCGAATAGTTGCTAAGGCGCAGGGGCTACCGCTGCCCAAGGAAGTGTGAAACCCACCGAGAGGTGTCACTTCAGACTCTTCAAGAACTCGATCAGGACCTCGTTGATCTCTTTCGGACGCTCCTGCTGCACCCAATGGCCGGCGCCCGGGATTATCACTTTCTTTTTCAGATTCGGAGTGAAGGCGCCGGCGAACTCGTAGCCACCCGGGATCATTTTGCCGACCACGTCATGCTCACCGGCGGCGAACACCGCGGGCTGGCGCAGCTTGGCGCCGTCGAGGAACGGTGTCAGCTCCCAGTTGCGATCAGTATTGCGATACCAGTTGATTCCACCGCGGAAGCCGGTGCGCTTGAACTCGCCGGCAAAGAAATCGAGGTCGGCTTCCGTCAGCCACGACGGCAGCTTGTCCGGCACCGTGCCAGTCTCGATAAACTTTTTGGTTTTGGGGAACAGGAACGAGAACTCGCCGTCGCGCGGCGCGTCGCCTGACGCCGAGTAGAGGACCATCGCCATCGAGCGGCGCGGATCGGCGTCGAGTTCCTTCTCAACTTTGCCGGGCTCCTGGAAATAGAGCATGTAAAAATGCTGGTCGCCGGCGAGCGCCTTCATCCCGTCAGTCGGACGCATCGGACTGCGCGGAGCATACGGAACGCTGAGCAATGCGATCGCGCGAAAGATGTCGGGCCGCAACAACGCTGAGTTCCAGGCGACGGGCGCGCCCCAATCGTGACCGACGATCACCGCCGAGTCGACGCCGAGGCTGTTGACCAGCCCTACGATATCGCCGACGAGGTTCAGGATGTTGTACGACTCGATCGGCGCGGGCGCGTCAGTCTGCCCGTAACCGCGCTGGTCGGGCGCGACGACGCGGAAGCCGGCGGCCGCGAGCGCAGGAATCTGATGCCGCCACGAGTACCACGACTCCGGCCAACCGTGGCACATCACAACGAGCGGACCGCTGCCCTGCTCGACGTAATGCATCCGGATGCCGTTGGTCTCGACGAATTTGTGCTGCAGTTCAGCCATCGCGCGCGCCTCATCTCTTAACACTGGGTGCAGGGGTCACCCCTGCCCAAGGAGGCGCGGAACCCACGGCGGGTTCCGCTAAAATTACGAATGCTTGAGCTTTTTGATTTCCTCGGCCATCTCGGGGACTGCTTTGAACAGGTCGGCGACCAGGCCGTAATCGGCGACTGCGAAAATCGGCGCCTCTTCATCTTTGTTGATCGCGCAGATGACCTTCGAGTCTTTCATCCCGGCCAGATGCTGAATCGCGCCTGAAATCCCGACTGCGATATAAAGTTCCGGCGCGACCACCTTGCCGGTCTGTCCGACTTGCAGGTCGTTGGGCACGAAGCCCGCATCGACCGCGGCGCGCGAAGCGCCCATCGCGGCGCCCATCTCGTCGACCAGCGGCTCGAGCACGGTCTTGAAATTCTCGCCGGACTTGAGGCCGCGGCCGCCCGATACGATGATCCGCGCCTCGGTGAGTTGCGGGCGATCGCTCTTGGTCGCATTGAACGAAACGAATTCCATCTTGAGCGCACCGGCGTCGATCTCGGCATCCTGCTTCTCGACGGGAGCAACTGTGTCGCCCGGCTTGGCAGCGTCGAATGCAGTGCCGCGCACCGTCAATACCTTGATCGGCCCGTCGAGCTCGACCGTCGCCATCACGTTGCCGGCGTAGGTCGGGCGCACGAAGGTATGTTCGTCGTCGATTGCGGTAATTTCCGAGGCCATCGGAGCACCCAAGCGTGCGGCGAGCCGCGGGAACAAATCTTTGCCCATCGCAGTCGCGGTCGCGAGAAGGAACTCTGCGTTCTCTTTCTTTGCGAGCGCGGCGAGGGCCTGCGCATGCGCGTCGGCGAGATAGTTCTTCAGCGCGGGATGCGCCAGCGCGATCACCTTGGCTACGCCGTACTTGGCTATCTCGCCCGCGGCCGACTCGGGCGCATCGCCCGCGACGACCGCGATCGCCTTGCCGCCGCGCTTTTTCGCCAGGTCGAGGCCCGCGTGAACGGCGGTCAAAGTCGTCTTGGGGAAATGTCCCCCCTGATGCTCCGCGAAAATCAGAACGTCACCCATTTCAATTCACTCCGGATTCGGAATCGTAGCAGCCTGTTGATGAATCACAGGCTGCCCCCCTCTCTGTCTCCCCCGCAAAAGAGCGGGAGAGAAGTTTAAGGAAGGCAGCCAATTTTACGCAGGGTATTGAGGGCAAAATAACGGAACGATTCATTGTCGGCACTCTCTAAAACACCCTGCTAGGTTCGTAATCAAATAACTTTGGCTTCGGTGTGAAGGACCGCGACCAGCTCCTGCACCGACGCGACTTTGCGTCCGGCCTGACGCTTGGGCGGAGCGGCCATCGTCTTTATCTTGAGCTTAGGAGTGAGATCGACGCCGAGGCTATCGGCCGCGACCTCCTTCAGCTCTTTCTTGCGGGCTTTCATGATTCCCGGCAGCGACGCGTAGCGCGGCTCGTTGAGGCGCAGGTCGGTGGTGATTACGGCTGGGAGTTTGAATGCGATCGTCTCGAGGCCGCCGTCAACTTCGCGAACGACCGAAGTTTTTTCGGGCGTGATTTCAATCTTCGATGCGAACGTGGCCTGCGGCCATCCGAGCATCTCGGCGAGCATCTGGCCGACCTGGTTCGCGTCGTCGTCAATCGCCTGCTTGCCCAATATGATGAGGTCGGGCTTCTCGTCGCCGGCGATTTTCGCGAGGATTCGCGCGATCGCAAGCGAGTCGAGCGCATCCGCCTTGACCAGGATCGCGCGGTCGGCGCCCATCGCGAGGCCGGTGCGCAATTGCTCCTGCGAGGTCGGCTGCCCGACCGTGATAAGCACGACCTCGCCGGTCTGCTTTTCCTTGATGCGCAGCGCCTCTTCGATGGCGATTTCGTCAAACGGGTTGATGACCCATTTGACGTTGTCGGTGGCGATACCGGTGCCGTCGGGCAGCACGCGGATAGTGGTCGCGGGATCGGGAACTCGCTTGATTGGAACCAGGATTTTCAAAGCCTTATAACTCCACGCACGGTTTCATGCATCGACAGAATTCTGAGAACAGACAGTGGCACAGGGAATCGAGCCGATAAACGCAAAATTTCTAACAATGGTCGGCTAACCAGTCAAACAATACTAATGAGAGGGCGGCCGCGCAAAGGTTGGCAAGCGGAAACCTCTGTGTCTCTGGTCCTTGTGTCATTCAGAGCGAAGCGAAGAATCCCGGATCCTGCCTCCCCCGTTCGTGGGGGGAGGTCGACGCTTCCAGCGTCGGGTGGGGGACAAAATTTCCGGATTCAGAATATGCGGCGCCACGGATAATCGCGCCGCCCAATTGTCCCCCACCCTAACCCTCCCCCCACGACGTGGGAGGGAATCAGAAGGGGCGTCCTCAACATTTCGCGACTATCACTGGGTGCAGGGGTCACCCCTGCCGCGGAAGTGTGAAACCCGCGAAGGGTTTCGCATCTGTTATTCGTTGTAGCCGAGGCGGTGGGAGAGTTCGCGGCCAGCGTCTAGCAGGCTGGGGGCGATTTCGGCGGTGATTCGTTCGGGGCCGATGCGGTAGGTCGGGCCTGCAACCGTTACTGAGCCGACGACGGAGCGAGTGTAGTCGCGGATTGGGACTGCTACCGACGAAACCTCTTCGATGAACTCGCCGGAGTCGGTCGCGTAGCCGTCGCGCGCGACTGCTTCGAGCTGCGCCAAAAGCATCGCGCGATCGACTATCGTGCGATCGGTGAAACGCTTGAGCGACTCGGGCAGCGCGGATTTCAGTTGGCCTTCGGCGTCGAAGGCGAGATGCGCCTTGCCGGCTGCAGTACAATGCAGCGGGAGCGTGATTCCGATTGGCGGCGTGATACGCACGGCACGATCTTCGGCCTCGGCGGCTTCGAGTGGCACGACGCCGTCGCGCCGGACGATCGCGACGTACGCGCTTTCGCGGCATTTGCGGGCGACATCGGTAAGGATGGGGCGCGCTTGCCTGACGAGGCCCATATGGTGGATGTATCGGCGACCGAGGTGCAGGCACTTGATGCCGAGGCGATAATTTTCGGTGGCTTTGTTCTGTTCGATGTAACCGCGCGCTTCGAGGGTGGCGAGCAGCCGGAAGACGTTGTTCTTATGCAGCTTGAGGCGCTTGGAAAGTTCCGTAACGCCGAGTTCATCGACGTCGCCGAAGAACTGCTCGAGCACGTCGAGCGCATGGGCGACGGATTGAATTACGTAATTAGTTTTATCGCGTCGAACCATTTTTTCAGTGTCTGTCTAGGCTTCGGATTGAGATTCGCAGGACGAGTCTCCGCGCGGTATTGTAAAAGTGTTTTACTTTAAGTGACCGGCGGGAAGCGTGTCAACGACGCTCGGTAAATTCTCGGAAAATCACGCTAAGTAACTGATATTTAACGATAAAAGAAACCTATCAACAGGCGCTCAAAACAGGATTTCAGGATGCCGACACAACTTCCCGCAGATTTCTTCAGACGCGTCGATGACGACGATGATGAGGTATTTTACTCGGTCCCGCGGCTCGTCACGCATATCGACGACGGCGCGATCGCGAAGGTCGGTGAGATTTACGCGCAAATCTTGCCCCAAGGCGGCGCGATCCTCGATTTGATGAGCAGTTGGCGGTCGCATCTGCCGGCGCATATCCGGCCGTCGCGAGTGGTCGGGCTCGGGATGAATCGCGCGGAGATGGAAAATAATCCGACGCTGACCGAGGTTGTCGTGCATAATCTCAATCGCGTGCCGCGGTTGCCGTTCGCCGACGCCGAGTTCGACGGCGCGGTGGTCACCGTCTCGGTGCAGTACATGACGCGGCCGCTCGAGACGTTCGCGGAAGTCGGGCGGGTGCTCAAGCCCGGCGCGCCGTTCATCGCGACGTTTTCGAATCGGATGTTCCCGACCAAGGCGGTTGCGATTTGGCAGAGTCTCGACGATTACGACCACGGCAAGCTGGTCGGCAGCTACTTTATGGAGTCGGGCGCGTTTGAGAATATAGATTTTATCGATCGGAGCGCGCCGACCGCGCCGCCGTCGGATCCGATTTGGGCGGTGGTGGGATACAAAACGCGCGAGGGACAGAGTTGATCAAGAATCGCGGCATGCGGCATCTGGCGCTCAAGGTTTCCGATGTGGAGCGCGCCAAAGATTTTTATATCCGTGTATTCGGGATGAAGATCGTATGGCAGCCCGACCCGGACAACGCTTACCTGAGCTCGGGATGCGACAACCTCGCGCTGCATCGCGGCGACTTTGGTGGCGATAAGCAGCGCCTCGACCATCTCGGGTTTATCGTGCCGACAATCGCCGACGTCGAGGCGGGATACGCGTGGGCGAAGAGTGCGGGCATCGAGATCGTGCACGAGCTCAAGCATCATCGCGACGGCTCGGTGTCATTCTACATTCGCGATCCCGACGGCAACGTGATCCAGGCGCTCTACGAACCGAAGATCAGTCCGCAGTTTTTTCAGTGAAGGGTTTTTCAGTAAAGTCCAGAGCTGAGTCGCTACAAGCGCGCATATCTTCCACGGGAGAAACCTCATGATGCTCAAAGGGCGCGCGACCGCCGAAGCCACCGCCACGTACGCGAACCGGTTTCCGACGCTGCCCGGAAATTTCCGGCCGGCGCTCGGAGTGTCGGTTTCATCGATCGGAATCGGCACCTATCTTGGCGAGCCTGACGACGAGACCGATCGCGCTTATGAAGAGGCAATCAAGGCGAGTCTCCGCGGCGGGATCAATCTGATCGACACGGCGGTGAACTACCGGTTCCAGCGCAGCGAACGGAATATCGGAAAAGCGATTGGCGAGTTGGTGGCGGCGGGAGAGATCGCGCGCGAGGAGGTGATCGTCGCCACCAAGGGCGGGTACATCACGTTCGATGGTGAGGTGCCGGCCAATCCGCGCGCGTGGTTCGAAGATCACTACGTGAAGACCGGAATCGTCGCGCCGGCCGACCTGGTCGATGGATCGCACTGCATGACGCCGAAGTATATCGGCGCGATGCTCGAGTTGTCGCGCAAGAACCTGAATCTCGAAACGATCGACATTTATTACATCCACAATCCCGAGACGCAGCTCGAGGCGATCGAGCGCAAGGACTTCCTCGCGCGCATCAAGACCATTTTCGAGTTCCTGGAAACTGCGGTGGCGAGTGGGAAGATCGGCGTGTACGGGACTGCGACTTGGAACGGCTTCCGCGCGGCGCCGACCGAGCGCGGGTGGCTGTCGCTCGACGAGCTGATGAAAACCGCGCGCGAAGTCGCCGGCGATGCGCATCACTTTCGCGCGATCCAGTTGCCGTACAATCTCGCGATGCCGGAGGCCGTCACGCGCTCGAATCAGTTCGTGCATGCCGGCAAGGCAACCCCGCTGGCTGCCGCCAAGGCGTTCGGACTTGCGGTCTGCGCGAGCGCATCGCTACTGCAAGGTCAGCTATCGCGCGGGCTGCCGCCGATCGTCGCGAACGCGTTCAGTGGCTTTGCGACCGACGCGCAGCGCTCGATCCAGTTCGTGCGATCGACGCCGGGGGTGGACGTCGCTCTGGTCGGAATGAAGTCGGTCGATCACGTCCGCGACACGCTCGAGACCGCGCGCAAGCCGCCGGCAACGGTCGAGGAGTTGATGCGATTGTTCCAGCAGGGCGGCGATCCAACTTAGTATCCAAATAATTTGTCGAGGCGGAATGAATAGCCGATGCCGAAGAAGTGATCGACTGAGTTGCGGTTGAGTCCGAAGCCGGCCTGGAAGTCGAGCTGTTGTGTATTCGTGAAACGCCACTGGCCCAGAGTGTCGAGCACGTGCATCGGCTGTCGATGGTCGTACATTCCGCCGTATTCGACATTGATATTGGCGTGCGAATCGAAAAATTGCTTCCCAATCGAAATGGCCGGCGCAAAGGTTGGATTCCTTGCTGATTCGCTCGGGAACCAGTTCAGCGTAAACATCCCGGCCGCCGTCCAGTGGTCTGGAAGATCGTAAGACCACGGAGCCTGAATGTAAGGTTGATAGCCGCGACCGGCGATCTTCTCGGAACCGCTGGGAAATCCGAGTCCGGCGGTCGCTGATATGTTGAATCCTGTGAAGCCGAACGGTTCGGGGAACTGATGCTTCAGCGAGACTACTACGTCTGAAAAGCCCGACTGCTGGGGGCCATTGAGCGAGCCGGTGTAGCTGGGCGCGTCGACCAGAAATTCGGTGCAATCGTAAACGCCGAGACGCAGCCTCGTGCTGCTTCCGTTCAGAGAATTCGTGCCGTGGGAAACCATCCAGTCGCTGCCGCTCTCGGCTTCGAAGCTTCCGTAAGGGACGACGGTGCTGGAATTAGTGACGCCGGGTCGGTCCGCGCTGATTGGATCCGAGGGAGAGGGGCAGGCTCCGCCGATGGCATTCGGCGCGCCAATCATCAACGCGGCGCAAACGAGCGCGCACGAAACGGCGGATCGAAGAGAATTTGCGACGGAGTTTTTCGCCAGCCGAGCTAACAGCGGTGTCGCGTTTTTGTCAATCCTGAGTATGAGTGACCGAAGCTCCGACGCCGTGTTCGTAAACCAGTTCTCCGCCGGTCTTGCCCTGGTAGAGGAGGGCGCCCGCTGCGACCACCGCAACCATCACGAACGCGATTCGCGTGCGCGCGACGCGGCTCGACAACTCGAGCATCACGCGCCACACGGCGAGAATCAGAAACGCGTACATCAGGTATTGCCCGAGAACCGCGTGGGACAAGTAGGCGCGCGCGCCGTCGGAGGATGCAAGAATTTGCTGCGCAGCGGGCGACGTCGTGTCCCAGAGCCGATCGGCTTCCGCGTCGCCGCTGAAATACGACAAGATGCTGGCGACCGCTCCGCCGATCATCAGCATGAGCGACGTGCTTTGAAGCTTCTCTCCCCAGCCCGACAACCAAGGCGCGCCATTTTCACTGAAAAAGATCGCCGCGGCGGCGAGGATTTCCGCGGCGATCCCGAAGGTCAGCAGCGCGATGGTGAAGTGATCGACGATCGGATGCAGATGATACGTGCTGACCAGTTGCGCAAACATTTAACTCGCTCCTTTTACTACTCGACGACCGTAACTTTCATCTTCATGTTGCCGTGGCCGGTGCCGCAGTAGTGGTCGCAGATCACGGTGAAGTCGCCGGCGGTATCCGGCGTGACGGGCACGTCGGCGGTCTTGTCGGCGGGGATATCGGTATCGATTTTGAGCGGCTTGGACATGAAGCCGTGCACGCGATCCTGGCTGCTCAGCCGCAGGATTACCGGCTCGCCCTTCTTGAGCGTGATCTGATTCGGCGTGAACTCGAACTTCTTCGCGGTAATCTCGATCACCTTCGGTTCGTCACTCGCGCGGGTGAGATTGATCACCGCGGGGACACCCACCAGCCCGATTTCGCATACCCCGGCAAGAAGAATGATGCCGACGATTTTTTTGATAGTTGTGGTTTTCATTTTCTTACTCGTCCTTTGCGTCGTTGTTTCCGTGTTTGAGCATCTGATCCATTCCGACGGTGCCCGAGAACTCCGCGGTCGCCAGCTCGACTTCCTCGATCTGCAAATCGCTGCCGTCCGCGTTGCCGTTGATACGCCGGATTCCCAGGTCCTTGAACGGCTGCGCCTTGTCGAAGGGCGCGGGCTTTTTCGCGGGCGCGGTCGCGGGATCGGGGAAAGCGAAGATCAGCGAGCGTGCCGCGTACATTTTCGTGGTGCCGGCCTGGTGGAAATTCTCGCGATGAATATGGCCGTAGAGCACCGTCACGTTTTCATACGGCGCGAGCGCATTCATCACGTCGTCGCCGTCGCTGGTGAACCATTCCCATTCGGGTTTGAGGTCGAACAGCGGACGATGGGTGAACACGACGATGGGCGCGGTTTTCGGAAAGCGCGCAAGATCGGATTTCATCCAGGTGAGCTGCTCGGTACCGACTGCCGGCCGCCCAGTGGAGACGTTGTCGAGCGCGATGAAATGGACGCCGCGATGGTCGAACGAGTAGTGGGTCGGCCCCATGAACTCGCGGAACATGTCGCCGCCGTCGAGCGCCGCGTCATTCTCACCCGGCACCACCTTGATTTGCGCGCCGCCACCGATTCTGCCCGAGATTTCCTTGAACAGCTTGAAGCGTTTGGCGTGCTCGTCGGGCGAGTCGGCGTCGTGGGTCAGATCGCCGGTGACGATGATCAGATCGGGGCGAGTCTTCAGCCCGTTGATTGTGGCAACCGCGTTCTCGAACGCCTTGGTGCCGAGCGGATCAGGCGGCCCGTTGAATCCGACGTGGGTATCGCTCAGTTGCATGAACGAGAACGGCGCGGGAGCCTCGCCATTGAGCTCGGCCAAGGTGCGCGTCATTCCTTCGGCACCGGCTTTTCGCGCGAGCGCGGGGAATACGCTGTAGAGTGCGCCGATGCTCAGGGCAGTTCCTGTAACCCGCAGGAACGATCGACGATCGAATTTGTTTTCCATCAAGAATCACCTCGCGCTGATGTGCGCTTTCACGGTGGATGACTCGATGGCGCTGAGAATATTCCCGCGATTGGAGATCGAAAGTTGTCGGGAATAAAATTGTCTGGATCGCGGTCTGAGACTGATCGGGCAGGGAGATCGGGCTGGAATTTACGGCCGAACTCGAATCACCGCGCGGCTCCGGTGATGCCACGACGCTGATTCGCGAAAATATTCTCGGCGAAGAATTTCGATTTGAGCTATCAGATCACTTCGAGCCAAGTTCGGTTTCGAGGGCGCCAGCCGAGGGCACGCCCTCCTCCGCCGAGGCGAGCCATTGGTCGATCGCCTCCACGGTAAACCGCCAATCGCTGCCGACGCGGAACGCGGGCAACTGATTTCTTTTCAGCATCTTGTAGATCGTTGACGGGTGCACCCGGAGATAGCTCGATAGGTCCCGCACCGTCAGGATTCTGCTGTTCACGCGATCGAATCGATCCATGGGACTCCTACAGGAGGATAATGCCCACACGGCGAAACGGTTTCTGTGGGGGGCGACAGAAAAGGGGGCGTTTCTACCGTGTGGGCGATTTTTGGCGATACAACTTCGGGTCGCTAACTCTCCTGACGTAAAGGCGTGAAATATGACCGCACAATGGTAAGGACTCGGCAGGCGATGGAATATTCCCGCGATTGAGGCCCGGTGGCGGTCGGGAATAAGATTGGCGCGCTCGCGGTCTGAAACTACACGGAGACAGGCGGGCGAAAGAAAAGCGATTGCCTGACGATACCAAAGCTGTCGATTTCGACCGCACGTTCCTGCCGCATATGGATGCCGCTTACAACCTTGCGCGATGGCTGGTGCGTGATGATCACGACGCGCAGGACGTGGTGCAGGAGGCCTACCTGCGCGCGCTCAGGTTCGCCGGCGGATTTCGCGGCGGCGACCCGCGCGCGTGGATTCTCGCGATCGTGCGCAACACCGCATTCACCTGGCTCAAGCGCAACCGGGGTAGCAATGCCCCGACCGAGTTCGACGAGCAGATGCATGCTGGGACGACCGAGGACAGCGGTCTGGAGGCGGAAGCGGTCCGCAAGGCCGACACTACGATGATTCGCGCGGCGCTGGAGGAGCTGGCGGACGAGTTTCGCGAGGTGATCGTCATGCGGGATATCGAGGGACTTTCGTACAAGGAAATCGCCGACGCGGCCGACGTGCCGATTGGCACCGTCATGTCGCGGTTGGCGCGCGCTCGCGGCAAGCTCGCGCGTTCGCTCAAGGAGCGAATCGGGAAGGAGCAGACGTGAACTGCGACGACGCGCGAATCCTGATGCACGGACATCTCGACGGCGAACTTGACCTCGCCGACGACCTCGAAGTGCAGCGGCATATCGAGGAATGTCCGCGATGCGCGAGCGAATACGCCGCGCTGCGTGCGATGCGCACGCGGCTCAGGGATGAGGCGTTCAAATTCGAAGCACCGGCCGCGTTGAAGGACAAGATTCGCCGCGCGCTTCCAACGGCGACGCCGTCGCAGTCGAACGGTTATCAATCGCGGCGCGGGCCATGGGTTCAACGTGCCGCCAGATTTGCGGTACCGATGGCGATTGGCGCCGCGCTCGCGCTGGTCATCGCGCCGCGCTCGATCGCTCCAGCCCTCAATCAGCACCTCGCGAACGAAGTGGTCGCCAGTCATGTGCGATCGCTGATGGCGACGCATCTGATGGACGTTGCCTCGACCGATCAACATACCGTCAAGCCATGGTTCAACGGCAAGCTGGATTTCTCGCCACCGGTTAACGATTTCGTGCAAGACGGATTTCCGCTGGTGGGTGGGCGTCTCGACTATATCGACGGACGGCCGGTGGCGGCGCTCGTCTATCAGCATGCCAAGCACGTGATCAACGTCTTCATGTGGCCAACGGCGGGCACCCCGACCAGCGCTGAACGAATCGAGACCGAGCACGGATACAACGTCGAGCAGATGACGGTCGCCGGGATGAATTGCTGGGTGGTGTCTGACCTGAATCCGGTGGAGCTGGACAAGTTCGCGGGATTGATCCGCGCCAAGGGCTGAAACCCGAGTTTCGCTCCGCGAAGGGCGGCGGATGGTAGCGTCCTAATTTCGTTCTTCGTGGTGCGGTGTTGAGCCGAGCAGGATCAGATCCCGATGGTGGCGTAACTGAGCAAGGCCGCCGGAGGAGGCCACATACGACGCAACCCATATAGGTCCGAGGAGCGATAGTACTACCAAAAGCCAGGTAATCGCGGACAAGCGCGAGTGCCTGAAATCATCAACGACCCATTTCACTAAGACTCCAGAAACCGCAAGGACCATCAAGAGTTCTACCGGAGTCTGATAGTCCTGCCAAAACGCTTCGGCATAAAGCAGCAGCATCACCGGGTTCATTGGACCGCCTCAATCAATTCTTCTACCGACCATATCCGATCTCTCACGTTAGCGGCCATCGCGGGCGCACAAAGCAATTCAAACCAGGGCATTACCCGGCGAATAACTAATGCATTTGCAGGTTGCGCAGGTAGGGCGCTGCTGAAAGAATGCATCGGTTGCCGCCCGTCCATCGAGGCGGCCTACACCTGCCGATGCGCCGCGTCGAGACAATTTTCATCGTTATAGCAATTGGGTTTTACGCCTGGTTCCTGACCCATTACGGGCCGCGGGAAGTGATTGGCTACGTGCGGATGGCGGGATGGGGACTGGCGCTGACGATCTCGCTCGAGGCGCTCGCGCGAATCGCGAATACGCTCGGTTGGCGGGTCACGATTGAGGAATATCCGCCAAGGCTCAGATTCGTCGAGCTGTTCGGCGCGCGAATTGGCGGCGAGGCGATCGACTATGTAACGCCGTCGGCGCAGCTGGGCGGGCAGTTCGTGATGGCGGTGGAGGTGCGCGAGAAACTGCGGATGCCGGTAGGGCTCGCGACGGTGGTGGTCGCGTCGCTGGCGGAAGCAGTCGGGCAAATCGTGTTCATGTCGATCGCGCTGGTGATTTCGCTGCGCATGATCCCGGTAGCGGCGAACCTGTACTGGGCGATCGTTGGCGGGTTCGCGCTGGCGGTCGCGCTGGCAGGCGGATTCTTTTTCGTACAAATGAAGCGGCCGTTCTCGCATCTGTGGCGTGCCGCGACCAAGCTCGATATTGCGCGAATCAACACCGACGAAATCCGCGATTCCGCCGACGAGGCCGACGCTGTCCTGCTGGATTTCTATGCGCGCAATCGCGGCCGATTCGTGGCGTCGTGCCTTTGCTACGCGGTCGCGTGGAGTCTCGGGCCGCTCGAAATCTATATCCTGCTGCGCTTGCTGCATCAGTCGGCGACGTTTCAGACCGCGCTGCTGGTCGAGTCGGTCGGGCTGCTGATTGAACGCGCGACCTTTCTGATCCCGGGCAAGCTGGTGAGTCAGGAGGGCGGCAAGGCGCTCATCCTGGGGATGCTGGGTTATCCGCCGGGGATTGGCTTTGCGGTAGGGTTTCTGCGGCGCATCAAGGAAATGGTATGGGTGTTGTTCGGGCTGCTGGCCCTGATGATACATCGGATGGGCGCGCGGCAGCGCATAGATATTAAGGGCGCCTCGCCAAACGGGCGCGACACTGTGGTGAAAATGCAACGAGCACAAGGAGAGCAATCGCTATGAGGAAATTAACCGCCCTGGTTGCGGGGATGACGCTCGCAATGGCCGCGATTCCCGCGGCCGCCGGGGTCGTCATACAGCAAAAGCAGCACGTGACCAGTGGAACGAACACTCGCGACTCCGAACAAACGATTTCGGTGCAGGGCAACAAGCAGAAGATGGTGACCGAGCGTCACACGATCATAACCGATCTGGACGCCGGGAAAATGTACGTGCTCGATCCGAAGGCGAAGACCTACTTCGAGATTGCGTTTCCGCCGCAGGGGCAGATGGCCACGATGATGGCGGCGAGCACGAACGCGGCGATGAACTTCAAGAAGGCGGGCAGTTCGCGCGAGATCGCCGGCTTCAAGTGCGCCGACTACACCGGCGGCGGGCACATGATGGCGGGTGACTACACGGTCAAGGAATGTTTCTCGACCACGGCACCCGGTGCGGCGGAGTTTGCGGCGTTCGAAAAGAATATGGCGGAGAAGCTCAAGAGCGCGGGCACCGCTGGGGCCACCGGAGAGGTACCGGGCGGAGTACCACTCGCGCTGGACTCGTCTATGAAGATGGGGAATGTGACTATCCCGGGGATGTCGCCGGACCAGGCGGCGAAAATCAATGAGATGATGGCGAAACGCCCGCCGGTCATGACCACCACGGTGGTCGAGAAAATCGAAGCGAAGAAACTGGCGGACGCCGATTTCACGGTTCCCGCGGATTTCACCAAGAGGGATTTGCCGGGACCGGGCTCAATGAAGATGTCGCCGGGTGCGATGAAGATGTCGCCGGGTGCGATGAAGATGTCGCCGCCCGAAGCAGCGCCCGCGAGCGCGCCGTCGCCGGCCACGCATTGAGCCGCTCGCGCTGACTCACGCGCGTATTCAGCGATCGCGAGTGAGTTGAAGACAAAAAGAAAAGCGGGGTCCGTCTGGGCCCCGCTCTCAGTTTAGTCCGAAGCGAAAACTACATCGATGCTGAGTCCGACGCCGACGCCTGCTGCTTGGGCGCGTTGAGTGCGGCGCACGAATCCCACAGCCATTTCGCGGTCGACAGTTCGTCTTCGGCGAACAGCCGCAGCGCTTCCCTGGTCGAGAGATCTTCTTTCAGCAGTTCGGCGAATTCGCAGATGGGTTTGATGGCGTCCTCGGGCTTGCCGACGCGCTTGGTGAAGCTGAGCAGTTTCTCGTTGTCGGGAATCGACGGGTCGCCAAGATAAGCAGTGTACTTGCGTCCGTCCTCGGTGATGGGCGCGCGAGTCTCACCGCCGAGTTCCGCCAGGCGCTGCGCGAATACCCGCGAATGATAGGCCTCGCGCTCGGCAACCATGCGGATGCCCGTGCGGATGCAATCTGTCGTGCAGACCTCCGCCCATGCCGCGAATGCTTCCCCGCCGTTGGCCTCGCCGGCGCGAACTTTGTCGAGAAAACTGACGACCGCGGCGTGTTCGGATTTGTAAGTGCGGCCGAAGGCCTTGAAACCGCCGCCGCCGTTGCCGTTGGTGGCCGGCGCTCCGGCTCCGAGCCATGCCATCTCGGACTCGAACGTTGCCTGAGAAATAATTCCGCTGCGGTAGGCGCGCAGCAGTTGTTTGAATTCAAAATCGCGGCTCATCGGGTGTTCCTCCAGATTGCTTGGACTGTTGCTACTATCAAACTAGCGTTCAGTCGGTTGCAACCGAGAGCATAAAGCCGCGTCCGCGGATGTGTCAATTGCGGTTTATTAGCGCCCACGCGCGCTGGCTTCGATACGAGATCGCTCGCCGAGAGGGACTCGCCAAGCGCTACGTCACGTGCCTGTCGAAACGCGCGTTCGCCTCGCCAAACCCTGTAGACGCAATCGCGGGACTCTATTCATCGGTGTGCGCAACGGTGAACAGGCAAGCGTTCGGAAAGTTGCGATCCCAAACGTACTCGAATTTCTCTTGATGTTTCTCCTTCAGAACGTCAGTGTACGTAGAAGTTCCCCAAATCCCAAACTTGAGCTGCCCCGCAACAATCTTCTGAAACGTTTGTTCGGGTGGAACACTGCCTAAACTCTTCGAGAGCAGGTCTCTGACTGTTCCTGTGGTTCCACCTGGTATGCTCGCACCTGCGCCTACCGAAGCAGCAGTGACTTTGCTGGCCGGATCTGTTGATTCTTCGGTCGGCGTAGCGTCGGGAATTCCGGCGGAGAAAGACGACTCAAGGTTGTCGGCACGAGTTCTACCCGAATTGCGGTAACGCAATGTAAATACCGTATCGAGACTCAATGCAGCGCGAGGAGAACAGTAGATTGCATCCACATTGACGTGGGCAGCTTCGGCGATCACCACCATATCGCGTGCACTGCGCGCGGAGAGCGCAGCAGAGTCTGCCTGAGTCTTGGCAGCGTCCGCATCGGTCTTGCTGCCGTCCGCTTGGGTTTTGATGCTATCCGCCTGGGATTCGGCCGCTTGGGAGGCTTGTTTGGCGGCGGCCGCCTGCGCCTGCACTTCCGAAATGGCTTGTTGGCTAATTTCGCGCTGCTTGCCAATGATCGTGTTGAGCGCAGCTATAGTGGTTACGTGCCTTCGATAAGCGTCGACTAACTTATACAAGACCCCAAGAGTCAGGACCCACAGCAACAGACTGGCGACAGAAATGCCGATGGCCACCTTTGTGCCGGTTCTGGTTCGACGCTTGCGCCTGTTACGCGGCGCGGGTTGAGAGGCGACCTGGCTGGCCAGACCGTTGAGCGCGGCGCCCAACCCCTGGCTCTTGTCTTTTTCCTCCTCGGTCGCGCGATCGTTTACTTCGCGTTCCTCGCTGTTGTTTCCCGAGGGGCCAGACGAGCCGTTCTCCACGCGCTCGAGCGAGGAGGCGGCGTCCAGGAGAAATGGGACCCTGATTTGCTCGGGCGCAATGGTGGCCTGCGGTTCCGCGGGCTTACTCGCCTCGCGAATTTGGCGCAGCATGAACTTAACATCTTGCTCGCAAATCAGAGGTCCGAGCAGAGATGCGTTGGACAACGCCTTTAGTTCCTCAGGAGTCACCCGGAAGCGCTCGACGACTCCGTGGTTGCGGCAGAATCCTTGAACGATTCCGTAATCGCCAGATTGAACTTCGAAGCCTGGGGTCTGTGAATTCTCGGCGGTTTCGAGTTCCGGGATTTGTTCTGGCTCTGGCTCGTCGACATCTGGAACGCCCGGCAAAGTCTCAAGAAGCGTGGTTGCCTTCGAACGGCCGTCGCGCGATTCGGTCGGTTTTTGTTTTTGTTGCTCTTGTTCGCCAGGCGGCGACGAACTGAGCGGCGCCTGTTTTTTTTGGAGCGACTTCAAGGCGTCGACCAGATCGCGCACCACTTGTTCGGCGCCGACAGCCGCTTCGGTCACTTTCGGTTTGTCCATTACCCTGCGCTCTGATCCCGCGGTTGCGAGTCTTCTCTATATTTCAAGCTTGCTCCGATAAACCTTGTGAGCTTCGCTCGAAACCCTGCGCCAGCGCCGAGAAGTCCTCGCGAAGGGTCTTCGCCGGTTCAAACGCGTTAGCCAGATGCGCGAGTCTGTCCTGAAGCGTCACCGCCGGTTCGAGCGCAGCGGCAAGCTGGCTTAGGCTTTGGCAGAACCCTTCAGAAAGTTGATCGAGTTCCTGATCCAGAGCTTGCAGGGGGCCGAATTGATTCAGAACCTGTCGGAGCTGGTCCTGGAAACTGCGCATCGGTTCGAGCAGTTTGGCTAATTCCTTGACTTGCGTACCAAACAGGCGCAGCGGTTCAAACACACTCCCAAGCTCCGAAAGCTGCCCTATAGGTCCCAGAATCGACGCTATCTGAGCGAGCTGATCTTCAAGCGGCTTTACCTGCTCAAACACCGCCTCTACCGCGAGCGCGGGGTGAAACGAAATCTGCTTGTCTGCCATTTGTGTCTATCCTCCCAACAACAGCCACTTTCATTGACCGTCGAGTCGCTTGTACCTTGCCGTCAGGCCACTGTAATGGCAACTGGGCCCCTGTGGATTGTCGCGATGCTGCGGCTTGCGAGAGATGTATGGATTGTACGATGCTGCCAAGATCGTCAAACAAGAGCTAAAGTCGTCTATCTGACGCATTTTTATACTTCTGCAACGATTCGCCACTAAAAAGCTAAAAAGCCTAGGGATGAATTAAGATGGCAACTCAGCGAACTTCATTTGAGCCCGGTCTGGCGGTATCGGCGGTCTTCGATCAGATCAGACCGCTCCAGGAGCAGTTGGCGCAGATCGCGGTTATCCTCGAACCGATACAGCAGCTCTCTGAGCTTGCAAGCGTGTTCGAACCTCTGCGCGAGTTCGAGGGACAGATCAGGGACCTGGCTAAAGTGCTCGAGCCGATGCACAACTTCCAGCACCAACTTCAGCAGGTGTTGAAGCAATTCTCACCGTTGGAAACGCTCGACCAGGAACTCAGCCAGCTCTGCGTGTCGTTCCGCGAAAGTCTGTGCCAACTCGCCACGGCTCTCGAGCCCGCCGCAGCTCTTCAGGATCGACTCGCGCACCTGTGTACTGCATTTGAGCCGGCCAAGGCTCTTCGCCAGGAATTCTCTGCGCTGGCTCGAACTTTCGAGCGAAACCCGGCGGACCTGCCCAATTAAGTGAACGCCGGTCCGCCCATCTTTCCTGGCGCGAAGTGCCGCGCGAGTCTGCGATTGTGGGAAGAGCACCAGGAAAAGCACGATGATACTGTTTGATATCAAAGCCGACCTGTACGGGCTGCCTTCCAACGAGCGCGAAGATTCCAACGCGTTTCAGGCCCGACTGACGGTATCGGCAGTTTTTGACCAGGTTGAGCCTTTGCAGGCGCAGCTCGCTCGTATCGCGTCTTTTCGCGAAACGATTCAGCGGCTCGGCGAGCTGGTAAACGTGTTTGACGAGTTACGCAAGTTCGCGACGCAGGTCAGCGACCTGGCCAGAGTGCTCGAGTCAATGCACAACTTCCAGGATCGCCTTCGTCCGGTCCCGAATCGGTTTGCTCCGCTGGAGGCTCTCGACCAGACACTCAAACGGCTTTGCGCGTCGTTCGCCGAACATTTGAGCGAACTCGCCGACGCACTCGGACCGGCGGTCGAGCTTCAAGACCAACTCTCGTATCTGGCTGGCGCGTTCAAGTCGGCCAAGGTTCTTCGCGAGGAATTCCAGGGATTGGCCCAGAGTTTCGCGTCGAGGTCACCCGCAATATCGGACGGCCGGAACGGCCCATCGGGTGTTGCTCGCCGCAATATTTTCCGAGGTGCACGCGATGAGTGAAATCAAGCACAGCTTCGTCCGGACCAACGGCATCAGGATGCACGTCGCGGAAACCGGCGACGGGTTCCCGGTGGTGTTTTGCCATGGCTTTCCCGAGATGTGGTATTCGTGGCGGCATCAGATGAAGGCGCTGGCGGAGGCGGGCTTTCGCGCGATCGCACCGGACCAGCGCGGCTATGCCGAGAGCGAAGCGCCCGCGCCGATCGAGGCATACACGCAGCGCAAGCTGGTTGGCGATATCGTCGGCATGCTCGACGCGCTGAACATCGGGCGATGCGTGATCGTCGGTCACGATTGGGGCGGCATGGTCGCGTGGAACACTGCGCTCATGGCGCGTGACCGCGTCGAGCGCGTCATTGGCATCAACACGCCGTTCATACCGCGCGCGCCGATGAAGCCGACCGATGCGATGCGGGCGATGGCGGCGGGTGGCTTTCACTACATTCTCTATTTTCAAACGCCGGGCGTAGCGGAGGCGGAACTCGAACGCGACGTTGCCCGTTCGCTGCGCGGCTTCTACCAGGATCCGCCGGAAGCGAATCCGGACGAGATTCGGAAGTCGGCGCCGGGCGTGTTCGGGCCTGCGGGCGGCGGACTGCTCGATCGATTCTCGGATCGCCCGCACGGGAAGTTTCTCACCGAGGCGGATTTCGAAGTCTTCGTAAACGCGTTCAAGAAGAGCGGGTTTCGCGGCGGTCTGAACTGGTATCGATGCATCGATCGGAACTGGGAGGAGAGCGAAGGGCAGGTCGATCGCGTTGAGCAACCTGCGCTGATGATTACCGCCGAGCGCGATGTTGTGCTGCGGCCCGAGATGGCCGAGGGGATGACGACGTGGGTGCCGAATCTGCGCAAGACCGTGCTGGTCAAGGGTTCGGGTCATTGGACGCAGCAGGAAAAGCCGGGAGAGGTGAACGCGGCGATTCTGGATTTTCTTTCCGATATGAAGAAGTAGGCGCCTTTTCGGTGGTGGCCCGCAAGGCGGGCGACTCGGAGATCGGAACCGGCTTCGCGTGTGGAACGAAGTTGTCCGGAGGCCAGAAGCCATTTCCTGCCGCTCGCGTTGCTCGCTTCGTCAGGATGACAGACTGCGACGCGAAGCTTCGTCAGGATGAAAAGAGTGCTCACGCTTCGTGCAACCTAACCCCTAACCCCTTCCCGAGCGGGAAGGGGAACCGGAGCGGGGGAGCTCACGACGCGATCACTTGGTGGGGACGCCGGTGGATTCGGCGACTAGTTCTGCGAGGTCGCGGACGCGCACTGTTTCTTCGAGCGAGCGGGATTTCACCGCGTCTTCGAGCATCGTCATGCAGAAGGGGCATCCGACGGCAACGCATTTCGGCTTGGCTTCCTGAAGTTGATCGAAGCGTTTCTGATTGATGCGGGTACCTTCGTGCTCCTCTTTCCAGAAGCATCCGCCGCCGGCGCCGCAGCAGAATGTGCGATTCTTCGACTGCTCGACCTCCACCACCTCGGCGCCGGGAATCGCGCCGAGCGCGCTGCGAGCGCTGTCCCATTTGCGATTGTGCCGCGCCATGTAGCACGGGTCGTGGTAGGTGATGCGCTCGTCGATCTTGCCGCGCGGCTTCAGGCGCCCGGCCTGGATTAGCTCGTCGATAAATTCGGCTTCGTGCAGGACCGTGTAGTTGCCGCCAAAGTCGGGGTACTCGTTCTTCAGATTGTGAAAGCAGTGCGGGCATTGAGTGACGATTCGCCGCGGCTTGTAGCGATTGAGCGTCTCGACGTTCTGCGCTGCGACCGTCGCGTACAGGTATTCGTTGCCGAGCCGGCGTGCAGGGTCGCCGGTGCAGGTTTCCTCGCGGCCGAGAATCGCAAACTTGACGCCCGCCTGTTTCATCAGGCCTGAGAACGACTTGCTGACGCGCTGATTACGCTCGTCGTACGAACCGGCGCATCCGACCCAGTACAGCACGTCGATGTCCGCCGGCTGTTCGAGCTCGGCGATCTCGGGAATGTCGAGACCCTTGGCCCATTCGGCGCGCTTCTCCTGCGCGAGCCCCCATGGATTCCCCTGGTTCTCGATTCCCTTGAATGCGCCGGTCAACTCGGTCGGGAATCGCGATTCCATCAGCACGTCGTAGCGGCGCATGTCCACGATTCGCTGGATGTGCTCGATGCCGACCGGGCAGCCCTCTTCGCACCATCCGCAGGTCGTGCATCCCCATACCGCTTCTTCGGTCGCGACCTGCGTGATCATGTCGGGGCCGTTCCATGCGGGCGCTTCCGCACCCTCAGCGGCTTTGCCGTTGGCCTTCGCGGCGAGCAGAAACGGGGCTTTGTCGAGCAGATGCTCGCGCTGTTCGATCACAAGATATTTCGGATTCAACACTTTGCCGGTGCTGACGGTGGGGCAGTTGATGGTGCATCGGCCGCATTCGAGGCACGAGCTCATGTCGAGCAGTTGCTTCCAGGTGTACTGCTCGACCTGCGAGACGCCGAAGGTTTCCGCGTTTTCGAAATCCTTGATCGGCGCGAGCCGTCCGCGCGGACCCATGTTGCGGAAGAAAAGATTCAGCGGTCCGAAGATCAGATGACGCAGCTTGGTGAAGGGAAAACAAAACAGCAGGGTGAACACGAGCAGCACGTGCACCAGCCACAGCCATCGATGGTAAGTGACGCCCGCTCCGAGCGCGCCCTCGATTCGCCCCACGACGCGTCCCACGTATGCCCATTCGTGGAAGGCGGGATGCGCGGCGTTGATACGCGCGCCCTCGAGCATCAGGCCGGTGACCGCAGCCAGCACCATCATAGACATCGGGAACCAATAGCCGAGCCGGTTCTCGAGATTGTCACGCATCTTGTCGGCGGGCGGGTCGTTCAACACGGTCGGTTTGCGAAGAGAACGCCGCGCACCTTCCATCAGCACGCCGAGGATCAGCAGCAGGAAGAAGGTGTCCATCGCGGCTTTGAAGTACAGATAGAAGTCGCCGTAGTAGAAGTAGAAATCGAAGCCGAACAGGTTGGCGAGGTCGCGCAGGTCGCTGTTGATCAGGACGATAGTGGTGCCGATGAACAATCCGACGAATGCGACGTAGAACGCGTAATGCATCCAGCCCCAGGTCTCGCGGATCACGTTGCCCTGTCCAAACGAATCGCGCAGCGAGAGCATCAACCGCTCGAAGGGACGATCGAGGCGATTTTCGGACACGCCGAGAGTCACCAGCCGATACCACTTGAGAAACGCATAGGCGCAACCGACCATCAGCAGCGCGAGCAGGGCGTACATCATCACGATGAACGGGGCGGGGATGTTCCACAGGATTTGGCGGGTAACTTGCTCGTTCATTTGCGCTCCATCGGAAAGCCGGTGGCGAAGGTGCCTTGTAACAGACTCTTAAATCAGACCATCGCGGATGAATTCAATCCATACGGGCAACCGGAAACCGGCGGATGATTAGCATCACAACTGACATCAAGTAACGCCTGCGATGCGCATAGGCAGGTAGCAGATACTTCGGCGGACTTACCCGCGTTTGCGTGTGACTAGTGCTTATGCGACAAACCAGTGGTCCTGAGCACGAAGCGCCCCGCATACCAAGGAGAACGAATCGATGAAGACCTTGACGTCCCGATTGGCGCTGACCATGCTCGTGATCGTCCTGTCGTCGCCCGCGTTTGCTCAGAACGTTGACGCGAAAAAGACCTGCAAGCCCGGAAGCACGAAGGGCAACTGTCTGTTGGCGCTGATCACGACGCTACAGGGGCAGGTCGCAACCCTGCAGACGGCATTGAGTACGGCTAATACCAACATCACAACCCTCCAGACGGCGCTGACTGCCGTACAGAACAATCATGCGCTGGCGCTTGGCCCCTACGTCAGTGTCGATGCGGGTGCGGAGAATGGCCTTGCAGGACCGAACGTCATCATCAGCGGCGCCAATGTCCATATCGAGAGTGGGTCCGGCACCACAGTGGACGCAACCGGATTGGGAAATTTGGTGGTCGGCTACGATGAAGATTCGATCGAGCCTTTGACGATAGACGTCAACCGGACCGGCTCGCACAACTTGATCGTAGGCCCGCAGCATGAGTTCACCGCCAGCGGCGGTATGGTAAGCGGCTTTGCGAACGCCACTCTCGCAAACTACGCCGGCGTCACAGGAGGCGAGTGCAACACTGCGGGCGGAGCTTTAATACCTTTAAAGTCATGTTCGTCAACTCCGGGCGCCTCGGAAGGAGCAAACGTCGTCGGCGGCTTTGGCAACACTGCGAGCGGCAATGATTCGAGCATCAGCGGCGGCGGATTCAACCAAGCGACTAATGGAGACTCCAGCATCAGCGGTGGCACGGGCAACATCTCTAGTGGTCCTTCATCAAACGTCAGCGGCGGCGCATTCAACACCGCGAGCGGCCCTACATCGAGCGTCAGCGGAGGCCAGTCCAACAAGGCGAGCGGCTTTCGATCGAGCGTCAGTGGTGGCGAGAACAATGAGGCGAGCGGGGGTCATTCCAGCATTCTGGGCGGCAACGGCATCACTGAAAGCGGCACCGACGCCAGCGATGGCGGGGGTTCTTTCACGCCGTAGTCAAAGACAGTGTCCCCTAACACCAATCGGCCTGCATAACGAGGAGAACGAATTGATGAAGACCTTGAAATCCCTATTGGCGCTGACCCTGCTCGCGATAGCCCTGTCGTCCCCGGCCTTGGCCCAGGACGTTGCGACAAAGACAAAGACCTGCAAGCCCGGAAGCACGAAAGGCAACTGTCTGTTGGCGCTGATCACGACGCTGCAGGCGCAGGTCGCAACTCTGCAGACGGCGCTGGCGGCGGTGCAGAACAATCATGCGCTGGCGCTCGGGTCCTTTGTCAGCGTGGATGCGAGCGCTGAGAACGGCGTTAAGGGACCGAACATCGTCATCAGCGGCGCCAATGTCCATATTGAGAGCGGGTCTGGCACCACGGCGGACTCAACCGGATTGGGAAACCTGTTTATCGGCTACGACGAAGATAGCCTCGGCGCTTCAACCATCGACCCCAATCGGACCGGGTCGCACAATCTGGTGGTCGGCCCTGATCATGAGTTCACTGCCAGCGGCGGAGCGGTCTTCGGCTTCGGGAACTTCATCAGCTCTGACGAGGCCACCATTACCGGCGGGGATTGCAATGCTGCCGGCGCGACCGCATTTCCCGCGGGCCTGTCGAACTGTTTCAACGGCAACGCGGGTATCGATAGCGTCAGCGGCGGCGAGCTAAACGCGTCTAATGGCGCAGGCTCGAGCGTCAGCGGCGGCCAGTCGAACACGGCGAGCAGCCAGGATGCGAGCGTCAGCGGCGGCGCGCACAACGCGGCGAGCGGTGGTTCATCCAGCGTCAGCGGTGGCCTGTCGAACACCGCAAGCGGTCAAACAGCGAGCGTCAGCGGTGGCGGGGGCAATACGGCGAGCGTTCTGGCGTCGAGCATTCAGGGCGGCGCCGCTAACACAGCGAGCGGCACGGACTCCAGTGTCAGCGGAGGCGAGAGCAATACCGCGAGCGGGCAAGCCTCCAGCATTCTGGGCGGCAACAGCGTCACCGTGAGCACGAAGGATGGCCACTCTCCGTAAGGCGGCAGTGCCTTCACGCCGTAAATCAAACCGCCGGAATCGAGCGGCGGTCCTGCTCGACGTCATCGAACCATGACGCGAGCGCGTTGGTCATCTTCGATACGCGGGCGGGTTCGCTCGCGGCGAGATCGATCCGCTCGAAAGGATCGCTGACGATATCGAAAAGTTGCGCCGGGGGCGGTAAGGATTTTACACGCTCCGGCTCGGGGCCGCGCGCGATGTCGTGGAAATTTTCGGGGTTGTACTTCGATTGCACGTCCATCGCGAGGTCTTCGTTCGAGACCTGCATCAACTCGCGGATCGCGGGGCGGACCAGCTTCCAGCGGCCGTCGCGCATCGCGGCGTTGCATTCGGCGTCGGGCGTGTAGCGGTTCCATTGCCAGAAACGCTTGGTCGGGACCTTGCCGCGGTCGCCTTGTAGCGTCGGCATCACGTTGATTCCGTCGAGCTTGAGGTCGCGCGGCGGCTCGGCGCCGGCGATTGCGAGGAGCGTCGGCAGCCAGTCGGTGAAATGAATCATGTCGTGGACCTGGCGGTGGCCGTCGAGTCCCGCGGGCCATCGGATCACCATCGGCAAGCGGATTCCGCCTTCGTACACGAGCAACTTCGAGCCCGCAAAACCGCAGTTGAAGCGGTCGGTGCACATCTCGCCCTTGCCGCCGAACTGCGGCCCATTGTCGCTCGAGAACATCACGATAGTGTTGTCGGTGAGTCCCGATCGATCGAGCGTGTCGAGCACGCGCGCGATTCCGCGATCCATACATTCGATCATCGCGTAGATTTGGCTGACCGCGGGCGTGAAGTTGCCGCTGGCTTTGTACGGCGCGGCGTCGGCCTCCGGCGCTTCGAAAGGAAAATGCGGCGCGTTGTACGCGAGGTGCAGGAAGAATGGATCAGTGCGATGGCGACTGATGAAATCGATCGCCTCGGCAGTGAAGACGTCGGTCAAGTAGCGGCCGTCGGCGCGCGAGATCGAGCCGTTGCGATCGAGATTCCACTGGTAGTAGGGCTGCCATCCGCCGGAAAAACCGGCGAACTCGTCGAAGCCTCGACGGTTCGGATGGTAGCGCGGATCGTACGCGCCGTTGTGCCATTTGCCGACGAGGCCGGTGGTGTAGCCTGCGCGTTTCAGGAGTTCGGCGACGGTTAATTCACGCAGCGCAAGGCGATCGAGGCCGCGCGTTTCGAGGGTGTCGATGACGCCGGTGCGATGTGGATAGCGGCCCGTCATGAGCGAGGCTCGCGCTGGTGCGCATACGGGAGACGCCGAATAGTGCTGCGTCAGGCAGAGTCCTTCATTGACGAGATGATCGAGAGTGGGGGTGCGCGACGCGCCGTAGTTGAAGCATCCGAAGTCGCCGTAACCCATGTCGTCGGCGAGGATGAGGATGATGTTGGGGCGGGCGGGCATCGAGGGAATTCGTAGCACAAGAGATTCAAGAACCTAACCCCTAACCCCTTCCCATAGTGGGAAGGGGAATAAGAAAGAACGGGCCTCCCGATCGGGAAGTCTCTCCTTTATTTCCGGTTCCCCTTCCCGCTCGGGAAGGGGTTCTTCCTAAATCCGGTTCCCCTTCCCACTATGGGAAGGGGTTGGGGGTTAGGTTCTCAGGCGCGATCGGAAAGCCGGGCTACTCGCGTTCCTGGAAGCCTTCGAGGGTGCGGGATCTGCCAGTCTGGCGGAGTTTGCGCAGCGCTTTGGCCTCGATTTGGCGGATGCGCTCGCGGGTGACGGCGAATTGTTTGCCGACTTCCTCGAGGGTGTAGTCGGTCTTCTGGCCGATGCCGAAGCGCATGCGCAGAATCTGCTCCTCGCGCGGAGTCAGCGTCGCGAGGACCTTGCGCGTCTGCTCGCCGAGGTTGCCCTGGATTGCCGCCTCGACCGGCGACGGCGCGAGCTCGTCCTCGACGAAATCGCCGAGCGAACTTTCTTCTTCGTCGCCGATTGGCGTTTCCAGCGAAATCGGTTCCTTGACGATCTTCAGCACCTTCTGGACCTTGTCCAGCGGCATCTCCATTTGCTCCGCGATTTCCTCGGGGCCGGGCTCGCGACCGAGGCGCTGCACGAGCAGGCGCGTCACGCGCAGCAGCTTGTTGATGGTCTCGACCATGTGCACGGGGATACGAATGGTGCGGCCCTGGTCGGCGATCGCACGCGACATCGATTGGCGAATCCACCAGGTCGCGTACGTCGAAAATTTATAGCCGCGCTGATATTCGAACTTGTCGACCGCGCGCATCAGGCCGATGTTGCCTTCCTGGATCAGGTCGAGGAAGCCGAGGCCGCGATTGGTGTAGCGTTTGGCAAGGCTGACGACGAGGCGGAGGTTGGCTTCGGTCAGTTCCTTCTTGGCGCGGCGGCTCTTGTCCTGTCCGGCGGCGATGGTCTCGAGCTTGCGCGCGTAGTCTTCGCCGTCGTCCTTGGCCTTTTTTTCGACTTCGCGAATCGTCTTCTGCGCGAGGCGAATCCGTGCCGCGATGTCGAGCAGGTTTTCGCGAACGTCATTGATCTTGAGAACGTGGCGGCGATCTTCAGCCTCGGCGGCTTCCTTGAGCAGATGGGTGCGCGAGCGGCCGGTCGCCTCTTCGTATTTGGCAATGGTGTGTTGCGCGATGCGGTACTGCTGCAGGAAGTCGCGCATCTCGCCGATCACGGCTTCCATCAAGCGGCGCGACAATCCCATCGTGCGCAATTCTTTTTTCACGCGCTCGTTGTAGCGCTCCAAATCCTTGTCGAGCTTGGGCTTGCGGCGCGGACCGGGCTTGTTGCGAAGTTCTTCCTCGATTGCCTCGATCTTGGTGCGCAGGTCGGTCAGCTTTTTGGTCGCGAGGCTCAGCTTCTTGAGCTGACGCTCGTCGGCTTCGGGTCCGCGCTCTTCGTCGGGATCGTCAGGCACTTCGGCAGCGTCCTCGAAGACGTCGCGCAGATCGGCTTCACCCGCCTCGACGCGCTCGCCCACCCGAATCACGAAATCGAGCATGATCGGCGAGCCGAGCACTTCTTCTTCGACTTCGTTCTCGCCGGCCTCGATGCGTTTGGCAATTTCGACTTCCTGCTCCCGCGAGAGAAGCTGGAAGTTGCCCATCTCTTTCAGGTAAAGGCGAACCGGGTCGGACGACTCGCCGAGCGAATCAGCGGCGGGCGCCGGGGCCTCGGGCGCTTCTTCGGCCTCTTCCTTGGTCTCGACCTCGACTTCGTCGGCGCCTTCGGTCGGAACTTCCTCGAGCACCTTGATGTCCAAGTCCTCGAAGCTGTCGAGGGCGGCGCGCAGGTCGGTGGGCGACGCGACATCCTGAGGCAGGAAGTCGTTTACCTGCTCGAAGGTGAGGTAACCTTGCTCGCGTCCGAGATCGACGAGGCCCTGTAGGTCTTTACCTTCGTACTTCTGCTTCATTCGTTTTGCTTCCGTTATGCGCGGACGTTAGCCGCCGATGCGATAGTGAAAACTCGGCGCGCAATTCGGCCGTTGTTACGACCGCGAGCCGGGAGTCAGGTAGCCTCATTTATACAGACGAGAATACAAAGGCAAGCAAGCGACACCAACATTTCAATCTAAAGATCGCCGCCATCCGAGTCAACTAAATATCTATCATCGCACTATGATTCGCACGCGATCATCGGGCGAATCACGAGTCTCCCGCAGCCGCTACGATAAATATACGCATCGATCGCCGGTTTGGCTGCATCGTGAATGGAATTTTCCTGAGAATCAGTTCGCGAAAAGGGCACGCACTGGAAATCGCGATTGAGCCTCTCTATCCTCCTCGCTCAGGCTCCCGAGCAGAATTTTGGCAATCCACGCAATAATCCTAGCCTTCAGCTTCGGGATAATTCTTGTAGGCTCGGAACTTTTTACCAACGGCGTCGAATGGGCCGGGCATCGATTGCATATCGCCGAGGCCGCCGTCGGGAGTTTGCTCGCCGCAGTCGGAACCGCGCTGCCCGAGACGTTCGTTCCGGCCGTCGCGCTACTGAGCGGGCGCGATTCCGCCGCCGCGCACACCGCAGTCGGACTCGGCGCGATAGTCGGCGCACCGCTGATGCTGTCCACCATCGCACTGTTTGTGATGGGCACGGCGGCGATCGCGTTTCGCAAACGTCGCGGACGAATCGTGCTGCGAGTGGTGCGGGAGGACGCGCGCAGGGACCTCGCATTTTTCTTTCCGGTTTTTTTGTGCCTGGTGATCGCAGGCACCCTCGACCTGGGACCGGTCGTTCGCCATGTGCTCGCGGTAGCGTTGTTGATCGTGTACGCGAGCTATTCGGTCGTGATGCTGAGGCTCAAGCGCGCGGCCGGGGTTGAGCTCGAGCACGGACTTTATTTCGAGTCGATCTTCCGCGGCGATCCGCTCGAGCCGCGCGGATTTGCGATCGCCGCGCAAGTAACCGTGGGCGTGCTCGCGATCCTGCTAGGAGCCGTCGAGTTCGTCGATCAGATCATTCTGTTCTCGGCGCATGCGCATCTGAATCCCGGCGTGCTCTCGCTCATCTTGAGCCCGCTCGCGACCGAACTGCCCGAGAAGTACAACTCTGTTGTCTGGATTCGGCAGGGCAAGGACCACCTCGCGCTCGCCAATATCACGGGCGCGATGGTCTTCCAGTCGTGCATCCCGGTTGCGCTCGGGCTCGCGTATTCGCCGTGGCATCTGACGAATCCGGAGCTGCTCGCGGGATCGATCGCGCTGGTATCAGTGGTGATTCTGTATATCAACCTGCGCGACGCTGAGCTCCGAACTCCGACGCTGATGATCGGCGGAGCAGCGTACGCGATTTTTCTGATTGGTCTCGGATACCTCGGCGCGTTCTGAAATCTTGTTCGCGCGGACGCGTTGTCTGAGGCGAGTGCGCTGGTGCACAATCGAGAGACGCGGATCGCGATGACAACGAAAACATACCAGGAAATTTCGGCGCAGTTTTACAGCAACCGCTTGCTGTTCGGCGATCCAGCCGACCGGGGCGTGGTCGCGGTCGAGGTGGCATCGAAGACCGAAATCGACGTGTACAAGCGACTCGTTGGCAAGCTGACACGCGAGCGCCGTCCGATTCGATTGTTCGCGCTGGTGGAGAACGTTGCGCTGCTCGAAGGCTTCAAAGCGCCGCATGAGACGCGCGTGCTCGAAGGCGATTTCCGCTACAGGATTCTTGTCACCTTCGCCTCGATCGAGGCTCTGGAAGCCAGTAAGCGCCATCTCAGGAACGTCACCAACAAACCGCCCAACGCGCCCGACGCGCCATATCTGGTGCTCGCGGATCCGGTCGAGCAGCACCTGATGCTGTCAGGGACGACGTTTTTCATCGGGATGGATTTCGCCGAGTTGCGCCGGCTGCAGCTTGATATCGAGACCTACATCTCACCGGGTTTTGAATTTCCGTCGGCGGCGCGCGAGGGCGATCGGGTCATCGCGATCTCACTGACCGACTCGACTGGTTTCGAGCGCCTGCTCAAGGGCACCGAGATGGACGAGCGGGCGATGCTCGAGGAGATGGTGCGCGTCATCCAGGAGCGCGATCCCGATGTGGTCGAGGGGCACAACCTGTTTCGCTTCGATCTCGAATACCTGGAGACTCGCGCGCGACGCCATCGAGTGCCGCTGAAGCTGGGGCGTGACGGCGGCGAACTTCGCGCGCGTCCATCGCGGATGCAAATTGCGGAACGCTCGATCGCCTATCGCCGTTACGACATCCCGGGCCGCAACATCATAGATACGTGGATTCTCGCGCAGCACTACGACATCTCGAGCCGCGAACTCGAAAGCTTGGGGTTAAAGCAGCTCGCGCAACACTTTGGACTCGCGCGCAAAGATCGCGTTTACATCGACGCGTCGAAAATCAGCCACTACTTCGAGCACGAGCCCGAGAAGCTCTACGAATACGCGCTCGACGATGCGCGCGAGACTCGTGCGCTCGCCGAGACACTCTCTCCCAGTTACTTCGTGCAGGCGCAGATTTTTCCGTACTCGTATCAGAGTGCGGTGTTGCGCGGGAATGCGACCAAGATCAACGCGCTGATGATGCGTGCGTACCTGGCCGCGGGACATTCAATTCCCGAGCCGTCCGAGCCGGCGCCGGTCGCCGGCGGATACACCGAGGTTCGCCGATGCGGCGTCGCGCACAATGTCCTGCACTGCGACGTGACCTCGCTGTATCCGTCGTTGATGCTGCAATATCGGCATGCGCCGGCTGCCGATCATCTCGGCGTGTTCCTGAAACTGCTCGGCGATCTGCGCAGCTTCCGCGTGCAGGCCAAGGCGCTCGCGCGCGAGCTCTCGGGCACCGAGCGCCGCAACGCCGACGCGCTTCAGCTAACGTTCAAGATTCTCATCAATTCGTTCTACGGCTACCTCGGATTTTCGCTCGGACATTTTAATGACTTCGGCGAAGCCAACGCTCTGACCAAGCGTGGACGCGATCTGATTCAGCGCGCGGTCGCGGAACTCGAGGAGCGCGGCGCGCAGGTTATCGAAGTCGATACCGACGGAATCTACTTCGTGCCGCCCGCAAATGCTTCCGATGAGAAGAGCGCAGAACGGCTCCTGGAGCAGGTCGGCGCAATCATGCCGGAAGGAATCCGGCTGGAGATAGACGGCCGTTACGCGGCGATGTTCTCCTACAAAATGAAAAATTACGTCCTGCAGGATGGCGCGGGAAAGATGACGATTCGCGGCTCAGGCCTGCGCTCGCGCGGACTCGAACGCTTCCAGCGCCGCTTCATGGAGCAGATGTTCCGGATGCTGCTCGAGGAACGGCGCGACGAGATTCCGAAACTTCTTGACGAATATCAAACGCGGCTCGCGCGCCACGAAATCGGAATCTCCGATCTGATGAAAACCGAGACGCTGCAGGATTCGCTCGACACTTATCGCGGCAAGATCGGCGACAACAGCCGCAACCTCGCGGCTGCGTACGAGTTGGCGCTCAAGGCCGAGCGGCCGTACCTGCCCGGCGACCAGATTTCGTATTACGTCACCGGGCGTCGCGCGACGTCGAGCGTGAACGCGCTTGCCAAAATGGCGGCGGAATACGATCCGCAGAATCCCGACGAAAACGTCGAGTACTATCAGTACAAGCTCGCCGACCTTTACGAAAAATTTCGTATCTTTGTCGAGAAGCCTGGCCTGTTCGTTCCAGTCGTCGAGACAAATGAGAATCCCGCTCAGCTATCCTTGTTCGGCGCGCAGCCGGCGAAACCCGAAGAACCAACTATCGAGCCCGAGGTCTAGCCGCCGAGGCTTGAATTGATCGATACTGCCGGTCTGCGGAGGAATCAGATGGCCCACGAAAACGAAAAGCAGCAGCTCGACTGGGACAAGATAAAAAAGTTCTCGAAGCAGGTATCGAATGACATCGGGGCCGCGATGCTTGGTGCGCTGAGTTATATCGGCGACCGGCTCGGAATCTTCAGCGCGCTGGCCGGAGCGGGCGCCGTCACGAGCGCGCAACTCGCGGAAAAAACCGGACTGAGCGAGCGCTACCTGCGCGAATGGCTCGGCGCGATGACGGCGGCCGGATACGTGAACTACGACGCCGCGGCAAAGACCTACGCGATGCCGGCTGAGCACGCGATGGTGCTGGCGCGCGATGACTCGCCATTCTTCGCCGGCGGGTTCATCGAAATGATCGTTCCGCAGATGTCGATCGCGCCCAAGGTGCTCGAGTCATTCAAGAACGGGCGCGGCGTTTCGCAAAGCGAGTATCCGCCGGAGACGTGGGAGGCGATGGAGCGTTCGTCAGCCTCGATGTACCGGCATTCGTTGATTCGCAAGTGGCTGCCCGCGATGCCGCAGCTCGTCGCGAAGCTCACTGAAGGTGGCTCGTCGCTGGACGTTGGCTGTGGGAGCGGACGAGCGGCGATCGCGATCGCGTCGGCATTTCCCAAGGCGAAAGTTTTCGGCTTCGACGCGCATGAGGGATCGCTCGAGCGCGCGCGGGCAAATGCGCAGGCCGCCGGGCTCGGCGATCGGATCAAATTTGAGGTCGTTGATTGCACCCGGCTGCCGGCTGCGCAGTTTGATTTCATCTCGACCTTCGACGTGGTGCACGATTCCGTCGATCCCGACGCGCTGCTGAAATCGATTCGCACCGCGCTCAAGCCCGACGGCACGTACCTGATGGTCGAGGTGAACGTCTCGTCGAAGCTCGAGGACAACATCAACCCGATGGGCCGCATGATGTACTCGATGAGCACGCTGTACTGCATGACGGTGTCGCTCGCGCACGGCGGCGCGGGAATCGGCGCATGCATGGGCGAGGCGAAGGCGCGCGAGCTGGTCGCGGGCGCGGGTTTCAAGCATTTTCGTCGGCTTGCCGATCGAGGATCTTTTTTCGGCGCTCTACGAAATCCGCGCATAGAATCTCGATTGTCCCCCTCCTGAGAGATTCCCTCGCATGCTCGCGTCTCACGCAGCCGCCGCTGGAAGGCGTCCTGCAGGGCAGGCAGGATGCTCTGCCAATCAGCGACCAGGCCAATATTCGCGCGCTCGAAGATTAGCGCGTCGGTGTCGTTGTTGATGGCGACGACGGTCAGTGCGCGTTTCAGTCCGCAGGTATGGTTGGGCGCGCCGCGCACTCCAACCGCAATATACAATCGCGGATCGATCGACTTACCGGTAAGCCCGACCTGCAACTGGCGCGGCACCCATCCTTGATCGGTCACGCGGCGAGTCGCGCACATCGCTGCGCCGAGCACGCGCGCGAACGCGGCGACTCTCGCGACGCCTTCGGGCCCGCCGACTCCAGTGCCGATACCGACGACAACTTCGGCGCCTTCGAGTGGGACAATGGTCGGATCGAGAGTCGAGTGCGCTTTTATGAGCCGGCTTTTCGGCGAGTCAATCTCGACGCGCATCGTCTGAACTTCTGCCCGCTTGGCTTCCGACGGCGCGCGCGAGCTCGAGCACGCCGGGGCGCACTGTCGCCATCTGCGGAAACGTCTTCGAGTAAATCGGCGCGACGATGTTGCCGCCGAAGGCGGGCTTGAGCGCGACCATCCGATTCTCCGAGTCGAGCTCGATATCGATCGCATCTCCGGTCAGTCCGAGATTCAGCCGCGCGGCCAGCCGAGGTCCCCAATCGCGCCCGCGCTCGGTCGCGCCAATCAAAATCCCCCACGGCGCGTGGGTCGAAACGATTTTCGCGACAGCCTCCGCCGCAGTTTCCGGCGCGTACGAACTCAGCGCAGGATTATCGATCGTTATCACCTGGTCGGCGCCGAAACTCGCGAGCAATCCTGAGTGCCGCGAGACAGTGTTGTCGATGCCGATTGCGACCAGCGCGCCGCCTAAGCGCGACGCGAGTTCGTCGCCGCGTGAAAGCAGCTCGAGTGTGCCGCGCGTGACGTGCCCTTCAAGGTCAGTCTCGCAAATAATCCACACGTCGCGATCGCGTTTGCTCGCGCGACGCGCCGATCCGATCGCGCGTCGATCGTGAACGCGTGGTTCGAGCGCACCGATTGATTCGAGCGCCGAGATCACTTCGGTCGCAGCGCGTTCGGCATCACGCGCGTCGATAAATTTGCATTCGGTCTTCGGCGTCTCGACGACGCGAACCTCCTGCACCCAGGTCGGCGATCCGGCAAACCCGAATTGCTTCGCGTCGGCGCCGAGCTCCGCCGCGCGCACAACCTGAATCGGCTTGGTCGCCGCTTCATCGGAAGCGCCGGGCTTCACCTTGACCGGCTGCGCGACGCGCTCGGCGCAGGTGATGACCGCGGGCATCGCGGCCTCGACCTCGTCGAATCCTTCGTCGCTCTCGCGTTCGGCGCGGAGTTTGCGGCCTTCTATCTCCAGCTTGCGCGCTCCGGTGATTTGCGCAGCGCCGATCAGTTCCGCGATCTCGGGACCGACCTGCCCCGTCTCCGCATCCAGCGAATACTTGCCGAGCATGATGAGGTCGAAGTTTCCGCGCGCCAGCCACAGCGCGAGCGCACGCGCCGTTGCGAGCGTGTCCGATCCGGCGAACGCCCGATCTTCAAGGTGCACCGCGTGATCCATTCCCATCGCGAGCGCATCGACCAGCGCACCCCGCGCCTGCGGCGGTCCCATCGTGACGACCGTAGTCTCCGCGCCGTGTCGATTTTTCAGCTCGACGGCGAGCGAAATCGCGCGCAGATCGAATGCGCTGATCACGTTGGGTCCATCGCGCTTGATCGTCCGGGTCGTCGCGTCGAAGTTGGCTTCCTCGATCAGCGGAATCTGCTTGATGCAAACGGCAATCTTGAGCACAGCGATATTCCTCGTTCCGACGAGGCTAGTTGAGCGCATCGCGAGGATGCAACAAACCGCGAAGGTGGCTTACGGGCGTCGATTGGATCAGGTAGTTTCGCGATGTGGCTTTTCCTCGACTGGCGGCCGCCGCCGCGCTCTGCGTGTTCGCACTGACGCTCGCCTCGCCGGCACACGCGGCCGCGCAAACGCGAATCGTGTCGCTCGCGCCAAGTGTGACGGAGATTCTGTTCGCGCTTGGCGCCGGTCCCGAGGTCGTCGGCGTATCGCAGTACTGCGACTATCCGCCGCAGGTGCGCGAACTACCGCGGGTTGGATCGTTTCTGACGCCGAATCTGGAAGCGATCATCGCGCTGCGCCCAACGCTGATCGTCGGGCTTGAACTGTCGTCGGACGTGCGCCAGATTCGCGCGTTGAATTCGATGGGCTATCCGGTGCTGCTGGTTAGCGACGACTCTTTGCAACAGATCGAAAACAGTATTGAAAAAGTGGGGGCTCGAATCGATCGCGAAACCGAAGCGCATCGCCTCGTCGCGCAGATTCAAGCGCAAATCGCCGCGGTCCAGGAACGTCTGACGAACGCAAAGCCGGTGCGCGCGTTGATGCTCGTCGGTCATCAGCCGATTGTCGCGGTTGGCCCCGGCACCTACCTCGACGAGCTCATGCGCATCGCGCGCGCCGACAACATTGTCGACGCCGCAGGCGAGCAGTGGCCGCATCTCAGCATGGAATTCATCATAGCGATGCGCCCAGAGGTTATCCTCGATGGCGCGATGGGTACCGATTCCAGGTCGTCGAATGATTTCTGGGAAAAGTATCCGACGATTCCCGCGGTGCGCGATCATCGCGTGTACGGTTACGCTGAAAATCCGATGCTGCACGCGGGCCCGCGCGTAGGACAGTCGCTCGAAATAATCGCGCGAAAAGTTCATCCCGAAGCATGGCCCACGGGTGTCGACAAATGAATGCGGCCGCGAGCAAGCCCGCGCCCGCCGCTCATCTGACGCGCACGCGGCTGTTTTCGATCCTCGGCGCGCTCACCATTTTGCTGATCGTTTGCGCGATCGCGGGTCTGTTATTTGGCACCGCGCATATCAGCCTGCTACGCGCTTTTTCCGATCCTGACAGTTCTGATCATGCAATCTTTTTCGCCGCTCGACTGCCGCGCGTGATGATGGGAGTGATTGTCGGCGCGCTGCTGGCGGCAGTCGGAACGGCTCTGCAAGCCCTCGTGAGAAATCCGCTGGCCGAAGGCGGCATCCTCGGAATTTCGGGCGGCGGCGCGCTCGGCGCGATTCTCGCGCTCGTGCTGTCGGCCAAAATCGGCGGCGGCGAGGCGACCGTCCCGCTATGCGCATTCGGAGCGGCGTTGCTCTCGACCGTCGCCGTGTACCGGCTCGCGATGGTTGACGGACAGCTCGAGCCGTTCACGCTGTTGCTGGTCGGCGTCATTTTCAACGCGTTCTGGGGCGCGGCGATCATGCTGGTGAACAGCGTCGTGAATTTTTATTACGCGCACAGCATCCTGTTCTGGCTGATGGGCAGCCTCGAGGCGCCGACTTATCATGAGGTTGCGATGGTCGCGGGGTTGGGACTGGTTGGCTTCGGCGTTCTGATGTACCACGCTCGCGATCTCAACCTGCTCAGTCTTGGCGACGAATCCGCCGCCGAACTCGGCGTCGACGTGGACCGGCTCCGCCGCATAATTTTCGTCGCGACGTCAGTAATGATCGGCGCCGCGGTTTCCGTCAGCGGAATAATTTCGTTCGTCGGACTGATCGTTCCGCACACTTTGCGACTGGTGTTCGGCGCGGATCATCGGCTCCTGCTGCCGGCGTCGTTGATCGGAGGCGCCGCGTTCATGGTCGGCGCCGACTTGATTGCGCGCGTCGCAATCGCGCCGGCCGAAATCCCGGTCGGGGCTATCACCGCGCTCTGCGGCGGCCCGTTCTTCATCTATATGCTGCGCCGCGAAGGCCGGAGACCGCTCTCGCTATGACGAAAGCGCCGGACACAGTCGCGATGCGGGCGATCGCGATTCAGGCCGGATATCCCGGCGTCCCCGTGCTGCACGGCGTGTCGGTCGAGGTGGCGGCGGGCGAGATGCTCGCGATCGTCGGTCCGAACGGCGCGGGCAAGTCCACGCTGCTGAAGGTTCTCGGCGGCTCGATCAAGCCAAACGCGGGAAACGTCGAACTGTTCGGCCAGCGGATCGATTCGATCGATCGTCGCGAGTTTGCGCGCACGGTTGCGTCCGTTGGGCAGGAAAACGCGGTCGCGTTTCGCTTCACGGTTCTCGAAATCGTGCTGATGGGACGCGCGCCGCATCTCGGTGCCTTCCGCTTCGAGAGCCCGCACGACCTGCAGATCGCATCCGCCGCGCTCGAGCGCTTCGACCTTCGCGACCTCGCCAGTCGTCACATTCAGGAATTGTCCGGCGGCGAGCGTAAGCGAGTGTTCCTCGCGCGCGCGCTGGCGCAGGAGCCGAAAGTTGCGCTGCTCGACGAGCCGACCGCGTTCCTCGACCTCAAGCATGTCGCGGAAATTTTCGCTCGCTTTCGCGAGCTGTGTGCCGAACGCGGGATGGCGGTGGTCGCGACGCTCCACGATCTCAATGCCGCCGCGCTCTATGCTGATCGAATCCTGCTGCTCGCCGATGGCGCCGCGGTCGCATACGGGACTCCCGCTGAAGTTCTCACCGCCGAGAATCTGCGCCGCGTTTACGAGACCGACGTTTACGTCGGCCGCAATCCCTCGACCGGCGCGCTGATCGTTCTGCCGACCGCACTTCCGAACACGCGCGCATAGCTCGCTCGCGATCAGCCAATTGCCCGACCCGGCGCGCGCCGGTACTCTTTAGGTAGATGTTTTCTTCTGCGACTGATTCCCTGAATCTCATTTTCGACGCCGACGACACGCTCTGGGATTCCAATATCCATTTTCTCGAGGCGTTCGATCATTTCGCTGCGGCGGTCGGCGACGCGGACCTCGGTCTGTCTCGCATCGAGATTCACGCCGCGGTGCGACGCGCGGAAATCCGTCTGATCAAGACGCATGGTTACGGGCGCCGTCCTTATATCAGGGCGTTGCATGAGGCGGCATCCGAACTCGCGCCCGCGGGTCACGAAAGGCTGCGCGAGGCGATCGAGCAAATCGGCGCGCATCTGCTCGAGCGCGATTGTGCGTTGCTGCCTGACGTCGAGCCGACGCTGCAGCAGCTTTCGCAGCGTCATCGGTTGCTCATGTTCACGAAGGGGCAGCGCGACGAGCAGTTGCAAAAGCTCGCGCGCTCCGGACTGGCGCCACTGTTCGATCGGGTCGAGACGCCGCGCGAGAAGGACGTCGATGCTTATCGCCGCTTGGTGCGCGATGCGGATCTGGATCCGTCATTGACGTTCATGATCGGCAACAGTCCGCGATCCGACATCAATCCTGCCGTTGCCGCGGGCCTACGCGCGGTTTTCATTCCACATCCGCACACCTGGGAACTCGAGCACGAAGAAATTAATGACGCCGGCGACAGGATTATCGAACTAAGCTCCTTTCGCCGCCTGGTCGAAGTATTCTAGTATCAGCGTTCCGATGTCCACCGCCGAATTAATAGACGAATTGCCTGCGCACAAGCCGGTTTCGAACACCGGCGGCCGGGTGAAGGCGAAGCCACCGCTGGCGCTGCGCCCGCTGCATCGCATGTGGCGCAAGACGATCGACGAGATTCAAGTGTCGGCGCTGGACCTGCCGGTGCGCGGATTGCCCGAAGCGTTGCGCGGACTCGTCGCGTGCCAGATAAGCGACTTCCACGTCGATCGCGACGAGGACCTCGCGCGATTGGCGTCAGCGGTCGAAGCAATCAATGAGCAACAGCCCGATCTTATTTTTCTGACCGGGGATTATTTTTCCGGCCCCGACACGATGCATCGTTACCTCGGCGCGTTTCGCGACGCGCTGAAGAATTTGCAGCCGAAGTCCGGCCTGTTTGCGATCCTCGGCAATCACGATCACTGGTCGTCGGCCGAACGGATCACGGAAGCGCTCAAGCGTGCTGGCGCCGACGTGCTTGCCAACGACAGCCGCCGGCTCCTTTTGCGCAACGAAAAACTCATGGTCGTCGGCATCGACGATTTGTGGTCGCGGCGCGCCGAGCCGGCTCGCGCGTTCGGCGACGTCAACAGCGACGACGCCACGATCGTGCTCGCGCACAATCCCGATACCGCGCTGTACACGCGTCACCTGCGGCCGGGCGTGATGCTCTCCGGCCACACGCATGGCGGCGTCGTGCGAATTCCGTTTTATGGATCGCCGCTGAAATCGATTCTGCGCATCGGCAAGGAATTCTACTCGGGCCTGAATCGCTACGAAGATTTTTACATCTACACCAACCGCGGCCTGGGTACGTTCTGGCTGAGAATCCGCATCAACTGCCCGCCCGAAGTATCGCGCTTCTCGTTGACTCCGCTGGTCGAAGCAAGCCCCGCCGCGAAACCGACCGCAAAACTGCATCCGTTGAAGCGCGTCCGCCGCCGCCGGTCATTGCGCCCCGTCACTCGCCGCTCGCGTCGAAAGCACGTCTAGCTAGAGCGCCGCGATGCTCGATCTCGCGATCGTTGGCGCGACTGTAGTAACGCCTTCGGGCGTTGCGCGTGCCGATGTTGGCGTAGTCGCGGAAAAGATCGCACGCATCGCGCCGCCCGGTGAGCTTGAGTCTGCGCGCCGCACCGTCGACGCCCACGGCATGCTGCTCATTCCGGGCGCCGTCGATCCGCATACCCATCTCGACGCCGAGATGTTTTCGATGCGTACCATCGACGACTTCGAATCGGGCACTGCCGCGGCCGCGGCCGGCGGCGTCACGACGATTGTCGACTACGCATTCCAGGCGCAAGGCGGCTCGCTCGCCGATGCGATCGAAAAATGGCACGCGAAGGCGCGGCAACGCGCGATTATCGACTACAGCTTTCACGTTGCGCTGCTCGATCCATCGCTCGAGGCGATCGCCGAAATTCCGCGTGTCGTCGATCGCGGTGTCACCAGTATCAAGATTTTCATGATGCAAGGTTTCGAGTCTCGTGCGCGAGACTATTTGCGCGCGTTCAAGGTGGCTGGCGACAGCGGGGCGCTGCTCGACGATTCACGCTGAGGACGAGCACCTGATCGGATTCTGTACCGAGCGCCTGCTCGCGGCCGGCAAACGTGACGTGACGCATTTCGCGGCGAGCCGTCCGCCGCTGTCGGAAGCTGCCGCCGTTCGGCGCGCTCTCGCGATGACCGAGTTGTCCGCCGCACCCGCATATTTCGTGCATCTGTCGAGCCGCGAGGCTATCGACGAAATACGCCGCGCGCGCGCCCGCGGCCGCATCGTGCTCGCCGAGACGCGGCCCATCTACCTGTATCTGACCGAAGAGCGGTTTCTCGAACCGAACGGCGCGAAGTACGTCGGCTACCCGCCGCTGCGCAGCGCCGAACATCGCGACGCGCTTTGGGCGGCGCTGGAGGACGGCACCGTCGATGTCGTCGCGACCGACCATTGCAGTTGGACTCTCGAGCGCAAAATCGCCGCCGATCGCTTCACGCGGATGCCGCCCGGGATGTCGAATCTCGAGACTCTGGTGCCCATGCTCTATTCCGAGGGCGTCGCCAAGGGCCGCCTCTCGATTTCGCGATGGGTCGATCTGACGGCGACCAATGCCGCCAGGATTTTCGGGATGTATCCGCGCAAGGGCGCGATCGTCGAGGGCGCCGACGCCGACCTCGTGGTCTTTGATCCCAACCGCAAAGTTGTAATCGACAGCCGCGAGATGCACTCGCGCGCGGACTACGACCCGTTCGAGGGATTCGAAATCACCGGCTGGCCAACGATGACAATCTCGCGCGGCTTGCCGATCGTCACCGACCGCGAGGTTGACGCGCCCGCCGGACGCGGCGAGTTCATCGCGCGCAAGCGTTTCTCCCCTGATTGGCGAGGCCAATAGCGTCGCCGCGGATTCAAGCACAGAATCAATCAATGGACGCAAAAACGGTCGCTCTTGCCGGCGGATCGGGATTCATCGGGCGCGCGATCGCGCGGCGCTTGCTCGCTTCCGGGCAAACCAGGGTGCGCATTCTTACCCGAAATCCCCAAGCGGCGCGCGCGAAGCTCGACCTACCCGGCGTCGAGTTTGTTCGTGCCGATATCGGAGAAGCTGCGTCGCTCAAGGACGCTCTCATGGGCGCGAATACGATCGTCGATGCGATCCAGTTCGACGGCTATCCGGTCGAGAATCCGCGCCGCGGCCTGACCTTCGAGCGAATTGACTACGGCGGCGTCGTGGCGCTCATCGATGCGGCCAAGCAGGCCGGCGTCCAGCAATTCATCTACGTAAGCGGCGCCGCGGCCGGCGAGAATAGTACCCATCCCGCGTTTCGCGCCAAGGGTCGCGCCGAGCGCGTGATCCGCGAGTCAGGTTTGACGTACACGATCTTCCGCCCGTCGCTGGTGTACGGCCCGGAGGACAAAGTCGTGAACGGTCTCGCACGCGCGCTCCGTTTCTTGCCGGTCTTTGGCGTGCCGGGCACGGGGCGCCAGAAAGTTCAGCCGGTGCTGGTCGATGATCTCGCCGCGTGTGTGACGCTCGCGGTGTCGGGGCGCGGGCGCAACGGCACTTACGAAATCGGCGGGCCCGACTTGATGACGTTTGACGAGATGATGCAGATCATCATGGACGCGAGCGGGCATCGCCGACCGCTGTTTCACATTCCCGAAAGTATCATGCGCACGGTTGGCGGACTGCTCGAGAAAATGCCCAAGCCATTGCTGTCGCGCGACGCGGTCACGTTTGTCACGGCTGACAACGCCTGCGACATCAAGCCGCTGGTCGATGAGTTCGGGATAAATCTAACGCCGGCGCGCGTCGGGATGGCGTATCTCGCGAAGAAGTAACCGCGGCTAGAGTCGGCGCCAGCCTGAGCCTTCGTGACCGAAATGGAAAAGCTCGGGATGCGTGATCTCGGCGAGGATTTCCAGCGAGTCCGCGATTCGCGGGCCCGGCCGGTTGAAATACTGGTTGCCGTCGGCCATGAAGACTCGACCCGCGCGCACGGCCTTCAGCCCGTTCCACTCTGCGCGATCTGTCAGCGCCGGCAGATCCTGCGCCGCGCGATCCATGTTGAAGCCGCACGGCGAAATCAGGATCACATCGGGATCTTTCGCGGCCAGCTCGTCGAATTTCATCCACGGTGAATGCTCGCCGGCCTTGCCGAAGAGATTCACTCCGCCGGCCATCTCGACCAGCGTCGGCATCCAGTTTCCCGCCGCCATCATGGGATCGATCCATTCGATCGTCGCGACGCTCGGCCGCTCCGACGCACCGCGAGCCTTGTCCGCAATCGTCGTGAGTCGCCCGCGCAGCCGCTCGACCAGTTCCGTCCCGCGTGCATGTGCGTCGAGCGCATCCGCGACCCGCTGCATGTCGGTGAAGATGTCGTCGAGACCGTATGGCGCAAGCGAAACGATCCTCGGCCGCGTGCCGAGCCATTCGGCGACCGCGGCTTCCACGTCGCGCTCGCTGACCGCGCACACTTCGCACTGCGATTGCGTGACGATCACGTCGGGCCGAAGTTCGCGCAGCTTGGCCGCATCGACGCGATAGACCGAGAGCGCGTCGTTGACGATCTTCTTCACTCGCTGGTCGATTTCCGCGCTGGTGCCTTCGGGATTGAATTTTGGTTCCGTCAACGGGGGGATGCGCGTGACCGAGCGCGGGAAGTCGCATTCATGCGAGCGGCCGACCAGTTGATTTTCGAAACCGAGCGCGCAAACGATCTCCGTCGCGCTCGGCAGCAGGGTTACGATTCGCGGCGTTTGATTCACTGCTTGATTCCCTGTCGGTTGCATTCCTTGATTTGGTCGTGGGCCACGTCGGGATTCATCAATTTGAAATGCACTCGGCTGCCGGCGAGCCCGCTCGAAACGACATCCTCCCTGATGAAGTATTGCTCGCCTGCGTGCGCGTCAAACTTCAGGTCGGCGCCTGGATCGCCGACCGCCGAGCAGGCCACGGGACCGCTGTCCGCGATGAACTCGTCAAAGCCGGCCTTCTCCAGTTCGATACTCTCATGCCCGCACGTGATCATCGGATCCGCCTGCGAACCGAGCAGCTCGTACGGCCGGTATATGTAGATGACGGCCTGCGCCGCGGGAGTAGGTCGCGGCTGATAGGCTTCGCCCTGCACGCCGCATCCGGCGAGCATCATGCAAGCGAGAATTCCAGTCAAAGTACGAATCATGCGATGTCTCACGGCTTCGACGCGCGCACGTAAAAGAATAGTGGGATGTGATCGCGGAATTTGCGAAACGCCACCGGATACAATTCACACGCGGACTCGGGCGCGCGCGGCTCGCGAATCTCTTCGAGGCGCAAACCGGCCGCGATTACGGGGTTGATGTAGTCGGACAGTTTGCGATCGAAACGAGGGACTGCGAATTTCTCGATCTGTTCGGCGTTGGGCGCGTGGCCGAACTTCCAACGATCGATCCATGGCTCGTCATTAAAATATTCCGCGACGGTGAATTTGATCGCGCGTCCTGACGCATCGGTAATCCAGCCGAAACCTCTGGTCGAGAAACATGGATGCAGGATGCTGTAGGCGAGCGTGCCGCCGGGGCGCAGCACGCGCGCGAGTTCCCGCATCGCGCCCGGAAAATCGGGACCGTCCATCAGCGCCATCGTCGAGATAACCGCATCGAACGATTCAGCGCTGAAAGTCGCCAGGTCGGTGAAGGACGCGCGCTCGTAGCGGATTCCCAGCGGTTCGCGGATTTCCTCGGCGCGCGCGAACTCGATCATCTTCGCCGACAGATCGGCTCCCGTCATACGGGCGCCGCGCCGCGCGAACATCCTGGTGTTGTGGCCCTCACCGCATCCGGCATCCAGCACGGTCTTGCCGCTCAAGTCACCGGCGAATTCCAGGAAAGCGGGATTGTTATAATGCTCGCGAAAAATGTCCCAGCGGCCGCGAACCTGCTCGCTCCACACATCGGCATTCCGATCCCATCGGGCGGCGACCTCAGACTCGCGAATTTGCGGCGGCATTCTCTTCCTCCCGCGCGACGCGGCTCGAAAAAAATACGGACGAGAACATCTCGTCCGCTGAAGGACCGGGCTTTTGGCGGATGCAGCTCGTACGGCGATCCACATCCTGAGGGTTTGGCGAGTATATGCGCGATGCTCAACGTTGACAAGCGTTCGGCGCGCCCTGATCGTGAGACCCATGATGCAGGAAGGTTCCAGCGCTCGCGCCGCGGGCAAGGTTGAGGCGGTCGGACTCGATTTCGGCACTACCAACAGCGCAATTGCGATCGTCGGCGCCGACGGATCGCCGCGCCTGGCTGGCTTCTCCGCCGCCGAGGGCGGTGATCGGACCGAGACGTTCCGATCGATTTTGTTTTTCGAGGCGCCGGAGGAAACCGGCGGCACCGATTCTGCGGTGTCGGTCGGCAACGACGCGATTCGCCGCTATCTCGCGGCGGCTGGCAACGGGCGGCTCGTGCAATCGCTGAAGTCGTTCCTGGCCGACAAGACTTTCGAATCGACCGACATCATGGGCGAGACCTACACGCTGGGCGACCTGATTGCTCCGATCATCAGCGCGTTGCGCGACGCCGCGATTGAACAGTTCGGCGAGTTGCCGCCGCGAATCGTGGTCGGTCGTCCGGTTCATTTTGCCGCCGCTGGAAATCCGGACGAGGCGCTAGCGCGCAGCCGCTTGGATATTGCGATTCGCCGCGCCGGATGGACCGACGTGGTCTTCGAGTACGAGCCGGTTGCGGCGGCATACGACTATGCGCTCCGAATCACGCGTGACGAGACGGTGCTGATCGCCGACTTCGGCGGCGGCACCAGCGATTTCTCCATCTTGCAGCTCAAGCCGCGAACCGCGGCGAAGCATGGCGCGGCCCGTTACGAAATTCTCGGCAACGACGGCGTAGGCATTGCCGGCGATGCCTTCGATGGGCGCGTGATGCGTCATCTGGTCGCGCCCGCTCTCGGCCGCGGCACCAGGTATCGCTCGCCGTACGGGATGGTGCTGCCGGCGCCCACCTGGCCGTACACCAAACTCGAGCGATGGCATCATCTGTCGTTCCTCAAGGCTCGCGCGACGATGCTCCGGTTCGAGGAGTTGCGCCGTGAATCGCTCGATCCCGAAAAGATCGCGGCGTTGATTCATATCGTGGAAAACGATCTCGGCTACTTCCTGTTTCGATCCGTCGAGAAAACCAAGCTCGAATTGTCGGCGCTGGAATCGGCGGATTTCAGGTTTTCCGATCCGCCGGTCCTGATCGAGAAGATCGTTGCGCGGCCCGATTTCGAAAATTGGATCGCACGCTATCTCGAGGAGATCGCCGGATGCGTCGACCGGCTGCTGAAGACGGTCGCGCTCAAGCCCGACGCGATCGACAGCGTGTTCCTTACCGGAGGATCGTCCTTCGTCCCCGCGGTGCGCCGGATTTTTGTCGAGCGCTTCGGCGCCGACCGGATTCGCATGGGTGACGAGTTCACCTCCGTCGCCCGCGGCCTCGCTCTGCGCGCTCTCGACGACAGCGAGTAATACCGCCACCGCTTCGTCTATCCGACGTAATCGCAAAGGCAAAATCGGCGAGCGCCGCGTGTGCCCGTTTGCCAGTTGGTTGGACTGCCGCGATTTGATGTCGCGATGAAGTAGAAGGGGTGCGCCTTGTGCGCGATCTACTTGGCGTTGGCGCGATTTTCGATCAGCATGCTGCGGACTTCGATGTCATAAGGCCGCGGCGCGCCGGGACATAGCTCGGCGAGCCATTGCCTGGTGATTACGTCCGGCAGTTTCCGGAAGCTGATTACAGAAACATAAGCCGCGTATCGTTCGCTGGTCGCAGGATCCTCAGCGAAGTCGCGTCTGCATCGCGAACAATGATGCTGGACGAGCTGCTTGCCGGACACGATTTCTACCCGACGCTCATGAGCGCTGGACCATTGGTGGCTGTTCCATACTTCACGATCCATTGGAATGTCACCTCCCGGGTGAAAAGGGTGCGGCGAGCTCGATAGAAATCTAGTAGTGTGCGAATCGCGTCGCTATGACCAGCGGCGTCAAATGCGCAGAATATGTGCTCCGAAGGACAGAAAAAATTGGGAGTGTTTGCAACTCCAACGCGGAGTGGCATTGCCTGTGCGTCGATGCCGACGAAGACGCTTAGGGTATGCGCTCTGACCCGATTTAAGATTGTAAAAATGGGAATGAAATCTTGAACGACCCAGCCGCCGCCCCCCGCGCCCGAGGGCGTCGCTTTTCCGCGGAGCGAATGGCGGCAAACTATCTTTTCCGCCCACCGTATCCGAAGGAAGTGTACGAGACGCTGCTGGAGCTGATGCGCGGGCATCCGCGAACGCTCCTCGATGCCGGATGCGGTACGGGAAAGATCACGTTTGGACTTATCGATCAGATCGATCGCGCCGACGCCGTCGATCCATCGGACGCAATGTTGCGGGTGGCGCGCTCTCTTCCCTGCGCCGCGAGCCCCAAGATTCGATGGATTCACGCGTCGATCGAAGGTGCGCCGCTCGAACCGCCGTACGGGTTGATCGTTGCAGCGTCGAGTATTCACTGGATGGATCTCGATCGAACAATGCCGCGCTTTGCCGATGCCTTAGCCGACGGCGCGATGCTGGCGGTGCTCGACGGCGACGCTCCCGTCGATGCGCCATGGGAGCGCGAAGAGACCGCCTTCATGATCGACTTTATCGCCGCACGTGAGGGTCGGCGTCCGAGCTGGTGGAAGACGGTGAGTGAGCGATTCGCCGAGCCGGTGCTTGTTCATCCGGCGTTCGAGCGAGTGGGGCATCGAATCACCGCGCCCGTTCCATTCTCGCAAAGCATCGCAGACTATCTACGCTGCCAGCATTCGCGCGCAACGTGGTCGGAAGATCATCTTGGCGAAAAGGCGTCGGCTGAGTTCGATGCCGCGATGACCGGGATCCTTGCGCGCCACAGTCGAGACGGAATGCTCACGTTCAATGTGCAGACCCGAATCGAGTGGGGGAGGGTCAGGATTTCGTGAGACGCCGCGGAACCCTCACCCTACCGACCGCGTTGCGGTCCGCCGAGGTAAGAAGGATTCAGGCGAGGGAGTGCGGATAGGTTGCTGTGAGGGCGGGCATCTCGAGGCCTAGTTGGTCGCAGCGGCGCGAGAGCATCGTGACGTACAGCTCGGCTAGTTCTTCGTTGTCCCTCGACTTCAGGCCGTAGCGGAGGCAGTCGTAGGTGAAGCCGGTGCCGGGCGGGCCGAAGAAATTCACCGCGCGCGGGATCCATCGTCGGAGCGCGGTGTTGACCGACTGGGCGCCGAAACGATCGACGGCGTCGCCGAGCTGCCGCGACGCGAAAATCTCGTGGTCCGCTTCCTCGTCGAGGATTATTTCGGCGGCGCGCGCGTGCGGCGCGTAGCTCGACTCCTTGTAGTTCTCGCCAATCATGATGAGGCCGGTGGTGTCGAGACTTAGCGACGCCATCAGCAGGTCGAGCTCGCCTTCGGCCTTCGATGCGAAGTAGCTGGGCGCGTCGAACGAGGGCGCCTTCAGCACCATGATCATCGAGCGGTCGGCGGCTTGCTGCGTGACTCCGAGTTCATCGAGCACATCGTAGATGAGCCGCGCGTGCTTCTTTTCTTCGGCGAAATTCTTCTCGACGATTGGACGCAGGTCGGGATTGTCGAGCGTCGCGAGCGCGCGCTGATAGCCGAGCGCGGTCAGCTTCTCGGCCATCGCGTGCGCGGCGAGCAGGCGGATCAGCACTTTGGTGTAGTGCGAATCGACGCGGCCCTCGTTGAGCGCCTCGGCGTTCAGCGATCGGGGCGGGAACTCGCGCCGGGTCGGCATCGGGTACTACCTCATCGGCTCGCTGCCCGCGAAGGCAGAATGACGGTGGCGGAACCCGGCGTGGTCTTTTCGCCCTTGGCGTTCTCGAGCCAGATTTCGCAATCGACCAGGTTGTAGCCGCCCTCGGTGTATTTCTTCGAAACCTTGCCGCGAGCGACGACCTTGGTGCCCGGCTGATCCATCCCGCGGTACTGCACGCCGAGCTTGCGCAGCCATCCGAGCTCGCCGGCGAAGTCGGTCATCAGATGGCCGAGGAACGCATTCTTCAACGCGCCGTGCAGGATTACGCCGGGCAGGTTGTTGCCTAGCGCGAAATCCTTGTCGTAGTGGATCTGATAGAAGTCGCCCGACGCGCCGGCGTAGCGGACGAGCTGCTGGGTGGTCGGATTCTTTTCGAGCGGCCCGATCTCGGTGCCGACTTGAACATCTTCGAAATAAATTTGCTTAGCCATCGTTTTTCTCAGTGAAATTTAATATCGGATTCCGGTCGAGCGTTGGATGACGCAGACTTCGCCGAACTGGTTGGTGTAGGTGGTCTCGACGACCGTGAAGACCATCGGGCCGAGGCGGCCGGCTGCTTCGCGCAAATCGACGAGCTTCGATTGCACGGTGATTCGGTCGCCGGGGCGAATCGGCACGAAGTATTCCCAATCCGATCCGCCGTCGAGGCCGCGGAAGGTCGGCATGTCGAGCTTGATGTCGGGAATCGGCGAGCCCATCGAGCGGCCGAAGGTTGGCGGTGCGATCATTCCGCCGAAGCGGGTCTGGCGCGCGTCGCGCTCGCTGTTGAACAGCGGATTGCGATCCTCGATCGCCTCGGCAAAGCGGCGAATCGCGCCGCGCTCGACTTCGTAAGTCCGCGGCTCGGAGGTCTTGCCGATTTGCTTGCGAGCTTCGTCGGTAACGTATTTGTTCGCCATCGTTTTAGTGTCCCTTGTGTGCGTTTTCGATCTTCGCTCCCTCTGCTTGCACCAGCGCCCACCTTTACCACAGGCGCGCGCGACGGGTATAACGCCGCACACTCTCGATGCACTATGATAGAGCTATCGACAATATATCTGCCGGAGGATCTCAAGATGCCGAAACTCAGCGCGGATCAAATCGCAGAGAAGCTCAAGGCTCTCCCCGGATGGGAGTCCAAGAACAACGCCATCAGCAAGACGTTCAAGTTCAAGGAATTCCTGCACGGCATCGAGTTCGTGCAGAAGGTCGCCGAGATTGCGGAGGCCGCCGACCATCATCCGGATATCACCATCAGCTATACCAAGGTGACGTTTTCGTGCTCGACGCATAGCGACGGCGGAGTGACCGACAAGGATTTCAAGCTGGCGCAGAATATCGAGATCGCGTTCAAGGATCGCGACGAGTAAGAGCGAGGGTCTGGCCGGCGATCGCGAGTTGCGGTGATTTTTCTTTCGACCGCATTACTCAAAACATCAGCGCGATTTCCAAATCGAATACTTCGGCGGCCAGGTGCCGTGGCCGCCCGGGTACTTCGCATGCATCACGCTTTCGATGCGGAACTCGAACGGGAGATCGTCGCCGGTCGTGGTCATCCCGCGGCTCACGCAATCGTTACGGACTTTGTCCTCGATCACCTTGTCGTCGATGAACGTCGCGCGACCCATCACCAGGAACTCGTCATCGACCTCGACCGGCGGGAAGGTATGCAGTGCGTAGCGGCCGTCGCGCTTCAAATCGCCGCGCTTCGGACTCGGACCGATGAGTGCGTAGAGGTGGCCGTCGAGGACGGTGGGGCAAACCGGATGGAGGCGCGGCGCGCCGTCTTTGCGGAGCGTCGCGAGGAAGGCCAGCCCGACGCCGAATTGATAGAGCAACTTCTTTCCAGCTTCGGCGATATCGGGCGCGTCGGTTTCGAATTCATTCCAGGTCGCCATTGGATATGTCCTCCTTGAAGCGACCCATCTTCGTCATTTGTTCGCCTTACGTCAAGCTGGTACGGATCGGACCCTGCGCGCGCTGGCGCTGTCGGGCTACGAAATAATGCGGGTCACGATCAGATCGAGAAGAGTTTCGCCAGTGCGGACGGCTCGAGGCGGAGGCCGACGTAGAATGGGCCGAACTTCGCGTACGACGCGCTGGCCTCGTCGAACCGCATTTCATAGACGAGTTTCTTGAACACGAGCGGATCGTCGGCGAACAGATCGACGCCCCATTCCCAATCGTCGAAGCCGATCGAGCCCGAAATAATTTGCGTCACCTCGCCGGCGAAACGCCGCCCGACCATCCCGTGATCGTGCATCAGGCGCTGGCGATCCTCGATTGGCAAGCGATACCAGTTGTCAGCGCCGTCGCGCTTCTTGTCCATCGGATAGAAACACAGGTAGGGCCGCGCGGGGATTTTCGGAAACAGTCGCGGCGAAATTTTTTCGCGCTGCCGGGCAATCTCGGACTCGATTTCAGATTTCCATTGAGGCGAATGCGGCCCGATTCCCTGATCGACGAGCTTGCGATAGAGCGCGACCGTCGCCTCGTACAGCCCGATTTCAATCACTGAAAGATACGAAGTGGTCGGTTCCAGATAGTCGCTGAGTGCGAGCGCCGCGACTGCGTGCTCGGCCTGCCCAAGTTCCTCGAAGCTGCGCCGGAAGTGGACGATCATCAGATCGCCCTTGTGCCCAATGACTGAAAAAAGCGCGGTCTCACCGCTCTCGCCCCGCGCCATCTCGCCGAAGAGCTTCGACGCGGCGCTGATCGCCGCGTCGCGTTTCGCACTGTCGAGCGCGCGCAATTGGCGCCGTCGCACGCGGAACATCTGATGTAGAATGCCGTAGCCTTCGAGCGTCAGCGGCGCGGCGGGAAATTCGCCCGGAATTTTCGTGCGGTCTTTACCTCGATTCTGATCTGCGCGGTCGATGCTCATGACGGCAATTCTAGACGCTACGCAGCCGGTTGTCTTGCGACGCGGGACCGAATGCAGGCGTTGATGAGGGACTCGGCAACCGCCGGATTCGACGCCCAGTGCGCGTGCACATATGATGCGAGAACATTTCCGACGCTATAGCCTTCGGCGAACGGCGCGCCACCCCATCGCGGCGCCACATTATAAATGCGATCGATCCGAATCCCGCCATCAGCTCCTTCAAGCGTCGAGTGGCGAAACTGATGGCCTCGAAATCGCGTTCCTGCCGGCCCGAGAATCGAATCCGCGCGCGTCTCAACTTCGACGTAGCCGATCGCCTGCAGCTTCTCGGACATCGCCGCGACTCCGGGAATAATCGCCGACATCGGCCACCGCACGCCGTCGAGCGTTCGGATCGCATCGGTCAGATACATCAGACCGCCGCATTCGGCGTAAACCGCTCCGCCGCGAGCAGCGAACCCTCGAATGGCGGCGAGCATTGCCGTATTCGAAGACAGCTCGCGCGCGAACGCCTCCGGATATCCCCCGCCGAAGTACAGTCCATCGACCTCGGGCAGTTCGCGATCGCGGATCGGCGAGAAATGTACAATCTCCGCGCCGATCGAGCGAAGCCGATTCAAATTATCTTCATAGTAAAAGTGAAACGCAGCATCGTACGCCACGCCGATTCGGCCTCGCGGCCGCGAACTCGAATCGATTTGTATCGGGTCCGACGTGCGACCGGCGTCCAGTGCCGGCGCCGAGCGCGCGATCTCGACGATCGCGTCGATATCCAGCCATTCGGCGGCAAGCCGGCTCCATCCATCGATCAGCCGTTGCGGCACATTCGATTCGTCCGCCATCAGCAGACCGAGATGACGCTCGGGAAAAGCGAGTTCGGCACTGGCGGGGAATCCACCAACAATCGGAACCTCGGGCTGCGCAGCACGCAGCAAATCGAGATGCCCCCGTCCGCCAACGCGATTGCAGATCATGCCGGCCACCCGAACTGCCGGATCGAAGCGCGCGAAACCCGCTGCCACTGCGGCGATTGTGCGCGCGACGCCCGAGGCGTCAGTGACGAGGATCACCGGCGCGTCGAGCCACTTCGCGATCTGCGCAGTCGATCCTTCATCGCCGGTCGGCGTCGCCGAATCGAACAGCCCCATCATGCCCTCGATCACCGCGATGTCGGCGTCGGCGGACGCGCGTGCAAAGGTCGCAACTACCGCGTCGCGATCCATCATCCAGCCATCAAGGTTGTGCGAGCGCACGCCGGCCGCGCGTTCGTGATAGGTGGGATCGAGATAGTCGGGGCCGCACTTGAACGCCGCGACCTTGAGCCCGCGCGCGCGCAGTGCACCCATCAGCGCGACCGTCGCAGTAGTCTTGCCGACCCCGCTGCCAGTCGCCGCAATCACGATGCGAGGAATTTTGCCGAAGGGGACCATCGCAAGTGCGGATACTACTACAAGACAATCACGCGAACGTTATCCGCGCGCCTTGCAGCAGTGCAGGGTCGAGAAGTGTCGCGGCACCGTTCGCATTCGAGAGGACCACCTCGAACGGCGATTGACCGTGATCGCGAATCCAGTCCGCCAGCGGTCCATCGTCGCTTTTCGACGCGAGCAACTGCACTTCGTTGGGACCGATCGCGAACCTGACGCCCGCAGCTTCGAGGTCTGGACGCTCGACCGGTGCACCGGGGCGGCCGAGAACTCGCGCATAGTAGCGGCTGGTCACGCTGGGATCATTCACTGCGATCGCAAGCGTGCGAATGCCGGTCGCGCCGTTGCGATGCGAACGTTCTCGCGGTACGCGCTCATCGCGCGGCGTGTCGTCCTTGATCAGAAACGGCACCTGGCCATTAAACGGAGGCGCGGGAATCGCGAGCACCCAACTCAGGTGATAGCCGTCGGGACGATCGCGGGTCAGCGGAGACGGATTGCCAACCTTCGCGCCCGCACGGCGAAGCGAGTCGAGGTCAGCGGCGAGATTGTCGGTGCTCATGCAAAAATCGACGATGCCGCCGCCCTTCTCGAGCGCCGTTTGCCAGGGATGTCCGGTGTCCGGTTTGATGAACGCGATCAGCTCGAAATAGCTGCCGTCCGCGAATGCGATCAGCGCGTTGTGCGTGCCGATCGGATGTTTCCCGCCGCGAACCACCGTAAATCCTGCGCGCGAGTAGCTTGCGATCGCCGATTCAAGTTCGCTGACAACAATCGCGACATGGTCGAGGCCGGTGAACATCCAGTCCGAATACTAGAAACTCGCGCGAGCCGGCAAGCGACATTCTAGTGCGACTCGATGTCCATCATATTAGCGATCGTGAATAGCGCGTCGTCGCTGAGGCGCGGTTGCGGCATCGTCCAATCGATACACTCAGGCTTGGTCGCGCCGCACACGCGCAGGTAGCGATCGAGATCGAAGGCAGTTTCGTTCGGCTCCATGCCCGAGATACGCGCGCGATGTCGAACCGGATTGCGCGCGCGCGACTTTGCTAGTGCCGGGGGAAATCGCCCTTCAAATACATCGCACCGCTCGGCTTCTCGACTCCGCCGAGCGGCTCGAGCGTGATAGCGCTGGCGATTACCACTTCCCCCGACGGCGGCAGGTCGAGCGAAACGATCGTCGCGCCGTGACTCGACGGTTCAAACAGCCCGGCCCTCAGCGGCCCCTGCTTTGCGCCGATCCACCACACCTCGTACTCCTTGTCGTCGGGCGTCGGCGGAAGACCGTTGACCTCGAGGATCGCGGTGCCCTGACCGTGATTGATTGCGACGGTGCCATTCGCGGACGGCGACGGATCAAGACCGGCCAGCCGAGCGACTTGCGCGTCGGGACCGAGACTGGCGAGGGTCAAGTCGGTGGTCTGCGCGACCTTGGCCTGCAGTGCGGCGAGCTGGTCGCCGGTGGTATCGAGGTTGCGCTGGACCTCGATCACTTTCGCGGTGAGCGCTGCGATGTCATTTGAAGTCTCGGAAGTGTCGGTTCGCATCCGTGAATTGAAAAATGAGTAGCTGACGGCGATCGCGACGACCGCGGCTGCGGCCGCTGAACCAAGCATCGCAAGACCGCGCCCGCGTGATGATCCGCGCGTCGATCGATCTTCGATTCTCTGCGCAGGACGGCTCGCGTCGAGACGCGTCTGCAGGCGACTCCAGATTCGATCGGACGGACCATCGCCGCCCGCCTCCACGATCGCCATTGCCGCGAGCGCTTCGTTGAACGACTCGAGCTCGCGCTCGCATTCGTCGCATCCCAGCGCCAGATGCTCGTCAACCGCGCGCGCCTCATCCGGGTCGAGCCGCGAGAGTGCCTTGAGCGGGATCAGGTCCTTGATTTCCGCGTGCTCCACCTTACTCGACGCTCCCTCGAAGTGCGTCTCGCAGCCTGATCAACCCGGCGCGCATCCTGCTCTTCACGGTGCCAAGCGGAATACTGGTGCGCTCGGCGATCTCGGATTGCGAAAGATCGGAAAAATACGCGAGCCGCAGCAAATCACGCTCGCCGTCGTTCAAGCTCGCGAGTGCGACTTCCACTTTGCGGCGGCGGTCGGCGCTGTGAATTTCGCTTGATGGATCATCAGCGACGCTGACCCCTGCAACGTTGCTGCCGCGAGGTTCGCGAGCCTTGCGTGCGCGCAGTCGATCGATCGCGCGGCTTCGCACGGTCATCATGATCCACGCGCCGACCGAGCCGCGACTGCGATCGAATCGCGATGCCTCCCGCCAGAGCTGCCACAAAACGTCCGCCGCGACTTCTTCAGCATCGGCCTTGTCGTGCAGGATTCTATCCGCGACCGCGCCGAGCGCGCGGCCGTAGCGTTGATTCAACCTGGCCAAACTTTCCTGATCGCCGCTGGCCATTGCAGACACGAGTGCTTCATCGGAAATCTTGTTGTCGGCCGCCGTCACCACCTGGCTTCTACTTCCAGATACGTCGCGCGGCGCACGTCGGATTGGAGGCCCCGGCTAGCCGAGCGCACCGGACGCCGCCAATTCGCTGATTCGTGTTTCGTCGTAGCCGAGGATGTTTTCGAGCACGTGTTGATTGTCCTGTCCCAACGCCGGGGCAGCGCGACGGACACTGGCCGGAGTGCGCGACAGTTTCGCGCGCGGACCTTCGACCGTGAATTTGCCGAGGCTCGGGTGATCGAGCGCGACGAAATGTCCGCGATGTGCGAACTGCGGATCGCGATACGCGTCGGCGCTGTTCTGCACCTGATGAGCGGGAACCCCTAACGATTGCAAACCTGATTCGATCGCCGCGCGATCGAGTTTGCTGCTCCACTTGGCGATCATCGAATCGATCGCGTCGCGATGCTCGAGGCGTCCCGCCGCCGATGCATAGCGGGAGTCGCGGGCAAGGTCTTCATTTTTCATTGCGGTGCACAGGCGGCGCCAATCGTCGTCGTCGCGGCAAACGATCGCAATCCATTTGTCATCACCGGCGGCGGGATAAACGCCGTGCGGCGCGAAGGCGGCATCGCGATTTCCGATTCGCTCCTCGACGCGTCCATTTACCGTGTAATCGAGAATCGCGGGACCGAGAAAGTGCAGTGCGCACTCAGCCTGCGACTGATCGATATACTGGCCCTCGCCGGTGCGGCGCCGATGATCCAGCGCGGCGAGAATCGAGACCGCGGTAAAACGCGGCGCGACGTAGTCGGTGTATGCGCCGAAGACACCGCAGGGCGGCCGGTCGGGCCATCCGGTGAGATTCGTGAAACCTGCAATCGCAGCCGCCATATTCCCGAAGCCCGCGATTTTCGCGAGCGGTCCGGTCTGTCCCATCAGGCACGAGCTCAGCATGATGACGCGCGGATTTATCTTGCGGATCGCTTCGTAGTCGAAGCCCCACGCGCGCATCGCCTTGGGAGAGAAGGACTCCGTGACGACGTCGGCCCATCGCACCAGATCGTAAACCACCGCGCGCGCCGCGGGATTGCCGAGGTCGAGCGAGACGCCGAACTTTCCGGCGTTGCAATTGGCAAACAGTCCCGAGCTGTCGGGGCCGAGTTGGTTGCCGTGATAGGGCTGGAGGGTGCGCGCGGTATCGATGCGCGTCGGCGACTCGATCCGCACGACGGTCGCGCCATAGTCGGCGAGGATCCGCGTCGAGGCCGGACCGGCCATCACCCACATGAAGTCGCAGATCTTGATGTCCTTTAGCGGCAGATCGTTTGCCATCAGATGATCCCTGTTCGAGTGAGTTCGCCGATCTCGCGTTCGCTCAAGCCGAGTTCATCGCGATAGATTTCGCGATTATGCTCGCCGACCGTCGGCGGCCTTCTTCGATATTCGATCGGCGTCGCGCTGAATTTCGCAAACGGTCCCGGGTATCGGAATGATTCGGCGAGTTCAGGATGCGCGACGTTCTGAAAATAATCGCGCGATGCAAATTGCGCGCTCTCGACCACCTCCTCGATAGTGGTGACCGGTGTGATCAGAAATCCGCGCTCGACTGCGAGCTCGAGCAGCTCAGCCTTGGTGCGACTGCGGGTAAAATTTCTGACCAGCTCCTTGACGCGCTCGAATTCCGAAAGCGGCTCGGCGCCGCTGAACAGCTGCTCGCCGTAGGCGATCCAATCCTTGTCGCGTGTCGCCTCGTCGCAAAAGCCCTGCTCGCAGATGAAATGCATCAGCCTGGCCGTGAAGATGCCCAGCGCCGATCCGAACAGAAAAGTCATCGCGACGAAGCCGTCTTCGGCAGGCCAGATCAGCGGGAGTTCGATCGGCCCGATCTTCACTCCGCCCGAGATCCGTTGCAGTTCATCGGAGCCGAGCGCCGCCGCAAGGGTGTGCGATTGCGTCGCCATCGCAACCGATTGTACCGCCGCGACATCGATATGTTGCCCGAGTCCTGAACGCACACGCTCATGATGCGCCGCGAGCGCCGCCACCGCCGCGTCGCCGGATGCGTGCAGGTACGCCTGCGGAACACTCAGCCGCACGGGCGGCCGATCTGCGTCGCCGGCGAGGATCAGCGGTCCCGCGGCGGCCATGATGATTAAATCGATGTCGGCGTAATTTGCCTTGGGTCCGTCCTGTCCAAACGGCGTGATCGAAACGTAGATCAGAGCGGGATTTATTTTCGCAAGATCGCGGAAACCGAGATTGCGTCGCGCCAGGTCGCCGGGATTATTCGACTCGATCAGAAAATCAGCGCGCTCGACCATCCGCCGCAGCAGATCGCGCCCGGCCTCGCGCTCGAGGTCGAGCGTGATCGCTCGCTTGTTGCGATTGTACGCCCACCAATACAGCGATCGGTTCGGATGCGGCACGTCCTTATAGAACGGCCCGATATTGCGCACGGGCGATCCACCCGGAGGCTCAACCTTGATAACGTCGGCGCCCAGGTCGGCGAGCATCTGTCCGCACAGCAGCCCGCGCTCACTCGTGAGATCGAGCACGCGATATGGAGTCAGCATCGACATGAATGTTCAGCGCCGCTCGATTCTTAACACTGTCCGGCAGGGAAGCGTCAACGGGAAATGCGATGCCGCCCCGGGCCGAGCTCGCCGCCCGTGAGAGCCGCGTCGTCGAATCGCACGATCGCCGTGACGCCGTCCGGAATCGCAATCTCGCCGCCAGCTTCGCGATCCAGCTTAAGTTCGATCAATCCCCGCGGAGTTGGGACGCGGCCCTCGAGATGCCCGAGCTTGCCGAACTGCGGCGCGATTTCCGCGCGCGAATAGCCCGGCGCGGCCGGCCTCACCCCGAGAACCCAGGTCGTCAAATCGTAGGTTGGCGTCGCCGACCATGCGTGACATCGGCTCCCAGTGCCGATGCGCGCGTCCCAGTACTCCTCGAACGCGGTGTCGCCGCGCTCGATCTGCGGCCACCATTTCATGCATCGCGCGGGAATAAGATCGAGGCGCCTCGCGCGGACGATCGCGTCGTGAACGATATGCGAGAAAAACGGCTGCGCCGCGACCACGTCATGCTCGACGTCGAATTTCATGTGCTCTGCGGGATCCATTCGCTGCCGCAAGTACGCGGCGAGGTTGTCGGCAATCGTCGGCGTGATAACGACGCGCGATTCATCGAGGATGTAGTCGAGCATCCGTGGCCAGCGTTCGCGTGGAGCGCATCCTGACACGATCGCGATCGCATTCGTTTGCTGACTGACGCGACGCCGCGCGCCGTTGCGATCCGCCGCGTCAACGTACACGCCCGCGGCCTCGTCCCACAGCAGCTCGAATGCGCGCCGAGTCCGCTGAGCGCGTGCGCGAGCATCGGTCGCCGTGCTCGAATCCGCCATGACATTTTCAGCGAGCGATGCGAAGTCATCGAGAGCCGCGGCGTAAAGAGCATCGAGCGCGCCGGTAACTTCCGACCGCTCGGTCATTGCCCAGTCGATGAAGGTCCATCCCGGCATCCCGCGAATCAATCCGTCCGGCGCGCGATAACGCTCGAACGCCGACAGCACGCCGACTGCGGTCGGCATCAACTCGCGAACCGTCGCACTGTCGCCCGAATATTCGAAGTAGCGCGCGAGCGCACGAATCCAATGCAACGAGTAGTCGGGAATCGTGGTCGACGAAATCGAGAAGTCGCAGGCCGCAGCCATCGCGAGCAGACCGTCGCCGCGCCGCGAATGCGCGCAGATTCGCAGATGGCGTCGTACGAGGCGCCAGTCGGTGTTGGTCACGTACGTCAACAGCGCGTGGATGTAGGAGTCGCCGAGCCACGCGCGCTGCTCGCGGCCGGGACAATCGATGAAGGCGTCGGTCGAGCAGAGTTCCAGCGTGCGCGCGCCGACCCGCCAGATTTTGTTGAGCGCCAGGTCGTCACATTCGAAGTACGCCTCGTCGCCGCGCGGATAGCGCCGCTCGATTGCACCTGCCGACTCGAGCTGCGCACCGCCGCGCGCGACGACCGACAGATAACGGAAGCCGACCGCCTCGTACGAGTCGAACCGTTCTGCCCCTTCGCCGCGTAGGATATACCGCATCGCAAATTGGCGAGGCTGCGTCTCCGCGCTGCCGTCGGCGCGCGCGTCCTCGCCGCAGTAGACATCGACGATTGAACCCGCGGGACCGCGCACGACGGCCCACGGCGTCGCGAGCGTGATCATGCCCGCGTCGAAATTGACGATCGTGTCGGGACCGTCAGCGGCCTGCTCGATCGTCGGATACGCGCCGCGCGGATCGTCGCTGTTGAGCGCCGCCACCGAACGACGCGATATTTCTGTCAGCGCGATCGGAATCGAAGTCAGTGGCGCAATCTGGTCAGGCTCGGGTGAGGTAAAAGGCTCGACCGGGATTCGCATCCGATTGTATGAAAAAGTGCCCGCCGACAATTCGACCGCGGGCGGCCAATCGGAATCGTCGAATGCCGCGTCGTTCCATCCGGCGGGAATCGCAGCGCCATCGAGGATTTCAGTCGGCGGCACCGGCAGAGCCGCACCCCGCACGACGTCCTGCCGATACGGCGCGGCGCGTCCTTTCCACGACGCGTCCGAGATCACGCCGATAACCGGCGCTTCAAACGCGAACGATCCAAAGCCAATCAGGAAGCTCGGCGCCGCGGGACGCCACCATGGTCCCGGCACTCCGTAAAATCGCACCAGCGCCGCGATCGCGTTTCGCCCCGCGCGAAGGTACGGCGCGAGATCGATCTCGGTCCATGCCAGCCGCTCTGGTATCGATCGCGCCGGCCCGCGCGCGACTTCGACGCCGTTGACAAACAGCACGAAGCGCGAGTCGGCCGTCACTCGCGCGGGCACCGCCGCTGGGATCGCATCGAGTTGAACAGTCCGTCGCAGATAGCAGAATCGATTCCAGGTTTCTTTCGGCGGAATGTTCGCGGCGCCGATCGGCGACACCGGCAACGGCGCAGGCCCGGCCCAAATCCATCGCGCGTCCCACACGATCGGCCATTTCGTCCCAGCCATGCAGCTACCGTCTCCCATTCGAACTAGTACGGGCGAGCAGTCTTGCCGATAATCTCGCGCGCGACAATCGTCTTCATAATTTGCGCGGTGCCGTCGCCAATCTCGAGTCCGATCACGTCGCGCATCCGCTGCTGATGCGGGAAATCGAGGCTGAAGCCCAGATGCCCGTAGAGCAGAATGCATTGGTGCAAAACGTCGGCGCACAGCTCTGGCGCGAGCCACTTTGCTCCCGCCGCGAGCCATCCATGCGGTTCGCCGCGATCCTTCAGCCACAGCGCTTCGTAACAAAGCAGACGTGCCGCGCGCAGCCGAACCGCCGCTTCAGCGAGCGGAAATGACACTCCCTCGAACCGCGCGAGCGGCGCTCCAAACGCCTGCCGCTCCGCGACATACTCACAAGTTTCCTCGACGCTCTGCTCGGCGGCCCCGATGCACATCAGTCCGATCAGCGAACGGCTGAAATCGAATCCCTGCATCACGTCGACAAAGCCCGCGCCCTCTGCGCCGATGCGATCAGCCGCGGGCACTCGCACGCCGTCGAAAAATAGCTGGCCGCGTCCGATCGCGCGCGAACCCATGTCGTGAAAGCGCGTGCGCGATACGCCCGGCGAGTTGAGATCGACATAGAACGCACTGACCCCTCGCGCGGCCTGCTCCGGTGACCCGGTGCGCGCGAGGAGGAGGGCGGTGTTTGCTGATGATGAAAATGAGATCGAAGTTTTCTCGCCGCTCAGGACGTAGTTATCCCCGTCGCGACGCGCTTGCATCATTATATGCGCCGCGTCGGAGCCACCGCCGGGCTCGGTCACCGCGAGCGCCGCGATAGTTTCACCGCGACATATCGATGGTAGGTACGCAGCCTGCTGACGTTCGTCGCCGCTGCGCGAGATTATCGCGCCGACCAGCGCTGCCAGTAAAAGCACATATGCGGCATTGAAATCGCCGCGCGCGATTTCCTCATGCGCGATTCCGAGCGACACGTAGTCCAGCTTCGATCCGCCCAGATGCGTATCGACCGTCGGCGCAAGCAGGCCCATCTCGCCGAGTTTCCTCACCAGCGCCGGCGGCAGATCCTTGTCCGCGTCGTGCGACGCGTAATTCGGAAGCAGCTCGCGCCGTGCGAAGTCGCGCAGCGTCTCTTGCAGCAGCTTCTGCTCGGCGGTGGGCCCAAACTCCATCGATGCCCGGCCTAATTCGACGGCTCGTTCCGGGTGGTCGGCACTGTGACTGCCTGCGGTGCCGCGCCGGTCGGTCCGACCCACTCGGGAAGGCTCTCCAAGCCACCGAGATGGACATTCGGCGTCGGCCTTTCGATCGTTTCGCCGTCATTCTCCTCATCGCTGCCCATCTTGTCCTGGTAGTGCTGCATCACCTGCTTTTTCACGTCGTCAGGCGACGTCTCTGGCGTCATCCCCTGGCTGTGCGAAAAATCGGCGCGGCTCTTGGCGTCCATGTGGAGCCAAATCTGGTTGGCCTGCGCGGCGTTGCCGTGATTCATCGCGTCCACGAACTTCTGCTGCTGCGTCTGATGCGACGAGCATCCAGCAAGCGCAATCGCGCACGCGACAATCGAAAATACCAACGCGCAATGTATTTTTGCCTGCATCAAACCGAAAAATTAGAACGTCACCACGCTGCGAATCGACTTCCCTTCATGCATCAACTGAAACGCGTCGTTGATTTTGTCGAGTGGCATCACGTGCGTGATCAGATCGTCGATATTGATCCTGCCTTCCATGTACCAATCGACGATTTTCGGCACGTCGCGACGCCCGCGCGCGCCGCCAAACGCCGTGCCTTTCCAAGTGCGTCCCGTCACGAGCTGAAACGGCCGCGTCGAAATCTCCTGCCCCGCGCCCGCGACGCCGATAATCACGCTGGTGCCCCATCCCCGCTGACAGCATTCGAGCGCCTGCCGCATCAGCTTCACGTTGCCGATGCATTCGAAAGAAAAATCCGCGCCGCCGCGCGTCAGGTTCACGAGATGCGGCACCAGCTCACCCTCGACCTCCGCGGGATTCACGAAATGCGTCATGCCGAACTTCTCGGCGATCGGTTTGCGCGCGGGATTCAGATCGACCCCGACGATCATCGACGCGCCCGCCAGCCGCGCACCTTGCAGCACGTTGAGCCCGATCCCGCCGAGCCCGAATACCACCACTCGATCGCCGGCTTGCACCTTCGCGGTATTCAGCACCGCGCCGATTCCAGTCGTCACGCCGCATCCGATGTAACAAATCTTTTCGAACGACGCGTCCTCGCGGACCTTCGCCAGCGCAATCTCGGGCACCACGGTGAAATTCGCGAACGTCGACGTCCCCATATAATGATGCAGCGGTTTCCCGCCCCGCGAAAATCTGCTGGTGCCGTCGGGCATCACGCCGCGCCCCTGCGTCTCGCGAATCGCAGTGCATAGATTGGTCTTGCCCGAGAGGCAGGCGGGACAATTGCGGCATTCCGGAATGTACAGCGGGATTACGTGATCGCCGCGCTTCAGCGTCGTCACGCCCGGCCCGGTTTCGACTACGACGCCCGCGCCTTCATGCCCAAGGATCGCGGGGAAGAGACCTTCCGGATCGGCGCCCGACAAAGTGTATGCGTCGGTGTGGCAGATTCCCGTGGCCTTGATTTCGACCAGCACCTCGCAGGCCTTTGGCCCTTCGAGCTCGACGCTTGCGACCTCGAGCGGCTCGCCGGCCTTGTTCGCGATTGCAGCTTTGACTTTCACGATTACCCGCCCGTCGTCGCAATATAATACGCCGCCGCAGTGCGCGGCGAACACCTCGCCCACGACGCTTGATGGCGCTACGAAATGATGCCAAACATCCTCACACCGTCAAGTAATCGTGCCGATGAGGAAATACGATGGCTGAAAATGACCTGTCTCCCGACCGGGTGATCGCATCGCTGCTCGAAGGCAAGTCGCGCCGCGAGATGATGGTGATCCTCGCGCGGCTCGAGCACGGCGGCGCCAACATCTACCAGTCGTTCGCCGCCAGCGAGCGCAACGCGAAAGCGCGCGCGGCATTGCTCGCCGGCGCCGAGCGCGAACAGCAGAATTCCGCGCTGCTCAAGATGATGACCGCCGTAAAAGACAAGTGCGAGAAGTGCGGCAAGGCGCTGGCGCCTCCTGCTCCCGCGCAGTGCTGTTCATTTCAATGCACCTTCTGTCCCGACTGCGCGGCCCAGATGAAACACGTGTGCCCGAACTGTTCGGGCGAGCTGACGGCGCGCAGTCTGTAAGTGGCACAGGCTTTAGCCTGTGATTCTCGGGGAGATTTTCAATGCAGATAATCGGCACGATCAAGGAAATCTGGCGCTACCCGGTCAAGTCGATGGCGGGCGAACGCCTTCAGCGCGCGAACGTCGGCGCTCTCGGAATCCATGGAGATCGCGGATGGGCGATTCGCGACGAAAAGGCCGGCGAGATTCGCAACGCGCGCAAGCTGCCCGCACTGCTCCATTGCACCGCCGTCTATATCAGCGAGCCGTCCGCGAGCGGCGTCCCGCCCGCGCAGATCACGATGCCCAATGGGACGACGTTCCGCTCCGACTCCGCGGAAGCAAACGCACACCTGTCCGAACTCCTGGGACGTCCCGTTTCGATCTGGCCGATCCAGCCGCCGACCGAGCGCGACTTCCTCAAGCGCGCGGCGCCCGACAATCCCGACATGATGGCCGAATTGCGCGAGGTCTTCGGCCGCCTCGAAAATGAGCCGCTCCCCGATCTCTCGACGCTGCCGCGACAGATTCTCGAATTCACCTCGCCGTTCGGCACCTACTTCGACGCGTTTCCATTCCAGGTGCTAACGACCGCGTCGTTGAACGCGCTCGCCATTCGCAATCCCACCGCCGATTTCGACTCGCGCCGCTTCCGTCCCAACGTTTTGATCGAGACCACGCGCGGAATCGAAGGACTGGTCGAAGCCGAATGGTCGGGACGGACCCTTCGAATCGGCGCGACCCGCATCAAAGTCGAGATGCCCACCGTGCGATGCGTGATTCCCACGCTCGATCAGCCGGGGGTGAAGAAGGATCCCTCGGTGCTGCGAACTATCGTGCGCGATGCGGCGCAGAATCTGGGCGCTTACGCGACCATCGCAACCGGCGGGATAATCTCGCTCGGTGACGAAGTCGTACTCGAATAGCAGGTGAACATACGGAACCAGCGAAATTAGCGGCAGGGGAAGAGTTGGTGGCGGAGGAAGAGCGGGGAGGCACCTCGCAGCGCCGGCTGGCGATCGCGGGCATGGCCGGCAATATCCTCGAGTGGTACGACTTTTCGATTTACGGATTCTTCGCATACGCGATCGGCGAAAACTTTTTCCCGTCGCATAGCAAGTCGACGTCGCTAATCGACGCCTTCGGCGTCTTCGCCGCGGGCTTCCTGATGCGTCCGATTGGCGCGCTGATGTTCGGCCAGATCGGCGATCGCCTCGGACGGAAACAGGCGCTTACGATCTCGGTGGTCGCGATGGCGGTGCCCACCGTCCTCATCGGCCTGCTCCCGACTCACGAGCAAATCGGCGTGATGGCGCCGATTCTGCTGGTCGTGCTGCGTTTGATCCAGGGACTCTCGGTCGGCGGCGAATACACCACCTCGGTCGTCTTCATGGTCGAGGGATCGGCGAGCAATCGCCGCGGACTGCTCGGCGCGTTCGGCGCAGCCGCCGCGTTTGCGGGCGTGATGCTGGGTTCCGCGGTCGGCGCGATCGTCGCGGCACTGATGTCGCCACAGGCGCTCGCGTCATGGGGATGGCGGATTCCGTTCCTGGCCGGTGTCAGCATAGGTATCGCCGGCTACTACATCCGGCGCGAGCTACAGACCGCCGACAAGGTGGCGCACGAGCCACCACCTCCTATCGGCGAGGTGCTGCGAACCCAATGGCGCCGCGTCCTGCAAATCGCCGGCTTCAAGGTGCTCGAGTCGGTTGGCTTCTACCTGATGTTCGTCTACGCGGCAACCTACCTGACCGAGATTGTAGGTATCGCCAAAAGCCGCGCCCTCGCGATTAACACTATAGGTATGGCCGCTGCCGTCGTGATGCTGCCGATAGCTGGCGCGCTGTCGGATCGATTCGGGCGCAAGCCGATGCTGCTCCTATCCGCCGGCGCGATCATCATCTTCTCCTGGCCTCTATTCAACCTGCTATGGCATCCGATGTTCCACGTCCCGCTGCTGGGACAGATAGGATTCGCATTGCTGATAGCAACCTTCGACGGCGTCGCGCCAGTCACCGCAGCGGAAGCATTCCCCGCCAACGTGCGATGCACCGGAGTAGGACTTAGTCACAACCTATGCATGGCCCTACTAGGAGGCACCGCCCCAATGGTCGCGACTTATCTAATCGATAAGACCGACAACGAGATGGTGCCGCCGATGTTACTCATCGGAGCCGCAATAGTGTCTGCGATTTTCGTCCTAAGTCTTAAAGAAACTGCCCACCAACCGCTGCAAGAGTAATCTGTCTTCCTACGGGTGGCCCTTGTTGGTGATAGTCGCTGTCGTCCCGTCGAACTTGGTCAGACTGACGGTGAACGGCTCATTGTAGGTCTGCGCCTTATTTCTAAGGAAACTGAGCGCCACCGCCTCACCCAGCAACAAGGAGGTATCCGTGTCGCTGCGCCAGTGGATGCCGGCATGGATCCCGTGACCGAAACTGACGTTGTGCCCGAGCTTGTTGAGTTCGCCATTGACGGTCAACTCATCCCCGCCCGTGTAGTCTAACAGCGAAAGCCCGTCGCTCGAGGGCATCACCGGACTTGGGATCACGAAAGTTCCGTCGAAGAAAAACTTCAGGACTGTCATGCAAGCGCCCGCGACCGTGCCGTGTCCCGTCGGATAGCTTGGATGCGTCGGCGAGCCCTCAGGAAACGCTTGCGATAGTAGCCAGGTCCCATACAGGTTGAAACTCGCCTCAAGACCCTGCGAGTTCAGGATCACGTTACTCAGAGTGACGTCGGTTTCATTGCTGTGCCCGGTCTTGATCAGCTGGACGATGCCGCCAATCGCCTCGGGCCGAGGCCGGAGATGCACAAACCATTTCTGGTACCAGACCGCATTCAGAGCCTTGACCGCCACTTCGGTGAGGGTCCCCGCAAAATCCGGCCCGCCGAACGTGCCGAAGCCATTTTCTCTCGTTGACCCGATATAAGGGTTGCCGGGATTCAACGGCGCACCAATCGTGCCGAGCACAAGGAGCGCCGTGAAGTAGGCCTGGTAAAGTACGTCGAGATGGGTAAACGCCGCGAGATCCCTGCCGTCACGCCGATAGCGAAGGTCCGGATCGATCTGATTTACAAGGCCGGTGACATTGCCATTCTGCACTGTCAGCCAGTCGAAGAAACTGGTCATGTAGTCGATACCCGGCAGATAGGTCGCCATTTGCTGGCTGATAGGTTGGGCGCCCAGGAATGTCGGCGTGATGAAAAATTGGGAGATATAAGGTCCCAGCGTCTCGCCCGGGAAGGCGCCCCGGAACAACAAGTTCGGTGTCACATGGCCACTGCCGTCTCGCGGCCCAAAGTAGGTATGTTGTGATCCCAATTCCGCTGCTGCCGCGGCAGCTATCGCGTTCGAACCATAGTCGGTGAAGGCCACATCACGAAGCAGCGAAGCCCAGTAATGTTCGAGCAGCTCGGTGGCAGTCTGGTCGCTGGCCGTTTTAGGGGCGGCGGGCACCTGCGGCCGGCCGAACTGCACATTGTCGAGCGCCTCCAGGTCAAAGGCCAAGCCACCTTGTGGACCGTTTTGCGTGCGCGTGCCGCCTGCGATGATCTTTTCGAAATCCGAAAACTTTCCGGTGTTCAACGCATGCGTAAAGGTTGCGAAGGCGTTCAGATTCACCCGTCCGACGCTGTCGTGCGGAAGCCCCTTCGTATACGTGCCGCCCTTGTCGGGGTACAGCGCAGTATCGCCGTTGTTGACGTTAACCGCAGGCCCAACCAGCGCGTCCTGCGTCGCCTCACCGACCCGGATCGAGAAAGCTTGGACCAATCTGCTGTTGCTAACACCTGCCGGTACCGCAGTACTGGAAGCCGCCGCGCCGAAGATAGACTCCGTCGAGGGTTCGCGCGCACTGGCCGACGATGTGGCGACGAGCGGAGCGAGGACTCCAGTCGAGACGGCAGCAGTCGCCGCGCCGAGTCCTGCGATGAAGCGCCGCCGTCCCGGAGACTTGGGCGCTCCGCTCGAATCGAGAGGTTTCTCAGAAGCGTTCGCGTCGGTCGCCGCTTGGCTCTTAGCGGAAGTATCATCAGCCACAAAACCCACCCCATGGCTGTTGCTGCAGGAATATGCCCGCAGGATTTTTGACGTCGCCCGCTTGTAGCAATTCGAAAGGTTAGAATCTAGCCGGACGGATGTTAAATCCTGACCGTAATTGCGGCTTGCGATGATCGTTCGGAGCATGCCGATGAAAGACCGGCGAGCAGCGCCGAAACCAGCCACTCGAAGCTCTTGTCGACGTCGAGCGGAATCCCGAATCCGCCTGCGATTTTCAGCGCCGCGCGCACCCTCATAGATGAAAGTCGAACATCACACCTTTTATGCTAGCCATCCCCCCGACCCTGAGAGCGAAAGGTTGTCCTCAACATTTCGCGCTTCTCACTTTTCACCAGGTGCAGGGGGCACCCCCCGCGACGGTGTCGATGCCGCCCGCCGCGCAGGCGATTATTTCTTTGCGCCGGTTCCGGTCTCCGAAATCGCGCGCTGCGCGCGCTCCTTTCGGTCACTCCCCGCACTTTACCCGCCACCGCGCATCCCTGATAAAGTATCCGCTGGAAAAGGAGAACCATCATGCGCGCAGCAATAATGCGAGACAAAAAGCTCGTCGTCGACAATATACCCACACCGGCTCCTGGAGCGGGCGAGGTTCTGGTCAAAACGCTCGCGTGCGGAATCTGCGGGTCAGATCTGCACGCACTCAAGCATGCGGAGAAGATGGTCGAGAACTCGCGAAAGGCCGGCGCGTTGTTCCCGATGGATCTCAAGCGCGACATCGTGATGGGTCATGAGTTCTGCGCCGAGGTGGTCGATTACGGACCGCAAACGCAAAAGCGATTGAAGGTCGGGACCCGCGTATGCGCGATGCCTGTACTCATCAGCGCCAGCGGTGTCTCGGCAGTCGGCTACTCCAACGAAAATCCCGGCGGCTACGGCGAGCTGATGCGCCTGACCGAGATGCTGTTGCTCGAAGTGCCGAACGGGCTTTCCACCGAGCGCGCGGCGCTGACCGAGCCGATGGCGGTCGGATATCACGCCGTGCAGAAAGCGCGGCTCGGCAAGGATGACGCGCCGCTCGTGATCGGATGCGGCCCGGTCGGCCTCGCCGTGATTGCCGCGCTCAAGCTCAACGGAGTGCATCCGATCGTTGCGGCGGATTTTTCACCGCGTCGCCGCGAGCTGGCGCTGCAGATGGGTGCGGACGTCGTCGTCGATCCAAAAGAGAAGTCGCCGTACGCGAGCTGGCGAGAGATGGCCGTGTATAGCGATCCGTCGAAGGCGCCGATGCTGCCGCCGTGGATGCCGGGCCCAGCCGTCCGTCCCGCCGTGATCTTCGAATGCGTCGGCGTTCCAGGCGTGATCGAAGGGATCATGTCGGCGGCGCCAGGCAACGCGCGAATCGTTGTTGTAGGAGTGTGTATGGAGCGCGATCAGATCGAGCCGCTGACCGGAATCAGCAAGGAGCTGAACATCCAGTTCGTGCTCGGCTACGCGCCCGATGAATTCGCGGCGACGCTGACCCATCTCGCGGAGGGAAGCGTCAACGCCGACCCGCTAATCACCGGCAAGGTCGGCGTCGAGGGCGTAGCGAAGGCGTTCGAGGATCTCGCGTCCCCCGAAACCCACGCAAAGATCCTCGTCGAGCCGTGGCATAGCTGAGGGCAACGCAACATCCTAACTGGGGCGAGTTAGGTCGCGCCCTTGGCGTGGGTGAGTCTGTGAGTTTTTGTGACCAGAGCGAGCGACGCGAGCCTCCTGTGTCATCCTGACAAAGCGAGCAACGCGACCAAACACTCCGGTTCCCCTTCCCGCTCGCGAAAAGGTTACTCCCCAACAATCCGGTTCCCCTTCCCGCTCGGGAAGGGGTTAGGGGTTAGGTTCTCAGTCGCTTCCGATCGTTACGGTGTGCAACGCGAGCGGCAGGACATGGCTGCTGGCCTCCGGACAGCTTCGCGTTACACGCGAAGCCGGTTCCGGTCTCTGAACCGTGCGGCGCGCGCCATGATGGATGAAAGCAGAACATCACGCCTGTCCGCACCGCGTCGCGCCGCCGCCCCTTAGAGCGAAAGGTTGTCCTCAACATTTCGCGCTTCTCACTTTTCACCGGGTGCAGGGGGCACCCCCCGCGACGGTGTCGATGCCGCCCGCCGCGCAGGCGATTATTCTTCGCTGCGCTCTGACGGCAATCGTCGTCAGTGAAATAGCCGGTGCGACGCCAAATCGGCGCCGGCCCGCATCGCGCGCAGCTTCGCCCACACTATTTCCTCGGCGACCTCGCCCAGCCCGGCAGAAGTCTCGAAGCCGCAATCCGTCCCGGCCATAACGCGGCGCGGATCGCCAATCGCATTGGCCGCGCGCTCGAGCCGATCGGCGACGACCTCGTGATGCTCGACGTAGTTAGTCTTGGTATCGATGACGCCCGTGACGAGGCTCATATGATCCGGCAGCGGGAATTCCTTGAAGCAGCGATACTCGTGCTGGTGGCGGGGATTGGCCGCCTCGAGGACCAGCGCACCGACGTTGGCGTGATAGAGGATCGGCAGAATCTGCGCGAGCGGCACGTCGAGATCGTGCGGCGCCTCGTAATTTCCCCAGCATACGTGCATGCGGACCCGATCGGGCGCGATGCCGTGCAGCGCTCGATTCATCGCGGCGATATTCAGTTCGACATACTCCAGAAAATCAGTGAGCGGGCGGTCCGCGTACGACGTGTGCCGCTCCATCGCCAGGTCGGGACAATCGACCTGCAGGACGAATCCCTTCGATACTATGTACTCATACTCAGTATGCAATGCTTTAGCTACTGCGATTACATACTTCTCGTAATTCTCGTAATACTCATTGAGCATTGCCGAGGCTATTATCCCCGGCGACGGCGCAGTCATGAACGGCTCGGCGAACTTGTCGGGCTGGTCGTCGAGGATGCGCAAAGTATCGGCGCATTCGAGATCGACGCCGGCCCGGTCGCGGTACTGGACCTCGCCAATCGCCTTCGGCGCGTGAAGCAAATCCACCATCGATCGCTGAAACAACGGCGCCATCATCTTGAGGAAGCTCGGGTAGCGGACCAGGTCGCGCATGATTGGCCGCTCGCTGCGTCCGCCAAAGCCGGTCATTCGATGCTGCACGTAAGTGAAGAAGCTCTCGCGCGATTGCTCGCCGTTGTTGCCGACGTCGATTCCCGCTTCGAGTTGCTTCTGTACGACGTAGCGAGTCGATTCCTCGATCTCGCGGAGCATCGCGGCGCGATCTACGTCCTCTCCGCGACTGCTTTTCACCAGCATCGCCGTCAAACTCTCCCGCCGCGGCAAGCTCCCGGCATGCGTAGTAAGAATCCGATTCTCGCTCCGAAGCATAGTAGTTCCTCCCCGGCGGTAGTGTCCTAATTAGGGCACTTATAACTGACGTGGGGACAACGCGGGCGAGTCCCGAAAGGCGATTGAACGGCGGGCGGACGGTCTATTTTCTTCATTCGTCTAGCAATCCCGGATCGTCATCAATCCTTTCGATCCACATCAATCGAACTCGATTGTTATCTAGAATCCGAAAGTACATTCGTAGTGGCGGCAAACTCCCGGCCACCGTATCAAAGTCATCGGTCTTTGCAATTCTCAATTGCGTGTAGCCGGGAACTAGGTCGAATGCTTCAGCGCAGCTTGCTATTCCGTTGGTTATTCCTCTGAGGACTTCTTCAACAAAGGGTAAATTACCAAGCTTAGAAAGCTGTTCCGTGTAAGCGTCGTCTGCTTCAAGTGTGCGCACTTCACTCAGTCAACCGCCCAACCGAGTTTAGCAGACAGTTCCTTTGCGCGCTTTGTATCAGCTTCGTTTGGCGGAGCATCAGATATGTACATAGCCTCATAGGGTATTAGGCCTCTGTAATTTCCGCCCGCGCCTCTAGCGATCTTCCATAGACGATGATGTGAAAATTCACTAATCCGCTGAGCGCTTACTCCCTTAAGACGCTCGATGACTTCATCGACTAACGCAATGTCGGTCGGTCGAAACAGCCTGTCGAGGTCTGCGCGCCGGAGTGCTACGTATTGTTGACGAGAATAGGTGAACTTCGGGATTTCTTTGATTTCTAATTCGCCAGCATCGATCATCATATCGCGAACTGGAACTAAGCGTTTAGGCGCGGGGCCGTAGTCGAGCGCCTGATATGCCGCCCCAGTAACAGGCTTTCCTCTCTGTGCGAAAGAAAGAAAATCTGCGTAGAAAAGGATCTTGTTGAGAAGAGTCGCGCTGAACTCAGGATCGCTGGCGCATTTCTCGGCAATGTATAGGATCAGTTCGCGCAACCGTTCGTCCGGATGCATCTCCGGAAATTCATACGTCACCTGATCTGATCGAACAATCTCCACGGTTCCAACCCCCCGGTTGTGGATGCTGATTACCTCCCAATACCGCGTGCATCGTCTATCGCATCTGTGACGATATTACCAGACTTGCTCAAGCAAGCAAGGGTTTATCGCCGTTTGATCGCCTTAACGACGATCGTCCGGAACGAAGGAGATATATGAAAGAAATAGTCCTCTTGCCTCTTGACAGCGAAGTGTTATCTTATATGGTAACAACCCGATGGGCGAAGAGAATAACAAAGCTGTGGTGGTGAGGATGGGAAGGTTAACTTGCCTCTACGCCCTCGCGTGATAGGTCCGCTTGGAAGCGTCTCCATGTTTGAACGGAGCAATGGCCGATGTCCTGCCGCGCTGTTCATGGATGGATGCCAAAAGTCCATGCGCGATAAATTTGAAGGTCCATTCGCGGCAGTGACTAAACAGGGCGCCGCTTTTTGCAATCCGCAGCGCTTCAAGCCGCTCAAAACCAAACCACTGTGGGAATTCAAGGAACACGACCACCGAATCTATTGCTACCGCAAACAGCAAGGGACCCGCGTCGATATCGTTCTGTTCAACGGTTGGGTCAAAGACAAACCGGGAAAGACCGGAAAGGAAGAACGGGAGATTGGCACGGCTTTAGCTCTCTTCGGAGAGTACACGGACGAAATCTTAGGAGCAGGAGCATGACGATGAAAAATCTATCTTGGGAATCGAGGAATGAACGCCCTATTGATACCGATGTGGTTGCGGAGACTGCGTTGGCGATCGCCCAATCAACCATATGCAATGCGATGAAAGAACGTGAGTTTAGCAATGCTGAATTGGCCCGTAGGATGGGCTCCTCGCGTTCTTTCGTGACCAGGATGCTTAGTGGTAGCCACAATTTGACCATCAGAACGCTCGCTAAGGCGTTGGCTGTTTGCGGCTTTGAAGTTGCCTTCGATCTCAGGCCTCTCCAATGGGGCTGGCTCTCTGAAGCGCCTGCGCAGCTCGAAGTATGCATGTCTGAAAATCAAGCACCCGCCGAAGGGGCGGGTGCTTATGATCTGGCAGCTTGAAGGAACTAATGGCTGAACGCACTGAACGTATTGTGCCTGACATGGCGGCTGTCTTGCGCATAGCGAGACGAGTGAATCTTTCCGATGTGTGGCTTGAAGAAGTGCGCGCCAAACGCGAACCTGGCAAAGTGACCGGTTCGAGCAGTTTGCAACCCGAATTCAGCGATCAGTACGAACCCGTTCATGTAGAGCCGAACGTGATCGAATTGGCCTGCCATCATGATCTGAAGGTATCGAGTGAAGGGCCCCCGTCGCCGAAATTTCGCTCGTCTACCGAATGGTTTATGCGGTCGGCGGGCAAGAGCCGATATCTGACGCCGATATTGCGCACTTCGCACAAGCGAATGGCGCGTATCATTCGTGGCCATTCGCCAGAGAGATGTTTTTCTCTTTGACATCTCGTATGGGATTTCCGCCCTATGTCCTTCCGGTACTGACAATCACGACCGCAAAGCCGGTCAAAGTGGTTGGCGCTGAACCTGCGGTCGTTGCGAGCGAACCAAAAGCCTCCGAATAAATTCCGACTATCTAAATTTCCGGTCTGTCATATCATCAGACGTGGCGAGTGTCAGCGACGTGACAGGTCGGATTTTTATGGAGCCGGTTGTTTCTGCTGCCCGCGCTTTAGCCAAGAGCGGGCGCGTATCGAGAATGTCATCGCCTAGTTGCAGTAGGTTTGATTGCCGTACGTCGAGCAAGTTTGGCTCTGGCCATTCGGGCCGGTGATATAGGTCTGGTTCCCGTAGGTCTGGGAAGTTGTACCGTCGCTGCCGTATGTTGTGTTTCCATACGTCGAATAACTACTCCCGTCGGAGCCATACGTTTGGTTTCCGTAGGTCGAGTACGTCCCATCCGGAGTATAGGTCTGATTTCCGTAGGTGGATTGAGTTCCGCCCGGTCCATATGTTTGGTTGCCGTAGGTGGAGTATGTGCCGGGCCCCTCATAGATGGTGGTCTGTGCACAGACTTGACTCGCGAGACTCGCCAGCACAATTCCAGCCAGTAACAGTGATTTCACAATGGACATGGATGCGCCCCCTGTAGAGTGAGGTTACGTTATACGAGGACCGTCTTTGATTCCATCCCGCGCGATAAACCCCTGTTTACGGTCTAGTCCCTGGTATCCCCGCGAAGTACCTCCCCGGCTCGTTCACTGGTCCGCGCTGCAACATATTGGTAGATCACAAACGACGGTGCCACAATCGCGGAGAACCGGGGAGATGGGTAGTGTCTCAGTTTGAAATCCGGCTCGTTTGGCATCTCGATTCAGCCGTGAGAGCGAAAGGTTGTCCTCAACATTTCGCGCTTCTCACTTTTCACTTTTCACTGGGTGCAGGGGTCACCCCTGCCGCCCGCCGCGCAGGCGATTATTTCTTTGCGTTATTTTCATCGCCACATTCGCGATAACCGGGAGATAAACCGATGGCATTACTCGCTGGCAAGAGCGCATTAATAACCGGCGCGGCGTCCGGAATCGGCAGAGCGGCGGCCATCGTTTTCGCGCGTGAAGGTGCGCGCGTGATCGTCGCCGATATGGCCGAAGAAGGCGGAGAGCAGACCGTCAGCCGAATTCGCGACGTCGGCGGCGAAGCGCAATTCGTCCGTTGCGACGTATCGAATGCGAGAGATGTCGAGTCTCTGGTCGCGGCGGCGGTGAAAGCATTCGGGCGGCTCGATTGCGCGTTCAACAATGCCGGAATCGCCGGCACTCAACGCAAAACGGCGGACTACGACGAAGCTGAGTTCGACAAGATCATCGCCGTCAATCTCAAGGGCGTGTGGCTGTGCATGCGCGCCGAGATCCGTCAGTTCATCGCGCAGAAAAGTCCCGGCGCGATCGTCAACACTGCATCGGCTGCCGGCCTGGTCGGGTCGCATTCGATGCCCGCGTACACCGCGGCCAAGCACGGAGTCGTCGGCCTGACCAAATGCGCGGCGCTCGAGTACGCGCGCGTCGGGAATCAGAATCAATGACGTTTGTCCCGGAGTCGTCGATACTCCGCTGGTCGAAGGGATGGTCGCGGGAAGGCCCAAGCTCGCGGCTCGACTCGACGAAGTGGAACCGATCGGCCGCAAGGCGCGCCCCGAAGAGATAGCGGAAGCCGTGGTGTGGCTATGCTCAGATGCGGCCTCATTCGTCACCGGATGCTCCATGTCGGTGGACGGCGGACTAACGGCGCAATAGCTAATAGCTATTCGAGTGACTACTGTGTTCGACCCCTTCATTGAAGCCTGGCAACTTCGCGACTTGGTAATGAAGGGTGAACTCCGACCCCGCGAAGTCGCGGAGTCTTACCTCGCCCGAATCGAACGCATTAATCCTGGGCTGGGGGCGTACATGACGGTCACCGCGGACCGCGCGCTCGCCGATGCTGCGCGTCTGGAGGCGTCGCGCGCCAGTGCGGCGTCGATGCGCTTATACGGCGTCGCGTACTCACTCAAGGATCTCACCCCGACTGCCGGAATTCGCACCACGCTCGGATCGCGCAACTACGCCGAATCGTTTCCCGAGCAGGACGCGGTGATCGCTCAGCGCCTGAATAAGGCCGGCGGAATTCTGCTCGGCAAAACCTCGACGCCGGAGTTCGGCGGACGACCCACGACGGAAGGCGGCCTGTGCCCGACTGCGCACAACCCATGGAATCGCGAGTACAACGCCGGCGGCTCCAGCGGCGGCGCCGCTGCTGCCGTAGCCGCGGGACTCGGCCCGTTGGCGGAGGGCAGCGACGGCGGCGGATCGATTCGCGGTCCCGCGTCGAACTGCGGCGTGGTGGGGCTCAAGCCGTCGAGAGGACGAATAACCTATGCCCCGCATAGGGGAGAAGCGTGGGGCGGCTACGCAACCCGCGGCCCAATCGCGCGGTCGGTGCGCGACGTCGCGATGATGCTCGACGCAATCGCCGGTCCCGTCACCGGCGATCCGTACTGGGCGCCGCCGCCGTCGCGTCCCTTCGAAGAAGCCGTACAGGTCATCCCTAAGAATCTGAGACTCGCCTCGATCGCAACCTCGAAACTTGGCGAGGTCGATCCGGAAGTCGCGGCGGCGTTCGAGTCGTCGTGCGCGGCGATGCGCGCGCTGGGGCATCGAGTCGAACCGATTGATCTTGATCCCGGCGCGATGTTAGTCGAGTGCACCCGAATCCTGATTTGCGTTGGAATCGCTGCGATACCCGTCACGAGTCCCGATTTGATCGAGCCGGTCGTCCGTGAGATGTACGAACTCGGCCGCAAAGTGAGCGGCGCCGACTACGTGAACCTGATCGCTACCATGCACAATATCGCGCGCTCGATCGTCGAGCGTCTCGACCCTTACGACGCGTTGCTAACGCCGACGATGACCCAGCCTGCAATGAGAAACGGGAGCTTCCCCTCAAAACCTAATAGCTATCTGACTGAGTTATGGACTTGGATAGCATTTGAGTATCCGTTCAACGCCACCGGCCAACCTGCACTGACTATTCCCGCGGGATTCACCCGCGCAGGACTGCCTATTGGACTTCAGATTGTCGGACGACCCAACGGTGAGTTCGATCTGCTCGCACTGGCGGCGGCGTTCGAAGCCGCCCGGCCGTGGAAGCATCTGCGTCCATCAGAATTGGAAGAATAAGGAGCCTGAAATGCCAACATTCCAGCGCGACGACGTTTCGATTTACTACGAGGAATACGGAACTGGCTATCCCATTTTACTATTTGCACCCGGCGGGATGCGTTCGAGTATTGAGTTCTGGGCTCATAGCCCATTTGATCCAACCAAAGAACTAGCCGCCAACTTCCGTGTGATCGCGATGGACCAACGCAACGCCGGCAAGTCGTCCGGACCGATCACCGCTAACGATGGTTGGGAAACTTATACTGCCGATCATATCGCGCTGCTCGATCATCTCGGGATCAAGCGATGCCATCTGATGGGCGCATGCATCGGAGGGTCTTACAGCCTCGGATTGATCAAGGCTGACCCCCAGCGAGTCAGCGCCGCGGTTTTACAAAATCCGATCGGCCTTAGTCCGCGCAACCGCGAGATGTTTTACAATATGTTCGATACCTGGGCGGACGGGTTCAAGGTGAAGCGCGGTCTCGATGACGCGGCGCTGCGGCAGTTTCGCGACCGGATGTACGGCACAGATTTCGTCTTCAACGTTTCGCGAGACTTCGTACGCTTATGCAAAACGCCCCTGCTGATTCTGTGCGGCAACGACGACTATCATCCGACGGAAACCTCGAAGGAGATCGCCGCGCTCGCACCGAACGCCGAACTGTTCGAGAACTGGAAATCGCCTGAAGTGATCGGCGCGACGGTGAAGCGCGTGCGCGAATTCCTGCTCTCGCACACGCCAAAGAGTTAGCTGGCGAGCTCGAGTTTCAGCCGATCCGCGAGCCCGGAGAACCGTTCCACGCGAGTGTCGATGGCATTGCTGAGCACCGACTCGTCGCCGACGATCACGACCGACGTCCTGCTTCGGCTGACTGCCGTATAGATCAGTTCGCGGGTCAACATTGCCACCGGTTTCTCCGGCAGAACGATCGCGATCGAATCGAACTCGGAGCCCTGCGCCTTGTGCACTGTCATCGCGTAGCTGAGCTCGATGAATTCGCGCAGCGCCGCGAACCGAAACGCGACGAACTTGTCGCCTCGCGGGAATACCGCCATTCGGACCTGCGCGCCGTTGCCGCGCCGGATCCACAGCATGATTCCATTGTCGCCGTTGAAGAGTCCGCGCTCGTAATCATTGCGGAGCACGATCAACGGCTCGCCAACGACGAACGGAACGCGCTCCGCATTGACGCCCGCAGTTTCGGCGGCTCTTGAATGAAGCCGTGCGTTTATCCGATCGGCGCCGGTTTCGAACACACGCGTCACGCACAGGATGCGCGATTTGGCGACGTGCGCGAACAGGACGCGCAAACGCTCGCAGTCGGCCTCATCGAAATGCCCGTCGCGCTCGATGTATTCATGCTTAATCAGTTCCGCAATTTTCTTTCCGCCTAGCACTCGATCCGCATACCAGCGATCCAGAAACGGACCGAGCGTGCACGGATCCGCCGCAAGAAATTCAACACCGGCGAATGCCATCTCTTCCGTCGATGATCGCCGCACAACAATCGGAGCATTCGCTTCGTCAACCAAGCTCAGCAGATTGGAATCGCCGTCGTTAATCGATTGCGCCGCGAGCAGGATCGATCGACCCGCATCGTCGCTGTTCATCCGGTGATTCACCACGAGCCGCATCGAGGCCTCAGCGAGGAGACCGATGCCATTTCCGGCCGATGGAACCAGGTCGCGGAACACGGAGCCCGCGGCAACCGACGGCAATTGATTCGCGTCGCCGAGCAGTATCAAGCGCGCTCCCGGCGCAATCGCGTTCGTCAGCCTTTCCATCAAGGTGACGTCGAGCATCGACCCTTCATCGACGATAACCAACTTCGCCGGGAGCGGGTTGTTTCGATGATGCCGGAAGCGGCCAGAATCGGGCGAGTAACCGAGCAAGCGGTGAATCGTCGACGGCTCGAGATGCGCATCGAGGAGCGCCCGGTCCACATCGTCGCGCTCCTCGATTCGATTCAGCGACTCACTCACGCACTCGCCCATCCGATACGCCGCTTTCCCGGTTGGGGCCGCCAGCGCGATCTTCGAAGGATCGACGCCAAGGCGCACCATCAGCCGCATGATTGCGACGATGATCGATGTCTTGCCAGTGCCCGGACCTCCCGAAATAACGGTCAGTCCGGCGCGCGCTGAAGCGCTAACTACGCTGCACTGTTCATCGGACATCATGATTCGCTTGCCCTGCACAATCACGGGACGAGCAATCACATCTTGAACCGCGCGGACGAGTTGCTCTGCGTTCGGTTGCTCTTCTGGACGAGCATTGAGTAACGCGGCCAGTCTAATAGCCAGTTCGCGCTCGCAGTTATAGATACTCTGATGCACTATGTACGGCGCAATATGTAGTAGCGGCTTGTATTCACCTTCATTTCGACCGACGACGGACGGTGCACGGTTCGATTCGAGAAGCACTGTGATCGAACTGACTATCTTGTCGATGCCGGCGTCGGCGAAACCTTCCGCACACAAGGCGCTCAGAACGCGCCGCATTGGAGCCTCGGAGAGTGGCCCAGTCACCGGGAAACGGGTGCTCCCTTCCTGGAGCGCGGCCAAAGAAACGAGGATAAGTACGATAAGCGAGATTCGATCGTCGGCTTCCAGAGCCGGTTCAAGGGCCGCTAGCTCAGCCGCCAGGTGGACAGTCTCAGGTACAAGATTGAGCGCGGCGACCGCGCCCTCGAGCGCACGAATGCGAGCGTCGAAAGAGGAACGACCGCCGCCACGAGCTGATTCAAAGCGTCGCCAGGCAGTATTCATTCCGAGTAGTGAGTATCTGTCGTTCATGTCAGTAGCTCGGACTCAGTATCATGATTCATCAGTACAGATTCATAACTGACTATTTCATTCCACGACGGCCGCTCGAAGTAGAATCCAGTCTTGCCGTCTCCAGTTCGCGAAATGCCTCGAAGAAATACATAGAGAAGGCCGCCAAACTTCGAGTCGTAGTCGCGCTCGTTGTGAATAGCGAGCAGGCGGACGACACCGACTGAGTATATTCGAGCCTGTAATCTGTAGTGGCTTTGGACGTGCCTCGCGACCGCGGCTGGCTCATATGATGGTAAGAGGTCGCCCTTCCAATCGGCGAAATACATCAGTTTGCTGCGTCGGAATACGAAGTCGATAAACCCCTTGATATAGCCGCGCTCAACCCTCCACGAGCCATCCGGACCGTTGCCCAGCAACGTGTGATGTCTTTCGGGAATCGGATACGCGAACTCCATCTCGCGGACTCCGGCGAGCCGGTAGAGTCCGCCGTCGAGCATGGTTTCCGCGAGTGCGACTCTCGAGGTGAGAGTGTTGAAGACGATTTCGCGGCCCCGGTCGAGCCATCGTAGATCAACCACACCATGACGGCGCATCGCCTTCGCGAACAGCTCGCGCACGTCGTCGCGCGCCATCCACGATTGCAGATCGGGTGCGTCGCCAAAGGAGTCGAAATCAAGCTTCTCGATGGCCTCATGCAGGAAAATTCCGACGCGACGCCCGCCCGGCAAATCGAGGTTGTTGCCGCGCGCATCGATCGCATCGACGCTGCTTTTGAAATCGTCGGGCTCGGCCGCCTGCAGCGAGGTGTAAGATTCGACGATCAAGCCTCGATGCTTTGCGCCCAGATCAGTGAATTCTGCTTCGCGCACGATGGGCCGCGACGTCGATTCGAGCCAGTCGTGCAACGCATTCTCGTCAGGCGCTGGTACGATCGGCCCTTCTTCATTTTCCGAATCCGTAAACGGCGAATTTGCGATCTCAGTTACGAATAGCGTCGCTCGAATCGACTTTTTTGCTCTAGAGTGCGCAGTCGTTCGTTCAACGGTTTGTAGAATCCACTCAGGTCACGATTACGATTCAGTGCGCCGCTGGGGACGCAGGGCAGTATCAATTTAGCGCGCGCGCGGGTCAGCGCGACGTAGAGCAAGCGTTGATCCTCCTCCGCGCGTTCTGTTCTGATCTGCCCGTCCGCCAAAGACTGCGCTGGCTTGCCGATTGCGAGTCGGCGCTCGTTTCCCGAATGAAAAACGCGCACCGGCTCAGGCATGTTGTTCGCAAAAAATCCGCCGAACAGCGCGACGACGTCAGCTTCGAGGCCCTTGCTCTTGTGAATCGTCATGATTTGCACGGCGTCCCGATCATTTTCGATACGCTGAATATTCGGATCGTCGCCCGAAGGCGTCGCACGCTCCGCAATGTAGTCGTCGAGCTTCTCGATTATTTCCGCGAGCGAGACTCCGCGACGCGACGCATCGAGAGTCAGAATCTCGAAAATGTGTTCGAAGTTAGTCAGCTGGCGGCCGCGCTCCGACAACAGTAATTGGCGTTCTGCCAATCCGCTCTGATGCAGCAGCGCATCGAACAAATCGGCAAAATGCCCGGCCTCGGCGAGCGCGCGCCATTCGAACAATCGGTCAACCATCGGCTGCGCCGTGTGATCGTCTTCAAGCCGCGCGAGGTCGGCATACTCGACGGCGAAGAACGGCGAAGCCCACGCCTTCAGACGGTTCGAGCGCCGGCCAGGCTCCTCGATCCCCCTGAGCACGTCGAGAACGTAAGCGGCTTCGCGAGTCTGAAACAACCCGTCCTGCTTGTGGAAGGCAAACGGCACTCCGACCTGACCCAGGTATTTTGCGATTTCGACGCTGTCGCGATTGGTCCGCGTAAGGACGTAAACATCACGCGCCGTGACTTTGCGCGGCGCCTGCCCCTCGTCGCTGATTTCGATTGCGTGGTCCGGTTCCTTGATAATTCGTCGAATCGCGTTTGCGATTCCGAGCCCGACCGCTTCACGCATCCGGCGCGAAAATTTATGTCTTTCATCACGCGGCTCGAACTTGATTAGTGCCACCGGCGCGATCTGAATGCCATTCCCATTCGCCGCGATGGCTCTGAGAGCAGGACGCCCGCATTCCGCAGGAGGATCGTACTTTATTTCGCCGGTGAACAACGGCTCGCCGGCGTTCTGCTCGAAGATCAGGTTGCATGCTTCGATCATGTCGGCGGTCGATCGGAAATTTTGGCGCAAGTTGACCGTCGCCGCACCCGAATCCGGAAAGCTGCAAACGCGCTTCAAGATATGCGTGCACGTCGGCGCCGCGGAATCCGTAAATCGCCTGCTTGGGATCTCCGATTACGAAGACGACGTTGCCGCCGCCGCCTTCGACGAACACGCGGCGAAAAATTTTCCACTGCAGTTCGTCGGTGTCCTGGAATTCGTCGATCAAAGTCACGCGGTAGCGTTCGCGCAGCGTGGCCGCGAGCGACTTGCCGCGCGCACCGTCGAGCGCGTCCGCCAGCCACGCCAGCATGTCCTCGTAGTCGAGCGTCCCCTGCTCGCGTTTCCGCGCGTCCATCCGATTGACGACGTCTGGCAGCAATTCGTCCACCGCCCTCTGCTCGATCGCAATTGCTGCTTGAACCCGCTTTGCCGCATCGATGATCGCGCGCACCTTGTCCGGCATGTCGTCAGGGAATTTGCCGGTCCGCCTCGACGTTTTCGTTGGCCTGCAGATGCGATCAAAATCGAAATCGATCAGACCATCGACCAGACCAGCGGTCGATCGTCCGGCACGGTTTACGATCGTCTCGAGTTCCCCCGTCGCACTGATCGCATCGTCGCGCGCATCATCTTTAATGGCCGCGATGCGAAAGGCATTCACCAACGCGACTGCATCGAACGCAATCACGAGATCATCTAACGCCTTCAGATTTCGTTCGTGCTCGGTCGTTCGCAGGTAGCGCTGGGAGTGAGCCCGCCACAGCAGATCCTCGAGTCCATCCGAATCGCGCTTCTCGTCGGAAAGCCATTCGCGCACAAGGCGCGCGACGCGAGCGTCCGACTTCAACCGTTCGCGCAATTCCGCTCGCAGACTTTCGTGGAACTCGCGACGTCCACTCGCCAGGTCAAGCCCGAAACGGACGCCGCTGTCGAAAGCGAGCTCCGTCAGCATCCTATGGCAGAAACTATGAATCGTATGAATCGGCGAATGATGAAATGAGAACAACGCGGACTTGAGTCTCTCGCGCTCCTCGTCGCCGAGGCTCCGGCGCCCCGACGCGCGCGCGTCCCCGGCGCTCCTGCCGGACATGACGTGTTCGATCGCCGCCCGGATTCGCGCGCGCAGCTCAGCCGTGGCCTTTTCGGTGAACGTAACGACGAGGATCTGATCGATTTTCGCGGCGCCGGTAAGCAGTAGTTCCACCACGATGCGCTCGATGGTGAAGGTCTTGCCGGTGCCCGCGCTGGCGTCGATTACCTTATGTCCGCCCTCGAGAATCTCGTCGAGAATCGACGGGCGGTAATACTCGAAGTTCGATTCCTGTGCGCTCATTTCTCGAAGATCCCGCGAATCGGATCGAAGCGGCGCGCGACGATCTGCGCGATCGTTTGTTCATCGGGTGGGTCGAAGTCTCTGGGATTACGCACCGGGCCGTAATCGGAGCTGCACTTCACGGCGTCAACCAGCAGAACCTGCTCGACCGTATCGACCAGGTCGTGAACTTTTTTTTCGTTGTCCAATACCTCTACGACTTCCTCGACGGCTTCGAAGGGTAGGAAATAGTCATTGCCGGTTGACAGTAGATCGCTGACGACTTCGGTGAGGTAGCCGAGCGCAGATTCGCGATCCATGGTTTCGAACGCGCGAATCCAGTCCGCTTTTTGTTCGGGATTCGAGCGGAGTACGATCGCGCGGAATGTTTTCGGCATTTGCACTCCGGCGGCAGCGAGCGCAATCGCATTGATGAATGCCGGAAGAAAGTCCTTCGACTTTACCGATTTGCGCAGCACGCAATTGATCGCGGCGCCCGCATCAGGCGAAACGCCGCGAATCGTGCCGTAGAGGCTCACGCGATGCGTCACATTCGTGCCGTCGTGACGGCGCACTTCCGCGTTCAGGGTGATCGGATCGAGAATTTCGGCGGCGTCGGCAAATTCATCGGCGCGCCCGATCCGAATGTCTTTCCATCCTTCGAAATCGTTCACGCCCGCTTTCAAAGCCTGCGAGGTCCATTGTCGAAGAGCTGAATCGTCGCCAGCTTTTGCGGCCTCCGCGAACTGGCCGGCCGACGCGTGGCCGCGAGCCTGTGCGATCCGGACCTCGCGCGCATACGCTTCCTCGATCGCGTCGAGCTGGCCGGCGGCACCCCAGAAAACGTTGCGCAGCATGACCACACGATTGAGGCGCGACTGCTCGATCGGCTCGTCCTGCGCGTCCTCCGGCGCATCTTCGTCCTCGAGCATCCCGAGCGAATAGCGCGCCGCCCCCTGCAGAGGACATTCGAGATATCTTCGAATCGCGGCGATTGGCAGCGCGATCTCTTCCACGCGCCCCGCGTTCGTCGCGGCAGCCTGCGATTCGAATTTCGGAAACTGGAGATCCTCTTTGACGCGTTCGAGCAGCTCAGGGCCAAAACTATCGATCAGTCTCTCGCCCTCGCGCCTCGTCGAATGCGGCGCGACCTCCTCGATCTTCTTTCGAAAGGCGAGCATCCGGGCACCGCGCCGCGCGTCGGGATCGAAGCTCGCGATTTCAGGCTGACAGTCTGATAATCCTGCTTCGCTGAATTCCGGAAAATACTTCAAGTCGTAGCGGCTGATCGGATGCTTCAATGTTAGCTTCGCGAGCGTCTTCTCATCGATGAATCCGCGCAGAATTGACTGCAGCTCGCGAATGACTGGCGAAGGTTCCAGCTCGTCGCCGGTCTTCGCGTTGCGGGCAACGTAGGAGAAAAAAATCCGCTCGCGCGCGGCGAGGATCGTCTCAAGGAACAGGTAACGGTCGCGCTCCGCGGGAGAAACGTCGCCTGCCGTGCGCTTGAGCGTCCGCAAATCAAGCGGCTCTCTATGCTCGCGTTCCGGAAAAACGGCCTCATTCAACCCCAGCGCAAAAATCACTTTGAATGGGATCGATCGCAGCGAGCTGAACGATCCGATCGCAACGCCACGCCCCGAATATTGTCCGCGACGCGAATCGAGATCGATCACTCGCGCCGCGATCACTTCGCGCGCCGACTCGTACGACATCGCGCCGATGCTCAGGTTCGATTCTCCGATCGACTCGATCGCCTCGAGGAACCGGTCCCTGACCTGCTCATCAACCGCGCCGTCAGGCCGAATGTACGCGTTGACGAACTCGCCAAGCATCAGCGACCATTCACGAGGCGTCAATCGCGCATCGCGGATTGAGATCGCGTCGGCGATCAGAGATCGCGCCAGGCGGATGAATCGCGCAGCCGTCTCGAGTTCATCCTGCGCGACTTTTCCCGGAAGGTAGCTGAGTCCCGTGGCTTCGGCCGCATAAAATGCGGGATTTCCGCCACGCTGACCTGTCATCATGGTGCCGAGCGCGAGGCGTTTGATCGCTTGATCCCAGTGGTAGAGGCCGCGCGGAATGTAGGTATCTTTCAGATCGTAGTCGTCGGCGCCGAAGAAAATCCCGAGCGTCTCGCTCCAACGCCGCCACTTCTCGATGTCGACTCCACTTCCACTTTCGTCGTTCAACGCGGGATGGGTCAGCAGCCGGATCATTTCCGTGCGCGAGAAGCGGCCGCTCGGAATTTGGAGAAGCAGGTCGACGGCTTCGGCGACGCGACTCGCGCCCGCGGCGCTTCGACTGACGAGATCGATCGGAATCTGGTGCTGCTTTCGAAAGACGCTGTCGATTTGCGCCACGTAGTCGTCAACCGACGAATCGGGAATCAGCACGGCGATTTCGTGAAAGCGAAGACGCTCGGCTTTGCCCTCGACGGCAAGGGTTTCGTTGCTGCGAATGAGCGACCAGATTTCGTTCGCGACGATCTCGGCTTCGCGCCGAATCCCCGGGCAGGCGAGAAAACTGATTCGCGGTTCCGATGGTCCGCCTTTGCGATCTTCGATATTCGCAGGCTGCGGCGCGCGATCGAGGATGTTCTGCTGAAGCTTTTCCAGCACCGACGCAGTTTCGCCGGATACCGGATCGGAAAAGAGTGGCGCGAAATCGCACTGCGACACTTCATTCAGCAACCGGATGTATTCACGGCCCGGCCGCCCCCAGAGCCGCAGAGCTGGCGAGTCGGATGACTCATTGAGTGAGAACGGGTCTTCGGATTCGCTGATTTTCTCGCCGAGCTTGTCATGCTGATGAACCCATCCGGCAAGAGCGCCACGACGCGAGGTGTCGACGTCTTCCCAAAACTCGCGGCACGGATTGAGCGCGTAGATCCGAACGTCGCCGAACGCTCCGAGTCTCGCAAAGATATCGGCGTAAGCATTTCCCGCATACGACGAACTGAACACGTGAAGAGTGTCGGGCACCACGGCCTTGAGTTGCTGGTCCTCGGTCGCCTCGAATGCGTCGGGCAGCATCATCAGCCGAGTGTCGCGATGGTGCAGCCACTCCTCGCGCACCCGGCCGTGCGAATCGAAGACCAGTTGCCACAAATGCCGCTGCCATCGCTCGGTCTCGCCCATCGCATCAATGTCTGATCGCCGTGCAGCGCGCCACTTAACGATCATGCGCCGCCGCGAAATCGAGTATTCGCGAAACAGTCGCGCCAACTGCGCGGCCAGCAGGAGCGTTCTAAGCTCGACGTCGGCGTCAGTCTTGGATCCCCCGAGGATGTAGTCGCGCGCGGGTTTCAATCCGTGATCGTCGCGATAGTTCGTGCTGCGCAGGCACTCGAAGAGGACAAGTTGCAGCTCGTCGGCCTCCAGTATCTCAAGGTTCTTGTCAGTCGATTGGAGAAGCTCGCCCAGGTAGCTGCGCAGGAACGGGAATCTCAGATTGGCCGCGATGCCGATCGATTCAGCCAGCCGGTAGCGAACGAATTGTTCGACCACGCGGTTGGGCACGACGATCGACACTCGCTCCAGCGGGTCGCGTCTCTGATGCGCCGCGACCGCCTCGGCCAGCGGCGCGATCAGATTTTCGAGTCGATTTGAGTACTGAAGACGAATCATCGCGGCACAACTATGGATCGCGTATCGGCTTTTAGAAACCTACATCGGCGTGATGACAACGGTTGTCATCTGGCAAACGAGATGATTGGATGTGAACATGAAGAAACTTCGCCGCAAGCCGACCTACGGCGCCGCGATTCGGCTGGCGCGAATCGTCGCCGGGTTATTCTCGAAACCATACGGCTGGAGTTTCAAATCGATCGCCGAGACTCTGGAAATCTCCGAGCGCACTCTCGCCCGTTATGTCTCCGTGCTGCGCACCGATTTGACCGACTCGCATGGTGGCGCGCTCGTCGAAGTTGTCGCCTCCGGCGGCGATCGAAAACTCCGTCTGGTCAGTTCGATGAAAGCCGCGGAGGCCTCCTCGTACCAGGTCGCGCTGCTGTATTTCTCGCTGACCGTTCTCAAGTTCCTCGAAGGCACGGTGTTGAAGGAGGGAGTCGAGGGGCTGTGGGAGAAGGTGTTTCAGAATCTGAACATGACGCAGCAGACTCGCCTGTCCGCTCTCGAGCGCAAGTTTTACGCCGTACCTTATGCGCCCAAGGACTACACCGATTTCAGCGAACAGCTCGACGTGATCTTGCGCGCGCTGCTCGATCAGAGCCGGCTCAAGGTTGACTACGCGGGTCTGACGGGCGAGGGGCATCATCACGATTTCGATCCCTACTCGCTAATCGCCTACCGTGGCGGCCTCTACCTGCTCGGCCACAGCGATCGAAGCAACGCAACTATCTATCTGGCGATAGAGCGAATGCGCTCGGTCGATTTCATTCGGCAGACGGACGGCGCTCCCGTGCGGTTCGCCTATCCGCCGAGATTCAATCCTGAAGCGCACACTGAAGGGACTTTCGGAATCGTCGACGGTCCTGAGACGAGAGTCGAGTTGAAAATCCACAGCGCACAAACCGAGGCGTACGTACGCTCGCGCACGATTCATCGCAGCCAGCGTTTTGCGCGTCGCCGCGACGGCTCGACGATCCTGACTATGACCGTCAAGGGCACGACGGAGTTGGCGAACTGGATAATGAGCATGGGCCCGTGGATCGAAGTGCTCAAGCCCGCAGCGTTGCGAAAGGAAATCGCCCAGCGCCATGCGAAAGCGGCTCGTTTGTATCGCGCCAGTTAGATCGGACGGCTGAGCGGCAGCTACAATGACGCCAGATGACTGAACCGGGAGAGCAATGATTATACTAACCGGCGGCGCAGGCTTCATCGGCAGCAATCTTCTGAGCGCGCTGAATGCCAAGGGCGTCACCGACGTGATCGTCGTCGATCGCCTTCGCAATCTTGACGACCTGAAGTTCTCGGACTTCATGCAGCCCGAAGAATTCGCGCGCGCCATCGAGCACAAATCTCTTCCCGATCGAATCGACGCAATCTTTCATCAGGGTGCATGCGCCGACACCACCTGCACCGATGGCCGCTACATGATCGAAAACAACTTCACCTTCTCGAAGTCGATTCTACATTTCGCCCTCGCGCGCAACATTCCGTTGGTGTACGCGTCGAGCGCCGCGGTCTATGGCGGATCGAGCGCGTTCGTGCCGTCGCGCGAAAACGAGCGTCCGCTCAATCTCTACGCGCTCTCGAAACTCGCGTTCGACAATCACGTCCGCAGCGTTGCCGCCAGCTCTGGAAGCACGGTCGCTGGTCTTCGGTATTTCAACGTCTATGGTCCGCGCGAGTCTCACAAGGGCAAAATGGCGTCGATGGTATATCAGCTCTATCGGCAGTTGAAGGCGAGTGGGCGCGCGCAACTGTTCGAGAGCACCGACGGATACGGGGATGGAGAACAGCGGCGCGATTTTGTTTTTGTGAACGATATCGTTCGCGTGAACCTGGCGCTGGCCGAAGGTCCCGTGCGCAATGGCCTGTTCAACGTCGGCACTGGAGAAGCTCGCAGCTTCAACGACGTCGCGAGAATACTAATCGCGCGGCTTGGCGCCGGTGCGATCGACTATATACCGTTTCCCGAAAGCCTTGCGGGCAAGTATCAAAGCTTCACGCAAGCTGATATCTCGGCGTTGAGGCATGCGGGCTATACCGACCCGTTTTCGACGCTGGAAAGTGGAATCGCGAAATCGATCGATGCCTGGAATCGTGAGTCGCAGCCAACTAGTGAATGACTATTCGGAGGATTGTCAAAATGGGAACCTCATCCGGCCATCGAATTGAAACAGTCGCACAACTCCAGGCGCTGATCGGCGAGCCGAATCCGATGACTCCGAAAAAACTTTTTTCGGCGCTCGATGAAGCCGCGATTGATTTCATTCGCAGGTCGCCCTTTATCGTGCTTGCAACCGCCGACGCACAGGGCAACGAGGACGCTTCACCGAAAGGAGACGGCGCCGGCTTCGTTGCGGTGGAGAACGAGCACACCCTTCTAATTCCCGAACGCAAAGGAAACCGGCTGATGTTCAGTCTCAGGAACATTCTAGCCAATCCGCAAGTCGGAATTATTTTTCTGGTGCCGGGCACCGACGAGACTTTCCGTATCAACGGGACCGCGGAGTTGACCGCTGACCCCGAGCTGCTCGTTCGACTGAGTGCTCGCGGCGCGCCCGCGCTGCTTGCGATCCGGGTAACTGTGCGAGAATGCTTTTTCCACTGCGCCAAGGCTTTCATCCGTTCTCAGCTCTGGAAGCCGGAGACATGGGGCGAGCGCCACAAGATTTCCTTCGGGAAAATCCTAAGCGCGAAAGTTGGCGGTGGCGAAGAACTTGCTCAACAAGTCGATCGGGCGATCGAGCAGGACTATAAGAACAATCTCTAATCAATAGCGTGCGCGCGACGCGAGTTCGCGACATCGCTTTTTGTTTGCGGCGATTCCGCTGACGCATCGCGCTGAGAACATCGCGACCGATCGCTTCATCATCTCGATCGCATCGAAGAGATTCACGGCTGCCGCACCCTCGAAGATGTTCAAGTTCAGTTCGCCGCGCTCCAGCGCGAGCCGTGCCGAGCGCTCGCAGCCCAGCACCTGGAAACAGCATTGGATCATCGTCTCCGGAATCGCGGGATTGATCTTTCCGGGGAAGATCGAGGAGCCTTCCTGAACCGCGGGCAGTATGATTTCGCCGAAGCCGCCCTCCGGGCCCGACGACAAAAAGCGAAGATCCTGCGCGATTTTGATCAGGACCTCGGCCAGCATCGCGAGCTGCGCGGAGACCGCCGCGAGGTCGTCAGGGTTCTGGGCCGCGTCGTACAGGTTTCGCCGCAGAGTAAATTTCCGGCCAGTGAGCTCATTCAACCGCTTCACGATCGTGCGTCGATACGCGGCGGGCGCTCCGCTTCCAGAGCCAATCGCAGTGCCTCCCAGGTTTATCCGCGTCAGTCCCTTTACGCTCTGTGCCAACTCGCCAGTCCGACGAGCGATCACTTCGGCGTGGCCGCCAAACAGTTCGCCGAGCGATACCGGTGACGCGTCCTGAAGGCAGGTGCGCGAGATTGATATGACCCGCCTCAGCTCAGCCGCCTTCGCCCGAAATGTCGTGACGCATTGACCGAGCGTGCGTCGCGATCCGGCCCATCGATTCAGAACCGTCATGCGAACCGCGGTATGACAAACGTCGGCCGTCGATTGCGACGCGTTGACGTGCAACTTCGGATTCACAGGTTCGTACGAGCCGCGTGCGCGGCCGAGATACTCGTTGGCGAGATTCGCGATGACCTCATTCACGTTCATATTGATCGCGAACGCACCACCGCCGACGAGCATGTCCACCGGAAACTGCGCGAGATGTTCGCCGCGAATCAGGACGTCGCATGCGCGTTCGATCGCCTCGAGGCGGCGAGCGTCGAGCACGCGAGCATCGCGATTGGCGCGTGCCGCGGCCTTTTTGACGGTCACCAGCGCGCGAATGTAGTCGGGATAGTTTGCGAGGATGCGACCTGAGAATCCCAGGTTCTCGACCGCTCTCACCGTATGAATTCCGTAAAGCGCGTCTGCCGGAACCGCGCATTCGCCCAGCAGATCTTTCTCGATGCGAGTCAGCCGGCGCGACTTTCGCGGCGTAGCCAAGCTACGCGACGCGGCCATAGCGAGCCATCTGCAAGCCTTTGCTGCTCCGCGTTCCGAGTTTGGTGTCGTAGGCGAGCAGCGCCACCAGTCGCGTCGTCGTTCCGCTGATCGGCGTGACGCGATGAATCGAATTGCGTCCTTCAAACAGCAATAGCGTGCCCGGTTTCATCGGCACGCGCACGACGCCTTCGCCGGAGCCCTCGAGCAGACGCTGGACCTGCGGATAGTTCTCGTTGGTGGCACTGCGAATCAGCGGAACGTATTCGAAATCGCCGCCCGCCTCGGACGGCCGCAGCGCGATCGAGGTGACGAAGTCGGTTTGATCGTAGTGCCAATGCAATCGTTCGCCGTCGCCCATCACGGCGAGATTGAGCGCGCCCATCGGATCGGCGTAACGATAGAGTCGATCTTTTTTCAGCGCCGCCGCGATGAATTTCATCAGCGGATCCCATTCGAACAATTGCCGCATCGCTGAATCGGCGGGGAACTGATCGTAGGCGACAACACCGACGGAGGTCGGCTCGAAAAATTTGCGCGGATGATCATTCGGCCACGACGGATCGGGAGCTTCGAGATAAGGGGTGCCCGTCACGACGCTGTGATACGCGCGCGCCGACAGCGAATCGCCCTCACGCACGAGCATCGCGACCGCTTCAGGCTTTAGAAATCCGGGCAGTTCGCATGCGCCAGTCCGATCGAGCTGATCGCGGCAATGACGAGTCAGCTCGCGAGTGGCGTCGCCGCGCAAGTCGAGGATGGGGTAGCGTTCGAGATCGATAAGATCTGCCGGCGACCCATGTTCCTTGATGGCGTTGGTTTGCATGCTTTCTGCGACCTCGTTTACCGACCTTAGGACCGCTTTCTGATTAGCACAATCGGGTGCCGAAGATCGGGATTCTTCGCTCCGCGGCCTCCGCTCTGAATGACACAAGGACTTACGGCGCACTCCTTAGCGGATGCTTCCGGAAAAAATCCAGCATCGCGGTCATCCATTCCTTGGGCCATCGCGCGTGATTACCGAGACCGACTATCGACCCCATAACAGTAGCGGTTGATTTTTTCGGCGCGTTTGGATCGGTGCCACACGAATCGTCACATGCGTGGACCTGCTGATGATGATTGTCGAGGATCACGTCATCGACAACCACTCCGGCGGCGTTGAGTTCAGTCGCGAGCAGCTCGCCATTGGGACAAATGCCGCCGACGTCGCAAGCGTTGTGGACATGCATTATCCGTGCGGCTGGATTGAAGATCTGAATCTGTTTGTCATTCGCGGGCGGGCCAGCGACTGGTTTCTGCGGGCAATGATCGTCGAATGCGGCGAACGGACTGGGTGCCGAATAAACCGCAGCCGCCGCGATGTTCGGACGATTTGCGGCGTAGAGAAAGCCCATCGCGGCGCCGTTGGACCATCCCGATACGTAAATCCGGTTGGTATCGACGCTGCCAGTTGCGACCTCGCCGGCGATGAAATGGTCGATGGTGGCAGCGTCCGCATTCTCGCGCCAAGTCGTGTCTCCGAGCTTTACGTCGCCCGCGGGATATAACTGGCGATACCAGTTATCCCATCCAATCCCTTTGTTGTCCGGAAATGGATAGTAGTGCGTCGTCTTGCGCCCCTCAGGCGCGAGAACTATGTACCCGACATTCTTCGGATCGTCGGTAAGTGAGACTGAGTTCTGCTGGTCAAGTATATTCGTCAGAGTAATCCATCCGGCCGAGAATAGTGATGGATGTAAGTATACGATCATCGGCAACTTGCTATTCGCGGATGTCGATTTCGGTTCGAAGAGGCAAGCATAGCGATCGAGGTGGTCGGCGTCTTTCCATGGACCGAGCAGCTTGCCGGCGCCGCAGCTCGGGGTGACGTCTGAAATTACCTCCGCCGAAGGATCGCCGAATGGCCCGCAGGTGGCGGTGTCGCCGTTTGCGCCGCGGCATGACAGCAGGAACAGGATGATGATCAAGCAAAAGTTTTTCTTCACGGGTTTTGCTTTAACATATCAAGGTTGCGCATCGTATCAGGAACCTAACCCCTAACCCCTTCCCCTAGTGGGAAGGGGAACCGGATTATTGTGATGCGCGGCTTGTCAGTGTCCTGTTCGGGGCGTAAAGGTCGCAAGGAATCGCGCCGCCTTAATTTCGCGTGGAGGTTTCAACTGATGAATCTTGGCACCATTGGCGTTGATGCATTGATGGATTCGATGGCGGGAATCGAGCTGGCGAAATTTGCGCGCAAGATCGAGAAGCTCGGCTACAGTACTCTGTGGTTTCCCGAAGCCTTCGGCCGCGATCCGTTCGCGCTGGCCGCGCATCTGCTGACGGTGACCGACAAATTAATCGTCGGCACCGCGATCGCGAATGTCTGGAAGCGCGGGCCGGTCGCGATGCTGAGCGGGGCGCGGACCCTCGCAGAACTGTTTCCCGGCCGATTCGTCCTGGGCATCGGAATCAGCCATGGGCCGATGATGACGCGAATGGGAATCAACTACGTGAAGCCGTTGAGCTTCATGCGGGACTATCTTGCGCGGCTGAAGGAGGCTCCGTACAGCGCGGCGCGGCCGTCGTCGGAAGCGCCAATCGTGGTTGCCGCTCTTCTTCCGAAGATGCTTCGGCTTGCGGCGGCCGAGACAGATGGAACAATCCCGACCTTTGTCACGCCGGAACGGACTGCGCAGATTCGCGCCGAGATGGGACCCGACAAATTGATCTGCGTGCAGCAGGTCTCGATGCTTGAAAAGGATGCCAGCAAGGCGCGCGCTGCGATTCGCGGGTTAATCGCTTTCTACCTCCGACTCCCCAACTACCTGCAAAGCTTCAGGCTGATGGGCTTCGACGATTCGGATTTCGCCGACGGCGGCAGCGATCGCCTGGTCGATGCGATGGTAGCGTGGGGCGACGAACAAGCAATCCGCGATCGCGTCTCCGCGCAATACAAAGCCGGCGCGACGCACGTGTGCATTACGCCGCTCAGACCAGAGGGCAGCGCCGGGGCGTGGAGTCATGCGGCAGGCGGCAACCGAGGCGGCGCGACGCCTGAAGAGCGCGCGCTCGAGACACTGGCGCCCCGATGAACTGGCTAATCAGCAAATAGTCATTCGAGGCGCGATCTGACTACTGGAGTCACTATGCAGATCGATCACGATGAAATCATGCGCCGCGTCGCCGCGATCTCGCCGGCGCTTTCTGCGCATGCGCACGAGTGCGACCTCGCCCGCAAGCTGACCGCCGAGAGCATGGCGGCGATGGTCAACGCAGGCATGTTCCGGATTCCGCAGCCGCGCCGCGTGGGGGGCTACGAGCTGAGTCTGCGGACGCTCGCCGACGCAGTGACTTCCCTCTCCGAGGCGTGCCCCTCGAGCGGCTGGGTGCTGATGGTCATGGGCGCGCATCATTGGTGCATGGGTTCGTTTCCCGAACTGGCGCAGGACAACGTCTTTGGCGAGGGGCGGGACGGCCTGGTCGCGGGGACGCTGTCGTCGCAGGGCACCGCCGGCCCGGTGGATGGCGGCTTCCGCGTCGAAGGACGGTGGCAATTTTGCAGCGGCGTCGATCATGCTCATTGGGTAATTCTGGGATGCGCTGATGCCGCCACGCGCCGGCCGTCGGTTCACGTGGTCGTGCCGCGCGCGGACCTCGAAGTTGATGACACCTGGCACGTGATGGGCCTGCAAGGCACCGGCAGCAAAGACGTGCTGGCGCACGACATCTTCGTTCCAATGCATCGTGCGATCGATACGCGGATTCTGTTTCGCGGCGCGAGTCCTCACGCGGCCAATCATTCGACGAATCTTTATCGGCTCTCGGCCGAGGCGATGTTGTCAGTGTCGGTGTCGACCGCGGTGCTGGGTTCCGCGAAATTCGCGTTGCGTCAGTTCATCGAGCGCACGAAGGAGCGGCGCGTCATTTTGACCGGCGCTCGAAAGGCGGAGCATGGGCCGACGCAGGTGCGATTGTCGGAAGCCGCTGCCGAGATTCATTCGGCGGAACTGTTGCTTCACGACACACTCGGTGAATTCGATCGCCTGATGGCGACCGGGGAGACCTTCGACAACGATCGCAGGGTGCGCGCGAAGTGGCAGGCCTCGTATGCCGCCGAGCTATGCCGCCGCGCAGTCGCGCGAATGTTCTCGGGTTCGGGCGCGCACGCGGTGTACGCGCCGAGCGCGCTCCAGGCGGCATTTCGCAACGTCAATGTCGGCGCGCAGCATGCCAGTATCGATTTCGACAACTCCGCCGAGGCCTACGCTCGCGCGCGGCTGGGCCTGAGCTCGTGAACCTACCTGGCAGGCCGGCAACGACCGGAAACCGCGATTCGGCTTGATCTTACGCTTCGGATTCCGGGCCCGCGTCGCGACGGTGAGGGAGGTTGGGGCTGTTTCTTCACGAAAGTCGCGTGACTGATCTCGACGACGATCAGGCCTTCCAGCATCGCGTGCAACAAGTCGCCGGGGTTCGCGGGTGTGTCGACAATTGTGTTCATCGGTTTGCGGTAGCGGCGCTAGTTCAGGGCAATTCGAGCAAACAATTCGCGCACAGCGCCCATCGCGCGTGTCCTCCCGCCGGGACCACCAGGATAGCCGCGATAGCTTCTTCGGCATCTCCACATCGCCGGCAAATCAAATCATCGCCTTCGCATCGAGCTTCAAATCCGACCTCTGCAATCGTGGCCGGATCGTCGATTAACTCGATTCGGACCAGGTTGAGTTCCATTTCCAAGAAACTTACCTCGTTGACGTCGCGACTCGATCGCGTGCGTCAATTCAGAAGCGCACCCGCTTGCGCATTCATCGAGTCGAAGAGCTTGGCGACCTGGACCACCATCTGCCGTCCCTGCCGAATCACGAACTTTTCACGCTCGAGCCGCGCCAGATGCTCGGTGACCCGCGGGCGCGAGGCCCCGACCAGGTTCGCGATGTCCTTGTGGCTGAAAGATACGCGTAGCAGCGTGCCGCGCGACTCCTCGATTCCGAAGTCCGCGCAAAGTTCGAGCAGCGCGATTGCGATTCGCTCATGGAGGCCGAGGTTGAGAAAGCTCGAGCTGCGCAGCAGGAGGCGATACCACTGCTTCAAATCGTTGCGATGAAATTGCCTGAAGGCCGACTCGGGAGCGTTTGCGGTGATCCCGTCGAAATCACTCCAGCTTACCGTCCCGACCCGGCAATCATTGTAAGCCTCGCACTGGAAACTGGACTGGCTGAGCGGCAGGGCCGGGAACTCGGGAATCGGCCCCGGCGCGAGCATCGCGACGGTGACCCGCTCATTGCGCGCGTTGCGGCATGTGATGCGCGCGATCCCTGTTAACAAAATGTGAGCGTCGCGGGCGAGCGCAACCTCGCGCAGGATGACCGAGTGCCGTTTGTAGTTGGCCATCGCCATCGCACCGATCAGAAGCGCAAGTTCAGGTTGGGACAGCCAGGATAAGGCCTTGAGGCGGCTCAGTCGGTCAAGATCGGTTTCGCGTGAAGTGTTTCGTTCATTCAAATTTTGCACCCTAGAGGCTTGCAGCATACCCCTGTTGCAACCGATAGAGGAAACGAAATGTCACCCATATAACAAATGACTCGTGCTTTGAAGAACGTAAAATAGAGGATTGAGGGAACCGAATGCGCTGGCGAGCTTCAGCCGCCAACTGCACGTTCCGATGAGCTACGGCGCGCTTTCCCGGACTCTGCTTCGGCGAGAGCGATATGGGTTTGCGCCAGAAAGCTTTCCAATCGATCGCGACTGATGACGAGTTGACGGCTGTTGCGCGAAATCAGATGCTTGCGCTCGAACATGATCAAATGTTCGGTGATTCGCGGCCGCGACGCGCCTACTAGTTCGGCGATATCGCGATGGCGGGTGGGCAGCGTCAGGCGGATTCCTTTTGGGTCGGGGACGCCGAAATTTTCACCCAGTTCGAGCAGGATCAGCGCCAAGCGCTCTTCCAATGTGCAGCTCATGAAATTCGCGCAGCGCAGTTGAACCAAATCCCAGCGGCCGAGGTAGCTCTCCGCCATCCGCTTGAAGTCGGCCGACGCGACGCCGAGTGATATTTCGACCAGCGCCTCGAGCTGGATTGTTCCTACGCGGCAAACCGTGACCGCCTCGCATCGAAAATTGTAACTTATGCCGGCGACCGGAGGGGGAAAGCCGGGAATCATTCCGGGTGCGACCATGATCACCAGAGTGCGCGCTCCCTTGCGATTCCGGCATGTGATTCGCGCCACGCCCGTCAGCAGGATAAAGGCGGAGTCGTGTGAATGTTTCTCGTCGAAAATAATCGCGCGCTTTTCGACTACGCTGACAGTAAGCGCATTGGAGAGCTTGTCGAGCTGGCGCGTCGTGAGCCAGGAAATATTCTTCAGGCCCCGCAATCTGCGGGCACCTGATTGTCGAACACGAGTCATCGGATCAGTGTATCAGAGCCGTCGGTGCGCAAGGTGGATAACGGCACGACCAGAAGATGAATCTACCTAATGTGTTATCTATGTAACAAAAGATTCCCGCGGTCCCGGCGAAGGTTCCGGATTGTGCCGCGCGATCCAGATAAGCAGCATGAGCGCCGGAATCGTCGCGACCGTCGTGAGTAGAAAAAACGGAACCCAGCCGAGCTTGTCAGCCAGCACGCCTCCCGAAGACGCGAACATCGTGCGCCCCACCGCCGACAGGGAAGACAGCAGCGCATATTGCGTCGCGGTGAACGCCGGCGAACACAGGCCGGAGAGATACGCGACCAGCGCCGTGCCGGCCATCGCGCTGGTGAGATTCTCGGCGGCGACGCATAACGCAAGATAGTCGAGCCGATGCCCGCCCACGGCTTGCAGCACGTAAAACAAGTTGCCGGCCGATTGCAGAAGTCCGCACAGGATGAGCGCGCGCATCACGCCAAGCTTCGAGGTCACGATGCCGCCGACGATCGCGCCGACTATAGTCGCGAAGAATCCGACCAGCTTCGAGACCGCGGCTATTTCGTTGAGCGAGAATCCAATCGAGACGTACAGCGGCGGAGCCATCACGCCGGCCATCGCTTCGCCGAGCTTGTAACCGACGATGAAGATGATGATCGCGAGCCACATCGGTCGTTGCATGAAGTCGGCGAACGGCCCTGCCACCGCGGTCGCGAACCATTCGCGGACCGCGTCAAACCCGCGCGAAGCGGTATGCGGCTGCGCATCGGGCGGTATGGTTGGCTCGGGCCCGAAAATGAATACGAGCATCCCGACGCCAAGCAGCACGGCCATCGTGGCGTAAGCCGCGAACCATCCATAACGGGCGGCGATAATCAGCGCGCCGGCACCCGACACCAGCATGGCGAGCCGGTACCCGGTCTGAATCATCGCGGCGCCGGGACCTTGCTGATCGGGGGTCAGAATCTCTATCCGGTAAGCGTCGATCACGACGTCCTGGCTGGCTGAAAGGAACGCAACCAGGATCGCCAACGCAGCCATCCGCGCGAGATCGACTTTCGGATCGCATGATCCCAGCGCGAGCGTCGTGGCGATTAGAGCAAGTTGAATTGGGATGCCCCATCCGCGCCGGCGGCCGATCGGAATCGGGGGTGGCAGCCGATCGATCAGCGGCGACCACAGGAACTTGAAGGCATACGGGGTGCCGACCAGTGCGAACGCGCCGATGGTCGCCTTACTGACGCCGGCCTTGGCAAACCAGAATGACAGCGTCGAAAACGTCAGCAGCAGCGGCAGGCCACTGGCGAAGCCGAGCGGCAGGATTAGCAATACGCGACGATCGCGGTACTGATCGAGCGAGCGCCGCCACGCAGCAATGCCGTTCGCTCCCGCCATCCCGCCCGTACCTGGTGACATCGGTGAATTCATATCACGTGGAATCGGGATAACCCTGTAGTAGCGATACTAATTTGGCGACCGCCTATCTTCCTTGATAACGAACCCCAGTCTGCTACGATTGTCGGCGTTATGGGCGCTTCCTCACCAAACTTCAAGCAACGCCTTACGCAGGACGAGAAAACTGCAGAAACGCGACGACGCCTGCTCGACGCTGCTATCGTATGCCTGATAGATAGAGGCTACGCGAACACGACAACTTCCGAAATCGCCGAGCGCGCGGGCCTTTCGCGCGGCGCTCAGCTCTACCATTTCCCGAAGAAAGAGGAGCTGCTGACCAGCGCGGTCGAGCACCTTTTCGAACTGAAGTTCGGCGAGATAAAAGAAAAGGTGAGCCGGCTGACCGATGAGAGCGATCGGCGAGCGATGGCGATCGATCTGTTGTGGGAGATTTCCAATGGCCGCCTGACGACGGCGTGGATCGAACTGGTGGTGGCGAGCCGCACCGATTCATATCTGCAAAAGTCGGTGAGCGAAGCGAACGATCGGGTATCGGAATTCATCAATCGATCGTTCGAGGAACTCTTTCCACGGACCGACGCAGGCAATCCCCACTACGAAGTAATCCCGCACATCGTGTGCCTGACCCTGGAAGCGATGGCGTTTGAGGGGATGACGCTGAACAGCGAGTTGACCACGAAAATCCTTAGCGCGCTCAAAACCTTCAAGCTCTAGTCGCCTGAACGCTCCGCCATTTCGTACGAGTGCCCGTATCCCGGCAGGTCGAGCAGCTATGACCGGATGGTCCCTGGCGTTGTCAAGCAGATCGCTGGTGAGTGCTTGAACGTGAGAGGCGATTTGGGCGAGACTTGGGCCAATTGAACGACCGTTTAAGGAGAGAAGATCGCGATGATGACCGGACAGCAATACAAGAAGTCGCTCGACGACAATCGCGAGACTTATTTCGAAGGCGAGCGCGTGCGCGACATCGTCAATCATCCTGTGCTTGGCGAATGCGTCACGCGAATTGCGGAAGGCTACGACAAGTTCTACTCGCCCGAGCCGGGAGCAGTCAGCCCACTGATGAGGATTCCGCGATCGGCGAATGAATTGCGCGATCGGATTCCACTGCTGCTCGAATCCGACATCGTCGCCAACGTGACTTACCAATCGATCATGACGCTGACGACCGCCGCGACGCGCATCGCGGACGCATTGCCGGAATATGCGGAGCGCATCCGCAACTACGTGCATGCCGCGCAGCGCAAGGACGTTCGCATCGTCGAATGCATCACGGACGCGAAGGGCGATCGCTCGCGTCCACCGGGCAAGCAGGACGATCCGGATGCATACACGCGGGTGGTTGAGCGGCGCTCCGACGGCGTCGTGATTCGCGGCGCCAAGCTGCACATCACGGGGGCGTCGATGGCGCATGACCTGATGGTTATCCCGACCAAGGCGATGAAGCCCGGCGAGGAGGCATACGCGATCGGATGCGCAGTGCCGGTCAATTCGCCGGGGGTCAAGATAATCGACACGACGTTCGCGCCGCGGCATCCCGATACGCGCACGTTCCCGGTCTCCGCGAAAATTCACATGGCCGAAGGATTCGTGATCCTCGACAACGTGTTCGTGCCGAACGAGCGCATCTTTCTCGACGGCGCGGTTGCGCAGGCCGCCGTGTTTGCGCATTCGCTTGGGCTCTGGGAGCGGCTCGGCGGACTTTCGGCGATGGCTGAAGAGGGCGATCAGCTGGTCGGCTTTGCGCAGCTGGTCGCGGAGGCCAACGGACTGGCGGGCGAAGGGCATATCAAGGAGAAGATTTCCGAGATGCTCATCCACGCCACCTTGATTCGCGCCGCGCTCGAAGCAGCGATCGCGAACTGCCAGATAACAGAGCAGGGCGCGTTTCCCGACGAGCTTTACACCAACGCCGGCAAGTATCACGGCGCGGCGAACTACAATCTGATGGTGCGGCACCTGCACGACATCTCGGGCGGATCGATCCTCACTGCGCCCGGCGTCGCCGATCTCGAAAACGAAGTGACCGGCCCGCTCGTCCGCAAGTACATGGGCACCAGCAAGGGAATCGACGGCGAATATCGTGCGCGATTGTTTCATGCGATTCGCGATCTCACCGCCGACGCATACGGCGGATGGAAAGCCGTCACCAACGTGCAGGCGGGCGGCGGACTCTACGCGCAACGAATCGTCACGCGCCGGTACTACGACCTCAAGGGCGCAAAGCGAAAAGCGCTGAAGGTGGCGGGATTGAAGGAGGAAATCGCCGGCTGATTGAGAAACGACGTGGTTGGTTATGCTGGTAACGGCGATCCACGATCATGGAAGTACATCCGCCGACTACTGCTGATATCGTGACCCTCGATGGACACTACAGTCAGATGAGGGCGAAATGATGATTAAGAAACAGATCGGAACGGCAGCCGCGTTGATCAGTATCGCGTTCCTGCTCGGCACTGCGGTCGTCGGATGTGAAAAAGAAACTACGACGGTTCCCGTAGCCGGCGCACAGGGACCGCAAGGAGCGCCAGGCGCTCCCGGCGCCGCCGCGGCACCGGCGCAGGCCTCCGAGAAGACCTCGGAATCTGCAACGACTACGAGTGACAACGGTCCGGGCGGATCCACGACGACCACCGACAAGAGCTCGACCCAAAAAACAAACTAACCTAAATCGAAACCATCGCGGGCGGTCCGGTCTCGGACCGCCCTTTCTTTGCCCGCCGGTGCGAGCAATCGATGCTGTCGCTCGAGTGCCGTTTGCGCGCGACGCGACCACCGTTGTATTGAATCAGTTACATTTGCCCACGCGGATTCCGCATACAAGGAGACTCTGATGGCTGCTGGATACACCATGACTATCGACGGCAAGTCGGTGAAAGGATCGAAATCCACTGGCGTGATCAATCCCGCCACCGGAAAGATTTTCGCCGAAGTTCCCGATTGCTCGAAGGCTGAACTCGACCAGGCGATGAACGCGGCGCAGAAAGCGTTCCCGTCGTGGAGCAAAGACATCAATGCGCGTCGCAAGGTCCTCCAGGATTGCGCCGCCGCGCTTCAACAACCGCCTGAAGGTCTCGCGCGGACGCTCACGCTCGAGCAGGGCAAGCCGCTCGACAAAGCGGGTCAGGAAATCATGGGCACTTCGATGTGGTGCGCATACACGGCGATGCTCGATCTGCCGGCTGAAGTGCTGCAGGACACGCCGCAGGGCAAAATCGAGATCAAGCGCAAGCCGCTCGGCGTCGTCGCCGCGATCACGCCGTGGAACTATCCGCTGATGCTCGGGATGTGGAAGATCGCGCCGGCGCTGCTCGCGGGCAACACGATCGTGCTGAAGCCTTCGCCATACACGCCGATCACGACGCTGATGCTCGGCGAGATTCTGCGCGACATCGTGCCGCCCGGGGTTCTCAACGTGATCTCCGGCGGCGACGAGCTCGGCGCGTGGATGACGACGCATCCGGTGCCGCGAAAGATTTCGTTCACCGGCTCAGTCGAGACCGGCAAGCGAGTCGCAGCCGCGGCCGCACCCGATTTGAAGCGCGTAACGCTCGAGCTCGGCGGCAACGACGCCGCGATCATCCTGGCCGACGTGGATCCCGCCGCGGTGGCTCCGAAGATTTTCTGGGGCGCGTTCGAGAACTCGGGACAGATCTGCAGCGCGATCAAGCGGGTGTACGTTCCGGAGCAGATGTACAACGCGCTGCTCGACAACCTCGGCGAAATTGCCAAGGGCGTCAAAGTGGGCGACGGGCTCGAGGCCGGCACTCAGCTCGGTCCGATCAACAACAAAATGCAGTTCGAGCGCGTGACCGAGCTGGTCGAGGACGCCAAGAAGCACGGCGCGAAGATTGTCTCGGGCGGCTCGCGCCTCGGCAAGGAAGGCTACTTCTTTGCGCCGACCATCGTCGGAAATATTTCCGACGGCGTGCGCCTGGTTGACGAAGAGCAGTTCGGCCCGGCGCTCCCGATCATTCCTTACAAGGATGTCGACGATGCGGTCCGCCGCGCGAACTCGACGCACTTCGGCCTGAGCGGCTCGGTATGGTCCAACGACTCGGTCCGCGGCACCGAGGTCGCGTCGCAGCTGGAATGCGGTTCCGCGTGGGTCAATCAGCATCTCGCGATCGCGCCGAATCTGCCGTTCGGCGGAGCGAAGTGGTCGGGCATAGGCGTGGAGAACGGTCCGTGGGGTTTGATGGGCTTCACGGAAATCCAGGTCGTGAACTCGGTCAAGCTCTCGTAGCCGGTTTGAGTAAAGTCGCCCCCGCGGTATCGTGAAAATTGAGCGATACTGTGGGGGCGCGTTTTTTTAGATGGGACGCTACGACGAGTACAAGCGGCGAGTCCTGAGCATCAGCCAGCGGCTTTCGGCTGACGGCTACTTCGGATCCAAGTCGGGCAGCGCGGGCAACGTCTCGATGCTGGTTGAAGGCGAGAATGCGATCGCCGTCACGCCGACGCGGCTTCAGTACGACGTGATGACGGTCGAGGACATCTGCGTCGTGGACTTCGGCCTCGCGCCAATCGAGGGCACGCGCAAACCGTCGATCGAAGCTCCGATGCACGTCGCGGCGTACAAGGTGCGCGCCGACGTCAGCGCCGTCATTCATACTCATCAAACGTTCGCGAGCGCCCTCAGCATCCTGAATCAGCCGATCCCGCCGCTGTTCGACGAAGTCACACTGGCGATCGGCAAGACTATCGATGTGGTGCCGTACGCCTTGTCAGGCTCTGCCGAACTGCACGACAACGTCGCGCGCAAACTCGCCAATCGATGCCATTGCTACATTCTTCAGAACCACGGCACGCTTTGCGTCGGCACCGATCTCGACAAAACTTTCACCTTCGTCGAGCTGCTCGAAAAATCCGCGCACATCTATATGGATGCGCTTTCGACTGGCAAGCCGATCACGGTACTGCCGGAAAAAACCGTCGCGCAGCTTCATGCTGCAGTGATCGCGCGACAGGATCGTGAAATCGCTCGCAAGAGGCCGAGTCACTGATGGGCGATACCGTTGTGACGCTCGGCGCGCACGTCCTCGACATCCTCGGCCGCTACGTCACGCACATCCCCGAGGGGCAGGGCAGCGTGCTGCTCGACGAGATTCGGCTCGCGCCGGCGGGTTCCGCGGCGGGCACCGCGGTCGGCCTCGCGAAACTGGGACTCGAAGTCGCGACGGTCGGCGCCGTCGGCGACGACGCACTTGGCGCCGTGCTTATCCGCTCGTTGAATCGCTTCGGCGTCAACACTGCGCATGTCGTTCGCAAGACTGGCGTCCAAACCTCGGCGAGCATTCTGCCGATCAGGCCAAACGGCGACCGGCCCGCGCTTCATGCGATCGGAGCCAACGCTGTGTATTCGATCGACGACGTGCCGTGGGCGCTGATCGAGAGCACGGCGCATCTGCATCTCGGCGGCAACGATTCGATGCGCGGACTCGGGCGCGACGGAGCGGCGCAGATTCTTCGGCACGCACGCGACGGCGGTGCGACCACCAGCATGGACATCCTGAGTGAGGGCTCGCCCAAACTGCTCGCGATACTGAAGCCATGCTTGCCATTCGTCGATTGGTTCATGCCCAACAGTGATCAGGCTTGCAAGCTGACGGACTCGCACAAGCCCGAAGATGCTGCCGCGCGATTGATTGACCTCGGTGTGGGCGGAGTCGTGCTCACGATGGGTGGCGACGGCAGCTTGCTGGCGACTGCGCGCGAGCGGGTGCATTTGGCGGCGCACGACATCGGAGTCGTCGACACATCAGGATGCGGCGACGCATATTGCGCCGGCTTCATTCGCGCGCTGCGACTCGGCTGGGCGCCGGCGGAATGCATGAAACTCGGCAACGCCGCGGCCGCGTTGGTAGCGCAAGGCCTCGGCTCCGACGCCGGCATCCGGGATTTGGACGATACGATCCGTTTCATGCGCGAAACTCCCTTGCGTTCCAGATGACCGTCTTGCAGAAATTGAAAACATGACGACTAAAATCTCGCGTCGCGCGTTCGTGGTGGGAAGTCTCGCAACCGGCTTCGCGCTGGCCGTGATGCCGGTGTCGGCCGACACCATCACGACCGATAGCAACGGACTCGTGGCCGGCGAGGTCAAGATTCCGGTCGAGGGCGGCGAGATTCCGGCGTATCGCGCGATGCCGGCGAGCGGCGGCCCGTTTCCGACCGTGCTGGTCGTGCACGAGATCTTCGGCGTCCACGAGCACATCAAAGACATTTGCCGCCGCCTCGCCAAGCAGGGTTACTTCGCGGTGGCGCCGCTGCTGTTTTCGCGCGAAGGCGACGTTTCGAGGATGAGTGACGTTCAGCAGATTATTTCGCAGGTCGTCGCCAAAGTGCCGGACAAGCAGGTTGCCACCGACCTCGACGCAACCATGGCGTGGGCGAAAAGCACCGGTAAGGCTGATACCACCAAACTGGGCATCACCGGTTTTTGCTGGGGCGGCCGACAGGTCTGGCTCTACTCCGCGCACAATCCCGATCTGAAAGCGGGAGTCGCATGGTACGGTCCTCTCGAGACTCCGCCGTCGGACCTAAGGCCAAAGAATCCGCTCGATCTGGTGAATCAGATCAATGCGCCGATTCTAGGTCTCTACGGCGGCAAAGATATGGGAATCCCGATTGCGCAAATCGAACAGATGCGCGCCGCGCTCAAGGCGGCGGGCAAGCCGTCAGAAATCGTGATCTATCCCGATGCCGGTCACGGCTTCAACGCTGATTATCGTCCCAGCTACAATCCGCAAGCCGCCAAGGATGGATGGAAACGGATGCTGGCGTGGTTCAAGGACCACGGAGCAGCCAGTCAACTCGGATAGGGCGGGCCATTCGCTATTACCTTGTCGAGCGATTTGTCATAGCCATAGATGTCATCGAAGAACCTTACTTCGCCGTCTGGATCTACTACTGCGGTGCTATAGAGAATTAGTACTGGGATAGGTTTGTCGAGATTCACCTGGACGTTGTCCGGGCCGGTGTTCATCGCCGCTAGAATCTTGTCCATCGTCCATTGCGGCTTGTCGCGCAGTACCCATGCCGCCAGTTCCGCGGGCTTCTCGACACGAATACATCCGTGACTGAAGTCGCGGCGGGACCGTGAGAACAGTTCCTGTTCCGGTGTGCTGTGCAGGTACACGTTGTATTGATTGGGAAAGATGAACTTCACCAGGCCGAGCGCATTCTTGGGACCGGGCCTCTGCCGTACGCGGTACGATCCGGATCGAAGTCCGTCGATGACATCGTCGGACGCCGGCGACGACGGTACTATGTTGCCGCTGCTGTCCACCACTTCGAATCCGTTGTCTGCCAGGTAGTTCGGATCGCGTCGCGTTTTTGGAATTGTCTCGTTGCGCAGAATCGAGGTTGGAACCAGCCAATAGGGACGAAAGATCACATACTTCATTGCATTCGCGAACACCGGCGTCTGCGTCCGCATTGCCTTGCCGACGACTACTTTCATCGTCAGGTAGCTAGCCGGCTGCCGGCGCAACGTACGCAACTGAAATTCGGGAATGTTGACGACAATTGGCGGCTCGGGAAAGTCCGGCGGGATCCATCGATATCGTTCCAGCGTGAGTTGAAGCTGTTGCACCCGCGTTTTGAGGGGCGTGTTCAGTTCATTTACCGTGCCCTTACCCAGGACGCCGTCAGTGTCGAGGCCGTGGCGATGTTGAAAGTGTTTCACCGCATCGACGACAGCGCCTTTGTATAGCGTCGAGTCAGTCGGCACTTCGGCGCTGGATGGAGGGTCGCCTAGCTGATGCAATCGTGCGACTAACTGAGGCATAGCCGCAAAGCTACTCCCGGGACGCACGCCCTTCTGCGGTACCGGTATAAGTGGAGTGTCACCCGCCGTCGCCATTTTCGAGTAAGTGGCCAGCGTATCTTCGACGCGTCGATAACCATCATAGTTTGGTTCGACCTTCACTATGACCGCGGGAATATCTGACGATGGGAGAACTTGCGTTCTTAGCTCGTCAGCCAGGTCATACTTGGTTGGTCCGACCGTCAGGCCGAACTTGAAGTGCTGAGGGTTAACCCTTCCTATGTGCAGATCTGAGATGTAGCGCATCGCGCAGACCGTCAGCGCCAGATCGATATGCGCCAGGTCGGTGTCTGAGGGCTTGGGCGCGGTAGGTTGCAGCTTCGCCAGTCGCGCGTCCCATCGCGATGCGTCGTAGTCCTCAGGGTTCAGGCCTTTCAACCCAGCGTGTTGAAAGAGCAGAATCATCGAGACGGCCTGCGGGCTGGCTTTTCCGTTCTGGATCCACGCGAGCGAATAGCCGCCCGCGTCGTAGAATTTTTTCACGCTGTCGCGATAGTCGGTAAAGTTGGGCCAGCGCAAATCGGACAGCGTGCCGGCCGCGACGAGCGCGCGCAAGTCGCCGAGCCCCTGAATCGCGGCACTAGCAGGCGGTACTGCGTTGGCGGTCGGACTCGCCGCAGGAGAACTGGCTGCCGAGCATTGGCCGACAGTGGCGACGCAGTGCAACGTTAAGATCAACGCCGTCAGAACGGACTTGTGAATTTTCATTCTCAACGGTACCCCGCGAACACACAGTACATAGGTGGCCCGTCGATTCGTCGCAAGAGCGGAGCTCCGATGAATTTGCGACAATCACGAAGCATCCGTAGTCTCTAGAGAGAGACTCGCCGCCGAGTCTTTTTCGAGAAGGATTGGAAATGCCGAGTATCGCGACATGGATTCGCCAATGCGACGAACATTGGTTCGAGCTTATATTCAGTCATTATCCGCATCTTGCGGTGCATAACGCTCGATTGCATCCGGTCGATCTGTGCCAGATGGACGCGTTGATGCTAACCGGCGGCGGCGATATTTCGATCGGATTTCTGCGCCAGACGATCGCCCAGCCGTCATTGATCGTCGATACTGATTGCGCGCGCGACGCGTGGGAGTTCAAGGCTGCGCGCGAGCTGCTCCCTTCGGGAAAGCCCATCCTCGCGATCTGCCGGGGCTTGCAACTCCTGAATGTAGCGCTGGGAGGGACTTTGCATATCGATATTCCCGGCCACGATAATTTTGAGAGGGAAAACATCCAGCCTCTCCGCCACAGCTCGAAATCGATACATCGATTCGCGGCGGTGAACAGCTCGCATCATCAGGCGCTCGAGAAGTTGGCTGACGAGATGGAAGTCGAGGCGTGGTCGGCGAGCGATGGAATCGTCGAGCAGGCGCGGCTGCGGTCGCATCCTTACGCGATAGGAGTGCAATATCATCCCGAGCGGGACGAGCTTTATCTTCCGCTGTTCGCCGATTTCTTCGATCGAGTCAGCAAGGGCGGATAAGATGCTCACGGTTCGCGTCGGCTGCAGCATCTACTTCGAATGTGAAACGTCGGCGACGGTTATTCTTCTCGTCAATCCGCGGTCAGACCCCGACCGACCCATTCGGCAGGAAACTCTGGATTTCGGCCGCGCTACGAAATTCGAATCTTTCTCCGACACCGACGGCAATACTGTCTATAGGATAATTCTCGGAACCGGGCTCAACGAAATTCGGCACGACGCGATGGTCGAGGTGCCCACCGCATCCGACAGGTCCGCGCAATTCGGAAGCGCTCCCTCAATCGCCACTCTTGAGCCATCACTATTGCGCTACCTGTTACCCAGCCGCTATTGCGATTCGGACAAACTGTTTGTCTTCGCGCGCGAGAAGTTCGGACATATCTACGATGCAAGCGCGCAGGTGCAAGCCATCTCTGACTGGGTTCATAACAACATCGAGTACCGCTTCGCTTCGGGAAGGCCTGACATCTCAGCGGCGCAAATTATCGACCGAGGCTACGGCGTGTGCCGCGACTTCGCTCATTGCACGATCGCGCTTTGCCGCGCGATCAACCTACCGGCGCGCTATGTCACAGGTCATCTACCTGACATAGGGCACGTGGATCCCGGATCGCCGATGGATTTTCACGCTTACAGCGAAGTGTACCTTGGCGGCCAGTGGCACGTCTTCGATGCACGCTACAACGAACCCAGGATAGGCCGGATAAAGATCGCGCAAGGCCTTGACGCCGTCGAATGTGCCTTTGCGACCATGTATGGCCCCGCCAGGATGACTAACTTCGAGGTATGGGCCTACCAGGTCGATCCTCACCAGGTATCACTAGGCGATCCGATCGATCTGTCGAAGAGACTGGACGGCGTGGAAGAAATCAAGTCCTAGACACTTCTATCCGGTTAACTCCTCGGAACTCTCCTGATTGGCAAGACTTACTTCTAACTCATAAGCCATGCGACGGCCGCCGCCACCACTGTTATAGACACCCGACACAGGTGGTAAGTCATTGTAGTCTCTGCCGACCGCAAGTCGTAGGTGGCGTATCATAGTGCGGGTCCGGTGGGTCGGATCGAAACCCGTCCAACCGATGCCTGGCAGAAGCGCTTCGATCCACGCGTGGCTGGCCAATTCCGGCGGGGGAGAGTTAGCCTTCATGCCGGGATCAGGCGCCAAGTAGCCTGAGACATATCGCGCAGGAATTCCGGCCAGACGCAGCAGACCTATGCTAAGATGCGCGAAGTCCTGACATACTCCACCACCCGTCGTGAGTATGTCATCGACGGTCGAATGTACATGAGTAGTGCCGCCGTCGTAGCCAAATTGATTTCGCACGTAGAGCATCATGCGCTCTGTGTAAGCCGTAACGTCTTCGGATAACTGGGGCCGTACAGACCAGAAAAATCTTCGCAATCGATCGCTGAATGGTACATAGCGGCTCGGATTCAAAAAATCCGAGTACTCTTTCATCCTGGCCGCGTCATCGTTCAGATAGTCATGAAACGTGATCCGCGCCGAGTGTTGAGCGGGCACAGCGATCCGATCCACGATCGAGGTCGAGCTGATGATCAGCTCGGTGTGAGGCGGCTGGATATCTATCGAATGCGTAAGGTTGCCGAAGGCGTCATGATACTCGGAAATCTCGGCGGCCGGCGTGACGTCGAGCCTGAAACAGATACGCTTCTGATCCGGCGCGTCGATTGGAGTTAAGCGCACGTCGTTGTGAGAATGGGATGCGGGCTGTTCGTAAACGTATCGGGTGACGTGTTTAATGCAGAATCGCATGCGATCAGTTCTCAAAACTATAGCCGTGGCTCGGCACCCGCTCAACGACATATATGCACAGGTGCATTCTGCGCTTTCGCGCGGCGGGCTGCTCATGCTTTAGATACAAGTTGAGGCGCGAGGTTTCCGCGTACTCAAAACGAGACGAGAGAAATATGACTCCGAACAGTCTTCTGATCGCCAACCGCGGTGAGATCGCGATTCGAATAATCCGCGCGGCCGCCGAGATGGGCATCCGCACCGTAGCTGTTTTCCCGGACGACGACGCTACCTCGCTGCATACCCGAAAAGCTGACGAGGCTCGCCGTCTCACCGGCGCGGGCGCAGCCGCATACCTTGATGGAGAACAGATCATAGCGATCGCCAAAGAGGCGGGCTGCGACGCCATCCATCCCGGCTACGGCTTTCTCAGCGAGAACGCCGGCTTTGCTCGGCGATGCGCCGAGGCGATCATCACGTTCGTCGGACCACGCGCGGAAATCCTCGAGCTCTTCGGCGACAAGGTGCAGGCGCGAGCGCTGGCCGACCGATGCGGCGTGCCGATTTTGCGCGGCACCTTGGCAGCGACCAGCCTCGACGAGGTGCGACGTTTTTTCTCGTCGCTGGGCGACGGCGCTTCGATCATGATCAAGGCAGTGGCCGGCGGCGGCGGACGCGGTATGCGCGCCGTCTCTCGCATCGAGGAAATCGACGAAGCCTACAAGCGATGCCAGTCAGAGGCGCGGGCGTCGTTCGGAGTCGGCGACGTGTACGTCGAGCAGTTGATGCCGCGTGCGCGTCACATCGAAGTGCAAATCATCGGCGACCACTCGGGCAATGTCAGCCACTTGTGGGAGCGCGAGTGCAGCATCCAACGTCGCAATCAGAAGATCGTCGAGGTAGCGCCGAGCCCCGGACTCGAGCCGGCGATTCGCGATCGTCTGACCGCGGCCGCGGTTCGCATGGCGAAAGAGGTCCGTTACGACAACCTCGGCACCTTCGAGTTTCTCGTCAATGCGGACGCGTCCGCGAGCGATGAGGCCGGCTTTGCGTTCATCGAGGCCAACCCGCGCCTCCAGGTCGAGCACACGGTTACGGAAGAAGTGACCGGCATCGATCTCGTCAAGCTGCAGATTCAACTTGCGTCAGGCAGTTCGCTCGCGGAACTCGGAATGCAGCAAAAGGACATTCCCAAACCGCGCGGATTCGCGATGCAGGTGCGAATCAATATGGAATCGATGCGCGCTGATGGCAGCGCGAAACCGGCGGGTGGGACGATCACGGCGTTCGAGGCGCCGTCGGGACCGCGCGTGCGCACCGATTCGTTCGCCTATGCCGGATACACGACGAGCCCGAGCTTCGACTCGCTGCTCGCCAAGCTCATCGTGCACTCGAACTCGGCGGACTTCGCTGACGTGGCGACGAAGAGCTACCGCGCGCTGTGCGAATTCAGGATCGAAGGCGTGCCTACCAACATTGGATTCCTGCAGAGCCTGCTGCGCCATCCCGAGTTCATCGCGAATCGTGTCTACACGCGTTTCGTCGAGGACAACATTGCGGCGCTGATTGGGGAAAAATCCGAACATCGGCGGTTGTTCTTCGATCGTCCAACGTCGGCTCCCAGAGCGACCGCCGAGAGCGGTGGACGTCGCGCAGGAGCAAAGATCGACGCGAGCGATCCGCTCGCCGTTCTTCATCATGGGAAATCCGAGAGCAACGCGCCGTCGCCAATTGCCGCGACCACCACCGTCGTGACTCCGCAAGCGCACGATATCACGGCACCTGAGAACACAGTCGCGATCGAGGCCCCCATGCAAGGCACGATCGTTTCCGTCGATGTGAGTGAGGGCGACCGCGTGCACCGCGGGCAGCAACTGTTCGTCATGGAAGCGATGAAAATGGAGCACGTCATCGCGGCCGACAAGAGCGGAATCGTGCGACGCATCACCGTTGCCAAAGGCGACGCGATCTTCGAAGGTCATCCGCTCGCATTCATCGAAGAAGCGGATGTCGAAACGTCGCACAAGGCCGAGACTGGCGAAGTGGATCTCGATCGTGTGCGTCCCGATCTCGCCGAAGTGGTTGAGCGTCATGCCCTCGGCCTCGACGAAGCGCGGCCCGAGGCGGTCGCGCGCCGGCGCAAGACGGGGCAGCGCACTACCCGCGAAAATATCGACGACCTGTGCGACCCCGCCACGTTCGTCGAGTACGGTGCACTGGTGATCGCGGCGCAGCGGCGGCGGCGTACGATCGAAGACCTGGTGAAGAACACTCCCGCTGACGGAATGGTCGCGGGGATTGGACGCGTCAACGGCGACCTGTTCGAGGAATCAAAAGCGCAGTGCGTCCTGATGTCGTACGACTACACCGTCCTCGCCGGCACGCAGGGGCAGCAGAACCATCGCAAGAAAGATCGGATGTTCGAGATCGCGCAGAAATCGCGCCTGCCAGTGGTGTTCTTCACCGAGGGCGGCGGCGGACGCCCCGGCGATACCGACGGACTCGGCGTCGCGGGACTCGACTGCATGGCATTCAACTACTGGGGAAAGTTGAGCGGCCTGGTACCGCTAGTAGGTATCAACTCGGGCCGATGCTTCGCCGGCAATGCCGCATTACTAGGATGCTGCGATGTAGTAATCGCGACCAAGGGCTCGAACATAGGAATGGGTGGTCCCGCGATGATCGAAGGTGGCGGACTGGGTATATTCCGCCCCGAAGAAGTAGGGCCGATGGACGTGCAAGTAGCTAATGGCGTAGTAGACATTCCAGTCGCCGACGAGCGCGAAGCAGTAGAGGTAGCGAAGAAGTACCTATCGTACTTTCAGGGAGAAGTTCGCGACTGGCTATGCGCCGATCAGCGTTTGCTGCGCACGATCATTCCCGAAAATCGACTTCGCATTTACGACGTCCGAGCCGTGATCGAGACACTCGCCGATGCCGGGTCAGTGCTCGAGATACGCCGCCATTTCGGCCCCGGTATGGTGACGTCGCTGATCAGAGTCGAAGGACGTCCGGTGGGATTGATCGCAAACAACCCGGTGCATCTGGCGGGTGCGATCGACAGCAACGGCGCCGACAAGGCCGCGCGCTTCATGCAGTTGTGCGACGCCTTCGACATCCCGCTGCTGTTCCTGTGCGACACTCCCGGAATCATGGTTGGCCCCGAGGTCGAGAAGACCGCGCTGGTGCGGCATGCGTCGCGGATGTTCGTGACGGGCGCGAACGTCAGCGTGCCTGTGTTCACGATCATATTGCGCAAGGGCTACGGATTGGGCGCGCAGGCGATGGCGGGCGGCAGCTTCAAGGCGCCGATTTTCACCGTCGCGTGGCCGACCGGCGAATTCGGCGGCATGGGACTCGAAGGGGCCGTGAAACTTGGCTATCGCAATGAGCTCGCCGCGGTCGAGGATCCCGCGAAGCGCAAGGAACTGTTCGACGAGATGGTCGATCGGATGTATCGCCACGGCAAGGCGGTGAACACCGCGTCGCACTTCGAGATCGACGACGTCATCGACCCGCTCGATTCGCGCAAATGGATCGTCGCGGGTCTGCGATCGACCCCTTCGAAGCCCCCGCGCGCCGGCAAGAAGCGTCCCAACATCGATACCTGGTGAGTGACAGGACTCAGGATCGAACCATCGGTAAACTGATCAATTGCGCCGCGCCGTCGCACGACTGAACTGGCGCGCGCAGGAGGATAGGACTCGGTCGATGCTCGCAAAGATCCGGCGCAATCTGGTGGCGGGAATTCTGACTGCCATTCCTATCCTTGTCACCGTCTGGGTGATCAGTTTCCTGGTGAGCGTCCTGGTTGCGATCGGCAGTCCATTCGTCAGGACGCTCGCCCTGGGATTTTCAGCGCCATGGTTTCAAGGCACGATCTCGGTCGCTATTGTCCTGGCCGCTTTGTATGTCCTCGGCGAGATTGCGACCGCCGTCGCGGGACGCCGCTTGCTCGGCGCATTCGACTACCTGATGGCGCGAATTCCGATCGTCCAATCGATCTATGGCGCCGCGCGCCAACTCGTCACCAGCTTTCAGACCAGGCCCGGCAGCTCGCAGCGCGTCGTCTTGATCGAATTTCCGTCGCCGGAAATGAAAACCGTCGGTCTCGTGACCAGAATCTTTAACGATGCCGAAACCGGAGAAGAAATCGCCGCAGTTTACGTCCCGACCACCCCGAATCCGACTTCCGGTTACATGGAACTGGTGCCAACCAGCCGCCTTGTCATGCTCGATTGGACAATCAACGAAGCGATGACCTTCATTATGTCGGGTGGCGCTGCCGCCCCATCAAAATTGCACTACTCGAAAAACACCAAAGGCGAAATTCGGACGAAGCCGAATACTGTGTAAGTAATACCTTCCCATCTCGGCAGATTCTGCCACGCGTCCAGAAAATTGTTCTGGATTAAGCCGTCGGTACGAGAGTTGCTCCTTCAAAATATCGGCCTACCGAACGATTCGGCAGGCGAAGGAGAGCGAAATTATGAAGCGACTATCAAAAGCGCTGTTCGCACTTGCGGTCCCGATAGCATTTGCCGCACCGGCTTTCGCGCAGGAAGGGAAAGTGCTTGGCCAGGTTGACAACGGACGCACCCAGATTGTGTTCCAGGCCGCCGACTCCAGCGATCTCGACATGCAGAAACTTCAAACCTGGGGCAGCTTCGCCAGCGAGCATCCCGACATCGCGCGCCAACTCGCCTACAAGCCATCGCTGATTAACAGCGACAGTTTTGTGCAGCAGCATCCTGAACTCGGCTCAGTTCTTCTCGGCGCATCCGGATGTTCGCGAGGCGATGGCCGAGAATCCCGGCAATTACAACGCGATTCCTCCGCGTCCCGGCGAATAAGCGTTCGCGCTGCGATCGTGCTGGCTTTTAGCGGCTGTTTGAGCGGCATGCGACCCGCCGCTCAAAAAGGGCATTTGTGTTCCTGACAGCACGCTTGAAACTTTTGCATTTCAGATCGGAGACACTATGCTGAAAACATGAATCGTATATCGACCCTATTGATCGCACTCGCGCTTCCAATCGCTTTCGCCGCTCCATCGATGGCGCAAGAAGGAAAAACGCTGGGCACTGTCGTGAATGGAAATACCACGACCGTGTTCAAGGCGGCCGATGGTCGCGATATCGACGCGCAGAAGCTCAAGGCCTGGAACGATTTCGCGGGCGGGCATCCGAAGGTTGCCAGCGAGCTTGCCCACAATCCCGCGCTGATCAATGACGCCGACTATGCGAAGAAGCATCCGCAGCTCAGCAAGTTCTTCTCGGCGCATCCCGACATTCACGATGCGATGGCGGCGAATCCCGGCAACTACGTAGCGATTCCGCCGCGACCCGGCGAATAGCTTTCGATTGATGAGAGCCTGAGGCCTCGAGCCTCAGGCTTATAGTCAGGAAGCGGCCCTTGTCCCGGACTCGCTCCGGTACCATTCGATGGTCCGTCGCAGCCCAGTCTCGAATTCCGTGGACGCGACGAAGCCGAATTCACGCTCGGCGCGCGATACATCGAGGCAACGCCGCGGTTGTCCGTCGGGATTGCTTGAATCCCAAACGATCTTGCCCGTGAAGTCCGTCATGCGCGCGATCAGCGTGACCAGATCGCGAATCTTGATTTCCTTGCCCGCGCCCAGATTCACCGCTTCGGGTTTGTCGTATCGCTGAGTCGCGAGAACCACTGCCCGCGCGCAGTCCTCGACGAACAGGAACTCCCGGCTGGCATTGCCCGTACCCCATACATCGATGCGCGATGCGCCGGTCGCGACTGCATCGAGACACTTCTTGATCAGCGCTGGAATCACATGCGACTTCGATGCGTCAAATGAATCGCGCGGGCCGTACAAATTCACGGGCAGAAGGTAGATCGCGTTAAAGCCGTATTGTTCGCGATACGCCTGCGCTTGAACCAGGAGCATTTTCTTCGCCAATCCATACGCAGCGTTGGTTTCTTCCGGATACCCATTCCACAGGTCGTCTTCCTTGAATGGCACCGGGGTAAATTTCGGATAGGCGCAGACCGTGCCGACCGCGACGAATTTCGACACGCCTTGCAGCCGCGCCTGCTCCATCAGCTCGACGCCCATCGTCAGGTTGTCGTAGAAGAATCGTCCCGGATTTTCGCGATTAGCGCCGATGCCGCCGACCACTGCCGCGAGATGAATCACTATTTCGGGCCGCGCGTCCGCGTACATCCGCGCGACGGCGTCGGCACGGCGCAAGTCGTAGTCGCGTGAGCGCGGCACAAAGACCTCGCGGCATCCCTGTCTGCGCAGTTCCTCGACCACGTGGCTGCCCAGGAATCCTGCGCCCCCAGTAACCACCACCCGTTTTCCAACCAGCTGATTTCCCGCGTGCTCAGCCATTATTTCGTCCCCTCGCCGCCGCAGCTCCGCCGCATTTGCATCAGACCAGTTTCGATAGTGCTACTATAGCCGCGCGCGCGATGCGATGCGCCCACGTTTGCGTTATCCTGTCGCGAATCGATGCTAAGCACGCATACCAAGGTCAAAATTGCCGGCGCACTTTCGCGAACCGTTCGCGCCGCGCGTAGCCTGGCCGGTCGCGATTCCAACGAAGTCGAAGTGATTCGTGACGGACTCAAGTGGCGCCTCGACCTGGAGCAGGGCATCGACCTCTCAATTTACCTGCTGGGTGCGTTCGAGCGCTCGACGGTGAATGCATACCGCAAAATCGTCAAGCCGGGCGACACGGTCCTCGACATCGGCGCGAACGTCGGTGCACACACCCTCCACCTGGCCAGATTGGTCGGCGACAACGGCGCAGTGATCGCGTATGAACCGACCGCCTATGCCGTGCACAAGCTCCGGCAGAACCTCGCCCTGAATCCCGTCCTCGTTGATCGCGTCACCGTCGCGCAAATGATGCTGACCGATTCCGACGACAGCATTCCGGAACGTGAGATCTATTCGAGCTGGCCTTTGAACACCCAACAAAATGTGCACCAAGGTCATCGCGGCCGACTCAAATCGACCGAAGGTTGCAGAGCGCTCAAGCTAGACAGCCACCTGCAGAGCCTCGGACTGAAAAAAGTCGATTTCATCAAGATGGACGTCGACGGGTTCGAGTGTCACGTCCTTGGTGGCGCTATGGCGACGCTGAAGAAATACCAACCCGCGATCCTGATGGAGTTGTCGCCCTATCTCTATTCGGAACACGGCAAATCTCTCGACGATCTGCTGTCATTGCTGACTAGCGCCGGTTATTCGATGTTCCATCTCGACCACCGATCCGAATTGCCGATGGACTCACACAGCATCCACGCGATGGTGCCGGCCGGCAGCAGCATCAACGTGATCGCGAAGGCTCGGCGCCAACGACTCTAACCGCGGTTTGAGCCACTTCGAGCGACGCGCGCGTCACGCGACTTTTTCCAGCAGCCAGTTGAAATACAGCGGCAATCCGGGAATCAACTGCAGCCGCGCGTGGCGAATGATCCGCAAGCCGGCGCGATCGAAAGCGCGGGCCGCGGCTCGCGGCGTGGTGACGTGATGATCTTCGATGCCCTTGAATCCGATTATGCGAAACCCCAACTCCATCATCGTGTTCACCGCCGGCATGCCGAGAAGAAAACGGCCACCCGGCCTGAGTACGCGTGCTACCTCGCTGAGCGCGTGCTCGTACCGATGCAGATGCTCGAAGACCGAGAAGCTGAGGACGAGGTCGAAGTCCGCCGTCTCGTAGGGCAATTCATAGACGCTGCCCTGGACCAGCCTGGCGGTGCGCCCATAGCCGCGTAGCCACGCCTCGACCGGGGCGGGGTCGGCGTCGAGGTCGATGCCGTACAACTCGTCCACGTTTGCGGCGATCGCGAGCAGCACTGCGCCCGCGCCATAGCCGACCTCTAGCGCTTTGCCGTAGCGGCGATCGGCGATCATTCGCAGCCCGAGATTGATTCGCTCGCGAAAGAATCGTCCGATCAACGGACGCCTGTAGTACGCGATTGGATCAGTCGGGCCATTAGGAACGAGATCCTTCAACAGGCGAAGAGTCAGCTGCAAATCAGTTTGAGGCTGATTGCTTATCACGGAGCGATGCCCGCTCTCGTGAGATCTCGTGCGTTCATCAACATCCTCCCGGCGGAAAGGCGGCAGGGACGGTAGAACCGCCTGGCGATGCAGTAATCTTCCATATGCGGATTCTCGGACCAGGTCTTAACATACTTGTCGTGTCGGTGAAGGGCACATAGAAGGCGTCATTGGGATCGAACGCGGGCTCGGTCCCAGGTCTTATCGAGTCCACATCGAACTCGAGCGTGCCTTCGGAATTCAGTTCAGCTACCTCTGCGTCCGTGGCGCCCGGCGACCAGATACTAAGCGGCGGAAAGGTGTCCGAGACAACCCACTGCGCCGACTTGGTCGCCTTTTTCAGACAGTCCAGACTATGGACCGGAAGCGGATTGTACATTCCAGCCACCTGCGGCTTCCCGAAACCATCACCACCAACAAAGACAACTGACGAAGCTGGCGGAATATGCTCAATCATCCATTTGCGAGCGATTGTGCGAGTGTCCGTCTGATCGAGGAGCCAGTTAAGCTGCACATCTCGAATCAGAGACGGCGCCAATATGAGGATGCCAGCCAATCCTGCCATCGCGAGGCTTGGGCGCGTACCCATCCGCGAGCATGCCAATGCAGTCAGGTCGGCGAAAAATATGCCGCCGAGCACCGCCATCGCGAGCAGCGGGGTCGTGAGGTAGCGAAACTCGAGTTGTGGATGACCGCGGGTCAGCATCAAGAAGCAGACCACGATGAAGGCGAGGAGTGCGAACGTACCGGGCCTCGGGCGAAAGATCGCCCATAGCATCGCGGCAAGCAAAACGATTTCCAATTCGATTCCGAAACCCGCCGGCATTGCCCGCAGCAAAAGCCAAGACCATCCGTAGCCCGCCGGCGAGTGACCACCATTCCACGTCGTATAACTGCTATGCATGTAGGCGAAATCGAGCACAGTCTGGCGCAAGTCGAGAAAGAAATAAGGGTCGGCACAACAGAAGGTCAGTATCGTAACAAGACCTGCAAGGTAAATTCTCGGAGCCAGTCGAGAAGTGCGCATCGGTTGATGCTCTCGGTGTCGGGCCTCGAGGTGCGCAACGAAAATGCCAATTGCTATCGCTCCAGCCGCATAATGCGTTGCCGCCGCCAAGCCACAGAAAAAACCTGCCAGGACGTAGTCAATCAGATCACCGCGGGTGGCGATGCGCAACGTCATCAAGATACTCAGAGCCAGCCACAAGCCAGCTGGAACTTCAGGCTTGGCGAACTTGGACTCGCGCACATGGATATAGCTGACGCCTACAATCGCCGCCGAGACTAGAGCGGCGACGGGTCCAAATACCGGCGCTGCAGCCAGATAGATTACCGGAACTGTTAAAGCGCCCATTGCCGCTGAGATTTGCCGGGCGATCAAAAACGCCTGCGCTCCGTTATCGGAACCGTACGCGGTGTGCAGATTCCGGTCGGCGCCAGTTAACGTCGCGTACGATCGCAAAGCTCCGTGGATGAGATAGGTCTGGGCTGCTGGATAGATCGCGAAATGAGGATTCCAATCCTTTTCGAAGCCGAGCGCGGTCGGAACGGTCCTCTCTTCATCAGGACGAAGCTGATCGGGGAGCCCGAAGCCTATCGACGAAAATCTCAACCACGCAGCGAACATGGTGAGTGCAATCACCAGGAGAAATTGCAACCGCTTATCGATGTTGGGCGAAGAACCTGCTTTCAGGTGAGTGAACAAGGGTTCAGACGAACTTGATCCGCGTGCAGGCGAACATCACCATTCGGATCAACAGCAAGCCGTGGCTCCAGCGTGCGATGTTGGTCTCGCCGTAGGTGCGTTCCGCGTAGCGAATCGGTACGTCAACGACCTTCAAATTGAGCTTGGCAGCGCCGAAGATTAGGTCGAAATCGCCGAACGGATCAAACTCTCCGAAGTAGCCTCGATTCCGCGCTATCAAGTCGTAGTTCTGACGGCTCAGCACCTTGGTGCCGCATAACGTGTCCTTGATTGATTGCCCCAGCAACCACGAGAATGCGACCGCGAAAAACTTGTTTCCAATCAGGTTGAAGAAGCGCATCGCCTGCGCCTCCATCGGGTAAACCAGTCTCACGCCGTTGACGAATTCACCCTTGCCCGATCGCAATACCTCGTAGAATCGCGGCAGGTCTTCGGGCGGCACCGTCAAGTCAGCGTCGAGTATCATCAGTACGTCGCCCTCGGCCGCCGCAAATCCAGCCCGAACAGCGTCACCTTTCCCGCGCCCGCTCTGGCGAATGATCTTCACGCGCTTGCCCGGATAGTTAGCCGCGGTCCGCTCGATAGCGCCGTAGGTGTCGTCAGTAGAATGACCTTCAACGAAAATCAGTTCGGTGCCGGCGCCCATCTCGGGAACGCGTCGGAAAATATTCTCGATATTGCCGGCTTCGTTGCGGGCCGGCACCACCACGCTCACGATCGGTTTCCGATCGCGCGCGGCTTCGCGCAGCCATGAAGGACGCGCTATCAGGAAATTAGTGAGCGCGGCCAACCGAAACGGTCCAATCTTTACCAGGTATTTGTTGAAGAGCGCGTCAATCACAGGGACTCGCAGGGGAAAAAGAACTTCCTGCCAGCGCCGAATCATCTCGAACCCACTCAGATAGAGCATGTTCTCGACGTCTTCGGTTGTCAGCCAGTTTCGATCGATCGCCGGATTGGCGAGACCGAGCGCTCGGACCGAGGCCAGCGGAAGTTCCCACAGGCGGCTATAGGTATTGACTACGATCCGGGTCTGCGGCCCGCTTAGATCGGCGATCCGCTCGAATACGGCCTCGACGTCCCACAAGTCATTCACCAGATCGGAAATGACGATGTAGTCGAACGTTCCGGGCAAATCCAATTCCTGGACGTCCTGTAACAGGAACTCGATCTCAGGATGTTTATTTCGCGCGCGAGATATCATCTCCGGCGAAAAATCGACTCCTATGCCGGTTGACGGCTTGAGCGACGCGATCAGATCACCTTCGCCGCTCCCAAGCTCCAGCACGCGCTGTCCCGGTGGAATCAGAAACTGATAAATCTCGGCGATTCTGCGATGATAGTAATTGCTCGAACCGCGGCGAGTGTAGCTGTTCCAGTACGCGATTCGCTGGTCGCGATATGACGCCGCTTTTTCACCAGCCCCGCCGGCATCTTCGACGCGTGGGTCTATCGATCCCGCGACAGACGGTTGCGTCACTCGTCGTTCCTTTCTCGTACCGCGCGGCGGGCGAAGCCTTTGGAGCGCCGCCGCTTGACCTTGGTCGCTTCGGTTTGCCGCGTCTCGGCGAAATCGATCATCGCTTGCTGGCATGCCGGCGCTGCATCCGCGGCCGCGGTCCTGACGTAAGTACCGTCAGATTGCATTTCCCACTGGCATCGATTCGGCCGCAACTGGATATCGAGCACGACGCGCAACTCCTTTCGCAGTTGCGGATCCTCGACCGGTGCGACCACCTCGACCCGGCTCTCCAGATTGCGTTTCATGCAATCGGCGGATCCGATGAAAAACTCCTCTGCGCCGCCGTTGCGAAAATAGTAGATGCGGCCGTGTTCGAGGAATCGACCGACAATGCTGACGACGCGCACGGTTTCCGACAGTCCTTGGATTCCCGGACGCAGCCTGCACGTGTCGCGCACGATCAGATCGACCTTCACCCCTGCCTGCGACGCGCGATATAGAGCGCGCGTGATATCCACGTCTTCGAGCGCGTTCATCTTGAATTGAATCAGCCCCGGTGATGCCGCCGAGTGCACTTTGATTTCGCGCTCGATTCGCGACAGTAGCGCGCGCTTCAACACCGTCGGCGCCGGAAGGATCTTGCGATACGGACGGTTCGGCATATAGCCGGTCGTCAGGTAGTTGAACAGCTCAGTCAGGTCTTCGCCGATCGTGCCGTCGCAAGTCAGCAGCCCGTAGTCGGCATAGAATCGCGCCGTCACCGGATGATAGTTGCCGGTCCCGATATGCGCGTAACGCCGCAGCCCGTTGTAGTCCTGCCGGATGACCAGGATCACTTTGCTGTGAGTCTTCAGGCCGACCACGCCGTAGGTTACGTGAATTCCAAACTCCTCGAGCTTGGTCGCGAACTGGATATTTGCAGCTTCGTCAAAGCGCGCCTTCAGCTCGACCACCACTGCAACCTGCTTGCCGTTGCGCGCCGCATCGCAAAGGTAGCCGATGATCTTCGAGTCCGGCGAGGTCCGATACAGCGTCATCTTGATCGCGCGGACTTTCGGGTCGTCCGCGGCTTCACGCAAAAACCGTTCGACCGAAGTCGAAAACGACTCGTACGGATGCAGCAGCAGGAACGAGCCCGCATCGCGAATGACGTGGAAGATGCTCCGTCCGACCGTCAGGCGCGGATGATCCACCGGATGATGCGGCGGATCGTGCAGCGCGGGCTCGTCGAGCGACGCGAGCTCCCCAAGGTCGCGCATCGAGAGCATGCCATCGACCTCGAACACGTCGGCGCGTTCGTCCAGCCCGAGTTCCGCGGCGAGCATCCCGCGATGAACCGGATTCATCCCGGTCAGCACTTCCAGCCGCACGATTGGAGCGAAACGGCGGTCGCGCAGCTCGGATTCGATCAGCGCGAGCAGATCGTCGGCCTCGTCCTCGTCGCGCTCCGTGTTGGCGTTGCGCGTGACGCGGAAAAGCTCGTACGAGTCGATCAGCATCGAGGGAAACAGCAGATCGAGGTTGTTCGCGAGGACGTCCTCGAGCCGCACAAAATCATTTTTATTGCCGACTCGCAGAAAACGCGGGATTCCGAAGCCGACCGGCACTTTCACCCGCGCCATCAGCGGGTCTGAGTCGTTCTGATAGCGCGCCGTGACCAGCAAATTAAGCGACAGATTCGACACGAACGGGAACGGATGCGCCGGGTCCATCGCCTGCGGCGTCACCAGCGGAAAAATATTCTTGTAGTAGTAGTCGCGAACCGACTTGCATTCTTCATCGGAAAGGCTGGCGTAGAGCCGCACTCGAATGCCGTGATTCTCGAGCTCGCGCAGAATATGCGGCCCGACCTCGCGCTGCCGCTGCTCGATTTCGCGCACCACCGTGTAGCACTCATTGATCTGCTGCTGCGGCGTGCGTCCATCGACCGTCAGCTCATGCATCCCCGCGACGACCTGCTGCTTCAGACCGCCGATGCGCTTCATAAAAAATTCGTCGAGGTTCGACGCCGTGATCGCCAGGAACTTCAGCCGCTCGAGCAGCGGAGTTCGCTCGTCTTCGGCCTCGTGCAGAACGCGTCGATTAAACGCGAGCCACGTCAGCTCGCGATTCAGGAACAGGTCAGGTGAGGTGAGGTCCTTGTCGAGATGCGGCGGCGGCGACTTCTCGACCGGCGTGATCGATCCGTCGAGCACTGCCGCGCTCGCGATCGAATCAGCCGCCGTTCCGTTTTGAGGCGTAGGCGCATCGGCGACCGTGGCCGCCGCAAATGTTTCGTGACTATCCGATTGATTGCCCATCTGCTCGTTCGATCCCATCCAGCCCCTCCTTCCGACCCAAGCATTCTAGCCGCCCGCACGGTCGATTGCCTATCGGCCAATAAATGAATGTTTCCGCGACGTTATCAGGCTGCGATTTGTTATCGACGCTCCGATTGTGCGATTCTCCTGACCGGTTTCACGCCCAGGTGGCACTATGAACGATTACTTGTACGAGGTCGCGCGCCGGCTCGTCGCGTTCGACACGGTCAGCGCGAAAAGCGATCGCGACGCGATGGAATACATTGCCGCGGAGCTCACGCCGCGAGGATTCAAAACCGCAATTCAGCCGATCGAACTGTTCGGCGTCGCGCAGGCCAACCTGGTCGCATGGGTCGGTCCGCCGCGCGCCGACGGCCTGATAATTTCGGGACACGTCGATGTCGTCCCCTTCGACGGCCAGCCCGGATGGGAACGCGATCCGCTCAAGCTCGAACCCGCGGGCGACAGAATCTACGGCCGCGGCACCACCGATATGAAAGGATTCATCGCGCAATGCCTCGACGCGTCGCGCACCCTGGATTCATCGCGCCTCAAGCGCCCGCTGGTTTTCGTATTTACCGCGAGCGAGGAAATCGGTTGTCTCGGCGCCAAGGCCGTCGCTCCTGCGCTCAAACAGATCCTCGGCGAGACGCCGGTCCCGAAGTTGGCATGGATCGGCGAGCCGACTTCGTGGGAAGTGTCGCGCGCGCATAAGAGCATCGCGTCGTTCGGGGTAACCGTCCGCGGCATCGGCGGTCATAGCGGGGCGCCGGCCCGCGGCGTCAACGCGATTGCCGTGATGGCCCGCGTCATCGACGCCATCGGCCGCTACCAGCAGGAGCTGGCGGCGCGCAGACCGGCCGAATATCTTGAGATTTTTCCTGACGCGCCGCACGACGTGCTGAATTTCGGAATCGTCCACGGCGGAATCGCGCTCAACATGATCGCCGAGCAATGCAACCTGCGCGTCAGCTACCGAACGCTGCCCGACGCCGATCCGCTCGACGTTTACCACGAGATCCAGCGCCGGCTCGCCGCGCTCGACAGTCACGACTACGCCGGCCGCGAGCATCGCGCGACAATCGAAACCAACCTGCTGAACGTCGTGCCCCCGCTCGATTCACTGCGCGGAACGGCTCTGGAAGCCGCTCTATTCGACGTGACCGGCGCAAAGACTGCCGGCGGCGCGCTGTATGCCACCGACGGCGGATGGTTCACCGGCTCCGGCATCACGTCGCTAATCTGCGGCCCCGGCGATCTCGCGCAGGCGCATCAGCCCAACGAGCACGTCCGCCGCGACGCCTTCGACCGTGGCCCCGCAATGATCGCGCAAAGTGATCGACCGCCTCTGCGCTTAAAACGTGCTCTACATTCCGGTTCCCCTTCCCGCTCGGGAAGAGGCCACTCCCAACGATCCGGTTCCCCTTCCCGCTCGGGAAGGGGTTAGGGGTTAGGTTTCTGGGCATCGATCTCGACGCCCGCGCCGTCGCTTGATCTACTGAACCGTAATCGGAATCCTGACATCGAACGACGACGCGATCGCGACGCCGTTTTTCACCGCCGGGAAAAACTTCCATTGCTTTAGCGTGTCGAGCAGCACCTGGTTGAGGCGCGGGCTTGAGGTTGGCTTCGCCAGCGTCACCTCACTGGTACCGTCGAACGACACGTTGAAATGTGCGACCGCCTCGGTCTGCATCACGTCCTCGCGCAACTCGTCGGGGATCACCGGCGTCGGCGCGTAGATGGCGTGAGCGCCCACCGTATCGGTGCCGATTCCGGTGCCCGATCCTTCGCCAGTTCCCGAACCGCCGCTGCTCGCTCCGCTCTCAGTCGCGCTTCCGGTGCTCGCGCCCGGTTTTTCTCCGACGCTCGGGGCTTCGGTCGATTTCTCGGTGCCGTAGGGAGACCGAATGACCGGCGGCAGCGGCGCGACCTTTTTCGGATGCGCTACCGGATGAGCTTTGACGATGGGTACCGGCTTGGGATGAGGAATCGCCGGCGCCGACGGATGCACCGCTCCACCGTTGCCCTGCAGCCCGCCGACCGCCGCTGGTATCTCGATCAGCCGAGCCTCGATTGGCTTCAGCTCGGCGGGCGGCGCCTTCGTGCGCATCAAAATGAGCGAAAACGCGCTCAGCAGAATTGCCCAGATCGCGATCGCCAGCCGGGATGACGAACAACAAGCGCCGTAATGGGTCGTCCAGTTCCGGCGGCCGAATCGCGATAGGCGCAGCGCCCGCCATTATTGATGCTTCACCGCTATCAGAAAGTGCTCGACACCCGCGCGCCGCGCCTGGATCATCGCCTCCACCACCGTCCCTTCCGGCGAGTCGCTGTCGGCGTTCACCACCACGCCCAGGTCATTCGCCTTGAGCATCGGCTTGAGCACGAACGCCAACTGGTCGAGCGTGGTCGGCGTTTTGTCGATGAAAATGTGATTGTCGCGCGTGACCGTCAGCGTGATCGGCTCGCGATGCTCGAGCGATTCGGCGTCGCCCTTGGGCAGATTGACGGTGATCGAGTTGAGAGTCTGCATCGACAGCGACGCCAGCATGAACGTCACCAGCAAAAAGAACATCACGTCGATCATCGGGATGATCTCGATTCGCCCATGCCGAAAATGTCGCGCTCGCTGGATTTTCATCGCGCGACTGCCGTCGGTCGTGAGATATGCGCTTGCCTCGCCGCCTTCCTGATCGAGCCGAATATGATCGACCAGCCGCGAGCCCAGCCGCTCCATCGTATCGAGCGCCTGCGATTGCATCCGCGAGAACAGGTTGAACGCAAACAGCGCAAGCACCGCGATCAGCAAGCCAAGCGCCGTTGCAATCAGCGCCTGCGCGACGCCCGCGGTCACCTGCGTTGGCGCGACCAGCGTCGATGCTCCGATCACGTTGAACGACTGCATCATGCCCGTGATGGTGCCGAGCAATCCCAGTAGCGGCGCCGCGGTCACGACCGTCTCGAGCACCCACAGTCCGCGCGCGAGCGTCTTCTCGATGCGGCCGGCCTCGTCGCCGGCCCTCGATTCGACCCACCATGCCGGCTTGTTGCGATTGTCGGCGATCACCTGGAGAAAGCGTCCGTATGCGTTGCGCGGGCCGAGTTCGTTCAGCCGCTTCTCGAGTTCAACCCATGAAAATCCGAACGTCTCGACCAGATTGGCAAGTTCGCTGGGCAGCCGAAGGCATCGCGCGTAGAGCACGCTCCGGTCGATGATTATCCCAATCGCGAGGACGCCAAGCACCAGCAGCGGATAGACCATCGCGCCGCCGAACTTGATAGCGTTCCACGCTACATACAGTTGCTGCATTAATAGGTTCTCCTTACTACCTGACGCCTGAATCGTGACTGCGGTTTCATTGAATCGCAGTCGCGGGTTTTGTGAATGGAAGCTCCCATTTTATCCCGCCATAGAGCGCCCGCCGCGGACCGAATTGAGCCGCAAACACACCAATACCCGAGCCGCTGCGAATCTCGTAAGTGCGGTCATTCAGATTCACGATCGCGCCGCGAAATTCGAGTACGCCGCCATGGTTGGGTACCGTTACCCGCTTGGTGATGCCGGCATCGAGCTGGATGTAGTACGGCAGATTTCCAGTGTTAGCGAAACCCGATCGAAGCCCGCTGCCGTAAATTCCGTCGAGACTGAACATCCATCCCTTCCAGTTGTAAACGACGCCGGCGGAATTGGTGAAGGTCTGGTCGTGATCCAGGAAGATGTAGTGAGTGTTGATGAACGCCAGTTCGTTCGGCGCGAAGTTGAACTGCCCCGACTCGACCTGCGTCCCCTGCGCGACGCTCCAGGCGAAGTTCTCGTACGCGTAAATATTATTGTGTGTGTATGACCCCGTGAACTCGACGCCGTAAACGCGACCCTTGCGGTAGTTGAATGTTTCGAAGATAAGCGCCGGCCCGAATTGCCCTTCGTCGATCAGATCGGCCGCCTTCTTGTAATACGAATCGATACCCACGTTCAGGCCGGGAATAATCTCCTGCGTTACTCCAGCATCAAACAGGTGGTCGCGCTCGACGGTCGGAGTGCCGTTGCCAGTGGATGCGGGCGCGCCGGTGGTGCCTTTGAATTTCGCGATTGTGCTCACTGACACGAGTTCGGTTGGCGGCGGCGTCATCTGACGTGCATAGCCTGCGTGCAGCGTAGTGCCCTTGAACAGCTTGTACTCGAATGCAACGCGCGGACTGGCTTGATCAGCCCGCACCAGGCCGTCGTACAGGTCGAAGCGGACACCATAGTTCACCGTCAGTTTTTCGATAGGCTTCCATTCGTCCTGTATATAGCCGCTGTAAATCCAGGTCTGCAGTCCGATGTTATCGACGATCCCGAAAGGAACGTTGGGCGGCGTGCCGCCCCTATGGTGTAAACACCGCCTCATGGTTGTCGATCTCGGCGCGCTCGGCGTCGAAGTAACCGCCCAGTCGAAACGTATGATTGGCAATTCCGTGATAAGCCGTGTCGAGCTGAAAACCGTTGCCCCAGTCGCTGCGAAAAACCCTCGATGCTGCGCCGTTGTAGATCAGGTCGCCAACGTGGTCCGGATTGAAAGTGACGGTCGAGTAACGGCTGAACGGCGCGATCTGATAGTCGATGTTATCCCCAACCGTCCCCTGCAGCGCGAGCACGTTGAAGTAGTTTTGTTCGAACTGGTTCTCGCGCACTTTCGCCGACGGATATACCGGCACACCTGCCAACGGAAACACCTGCGGCTGATCTGGATTCGCCGGTATCTGAAAGTGATTTATCGCCGATCCCGAGATCAGGCTCAGCCGGGTCGTCGGATTCAGAAAATACGAGAAGTACCCGAACCCCGATCCCTGGTTGCTCGTATCGTGAATCGCCGTGGGTCCGGGCGTCGGCGGCTCGACTCCGCGATCGGTGCCAAGATATTGCCCGGTCACGAAGTAGCTGAAATTGCCCTTGGATCCGCCGTACTCGAAGCTCGGCTGCGTGGTCCCGCGCTGCCCGCCGTAAAAATCGACATCGGCGACCGGATCGAGCAGCCCATCCTTGGTCTTAATATCGATGACCCCGGCGGTTCGTAGGCCATACTCTGCCGGCAACGCGCCCGTCAGCAGGCTGATCGAACTGGCGAACCGTGGACTGAGCACCTGCCCGAAGCCGGTGATACCCTCGGGAAGCTGAACTCCGTTTACCCGGTACTGAAGATTGGCGTGGTCGCCGCGAATGTGGAGCTGTCCAAACGAGTCCTGCGCAACGCCCGGCGCCTGCAATATCACCTGGTTCAAGGAAGTATTATCACCCTGCGGCAATTCCTGAATTGCCTGCTGAGTGAAGGTGTATTTGCTGCCGCCCGTGGTGGGTGACAAGGAATTGCGCCCTTGGTTCAGCCGCGTCGCCGCCACCTTCAGGCTGACCGCTTTCTCGGCTTCCATCGCAAGCACCACCGGCGGAGCGCCCTTGGCCGAGACTGAAACGATCGAAGTAGCCGTCTTGAATCCGCTGCTGGTCGCCACGACCGCGTAACTGCCCGGCGGGATTGCGTTGAACGAGAACTCCCCCGCATCATTGCTCGTCGCATGCCCGACAACCTGCCCCTTCGAAGATTGTAGCGTCAACGCCGCTTGCTTGATCGGTCTGCCGAGCGCGTCCTTCACTACGCCCGTGACCCGATAGTTCGTGGCCGTCGGAGTCTTCAAATTAGCCCCTAATGCCGGCATACAAAAAAACAGTTGAATCAGGATCCCTGCTGAGATCCGCGCAAATAAATTCCTCCGCATCTCAAGCTCCCATCAGTTCAGGTTCCCGCCCGCGCCTGCGAATACGCGAGTGGCGGCGCGCGAAACGGTCGCGCGCAGTGAAGAATCAAAATGTATCGAACGGAGAGATCTAGAGAGCTATCGGAGGAGCGCGCACGCGTGCTGCCGAGAAAACCGGAGATTCGGAACGGACCGGCGCGGCCAGGAATATCGTATCGACGATAACCGGTCCGCGCGTGACAGTCGTAGTCGATGAAAGCGAGCCTGGCGAATGCAGCGCGAATTGGCAGACCGGACAAAGTCCTTCGTCAACCGCCACTTGCGCGACAGCCAGCCCGTTGCGTGAGACCGCGCGCTCATGAAAATGACTCGCGCCGATGCTGGTCGAGACAAGGACCAGCACCGCGCCGAAAATCGCGATCGCGCGCGCCGCCGCTCTACTGCTTCTGTGGAACCTGGATATCATCGGACGCTCCGGCCAAAGTGATCCTCGCCGGAGATGCCTCTCTGATCGAGCCTGCCGTCTAGCAAGCCAATGTGTCAAGCGTTTCACTAAGGGGCAGGGGGTACCCCTGCCCAAGGAATGTGAAACCCGGGCGGGTTTCACATTCAATAAAGTGATCGACTGTTGCATCGCGTAGATTATTAACTATAGTTAAGTACATGACGACGGCCAATCAAACCTGGGACCCGAACGGATACGCGCGCAACGCCCGCTTCGTCTCCGATCTCGGCGCACCGGTGGTCGATCTGCTCGCGCCCAGCGCCGGCGAGCGAATCCTCGACCTCGGATGCGGCGACGGCGCGCTAACCATCAAGCTCGCCGCAATGGGATGCGACGTGGTCGGGGTAGATTCGAGCCCACCCCAAATCGAAGCCGCACGACGGCTCGGCCTTGACGCGCGCGTAGCTGACGGTGCGCGTCTCAGTTTCGACGCCGACTTCGATGCCGTGTTCAGCAACGCCGCGATCCACTGGATGAAACCACCCGACGACGTAATCGCCGGCGTATGGCGCGCGCTGCGCCCCGGCGGCCGCTTCGTCGCCGAGTTCGGCGGCCACGGCTGCGTCGAGACGATCAAGCGCGCATTGTTCGACGCCCTTCGGCGTCGCGGAATCGACGCCGACGCTCTCAACCCGTGGTATTTCCCAACCGCCGAAGAATATTCCGCGCGGCTGGCTCGCCGCGGATTCGCCGTCAGGTACATCGCATTGATTCCCCGCCCCACACCGCTGCCGACCGAAATCAACGGATGGCTCGAGACTTTTGCGCAGAGCTTCACGGCGCCGGTCGCGAAAAACGATCGCGCCGGTTTTCTAGACGAGGTTCGCGAAGCATTGCGCCCCAAACTCTGCGACGGCGACGGCAATTGGGTTGCCGACTACATTCGCATCCGCTTCGCCGCCGACAAGCCGCGCGCCTGACCAGTGGCGCGGGCCGCCGTGCCGGCGATGCGTTTGAGTTCCCTCGCGTCTATCGGCAGTATCGCGGAGGCAGATGAGTATTTTCCGCGAATTGACAGAAGGCCTCCCGCGACAAGCTCCCGGCTCCGCAGCGGTAACGCCCCTTCGTCGTCCGATCTCGGCGCACCGATAGTTTTTTTCATCTCAATTTGAGTTGACAACCCATCTCACTTCGAGATATATTCTCGACGTGCGGGTGATCTCGGAGAAGGCGCTCAGGGACTTCGCGAAACGATATCCCGATGCCGATGGCCCGCTACGAGCATGGTGGAAGCTGGTCAAAAGTGGAGCCTATCCGAATCTGATCGAGTTAAAGCGAACCTTTGGATCGGTGGACTATGTGCCGACCGCAAAGGGCGATTTCTACGTTTTCGATATTGCGGGTAACAAGTACCGACTGATCGTAGCAATTCACTTCAACACGCAAATGCTGTTTGTCCGCAACATCTTGACCCATGCGGAGTACGACAGAGGAGGTTGGAAAAAATGACGTCATAAAAAAATCAATAATTTTTAACTTTAGATGATTTAAATTTAATATTTAACTAATCAAGATAATAAATGAAAAGTCGCACTATCACTCGAACCCTCAAGAACCCGGACGTCTTCGCGCCGCTACTCGCTATCCATGGCACCCGCGAATACGACACTGCCGTTGCCCAGCTCAATGCACTGGTGGATGAAATTGGCGACAATCCGCGCGACCCACGCTACCGCTTCATCGAAACGCTCAGCGTTCTGATCGAAGCTTACGATGCGGAGCACCATCCGATCCCGGATACTTCTGGAGTCGAGATGCTCAAGTTCCTGATGGAGCAGCACGGCCTCTCACAATCTGATTTGCGCGAAATCGGTAGCCAGGGCGTGGTCTCTGAAGTGCTGCGCGGAAAGCGTGAGCTCAATGTCCGCCAGATCGAAAAACTTGCGGAGCGTTTTCACGTCTCGCCAGCCGCGTTCTTGCCGGCACCTAAGAAAGGGTAATTCAACTGCGGGCAAGGGGGCGTCGGCAGGGCGGGAGCTTAGGTTTCGACGCCGAGTTCGATGCCGTCTTCAGCAACGTCGCTATCCACCGGATGAAGCCGGTTGATGACGTTATCGCCGGGATATGGCGGGCTCTGCGACGCGCCGGTTTTCTAGACGAGGTTCGCGAAGCATTGCGCCCCAAGCTCTGCGACGCCGACGGCAAGTGGTTTGCCGACTACGTTCGCCTCCGCTTTGCCGCCGACAAGCCGCGCGCCTGACAAGTGGCGCGGGCCGCCGTGCCCGCGATGCGTTTGAGTTCCCTCGCGTCTATCGGCAGTATCGCGGAGGCAGATGAGTATTTTCCGCGAATTGACAGAAGGCCTCCCGCGACAAGCTCCCGGCTCCGCGGCGGCAACCTTGCGCGCGCTAGGCCTGGTCCGCGGGCTGCCAACGGCGCCGCGAATCCTCGATGTCGGATGCGGTCCCGGCGCGCAAACTATCGATCTCGCCCGCGCGAGCAACGGATGGCTGGTCGCCGTCGATATCCGCCAGCGATTCCTCGACGAGCTGACTGAGCGTGCCAGCGCGGCGGGTGTTCTGCCGCACGTGACGACGATCAACACCTCGATGTTCGACATGGACTTCGCCGACAGATCATTCGATCTGATCTGGTCCGAAGGCGCCATCTATATACAAGGATTCGCCGCCGGTCTGACCGCATGGCGTCGCTTCCTGAAGCCCGGAGGATGGGTCGTGGTATCCGAGCTCACGTGGCTGGTGCCGAATCCACCGGCCGAAGCCGCCGAATACTGGGCGCGAAGCTACCCCGGCATGGGCTCGATCGAGCGCAACTGCCAGCTCGTCGCCGAAGCCGGATACGTGAGCATGGACGGCTTCGTGTTGCAGGTGCAGGACTGGTGGAACAACTACTACGATCCCGCCGAGCGCCGGGTCGAAGAGCTGCGAGAAAAATACGCCGACGATCCCAGTGCGCTCGCCATGCTCGACGAAGCCAGCCGCGAGCACGATCTGTTCCGCGCCTATTCCGATTCCTACGGCTACGTCTTCTACGTAATGCGCAAACCCACCGCCTGATTTTCTGATCCTTCGCCCGTTACTTTCACGGGAGAGGCAGTCGGCGGGCGTAGCCGCCGGGAGGTGAGGGTTCTTGGTGCATCACTGACGCGAGGTCCGTCGCCTTTCATTTCCCCCCAATCTGGGTTACCTGTTGCGATACAAATCATCAGGACCTCGCGAGGATCGAAATGGACTTTTCGCTGACCCCCAAGACTGAACAATTGCGCAAGCGCGTCTCCGACTTCATGGATCAGTACGTCTTCCCCATCGAGAAGGAAGTTCAGCGCGCGATGGGCGAGAGCGGCAATACCGAACCGCAATCGCTCAAAGACGTCCGCAAGAAAGCCAAGGCCGAGGGCCTCTGGAATCTCTTTCTGCCCGACGAAAAATTTGGCGCCGGTCTCAAGAATTACGAATACGCGCCGCTGTGCGAGCTGATGGGCCGCAGCCCGATTGGCGCGCGCGCGTTCAACTGCATGGCGCCTGATACCGGCAACATGGAAATCCTCGCCGAGTTCGGCACGCCCGATCAGAAAAAGCAGTGGTTGCAAAAATGCCTCGACGGTGAGATTCGCACCTGCTTCTCGATGACCGAGCCTGACACTCCGGGCTCGGATCCGACGCAGCTCAAGACCCGCGCCGTTCGGGACGGCGACAACTACGTCATCAACGGCCACAAGTGGTTCACCTCGAATGCGATCGGCTCGGCCTTCGCCATCGCGATGGTCGTGACGGACCCCGACGCGGAACCGCATCGCCGCGCGAGCCAGATAATCGTCCCGACCGACACTCCGGGATTCAACCTGATTCGTCCGGTGCCCGTGATGGGCCATACCGGCGGCGGCGGGCATTGCGAAATTATCTACAAGGACTGCCGCGTGCCGGTCACAAATTTGCTCGGCGAGGAGGGCGGCGGCTTCGCAATCTCGCAGGCACGCCTCGGTCCCGGACGCATCCATCATTGCATGCGGACAATCGGCATCGCGGAACGCGCGCTCGAGTTGATGTGCAAGCGGGCGAGCACCCGCTTCACGCACGGCAGTTTTCTCGCCGACAAGTCGAACATCCAGGAGTGGATCGCCAACTCGCGAATCGAGATCGACTCGTGCCGCCTGATGGTCATGCACGCGGCGTGGAAGATGGACACCGTGGGCAAGCGCGACTCGCGCAACGAGATCGCGATGATCAAGGTGATGTGCGCGAACATGGTGATGGTCGTGCTCGATCGCGCGATCCAGGTGTTCGGCGCGGCCGGCGTCAGCGACGACTTCCCGCTCGCCCGGATGTGGCGCGACAGCCGTGCGCTCCGAATCGCCGACGGACCCGACGAAGTGCATCGCATGACGATCGCGCGCCGCGAACTGCGTAAGTACAAATGACCCCGAGGCGGTTGAGTCGCAAATCATTGACGCGGTTAAACGCGATTGTTCCCTTTCCCGCGAGGAGTGAAAAAAGGGGTTAGGGGTTAGGTTGGCTTGGTCCCAGCATGACTGAAGCTATCGATCTCACCGTCGAATTTGGCGACGTTCGCGACGAGGAGCAGCTCGACTGGAGCAAGCTCGCCGCGTACCTGCGCGAGAAGCAATTGCCCGGCGCCGACGCGCCGATGACCGTCAAGCAGTTTCGCGGCGGCTCCTCGAATCTCACTTACCTGCTGCGCTTTGGCGAAACAGAGTGGGTGATGCGGCGGCCGCCGTTCGGCCCGCTGCCCGTCGGCGGCCACGACATGGGCCGCGAGTACAAGGTGCTCTCGCGCCTGTGGGAAGTCTTCAAGCCGGCGCCGCGCGGGATGCTCTTCAGCGACGACGTGTCGATCGTCGGCGCGCCTTTCTTCGTGATGGAGCGCCGCACCGGCATCGTCATCAAGAACCGCCAGCCGCTGCCCGCCGAGTTCGGCGACGATCCCTTAAGCTTCCGCGCGATGTCGCAGGGCTTCATCGACACCCTCGCCGACCTGCACGGCGTCGATTACAAGTCGATTGGACTCGAAACACTCGGCAAGCCCGACGGATTCCTAAAGCGTCAGATCACCGGCTGGATGGGCCGATGGGAAAAAGCGAAGACCCGCGAAGTGCCGCTGATGGAAAAACTCGGCGCATGGTTTCTCGACAACATGCCCGCGTCGCCGCCGCCGGTGCTCGTGCATAACGATTTCTACCTGCACAACATCATGGTCGGCGCGGTGAATCACGGCGAGATAGTCGGCGTCTTCGATTGGGAAATGTCGACCATCGGCGATCCGCTGGTCGATCTCGGCATCGTGATGAACTACTGGCGCGACAAGAACGATCCGCCGGAACTTCTCGGGACTTCGCAAGGCGAAGCACACACGCTGCGGCCCGGCTTCCTGACTCGCGACGAACTACTGCATCGTTATTCGACCCGCACCGGCCGCGACGTAAGCGCGATGCCCTACTACTGGGCGTGGGCGCACTGGAAAACCGCGACGGTCGTCGAGCAAATCTACGTCCGCTACGTCCGCGGCCAAACCACAGATCCCCGCTTCGCATTGATGGGTCCGATGGCCCCAGCCCTGGCACTCGCCGCCGCCCAAGTAGCGTCACGCCTCGGCTTCAAGCCCTAATCCTTCATATCTGGAGTTTCCCCTCCCCGCGCTTCACGATCCGGTTCCCCTTCCCACTATGGGAAGGGGTTAGGGGTTAGGTTCCTGATTTTTCCTCGCCAATCCGCAGACTAATTGAATCACGGTCTCTCCCCAGAAAGGTCGCACTTTGTGCGTCCACTTTTCACGCATCAAATGACGTCATCGGTCACGGCCGGCAGAGCAACGCCCGCGCACCGAGGTGAAGAATTTTGATCTTTTAGTGAGGAACACCGCTATGACTTTCAATCGGTTCTCAACAATCGCCGCACTCGCATTTGCAATTGCTGTGATTTCCGCGGCCACTGCGAGCGCCCAAGTGAAACCCGGAGACGTTATCACTCCCGACAACGCCTCGAAGGTCGAGTCACTGGTCAGTCCTGGGAACTTCATCCTCGTCAAGCAAGGCATGACGATGAAAATCGTCCCGACGAGTCACCTTGACTGGCCGCCGCCCTACAAGGAGGCCACCGAACGCTACTCGCCCCAGGTCTCACTCGGCTCCGACGGCGAGCTGAAGGGCTACGTCGCCGGCCTGCCGTTTCCGCTGGTCGATGCCAACGATCCCGATGCTGCCACCAAGATCATGTGGAACTTCCAGTTCCGGCCGCTGCACACCGACGACCTGGATTCGCGCGGCGTCGAAGCTGTCAGTCATCGCGCAGGCTCCGCAAATGAGGTCGAACATTTTACCTTCGGCCATCTTGGCTTCTACAACTCTGTCGGCCGTACCGAAGTCGCCCCGATGCCGATGGACCCCGACGTTATGAAGACTGGCATCGCCTCGCGCTTCGGAGCTTTTCCGATCCTCGAGCCCTCCGAGATGCGCGGCGCGGGAATCGTCAACGAGCGCTCCGCTCGTCCAGGGGTTGAGGACGCGGTGTGGGAGTATAGTTCCGAGACCCGACGCCTGAGGCGTCTGCCGATAACGGAACTATCGGATTCCTTCGGAGTGTCCTCTGACGGCTCACCGGGAACTCAGGGCGGAGGTGCGGGCGGAGCCACGACCTACGCCTCGACTTGGGATCCCGATTCCGCGTTTGGCTTCTCCGCCAAAATCGAAGATTACAGCTACCGTCTGCTCGGCGAGCGCCCGATGCTCGCATCGGTGGAAGCGGCGAACTCTCCCGCGGAGGCATGCGCCAGCGACGGCGGCCGCACCGTCTGTCCCGAGAATTGGGAAATGCGCAATCTCTACGTTATCGAAGCGACCGCGAAGCCTCGCTCTCCGATTGGCGGTAGCACGATCGTCCCCAAGCGCATTCTCTACGTCGATTCCGAAGGATGGTTCATCACAGCGTCGGACCAATTCGACAACAACGGACAGCTCTGGAAAACCATCGCGACTTTCCATGCATATCGCGACCGGGCTCTTCTTAACTCCACTGTCGCAATCTGGCCCTTCAAACGCATGTTCGAAACCGCGCTGGTTGATGAAGATATAACCAGCGGCTTTTCGACCGTGGTCTATTCACCGGGCCCGGCAAGTCATACCGACAGCTTGTTCGTCAACATGGGCGCCGTGGACCGCAACTTCTTCACCCCCGAGAAGATGGTCCAGTCCGGCCACTAATCCCCAAGGAGGTGGCGATGCGCGATGCGCATCGCCACCTCCCCCTCCAAAATTCCAAAGGCGAAGAGCGAGGTTTCAGACCCCGCGCTTCACCTCCTCACTCACAAACTCTGAGCGCAGCGAAGAATCCCGGAATCACCCACCAGGCGCCTCGCATGTACCGTGGTTGGGGTGCATCGGCGGCCATCCAGAAAGATCCGGGATTCTTCGCTGCGCTCAGAATGACACAAGGCGGCTCCGCTCAGATGACACGAATTCCTTCTGAGAGCGACTTGCGTATCTCAATCCTTCGTCTTGTTTTTGTGTCATCCTGAGCGGAGCGAAGGATCTCGCGCGAAGCGCGTTAAGGCACGCAGATATGGCCCGCAGAAAGAAATTTCCACCGCTTCACCCCGGAGCGGTACTGCACGAAGACTTTATTCGCCCGACCGGTATCAGCATCCATCGGCTTGCGATGGACCTGCGCGTGCCGGCCAACCGGATTGCGGAAATCGTCAAGGGTGAGCGCGCCATCTCGGCGGACACCGCACTTCGCCTCTCCCGCTATCTCGGTACATCAGCGGAATTCTGGCTCGGACTGCAGAGCGACTACGAACTCGAAAAAGCCAAAGATGTACTCGCGGCCAAAATCGAGCGCGAGGTTCGTCCGCGCAAGCGCGCGGCATGACCCCCGCTATCTGCGTCCCCTTTTCAGCGCGCGGCAAGTAGGCTATCCAAGGAATAAAGGCGGGTATAATCTTGACCCGACCGGAGGTTTCCACACTTGCACGCCATTAATTACGAAGCCCCTAGCACGCTCGATCAGGCCGTCAGCATCCTCAAAGCCCACGGCGAGAATGCCCGCCCGCTATGCGGCGGCACCGACATCCTGATTCAGCTTCGCGCCGGAGTTCGCCGCACCGAACATCTGGTCGACGTCAAGAAAATCAAGGAGCTGCAGACGCTCTCCTTCGATGCGAAAAAGGGATTGCGCCTCGGCGCGGCCGTCCCCTGCATCGAGATTAGCGCAGAGCGACGTGATGCGCCGTCATTACCCAGGCCTGACCGAGGCGGCGCATCTCATCGGATCGCTCCAGATTCAGAATCGCGCCTCGGTCGGCGGCAATCTATGCAACGGGTCGCCCGCCGCCGACACGACGCCCGCGTTGATCGCGCTCGGTGCGCGCGCCCGAATCGTCGGCCCGGCTGGTGAACGAGAGGTTCCGGTCGAGTCGTTCGTCGTGTCCCCTGGACGCACGGTGCTGAAGCCCGGCGAGTTGCTGGTCGAATTGATAGTTCCCGCCCCCGCGCCCCATTCGAGCGACGCGTATCTGCGATTTATCCCGCGCAACGAGATGGATATCGCAGTGGTCGGCGTCGGCGTGTCGGTCACGCTCGACGGCGACAAAGTGAAGGCGGCGCGTATCGGGCTCGGCGCGGTTGCGGCGACGCCGCTGCTCGAGAGCAAGGCTGCCGAGGGGCTGGTCGGCAAGAAACTCGACGACGCGGCGCTCGAAGCTGCGGGACGCGCGGTGAGCGAGATCTGCAAGCCAATCGACGACATGCGCGGGACGATCGATTTTCGGGTCCACGTGGCCGGCGTGCTCACCCGCCGTGCGCTGGTCATCGCCGCCGAACGCGCGAAAAAAAGCTGAATCAAACATTACGGCATAAAGATATGAAAAAGACCTTGGTAGAAGCGACAATCAACGGCGAAACGGTCGAGTTCCTGTGCGAGCCGCGACAAAGCCTGCTCGAAACCCTGCGCGACGTGCTCGAACTCACCGGCTCGAAGGAAGGATGCCTCACTGGCGATTGCGGCGCATGCACCGTGATGGTCGATGGGCGCGCGATCGACTCGTGCCTGATGCTTGGCGTCGAGGCGCAGGGCAAAAAAATCGTTACCGTCGAGGGACTCGCCACGCAGGGCGTGCTCAGCGTTTTGCAAAACAAGTTTCTCGAGCATGCCAGCCTGCAATGCGGCATCTGCACTCCCGGATTTTTGATCTCGGCCAAGTCGCTGCTCGATCGAAATCCGAAGCCGACCGAGCCCGAAGTTCGCTACGCGCTGGCCGGCAATCTTTGCCGATGCACCGGCTACGACAAAATTGTGAAAGCGGTCCTCGACGCCGCCGCGGACATTCGCTCGCAGGGCGAAGGCAAAGCGGCCGCCCGTTAGAGAGCACAGCAACGACGCTGGGATTCGAGAGGTGAAATAAGACATGGCGGCATCAACCACGACTGGCAATTTCAAAGTTATCGGCACGCGTCCGATCCGGCACGACGGCGTCGACAAAGTGACCGGCCGCGCCAAGTACGGCGCCGATTACGCGTTCCCCGGCATGCTGCACGGCAAGGTGCTGCGCAGCCCGCACGCTCACGCGAATATCAAATCGATCAAAATCGACAAGGCGCTCAAGCTCCCCGGCGTCAAGGCGATCGTCACCGGCAAGGACCTGCCGAAGGCCGAGAACAAGCTCGAGCAGTCCGGCGAGATGGTTATCAACCCGATGTATCTCTCGATGAACATCCTCGCACACGACAAGGTCCTCTACGACGGCCATGCAATCGCAGCCGTCGCCGCGACCAGCCCGCATATCGCCGAAGAAGCGCTGCGCCTTATCGAAGTCGAATACGAGGTGCTGCCGCCCGTGATGACCGTTGACGTCGCGACCAGGCCGGGCGCGCCGATTCTGCTGAAGGATCTGCGCAACAAGGAGGAGGGCGACAAGCAGACCAACGTCGCGCAGCATTACCAGTTCAAGCGCGGTGACCTCGAGGCGGGATTCAAGGCTGCCGACTACGTGATCGAGCGCGAATTCAACACCGCGATGGTCCACCAGGGATATATCGAGCCGCACAACGCGGTCGGCATCTACAACTCCGACGGACAGGCGACGATTTACTGCTCGACGCAGGGCGCCTTCGACGTGCGCTCGCTCAGCGCGCAAGTGCTCGGGATGCCGGTCGGCCATATCAAAGTCGTGCCGGCTGAAATCGGCGGCGGCTTCGGCGGCAAGACCACCATCTACCTCGAGCCGCTCTCTGTCCTGCTGTCAAAGAAAACCGGCGCGCCGGTCAAGCTCGTCATGTCGCGATCGGAAGTGCTCCGCGCCAGCGGCCCGACCTCGGGCTCGAAGATCAAAGTTAAGATGGGCGCGACCAAGGACGGCAAAATCGTCGCCGCCGAAATCTGGATGGCGTACGAGGCGGGCGCGTTTCCCGGATCGCCGGTCGGCGCGGGCGCGATGTGCATCATTGCTCCATATACTGTCGAGAATTTCCTGATCGACGCGTACGACGTCGTCGTCAACCGTCCCAAAACCGCGGCCTATCGCGCACCGGGCGCAACCAACGCCGCGTTCGCCTCCGAAACCGTGATCGATGAGCTTGCCGTGAAATGCGGAATCGATCCGATCGATTTCCGTCTCAAGAACGCCGTCAAGGAAGGCGACGCGCAGGTCGTCGGTCCTCCGTTCAAACGCATCGGGTTGATTCAGACGCTCGAAGGAATCAAGAACAGCCCTCATTACAAATCGAAACTGACCGGCAAATTCCGCGGCCGCGGCGTCGCGTCGGGCTTCTGGTTCAATGCCGGGATGCAATCCTCTGCGACGGTGAATATCCACGCCGACGGAACCGCCAGCGTCGTCACCGGCTCGCCGGATATCGGCGGCTCGCGCGCCTCGATGGCGATGATCACCGCTGAAGTCCTCGGACTCGCCGTCACCGACGTGCGTCCGATCACCGCCGACACCGATTCGATCGGCCATACCGACGTGACCGGCGGCAGCCGCGTCACCTTTGCAACTGGGATGGCGGTGTACGAAGCCGCCAAGGACGCCGAGCGCCAGCTAATCGAGCGCGCCGCAAAGGTCTGGGAGAAGAAGCCCGACGAAGTGGAATTCCGCGACGGCATGCTGCACGCGAAAGGCAACGGCGTGCCGCCGATGTCGATCAAGCAGCTCGCGCCCCGCTTCCCGCGCACCGGAGGACCGATCACCGGTCGCGCGAGCGTGAATGCGCGTGGCGTCGGCCCCGGATTCGCGACCACCTGCGTGGACGTCGAGGTCGATCCCGACACCGGCAAGGTGCAAATCCTGCGATGCACCGTCGCGCAGGATGCCGGCAAGGCGATTCATCCGAGTTACGTCGAAGGACAGATGCAGGGCGGCACCGCACAGGGACTCGGATGGGCGCTCAACGAAGAATATTTTTACGACGACAAGGGCACGCTGCGTAACTCCGGATTCCTCGACTACCGCATGCCCACTTGCCTCGACTTGCCGATGATCGAAACGGTAGTCGTCGAGGAAGCAAACCCCGGCCATCCGCTGGGCGTGCGCGGCGTCGGTGAAGTGTCGATCGTGCCGCCGGTGGCCGCTGTAGCCAACGCTATCTATCGCGCCGTTGGAGTCAGGATGACGGAGACGCCGATGTCGCCGCCGAAGCTGCTGAAGGAAATGCTGAAGCATCGCGACTCGACAAAACATTCTGCCGCGGCTGATTGATCGGGAGTGATCAACAAGGGGGCGGGCGTACATCGCTCGCCCCTTTTAATTTTGCAATGCCGACCGTTGTCATCCCCGCACTCTTACGCAAGTTTACCGGCGGCCGGGAGCGCGTGAACGTCTCGGGAAAATCAATTCGCGAGATCGTCCGGGAACTTGGCGATCAGTTTCCAGGGATAGACCAGCAGTTACTACAAGAAGGCGACATCCGGCCGTCTATTGCGGTGTCGATCGACGGGGAAATCGCGACTGGCGGCGTCCTCGACACTGTTAACGAGGACAGCGAAGTGCATTTCATCCCCGCGCTAGGCGGCGGTCGGGTCTGAGCCCGAGCAAAAGAGCGCTCAAAAACTATAAAACGAGCCGTCCTGATTGTTATTGCAACACGCGCGCAGTTGTATAGAATACAAATTGCTGGCCGGGGTTTGCCCCCCTTTTCCCGGTTGGCTACGGGCCGGGTAGAGCAATCTGCCTGGCCCTTATTTTTCCGCTCTGAGTGGCTCCCTGAGCCCATTATCCGCTGATCCAATTCTCCGCGACCCGCTGACCACACTTCCGGTTTGGGTCATTTTCGACTGAGCGACCGAATCGAAATCCGTGTTGAGGGGGAGAGATAAGAGCGGGGGAGCAGGTAGTGGCCTCTGAGATCGCGAAGCGCTCGAAATCAGCTCATGAAGACTTCGCGCACGTGATTTACGTCGTTGTACTCGCGAACCTGCGCGATCTTGTCGCCCTTGAACAGGAAGTAGAAGTGATAGAAGTTCGCGTATTTCTTCCCGTTGCCGGCCGTCGTGTCTGACTCAGCCTGAATCGCGACATGCGGTCCCTCGGCGATCGTCGAATGGAACTTCATGTTCAAGCCGTTGGGAAACATCGCCTTCAGCAACTTCGGTGTGCCCTTCAGGTAAGCCTCTTTGCCGCGTACAGGCGCGACTCCCGGCAGCCGCCCCATCATTTCGAATTCGAAGTCGTCCGTAATCAAATCGGCGAAAATCTTCGGATCTGCTTTTTCGAAATTCTTGAGAAAAGCCAGCGCGCGTTCCTTCTGCTGTTCGAGGTTCATGCCAAATCTCCAATGGCGCCGCGGCGGCCGCGCGTCATGCGCTCGCGACCGCCGGGAATTGACGTTATCGCTCGATTACTGTTTGCGCGGACGGATCACCAGGACCGAGCACGGGGCGTTGCGCACCAGCTTCTCGGTCGTTCCGCCTAGCAGCATATGCTCGGCGCCGCTGCGTCCGTGCGTCGCCATCACGATCAAGTCGATGCCCTGCTCTTTGGCGTAGTCAACGAGTTTCTGAACCGGATGGCCGACCACTGCGTACGTGAGGACATTCTTCGAATCGCCGAACTCGTCTTTCTTGATGCGCGCGAGTTCTTCTTCCGCCTGCTCGATCATCGAGGCCTCACGCGCAAGCTCGCGGCTCTGTTCGCCGCTGGTAGCCAGGGGCAGCGGGATGAAGATGTGATGCGGCGCGATCACATGCATCAGGTGAACTTCGGCGCCGACGTCCTTCGCCATTTCCATCGCCGCGCGCATCGCTTCCATCGAGTGCTCTGAAAAATCGATCGGCGAAAGAATTTTCTTCACGTTTTGAAACATAGGAACCTCCAACGTATCAGGAACTCTGGAATTACCACGCCCTTCGCCGCCTCTGCAAACCCGCCCCAAATTAGGATGTGGCGTCCCGCGCCACTGATTATTCGCCTCGCCCGCTTTGTTGCGGGAGAGGCCGCGCCGAAGGAGCGGGTGAGGGCGCTTTTGCGCGGAACTCAGGATTCTGCCTATTCTCCGAACCCGTGCGCGGAGGTTGTCCAAAGGTACAATGAAAGGAACTGTCTTCCACGGACCTCACGACGTGCGCGTCGAGCGCGTCGACGACCCCGAACTCAAAACGCCCACCGACGCCCTCGTGCGAATCACCCGCGCCGGAATCTGCGGCTCCGACCTCCACTACTATCACGGCAATTTTCCCATCGAGCCCGGCTTCGTGCTGGGCCATGAAGGCGTCGGCGTGATCGAGGAAGTCGGCGCCGGCGTCGATCGTCTGAAGAAAGGCCAGCGCGTCGTGGTGTCGGGATTGGTCGCCTGCGGTCGATGCTTCTTCTGTCGGCGCGGGCAGCCTTCGCAATGCTTCGAGAGCGGCTCCGCGGTATTCGGCTACGGCGCGAGCGCCGCCGGCAAGCTCGGATGGCTGGGCGGCGAGCAATCCGAAGCGGTGCGCGTCCCAATGGCCGATTACACCTGCTACCCGCTGCCCGATGCAATCGACGACGACTGTGCAGTCTTCCTCGCCGACATCCTGCCGACGGGTTACTTCGGCGCGATCAACGGCAACATCCGCCCCGGCGACACGGTCGCAGTCTTCGGATGCGGCCCGGTCGGCCTATGCGCCGTGATGAGTGCGAAACTCTTCGGCCCCGCCGAAGTAATCGCAGTGGACAGCATCCCCTATCGCCTGGAACTAGCGCGCAAACTCGGTGCGTTCCCGGTAGACACTGAAAAAGCAAGTCAAACGATACTCGACCGCACCGAAGGCCGCGGCGCCGACGTAACGATCGAGGCAGTAGGCAACGATGGCGCACTGACCTCCGCAATAATGGCGGTACGCGGCGGTGGCACCGTCTCAGTAATCGGCGTCTTCGCCTCCCAGTCGTTCAATTTCCCAATGGGCTACGCCTTCATGCGCGACCTGACCTTCAAGATAGGCCTCGCCAACATCAACGCGCACATCCCGGACCTATCCCGCCTGATAGAAAAAGGCACGCTAGATCCGCGCCCCCTGATAAGCCACATAATGCCTCTAACCGACGCCCCCAAAGCCTACGAAATTTTCAACGCCAAAAAAGACAACGCAATGAAGGTCCTTCTAAAGCCCTAACGCTTCGGAGAGCGAAAGGTTGTCCTCAACATTTCGCGATTTCACTGGGTGCAGGGGTCACCCCTGCCGAAGGAAGTGTGAAACCCACCGCGGGTTTCACTAAGATTAAGTTCTTCAGCGGTGCAAGGTTCTATGCGGTATGCGACAGCCCATCTGTCCGCCGCGCGATGATTGCCGCGTTCAGTTACTAAAGCCGTAAAGGCGGCCTGATTGACACTCACCCCCCACGCGCGTCCTGTCGCAGCAGGTCGCTTGGACGGGCGTAGCCTAGATACGCGGGGTGTGGCTCGGCCAGACTGCGAGATAGAGCCTCGCTTGGTAATAAAATTGGGGACAGACGGGAAGCGGGAAAAACTAGGGCTTGGCCTTCCCGGAATCGTCAGGAACGTCCGAGTTCAACCCATTGCTGTTGTCGGCTACGATAACCTGCGCCTGTTTTCCACTCCTCTTCAGGTAGGCGTCAAAAAGGCGGTCGGACAACTCCCGCACCTTCTGCGGGTCAGCTTTCCCCATCGGCATGGCAAATAGCGATTCAGAAATCTTAGTCATTTCAACTATCATGCTATCGTCTCGAATATCCTGAGGCAAGCGTTCGCCACCGCTTGCGCAAAGTTGCTGTTGGTTGTTCGCATTTCTTCCTCTGTGACATCAACCAGCTTGCACGCCGGATCGTTCGAACTAATACTCAGCACTGCAAACATTTCCTCTGGGTTTTCTTTGCAGCAAAGTGGAACCGAGATCATCACCGCTGGCATCTCGCCTCCGTTGTCGGAAACGAACTGGTCATTAACTGGCAGATAGTAAAATGGCAACCCATTATCTACGGCGAATTGCCTCACAACCACCATAGCGAAATTATTCTTATAAACGCGCCCTGCGATTCCATCACCGTACGGTAGCGGCCAACTCCATCGAGGATCTTTCTGGTCAGCAAAATTGGCGGCCGCCACACGCAATGCGAGCTTTTCTGGGTCGTATGCCATTATGCTGAACTCGAGCGTGGAATCGCCCTGAGCAAGCTCGAATGCTTCAATTGCAACTTGAAGTATCTCTGGCCCAAGCTTATTCAGCGGGCTGTTGTATGGATCTGACTCTGTCAGTTTCAGCATTTTCGTGGCCGCCTTGGTGGTCATCCCTTTTTGGCTCAGGCTGGCCGGCTTGTTCGAAAGCCCTTTGGGGAGCGGCCACACCTCTGGAAGAGGCCATTCAAGACGATAAGCGCGATCGAGCGGAGGATAGGGAACTCGCATGGTAATGAGATTAAGAATCGGATCGTAACGCAGGTTGCCTCGCAAAGCTTCCTGCAACTCGATGTCGGCGCTGTCGTCCAGACGAAGCACTGAGAGCCCAGGGTTCCCGTTATCTTTGATTTTAAACCCCTCAGGCAGCCGGACAATGATCACGAGTTCGGCGGTAGGAATATTGCTGACCGTTGCGTAACAAGATTCTGTCGGTTGTATTGGGCTTGGGGGGTACATCTCTCTGAATTGCCTTTCAGACATCGCATACGAGCTGATCGCGTAATATCGTAACGCGAAATTGACCGGCTCGTTCGCCGAGTCCAGCGGAGGCTCAAATCTGACCTTAGCCGAGTAGGTGCGGAGCGTTCGGCTCGGGCTTTCAGGAATTATCTGCTGACCTGCGGAAGAAACCAGCGTTTTGAGACGAATGCGCTCCAGATGGCCGACCGTCGAACCTGCCCCAATTGTCCCCGGCACTTCATCCATACCGCGCCCTCGAATTGGGCGTAACCCACAGAACTCCAACGATTGTTGGGCGTCGCCCTCCGCGTTGATGTCGAATGTGTTGTAGGTGCGAGCGCAATAGCAGCCTTTAGCTTGTTCATTGACCTGAAAAAACTGGCGTGCCGCGTCCTCGAACGAGCGAGCCCAGAACGACGGAGCCGCTTTGAAAGGGGATCCTTTGTGCGACCAGTGCGGGGTGATTTTCACTGCGCCCCAACGGTTCACCGTTATTAGATTAAAATTATGGTCCTCTTCAGTTCCCGCCGTAGCCGAACCCGTTGATAGAACCGCAATCTCCTTGGAGTCCTCAGCGTCCGCTGTGACGGTCACTCGCGAAAAGCCGAAGCGATGGCGATGGCCATGGAGGACAAGCGAGATGCCTAGACTGGCCGCTTGCTGAAGCAATGCGCCAGCATTACGCAAGACCATCATTGGCTCTGCTTCCTGTTCGTAAGGGATCGGCATCGCGTGATGATGTAGTACGCCGATGCGAAACGGCCGGGATTCGGGAGCGGCCTCCCTTCGCTTCTTTGACTCTTCCTTAGAATCGATAAACTGTCGAGGCGCAATCAGCCCTTGTGCCCAATACGGACCGACGGATGCGGAATCAAAAGTGAAGGTCTCAAGCCCAAGTTTTTCGAACACTCTGAGGTGTTCCCCCTGAGGGAAGTAGGATTCAAATTTTCCGATCAGGGCAAATCTGAGAACGATCAAGACAGCGATGGCAATCAGCGGGTACCAACCGAGGTAGGGCACTACACCAAAAGCAGTGGCAGTCAGAACGGCCGCTGCTGCGAACAGTGCGGGATCGATCCAGGCAACTCGAACGGTTCCAAGAATACGGACGCCCTGGTTGGCCGACAACGTTCCGCTCACGGCAAATCTAAGAGCGATCAGAATCGCGACCGTTATCAGAAGATACCAACTGCGAGACGACACTATCCCGAAGGCGGTTACCGCTGTCAGAACAGCAGCGGCGGTGATCAGAGAAGGATAGATCCACGCAACGGGAACGATTCCGAGGATACGAGTGTCATGATTGCCCGGCACTGTAAGACATTCAGGGGACCCGGCTTTCTCGCGCAGCTTCTCTACTTTTCGCTTCGCATCACGGAAGCACCATCGCCAAGGGCTGTTGACGAAATCGCCTGAGACTACTATCAAGTGCGGCTTGTTATTCTCCGACCAATTCAGCAGATCCTTCCATTGGTCGTCCTTGAATCCGTACCCGCAATGCGGATCGGAGAAGTGGAGTATCTTAACCTCCTCCGGCGGCTGTGGAGGAGCAGCTTGTGCTTGGATTTCCGTCTTCCCCTTCCGATTTCAACTCGTCTTGTAGATCAAATGGCGCGCCTGTACAAGATTATAGGCCTCTTTTTGTTCACACGTTGTTTCCAGCGCCGCCGCGATGAGAAGTCGCGTGTGGTGGGTTGTTGCGACTTACGATTCGACATGCACCGACGTTCGCGCGATGCCCAGGTGACGATGAACTTGGGTGCAGGGGTCACCCCTGCCGCGGAAGGGTGAAACCCGCGGAGGGTTTCACTAAAGATGCAGTTGTTCGGTGCTGCAAGGCTCTATGCGGAGTGCTTCGGGCCTTCTGTGCTGCGGGCGGCGAGTGTGGCGTTAAGTTCCTGGCGCATCGACTCGGCGTATTCGGCGGCTGCCTCGATCGGGCTGGCGCCATCTTTTGTCCGATATGCGTAGAGCAGGCTCCGACTGGCATTCACGATGAATCCACTTCCGTCCGCGCGCGCCGACGCGACCGCGTCAGCCGCCGTCCCACCTTGCGTGCCGTATCCCGGCACCAGGATCGTCGCGAGTGGCATCAGCTCACGCGCGCGCCGCGCCTGCACTGGATACGTCGCGCCGACCACCGCGCCGATCGAGCTGAGCCCACTATCGCCGATGAAATCGCCGCCCCATCCGTTCACTCGCGAGGCCACCGATTCCCAAATCGGGCGACTTGGCGCGTTGAGATCCTGAAATTCGCCCGACGATGGATTCGATGTCTTCACCAGCACGAACACGCCGCGGCCGCCACTTCTCACCTTCGCGATAAACGGCATCACGGCGTCGCTGCCCTGGTACGGGTTGACGGTCACCGCGTCGCAATTGAAGTCGCCGTCGCCGAGAAACGCTTCTGCATAAGCGGCCGATGTCGTGCCGATATCGCCGCGCTTCGCATCGGCGATCGTAATCAGTCCGAGTTTCCGCGCCAGCTTGACGACCTCGCAAAACGCGCGCATCCCTTCGAGTCCGCGCGCCTCGTAAAACGCCAGCTGCGGCTTGACCGCAATTGCGGAACCCGCGCATGCCTCGACGATTTCGCAACAGAAGCGCGCAAGCGTGTAACCATGCGGGATTCCCGGAGCGCCGGCCCCGTCGAGCTGAGGATCGATACCCAGCACCACGACGCTGTTTTTCGCGCGCGATGCATCCGCAAGGCGGTCGGCAAAGTTCATCGCTGCGGATTATCGCATACCGGCGCGGCGAGGTCACATCGGGCGTTGCGTTTTCGCGTCCGTCGCGGGCATCCTTTTGAAACAACCACAGGAACGAAAAAGAAGCCGCATGAACAATCTGACTATCGTTACCAAGCTCCGTTTCATCGCTGCGATCGCGCCGGCGATTCTGCTGCTCGCGGCCGCCGTAATTGCAGGCGCATTCCACATTCTCGGCACGCTGCCGCGCGAGATTCACGAGAACGAGGATGCGGCGGCGCGCTCGGCCCACGGCATGGAGAATGCCCTCTACAAGATGGATTGGGGACGCACCCAGCCCGACGCCTCGCAAATCGTGATGGACCAGCAGCGCGGATTCATTTCCGAAATCGAGATCGCACGCGAGCACATGTCGAACCGCGAGCAGGCGGAGCTGATCGAAAAAATCGCCAACGACGCGCGCCCGCTGTTCGATGCGATGCGCACCGCGTCGCCAAGTGACGACAGCCTCGAGCCGAAGCTCCGCGAACTGCAAGGCCGCGTGGCAGACCTGATGAGCCTCGACGACGCGGCTCTGATAGCGGTCGCCAACAACGCGGAGTCGCAAGCCCGCCTTATGATCATCATCACGATTGTGGCGCTGGTAGTAATCCCGTGGGTTTGCTTCGTCGTGATCGCGCGCCTATCCGGCAGTCTCTACCAAGAACTAAAAGAAATGCGCCGCCGCGTGGACGATCTGGCCGAGCACGCACCAACTCCGTCTGAAGACATCCGCACCCTCGACGAGGCCCTCACAAAACTAGGTTTCCCAAAACCAAACCCAATGCTGGCGGAGTAGTTGTCCGGACAATGTCCGGATGATACAAACAGAGAAGGAGACACCTTCTAATGCCAGCATCGGTTTCGAGAACTCAACGAGTTGATGTGCGGGTGACTCCATCTGCCAAGAATACGCTTCAAATGGCCGCGCGCCAGGTTAACAAGACCGTCAGCCAGTTTTTGTTGGATGCCGGGCTGATCGCGGCGGCCGAGACGCTTGAAGACCGGCGCTCCTTCGTATTGGACAAAAGACGATGGGACGAGTTTCTGAAAATCCTGGACCGGCCTCCCCGTATCAAGCGAAAGCTGGCCCGTCTGCTCGCAGAGCGGAGCGTCCTTGAGTGAGTGCGGCTGCCTCGACAGAGGCGTTCTCACTGGTTCATAAGCTCGGTACCGACGATGTAACCGATCCATTCGACTGCGGGCAGGACGACCTTAACCGATTCCTGAAGCGATTCGCGCTTGCGAACCAAGCTGCCAATACAGCGCAGACCTACGTCGCATGCCGCGCCAGGCGGGTCGTCGGCTACTACAGCCTCGCGGTGGGGTCCGTGCAGCGCGAAGATTCTCCGTCGCGCGTCATCAAAGGAAACGCACGGCATCCGGTTCCGGTGATGATTCTCGCAAGACTTGCGGTTGACCGTTCGGACCAGGGATCGGGTATCGGGAAAGCCCTTCTCAAAGATGCCTTGTTGCGAACGGCGCAGGCTGCGGATATCGCGGGTATTCGAGCGCTGGTGGTGCACGCAAAGGACGACAATGCGCGCCGCTGGTACGAGCAATTTGATTTCGAGCCGAGCCCGACAGACCCGCTTCACCTTTTCCTGTTGCTGAAGGATCTGAAAAAGCTGACGAAATAAAGAAATACCAATGACGCGAAATGCCGATTCCGGTGAAAGGGGATAAAGGAGTATCGATATGTCCGCTCTGCTTATTGGTGGTTGCGCCTGTGGTGCGATTCGTTACAGCGCTGAAGGGGAACCGCTCTACTCAATGAATTGTCACTGTCGCGATTGTCAGCGTGAAACCGGGAGCGCTTACGCCCCAGTTCTTGGTGTTCCTACTGCAACCTTTCGGGTGACCCAGGGGAGTCCAAAGTACTTCGATCTAACCGCGGATAGCGGGCGTATCACCCGGCGGACCTTTTGCGCCGACTGCGGTTCAACGCTCTTCGGATCGGGCGCTGAGTTTGTCTCGATCCGAGTCGGCAGCCTGGACGATCCGAGTGCGTTTCGTCCCAGCCATGACATCTACACCGCGAGCGCCCAGCCATGGGACTACATGAACCCGGCCCTGCCCAAATCCTCGAAGCTACCTAACCAATGAGAATACTCTGAGCTGAATCTACCGCGTCTTGCGCTTTGCGACCTTCCTGGCCGGCGGCTTTGCTCCGCCATCAGGCAGCACGATGTCGAGGCTGCGCCACAGGTACCATGCGGCGGCTGTTCGGTACGGACGCCATCGCTCGGCGTGCTTCAGCAATCGCTTACGATTGGGCCGTTGGCGCATCTTGTAATGGCGCTTGATTGCGTTCTGGACGCCGAGGTCGCCGGCCGGCATCACGTCGGGCCGGCCGAGGTTGAACATCAGGAACATCTCGGCGGTCCATCTGCCGATTCCCTTGACCATAATGAGATGCTCGATGATCTCCTCGTCGGTCATCCTATGGAACTTATGGAAATCGAGTTTGCGGTCTCGAATATGCGCGGCGAGGTCTTTGATGTAGAGCGCCTTCTTCTCCGAGAGTCCGACCGCGCGAAGCTCAGCGTCGGTTTTGGCCAACACTTGTTCCGGTGACGGGAACTCCACGTTGGGAAACAACCCGACGAAACGTCCGTAGATAGCGTTGGCCGCCGCGCCGGCCAGCTGCTGGAAAATGATCGCTCGCGCGAGCGCTTGGAAACGTTCGCGTCGCGGCTGGATTCCAAGCGCGCCGACCTCGGCAATAATCCGCGCGAGGATTGGGTCGGCCTTGCTCAGATGCATCCGCGCCTTGCGCGCATAATCGACTTTGTTGGTTGCCATTTAACTGAAAGACGGTTCGCCGAATCTTGCACGCCTGCTAGAGTCGTTCAATCGGTACGATGAGCGAAGACCACCGACTCCCAATGTGTCCCGAGAATCTCCACGAGGGGATGCGCTTTGGGCCGCTTCATTACGTCATCACGGCGGAGCGCGCGCGAGCATTTTCGGCGGCGGTCAGGGCCGCGAATCCCGACGTCAATCACCGCGGCGCAGAACCCCAACGCAATCGTGTCGCCTACGATGCGCTTGCAGGATTACGCCCTGCTCATCGCGACTCGGCTGAAAGGCGGCAAAGGTGGCGTCCACGCCAAGCACTGGTGCGAGTTTCACGAGCCGATGCGCGTCGGGCAGGCGGTCAAAGTCGAGGGCACGATCACCGCGACCTATCGCAAGCGCGGCAAGTTTTATTTCACGCTCGAGTACGAATCGCGTGACGCGTTGACCGGCCAGCTTCTGGTGCGTCAAGCAATCACCTCGGTGCTGCTGAACGAGAGTGGAGAGATGCAATGAGTGCGGCGCCCATTGAGATTCGAATCGGCGCGGAGCTGGTCTCGGCGCCGTACCTGCTCGATGCGGCCGCGGCGAAAGCGTATCACGACGGAATCGAGCAGCCTCCGCGGCGTCGCCCGCCTAGCGGTATCCACGACGATAAGGACGCGGCGCGCAAGGCAGGGTTCGTCGCGCCGATCGCCGGCGGCGAGCAGACTATCGCGATAGTCGCGCAATTCCTCGCCGACAACTTCGGGATGCGCTTCGTTCGGGGCGGACGTATCGAAGTGTCGCTCACCAGGCCGGTGATCTTCGGCGACACGTTGACCTCGTATGCGAAGATCATCTCAATCGATAACGATGCGAATCGCACCGAGCTGCAGATTCACGTCGACAACCAGCGCGGCGAGCAAGTGCTGATAGGCACCGCCGCGGTGAGGATGAAGGACGCATGAGCGCCGGGCCGATACGCGATACGCAGGGCAGCGAGATCGCCGCCGCGCGCGTCACGCCGCTCTGGCGCAAGGCGATTCCGTATCTCGGCACCGTCGCGATCTTTGCGCTGATCTTCTTGAAGATACCGATCCACAAAGTCGAGCAGGCATTGTCTCAAGTGCCGATTCTCGATTTCCTCGCGGTCTTCATGCCGTACTCGCTGTTCTATTGCGCGATCGATTCGGCGTGCCTCACCTGGGTTGTGCGGCGCTTTAACGCGCGGATGCGGTACAGCGACATCCTGCCGATTCGCGCGAGCATGTATGTGTTGGCGCTCATCAACACCAGCCTCGCGCAGGGCGGCGTCGCGTATTACCTGCATCGCAAAGCCGGAGTCAGCTTCCTGAGCGCACTCAGCTCGGTGCTGTTCATCGCGATGCTCGAAATCTACCAGCTCTTTCTGTTCTCGACGCTCGGCGTGATCTTCTACACACCAGTCGGCGACGCGCAGACAAGGATCGTCGCGATTCTTCGGGTGGTGTACATCGCGGCGTGGGCACTGCTCGCAGGCATCATGATTTTCTTCGCGATTGCCCGCAGTAGCGCGCGTATTCGCAACTGGGTTGAGACCGGACGAGCCGGCGCAATCCTCGCGACGTTCATCCAGGCGCGTCCGCTCGACTACCTCGTTGTGCTGGCGATCAAGGCGCCGACGTTTCTCGCCTCGGTCGTGGCGCAATACTACGCGCTGGCGCTGTACGGAATCGCGATCCCGTTCGTGAAGCTGATGCTATTTCTGCCGCTGGTCTTTCTGGCCGCCGCGCTGCCTATTTCGGTAGCCCATCTCGGCACCAGCCAGGCGGCGTGGCTGCTGTTCTTCTCGACCAACGCGTCGCCCGCAAAGATTGTCGCCTACAGCCTGGCGGCACAACTCACGTTCATGCTGTGCAACGCGCTGATCGGGCTGGTATTCCTGCCGCGCGCCAGCCGCGAACTGACCGCGCTTAGAGCGGATGCGGCGAGCACCCCTGCGTAAGAGTTATGGCACCCCGAGGACGGGAAAGCCCTCGCGCCGTGCCGCTTCAGCGAGTCTGCGATCGAGCGTGACTAGTTCCAGTGATTGTGGTTCGCCATCCGCGGCTACGAGTGCAGCACCGAGTTGGAGGGCGTCGGCAGTTCGCAGTGGATAGTCCACGACGAGGCGCTCAGCGTGAAGACGGGTGGTAGCAGCGTCTGAGATTTCAATCCATCTCGAAGCAACTTCATGCACCTCTCGGATCGCGCGGTTCCATAAAGCCACCATTTCTGGCCGCTCACGTTTCTTTCGCGCGATAGCTGCGAGTACTTCGACCCGCGTCATCATCCAGGTTGTGATGCCAGGATCGGCGGCTTGCCAACTCTCAACTTCTGCAGTCGATGCCTCTTCGACGAATATCGGGACCAGCGCCGAGGAGTCCCAGAATCTCAACGGCCACTTTCTCGCTCGTCTAACAATGCTTGCAAGACACCAGCGCCTCCAGGAATCTTAATCGGCTTGTGGGTCTTGAACCATTCAGCCAAATCACCTGTTCCGCGCGTAATAGCTCCCTTGGCTTCGAGGCGCGCGAGGCGCTCTTCATCGAGATCTTTCTTGCTTTTGGACTTACTCCGCGTGAGGGGCACAATCTGCGCGATTGGGGTGTCGCGGTCGTACACCATTACGGAGCCGCCTTCGCGAACATGATCCAGATAACGCGAAAGTCCGTTGCGCAGTTCCGCGATTTTGGCTTTTTTCATGACTCCTGGATTATAGCCAAGTTGGCGCTGTCGGACTACGCAAGCCGCGGTCAGGTTTTGCGCGGGACGAAGTATTGGGTGCCGGGGCCGGTGCGGTCGATTTCGCGGATTAGTTGGCCCAGATCTTCGGGGTTGGCGACGAAGTCGATGTCTGAAGTATCGACGACGAGCAGTGGGGCTTCGTCGTAGTAGAAAAAGAAATCGCGGTAGGCTGATGATACGCGCTCGAGGTAATCGAAGCTGATATGGCGTTCGAAGTCGCGATTGCGCTTGCGCAACCGCTCGGCCAGCACCTCGATAGTCGCGCGGACGTAGACCACGAGATCGGGTTTGGCCATTTCGGCGTCGAGCAGCTTGTAGACGTTGTCGTAGAGCTTGAGCTCGTCTGGCGCCAGATTCATCGCGGCGAAAATTTTATCCTTGGCGAACAGATAGTCGGCGACTGTCGCTTGCGTGAAGAGATCTTGCTGCTTCAGCTCGCGCTGTTGGTTGTGGCGGGTGAGCAGAAAATACAGTTGGGCGGGGAACGCGTACTTGTCGGGATCCTGGTAGAAGTGCGGCAGGAACGGATTGTTGTCGGCGTCCTCGAGCATCAGGCGCGCACCGAGCTCGCGCGCGAGCGCCTGCGCCAGGCTCGTTTTGCCAACCCCGATGGGGCCTTCGACCGCGATATAGCCGCGCCGGCGCATCGGGCCCGATTCTGGCACTAGCTCATCGCAGTCGCGAACGTGTATCGCCGACGCCGATCACTTGCGATGCTTCTTGGCCATGTCGCGGAGTTTGCGGACCTGGTCGTCGGGCGCACCGCCGCGCTCTTCGAGATCGGCCGCGTTGTCATAGTTGGGCGGCGATTCACTCAGATAGACCTGCGCCAATTCCATGTTGGCGACCTTGTCGTCGGGATAAACGGCGATCACGTCATTGAACAGCTTGAAGGTGGCGTCAGGCTTACCGGCGGCCTTGGCGGCATCGTTGATCTTGTGCATCATCGGGTCCGCTTCGGTCCCCAGCGTGTCCATCTTGTGCGCCCTCGCCAGCAGCATCGAGGCGCGGATGCCTTGCTCGTAAGTGTTGATCGCGTCGGTGTATTTCTTATCGGCCACCTGCTGGTCGCCGACTTTTTCGATAATCGGGACCGCGTCGGAGAGCGCGTTCACCGCTTTTTCACGGGCTGACGGAATCCTGGTGGTGGTGATGATGTCCTTGAGCTGAGCGACGCCCTCTTCGACCTGGCCCGCTTTGATCTTGTCGAGCGCCTGGCCTGAGGAATTGGCCATGTCCTGGAGCGTCTTGTAGAGGCGCGCCTGATCGAGGAGTTTCTGATCGGTGGGATCGAGCGTCGAGGCGGCCATAAATTCCTTGCCGGCGCCTTCTTCATCGCCGAGCAGGTGATCTATGTTCGCTAGCGACTTATGCGCATCGACGTTGTTGGGGTCGGCTTTTATCGAGAGTTCGAGTTCTCGTTTGGCGCCGTCGAGGTCGCGCTTTTCGAACAGATCCTCAGCCTTATAGAGATGCTTTTTCGCCTCGGACTGGCATCCGCTGATCAACGGTATTGCCAGCAGGACCGGCAGAATCAGCGCGCGCGCGATAGATGTTCGCATCAGTGTGTCCTCTCAAGGTTCGGCGAAATCGGGATGAGTCTGCAAGCAAAGACGCGGAATTGTCAAGGCGAAACGCGAGGAACCTAACCCCTAACCCCTTCCCGAGCGGGAAGGGGAACCGGATAGGAGGGTGGGAGAGAAAATTAGTCGGCCGGCATCGGGAGTGGGAAGTGCACGCGCTCCTTGGCGACGCTTAGCAGCTCGACCTCGGCGCCTGAACGGGCGAACGCACCGATAATTTCCTCGACCAGCCACTCGGGCGACGACGCGCTGGCGGTCAGGCCGAGGGCGCGAACACCTTCGAGCATCGCGGGCTCGACGTCGGCGATCGAATCGACCAGGAACGCGCGCGCGCCGCGCATCCGCGCGACCTCGACCAGCCGGTTCGCATTCGAGCTCTGCTTCGAGCCGACCACCAGCACCGCATCGCTGACCTGCACCAGTTCCTTGACCGCGTTCTGGCGGTTCTGGGTCGCATAGCAGATGTCGTCGGTCTTCGGCGCCTGCATCGTGGGGAAACGCTCCTTGAGCGTCTCCATGATATCGCGAGTGTCGTCAACGCTGAGCGTGGTCTGGGTGACGGCGGCGATTCGATCCGGATTCTCGACGGCGACCGTGCGAGCCTCGGCGACGCTGCCGACCAGCACCACTTTGCCGGGCGCGACCCCGAGCGTGCCTTTCACTTCCTCGTGGCCGGCGTGGCCGATGAGGATAACGGTGCGGCCTTCGTTATCGTACTTTTCAACTTCGAGATGGACCTTGGTCACGAGCGGGCAGGTGGCATCGATGACGCGCAGTTGGCGATCCTTGGCGCGATCCCATTCGCTGGGCGCTACGCCGTGGGCGCTGAAGATGACGCGCTGGCCGGTCGGAACTTCGTCAAGGCTCTCGACAAAAATCGCGCCTTCGCGCTCGAGCGCCTCGAGCACAAAGCGGTTGTGCACGATCTGGTGGCGCACGTAGAGCGGGCGTCCGTAGGAGCGCAGCGCGCTGCGAACGGCCTCGACGGCACGATCGACGCCGGCACAAAAACCGCGCGGCTCAGCCAGGATGATTTTTTGAACAGATGTTACGCCCAACGCCATGCTTCATTTGTAACTGGTAACTGTCCGGCCGGTCAATGAGGGGTCCCGAAAAGCCTATTCAAGCGCTGGCGGATGCGAAGTTTGGCAGCCGATCCAGACTTCGCCGCCTTCGAAATGTTCTTTTTTCCAAATGGGGACGATTTCTTTCAGGCGATCGATTGCGTAGCGGCAGGCCTCGAAGGCCTCGGCTCGATGCGGCGCTGAGACTGCGATCGCGACCGACGTTTCGCCAATCTCGACGACGCCGATGCGATGAGCGATCGCGATGCGCGTGATTTTCCATCGCTGGCCCGCTTCGATTGCCAGCTTGCGCATTTCGGATAGCGCCATCGGCTCGTAGGCTTCGTACTCGAGGCGAATGACGATGCGGCCTGCGTTGTCGCGGCGCGTCGTGCCGGTGAAGGATACGATCGCGCCTGCGGCAGGGTCGGCGACTTCGCGCTCAAGCGCGGCAACCTCGATTCGGTTGCGTCCGATTGTAATTTTGCCGACGCATGCCAGTGTATCCGCGCCGCCGCTTACCGGCGGGATGAATGCGATCTCGTCGCCCTTGCGCGGCTTGAAGCCGCTGTCGACATATTCCTGATTGACGGCGAAGCCGACTGAATCGTGATGCCCGGCGAGCTCGGGAAATTCGACGACCATCTGCCGCCAGATGTCCCCGACTGTGGTGCCGTCGGGGAATTCTCGCGTCAGCTCCGCTGTATGCGCGCGCTCGCGAAGGGTCGCGAAGAGTTTGATCGTGAACTTATTCATTTGCGCAACAGATACGTGATGTGCCCGAGCTGCGGGATGAGCAGCTTCTCCATCGCGAGCCGGCATGCGTCCGGCGAACCGGGCAGCGCGGCGATGAATTTTCCATGACGGACGCCGGCGATCGCCCGGCTCATCATCGCGGCGGCGCCGATCTCATTGAAAGAAAGCATTCGGAACAATTCGCCGAAGCCCTCGAGCTCCTTGTCCAGCAATGATTTCACGACTTCGGTAGTATTGTCGCGCGCAGTGATGCCGGTGCCGCCGTTGAGGATAATCGCGTCGAGATTTTCCAGATTGGTGGCGAGCGCGGCGGAGATTTTTTCGGGATCGTCGGGCAGGATTTCGTAGTAATCGACGCGATGCCCGGCGTCCTGCAGCAAGGTGTGGATGACTTTGCCGCTCTCGTCGGTCTCGGGCGTGCGCGAATCGCTGGCGGTGATCACGCCGACTTTGAGATTTTTGCGCGCGTGTTTCTGGTGTTCGTGGACCGGCATGCGGATTAGGATTACACAATCCTCGATGGCATTATAAGCAGTCCGCGCCCGCGAAGCTCGCAATCGCCGGACCCTCAAGATGACCACCGCGTCCAGCCGACTCGCCGGTATTTTTCGCCCGAAGATTTTGCTGTTCGTGCTGGCTGTAATTGCGATCCTTTATGGTGCGCATCGGGTCGGAGCGGGGCCATGGCTGACCAATGCGCTCGATTGGATTCGTGGGCTGGGCGCGCTGGCGCCGGTCGCGTTCATCGCGATTTACATAGTGGCGTGCGTGGCGTTTATTCCCGGATCGATCATGACGATCGGAGGTGGCGTGATTTTCGGCGTGGTGCGCGGCTCGATCTACGTTTCGATTGCCGCGACGCTTGGGGCGACGGCGGCGTTTCTCGTGGGTCGTTACCTGGCGCGCGATTGGGTCAGTGAAAAACTGGAGGGCAATGCGAAGTTCAGGGCGATCGACGAAGCAGTCGGCAGGGAAGCGTGGAAGATAGTCATCCTGACGCGGTTGTCGCCGGTGTTTCCGTTCAACCTGCTCAACTACGCGTACGGGCTGACCAGCGTATCACTGCGGGACTACTTTTTCGCGTCGTGGATCGGAATGATTCCGGCGACGATTCTCTACGTGTACATCGGCTCACTTAGCGGCGACCTCGCGCGCGCAGCCGGGGGCAGCGCCCATCGAACGCCTGCCGGATGGGCGTTCACCGCAGTCGGATTCGTCGCGACGGTCGCGGTCGTCGTGTATGCAACGCGAATCGGCGCGCGGGCCCTGCGCGAGAAAACCTGAAATCCGGAGCAGAGGCAATCGATGGGATCGCACGCGCTGAAGCATGAGCCGCTCGACGCATACAACCTCGCGCTGACGGAAAATCTGCATCCCAGTGGATGGGTAAATCCCACGCCTGCCGACCGCTACAACATGGTAGTGATTGGCGCGGGTACCGCGGGCCTCGTGACGGCAGCGGGTGCCGCGATTCTTGGCGCGAAAGTTGCGCTCGTCGAGCGCGACCTGATGGGCGGCGATTGCCTGAACTTCGGATGCGTCCCGTCGAAGGCGCTGATCCGTTCGGCGCGCGCCGCCGCCGCGGTTCGCGACGCAGGCGGCTTCGGCGTCGAAGTGCCGCCGGGCGTGCGCGTGAATTTTCCGGCCGTGATGGAGCGGATGCGCAAGATTCGCACCGAGCTCAGTCCGACCGACTCTGCAAATCGATTTCGCGGGCTCGGCGTCGACGTGTTTATCGGCGACGGACGCTTCGTCGCGCCTGACGTCGTAGAAGTCGACGGCAAGCGGCTCAAATTCAAGAAAGCCGCTATCACTACCGGAGCGCGCGCCGCCGCGTTGCCGATTCCTGGTCTGGCCGAGGCCGGATACCTGACCAACGAGACGGTTTTTTCGCTGACCGAGTTACCGCGGCGGATTGTTGTGATTGGTGCCGGGCCGATCGGATGCGAACTCGCGCAGACCTTCGCGCGATTCGGCGCTCAGGTTTCTTTACTGGAAGTTGCGCAGCAAATTCTGATTCGCGAGGATCGCGATGCCGCCGAGTGGGTCGAGCGCGCGATCGTCCGCGACGGCGTGGAAATCATCACCGGATGCAAAATTTCCGGCGTCGAGTCGCGCGGCAGTGAGAAAATAATCGCGACCGAGCGCGACGGTGTCCGGCGCGAGATTGTCGCCGACCAAATATTGATCGGCGTCGGGCGAGTGCCCGCGGTCGAGGGATTGAATCTCGAAGCCGCGATGATCGAATACGACAAGCAGAACGGGGTGAAGGTCGACGACCATCTTCGCACGACGAATCCGCTCGTGTACGCCGGCGGCGACGTTGCATCGCCGTACAAATTTACGCATCTGTCGGATGCACACGCACGCATCATCCTGCGCAATGCCCTGTTCTTCGGACGCCAGCGTGCGAGCCAACTGACTATTCCATGGTGTACCTACACCGATCCTGAAATCGCGCACGTCGGGCTTTACGAAGCCGAGGCGAAGCAGCGCGGAATCGCGGTCGCGACCTATACGCAGGAGCTGAAAGAAGTCGATCGCGCGGTGCTGGACGGAGAAACCGATGGCTTCGTGAAGGTGCTCGTGAAAGAGGGGAGCGATCGCATTGTCGGCGCAACGATTGTCGCGAGTCACGCGGGCGAGATCATCTCGGAGCTCACGACTGCGATCAAAGCCGGCGTGGGACTCGGCACACTCGGCGACGTGATTCATCCGTACCCGACGCAGGCCGACGCGATTCGCCGCGCCGCCGGACTCTACACGCGCACGCGGCTCACTCCATTCGTCGCGGGCCTGATGAAGCGCTGGTTCGCGTTCACTCGATGAATTATCGCAGGCGCAGGTTAAATGCCTGGCGTCCCTTTTCACCCGGACGGACGTCGAACTGAACTTCGTTGCCCTCGCGCAGGTCGTCGAAGTAGACCTTGGGCGACAGCGCCGAGCGATGGAAAAAAACTTCGTCTCCGCCATCGTCCGCGATTATGAAGCCGAAGCCCTTGTCCTTGACTACTTTCTTGATTGTTCCGAACACGCCATCCCTCCCGAACCAGATTGCGCCGCGCCTTGAGCTTACGACGCTGACAATTTAAGTAAAGAGCGTACTTGCACGAGGCGCAGTAAAAAAATGCTCAAGGCCGTCACGCTGAAAGAAATCGAAAGAATCTTCGCGGTGATCGATCCGATGGGGATCTCGCGCGAGGCGGTCGAGATTCCGCTGCGCACCGAGCATCCGGGTCGCATTTCGATTTTGAAGAACGGCAAGCTGGAGATAGTCGTCGAGCGCGACGGTGATTTCGAGGATTGGATCAAGAATCTGGGGGCGCAGATTCGCGACCTGATGAAGCCGGAGGGGGACTAAGCTCGATCAGCACCGCGCCGTGATCGACAGTCTGTCCCTCCTGGACGCAAACCCGTTTCACAATCGCGGCGCTTTCGGCAGCCAGCGTCGTTTCCATTTTCATCGCCTCGATCACGACCAGCTGCTGCCCCGCCTCGACGATGTCGCCGTCGCGCACGAGCACCTTGAGCACTTTGCCAGGCATCGGCGCGGTGATTTCCGCGGCGGCCAGCCCGCGCGAGCGGCGGCGCGCAGCCGCTTCGACCGGCTTGAACTCGAACGACGCGGGCCCGACCGACACGAGGATCGACTCCTTTCGTCGCGCGCCGAAAATCGGGTAGCGGCGACCGTCGATCGCAAGAATCCCTCCGCCGTCTGCATTCGGCGTGAACTCCGCAACGATTTCCCTATCGCCGATGCGCATGCGAATCGTACTGCCGTCGCGCGAGACCACCTCGACGTCGATTTCGTGAGTGTCACCCGCGCGCGTGAGCTTCATCGCCGCGATCCCCACAGCTCGAAGTTGCTGAGAGCGTCCCACGGCGAACGCCGCTCATTGCTGTTGCGGGTGGCGTGTTCGACCTGTGAGCGTTCGGCAGTAATCACAGCGGCGACGATTGCCGCATCGATTTCAGCGGCATCGATCTTCCACCCAGAAAAAAATTCGTCGATGAAATGGGTTGAGAGTTTCGCGTCGCGAAATTGATCGCTCGCAACGATATCGCGAAGATATGCCGCGTTGTTGGTCACGCCGCACAGAGCGAATTCGTCGAGCGCGTCGACCAGCCGTGTGCGCGCCTCCTCTCGATTCGCGCCGTAGCAAATCAGTTTGCCCAGCAAGCCGTCGTACCACGGCGTCACTTCAATCCCGCGCGCCAAATGCGAGTCGAAGCGCACGCCCGGGGCGCCGGGGACGCTCAGATGAAGCACGGTTCCGGTCGCGGGACGGAAGTCATGCTCGGGATCCTCGGCGTTGATTCGGCATTCGATTGCAGCGCCGCGCGGAGTCGCGGGCTCCGACAGCTTACCGCCCGCCGCGATCCGCAATTGCTCGCACACCAAGTCGCATCCAAAACGCATCTCGGTCACGGGATGCTCCACCTGCAGGCGCGCATTCACTTCCAGGAAGTAGAAGTTGTCGTCCTCGACCAGAAACTCGACGGTGCCTGCGTTGGTGTAGTGAGCTGCGCGCGCGAGTTTCAGGGCGGCGTCAATCATCTTCGCGCGCAGCTCGGCGGAAAGTCCGGGCGCGGGCGACTCCTCGATAATCTTTTGATGCCGCCGCTGGATCGAGCAATCACGTTCGCCGAGCGCGACGACGTTGCCGAATTCGTCGCCAAGAATTTGTATTTCGATATGACGCGGATGCGCGAGATACTTCTCGATGAATATCCGCCCGTCGCCGAATGCCGCGCTCGCCTCGCGCGCAGCCGCTTCCAGAGCGGTCTCGAGCTGCGCGGCTTCCGCGACCACTCGCATCCCGCGCCCGCCTCCTCCGGCGGCAGCCTTGATGAGAATCGGGTATCCAACTTGCGCCGCGAACTCGCGCGCCGCGGCAATTTCCGCGGTCTCTATTCCCGGCACCACCGGGACTCCTGCTGCGACCGCGATTCGCCGTGCCGCGACCTTGTCGCCCAGCGCCGCCATCACGTCCGGCCTCGGCCCGACGAATACTATCTGCGCGTCGACCGCTGCCTGCGCGAACTCGGGACGCTCGGAGAGAAATCCGTAGCCCGGATGAATCGCGTCGGCGCCGGATTGTTTTGCGGCTGAAATTATCGCCGCGATATTGAGATAGCTCTTCGCGGCCTCGGCCGGGCCGATCGCTATCGCCTCGTCAGCCGCGGCAACGTGCGTGCCTTTCTCATCCGCTGCGGAATAGACGGCGACAGTTTTGAGGCCAAACACGCGCGCGCTGCGGATGATCCGAAGCGCGATCTCGCCCCGATTTGCGATGAGCAGTTTTGTCAGTCGCAGTGCCATCGATTCGTCGAAGCTAGCATAATCAATTGCAACCGGCGCGACTGTCGTATAATTCCCGACAGGGCACCGCATTCGCATGAATCGCTACTTCGAGGACTTCACCGCCGGCCAGACTTTCAAGCATTGGCCCGGCCGCACTATCACCGACTTCGACAACACCTGGTTCACGCTGATGACGATGAACACCAACCCGCTTCATTTCGACGCCGCCTATGCCGCGACGACGCAGCACGGACGGCCGCTGGTCAACGGGCTGCTCGTGATGGCGACGGTGGTCGGCATGAGCGTGAAGGACGTGAGCGAGAATGCGATCGCGAATCTCGAGTACGAATCGGTGCGTCACACCGGGCCGACATTTGCCGGCGACACGCTGTACGCAGAGACGACGGTGCTCGAGACGACAGCGTCGAAATCGAAGAGCGATCGCGGCGTAATATACGTCGAGACGCGCGGGCTCAATCAACGCGGCGAACGGATAATGGTCCTGCGCCGCAAAATTCTCGTCCCACGCCGTCCCGCCTGAGGCGCACCGTTATGGATCATCTCTACTTCGTCGTTCACACGCATTGGGATCGCGAATGGTATCAGCCGTTTCAGCAGATGCGCGCGCGGCTGGTTGCTATGGCCGATCGCATGATCCCGCTGGTCGAGCGAGGCACGATCCCGTCGTTTCACTTCGACGGCCAGACGATCGTGCTCGACGACTATCTCGAGATGCGCCCGCGCGCCGAGCCGCGGCTGCGCAACTTGATTCGCGCGGGCAAAATCCAGGTCGGCCCGTGGTACGTCCTCGCGGACAGTTTCCTGGTGAGCGGCGAATCGCTCATCCGCAATCTCGAAATCGGGATGGCGATCGCGCGCCGCTTCGGCCGCCCGCTCGACGTCGGCTATCTGCCCGATCAGTTCGGCCATATCGGGCAGATGCCGCAAATTCTCGCCGGCTTCGGATTCACGACCGCGGTCTTGTGGCGCGGCGTCGGCGCAGACGTGAATCGCAATCGCTTCACGTGGGAGGCGCTCGACGGCAGTTCAGTGCTGACGGTCTATCTGCCGAACGGTTACTCGAACGGCGCGAATCTGCCGCTCGAAACGGTCGACAGTTTCGTCGCGCGCGCTGAACAGATTGCGAGCCGCGAGCGCGACTTCGCCGCCGGCACGCCGATCCTCGTGATGAACGGTACTGATCACGCGCCGCCTGACGCGCGCCTTTCAGAGAGAATCAACGAGGCGCGCGAGATTTCCGCGATGACCTTCGAGACCGGCTCGCTCGAAAACTACGTACGCCGACTCGCCGATCTTCCGCTCGACGGCACGCCGCGTCATCGCGGCGAACTGCGCTCGCCGTCGCGATCGCATCTGTTGCCCGGCGTCACCTCAGCGCGCACGTGGATCAAGCAGCGCGACTTCGAGAACTGCCGCGCGCTCGAGCGCTTCGCCGATCCGCTCGCGGCGCTGGCCAACGCGGTCGGGCGCGGCGCCGGCCTTGACGAGTTTCTCGAGATGGCGTGGCGGACGGAAATTCAGAACCATCCTCACGATTCGATTTGCGGATGCTCGGTCGATCAGGTGCATATCGACATGCGCTATCGATTCGATCAGGCCGCGATGCTGGCCGAGACCACGGTGCGCCGCGCCGCAGCGGCATGCCTCGATGTTCGCAATGTCGACGCGTCCGAAATCGCGGTCTTCAACCCAACGTTTTCGCAGTCCGCACTCGTGACCGGCGAGACCGAAGTTGCCGATCCGGGTGTGAGGTATGCAGTCGAGACGTCTGATGGCCGGCGAATCCCGGCCGAGATCGACGTCGCCCGAGCGGAGCGAGCGCTTGATGCCGACATGCCGGCCGCTGAATTCAAATCGATCGTCGGAGGCCTGAGTCAGCCGTCCATGTTTGGCCGCACCGTGAATCGCTACGAGATCGTGAGCACGACCGACGGGCGTTCGCAGGTGAACCTTTTCATGAGCCGCGCTGCGTTCAGCGATCTCGATCTCGACGAGTTCAGGCACGCGATTCGCACGCGCATTCCGGATTCGGGATCGGTGCGCATTCACGCAATCAGCGCAGCGCGATGCGCGCTCAGTTTCGTCGCCGACGAACTCGCGCAAACGGGATTCAGCTTCTACCGAATCGTCCGCGACGATTCCGCCGCCTTGCCGGTGTAGTCCCAAGCCGGCCGCGTCGATTGAGAACGAATTTTTCCGTCTGACGCCGACGCCGCGCGGCCTGGAGATTCGCGATCTCAAGCGCAACACGTCGATGGAACTGTATTTCGAGGACGAAGGCGATCGCGGCGACGAGTACAACTACGATCCTGTAGACAACGGCGCAGTAATTGCCAAACCCACCTCGTTCGTTGCCAGCGTCATCGACAACGGCCCGGTGCGCCAGCGTATCAAGCTCGCGATGACGTTTGACGTTCCGGCATCGCTCGCCTCCGACAGAAGCGCTCGCTCGCCGCAATTCGAGAAACTGGAGGTCGTCCTCACCGCGACGCTCTATCAGGGTCTCGACCGAGTCGATTTCATCGCCGACGTCACGAATCGTGCGCGCGACCATCGCCTGCGCGCCGCCCTGCGCACGCCGGTCGTCGCCACCGATGCTGTGCACGACACCAGTTTCGGCATGATCCGGCGCCCGCTCTCGCCTTCGGAGCCGCGTGGCACCGAAGACATCTATCCCACCGTGCCACATCGTACGTTCACCGCCGTCGAAGGCGCCGAATTCTCGGCCGCGCTGGCCAGCCGCGGCATCCTCGAGGTCGAGGCGCGCCCCGAGCATCCGGGTGCGACGACGATTCTCCTGACTCTGCTCCGATGCGTCGGGTGGCTATCGCGTTCCGACCTGGCGACGCGTCGCGGCGGCGCCGGACCCGAGTTGGAGACGCCCGACGCCCAGGAGCTGGGGGCGCATCACTTCGAATTTGCGGTCGCCACCTTTAGCGGAAGCTATCTGGGAGGCGATTTGGTCCAGCGCGTCGAGGCGTACACGTCACCGCCGCGAATTTTTTCCGGCCGCCGCGACGATCGCGATGCCGCGTTGTTGCTATCCTGCAACAATTCCAAAGTAATTTTTTCCACCGCTCGCCCGCTCGCCCGCGCCAACTCCTACAAAGTGCGCGTCTACAGCGCGTCGCCGACGCCGGAGACCGCTCGATTCACCTTCTCCGCCAGTGGGCGCGCGCGTCTCGTCGATCTCGCGGGACGTCCCGTTAAGCGCGCCGGTCTCAAGCGCTCGCGCGATGGTGCGATCACAATCGAACTCAAGCCGTTCGAGATCGTGACGTTCGAAGTGCGCGCTAAGCGTTGATCGTTGTGAAGTTTTTTTGGAAATCGATCGTCAAAAAGATTGATCCGCGGCGCGATTTCAATATGGTGTTTAATCCAAGTTTGATTTTCGGCGCGCGGTCGAGGGATGAAACGAAAAAAATCGTCGTGCGTAACCATGGACGAGCGAGACTAACGACCTGAGGAGCACGAGCAGAATAATGAGCGAGAAAATCACGGTCCGCACCGTGTACGATTTCCCCGTCGCCGGTCATCTGTGCGACGACGGAACCGTGCGTTACGTCAAACTGGTTCGCCGCAGCGGCCAACAGCCCGAAGGCACCTGTCCGCAGTGCAAGACTTCGTTTCTGTATCGAAAGCCCAAAGCCGCGAAGAGCGCCCGCCACGTCGAGGGCGAAGGCATCGTCCACTTTTAGATTTTTTCAGAACCGATTCAGCTATTTCGCTGGGTGCGTGCCATCGTGTCCGTCGATAGCAGGCCGCTTGACCAGCATGATCGGATCGCCCTTGTAATAGCGCGCCGCTTCGTCGCCGATGAAGTCCAGCCCGTGCGCCGGATCGAACCACGCGTGCAGCTTGGGCACGAAAGCCGAGATAATCAGGTTTAGTAATCCGAAATCCGGCCGCACCTCGACTCGCATCGCCTCTGCGCCGTAGGTCGTCCATACCGCGGGGCCCGGATCGATATCCACGCTGATCGAAAATATCTTGGGCGTCGGCGCGCAGCTGAACGCATGCAGCGGACGGCTGATGCCTTTGTCGCCCGCGCGCAAAAAATTCTGGATCGGAATCACGATACTCGCGCCCGCCCAGGTATCGTCCGGGACAGTCAGCACCGCGGACTGCTCGCTCTTTTGACCGGCCGAGTTGTCGATACAAGTCGCGACACCCGTCTTCAGGTCCACGTGCGCACGTTTCAGGATCGATTTGTCGGGGTTGTAGTAGGTGTGATCGAATTCGGTCAGCTTCGGCTGCCCGCCGGATGCGAACTGGAGATGCGCGGTCTCAACGTCAGTCTGGCCGTCGTAATATCCATTCTCGCCGCGCAAAATCCCGCCATCGAGTGCGCCCTCAACGCGGTAGCGGGCGCGCCCAATCGCAACGCCCGTAGTGGGATTAAGAATCGCAAAACTGGTCGGCGGAAAGCTGAGCTCTTCCGATGAAAACGCGGTCCGCGTGCACGCAGCCGCCAGCACGATCGCGAACGCCGCGACCGTCAATGGCCGTTTCAATGTCCTAGTCATGCCCTTGCCAATGCGTCTTTCGTCTGGAACCTTGGTCGCGGGTTCCACGACTCTCTAGCTTAATTCTTTGCGCAGGCGGACCGAAACAACCGATGCTCGATACGATTCTCGCTGCGAATCCCGATATCAAGCGCGCGCAATCGCGATGCGCCCGTGCGCTGTTCCGCGCCGGCATCGGCGCCAACGTAGCGACGATACTTGCCGCGATCGCCGGCATCGCATCGGGCATCGCATTCGCGCGCGGCTACCCCGCCTTCGCGATCGCCGCGTTGATTCTCAGCGCCGCCTTCGACGCTCTCGACGGCACCATCGCGCGCGAATGCGCCAGCGTGAGCCCGCTCGGCGGCGTGCTCGACCTGTCGGCCGATCGCGTGGTCGAGGCATGCGTAATCGTCGGCATCGCATGGCGCGATCCCACCCTCTATTTCCCGGCGCTAATCCTGGTAGCGACGTGGTACGTGAACATCACGATATTCCTGGCGGTCGGCGCCGCGGTGGAAGGTCCGAGCAGAAAATTGATCGAGTACCCACCCGGAATCCTCGAACGCACCGAAGCGATAATTTTTTTCATAGTGCTCGGAGCACTCGAAGCCACGCCGATCCTGCGCGCCGTAGGCCCGCTACTTTGCTATGCGATGGCCGCGCTGGAAATCGTCACCGGCGCACAACGCCTGCTATTCGGCCTACGAATGTTGCGGGCGAATTGATCCCCTACTCGACCGTCACCGACTTCGCCAGATTCCGCGGCTGATCGACGTCGGTGCCGCGCTCCACTGCGATGTGGTAGGCGAGCAATTGCAGCGGCACTGTCATCAGGACAGGCGTCAGCATCCGGTTGGTCGTTGGCACTTCGATAATTTCCGCGGCGACGCTTTTGAGCTCGGCGGTCGCATGATTGGTCACCGCGATTATCCGGCCGTTGCGTGATTCCACTTCCTTCAGGTTCGACATCGACTTCTCGAACAGCTCGTCGTTGGGAATTATCACCACCACCGGCATCTTGTCGTCGATAAGCGCGATCGGCCCGTGCTTCATCTCGCCCGCCGAGTAACCTTCGGCGTGGATGTACGAAATTTCCTTCAGCTTGAGCGCGCCCTCGAGTGCGATTGGGTAGTTGATGCCGCGGCCGAGGAACAGGAAGTCCCTCGCCTGCGCATACTTGCGAGCGATCTGCTGAATATTCGGCTCGCTCTCGAAGATGGCTTTGATCTGTCCGGGAATCGCCAATGCCGGCTGCAAAAGGTCGCCCGCAATGGCCTCTGAAATACGTCCCATCCGCGCCGCCAGATGAATCGCGAACAGATAGTAAGCCTCGAGCTGCGTCAGAAAGCATTTGGTGGTGGTCACGCTCGTCTCGGGACCGCATCGCGTGTACAACTGCGCGTTCGCTTTGCGCGCGATCGACGAATCCACCGTATTGGTGATCGCCAGCAGATGCGCCCCGCGCGCGCGCCCTTCTTCCATCGCGGCGATCGTGTCGGCGGTTTCGCCCGACTGCGACACCGCGATGATCATCGTGCGCTCGTCGATCGGCGGCCGCCGATAGCGGAACTCGGATGAGTAATCGACTTCGACCGGAATCCCGGCGAGATGCTCGACCATGAACTTGCCCACCAGCGCGGTGATCCACGAGGCGCCCGCACCGAGCATCACGATTCGCCCGATCGACTTAGGCCCGCCCTGCCGGCAGCAGCTCGCCCTCGAAGCGCACGGTCGACGAGCCGCCGTCCGCGCGTCCCGCCATCGTGTCGATCCACGCCTGCGGCTGGTCGTTGATTTCCTTGCGCAGGTAATGGCGAAAGCCAGTTTTGGTCGCTGCGACAGCGTCCCATTCGACTTGACGCGGCGCGCGAGTGATCGGGGTGCCGTCGAACTTCATCAGCCGAATCGCCGATGCGGTGACCTCGGCCAGCTCGCCGTCTTCGAGGACGATCGAGCTGCGCGTATGCTCGAGAATCGCGGGAATGTCCGACGCGATGAAATTCTCGCCGTCGCCCAGCCCCAGCACCAGCGGCGTCGCAGTCTTGGCGGCGACCAGCTTGCCGGGCTCGGTTTCCGACAGCACGACGATTGAGAACGAGCCGCGGATGCGCAGGACGGCCTCGCGCACCGCCTCAGTCAGGCCACGCGCAGTTTTGAGTTTCTCTTCGATCAGATGCGAAATCAGCTCGGTGTCGGTTTCGGATCGCAGCTTGTGGCCGCGCGAGAGCAGCTCGGCGCGCAGATCGACAAAGTTCTCGACTATGCCGTTATGAATTACCGCGACCGGCCCGGCCTTGTGCGGATGCGCGTTCTCCTCGGACGGGCGCCCATGCGTCGCCCATCGCGTGTGCCCGATTCCGATATGGCCATGCAAAGGCGAGTCGGCCAGCAGATGGCGCAAATTTTCGAGCTTGCCTTTGGCGCGGCGAATTTCGAGCTTGCCGTTATCGACGATAGTTGCGATGCCGGCCGAGTCGTACCCGCGATATTCCAGTCGCCCGAGACCCTCGAGCAGGATAGGGTAGGCCTCGCTCGGCCCGACGTATCCGATTATTCCGCACATGATCGCTCTCTCCTTTCCCGCGAGGGAAGTTTGCAGAGTTATCCGAACTCGCAGACGGAGCGAAAACGATAGCGAAATGTTTGTATGGAGAGTTTAGAAGATCACGTCAGAGCCGGATGCTCTGCCACTCGAGGCGCATTTTGTCGCGCGGTCAACCGCACGGTTTCAATTCTCGCCTCTATCGACTGTGGAGCCGGGAAGCCATCCGCCGAATCTTTCGATACTGCTTCCACCTCGTCAACTCGCAGCGTGTAAGGGCCGCGAGTCCTGGCGCTACTCTCGATTCTTATTTTCTATCGCTCGACCGTCACCTCGTTGTGTTGATTATTCTCGTTCAGCCGACCGAGTTCAAGCGACGAGTCTTAGTGATCCTTCTTACGCCGCAAACTCCCATCGGGGCTGTCGTTGTGGCGCTTGCGCCAGGTTGCCATCCAGCCGGACTTTTCGCGCTGCGGGTGATGCGACATCACCAGCGAGCCGTCGGGAACTTCGCGAATAATCGTCGTGCCGGACGCGACGTACACGTCGCTGCCGACCTTTACTGGCGCGACCAGCTGGGTGTCGCATCCGACCATGCAGCGGTCGCCGATTTCCGTGTGATGCTTGTCGTAGCCGTCGTAGTTCACCGTGATAACGCCGCATCCGACGTTGGTGTCGTCGCCGATCGTGGCGTCGCCGAGGTAGCTCAGGTGACTGGCCTTGGTGCCGCGTCCGAGGCGCGCCTTTTTGGTCTCGACGAAATTGCCGATGCGATTGTGTCCGAGTAATTCGGTGCCGGCGCGCAGATGCGCGAACGGGCCGATTTCGGATTCCTCGCCGATGACGCAATCTTCGGCGCGCACGCCCAGCTTCAGATGGCATCGCGGGCCAACTGTCACGTTGCTCAGCCACGCGGTGCCGTCGATTCGGACGCCCTCGCCGATGCGGCACGCGCCGAGAATCTGGACGTTGGGACCGATCACGCAATCCGGCGCGATTTCCGCTTGTTCGGAAATATAGGCGGTTGCGGGATCGACAATCGTCACGCCGGACCGCATCAGCTTTCGATTAACCGCTGCACGAATTTCCGCTTCCATATTTGCCAGCTCCTCGCGCGAGTTGATTCCGGCGAATTCCGCCGGGTCGTCAGCAACCCACGCTTCGACTTTTTGATTGCGCGCACGCGCAATCGCGACGATATCGGTCAGGTAGTACTCATCCTGCGCATTGGCGGGCTTCAGTTCCGCCAGCGCAGAACGAAGCAGATTGCTATCGACCAGGTAACACCCGGTGTTGATTTCCTTGACGGCGCGCTCAGTGGATGACGCGTCGCGGAACTCGACGATTTTCTCGACGTTGCCACTAGCACCGCGAATCACGCGGCCGTACGCAGCGGGATCGTCGAGAACGATACTGATGAACGAGAGCTTTGCGCCGCGCTTACGATGGGCGTCCAGAAACGCGCGCAGGGTTGACGGCTTGATCGCCGGCATATCGCCGTAAGTGATCAACACGTCACCGGTGAAGTTCGCGGGTAGCTGATCGAGCCCGCATCGCGCGGCGTCGCCTGTGCCGCGCTGGGGCTCCTGGAGCGCGAATCGCGCGTTCGGGAGATTTACCGCAGCTTCGACTTCATGCGCCTGATGCCCGACGACGATTACGATTGGATCAGGCTCAAGTGTGGCGGCTGCGCGAACCGCGCGCGCAATCATCGGTTCTCCGCCCAGCTCGTGCAGCACCTTGGCGCGCTGCGAACGCATCCTTGTGCCCTTGCCGGCGGCGAGGATGATCGCGGCGACGTTACTCATAGTCATCGAAGTTCGAGACTTTCCACGTGTCGGCGTCTTTGCGCGCCGTTATCAGCCAGTTGCGATTGAAGGTGCCGCCTTCGGGCACGTCGATGGTCGCGCGGAACAGGAACTCGATATGGTCGGTGGCGTCGCGCTCGGCGGTCAGCTTGTAGTGCACGACTGGCTTGCGCGTGTTCTCGTCGATTTTCTGATTCCCGATCAGCGTCATCTCTTTATGCAGCTTGTCGAGCGCGAGTCCGGTGCAGAATGGCTCGGCCGCCTTCAGATCGATCGCTACATAGTATTGATCGATGAAGCGATCTACGACGCCACGCGCGCTGTTCGCGGGATGGCATCCGGTGGCAACGATCGAAGCTAACGCCGCGACGAAAAGAAGCTCGGCGCATCGGTCATGAAGCTGGAGTCTTCGCGGTGTCATGATTTTTTTATTACTTTTTGAAAAGAGCCTCCAGCTTGTCCTGCGCGCCGGTCTTTTGGCTTTTCACGGGCGGCTTGGCAGTCGCGTCGCTCGGAATAAAATACTCGCAGAAGTTGAAACGTTCCTTGTCAACCACCCGCTCCGCCATCGTCTCCCGGCAACTGTTGTTGTACGACGGATCGTAAAACCCGCAGTTGCGGCATGAATGTAGCGCGCGGCCGCATCCGGGGCATTCGTCGCGAAAACCGATGCGCTCACCGGTGACGACTTCGATTTTTTTCGCGCAATGCCAACAGTTCATAGCTAAGGCTGGGGTTCTTGGTGTCGCACGAAAAAAGCGCGCTTTGTCGGTCGAATCGCCGCTGATAGCATAACGGCTCAGATGGGTGCGCGCGAGATGATGGGAGCCGAGGTCGAGGCGTTTGCTGGCGCACTGAAAAAAGCGTCGCGCGCCGCCGACAATACCGTGACGAACTATCGCCGCGACCTGCTAGCGTTCCGAAGTTTTCTGATCGAGCGGGCGGCGATATTGGGCAAGCGTCTCGACGAGATCGAGGTCGCAAGTATCACGGCAGATCATGTCCGCAGCTACCTTGCTGAACTGATGAAAAACAATGCTGCTCGGGCCACCGTTCAACGCCGGCTGAGCGCGATCAAGGCGTTTTTCCGTTATCGCGAGACGACGATTGGCGCCGCAAGTCCTGCGCGCACGATTCGCTCGCCCAAGAACGTCAGGGGCCTGCCTTCGATATTGCAGGAGGACGAAGTTCGCCGCCTGCTCGAATTTTCGTCATCGCCCGACGACTCCACGCCCGCCTCCATCCGCGATCGCGCGATCTTCGAGACGCTGTACTCGTCAGGCCTGCGCGTCGGCGAGCTGGTCGGCCTCAACTGGCGCGATATCGACGAAGAGCTTGGAATGGTGATGGTCCGAGCGGGCAAGGGTAACAAGGATCGTCTCGTGCCGCTCGGCGAGCCCGCCCTGGACGCATTGAAAAAGTGGAAGACTGCGATGCCGGTGGCATGGGAGCATGATGGTCCCGTCATCACGAATCTTCGCGGCGGACGGCTGACCACGCGCAGCGTCGAAATGATTCTACAGAAGAGAATCGAGGCCGCCGGGCTCACCGCGGGCGTCACACCGCACGGGCTGCGTCACTCGTTCGCAACGCATATGCTTGGCAATGGCGCCGATTTGCGATCGATACAGGAGATGCTCGGGCATGCGAGTTTGGCGACCACGCAGCGCTATACTCATGTGAGCGTGAATCATTTGAAAGAGGTTTATCGACGTGCCTTTCCACGAGTCTGACAGAGGTATCGAGCCGGGCGTCGTGTTTCGCCACACCACGATTCTGAGCGTGCGCCACGAAGGGCACGTCGTAATGGCGGGTGACGGGCAGGTGACCGTCGGCCAAACGATCATGAAAGGCAAGGCGAAGAAAGTGCGCCGGCTGCATCAGGATCGCGTGCTGGCGGGTTTCGCGGGATCGACCGCGGATGCGCTGACGCTATTCGACAAGTTCGAATCGAAGCTGCAGGAATACAATGGAGTGCTCCGGCGCGCGGCGGTCGAGCTGGCCAAGGATTGGCGCACCGATCGAATCCTGCGGCGGCTCGAGGCGATGCTGGTAGTCGCAGACAAGGAGAGCTCGCTGCTTATCTCCGGCGTCGGGGATGTGCTCGAGGCCGACGATGGAATATTGGCGATCGGATCCGGCGGCAACTATGCGCTGTCTGCCGCACGCGCGCTGATTCGGCATGGCTCAGGCATGACGGCCCGGCAGATCGCCGAAAGCGCGATGAAAATCGCGTCGGAAATCTGCGTTTACACCAACGACCAATTCGTCTTCGAAGAGCTGTAGCCTCAGGAAGTTTCCAGCCAATGTCAGTTCCCCAAGTGATGACGCCGCGCGAGATTGTCTCGGAGCTCGACCGCTATATCGTCGGACAGCATGACGCGAAGCGCGCAGTTGCGATCGCCTTGCGCAATCGATGGCGCCGGCAGAATGTCGCGCCCGAGTTGCGCGACGAAATCGCGCCCAAGAATATCCTGATGATCGGGCCGACCGGTGTCGGCAAGACGGAAATTGCTCGACGACTCGCGCGGCTGGCGCAGGCGCCATTCGTCAAGGTGGAAGCCTCGCGCTACACCGAGGTCGGCTACGTCGGGCGCGACGTCGAGTCGATGATTCGCGATCTCGCAGAAATCGCGGTCAAGATGGTCCGCGACGAGGCGCGCGATCGCGTGGCGGTCAAGGCGCGCGAGAATGCCGAGGAGCGATTGCTCGATATCCTGTTCCCGGCCCCGACCAAAGTTCGCCGTCCCGCCGGTATCACGCCCGAGGGGAATATCGAGGCAGTGGACAATAACTCGCACAAGGACACGCGCGAGAAATTGCGCAAGCTGCTCAACGGCGGCCATCTTGACGATCGCGAGGTCGAGCTCGAAGTCAGCGCGAACGCCGTGCCGAATATTGAAGTCTTCACGCCGCAAGGCATGGAGGAGATGGGCCTCAACATGAAGGAGCTGATGAATCAGCTCATGCCCAAGAAGACGCGCACGCGCAAGGTGAAAATCCCCGAGGCGCTCGAGTTGCTGACCGTGGAGGAAGCGGCGCGGCTGGTGGACATGGACGCGGTCGCGCACGAGGCCGTCACGCGCGCCGAGCAATCGGGCATCGTGTTCATCGACGAGATCGACAAAATCGCCGGACGCGAATCGCACGGGCCGGATGTCTCGCGCGAAGGCGTGCAGCGCGATCTGCTGCCGATTGTCGAAGGCTCGACCGTCAATACGAAATACGGCGCGGTCAAGACCGACCACATTTTGTTTGTCGCGTCGGGGGCATTTCACACCTCGAAGCCGTCGGACCTGATTCCAGAGTTCCAGGGACGCTTTCCGATTCGCGTCGAGCTTAAGGCGCTCACGCGAGAGGACTTCATCCGTATCCTGACCGAGCCGGAGAACGCGTTGACCCGCCAATACGTCGCGCTGATGGAGACCGAGGGCGTGCACATGCGCTTCACCGAGGACGGCGTCGCGGCGTTGGCGGAAATCGCGGCCAAGGTGAACGGGCGCTCGGAGAATATAGGCGCACGCCGGCTGCATACGGTGCTCGAACGCCTGCTCGAAGAGCTCTCATTCAACGCGCCGGAGCTGCCGGATCGCGACCTGACTATCGACGCCGCATACGTTCACGGCCGCCTCGACGAAATCGTCAAGGACGAAGATTTGTCGCGCTATATCCTGTAGCTCCCGTCCATCCGGTACAGTGGTGTTAACCGCCACGCAGGCAACACATTGCACCGCGCGTGTAATACTGTTTTGATTTCTCTTTTTGGAGAAACTCTTAGGGCGTGAAAGAGGCTACCCACAATCGAGCCGACGTGCTGATCGAAGCGCTGCCGTATATTCGGCGCTTTCGCGGGAAAACGTTCGTCATCAAGTACGGCGGGCATGCGATGCAGACCGAGGAGATGCGCGAAAGTTTTGCGCAGGAAGTCGTGCTGCTCGATTTGGTCGGCATCAACCCGATTGTCGTGCACGGCGGCGGCCCACAAATTACCGAACTGATCGGCAAGCTCGGGCTCAAGTCGCGTTTCGTGCGCGGAATGCGCGTGACCGATCCGGCGACGATGGAAGCGGCCGAGATGGTCCTTCAGAGAATCAACAAGGACCTCGTTGCGACGATTTCTCGGATGGGCGGCCGCGCGGTCGGGCTGTCGGGCAAGGACGGCGACCTGATTCGCTCGCGCAAGATGCGGATGGTCGTCACCGACGACAACGGCAAACGCTCGCGGGTCGATATCGGCCTCGTCGGTGAAGTCGATCGCGTCAATCCGGAAGTGTTGCGCACGCTCGAGGCGAGCAATTTTATTCCGGTGATCGCGCCAACCGGGTTCGGCCGCGACGGCCAGACTTACAACATCAACGCCGACACCGCGGCGGGCGAAATCGCAGCCGCGCTCAAGGCGGAAAAATTGATTCTGCTGAGCGACGTCGAAGGCGTAAAAGATAAAGACGGCAAACTGCTCTCGACCCTCGACGCGGCCGAAGCGCGCCGCCTGATCGCGCGCGGCGTGATTCATGAAGGGATGATTCCGAAGGTCGAATGTTGCATCGAGGCGCTGAACAAGGGCGTCGCGAAGACCCACATTATCGACGGCCGCAACAAGCACGCTGTCCTGCTCGAAATCTTCACCCGCTCCGGAATCGGCACCGAAGTGGTGCAGCGCCGCGCCAAAGTGTCGGCGTTGAGGAACACCGCTCGGAGCGCACAGGCCGGCAAAGCTCGATGAATAACGCCGAGATAATAGAACTCACGCATCGCAACATGGTGGACGTTTACGGATGCCTTCCGCTCGCCTTCGCGCGCGGCAACGGCGCGTATCTTTATGACGCCGACGGCAACCGCTATCTCGATTTTTTCTGCGGCCTCGCGGTCACCAGCCTCGGTCACGGAAATCCGCGCGTCGTGCGCGCGATCAAGGAACAGGCGGAAAAGCTCACGCACGTCTCCAACGTTTTTCATACCGAGCCGACGGCGCGACTGGTCGAGCGGCTGGCGAATCATTTCGGCAACGGACAGGTCTTTTTAGGAAACAGTGGAGCCGAGGCCAACGAGGCTGCGATAAAGCTCGCGCGACGATGGGGCAGCGACACCGGCGGCGGGCGCTTCGAGATTGTGACGACGCTCGGCTCATTCCACGGACGCACCCTCGCGACTGTGAGCGCGACCGGCCAGGAGCGGTACCATCAGGGGTTTCAGCCGATGATGCCCGGCTTCAGATTCGTGCCATTCGACGATCTCGCGGCGCTCGACCGTGCGCGGCGCGACGAAACCGTCGGCGTGATGGTCGAGCCGATCCAGGGCGAGGGCGGCGTGGTCGTGCCGCACGCGGATTACCTGAAGCGACTGCGCGACTGGTGCGATCGCAACAAGCTGCTGCTGATACTCGACGAAATACAAACCGGATTGGGCCGCACGGGCCGCTTCTTCGCCTACGAGCACGTCAGCATCAAACCCGACATCGTGACGCTGGCCAAGGCGCTCGGCGGTGGCCTTCCGATCGGCGCGATGATCGCGAAGGCCGAAATTGCGTCGAGCTTCACACCGGGCAGCCATGGCAGCACCTTCGGCGGAAATCCGGTGGCATGCGCCGCAGCGCTCGGCGTGATCGACGCGCTCGAGCAGGACGGCGTACTCGAGAACGCGTCGAGCGTCGGCGGCTATATCCTCGAGCGGCTCCGTAAATTTGCGCGCTCGTGCGATCGGATCGTCGAGGTCCGCGGACTCGGCATGATCATCGGGGTGGTGCTCAAGCACGATCCGCGTCCGATTGTCGAGGCGTGCCTCAAGCACCGCCTGCTCGTCAATGGCACTGCGGGCAACGTGCTGCGATTGTTGCCGCCGCTGAACCTCACCCGCGAGGAAGCGGACGCCGGCCTCGCGATTATCGAGAGTGCGCTCAAGAGCGTGCCAGTCCCGAAATGAAACGCGACCTTCTCGATCTCAGCTCGCTATCGACGGCGGAACTCAACGGACTGCTCGCGCTCGGCGCGCGCCTGAAGGCCGAGCTCAAGATCGGACTCGAACATCCGTACCTGCGCGGCCGCACGCTCGCGATGGTATTTCAAAAGCCGTCGCTGCGGACGCGAGTCACTTTCGAGACGGGGATGGCGCAGCTTGGTGGGCATGCGATTTATCTCGCGCCGAATGATATCGGTATCGGAGAGCGCGAATCGGTCAAGGATGTCGCGCGCAACATTTCCCGCGCCGTGGATTTGATCATGATTCGCACTTTCTCGCATGAGACCGCGGTCGAGCTGGCGCGCGAAGCAAGCGTCCCGGTCATCAACGGGCTCACCGATTTGCTGCATCCATGCCAGTTGCTCGCCGATCTGATGACGCTGCAGGAACGGTTCGGACGCGATCTCAGGAAAGTGCGCGTCGCGTTCGTGGGCGACGGCTTCAACCTCGCGCAGAGCTGGATCGAAGCGGCGGCGCTCGCGGGATTCGAGCTTCGGCTCGCGAGTCCCAAGGGCTACGAGCCCGATAAGGATTTCATGAAGCGCCTGCGCAACGAAGAGATCGGCACGCTCACCGACGATCCCGCCGAGGCGGTGAAGGACGCCGACGTCGTTTACACTGATACGTGGACCTCGATGGGCCGCGAGAAGGAAGCGGTGCAGCGACGGCGCGACTTCAAGGGCTTTCAGGTCAACGACGCGTTGATGAAGCATGCGCGCAAGGGCGCGATTGTGATGCATTGCCTGCCGGCGCATCGTGGCGAGGAAATCACCGACGACGTGATCGACGGCCCGCGCTCGGTCGTGCTCGATCAGGCTGAGAACCGGCTGCATGCGCAGAAAGCCGTGATGGTCTGGCTGATACGTCCCGAAATTTTGCAGACTACTTCGCCGTCGCCGGAGTGACGCGCGTTAAGAATCGTGGCAACTGAGAAAATAAACAAACTGGTGCTCTCCTACTCGGGCGGACTCGACACCTCGGTGATGCTCCGCTGGATCAAAGATCAGTTCGGATGCGAGGTGATCGCCTACTGCGCGGACGTAGGCCAGGGCGACGAGACCGATGGCCTCGAAGAAAAGGCGCTCAAGACCGGCGCGAGCAAACTTTATATCGTCGACCTTCGCGAGGAATTCGCGCGCGACTTCGTTTTTCCGATGCTGCGCGCCAACGCCGTGTACGAGGGCTACTACCTGCTCGGCACCTCGATCGCGCGGCCGGTCATCGCCAAGAAACTGGTCGAGATTGCGCGCGAAGAAGGCGCCGACGCGGTCGCTCACGGATGCACCGGCAAGGGCAACGACCAGGTGCGCTTCGAGCTGACCTTTGCGCGGCTCGCGCCAGATTTGAAGATCATCGCGCCGTGGCGGCGTACCGACTGGCCGTTCGTAGGCCGCGCCGACATGCTCGCATACGCCAACGAAAAGAAAATTCCCGTGCAGGTGACCGCCGAGAAGCCGTACTCGATGGATCGCAACATGGTCCACGTCAGTTACGAAGGCGGCATTCTCGAAGACCCGTGGCGCGAACCTTATAACGATATGTTTCGGATGACCGTCTCGCCCGAAGACGCGCCGGACAAGCCGGAGTACGTCGAGATCGAATACGCCGGCGGTAATCCGGTCGCGATAAATGGAGAGAAACTGGCGCCCGCCAAGATCATCGAGCGCGCCAACGAAATCGCCGGGCGCCACGGCATCGGCCGCGTCGATCTGGTCGAGAATCGCTACGTCGGAATCAAATCGCGCGGGGTTTACGAGACTCCGGGCGTGACGATCCTCTTTCATGGGCATCGCGCAGTCGAGCAGCTAACGCTTGATCGCGAGGTGATGCATCTGCGGGACTCGCTTATCCCACGCTACGCGGAAATGGTGTATTACGGATACTGGTTTGCGCCCGAACGTGAGGCGCTGCAAGCGTTGGTGGACGACACGCAGAAAAACGTGAACGGAGTGGCCCGACTGAAGCTCTTCAAGGGCGGTGTGTGGATCGCCGGCCGCAAATCGCCGAACTCGCTGTATGACCCGAAGATCGCGAGCTTCGAAGAAGCCGGCGGATACAATCAGGCCGACGCCGACGGACTCATCCGGCTCGCCGGCCTGAGGCTTCGGGCACTGGCTCGTGCGAACCAAAAGGACTGATCGAGTTGGGCAAAGTCATCCAGTTCAAACCAGTGCGCTCGCAGCCCAAGCTGGTGCCTCGTCCGCCGCGCACCGGAGATTGCGACCACTGCCATCACAAGCTGGACGTCCACATCACGCATCCCGACGGATCGATGAGTTGTGCGGCGCGCGGATGCTCGTGCCAGTTACGGCCGCTCAATTGACTATCGCGTCGCGGACCGCCCAGCTCGTCTGATCGTGAAAGTGCGTCGCAGCCGGAAAAATCTCATCCGCGGAAGATTTGCGCGCGGCCGTCTGCCCGAGGTCGAAGAATTCACGGCGTCGTTGCCGTTCGACCGGCGGCTTTTTCGGCACGACATTCGTGGATCGATCGCGCACGCGCAAATGCTCGCGAAGGTTGGATTGCTAAAGGCGAACGAGCTGCGGGCGATCGTCGGCGGACTCGAGCGCATCGAAAATGAGATCGCTGGTGGACGGTTCAAGTTCGATATCGCAGATGAAGATATCCATCTCGCGATCGAGCGCCGGCTGATCGCATCGATTGGCGAGCCGGGGCGCATGCTGCACACCGGGCGCTCGCGCAACGATCAGGTCGCACTCGACATGCGCCTGTTCCTGCGCGACGAGATTGCCGGCGTGATCGCGCTGGTCGCCGAATTGCGCGCGACGCTCATTCGGCTCGCGCGGCGACACGTCGCCACGATCATGCCCGGTTATACGCATATGCAACGGGCACAGCCGGTGACGCTCGCGCATCATCTGCTTGCATACGTCGAAATGCTCGGGCGGGATCGCGAGCGTTTCGAGCAGGCCGCGGCGCGCACCGCTGTCATGCCGCTTGGCGCAGGCGCTTTAGCTGGTACGACGCTTCGTCTCGATCGCCGGATGGTCGCGCGTGCGCTCGGATTCAAGGCGATCACCAACAACAGCATGGACGCGGTGTCGGATCGCGACTTCGTCGTGGATTTTCTCTCGGCCGCCGCGCTCACGCAGGTGCATCTGTCACGCATGAGCGAGGAAATAATTCTCTGGACGACCGCGGAGTTCGCCTTCGCCGCGCTTCCCGATGAATTCTCGACGGGCAGCTCGATGATGCCTCAGAAAAAGAATCCCGACCTGCTCGAACTGATTCGCGGCAAGACTGGCCGCGTGATTGGCGATCTGGTCGCGATGCTGACGGTCTTGAAAGGCCTGCCGCTCGCCTATAATTCGGACTTGCAGGAAGACAAGGAGCGCGTGTTCGATGCGCTGGACGCGTTGAAGCCGGCGCTCGATCTGTTTGCGAAGTTGTGGCCGGCGCTCCGCTTTGACCCGAAGCGCATGCGCGCAGCGGCCGGCGGATTTGCGCTGGCCACGGATCTTGCGGAATACCTGGTCGGTCGCGGCACTTCATTTCGCGAGGCGCATGAAATCGTCGGTGCTATCGTTCGCGAGACAGCCCAAGCGGACAGAACGCTCGAAGATTTGAGTATCGACGAGTTGCGGCAGCATTCGAGCGCGTTTGGCGCCGATGCTATCGCGCTTCTTCGAGCGGAAAACTCGATCGCGCGGCGCACTATCGAAGGCGGTCCGGCACCGTCCACAGTCAAGCGCCGCCTCAAGGAGCTCGGACGTCGATGAATCGGGAAAACCATCGTGCGAATTGGTTGACGCTCACAGTGGCGATCGCCGCATTCGCCAGCGCGATCGTCATCGGATGCGGCGTCAAGTCACAGCCGATACCACCGGAGGCTGCACGTCCCGAAAAAATCGCCAGCCTCGAGGCCGCCAACGCGAAAGAGGGTATTCGCTTGTCCTGGGATCGCCCTGAAAACTACGCCGGTGGCGCGAAGATGAAGGACCTCGGCAGCTTCACAATCTCGCGTGCGGAGGAGGGCAAGCCCGCCGCGAAGATCGGCGACATCCAGGTGAACGACCAGGGCCGTTTCCAGGTCCAAAATACATTCGAGTTCATCGACGGCTCGACGATTATGGGCAAGACCTATCATTACCAGGTGACCTCCGGCACCACCGACGGTTACGTCAGCGAGCCGTCCAACGACGTGACGATCGTCCGCAAGAATGCGTCGGCGCCGCCCAATCCTGAAAATTTCGTCGTGCCTACACCTGTTCCGATTCAATAGCATCGGGGAGGCCCCGAGACTGCCGCGAATGTCCGTTTATTCGCCGGGCCGCGCTATGATAGAAACGATCTTTCGTATCGCGACAGCGCCATGAACTACTTCGAATACCGCAACGATCAACTTTACGCGGAAGACGTGCCGATCGCCGACCTGGCGAGGCGAATCAACACTCCCTTTTTCGTTTATAGCGCGCGCACTCTCAGGCGGCATTACCGGGTGTTCGACGAGGCTTTTGCCGGCACCGATCATCTGATCTGCTATGCGATGAAGGCGCTCTCGAATCTGAGCATCCTGAAATTGTTCGATTCGATGGGCGCCGGATTCGACATCGTGTCGGTCGGCGAGCTGATGCGATGCCTCCGGGTCGGCGCGGACCCGCGCAAGATTGTCTTCTCGGGTGTCGGCAAGACTGACGAGGAAATCGAGGCTGCGCTCAAAGCCCGCATCCTCATGATCAACGTCGAGTCGCGCCCCGAGCTGCACCGCATCGCGGAAGTCGCGGGGCGGATGAAGCATCGCGCGCCGGTTAGTCTGCGCGTGAATCCCGATCTCGATCCGGGGACGCATCCGCACATTTCAACCGGGCATCGCGACAGCAAGTTCGGTGTGCCGCTCTCGCAGGTTGACGAGTATTACGCTGAGGCGGCGGCGCTGGCACAGCTCGAAATCGTTGGGCTGAGCACGCACATCGGATCGCAGATAACCGAGATGGCGCCATTTGCCGAAGCGGGACAGAAGGTTGCCGCCATCGTCGGGCGTCTCCGCAATGCGGGAATCGCGCTCAAGTATCTCGATCTCGGCGGCGGCCTCGGAATCCCCTATCAGGAGCAGCCTCCGCCACCGTCGGAATACGCGCACGCGCTGCTGAAGCCGATCGTGGGTCTCGGGCTCAGGATTATCACCGAGCCGGGACGCGTGATGGTTGGCAACGCGGGCATGCTCGTGACGAAGGTGCTTTACAATAAAGAAACCGACGTGAAACGCTTCGTCGTCATCGACGGCGCGATGAACGATTTGATTCGTCCGGTGCTCTACGAAGCGTATCACGAGATCGTTCCGGTCGATCGGCGCAAGCGGGGCAAAACCGTGACTGCGGATATCGTCGGTCCGGTTTGCGAGAGCGGCGATTTCTTTGCGCGTGAGCGTGAGATGGCTATGCCCGAGGAGGGCGACCTGCTCGCCGTGATGAGCGCCGGCGCCTACGGCTTCGTCATGTCGTCGAACTACAACAGCCGCCCGCGCGCGCCCGAAGTTCTCGTTGACGGCGCCGACGTGCACGTGATTCGTGAGCGCGATACTTTCGAGGATCAGATTCGCGGCGAACATATGGTTGACCTGAAGACGGCGTGAACGCGATGGCAACGCTTGAATTCACCAAAATGCACGGATGCGGCAACGACTACATCTATATAGTCGCGATGCGCGCGCGTCCCGCCGATCCGCCAGCGCTCTCCGTCAAACTTTCTGATCGTCACTTTGGGATCGGTGCCGACGGCTTGATCATGCTCGCGCCGTCGAGCAATGCCGACATCCGAATGGAGATGTACAACGCGGACGGCAGCCGCGGCGACATGTGCGGCAACGGAATTCGATGCCTCGCGCGGCTCGCGTTCGAGCGCGGCCTGGTCCGCGCCAATCCAATGGTCGTCGAGACTGACGCTGGGCTGAAGACGGTCGCGCTCCGGCTCGAAGGCCGCCGCGTTGTCAGCGCGACGGTCGATATGGGCGAACCGATTCTCGAAGGCCGCGACATCCCGGTGAAAGCAGACGGCCGAATCATAGACTACCCACTCGAGGTTGCAGGCCGCCGCGAGTCGATCACGGCGGTCTCGATGGGTAATCCGCACTGCGTTTTGTTCGTTGCCGATGACGGTGTCTTCAAGCTTCAGGATCGCGATTTCGCCGCGCTGGGCCGCGAGTTCGAGCATCACCCGTTTTTTCCCCGCCGCGTGAATACTGAGTTCATTTTCGCAACCTCGCGCCGCAATCTTAAGATGCGTGTATGGGAGCGCGGCTCGGGCGAAACCTGGGCATGCGGAACTGGAGCCTGCGCCGCGCTGGTTGCAGCGGTGCTCACCAATCATTGCGAACGGACCGCGACCGTCGAGTTGCGCGGCGGCAATCTTGAAGTCGAATGGCGTGCCGACGGCGCCGATGCGAATCACGTCTTCATGACCGGCAACGCCATCGAGGTTTTTAGCGGCGCAGTCGAGCTGGGCGCCGACGAAATGGTCCCAGTGAAAAAGTGAAATGAAAAAGGCGGGAGGCTTCGAACGATGTTCAATGGCGCACTGACTGCTCTGGTCACGCCGTTTCGCGACGGCGAGGTGGACGCGCCTGCGTTGCGCGACCTGATCGAATGGCAGATTCAGAGCGGAATCGACGGGCTGGTCCCGTGCGGTTCGACCGGTGAATCCGCGACGCTCACGCACGCCGAGCACGACAGCGTAATCAAGCTCACGATCGAGCAGGTGCGAAAGCGCGTCCCGGTGATCGCGGGCACCGGATCGAACTCGACTGCCGAGGCGATTCGTCTGACTGCGGCCGCGCGCGAGATGGGCGCGGACGGCGCGCTGCTGCTGTCGCCCTACTACAACAAGCCGACCCAGGATGGCATCTACCGCCATTACAAGACGATCGCGGCGAGCGTCGATCTCCCGCTGTTCATGTACAACATCCCCGGACGCACGGCGTCGAACATTTTGCCGGAGACGGTGGCGCGGCTCGCTGAGATCAAGAACATCGTCGGCATCAAGGAAGCGTCGGCCTCGATGGATCAGTCCTCGGACATCTTAAAGATGTGTGGCGACCGGATAACGATTCTGTCCGGCGACGACGCGCTCACGCTCCCCCTCATCGCGCTCGGCGCGAAGGGTGTGATCTGCACCTGCAGCAATATCGTTCCGCGCGAGATGCACGATCTCGCGGCCGCCGCGCTGGCTGGTGATTTGGCGAAGGCTCGCGAGATCCATTTCCGGCTGCTGCCGCTGATGCGTGCGCTGTTCGTCGAAACAAATCCGATTCCCATCAAGCAGGCCCTCGCGTTCATGGGCAAATGCGCCAACGAGTTGCGGATGCCGCTGGTCCCGATGACCGCCGGTCCCGCCGAGAAACTGCGCGTCGCGATGAAGGAACTCCGACTCGTCTGAACGGTCATCAGCCATGCCTGAGCCTTATTACAAGCAGCACTGGGTCGATATCGACTCCGACCGCCACAGCGCGTACGACAAGATCCTTGCGTATCATCCCGCGATGGAGCCGCTGCTGCGCCCGCTCGATCTCAAAGCGAGTTTGCGAGTGTTAGATGTTGGCTCGGGACCAGGTCACACCACCTTCGAGCTCGCACGGCGCGTCGCTCCCGGCGGCAAGGTGACCGGTGTCGATATCAACGCGGAATTCGTCGAGCGATCCAGCGCACGTTCACGCGAAGCGAAGCTGCCGGCGGAGTTCGTGCATAGTGCGTTTCCACCACTCCCGTTTCCCGACGCTTCATTCGACCGGGTGTGGTGCAAAAACGTCCTTGAATATGTCGATTCCGCAGCCGATACTGTCGCGGAAATGGCCCGCGTGACCGCGCCGGGCGGGGTGGTCGTCGCGGTTGACAGCGACTGGGACATGATCGCGCTCGACATCGGTCGCGACGGTCGTGAACGCAGCGATCGAATCCTCGCGGCGTCGAAGGCGATCGCTATCAGGGAGCCGCAGATTGGACGGCAACTCTATCGGCTCTTTCGCGCGGCCGGTCTTGACGATGTGAAAGTTGAAATTCATGCCGGCGCGGATACTGCGGGACGCTCGTTGCCGATGCTGAAAGCCAGCTTCGCGCGGTATGCTCGCGATTCCGGCAAGATCGCGGCGGCCGAGGTCGAAGGTTGGTTCGCCGATATCGATCGCGCCGTCGCGAGCGGATCGTTTCTGTTCGTATTGCCGCAATTCGTGGTCCGGGGAATCAGGAACCAGGCGTGAACGCAAATCTCTTTCGGGGGAAAGACGAATGACTTTTGCATGGCTCGCGTACTACGACGCGCTTATAGCAATCGCGATGATCGCCGCGGGAATGGTCGGCGCGCACTTCCATCTGATTGCGCCATTCATGGGGTTTCAGCTATTTGCGCTGGCATTTCTACTGAGCATCATCGGCCTCCTGGTCGGCCTGCTCGCGATTTTTCTGACGCGTAAACCTCAGGCGAGCGCCGGACGTAATCGCGCGGTGATAGCCACGGTGGTGTGCGCCGTAATCGCGCTGCCGCTGATCGTGACTGTGCTGCGCAGTTCCAAGTACCCGCCTATCAACGACATCACGACCGACTTTGATAATCCACCCGAGTTCGTCAACGCGCAGAAGCTGCAGCACGAGCCGAATCGCGACATGAAATACGACAAGGCGAAATACGCCGACCGGCAGCTCAAGGGCTACGGCCCGATCGGTCCGATCAAGGAACGCCTTTCCCCGGCCGACGCGTTCGCGCGCGTGACCGAAGTCGCCAAGGCCTCACCGACGTGGACGATTACGTATTCGGATCCGGCCACCAATACGCTCGAGGCCGTCGCGACTTCAAAGCTCTGGCATTTCAACGATGACGTCGTGATCCAGGTACGGCCGACGCCGGACGGAGCCAGCTTGATCGAGATGCGCTCGAAATCGCGCGACGGAATCGGTGACTTCGGCGTCAACGCTCGGCGCATCAAGCGATTCTTCGATCGCGTTGCGCTGGCTCGCGACACCAACGATCAAAGCGCCGGCGATCAGGAAGATCAGCCCTAGACGGCCTGTTAAGGGCGAGCCGCTCTATTGCTTGAGCGCGCGGATCGTTCGCATCACGGCCGCGTTGCGATCTTCGTTGACCGGATTCGTGAACACGATCGCGGTGCCGATTCCCGGCGCGCATAGCTCCTGCAGCCGCTCCCGAACCCGCGCCTCCGATCCCACCACTAGCGTCGCGTCGATCAACTCGTTGCTGACGGCTTTAATCGCCGCGTCGGCATCGCGGCCCGCCGCGCGAATCGCCGCGATTTCGCGCTCGAATCCCGAATGCGCCATCATGTTGCCGTAGAACTTCAGCGCGCCGTAGCGAGATAGCAGCTTGCGCGCGGGACGCCGCGCGGCCTCCAGGTCATCCGAAATGAAGGCGGTCGCGAACAGCGTCGGCTCAATCTGTTTCACGTCGCGGCCTGCAATCTTCGCCCCATCGGCCAACTCGCCGAGCGCTTCCTTGACCCGCGCCGGCGGAAAGAAGTTGAAGATCACGCCGTCGCCGATTTCGCCGGCCAGCTTGACCATCGGGCGCGATACGCCCGCCAGGTAAAGCGGAAGCTTCGTGCTGACCCGCGGCCCCGTCTTGCCGCCGTCGAGCATGGCGCGCAAGGTCTTCACCGTTTCGCGCATCCGGGTCAGCGGAACTCCCATGTCGATTCCGAGCGCGGAGTTGCCTTCGCGATGCCCCGTGCCGAGGCCGAGGATAAATCGGCCGCCGGTAAATTCCTGGACTGCCGCGGCTTCGTTTGCGAGCAGATTCGGATGACGCAGATAAATGTTCGTGATCGCGGTGCCGAGCTTGATTCGCTTGGTGTGAAGCCCGAGCGCGAGCGAGCATGCCAGCGAGTCGTTATTCGCCTCGGTCATGAAGACGCCGGAAAAGCCCGCGTCCTCCGCCGCGCGCGACCATTCGATCAGGCGCGTCGGCGGGCTGTCGGGGAGTATCGTGCAGGCAAGAGCAATTTTCGCCATGGTAGATTCCTTTGGTCTGACTGACCCGACACTTTCATCAAGCGGGAGTTTCCGTCAAGCCGAGTGCCTTGCGGAACGGGAGCGCGGGGTCGGTCGCTGGACTTTTTTGGCTGTCGATTCTACAGATAAGCGTATTGTCATCAACGATGGGGCCGGTTTCATTTTCACGCGGTCACATCTCAACCTGGAGGGCGAATGTGATGAAACGATTTGCTGTGGCAATGATCGCGACCAGCATCCTGATGACCGCGGTGAGTGTGGGATTCGCAAAAGATCTCAGCACGGTCGGGCTCGAAGAGGCGTTTATCGACTCGGTCGGGGTTTGCGGGCCGTCGAGCAACGTCGCGGGTTCACTCGGCAAGAGCGAGGATCCGCAGGTGAAGATCGAACTGCGCGACGCGTTGATAACTGAAGCTGCCGACGACGCCGCGGCCGTTGCAGGCTCCAACAAAGCGCACAGCGATTGCATCAGGAAGGATCTCTCGGCGCGCGGATACAGTGAAACCGACATGACGGCGCTGCCATATTGCGTAAAGCACGACTGGCCGGATCCGTTCACCAGCCTCGGCACTTGCGTGCAGAGTCACAGCCGTCTCGAAGGCGCGATGAACAAAAAGTCCTAGCCCGCATCACCAAACGCATCAGGATTTCGCCCGTGCGCGGCGCGCTCCATCGAGGGGCGCGCCGCTGTGCACTCGCCTTCGCTCACCATTTTCCGCAGCCCAAACAACTGATAATTGAACTATCGATGCTTTCCGATCGCTATCGCGAATTACGCGCGGCTGCGTTTATGATCTTCGCCGCATCGCTCATCGCGGGATGCGCAACTGCACGAGAAGAGCCGATCAACTACGTCCCGCAGGAAAGCGTGCATCCGGTTAAAGACGCCGGCGCAATTGCGGTAGAAGTCAGAGTGGAGGATCTACAGGCTCCCGCGTCCGACTCGCTCTGGAACTCGATCGATCCGATAAAACAGACGAATTATTCCCGCGTCAAAGACCCCGTGGACACCCTGAAGGGGGCGGCTGAGACTGAATTGAAAGCGCGCGGATTCAAGATCGGTAACGGCGGCGCGCTGGTCGTTATTCAACTCGGCCGATTTGAGGCGGTCGTTGAATCCGACATGTCGGGAATTCACGCAAGCGGGACTCTTTCGATGCGCGTTCAGGTCCAGCCGCAATCCGGCAAAGTTCTGTATTCAAAAATCGTGCGCGGCGAGGGCGCGCCCACCACCGCCTACTTTTATCTTGACAAGTGTTTTTCACGCGAGCTTCAGGGATCGTTGGAGGACGCATTTGCGCGTTTGTTTGACGATCCCGCGTTCACAGCTGCGATTTTGGCGACGCTTCAACCGTCGCCCGCAAAGCCCGTTGTCAGTCCAGGCCGTATCGCCGGCGCTTTCGCCACAATGTCGCGACGTTGATTCCCAGCATCTCGGCCGCCTCTTCCAGCGTCACCGCCTGTTCGAGTACTACTTCGATATGCCGCCGTTCCATCTGCTCCAGCGTGTGGCTGTGATCGAGCTTGTCGGGTGATGCGAGAATTTTGTCGGGCAGATCGCTCAGCGCGATCGTCTCGCCGCGGCTCAGGATTACCGCGCGCTCCATCACGTTGCGCAATTCACGGATATTGCCCGGCCACGCGTAGGAGACCAGCGCCTCGCGCGCCTCTGCTGCTATCGAATGCGCGGGCTTGTGATGCGTCTCTGCGGCCTGCGCGGCGAAGTGTTCTGCCAGCTTCAGGATTTCGCCCGGCCGATCGCGCAGCGCCGGCACCTGCAGTTCGATCACGTTGAGCCGATAATAAAGATCCTCGCGGAAGCGCTTTTCCTTGACCAATTGCTCGAGATGCTGATTGGTCGCCGCAATAATTCTCGCATCGACTTTGATCGTCTGTGCGCCGCCCACCCGCTCGAACGTCCGCTCCTGCAGAAAACGCAGCAGCTTCGATTGAACCACCGGCGTCAGGTCGCCGATCTCGTCGAGCAGCACCGTCCCGCCCTCGGCCGCTTCGAGACGTCCGGGCTTGTCTTTTATCGCGCCGGTAAACGAACCGCGCACGTGCCCGAACAGCTCACTCTCCAGCAGATGCTCGCTGAGAGTCGTGCACGCGACCTGCACGAAGGGGCCGTTCTTGCGCGGACTCAAACGATGGATGTACGACGCCAGCATGCTCTTGCCGGTGCCGCTTTCGCCGGTGATTAAAGCGGTCGCGTCGCTGTCTGCGACCTGTGCCGCCGTCTCCGCCACCTTTCGCGAATGCGGACTGTACGTGAGAAACGGCTCGGGCTCGGTCAGGTTCTCGATTCGATCGCGCAGCTCCTTGTTCTCGGCCCGCAGTTCTTGCACCTCGAGCGCGCGCGCGACGACGTGCACGATATGATCCGCGGTGAACGGCTTGGTGACATAGTCGTACGCCCCCTGGCGCATCGCTTCGACCGCGTCGGGAATTGATCCGAATGCCGTCATCATCACCACCGGCATCGCAGGATTGAGCCGCTTGATCGATTCGAGCAGCTTGAGCCCGCCCATCCCTTCCATTCGAACGTCGGTCACGACCACCGCTGGCGCCGACGGGCCAAATAGTTCCAGCGCATGCTCGGCGCTTTCCGCCACCGTCACTTGATGTTTCGCGGACTCGAGACTCGCCGCCAGAGTGCGGCGAATATTGCGGTCGTCATCGACGACGAGAATGTTAGCCAAGCGATTCCCCGGTTAGCTGCACAGTTTGCATTCTACCGCTCGACAGGTCGGCAGCATCAAGAGCCCTTAGTTCTCGTAACATTGCAGATTGCATGGCTCCATCCGCCAACGCCATTGCGGTACGCACTTCCAGCTTTTTAAACAACAGCAGGATCATGCGGATTCATTGCGGTCTGCATCTTGCACTTTGAATTGCCTGGCAACGCCGCATTTTCGGCGTTTGCTCGGGGAGATTCATACTTGGCTGCGACTCCAAAAGTCTTCGACGCCGAGCGGCATCAGCCGCAGGCGACCTTCGGCAAACAAACTAAAGCAATCGTAGTAACCACCGGGATGCTCGCCTTCATTTCGTTCTGGCGAGCGTCCGCGATCGTGCTGTGCGACCTCGCCTCGACGGCCTACTACATCGGCGGCATCGTCGAGCAGGCGTGCGGTCGCTCGGCGCCGTATTTCATCCTCGCCGTCATGCTGTTCTCGTACGCGGTGCGCGCGGTCTATGTCGAGTCGTGCTCGATGTTCACCCGCGGCGGCGTCTATCGCGTCGTCAAGGAAGCGATGGGCTCGACGTTGGCAAAAATCTCGGTGTCGGCTCTGATGTTCGACTACATCCTGACCGGGCCGATAAGCGGCGTCTCCGCCGGCCAATACCTGGTCGGCTTGATCAACGAACTGCTTAAGCTGGCGCATTCCAGCATCATTCTGCCGCCGGATTTCGCCGCCGCCTTCTTCGCCATCGCCGTGACCGTATATTTCTGGCGTCAGAACATTCTCGGCATCGAGGAATCGAGCGGCAAAGCGATGCGCATCATGCAGGTCACGACCGTGATGGCCGTGCTGATGATCGGATGGTGCGGGCTGACGATTTTCATGCGTGGCGCGCATATGCCGCCCTTCGAATTGAAGTTCACCGACGACTCGCTCGGATGGCTCAAGCATTTTCCCGGTGCGCGCACTATTGGCACCTTGGGAATTCTGATCGCGTTCGGCCATTCGATCCTCGCGATGTCGGGTGAAGAATCTCTCGCACAAATCAATCGTGAGATCGAGGCGCCCAAACTCAAAAACCTGCTGCGCACCGGCCTCGTGATCTTCATTTACAGCCTGCTGCTGACCTCGCTGGTCTCGTTCTTTGCCGTCATGATCATCCCCGACAGCGTCCGTATGTCCAATTACGGCGACGACCTGATCGGCGGTCTCGCGATGTTCATGGTCGGACCGCTGTGGGCGCGACTCGCATTGCGCACATTCGTCGTCTTCGTTGGATTCCTGATTCTTGCCGGGGCCGTTAACACCGCGATTGTCGGCTCGACCGGCGTGCTCACGCGCGTCGCGGAAGACGGGGTGCTGCTCGACTGGTTCCGTCATCCGCATAAGAAATACGGCACCAATTATCGCATCGTGAACATGGTCGCGATGCTCCAGATTGCCACGATCGTTTTGTCCCGCGGCGATATGTTCGTGCTGGGCGAGGCCTACGCATTCGGCGTCATCTGGAGCTTCGTCTTCAAAACGCTGTCGGTCCTGATCCTGCGCTACAAGGATCAGTATCATCGCCTGTGGCGGATGCCGCTGAATCTGAAATGGTTCCGTCCGTGGGGCAAGGACTTTCCGCTGGGTCTCGCACTCACCTTTCTGGTTTTGTTCGCGACCGCGGTGATCAATCTGTTCACCAAGGAGGTCGCAACAATCTCGGGCATCAGCTTCACGCTCGGCCTGTTCGTGATTTTCCTGATTTCGGAAAAAATCAACGGGCAGGCCGCGCACGCCTACGGCGAGGAGCCCGAGAAATTTAACTTGCAACTGATCGAGGAAAGCCAGGTCGATTCGATCGGTCTCGGCCTGTTCGGGCCGCAGAAGAAGCTGATTGCTATTCGCGATCCGAACAACCTCGCGCATCTGCATCGCTATTTGTCCGAGCGTGACAGTGCTGAGTTGATCGCGCTGACGGTTCGAACCGAGAAGGGACTTGCCTCCAGCGACGGCGGACAGATCTTCAGCGACGCCGAGGGTAAACTGTTCAGTAAGGTGGTTAAGGTTTGCGAGGATCATGGACGCGCCGTCACCCCGCTGGTGGTCGTCTCCAACGATCAGGTCTATGCGATCGCCCGCATGGCGTTTCTTCTAAGCGTTGACGAAGTCGTGATGGGCGTCTCGGAGCGCTTCAACCCCGACGTCCAGCTCGAGAACTTCGCGATGCACTGGGGATCGCTCGGCAACTCGGACGAGCATCACGTAAACGTCCGCGTCCTCTCCGACCAGCAGGACATCCGCGCGGAAATCTAAATCGCGATTCGCTCTTCGTCAGCCTGCACCCGCCGCCTTGGGTGTCGATGCGACTCCAGCTATGATCCGATCATGGCTGCATATCGTAGAGTATTGATCGGCACTCTGATTGCGACGGTTTTGTCTGGGACTGCCTTTGCCTTTGACGGTGAAAAGTATCTTCCCGAGGCGAGCGTAACGCTGCCGCAGGCTCGCGAAACCGCGCTTAAGACCTTTCCGGGGAAGATCGTCTCTGAGGAACTCGAAAAGGAATCCGGCGGCAGCGGACTCCGATACTCGTTCGTCATTCGCCACCACACTGAGAAGCACGAAGTCGGAATCGACGCGAAGACTGGCGCGGTTCTTGAGAACTCGGTCGAAGGCAAGAATCCGGACTGAGATCTCCACTTCCGCAAGACGCACGACTCTTCGACGATGCCGACCTGGATGCCTTGGGTGGCGATACGACTCCAGCTATGATCGCTTTCTCTGGATTCCAGCGATGATTGCAATCGTCGATTACAAGGCCGGCAACCTGACCAGCGTTCAGCGCGCGCTCGAATTCCTCGGCCACAAATCCGAGATTACCGATCGCCCCGAGCGCATCGTCGCCGCGGACCGCGTGATCCTTCCCGGCGTCGGCGCGGCCGGCGCCACGATGGAAAATCTGCGCGCGCTCGGACTCGTCGAAGTTCTGCGCAACGATGTCGCACGCGCCGGCAAGCCCTTCCTCGGCATCTGCATCGGGATCCAGGTGCTGTTCGATCGCAGCGAAGAGGACAGCGCCGAATGCCTCGGCATTCTCGCCGGTCGCGTCGTTCGTTATCCGCGGTCGCTCGACGGCCGCCCCCTGAAGGTTCCGCAAATCGGATGGAACCGCGTCCGCCAGGCGCGGCCGCATCGCGTCTTCGCCGGCGTGCCCGACAACACCCACTTCTATTTCGTCAATTCCTATTATCCGATTCCCGACGACCCATCGATCGCGATCGGCACGTGCGACTACGGCGTTCCATTCACTGCGGCGGTCGCGCGCGACAACGTGATCGCCACTCAATTCCATCTCGAAAAAAGTGGCGCCGCCGGCCTCAAGCTGCTCGACAACTTCTGCCGGTTGGATTTCTGACGATGCTTGCGAAGCGAATCATCCCATGCCTCGACGTTCGCGACGGCAAGGTCACCAAGGGTGTGCAGTTCCTGAAGAACGTCGATGTCGGCGATCCGGTTGCGATGGCGCGTTACTACTACACCGAAGGCGCCGATGAGATCGTCTTCTACGACATCACCGCGTCCAACGAGCGCCGCGGTATCATGCTCGACGTGGTTCGCGCGGTAGCTCGCGAGATTTTCATTCCGTTCAGCGTCGGCGGCGGACTCCGCTCTCTCGAAGACATGCGCGCCGTCCTGCTCGCGGGCGCAGAGAAAGTCTCGATCGACTCCGGCGCGGTCCGCGATCCGGCGCTGATCTCCGAGGGCGCGCGCGCGTTCGGCAGCCAGTGCATCGTGCTCTCGATGCAAGTGAAAAAAACCGGCGTCCGTCACGAAGTGCCGACCGGTTACGAAGTCGTGATCGACGGCGGACGCCAGCCGACCGGCCGCGACGCGCTGGCATGGTCGCTCGAGGGTCAACGCCTCGGCGCCGGCGAGCTGTGCATCAACTCGATCGATCGCGACGGCACCAAGCTCGGCTACGATCTCGAGATCACCCGCCGCATCAGCGAGGCAGTTTCGATTCCGGTGATCGCGTCGGGCGGCGCGGGCGAGCCGGCACATCTGCGCGACGCGTTCACCGCGGGAGTGGCCGACGCCGCTATCGTCGCATCGATCGTTCACTACGGCGAGCATCCGATTCCCGCGTTGAAGTCATATCTCAAAGGCAACGGCGTCGAGATTCGCGACGCCGTCAGCGTGGACCTGGATTCCTCAGTGAAAATATGAAAATCGCGTTCGTAGTTTCAGAGTTCAACTCCGAGGTGACCACCCCGATGGAACAGCGGGCGCGCCGCCATGCCGAGTCGCTCGGCGTCGAAGTCGCGCGAGTAGTCCGCGTCCCCGGTGTGTACGACATGGCGTCGGTCGTGAAAGCTCTGCTGCAGCGCAAGGAAATCGAAGGCGTCGTGATGATTGGCGCAGTGATCAAGGGCGAGACTAATCACGATGAAGTGATCGCGCATGCGATCGCCCGCGCCGGCATCGAGCTGTCGCTCGAGTTCGACAAGCCCGTCGGCCTCTCGATCATCGGACCCGCGATGACCGACGAGCAGGCCGTTGCGCGAATCGAAAACGCAAAAAACGGCGTCAACGCAGTAGTCGGTGTTATTCGCGTACTCAAGGAAATTCGCGGCTAGCACGCTGATCACTCCACAGGTGTTAAGAAACCGCGCACGCCTCGTTGAGAGCATGCCCGCGACTCCCTATACTCGTCGGCGTTGGTGGTGAAGATGACGGCAGAGGCGGGCGGCGGGGGCGAGACTTTTTCCACGCGCACGGCTGCGAGGATTCTCGCGGTCACGCCCGAGCGTATTCGCTACTGGGTCAAGCGCAATCTCGTGCGCCCGCTGAATCTCGGCGGCCGCAATTATCGGTTCGCGTTCAACGATCTGCTCGAGATGCGCCTGGCCAAGGAACTGCTCGGCTCACGCCAGCATATCGATCCGATTCAGCGGACTCTCGAGCGGGTGCGTACGCTCGTCGATCCGGATCGCTCGGTCACCTCGCTGAAACTGGTTAACGATGAAGGCCGCATCGTCGTGCGCGACGGTCCCTCGCTCATCGAGGTTGAGACGGGACAGTTGATCTTCGACTTCGATCGCAGCTATCAGCCCGGCAAACTCGAGGACAGTTTCGGGCCGGCCCGGGTGCGAGAGCGTTTCGAAGAAGCACGCCGGGTTGCTGACGAGGATCCGCTTAAAGCTCTGACAATCTACAGCGAGCTGGTCGGTCGTGAACCTGGCAACTTCGAGGCGCACATGCGCCTCGCCACACTGCTCGAACGTGAAGGAGATCTGGCCGGCGCGTTGCGTCATCTGCTGGGCGCCGCCGCTATCGTTCCCGCCAGCGCCGAGGTGCATCTGAAGCTCGGTCTCCTCTATCGAAAAAAAGAAGAGTATCAGAACGCGCTGCGGAGTTTTCAGCGCACGCTCGAATGCGATCCCGCCAATGTCGAAGCGCATCGCAACGCAGCCGAGATGTACGAAGCGGCCGGCCGCAAACGCGACTCGCAGCGCCACCTGAGCGCGATCCATCGCCTGATCAAGGGCGACTGATTGAATCACGATAACTCGCGGCGATAAGCTCGCGGGTATGCCGCGCGATTCACTGAAACCTATCGACATCCTGCGCCACGAACTGAAAGCGTTGCGCTTCATTCTTGACAACTTTCATTCAGGCAAACTCGGCGCCGATGGACTTCCACCGCGCGAGGACTTCCAGTCCGCGCAAGGCCGCGCGCTCTACGACTCGATCGTGAAGGCTCCCGACCGCAAGTCCGCCGAGCGCGCGATCGCGGAGCTCGATCTCGACGACGTCGACATCGACTCGTTCCTGCACTTGAGCGGCGATCACTACTACACATATCCCGCGCTGGTCCGTGAGCGCGCGGCGGCAATTCGCACCGGCAAGCTCAGAGTCGAAGGCACGTGAGTTCTTCGTTGCCGCAAGAGATTTATCTCCTTCTCGATTCCGCGGGCGCGCTGATCGTCTTTCAGGAGAAAGGTGCGACGTGGGCGGGCGTAGTCGCGTTCTCGAGCGAAGACAAAGCACGCGAGTTCTGCCACGTCAGCAATCTCGACGCCTCTGAAGTAGCGGCGATCTCAACTGCCGATCCAGCTGCTGTTGCCACATTGATCGCCTCGATCAAGCGGCGCGCCATCCGCAACCTCTTGCTCGACCTCGACTACAAGACCGGCGCCTGCACCCAAATCGATTTCGACGGCGATTCATTTGGTGCGATCGCCCCGCGACAATTCACTCCGGCCTCGCACCATTAGATCTTCCGATGCCGTCCACGCGCTCGATGATCCCTACGAAAATCGAAGAGGCGCGCCGCCGTCTCGCCGGCATCATCAAGCCTACGCCGCTCATGCGCAGTTCGACGCTCGATCGAATCCTCGACGCGCACGTGTTCATCAAGCCCGAAAATTTGCAGAAGACCGGCTCGTTCAAAATTCGCGGAGCTTACAACCGGCTTGCGACGCTCACCGATGAGCAGAAATCGCGCGGCGTCGTGGCCGCGAGCGCGGGCAATCACGGCCAGGCACTTGCCTATGCCGCAACTCGCGCGGGTATCATCGCGACAATCGTAATGCCGACGACGGCCGCCATCGCGAAGATCGACGCGACCCGCAGCTACGGCCAGTCGGTGGTGCTCGAAGGCGTCGACTACCAGGAGGCGCGCGCGGCCGCGGTGAAAATGTGCGCCGATCGCGGCAGTGCCTTCATCGACGCATACGACGATGCTGAAGTGATCGCCGGGCAAGGCACAGTAGGATTGGAAATCGCCGACGAAGTTACCCCCGACTTCGTAATCGTCCCGGTTGGCGGCGGTGGATTGATTGCGGGAGTCGCGGCTGCGCTGGCGATTCGCGTGCCCAGCGCCGAAGTGATCGGTGTCGAGGCTGCCGGCTCGCCCCAGTTGTCCGCGAGTCTCGCCGCGGATGCGGCCGCGTCGATCGGCCGTCCAGTCGATACGATCGCCGACGGTCTCGCCACCGGCCGTATCGGCGCGATTCCGTTCGAGGTGATGCGCGGTCGCGTCACGCGCGCCGTCACGGTCGATGATTTCGAGATAGGCGAGGCCGTCCTGCTGATGCTCGAACGCCTGAAACTTCTTGCTGAAGGCGCCGGCGCCGCAGCGCTCGCAGGCGCACTCAAACTCAAGAACGAGCTGAAAGGCAAAACTGTAGTCCTGGTAGTGAGCGGCGGAAACATCGACACCAACGTCCTCGATCGGATCATCGGTCACGGACTGGTCAAGGTCGGGCGTCTTTTCCGAGTCGCCGTCGATTTGCGCGATCGCCCCGGCGAGCTCGGCAAGCTGGTCTCGATGGTAGCGGCGACCGGCGCGAATGTCCGCGCGATCGATCACGATCGCACGCGTCGCGACATCGCAATCGGCGGCGCGCGCGTGATGCTGGAACTCGAAACCCGCGGCCCCGCCCACATCGAAGCAATCCGCGAACAACTAAAACGTCACGGCTACGCGTTCGACGTCCCGGCGCTGGGGTAGAAGGGAACTTGATTGTAGTGAAACCCCTCCGTGGGTTTCACGCTTCCTTGGGCAGCGTTAAACCCTGCACCTTAGAATTAAGAAAGATGCGGGACTTCGTCCCTGTTAGAACCTTTTTTGGCGTGTTTCTCGAGCGAAGCGAGGCATTACGGCGTCTCCTCTTTGCCTCGCCAAGTAAGCGGCTGGCGACTAAGTCGCCACCGCGGGAAAGGTCTCCCAACTAGTTCGAACAGGGACGAAGTCCCGCATCTTAATTCTAAGGTGCAGGGTTTAACCCTGCCCAGGGAAGTTTGAAACCCAGGAGGGGTTTCATTTCAATCGGTTCTGCTTCCTACGTGAACATCGACGCGATGCCGGTCGGCTTCACCAGCTTGCCCGCCGGCTTCATCGACTGCGCCAACTGCTCGAGCTTCTGCTTGAAGGCTTCCATCTCGGCCGCCTGCTTCGCTTCGAATGTCGCGGCCTCGCGCGCGCGTTTGCGATCGAAGGCTTCGCGATCCGCGCGCCGGCGATTGTAGAAGCCCTCGAAGGTTTCTTTCACCGCGCGGTACATCGCGGTTTTCGGCACGAACGATCCCGAGCAGTACGGGCAATGGAACACGACGCCTTTTTCGAACAGCCGATACGGGATCGTCCATGGCTCGTTGCAATCTTTGCAGATGACGGGGACTTCCCATGCGAGCGGGTTGAATTCCGCGCTCGACGCTGAAGATGCCACGGCTGCTGCCGGAGCCAAGGGCGCAGGTTTCGCGGCCGCCACCGCAGCCGCCGCAGGTTTGGGAGCTGGTGTGGATTCGACTGCTGCGCCGTTGGCTGCGGGCGCTTCGGCGCTCGCACCTTCCTTGCGGAACCGCGACGGTGCGTCGTCGGGAAATGTCGTCTCAGGATGCAACTCGCGGGCACGCTGAAGCAGGATCCCTTCAGTCTCGAGATTCGCAGGATCGGGAATGCAGCAATCTACCGGGCACACCGCTGCGCACGCTTCATGGTCATGGAAGCCGACGCATTCGGTACATTTTGACGGGACGATATAATAGATATCCTGCGCGATCGCGGGACTGGTTGCGCCGTTAAGCTCCCACGGCACGCCGCCCGCGTAAATCGCCGTGTTCGGACACTCCGGCTCGCACGCTCCGCAGTTGATACATTCGCTTGTGATCGTCGTCGCCATCTATGTGGACCCCGGTATATCGAGCTGATCAACCTCAAACTCTAACAACGCTGATTTCAGCGGGCAATCGGTCACAACTCTGTTCATCGTGCGATAGGCGCGATGCGCTTTTCGCGTGGCCGCGGTTTTGACTATGCTGGGTGCGAAGCCGCGGTACCGGCTGAACGCTGTCACGACCGCAGGAGCGCACATGGATCTTCAATTCACGCCCGAAGAAGAAGCATTTCGATCAAAGGTGCGCGGCTGGCTCGCCGAGAACATGCCGACCAGCGGCCTCTCCGCCGATCGCGAGGGCCGCGACGACAAGACGTGGCTCACGCGCGCGAAGGCATGGCAGCGCCGCTTGCACGAAGCCGGCTACGTCGCGCTGGCATGGCCGAAGGAATACGGCGGGCAGGCGATGGATCCGGTGCGCCAGTCGATCCTCAACGACGAGATGGTGCGCGCGAAGGCGCCGTATCTGGTTGGCGGTTCGGGACTTGGGATGCTCGGGCCGACGCTTATATCGTGGGGCAGCGAGGAACAGAAGCAGCGCTACCTGCCGAAAATTCTGACCGCGGAGGAAATCTGGTGCCAGGGTTATTCGGAGCCGGGAGCGGGCTCCGATCTCGCATCGCTGAAAACCCGCGCGGAAATCGTCGGCGATGAGTTCGTCGTCAACGGACAGAAAGTCTGGACCTCGGGCGCGCAATACGCCGACATGATGTTCTGCCTGGTGCGCACCGACTCCGAGGCGCCGAAGCATCGCGGCATTTCGTACATCCTGATCGACATGCACACGCCCGGAATCACGGTGCGCCCGCTGGTTCAGATGACCGGCGATCGCGGCTTCAACGAAGTCTTCTTCGACAACGTCCGCGTGCCGCGCAAAAATCTGGTCGCCAAACTCAACGAAGGATGGATCGTCGCCAACGCTACGCTCTTTCACGAGCGCAACATGCTCGGCTCCGCCAGCGGCAGCGAGCAGCGCTTCAATCGCCTGCTCGCGCTGGCCAAATCGATCACGCGCGGCGGCCGCCCGCTCACCGAGGATCCGGTCTTTCGCCAACGGCTGGTCGATCTGGAAATCCGCGTCGAGGCGATGCGCTATCACTCGCTGCGCCAGCTGACCGATCAGATTCGCGGCAAGAATCCCGGCGTCGAGGCGATGATCAACAAACTCGTTGGCACCGAGCTGAATCATGACCTCGCCACCGCCGCGATGGAGGCGATGGGCGACTACTCGATGGTCGCGCGCGACGACGAAGCCGCACTCGATCACGCCTACTGGCCGTATGAGTGGATGTTCTCGCTCGGGCTGGTAATCGGCGGCGGCACCTCGCATATCCAGAAAAACATAATCGCCGAGCGCGGCCTCAAAATGCCCAAATCGCGTTAACCCAATTCCCGGCCCATCGGAGTGAGGGTTAGGTTGGCTCGCATCCACCGCCCTGCTTAACTGCAAACAAAAGGAGACCACCATGCCTGAGTTCAACGAAAAAGCGATGCATCAATTCAACCAGGGCCTGATCCAGGAATTCCGCGCCAATGGCGGCAAGGCGATCAGCGGCCCCTTCGTGAACGCGCCCCTGCTGCTGCTGACGACGACCGGCGCCAAGAGCGGCAAGCCCTTTACCACTCCGCTGGTCTACACCAAGGACGGCGATCGAATCGTGATAATCGCTTCGAAGGGCGGCTTCCCGACGCATCCCGCGTGGTACCACAACCTGAAGGCCAATCCGACGGTTACGATCGAGCTCGGCAAGGAAAAATTCCAGGCCAAGGCCAACATCACCAAGGACCCCGAACGCCAGCGCCTGTTCGACGCGCAGGCCAAGGTGATGCCGACATTCAACGATTACCAGAAGGCGACGACGCGGCAGATCCCGGTGATAGCGCTGGAACGCATGTGATCGACTGAGTAATAGCGATGGCAAATGCGATCGATCCAGCGATCATAAATTGCTATCACGCGCACATCTATTACGATGATGCGTCGCGCGAGACCGCCGCGCGTATCCGGGAAGAGATCGAGCGCCGCTTCAAAGTGGAGATGGGCCGATGGCGCGATGCGCCGGTAGGGCCGCATCCGCAGGCGATGTACCAGGTGAAATTCGAGCCTGAAGAATTCGCCAGGATCGTGCCGTGGCTGATGCTGAATCGCGACGGACTGAATATTCTGGTGCATCCGGAGACCACCAACGCTTACACCGATCACGCAGTCAACGCGCTATGGCTCGGCGAAAAGCTGAAGCTGCGGCTCGAGGTGCTGCGCAATCTGAAAAGCGGCTAGATGCAGACTCGGCGGATTCACATCACGGGAGCTTCCGGCGCCGGGGTGACGAGTCTCGGGCGCGCGTTGGCCGATGCGCTCGCGATCGCGCATCACGATACTGACGATTACTTCTGGCGGCCGACGAATCCGCATTATCGCGAGATACGCGAGGTTGCCGATCGCCTCCGGCTGATGCTCGAGATGTTCCTCGAACGGCCGGACTGGGTGCTGAGTGGATCGCTCGACGGCTGGGGCGATCCCATCGTTCCGTTTTTTGACCTGGTGATATTTTTGTATGTCCCGACCTCGATTCGTCTGGAGCGGTTGCGGGCGCGCGAGTCTCAGCGCCTCGGCGCCGACGCCGTTGCTCCGGGCGGCTCGATGCATCAGAAGGCGGAAGAGTTCTTCGAATGGGCGTCGCATTACGACGACGGCACTCGCGAGGAGCGCAATCTCGCGCGGCATCAGGCATGGCTCGCGACGCTACCATGCCACGTCCTGCGCCTCGACGGAATTCGGCCGATACAAGAACTGCTCGATGAGGTCCGATGTGCTATTCAAAGGCAAGATCCCGGTTCTGAGTGAGTGAGCGGCTGAATACGACATCGAACAAATACGCAGACCCGGCGATCGCCAGCGGGCTCGAACGCGGCGAAACTTTGCCGGCGCGATGGTATGTCGAGCCTGATGTGTTTCGGGCCGAGAAGGATCGCATCTTTCATCGCGCGTGGCAGTACGTCGGGCACACCGCACAGCTAGGGAGCGTCGGCGATTTTTTCACGACGCTTCTGGGCGACATCCCGGTCGTGGTTGTGCGGGATACTGAAAAAGCGATTCGCGCGTTTGCCAACGTATGCCGGCATCGCGGGAGCGAGGTGGTTCTCGAGTGCGCGGGCAATCGCAAGACGCTGCAGTGCCACTATCACGGATGGACCTACAATCTGGACGGCACGCTGCGCACCGCGCCTCGCGAGAATGAGCAACGCGAGTTCGCGAAGGACACCCTTTCGCTCGCGCCGTTCGCGGTCGAGACCTGGGGGCCGCTGATTTTCGTCAACCCTTCTCCGGCCGCGACTCCGTTGCGCGACGTGATCGGCGAATTACCGGCTATCTTCGAGCGCGCGGGGATCGATTTCGCGCGAATGCGGATGCTGCGGCGCGACGTTTACGAAATTGCCTCGAACTGGAAAATCGTCGTCGAGAATTTCAACGAATGCTACCACTGTCCGATCGCGCATCCGAAATTCTCAGAAGTGATCGACACCAACGCTTATCGCGTCGAGACCGATCACGAATACTTCTCGACCTACTACGGCCCGATCCTGGGATCGCCTGGCGCCGGCGTCAACTACGCAACGCTCTGGCCAAACGTATTGTTCTCGCTTTACGGCAATCCGCCGAATCTCCAGGCGATATCCGTCGTTCCGATCGATGCGGGACACTCGCGGCAAGTCGTCGATTACTTTTTCGCGGCTGATGCGAGCGAAGCGGAGATTCGTAACGACGTGGAATTCAGCGACCTCGTGACGCGCGAGGACATCGTGCTATGCGAATCGGTCCAGCGCGGACTGCGCTCAGGCGCGATCGAGCACGGCCAGTTGATGCTGTCGCGCGAACGCGGCATCCAGCACTTCCAGAAACTGGTGTATCGATTCCTGAGCGGCGAGTAGCTATTCGATCCGTGGGTGAAGAGCGGAAGATGAATTTTGCGAAAGGGGAAATAATCGTAATTCTCGCCGCTATCGGCGCGGCGCTGATGGTGGCGAGCGCCGGCGCGCAGCAGCCGACGGCGGCTCCCACGCCAGCACCGCGAAATCCGAACTGGTGCTCAGACGTACCCGCGTCTCCGCCGCCACCTCACTACCAGGCGGAAAATCGCCCAAATGCTTGGGCAGCTACCAGGAAGCGCTGCACGAACGCGGCCGTCACCGACTGGATGTGCATGGACGATTGTGGCGCTGCGAGAGAGCTTTGGCAACGTGCGAAAGACGGAACACTCAACCAGCCTCTTACATACCCATTGTCGACCGATAAGCTGCAAGGCCCGCTCCCTCTGCAGGGAGGGGCCAAAGGCTGGGTGTTGCCGATGCCTTACGGCCTCGCGACAGCAGCGGCTCACTGAGCGGGCGGGAAACGTCGCTCGACTGCAGCTATGCGCCGAACTGTTTCCGCACTGCGGCGAATGCTTGCTCGGTGACGTTCAGGGTCTGCTCGATATCGCGATCGGTGTGCGCGGCCGAGATGAACCAGTTGTGGCGAGGCGCGAAGTACACGCCGCTTCGCGAGCATGCGCCGGCGAAAACCTTCGCGCGATCGAAATGGCCCGCGTCGGCCTTGAACGTCATGTACGGAAGCGCGGGCGGCCCCGACCAGGTCACCTCGATTCCGGCACTGCGCGCCTGCGCGAGCAGACCGGTGCGCAGCTTCTCGCCGGTCGCGCGCATCCGCTCGATTCCACCGCTCGCCTGCAGCTCCTTGAGATTCGCCAGGCTCGCCGCCATCGGCACCGCGCTGGTGAAATACGATCCCGTGAAAAATACTTCCTGGGCCGTCTGCTTCAGGCTGTCGCGCCCGAGGCATGCGGCGAGCGGATAGCCGTTGGCGATTGCCTTGCAGTAGGTCGTCAGGTCGGGACGCACTCCGAACAGCTCGCCCGATCCGCCCATGTGCAGGCGGAAGCCGGCCCGCACGTCGTCGAGGATCAGCACGATGCCGTTGTCGTCGCAGATCTTTCGCACCCCGGACAGAAATCCTTCGACCGGCAATTCCGAATCGTGACCGGCGTCATGCTTGAACGGTGACACGATGACGCCCGCAACTTTGCCGCTGTTCGCTTCGACCGCGCTACGCAGGCTCTCGAGATCGTTGAATCGAAAATAAACGACGTTCGCGCGATCTTCCGGCGTCACCCCGTTGGGCGCCGGCGTGCACCACGCGTGCGTGCCGTGGTACGCGCCCGAGCACATCGCGATCTTTGGCCGCCCGGTCGCATGACGCGCGACCTCGGTCGCCCACGTGCAAACATCCGACCCGTTCTTCGCAAACACCGTCCAGTCCGCGAACGGCGTGATTGACACGAGATGCTCCGCGAGCACGACCCACGCCGGCCCCGGCGCGTTGAAGCAGTTGCCGAGTTCCATCTGCCGGCGCGCCGCTTCCTCGACCTTGGGATGCCGATGGCCGAGCACAATTGGCCCGTACGAGCACATGTAATCGATGTACTCGTTGCCATCGACGTCCCAGATGTGCGAGCCCTCGCCGCGCGCGAAGAACGAGGGGTATGCGCCCTTGGTGAGAACCAGCGGCGTCTGATGCCCGTAAATACCGCCAGGAACAACTTTTTTCGCGCGCTCCATCAGCGCGTCGCTTTTCTCGAATGTGTAGGGTTTCACGGCAACTCCTGTGCGATGATTTTCGCTTTCGCTGCTAGGCAAGTGCGTCTGCCGCTCCGCAGACCGTCAGGCGACGATCCTATTTGCAGGCGCGAGCGTCAAGTCTGCAAAAGCAAACGAGCCGCGAGTCGGATGACTCACAGCCCGCAGCAATTATGCAATTTGATCTTGAGCTAGTGACGATATGCGGGGTCGCTCGGCCGCTGCGAGAGAGGCAGCGCGCCGACGCGCACCAACTCATCGCGCAGCTTGGCGCGCGAGAGCGGCTTGCACAGGACTGCGGACGCGCCGAGTTGATAGCTCTCGGCAATGTCGCGATCGTAGAGCGAGCTGGTGATCACGAACATCGGCACCGCAGTGAGCGCCTCGTTCGCGCGCGCCGCCTGCAACACCGAGAAGCCGCCGTTGTCGGGCAGGCGCAAATCAACCAGGAACAAGTCCGGACGGTCATGCTCGGTGAACTGAGCGATCATGAGCAGCGCCTCGTCAGCATTGGCCGCGTGCACCAACTCGATATCGTCGCCGAGCACCTGCCTGACCACGGTGAGCGCGATAAAAACATGGTCAGGATTATCTTCGACAAGGAAAATCCTGACCGCCGGATTCAACACACCCAAGTCCTTGTCTTGCTCTTTTTCTTTATTCTCGTCGCTCATAATCCCCCGTCACCTGACGAAATCCGGTCCCGCGGATTTCAGTAAATCGGTCAACTAAAACTGTCTCAACTAAGCCAGATGAAAGCTACTGATCGGAGATGATCCAATTGCCGTGCCATTTCCTTGGTGCCAGCTTCGGAGCCATCGCAAGACGAGTAACCGTACGCCTAGCTGACGTATGATGATGCGAGGGCAATTGAAGCCCTCGATAACCAGCAAATCGCAGATTTGGACGTTGAAGATCGGCTGCATTCTGCACACGCACGCGAAACGCCCGTTCAGTCAGTGTCCTGCCATGGTTCGCTTGTGGCAATTTTGCTACATCCGTTGCTGCGACTGTGCCACGCCGAGACATAGTGATAACCATCAGCGATTGTGAAATGTGACTCGTCCGGCCTGACTCCGGGAAGGGAAAGGATAGCGTCATTGGGAATTCTGACGAACGTTCTCAAGTCGAAATTCCTCAAACATCCGCTACTGCGAAAATACGCCACCCTCGTCAACGAAGACCTGACGGCAACTTACTCGCGGGACATCCAGAAATGGCTCCTCGTCGCGCCAGTTATCGGCGTCCTCACCGGACTCATCATAACCGGGATCGCCGTGCTCGTTCTCGATGTCATCTGGAGGGCGCTCCTTCTCTACTACCTTGGGCATCATTGGGCAATCGTGGTCGGACTGGTCAGCGGCTTCTTCGCGACAGGCCTGATAATGCAATTCTGTACGCCCAATCCCGACGAGCACTCGACCGAAGAGATCGTGCGCTCCTATCACGAGCATCAGGGCGACATCGACATCGGTCCGTTCTGGTGGAAGCTGCTCGCCGCAGTGACCACTGTCGGATCAGGCGGCAGCGCGGCGCTCGAGGGACCTAGCATCTACAGCGGCGGCGCGATCGGATCGTGGCTATGGACCAAGCTGCGACGTTTCGGGCTGGAGGCGCGCGACCGTCGCATCATGTTGATCAGCGGCGCTGCGGCCGGCATGTCGGCAGTCTTCCGCGCGCCGCTCACCGGGATCGTGTTCGCACTCGAGATGCCGTACAAGGATGACCTCGCGCACGAAGCGTTGCTGCCATCGCTGATCGCGTCGGTGGTCGCATATGCGACGCTGGTGTCGATCGTCGGCGCGCAGCCGCTGTTCGGTTTCGCCGGCAGCACCAGCTTTCGAGCCAGCGACATTTGGTGGTCGGCGCTGCTCGGCGCAGGCATCGGGCTCATCGCCATCGTTTTCGACATCACGTTCCGCCGCGTGCGCGTTTTCTTCATCGCCAGCCGGATACCACACTGGCTGAAGCTCACGATCGGCGGCCTCGGCACCGCGCTGTGCGGACTCGCGTTCGTGACGATTTACGACGGCCCGCTCATCCCGATCGGCCCCAACTACGAGGCCGTGCGCTACGTACTCGCGCATCCGATACCGACCGAAGTGCTGCTGTTATTCGTCGCGTTGAAATTGCTCGCGACAATTTTCACGCTCGGCTCAGGCGGCGTCAGCGCGATGTTCGTGCCGTTGCTGCTGGTCGGCGGCGCTCTTGGCAACGCCTACGCGCAATCTGTAGTTCACGCGCCGACGCACGATCTATATGCGGCGGTCGGGATGGCGGCGTTCATCGCAGCCGGCTACAAAGCCCCGCTCACGGCAGTGGTCTTCGTCGCGGAGACTACCGGAGGTCATTCGTACATCATCCCGAGTCTGATCGGCGCCGCAGTCGCGTACGCGATTTCGGGCGAGGCGTCGGTCTCTGGCGATCAACATCTTCACGAGACCGCGAAACTTGCCGAGCTATCCGGCATGGCGGTGCGGGACGTAATGCAGCGTCGCGTAGTCTCGGTGCAAGCGATTTCGACGATTCGCGAATTCGTCGCGAGCGTCGCGGCTCATCACCGTCACACGATTTTTCCGGTTTACGAAGGCGACAAAGTAGTGGGAACGATTTCAGTATCAGATCTAAGTCGAGTCTCATCCGAGGATTGGGACAAGATCACCGTCGGCGAAATCGCGGACCGCAGCGCAATCCGAGTCATGGAAGACTGCGACCTCAGCGAAGCGCTGCGGCTGTTGGTGCAAGAGCGCGGCGCGCAGATCCTGCTGGTAACCGACGAAGCCGGCGCACTGCAGGGAATCGTGACGAAGACCGACATCCTGCGCGCAGTGAGGATGTCGTCAGACTCGCCGCGTCATTGAAACCTCGGCATCACGCGATCAGCGAATTGGCGCATTGATGCGAGTACGTTCTGATGCCCGCTGATGCCGCCTATTTCGAACCAGCACACCAGACGCGTGAAACCGAATTGCTGTTCTAGTTGCGCGATTCGATCGATGCAGTATTCGGGGTCGCCGAAAATTCCCATTATCGAATCGATAGTCGAGTAGTCGATCGTGCGCAGCCGATTGCGGACTTTCTGGAATTCCGCTTGATGGCCGGGCGCGAGGCTTTCAGGCTCGATGATGTCGCTGACCGCGTTGAAGTAGTTGCGCAGGCTGGGCTCAATCGTCGCGCGAACCTTAGCGCGATCGCGGCCGACGAACACCATCAGCGCCGCCGCCAGCCAATCGTCGGGACGCTCGTGTCCCGCCGCCTTCAGCGCGCTCTCATAAATCTTAAGCCGCTCGGCGAGCACCGGGATCGGATTCACTGGACCGCCGGCGAAGATTGGATAACGATTCGCACCGGCGAAAGTGAAAGTGTCGGCGCTGTTGGCGGCCAGCCGAATCGGCGGATGCGGCCGCTGTATCGGTTTGGGAACTACTTCGATTCCATCGACGCGCGGTTGCGTCCACGCAGTCTTGATTGATTCGAGGCCGTCTTCGAACAGTGCGCGGCTGTCGGACATCGCGACGCCGTAGCCGCGATAGTTCAGCGGGAATGCGCCGCGGCCGGCGCCGAACTCGACCCGGCCGCCGCTCAGCACGTCCAGCGTTGCCACCTCTTCGGCCAGCCGGATCGGATGATGCAGCGGCATCAGGTTGACGGCCATGCCGAGGCGGAGGTTGGTGGTGCGCTCCGCGATTGCGGCGAGCAGCAGCAGCGGCGTGGGCATCACGGAAAAGCGCGGCGCGAAATGCACCTCGGCGAGCCACACCGTATTGAAGCCGAGCCGATCGGCTTCCGCGGCTTCCGCGATCAGCTCGCGATAACGCTCAGCAGTGATTTGATTCGCCGCTTCGGGGAGCTGGTAGAAGATGTCGAACTTCACGGAGCGCCGATTCAGTAGTCGCCCAGGCCGGCGATGCGCTCGCGATGGAACGACGGCGAGCCGAAGCACGATTCGTTGAAGCGCGCGCGTTTGAACCACAGATGCATATCGTGCTCCCAGGTGAAGCCGATTCCGCCGTGCATCAGAACGGCGCGGTCGCTGGCGCGGCTGTAGATATCGCACAGGCGCGCCTTCGCCATCGAGGCCGCGCGCTCGGCGTCTGCCGCATGGTTGTCGAACGCGTAGGCGGCGTACCAGAGCAATGCGCGCGCGGGCTCGAGATCCGCGACAATTTCGGCGGCGGCGTGCTTGAGCGCCTGAAACGATCCGATCGGCTTGCCGAACTGCTCGCGAACTTTCGAGTAATCGACCGCCATCTCGAGCGCGCGCTCGGTGCCGCCGAGCGAGTCCGCGGCGATTGCGATTGCTGCGACGTCGATCAGCTTCGCGAAGAGGTCGGTTCCACCGGTCAGCCGCTCGGCGGGAGCGTTCTTGAGCTCGACGCTTGAAACGCGACGCGTCAGATCGAGATTCTTTATCAAGCGAGTCGTCACACCGGTGGATTTCGCATCGACCACGAATAGAAAAATATCAGAGTCATGTTTGGCGGCGACGACGATGAAGTCGGCGACGTTCGCATACGGCGCCAACATCTTGATGCCGTTGAGATGCCAGCCCCCACCGCTCTTCGTCGCGATCGTGTTGATGTCCCGCGGATCGATACTGCCCGCGCTCTCGACCACCGCGACCGTGCCGATTGCTCGACCCTCGGCGAGCGCGGTGAGCCATTTCGAATTGAGTTTTTCGGCGCCGCTGAGCTTGAGCGCGCCGGCTGCGAGCGCCGATGAGAAAAGGAACGGTCCCGGCATCGCGGCGTAGCCGCCTTCTTCGAGCAGCATCGCCATATCGAGCATCCCGAGTCCCGCGCCGCCGAATTGTTCCGGGACGGTAAGGCCAGTCCATCCGAGCTTTGCGATGTGGTCGTAGAGCTCGCGCGGATAGCCCTCTTCCGTCGCCATCGCTTTGCGCACGAAGGTGGTTGGACACTCGCCGGTCAGAAATGCGCGAGCGCTTTCCTTGAGTTGCTGTTGTTCTTCGCTTAGTCCGAAATCCATCTGCCTTCCTGTCTATAAAATAATCAGATCTGAGGCCACTTGTTGTTCCATGGGCGCGCTTGCTCGTATGCATAGGACGCTTGCAGCACCAGATCTTCGCGATGACGCTCGGCGACAATCTGCAGTCCGCAGGGCAGGCCCGAATCGGTAAGTCCCGCGCGTACCGACGCTCCGGGATGCCCGCTCATATTGAACGGATAGGTGAACACGACGGCGTTCAGTGGTTCCTTGAGCGGCTGGCCGTTGATCTCGGTCGGCATCGGGCCCTTCGCCGGAAATGCTTCGGTCGGCAGCACCGGGCACAGCAGCAGGTCGAAGCGCTCGAACACGTGCTGGCACCAATCGTTGAATTCGCGGCGGCGTCGATACGCGGCGCCCATATGCTTCCACGTCACGCGCGGCGCGCCTTCGCTGCCGGTGATGAACGCGCGGCCGAAATCCTCGTGATGCTTCTCGAAGTATTCATGCAGCATCGCGTAAGCCTGGCCCGCGCCAACTTGCATCCAGGCGCGGCCGGTGTCGGGCACTGGATCGTCGATCGTGGTAACGTCGTGGCCGAGGTCCTTGAAGATGGCCGCCGCCTTCGCGATTTCGCGAGCAACGTCGGTCTGCACGAGCTGGCCGAAGTCAGGATGAAATGCGATGCGCAGTTTTTTCGGCAGACCCTCGAGGATCGCGGCGTAGGAGATCCCCGGATGCGGCAGCGAGTCGGGATCGGCGGGGTGATAGCCGACCACTGCGTCCATGAAGATCGCAGCGTCGCGGACCGTGCGCACGATCGGGCCGTGCACCGAGGTGTCGTTCCAACTTTGCATCCCGAAGGTCGGGTCGTTGGGAATCCTGCCATAGGTCGGCTTCAGCCCGTAGCATCCGGTGTAGCACGCCGGGATTCGCACCGATCCGCCGCCGTCGGAACCGGTCGAAATCGGCACGACGCCCGCCGCGATCGCCGCCGAAGTGCCGCCCGACGAACCGCCGGGCGTGCGCTCGAGATTCCACGGATTGCGGGTCGGCCCGAACAACAGATTCTTGGTGAACGCGGTGTAGCCGAACTCGGGCGCATTGGTCTTGCCGATAACGATCGCGCCCGCCGCCTTCAGCCGCGCGACCTGGATCGAATCCTTCTTGGCCATGTTGTCCTTGAACGGCTTCGATCCATGCGAAGTCACCAGCCCGACCGTGTCCTCGAGGTCCTTGACCCCGAGCGGCAACCCGGCGAGCGTGCCGGTTTTCTCGCCGCGCGCAATCTTCTCGTCAAGCGCGCGCGCCTCACCCATGGCAGCATCAGCCCGCAGCGCCACAAACGCATTAATCTTCGAATTAGTCTGCTCGATCCGCCTGATGGTCACATCCATCAACTCGCTGGGTTTGACCTCCCGCTTGCGAATCATCGCAGCAAGTTCATGCGCCGGCTTCCAATAAAGTTCTTTCATCTAAGACACCTCCCCGGAAAATCACCTGCGCGGTGAGCGGCAGGGGTGACCCCTGCACCCAGTGTGAAGACGCGAAATCCGCGCAGCGCGTCTTTCGCGAAGGATTTATGTGAGGAACGCTTCCGTATATTTGTGCCGGTTCCTTCGAACGAAACTTACTACGTTGGCGGCGCAGTTATAAAGCGAAAATGGATTGTCCTTTTGCTCATTCCGTACCGCCGAACCGAAGGCTCTGATTTCTGATTCCCTCCCCCGTTCGTGGGGGGAGGGCTAGGGTGGGGGACGTTTCCGCGGCGCGATTGTCCGTTGCGCCGCGGATTCCGCTGAGGCGAACCGTCCGGTCGGCCTGGAGTGGACGCCGATACCGAGTTCGTGTACAAATATGCACAGGGGCGGGTTGTGCAATTTGAGTGGGATCCCGATAAGGCCGGGAGCAACCTGCGAAAACATCGGGTACGTTTTGCCGAGGCGATGACCGTCTTCGAGGACGAAGCGATGCTGATGGTGGCAGACGACGCGCCGGACGAGGAACGATTCGTCGCGCTCGGGGTCAGCTCTTTGGGAAAAGTCCTGGTCGTCGTTTACACGACGCGCGCCGATCGGATCAGAATCATTTCTGCCCGCAAGGCCACGCGAAATGAGCGGTCTCAGTACGAGGAAAGAAGCGGATGAAGAAAGAATACGATTTCCACAAGGCGCGCCGAGGTCCGATAGTACCGTCGACGCCAGGAAAGACCCGGGTCACGATACGTCTGGACAACGACATCATCGAGCACTTCCTGGCGAAGGTGGACCGCGCCGGCGGCGGCAACTATCAGACTCTGATCAACGACGCGTTGCGCGAACACATCCGGGGTGCCCGACTTGAAACCGTGATACGGCAGGCAGTGCGCAAGGAAGTCAAAGCGGTACGGGAAGACCTGCTCAAAACTGCGTAGCTAATCGAGACGATTCGCGACGGGCTTCCGGTTTTGGATAGCCTCCTAAGTTCTTAATTGCGCGGCGGGCAGCGTAGTTTGACTCCCTAACAGGCGTTAGATAGATTTTTTACACGTCAATGCGGAGCGTTTCTAAAGGTTCATCCTCTCGCGCCACCGCCAAGGTTGTCGACCTGCGGCGGCCTGCTGATACGCGCGACCGCGTTTTGCAGGTGGCGCAGGTGTTGTTTGCCGAGCGCGGGTATCGTGGGACCAGTTTGCGCGATATCGCGAAGCGGATTGGGATTAAGGCGCCGTCGCTGTTGCATCATTTTCCGTCGAAGCAGCAGCTCTACCTTTCGGTGCTCGACAAGATGTTCGAGAGTCTCGAGGACGCGGCCAATGCGATTGCGTGGGGGCGCGAGAGCCGGCAGGAGCGGATGCGCCAGGCGGTCGGCGACGCGATCGATTTTATCGCGAGCCATCCGGATTTCGTGCGTATCATGTGGAAGGAGATGGCCGACGAAAGCGGCGTCGGGCGGCAAGTGCTCAAGCGGCGGCTGCCGCCGCTGTTTTCGATCGCGGTGAATTTTATTTTTCGCGGACAGCGCGACGGCGAGTTCCGCGCCGAAGTCGATCCGCTGCATTTCATGTGGAGCCTGAACTCGATCACGATTGGCTACTTCACGACCGCGGCGATGATCCGGCGGCTGTGGAGCATGAACCTGCTCGAGCCCGCGATGATCGAGCGGCGCAAGCGCGAAGTGATCGACATGGTCGAGCGCACGCTGTTTACGGCGAACCCGCAAACGCCTCAAACATCAAAGGAATAGGTACTGAAAAAATGAAGTTGGGAACTTTTTATGAGCATCAGTTGCCGCGGCCGTGGAAGGAGGGCGCGGAGCTGAAGCTGTTTAAGGACGCGCTCGACCAGGTTGAGCTCGCGGACAAACTCGGCATCGACCATATGTGGGAAGTCGAGCATCACTTTCTCGAGGAATACGCGCATTCGTCGGCGCCGGAGATTTTTTTGGCTGCGGCGAGTCAGCGGACCAAGCAGATTCGGCTCGGGCATGGGATCGTGCTGCTGCCGCCGGGCTACAATCATCCCGCGCGCGTCGCGGAGCGCATCGCGACGCTCGATTTGGTGAGCGGCGGGCGTGTCGAGTTCGGCACCGGCGAATCGTCGGCGGAGCTGGAGCTGGGCGGCTTTCACATTCCGCGCGCCGACAAGCGCGAGATGTGGCAGGAGTCGCTCGGGGCGATCGCGCGGATGTTCGTCGAGGATCCGTTTCTTGGGCATGAGGGCAAGTACTTCTCGATGCCGGTGCGCAACGTGGTGCCGAAGCCGGTGCAGAAACCGCATCCGCCGCTGTGGGTCGCATGTTCGCGGCGCGAGACGATTCATCTGGCGGCCAAGCTCGGAATCGGCGCGCTGACGTTTGCCTTCGTGTCGCCGGAAGAAGCGCGGACCTGGGTCACCGACTACTACACGACGCTCGAGAACGAGTGCGAGCCGATCGGATACGCAATCAACCCGAACATCGCGATCGTCACCGGCTTCATGTGCGACGAGAATGCGGAGCTGGCGCACAAGATGGGCGAAGAGGGGCTGAAGTTTTTCTCCTACGCGCTGGGACATCACTATGCGTTCGGGAGGCACGAGCCGGGCAAGACCGACATCTGGAGCAATTTCAAAGCGAGCCCGTTCACGCTGCCAGGAATGGACGGCACCAACTCGTGCGTCGGATCGCCCGATCAGATTCGCACGCGGCTGCGCGAGTACGAGGAAGTCGGCGTCGACCAGGTCGTGTTCATCTCGCAGGCGGGCAACAACAAGCACGAGGATATTTGCTCGTCGCTCAACCTGTTCGCAGAGAAGGTGATGCCGGAGTTCAAGGAGCGCGAGCAAAAGCGGGCGCATCAGAAGGCCGAGCGAATCGCGCCGATTCTCGACAAGGCGATGAAGCGCAAGCGCGAGCCAAAGATTCCGAAGAGCGACGGACCGACGGTGGTGCAGGCCGGGATGCTGGTATAGCGACGCGCCGGCAGTGGAGCGCGCGCGGCGCGCGATTTCAGATACCGGAACCGGCTTCGCTGACGCGAAGCTGTCCGAGATCCTTCCAGCCGCTCGCGTTGCTCGCTCCGTCAGGATGACACAAAAATCGCGTTGCCCGCGTCGTCAGGATGCCAGAGAGGCTCGCGCTGCTCGCGACGGCGCAAGCCTCCCACACTCCGGTTCCCCTTCCCGCTCGGGAAGGGGTTAGGGGTTAGGTTGCTAGCGCTGACGCGACGCCTATTTTTCGTTTCAGTCCTTAACCGGCGCTGTCGGTGGCGGGCCGACGCGGGTGTATTTCACCGGGAATCCGTGGCAGTCACCTGGATTGACGAGTTCTTCGCTGAAGTGACTCGCGTCGCTGACGAGGATTCGCACCGGCACCTGTCGCGCCAGCGGCAGTCCGTTATCGGCGCATAGCTGTTTGGCATTCACGATGCCGGTGACGTTTTGATCCAACCTTCCGCGCCACACGACCTCGCCGGCGGGGAGAGTTTTGTTGCCATCGACCAGGGTCGCAACGTAGTTGCGCCCGCGCAGCATCGGATCCAGGGTGATCACCACTCGAAGCGGGCCGCCCGGATAAGTGGCCATCCAGTTTCCATTGAGTAATCGCGCGACGTTCATCGGCGGCGGGGGCGCTTGCACGGGCGTCGGCGGAACCACCGGCATCGATTCGGACGCCGCATATTGGAACGACTGCGAATTGCACGCAGCAGCGGCGCAGGCGAACAGCATCGCGATCGACGCAAGCGCGGCTAGCGAAGTTGGTGAATGGCGATGGTTCCTCGGACGGGGCATAGTGTCCTCCCTCGAACGGATGGTCGCAGAGTATAGACAACGCTGCGACGCTGCGCAGCAGATTGAGTTTTTCTCAACGCCGCGTCAATGCTGGCGCGGCGTACCGGACGCAGGAAGTTTCGCCGCTGGAATTCCAGCAAGGGTAATGCAAGTGTTGTTATGATGAGACTGCGTCGGCTTGGCCGAGTCGCGATTGCAGCGCTCGCATTATTCACGATTAGAGGGATCGCGATGAGTACATCAGGAGCCAGCGGACCGCCGATCGATTCGAAACTGGATACCGCGCGCAAAATAAAAGTGCTGACCGAAGTGCCGATGAGCTTCGGTTCGGGGAAGAAGATCGATCCGGCCGACTGGAAGGATTTCGTTCGCGCGCAGAACGATGACCTGAAGACGGGGCCCAATATTGGCGAGCGGGTTCCGGACTTCGAACTCGCCGATCAGAACGGCAAGCAATGGTCGCTCCACGATCTCATGGGGCGCAATGGACTGCTGCTGGTGTTCAGCCGCAGCGCGGATTGGTGACCCTACTGCAGAAGCCAGCTCGTTGAGCTGGAACAATCGCGCGCGGGGCTGGAAAAGCAGGGCGTCAAGGTCGCGTCGATCACCTACGACCCGCCGACGACGCTGAAGCGATTTGCTGACGCCTATCAGATTAAATATCCGATGCTGTCGGACAAGGGCAGCGTGGTCATCCGAAAGTACGGAATCCTGAATGCCAACATTCCTGAAGGACATCCGTTTTACGGGATTCCATTTCCCGGAGACTACCTGATCGACGCCAACGGCACGGTGCGCGACAAGCATTTCCTTCCGAACTATGAGACCAGGCCGGCTGCGTCGGAAGTGCTGCTGAAGAACTTTGGGGTCGCCGCCGATGCTCGTGGAATCGCGATTAATGCCGATGACATTCGAGCGACTATCCGCATCTCATCCGACCGCGCGGTGCCCGGCCGGGAGCTCGGTGTCTCGGCCGAGTTCGAGATTCCTTCGGGATGGCATATCTATGGCCAGCCGCTTCCGGATAACTATGTGGCGACCGCGTTGGAATTCGAGCCCGAGACAGTAAGTGCGCAGTCGTTTGATTTTCCGAAGGCCACGCCGGTCGAGTTCAAATCGCTGGGCGAGACATTGCCGGTGTATTCAGGAACGATGCGCGCCTTCGGCAGAGTCGTAATCAAGTCGGGTCTCAAACCCGGCGAGTACAAGCTCAAGGGGACGCTTCGTTTCCAGGAATGCAGCGATCAGATCTGCAAACTGCCGCAGAAGGTCGCGTTCGAAATCCCGATCACGATCGACGCGATGGTAGCCGGCGCCAAGTAGTATTGCGGCTGGCTACCTCAGTTGGTATGCGCGCGCGACGTTTTCGCCGAGGATCCCGCGGCGTCCCGAGTCCTTCATTGGCGCGATCATGCCCTTAAGCTCTTCCAGATAATTTCCGGGATGGTCGGGATGCGGATAGTCAGTCGCCCAGAAAAATTTGTCCTCGCCGACAATCTGCATCATCGCCGCAATAGTACGTTCGTCGGGATCGGCTGAGATGTAGCACTGGCGCTTGAAGTAGTACGACGGCTTCTCCTTGAGGCGGACCGTCGCGCCGAGCGTCGTGCCGTTGAAGATTGCGTCGCCGCGATCGAGGAAGTAGCCGATCCATCCGGCTTGCGATTCCAGTACCACTACCCGCAATTTCGGAAATCGGTCGAACACGCCCAACTGAAAGAACGTCCCGAACGCGTGCTGTACGCCCTGGCCCGCGAACAGATCGAAATACCATGCGGCCCAACTGAAATTGTCGTAGCGATGGTGGATGCCGAAGCTGGCGGGCTCGAAGGTCGGATGAATCGCCAGCGGTACATCGAGATCCTGCGCGGCGGAGAAGACGGCGTCGTGTCGCGAGTCGCCGTGCGGGACGCGGGTGATGGTGAAGGGACACACGAACGCGCCTTTGCATCCGTCTTTGACGGCGCGCTCGAGTTCGCGCGCAGCCTCGGCGGGATCGCCGAGCGAGAGATGCGCAATCGGGATCAATCGTCCGCCGGAGTCGCGGCAGAAGTCGGCAATCCATCGGTTGTAGGCTTTGCAGTAAGCGGCGGAAAGTTCGGCGTCGAAAAGCTCGGCCTCCCACAGCAATCCGATTGTGGGATAGAGAATCGATTTCTCCATCCCCTCGCGTTTCAGCAACTCGAGCCGCTCCTTCATATCCATCGTTCCGAAGGCGGCGCCCTTTAGGTAAGTGTTCTCGGGCTTCGGCGCGAGCATCCGCACCTGCTCGGGATTGGTGTCGCCGCGCATCGCGCTCTCGCGCAGTTTTCGCGCGTCCTCGACTTTCTTGCCCATCCCGCCGAGCGAGCCAAGCAGTCCGGGCGCCGTCATCTTCGCGCGCTTGCGATCGATTTCGAGATACTCGAAGCCGTCATCGCCGACACGAATACGCATCGCGCGTTCGCGATACTTCGGGTCGATATACTTTTCCCAGAGATCGGGCGGTTCGAGGATATGTCCGTCGCAATCGATAATCAGTGCTTCGGTTTTCATAGTGTCAACTCCGGATTACTCACTTACTAATCAAAAGATGGCGAGCGGATTCACCGGCGAGGCGGTTCCGCGCTCGAGGATCAACGGCGCCATCGAGAACATGAACTCGTAGCGCCCCAGCTTCGCGCTGGTGGACGACACTGCGTCGAGGTCGGCGTTGTCGATCAGATGTATGCCCATCGCGACCAGCGTGCCGACGTGAATCGGAAGCGGGACGCCATCGTAGCCGCTTGGGATGACGTCGCTGACGGCGTCGCAGCCGAGAACTGCGATGCGCCGCTCGTGGAGCCATGGCAGGCAACTGGCGTCGAGGCCGGGGAGTCCGACGCGCATCGGATCCCATCCGCCTTTGGCTTTGCGCATCGCGGCGCGGCCGGTGCGAATCATCAGCACGTCGCCTTCTTCGACGTGGACCTTTTGCGCTTTCTCGGCCGCGTCGAGATCTTCAGGAAGAATTTTTTGTCCAGGCTCCATCCAATCAATTTTTTTCAACCGCGGAATGTCGAGCAGGACGCCGCGACTGACGATGCCCGCGCGGGTTACGTCGATCGCGCACTTCTTCGCGCCATGCGAGCCGACTTCGCTGGCGTCGAAGCCGTTGTACATTTTGTTCTGCCAGAACACATGGCAGAGCGCATCGATGTGAGTATTCGCCATGCCGTGCGGCGCGATCGCGAAGTAATCACCCGAATAAGGAAGTGCCTCTTCGTGCGAGTCGGCGCCCGCTTGCACCATCAGATGAGTCACGGGAGTGGGATTGTCGGGCGCTGGAATCGTCGCTAGCGGGAGCGCCATCGATACGCTCTCGCCAGTCTGCACCAGCCGCGCGGCCGCGGTGCGTTTTTGATTGGTGATAAAGTTCAGCGCACCGCGCTGGTCTTCCTTGCCCCAGCGGCCCCAGTTGCTGAGCTTCTCGAATAATCCTTTCACGTCCGAAGGCGTCAGTTTATTCGCCATGATAGTCTCTCCCGAAGAGGATGGTGGCTGGAAATCCGTATAGCACGCCGGGCGGCGACCCTGTCAATTTGAACGATCGGTATGTTTGGAGAAGTGATGGGCAACGACTACATCGAAGCGGCGCGGGTCTTCCACGAGATCACCAAGCATTCGTACACCAGCGTCCGATCGTCGCCGCACTTCCTCGATTGGGACATCAAGCCGATCCCGTACAAGATTTATCCGGGCGCCGCGTCGGTAGCATTGCCGCGCGATCTCAATCTGTCCTCGACGCCGGCGCTGGCGGCATTGTCGTCTTACGTGCCGGCGGACTTTTCAGCACCTATCGACGAGGCCGCGCTGATCAGAATTCTGTTTTGTGCTGACGGTCTGACGCGGCAGAAGCGGGTCGGCGCGGACGACTATCATTTCCGCGCCGCGGCGTCGGCGGGCGCGCTCTACCCGATCGAGATCTACGTCGCAGCATCAGAGGTCGAAGGGCTCGAGGCGGGCCTGTACCACTTTTCGCCTGCCGATCTGCGGATGTGTGGGCTGCGTCGCGGCGACTGGCGCTCGTACATTGCGGACGCGACCGCAAAACGCCCGTCGATTCGCAACGCGCGCGCGGTGATCGCGATGTCGGCGATTTACTGGCGCAGCGAATGGAAGTATCGCGCGCGGGCATACCGGTATTGCTATTGGGACGCGGGAACTATCCTGGCGAATCTGCTGGCAGCGGCGGCGGCCGAGGAAATTTCTGCGGAAGTGATCACCGCATTCGAGGATCCCGCGCTCGAAGCGCTGCTTGGAATCGACGGCGAGCATGAAGGAATGATCGCGCTGGTCGCGCTCGGGCGCAGCGACGACCCGGCCGCATCGTCACCTGCGGCCGAGCCACTAACGCTGGAATCGATCCCGCTGTCGTCGAAAGAGGTCGCGTATCCTGATCTCATTAAGATGCATGGCGAGTCGCGCCTTGTCACCGCAGACGAAGTCGCGACGGTCGCCACTGCGAAAGTGGAACCAACGCCGCGATCGCCGAGCGTGGATGGGCTTCATCTGGAAACGATCACGTCGGAGGAGTCCGCGGGACTTGGTGAAACAATTTTGCGGCGCGGATCGTCGCGAGCGTTTGCGCAAGAAGCGATTACCGCCGAAGAACTCGCGACGATCATGGCGGCATCGAGCGACCATCCGCAGGCCGACTTTCCGCCACTGACTGACACTTACCTGATCGTCAACGCGGCGGAAGGATTAGAGCCCGGCGCGTACTACTATAACCGCGCAGCGCACGCGTTCGAGTTGCTGAAACCGGGAAACTTCCGCGGCGAGGCGGGATACCTGTGCCTCGAACAGCCGCTCGGCATGGATTGTTCCGCGCTGGTGGTCTATATGGCCGATCTCGAGCGCGCGCTGGGCGCGTTGGGAAATCGCGGCTATGGCGATGCGCATCTCGAGGCGGGAATTCTCGGCGGCCGCGCATACCTTGCTGCGTATTCGCTCGGCCGCGGCGCGACTGGACTCACCTTCTACGACGACGACACCACGAAATTTTTCGAACCTCACGCCGCGGGAAAGAGTCCGCTATTGATGGTGGCGCTCGGAATTCCCCGCTCGCGAGCGAAATCGTAACCAGTCTCAAGAATCGTGCGCGCTTAAAGGTCTGCCAGGCTCGAGTGCCTATGTTCACTCGATTCGATCTGGTTATTCTTTCGCAGAGGTTGATAGTTCCATGAACCTGCCTGCGTTCCAGAATCTGGATTTGAGCATCGCTCGAGCGCGAATCGCGCTGTCGCTGATCGCGATGCTGTCCCTGTATATCGATCCGAGCACCGCTGGCGGCCTGTTTCATCTGAACGCCTACGCGTTGACGACCCTCCTGTGCCATCTGGCGTACAGCATCGGAATGTATTTCGCGCTGAGCCGCCGATATTCGGACTGGAATCTACAGGTGCTTTCAACCTGCTTCGACCTGTTCTTCGCGACCGCGATCGCATTCATAACCGAAGGACAAACCAGCGCTTCGTACGTATTCTTTGTCTTCGCGATTATCGCCGCCGGAAACCGCGCCCGCTCGCGTCCTATAGCAACCGTGACGGTTTGCAGCGTGGCGCTGTATTTGCTGGTGATAGTGCTGACTCAAGGAATCACCAGTGTTTACGATATGCGGGCGGTCTATCTTGCGATCGCCGGATATTTGATTGGATTCTTCTCGCAACAGCGCGCCCTGTTTGAGGCAGAGCTACGCGAGCTCGAAACTCGCACCGAGCGGCAATCAATCGCCCGTTCATTGCACGACGGTTACGTGCAGGCCCTGGCCGGAGTGAACCTGCGGCTCGAGACCTGTCGCGCGCTACTGAGTCGCAATCGTCCTCAAGATGCGCTGACAGAAATCACTGACCTGCAAGCCGGCGTTGCGCGGGAGTACGATGCGGTTCGAATCTATCTGCGCTCGCTCGCCGGCATCGAGCAGAGACCCGCGGCGGAATTCGCCGCGCGCAGTTCCGATCCAAGCTTTGAGGTTCGAGCCGACTTCAGTGGAGGCAGTCTCCTCGGCGAGCATATACTGCAGATCATGCTTGAAGGTCTCCGCAATTCACGAAGCCATGGACTGGCTAACCTGGTAAGAATCGACGTGCACGAGGTCGAGGACAAGGTTTCGATCACTATCGAGGATGACGGCGTGGGCTTGTCGGACTCGTCGTCGCGGCCATGGGCGATAGCCTCGAGAGTCGCGGAACTGGAAGGGCACATGAGCATGCACAGCGATGGCAGCACGCGGCTGCAAATCGAGCTTCCTAACAGTCAGATATAGCAACACTAATGCGTTTAATTATCGCCGACGATCACGCCCTCTTCCGGCAAGGGCTCAAGTCGCTGCTGCTGCTTCAACCGGATACCCAGGTCGTCGCTGAAATAGAATCCTCAGATGATGTAGCTCCGGTGGTTTCCGCGACCGACTGCGACATCCTTCTACTCGACCTGCAGATGGACCGTTGGATGATGGAAGACATCCCGCGACTCAGCCGTCTGACCAACGTGATCGTGCTGACTGCGAGCGAGAGCGCCGAAAATGGGGTCAGAGCCCTGCGCCTCGGCGCCAAGGGCGTCGTGCAGAAGCGATTTGCGATCGAGACCCTGATGATGGCTTTGCGATCGGTCGCGGATGGTTTGGTCTGGATGCCGCCGATGGTGCAAACGGAATTTGCGCGACAGGAAAGTTCGAGCGGTAAGGAATTGACGCCGCGAGAATCCGAAATTGTTCGCTATGTGGCTTCTGGCCTGAGGAATATCGAAGTTGCAGATCGACTCTCGATAACCGAGAGTACCGTCAAAACTCATCTCAACAATATTTTTCAAAAGCTTGCCGTGCGCGATCGTCTCGAGCTGACGCATTACGCGATCAAGACCGGTATGGTCGCGGTACTCGATCGCAGTCGCTGACCAGAATGATCGTGACAGGCCGCTCGCACTGATGCGCATATGACGGGCACTGCCGTTACTTGCGGCATCGTCATTCTCGTCGGATTTCTCGCGTCTGCGATGATCACTCCGAGTTAAGCGAGAATTTGAAACCTAAGATGGATCGTTGGCTCCATCGATAGGTCTAGTCCTTAATCCATCGTTGATTGCACTCCGAATTTTTGGCGTCGAGGCATACGTCTTGCTCTCACACCATGCGGCGCGATCAGGCGTCCGTCGCGCCGCGCGGTGGCGCGCAGGCCAACGCCAAAACCAACTTTCGGAGGGAAACGATCGATGTACTCAGGAGCAACAGGATTGTGGGAGAGAATCCGCGAAAGCTGGCGAGACCCGATGGTCCGCCGCAACGCGGGTTACCTGATGGCAGGCAAGATGATCGGGCTCGGGCTCGTTCTCTTGCTGATTTCAAAATGGTACCTGCCGGCGATGGCATACGCAGACGCTGCGCCAGCGCTGCCTCCGCCGCAAGTCAACGCGATCAACACCGTATGGACGCTGGTCGCGGCGTACCTGGTGTTCTGCATGCAGGTCGGCTTCGTCATGCTCGAGTCGGGATTCGCCCGATCGCGCGAGACGGTAAACATCCTCGTCGAGGGAATCGCCGACACCTGCATCTGCGGCGTGACCTTCTGGCTATGGGGCTTCGCATTCATGTTCTGTCCGGGGACGCCGTGGATCGGCACCACCGGCTTCATGCTGCATGGACTCGCCCCGACCTACGGCACCACCGGCGTTCCGCTGCTCGCGTATTGGGTCTTCCAGTATGCGTTCGCGGACACCTGCTCGACGGTAACCTCGGGCGCGATGATTGGTCGATGCGACTTCATTGGCGACCTGCTCTACAGCGTCGGCGTAACCGGCTTCATCTACCCGATCATCGGTCACTGGGCATGGGGTCCGGACGGATGGCTGGCGAACCTGAACCCGGTTAACTTCCACGACTTCGCCGGATCGACCGTCGTGCACACGATCGGCGGAACGATCTCACTGGCCGGCGCAATCGCGCTCGGACCTCGCCTCGGCCGGGTCTTCAAACGCGATGGCGGCGCACCGATGAAACCGCACGATTTGATCATCGGCGCGACCGGCGGTCTGATCCTTTGGTTTGGATGGTACGGATTCAATCCGGGCAGCACGCTGTCCGCAATGGACGCGCAGGGCATCGGCCGCGTTTCGTTCAACACGACCATCGCCGCATGCTCGGCAGGACTGACCTCGCTCTTCTATTCGTACTACAAGGCTGGCAAATGGGATCTCGCGCTGACGGTTAACGGATTCCTGGCGGGCCTCGTTGCGATCACCTGTCCCTGTTACTGGGTCGATCCCGAAGGCGCGTTTCTGCTCGGCATCGGCGCCGGCCTCGTGGTGGTCTGGGGTATCGACTTGCTCGAATACCTGCGCATCGACGATCCGATTGGCGCCGTCCCGGTGCATATGATCGCGGGAATCTGGGGCACGCTCTCGCTGGGGCTCTTCGCCGCCGGCAAGTACGGTGCGCCGACTGCGACCGGAGCGGACACCAGCAGCGTAGTCACGGGACTGTTCTACGGCGGCGGCTTTGGTGTTCTGAAAGCACAAATGATCGGCAGCTTCTCGATTACGATAGCAACCTTCGTGGCCTCGATGGCGCTGATGTATGGAGTCAAATACGCCTTCAGACTGCGCATCCCGACCGAAGGGGAAATCGAAGGACTCGATCTCAGCGAGCACGGCTTCCCGGCGTACCCGGAATACGTAGTCACCGGCGACGACGGATGTCCCAAGACGATCGACGACGTACCCGTCGGCAGGCGCACCATGGCCCGGCCTTCAAAACAAAAGAAGGTGGCATAGGAACCTTCGCGATGTGGGCTGCAGCATGGAGACTTTACGGGAGTCATCCATGCGCACGGAACCAACGGGCCGGCCTCAGTCGGAATCAGCCACCGACTCGGGGCCGGCCTGGCTAACTGGCGGTTCGAGTCGCTGGCCAATTAGAGAGTACTGAGGACCGGATTTTACCGCGCTGATGACTGTCAAACAGGCGGGTGCCTTTCCTTTGTGCACTGCGTTGCATTTTTCATCGGTATTCATTCGTTTTTAAAATGGCACTTTTCATGCTTTGAGCCTCTGTGCTCCCGCCCGTAACGGGAGCGACGCGCGCCGCGGCGGACAAACCTCCGCCGTGAATCGAAGGAGGCAAGATGGCTGAAGAACAGAAAAAGATGGTGCCGACCCTCGGCTTGACCGGAGTCACGGTCAATGCGATGGCGCTCATCGCCCCAGGAGCTTTCCTGTGGATCACGTTTGTCGTGCAGGCTGGATACGCATATCCGTCTGGTCTCGCTATGTGGGCAGGAATCTTCGCGGCCTTGGTGCTGGCATATGCGACGGCGATCTCGTACTCGGAATTGGCCAAACTCTATCCAGGGGCAGGCAGTTCGTATCTCTTTGCCGAGCAGGCGTTCCTCGGCAAGACCCACGCATACCGGTTTGCACGCATCGCGAAATTCACAATTGGGTGGGCGTCGCACCTTTACTACTGGGTCTATCCAGGCGTGATGGTCGCGACCATGGGCGTAATGATCGGCTACATCGTCGGTAGCGTCGCGCCTTCGACGATGAACGCGGGCGTGCCCGGGCCGGTCTTCATGGCGCTGGTTGCGATCGTTTTCTCGTACGCGGTCGCGTGGATCGCGTTTCAGGGCGTCAACGGTTCGACCAACGTCAACATCGCGATCAACGCGATTCAGATCATCGCGCTGCTGTTCTTTTCGGCGTTGGCGATCGCCTACCGCCTGGGACATCCCGACGGCTCGACGGGTCTCGCCCTGGACGGAACCTCGAAGGTCCTGCACTACTCTCTGACCGGCGACACGCCGTCTCATACGAGCGCGTTGTCGGTAATACTTCCGCACAACTTCAACTGGGTGATGCTTCAGGCGACGGTAGCTATCCTGCTGCTGGTTGGTTTTGAGTCAGTCACCTCGCTCGGTGAGGAAGCGTTGAACCCGAAACGCGATATCCCGCGCGCCGTCATACTCTCGCTGACGATCCAATGCTTGTTCTGCTACCTGATCGAATACTTCGCGGCTAACTATTTCCTGAGCAGTGCATACAGCCTTGCGGATGCAAAAGGATCTGCGGCCCCGATCGGCGACATGATGGTGATCCTTGGGAACGCGCTGTTAGGCGGGCACGGGCAGGCCTTCATGCTCATGGAAGCCCTGACGGTGTTCCTTGCCCTGATCGGAACGACATTGAGTTGCATCAACACCGGTGCCCGCGTGACCTACGCAATGGGCCGGGATGACGAAGTGCCGGAGCATTTCGGAATTCTCCACGGCGAGAACCTCACGCCGCATCGCGCAATCTGGACGCTCGCCACGATTTCGGCGGTCCTCGGCGCATACGCTGCACTATACTTTTTCGCCGGCTCGGCAGCCCCGGATGACAAGACTATCGCGACCCTGCCGCACAACCTTTGGTATGCGGTCGGAATGAGCTCCAACGCGTCGCTGTCATCGCTGCCCAACGGACTGGCCCTGGTGACATTGGTTTCAAACTTTGGCACCTTCGCGCTGTACGGACTGACCAATATCGTCGCCATTGTAGCCTTCCGCGAACACCACGAATTCAGCGGCTTCAAGCACATGGTCATCCCGGTTTTCGGCGCGATTGCGAACTTTGCCTGCATGGCGTTCTACATCATCGGGCCAATCGAAGGACTCGGCAGTGTGAAGGAACCGCTGATGGCAGTTGGCATCTCGGTGATTTGGGGAATCTACGGAGCGATTTACTTCCTACGTAACTCGAAGAAGAAGGGCAAAGAGACGATTCTCGTAACCAAGCCCGCCTGATCCCGAACAGGCTGGTCTGGCGAATAAATCCCTGGGGCGAGCCGCGAGCGATCGCGGCCCGCCCCTTGGCCGTTCACTCCTAATCGACTTTACGTCAGGTCGTTTCTCTGGGTAGTTTGCCGGAAATGGATTCGCCAATTTCCGCTCCTCCTTCTGCGGAGCAGGCATTCGAATTGGCGCTGCTGTCCGATGTCGGCACGACACGGCCCGACAATGAAGACTCGTGCGGTCATTACATCGAGAGTCCTGACAGCGTGGTGTTCACGGTCGCCGACGGCGTCGGCGGCTACGAAGGCGGCGAAATCGCCAGCCGGATGGCGGTCGACATCCTGCTCGAAGCTTACCGCGAAAGCCCGCCGGCTTGGGGATCGGCCAAGCGGCTCTATCGCGCGATCACACGGGCCAATATCGGAATTCATGACAAGGCGCTGACCGTGCCGGAACTGTCGCGCATGGCGACCACGATGACGGCGGTCGCAGTCGACAAGGGGATTCTGTCGGCGGTGCATATCGGAGATTGCCGGTTGCACCTGATTCGCCACAGCTCAATCTCGGTGGTCACCAAAGATCACACGATGGTCGCAGACAAGGTCAGGCTGGGCCTGATGACCGCCGCGCGCGCGAAGACTCATCCCGAGCGCGGGATGCTTCTGCGCAGCCTTGGTCGCGAGCTGATAGCGTCGATCGATCGAATCACTCTGCCGCTGATGGAACGCGACCGGCTGATCCTATGCAGCGACGGCCTCTACAACACCCTCGAAGACAAGGAACTCGAATCGCTAACCCGCGACGTCGACGCCGAAACCGCCTGCCGCACTCTGATCGATACCGCCAACAGTCGCGGCACGCGCGACAACCTGACCTGCGCAGTCTTCCGCATGACCTCCCACACCGGCCACACAGCGGCGACGGGCGGCTGGCGCGACCGCCTGAGCCGATTGTTCCGGCGATGAAGCCGTCGGGCCCTTCCCTTGGCGGAGTGCCGGATGTTAACGTCCGCTGACCCTTTTACCCCGAGACGGTCTACAAAATGCGCGAGGTCAGCGTCGGTGAAAACCTCGATCAGTACAAGTTGATCGAGGTGATCGCGCGCAGCGGGATGGCGTCGATCTTCAAAGCCATCGATCAAATCGACGGCAACACCGTCGCGATCAAAGTCCCCTACATGCAGTTCGAGAGCGACGTGGTTTTCTACGGCCGCTTTCAGCGCGAAGAGGAAGTCGGGCTCCGCCTCAACCATCCGGGCATCGTCAAGGTTCTCGCGCCGCGAAAGAAGAGCCGCATGTACATCGCGATGGAGTACATCGAGGGCGATTCGCTGCGCGCGTTGATGCGCAGCGCCGACGGGATGCCGGCGGAACGGGCGCTTGGTCTCGCGCGCCAATTGGCGGAGACACTCGTGTACATGCACGGCGAAGGCGTGGTGCATCGCGATCTGAAGCCGGAAAACATCCTGGTGACCGCCGAAGGGCAGACCAAGATCATGGACTTCGGAATCGCGCTCGACGAATCCGCGCGGCGACTGACCTGGTCCGGGTTGTCATCGACGATTGGCACTCCCGACTACATGGCGCCCGAGCAGGTCAGCGGCCGGCGCGGCGACGTCCGCACCGACGTCTATTCGCTCGGCGTGATTCTCTACGAAATGCTGACCGGCCACCTGCCATACTCGGGCCCCAATGTTTACAACGTGATGCGCTCCAAGACCGCGGAAGATCCGCAGCCGCCGAGCGCATTCAAGCCGGATCTTGATCCCAAGCTCGAAGAGATCGTGCTCCATGCGATCGAGCGCAATCCGCGCGACCGCTATGCTACGGCCGGCCAGATGATCGAAGACCTGCGCGATCCATCGCGGGTCGTCCCGCAGAATCGCGCCGAGCACCTCCATCCACGCAGCCTCGCGATGCAGAACATGCGCCGCCGGCTTGGCTACGTAGCGTTTTTCACGTCACTCATTGGAGCATTTCTATTCCTGATTTGGCTCGCAAACCGTTTCCCGGCGGCGAAAACTCCTCCGCGCCGGTCATATCGAGGGCAGACGAGATGATGCCGAGACGATCGCAACCCGGATTGGTCGCCGCGGTTTTCATTGCGCCGGCGCTTTTCGCCTTTCCCGTTGTCGCGAATGCGCAGACCGCCGCGTCGTCGCCACCGCTGGACAATTCACTGAATCTCGCATGGCTGCTGGTCGCCGGCTTCCTTGTGATGTTCATGCAGCTCGGATTCGCGATGGTCGAGACCGGGTTCACGCGCTCCAAGAACGCGGTCAATACCATGGCGATGAACCTGATCATCTATCCGATCGGCATCCTCGGGTTTTGGCTCACCGGCTACGGCTTCATGATGGGCGGCGTCGCGCATTGGCCGTCCCTCGGCATGGGCGCGATCGGTCATCACGAGCTGTCGATCACAATCGGGGCGCATTCGTACGGCATCCTCGGGTTCAGCAAGTTCGCGCTGCTCAACGTCAGCCGCGATCCGGCGAGCCTCGGCATGTTTCTATTCACGCTGGTGTTCATGGACACCGCCGCGACCATTCCCACCGGTGCGATGGCCGAGCGATGGAAGTTCAAAGCGTTCTTCATCTACGGAATTTTCATGTCGATGTTCCTCTACCCGCTGTACGGCAACTGGGTGTGGGGCGGCGGATGGCTCTCGCAGCTCGGTGTCAATCTGGGCCTCGGCCACGGACATCTCGATTTCGCGGGATCGTCAGTCGTGCATATGACGGGCGGAGTGACCGCACTCGCCGGCGCTTACATGGTGGGCCCGCGCATCGGAAAATTCCGGCGCGACGGCACAATCGGCGCTCTGCCGGGACACAACCTGCCGATGGCTGTGAGCGGAACATTGATACTCGCGTTCGGATGGTTCGGCTTCAACTGCGGCTCGACGTTGGCCGCATCTGATCCACGAATCGCGATCATTGGCGTGAACACGATGCTGTCGTCGGCCGCCGGAGCGCTCGCGGCACTGCTCTATCTGTGGCATCGCTACAACAAGCCCGACATCGCGATGGCCAGCAACGGCCTGCTCGGCGGACTCGTCGCGATCACCGCCCCATGCGCATTCGTAACGCCGGCGGCCGCGGTTTTGATCGGAACCGTTGCGGGACTGCTGGTGGTGTGGGCAGTCCTCGAGATCGAACGCCGCTTCCGAATCGACGATCCGGTCGGCGCGATCGCCGTCCATGGCGCATGCGGAATATGGGGCGCGCTCGCACTCGGCCTGTTTGCCGACGGCACCTACGGCGATGGATGGAACGGCGTCGCCGGTCCAGTGACGGGGCTGCTCTATGGCGACGTCGGCCAATTTTTCGCGCAGCTGATCGGCGTGACGGTGAACATCGTCGTGGTATTCGGACTGGCGATGCTGTTCTTCAAAATCGTCGAGCGCACCGTCGGCAACCGCGTGCTGGTGGAAGTGGAATGGTCGGGCCTCGATGCGCTAGAAATGGGAAGCGACGCCTACCCGCATTCGTAAAACACACGCGAGGAGCTAGAGCGATGGCATACAGCGACATTCTCTACGACAAGCGCGACGCAATCGCGACGATCACGATCAATCGGCCGCATGCGATGAACGCCGCGACGATCAAAACCTACGATGAGATGATCGACGCGTTGCACGACGCCGAAGCGGACGACAGCGTGCGCGTCGTCGTGCTGACCGGCGCGGGCCGCGCGTTCTGCGCGGGTGACGACGTCAAGGAAATTTTTCTCAATCCCGAATTTCGCGACGCCAAGCCTGCGCAGCGCAAGTTGGTTGAGGAATGGCGCGAGCATCGCCCCGTCGCGCTCGATTTGCTCGTCACCTATCCGAAGCCGACCATCGCGTCGGTCAACGGCGCCGCCGTCGGCTACGGATGCGACATCGCGTTGATGTGCGATATGCGGGTCTGTTCCGACCAGGCGCGCTTCGGCGAAGTGTTCATTCGTCGCGGACTGATTCCCGAGGCAGGCGGACTACTCATACTGCCGCGACTGATCGGACTCGCACGCGCGTACGAACTGATCCTGAGCGGCGACATCATCGACGCCGCCGAAGCCGAGCGCATCGGGATGGTCAACAAAGTCGTCCCGCACGCGCAGCTCGGCGAAGCGACCACAGCGTTCGCCAAAAAAATCGCGGCGCAGGCCCCGCTCGCACAACGCCTCGCGAAGGAGGCTCTGCGCGTCGGTCTCAATCTCAATCTGCCGTACTTCTTCGACTACCAGCGCCACGGCCAACACCTGATGCTCACATCAAAGGACCATCTCGAAGGCGCGAAGTCATTCGTAGAGAAGCGCGCCGCAAACTTCAAAGGCGAGTGACGTGCGCTAGAAACGGGAAGGACAAATCACTTGATTTAATTTGAAACCCACGGTGGGTTTCAAACTTCCTTCGGCAGGGGTGACCCCTGCACCCAGTATTAAGAAAGAAAGGATGCGGGCTCGCGCCCTGTTAGGAAGTTGTTGGGCGGGAAGACCTCCTCTCGTCGTCCGACGAGAGGTTATAGCGTCCTCAAGCTGCCGGCTTGAACAGGACGCGCAGGCGCGCGCACAGGTCTGCGCGGCCAAGCAGGTTGGTGCTGTCGACGAACTGATCGACCGCGCCAATTCCGTTCGCCGCTACGTAGATAGCTTTTAATTCTTCGGAGGCGATCGCGTCGCTGGCCGCTTTCGCAAATCGTCCGGCTCCGAGCACGCGGTAGGGACGCCCGTGGAATTGCATTGTCGAGGTATCGAGCGCCGCGGTGACGCCCAGCGAGTTATGCATCCGCGCAACGGCCGCGTACGCGGCGCACAGATGCTCCTCGCGCTCCTGCCATGAGTTCGCCGATATTGCAGCGCGGAGGCTCGGGCTAAGTCCGCTGGCGCACGCGAGACGCGAAAACGCCGTGCCCAGCCACTTGCTGTACGGCGCATACCGGCGCTCCATCAGCAGGCACAACCGTATCAGGTCGCGAACCAGCCGCCCGCAGACGAGCCTCGAGCCGAGGTCATCGCCCTCTTCGCCGCAGCGGCCGACGAAATGCTCTTCCTGCGCAATTCGGTACCATCCCGCCGCCATCATGAATAACCAGACATCGCGCGGATACCAGGCCAGCGTTTTGCGGAGAGGCGCGAGTTCGCCGAGCCCGTCGTGGAAGACCTCGCCACTGGTGATTTCGAGCAGCTTCTGTTGCGACATCAAGAGCCAGTCAACAGCGTCGAGCGTTTGCCCAGGTTCGATGTTGAGCATCAGGCGAGCGAAGCGGGGAACCGTGTGCGTGTACACATGGTGATCGATGCGGCCCGCTTCGCCGGGAACCATGCAACGAACTCCGTTCGCGTCAGGCTTCGAGAAATTCGTCGAGTAGCCGTGGAACGTGGGCGGCAGATCTCTCGCCAGCGTTTCAGCGATCTGAGGGGCGAGCGCATCATGGTCCCGCTCGTCAAGGAAGAGCAGGAGGCGCGGACCCCATTCATGATCGGTCGATCGCTCCGAGTCGTAGCCGAGAACGTCCGAGCCGTAGCTGATCAGCGCAGCCGAATATTTCAGCTGCGCAAAGTTTGCCGCGAGAATCGGCGCGACCGCCTCGCGATAATACATACGATTGAGTTCGAGGCCTGGAATGAACCGCGCCATGATTTCTCTTTTTGGCTGAACTAAGCCCGGCCGGTATCAGGTGAGGATAATCTAATTGTCCGAGGGTCCCCGAGTCGACTGGCGGCACGACCGCTGCGCTTCGATTAGCATCCTAACCGCAAATGCCGGCGGGCCTCCGCAAGCTGTCGTCGCATGCCTAAAGGTTCATCATGAGCGTAGGCGTTTGGCACGATTGCCCTATGTTTCATCGGAGAGCACCGGCTGTACTTAATAAACAGTCGTTTTATTTAGCTTCCTCCTTATAAACACTTGACACAGTTTTGGTTTTCTTTTATCTTCATCGACTCACGACGAGGATAACCTTATGAAATTCGGCGGTGATTCCCCCGAACTCGATGCTATCGACCTGCAGATTATCGCTCTGCTGCAGGAACACGGCAGGATTCCGCTCGTCAAGCTCGGCGAGCACGTCGGGCTGTCGGCGCCTTCGGTCAACGAGCGCGTCAAAAAACTCGAGGACGGCGGCGTCATCATCGGCTATCACGCCACGGTCGATGCGACGCGTCTTGGCAAGGACGTGACCGCTTTCATCGGCGTGTCGATCGCGCATCCGAAAACAATTTCGCTGTTCGAGGAATCCGTCGCGCTGCTCGACGACGTCCTCGAATGCCATCACGTCACCGGCGAGCACACCCTCATGATGAAAGTCAAAACCGAGAACACTTCGTCGCTCGAGCGGCTCATCAGCGCGATCCGCTCGATCGAGGGAGTGGCGCGGACGGAGACGATGGTGGTGCTGTCGACGCATACCGAGCGCGGTCTGATCTCAGTGCATACCAATGGCGACTCGCACGAGCCCGCCAACGGCAGACGGCATCGCCACGCAGCTGCGAAATCCGCGCCGCCGGATCCAAGGCGGGTGTCATGATGCATAACTATCGAAGCATTCCGAAAAAGCAGGGCCTCTACGATCCCGCGCACGAGCATGACGCGTGCGGCGTCGGCTTCGTCGTCAATATCAAGGGCGATCGCTCGCATGACATCGTCGTCAAGGCGCTGCAGGTGCTCGACAACCTGACGCATCGGGGAGCGTGCGGATGCGACCCGCGCACCGGCGACGGCGCCGGAATCCTGATGCAGATTCCGCATGATTTTTTCGCGAGCGAGGCCGAGCGGATCGGATTCAAACTGCCCGCGCCCGGCGAATACGGCGTCGGCCAGGTTTTCCTGCCGCTCGACGCGGTCAAGCGCAAAGAGTGCGAGGACGCGTTCGAGAAAATCGTCAATGAGGAAGGTCAGCGAATCCTCGGATGGCGCGACGTGCCGGTGGTCGAATCCGAGTGCGGCGATATCGCGCGGCGCGGGATGCCCGCGATCCGCCAGGTGTTCATCGCGGCAAGTCCGGACATCAAAGGCATCGAGGCGCTCGAGCGCAAGCTGTACGTGATTCGCAAGCGCGCCACTTCCGCGGCGGAAACCCTCGGCCTGTTCGATCCCGAGCTATTTTATTTCTGCAGCCTGTCGGCGCTGACCGTCGTTTACAAGGGTCAGTTGATTTCGACGCAGATTCCGCTGTTCTTCCCCGACTTGCGCAACCAGGCGGTCAAGACTGCGCTCGCGATGGTGCATCAGCGGTTCTCGACCAACACGTTCCCGAGCTGGGACCGCGCGCATCCGTACCGCTTCATGTCGCACAACGGCGAAATCAACACGCTGCGCGGCAATATCAACTGGATGGTCGCGCGCGAGAAACTGTTTTCCTCGCCGCTGTTCGGCGACGACATCAAGAAGCTGCTGCCGATCGTCGAGCCCAACGGCAGCGACTCCGCCACCTTCGACAACTGTCTCGAGCTGCTGGTCCGCACTGGGCGCTCATTGCCGCACGCGGTGATGATGATGATTCCGGAAGCGTGGCAGAACGACCCGCAGATGAGCGACAGCAAGCGCGCCTTCTATCATTTTCATTCGTGCATGATGGAGCCGTGGGATGGTCCGGCGTCGATTGCTTTCACCGACGGAATTCGGATTGGCGCGGTGCTCGATCGCAACGGTCTGCGACCATCGCGCTACACGGTGACGAAGGACGGGCTGGTCGTGATGGCGTCGGAGACCGGCGTTCTCGACATCGCGCCCGAGAACGTCGCGCACAAGGGACGGCTCCAGCCGGGCCGCATGTTTCTTATCGATACGTCGCTCGGCCGAATCGTGCAGGACGAAGAGATTAAGGAGTCGATGGCGGCGCGGCAGCCGTATCGCAAATGGATCGACAATAGCCTCATCAGGCTCGACTCGCTTCCCGAGGCGGCTGGCGCGCCGGCCGTGGACTGCTTCGAGGACGGCGAGCTGCTTAAGCAGCAGCAGTCGTTCGGCTACACGATCGAGGATCTCAAAATGATCCTCGCGCCGATGGCGACCAACGCGCAGGAGCCGGTCGGCTCGATGGGCACCGACACTCCGCTCGCCGTGCTGTCGAACAAATCGCAGCCGCTCTACAACTATTTCAAACAGTTATTCGCGCAGGTGACGAATCCGCCGATCGATCCGATTCGCGAGGAGCTGGTGACCTCGACCGAGACGACGATTGGCGCCGAGGACAATCTGTTCGAGGAATCGCCGCGACATTGCCGGCAGCTTCAACTTAAGCAGCCGATTCTCACCAACGAAGAACTCGAAAGGATCAAACGGCTCGACGTCGAGGGTCTGCGCACGATCACGCTTTCGACGCTGTACCGCGTCGCGGATGGCGAAGCCGGTCTTCGAACGGCGCTCGACGCGCTTTGTAAAGGCGCTTCCGACGCGATCGAATCCGGGTACACGATAATCGTGCTTTCAGATCGCGGGGTGAATGCCGACTACGCCGCGATTCCTGCGCTGCTCGCGACCGGCGCCGTACATCATCATCTGATTCGCGAAGGGACGCGTACCCGGGCCGGCATCGTCGTCGAGTCAGGCGAGCCGCGCGAGGCGATGCATTTCTGCCTGCTGGTCGGCTATGGCGCGGGCGCCGTCAACCCGTACCTCGCATACGCGACGATGGCGGGAATGATTCGCGACGGTCAGCTCAAGGACATCGACGAAGACACCGCGGTCCACAACTTTGTCAAAGCGGTCGGCAAGAGCATCACGAAAGTCGCGTCGAAGATGGGCATCTCGACCACGCAGAGTTATCGCGGCGCGCAGATTTTCGAAGCGATCGGACTGTCACAGGACGTGATCGAGAAGTACTTCACCTGGACGCCGTCGCGCATCGCCGGCGTCGGTCTCGACGCGATCGCGCGCGAGACTGCGGAGCGTCACAGCTATGCGTTCAAGGTGGCGGCGAATCTCGATGGCGCGCTCGATGTCGGTGGCCAATACCAGTGGCGCCGCGCCGGCGAATTCCACATGTACAATCCGAACACCATCGCGCGCCTGCAGCATTCGGTGCGATCGGGAAATTTCCGGCTGTTCAAGGAATACACCAAGGCGGTTGACGAGCAGAGTCGATCGCTCGCCACCTTGCGATCGCTGCTCAAGTTCAATTCGAATCGGCCGTCGGTGCCGCTCGAGGAAGTCGAGCCAGCCACCGAGATCGTCAAACGCTTCAAAACCGGGGCGATGTCGTTCGGCTCGATCGGCAAGGAAGCCCACGAAAATCTCGCGATTGCGATGAACCGGATCGGTGGCAAGAGCAACACCGGAGAGGGCGGCGAGGATCCTGCGCGCTTCGTGCGCGACGCGAACGGTGACTTCCGCCGCAGCGCGATCAAGCAGGTCGCATCGGCGCGCTTCGGCGTCACCAGTCATTACCTGGTCAACGCCGACGAACTGCAAATCAAGATGGCGCAGGGCGCCAAGCCGGGTGAGGGTGGCCAGCTACCGGGTCATAAGGTTGATGATTTCATCGCGAAGATTCGCTACTCGACGCCCGGCGTTGGGTTGATCTCACCGCCGCCGCATCACGACATTTATTCGATCGAAGATCTGGCGCAGCTGATCCACGATCTAAAAAATTCCAACAATCGCGCGCGCATCAGCGTCAAGCTGGTCGCCGAGGTCGGCGTCGGGACTATCGCGGCGGGAGTCGCAAAGGCCAAGGCGGACGTCGTGCTGATTAGCGGTTACGACGGCGGCACGGGAGCGTCGCCGCTGCAATCGATCAAGCACGCGGGAATTCCGTGGGAGCTCGGACTCGCCGAGACGCAGCAGACTCTCGTGATGAACGGTCTGCGCGGACGCATCCACGTCGAGACCGACGGCCAGCTCAAGACCGGCCGCGACGTCGCAATTGCCGCGCTGCTCGGCGCCGAGGAATTCGGTTTCGCGAGCGCTGCACTGGTCGCTTCGGGATGCATCATGATGCGCGTCTGCCATCTCAACACCTGCCCGGTCGGCATCGCGACGCAGGATCCGGTACTGCGCGCGAAGTTTGCAGGCAAGCCCGAACACGTTGTGAACTTCATGATGTTCATCGCGGACGAATTGCGCGAATACATGGCGCAGTTGGGCTTCCGCACGCTCGCCGAAATGGTTGGCCACGTCGAATGTCTCGATGCCAACGAAGCGATCGCGCATTGGAAAGCGCGCAACGTCGATCTCGCCAACATTCTTCGCCGTCCCGATGTCGGCCCTGACGAGCCGCTGCACTGCGTCGAGTTGCAGGACCATGGCCTCGACAAGGCGCTCGACAATCAGATCATCGAGCTGGCGAAAGATGCGCTCGAGCAGCGCGAGCCGGTCGAAATTCACCTGCCGATTCGCAACGTGAACCGCACCGTCAGCACGATGCTGTCGGCGGAAGTATCGCGGCGATTCGGCGCGGAGGGATTGCCGCCCTACACGGTTCAAATTCATCTCAAGGGTTCAGCGGGCCAGAGTTTCGGGTCGTGGCTCGCGCCGGGAGTCGCGCTCTATCTTGAAGGCGACGCGAACGACTACTGCGGCAAGGGACTCTCGGGCGGATTTATGTCGGTGCGTCCGCCAAGAGAAGCGACCTTCAAAGCCGAAGAGAACATCATCATCGGTAACGTCGCGCTCTACGGTGCAACCGGCGGCGAAGCATTCTTCCGCGGCGTGGCCGGCGAGCGATTCGCCGTGCGCAACAGCGGCGCGCACGCCGTCGTCGAGGGTGTCGGCGATCATGGATGCGAGTACATGACGCGCGGGCTGATCGTCGTGCTCGGCAGGACCGGCCGCAACTTCGCGGCTGGCATGAGCGGCGGTGTCGCGTACGTGCTCGACGAAGACGGCTCGTTCGCATCGCGATGCAATCCGGGAATGGTTGAGCTTGGAGCAGTGAGCAATCACGACGAGCTGACGCAACTGCATTCGTTGATCGTGCGGCATCAGCAGTACACGGAGAGCACGATCGCACGAAAGATACTCGACAAGTGGGACGACTATGCGAAGAAGTTTGTAAAGGTATTGCCGACTGAGTATCGAGCGGTGCTCGAACGGCAGCATCTCAACATGAATTCCGATCTCGCGCGGCTGGCGGCGGTCTAGCTTCGATGGGCAAGATCACCGGCTTCATGGAGATCAAACGCGAGACTCCCTCGCGGCGTCCGATCGGCGAACGCCTGAAGGATTGGCGCGAGTTCGATCTCAAGATGCCCGAAGAGAAGCTACGCGCGCAGGGCGCCCGCTGCATGGATTGCGGAATCCCCTTCTGCCACAAGGGTTGCCCGCTCGGGAACATCATTCCGGATTGGAACGATCTCATTTATCGCGGCAGGTGGCGCGAGGCGATTGACCGGCTGCACGCCACAAACAACTTTCCCGAGTTCACCGGCAGGATTTGCCCCGCGCCGTGCGAAGAAGCCTGCGTACTCAACATCAACAACGATCCCGTTACGATTAAATTGATCGAAAAGAACATTATCGATCACGCGTGGGCGGAAAAATGGATTGTGCCGCTGCCGCCGGCGCGCAAATCAGGAAAGTCTGTTGCAGTCGTGGGTTCGGGACCGTCGGGACTCGCGTGCGCTCAGCAACTCACGCGCGCCGGACATTCGGTGACACTCTACGAGCGCTCGGATCGCGTTGGCGGCCTGCTCACGTACGGCATTCCTGATTTCAAGCTGGAAAAGTGGATCGTCAACCGCCGCGTCGAGCAGATGAGGGCCGAAGGCCTGGACATTGTCACCAACTGCCGCGTCGGCATCGACATCCACGCCGACGAGATGCGATCGAAATACGACGCGATCGTGCTCACGATGGGCGCGACCAAGCCGCGCGATCTTCCGATCCCGGGACGCGAGCTCAAGGGAATCCATTTCGCGATGGACTTCCTGCCGCAACAGAACAAGCGCAACTTCGGTGACGCGCTCGATCCGGCGTCCGAGATCACGGCGAACGGAAAACGCGTGGTCATTCTGGGCGGCGGCGACACGGGTTCAGATTGCCTGGGCACCTCGAATCGCCAGGGTGCGATCGTCGTGCATCAGTTCGAGTTGCTTCCGATGCCGCCGGAGAAGCGCACCGCCGAAATGCCGTGGCCCGACTGGCCGATGATCATGCGCACTTCGAGCTCGCATGAAGAAGGCGTGCAGCGCGACTGGAGCATCAACACCAGCAAGTTCTCGGGCGAAAATGGCGTCGTGAAGAAACTCCATGGCGTGCGGCTCAACTGGAAGCATGACAACGGACGCATGGTGATGGAGCAAATTCCGAGCACCGATTTCGAGATCGAGTGCGACCTCGTGCTGCTCGCGCTAGGATTTCTCGGCCCCGAGCCCGACGGCATAATCTCCGAGCTCGGCCTCAAGCTCGATCCGCGTAGCAATGTGCAGTGCGAGAACTACATGTCGAGCGTGCCGGGAGTTTTCGCCGCCGGCGATACGCGTCGCGGACAATCGCTGGTAGTGTGGGCGATATGGGAGGGGCGCGAGGCCGCCCGCGCAGTCGACGCGTACCTGATGGGCGAGACGTTCCTGCCCTCGAGTCCCGAACTCTGATTTGCCGCGACGATGATTCGCCTGTACGACTATCTGCCGTCGGGCAACGGCTACAAGGTTCGCCTGCTGCTGACGCAGCTTGGAGTTCCATTCGAGCGGGTCGAACTCGACATCATCAAGGGCGAGACACGCACGCCGGAGTTTCTCCGCAAATTCCCGAACGGCAGAATTCCAGCCGTCGAATTGGATGACGGCAGACTCCTGTTCGAGTCGAACGCGATCATCTTGTACTTTGCAGAAGGTACACCATTCATGCCGGCCGATCGTTTCCAGCGCGCGCAGGTTCTACAGTGGCTCTTTTTCGAACAGTACAGCCACGAACCGTACATCGCGAGCGTTCGATACCTGGTGATTCATCCCGATGTGTCGGATGCTCGCCGCACCATTCTCGATACGATGATGCGTCCGCGCGGATATGACGCACTCGGCGTCATGGAAGGGCATCTGAAATCGCGCGAGTGGTTCGTCGGCGAGCGCTACTCCGTCGCCGACATCGCGCTATATGCCTACACGCACGTCGCCGATGAAGGCGGTTTCGATCTGGCTGATTATCCGGCGATTCGCGCGTGGCTCGAACGCGTCAGGTCGCAGCCTCGGCATATACCGATCACGCTTGGCTGAACTTCATCGGCGCAGACCCATCGCGTCGAGCTTGCGAATCACCCACTCAATTCGGTCCTCGCCCCAGAACGGCTCGCCCTCCACGATGAAGGTCGGCACGCCGAAGATCTTGTCGCTATCGGCCTCGGCGAAACATGCATCCAGGTCGGCGCGCGCGTCAGCGTCTGCGTAGCGAAGAAATTCGGCGGGATCGAGCCCGACTTCAGCGACGATCGCCGAAATTGCGTCGCGACTCTCAACATCGAGTTCCTGTTTCCAGAAGCGGTCGAACACGCGATCCGAGTACGCGCGAAAATGTCGATGCTTGGTGGCGTAGAGGCCGCCGTAGAACGCAAGCCGCGCGCTGAAAATCTTTTTTGGCGGGTAGATGACTAGGCCGCGCTCCTTCGCGATTCGGCGCGCGTCGATATACAGATAGCGAACCTTACGGCGGTCGGCGTCCTCGCGATCCAGCGGGCCGTACACCTTTCGAATGTTCACTCCGTACGGCATGAAACGCACGCGCACGTTGTGAGATTCTTCGAGGTCGTACGCAGGCTGCATCGCGAGATACGAATAGGGACTCGTGTACGCGAAATAGAGTTTGACTTCGTGAAGAGTCACTGTGACGCCATCGCCAGGAAATCGGCGAGATGGACGACCTTGATTTTCGAACCGCGACGGCGAAGTTCGGCGGCAATTTGAAACTCGCATCCCGGATTTGCCAGCACGACATAATCCGCGCCGGTCGCGACGATGTTGTCGGCTTTGCGCCGAGCCAACTCACGCGCCATCGCGGGCTCGGTCAAATTGTAGGACCCAGCCGAGCCGCAGCAGAGATCGGACTCGCTCATCTCGACGATCGTCACGCCGGGAATTGAAGCGAGCAGTTTGCGCGGTGCGTCGCGCACGCCGAGCCCATGCGCGAGATGACATGCGTCGTGATAAGTGACGCGGCACCGATTTTCACGCCACGGATTTGCGGTCGCGTCGAGCAGCAAGGAACTCAGGTCGCGAACTCTCGAGGAAACTGCGCGCGCGTCCTCGGCGAACTCCGGTTCGTCTCTGAGCAGGTCGCCGTATTCGGCGATTGCCACTGAGCATCCCGACGCGGCTGAAACGATTGCGTCGGCGCCGGAGTTCTTCAGCGCGCGAACGTTGGCGCGGGCGAAATCGCGAGCACGGATCGCGTTTCCCGAATGCAGATCGAGCGCTCCGCAGCATGTGGTCGCTTCGAGTCGGACGACACGATAACCAGCAGCGGCGAGCAGGCGCTCGCTGTTCAGGTTTTCCGAATTCGCGAGTACTTGCGCGACGCATCCGTGATGCACGACGACCGCGGGTGCGTCTGCCTGCGGCGCGACGGTTGCTGCCCTCGCGAGCGGGCGCGGGTTCGCTTCCAGCGGCGGTAGGAGATCGAGCCAATCGCGGACCGTGCGCGGCACGATGGCTCTCAGAGCGGGCCTCAAGCCCAGACGGTCAACGATTCTCAGCGGAGCCAGCAGTATCTGGAGGCGATTCGGGTATGGGAAAATCTCGCTTACGGCTCGCCGCTTGAATCGATCGATGAAGCCTCGGCGGTGGTTGCGCTCGACGAACGAACGCGCGCCTTCAATCAGGCGGCCGTAGTGAACGCCGGACGGACAGGCGGTCTCGCATCCGCGACATCCGAGGCACAAATCGAGATGGCGCGCGGCGTCGTCGTCGAGCTCGATGCGGCCTTCGGCAATCGACTTCATCAGATAGATTCGGCCGCGCGGCGAGTCCATCTCGCATCGAGATACAATGTAGGTCGGACAAGCCTCAGCGCAAAGTCCGCAATGAACGCAATCGAACAGCAGGTCGTAATCGCAGACGTCGCGAATCGGATTTAGCGATGTGACGCCCGGCTCCGCCATCAGATTCCTCCGACGAAGCATCCGGGGTTGAAGATCGCGGCTGGATCGAAGGCTGCCTTGAGTCTGCGCATGATTGCGAGCGCGCCGTCGTTGGGAGTGTCGAAGAATTCCAGCGAACCGCGAATGGCGGGAGCAGCGGCGAGTAATCGAAGATTGCCGTGCGCCGAATGCGCCGCCTCGCGCCATCGCGCGACGCTCTTGACCGCTGATTCGGCTGAGAGCTCGCCGGCGAGCACCATCTGCGCGACTCCTGAGCCGGCGTGGGCTCGAAATTCAGTTTCATTTCCGCACGCCTCCAGCGCTCGTGCGAGGAGCGCGGGCGGAACCGCGATTTGTGCCGACAATGGAACCGAATGAAAGTCGATGTCGCGCAGCAACTCGTAGTTTTTGAGCGCGGTCGCTGGGTCAAGGATATCGCCGCGCGCGCCGATCAGATCGCGGATCCGTTCAGCCTGGTAGCCAATCTCGAGCGGACTTCCCGAGAAACCGGCTAGAAGCAGGTATTGAGTAGTAGAGTTGAAGCGCGCTGCGAGAGCAGGACTTAGTATATCGAGATTAGCCAGTGGCAACGACTCATTGAGTATGTGGGCGGCGGCGAACGCATCTGCTGCGCGTGCATACGGAATCACCGCAAGACAGTACTCGGGTGGAACCGGACGCACCTTGAACGTCAACTCAGTCAATATTCCAAGCGTGCCGAACGAGCCGCCCATCAGCTTCATCAAATCATAACCGGCGACGTTTTTGACCACGCGGCCACCGCCATGAACCAGGTTGCCGCCGTGACCGACGAAGCGAACTCCGATCAGTAGATCGCGCGAGGTGCCCTCGGAGAGGCGCAGCGGCCCCGAGTGCGACGCGCCGACCAGCGAGCCGAGCGTCGTCAATTCGGGACTGCAAGGATCGACCGGCAGCCGCTGACGGGTAGATGCCATCGTCGCATTCAGTTGGTCGACGGTGATTCCTGATTCAGCCACCACCGTCATGTCGTGTGGTTCATGAGCGACAATTCGCGCGAGCCGCACCATCGAGATACCGAGTGCGACGGGCGTGTGCCGGATCATCGAGAGCGATCGAGCCGATCCAATGGGAGCCAGCGTGATACGATCGGCTTCGCACATTTTCACGATTTCGCAAATTTCCCCGACCGACGCGGGCTCAACGATCACCTCCGCGGCGCGCGACTCGCTCGCAGTTGGTGCGCGGACATAATCAGCGCTGACGATCGATTCGAGATGGTTCGCGAGATTTGAGGAGGTAGTGGCAGCCACGATTTTTGGCACGCGGCGATTAAATCGGTACCTGACGGCGAGGCGCTGCAACCTCGACGCACGCGCCGGGTTGCGGGACCACTTTGCCGGGATTCGATCGCTCAAGTGGATCGAACACGTGGCGCAGCTCGGTCATAACGCGAAGATCGTCGGGCGAGAACATCAGCGCCATCTCGCCGATTTTCTCAACGCCAATTCCGTGCTCCCCGGTGAGGCTCCCGCCCATCTCGATGCAGGCTTTAAGAATTTCGCGGCCCGCGTCGATTGCACGGCGGACCTGATCGGGCTCGCGCTCGTCGTAAAGAATGATCGGATGCAAATTTCCGTCGCCGGCGTGGAACACGTTGCCGATGCGCAAATCGTAGCGACGGCTGACGTCGGCGATCACGCGCAGAATCTGCGGCAGGCAGGTGCGCGGAACGACGCCGTCCTGCGTTGCGTAATTTGGCGCGAGGCGCCCGACCGCTCCGAAAGCCCGTTTGCGCGCTTTCCACAACAACGCGCGTTCAGCTTCATCACGCGCCAGCCTGACGCTCGACGCGCCGGCCGCACTCACAATCTTCATTACCTCGTCGGCATAGGTCGTCAGCCCCGCCTCGAGACCTTCCAGCTCAATGATGAGCACCGCGCCCGCGTCAAGCGGCAGCCCGACATGGAACGCCTCCTCGACGGCCTGAATGATGAGCTGGTCCATCATTTCGAGAGCGGCAGGCACAATCCCCGACGCGATGATCATCGACACGGAGCGCGTCGCGGTGTCGGCGTCGGGAAAAGTGGCGAGCAGTGTGCGATGGTTCTCGGGCTCGCGCATCAGCTTGAGCGTCGCGCGTGTGACGATTCCCGTGGTGCCCTCCGCGCCGACGACCGCGCCGACCAAATCGTAACCGCATCGTTCTTCCGCCGGTCCACCGAGCTCGACGACCTGGCCGTCCGGCAGCACCAGCTCGAGCGCGAGCACGTGATTAGTCGTCACTCCGTATTTCAGAGTATGAGGGCCGCCGGAATTTTCGGCGATGTTGCCACCGATCGTGCATGCGACCTGCGACGACGGATCGGGCGCGTAGAAATATCCTTTCGACTTGACGGCGTTGGTGACGTGCAGGTTGACGACGCCGCTCTCGGCGACGACGCGCCGATTGTCGAGATCGATTTCGACAATCCGGTTCATCTTCGAAGTGCAGATCATCGCAGGCGCGTTCAGCGGGAGACATCCGCCGGAGAGTCCGGTGCCGGCGCCGCGCGGAACGAAAGCGATACCGCGGCGATCCAGCGCGCTGAGAATTGCGCTCAACTGCGAAGTCGTGCGCGGGAGCAGCAGGACGTCGGGCACGCTTTTTTCGACAGTCCACCCGTCGCACTCGTAAACCTTAAGCTCGGTCGCGCGTGAGACGATTCCGCCATCGCCCAGAATTTCGCGAAGCTCGTCGAGAAGTTTGCGATCGATGGCGCTCATTGTTATTCCAACGGTCGGTTCAATATCCGCAGCACTCTACCACGAGCGACGCTTTTGCGGTTGATCCTTCGCGGTCATAATAGCAAGGTTCGATCTGTTTCTAGGAAAGCGAAACCGGGCCGGATTTGCGGTTTCCAGCGCAATTTAAGGAGAAAAGAAGGTGGCGGATTCATTTCCAGAACTCAGGCCGGCGGCGCGGATTCTGCTCGGTCCGGGGCCGTCGAACGTCAATCCGCGCGTGATGAAAGCAATGGCGTCGCCGGTCGTCGGTCATCTCGATCCCGATTTTCTGAAGGTGATGGAGAATATCAAGAAGCTCCTGCGCATCGTGTTTCGCACGAAAAACGAGATCACGTTTCCCGTCTCGGGCACCGGGTCCGCCGGGATGGAAACGGTGATGGCGAATCTGATCGAGGACGGCGACGAAGTCGTGGTCGGAGTCAACGGCGCGTTCGGCACGCGGATGGCGGAAGTCGCGTCGCGGCTCGGCGCAAAGGTTCACAAGGTCGAGGCGGAATGGGGAACGATCGTCGAGCCGGCGAAAGTCGCGGCGGCGCTGAAGGCGGCGAAGAATCCGAAGCTGGTCGCGGTGGTTCACGCTGAAACCTCGACCGGGGTTCATCAGCCGATCGAAGAAATCGCCGAGCTTGCGCACCGGCACGGCGCGATGATCGCGATCGACGCGGTGACATCGCTCGCGTGCGTGCCGGTCGAGATCGACCAGTGGAACATCGACGCCTGTTACAGCTGCACGCAGAAGGGAATCGGCGCGCCGCCGGGACTGTCGCCCGTGACGTTCAGCGAACGCGCGATGGAGGCGATGCGCAAACGCAAAACGAAGTGCCGTTCCTGGTACTTCGACGTCGCGCTGATCGAACAGTATTGGGGACCCGACCGCCTCTATCATCACACCGCGCCGATCACGATGAACTACGCGCTGTACGAGGCGCTGCGAATCGTCGTCGAGGAAGGACTGGAGGCGCGATGGAAGAGGCATCGCATCAACGCGGCGGCGTTCCAGGCCGGAGTGCGGGCGATGGGTCTGCAACTCGCCGCGCAGGAGGGCCACCGGCTGCCCCAACTCACAACGATAGCGGTGCCTGCAAACATCGACGACATGAAGGTGCGATCGGAATTGCTGCGGCTGTTCAATATCGAAATCGCGGCGGGACTCGGGCCGCTCAAAGGTAAGATTTGGCGCGTCGGCCTGATGGGCGAAGGCTCGCGCCGCGAGAACGTGATGCTGGCGCTGAACGCGCTCGAAGAAATTCTCGGCTCGATGGGTTTCGAGATTGCTCGGGGAAGGGCGCTGACCGCCGCCGACAATGCTTACAGCGCGGAGGGAACCGGGGCCGGAGAGCCGCCCGCCGAAGCATCATGAAAATGTACGACTTCACTCTTGCGCCAAGCCCCCGGCGAGTGAGGATCTTCCTCGCGGAGAAGGGGATCGACGTCGAGCTGGTGCAAGTCGATATAATGCGCAATGCGAATCGCACGCCGGATTTTTACCAGAAGAATCCGCTCGGCTCGCTCCCGATTCTCGAACTTGACGACGGCAGTTGTCTTTCAGAGAGTGTCGCGATTTGCCGATACTTCGAGGAAATCCAGCCGTCGCCGCCGCTGTTCGGCGTCGGCGCACGCGAGAAGGCGTTAGTCGAGATGTGGAACCGGCGAATCGAACTCGAAGTCTTCGCGCCGGTTGGACACGTCTGGTCGCATCTCAGCAAGGTCGCAGAAGGGCGCAGCCGGCGGATACCGGAATTCGGCGAGATTCAAAAGCGCGCAGCGGTCAATCGAATTGCGTGGGTCGATACGGAGTTGGAGAGTCGGGAATTCATCGCGGGCGACAAATACTCAATCGCGGACATCACGACTCTCTGCATGATCGACTTCGCGCGGACGGTCGATATCCGAATTCAGCCGGAACAGACGAACCTGGCACGATGGCATAGCCAGGTGTCATCGCGGCCTAGCGCGAAGGCGTAGTCAATGACTATTGCGGAATAGTCACTGTATTAGCTACTCCTCCGAATCGTCTCCCTCGCCGGCGCCGTTCGATCCGTTGCCATTGGCTTCGTCGTCGTCGCGTTCGGCCATCCCCGCCACCGCGCGGACGCGTTCGCTGCCCTCGAGCCGGACCATGTGAACGCCCTGCGCGTTGCGGCCGGTGAGTCGCACAGTCTTGACCGCGAGTCTGATCACCTTGCCGCCGTCGGTTATCAGCATCACCTGGTCGTCGATTCCGACTTGCCGGACACTGATCACTTTGCCGGTCTTCTCGGTCACGTTCATCGTGATGACGCCTTTGCCGCCCCGATGCGTCAGCCGATAGTCCGATGCCGGCGTGCGCTTGCCGTAGCCGAGTTCGGAAACGGTGAGGAGGGTCTCGTCGTCGCGCACGGTGGACATCGAAACGACTTCGTCTTCGACCAGCGTGACGGTCTTGCCTTCCTTGACGGGCTGCGACTCGAGTTCCATTCCGACAACACCGCCGGTCGCGCGGCCCATCGGTCGCGCTTCCTCTTCCTTGAATCGAATCGCCTGTCCTTCGCGAGTCGAGAGCACGATTTGCTGATTGCCGTCGGTGATTCGCACGTCGACGAGTGAATCGCCGTCTTCGAGATTGATCGCGATGATTCCGGTCGAGCGAATATTTTCGTATTCGTCGAGCGCGGTTTTTTTCACACGCCCGCGGCGAGTCGAGAAAAAAACGAACTTGCCCGCGATTTCGCGCGGCACTGGAATAAACGCGGACAGCGTTTCGTCATTGGCGAGACTCAGCAGATTCGCGATCGAGCGCCCCTTGGCTGCACGCCCGCCCTCAGGCAGTTGGTAGGCCTTCAGCTCGTAAACCTTGCCGGCGCTGGTGAAGAATAGCAGCCGGTCGTGGGTCGAGACGCGTTCGAGATGCTCGACGAAATCCTCTTCGGTGGTAGTCGCGCCGATCTTTCCACGGCCGCCGCGCTTTTGTGTGCGATAGAGCGAGAGCGGGGTGCGCTTGAGGTAGCCGCCGTGCGTGACGGAGACCAGTTGATCCTCTTCGACGATCAGATCCTCGATCGAAAACTCGCCCTCGGCCTCGACGATCTGGGTGCGCCGCGGATCGGCGAATTCTTTTTTTATCTCATCGAGCTCGCCGGCGATCAGCTTCAACAGTTCTTTCTCGTCGGCGAGAATTTTCTTGTAGCGCGCGATTAGAGTGACGGTTTCCTTGTGCTCGGTTTCGATTTTCTCGCGCTCAAGCGAGGTGAGACGGCGCAACGTGAGATCGAGGATCGCCTGAGCCTGCAACAGCGAGAGGCCGAATTGCTTCATCAAGCCGGATCGCGCGGTCTCGGCGTCCTTGGATCCGCGAATCAGCTTGATTACCGCGTCGAGATTCTTGAGCGCGATTAGCAAACCGTCGAGGATGTGGAGGCGCGCCTCAGCCTCCTTCAGCTCGAAGCGCGTACGTCGCGTGAGCACGATCTTGCGATGCTCGAGGAACGCGATGAGCATCTGCAGAAGATTCATCTCCTTGGGTCGGCCCTCGTGAATGCCGAGCAGGATGATGCCGTAGCCCTGCTGCATCTGGGTGAGCTTGTAGAGCTGGTTGAGGACGATACGCGGCTCGGCGTCGCGCTTGAGCTCGATGACGACGCGCATGCCGTCGCGATCCGACTCGTCGCGAATGTCGCTGATACCTTCGATGCGCTTGTCGTTGACCAGCTCTGCCATCCGCTCGATCATGCGCGCCTTGTTCACCTGATAGGGAATTTCGCGAATGATGATCGACGCACGAGAGCTGCGCTTGTCGGTCTCGATGGCGGCCAGAGCGCGCATCGTGAGCGTTCCGCGGCCGGTAATATACGCCTCGCGAATCGCCTTGCGGCCGAGCAGTTGCGCGCCGGTCGGAAAATCCGGGCCGGGCACGATATCGAGAATTTCCTCGTGCGTGATGTTGGGCTTGTTGATCAACGCCAGCAGCGCGTCGCAAATCTCGCCGAGATTGTGCGGCGGGATGTTGGTCGCCATCCCGACCGCAATTCCATCCGATCCGTTGACCAACAGATTCGGAAATTGCGCCGGCAGGATCTCCGGCTCCTGATGCTGCCCGTCGTAGTTCGGGACGAAATCGACGGTGTCTTTGTCGATGTCGGCGAGCATCCGCTCCGCCAACCGCGTCAACTTGCACTCGGTGTAGCGGTACGCAGCCGGAGGATCGCCATCGACTGAGCCGAAATTACCCTGGCCGTCGATCAGCGGGTAGCGCAGGCTGAACGGCTGCGCCATCCGGACCAGCGCGTCGTACACCGACATGTCGCCGTGCGGATGGTAGCGCTTGAGGACCTCGCCGACGACGCCGGCGCATTTCGAATAGCGCCGGTTCGCGAGCAATCCTTCGCGGAACATCGCGTACAAAATTCGGCGATGCACCGGCTTGAGGCCGTCGCGAATTTGCGGCAGCGCGCGTCCGATATTCACCGACATCGCGTAGTCCAGGTAGGACTGCCGCATGTCGTCTTCGATATTCAGCAGCGTCGGTTCGTTGCGATGCGGTTCGTTGCCGTTCGGCGTATCAGCCATTTAATCCGGGCTCCCGTGAGTCACGTGCGGAAATTTGGACTAGTCGCATTGCTGGCCAAGCGCCGCCCATTGTTGAATTTTGCTCAGCAGTTTTTCGCGATGGAATTCGCGCCGATGCGGCAGCAAATCGTACGCGAACGAATCCTCAGGATGCGCGATTTCCTCGAGGTCGAGCGCGACGCCCAGCTTCTGCTCCGCATCGCGCGCGTCACGTTCGCACACGGCGCAATTCGTCACCATGATGCGGATTTCTTCGTGCAACGACTCCCTCGATGACATGCGATGCGTTTGGCCCAGAGCCGGGGCATCCAAAGTTGCCGCTCGTCAGATGTCGAGGCTGCGAGTGTTGAGCGCGTTCTCTTCGATAAACAGGCGGCGCGGTTCCACCTGTTCTCCCATCAACATCGAGAAAGTTTCCTCCGCGTCTTTGACCGACGAGATCTGCATCTTCAGCATCGATCGCGTGTCGGGATTCATCGTCGTCGCCCACAGTTGCTCGGGATTCATCTCGCCCAGGCCTTTATAGCGCTGGATTTCGACGCCCTTGTTGCCGGCCGCCACCACCGCATCCGCGATCGCTTTGAGCGTATCCAAGGTCTCGCCCTCGCGCGCGCCGGACTTTTCGGTCTCGTTCGGTTTCAGCTTGTACGGCGCGCTGACTGCAACGAGCTCCGGTCCAAGCCGGCGTATTTCTCGCAGCTCACCGGTCCGCAGCAGCGTCATGTCGACGACGGTCGGCGGCCGCGCGCCGTTTTGTGTATGGCTGAAGACCGCGCGAAAATGCGCCTCACCGTCCGCCTCGATTTTGTACACGAGGTTGTCGTCCGCAGTGTCCTTTCGAATCGCGTCGGCCATCTGCTTGGCCGTTTTTTCGGATTCGAAACTCTCGTCGCCGATCTTCTTGTCGGCTGCCAGCCTCGCGAGCGACGCGATGATCGCCCGCTCCTTCGAGCGCCGCTCGAGGTTTTCGTACATCCTTTCGAGGAACAGCGCTTTGCGGACCAACGTCTTCAAGGCCGCGCCCTTGAACTCGCGCAGGTCCTTGCCCTTGCCCGCTTCGAGCGTCACTGCCTCGGCGCCGAGATCGGTCAGGTAGTCCTCGAGCGCCGCCTCATCTTTCAGATAACGCTCGGTCTTGCCCTTCTTCGCGCGAAACAGCGGCGGCTGCGCGACATACAGATAGCCGTTTTCGATAATCTCGATGAACTGGCGATAGAAAAAAGTGAGCCACAGCGTGCGGATATGCGAACCGTCGACGTCGGCGTCGGTCATGATCACGATCTTGTGGTAGCGCAGCTTGGTGAGGTCCTTCTCGCCTGCCACGCCCATCCCAAGCGCCGAAATCAGAACGCGCAGCTTGTCCGACGACAGCACTTTGTCGATACGCGCGCGTTCAACGTTCAGCACTTTGCCGAACAGCGGCAGTATCGCCTGGGTGCGCCGATCGCGCGCGCCTTTGGCCGAACCGCCCGCCGAGTCGCCCTCGACGATGAACAATTCCGCGTTGGCAGGGTCGCGCTCCTGGCAGTCGGCCAGCTTGCCCGGCAGCGAGCCCGAGTCGAGTGCGCCCTTGCGCCGCACGAGCTCCTTGGCTTTGCGCGCGGCCTCGCGCGCGGTGAGGGCTTCGACCGCGCGCGCGACGATTTTCTTCGCCACCGGCGGGGTCTTCTCCAGGAATTCGCCGAGCTTCTCGTTTACCAGCCCCGACACGATTCCCTCGACTTCGGAGTTGCCGAGCTTGGTCTTGGTCTGACCCTCGAATTGCGGCTCGCCGATCTTGATGCTGACGATTGCGGCGAGGCCTTCGCGTGTGTCGTCGCCCTCGAGCCGCGTTTCCTTATTTTTGAAAAGATTGTTCTTGATCGCGTAATTGTTGATCGTTCGCGTCAGCGCCGACTTGAGGCCCGACAGATGCGTCCCGCCTTCGGCGGTATGGATATTGTTGGCGTAGGTGAAAATCACCTCGTGGATTGAGTCGGTCCATTGCAGCGCGACCTCGACGTCGACGCCCTCGCGCACGCCCTTGAAGAAAATCACGTCATGCAGCGCTTCACTGCTCTTGCTCAGCGTCTCGACGTACTCCTTAATGCCGCCCTCGAAGTGAAACTCCTCGGCCTTGTTGATTCGCTCGTCGCGCAGCCGAATTCGCAGACCCGCGTTGAGGTACGCCATCTCGCGAAGGTACTGAGCAATTATTTCGTACTTGAACTTCACCTCGGGGAATATTTTCGAATCGGGCGTGAAGGTCGTCTTGGTGCCCTTGCTATTGGTCGAACCGCGCTCCTCGACTTTCTTTTGGGGTATCCCGCGCTCGTAGCGCTGAAAATAGATCTTGCCGTTCTTATGCACTTCGACTTCGAACTCGTCGCTGAGTGCGTTGACCACCGACGCGCCCACCCCATGCAATCCGCCCGAAACTTTGTACGCGCTCTTTTCGAACTTGCCGCCGGCATGCAGCACGGTGTGCACGACTTCCAGCGCCGATCGCTTTTCCGTCGGATGCATATCGACCGGGATTCCGCGGCCGTTGTCCTCGATCGAAATTCGATCGTCGCTCAGAACAACAACATTGATCTCGTTGCAGAATCCCGCGAGCGCTTCGTCAACCGAGTTGTCGACGATCTCGGTGACGAGATGATGCAATCCCCGCTCGGCGGTATCGCCGATGTACATACCGGGACGTTTGCGAACCGCTTCGAGTCCTTCGAGAACCTTGATGGACTCGGCGCCATAGCCGTCAGACGATTGTTTATTTGCCATAGAAAGACGAGCGATGAACTACCTTTCCGCCACACCACCGCCAGTCAGAATTGTATTTGTCTAGTGCAACAAAGTAAAGGAAAAACTCGTCATTTTTACCGAGTTATCAAACGGCATTTGACAGAATGGCCTGTTGATAGAAAAGCAGCCGGTAACGGGCGCTTTCTAGCCTGTCTGGCGTCCGCTTTATGAGCGTTTTTCTAAAAGGAGGCAGCGCAGATAACAGAACATCATTTTGCAAAAATAGATACGCACAGCCTGCGCCAAAAGCGATCGAAATTGCACCTAAATTTCAATCGAAAACTGAAGCGCTATGCAGAACCTCGGATACGTCGCGCCCCGCGCGTCAATCAGCGGTTGCTGCCGGAACTGTGAACTGTCGCGGTGGCGGAACCCGGACACACGCATCTGTTTTCGGCGAGTCCGATTCGCCGGAGAGTCCTACACTGTGAACAGTTGCAATACTGTGAGTTGGACATTCCGACTGCCTTGGCCTACACAATGTTCACTCGTAGATAACAGGAATTGGGACGGCAGGCTTTTCCCGCAAACTGTAGGAGTGCTCATGGACATTGCAAAACGAGTACGAATGGCGGCGGTTGCTGTTATAGTCACTGCTCTGTTTGCGGCTAGCGCCTCTGCGCAACAGCCGACTCCTTCCTCGCCACTCAATCCGAATTGGTGCTCTTCTGCACCGGCATCACCGCCGCCTCCACAGTTTGAACAGAGACCCGGAGACTGGGCCGAAGCTAGACAGATGTGCATGAATCTCCCGAACGCAGATAAGGGATGCGGCTACATTTGTCAAACCGCAAAAGATCTGTGGAATTTGCAGAAGTTGGGCCGTTTAAATCAGCGTTCTCCGTCTCCTTTACCTAGCGGCGCCTCGCAACACGTCGTGCCAGCACATCCTGCTCCAACTTCTTCGCCAGCAGAAGCAGCTACCTCTCAGAGTTCCCTGCTCTCACCTGGCCCTTTCTCTAGTTATTCAGGTGCGGAACTCAACGCGCTCAAAAATCACATCTGAGCCCTATCAGCAATCGCCAAAGCTGCTGTGAACTTTGGCGGTTCCGGTGGCGCCGGGATCGCAGGTTGGCGCCTTGTCGTCGAAGGCCATAGCCAGCCCTCCGTTGGTTGCGGTCGCATTCGCAAAACCACCGGCCTCACATTGCGCGAACGCTGTCGCGCCACTGGAAGCGCTGGCCGTAGCTTTGCACGATCCGGGGTCCCCGAACGCTGCCGCTTGAGCATTGCCGCCGCTGGTCGCGGTGGATTTTGCTTTGCCATGCGAGTCGGAAGTTGATTCCGCCATGCTTCCGCTTCCCGCCGCCTTTGCTTGCGACTTGCTGGTGTTATCCGCGACGGCCTCGCACATGCTCCCGTCGGCGCCATTGTGGAAGACGTCGCCGCCTTTCTTCTTCGTCTTGCACTTCACTCCCGCCTGGACCTGCGTCGATGCGAATACCAGAAGCATCGCGGCAGCCAGCCCCGCCATTACCTTTCGTCGGCTCATTGGTCGTTCCTCCCCATACCTACTTCAGCTTATTTTCAAGTGGGCCGAATATAGCAGGTTGCAACAGCAAAAGCGCGAAATATTGCGGCATGATTGGTCTTGCGACGTTTTAACGTAACGCAGGTTTCACTCGCAGGCGCGCTGGATTCCGTCGAAGAATTGCCACCACATGTCGAGCGAGCGCTCGACCGCCGCCCACACTTTCGCGCGCTCGATCTCGCTCATCGGTGTGTGACTGAGAATGTTGTCGCCGACGTCGCTGTGATCGCGATCCGCGATTTCATGCACGTCGAAAAACGCGACCTGCTCTCGCGAAAGCCCATAATACTTTTCGAGTGCGCGCGCGAACGGCGCGAAGTTGCCGGGCACCTGTCCCTCTGCCGCGAGATTGATCGCGCCGATTCCCTCCGCGAAAGATCGGTCCTTGGTCGATAGCTCGAACCAATCGATCAGCGCCGCAGTCGAGGGAAGCGCCTTGCCGTGGATCATGTCCTCGCGGCTCAACCCAACGCCGAGTCCGAGCCGGATGAACAACTCGGGATGCGGCGCGCTGCCGGAAATCTTCCCCGTCTCCTCTTCGTACAAACTCTCGGCGAGCTTCACGCGCTCTTCCGCGTTGATGCATCGCGAATGCAACGCGCTCAGCGCGCGCGGAAATTCACGCACCTGCAAAAAGAACTGCGTCGCGAAATTACATAGTCCGGCTTGGGAGACTTTGCCCTCGGCAATTCGATGCCAAATCGGATGGCGTCCGAAAGATCGCCGCTCTTTGACCATCGCAAATATCTCGCGCACGAACCCGTCATTCGCAGCCATGGCTAAACCTCATACCCGCGAATGTAGGAGAGCGCGCACGCAATGTGAAGCGCAGCGCGCAGGAATCATAGCGGGGCTGCGCGCCCCGCGCCCGCGGCAGGGGTGACCCCTGCACCCAATGGAAGAGGACGCGAAGCGTGCTGGTGCCCGCAGTCGCGGATAAACCTCGACGCTTCTTCTCTAGAATAGTTCTAACAGGGGCGAAGCCCCGCATCTTGAATGGATACTGGGTGCAGGGGTCACCCCTGCCGAGGGTGCGGGGCGAGCAGCCCCGCATTTCAATCGACGTGCCTTAGATCCGCGAGCATCTCGCGCGGCCCGATATAACCGACTTTGCGCTGCAACACTTTGCCCGCCGAGTCGATCATCACGGTCGTCGGCACGCCCTGGATTTCGAACTTGGTCATCAGGTCTTCAGTCTTCTTGTCCTGCGCGGTCAAATTCGCCTTCATCGTGACGAAGCGCTTGGCCTCGCTGACCACGGACGGATCGATAAAGGTCGAATGCTCCATCTCGCGGCATGGGATACACCAATCGGCACTAAAATCGATCAGCACCGGCTTGCGCGCTTCGGTCGCCGACGCGAGCAACCCGGAGTCGAACGGCTCGAAGCGAAGCTTCTCCTGTGGCTGTCGCGGATACAGCAAGAATATGAGCGCCGCGACCGCGGCTACGCCGATTGCCGACCTCATCACGAGGAACGGACGCCAGCTTCGACCCTCGGGCGAAATGAAGCCGAGGTAAATTCCCACGCCCGCAGCGTAGTACGGGAGTATTCGCGTCATCAGATTGTTCGGCACGACCGGATCGAGAAAATACAACGCGAGTCCGACCAGCACGAATCCGAAAAGATGCTCGACCCAGGTAAGCCATTCGCCCGACCGCGGCAGGCGGCGGATATGTCCCGCCGCCATCGCAAGCCCGATGTACGGCAGTCCGAGTCCCAATGCCAGCGTGAAGAACAGCGCGAATCCGAAAAGCGCGCTTCCGCTTTTCTCGACCATCAGCAGCAGCCCGAGCACGATCGGGCCGATGCATGGCGCCGCCACTACACCCATCCCAAGGCCCATCAACAACGCGCCCGCATATCCGGGATGCGCCGATCCGGCACGCTGCATAATCCACTGCGGCGGCTGCAATACGAACAGTCCGAAGCTCGACGCGGCAAGGGTCAAGAGCATCATCGAGAGCACGACGAGCACGACCGGATTTTGCAAAGCGGCGCCGAATAGCCCGCCCGACATCGCGACCGCGACACCCACCGACGAGAACATCAGCGCGATTCCGAGCACGAACACAATCGCCAGGTACATCACACGGCGATGGCCGCCGCCCTGGTTGCCGAAGTACGCGATCGTCACGCCGATTAGCGGATAGACGCACGGCGTCAGATTGAGCGCGAGCCCGCCGAGGAAAACCGCGAGGAAGCCGAGGAACCATCCATGATTGTCGAAGATGCGCGAGATCGCGCCGCCGGAATCGTCGCCACTGCCGACGCCGCCGCCGAGCGTCATGCTGCCAGCGCTAATACCGCTGAGCGCGCCAGCAGCCGCGTTCGGAACCGCCAGCGCGACTGTCGTACTGGCGGATGCCGGCCGCAAGCATTCGTTGTTGTTGCACCCCTGATAATCGATCGTGACCGTGATCGCGTCGCCTGGCTTCGGCGCGAAGTCGGCGCCCGCCTTCAACGGCACTTCAAATTTGATATCACCGCCGAACACCGAAATCTTGTCGCCGCCCGCCGCCGGATCGAGCGCCATTGTCTCCGCCGGCGGATACTTGATTGCGCCCGGCGTCACGCTGACCGGCCCTTTGATTTCGAGCTTGGTCGGAATGTAGTCCTCGCTGAACGGCTTGTCCGAATTGATATGCCAGTCCGGAATCACCGTGGCGGCGACCTTGAGCGTGCTCGCGCCGCTGGCCTTCAGCGGGGGATCGATCGTCGCGGAATTGATTTTTACCAGCTCGTCAGCCTTGACCGCATGCGCCGCCGGCGCCGCGATCAAAGATACGGCAAGGAAAGCTCCAGCCAGTAACGTAGCGTATGAAAACAATCGGAAATTGCGCGTCATGATTTGTCGAGAACTACAACCGCACGAGCGGCTCCGCGGTTCCTGAACAGTGTACATTTATTTGGCGGCCGCGTGGTGCTTGCCGCTCGACGAAAGCGGTACCGATCCCACAATCTCCAATCCGTAGCCCGGCAGATTCGCCAGCCGCGGCGTCGCGTCCGACATAATAATCATCTTGCGCACGCCCACATCGCGCAGAATCTGTGCGCCGATTCCATAATCGCGGAAATCAGCCTCCGGCGTATTTGCGCGCGTAGTCGTACGGCGTGCCGGACGTCCGCCGTCAAAATCCGACGCCAGCGCATTCGACTCGCGCTTTAGATACAGCAGCACGCCTTCGCCCGCCGCCGAAATTCGTTCCATCGCGGATCGCAGCAGATTGCGAGTATTGCGAATCGAGTAGCCGAACACGTCGCCGGGCAGGTACTCGCGATGCGCCCGCACCAGAATGGGTTTCTTCGAATCGACCTTGCCCATCACCAGCACCAGATGTTCGGTGTAATCGACCAGGTTGCGATAGACGATCGCGCTGAACTCGCCGTACGCAGTCGGCAGCTTCGCCTCGGCGATTCGCTGGACCATCGTCTCGTTGCGCAGCCGGTACTCGATTATGTCCGCGACCGTGACAATCTTCAGCCCATGCACTTTGGCAAACTCGACCAGGTCGTCGCGCCGCGCCATCGTGCCGTCGTCCTTCAGAATCTCGCAGATAACGCCCGCCGGCTTCAGTCCCGCCAGGCGCGCGAGATCGACCGCGCCTTCGGTCTGTCCCGTGCGCACCAGAACGCCGCCGTCGCGCGCACGCAGCGGATAGACGTAGCCGGGCGTGATGAACTCACTGCCGCTGGCGTCCTCGCGCACCGCCTGCAGAATCGTAGTCGAGCGATCCTGCGCCGAGATTCCCGATCCCGACGCGCGCCGCGCGGTTATCGCCGTCGTGAACGCGGTCCCGAGCGGCGCCTGGTTGTCGCCAATCATCATGCTGAGCCCGAGCCGGTCGATTCGCTCCGACGACATCGGCAGGCAAATCAGCCCGCGCCCGAACTTGGCCATGAAGTTGACCGCTTCGGGCGTCGCCTTCTCCGCCGCCATGCAAAGGTCGCCCTCGTTCTCGCGCTGCTCATCATCCATCAGGATGATCATGTGGCCGCGCCGCGTCTCCTCGAGTGCTTCCTCGATTGAAATAAACGGCGCGCGCGCTTTCTTGCGGGGACTTATCTCACCAAACATTATCCGGCTCTCGCTAAACTCTTACTCAACTATATACCGCCAGCCAAGCACCCTCGAACGCCCGCGCGATGCTATGTTGAGCGGGTGGCGGCGGAAATTACTACGGCGGTATTGCTGGCGGCGGGGCGTGGCAAACGGCTTGGCGATTTGACCGCGAAAACGCCGAAACCAGTCCTCGACATCGCCGGTTCTCCGTTGATTTCGCATATTATCGACGCGCTCGCCGGGGCAGGGCTCGCTAATTTCATCGTCGTGACGGGCTACCTGTCCGATCAAATCGAAGGATGGGCGAAAACTTACCAGCACGAAAATCCGGGAATCGAAATTACCACGGTCAAACAGCCCGAACTGAACGGGACTGGCGGCGCGATGCTCGCGGTCAAAGCGCATCTCACCGGACAGCCGCGCTTCGTCTTCGGATGGGGCGACATCCTGATGGACCGCGCGAACTATCCGCGATTCATCCGTCACGCGCGGATCGACGAGTACGATTTGATGCTCGCGGTAAATCGCGTCAAAGATCCATTTCGCGGCGCCGCCGTCTACGTGACTCCGCAGATGATCGTCGAACGCCTTGACGAAAAACCGGCGCCCGGAACCGCAAAGACCGAATGGAACAACGCGGGACTCTTCGCTACCGGACAGGTAATCTTCGACTATCTCGCGCGGCTCGAACCGTCGGCGCGCGGCGAACTGGAGGTCCCGGGCGCGATCGCACAAATGATCGCGGACGGCCGCGTCGTGCGCGCAGTCGACATGCGCGGATTCTGGAGCGACGTCGGCACGCCGAACGATCTCGAAGCAGCGCGCGCATGGTTCAAGCCGAAGAGGAGAGCGCCGATGAACCCGACGTATTGCTCGAATCACCAAATCGCGATTGTTCCCCTTCCCTCGAGGGAAGGGGTTAGGGGTTAGGTTTGCCCGCAACCATCACAACCCACGCATCGAACTCGAACCGATGGCATCCCGATGAATTGGATCGCGCCGAGAGGCTCGCCGCCAAACTGCGAGGCAGCGTCAATCCGCGAATCTTCGCGGCCCGCGCACCCGGACGCGTCAATCTAATCGGTGAGCACACCGACTACAGCGGACTGCCTGTGCTACCGGTCGCGATCGATCGATCGACAATCGTCGCAGCCGCTGCCAACACAACACGCGAAATCCAGCTGGAGAACGCCGACCCGGCGTGGCCCTCACGACGCTTCGCAATCGAGCGACAGATTCCACCCTACGAAACCGGGGATTGGGCTAACTACGTGAAGGCATCGATACAGGGAGTGATCGATCGCTTCCCTGCGCATCAATTGCGCGGCGCGTCGATGATTGTCGATGGGCGCGTGCCGCCGGCCGCCGGATTGTCGTCATCGTCCGCGCTGACCGTCTCGACGGCGCTCGCGTTCATGGCGGTCAACCAACTCGAACTCGATCCGCTCGAAACCGCGACGATGGTGGCCCGCAGCGAGCGGTACGTCGGGACCCACGGGGGCGGGATGGATCAGGCAGTTTCGATTCTTGGCCGCCGCGACCACGCGCTGTTCATCGAGTTCGACCCGCTGCGCGTGCGTGCGATCAAGATGCCTGCGAACGCGGCGCTGGTTGTCGCGGACACGCGCGAAGTCGCGGACAAGTCGGGGAAGGTCCGCGCGGAATACAATCGGCGCGTCGTCGAATGCTCGCTGGCGGCGCGAATTCTCGGCCGCGCGCTCAAACTCGACGGCGTGACAATTCTCGGCGACGTGATTCGCGCACTGCCGGAGTGGAACGCGGCGAACCTTGTCGAGAGACTCGCGTCGGCAGCACCCGCGCGGCTCAATGCAGACCTGAAGGAGGGTGCAAACATCCTTGGCGTCTCGCAGCCGGCTCTCGATGCCGCGTTGCTCGGTCATGGCCCGACGCGAATCGCGCTGGATTCGAGCCGCCCGCTGGAAATTCTCAAACGCGCGCGGCACGTGTTGAGCGAGACCGAGCGCGTGATTCGCGCGGCCGGCGTGCTCGAGGCCGGCCGTCTCGACGAAATGGGAACGTTGATGAACGCGTCGCATCAAAGTCTTGCAGACGACTTCGAATGCAGCACGGCGCGGCTCGATGCAATCGTGGAATGTGCGCGTCGTGGCGGCGCACTCGGCGCGCGGCTGACTGGCGCAGGCTTCGGCGGCGCGATCGTAGCTCTGTGCGACGTGTCTAACGCGGCCGCTGTGATTGAATCGATCGATCGAGGCTATTTCGCAAAGCAATTTCCGACAGCGGCGCCGGAAAGTTGGCGAGCCGTATTGCACGCAGGTGCGGGTGCGAGCGTGATCGATTTGTCGGCTAGCGCTTGAAGCGCAGGATGCGCGCGGAATGAGGCGGAAGCTCGATCGCATCGAAGATCTCAATTTTCTCGTCGACGGCGAGGTCGAGCGCCGCGATTTCTCCGGCGCCCAGTTTGAGATCAGAAGTTTGCACCCGTGCCGGCGAGTCGCCGCGATTCAGTATCATCGTGACCGCGCCAATCTCGGTCTGAGTGATCATCCCCCGGACGTCGCCGGTCGCCATCAGATCGAGCGCGAGGACTGGTTCTCGCGCCGCGTTTGAATCGATCTTCTCGCCGATCTCTGTGAGCGTACGAAACAATTTGCCCGCCTCGGCGTCGAGCAAGCTCATGTCGTCGGAGATCAGCAGCATCCCGCCGCTCGCGACGATGGTCGCGGCCAGTGCAGCGCGTTCGTCCGCGGTGAGGCGGGTTTCGCGCGCCCGCAGCATCAGGCAGTCGGGATCATTCAGCCACAGCCGCCGATGCATGAAGCTGCGCGCGATGATCGCGTCGAGCGCATACACCGTGGACGGGTCGCCCACTCCGGATGCCGTCGAGCCCCAGAACGGCGATACGTCGGGCCCGATGCGCATTCCGTCCACCACGCCGACCGCCTGCCCAAGCGGGCAGCCGCATCCGAGGATGAACGCGTCGTCGCCGGCCCCTGCGCGAATCGCCTCGAGGCCTTGGCGCAGCGTTTCACCGCGCGTGAGATTTGGATCGTGACGCCGGCCGGGCGCGGCGGCGGCGTAAAGAAAATCGAGTTTGAGATACGAGTAGCCGAAATCGCGGGTGAGCTCCTTGAACAGATGCCGCAGATGCGCGCGGAACGCAGGATTGCTCGGGTCGAGCGCGTACGCGAATTTGTCGTCACTCGTCGTCCAGTTCGCGTTGTGGCCGGCGCGAACCGGTTCGCCGCTCTGTTCGTGCATGATGAACCAATCGGGATGATCGGCCATCAGGCGTGAATCGCGGGCAGCGAGAAATGGCGCGGTCCAGATGCCGGCCTTGAAACCCGCGGCGCGAATTTCTCCCGCGATCTTTTTGAGCCCGCCCGGAAACTTGGCGTTGGTCGTGTCCCAGTCGCCCAGCGCCGACTGAAAGCCGTCGTCGAGCTGGATCACGTCGAGCGGGAACTCGGAGCGCATCGCCTCGAGCGATTTGATGTTGGCGCGAAGCGCGTCCTCTGTGATCGCGTGAAAGTAGTGGTACCAGGAACACCATCCGCGCTGGAATGGCGCATTCACGCGCGCGTTCATCCATCGGCCAATTGCGTCAGCCCATCGCGCAGCCATCCGCGCCGCGGATTCGTCCGCCGCGGCGATCAGCATTGGATCGAGTTCGCGATGCGCGCCCGCCGCGAGCGTTACATCGTCGAGGATCGCGCGTGCAACGATTTTTTCAGGGCTCGAGATGGTGATCGTTGAAAGCGAAGTGGCGGCTCCGATAAATCCGGCCAGCACGCGCTCCGCCGCGCCATTGCTTTCGACTATCGTGAAGAGCTCGGATGTCTGCGCTTCGGGGAATTCTGGCGGCCGAGTCGGTTCGCTCCGATGCATAAGGCGCGTAATGAAATGGGCGCCGTCGCCAGTGTGAGCGCTTGAAGCGCTCAGGTCGCGACCTTCCGATGAGCTCCACGACTGGTATCCATGCTTGAAGAATCGCGCCGCTGCGGATTTCGCGAAGCCGGTCTCGACGTCGAAGATTGCAGCATTGAGCCGCACGGGGTCGGCGCCGCGGTTGCGGATAGTTGCGCGAACGACGGTGCCGCCGATCGTGTTTTCCAGGCGCGCCGAAAAGGAGACGCCATCGTGAACAATCTTCGATTCGTTCGAGCTGAAGGGCGCCGAGAGCTCCAGCGCGCGAGGATTGCCGGCGGCGTCGATAAATCGGAGTTCGAGTCGCGATAACGATGCCATGTCAGTGAGACTCGCAAACAGACCGGAAAGCGGCAAGTCGCTCGATTGATGAAATCAGCTCTGTCAAAGTGAAGGAGAATCAGGTCACGGAGAAAAATCATCGATACTGTCCCCGAGATAGAAGCCGCCGAAGTTGACGAGGCCGGCGGCGACGTTCCTGCGCAGGACAACTGGAGCGGCAGGCTCGCCGCGTTCCGCGCACTGCGCCATCGCAATTTCAGGCTCTTCTTCATCGGACAACTGATCTCGCTCATCGGCACCTGGATGCAGATTGTCGCGCAATCGTGGCTGGTGCTGAAACTCACGAATTCGTCGTTGATGCTTGGCGTCGTCTCGTTTGCGGGCTTCATGCCCATCGTACTGGTCGCATTGTTCGCCGGCGTCGTGGTCGATCACGTCGATCGCCGACGCCTCATAATCGGCGCTCAGACTCTTTTGATGATCAGCGCCTTCGTTCTCGCGGGATTGACCTGGGCCGGCGCCGTCAAAGTCGAATACGTGATCGCACTGGCCGCGCTCAACGGTTTCGTGAGCTCGTTCGACATGCCGGGCCGTCAAGCCTTCGTAGTCGAGATGGTCGGGCGCGAGGATCTACCCAACGCCATCTCGATGAACTCGATGATCTTCAACGGCGCGCGAATGATCGGCCCGGCCATCGCGGGCATGTCGCTCGCGGTGATCGGAATCGCCGGATGCTTCCTGCTCAACGGCGTCAGCTATCTCGCCGTTATCTGGAGCCTGCTCGAGATGCGGCTGCCGCGGCGCGAGCGGCGCGAGTTCGGCGCCACCATGATGCGCCAGGTGCGGCTCGGACTCTCATATGTCTGGCGGCATCGCCCGACCCTGTGGCTGCTCGTGCTGGTGGCGATCAACATGGGAATCGGGATGCAGTACAGTGTGCTGATTCCGGTCTTCGCGCGCGATCTATTGCATGTCGGTGCGCATGGTTACGGATTCCTAATGGCGGCGCAGGGATTGGGCGCGGTTATCAGCGCAATCGTGATGAACATGCGCTCGACCGCTCCGAAAACATTGCGCCAAAATCTGGTGTTCGGAATTTTCTGCATGGCGTTCGCGACCGCGGGCTTCGGCGTATCGACCTGGATGTCGGTCTCTCTCCTCGCGCAAATGTTCATCGGCGTCGGCCTGATGAATCACATGGTGACGACCAACACCCTGCTGCAAATGTTCGTCACTGACGAATTGCGCGGCCGCGTGATGAGTATCTACACGCTGTCATTCATCGGCACCGCGCCCATCGGAAGCCTGGCGGTCGGCTACATCGGCGAGCATTTCAGTCCGCGCACGGCAGTGATGTTCTGCGCGGCGTTCTCGTTGATGTGCGGGTTCATTTTGTTGACCAAGTTGAAGTTGATCGCGCAAGCGCAGGCGGAGATAGCAGAAGCCACTTAATTTAATTTGAAACCCGCGGTGGGTTTCAAACTTCCTTCGGCAGGGGTGACCCCTGCACCCAGTGATAAGATAGGATGCGGGACGGAGTTTACCCTGAGTACTCGTAGGGTCCCTGTTAGCAGTGTTTGGTAAGATCTCCTTTTCCGCGTTTGTTCCCCTTCCCTCGAGGGAAGGGGTTAGGGGTTAGGTTGCCGAAACACTCTCGAAAAACTCGTGACGCAGACACCGCCGCGCGTACGGAAGCGATTCGCGCGGTTCCGTCGATCGACGAATGCCTCACGGCGGCGCAGGCCAATCCCGCACTTTCCAGCTTCAGCCGCAGCTACCTCAAAGTGATGGTGCAGAGGGCGCAAGCGGAATTGCGCGCCGCGATTCTCTCGGGGCGTGACGCGCATCCGCGCGATCGAGCGGCGATGCTCGACGCGGTGGTAGGCGCAGCGTCCCGCGCGGTGGTAGCGGACGAGGCCGCTTTGAGGCCCGTGGTCAACGCGACCGGCGTGGTCCTGCACACCAATCTCGGGCGTGCGATTTTGTCGGAATCCGCCATCGAGGCGGTCGAGATGGCCGCGCGGTCCGCCGTCAACCTGGAATATGATCTAGGGACCGGTGAACGCGGCGACCGCGACACGATTGTCGAAAGTGAGATTTGTGAGCTGACAGGGGCGGAAGCAGCGACGGTTGTGAACAACAACGCTGCGGCGGTCGTCCTCGCGCTCAACTCGCTCGCCGAGGGACGCGAAGTAATCGTATCGCGCGGCGAGATGATCGAGATTGGCGGATCGTTTCGATTGCCCGACGTCATGGCGAAGAGCGGCGCAATTCTGCGCGAAATCGGAACTACGAATCGAACTCATCCCAACGACTATGCCGACGCGATTGGACCGAGCACCGCGCTGCTGCTGAAAGTGCATCCCTCGAACTACCGTGTCGTCGGATTCACCAGTGAAGTGACGCTGGAAGACCTGGTCGAAATCGGCCGCGCGCGTGGAATCGACGTGATGGAAGATCTTGGCGCGGGTGCGCTGATCGATCTGACCGAATACGGAATCCCGCGCGAGCCGATCGTGCGTGATCGAATCGCGGCAGGCGCTTCGATAGTCACGTTCTCCGGCGACAAGCTGCTTGGCGGTCCGCAGGCAGGGGTGATTGTAGGGCGTCATACCGCGATCGATCGCATCAAGCGCAATCCGCTGAAGCGAGCGCTCAGATGCGACAAGCTCACGCTCGCGGCGCTCGCGGCGACGTTGCGCCTCTATCTACGCTCGGCCGATCTGGCGCACGCGCTGCCGACGCTTCGAATCCTGGGACGCAGCGTGAGTGAGATTGGCTCGATCGCACCGCGTGCTCGCGAGATCGTCGCGGAGCGGCTCGGCGCGGGCTACGCAGTCGAGATTGTCGATGTGGTTTCGCAGGTCGGTTCGGGCGCGATGCCGGTCGAGGAGCTGAAGTCGGTTGCGCTTCGCGTCACCCATCCGGAGAAATCGGCCAACGCGATTGCCACGATGTTCCGGCGCGCCCGAATTATCGGGCGGGTGGCCGATGATTCTTTCATCCTCGATCTGCGCACGATCGAGGATCCTTCAGTCTTTTCGGCGAAGCTAAAAACCGATTAGGATTGTAAAAATTTCCGCGCTCGAGGAGCGATTGAAAAAATGAAATTCGGCACATTTTTGTATCAGACCTCGCCCAACAGTATCGCCGCGGTGGCTCGCAAAGCCGAAGAGAGCGGCTTCGAATCGCTCTGGATTCCCGAGCATATTATTTTGCCGGTAACCTACCGCTCGCCGTATCCGTATTCTTCTAGTGGAAGGATGGGCGCGCCTCCGGAGACGCCATTGCACGACCCACTGCTGGCGCTGGCCTACGTCGCCGGTGTCACAACCAGGATTCGCCTCGCGACGGGAGTCTTTGTGCTGCCGATTCGCAACGCATTCACTACCGCCAAGGCAGTCGCCAGCCTCGACGTTCTTTCGGGCGGACGATTTATTTTCGGCGTCGGCATCGGTTGGCTCGAGGAGGAATTCGAAGGCGTCGGCATGAACTTCAAGGATCGCGCGCTCCGTACCCGCGAATATCTCGCGCTGATGAAGGAGCTGTGGACCAAAGATTCGCCGGAGTATCACGGCAAGACGATTTCGACTGAAGGGTTCAAGTTCATGCCCAAGCCCGCGCAAAAGCCGCATCCGCCGATCGTATTCGGCGGCAACACTGAACCGTCGCTCAAGCGCGCGGCGAAACTCGGCGACGGTTGGTATGGAATCGCGGAAGGCAACGACGAGATTGCGGCGACGATCAAGCGCCTGCGCGAGCATGAGCGGGCGGCGGAGCGGACCGTGCCGCTGGAAATTACCGTGAGCAGGTTGCGCGAACAGTTGAAGCCCGGTGATATCGAAAAATTCGCATCGATGGGTGTTTCGCGAATAATAATCGGGCCGGCCGCGACCACCCGAGAGCATATTGCCGCGATGGAAAAATTTGGCGCCGAGGTGATCTCCAGGCAGTAGTTGAGCCTGTCGCAATTCGCGTCGATTTCATCGAAACTTGCGCCAGAGGACTTCTTACCAACATGAAAAGGTGCCCCCGCTGCGATAAGACCTACCCCGACTCCGAGACCTTTTGCGACGCCGACGGCAGCGCGCTGGTGCAGGCGGGGCCCGCTTTTACTGAAGGCGCGAACAGCACCGAAGGCCCGCAAATCGAATGTCCGGTGTGCGGTGGCAAGGCGCAGCCGGGCGAATTGATCTGCAACTTCTGCGGCGCGCGACTGGGGGTTGAGCCCGGCGAAGCGTACACGCCGCCAGTGTCGCCACCTCCGCGCTCGACCCCGCTGCGGCCCGGGACTGCGCGACGCGACTCGTCGCCCTCGGCGCGAATCACGGGCAAGATGCCGCAAGGCGACGGCGAGGAAAAAGAAGGCCCCGGGATGTTCGGCGTCCTGGGCTACCTTATCGCGGCGATCGTCGCGCTGGGAGGCGGCGCATGGCTCGCGCTTCATCTAAGCTCCAGGCGCGCGGAAGCGCCGGTGGCGAATGCGTCGCCGTCGGCGGCCGCGTCGGTGGCAGCGGCTGTGCCGACTGGGCCGCTGGTGGCGCTGGCCAACGCGATGCCGGTGCAAGTGACCGGAGAATCGGCCTCGGCGCCTGAGCGCGAGCGGGATACGGTCGCGCAAATTTTTCGAAGATCACAAGGACCCGCTGACGGACAGCTATTCGCACGCGCTCGCCGGTGACAGCACGCTGCGCAATGCGATGGTGGTGCGAGTCAGGGTGTTGCCCAGCGGCAACGTGGACGCGGCGTCGGTAAGGACATCGACCAATCCGAATCCTGCCTTCGACGCGGAAGTTGTGAAGGACGTTTCGTCGTGGACTTACCCGCCGTTCAGCGGCAGCGAAGTTGAGATCGATTACCCGATTATTTTCACCAACGATCCGGCAACCAAGGACGCGCTCGAATCGCAACTGAACACGAAGCTGACCAATCTCAGCCCGACCGAATCGCCCGAATACGCCAGCGCGCCTCCGGCCCAGTCGCCGGCCGCGTCGGAAGCGGTGAGCGCACCGACCCCGGCGCCGGTCGTGAATCCGCCGCCCGCGGAGGCCGTCGCGCCTGCGCCGGCGCCCGCACCACCGCCGCGCCCCCGACGTCATCACGTAGCGAGCGCGCCCAAGCCGCCGCCGCTGACCTTGCAGCAGCAGGTCCTCCAGGTATTGTCATCGAACAAGCGAACCCGGCGTGTGAACTGCTATACCAACGGCAACACCGTGACGATTTTCGGTAAGGTATTCGATAACGACGCGAAGCTGTACGCGGAAAAACTCGTGCGCCAGGTGCCCGGGGTCGGCAACGTAATCGATTCGCTGCAGACCGACACCGCCGACTGGGCAGCGCGTCAGGCCGCGATCGCCTCGCAGCTTTATGCCGCCGGACTGAACACGGTGACCGTCAAGGTGATCGGCCACGACGCGTACCTTGATGGGACGGTCAAGAGCGACGCGCAAAAGCAGCAAGCGGTGACGATCACCGAGAGCGCGTCGCCGGTGCACGTGGCGGGCAACCTGATAAGAGTCGTTCCCGGAAATATGTTCGGATTTTGATTCTATGATAAGGTATAAGTACCTGGAGGGATAAGCCCGGCACGCCCGGTAACTATTGACACGGTTCGAGCCGAACGCTTATATGGCGGGAAGAGCGCGGGATACGCCGCTCCCATCAGGAGGACTCAATTTTCCATGGCTGACGCAGCACCTACGACACCAAAAGAAATCTTCGCGGCGATGCCCAGTCGCTTCAACAAAGACGCGGCGAAGGGTTTGACCGCCACTTACCAGTTCGACCTCTCGGGCGACAACGGCGGAAAGTGGAACGTCGTCATCAACAACGAAACCTGCACCGTCAACGAAGGACCGGCCGCTTCGCCGAGCATCACGATCTCGATGACCGCGCAGGACTACGTCGATATGACGACCGGCAAGCTGAACGGGCAGGTTGCGTTCATGAGCGGCAAACTGCGAATCGCCGGTGACATGGGCCTCGCGCTTCGCATGCAGAGCCTGTTTGCCTAAACTGTGAATCTAACTCAACAATGACTTGAACGCCGGCCGGAGCCCTCAAAAGCCCGGCCGGCGGAAAATCCGCCTGAAAGAATCCCACATACATAATCATCCCAAGCCGAAACGCGCCGATAAAATTCAGATTCGGTACGCAGTCGATACACAATCCCATCCACTGATTTAACGATTCCAGGCTGCCGCGAGCGCGAGCGCCACTACTGTTAGTACATAAAGTTTGAGAACTGAAAATCTGTTTCCAAAACAGTCCTAAGGATAAGGAGGACAAATCCACGTCACAGGAAGAGAGAACGCAAATGAGTTCCGCGGAGTATGAGGGCGACCTCAACAAAGAAAGCGGAGAATCGAACGGGAACGGCCAGGACAATGATTCGCTGGCCTCGAAATTGTCGAAGGAGCTCAACAATTGGCGGCGCCAGCGCACCTCGTCGCGGCCCCGGAATTCTGACGCACCGAGCCAGTCCTTTTCGTCAGACCCGGCCCGCACGATCAAGGTTCGCGGTCATGAGACTCTGGTCGTTCGCAAACCAAAGCTCGTCAGCAAGCCCCCCACCAATACAAATCGCACACCAAATAATCATTAAATTTCTCGGTCCGCGGATGTGGGGTGGTGTGGTGCGGAAGAGCTAGGAGCGGAAGACTTCGACCGGCATCTCTCGCGATGCTTGCCGCGCCGGATACACGGTCGCGAGCAGGCAGAGAAGCATCGAGGCTAGCGCGACTGCCGCGAAGTTCGACGGTTGTATATCGATCGGCAGGTTCGAGATGCCGTAGATTTCGCGCGGAATGTGAATGAACTGGTAACGCGCCAGCGCGAAGCATCCGGTTGCGCCGAGTATCAGGCCGGCAACGGTTCCAGCTGCGCCGACGATCAGTCCCTTCAACACGAAAATCAGGCGCACGTCGCGTCGCGTCGCACCCATCGCGATCAGCACCGCGATGTCCTTGCGCTTCTCCATCACGACCATGATTAAAGTCGCGACGAGGTTGAACGCGGCGACGCCAATCAGCATCACCAGCACCAGCGCATAGACGCGTTTGAGAAGTGCGAATCCCGCGGCCGCGGATTCGTTGAACTCGATCCAGTTGCGGACTCGATATGGGTCTGGAAACAGCTTGCGCATCGCGTCAGTAACGGCGTCGGTCTGGTCGAGGTTGATGAGATGAATATCGACGCCGTCGGCTTTGCCGGTGCGGCCGAAGAAGTCCTGCGCGTTCGGAAGATTCATGAAGACCATGTTGGTATCGATGAAATTCATCCCCGAATCGAAGATCGCGCCAATCACGAACTGGGCGCTCTTGGTCGAAAGCGATCCATCGGGCGAAATGATCGGCGCGACCATCCTGACCGGGTCACCGACTTTGGCTTTGAGCTTCTTCGCCAGGCTCACTCCGATTGCGAGGCCGCCGGTCGTAACCGCCGGGCCCGCGGGGCCCGCTGGAATCGTGTAACTTCGCGACAGATCGCCGAGGCCGCCGGTCGTCATGTAGCGTCCCCATTGTTTGCGCACGACAGGATTGCCCGGCTCGACGCCGCGCACCACGACGCCGCCGATTCCGCGCCCCGAACTGAGCATCGCTTGCCCGATGATGTACGACTCCGCGCCGTTGACCCCGGGCACCGTCGCGACCTTCTTCTCGATGTCGGTGTAGTTGTCGATCGATCCTTGCGAATTGAGTATCTGCACTTGCGGGCTGAGGTTGAGCACGCGTTCTTTGATGCTCTGCTCGAAACCGCCCATCACCGAGAGCGTCATGGTGAGCGCGGCGACGCCGATCATCACCCCGACTGCGGTGAAGATCGTCGTGATCGAGATGAAGGCGTCTTTGCGGCGCGCGCGCAGATAGCGGAGCGCAATTTTGAGTTCGTATCTCACGATGAGGAGCGAGCAGAACTCAGAATATCACGTTCTCTTTCTTTAACTGCTCGATCTCGTCGTCGCCAAGTTTGAGCATCCCGCGGAAGACTTCATCGTTGTCCTGTCCGAGAATCGGCGCGGCACTGCGCAGCGTGCCGGGCGTGCGGCTCATGCGATGCTCGAGTCCTTCGTACGGCGATGGGCCCATCTCCTTGTGCTCGAGCCAATGCCAGAAGCCGAACGCCTCGAGGTTGTCGTCCTGGTGAATATCGACGCAATTCTCGACCGGATACGCGGCGACGCCGGCGGCCTGCAACTTTGCGGTCAGCTCGTGCGCATTGTGAGCGCGTGTTAGCGATCCGACGACCTGGTCGATCGCCGCCCCGTTCTCAACGCGCGCAAACGCTGTCGCGAATCGCGGTTCTGCTGAACCGGCCAGTACAGTGAGCATCGCGCGCCACTGCTCGTCACTCGCGACTGCGATCGCGATCCATCGTTCATTGCCGTCCTCGTCGGCGCATCGGTAAGCTCCGTGCGGAGCGTAACGCTCGGACGCGTTGCCGCGCGGCTCGAGCACCCGGCCGGTCGCGTGGTAGTCGATCAGCGCGGGCGCGAGATTTTGCATCGCGGCCTCGTACTGCGACATGTCGATGTACTGGCCCTTGCCGGTGCGGCGCCGATAGTCCAGCGCAGCAAGCAGCGCGAACGCGGAAAAGCGCGGCGCGATGAAATCCGTATACGCGCCGTATGGCGGCGTACATGAGCCGGGGCCGTAGCCCGAGATGTAGTAAAAGCCCGACAGCGCGGCCATCAGCTGGCCGAAGCCGGGATACAGCGCATTGGGTCCGGTCTGACCCTGCATGCAGGTCGAGAGCATGATGAGGTCGGGACGCAGCTGGCGCAGGTTTTCGTAATCGAGTCCCCAGTTGCGCATCGCCTTCGGGGTGAAACTCTCGACGATGATATCCGCCCACGGCACCAAGCGCTTCGCGATGTCGCGAGCTTTGGGCTTGCTCAAGTCGAGCGTGATTCCCTTCTTCGAGGTGTTGTAGCTCGCGAAGAACTGGCTCCGATTGATGCCCGGCATCGCGTCTTTCCACGGCGGCCCGATTCGCAGCACATCGGGACGCGCGGCGGATTCGACGCGAATCACCTCGGCGCCGTTATCGGCGAAATACTTGGTCGTGATTGGACCGACGCCGACCCAGGCGAAGTCGAGAATGTGAACTCCTTCAAGTGCGAAACGGCTCATCTCGAATTTCTCCCAGTTAAATCGCGCCGGCGGCTCGCAGCTTGTTTAATCGTTCGGGCGTGAGGCCCAGCAGACCACGGTAAATCTCATCGGTGTGCTCGCCGATTCGCGGCGCGCGCGTGGTCGATCCGATCGGCGTCGCGGACATCTTCGCGAACGGTCCCGGAAAGGTTAGCGTGCGGCCGATGGTGTCGTGCGGAACTGCGGTCCAGAAGTCGCGCGCTTTGAGCTGTTCATCCGAGGCGACGTCGGCGACGTTCGCGACCGGCGCGAGAAAGATGCGCCGCTTCAGTCCCTGCGCGTAGATTTCGTGTTTGGTCATTGTCATCAGAAAGCGCTGGATCGTCGTCTCGAGGTCGTCGATCTCCTGGTGGTCCTGCTCGGTCATCTTCATGAAGACGCCGGGAATCCACGACACCCAATCCTTCGTGCGCATCCACTCGGATCCAAATCCCTCCTCGCGCATCCACTCGATCAGCGCCTTGGTCGAATTACCGAACGTCGTGCCGCCCGCGATCAGAATCGAGATGTGACCGTCCTTGCACTCGTACACCATCTTGCGCCGCGCATCGACCGAGCCGACGAAAATCCCCGTGCGTGAGAGATGGTTGCCGTGCAGGAACGGCATCGCCTGCTCGTTCATCAGCGTCCACACGATACACGCCTGCATGTTGACTACGATGCGTTGGCCGAGCCCGTCGATCTGGCGCGGGTAGTGCGCGAGCATCATCGCGACCGCCGCCTCGCCGCCCGCATGCAATCCCGCTTGCGGCAGGCTCATCTGCAGCGGCGGCTTGCCCTCCTCGCCCATCAGGTACATCATGCCGCCGGCCGCCCACGTGATGATGTCGGCCCAGTTGTAATCCTTGCCGGGACCGGTATCGCCGAACGGGGTGATCGACGCATAGATGAGCCGCGGATTTTTCTTCGCGAGCGCGTCGTAGCCGAGGCCGATCGAATCGAGATAGCCGAGTCGATGCGCTTCGACCAGAAAATCCGACTTCGCGGCAAGCTCCGCGACCAGCATGCGTCCCTCGTCAGTCGCGAGATTCGCCGTCACAGATTTCTTGCCGGCGTGATACGCGATCGAATAAAGGCAGTGGTCGGCGTCGGCTTTATCTTCAAGATACGGCGGGATGCGCCGCGTCGAGCATCCGCCGATTGGTTCGACCTTGATAACTTCGGCGCCGAGATCGGCGAACATCTTGCCGCACAACGCGCCTTTCTCGTCGGTCAAATCGAGCAGGCGCAATCCTTTCAGCAACTCTGATGGCATCGGTGAATAGTCCTCGCGAATCGACGCGCTGGTGAAAGAGTGAACCTCGGAACTTTATATCGTACCGCGGCGAAGATGTAACTGCGCGAGGCGGCCCCTCTCCATCTTGTTCCCCTTCCCGCTCGGGAAGAGGCTACTCCCAATAATCCGGTTCCCTTTCCCGCGAGGACCGAAAAAAGGGGTTAGGGGCTAGGTTTCTGCGCGTGGCGCGCGGCGCCGATCGCGGTAGCGAAATCGGCGTGCTCGGGAATCAGGAAGCGGCGGCCGAATGGAAAACTGAGACGCTTCATTTCCTGCATGAATCGGAACAGCCGCGACAGCTTGCCGGTCAGCACGATGTTTTCCTGTCCGCACGCGCGCGCGCTCGCGAGTGCGAGCACTCCGATCGATTCCGTGATCATGTTCATGATCGCGAGCGCTTTATCCTCAGGCGTCGCGTCGGCGGTTATCTTGCCGAAGTTCGCAGCCGTGGTGTTCGGTGGCAGGTCGCCGATCGAGCCGCCCGCGATGTCGCGAACGCTGAGGTCGATACGCCGCAGATCGCCTTTGCGCGCGAGCTTTTCGAGCCGTTCAATCGTCGAGACGCCGAGCATGTGCTTGGCGAGTCCGAGCAGCGTGCCTCCTCCGACTCCAGTGCCGCTGAAGTGCGTGATCTTGTCGCGCGTGGCCGACACGATCGCGGTGCCGGTGCCGAGCGACACGACCAGCGCACTTTCCAAACCGGCCAGCGATGTGCCGCCGATTCCGATCGCGGTGAACTCGTTGACCTTAACTACCGTCCTGCCGAGCAGCGACTTGCTGAGAACGCGCGAGCCCGCGCCAGTGGCAGCTACACATTCAACGTCTTCGAGTTTGATGCCGAAATCCGAAACGAGTTTGCCGAGCGCACCCGCCGCCGCTGCGACCGGGTCATTGGCCTCGATCGTCACGACGTGCAGACCCGCCATTTTCGAGGATGACGGCGTCGGTGGTCGAACCGCCGATATCGATGCCAACGATCATAAGTGGTGCCGGCTCCCGTCCAGCCCGTCCATGAAGCTAGATCAGCCGCAGCCACCTGCGCAACGACAGCGTAATCGGGTGGGAGCGCCTTAGCCGGACTCGGTCACTGTGATACTTTCTGAAAATGGCACGGCGCAAGGCCGATTCGTCGCAGAGTCTGTTTCCCCCGCGCACGCCGCTCAGCCAGCCGCTGGCGGATCGGATGCGTCCGCGCACGCTCGACGAAATTGTGGGCCAGGAGCATCTGCTTGGGCCGGGGAAGTTCCTCAGCCAGATGGTCGCGGCGCACGTGTTGCACTCGATGATCCTGTGGGGCCCGCCGGGAACTGGCAAGACGACGCTTGCGATCGTTCTCGCGGAGCAGTCGGGCGCGGTGTTCCGCAAACTTGCCGCGGTGACGTCGGGCGTCGCCGATCTGCGCGAGGCGGTCGAGGCGGCGCGCCGCGATCTCGATGCGGGCAAGCCCACCGTAGTTTTCATCGACGAGATCCATCGATGGAACCGCGCGCAGCAGGACGCATTCTTGCCGCACGTCGAGAGCGGGCTGATCACTCTGATCGGCGCGACGACCGAGAACCCGTCGTTCGAGGTGATCTCGGCATTGCTGTCGCGCATGCGGCTGCTCGTATTGCATCCGCTGTCGGAGGAAAACGTCTCGACTTTGGTGCATCGCGCGCTGGCCGACAAGGAGCGCGGGCTCGGCAACAGTGGACTCAAGCTGGGCGTCGGCGCGATCGACGAGATCGTTCGATACGCGGGCGGCGATGCGAGGCGCGCGCTCGGCACGCTGGAGATTGCAGCGGAGTTCGCGCAGAACGCGGGCGCGACGCTGATCACGCCTGAACATATTCGTGAGTCGGCGCAGCAGAAGGCTCTCCTCTACGATCGCGCCGGCGACGAGCACTACAACGTCATCTCCGCGTTCATCAAGAGCATGCGAGGCAGCGATCCCGACGCCGCGGTTTACTGGATGATGCGGATGGTCGAGGCGGGGGAGGATCCGCTGTTCATTGCGCGGCGGATGGTGATCTTCGCGTCGGAAGACGTCGGCAACGCCGATCCGCGCGCGTTACAAATCGCGGTCGCAGTGAAGGAGGCGGTGGACTTCGTCGGGATGCCCGAAGGCGTGATCCCGCTGGCGCAGGGCGTGACTTACCTGGCCAGTGCGCCGAAGTCCAACGCGTCGTACCTCGCGATGCGCGCCGCGAGTGAGGATGCGAAAACCCTTGGCGCACTGTCGGTTCCGCTGCATTTGCGCAACGCTCCGACCCCCATGATGAAAGGACTCGGCTACGGCAAAGACTACAGATACCCGCACAACTTCGAAGGCGCGCTGGTCGCGCAAAGCTACCTGCCGGACGAACTCGGCGAGAAGATCTATTACGAACCGTCCGAGCGCGGTTACGAAATCCGGATTCGCGAGTTCCTGGCCCGCGCGCGCGAGGCGCGCAACCCCGCGTCGCGGCGCAAACCGGGCGGCAAAGACTGAAAGGAAAAAGCGAACCGCGAGAACCGGATCATGTCCGTTTCCCGCGGTTCACAATTCAGTTGAGAGATTATTTCGCGCCGAGAACCGAGTCCTTTAGCGCCTTGGCAGCGGTGAAGCGAAGCCGGGTGCGTGCCGGAATCTTGATCTCCTGACCAGTCGCCGGATTGCGACCCATCCGCGCCTTGGTCTTGCGCTTGCGGAAGATCCCGAGGCCGGCCAGCCGCAGCGATCCTTCCTTCTTGAGCTCGCGGACTACCAAGCCGTTGATTTCCTCGAGCACCTGCTTCCCTTGCTTCTTGGTGAGTCCGAGCTTTTCAGCCATATAGGCTGCTACCTGCGATTGCGTCATCATCCTCCTCCTTGCGATCCGTGGTTGCGGGCTTTCAGTGAGGGTGAACGAGTGTCGAGCGAAATTCAAGTGCGCGCGGCAGAAAAACCACTCTTTTTTCTAGGGATCGTGATGGTTTTTGCACAGGCTCCTCGCGGCGGCATTGAGCCCCAAGGGTTGAATCAAGCAAACTGCGCAATTGCGCCGTCAGTAGCGGACTTCGACGAGGTACAGACCGCCAGGTGGAGCGTTGGCCGGAGCCGCATGGCGATCGAGTCCGTCGAGAATCGTCGCGACTTTATCGGCCGTGAGCTTGCCGCGCCCCACATCAACCATCGCCGCGACCATCGCGCGCACCATGTGTCGCAGGAAACTGTTCGCCTCGACGCGGTAGAGAAGAACGTCGGCGTCGCGCGTCCACTCGCTGGAAATCACGCGGCGTATCGTGGTCGTCACGTCGGTGCCGAGCGAGCGAAATGCGGCGAAGTCGTGCTCGCCGACAAAGATGTGCGCGGCGGAAATCATCGCGTCGAGATCGAGATGCTCGCGGACCAGCCAGCTGTAGCGGTAGTCGAACGCTGACGGGAGTGTGCGATTCAGCACACGATATTCATAGACGCGCGAATGAGCCGAGCGCCGTGGATCGAAGTTGTCCGGCGCGACTGAGATGTCGAGAATCACGATGTCGGGCGGTAGAATCGAGTTGAGAGCGCGCTGCAATTCGGCCGGGTCGAACGGGCGCGGAATCGAAATCGACGCGACCTGCCCGCGCGCATGCACACCGGCGTCGGTGCGGCCCGAACCGAACACGCGAACGGGCGCGGCAAAGATTCGCTCGAGCGCGGTTTCGATCCTTCCCTGGATCGAGTCGTGACGCGGCTGGAGCTGCCATCCGGAATAGTTGCTGCCGTCGTATTCGATCGTGAGCTTGAGAGCCATCGTGCGGCGATCAAGCAAGCGTCGGCGAGCTGAGCGCCAGGGTCTCGGCGATCCAGAGCGCTCCCAGAGCCGCCAGGCGCGTATTGTCAAACACGCACCAGAGCGACAGCGACTCGGGCCGCGTCTCGACGCTGACCACGATCGCCTCCTGGCCGACAGCGTCGATGACGCCGAGCGGCTCGCCTTCCTCGGCGATCAGGATGCCGGGTGCGACGCGCAGCAACTCGACAGGGTCTTCACCGTTGCCGGTGCGATCGCGGGGGCGCTGGAGATCGATAGTCAATCCGGAACCGTGGAGGACGGGAATTGCGACGGCTTGGACGGAGAGCGGCGGCGCTTTGTCGAGCAACGTCGCGACTTGCGCGGTGATCGCGGCGGCGACTGAGCGCTCATGCTCGCGAATGAAGGCGTTGAAGCCGCGCTGGACTTCCTCGTCGTCGAGCTCAAGGCGCGCGCTCAGAAGATCGGTGGTCTGATCGACTGTAGCTGTGAGCATTTCCATGCCGCCCGCACTCGCGCCGAGCATCGCGGTCGCGCCCACGAATCCACTGCGCGTGCCGAGCGCTTTCAGACAGGTGGCGAGCACGTGCGCGGCGGGATGAGGAATCGCGAAGACTTTCGAATTGCGCAATTGCGCGAATGCCGGGCGCAGAGTGAGCCCCGGCGCGACCATCGGTGCGTCCGAGGGTGGGCGATTCGCCGCGCTCAGGTCGATCAGAATCGGGCCGGGCTGCGCGGCAATGATTTCCGACGCTCGCGGAGCGGGAATCGCGAGGAATGCGATATCGAAGTCGCGAAGATCGTCTGGATTCTCGAGCGCGTCAACCAGACGCTCCTCGCCGCCCGCATCGACAGTCTGCATCGCGCCCGCTTCGGTCGTGAAGAGTTTGAGGTCGCTGAGCTGGAAGCCGCGCGCGGCGATCAGTTCGATTAGCTGGTTGCCGACCGCGCCGGTGGCGCCGACAACCGCCACTCTCGGTTCGCGGGTATTACTCATTCGCCTTCGCTTTCGCTGCTCTCGAGTTTTTCGCGGACCAGCCGGCCCATCGCCTTGCATCCGACGGTCTGCGTGCCGGTGCCGCCGTGAAGGTCGCGAGTGCGATAGCCGTCGCGCACTACAGAATCGACAGCATTGGAAATCAGCTCGGCTTCGGAACGCATTCCGAGCGAATGCTCGAGCAACAGTCCGGCCGACAGGATCGCGGCGAGCGGATTCGCTTCGTCGCGGCCCGCGATATCAGGGGCGCTGCCGTGAATCGGTTCGTAGAGACCGACGCGGAAACCGGCGCTGTTGAGCTCCTCGCCAAGCGACGCTGATGGCAACAGGCCCATCGATCCCGCGAGCACCGAGGCCTCGTCGGTCAGGATGTCGCCGAACATGTTTTCGGTGACGACCACGTCGAAGTCCTTGGGACGCCGTATCAGATGCATCGCCATCGAATCGACCAGCTGGTTTTCGAACGCGACATCTTTGTACTGCGCGCTCAGCTCGGTTGCGATCTCCCGCCACAAGCGGGAGGTTGCGAGCACGTTGGCCTTGTCGACCGAGGTCAGTTTCTTGCGGCGATCCTGGGCCAGCTCGAAACCAAACTTGAGGACGCGGGTAATCTCGGCCTCGCTGTAGAAGCACGTATCGACCGCCTCGCGGCCATCCTTGGACGCGCGCCTTTCGCTCGGCTGGCCGTAGTAGATGCCGCCGGTCAGCTCGCGAATGATTACCACGTCGACGCCGCTGATCACTTCGGCCTTGAGCGGCGACGCAGCCATCAGTTCCTTGACGGTTTTCACCGGACGGACATTGGCGAACAGTCCGAGTGCTTTCCGCAGTCCAAGCAGCGCCTGCTCGGGACGCTTCTCGGCGTTGGGCTTGTCCCATTTCGGTCCGCCGACTGCGCCGAGCAGAATCGCGTCGCTGTCCTGCGCGAGCTTGAGCACTTCATCGGGCAGTGGGGTGCCAGCGGTGTCAAGCGCGTGACCGCCGATCAATCCTTCCTTGAACTCGAGATCGACCGCCGATCGGCGCGCGATGATCTTGAGAACCTGCAGGGCTTCGCCGACAACCTCGGGGCCGATGCCGTCACCTTTGAGAACTAGAATTTTATAGGCCATGCGAAAGCGTTGAACGCCTGGACGTGAGTGATCGGGAGGAGAGTGAGACAGTCTCGACCCGTCAGTGTATAGCCTCGAAAATTACGACCGCAGAGCGCGATGGCGCGGTAGCAAACTTCGCCACAACGGCGGGAGCCGCCGAAAGCCACACATCGCACGGGATGAAGAGCGAATTCAAGTTCAAACTCAAGCTGTCAAACCAGTAGCCCAAGTATCATGTTGCGGCAAGCCCCATTTTCACTTTCCACTGGCTCATGGTACGTCAGTGGTCGGCTTGAGGGGCGCGTGTTTGCGGGCCTTCAGCCGGTTGAGCGCGTTTACCAGCGCGAGCGCACTGGCCATGACGATGTCGCTGTGCGCGCCCTGGCCGGCGACGGTCACGCCGTTCTCGCGAATCATGCAGCTCACCTCGCCAAGCGCGTCGGTGCCGCCGGTGATCGCCTTGACCGCGTAGCGCTCGAGCGCGGGATTGATTGCCGCGATTTTGTAAATTGCCTTGTAGCACGCATCGACCATTCCGTCGCCTTCGCCTTCGGCCGAGCACTCTTTTCCCTCGACGCGCAGCGTGACTTCGGCGTGCGGCGTGCTTTTGCTCGACGACGCGCACTTCAGATCGACCAGCTCGAAGTGATCGGTCGTGCGACGAGCGCTCTCGGTGACCAGCGCCAGGATGTCGTCGTCGTACACGATTTTCTTTTTGTCGCACAGCGCCTTGAACTCGGCGAATGCCTTGTTCACGTCGACGTCGTCGAGATCGACGCCAAGTTCCGTGAGCCGGTTGGTGAACGCGTGACGCCCCGAATGCTTGCCCAGCACCAGCTTGTTCGAGGGGATGCCGATATCTTCGGGCTTCATGATCTCGTAGGTCAGCTTGTACTTCAGCACGCCGTCCTGATGGATTCCGGCTTCGTGGGCGAACGCGTTATCGCCGACGATCGGCTTGTTGGCCGGTACCGATTGTCCGATAACCTGCGAGAGCAGGCGCGAGGCCGGGTAGATCTGGCGCGTGTTGATGCGCGAACCGACGCCCATCAGGTCGTGGCGCGTCTTCATCGCCATCACGACTTCTTCCATTGAACAGTTGCCCGCGCGCTCGCCGATTCCGTTGATGGTGCATTCGATCTGGCGCGCGCCGTTGCTCACCGCCGCCAGCGAATTCGCGACCGCCAGGCCGAGATCGTTATGACAGTGGGCGCTCCAGATGACCTTGTCGGCGCCGGGAACTTTTTCCCGCATGTACGCGAACATCCGGCCGAATTCTTCGGGGATCGCGTGGCCGGTGGTGTCGGGCAGGTTGATCACGGTGGCGCCGGCGCGAATCACTTCGCTGCAAACGTCGACCATGTAATCCCAGTCCGAACGCGAGGCGTCCTCGCATGAGAACTCGATGTAATCGAGATGCTTCTTCGCTCGCGTTACGGCCCAGGTGGCGGCGTCGAGCACGTCCTCGCGATTCATGTTGAGTTTGTATTTGAGATGGATTTCCGAGGTCGCGATAAAAATGTGAATCCCGGGTTTTTTGGCTTTGTCGACCGCGCGCAGCGCCGAATCCACATCGTTCTCGCCGGTGCGCGACAGACTCAGCACCACTGGATCGGTGACCGCCTGTGCGACGCGAGTGATCGACTCAAAATCTCCGGGCGAAGACACGGCAAAGCCGGCCTCGATGATATCGACGTTCAGGCGCTCGAGTTGGCGGGCGAGCGCGATCTTCTCCTCGACGTTCATCGTGCATCCGGGCGATTGCTCGCCGTCACGCAGGGTGGTGTCGAAGATCCGGACGTAGTCGTTGTTGTTTTCGTTGTGCGCAGCTGTGTTCGCGTGTGCCATCGTCATACCTCCCGCATCATCGCCGCGGGATCAGCTGCCGATCGTTCGCCGAGAGCGGAAAGTGGAAAAGAAAACGCCCCGGGCGGGTTCGATCGGCCCACTGCCCGGGGCGTGTGTCTCAGTTTAATCAGGCGGTTAAACCTGTCCGGACGCGCGCCTGGCGTGGGCCCCGGTAAGGGCCAGGCTAAGCAGCAGCTCCGGTAGCAGGTTGCAATACATCGTGTACGGATTCTAAGCGCCGATGGAGACCTCAGTCAAGCAGTGATGAGAATGCGCGATCGGAGAATTGATCAGTGAGACACGGGTTGGTGGTCGCGGAGGCTGCGGGTGCGCTTGGCCGTGTCGGGTTGCGATGCGGCGCCGTTGGTGTCGTGAGGCTTCGTCGGCGCGACGGGGCGCAGCACCGAGACTTTGGCGCTCAAGCGTTCGCCTCGAATCATCAGTGCGGGACCGGATAGCACGTACGCCGCTGAGAGCAGGAATGCGGTGAGCTGCGGCATCGCGAACAGCATCGCGGCAACTACCATCATGATGATCACGAGTTCGAACTGTGCGCGCTTCTCGAGCTTCATCGCTTTGAAGCTGGGGTAGGGCACTCGCGAGATCATGAGACCGCCGAGCGTCAGCGTGATCGGCACCATCAAGCGTAGCATAGGGTGCGCGGCGAATCGAATTCGAAGTAGCTGTATGCCAGCACGAGCGAGGCGATCATGATCGCGGCGCCGGGAATCGGGATGCCGACGAAACGACTCTTGTCCGCCGTCTCGGTCTGCACGTTGAAGCGCGCCAGGCGAAGCGCGCCGCACAGCACGAACAATCCTGCGACTGCGATTCCGAGCGAGCCGATTGGCCTCAACGCCCACGAGAAGACCAGCATCGCGGGTGCGACGCCGAATGCGACCACGTCGGAGAGGCTATCGAACTCGACGCCGAACTGGCTCGAGGTGCGCGACGCGCGCGCGACGCGCCCGTCGAGGCCGTCGCAAAAGAACGCGACGATGATCATCACGGCGGCGACTTCGAAGTGACCGGTAACCGCGGAGACCATCGAGTAGAAGCCCGAGAGCAGGCCGATCGAAGTGATCGTCGCGGGCAACAGAAAGACGCCACGACGCAGTGGGCTGTCTTCGATGATGCCGGGTTCGCGGCGCTCACCCGAATGGAGTTGCATCCGGAATCGCTCTTCGCGCGAGCGGCGGGAATTGCGGCTCATGGCTCGATTGCTCCGATGACTGATTCTCCGGCGCGGACGCGTTGCCCCGTCGAGACGGTGACCCGGTACTCGGACGGAAAAAAATGATCGACGCGGCTTCCAAACATAATCAGGCCGATCCGCTGGCCGATTTGTATTCTATCATGCGCGCGGAGCCGGCAAACTATGCGCCGGGCGAGGTAGCCCGCCACCTGCATCATGGCGAACATGCGGCCCGACGCGTCGGTCATCGCAATGAGGTTGCGCTCATTGTGCTCGTTGGCGTCGTCGCGAAAGGCGGCGCGAAACTCGCCACTGGTATGCTCGACGATCGTGACTTCGCCACTGATCGGCGCGCGATTCACGTGGACGTTGAGCGGCGACATGAACACTGAAACGCGATGACAGCGCATCTCGGTCGCGCCGGGAAAATATACGTCGGAAACGTCGGTAACTTTGCCGTCGGCGCCCGAAATCACGACGTTTTCGGTGCGGGGTGGATAGCGATCGGGATCGCGAAAGAAAAGCGCAATCGGGATCGCGAGTATCACCAGGATCGCGCCGATCGAGTTCAGGCCGAACAGGATCAGAACCAGTCCGACAACCGCCAACCCAAGCGACATCGCGACGCCTTCGGTCGCGATTCCGATCGCGCTCGCGATGCGCGCGAATATCGGGCCCGGCGCCGGACGCCCGCTGTCGGTTTCGCCCGCCACGAACGCCTAGTTCCTGGACTTATCGACCAGCCGATCGCTCGCGAGCCACGGCATGAACGCGCGCAGCTTGCGGCCGACTTCCTCGACCGGATGCTTCTCGGCTTCCTTGCGCAGCTCGCGGAAGCGCGGCAGCCCGGCCTTGTAGTCGCCGATCCATTCGTTGGCGAACTTGCCCGACTGAATGTCGGCGAGGATTTGTTTCATCGCCGCGCGCGAGTCCTTGCCGATCACCTTGGTGCCGCGCGTCATGTCGCCGTACTCGGCGGTGTTGCTGATCGAGTAGCGCATGTTCGAGATTCCGCCCTCGTAGATCAGGTCCACGATCAGCTTAACCTCGTGCAAGGTCTCGAAATACGCCATCTCGGGCGCGTAGCCGGCCTCGACCAGGGTTTCGTAGCCGGCGCGAATCAGTTCGGTGAGTCCGCCGCAAAGCACGGATTGCTCGCCGAACAGATCGGTCTCGGTTTCCTCCCTGAACGAGGTTTCGATAATCGCCGCGCGTCCTCCGCCGATTGCGCTGCCGTACGCGAGCCCGACTTTGGTGGTATCGCCCGACGGATCCTGCTCGACGGCGAGCAGGCACGGCACGCCGCGGCCCTTGGTGTATTCGGAGCGCACGAGATGGCCGGGTCCCTTCGGCGCGATCATGAAGACGTTAACGTCGGCGGGCGGCTTGATGAATTTGAAATGGATGTTGAAGCCGTGACCGAAGGCCAGGTACTTGCCCTTGGTGAGATGCGGCGCAATTTCGGCCTCGTAAATCTCGGAGCCCATCTCGTCGGGCACCAGCACCATGATCACATCGGCGCGCTTGGCGGCCTCCGCGGTGTCGAATACCTTCAGTCCCTGCTTGATCGCCTTTTCGCGCGACGTTGATTTCGCGCCGAGGCCGACGCATACGTCCATCCCGCTGTCGCGCAGGTTGAGCGCATGCGCATGTCCCTGGCTTCCAAAGCCGATGACCGCGATACTTTTGCCCTTGAGCGCGGACAGGTCCGCGTCGCGGTCGTAATAAACCTTCATTTGAATGTTCTCCCGAATTTTCTCGCTGTCAGACTACTCAGCTTCGCGCGTCCGGCGACCCTGATGATTATTGTTATTGAGCTGCACCGTGCGCGCCATCGCGACTTTGCCCGAGCGCACAACTTCCTTGATTCCGAGCGGGCGGACGATCGCGATGAACGCCTTGATCTTTTCGGAGTTGCCGGTGAGCTCGACGGTGATTGCGCGCGGGCCGATATCGACCACGTGGGCGCGATAGGCGTTGACGATCGAGTCGAGCTCGGAGCGGGTGCGCTCGTCCACCGCGACCTTGACGATCACCATCTCGCGATCGATCGTCTCGACGTCCTTGAAGTCGGTGATCTTGATGACCGAGACGAGCTTGTTGAGCTGCTTGTTGATCTGCTCGACGATCTGATCGTCGCCGGTGGTGACCAGCACAATCCTCGAGACCGTCGGATCGAGCGGATCCTCGGCGACGGTGAGGGATTCGATGTTAAAGCCGCGGCCCGAAAACAGTCCGGCCACGCGTGCGAGCACGCCGAATTCGTTTTCAACCAGAACCGATATCGTATGACTTGTCATGCGGTGGAGTGCGCGCGCTCATGGCCGGACCCTTGGCGTCAGCGAGCCTCTTGCTGATAGCGGTCGAGAATCGCCATCATGCGGTCTTTCGAGGCCAGCTTAAGCTTCTGGATGCGCTTTTCTTCGATTTCCTCTTCGTTGGTCAGGTAATGTTTATTTCTAAAGACTTCGAGTTTTTGCTTGAGCGATTGATGCTCAGCGTAGAGGGCCCTCAGCTCCTCGTCATGGGTCAGATGCTGCCGAATGAGTTCTTCCTCTCGATGCTCCATACGCCCTCCGTGCCTATGCCTGCCGGATGTTTCGAAGTGGGCCTGAACGTAGCCTCCGGCGTCCTGATGTATAGCGGCTCAATCGAAGCCGCCCGATCCGTTTCACCACGGGCAAAATCCGCCCCGCCCAGCGCTGCGACGCAGACTCCGCGCAAATCGAGCTTCCCTATTTCGAAAACCGCCACCCTATGACCCCGCGATTCCACAAGGGCCGCCGCATCCTTCGCTCTCTCGTCACCGACCAACGTTACGTCCTCGGTGATTTGCGAAGCCAGGTGTTTCAGCGCGATTACCAATTCCTCTGACAGTTTTTCTAGCCCATCGGCCACGACGCGGTAAAGGGCTGCGTAAACTTCGCCTTTTCGGGCATCCATGACCACGCAGACCAGATGGCCTTCGCCGATATTGTTGCGCTCGAGAGCCGCTAAGGCTACCGCGTCGAAACCCGGCACTCCGACCAGCGCGCATCCTGACGCCATCGCGAGTCCCTTGGCATAGCTGATACCGATGCGCAGGCCGGTGAAGGAGCCGGGTCCGATGCCGACGGCTATCGCGCCGACGTCACGAATCGACAGTCCGGCAGCGCCGAGAAGGTCGTCGAGCGCGCCCGGCAATGCGGCGCCGTGCGAACTCGCGGGACGTTCGAGCGATGCAGCGACTTTGCCGCCGGCGATCAGCGCGAGGCTTGCGATTGATGTGGAGGTATCGAGTCCCAGGACCGGGCGCGTCGCGGCGGCCTGTTCGAGCAGCCGATTAACCTTGCACAATACGCGAGATGTCATTGAAGATTACGAACGCCATAAGTGCCACGAGCAAAAAGAGTCCAACCTGGAGCATCGCCTCGCGATAGCGAAGTTCGAGCGGCTTGCCCTTGATACCCTCGAAGACGAAGAACAGCAGATGCCCGCCGTCGAGCAGCGGCACCGGCAACAAATTTATGATGCCGAGCTCGAGGCTAAGCATCACGGTGAACATCGCGAGGTTCGCGAATCCGCGATGCGCCTCCTGGCCGGCCATCTGCGCGATCATGATCGGACCACCGAGCGCCTCTTTCACAGGAGTGCTGCCGGTGAAGATACTGGCGATTCCGACGACCATCTGGACCGTCATCTCGACCGACGTTTCGCAAGCCTCTCGCACGGCGCCGATCGGGCCGTAGCGCTTGGATACCTCATCGCCGTTCGGCTGTACTCCGATTACCCAGCTGGTCGCGTTGACGCCATAAATATTTTTCTGGTCGATCCGGGTCGGCTTGATCACGATCGTGCTGTGCGCGGATTGGCCCTTCTGCTGACGTTCGATTTCAAGCGTGACGGGGGAGCCGTCGCCGGCTTTGACAGTCTTGGAGAAATCGGCCCAGGTATCCATCGGCTGTCCATTGACCGAAAGAATCCGGTCGCCGATTTGAAGTCCCGCCTTCGCAGCCGGGAGATCCTTGGTGGTCTTGCCGACGACCGGCAATAGCGTTGGCACGCCGTACATGAAAACGAAGGTGAGCAGCAGGGGCGCGAAAATGATGTTGGACAGCGGTCCCGCAATTACGATCAGAATGCGCTTGCCGAGCGACTGCGTCGGAAAGGCGCGCTTGCAGTACGCCTCGACCAGCACGGTGGGCGGATGTTCCGCGAGCGTTTTGATCGCGTCGTCAACTTTGGGCTGACCGCGGACTTCGTTGAGGAGCAGCGCCTCGTCGGGCTTTAGCTCGCGCCCGAGAATTGTCTGCGCGACGCCGGCGCCCGATGCGCTCAGACGCTCCGCCAGTGTGCAGCAGATTCTCATCGAAAACGCCGGCCAGGGTCGTGCCGTGCTCGCGCGCGGCTCCGATCAGGTCGAGGCCGATTTCGTGAAGATACAAAGTCAGTTCTTCGAGGGTGGGCTTCTCGCCGACTTCGTCACCCAGCATTCGGACGTAGCCGCCGAAGGGAGTCGCGCCGATCGAGTACTCGGTCTCGCCGCGGCGGAATCCCAGGACTTTTGGCGGATAGCCGACCGAGAATCGCAGGACGCGAACTCCGACCTTCTTGGCCATCGCAAAATGCCCCGCCTCATGCACGACTACGAGCACCGCGAAGACCAGTGCGGCGTACAGAATCGAAGATATCATTTAGTTTACTCAGTAGGTCCAGCGCGGAGGTTTCGCAGCGTGAAAATGCGGCCCCCGAAGCCGCATCATCGAAACCAATAGTAGGCGAAAAAGAGCGGGAAGACCAGTGAACAAGTGCGATCGAGGAGGCCGCCGTGGCCGGGGAAAATCCAACCTGAGTCCTTGACTCCCGCCGCGCGCTTCAAGGCCGAGCCGGCGAGATCGCCGAGTTGCGCGAGAATGGAGACTATAGCGGCAAATAGCAGAATTCGGCCCATGTCCCACGTCCCGCCTATTATCGTAAAGAGCAACCACGAGGCGGCGACCGTCGCAATCAGTCCGCCGATCGCGCCTTCGACCGTTTTGTTGGGACTGACATTCGGGGCGAGTTTGGTGCGCCCCATGAACCTGCCGACGAAGTACGCGCCACTGTCGCTCACTACCGCCATCAAGATGACCAGCAGGAGCATGTGGATGCCGTCGGGACTGTTGCGGAGCAGCGCAAAGTAGGGGAACAGGAATCCGACGTATGCCGCGCCCATGAACACGAGGCGCGGTCCCCGGAAGGGTTCGCCGCCGCCATAGATTTCGATACGCACGACCAGCCCGAGCATCATGAGGATCACGATCGCGGGCACCACCCATCCCACCACTCCCAGGTCGCCACCGTAGAGCAGTCCGAACAATGGGACGCCGCCGACGACTGCGAACAGTGGCAATGCGACCCAATGAAGCGCGCCGGTCATCGCGGCGACTTCGTAGAGTCCCCAGAGACCGGCGACTGCGTTGACAATCGTGAAAAGCCAAGCGGGCGCGAAAAGCACCAGCGCTGCAACAGCAGGCAGCAGGACCGCCGCTGTCAGAATCCTAGTTCTGAGCACGCAGGCGGGTGTCGGTGCCGTTGGTGACTGCGCCGAAACGGCGCTCGCGAAGCTGATAGGCGGCAATCGCGCTTAGGAATTCGCGCTCGCGGAAATCGGGCCACAACGTGTCGGTGAAATATAGTTCGGTGTAGGCGAGCTGAAAGAGAAAGAAATTGGAGACGCGCAGTTCTCCGGAGGTTCGAATCAGCAGATCGGGATCGGGGAGTCCGGTAGTCGTCAGTTCGCTTGCGACCAGCTGCTCGTCGATTTGATCAGGAGAAATCGCGCCGTCGGCGACTGCTCGCGCGATCGATCGCGCCGCATTGACGATGTCCTGGCGGCCGCCGTACGACAAAGCGAGCGCCACCGTCATCCCGCGATTCTCGCGCGTCGCTGCGACCGTCTCGGCCAATGCCTCGCGGACTCGCGGCGGCAGTCGCTCGGTGTCTCCCAAGGCAACCACGCGGATGTCGCGTTTCATCAGGCGCTTGGTTTCGGTGATCAGGTAGCGATGGAATAGCTGCATCAGGAAGCTGACTTCGGTGGTCGGACGGCCCCAGTTCTCGCTCGAAAACGCATACAGGGTGAGGTATGGGATGCCGAGCTCGCGGGCCGCATCGACCACCGCGCGGACACTATCCTTGCCGCGGCGATGACCCTCATGACGCGAGAGCCCGCGCCTGCTCGCCCATCGTCCGTTCCCGTCCATCACGATCGCCACATGACGCGGCATCCGCGATGGGTCCAAAGACAGGTTGGGGAAATCTGTTAGGGGTAGTGAGATGGCCACTTGAGGTTCAGTCTTCACCGAAGATCGCACGCCGCTTAAGCATGGTGACGGGCGAGATCAGACCTCCATGATTTCCGCTTCTTTGGCGGTGAGCACTTTGTCGATTTTTTCGATGAACTCAGTCGTATAGGTCTGGACCTTGGCCTCGCCCGAGCGCATCTCGTCCTCGGTGGCCTGCTTTTCCTTGTGCAGTTCCTTGAGCATGTCGTTGGCGTCGCGGCGATGGTTGCGGATGCCGACGCGGAATTCCTCGCCGATCTTGCGGACGTGTTTGACCAGATCCTTGCGGCGCTCCTCGGTCAGCTCGGGAATCGGAATTCGAATGACCTTGCCGTCGTTCATCGGGGACAAGCCGAGATCTGAAGTCTGGATCGCTTTTTCGATGTCGTGCATCGCGCCCTTGTCGTACGGCGTTATCACGATCAAGCGAGGCTCCGGCGCAGCCAACCCCGCCAGTTGCCGTAGCGAAGTTTTCGATCCGTAGTAGTTCACCTGCAGATTTTCGACCAGCGCGGTTGACGCGCGGCCGGTGCGGACGCGGGAGAGTTCGTGGCGAAACGCCTCGACGGTTTTCTCCATCTCCTTGCGTGCGTCTTCGATTGTGTCCGTAAGCATGCTCACGGTGCGCTCTCCACTCGGGTTCCGATTTGCTCGCCCATCACGGCCCTTCTTATATTACCCGCTTTGCGCAAATTGAACACGATGATCGGCAATCGATTATCCATGCACATCGAGATGGCCGTCGAGTCCATCACTTTAAGGTTTTTCTGCAGCACTTCAATATATGTCAGGCGATCGAAGCGCTTGGCGCCCGGCTCGCGGACCGGATCGCGATCGTAAACCCCGTCCACCGTGTGACTCGCCTTCAGGATTACCTCGGCGCCGATTTCCATCGCGCGCAGGCTCGCGGCGGTATCGGTGGTGAAGTAGGGATTGCCGGTGCCGGCGGCGAAGATGACGACGCGGCCCTTTTCCAGATGGCGGACGGCGCGGCGCCGGATGTAAGGCTCGCACAGCGCCTGCATCTCGATAGCGGACAGCACTCGGGTGACGACGCCGGTGTGCTCGAGGGCATTTTGCAGCGCGAGCGCGTTGATCACCGTCGCCAGCATGCCCATCTGGTCGGCGGTGGAACGGTCCATCCCGCGCGCTTCGTAATCGCTGCCGCGGATGTAGTTGCCGGCGCCGATTACCATCGCGAGCTGCACGCCGAGCGACGCCACTTCCTTTATTTCGAGCGCAATCTCGGCCAGCGCGTCGAGGTCGAGTCCCGACCCTTGGACGGGGGCGAGCGCCTCGCCGGATAATTTCAGCAGAATACGGCTGAAGCGCGGCTTGCCGTCGGTCGCACTTTGAACTTCAGCCATTTCTCGAAGCTCCTGAGGAACCTAACCCCTGGCCCCTTCCCTCGAGGGAAGGGGAACAATCGCGCAGTTGACTGGCCTAGGCTGGCCCGGCCTTGGCGTCGAGCGCCTCGCCCAGCTGATAGCGGGTGAAGCGGCGGACGTCGATTTTCTCGCGCATCTGGATGGCGGCTTCGCCAATCAGATCGTTCACAGTTTTGTTCGGATCGCGCGCGTAAGCCTGCTCGAGCAGGCAGGCTTCCTTGTAAAATTTCTCGATCTTGCCGTCAACGATTTTTGCCACGACCGCCGCGGGCTTGCCCTCCGCCTGCGAGGCGTAAATCTGCCGCTCCTGCTCGATGACGGCGGGCGACAACTCCTCGCGGCGCACGACGCGCGGATTCAGCGCCGCTACTTGCAGCGCGAGTTCCTTGACCAGTGCCTGGAACGCTTCCGACTTGGCGCAGAAATCCGTCTCGCAATTGACTTCGATCAGCACGCCAATCTTGCCGCCCGCGTGTATGTACGAACCGACCGCACCTTCGGATGCGACCCGGCCCGCGCGGCCGGCAGCCGCGGCGATACCCTTCTCGCGCAGCCATACGATGGCCTTTTCGAGAACTCCGTCGGTCTCCGCCAGCGATCGCTTGCAGTCCATGATGCCGGCGCCGGTCTTTTCGCGCAGTTCCTGAATCAGCTTCGGAGTAATTTCCATCACAATTCCTGGGTTGAGCTAGTATTCTTGGCCGGTCGCGCTACTGCAAGCGACCGGCACATCGACCGGCTCCGTTTCGAACTTGAAAATCGAGTCTGTCGATTAGACCGCGCTTGGCGAATCGGGCGCCGATGCCCCCGTGTCCGCGCCGGCGCCACTGTCCGAGCGAATATCCTGCTGCCCCTTGGCGCGTTCCTCGGCGAGCTGCTTGCCCTCGATGATCGCGTCGGCGACGGCGGCAGTGAACAGCTTGATCGCGCGAATCGCGTCGTCATTGCCGGGGATTCGATACGCAATCAGGTCGGGGTCGCAGTTGGTATCGACCACTGCCGCAACCGGAATACCGAGGCGGTTCGCTTCCGCGACGGCGATATCTTCTTTCTTGGTATCGATCACCCAGAGCGCGTCCGGGAGCTTGCGCATGTTCTTGATGCCGGCCAGCGTGGCCATCAGCTTCTCATGCTCCCGGCCGTTGTCGCTCATCTCTTTCTTGGTGAGCGCCTTGATCATCTCGGGGTCCGCCAGCGTCTCTTCGAGCTTGCGGAGCCGGTCGATCGACGCGCGAATAGTCTGAAAGTTGGTCAGCATCCCGCCGAGCCAGCGGTTGTTGACGTAGTACATGCCGCATCGCTCGGCTTCTTCCTTGACGATGTCCTGGGCCTGCTTCTTGGTCCCGACGAACAGCATCGTGCCGCCCGCCGCCGCGAGGTCGCGCGCGAAGTCGAAGGTCGCGCGAAACATCTTCACGGTCTGCTGGAGATCGATAATGTAGATACCGTTGCGGGCGCCGAAGATGTACTGCTTCATCTTCGGGTTCCAGCGGCTGGTCTGATGGCCGAAGTGGACGCCGGCCTCCAGAAGCTGCTTCATACTGATTTCAGTCATAGAATTTAGTCCTTGCCTCTTGGCCCCGAGAGAGGGGCAATCTGTAACTATTAGCAGGGTGGGGAGTTCTAAGAAAGTGCGCCTTGTGGCGCGGTACTGTCTTAATTCGAGACTGAATGTCTGAGTTTGAAAAGTGAAGTAGCTTATTTTGATTTGAGGCGGGAATCGTCGGTCGAAATGCAGAGCGCTTCCGTCGCGTATTTTAACTGGTCAGCGACCAGAAACTCTTGATCCTTGAAGTTATCGGGCCAGAGGCCCTGACGTTGCTCCGCTAAATGGCGCTGTTTATCCATATTCGTCGTCGCTGTATCCAGATTTTTCATTTTGGCAGCTTCGCACGCCTGTGCTGAATCGTAAGAATTCCGAATTGTCCACTGATAGAGCGGCGCGTTGTCATTCGGTGGCGCGGTGTTGGCGCCAGTCGAACGTGGCGGACCTGGTGGCGGCACCATCAGATACCAGCCCACAAGCGCGAGCGCGGCTGCGTGGCGGGGCTTCATCCTACTTCTTACCCTTCAGGCGGAATATCGTCGCTCGCGACGCAGGCGGCATTCACCGCGCGCGCTTTCCCCAGCGCAGCGTCATGTTTGTCGAGGCGCTTGAGTTTGCCCGCCTTGTCGAGCGTGACTGGGTCCTGCTCGCTGTTTTGGATGTCGCCGAGCGCCTTCTCGCAATTATCTTCGGTGTCGTAGCTGGTGACGACAATCCAGTGCGCAAGTGGCACGTCGGCGTCAACGTCATGCGGGATTTTGGGGGAGTCGGGCGGCATCATCAGATACCAGCCGACGAATGCGAGCGCCGCGAGGTGGCGGCTTTTCAGGTTGTTCACGCAGGCAAGTTATACGCCACTTGCCGAAAAAAGTCATCGAGGGCGGGCGCGGCAGCCCGGCCGCACTGAAATAGATTTCTTAGCTTTTTGTAGTGGGGCGGGCCGCCGTGCCCGCCCTCGAAGCGCGGGCGTCCGCGCCCGCGCTTACCTAATCTCTCCTCGGCCACACCCAGAGATACTTCTTAAGCTCGGGCCACCGAGTCCACGGATTCCCCAGAATATAGTCGAATTTTTGTCCCAACTCTTTTTCATCGCGGATCATGCGGTCGAAATACTCGTCTTGCCAGACTTGCCCGCGGCGTCCGTGCAGGCGCTGCATCGCATGCGCGGTAAACGACTTCCACGAATGAATTATCTTCTCCAGAGGCTCTTCATCCAGGATTCGCAACAGGACGTGCACATGGTCGTTCATGACCACATAAGCGTAAAGCTCGTAGCGCTGCTCGTGCCCATGATGCAGTTCCGCCGCGACCAAATCGCGCTCCGGCGTCGACAGTTCTTTGTCTGGCGCAAGCCGCCAAGTTACGAAATAGATCGTGTCCCGCGCGCGGTAGTGTGGCAGGCGTCTGCGGTAGAAGTGAGAGGAGTCATTCATTGGTAGGCGTGGGCGCGGACGCCCGCGCGTCGATGGCGGGCACGGCGGCCCGCCCCACTACTACGCTCAGCTCCCGTCCCACTATGGCTGCCCGTCCCACTATGATTGGGGGTGCCCTACTGAAACTAGGACACTGTGCCCTGCCGGTTACGCGTTCATCGACTCGAGGAATTCCTCGTTGGTCTTGGTCTTGTCCATCTTGTCGATCAGGAATTCCATCGCTTCGACTGCGTTCAGCTGGGTCAGCAGCTTGCGCAGAATCCACACGCGATTGAGCGTCGCGCGCGGCAGCAGCAGCTCTTCCTTACGGGTCGACGAGCGCTGGATGTCGATAGTCGGGAAGATGCGCTTTTCCAGCAGGCGCCGGTCGAGCGCGATCTGTTGATTGCCGGTGCCCTTGAACTCTTCGAAAATAACTTCGTCCATTCGGCTGCCGGTATCGACGAGCGCGGTGGCGATAATCGTCAGGCTGCCGCCGTCTTCGGTGTTGCGCGCGGCGCCGAAGAACTTCTTGGGCTTGTGGAGCGCGTTGGAATCGACGCCGCCTGACAGGATCTTGCCCGACGGCGGCACCACCGTGTTGTACGCGCGCGCAAGGCGTGTGATCGAATCGAGCAGGATTACGACGTCGCGTCCGTGCTCGACCAGCCGCCGCGCTTTTTCGATTACCATCTCGGCCACCTGCACGTGACGCGTCGCAGGCTCATCGAAGGTCGAGCTGACGACCTCGCCCTGCACCGAGCGCAGCATGTCGGTGACTTCTTCGGGCCGCTCGTCGACCAGCAGCACGATCAGCACTATCTCCGGATGGTTGTGCGCGATTGCCTTGGCGATCGCCTGGAGCATCATGGTCTTGCCGGTGAACGGCGCCGCGACGATCAGCCCGCGCTGGCCTTTGCCGATGGGCGCGACCAAATCGATGATGCGAGTGGTCAAATCTTCGTGATTGTACTCGAGCTTGATGCGCTCCTCGGGATAGAGCGGCGTCAGGTTGTCGAACAGGATTTTGTCGCGCGCCTTTTCGGGGTCCTCGTAGTTGATCGATTCAACCTTGAGCAGCGCGAAGTAGCGCTCGCCTTCTTTCGGCGGCCGAATCAGGCCGGATACCACGTCGCCGGTGCGCAAGTTGAACTTGCGAATCTGGCTGGGCGAAATATAAATGTCGTCGGGACCGGGCAAATAGTTGTAGTCGGGAGCGCGCAGGAAGCCGAAGCCGTCGGGCAGGATTTCGAGCACGCCTTCGCCGAGGATCGAGCCGTCCTTGGCGGCTTGCGCCTGCAGGACGGCGAAGATCATTTCCTGCTTGCGCATGTTGGTGGCGCCGTCGACGTTGAAGTCGCGGGCCATCTGCGCCAGCTCGGTAATCTTCGCGCGCTTGAGCGATTTGAGGTTGAGAACCCCTTCCTCGCTGATCACCGGCGCCGGCGGCGGAAGATTCGGATTACTGTCGAGGTTTACCTGTCGTGGTGTGCCGTTGGTCGAACGTGGATCGTCGAAGCGACCCTCCTCGGTCTTCGCAACGTGTCTGCCCTTGCCCATATGCCTTCCCCGCAACCTGGACTCCATTAACTTCTCTTGGTGCTACGAATCGCCGCGGTCTTACGCACGCGTGTCGCAGGTTATGAACGTTTGTTCGAATGGCCTCCGCAACGGAGATACCATTATAGATTCTTGAGTGCTCAAGCGGTCGGGATTCGGAACAACTAACGCCTTGAGTTCAGGTTCGGAATTTGGACCGCAGGGGAAACGGGACCGCTGTTGCCACCCACCCGTTTCAGCGTCCTCAGTGCGGAAGCTCAAGTAAAACGCTACCTGCGCAATGGCACCGTGTCAACGGGGTTCAGGAACTGCGTGCCCAAGGATCGACTAAATCGATCCTGAGCTCCTGGAAGTGGCGAACGTTACGAGTAGCGAGTGTCGCCCGCGCCACGGCAACGATGCCGGCGATTTCGATATCGCGAAAGTCGAGAGGCTTACCAATCGCGCGACGCTCCGCGGCGAGATTTGCGGCTTCAGCGGCCGCCTCATGGTCGAACGGCAGAATTCGTCCCTGTAGATCTTCATCCAGGACTTTCGCGAATGCGTCGCCCAGTTGCCGTTGGCGCCGTCCCTCCGGGAGTAACGCTATGCCAAATCGAATCTCGAAGATCGTTACAGCTGTGGTCCAGATTGATTCATGCGGTTGTTTATCGAGCCAGGAAACCACCCTCGAGTCTCCTGTTTCCATCAACTCGGAGAGAACGTTGGTGTCGAGAACAATCACTTCTTGAAAACTGCAGGCCGCGGTTTATACCCGCGGAATTCAGGGATATCCTCTTCGAGACCGACACGCGCGAAGCGACTCCGAATGCGGCTGCCCAATGGCATCGCGGTGAGGCTCTCAGGCTTCACAGCATTGCGAAGAATATCCCGAACTTCCTCCTCCATGCTGTGGCCGTGACGACTTGCCCGCTGCTGGAGTCGCGTCTTCACGTCCTCTTCCAAATTTCTAACGACCAGTTGCGCCACGGGAATTCATCACCTCGCTGATATCGTGATATCATATCCTTCCCCAGAACGCGAATCCCACTGCGCCGAGGATGCATACGAACGATCCCAGGTAATTCCAGCGCGGTACTTCTCCCAGATACAGGAAGGCGAAGATCGCGAAGACTAGCAGCGTCACGATCTCCTGGATGATCTTCAGCTGGTAGGCGGTGAATTCTCCGTAGCCAATCCGATTTGCGGGAACCTGGAAGCAATATTCCGCAAAGGCGATCAGCCAGCTCACGACGATCACCAGCATCAGCGGCCGATCTCTGAACCGCAGGTGGCCGTACCACGCAATCGTCATGAAGGTGTTCGAGCAGAAGAGCAATAGAACGGTTAGCATGCCCGCTATTGTTAGCGAACTTCGATCCATCGGCGAAGCTCTTTCGCGTCCGATGCGAACAGCTTCTGCGCCAGAAACTCGACAAAATCGACCGGCAGCGGCGCGATGAATTCGAGACGCTCCGAGGATCGCGGATGGGTCAGGGAAAGCGCCAACGCATGCAGCGCCTGCCGATGGAAAAATCCACCGGTTGCCGCTTTGCCGCCATATAGAGGATCGCCAAGACATGGGTGACCGATCGAGGCGAGATGCACGCGAATCTGATGCATCCGGCCGGTGTCGGGATTCACCCGCACCAGCGACGTGCCCGCATCGTCGGCATCCGCGGGATCGAATCGTGCGAGCACCGTGATATGGCTGACGGCGTCGCGCGGCGCGTTCGAGCGAATCGACATGCGCTTGCGCTCAATCGGATGTCGCCCGACGGGGCGCTCGATCGTCAAGCGATCGCGCGCGACTTTGCCCTTGACGATGGCAAGATAAGTTTTTTTGACGGCGCGATCTTTGAACTGTCGCGAAAGCGCTGTGCGCGAAAACGGCGTCCGCGCCACCACCATCACGCCCGACGTGTCTTTGTCGAGGCGATGCACAATGCCTGGTCGCAGCACACCGTCGGGCTCGGCCATCGCGGCCAGTTCGGGAAATCGCGCAAGCAGGGCGTCGACCAGGGTGCCATTAGGATGCCCGGGCGCTGGATGCACTGTCATGCCGGCGGGTTTGTTGACGACGATTATTTCGTCGTCGTTGAAGATCACCGAAATCTCCGGCGCGTCACCTTCCTTGTAGCTCGAAGGATCGGTGAGCGCACCTGCCGGAATCGCGGCAACATCTATGCGATCGCCAGCTCGCACGCCGCTCGACGCGCGCGCGGCGACGCCGTTGACGGTCACCAGTCGTGCTTTGATCATCCGCGCCACTTGCGAGCGCGAGTACTCCGGCGCAAGCCGCATCGACACGAAAACGTCCAGCCGCATGCGATCGTGCTCGGCGGCCGCGGTGATGGTCGTTGGCAAAATCACGAGCGCGATTTCAGCGCGTCGGCGCGAAAATCATGGCGTCGCGGGCGGCGCAATCGGAGGTGCGACCGACGGTGGCGGCGAAGAGCCGGCGTCAGTGGGCGGGCAGTTCTCGTTGGAAGTCGTGGCGATCGCGATGCCGTAGGTCGTCTTCTGACAGCCCGCCGAGGTAGAGTCGGGCCTCGAGTAAACCCAGCATCCGGCCAACGCGGTCGCGAAGAGCGCGACGATTGTCATCGAGAGGATTGTTTTCATTTCCCACCTCTACTCGAAGCGATGCGGCAGCGGATGCGCTTTTTCGTACGCGACGATTCGATCCTCGTGCGCGAGCGTCAGCGCAATGTCGTCGAGACCTTCGAGCAGGCATTTCTTGTCGAACGGCTCGATTTCGAAATGCACAGTCCATCCGAAATCGTCGGACACCGTCTGTTTTTCGAGATCGATCGAGAGGCGGTAGGCCTCGTAGTCGCCGGTCGCGCGAAAAATATGATCGACCTCGTCGGGCTTTAGCGTTATCGGCAGAAAACCGTTCTTCAGACAATTGTTGTGAAAGATATCGGCGAACTCAGGCGCGATCGCCGCGCGAAAGCCCGCGTCGTCGAGCGCCCATACCGCATGCTCGCGCGAACTGCCGCATCCGAAGTTGTTGCGCGCCACCAGAATCGACGCGCCCTGGTAACGCGGCTTGTTCAGCACGAAGTCCCGGTTCTCGCTGCCATCGGGATTGCGCCGCCAGTCGATGAACAAGCCGGCCTTGAGCCCGGTCCGCACGACAGCTTTGAGAAACTGCTTCGGAATAATCTGATCGGTATCGACGTTGGCGCGATCGAGCGGCGCGACCATCCCGGTGAAATTTTTGAATTTCTGCATCGCTATCTCCTTTACCGACTCGCCCATTCGCGAACATCCACGAAATGCCCTGCGATTGCCGCCGCTGCTGCCATCGCGGGGCTCACCAGGTGCGTGCGCCCGCCTTTGCCTTGACGCCCTTCGAAGTTGCGATTCGACGTGCTGGCGCATCGCTCGCCCGGCTGCAGCACGTCGGGATTCATCGCCAGGCACATGCTGCATCCCGATTCGCGCCACTCGAAACCCGCCTCCGTGAAAATTCGGTCGAGGCCGAGACTCTCCGCCTCGGCTTTGACCTCCTGCGAACCCGGCACCACCATCGCATGCACCGTCGGCGCAACTTTGTGGCCCTTGACGACACCGGCGGCGGTTTTGAGATCGCTCAGGCGCGAGTTGGTGCACGATCCGATAAACACGCGATCGATCTTGATGTCCTCGATTTTCGTGCCTGGCCGCAGCGCCATATAAGTGAGCGCGCGCTCGACCGTCTCGCGCTGTTCCTTGTCACTAATCTCCTCGGGATTCGGCACGCTCCCGCGAATGTCGGTGACCATCCCGGGATTCGTGCCCCACGTCACCTGCGGTGCAAACGTCGCGGCGTCGAACACCACGCTGCGATCGAATTTCGCGCCGTCGTCGCTGCGGCATTGGAGCCATCGCGCCGCCAGCGTGTCGAATTCTTTGCCAGTCGGGATATATCGGCGCCCGCGCAGATACTCGACCGTAGTCTTGTCGGCCGCAACCATGCCGGCGCGCGCGCCGCCTTCGATCGACATGTTGCAAACCGTCATGCGCTCTTCCATCGAGAGCGCCTCGACTGCCGAGCCGCGGTACTCGATCACGTGGCCGGTCGCGCCGTTGGTTTTGATCCTGCCAATGATGCCGAGAATCAAATCCTTCGCGCCGACGCCCGTGCCGAGCTTTCCATCGACGCGAATCTCGAAGGTCTGCGGCCGCTCTTCCCACAGGCACTGCGTCGCCAGCACATGCTCGACTTCGCTGGTGCCGATTCCGAACGCGAGCGCGCCGAACGCACCGTGGGTCGCGGTATGACTGTCGCCGCAGACAATCGTCATCCCCGGCTGGGTGAGTCCCAGCTCCGGCCCGATAACGTGCACGATTCCCTGCTCGCGCGATCCGATATCGAACAGCTTGAGGCCGAACTCCGCGCAGTTGCGCCGGAGCGTCTCGATCTGAAGTTTCGAATCGAGGTCGGTGATCGGCTTGCTGCGATCGGTCGTCGGCACGTTGTGATCTTGCGTGGCGTAGGTTCGATGCGGCGCGCGAATTTTGCGTCCCGAATGCCGCAGGCCCTCGAACGCCTGCGGCGACGTAACTTCGTGAACCAGGTGGAGGTCGATGTAGAGCAGGGAAGGCTCGTGTTCCTTTTCGCGAACGACATGCCCGTCCCAAATCTTCTGAAACAAGGTTTTTGCGGCCATTGCGTTTTCAACTCCCGCCGCATCGGCGGCGTAACGATTTTATTGCGAAATTTCGATTCATCAAACGGCGGCTGCGCGCCGTCCATTCTTGCCGCGCGAATAGCGTTCGATCCGGTCGGACAGCTTGCTCGCGAACGTGCTGAACGAGGCCAGTTCGTCGCGCGAAAATCCGGTCCAGATAGCCTGGATCGCCGCCTGCCGCGACGCGCGCAGCTCAGCGAGAGTGCGCGCGCCCTTGGCGGTCAGCTTGTAACTTCTATTCCTGCGGTCGGCGCGTCCAATCGCGGCCGTGACCAGTCCAGCGTCGAGCAGTTGCCGCAATATTTTCGACACCGCCGCCGCCGAGCTGTCGCGGCTGCGCGCAAACATCGACGGAATAAAATGCTCGGTCGAGATTTCCTCGAGCACGCGCCATTGCTCGATCGTGATACCGGCGTCGCGCGCCAACACCTCGCGCCGCCGCCCGAAGATTTCAGCCAGCGCGGTCATAGCCTCGATCGCGCGAAAAATCGGATCGTTTCCCTGTCTCCCGACTGCTTGCATCAGGCAAGATATTAACTATAGTTAAGCAATCTTTGCAAGGCGCGGATGCTTATTTCTATCGCGATTGTTCCCCTTCCCTCGAGGGAAGGGGTTAGGGGTTAGGTTATTTGATACGTCGCGACGGAGCGGCGCGTTCCGCTTTCGCCAGTCCGCGCGTCACGGCCTCGTCGCCAAACTTCTTCGCCACGGAGTCGAGCGCACGGTTCAGACCTGTCGCGTTTGCGATCCTCGACCGGCGCTGATTCGAACAGCCCGAGCTGCGATGTATCCGCGCGCTCGAGTTGATGCACCTGCACGCCGGCGAGGCGAATCTTCTCACTCCCGCCGACCTTGGACAGCAACTGGGTTGCGACCCGCGAGATTTCCGGGCCGTCATTGGTCGATCCGTCGAGTGAAAAACTGCGCGTGATCAATGGATAGCGCCCGCCGCCGAGTGGACGCGCCAGTTTGAGCTTGAGCGTAATCGTCCGGGCGCGCACTCCGTCGGCGCGAAGACGCCGGGCGATCGCGTCGCCATGCGCGATCAGCACTCGTCGCAATTCGATCGAGTCCTGCGCGAGGTCGTGCGCGAAAGTATTCTCCTCGCCGTACGACTTGCGCTGCCAATCGGCGATTACTGGCCGGGTGTCGTTGCCCGATGCCAGCTCATGCAGATGCGGTCCCATCGAGCCGAACAGGCTCTTCAACTCGGCCGGGTCGCGCCGCGCAAGATCGCCGACCGTCTTGATCCCGCATTCATGCATCCGCGCGAGCGTCACACGCCCGACGCCCCACAGCCTTTCGACCGGCAGTGGCGTTAGAAGTTCGAGCAATTTTTCCGGGGCTACCGAAAGCAATCCATCGGGCTTCGACATGTCGCTCAAAATCTTCGCCGCCATCTTGGTCGGCGCTACGCCCACCGATACGACCAGCCCGGTTTCCTCGAGCACGCGGCGCTTGAGATCGCGCGCGGCGTCGATCGGTGGTCCGAGCAAACGCTCCGTGCCGGTCAGATCGATGAACGCTTCGTCGAGCGAGAGCGGTTCGACCACCGGGCTGAAAGTCTCGAACACGCGCATGACGACTCGCGAGATTTCCACGTAGCGGCCCATCCGGCCCGGCACGAAAATCGCCTGCGGACACAGCTTGCGCGCCTGCCCGGTCGGCATCGCGGATCGCACTCCGAATTTGCGCGCCTCGTACGACGCCGAGGTGACGACGCCGCGCGCGCTGCGCCCGCCAACGATCACCGGGAGCCCGCGCAGCGCAGGATTGTCGAGGATTTCGACCGACGCATAGAACGCGTCCATGTCGGCGTGCGCGATCACGCGCGGCCAATGCGACGTGCTGCCGCCGTTGGAAGCCTCGATGCTCATTTCGTTTTCGTTGTCGAGAGTTTCGCGAAGATCGCATCTGCCGCATCTTCGCCGCTTCGGATGCAATCGGGAATTCCAACGCCACGATAGGCGGCGCCCGCGATCGCGAATGCGGGGATCTCCGCGACGGCCCGCTCGATCTCCCCGACCCGCGTGAGATGCCCGACCTCGTACTGCGGCATCGAATCAGGCCATCGTCTCACTTCCGCGAATCCGGGCGCCGCGTTGACTCCAAGCAGCGCGCGGAACTCGTCGCGCACCGCGGCGATCATCTCAGCGTCGCTGAGAGTCATCATCTCGCGGCTCATTTCGCCGCCGACGAACGCGCGCGCCAGGATTGCGCCGGCCGGTGCACGTCCCTCGAACTTGAAGCTCGAGAAGTTGCCGGCGATTATTCGCCGATGCTCGATTGACGGGACGACGAAGCCAAATGCGCGCGGCGGCCCGTCGAAGTCACTCTCGCGAAACGTCAGGTTGACCGTCGCCGCGGTGGCATAGCTGATCTCGCCGAGCAACTTTGCCGCCGGCGCCGCGATCGTCGCGACGATGCGCGAGGCCGCGTACGCAGGCGCCGCACAGATTACGCCGTCCGCATCGATCGAATCGCCGCCAGCGAGTGCGAGCCGCCACGCGTTCCCGTTTCGCGACATCCCGATAACTTCCGCGCCCTTGCGAATCGAATTGCCCAGCCGCGACGCGAGCGCCTCCGGCAGCGTCGCCATTCCATTTCTGAAACTCTGGAACAGACTCCAGCGCGCGCCGCTCACGTCCGAACTTTTCGCGGCGCGCGCCTTCTCCGCCGCGCGCATTCCCTTGACGACGCTGCCGTGGCGCCGTTCCATCTCGACGAAGCGCGGCATCGTCGCCGCCATGCTGAGTCGTTCAGGATCAGCGGTGTAGATACCGCCAGCAAGCGCCTGCGCGATGCGCTCAAGCACCTCGCGACCCAGCCGCCGCGTCACGAACGAATCGAGACTCTCGTCGTCCTCGCTGGTGCGCGCCGCTATGAATGGTTCGATCGCGATCCGTAATTTTCCGAGCGGTGAGAAAAGCGAGCTTCGAAAAACCGGACCGAGATGCGCGGGCGCGAGCAGTGAAAATCCCGCGGGAATCTCGACCAGCCGACCCGCACGCACCACGTACGTCTTGCGATAAATCTCGCGCGTCGGAATCAGCTCCGCGCCGAGGCCAAGTCTTGCCGCCAGCTCGGCGCAGGCAGGTTTCTCTGAAAGAAACGAATCGGCGCCGGTCTCGATTACAAATCCGTCGCGCCGAATCGTTTCGAGCGCGCCGCCGCATCGTGTGCCGCGCTCGAGCAATTGCACCTCGAGCGGGAACTCGCGCGCCGCCGCCAACTCGCGAAGCCGATAAGCGGCCGCGAGGCCGGTGATTCCGCCGCCGATTACCGCAACCCGCTTGATTTGTGGGTCGGTGCTCGTATGGAAGCCTCCCTCGTGGTCAATCAACGCGCGTGCGCCGCGACGATCGAGGCCATCATCTCGATGAACAGCGGATGGTCGCCGACCGTCGGCGCGCGTTCCATCCTGATCCCGGCGTCGCGCGCGACTTGCGCCGCTTCGATATCGAGATCGTACAGCACCTCGACGTGATCGCACAAAAAACCGATCGGCACGACGACCGCAGTCTTCGCGTCGAGGCTGCGCAGCGTGTCCTTGATATCGGGTTCGAGCCATGCGTCGCGCGGGTTGCCGCTGCGGCTCTGATACGCGAATTGCCACGTGTCGATTCCGAGATCCGCCGCAACTATCCGCGCCGATTGCGTGAGCTGATCGACGTACGGCCCCGCATCCGCCATCGCGACGGGAATGCTGTGCGCGGTGAAAATTAGCCGCGCGCGAGATCGCTCCGGAGGTTCCAGTCGGCTGAGCGCCTCACGCGCGCGCGACGCCACGGCAGTCACGAACAGCGGATGGTCGTGCCACGGCTGGGGATACACGACCTCGGGCGCGGTACCGCCCAGCTCAGCGAGCGCATCGTTGACGGTCGCCTGGTAGCGCTCGAAGCTCGCCTCGCTGCGATGCGCCGCCATGATGAAGCCGAGCACGCGGCGCGCGCCAGCGTCGGCGAGCGTTCGCATCGAGTCGGCGATATACGGTTTCCAGTTGCGCATTCCGACTGCGACCGGCACCTGCACGCCTTTTTTTTCGAGCTCGGCGCGCAGAGCGGCGGCCTGTCGCATCGTGAGATCATTGTACGGCGAGCGCCCGCCGAGGCGATCGTAATGATGCACGACTTCCTCGTAGCGCTCGCGCGGAATTGGCCGTCCGCGCAGCACGTTGTCGAGGAACGGACGTACTTCGTCGGTGCGTGTCGGTCCGCCGAATCCGATCATAAGAACCGCGTCGCACTTTGCCTTCGCGGCCATCAGGTCAGCGCGCGCTCATCTCGTGAACCGCGTCGACCAGCGCGATCGCGTGATCGACCGGCGTCTCGGGAAGGATTCCGTGGCCGAGATTGAAAATGTGGCCGGGACGTCCGCCGGCCTGATCGAGAATCGCACGGGCGCGCGCGCGAATTTCAGGAACGCCGGCGAACAGCGCGATTGGATCGAGATTGCCCTGCACCGCGACGCTGTAGTTGAGGCGTGCCCACGCTTCCGCGAGATCGACGCGCCAGTCGAGACCGATAACGTCACCGCCAGCCTCGCGAATCAGCTCGAGCAGGTTGCCGGTCACGGTGCCGAAATGAATCACCGGCACGTCGGCGGGAATCGCCGCGATCACCGACGCGGTGTGCGGCAGCACGAAGCGCCGGTAGTCGTCGGGGCCGAGGCTGCCGACCCAACTGTCGAAAATCTGGATGATGTCGGCGCCCGCCGCGATTTGCATCTTCAGATAGTCAGCAGTGATGCGCGCGAGCAGCTCCATCAGGCGATGCCACGTTTCGGGCTGCGTGTACATGAAAGTTTTGGTGGCTTGATATTGTCGCGACGAGCCGCCCTCGATCAGATACGACGCGAGCGTGAACGGCGCGCCGGCGAATCCGATCAGCGGAGTCGTCGCACCGATTGCGCGATGGACCAGCCTGATCGCGTCGCCGACGAAAGCCGAGCGCGGACACATCAACGTCGGGAATCCGCTCGAGGTCGGCCTCGGTGCGAATTGGGCGATCGATCACCGGCCCGTCGCCTTTTTCGAAATGCAACCCGACTTCCATCGGGATGAGCGGCAGCAGTATGTCCGCGAAAATGATCGCCGCATCCACCTTGAGCCGCTCAGCCGCGGTGACGGTGATTTCGGCGGACAGCTCAGGGCGCTTGCACAGGTCGAGAAAATCGTGCTGCTCGCGAACGCGCCGATACTCCGGCATGTAGCGGCCCGCCTGTCGCATCAGCCAAATCGGAGTGTACGGGGCCGGCTCGCGCCGGCACGCTTTCATCATCGGATGATCGGCGAGCGGGGATCGCGGCGCGTTCGAGGATGCGGCGGGGCGCGGATTTGGCGACGCTACCGCTTCGATACGATCGGCATTCGCGCGCTTGGCGATTAGAATCGAGGCAGCTTGCGCCGCCGCCTCTTTGACCAGATGACCGAGCTTCGAATGCTCGGGCTCGAAGTCCACGCTCAGCCCGTACGCGCGAATCTGCTCCGAACAGACCGGGCCGATCGAGCCGACCGCCATCCGCGCGAATCCGCGCTTGACGCTGTCGCCGATTCCTTCGGCCTCTGCGAGCTGGATGACGTTGGTGACCTGGTTCGAGCTGGTGAAAATCGCGACGTCCGCGGCGCCATCGGCGATCGCGTTCAACGCCGCGTGCAGCGGCGCGCGATCGGCCGGCAGCGTCCATCTATAGACCGGGACTATCGTGACGCGGGCCCCGCGCGCTTCGAGCCCGGCGGTCAGTTCGTGATTTGAGACTCCGTATTCCTGGATCGCGACGCGCTTGCCCTTGAGATTGAGCTGCGCCGCCAGCGCGCTCATCACTTCGCGCCAGGTATTCGGCTCTGGCACGACGATTGACGGTTCGAAGCCGAGATCCCGCATCGCGCGAATCGGTTTAGGTCCGCGCGCCACGCTTACGATCGAGCTTAGCGCCGACGACGAGCGTCGAGTCGCTGATGCCGCGTCTCCATCGCGGCGAACAACGCGCGCGTGCCGACGCCGGTCATGAAGATGACCACGTCGAACTCGCTTTCGTTGGCGAGCAGACGCTGCGCAAAGTCCAGCGCGGCGTGATTGTCGTCGAGGGGAACCTCGCGCATCGCGGGCGCGACAATCGCGACGCCGCCGCGACGTTCGATCATCGTGGCGACTTCGGATGCCATCCGGCTCTCGAAGGCGACGACCCGCAGTCCGCCGAAGCCGGGAGTGAGGTCCGAGGAATTGGATTGCGTGTCTGGGTTCATCGCGAGCGGCCGCGCCGCATCGTCAATCTTGCCGCGCGCGAGATACGTAGGGAAGAGCAAGTCACTTCATCTAATGTGAAACCCGCCTGGGTTTCACGCTTCCTTGGGCAGGGGTGACCCCCTGCACCCAGTGTTAAGAGAGGATGCGGGACTTTGTCCCTGTTAGAAGGGTTAAGGGAGGAGGCGTCCGAATCTTACTTCGCCCGTTACTTTACGGGAGAGGAAGCCGGCGGCGCAGCCGTCGGTAGGTGAGGGTGCTGGGCCACATCACAAAAGCTCGCGCGCTCGCTTTTTGCGTAGTTCCGTCTTTGTGTCATTCAGAGCGAAGCGAAGAACCCCGGCTCTTTCCTAGAACACTTCGGTTGACAGAATTCTTAATCCACAGTATGTTCATGATATTATGAAAGTTCCTAATCGCGACAAGACCCGTTCGGGATTTATCGAGCGGTTCGCCTCGGTGCTGACTGAGTCGGGGTTTCCGAGGATGCCGGCGCGGGTGTTTGCCGCGCTGCTGGCGACCGATTCGGGGCGGCTTACGGCGGCTGAATTGGCGGCGCTGCTGCATGTCAGCGCGGCGGCGATTTCCGGCGCGGTCAGTTATCTTGTTCAGGTCAACCTGGCCAGCCGCGAGGCGGAGCCCGGGTCGCGGCGCGAGCACTACCGCGTGCACAACGAGATCTGGTACGAGGCGATCGCGCGCAAGGACCAGGTGCTCGATCGATGCGAGCGCAGCCTGCGCGAGGGAATCGAGGTGGTGGGACGCGACACGGCAGCGGGCGCGCGAATCGCCGAGACGCTCGCGTTTTTCGAATTCATCCAGACCGAGCTGACGGCGATGCTGGAGCGGTGGCGCGCGCGCAAAGCTGAGCTCGGCGTTGCCAATTCGAAGCGCGCGACTCTATCCGCGCGTTCAAAAAGAAGCCATGTGGCGTGAACGATGAGCCAACTGAACATCAAGGCCTTCGCTGGAATGCTCCAGCTTCTAATGATGCTCGGGCTGACGATTTTCCTGCCCTCGTGGACGCTTGATTACTGGCAGGCGTGGGTTATGGTCGCGATTTTTTTCGCGTGCACGCTCGCGGTCACTCTCTATCTGATGAAAAATGATCCGAAACTCCTCGAGCGGCGGGTTAAAGCGGGCGTGGGTGCCGAGCAGGAGCGGAGCCAGAACATCATCCAGGCCTTCGCCGCGCTGGCATTCATCGGGCTGTTTGTGGTCTCCGCACTCGATCATCGTTTCTCGTGGTCAACGGTGCCGCCGTCTTTGATCGCGCTCGGCGATATCCTGATCGTAGTCGGATTCTACCTTGTATTTCTCGTGTTCAAGGAAAACACCTTTGCCTCTGGAACGATTGAAATCGGCGCCGAGCAGAAGGTGGTCACGACCGGGCCGTACGCGCTCGTGCGTCATCCGATGTATATCGGCGCGCTGGTGATGCTGGTGGGAGTACCGCTCGCGCTCGGCTCGTATTGGGGATTGATCGCGATTGTTCCGATGGTGGTCGTGCTGGTGTTGCGGCTTCTCGATGAAGAGAAATTCCTGGCGAAAAATCTGGCGGGATACTGCGAGTATCAGAGGAAAGTGAGGCATCGCCTGGTGCCATTGATTTGGTGAATCAGGGGCTTCCGCGAGCCCGACAACCTAACCCCTGACCCCTTCCCTCGAGGGAAGGGGGACAATCGCGGATAGCGGCCTGCGCCATCTTTGCGGCTTGCGGCGCGCGTGTTACCACAATGCGATGGAGGTGACGATGAAGCGACGCGTTTTTTTGGCGGCCGCCGCCATCCTGGTTTGTTCCGCGTTAGCCAAATCTGCTCGGGCCGACAATAGCGATTTGCAGGCTTCCGTTGATTCGGAGCGGGAGCCGATCTTTGACGGGCTTGGCGGCCTGCATCATCCGGTTACTACCAAAACTAATTCCGTGCTTGCGCAACGGTTTTTCGATCAGGGGCTGACCCTGGTTTATGCTTTCAATCACGACGAGGCGGCTAATTCGTTCAGGCAGGCCGCGCAGTACGATCCGAATCTTGCGATGGCTTATTGGGGAATCGCACTTTCGCTCGGACCGAATATCAATCAGCCCGAGGACACCGAACGCGGCAAAGCGGCTTACGCCGCAATCATCAAGGCCAAATCACTCGAAGCGAATGCCAGCGCGCCCGAGCGCGAATATATCGACGCGCTCGCCAATCGCTACGCGCCCGACGGCAAGATGACCGACGCCCAGCAACTCGCTTATGCGAATGCGATGCGCAAAGTTGCGCATGACAATCCCGACGACCCGGACGCCGGCGCGCTGTTCGCCGAGTCGATGATGGATTTGCATCCGTGGGGTCTCTGGACGCTCGACGGCAAGCCGGTTGACGGGACCCCGGAGATTGTCGCGACGCTCGAGGGCGTGATGGCGAATTATCCCGACCATCTCGGGGCCAATCACTATTATATCCACACGGTCGAGGCGTCGCCCGATCCGGAGCGTGCGCTGGCAAGCGCTCAGCGGCTCCCAAAGCTGGCGCCCGCGGCCGGCCATATCGTGCATATGCCGTCGCATATCTACTTTCGCACCGGTGATTACGACGCGTCCGCCGCGGCCAACGAAGCGGCAATCAAGGCCGACAAGGTCTATCTGCGCGAGCGCAGCCCCAAAGGCATCTACCCGCTGATGTACGTCCCGCACAACATTCAATTTCTGTGGGCGTCGTACATGATGGAGGGCAACAGCCGCGGCGCGTTCAAAGTGGCGCGCGAACTCGACGCCGCGGTGCCGCTCGAGACGGTCCGCCAGATGCCGATGGCGGAAGGTGTCACGCCGTCGCGATATTTCACCGAAGCACGCTTCAGCAAGTGGGACGCGATCCTCAAAGAACATGCGCCGCCGGCGGACCTGAATTTCACTGCCGGAATCTGGCATTACGCGCGCGGCCTCGCGTTTGCCGCGAAGAATCGGCCCGACGATGCGCTCGCTGAAAAAAAGAAACTCGATGCGATCGCCGCGTCGACGCCGAGCGACCGAGTAGTGGGATTCAATCCGGCGAATCGATTGCTCTCGATCGCATCGGAGACGCTCGGCGGCGAGATCGATTCCGCGCAAGGCCGCCATGACGATGCGATCAAGAATCTGAAAAACGCCGTCGCGATTCAGGACGCGCTCAACTACGAAGAGCCGCCGGCCTGGTATTACCCGGTGCGTGAAACGTTGGGCATGGAATTGCTCGCTGACGGCAAGACCGCCGATGCGGAGCAGGTCTTTCGCGACGATCTGAAGCAGTATCCTGAAAATGGATGGTCGCTCAACGGACTTGAGCTATGCCTTCGCGCGCGCAACGCGTCGGACGAGGCGGCAAGCGTCGATGCGCGACTGAAGAAGGCGTGGGTGCATGCGGATGTAGAGCTGCCGGCGTCGGTGGCGGATCAGAAGACGGCGGCATCGCGTTAGGGGGGAAGGGTAGATCACTTTATTTAATGCGGAACCCACCGTGGGTTCCGCGCCTCCTTGGGCAGGGCTAAGCCCTGCACCTTAGAACTAATCGCAAAATGGCGAGTACGCCCTTTTGCTCTCAGGTTCTTTTTTGGGGACATAGTAGGACGAAATTTATTTCGTCGATGTCTTCATACAGCGTTTCTCGGACAAGAACAGATTTGACGGAATAAATTCCGTCCTACTGGTAACGACGCGCATAAAAGCTGTGCAAGAAATTGCATTGCTCAGTTTGCGAGGGGTGTGTTAGCTGTCGATTGGGAACACGATCCAATGCTTTGCGGAGAATCTTAGATGACTATCAGGATGCGGATTAGAACCGACCTGCTGATTTGCTCAACTTTAATCGCATTCGTTGGATTTGGTTTGATCGCAGCGGCGGCGCGCGCGCAGATGCAGCCGGTTGCGACCAGTACGGCTGAAGCACCGCCGATTCCCCAAACGCAGATTCCCGCGGACATTACCGATGCGATCAATTCGCCGGAACGGCCGGCTGCCGACAAGGCGCTCGACGCGGGGCGCAAGCCCGATCAGATCCTGGCGTTCTATGGAATCAAGCCGGGGATGAAGGTCGCCGATATTTTTGCCGGTGGCGGATACATGACTGAGCTGTTTGCGCGAGTGGTCGGACCGAAAGGCACCGTGTACTCGCAGAACATTCCGTTTCCGGAGCAGTTCAAGAAAATCGGAGAACAATGGGACGAACGGCTCAAGAAGCCTGCGCTCAAAAACGTGGTCAAGGTCAGCAAGCCGTTCGACGCGCCCGACTTGCTACCGGTGCCGCCTGATTCGCTCGACGCCGTCATTATCCATCTCAACTACCACGATATCGTCGGCTTCAAGATGAATACCGAGAACCTGAACGCGGCGGTGTTCAAGGCGCTGAAGCCCGGCGGGATTTACGGGATCGTCGATCACAGCGCCCCGGCTGGCACGGGAGCTGCTGACACCACCACGCTGCATCGAATCGACGAGGATTTTTTAATCAAGGATGTCGAGAAGGTGGGCTTCAAACTTTACGGCGCGTCGAGCGCGCTGCGGCATCCTGAGGACGATCGCACTTGGCTCGTATTCAAGCATCGCGGCGCGACCGATCGCTTCATGCTCAAGTTCGTGAAGGCGCCGGCCGTCGCGAAGGGCGCGGACGGTGCGGGTTCGGGACAGTGAAAAGTGAAAAAATGAAAAGTGAAAAAGTGAAAAAATGAAAGTCGGACTGTTCGCTCTGGGAATCGGCACGGGCGCGCGTCCCGGCTCGATTCTGAAGACGGCTATCGAGGCTGAGCGTCGGGGTGTCTCGACGCTGTGGGTCGGCGAGCACGTCGTGCTCTTCGATCGGCAGGATTCGAAATATCCGTACTCGGCGAGCGGTGAGTTCCCGCTGCCGGGCGGCGCCGACTGGCTCGATCCATTTATCACGCTGACGTTTGCCGCGGCCGTGACCAAAACGATTCGGCTGGCGACGGGAATTTGCCTGGTGCCGGAGCACAATCCGGTGGTGCTCGCGAAGGAAGTGGCGAGCCTCGACCGGCTCTCGGGCGGGCGATTCGCGCTGGGCGTGGGAATCGGATGGTCGGCGGAAGAATTCGCGGCGCTCGGGATTCCCTTCGAGCGGCGCGCAAAGCGGACGCGCGAGTATATCGAAGTGATGCGGCGGCTGTGGTCGGACGACGCGGCAACATTCCATGGCGAGTTCGTGAATTTCGATGCGGCGAAAAGTTATCCGAAGCCGGTGCAAGCTGGGAAGCTGCCGATAATCTTCGGCGGGGAGAGCGGCCCCGCGTTGAAGCGCACTGCGGATATCGGCAACGGATGGTTCGGGTTCAACGTCGGACCTGACGATGCGGCGCCGCTGGCCGACCAGCTGCGCGCCATGCTGAAGGCGAATGGACGCGATGCGCGCGAGGTCGAAATTATCGTGAGTCCGTACACCAAGAAGATCGTCCCCGACGATCTGAAGAAGTACGGCGCGGCCGGCGTCGATGAACTCGTGATAATTACCAGTCCGCCCGAAGATGAGGCGCAGATTGGCGGATGGATTGAGCGGATTGCGCGAGAGTGGGTGGAGCCGGCGGCGAAGATCGGGTGATGGGCATCAAGGGCGAACGCTTGGCGGAACAAAAGAAAATCATTCCGATCGGCGTGGCAGCGTTTCTGCCATGGATCTTGTTCGGGGTTGCGTCCGGCTTCAATCATTGGCAAATCGCGACTGGCGGCGGGCTGATTTTGTGCGTGGTGTATCTGGCGCTGGTGGTACGGGCGGGCATTTCGATCAAACTGACGGACTGGACGACGCTGACGATCTTCGTGATCGGCGCGGGGCTGACCATCGGACTGCGATTGCCGGTGTTTCCTATCTACGGCGCGGTGATCATCTGGACATGCTTCGCGCTTGGCGCGTGGGGATCAGTCGTGATCGGGCGTCCATTCACAGCGGCGTATGCGCGGGAAAGTGCGCCGAGGGAATTCTGGGAACATCCGATTTTCATTAGGCTCAATTTGCTGATGACGCTGGTCTGGTGCGGGTTGATGACCGTCAATATCGGCTTCGCCGTGATGGGTGTCATGGTCGGCGGCAACCTGGCCAAGCCGCTGCTGAGTTATGCGCTGCCGGCGGTGCTGTTGATATCAGGATTCGTGTTCAACGGCCGTTTTCCGGCGCGCTACCTTGCGCGATCGGGCTTTCAGATCCCTGCGGCGAGTGCGCCGGCCGCGTAGCTAGTCAGCCGCAGAGACATAGCGCGTGATTTGTTCGACTCGGACGGACAGCTCGCGAGGGGCGATTCTTATGCATTCGTAGCCGAAGGAGGTGTAGGTCTCCTCATGAACTTTTTCGAATCGTAAGGAATCCTCGAAGGTGATCCTCCTTGCCGCGGAAGTGTTCGCAGAATCCCAGGTTTTCGATGAAGAAGACTTGCTTCTGATAGAGCTGCTCTTTCTCAATTCGTTTTATTTCATTGGCGAGAGTTATCGAAATCGGAAAGCCGAGCCACACGCTGAGCGCGTAGGTGCATATCGGCGAACGGTCGTAAAACTGGATGCCGGATGCGTCAGCTATGCGAACCTGTCGGAGCTTCTGAAGATTGGTGATGTCGTCGATGAAAGATGGGTGCGTGTGTGGTTCTGCGATTCCTTGCGCATGGCGCATCGCGATGATGTCGGTGGCAGCTTCTTCGACGACGGTGTAGCCGTCGACCTCCAAGGATCGAATGATCGAGGTTTTGCCGCATCCGGGGGTGCCGGTGAGGATGTATCGTTTCATAAAGTTTTCGTACTCAACCCTGGACCTCTGGAAAGACGCAGAATCTTGAATCGCACGCGAAGCGCGCCCTGCAAGCGGACCCTCACCTTCATCCTCGCCCCTAACAGGGCGAGGAGACAGAAAGAGGGAGCGATCAGAAAGTAAGAGGATCGCGGGGCGGGTCAGGAAACTTTGTCGGGCTTGGGGGTCTCGGCGGCTTTGACTTCGTCGGGTTTGGCCAGCGGCGTGGTTGCATTGTCGGGTTCGTTCATCGCGCGCTTGAAGTCGCGGATTGCTTTGCCCATCGCGCCGCCGACATCGCCGAGCTTGCTGGGACCGAAGATGACCAGGATGATCAGCAAAATGATCAGCAGGTGAGTTGGCGCAAAGAGGTCCATATGTTTCTCCGGGGACGGCTCCGGCCAGCCGTTCCAGTTATTCAGTGTATATTCTTGACTGGCGGATTGGAACGGTTATTCCCGGGTCGGGGGAGTGCCTGGGAACCTAACCCCTAACCCCTTCCCATAGTGGGAAGGGGGACCGGATGGTGGGGCGCTGCGCGATCTCGAAACCGGAATCGGCTTCGCTTACGCGAAGCTGTCCGGAGGCCAAAAGCCATTTCTTGCCGCTCGCGTTGCTCGCTTTGTCAGATGACACAAGTACTAGGCGGAGTGGGCAGGTTCTTGATGGGCGGGGGTGTCGTCGAGGTGGTAGCGCTGGACTTTGCGGTAGAGGGTTGAGAGGTGGATGCCGAGGACCTGCGCCGCCTTGACCTTGTCGTTTTCGACCTTGTCCAGGACGCGCTTGATGTGCTCGCGCTCCAGCTCCTCGAGGGTCATGCCGGTGTTCTCGATGCTCGCGATCACGGGCGACGTGCTGCGTAGCTTGTCGGGGAGGTCGTGCGAGTGAATTACGTCGGTCTCGGCGAGAATCGCGGCGCGCTCGACGCTGTTCTCGAGTTCGCGGACATTACCCGGCCACCCATAGTTGAGCATCAGGCGCATCGCACCCTTCGAGAAGCGCATCGCGGTCCGCGACAGCGACTTTTCGTATTTGCGCAGGAAATGGTTGGCGAGCAGCGGGATATCGTCCTGGCGCTCGCGCAGCGCGGGCAGGTTTATATTGATGACGTTGATCCGGTAGAGCAGTTCCTCGCGGAAGCGGCCGGCTTTGACCTCGGCTTCGAGATTTTTGTTGGTGGCGCAAAGCACGCGCACGTCGAACGCGACAGGGTCGTTGGCGCCGAGCGGGTATGCCTCGCGCTCCTGCAATGCGCGCAATAATTTTACCTGCAGCGCAAGTGGCAGCTCGCCGATCTCGTCGAGCAGTATGGTGCCTTTGTCGGCGGCCTTGAGCAGCCCGACCTTGTCCTGGCCCGCGCCGGTGAATGCGCCGCGCTTGTACCCGAACAGTTCGCTTTCGAGCAGGTTCTCGGGCAGCGCGCCGCAGTTGATCGGCAGGAAGCGATTGCCGGCGCGATCGGAGCTGAAATGAATCGCGCGCGCGACCAGCTCCTTGCCGGTGCCGGACTCGCCGGTGATCAAGACGCTCGAGTCGGTGCGAGCGACTTTTTCCATGACGCGGAAGGTGCTCTCGATCGCGTCGCTTTTGCCGATGATGCTCTCGAAGCGATATTTCTCGCGCAGCTCCTGGCGCAGGAAGCGATTCTCGCGGAACAACGCCTTGCCCTCGAGCGCATTGCGCATCACTTTTTTAAGATGATCGTTGGCGAACGGCTTGGTGATGTAGTCGTAGGCGCCCTGATGCAGCGCCTCGACCGCCGACTCGACGCTGGCGTAAGCGGTGACGATTATGCCCATCACCTCGGGATCGAGCTCGCGCATCTTGCGCAGCACGTCGAGCCCGCTGCCGCCGCTGGTCAGGTTAAGGTCGAGAATCGCGAGATCGATTTTTTCTTTTTCAAAGATCTGCAGTGCGACTTCGGCGGCCGGCGCCTCCATCACCTCGTAGCCCTCGCTGCGCGCAAGCTGGACGATGATCGAGCGCATCAGCGGTTCGTCTTCGACGATCAGGAGCCGGTAAGGTCCGCGTTCCTGCGCGGTCCACGAAGCGTCGTTATGCGATGCGTCGCTCATTGAGCAATCTTCAGGACGCGGCCATTTCGGATGCCTGTTGCGCGCGCGCTGCTTCCTCGGCGGCGGCCAGGGTAATCGTCACCCCGGTGCCGCGGCCGACTTCGCTGTCCACGCGAATCGTGCCCTGGTTGGACAGGATCATGCGCTGGCATAGCGAGAGTCCCAGGCCGACGCCGGCGCCGGCGGGCTTGGTGGTGAAGAATGGATCGAAGACGCGCTCGAGATGCTCGCGTGGGATTCCGATGCCGTTGTCCACGACCTTGATAAACACGCGGCGCGATTTGTCCGCGCCTTGTCCGGGGCGCTGGTTCTCGGTGATCACCTTGATTACTGCGCCTTCAGCCGGGGCCGCGTCGGCGGCGTTGAACAGCAGATTGAGCAGGACTTGCTGAATTTCGTTGTCGTCGGCGAAGGCGCGGCGCAGATCGGGCGCGAGGATCGGTTCGACGCGGATACCGCTGAAGCGTTTGTTGTAGGTGATGAGCCGCAGCGTCTCCGCGATTAGCCCGTTGACGTCCACCTGCTTGCGTTGCGCGGTGGTCGGCCGCGCGAAATTGACGAGATCCTTGAGGGTGCTCGAGATGCGCGTGATCTGCGACAGGATGGTGTGCATCGTGGTGCGACGCTCGGGGTCGTTCTCGCCGGTCAGAATCGATTGCACCAGCGACGAAATCGAGGCAAGCGGATTGTTCACCTCGTGCGCGACGCCGGCCGCAAACGTGCCTGCCGCGGCGAGCCGCTCAGCCTTAATCAGTGAATCGAGCATCTCGCGACGCTGGGTGACGTCGCGCAGGATCATCTGGACGAATTGTTTTTTGCCGTAGGTGATGAGTGCCGAGTTGACGTCGAAGAAGAGCGGGCCGATCGGGAATTCCTGGGTCTGCGCAGAGCCATCGCGGAGCACTTGCTCGAGGCTGTCAACGACGCTTTGCCTCAACTCGGGGGGCACGAGGTCGGGGACGGGGCGACCGATGATCTCCTTGTGGATGTCGCCCTCGTACCAGGTGGGCTCATGCTCCCACTCCATTTGATGCAGCTTCAGGGCAGCCGCATTCAGCCCCAACACAATCCAGGTGTGCGGTTCGATCTCGTACATCGGATCGGGCGCATGGTCGATAGTGTTGCGGTACTTTTCTTCGGATTCGCGCATCAACCGTTCGCGCGATTCGATGTAGAACTGCGAGACCATCAGACGCCGCTCGTCGATCGCCGCGACCATCAAGTCGCGCACCCGCTCCATCGAGGGACCGGACATCGTGGATTTGACGTGATTGAGAATGATTTGTTTGAGCGCGATGTGAATGACGTTGAACTGGGACGGCTTGGCCCGCGCGAGCATCCCCTCCTGGCAATGCCGGCGCAGGTAAACGTAGGTACAAATGTCGTCGGGATCGCGCAGATGGTCGGTGAAGCGAATGAGAGAATTGACCATGTTATCTTTGCGGCCACTCTCGTCGTACTTGGAGTGCCCGTGGATGATGTACGCGATTGATTCTCCCCACTGCTCGACGATTCCATCGAAGTGGCGATCGATCAGGTCGGCGGCCTCGGAACGAATCTGGATGCATTCGGGGGTGCGGCTCCAGATGGTCGGGCCCCACAGGCGTGAGAGAGACTGTTCTATCTCGGCGAGCTGGTCTCTTATCGCTTGTACTTCTTCGGGAGTGACTTCAATTTGCGGGTCGTTCGGTTCGCGCTGTTTGCTGGACTTTGATGGTCGGTGGCATCCACAAGCGAACGATAGTTTCATTGGTTACAACCCGGCGGAAAGATTTCTATATGCGTACTTCCATGACGTATAACATTCGCAAAATAACCAATCTAGCGTGTGTATAACGTAAGCATTCTGCCTGATTTTGCACCTCGCGAACCGATCCATCGCGAAAATCGCGCGGCGCAAATCGTACAGCGCTCAACCCAATTGGTTTGCGCGATTTCGGGGTTTGCCTGAAAAGGCTTACAGGCGTTGGATTTTTCCGATGGCATGGCTCTGGCAATTAGGTCCTCATCGAGAGGACAGCCGAATCCATGCTTACCAATACCGAATCTATTGAACGCGTCACCCCCCACGGCAAGTTCCTTTCTCGCTCAGGACAAAAATTCTTTTTCAAGGCGATGCGCCTCACAGATGTGAGCGCGACGCTCGATTTCGCACAGAAACTCAAACTACGAAAGCGGCTCGACGATCTCAAAACGTCGCATACGACAGGTCTGGTGCTGACCGAGGCGCAGTCGCAGCCGTGCCTCGATATCGCGGCGCAATCGGGGCTGGTCGCGATGGTCGAGCTGCGAATCACGGCGGACGAGCTGACGAGCCGTCGCGGATTCAAATCGGTTGTGTCGCGGATCGCGCATACGGCGAATATTTTCAGCCGGCATCCGGCGCTGGCCGGATACATCCTCGATTGCGAGATCGGACAGGACGCGTTGCGCGCGGGCGGACTCGAAAACGCGCGGCGCCGTGTGCGCAGCGTGGTGAAGACGATCAAGGGACGCGCGCCCGAGGCGATGATTGGAATCAAAGTGCGGCCGGAAACGCGCGCACTTTCGATTTTAGAAGAGGATTTTCTTTACGCGGAAATCCCGGCGCTCGCGCCGGTCGAGATTCGCGATTTCGTCGTCGCCCTGCACAATGTCGCGGAAGCGCGGCCGGTGATGATCGAATTCAGGGACGCATCTATGGGGCAGGACGAAGCGGTAGCAGTGGCGTTTGGTACGGGTGCGGCTGGCGTGGTTGCTCCGCCGGTTCCTGCTCCGGCTACTCAAGACTGGCTCGGAGTGCGGATGATGCGCGCGTCGGACGTGATGCCGTTCGTGACGCTCAACGGCACCTGCCCGCCGCGGCCGGCGAAGATGCCGATGGTGTCGGTGGTGATTTGTGCATACAACGCCGAGCGCACCATGCGTCCGTGCCTGGAGTCGCTGCGACGCCTCGACTACCCGAATTTCGAAGTCGTGATTGTCGATGACGGGTCGCGCGACAAGACCGCGGACATCTCAATGGATTTTCCGGAGTTTCGGCTAATCCGCCAGCCCAACAAGGGGCTGAGCGTTGCGCGCAACGTCGGGATGCATGCGGCGCGCGGCGAGTTTATTGCCTACACCGATTCGGACTGCGTAGTCGATCCGCATTGGCTGACGCTGATGGTCCGATCGATGACCGAAAACAATTTCGACGGATGCGGTGGTCCGAACTACGCGCCGCATGAAGACGGATGGATCGAAGCGAGTTGCGCCGCGTCGCCGGGCGCGCCGTGTCACGTGCTGGTCGCAGAGGATCGCGCGGAGCATCTGGCGGGTTGCAACATGGTTTTTTCGAAGGCGGCGCTCGCCAGCATCGGTGGATTCGATGCGCAGTTCAGGACCGCGGGCGACGACGTTGATATTTGCTGGCGCATGCTAGCGGCGGGCTACAAGCTGGGGTTCTCGCCGGCCGCATTCGTGTGGCACTTCCGGCGCAATACGATCAAAGCCTACTACGGGCAGCAGCGCGGTTACGGGCGCGCCGAGGCGATGCTCTATCCGAAATATTCGGAGCGCTTCAACATCATGGGACAGATCGCGTGGCGCGGCACGATTCCCGGACTGGCGCGGACGATCCCCGGGGGCAATCGCAAACGCGTGCTGTGGAATGCATCTGCTGGTGCGCAGTCGCTGTTCGATCCCGGTCTGACACTGCTCAAGGTTCTGCCGCAGACGCTCGAATGGACCGTGCTCTCGGCAATCGCGATTGTCGCGTCGATCGTGCTTGGCGTCTCGGTGATTCCGGCGGCGGCGATGCTGGCGCTCGGGCCGATTTGGGCGCTCTACTATGCATGGCACGCGCCGCTCGATAAATCTCACGAAAGTTTTACGGCGCGAATGCTGATCGCGTATCTCGCGTACACGGGGCCGATGGTGCGAACGATGACGCGCTACAAGGAACGGGCGAAAGCTTTGACAGGACTGACGGGTGCGGATGGCGTACGCCAGCGCGCGACGACCAACTGGCTCCGGCGCACGATTCGGCTGGACTACTGGAACAACGAGAGCATCGCGCGCGACCGCCTCATCGACAAGATGCTGAAGCTGTTCGCGCAGAATGGGGTTGGCACGGTGGTCGAGGCGGGATGGAACGACTACGACCTGGAAGTGCGGCCGAATCCGTGGACGCGAATCGAGCTGAAGACGGCGGACGAAGAGCACGAGGCGGGCAAAGTCACCAATCACGTGCTGGCGCGCATAAAGTTCACGCGAGTCTCCACGATGGCTCTGGCAGCGGGTGCGCTGAGCGCGGCGATCGCCGCAATCGCGGGGCCAGTCGAGATAGCGCTGGGCCTGGTAGCGCTCACGATAGCCGGCGCAGTGTGCATCGCGGCGAAGATGGTTGAGGCAGGACGCCTGGTACATCGCGCGACTGAGGAATGCGCCACTGAGTTGAATCTCGCGCCGCTCGGCGTTCTGATACGTCAGCCTAAGACAGCGGAAGTCGCGGTATCAGCAAGCAAGCCAGCCCGCGCGCAGTTGGCATCGCAGGAACGCAGCGTCGAGTAGCGCCTGTCGTAAGGCCGATGGGGTCGTGGCGATTTCTTAAGTAATCGAATAAACTGTCGGTGTATGCAGGCCAGCAAGCGGAATGACTCTGTTGCGGCGCATGTGCTCGATGCAGACATAGCTGCGTTTGAAAAACTTCGCGAGGGACTGGAGCGGACTCATCTTGACGAGTTCGCTTTATTTTTTCGGGGACAACTGCTCGGCCTTTATCCAGACTTCGATTCTGCGGGAAGGGCTGCATTGGCTAAATCCAAAACGGGTCCGTTCTTAATCCAGCAAATCGGAAGCCCTATCGGAATAGACTCCGATTCTGCCATGCATCTGCGTCACCGTCACAGTTAAGCCTTGCCCACAATAAATTGCGGTCCTGGCACTTCGGTAGCGCTGATCCGACAAGGCGCTACAGTCGAAATCATTGTCAGATCGCCCGTTGACGGCCGGGAAACCGTGCTACAGGCTCTGATCGACATCGGTTCTCAACTGACATTCATAGAGCGTCGTTTTCTCCTGGGGTGGGCGCCACTTCTATTGGCAGGGGCCGGGACGATTCTCAGGTGCAGGCGGACAGTTTTCGTCCCACCTCTTTCTGGCTGAAATCGAAATTCCCGCTCTGAATTTGCGCGAAGTAACCGAAGTCAGTCTCGCCGATCTAGGTGGTCGGCAGGCGCTCCTGGGTCGAAATCAATTGCGCAATTGCGTGCTCGTGTATGACGGTCCGCAGGGTACCGTCCAACTTCGAAAGTAGCGCGAATCAGTCTTCTAAAATTTTGTGGATCGATTCGAGGTCGCGGCGTACCTCGTTCAGGACGCGGCGGGCTTGGCCGTCGATTGCTGGCGACTGCGAGGTTGCGCGCTCTGGCGACGACGACGGCGCATTTTTCGGCAAGGGCTTTCCCGCCATCAATGCGTCGAGGCCAGAATCCTTGATGTGCTTGTTCGCGCCGACGATGGTGAAGCCTTCGTCGTGCAGCAGGCGCTTGATGAGGCGGAGAACGTCGAGATCTTTTTCCTGGTAGAAGCGATGCTTGGTGCGGGTATGCTTGGGCTTCAGGAACGGGAACTGGGTTTCCCAGAAGCGCAGCACGTAGGTCTCGACGCCCAGTGCGCGCGCCGCTTCGCCGATTTTCAGGCCGCGCTCTGGCATCGCGGTAATCGTGACTGACTTTTGCGGGGCTGGTTTTCGCCGCCGAACTGATGGCGGGCGCGGGCGCGGCATCGGTTTCATATCCCCGGCTTGGAGCCGTTGTTAACCCGTTCCTTCAACACCTGGCTCGGCTTGAAGGACAGCACGCGGCGCGAGTCGATGGTAATTGGCTCGCCGGTCTGCGGATTGCGCCCGCGGCGCGCATGTTTCTGATTGACGAGGAAAGTGCCGAAGCCGGAGATTTTCACTTTCTGACCCTGACGCAACGAATCCCTGATGATCGAAAATACTGCTTCGACCACGTCACAGGCTTCCTTCTTCGAGGAGCCTACCCGCTCGTAGATCAAATCTACAAGATCAGCTTTGGTCATGCCCTGCGGCGTAACGAATCCCCACCCGTTCGCGTTAGGCACGCTGTTACTGCCGCAACTCCGCGCCCAATCGCATCCGCGCCTGCTCGACCAGCACTGCGTGAATGCGGTTCACCTCCTCATCAGTCAGCGTGCGATCCTTTGCACGGTAACGACAAGCCAACGCCACGCTCTTCTTACCGGCGGCCACTGCAGTCCCCTCGTACACGTCGAACACCTCGACGCTTTCCAGCAGCGACGCGCCAGCCTCCCGGATGGTCTTGACTACCATATCCGCCGGGAAATTCCGATCCAGCACCAACGCCAAATCGCGCCTGATAGCGGGAAATTTTGGTGGCGGCTGAAAAGTTTTGCGCGGCGAGAAACCATAGGCAATGAGACTACTCAAGTCAAGTTCGCAGACCGCGCACGGTTCGTTCAGATCAAGGCGCATCGCTTCAGCCGGATGCAATTCACCGATCAGGCCAATCGCCGTATCGTCGAGCTTGACGATAGCGCTGCGCCCGGGATGCAGGAATGGGGCATCGACGGGCTCGATCGCCTTGAACGCGATGCGCGGCGAAATGCCGATTGCGTCGAAGTAAGTCTCGAGGATTCCCTTCATCGTAAAGAATCCTGCCGCGACGCTCTGATCGCCGATCGCCGAGAGCGCGTAGGGTCCGTAACTGACGACGGCGAGATGATGGTGCTCGGTCGCGATGTCGCCATCCATGCGGAAAATCTTGCCCAGTTCAAATGCGTGGAAGGCGCGCGCCTCGCGGTTCAAATTGAATCTGAGCGAAGTGACCAGTCCCGGCATCAGGCTGACGCGCAGCTCGCTCAGTTCGGCGGACAGTGGGTTCGTCACCTTGACGGGTCGAGTCGAGGGTTGGATTCCCGGAAAACGCGCGTTGTCGGCGGGCGCGATGAATGCGATGGTCGCGGCTTCGGTCAGGCCGCATCCGAGCATCACTTCGCGGGTGCCCTTGATGAATTCGCGTTCGCGATTGACGGGAGCGCGCGCACTTATGCGTTCGGGTAGCAGCGCGGGAATGTCTTCGAGGCCGCCCAGGCGCGCGACTTCTTCGATCAGGTCGGCTTGCTCGACCAGGTCGGAGCGGAACGACGGTGGCACTACTGCGAGCACGCCTTTGCCCCGCGTGCTGACCTGCGCGCCGAGCGATTTGAGACGGGTCCGCGCGACGGTCGCGGGTATCGAAGCGCCGAGCAGCGATTCCATCGCGGCGAGATCGAGTGCAATCTCGCGCGGCTCGGCCTTGCGCGGCTCGAAGTCGGATATTGGCGACGCCTCGCGCCCGCGCGCGATTTTGCGGATCAATTCGGCGGCGCGAATCAGTGCGCCGACCTGTCCCGCGCGGTCGATGCCGCGTTCGAAGCGGTAGCTCGCCTCGCTCCGCAAACCCAGGCGCCGTGCGGTTCGCGCGATGGTCATCGGCTCGAAGTATGCGCTCTCGAGCAGAATGGTCGTCGTCGAATCGCTGACCTCGGAATTGAGACCGCCCATCACGCCGGCGATTGCGAGCGGCTTGTCGCCGTCGGCGATCAGCAGGTCGTTGGGGTCGAGCGTGCGGGTGACGTTGTCGAGCGTGACGAACTCGCGCGTCTCGCCGGCGCGGCGGACGACAATTTTGCCGCCGGCGATTTTGCCGTAGTCGAATGCGTGCAAGGGCTGACCGAGTTCGAGCATCACGTAGTTGGTCGCGTCGACGACGTTGTTCAGCGCGCGCATCCCGCATAGTTCGAGCCGGCGCTTGAGCCATGCCGGTGACGGACCGATCTTGATTCCAGTCATCGCGAGCGCGGCATAGCGAGGGCATAGATCGGGCGCGTCGATGGAAACCGAAATCGAAACCTGCGCGCTGTCGGCCGAAGCGGCGGAATGGGCTGCGCGCAGCCGCGGCGCACGCAATCGTGCGCCGAACAATGCCGCAACTTCGCGCGCGAGGCCGAGAATCGACAGGCAGTCTCCGCGGTTCGGCGTGATTTCAACGTCGAGCACCGTTTCGTCGAGGTGCAAGTACGCAGCCACTTCGCCACCAAGCGGGGCGTCGGCGCCGAGGGCGAGAATTCCCGCGTGATCCTGCGAGAGGCCAAGCTCGCGCTCCGAGCACAGCATGCCCTCCGACTGCACGCCGCGAATCACGGCTGCTTCCAGCGGCGGCTCCTTGCCAAGCTGCGCGCCGACCAGAGCAAGCGGCGCGACCATGCCGGCCCTGACGTTGGGCGCGCCGCACACGACTTTGAATTTTCCTTTTTCGCCGGCGTCCACATCGACGAGATTCAGCCGGTCCGCGTTGGGATGCTTCTCGACGTTGACGACGCGCGCCGCGAATACGCCAGCGAATCCCGGCGTGAGCTTCTCGACATTCTCGACCACGAGTCCCGCGAAACTTAAGCGCCGCGAAATTTCCTCGACCGGCGCATCGACGCTGACGAAGTCGCGCATCCAGCTAAGAGGCAGCTTCATCGCACACCTCCGCTCAGCGCAGGGAACTGGCTCAGGAAGCGTACGTCGTTCTCGAAGAACAGGCGCATGTCGTCGACGCCGAGCTTCAGCAGGCCGGTGCGCTCGACACCCATGCCGAACGCGAAGCCCTGGAACTCGTCGGGGTCGTACTCGACGGAGCGCATCACGTTCGGATGGATCATTCCGCAACCGAGCACCTCGGTCCATCCGGAATACTTGCAGACCCCGCATCCCGCGCCGTCGCATAGCAGGCAATGCATGTCGAGCTCGGCGCTCGGCTCGGTGAACGGAAAATAGCTCGAGCGAAAACGCACGGCAGTCGTGCCGAAAAACGCGCGCACAAATTCCGCCAGCACGCCCTTGAGATGCGCCATCGTGATACGCCCGCGCTGGTCCACCATGAAGCCCTCGATCTGCGTGAACATCGGCGAGGCGCGGACCGACAGGTCGTCGCGCCGGTAGCATCGCCCGGGACAAACCACCGCCAGCGGCGGCCGGCGTTTTTCCATCACGCGGATCTGGCCGTTCGAGGTATGCGTCCGCAGCAGCATCCCGCCATCGACGTAGAAGGTGTCCTGCATGTCGCGCGCGGGATGATGCGGCGGGAAGTTGAGCGCGGCGAAGTTGTGAAAGTCGTCCTCGATATCCTGGGTCATCGCGACTTCGAAGCCCATCGACTCGAAGATGGCGAGCATCTGTTCGAGGATGTCGGTGATCGGATGAATATGGCCGCGCGCGATGCGCATCCCCGGCAGCGTCACGTCGAGGCGTTTCTCGTTGAGCGACCTGGTCAGCGATGCGGCTTTGAGTTTCTCAGTGAGCGCCTCGATGCGCGCTTCAACTTCGCGCTTGATTTGGTTGATGAGCTGGCCGATTGCGGGACGCTCGGCGTTGGGAACCTCGCGCATCCCGCGCATGATTTCCGTCAGCTCGCCGGAACGTCCGAGCACGCGGACGCGCACCGCGTCGATTTGCGCATCGCTGGCGTCGTCGCCGAGCTCGTCCATCGCGCGTCGCCTGATTTCTTCGAGTTGTTCTTTCATCGTGTGCGAGCCCTATGGCCCTTCGCTCCTGGACATCGTTGCGCTCCCAGTTTCCGCGTCCTTATTCTGGTGTCGAGCTCCCAAAGCGCGTTCCTGTTGCTGTTCCACTCCAACAAACGATAGGCGGCGGCATACGGCACCCATCGATACTCGCTGTGCTCAGTCGAAAGAGTGAATTCCGGAGAAGTCATTTCCACGCCAAAGCTGTGCTCGGGGACGACTAGTACGTTGGGTCCCCATTTGAAGCCGCAAATGTTCACGACTGGAATCGTCGACGACGAGTCGAGCGCGAAGTAGGCACTGTTCGCCGGTATTCCACCTTCTTCGAGAGCTTCGCGTCGGGCTGATTCTAGAGGCGACTCGTTGGACTCGCCTCCTCCAGCGATTCCTTGCCACGTGCGGCAATCGGCTCGTCGGAAAATAGCGTACAACGGATCGCCGCCTTTCAGTCTTCTGAATGGCAGTACCAGGATCTGATAGGGGGCCCGCTTCATCACTCCTTTATCTCGCAATGTTGCATGGATACTGAAAAAAGCAAAAAACCACGTGGGCGATCACCCACATGGTCTTCTGGTGCGCGGCGCTTTTCGAACGCGCGGCTCTATGCTGCTTTTGAGCCGAGCGCGCTAATCGCGGTGCGCACCAGCTCGGTAAACAATGCGTCGCGCTCCTGCGCGAGCTTCGCGAGCATCTTGCGATCGACCTCGACGCCGGCCTTCTTGAGTCCGTTCATCAGCGCGCTGTACGAAATCCCGCTTTCGCGGGCGAGCGCGTTGATACGCGCGATCCAGAGTGTGCGGTAGTCGCGCTTCTTGGCCTTGCGATCGCGATAGGCGTAGGTGAGGCCTTTCTCGAGGGTCGAGCGGGCCTGCCGATAAAGTTTACGCCCGCCGACAAAGCCGGAGGCGAGTTTCATTTGACGCTTATGACGGCGGCGCGTCTTGGGTCCGCCTTTGGCGCGAGGCATCGGAGTGGAGACCTTCCTTAATAGATATCGTCTGAGTTAGTCGGGCCGTGCTTACGCGTACGGCATCATTATCTTGATTTTTTCGGCGTCGGCCTTTCCGAGGATCCCGGTACGCCGGAGCCGCGCCTTCTGTTTCGGATTTTTGGCCGTGAACATGTGGCGCGCATACGCGTGCTTGAATTTGACCTTGCCGCTCTTGGTCACGGAAAAGCGCTTGGCGGCAGTTCGGCTGGTCCTGATTTTCGGCATCTTCTTTCCTGAAATTTTTTCCTATTAACGCGGCGTCAGCAGCACGGACATGTTGCGTCCTTCCATCCGTGGCGTGCCTTCCGCCTGCGCGATATCCGTTACCGTCGCAATAATTCGCTCGATCAAAGCCCGTCCGAGTTCCGGATGAGTGATCGCGCGGCCCCGGAACGAAACGGTGAGCTTAACACGGTGACCCTCTCCAACAAAGCGCTTGATGTGCGCAGTTTTGAAGTCGACGTCGTGCTGTCCGGTCGCCGAGCCCATCTTCACTTCCTTGATCATGCTGATGGTGTGCTTCTTGGAATCGTGCGACTTTTTCTTCTGCGCGTAGCGATACTTGTCGAAGTCGGTGACGCGGCACACCGGCGGAGTGGCCGTCGCGGAGACTTCGACCAGGTCCAGGCCGCGGCTCTCCGCAACTTTGATCGCCTCGCGCAGCGGCAGGATTCCGACCTGGCTGCCGTCGGCGTCGATCACACGGACTTCCTGCGCGCGAATCAGGTTATTGACTCGAATCGCGGGCTCCCTTGATGGTGGGGTTCTGAAATCTCTACGAATAAAGCACCTCCTCCGGCTTGATAGCCGGATTAATTTCCTAAGCCGGTATCGGCTCCTGTTTTAATTTTTCCAGCAACGCCGTCAGCGGCATCGCATTGCTTTTTTCGCCGCGCAGCAGCCGCAGCGACACCGAGCGGTCCGCGGCCTCGCGCTCGCCGACCACTACCATATACGGCACCTTGGCCAGTTCCGCCTCGCGAACTTTGAAGCCGAGCTTTTCGTTGCGGATGTCGGCGTGGGCGCGGAATCCCTCGCGCTTGAGGAGGTCTGCGACTTCCTTGGCGTAGTCCTCGACCTTTTCGCTGAGCGACAGCACGCGCACCTGCTCGGGGGCGAGCCACAAGGGCAGCACGCCGCCGGTATGCTCGATCAGCACGCCGATGAAGCGCTCGAGCGAGCCGAGGATCGCGCGATGGATCATCACGGGGCGTTCCTCGGCGCCGGCGCTGTTGGTGTACGTGAGGTCAAAGCGCTCGGGCATATTGTAGTCGAGCTGAATCGTCGCGACCTGCCATTTACGTTTGAGCGCATCGGAGACGTAAATCTCGATCTTGGGGCCGTAGAACGCGCCTTCCTTCGGATTGATCTCGAACGGGATTTCGCTCCACTTCATCGCGTTGGCGAGCTTGCCCTCGGACATCTGCCACTGCTCTTCGGTGCCTAGATGCTGATCGGGCATGGTCGCGAGCTTGAACTCGACGCCCTCGAATCCGAGCGCACCGTAAACGCCCCGCACCATCTCGAGATTCATTTTCACTTCATCCACGATCTGATCTTCGCGGCAGAAGATGTGCGCGTCGTCCTGCGACATCGCGCGCACCCGCATCAGGCCGTGCAGCGTGCCCGAGCGTTCCGCACGATGCAGCCGGCTGAATTCCGCAAAGCGCAGCGGCAAGTCGCGATACGAGCGCTTCTCGGCGCGATACACAAAGGTATGGCCGGGGCAGTTCATCGGCTTCACGCCGTACCCGTGGCGCCATCCTTCAGGGCTGGTGTCGACGGTATGTGTCTCACTCTCAGGATCGGGCGAGAGAAACATATTCTCGCGAAAATTTTCCCAATGCCCCGACGTGTTGAACATTTCGTTCTTGAAAATCAGCGGAGTGACGACTTCGTCATAGCCGTAGCGCCGGTAGAGCCGCCGCATGTAGTCGATGAGCGCATTGAAGATGACGACGCCCTTGGGCAGGTAGAACGGCGATCCCGGCGAGATCGGATCGAAAATGTACAGGCCCATCTCGCGCCCGAGCTTGCGATGGTCGCGTTGACGGGCGAGCTCGACGAGCTTGAGATGCTCCTCGAGCGCTTCCTTGGTGGCGAACGCGGTGCCGTAGATTCGCGACAGCATCGCGTTGTGCTCATCGCCGCGCCAGTACGCGCCGGCGACGCTGGTCAATTTGAATGCCTTCAGGTAGCGCGTCGAGGGCACGTGCGGTCCGCGGCAGAGATCCATCCAGTCGCCTTCCGCGTAGATCGAAACCTGATCGTCGGGGATGCCCTGGATTATCTCGACCTTGTACTTCTCACCCATCTCAGAGAATTTGCGGATCGCGTCCTCGCGCGCGACTTCGGTGCGAGTGATCTTGTGATCGGCCTTCGCCAGCTCGCGCATCTTCGCTTCGATCTTCGGCAAGTCCTCGACCGTGAACGGCGCAGGCGGCGCGAAATCGTAGAAGAAGCCGTCCTCGATCACAGGACCGATCGTCACCTGCGTGCCGGGATAGAGCGACTGCACCGCCATCGCCATAAGATGAGCGGTGGAATGGCGGATAACGTCGAGACCCTCCGGCGATTCGGCGAGGATCGGCTCGACGGTTGCGTCGTGATCGAGCTTGCGCGTCAGATCGACGATCTTGTCATTGACGCGTGCCGCAACCAGGTCCTTGCTCGGGATGCCGTTTTTCAGCACGTCGCGAACGATAGTGCCGACCGGCACGACGCGAGACTCGCCGCCAACGGTTACGGTTACTTGGGAGCTCATCAAGCGAAGAATTTAATCATTGCAGGGAAAGAGCGAGGCGAAGCGCGCACGCGGTTGTGGGCACGGACCTGGTAGGCACGGGCGGGATTGAACCGCCGACCTCTTCCGTGTCAAGGAAGCGCTCTCCCACTGAGCTACGTGCCTTCACGGGCGAGGGGTATTGATTAAACACATCAAGCAAACGCTGAAGGTAACCGATTATGCGCTGGCGGGCAACCGAAGTTTCACGCGGGCAGCGGGTCCGTTAGAGCAACGCAATCACTCTTCCAATCAAACCAGAAATCGCATCATCGAGGAAATTGTAGCCCGAGGTCGGGCTCAGCCCGTAGGCGACCACCGCCACGGCGGCGAGTATGAGCGCGTACTCGGTCATCGTCTGACCACTACCGTTTCGGAGAGTTCGCCTGTACTGCCCAACCATATCTTCGATCAACCATAGCCGATTTGCCGCCCCGGCTTCCATTGCGCGCTGCGATTAGTACCGCGGGAGGCGACCGTAGCGGCACTATCTGCTAAAGTCTCGCGCCAACTACCTCGCGCGCACGGAGGATCGCTTACGCCTCAGAAAATGGATCGCGAGCGCATAGTGCAGCTCTTCTTCTTCGGCTTTCTGGCCGTGATGGCCTATGAGCTGTACGAGCTGCTGCTGCCGTTCCTGACACCGCTGGCGTGGGGAATCCTGCTCGCATTCATGGCGCATCCGGCGTTGATCGAGGTCGAGAAATACGTCAAGCGGCGATCGCTGTCGACGGCGATCATCAGCGTGATCGTAGGAATCCTCGTCATCCTGCCCGCGGTCTGGGCGTCGGGCCGCCTGGTGGTCGAGGCGCAATCGCTCTACGCGCAGGCCACCGACCTGGTGAACAACGGCGGAGTGTCGAAGCTGCACGACTGGGCGGTCCATACCGAGCTCGGCGCGTGGGTCGCGAAGAAGATGGCGGAGCGCGGCTACAAGCTCGACGAGGAGCTGCCCAAGCTCACGCTGCAAGCGGCGCAGGTCACCAGCAACTACGTCGCCAAGAATGCGACCCAGGCCGCGAAGAACATTTTCGGGTTCATTGTGGATTTCGGTATCGCGCTGCTCGCGTTCTTCTACCTGCTGCGCGACGGCGACTTCTACTATAAGAGTTTGCGCGATCTGACCCCGCTGCACGACGACGACAAGAATGCGATCTTCGAAACACTGCGCACGACGCTGTCGTCGGTGATGCGCGGCCTGATGCTGACCGCGGTGCTGCAAGGCGTGTCGATCGGCATCGGGATGCTGATCTTCGGGGTGCCGTACTGGCTGTTCCTCGCGATCGCATCGGCGGCCGCGGGCCTGATGCCGATAGGCGGCACCGCGATCGTGTGGATTCCCGCGATGATCTACCTGGGCTTCGCGGTGAGCTGGTCGGCGGCGATCGGCCTGCTGATATGGTGCGCAGTCGCACTCGCGGTCATCGACAATTTCATCAAGCCTCTCGCGATGAAGCACGGCACCGGCCTGCCGACGATTGCGCTGTTCCTCGGAATCCTCGGCGGGCTGGAAGCATACGGCCCGCTCGGCCTCTTCCTCGGCCCCGCAATCATGTCGATATTCGCGGCACTCCTGCGCGTTTATAGAAAGGAATACTCAGGCAGCAGAAAAGAAGCCGCGTAACCTGGACTCACCCGCCTCAAAACCTTTTTAACAGGGACGAAGTCCCGCATCTTTCTTACTACTGGGTGCAGGGGTCACCCCTGCCGAAGGAAGCGTGAAACCCACCGCGGGTTTCACATAGAATTAGTCGCGCATGAACGACAGAGAGAAAGAGGCGCTGTATATCGTTCGCCGTCTTGTCGAATCCGGCTTTCGCGCCGTTTTCGCCGGCGGATGTGTGCGCGATCGCGTGCTTGGAATCGAGCCCAAGGACTACGACATCGCAACTGACGCGCGTCCCGAAGTCGTGCAGAAAATGTTCGAGCGCACCGTCGCGGTCGGCGCGAAGTTCGGCGTAATCGGCGTCGTGAGGGATCACGACAAGCCGATCGAGGTCGCGACCTTTCGCGCCGACGCGGAATACACCGACGGACGCCGGCCCTCTTCGGTGCGGTTCGGCGCGATCGAGGAAGATGCAATTCGCCGCGACTTCACGATCAACGGGATGTTCTACGATCCGATCGCCGACCGGCTGATCGATCTGGTTGGCGGGATACGCGATCTGCGCGCCGGAATTGTCCGCGCGATCGGAAATCCCTACGACCGCTTCGAGGAGGACCATCTGCGCATCCTGCGCGCTGCCCGCTTTGCCGCACGGCTGAACTTCACGATCGATCCCGCGACCTGGGCCGCGATGAAGCGCGCCGCGCCGACGATTGTCGATATTGCGGCCGAGCGAATCGGCGAAGAAATCGTCATGATGATGACCGAGGGTGCGGCGGCGCGCGCGATGGATCTGATGATGGACAGCGGCCTGATGCAAATCATTCTGCCGGAGGTAGTCCGCATGCGCGGATGCGAACAGCCGGAGAATTTCCATCCCGAGGGCGACGTGTACACCCACACGCGGATTGGGGTTGCGATGCTGCCCGCGGGATGCACCGAGACGGTCGCGTTCGGAATCCTGCTGCACGATATTGCCAAGCCGCAATGCCGCGCGATGGCCGGCGACAAGGTCACGTTTTACGGGCATACCGACGACGGCGCCGTGATCGCGGCGAACATGCTGGCGCGGCTGAAACGATCGCGCGCGGTACAGGAGCGCGTCGCGTACCTGGTGAAGAATCATCTGAAGCTCTGCATGGCGCCGCGGATGCGTCCGGCGACGCTCAAGCGGATGCTCGCGGAAGATGGCTTCGGCGAACTGATGGACGTGGCGTTCATGGACGCGATGGCGTCGAGCTCGTACCTCGGCTACTGGCATTTTTGCCGCCGCGCGATGACCACGATGACCGCGGCCGAGATTCGTCCGCCGCGTCTGATTGGCGGCGAGGATCTCAAGCAGTTGGGATTCACGCCGGGGCCGCGCTTCAAGGAAATTCTGAAGGACGTCGAGGACCATCAACTCGACGGCGTGCTCGAAACCCGCGAAGCCGCGCTCGAATACGTGCGCGCGCATTACGCCGCCTAGTTGCTTCGCGCAATCGCCATAAGCAAGCGCTTCGGCCGTACGCTCGCGCTCGACGGCGTCGATTTCGAGGCGCGTCCCAGCGAGATTCACGCGCTGGTCGGCGAGAACGGCGCCGGCAAGACCACGCTGATGAATGTGCTTGCCGGTTCGATCGCGCCCGACCGTGGCGAGGCGAGTCTCGACGACGTGCCGCTGCAGGCAGGCTCCCCGCGCGCTGCGCTGGCGGCGGGAATTGCGGCGGTGCATCAGAGCCCGATGCTGTTCGAGCGGATGACGTGGGAGGAGAACCTCGCGCTCGGCGGCTTCGACGACGGTGGCAGACAGTTAGATCTCGCGGCGGTCGCTGCACGTGCGCGCACGCTCGCTGCGAAACTCGGCTTCGAGCTGCCGCCCGCGGGCACCACCGTTGAGAATCGTTCGGTGGCCGAGCGCGTCCGGCTCGAAGTGTTGCGCGCGCTCAGCTTCAATCCCCGCGTGCTGATTCTCGACGAGCCGACCAGCGTGCTCGCGCCGTCGGAGTTGAGCGCGTTCCTCGACTTGCTGCGCAACCTACGCGGTGAAGGCCGAATCGTCGTGCTGATCACGCACAAGCTGGCCGAGGCGATGGCGGTCGCCGATCGAATCACCGTGCTGCGCCGCGGGCGCATCGTCGCGCGCACGACTCCGGCGGAGACCAGCGAGGAAAAACTCGCGGGATTGATGATTGGCGAAATCGTGATTCAACCTGACGCCGCCGCGATGCAGTCGCGCCGGGGCGAGCCGGTGCTGCGAATCGAAAATCTGACTCTCGACGATCACCGCGGGCGCAAACTTCTCGATGAGCTTTCGTTTCAGGTCGACGCCGGGGAGATAGTGGGAATCGCCGGGGTTGACGGCAACGGTCAGACCGAACTGGTCGAATTGCTTGCGGGAGTGCGCAGGCCGAGCGATGGGAAGATAACTGCAACCGGCGCGATGGCGGTGATACCGCAGAATCGCGACCTCGACGGGCTGATCCTCGACATGCGGCTGTGGGAGAATCTGATCCTCGCGCGCCCGCTCCGGGAGCAGGTGACTTCGCACGGATGGCTCAACACCTCGCGCGCGATCGATCTATCGCGCGAGCTGATCGAGCGTTTTCGGATTCGCGCGCCCGGCCCCGAGACGATTGCCAGTGCGCTTTCGGGCGGCAACCGCCAGCGATTAGAAGTAGCGCGCGCGATCGCGTCACGGCCGCGAATACTGGTCGCGCACAATATTTGTCGCGGGCTTGATCTCGCGGCGACTGCGGAAGTGCATCGCACGATTCTCGAGTTCGCGGCCGCCGGCGGCGCGGTGCTGTTGATTTCGAGCGACCTCGACGAGTTGCTCGCGATCTGCGGGCGGCTGTTGATTATCAGCGGCGGGAAAATTCGCGAGACGAGTCCCGGTGAGCGCGATCCCGAGCGGCTGGGCCTGCTGATGGCCGGGGCGCGCAACTGATGCGGTCCTCGATTGCGAAACCGTTGGCGGCGCTCGCGCTCGCAGCCGCGCTGATCTCGATCGTACTGGCCGCATTAGGCGCGAATCCGTTCAGCGTGTTCGCCGCGCTGGGCGAGGGTGCATTCGGCAACTGGGACGCATGTGTCGATACGATTGTGAAATCCTGCCCGCTGATTTTCACCGGGCTTGCAATCTCGATCGCGTTCTCGGGCGCGCTGTGGAATATCGGCGCGGACGGACAACTCACGATCGGTGCGATCGCCGCCGGCGCGATCGGAACGCATCTCGGGAATTTTCCGCATTCGATTGCGATCATGATCATTCTCACCGCCGGCGCGCTTGGCGGCGCGGCATGGGGCGGTATCGCGGGATGGCTCCGCGCGCGCCGCGACGTCAACGAAGTCATCAGCACGATCATGCTGAACTTCGTCGCTGTAGAGATGCTCAGTTGGATGGTGCACGGCCCGCTGATGGAACCGTCGCGCGCGTATCCGACCAGCTCGCCAATCGCATCCGCCGCGCAACTCGAATTCTACTTCGCGCCGAGCCGCGTCAATCTCGGGATGCTGCTGGCGGTCGTGGTCGCCGCCGGATGCTACGTGCTGTTGTTCAACACCAGCGCAGGATTCGAGCTGCGCGCGATGGGCCGCAACCGGCGCGCCGCGACGTTCTTCGGCGTGCAAATTCCCGCGCTCACAGTGTGGGTGATGGTGCTGTCGGGCGCTCTCGCGGGCCTTGGCGGCGCCGTGCAGGTCTCAGCGATTTCCCATCGACTTTACGAGAAGCTCTCGCCCGGGTGGGGTTTCGAGGCGATCGCGGTCGCCCTGGTCGCGCGTCTGAATCCGCTCGCAGTGGTTCCCGCCGCGCTGTTGTTCGGCGCGCTCGACAACGGATCGCAGGCGATGCAGCGGACGCAGGGAATCTCGCCGGAGCTGGTGCAGGTAATTCAGGGCCTGGTGATTCTGATCATCCTCGCGTTCGATACTCCGGCCTGGAGCGGCCTGCGAGAAAATATTTTCGGCGCATCAGGTGAAGACGCCGCCGCAGTGCCGCCGGTTGCGGAGATGCCGGATGCTTGAAGCGTTCCTTGTTTCAGTGATCACGATGGCTACGCCGATCCTGCTCGCAGCCCTTGGCGAGTTGCTGGTTGAGGAAAGTGGCGTCGTCAATATCGGGATCGAAGGCGCGATGCTCTCGGGCGCCTTCGCCGCGCTGACGATCGCGTTTTTCAGCGGCAGTGACGGCCTTGGGCTGCTGGGCGCAATCGCGGCCGGAATCGCGATCAACGCGATCTTCGCAATTCTGGTCGTCAACCTGGCCGTCAACCAGGTCGTCACCGGAACCGCGGTCAGTATCCTCGCGCTGGGATTGACCGGAGTTTTCTATCGCAAGCTGTTCGGGGTGACTGGCAAGGCGTTCATGGTGGCGCCGATCGCGAAAATCCAACTCGGTCCGCTCGCGCGAATCCCGCTGATCGGCCCGGTGCTCTTCAATCACAACGCGCTGGTGTATTTCACGTTCATTCTGGTACCCGTGCTTTGGTATGTGATCGAGCACACGCGCTACGGGCTTCGGCTTCGCGCATGCGGCGAGCGCCCCGAAGCGGCGGACGCACTCGGACTTGGCGTGATCGCGATCCGATGGCAGGCGCTTATTGTGTCGGGCGCGCTGACCGGTTTGGCCGGCGCGTTCCTGACGCTCGCGTATGCGAATACGTTCGTCGAGAACATTTCGGCCGGCCGGGGCTTCGTCGCGCTGTCGGTGGTGATCGTCGGGCGTTGGAATTCGTGGGGTCTCGCGGCCGCATCGCTTCTATTCGGCGCGGCGATGGCGTTGCAATTCGGACTGCAGGCGCTGGGCACCGTCGTCCCCTACCAGCTATTTCTCGCGCTGCCGTACGCGCTGACCCTGGTCGTATTGGCAGGATTCGGCGGCCAGGCGGCTGCGCCAAGCGCGCTAGGCGAGCCGTACCGGCGGAATTAGAAGCGCTGAACAAATTCCTTTCCCCTTCGCAAATTGCAATAATTACAATCGATCTGCACCGACTGTTTCTGACTGTCGGATCGTCGCGGGTGACCCAACGAGGCATCAGATTGTGCGGCGATACTTCACGCCTTTACTTTAGAGGTTAAAGACAATGGAACCGAAATCTGCCGTGAATTACAAAGCGATGATGCGGAAAATCTTGGCAAACCTGGCAGCTCTGTCGCTTCTGGTTGGCTTCGTTTCGACCCAAGGCTCCTACCGCGGTTCAAATTACGGTAGGGATTATGGTTACTCGACCTACGGCTACCCGACATATGGGTATGGGTCGTCGATCGTCGGTCCGGCATACCTCGATCCGTGGGGCGACGCCTATGATGCGTACGGGTTGGACGGTTGGTCAGACTATGATCTGCCGCCTCCGGCACCGAATCCAGTCGGACCTTCGAAAACGATTGAGATTCCGGCGGACCGTGGTCGATAGGCTTTTGTAGGCATCGAAACTCACCTGCACAATCGTGTAGTGTGAATTTCGATGTCCACGCCGCTGCTCGCACTTAGAGACTCGTCATTCCCGATGGCCGATTGCGCGCGTTGCGGCAAATCGGTGCTGACGTACGTCGCGCTCGATGACGACAACGAAAGCGCCGAACGTCGCGTCTGCGTGCATTGCGATACGCCGATTGCGGAAAACCTGAAGTGGGTCTCGCCCGGCGATCTCGAGCAGGCGGGCTACTATTTTGGACCGCCGCCTGCCGAGGGCGAGGGCGAGAAGGGTGGATGCAGCAGCGGCTGCGGCAGTTGCAGCGTCAAGAAGTCCTGAGCGCGCCGGTCTGGCGCAGCGCTTCATATACAACAATCGAAACTGCGTTGGAGAGATTCAGGCTGCGCACGCCCGCCTCGAAGATTGGAATCCGATAAGCGCGGTCCGTTCTTTCGGACAGGAATTCTTTGCCGAGACCCTTGGTCTCGCCGCCGAAGAACAGAAAATCGCCGCGCTTGTAATGCGCATCGAGATACGACGCCGGCCCATGGGTTGAGAAGAATTTCGTTTTCGCGTGCGGCGAATCGTGATGCTGCCCGGTGAACTGCTCCCAGCTCTCGTATGTCTGCAAATCGACCAGCGGCCAGTAGTCGAGTCCGGCGCGCTTGAGGTAGCGATCTTCCAGCGAGAAACCAAGCGGACCTACCAGATGGAGGCGAGCTTTTATTGCGGCGGCCAGCCGCGCGATCGAGCCCGTGTTCTGCGGGATTTCGGGACGCACCAGGACGATGTGCAGATTCGGCTCGGCTAGCTGCATCAGGGGTTCGATCCAGATGCGCCCGCGAGCGGATAGCGATGCCCCTTGAGGTTGATATAGAAGCGGCCGGCCTCGTCGGATTCGAAGCGATCACTCAGATGGTAATAGGCCGAACGCAGAAAGCGCGCGCGAGCGTCTCCGCGCTTGACCCGCGCATAGAGGACGTTGCCCGCGCCGACTTCGAGCGCATCGGGATCGAGCGGCTCGCGAGTGTCGTCGTTCAGCACCATCGTGAATCCGCCCAATTCATCGTCCTCGAGCGCCTTGACGACGTACGGCGTGTCCTCGACGGTGATCGACGCGCGTTCTTCGGCGACTTGCAGAAAGTAGCTGCCGTCGGGATTGCGCTTGATACTCTGGCTGAAAAGCAGCGAGATTCGCGGGTTGTCAATCCGCTCGTCGTCGCTGTACCAGTTACCGTCGCGACGAAACGAGATCTTCCCCGATTCGACGGTATAGAATCCTGCGCGCGGCATTAGTTCTTATTTCTCACGGCTATCGAGGATGATCGTTACCGGGCCGTCGTTTACCAGCTCGACGTCCATCGTGGCGCCGAACTCGCCTGTCTCGACTTTAACACCGCGAATCCGGGCGAGCGAGAGAAAGTGATCGTAGAGCCGCCGCGCTTCGTCGGGCGGAGCAGCTTTGGTGAACGACGGCCGGCGTCCCGAATTGGTGTCGGCGATCAAAGTGAACTGCGACACAATCAGCAGCGCGCCGTTGACCTGCGACAGCGAGAGATTCATCTTGCCGGCGTCGTCGGCGAAGATGCGCATCCCGACGATTCGATCTGCCAGGAATGCCGCGTCCGCCTCGCTGTCTCCTTCAGCGACGCCCAGCAGTACGAGGAAGCCTCGCGCGATTTGCCCGGCGACGCGAGTGTCGATTCGTACCTCGGCGCGGCTGACGCGTTGAACAACTGCCCGCATACCTGCGTCATATAGTAGAGAGCCCCAAGCTCGCACCAGCCTCAACCTCGAAAAAGCTTTGTGGTCAGCGTGGGCGCTCGCGTACTATAATCTGACCCACAATGATTCCTGTCTTGTTCCACCTGGGCCCGCTGACCGTTTACAGTTACGGCCTGATGATGGCGCTGGGATTCCTGGCCGCCGACTACGTTATACGCCTCGAATGTGTCCGGCGCGGCCTCGATCCCGAATATTCGTCGTCTATCGTGATTGCGGCCGCAGTCGCCGGGCTGATCGGATCGCGCATCTACGCCATTCTCGACGACTTGCCGACCTACCTCGCCGATCCCAAGTCGATGATTTTTTCCGGCTCGGGTTTCGTATTTTACGGCGGCATGATTGGCGGACTGCTTGGCGCTTACCTCGTCTCCCGCTGGTATCGGATCGGGCTCGGCGTGACGATGGACATGTGCGGGCCGGCGCTCGCGGTCGGGCAGGCAATCGGCCGGCTCGGATGCCAGCTTTCCGGCGATGGCGATTGGGGCCTGGCGTCCAACGTGCCATGGGCGATGTCTTATCCGCACGCGATCGTTGGCTGGAATCCGCAGACGGTATTAAAACTGGGCGATCACTATCAGTTGGTGCCGGCGTGCACGAATCTCGCGGACTGCCTCAACGTTCGGGTGCATCCCGCGCCGATTTACGAAACCATTCTGTATCTCGGCGTGTTTGCAATACTGTGGTCGATGCGCAAAACGTCTCATCCCGCGGGCCGCATCATGTACTGGTATCTGCTGCTCGGGGGAGCCGCACGTTTCTTCGTTGAGTTCTGGCGAATCAATCCACGAGTTTTCTATATGTTCAGTGAGGCGCAGTTGATTGCGTTTGCGATGATGGTCATCGGGGGAATCGCGCTGCTTATAACCAGGGAAAAAGATCAGGTGGTGAGCGGTCAGCAGCCCGGCGAGAAAGAAAGTCGCCCGGCGATGAGCGCGGCGCAGGCCTGATGCCGATGGAGATCAAGGACCGAATCCTCTACCTGGTCGCGGGAATCGTCGTGATGACGGGGCTCGCGCTGGTCGTGCTGAGCGGTCATCGCGGCGCGCGCATCGGGGTTAATTCCGAACAATCAGATGCTCCAGTGGCGGCCGGCAGCCAGGCCGCGGATTTCAAACTCGAGAAACTGGACGGGACGACGGTCTCGCTCGAATCGCTGCGCGGCAAAGTGGTTTTTCTGAACGTATGGGCGACGTGGTGCGAGCCGTGCCGCGAGGAAATGCCGTCGATGCAGACTTTGTATGACAGTTTCAAGACCAATAAGGATTTCGTGATGCTCGCGGTCAGCCAGGACACGAAAGGCCGCGCGGCGGTGGCGCCGTATGTCGCGAAGAACGGGTATCACTTCACAATTCTGCTCGACCCGGAGAACAAGATCGGCGAGACTTACGACGTGAGCGGGGTGCCCGAGACGTTCATAATCGATCGCAAAGGGCAGATTGTCGCGCATCATATGGGCGCGTTTGACTGGTCGCGGCCCGACGTCAGAGACGCATTGCAGCAGTTGCTGAATTCAAAAAAGGGATAAAAGAGAGATTTAGCGGTAACCGGGCGGGTGTCGCGACCGTATGCATCAGAGTGCGGCATCTGCTTTAATGAACAACTCACAAATTACGTTTTCTCGGGCGGCAGCAGTAAATTTCCATGATTAAAAGACATCGATGGTCGATCACATTGGCGGTCTGCCTGGTCTCCTGTTTCGTAGTGCTGCAGGAGGTCGCCGTGCGGCGAGCTCAGGCGCTTTCGAACGACACCTACCAGGAGCTCGACACATTCGCGAGCGTGCTCGCAATCGTGCAGAAAAACTACGTCGAGCCGGTCACCACCAAGAAGCTGATCGACGGCGCGATCAGCGGGATGCTGGCGTCGCTCGACCCGCATAGCGCGTACCTGACGCCCGACCTGTATCGCGACCTCGAGGTTGAGACACGCGGCAGCTTCGGCGGTCTCGGAATCGAGATAACGATCAAGAATGGCGCGCTGACGGTGGTTGCGCCGATCGAAGACACGCCGGCGTATCGTGCCGGGCTTAAAGCCGGCGATCAGATAATCAAGATCGACGACGACTTCACCAAAGACATGTCGCTTACCGATGCGGTCAAGCGGATGCGCGGCCCCAAGGGCAGCAAGATCAAGCTGACGCTGCATCGCAACGGCGTGCCCGAGCTGTTCACCGTGACGCTCGCGCGCGACGTCATCAAGATTCAGTCGGTCAAGGCGAAGATGCTGCCAGAGGGCTACGGTTACATCCGCGTCACCACGTTCCAGGAGAATACGGGTGACGGCGTCGAGAAGGCGATCGACGATTTCGAAGCGAAGGACCACGGCAAGATCAAGGGAATCGTATTCGACCTGCGCGACAATCCCGGAGGATTGCTGAACCAGGCGGTGAAAGTCTCCGATGATTTTCTCGACGGCGGACTGATCGTTTACACGCAGGGACGCGAGGAGAATCAGCAGCAGAAATACTTCTCGCACAAGAAGAAAGATTTCGTCGATTATCCGATGGTAGTGATCGTGAACGGCGGCAGTGCCAGCGCGAGTGAAATCGTGGCCGGTGCGTTGCAGGATCAGAAGCGCGCCGTGATTCTCGGCACGCAGACCTTCGGCAAAGGCTCGGTGCAGACGATTCTACCGCTCGACGATCATTCGGCGCTGCGCCTGACGACGGCGCGCTACTACACTCCAGCCGGCCGCTCGATTCAGGCCGTGGGAATCACGCCGGATGTCGATGTCGCGCCGCCCAAGGAAACGATCGCATCGATAACCCAGGAAGGCGGCGAGTTCGACGAGAACCCGGAAATCCATGAGAGAGATCTGCCGCATCATTTCCAGAACGGGCAGAAGAAGGACGGCAGCCCGGCGACTGGCGATACCGGCGCGTCCGCTCCAGGAACCGACAAGGGCGACAAGGCGCCGGGCGCGAAAGGCGCGAAGAATGCCAAGGCCAAAGAGGAAAAGGACGTGCAGCTCGATCGTGCGATCGACATCCTGAAGCATTGGAACACGTTCAAGCTCCAGCTGGCCAAGGGCGAATTGCAGTCCGCGTCGGCCACCGAAACCAGCAAGTCAAAAGGCGACTAGTAGCAACCGAAGAGTTCGCGACGCGCCGGGCATCATGACGATGTCCGGCGCTTTTTTTTCACGCAGGCGCGGCATTGCCGTCCGGAACGGTTGCGCCGAGCGTGCCCATGATCACCTGATGCTGCCCTTCCATCCGGCGCAGAATGTCGAGCATCACCTCGTCCTGCTGCTCGAGATGGTTCATGATTGATTTCAGCTCGTCCTCGGCCTTGAGATTTATCTCGTAATCCTGCTCGGCCATCAGCCGGTCCTTCGCAGCCTGCCGATTCTGCGACATCATGATAATCGGCGCGGCGTACGCAGCCTGAAAACTCAGCGCCAGGTTCAGCAGGATGAACGGGTAAGGATCCCAATGATTGATGTACGCGACGACGTTCAGGGCGATCCAGAACGCCAGGACGATCGACTGTATGATGATGAACGCCCAACTGCCCATCACCGTTGCCAGGCGATCCGCGACCCGCTGACCGGTGGTGAGCTTCTCGGCGTCAACCCGGTTGATATTGATAACGGGCTTGTGGCGATGGACGTGGCGGATGCGCTGCCGTTCCCATTTCTCGATTACGGGGGCGTTAGCACTAGTCATTTGAATTCCTCCCTCCAGCGACTCTGCATCGCAAGCATCGGGTAGATGGTAGCTTCAATATGCAGGCTGATCACGCTATGGCGCGACGATTTCTAATCACTGGAACTGGCGCGCGCGTCGGTAAGACTACAATCGGATGCGCGCTCGGATTCGCGATGCGCGCCCGCCGATTGCGCGTCGGTGTGATGAAACCGGCCGACACGCTCGGATCGGAGGATGCGCAAGCACTGGCGCTCGCAGTCGGTTCGGTTCTGCCGACGGACCTGATTTGTCCGTATCACAACAGCTCGGCCGCGCCCAACTTGTCGCACATCTCGCGATGCTTCAACGAAATCGCCGCGCAAAATGACGTCGTGCTGGTCGAAAGCACAGAGCTACTCGATTTCGCCGACTTGGCCGCGATGCTCAATCTAGAAGTGATCGTGGTGGTAGGGAATCGTCCCCGATGCGCTGAAGCTACGAAGCTAGTGCTCGATCGATGCGACAATCGAGGACTCAGCGTCGCCGGCTACATTCTCTGCGATTGCGACAGAACTACCGCGGTCGACGATGAGTCGCCGCAGCAAATCGTGAAGGCTCGATACCTCGGCCGGATGCGCCATCGCGAGCCTCTAGCAAGGTCGATCGTCGAAAAGCTCGTCTAATGCGCCATATAGGTCTCCGGCAACTCGTTCTGATAAGCTAAGCGAATAATGGCGGGGCAGCTCAATCTTTCTTTGCGCGGGAATCGCACAGGCCTGATTACCGTATCGGACCTGGTGCGCATGGTTCGCGACACGCTTGACGCGGGCCTCGGCGAGGGATGGGTGGTTGGCGAGATCTCGAATGCGCGCCTGGCGCCGTCGAATCATTTGTATTTCACGCTCAAGGACGCCCGCAGTGCGATCAACGTAGTGATGTTCAAGTCGGCGTATCAGCGGATGCGCTTCAAAGTCGTCGATGGGATGGAAGTAATCGTTCGCGGCCGCGTGCAGATTTTCGAGCAACGCGGCGCGCTGCAACTTTACGCCGAGGAGATGGAACCGCGCGGCGTCGGCGCCTTGCAGGTCGCATTCGAGCAGTTGAAGCGGCGGCTCGAAGTCGAAGGACTGTTCGATCGCGCACGCAAACGCGCGATACCGTTCCTGCCGCGACGGATTGGAATCGTGACGGCGCATGGCGGCGCGGGACTCCGAGACATGCTGCGCATTTTGTTCGATCGATTCCCAAGCGTGCAGGTGATTTTCCGGCCGGCAAAAGTGCAGGGCGACGGCTCCGCGCAGGAAATCGCCGACGCGATCGCCGACCTCAATCGCGACGGCCGCGCCGAAGTCCTGATCGTCGGACGCGGTGGCGGTTCGCTCGAAGATTTGTGGGCATTCAACGAAGAAGTCGTCGCCCGCGCGATTTTCCGATCGTTGATTCCGGTTATTTCCGCGGTGGGCCACGAGGTCGATTACACGATCGCGGATTTCGTCGCCGACTTGCGCGCGCCAACTCCCACGGCGGCTGCGCAGACGGTCGTGCCAAGCCTCGTCGAATTGAAGGAACGCGTCGAATCGCTCGGCGCGTCGCTCGCGAGCGTGATGGCGCGCGAACTCTCGGGCCGTCGCGAATCGGTGGACGATTTGGCGGAGCGCATCCGCCATCCCGGCAGCATCGTCGCCGAGGCGCGCGAACGCGTCGTCGGAGTCGGCGCGGAACTCGCCGATGCGGTGTCGTCGCGAATCGCCGAAGGACGCCGCAGTGTCCGCGAGTTGCGACTGCGTCTCCGCAGTCCGGATGCGACCGTGCGCGACCTGCGCCTTCGTACCACGAGGCTCCGCAACAATCTTGTGCATGGCGTTGCGTCGGCTCTGGAAGCCAAGCGGCGCCAGCTCGGCGCGGATGCGGGCCGGCTGGACGCATTGTCGCCGCTGAAAGTTCTCGATCGCGGCTATGCCGTGGTGATCAACAAAACAAGTTCGCGCGCGGTGCTCGACCCCGCGACGGTGAAGTTCGACGACGAGCTGGATATCAGGCTGGCGAAAGGGCGGCTCACTGCGCGCGCGACCGGCCGGCCCTTATAGAAGCAGCAGCCCTGGATGACTACGAAGACGAAAAAATTTGAAGATGAGCTCAAGGAGTTGGAAACGATTGTCAGTCAGATCGATTCGGGCGCGCTCACGCTGGAGGAATCGATCGGAGCCTTCGAACGCGGCGTGATGCTGGTGAAGGCGCTCAATGGGAAACTGGACGAAGTCGAGCGCAAGGTCGAATTGCTAACGCGGAGCGCCGGCGGCGAACTGCGCACGGCGCCCTTCGAACCATCGTCTGAGAATGAAAACGAAAACTCCGCCGGCGAAAAGGACGACGACGAAACACCCTTCTAACAACGGTTCCGGCGCGAGTCCCAAGCCTAAAACCAGGACCCGGCGCGCCTCCGCACCGCTGGCCCGCTTCCGGCTCGACGCCGAAATGGCGCGCCGCGGTCTGGCCGACAGCCGCGAAATCGCGCAGCGCCTGATAATGGCGGGACGCGTCCGCGTTAACTCGCGTCCGGCCTACAAAGCTGATCTCAAGGTCGATTCCGAAACGCCGATCGATCTGATGGCCGGTGCGCCGCAATTCGCGTCGCGGGGAGCCTACAAGCTGATCGCCGCGCTCGAGCATTTCGGCATCTCGGTCGAAGGCAAGCTCGCGATGGACGTCGGCGCATCGACCGGCGGCTTCACCGACGTGCTGCTGCGCCGCGGCGCCAAGGCCGTCATCGCGATGGACGTCGGCTACGGCCAGCTCGTGCTCAAGCTGCGCGAAGATCCGCGCGTCACCGTGCTCGACCGCATGAATATTCGCCTCGCCTCGCCGACCGACTTGCCGCACGTGCCCGAGCTCGTGACGATCGACACCAGCTTCATCTCGTTGCGTTTGGTGATTCCAGCGGTGCTGGCGCTGGTCGCGCCGCGTACTGAGCTTGTCGCGCTGATCAAGCCGCAGTTCGAAGTCGGCAAGGGCAAGGTGGGCAAGGGCGGCGTGGTCAAGGACGAAAAGCTGCGGCGCGAAGCGGTCGCGGGCATCGTCGAGTTTGCGCAGAAGACCGGCCTCGACGTGGTTGGTACGCTCGAGTCACCGATCGAAGGCGCAGCAGGAAATCGCGAATATCTCGCCTTTATGAAATTCCCGGGCGCATCCGGAAAATGACGCGGGCATGGGCGGTCGGGCTGGATATGGGTGGCACCAATATCCGATGCGCAGCCGTATCCGTCACCGGCGATGTCTTAATGATTGAGCACGGCCCGTCGCTCGCATCGCGCAAGGCCGGCGACGTCGCTGAAAATATCGCCGTGCAAACCCTTCATCTGCTCGACACCGCGCGCCGGCGCGGACTCGGCTCTCCTCGCGCGATCGGAGTCGCCGTCCCCGGGCCGCTCAACGTTCACACCGGCACCGTGATGCAGGCGCCGCATGTCGCCGCATGGCGCGGATACCCGCTGCGCAACAAGCTCGAAGAACTGATCGGCCGCAAGGTGGTCGTCGACAATGACGCCAACGCCTGGGCGCTCGGCGAATACTGGCGCGGTGCTGCGCGCGGACGTCGCGACGTCGTGCTGCTGACGCTCGGCACCGGCGTCGGCGGCGGGCTGATCGTCGGGGGCAAGCTGGTTCACGGGTTGACCGGTATGGCGGGCGAATTGGGCCACGTGACGGTCAATCCCGACGGACCGCCATGCGATTGCGGATCGCACGGATGCCTCGAGTCTTACGCCTCGGCGTCCGGCCTGCGGGGTTTGGTCGAAACACGCCTTGGCCTGCCACCGGGGTCGCCACTACCAGCGCAAATCGTCGATTCTGAAAAAAATTTCTCGGTGCGAGGACTGTCCGCCTTGGCTCGCCGTGGCGACCGGCTCGCGCTCGAGGCTTTTGCGACCGCCGGTCACTACCTGGGAATCGCGATCGCGTCGTTTCTCAATATCTTCAACCCCGAGCTGGTCGTGATTGGAGGCGGGGTTGCCGGCGCGCTGCCCTACATGCGCAAAACCATGAATGCGCAGGTGCGTGAGCGAGCGTTTACGGCGATCGCCTCGCAAGCAAAAATCGTGCGCGCTGCGCTGGGTCCGCAGGGTGGTGTGGTGGGCGCTGCTTATGCCGCGCTGCATCTATAGTGGGGCGGGCCGCCGTGCCCGCCATCGACGCGTCCGCGTCCACGCTTACCGACGAATGACTCAACTTATTTCTAAAGAACTTCAACCATGAGGGAGAGGCGGGCACGGCGGCCCGCCCCACTGAAACCAGAGCAACATAGCATGGTTGCTACATCCTAGACCGTGACCGGAATCTGATAGATACTGGAAGCAGTTCGCAGGCGAAGGGTTCAATCATGAGCGCCCGACGGTACAGGTCAACTTTTTCCAGACTTGCCCTCGTGGTGACGTTTATCGTTGCCGGATACGGGCTTGCGTTCGCACAGGACGGCATCAACGAGAGCACGATACCGCCGTCGTCGCCGCCCTCACGAGTGGTGCGCCCGTCCACCGCGACTGACCCGTCCGACGCTACGGCAGAGCCCGCGGACGAATCGGCGCCCAAGCCAGTCAAGCCCGCCAACGTCATTCCGTACACGGTGCGCTCCGGCGATACGGTCGGCAACATTGCCCAGATGTTCGGTGTCACGCCCGACGAGATTGCCCACGCCAACCGGATGCATGTTGATGACGAGCTGCAGGTTGACGAGGTGCTGAAGATTCCGCATCCCTTCACCACCGAGGTTTCCAACCTCAGGTCGCAGGTCGAGACGCTGAGCGCGCAGCAGCAGGCGGCGGAGCAGAAGTCCGATTCTGCGCAGGAGCAGGTCAAAACGCTCCAGACGCAGGTTCAGGAGCTGACCGGCGAAAACCAGGATTTGCAAAGTTCGGTGAAGATTCTGCCATGGTGGAAGGCGACCGCGGTCAGCCTCGGCATCTTTGCGGCGATCATGTTCGGCGTGATGCTCCTGACGATGTTCGAATGGTGGCGGATGCGGCGCAGGTTCGTCGAGTTGGCCGCGATGACCGATGCGCTCAGCAGGCTCGACTACAAGTACAAAGCGATGTTCGCGAAGGCGGAGCTGCGGTTGCAACAGCTCTACGGGCGCCGGCGCGGCAACATCACCGAAGGTCAGGCGCGGCCCCGGATGCCCGAAGAAGTCGAGATAGAGCGGCTTAACGAGGAACTCAAGCAGATTCTCGAGACGCACTTGCAGCGGATGGGCGCGCGATTGCCCGGCGGCCGCCGGCGCAAGGGATGGCGCGAGATATTCGGCGGCGGCGACGTCGGCTCGACCGTCGAAGCACGTTCTTATCGACGCTAAACGTCAACCCGGAGGGAACTTCATCATGAGAAAACTCGCATGGATGGCAATTCTCGCGACCGTGATGGTCACGCCGTTCGCAATGAACGCCGCGAGCGGCACGCGCGCGTCTGATACGCCTGAATGCTGCGTGAAAAAGCAGGGCTGCTGCCCGAGCGCCTCCTGCTGCAGCGGCGGCAGCCACGGCATGGGCGCGCATTGCATGCTCCATATGACCTCGCACTAACCCTCTCCCTCTAGTTCCCCTTCCCACTATGGGAAGGGGTCAGGGGTTAGGTTGCTCAATCTTCGCTCGCTTCTCTGGAGGTGAATCGTGAAACGTCTCGCTAATTTCGGACTAGGACTAATCATAGCAATCGGACTCACTGGCATGGCACTCGCCGCCGACACCAGCTCGAAATCTGTCACCGGCAATCTCGAAGACTCGTACTGCTACGGCACGATGGGCGCAAAGGGCGCTGGCCACAAACAGTGCGCAATCAAGTGTGCGTCCGCGGGAATTCCGGTGACGCTAATCGAAAAGGGCACCGATAAGTCCTACATCCTGCTGCCCAACAAGGATGCGTCGCCGCTGCCGCAAGATGTTATCCAGCACATGGAAGACGAGGTAACCGTGACCGGCAAGGAATACACCAAGAACGGCACCGATTACCTGGTCGTCGAGTCAGTGAAGTAGCGTAGCAGCATCGCGCAAGGAACCAGCGTGCTAGAGCGCATCCTGCCGGGCGCGTCGCAGCTACAGAATTACCATCCTCTGATAGTGCATTTCCCGATCGCGTTCATCTACGGCGCGACGCTGCTGTATTTCCTCGCATGGATCAGCGCGAGCGAGCGATTGCAGTGGACCGCGCTGTGGATGCTGCTGCTAGGCGCAATAAGCGCGGCAGTAGCACTAGCCAGTGGCTTCTACGCCGCCCCCGGCCTGATGGTGTCACAGTCAGTCCGCCACGAACTACTAAGTCATCACAAGCACCTGATGGTAGCAGCGTCGATACTAACCGGCGCCCTAACAATCTGGGCGCTAGCATCGCGCCCGATGCCAACGCGATTCCGCTACGTCTTCCTAGTCGGCCTGGTAGCAGTCATGGCACTAATCGCATCAGGCGCAGACCTGGGCGGCGAAATGGTCTACGGCTACAACGCCGGCGGCTCCGCCTGCCCGCAGCCAATCGATTTCAGGAAGTAGAGGTCATATGTTGGTGCTGCGGTGAGACGCGCTAGCGCGCGAGTTCCTTCGCTACGCTCAGGATGACACAAAGAACAGGACGCCTCCTTGCGTCATTCTGAGCGAAAGCTGCTGTAGCGAAGAATCTCGACGGACGCTCCTGCGGCCGGCGTTGTTTACGCAAAGCTCCCTTGTAAGAGAGAGTATGAAGGTGAGGGTCCTATGCAGGGCGCGATTCAAGATTCGGCTCCTGCCAGACAGGCCCTCAATCACAATTCGCGGTCGGTTAGACTTTTTCGGAACGCGCGATTCCTCTTCAGGTGCCACTCGCGACTCATCGCCGCCTCGCGCGAGTCGTGGCGCTCCGCGTACAACAGGAACCAGACGCGGCCGCGGGTTGACCGGGCGCCTGTGCCGGCGTTGTGACGCGCGATGCGTCGATCCAGGTCGTTGGTCCATCCGACGTAGGTTCGATATCCGTCGTGGCCGCAGCTACCGAGCACGTAAACGAAGCACTCCATCTCATCGCCCCTGAGAGCAAAGTAGCGCGCCGCGCGCAACTTTGCGTTTTTCACTTTCTCACTGGGTGCAGGGGTCCCCCCCCCGCGACGGTGTCGACGCCGCCCGCCGCGCAGGCGATTGGGTTCCCGCGCGACCATTCGCCAGCGGCTTGGCGTTTCGACTATGTTCGATCCGAAGTAACGACACGGGAGAATTCTATGGGAACTGCCAACGGCCGCAAATCGATCTTTATCACCGGCGCTGCGTCCGGGATGGGCCGCGAGACTGCGCGCCTGTTCCGCGACAAGGGATGGTTCATCGGCGGCTACGACGTCAACGCCGACGGCCTGCGCGCGCTCGAAAAGGAACTGGGCGCCGACAACTGCATCGTGCGGCGGCTCGATGTCACCGACAAGCCCGACTACGAAAAGGCGCTCGCGGAGTTCGGCGCGGCGACCGGCGGCAAGATGGATATCCTGTATAACAACGCCGGCATCGGCGTCGGCGGCTTCTTCGATGAGCAGCCGTTCGAGGACATCCTGCGCGTCGTGCGCGTGAACTTTATCGGCGTGCTCAACGGAATTCATTCCGCGATTGGCCTGCTCAAGGCGACGCCGAACTCACTCTGTTTCACCACGTCCTCCTCGTCCGCTACTTACGGGATGCCGGGAATCGCCGTGTACTCCGCCACCAAGCATGCGGTGAAGGGATTGACCGAGGCGCTGTCGATCGAGTTCCGCCGCTACGGCGTGCGCGCCGCCGACACGTTGCCGGGCCTGATCGACACCGCGATTCTGCCGCCGGGAACCGCCGAGCGCGCGCCGAAGGAAGGAATGTTCCGCCTGATCCATCCGATCGAAGTCGCGAAGATCGTCTGGGAGGCCTACAACTCCGACAAGCTCCATTGGTACGTCCCGGAAGAGATCGGCGACCTGGACAAGGCTGCAGGTAACAATCCCGAACTGGTCCGGGAACAGATCACGCAGATGATGGCATTCGCCGACGCGCTAAATGTGGATGCGAAGAAGTAGGGAGAATTTGTATGCGGGGCTTCGCGCCCCGCGCCCGCGGCAGGGGCGACCCCCGCACCCAGTAATAAGAGCGAGAATCAACTTAGCCTTCTCCATAAGGAGCAACTTAGATGGCCAGTGAACATATATTGAAGGAAGTCAAAGACGGCGTCGCGACTGTTACGCTCAATCGTCCCGAGAAACTGAATGCGTTCACGGGCACGATGGCCGCCGATCTGTACGCATCGTTCGCCGAGTACGACAAGGACGACGACGTGCGCGTGATCGTCGTCACCGGTGCCGGGCGCGCGTTCAGTGCGGGCGCTGACCTGTCGAGCGGCGGCAACACCTTCGACGCCGACGCGCGCAGCGGAGCGTCGCGAATCGTCCGGCGCCGGCGATCCGGCCATGGAACGTCCGCAAGCCGATCATCGCGGCAATCAACGGGCCGGCGGTCGGGATGGGAATCACGCTGCCGATGCAGTGGGACATCCGCGTCGCCGCCGAGAGTGCGCGGATCGGATTCGTTTTCGTGCGTCGCGGCGTCGTGCCGGAGGCGCTCAGCCTGTGGACCGTCCCGCGAATGATCGGCGTCGCAAAGGCCAACGAGCTGCTGATGACCGGGCGGATAATCAGCGCGCGGGAGGCGCTCGAGTTCGGAATCGTGAGCCACGTATGGCCCGACGCGGAGTTCATGCCGAAGGTGCGCGAGATGGCGCTCGACATCGCGCAGAATACCGCGCCGGTGTCGGTCGCGATAACCAAACGACTTATCTACAGCCTGCTCGCGGAACCGGAGGCGGAGAAAGCGCAGAAAGAAGATACTCGCGCGTTCGTCTGGGCGGGCAAGCAGCCCGACGCGTACGAGGGCGTCAGCGCGTTCGTCGAGAAGCGCAAGCCCAAGTGGAAGATGAAGCCGTCGAAGGACGTCCCCGAATTTATCCCGACGATCAAGTGAGCGAGCCGGCGGCAGTTAGCCCGGACCCGTCGTGGGTTCCGCCGGTGATGTCTGCCGCGGCGAGGCGGCGCGAGTCGATGTTGCTGGCGGGGCTGGCGATAGCCGGCGCGATCGTCGAGTACCCGCTCGCGTTCGCATTAAAATCGCTCGACCGATCGGAACTCGTGCACGCGCTGCCGTTCCTCGGGTTCACGATGATATGCGCGGCGCTGATGCCGTTGTCGGTTCGACTCAGCCTCGAGCTCGGACTGCCCGGCGCGCCGTTGATCGCGGCAAAGTGCGCGGGAGAAAAATTACATTTCTCGATTCGAAGCTTGCTCCGCGTTTCAATTGGCTACGCATTCCTGGCGGCGGTCGCGGGCGCGAGTGTGCTGGCGATTCTGATCGTGCCGCTCCTGCTGATTAGTCACCGAAGCGCGGGCTTCAAGTTGCCGAACACGCCGATGCTGACGGTTGCGCCGGGCCGGATCGCATTCGTCGGAGCGTTGGTTGCAATCGCGGCCGCGGTCAGCGAGGAAATCGAGTTTCGATTTGTGCTCTACGCCATCCTTGGATGGTTAGCGAGACTGATGTCGCGCGACTCGCGGGGCCATCCGGGACCCCGCGCGCTGTGGATTGTGACGCTCGTGCAAGGTTATCTGTTCGGCTTGATTCATCTGGCGCCGCTGGCCGGGACGATGTTCCATAGCACGCCGAAATTTCTACTCGGCGCACTCGTGATGCCGCAGACGTGGGAGGGAGTGGTGTTCGGGCGCTTGTATTTGCGGCGCGGTCTCGAGGCGTCGATTATTGCGCATGCGTCGATGGACGTCGCGCTGTTTGCTTTGGCGGCCATCGGAGTGGTGCACTCTCACCTCGGCGCGGGATGAACGCGCGCGCACGAAAGGAGAAAACGAAAATGCCGGAAATGGGAATCTACGAAACGATGCGCACGCTGCGCGCCGTCAGGCGGTTGCGGCCCGACCCGATACCCGACGACGTGCTGCATCGCGTGCTCGAAGCGGCAACCTGGGCGCCAACCGGCGGCAACGTCCAGCCATGGCGGATAGTCGCCGTGAAAGATCGTGCGCTCAAGGAGCCGCTCGGAAAGCTCTACAACGAGCGATGGGTCGCGTACTCGAAGCAATACCGCGGCGCGATTCCGGCCAGCGCGCCGGCCGAAGTTCGCGCGCGGGCCGAACGGACGCTGGCGGCGGGCGACTACCTCGGCGCGCATTTCGGTGAGACGCCGGTGGTCGCCGTGTTCTGCTTTAATCCGAAAAATATGGCGATCACGGACGCCAAGCAGGAACGCGTCTCAGTGGTCGGCGGCGGATCGGTTTACCCCGCGGTCGAGAACCTGCTGCTCGCATGCCGCGCCGAAGGCCTCGGCTGTGTGCTGACGACGCTGCTATGCGAATGCGAGCCCGAAGTCCGCAAGCTGCTGGCGATACCCGATCCGTGGTACACCGCCGCCGCGATTCCGATTGGATATCCAGTCGGCCGCGGCCACGGCCCACTGATCCGTCGCCCAGTCGAGCAGCTCGCGTATCTCGACACGTGGGGCAAGCAGATTTGACCTTGTTTTGTAGTTTAGAGATCGAGATGAAGACGCATCGCGTCCGCCACTTTCCGCATCAGAACGGCATTTAGGGAACCCAGAGCTCTGCCTAGAATGCGTTCCTTTGAGATAGTGCGGATTTGTTGCGCGAGAGCTTTCGATGATCTGGGCAGGCCGCTGTCCTTGGAAGACAGTGAGATCTCAAAGGGATAGATCCTGCTGGTGTTAGACGTGATCGGCAGGACGGTGACGGTGTTGGCCGCTTGATTATTCGCTTCGTTGCTGACGATTAGCACCGGTCGCCGTTTACCGATCTCAGCGCCGATAATGGGACTCAGATCAGCGAAATAAATTTCACCACGTCTCATCGGACAGTCCATCCGAAACCGCGCTATCCCAGACGTCCTCGATTTCCGAGTTGGCCGCGCGGTACGCAGCTTCCAATTCCCGGTTGCGAAGGAGCTTGATTGCTTCCTCGAAGACTTGGGATCGACTCTTCAGACCACGCGTTTTGCGGTAGTTCTCGACGAATCCCGCGAGCGAGTCAGGAAGCGATACCGAAAGTTTTGCTGCACTCATATCTCACCAAAATTCTTACCGCTGGTACTACTTATGGTAGCAGATCGAGTACGCTCAAAGCGAGGATGGATCCGGGAGTCGGAATCTATCGATAGCTCAGTATTCTTAAGGGATTTGTCTAGGGCTCGAGGCGCACGATGGCTTCGACCGCGACGGACGCGTTATCCGCGGCAGGATGATAGTGCAGTAGTTCAAAGCCGATGATTTGGCGCTCGGCGTTCTTCACCAATACCACTTCATCAGTGGTTTCTTCGCAGATACTTTCTTTCGAATGCTCATCGAACCAAACTGTCAGCGTACGCCCGACAGCGTCGTGAATCACTTTGATTTTGTCCATATTCGAACTCCCGCTTTGATGGCGCCGGTGGGATATGCGGTTATGAGGAAACGTTCTTCGTGAGCGAGAACTGAAGAACAAGGCTGATTGGTTGCGGGGGAAGGATTTGAACCTTCGACCTCCGGGTTATGAGCCCGGCGAGCTACCAGACTGCTCCACCCCGCTTTGGCAGTGTATCTGCCGCTTGCGCGGCTGGTCAACATCGAATGCGTAAAATGCGCGCGGGCGTGTGAGAGCGACGACCTAATCTGAATTCGAGATCGCGCAGCGAATCTGAAAATCAGCCGGCGAGAATTCGGATGTTGCAGTGGCGATGCGTTTTTCCGAACTCGATGATCTCTTTTTCAACGACTGTCGCGTCCGGTTTTGAATCGGTCAGCATCAGTTGCTTGGCGACGGCGTTGTCGACCCCGTCGGCTTCGACATCAAGGTTGTGGTCGTCACAGATGATAAATGCCATTTGGTTAAAAGTACCTCGAACGAACAAAGCTATAAGATTTTTTCACCCGATAGAACCGCGTCGCGGCAGACTGGCGAGGCGCAATTTGTGGTAGTCGTAATCGAGAAAATGAAAACGCGGGAGTCGATGCGATGAGCCTGAAAGGAAAAGCCGCGGCGATTGGAATCGGCGAACTCAAACCGGTCAAGGAACCCGGCGACCTGACCGCGCTCGGGCTGATGGCGCGCGTCGCGGCCGAGGCGATCGCGGACGCGGGGCTCGAGAAAAAAGATATCGACGGCTTCCTGGTCGGCGTACCGTTTTCCGATCCGGGGATGATTTACCCGGCCAGCGCGGCCGAAGTGCTGGGGCTGAACGTGCGGATGCTGAACCAGGTTGATATCGGCGGCGCGAGTCCGGCCGGCATGATCTGGCGCGCGGCGGCGGCGATCGACGCGGGAATGTGCGACGCGGTGTTGTGTATCGTCGCGGATTTGAACAAGGCGGGCGACCAGCGTCCGCCGGTCGTGTCGGTGCAGCGCGAGTTCGAAGCGCCCTACGGAAATATTGGCGCGAATTGCGGCTACGCGATGATCGCACATCGCCATATGCATGAGTACGGAACCACGGCGCGGCAGATGGCGAAGGTCGCGGTCGATCAGCGGACCAACGCGCTCAAGAATCCGCTCGCGACCTTCAACGACAAGGCGATTACGATCGACGACGTGCTGAACTCGCGCATGATCGTCGATCCGCTGCATCTGTATGAAATCGTAAGTCCGGTGAGTGGCGGCGCTGCGATAATTGTCGCCTCGCCCGAGGTGGCCAAGCGCTCCAAGAATCCGCCGATATGGCTGCTCGGCGCGGGCGAAGCGGCGAACCATTCGACGATCACTTACGCGCCATCGATCACGACGTCGCCGATCAAGCCGGCGGCCGAGAATGCGTTCAAGATGGCGGGGCTGCAACCGAAGGACATGGACATTGTGTGCCCGTACGACTGCTACACGATCACGGTGATCGTCACGCTCGAAGATGCGGGTTTCTGCAAGAAAGGGCAGGGCGGGCCGTTCGTCGCGGAGCACGACCTGACCTACGCGGGCGACTTTCCGTGCAACACGCATGGCGGGCAATTGTCGTTTGGACAGCCGGGACTGGCGGGCGGCATGAGTCACGTGACGGAAGCGATTCGACAATTGATGGGACGTGGCGGCGAGCGCCAGGTCAAAAACGCGGCGCTCGGCTACGTCAACGGCAACGGCGGGATTATGAGCGAGCAGGCAAGTCTCGTGCTGGAGCGACGATCATGAGCGAATACTACAAACCGCTTCCGAAGCCATCGCCAACCAGCCGTCCATTCTGGGAGGCGGCGCGGCGTCATGAATTGACGATTCAGCGATGCGGCGCGTGCCGCGAGTACGTCTACTATCCGCGCGATCGATGCCCGAAATGTTTCGCGGACAAGCTCGCGTGGGAGCGCGTGAGCGGGCGCGGCAAAGTGTACAGCTATACAGTCGTGCGGCGAGCGTCGAGCCGCGCGTTTGCCGACGCGCCGTACGTACTGGCGATCGTCGAGCTGGCCGAAGGCCCGCGCATGACAACCAATATTGTCGCGGCGCCTGAGCAGGTACGCGTCGAGATGCCGGTCCAGGTCTTCTTCGACGACGTGACGCCCGACCATACGCTCGTGAAATTCAAGCCTGCGTAACGCGCCGAACTGTTTAGTAGAGTCGCCTATTTGCCGATCACGCCAGCAGGACGGCGACGATTCCGGTCAGGAAGATTCCGTCGAAGGTGCCGGCCCCGCCGATTGATGCGACCGGCGCGCCCAAATCGCGCAGCTTGGGGAGGTTGAGCAGATCTGCGCCGATCAGTGTGCCCATCACGCCGCTGATGAAGGCGACGGCGTCGCGATGGTGCTGCGAAGAGCCGAGGAAATAGCCGCATAGCGCTGCGACGATAGGCGGGATCAGCATCGGCGTAGCGATTCCCAGACCGGGAACCGGCATCGCGAAACGATGGACGATAGCCGTAACGATCGCGACACCGATCATCGCCGGCACGATTATCGAGGGCATCTGCATCAGCAGATACAGCGAGATGACCAGCGGGACGATCGCGCCGCCGACATTTATCGCGACGATAGTCGAGTCGGTCGTGTAGCGAGTCGGCACCTGGTAGCGAATCCCGAAGCTGCGCACGACCCCGGCCGGATGGGGCGGGCCGCCAGCGACGCGCGTGATCGGAATATTGATGTAGCTCCCGAACAGACTCGCGAGCAGCGCGGCGAAAGCCATCTCGGGGGACAGCCCGAGCGTTACGAAGGCGTAGCTGATGACGTGAATTTCGAGCGCGATAAAAAAGAACGCGAGGACGAAGAAGAAGAGGATCGCGTAGACGGCGAGGAAGGGCGCGAAGAACACCCGACTATCTTAGCTATGGCGCAAGCCTGGGAAAAACCGGCGGCGCGAGCCAAGTGCGTCGGCATAGCGCCCGCCCATCGCGCGCTCTTCGGCTGGAATTCGTACCGCCAGAATCAGCGCGTTGCCGATCGAGAATGCGATCGCCGTAAAGACCGCACCACCGATCATCGGCACCGCGGCGATCTCGATCACGACCGCGAGATAGTTGGGATGGCGCATGAAGCGATATGGGCCGGTGGTTACCGGAGCGCGCTCCGGAGTTACGATGATTCGCGTGTTCCATCGATCGCCGAGCGTGGTGACCGCCCAGTAGCGAAGCGCCTGCGCGACGATTTCAGCGCATAACGCGATCCACGCGACGATCGGTGGAAATGCGCGCGGGAAAAATGTGGCCTCGACGGCGCATGACCCGATGAACAGCGCATGAAATGCGACCATCACGCGATAGTGCGCCTGCCCGACTTCGATTGCGCCGTGCTCGAACGCGCGGCGCGCATTGCGACGCGCACGATCCAGTTCGAAGATCCGCTCAACGATCAGAATCGCGAGAATGATTAGGTAGGTCCGGAGCGAAATCACCACTTCAGCGAGATCACCATTTCAGAAGAACCAGCTCGACCGAGAATCCGGGGCCCATCCCGACAATCATGCCGTACTCTCCGGGAGCGGCGACGTGGTCCTCGAGTAGTTCGTCGAGGATGAACATCACGGACGCCGACGAGAGATTTCCGACCGATCGCAGCGAGTGCCACGAACGCTCCAGCGCGCCTTCGGGGAGAGCGAGCGCGCCTTCAAGGGTCTCGAGCACCTTCGGGCCGCCGGCATGCGCGATCCAATGCTTGATATGCGAGCGGTCGATGTTCTGCTTGGCGAGGAATGAATCCACTTCGTCGAGTATGTTGGCGCGCACGAGGTCGGTGAGCTTCGACGACAGCACGATTTTGAAGCCGCTGTCGACGATCTCCCAGCCGAGTATTTCTTCAGTGTTTGGAAACACCAGCGAGCGCGTCGCAACTACCTGCGGACCGTCCTCCGCACTGGCATTGCCGCCTATCAGCATCGCGGCCGCGCCGTCGCCGAACAGGCCGGACGCGATGATATTTGCGATCGAAAGATCCTCGCGCTGCAAGGTCAGCGAGCACAACTCGACCGACAGCAGCATCGCGACTTCCGACGGATACGCGCGGATGTAATCGGCGGCACGAGCCGTTCCCGTCGCTCCCGCGACGCATCCCAGCCCGAAGATTGGGGTGCGCTTGATGTCCTTGCGCATCCCGAGCGCGCTGATGACGCGGGTGTCGATGCTCGGCACCGCGATGCCGGTGACGGTGACAAAGAACAGATGATCGACGTCGCGAGGCTTCAGCCCGGCGCGTTCGAGCGCAATCTCAGCCGCCGCCGTTCCGACTTCCGGCGCGGCCCGCATCCAGGCGTCGTTGGTCTTGGCGAAGGTGTCGAGCGGTATGTATTCCTCGATCGGCAGCGCAAGATGACGCCCGGTGATTCCGAGCGCGCCCTGGATTTTGTCGAAGCGGCGCAGATCCGACCATCGCTTCTCCCACAGCTCCCGGAGTCGCGAGGTCAGTTGCTCCTGATCGACGTAGTTGGCGGGTAATGCAGTGCCGGTTCCGATCACACGGGGTGAATCGTTGCTTATCACTTATATCGCTTGGCGCCCGAGTCGCGGGACTCATGGCGATTCGCTATCTCTCCTTTTCGTGCCCTGCGGACCGTAACGCGCGTCCATTGTTCCCTTCGGGCACCCTTAACGCTATCACCAGCGCGACCAATATTATATCGCTCTTGTGCCCTGCGCTGCATCGGTTAAGATCACGCTTCAACAGGTATATGAAATCTGAAGAACGCCGCGAATTGCTGGCGATGCTCGCCCGGGAGTCGTATTTCGAGCGAAAACTCACGCTCTCGTCGGGACGCGCATCTAATTACTACGTCGACTGTAAACGCACGCTGTACCTGCCACGTGGTGCGTACCTCGCCGGAGAACTGGTCCTTGAACTCGCGAAGGCGGCTGGTGTCGAGCAAATCGGCGGCATGGCGGCCGGCGCGCTACCGGTCACTGATGCGGCGATAGCGGCGGCGTATCGCAATGGCGTCGAGATTCGCGGTTTTTTCGTGCGTAAAGAAACCAAGCAGCACGGCTTGCAGCAAATGGTCGAGGGTGCGTTTAAGCCCGGACTGAAGACGGCGGTGATCGACGACACGATTACGACCGGCGGCTCGAGTTTGCAAGCGGTGGCTGCGATGCGCGAAGCGGGCGGCAACGTCCTCGCGGCAATCGCACTGGTCGAGCGCGGCGAGGGCGCAGTCGAAGCGTTCGCGCGCGCGGGGTTGAAGTACAGCTGGGTATTCACCGCGGAAGAGGTGCGCGCTGAGCGCGCCGCTCATCCCATCGGCTGATTTCGATTGCCTACCACCAGCGACACGGCGGTCGCAGGAATCTTCGGCGATCCCATCGAGCATTCCAAATCACCCGCGATGCACAATGCGGCCTACGCGGCGCTCGGCATGAGCCGAACATATGCGGCGTTTCGTGTCACGTCGGCGAATCTTGCATCGGCACTTCGCGCGATTCCTCCGCTTGGAATCATCGGCATAAATCTGACGGTGCCGCACAAGCAAGTGGCGGCCCGGCTGATCAAGGATCTCACTGGAGAGGCGCGCATGCTGGGCGCGGTCAATTGCGTCGTCAATCGGCGCGGCGTGCTCCGCGGCGACAATACTGACGCGCGCGGCCTCGAGCGCGATTTGCGCGATCTCGGATGCGAGCTGCGTGGACGCCTCGCCATCGTGATCGGCGCGGGTGGCGGCGCAGCATCATCGGTTCTCGCATGCATCCGGCTGGGCGCGAGCCGGGTGGTGATCGCGAATCGCACGCCGTCGCGCGCAGCATCGCTCGCGCGCCGATTTGCTGCGAAGGGCGCGCGCACATCGGGCGAGCCTCGCGGGCTCGACGCGCTGGTTGATTCGGATCTGCTGGCCGAGGCGCGATTGATCGTCAACGCGACTTCGATGGGTCTGACTACTGGGCGATTCGCGCGCCTCGACTACAGTTCAACTCCGGATGATTGCTTATTCTATGATCTGATCTATTCGGCTCAGCCGACCGAGTTCATCAAGCCCGCCCTGGCCGCTGGACGGCGCGCGGCTGACGGCGCCGGGATGCTGGTGAATCAGGGCGAGCTCGCGTTCAAGCTCTTCAATCGGGTTGCGCCGCCGGCGGGCGTGATGCGCGCAGCTTTGTTCGACGCGCTGGGCCGCGTACAAAGTTAGTTACTGCACGGAGGTGTCGTTATGCGCGCGGGAGTCGACCATATCATCGTCAACGTCAACGACTATGCGGCCGCGAAAAAGTTCTACTCGTGGCTGATGCCGCAAATCGGCTATCCGAAGGCGATGTCCTACGATCAGCCGAATACCGATGTCACCACTGGCTATTTCGGGGATCACGGCTCGCTATGGATTCGGCCTTCAGATCCGGAATTTCGCGCCGACAAGTTCCATCGCCATCGCGTCGGACTGTGCGAGGTCGCGTTCGCTGCAGAGAGTCGTCAGCAGATAGACCAGCTGAGTGAAAAAATTTCTTCGAACGGCGGCAAGGTCACCGATCCGCCGAAGGAGTATGACTACCTGCCGGGATACTACGCGGTGTTTTTCACCGATCCCGACGGACTGAAGCTGGAGTTGGTGCACGTCCCGCGCTGAGCGGCGCGGAATTGCCTACACGAGCGCTCCGATTGCGCGTTTCGCGAACATGATGCCTGCGGGCGCAAACAGTAGCTCCGGTTGAAGGACTATCACTGCGGCGACTGCCATGAGTCCGGCTGCGATCAGCAGGTCGTGCTTGTCGACGTGGAAAGTCCAGCGCTCGCAATCGTCGCAATAGCTCGCCCGGAATCTTCCGCTGCTTTCACACGAATTGCAGGCCATGAGCTTCTCCTTCGCCGGATGGCGTTGGTACACGGAGGCTAGCCGAACATCTCCTTGAGCTTGTCCACGAAGCCCTTGGAGAGCGGATGGTTGACGGCTTTGCCGTCGAGCTTGGCGAATTCCTCGAGCAGTTCGCGCTGGCGCGCGGTCAGACTCCGCGGCGTCTCGACGATCACTTTGATCAGCTGATCGCCGCGTCCGTAGCCGTGCAGATCGACGATGCCCTTGCCCTTGAGGCGCAGGATCTTTCCCGACTGTGTGCCCGGCGGAATCTTGAGCTTCACTTTCCCTTCGAGCGTCGGTACTTCGATCTCGGTGCCGACCGCCGCCTGCGGGAAGCTGATCGGCGCCTCGATTATCACGTCGTTGTCCTGGCGCACGAACATCTCGTGCTCCTTGACGTGGATGACGACGTAGAGATCGCCTTGCGGTCCGCCGCCGTAGCCGGCTTCGCCTTCGCCGCGCAGCTTCAGACGCGAGCCGTTGTCGACGCCCGGCGGAATCTTCACCGCCAGCGATTCAGCCTTGCGGATACGTCCCTGACCCTGGCACTTGGGGCATGGGTCGGAGATGATCATGCCCTCGCCGCGGCATTGCCCGCAGGTCGTCGAGATCGAAAAAAATCCTTGCTGGGTACGGACCTGGCCGCTGCCGCGGCAATTGGGGCACTGGCGTGCGCCACTGGAGCCGCCGCGCGCTCGCGTTCCGTTGCAGGCTTCGCACTGGGTGAGGCGCTGGAACTTTACGACCTTCTCGATTCCGCGCGCCGCTTCCTCGAATTCTATTTCGAGATCGTAACGCAGGTCGTCGCCGCGCCGGGTGCGCGAACGCGATCGCCCGCGGCCGGTGCCGAAGAAATCGCCAAAAATATCGGAGAAGACTTCCTCGAAGCCCTGGCTGAAATCGAAACCGCCGAAGCCGCCCGGACCACCCTGCGGTCCCTGGAACGCCGCATGCCCAAAACGATCGTACTGTGCCCGCCGCTCAGGATCCGACAGGACCTGGTAGGCCTCGTTGAGTTCCTTGAAGCGCTCCTCGGCATCCTTGTTGCCGGGATTGCGATCGGGATGAAACTGAATCGCGAGAGTGCGGTAGGCTTTCTTCAGCTCAGTTTCGCCGGCGCCGCGATTGACGCCGAGGACTTCGTAGTAATCGCGTTTTTGTGCAGACGGCATCGCGCAGAGATTCTATGCGAACGTCGGCGAGGACGCCATTGCGCTGGCGATACGAGAAGGGCCGCTTGCGCGGCCCCTTCGATTGCTATTGATCTTTGACTTCCTTGTAGTCCGCATCGACGACGTCTTCTTTTGCCGCACTTTCGCCGTTCCCGCTCTGGGCGCCAGTCTGGCCGCCCGCGCCATCCTGTGGGCCGGCGCCGGCCTGCGGCCCCGCGCCAGCTTTGGTCTTGCTGTACATCGCTTCGGCCAGTTTGTGCGACGCGTTTTGCAGCGCATCGGCCGCGCGATTGATCTCGTCGGGGTCCTTGGATTCGAGCTTGGTCCGAGCCTCCGCGAGCGCGTCTTCGACCGCCTTGCGTCCGGCCTCGTCAACTTCGGCGCCGTGATCCTTGAGCGTCTTCTCGGTCGTGTAGATCAGGTTGTCGAGCTTGTTGCGCGCCTCGGCCTGCTGACGGCGGGCATGATCTTCCGCCGCATGTGCTTCGGCCTCGCGCACCATCTTCTTGATCTCTTCCTCGTTGAGTCCCGACGACGCAGTAATCTTGATCGACTGCTCCTTGTTGGTGCCGAGGTCCTTCGCGTGCACGTTCACGATTCCGTTCGCATCGATATCGAAGGTGACCTCGACCTGCGGCATCCCGCGCGGGGCCGGTGGAATTCCGATCAAGTCGAACTGGCCGAGCAGTTTGTTGTCCGACGCCATCTCGCGCTCGCCCTGGAACACGCGAATCGTGACGGCCGTCTGATTGTCCTGCGCGGTTGAGAACACCTGGCTCTTGCGGGTCGGAATCGTCGTGTTCTTGTCGATAAGCTTGGTGAACACGCCGCCGAGCGTTTCGATTCCGAGGGACAGCGGAGTCACGTCCAGTAGTAAGACGTCTTTGACTTCGCCCTTGAGGACTCCCGCCTGGATTGCCGCGCCGATCGCGACGACCTCATCCGGGTTGACGCCCTTGTGCCCCTCTTTGCCGAACAGGCGCTTCACACGCTCCTGCACCGCAGGCATGCGGGTCATGCCGCCGACCAGCACGATCTCGTTGATCTCGCTCGCCTTGAGGCCCGCGTCGCGCAGCGCAGTCACGCACGGCGCATCGAGCCTGTCGAGCAGGTCGGCGCACAGCGCTTCGAGCTTCGCGCGCGTCAGCTTCATATTGAGATGCTTCGGCCCCGACTGATCCGCGGTGATGAAAGGCAGATTGATGTCGGTCTCGGTCACGGTGGACAGCTCAGTCTTGGCCTTCTCGGCGGCCTCTTTGAGCCGCTGCAATGCCATCCGATCCTTGCGCAGATCGATTGCCTGATCCTTGCGGAACTCGTCAGCCAGGTAATCCATGATGCGCTGATCGAAATCTTCGCCGCCCAGGAAGGTGTCGCCGTTGGTCGCCTTCACCTCGAAGACGCCTTCGCCGAGTTCGAGAATTGAAATATCGAACGTACCGCCGCCGAGATCGAAGACGGCGATCTTTTCGTCCTTCTTCTTGTCCAGACCGTAGGCCAGCGACGCCGCCGTCGGCTCGTTGATAATTCGCAGCACGGTGAGGCCGGCGATACGGCCGGCATCCTTGGTCGCCTGGCGCTGACTGTCGTTGAAATACGCGGGCACGGTGATAACCGCCTCGGTGACTTTCTCCCCGAGGTAGTCCTCGGCCGTCTGCTTCATCTTCTGCAGGATGAACGCGGAAATCTCGGGCGGACTGTATTTCTTGCCGCGGAGTTCGACCCACGCCGCGCCGTCGTCGTTTTTCACGATCTTGTACGGCAGCACCTTCATGGCCTTTTGAACTTCGGGGTCGTCGTAGCGCCGGCCCATCAGGCGCTTGATCGCAAACACTGTATTGGTCGGATTGGTGATCGACTGGCGCTTGGCGATCTGCCCGACCAGCCGCTCGCCTGCCTCGGTAAACGCGACGACCGACGGCGTCGTGCGACTGCCTTCGGAGTTGGCGATAACGACCGGGTCGCCACCTTCCATGATTGCGACGCAGCTATTCGTCGTGCCCAGGTCGATACCTATTACTTTTGCCATGTTTCTAGAGGTCCCCTGATATAAAACTTAAGATACAGATAACCACGGTTCAGTTATTTTCAACGTCGGAGGAATCGGTTTCGCCTCCGTTTCGCTTTCCGGAATCGGTTCCGATTTCCCTTCGCGACCGATACGCGCGCCGGCCGCAAAACTCGCTCGCCAATCAGATACCCGCGATGGAATTCATCGACGACCGTGTTCGGCGGATGCGCCTCGGACGCCACGTGATCGACTGCCTCATGCCGATTTGGATCGAACGACTGTCCGACCGAATTCAGCGGCGTGACGCCTTGTGCGCGGAGAAAATCGATCAGCGCACGCACCGTCATCTCGACGCCATCGACGATCGTCTTGGCGTCGGTGCCACTGCGAGCAGCCGCCAGCGCGCGTTCGAGGTTGTCGATGATCGGAAGCAGGTCGCGGAGAATCGCCTCGCGCTGGATGCGTATCGATTCCTCGCTCTGCTGGCGGATTCGCTTGCGCGCATTTTCCGACTCGGCGAGCGTGCGAAGATACTTGTCCTTCAGCTCGGCGATTTCCTTGTCTTTCTCGGCGAGCTGCGCCCGCAGCGATTCCGACGTCGCTGCCCTGCTCTGACTCAGGCCCGGCGTTGGCCGGGTCGAATTCACCATCCATACCGGGATTTCCGTCCTGAGGATGCTTGTGTCGCTTGTTCATTTTTTCAAACCGATACGCAGGGATAAATCTAAGCACGATTAAGGGTCGCGCCAGTGTTTGCACCCGCGGAATTGCTGAGATTTTCAAACGTAGCGGTGCCGCAAGAACCACCAGGTGCTCGCGGCGAGGCATAGAGCGACCAATAGAAGCTTTACGAGAACAATCCAGCGGTGGCGGACTATCCGACTCTGTCGGCGGGCTTCGCGGATTGTCTGCACCTGCACAAACTGAACGGCGCTGGCGAAATCCGGTTCGGGGCAATCCTGTCCAAAATCCGTCGCCAAAGGCACGACCGCGCCCTCTTTCAGGTACCGCTGATATAGCTGGCAAGTGAGATTGATGCGGGCGGCACTCTCGTCAGGCCACAACGCGTCCACAGTGAGCGGGTTGGCTATGCCCGCCGCCTCCGAGGCGTACGCGGTAGGTGACGTGCGCAGGCCGGCGGCGTTGGCAGGACACGATTCCCCGTCGGTCATCCACGAAGTTGCATGACACAAGACCGCAGCGAATGCCTGCGATCGCGGAGGAAGCAAAGCGGCCGCGCGGATCGCCTCATCGGCGCCGACGAATATGTAGTGATAGCGCAAATTCGGCTTCGGCGCGCTAGCCTTGAAGCGCCGGCGCTCACCGTCGGTCACGAATCGATCGTCGTCGTGAAGCTCGCGTTGGCCGGTGCCCTCCCCAATATACGGTTGCATGTAGTAATCCGGCTCCCCCTCGGTACCCATGATTTTATTGCCTGCTTTGAAATTGCCGGCCAACATCGCGGCTCGGTACCAGCCTCGAGCGCGATCAACATTGGAGCGAGCGGTATTCGCGTCATTCAACCCTTGAATATATTCGGCGATTGCGTCCTCCGGCACTTCGAAAATACTTTCGCGAACCAGGTGCTTATGCCAATGCTTTTGCCGCTTGGGCTTCGTAGCTACAACGCTTTCTGGAATGAACTGAGTCTGCCCAACTGTAACCGCAAACGGGGCGGTGGTAGAGGCCGATACTGTTGGCATGGCCGCAGGACTGGAAATCGCGGCCGCGGTGGAAGACTTCACTTCGAGGGCCGGGACATAATTCAACGCTTCCCGATAGCGTCCGGCGCGCACGAGCCGTCGCGCCAGAAGGTTCGGCAACCAATCAGCAGGATGGCTATCATTCTCGCTATCTCCAGGCGTCGAGTCTGTCGGTTTGTCGGGAATCAGAGCTAGGTTATCGAGCGAAACGGAGGGGTTGAATTGCGTGTTCCTATGAGTATCGACGAAGGTCTTGAGCTCATCGACGGTGAGCACCCGTTCCGCGATGTACGCGACATCGCCCCAGAATGTGGCCGCGTAAGGATAGAGCTGTTCTAGAGCGTCGACATATTCCCCGCGCGACAGCGTCAGGACGCCATTCTCTCCGACCAGCAGCGCCTGGGCCCGTTGATCGGCTTCACTCGCGTCGCCGGAAGGCGGAAACGCCTTTGATGCCGCCGCGTAATATTTTGCGGCTTCGCCAACGTCTCCCTTTTGCATTTGCAGTCTTGCCTGCACCCACATGGCGAGCGGGGTCGTCATCTGAGTCGCGAGAGTATGCGCGAGCTGGTAGTCACCGTCGCGATATGCGATGGCAGCCAACCGGTCGGCATCGATGAGATTGCTGGAGCCGCACTTCTGTACCGACCTGACCAGCCCCGAGATCTGGGAAGTGGATGGGGTGCGATCGCTGTCAGGCAAAGTATCGGCATTGAGCGTTCGCGTCACCAACAACCGCTGAACAATCGGATCGCAAATCGCGCCATCGGAATCGTAACCGAGCACCTCATCTATCACCTCCCGCAGCGAGTCGATGCCAATGGTCGAGCCGTGGGCAGCCTGTTTGGCATAGAGCCTGACCGCAGCGATGATTTCATGGTCGTTTTCTCTCCGCTGCTTCGCAGACATCTTCTCGACCTTTTGCAAGGCTTGCGCGCGCTTGAGATGAAGCCGAGCTTCCTCTCCGAAGCTCGCAACGCCGAGGCCCAGCGGGTCGGGCGCACCGTTGTTCACCAACTCGCGCGTCAATGCGAATGACTTGGACGCTTCCCCAATTTCTCCCTTGCGGCCGTAAAGCCGGCCGAGCATGTAGGCAGCCCAAACCTCGCGGTCGCGGCGCTCGCTCGCGGGCAGGTCGAGGATCGCCTTGAATCGTCTGATCGCTTTGGCCGAATCATTTCTTGTGAAAATCGACAGCGCCGGCCGTATAGAGCCGAACGGACGCGGGCAGCATTGCGCCTCTATTGAATGCACTATCGCCGGTAGTCTCCAGCCGCATTTGGCGCACGACCTCGGCCTGATCGGAAGACAGTCCGGTGACCTCCGCGTGAGTCACCGCCTCCGGTTCGTCCGAGTCTTCGTTCGTCTACAGCGATCAGTTTGTCTTTGGACGAGGGGAAAGCGTGCGCCTCGGCCCACGCAAAACTGTGTTCCTCGACCGGCATTTTATCGAGCGTCTCTTCCCGGTTGTCGAGCAGTTGCCACGGGAAGACGAACGCGCATGCGAGTGCAACCGAGGTCTCCGTACACAGAATGACGAGCCCGACGATCAGCTGAAGCTTAATGTTGCGCATGAATTGCCACCTGAGCCGGAGTGCAACGCATCCAGCCGACCAATCGCCGCTGATGGCCGGGCAGCAGTCCATCCTGCTGGCGCTCAATCGAGAGTCCCGATTGGCTATGCGCAAGGGTATAGCCATTGATCCCGTCGGCTATCGTGCACGAAGCTGGCAGATCGATTCGTCTGCGGCAATACTACCGTCCACGTCTCCCTGGTTAATCAGTACGATATTGTTCATTCCCGGTATCACGCTCTTTTCGACGATCGCCTCGACCCGTGGTCGCAATGGCTTGCCCATGACCACCGCGCGCCAGGTCTCGGGACTCCATGCGCGAACATCGCCGGCGACCGGGAGCCGGAACCATACGATTCCAGTAAGCCAGGCCGGCGCGTCGCGTTCGAGGTCGCGCAGCAGCGCCTGACACCGCTTCTGGCGAGACGATCATTTCGCTCGCCGAATAGCCGCCGGCGAGGAGCGGCTCCTCGCTTTCGACGGCGAGCATGCTCCCGTCTCCTCGCCACGTGACCCGCACCCCGTATGCGGGAAGCGCAACACGAAACGGTTTGTCCGTGCGATGAGACATTTCTTGTATCCATCGGCGTGCCTGCACCGGATCGAACAGTCCTGCGCGCGGATTTTGCACCATGTGCACCTGCAGGACGACCTCACTCGTCGGCGCGAATACGGCGTCAAGCTCAGGCGAGGATAGCCACGCCGGCAGCGCGGTTATCGACAAGGGAATCGTGTGGTCGAGATGCGCGCGAACACGCGCAAGAAACTTCGCATACGCCGCGAGTCTGGCGCTGCCACAATCATGATCGATCTCGAGGCCGGCGATCGGCGTGCTCATTTGCCGCCATCGCGATAACAGACCGTCCAGGTCGCCGAGCAGCCGATCGTCGTTGTATCGCGCGAGCTGGCCGTTGATTCGCACGACCGCAATTACCGGCCGGCCGCTACTCTTCAACGCTTTCCAATCGACGGCCACCGCTTGCAGACGGCCACCGTCATCCGAATAAGCAGCCAGCACTCGCCACGCACGAACGAGGTCGGGCGATTGTTTCAGCGCGACACGGAGGGCTGGAGTCCACTTGCGCTGCCAGATGTATGCGTCCTGGGGTAGGGCGCGCCGGGATGCGCTAGCTCCGGAGAGCAACGCGAACGCAAAAATTGCGAACAACAAACGTGCTCGAGCGGAGTACATCGCAGCGTAACTGCGAGTTTATCCAAGTGCTCGATCAACTGCGAGAGGCCGCCGGAGAATCGCCACACCCGTGCGCAGAATCTTGAATCGCGCGCAAAAGAGCGCGCTGTAATCGGACCCTCACCTTGATCCTCTCCCTAACAGGGAGAGGGAAGAAGGAGCCGGGATTCTTCGCTACAGCATCTTTCGCTCTAGAATGACACAAAAAAACTTCTAACAGGGACCCTACGAGTACTCACAGAGTAAACTCCGTCCCGCATCCTGCTCTGTTCTTATTATTACTGGGTGCAGGGGTCACCCCTGCCGCGGAAGCGTGAAACCCGCGAAGGGTTTCACATTCAATAAAGTTCCTTTCTAAGTTATTCCATCAGCCGCGACAGTGCGCGCGCGGTGTACTCGACCAGCGGGATGACGCGGTCGTAGTCCATCCGCACTGGGCCGACGATTGCCAGGCTGCCAAGCGCGCTCGGGCCGCTGGCGTACGATGCCGCGACGACGCTCAATGACGACAGGCGCGGGTCGTAGTTCTCGGAACCGATCGACACGGTCAGGCCGGCATGAGTCAGGCTGCGTTCGAGCAATTCGAGCAGGGCGGTTTTGTCGTCGAGTGCGCGCAGCAATTCGCGCATCTTGCCGCGATCGGAGAACTCCGGCTGCTCGAGCGCCTGCAGGCTGCCCTCGACATACAACTCGGTACGCCCGACGTAACCGGCTAGCGCCTCGCCGAGCGCGAGCGCGTCGTGCATGAAGCGATCGTAGTTGGCGCGTTCCTCACGCAGTTGCGCTTCGATCCAGCGGCGCGCCTCGTCGAGCGATCGCCCTTCGAGCGATTCGTTCAGGTACCGCGCCATCCGATCGAGCTCGTCCTGCGAATGGTCTCGTTCGGTATCGACGATTCGATTCTGCATCGCGCCTTTCGCGGCGACGAAAACTGCCAGCACCTGGTTATCGCGAAGGCGGACGAAATTGACGCGCTCGATAATCGAGGCCTCGAGCCGCGGCGCCATCACCAGCGCGGCCTGTCCGGTCAGAAGTGAGAGCAGCCTGGGTGTATCGCGCAGGACTTCGCCGAGATTTCGTACGGCGCTCGAGTAATGGAGTTCGATTTGCGCGCGATCCTCGAAGCCGATTCGAGTTGCCGCCGCGAGATGATCGACGTAGTAGCGGAACGCTTTTTCAGTGGGAACCCGCCCTGCCGATGTATGCGGCTGACGCAGGTAGCCGCCTTCTTCGAGCTCGGCCATCATGTTGCGGACCATCGCGGCGCGCACGCCCAGCTGATGCCGCGCGACAATCTGCGCGGAACCTACTGGCTCGGCAGTCGCGACGAACTCCTGCACCGCCGCCAACACCAGCGCGTGCTGCCGGTTCGAAAGCGTGGTGCCTGAAGATTCCTGTGTCATCTGGTGCTGATTACAATTGTGTTACGCATCCAGCGATACATTCAAGCGTCATCGTAACGCAAGGGCGTTCATTTGTGCGATGGCGAGCAGGTATTCTGTGACGTAGGATCGATCCCCGATGGCGCGCAAAGCCAAAATCGTCAAGCCGCGACGCCTCTATATTCCGGTCGTGCCCGCGAATGCGTCCTGGTTCGAGAGCGACAGCTACGACCGGCGCACCTGGAATGAAATCGTCGCCGACGCGCCGTCTCTCGCCGACCTCGCGGAAACCGGCGAGCGGCTGGTTCCGCATTTCGGCGCGTTGGTGCAGGATCTTTTCTTCGCGCTGTTCAAAATGAATCCGGTGCTCCGCAAGTCCGGCGACGTGCGCCTCGCGGCGGCACTCAATCGCACGATCCTCGAGCAAATCGTGCCGTCGGCGCCGTTCCAGGCGCTTCGCTCGCGCACCGCGCTCGAAGAAGACAAAGCTGCGATCGCTGCGATCGTAATGAGCGAACATGCGCTCGAGATGATCAAATCCGAGAAACTGATCAACCGCAGCGAGATGCTCGATCTGTGGGACCTCGCGCGGCAGGAACAGGATCTCGAAGCGCGCGCCGAGGCGGTGAAAGCGGTCAACGAGATCCAGGAAAAAGAAGAAGGCGAATCCGCACCGGCCGAAGAACCGAAGGATCAGGCGGCTAAGAAAGAGTTATCCGAGATGGCCGATGCGGCCGAGCGCGCGGCGAAAGTCTCAGAAGCGCGGCTCAATCAGAAGTCGCGGCAGTTCGAAACTCAACTGAAGGGCGCGGATCAAAGCGCGCTCAAGCGGATGCAGCTCAAGACCGGCGAGCTGGCTGCCGAAATCGATCAGGCGGCCGAGGACAGCCACGACTTCAGCCGCGAGTTCGGCCAGGGTGGACGCGTCGCGGCGGGTGCGCGCCTCGAGCTGGGACGGCGCCTCGCGCGCAACAAGAAGCTTGGCGAGTTGGCGCGGATGGTCGGGCGATTCAAGCAGGACGCGCGCGCGCTCAAGCGCAAGACTCTCGAGCGCGGCGTCGCCGAGGCCTACGACATCGAGCTCGGCTCGGAGCTCGGACGCCTGATTCCCGCCGAGCTGCTCGCGATGCATCATCCCGTGCTCAAGCGCGACTTCCATCGCCGCGTGCTGGAGGGCACGGTCCTTCAGTACCGCCTGCGCGATGACGAACAGAAGGGCAAGGGCCCGATGGTCGTTTGCATCGACGTGAGCTCTTCGATGCAGGGCGACAAGGAGATGTGGTCGAAGGCGGTCGCGCTCACGCTGATGGATATCGCGCGCCGCCAGCGCCGCCTGTTCCGCGCGGTGATGTTCTCGTCCGGCGACGTCAGCCTCAAAGTGCTCGACCTCAATCGCGAGCGGCGCTATCAGCCCGATTTGAACAAGGTCGTCGAGATGGCCGAGTACTTCCCGGGCGGCGGCACCGACTTCGAAACTCCGATCGACGCCGCGGTCGAATTGCTCGGCGAAAAGAAACTCAAGCGCGGCGATATCGTGATCATCACCGACGGTGAATCGCAGGTCAGTCCCGATTGGCTGGCGCGGCTGCGCGAGCGCAAAGACGAACTGGATTTTTCGATCTTCGCGGTGCTGGTTGACGTAGGATCGGCGGAGACGTCGTCACTGGCGCAGTTCGCCGATCGAATCACGTCGGTCAAGCGCATCAGCGACGAGCACGCCCGCGACATTTTCCTGCACGTGCAATCATGAAGACCAGCGGTCTAAAAGTCGTGATCGAACCAATCGATCGGAGCAATTTCATGAAGCTGTTCAGCATGCAGCTTCGCCCCGAACAGACGAAGTTCGTAACGCCGCCGCCATGGACGCTCGCGCGATGCTACGTGAAGTTCTTCGGCGACAACTTCGAGCATCTGCCGCATCTGATCCGCGCCGGCGACGAGATAGTTGGCTACACGACCACCGCATGCGATCCGAACAGCGCCGAGAATTACTGGATCGACGACATCATGATCGCCGCCGAGCATCAGGGCAAAGGTTACGGCCGCGCCGCAATGGTCGAGGTGGTCGAGATGATCGTCGCCCGCTATCCGCGATGCGAAGCCGTGCAACTAACCTGCTTCCGAACCAATCTTAACGCGGCGGCGTTGTATGTCAGCCTGGGGTTCTGTCCGACCGGTACCGTCGATGAGGAATTCGGCGAGCCGAACTACAAGCTCAAGAACGCAGCACTCGCGAAGTTCCGAAAGTAGCGCAGCGCGCGACGACAGCAGAAAAGGAGCGCTGCGCGATTTTCGGAAACCGGAACCGGCTTCGCTGACGCGAAGCTGTCCGAGATCCTTCCTGCCGCTCGCGTTGCTCGCTTCGTCAGGATGACACAAGACGCTCGCGTTGCTCGCTTGTCAGGATCACAGAAGTGCTCGCTTTGCTCGCTCCTCGTCAGGAAAAAGAAAAGGGCCGGTCGTCGACGACCGGCCCTTCATCATTCTGACTGTGTCTGCTAACTACGCGGCCGACGCCAACTGCATCACGCCTAGCTGCTGGTACCACGACTCGGTGCGGTCGTTGATCAGATCGATTTGCCGCAGGCATGGGATGATCGTGTCGACGAACAGGAACGAGTTGAACTGCTTCTCCATGTCGTTCTCCGCCGCCGCCCACGCGGGATTACGATGCATCTCTTCCTCGATGTCCTTCATCGAGATTCCAACTTCCTCGAACACCGACGCGCCCGACAAGAAGCCGTCCTTGGGCACGCCGTCGACGACCTTCGTCACCATCATGTCGCACGCCGCGAACGCGAAGTCCTCGAGGTCCTTCTTGTCCTTGCCCTTGAGCTTGGTCACCGCGTCGCGCAGCGCCAGCATCCCGAAGCCCACATGGCGCGCCTCGTCCTTCATGATGTACTCGAGCAGTTCCTTGAGCAGCTCGTCCTTGGTCTCGCGCTGCATGAAGCGGAACGCCGCGATCGCGAGTCCCTCAGCCACGACTTGCATCCCGACGTACTTGGGCTCCCATCGATCGTGCGCCATGACCGTGGTCAGCAGCCGTTCGAGCGTCGGATCGATCGGGTAGATGCGATCGAGCTTGGTGATGTACTTGCGGAAGCCCTCGACGTGACGCGCCTCGTCAAACACCTGCGCCGCCGCATTCATCTTGGCGTCGAGGTCCGGCACCGCATCAACCAATTGCCCGCAGACCATCAGCGCGCCCTGCTCGCCGTGCAGGAATTGCGAGAGCCGCCACGCCGCGAACTTGCGCCCGAGCTGGTACTTGTTCTCTTCGCTCAGCGATCGATAGAGCTCGGTCTGGAACATCGGCATCATCGTCATGTCCAGGACTTCGTTCTCGATCGGGCGGTCCCAGTTGATAGTGGTCGAGACGTTCCACTGATCGCGCTTGGCGTTCTCGTACAGCCGGTCCATCTGCGGGAACTTAACGCTGTAGTCCCAGTGGAAGACGCTTTCGAGGTCGGTGTTAACTACGGTGTGGTCGTGAGCCATTGCGAGAATCCTCCAAGATTCATTTTTCAATTCTTCAAGGGGCGCCGAGCTGTGCCGCGCGCTCGAGTCCGCCCAGGGCAAAATTTACGGTGATGTTTTTCAGTTCCGCGTGAGAAAGATCGCGGCTCGCGAGCAGCCACGAGATCGCCTGCGATAACATTCCGATCGTGAGATGCGCGATCGCGTCGGCGCGTTCACCGACTGCCGGCGCGAGATCGTCGCGCAGGTCGCTGATAAAAACCTCGTGCACTCGGACCATCAGATCGAGAAATGCGGGGCTGTGGCCGAACACGATCCGGAAAAGTTCGGGCGCCTCGGCGGCCGCGTCGAGAATCGTGTCGATCGTGATCTTTAGTTTCTCGGCCGGCGTATGTACGCCCGACTTCGCCTCGCCGAGACCGCGCCGCAACTCAGCCGCGCCATGCTCGATCAGCTCGATAAAAATTTCGTTCTTGGTTTTGAAGTGCAGGTAGAAGGTACCCAGCCCGACGTCGGCTTCGGTGGCGATGTCGGCGATGCGCGTCTGATGGTACCCCTTGCTCGAGATGACGCGCTCGGCCGCTTGAATCAGATCGAAGCGTGTTTTTTCGCGACGACGATCGAACCGATTCGGCGCGTCCCCGGATTGTCGACTAACTTCACCCACGATGTGGATTTTTACCGGGAAATGAATGATGTGTCAATTACGATTCTTAGTTCAATATTGAATATAGATTCATAAATGAATCGATTGTCCAAGATATCCAATAAGCTGAATTCATTAGCAATGTTGCCGATCCGCCGAGGCCGGATCAGGCTGCCAAGGGCCGGAATGTCGCGCCAACTACTGCTATGGATTAAGGGGATCCAGCGTCGGAGGAGGTTCCTCCGGAGCAGGGGCAGCTTGCTCTGGAGGAGCACCGGATTGGTCGGGGGCTTCCTCGGGCGCCGGGGTCTCAGTTCCCGCATCCTGAGTCGCATCGGGAAGAATCACGGGCTCGGGGAAATCAGAGGTCACGTTGCAGCAAAGTAGATAGCTGCTGCCCGCCCGCGGCTGCGCGTTGTAAGCCTGGAGCGATCCGTCAGCGAGCACCTTCACCGCCTGGTAGCTGGTCGAACCCGATGCGCGCTCTATTTGAAAGACGTAGTACGCGCCACGGTCGAGCGGTTCCGGCGGCCCTTCCTCGGGAAGCACCTGCGTGAAATGCGTCGGCACCTTCGAGTAGTCGATACTCTTGAGCGAATACTTCGCTGCGCCGACGCCGGTCAGCGAGCCGAACGTTCCCTCATCGGCCTTGAATTCCCAGATTGGAACGCCGCCGTCGAATCGCACTACCGACTCTGTATGCGACGCGTCGCGTTGATGGTTCGCGATCACTTCAGCGCCGAAGAACTTGATCACGGTCGCGCGTGAGAGCGCGTCGCCGGAGCGGCGGTAGCTGATCGCGACATTGGCGACCGGAGGCGGCAGCGGCTCACCTTCGTTGGCGTTCGCGGCATCGTCGAGATCGGCCGACTCGTCGTCGGGATTCCACCACGCCTTGATTTGCGCGCATCCCGAGGTCGTCAGGGCGAGCGACAAAAGAAGTACGACCGCCAACAACAGCAATCGGCATTCGCGGATCGGCCTTCGCTCGAAAATTCTCATCGCCATCCCGATAGCTGAGTCGGACCCGGTATCGCAATCGCTTTGTATATCAGCACGTCCATCGAGTAGTGTTTGCGAGCTGTGGCAACCCGCGATTCGAGCGAAAAGATTGGCCTTCGTCCCCTGCTAATCTACGCGCAGGCGCAGACCGGCCTCAACCTGTGCGTGACTTTGATCGGGCTTCATCTTCTCTATTTTTATACCGATCGGATGGGCCTCCAGCCATCGCTGGCCGGACTTGCTTTCTTTCTCGCGCTGGTGCTTGACGCGGTGACCGATCCGCTGGTCGGCAACATTTCCGATCGCGCGCGTTTCAAGTCGGGCCGTCGCCGGCCGTTTTTCTTCGCCGCGATTCCGATGGCGATCTGCTATTACCTGCTGCTATCCCCGCCGCAGCTCAAGGCGGGACTGTTCGTCTGGTTCTTCGGCTTCTACTTCCTGATGCTCACGTCGCGGAAGATTTACGAGACCGCATACAGCGCGCTGATGCCGGAACTCACGCTCGACTACGACGAACGCACCAAGCTCTCGACCTTCCGGATGCTGCTGGGCACCGTCGGTGATATCAGCGGCGCGCTGCTGCCGTTCGCGGCGACCTACCTGTTCGCACGCGGCACCGATTTCAAAGTGACCGGCGCGATCTGCGCGATCGTAGTCGCGGGCGGCGCGATGGTTGCCTACACCGGATTGCGCGAGCGTGCGGAGTTCTCGACGCTCGAGCGCTCGAAGCTGTGGGCGTCGATCAAATCGATGGCCGGCAACCGGCCGTTCATCATTTTGCTGATCGCCACGACGCTGGCCATCATGGCCATCAATATTCCGACCGTGCTGATCCGCTTCCTCGCGAAGTACTGGTATCACGATGAGAACGCGGCGGCGCGATGGCTGATCGCGTACTTCGCCGGCTCAGTGATTTCGTATCCGTTCTGGTTCAGGATCACCGTGCGCTTCGAAAAGAAGCCGGCCTTCGTGGTCGCGATGGTCTGCAACGCGCTCGGCTCGCTGATGTTCATGCTGATGACGCGGCAAAGCACCGTCGCGCTCTACCTCTTGATGGCGTTCACCGGCTTCTCGGCGATCGGAATCTGGGTCACGCAAATGTCGGCGTCCGCTGACGTGATCGAATGGGACGAGGAGCGCACCGGCCAGCGCCAGGAGGGCGCATACGGCGGAATCACCTCGATGTCGATAAAGATGGCGGTCGCGGTAACGCTGCTGATGGTCGGTCCGGTCTTGAGCTGGGTTGGCTACAAACCGGGCGGCAGCGGAATCACGCCGGAAGCCGGCGAACATCTGCGCGCTCTATTCGCAATCGCCCCCGCCTCGATTTATCTGATGAGCGCTCTAGTCTTCTCGCGCTACCCAATCACCCGCGAAAGCCACCGCGCCATGCGCGACCGCCTCGCAGCGCGAAGCGCCGCCGCCGAACAAGAGAAAGCAAAAGCCATCGCGTAGTACGATCTTAACCTCCCCTTCCGATCGGACAAGGAGAGGTTATTCAGGGGCGTCGCGGACGACGTTGGAAGCAGCGTTCTTACTGCGGCTAGCGGTTGGCCCATCGCGATGGGTCGGACACACTGGATCCCATGGACATCAGTATCAATGCATCTACCCGCGCCCGCGAGCCGTTCTCCCTCTCCAACTTTTTCCTCATGCATAAGGGCGACCTGACGCTGGCGTTTTCGTTTTTCATCTACCTCGTCAGCCTCGCCTTTCTGATGTTCACGCATTTCAAGACGTCGTCGGAGATTGCGGTCTCGATGGCGGAGGCGGCGCTCATCGGCGGGCTCTGCGACTATATCGCGCTCAAGATGATCTTCGAGCGGCGATGGTACCTGCCCAACTCCGGCGTGCTGCCGCGCAATCGGGTCAAGCTGATTGACGGAATCGCCGCGACAATCGAGAACGAATGGCTGACGCCGCAGATGATTGGCGACCGGCTCCACAAGATGAACCTGGTCGGCCGTCTCGGCAGCTATCTGCAGGAAATGAATCTGAACGACCTGCTGGGGCAGGCCGGGCTCGAGCGGTTAATCACCAACGCGATTGACTATCTTGATTCACCCGAGAAGCGCGAGCGCCTCGAGAAAGTTCTCAAGCGGATGCTGCCCAAGACGGTCACGCGAATCTACGCGGTGATGAGCCGGTTCGGCGCGGAATCGATCGGCGCGCGGATCGCGGCGAATTTGCGCAAGCGGCTGCCCGAGCTACAGAACGATCCCGAGTTGCGCGCCACGATCGAAAGCGCGATCCATGAGTTCGGCGCTCAGCTTCACGATCCCGACAGCTACGCGAATCAATTTGCGCAAAAGCTGATCGACAACATGGTGCGCAGAACGGTCGAATCGAGCCGCGGCCAAATCACGTTGATGGTGCGCGAGAATCTCGCGCGACTGTCGGACGACCAGATCAGAATTCAGATCGAATCGAAAACCCGCACGCATCTGGACTGGATTCGCGTCAACGGCGGCCTGTTCGGCGCGTTCTTCGGCCTGCTATTCGCGCTATCGCGAATCCTGTCGCACAACGGCCCCGCGATATTGGCGCATTTTCATATCGCGATGTAAGGATGACTAATCGTAATGAAACCCGCGGTGGGATTCATGCTTCCTTCAGCAGGGGTAACCCCTGCACCTTAGTATCCAGAAAGATGCGGGACTTCGTCCCCGTTAGAAGGGGTTGAGGCTCCAAAAGAACCTGAGAGCAAAATGGCGTCCTCGCCATTTTGCGATTAATACTGGGTGCAGGGGTCACCCCTGCCGCGGAAGCGTGAAACCCGCGGAGGGTTTCACATGCGATTAGTTTACCCCTTTTTCTTTGGGGCCTGCGCGGGTGCCTGCTCCGGCTCCTCGACGGCCGCCTCCGGTGGCAGCGCAACGGGTTTGGCGGCGAGCTTTTCGCGGACCTTAACCTCGATCTCTTCGGCCAGCTTCGGATTGGCCTTCAGGAGGTCGCGCGCGTTCTCGCGGCCCTGGCCGATTCGCTCGCCGTTGTAGGAGTACCACGCGCCGAGCTTCTCGATAATATTGTGCTCGCTCGCCATATCGACCAGTTCGCCTTCCTTCGAAATGCCGGTGCCGTACAGGATGTCGAACTCGGCCTCGCGGAACGGCGGCGCGACCTTGTTCTTCACCACTTTGACCTTGGTGCGCGAGCCGATCACTTCGGTCGCGTTCTTGATCGTGCCGATGCGCCGGATGTCGATACGCACCGACGAATAAAACTTGAGCGCGTTGCCGCCGGTGGTCGTTTCCGGATTCCCGAACATCACGCCAATCTTCATCCGGATCTGGTTGATGAAAATAACGATGGTGCGCGATCGCGATATGATCGAGGTCAGCTTGCGCAGTGCCTGCGACATCAGGCGCGCTTGCAGGCCCATCTGCGGCTCGCCCATCTCGCCTTCGATTTCCGCGCGCGGCACCAGCGCCGCGACCGAATCGATCACCAGCACGTCGATCGCGCCCGATTGCACCAGCGTCTCGGTGATTTCCAGCGCCTGCTCGCCGTTGTCCGGCTGCGAGATGAGCAAGTCCTCGACCTTGACCCCGAGCTTGCGCGCGTAGGCCGCGTCGAGCGCGTGTTCGGCGTCGATAAACGCGCACGTCCCGCCCATCTTCTGGGCCTCGGCGATACATTCGAGCGCGAGCGTCGTCTTTCCCGACGATTCCGGACCGTAAATTTCGACCACCCGGCCGCGCGGCAATCCACCCACGCCGAGTGCGACGTCGAGTCCGAGCGATCCGGTCGGCACGACCGCGATGTCGGCGGAAATCGCCTGCTCGCCGAGCTTCATGATCGAGCCCTTGCCGAACTGTTTCTCGATTTGGCTGAGCGCCAGGTCGAGCGCCTTACTTTTGATCTCTATCGCCATCGCTTTTTACCCATGCGGAACATGTTTGTCGCGTTGCGAATCTTGCCACAAACTCAGGTCGATAGCTCTAGCCACGTTGCCGTCGGTGTCCACAGGGGTGTTGACAAGCGACGCTGGTGTTACGAAAAGAACAAAAAGACAACATGCCGCTAGCTCGATGTTAACGCGACTGAAAGAGAAAGGTAGCGAGCGCTTCGTAGTGGGCGCCGTTGGGGCCGAGATTGCTGCGGTAGAGAGTCATCGACTCGATCTTCGAGACGCCGAACGTGCGCTGCCGCACCGCCTCCAACGCCTCGCGCGTTTTGTCCTCGATCGAGTCGCCGCGGACCCGGCCAATAGTCAGATGCCCGCTCCATCGGCGCTTCTCGCGCTCGAATCCGTATTCGGCCGCAACCGTCTCCAGCCGCGAAGCAAGTGCGGCGAGCGCTCCCGATTCAACGCTGTGCAGACCCACCCAAATCACGCGCGGATGCTCGAGGTTCGGGAACCCACCGACGCCCGTCGCGGCGACCTCGAATGGCGCCGTTTTCGTCGCGAGCTGACGCAGCCCGGCCGTCAGCTGCTGCAATCGATGCGAGTCCACTGCCGGTCCGAGGAACTTGAGCGTGATATGCAGATTCGCGCGTGGTACCCATCGGACGCCGTCATCCGGATGCTTCAGCTCGTCGACCGTCCTCGCGATCGAGTCTTCCACCTGATCATTCATCCGCACTGCGACGAATGCGCGCACTCCTTTGGCTGCGCGATTCCCGAGGTCGTCGCGATGGTCGGTTCGTGCCTGACCTTCCGTCCAATGCGTCATCGTATCCCGATTGGAAACTAGGTTGAGCCGCCTGATCCCTGGTCGAGGGCGCCGCCGACTCCGGTCGCCAGTTCGTGCTCGACCAGTGGCAGCCGGTCGTTGCCGAAAAACATCGAGCCCTCGACGAACATCGTCGGCGATCCGAAACCGCCGCGCGCGATCAGCTCCTCGACGTTCGCGCGCAGCCTGGCCTTGTACTCATCCGACGCGATCTTCGTGAAAAATTCTTTCTCGTCGAGGCCAACCTCCTTCACGATTTCGCGCAAGACATCGTCCTGGCTGATGTCATTGTCGTCGGTCCAGTAGCTCTCGAACACCCGCTTCGAGTAGCGCGAGATCACGCGATGCTCGACGGCGACCAGCGCCCCACGCATCGCCTTGACCGAATTGACCGGGAACACGGTAGGGTTGCCTATCTTGATGCCGTAAAATTTCGCCCAGTCGCGCAGATCCTTGACGTAATATTTCGCCTTGACCGGAACCGGTTTCGCGCGGCTCTCGTACACCGAAGGATTGACCGTGTTGAACAGTCCGCCGACCAGGATGGGCCGCCAGATCAGGTCCGCATCGTGGCGGTGCGCGAGGTCCTCGATCTTCGTAAAGGCGAGGTAGGTCCACGGGCTGGAGCAGTCGTAAAAGAATTCGAGCTTTTTCGGCATCGTCTGATCCCCTTGTTTTGTATAGTAGCTCAGTCGAGCGCGCCGGACATCATTTCTGCGCACTCTCGACGACGCCCTTGCCATCGACCTGGATCAGGTCCGCGCGCACATAGCCAATGTATGCCTGCGCCTGAATTCTTAGCGGCAGATGGCGCTGGTCGGCGGAGATCCACAGCACGGTATTCCGCGCCTCGCTGCGCAGCTCCCCGTCGCTGACGTACCAGACGTCGGGCACGACTTTCCACGCGTCGAAGTCGCCCATATCGAGATGAATCTTCTCGCGCTTATCGACCACGAACGCGAAGACGTAACGCTGGCTCCCGCTGAACACGTCGAACGCATAAGTTTTGCCCGGCGCGAAATTCTGCGTCAGCGCCATCATTGCGCCCGAGATTGGGCCCCACGGGTCCGACGCGATGTATTCCTTGCTCTGCGTGCCCTTGTGGTTTTTTTTGGTCATCGTGACTCTCTGCGCGGGCCGATCGATCGCCACGTCATAATAGTTGAGCCGCGATTTTTCGTGCTGGACCAGGTAAACGCCGCTGGTGTGGAGCGTGTCGGCGGCCATGCTTTCTTTCATGTAGTCGCGCATCTTGTAAAATAGATCGGCAAATGGATTGGTCTCGATCCAGATTTCGCCCAGCCACCTCGGCCGATCGTTCTTTTGCTCCTGATGAAATTCGAGACGCGCCTGCGCGGCCGGAATACCGACCCACGACGCCTGATAGACCAACTGCTCGCCGTCATGAAACGGAATCCGACCCGGCGTGTACGCCGGCACCTTCGCTTTGATCTCGGGCGGCAGCGCCATCGGAGTCGGCGCGGGCGTCGGCAAATGTCGATGCTTGTGCTTGTGGGCCGGCGCGGGCTCGGGCGACGCGCTCGAATCCGGGGCGCCCGATGCGAGCATTGGTGACGCTACCGCGCTCATAACGAGTATGAACGCCGCGATTGCGGCGCTCGCGAGCACATCCCAGCGCACGTGCCCCTTCCTCGCCCGTGGACCGCGCTTCCTTGCAATGTCGTGCATGATCACCAATAATTTTGGCCGATTCCGGAGGTGGGGGAAATGAGTATCACCCGAAAATTGTTTGCAACCTTCGCGCTCGGCGCTGCGCTGGCCGTTCCGCACCTCGCGTTGGCGCAGGCGCAATATGGCGGCCAGGGAATCGGCAGCGCGCTCAGCTCCAATCCGCTGTCGCATCAGAGCGACACGAAGGCCGGTATCGATGACCTGGCGAGCCGCGCGTCCACGGAAACGCCGTTCAAAATCATCAAAGACGTGAAGCTCGGGCTCAAGGACGCCGACCCTGCCGTTCGGGTATCCGAACTCGAGAAACTCCGCTTTCTCCAGGACCCCGAAGTTAACCAGATACTCATCACCTCGATGTCCGATCCCGACGTGCGCGTTAAGATAAAGGCCATCGACATTCTGGGCGCGCGCGGAGCCAATGACGCAGTGACGCCGATGTCGACGATGCTGTTCCTGCGTTCCACCGAACCCATCGTCAAACTGCATCTGGTGGCGGGTCTGGGCCGGATTGGCGATGCGCAGGGCACGCTGCCTGTGATGCAGTATCTTGGGGAAGATCAGGATGAGCGCGGGCGCGGCACTGCGGTCTTTGCGCTCGGCGAAATCGGCAGCGACAAGGCGACTCCGCTGCTGAACGCGGTGGTTGCGCAGGATCAGAGCCCGATGGTCCGGCGGCTGGCGAAGGAAGCGCTGGAGAAGGTCAGCGGCGAGCTGCCAACTGAGCGCACCAAGACGGTCGCCGAAGCTTCAACCAAAGCGATCGAGCCGACCGATCAGAAACTCGCCAAGCTGCGCGAGATGGACAAAAAGATGGAGGACCAGGAGCGCTAGACGCACTCTCTACTAAGACCGGTCCCCCTTTCCCGCGCGGGAAGGGCCACCACATTTCCGGTTCCCCTTCCCGCTCGGGAAGGGGTTAGGGGTTAGGTTCCCTCCCAATCCACTCCCCCGCCATCACCCCGTCACCGCACCACTTACCGCCTGCTACCACAGCGGTTCCATTCACCATCACGTGCTCGATTCCAATCGGCGCTAACGTCGGGGTTCTCGAATCGGCGGCGCATCCGATTGTTTCGGGATTGAAGATCACGAGGTCGGCCGCGTAGCCCGGGCGCACGAGGCCGTGCGCGCCGAGGCGCATCCGCTTCGCCGCCATCCCTGTCGCTTTATGCACCGCGTCTTCGAGCGTCAGCAGTTTCATCTCGCGCACGTAATGCCCGAGGATTCGCGGGTAAGTGCCGAAGCTCGCGGGATTGTGATGGCCGTGCGAAGTGAGAATCGTGTCCATCTCGAACAGGTTCAGCGGATGCTTCATCGCTTCCTGCAGCGCGTGCTCGTCGCCGAAGTCGTCGCCGCTATACAGATGGTTCAGCACGCGCGCGCGGGTTCCACTCTCGCGTGTGATCGTCAGGTACGCATCGACCGGATCGAGTTTGAGCTCGTCCGCGATCTCGCCGAAGAACTTGCCCTCGAGATGACTGAGTTCGGGTTTGACTGCCCACATGAGCTGCACCGAGTCGGCGATAAACGATTTGAGCGGCTGGAATCCGTCGCGCAACTTCGCCCATCCGTCTGACGAATCGAGCAAACCTTCGAGGCCGGTCTGCGCCCACGCTGGAAAAATCACGCGAATCGTCGTGTTGCCACAGGTATAGGGGAAAGTGTCGAACGCGATATCGACGCCGTCGCTCTTGTGACGCTCGACTTCGGCGATCGTGTCGTCAACCGTCTTCCACGTGCGGCGGCCGACGAAAATCAGATGCGAGACTTGCAGCGGGACGCCGGCCTCGCGCGCGACGGTCGCCATCTCGCGCACCGCCAGGATGTTGTGCGGAGTCCGGCTATCAAAGAATAGTGAGCGCTCCGAGTATGCGCGCAGATGCGAAGTCAGTACGCCGTTTGCCGCCGTAGCCACTCGCGCCAGCGCCGCCAGCTCTGCCGGCTTCGCGATCATCCCGGGAAAATATCCGAGCCCGCACGAAAGCCCGACCGCGCCGTCGGCCATCGCGCGCTCGACCATCGCTTGCATCGCGCGCAACTGCTCGACAGACGGCTCGCCCGCGTCCGCGCCCATCACGCTGAGGCGAATACTGCCGTGTCCCGCCAGATGCGCGACGTTGAGCGCGAGTCCCTGGCGCTTCAGATGCGCTGCGAAGCCTGCGACGTCGTCCCATTGCCAGTCGAACTTCCGCTCGGAGCACAGCCGCCCGGACTCGTCGAGCATCCGCTGCCGCTCGCGCATCACCGGCGCCACCGAGAATCCGCAATTGCCGCCGACGAAGGTCGTCACGCCTTGGAGCAGAAACGGCTTCAGGATCTGCCCGTGATCGGCAATCGGCAGAACCCAGTCGGAATGCGAATGCAAATCGATAAAGCCCGGCGCCACTGCGAGCCCGGTCGCATCGATCTCACGCGCGGCGGAAGCACTCGCGGCATCAGCGGGATCGATGAGCGCAGCAATCTTGCGATCCTTGATCGCCACGTCGGCGCGAAAGCGCGGCGCACCGCTGCCATCGACCACGACGCCATTGCGGACAATTACGTCATATTCCATGCCCGCGATTATTCGCGAGTGAGAGCGCTGAGCGCAAACGGGGAAGGGTAAATCACTCTATCAAATGTGAAACCCGCGGTGGGTTTCACGCTTCCGCGGCAGGGGTGACCCCTTCACCCAGTATTTGGTGGCACAGGCTTTAGCCTGTGATTCTTCGCTGGATTCGCATGGACCAGAAAATCACAGGCTAAAGCCTGTGCCACCAATGCCTCATTTCAGTCCAGATTAAACACTGTGCGCGCGCGCTGCAGATCGAGCAGTTCTGCGTCGATTCCTGTGACCTGGTCTTTGAAACTGTAGATAGTCACGATCGCTCCGCGAAAATCCGCGCCGAGAACGCGGGCGCGCTCGCGCAGATCGATACTGTTGAAGTTGGCGGCGTCGTCCTTCGGCATCTGCTGCGAATTCGGCAAGTGCGCGACGATCGCGTCACGCCTGTCCTTGGGCAGGTCAGCATCGACGAACATCAGAATCGTCACGCTGGGCGCGTCGGGCGAAGTTATCACGCGATCAGGTTTGCCGAACGCCGCCTGGGCCTCACCGATCGCCTTTGACGGTGCCTCGCTCCGGCCGGCGTTGTCGCGCAGCGATTCGTGCATCTCGACCCCGAAAGTCTTGCGCCCGTCATCTTTGCTGGAGAACCAGAGTTCGAGCTGCTTGCCGTCCTTCGCAGTGCTGTTCATGTGGTAGTAGGGCAGCTGGAGCAGCAGGCTGTCTTTTACGTGGCCACCGATATAACCGCCGTAGTCGTGCAGCATCTTTTCGCCATAGTCGCCCTGGTAGATTCCCTCGAGGTACTGACCGTCGAGCGCCTGGTCATCGCTTTCCGGCATGTCGAGAGGCACGCCAAGAATACGCCATCGATCGGCCGCGCCGGCGGTTCGAACTGAAGGCAGTGATGCGACAAGAAAAATAAGAAATGATCGTAAGAAGAGGTTCATGGTTTTCCAGAGCTATCTTGCAATAGGCGCTGAAAACAATCCTCTACCATCAGATCAATACATCGAAAGGCAATGACAGCACGCAATCAGGACGCGCCGCAATTGATGCCCTGATTCATACCTTGATCAATCCATCGACGTTGCCGCTCGAGCGCGGGCGTCGCGGGAATACTCGATCGATTTGCGCGTCGGTGAACTGCATGTGCGATCGCAGCACCGTTGCGATCGGATCGCGGAAGTCAGTCGTCACCGCCAGGTCGCGCTCCTGGTAGAGGCTCGCGGTCGAAAGGCCCGGCCACCGGCCGTAAACTTTTTTGCCCTTCACCGGACCGCCCATCACCCACATCACGTTGCCGTGACCGTGATCGGTGCCGCCGTTGCCGTTCTCATGCATCGTGCGGCCAAACTCCGAAATCACCAGGATGACGGTGTCCTGGTAGTTTGGTCCGAGCTGTTGGGCGAGGCTCGCGAGACCTTCGCCCAGAGGTTTCAGATGTCCCGCGAGCTGGCCGTTGGCAGCGCCTTCGTTGACGTGCGTATCCCAGCCGCCGAGCGCCATGAACGCGACGCGAATCGTGGGATCGCGGCCTATCAGGCGCGCGAGACGGTCGGTGTCGTCGGAGAATCCTTGCGGCGACGGCGCGCCGGCATTGGCCTCGGTCATATCCTGCGTCAGTTCGCTCACCAGCCGCATCCGTGCCTGCCGTCCGTCGCGATACGCGCGGCTGATCGAATCGTTGCCGACGTACATTTTGTCGAACGCCGCTTCGATCACCGGCCGGTCCATCGGCATCGGTCTCTCGGCAGCGCGCCCCAGCGCGATATTGGCGACCGGAATCGCGCCGCTCAAAATTCGCGGCACCGTCGGCCCCAGGCTCAACGCCTCGGTTGGCGAATGTGCCCCCGGAATCGCGGCCAGCGCGCGATTCAGCCATCCGTCCTGTGTCGTCCGGACGCCCGGGGTGCCGCTCTCCATGAAATCCTGCGCGTCGAAATGCGACCGCGTCGGATCGGGCGATCCGCACGCATGCACAAACGCGAGCGTGCCGTCGCGCCACTGGCTTTCCATCGGCGCGAGCGCCGGATGCAATCCGAAATGCCCGTCGAGATCGATGACCCCGTCGTTGGCGCCGCTGCGTCCGATCGCGATAGTCGGGCGCGCGTCGTAATAGGCCGGCTCGCCATGCGGCACGATCACGTTAAGCCCGTCAACCGCACCGCGCAGGAACACCACGATCAGGCGGCGCTTGCTATCGCTATCGAGCGAGCGCGCCGCCCACGCATGCGGACTCAGCAGCACGATTCCCGACGCCGACAGAATCGCCGCGCGGCGCAGAAAAGCGCGCCGGCTCAGCGGGGTCACAACGCGGGAAGCACACTGGATGCACGAATCACTTTCCTGAAAAGGGAAAATCTTCATCGTAAACTCTCAGCGCTTCATGAATTCGGGACTGCCGAGTATCAGAGGCGCGCGAAGGTTGGTCGGCGCCGCCTCGACGGCGTTGGCGGTCGCCGGTGAAAAATAATCGCCGAGCGTGGCCGCGAGCTGCGCGGGATCGGGCGGCGTCATCTTGGGCCCGTGCGGACCGGGATCGAACTTGATATTCACTTTGCCGCCGCTTTTGCGCGGCACTGCCGGCGGCTCGGGACGCGATGCGCCGCCATCCGCGTCTTCTTCGAACGGCGGATTTTCCAGCGGCAGATTTCCGGAGCCGAGTGCGGTCGCGAAGCTGAGCCGCGTCATCATCGCGTCGGGATTCAGCCACGCATCCTGCGTGCTGCCATAGCCGTTGGGCGTCTGGCATGCGTACAGCGGCATGCCGAGAATCTGCATGGTGCCGTACAGCGGCCGGTAGTTGCGGATCGGCACGCCGGTCGCGCGCGCGCACGAGATAACGTACTCGTACGGCGTCTTGAACTTACTGCCGAAGTTTCGCGAGTCCCAGAATTCCGCGCTGGTGAACATCGTCTCGAGCACCGCGCGAGTCTCGCCGTCGGTCGCGAGATATCGCTGCGCCATTCGCTCGACGAGTGCTTTCGGTGGATCGTCGGCGACGAAGTATTGCGCCAGCTTGAAACTGAGATGCTTCGCCGTTGCGGGGCTGCGCGCGAGGATATCGAGCGCATGCTCGCCTTGCTCGATCCCGCCGTCCTCGATGCGGTGTCCTAAAAAAGTTTTTTCAGAAGAATCGTGGCGCTCCGCGTCGAAGTAAAATCCGCTCGGATCGATCGCCTCGCGCCTGAAGTTTTGCCGCCGCTGCTTCATCATTCGACGCAACGGAAACAGCCCCGCCATTTCGTCGCGCCCAGGCCTTCGATTGCCGCCTCCGCCGCCGCCGGGTTTCGGAATTCCCCATCCCGTCAGAATATGCGCGAGCGCGATCACATCGGCCTGCGTGTAGCCGCCGTTGACCCCGAGCGTGTGCAGCTCCATCAGCTCGCGCGCGTAGTTCTCGTTGATACCTTCGAACTTGCCCTTCGATCCGGGGCTGCCGGGCGCGGTGTTCTGCCAGTTGTCGAGGTAGAACATCATCGCCGGATGATGCGCGGTGGCGCCGAGCAGGGTGCGGAACTTGCCGAACGTATGCGGCCGAATCGCGGTCTCCTCGAACGATCCCGTCCAGATAAGGTCGAGACCCTTTCCGGCGAAAACGTTGAAGTGATTGAACCAGAACGCGGTCATCACTTCCTGCAACTGGCGCGGCCCTTCGATCGCGCGCATCATCCGCGCCTCGACCGCCTCGCGCATCACGATTCGCTGCTGGATTCGCGCATCCTTGGTCGCGTCCTTCACTGCATTCTTGTCGCCGACTGCATTCTTGTCGCCGCCGGCCTCAGCCTTGGCGTCCTTGCGCGCCAGGTTGATCGGCCGCTGATATTCGATGAACAGCGCGATCGGATCCATGCGCAGCGTGTGAAGTTGGTTGACGCGGTCAGTCAGGTCGCCCGGAATGGCAATTGATTCGGGATGTAACTGTTCCTGCACGTAGCGCTCGGGCCCAATCGCGCTGACATGCTCGAAATCGCCGGGCCGCGGCCCGAACGCGAGCCGGTTGAGAACGTGTAAAATCCGATCCTGCTTGGAGACTTCGAAAGCCACGACAGGTCACTCGTCTATAGTACGAATCCGCAATCCAGCGGATTCACAGTATTTTGACGTAACCCGGCCCGTTTCCGTTTACCGTGGCACAGGCTTCAGCCTGTGCTTCTTTCCTTGGATACATGGACCAGAAAATCACAGGCTAAAGCCTGTGCCACCAAAATCACGAACCTTAGAGCAAAATGGCGTCCTCGCCATTTTGCGAATAATACTTTTCACTGGGTGCAGGGGTCACCCCTGCCGCGGAAGTGTGAAACCCGCGAAGGGTTTCACATCAAATGTAGTGGCTTCCCCCTTCAGCGCGAAGCGCGACCCCATGCCTCGATCAAACTTTCGAATGCCTTCCGCAATTCGGGATCCTTCAGCTCCGGCAGCTCGATTGATTTTCGCGTTGCGCGCGGCACCGTGCGCAATTTCGGCCGCTCGCGCCGACTGAGCGTTCCTCGCACGAAGCGCAATTCGCGCACTACGTCATCGCCGATTCGGTCGGTCACGCGCGCGAGGATCTGCGACTTCATCAGATTCAATTCTTGTATCCACATCGCACCGGAAACTTTTACCACCGCGGTGTGGAATTTCAGCGAGACGATTTCGGTGCGGCGCGCGATCGTTTCGCCGACGATCTCCGGCCATGCTTTCGCCAGCCGCACGATCGCGAAATGACCTTCGCGATCGATCCGATCGAGGAGCGGTTGCATCGCCGCGCCGATCTGTTCGGGAGCCTTGTGGCGTCGAGTTGGCATCGCGCGACTCACCATAGCGCCGCCGCGTTCGAACGCATACCGCGTGTATGGTCAGAGACCGCCGCAATGACAAATCAGGCGCGATTGTTCATTAGTTATACTTATATCGCCCCGTCGGTCAGTCACAATTATTAATATGAGCGAATATTTACCAAAAGTTATCAACAACCTAATATATAGGTTGTGCACAGCTTGTTACACACTACCTGTAGTGGGTCGGGGCTTGACAGACCTCACGGGCGGCGCGCATATTGACGGCCACCACGCTCTTGGCGACTCCAGATTGTGTCACAGCCAGCCGAAAAGCGACGTTTGTTCTGGTGGATCCGGATGTGGGCTTAACGCGCGTGTAACCGAGGCGGGGAGGATGTGGCGATGGGTGGGGGAGCGATAGATTTCGAGATGGATTCCAAGGCAAAAACAACCGACCGCGCACCAGCCCTCAATGGCGGCGCGGTCAATTCTGCGGCGCCCGGTCGCGGCATCGTACTCGAGCGGTTCTTCACGACCGCCGGCGTCGATCCGTATTCGCAAGTCGAGTGGGATCTCCGCAGCGCCGTTATCTCGGGCGAGGACGGCCGCGTTGTCTTCGAGCAGAAAGATGTCGAAGTTCCGCGAGCCTGGTCGCAAACCGCCACCAACGTCGTCGTCTCGAAATATTTTCGCGGACCGCTCGGCACGCCGCGTCGCGAGAACAGCGTCCGCCAATTGATCTCGCGCGTCGTCGACACCATCGCGGGATGGAGCGAGAAGCAGGATTATTTTGCCGACGCCGACGCGCGCGAGACTTTCCACGACGAGCTCAAATACCTGCTCCTCAATCAGAAGGTGTCGTTCAACAGCCCGGTCTATTTCAACGTCGGCATCGAGGCCAAACCGCAGTGCTCCGCATGCTTCATCCTCAAGGTCGAGGACAGCATGGACTCGATCCTGAGCTGGTACCGCAATGAGGGCATGATCTTCAAAGGCGGATCGGGCGCCGGCGTCAACCTCTCCGCGCTGCGCGGTTCGCGCGAGAAACTTTCGGCGGGCGGCACCGCTTCGGGACCGTTGTCGTTCATGAAGGCGGCCGACGCGAGCGCCGGGGTAATCAAGTCGGGCGGCAAGACCCGCCGCGCGGCCAAGATGGTCGTGCTCAACGCCGACCATCCTGACATCGTCGATTTCATCAAGTGCAAAGTAGAGGAAGAGCGCAAGGCGTGGGCGCTGATCGAGGCCGGTTACGACTCCTCGCTCGACGGCCCCGCTTACGGCTCGGTATTTTTCCAGAACGCGAACAACAGTGTGCGCGCGACCGACGGCTTCATGCAGTCGGTGCTCGACGACGCCGAATGGCAGACCCACTTCGTCAAGTCGAGCGAGGTTGCCGAGACCCGCCCCGCGCGCAGGATACTCCACATGATCGCCGAGGCTGCCCACGCATGCGGCGACCCCGGGATGCAGTTCGATACCACTATCAACCTGTGGCACACCTGCCCGGCCAGCGGGCGCATCAACGCGTCGAATCCGTGCAGCGAGTACATGCATCTCGACAACTCCGCGTGCAATCTCGCGTCGCTCAACCTGATGAAGTTCATCGACGATCGTGGCGAGTTCGACGTGCGCGCATTCCGCCACGCGATCGATGTAATGATCACGGCGCAGGATATCATCGTCGACAACTCGTCCTATCCCACCGACGAGATCGCCAAGAACGCCAGCGCCTTCCGTGAGCTCGGGCTTGGCTTCGCGAACCTCGGCGCGCTGCTGATGGCGCTCGGGATGCCTTACGACAGTGACCAGGGCCGCAGCTACGCCGCCGCGATCACCGCGCTGATGACGGGCGAGGCCTATCTGCAGTCGGCGCGCATCGCCGAGCACATGGGACCGTTCGCCGGCTACGCGCCAAATCGCGAGCCGATGCTGAAAGTTATCGACCGCCACAAATCGTACGCCTACAAGCTCGATCCGTCGTACGTTCCGCTCGACCTGCTGCGCGCCGCGCGCGACTCATGGGACGAAGCGCTGAAACTCGGTACCGCGGCCGGCTATCGCAATTCGCAGGCGACCGTGATCGCGCCGACCGGCACCATCGCATTCATGATGGATTGCGACACCACCGGCATCGAGCCCGACATCGCGCTGATCAAGTACAAAAAGCTGGTCGGCGGCGGGATGCTGAAAATTGTCAATGGCACCGTGCCGCGCGCGCTCAAGCGCCTCGGCTACGATTCGAAGGAAGTGCAGGAAATCGTCGAGTACCTCGACGAGAACGAGACGATTGAAGGCGCACCGCAGCTGGCCGATGCGCATCTCGCGGTTTTCGATTGCGCATTCAAGCCGCGCGCCGGCGCCCGCACGATTCACTACAACGGGCACATCAAGATGATGGGTGCCGTCCAGCCGTTCATCTCCGGCGCGATTTCCAAGACCATCAACATGCCCGCGGAAGCGACCGTTGACGAAGTCGCCGAGGCTTACGTCACCGCGTGGAAGCTCGGGCTGAAAGCGGTCGCGATTTATCGGGACGGATCGAAGCGCACGCAGCCGCTCAACACCAGCAAGGCCGAGAAGGCGGTCGAGACGGTCGCAGCGGCGGCGATCGCGGCGACCGACGAGCGGATGCAGCGGCGCAAGCTGCCCGACGAGCGCCGATCGATCACGCACAAATTCGATATCGCCGGCCACGAAGGTTACATCACGGTCGGCATGTACGAGGACGGCACGCCGGGCGAAATTTTCGTCACGATGTCCAAGCAGGGCTCGACTATCTCTGGCCTGATGGACTCGTTCGCGACGGCGATTTCGTTCGCGCTGCAGTACGGGGTTCCGCTGCAATTCCTCGTGGACAAATTCTCGCACATGCGCTTCGAGCCGTCGGGCTTCAGCAAGAATCCGCAGATTCCGTACGCCAAGTCGATCGTCGACTACCTGTTCCGCTGGATGGCGTCGAAGTTCCTGGACGAAGAAGCCAAGCGCGAAGTCGGAATTATCGAATCCGAAAAACCGCTGTCGGCAAAATCCGACATGCCAATCGCAATGGTCGCCATGGCTCCGGTGGCCAGCCTGCGCGACGGCAAGGACGGTGGCATCCGGCAGGCGTTCATCAATCAGGCGGATGCGCCGCCATGCCCGGACTGCGGCAGCATAATGGTGCGCAACGGCGCCTGCTACAAATGCATGAACTGCGGCACCACCAGCGGGTGCTCATAGGAGGGTGCGATGGAAATCGAGTTTGTGGCATGCATGCTATCGACTGGAAGGACTGGCGACTGGATCGCTCAGTGTATCATGCTCAACTATCTTGACGGACTCGACGTTTCTTTCTCAGCAGTGCAATTTGATCTTCGCGTAGAGCGTTTCGTTCGCGACTAAAGAAGAAGCGAAGCAGCGGAATCGAAGCGCTTGCTCTCACGCTGGAGAAACGCGAACTGTCCCGACGCGGAACTTTTCGAGAGGCGTGCGGGACTGAACTGAAGAAGGAGACTCAAGGGTCCCGGGGAATTGTGGAGGGAGGTTTTCGAGAGACTGGCGATGAGGCCGATGCGGAGAGGGTGCGGTATGGAGGGCGCGGCGAAAAAGTTTCAGCCAGCTCTCGGAGAAAATGGGGATGACGATTTCTCCGGGACCCACTTACTAGAAAGGCGCGACAAGACTCGCGCCCTTAACAGGATGTGGTGGGGCGGCGGATGTGGTGACGGCAGGGGGCTGGGAGCAATCCCAGCCCCCGAATTTTTTTACTCTCTCGTTGCGATTCTTTCTGGTCCCTCGCCCGTTACTTCACGGGAGAGGTTAGGTGAGGGTTCCGGTTGCCATCGTGATGCTCGACATTTCTCGTTGCGCTGAGCATCCGACTGATCTCTTCAACGACGCCTTCAGTCTCCTGCAACACTTCTCCATTCCAAAATCTAAGCACTCTGAAACCGAGGGCTTTGAGCTCCCGTGTTCGTGCATCGTCGTAACGCTTGCGTTTGTCTGCGTGCTGTCCTCCATCGAGCTCAACAATTAGCCGCGCTTCGATGCAGCAGAAATCGACGATGAATGAATCGATTGCCACCTGCCGACGGAATTTCCAGCGGTCGAGATTTCGGTTTCGGAGGATCGCCCACAGGCGTTTCTCGGCGTCAGTGGAATTGCGACGGAGTGCGCGGGAGCGAGCCAGCGGTTGCTTCGCGATCACTCGCGGCGGTGTGAGGTCCGGCATTGACAAATAGTCTCACTTGCGGAACTGATTGTCACCCGCCTTGCTCAAGAGATCAGTCGGATGCTCAGCGCAACGCGATTTGTCGAGCATCACGATGGCGCCCGGGACCCTCACCTAACCTCTCCCGTGAAGTAACGGGCGAGGGATCCAGAAAGATCGCTACGAGAGAGCAATCAGAGCAAGAATCGGTTCGCGCGGTATGGGATCTCGTCGAGCGTCGAGAATCCCACCGATCGCGTCGGCCGCTGGCCGAAGAGATGTTCGTTGCGATCCAGAAATTCGACCAGCGCCCGCTTGACGTAGTAATTCCTCTTGTGCCCGGTTTCGAGCGCGAGGTTTTCAAGACGTCGTTTCGCTTCCCGCTTCGTCATTTGAGCGGCGATAATAGTGCGGCGATCTTCGAGCGTGAAGTTCCGCGAGACCCTCATTGTGGAAAAACCCGCCGATCTGTGGATAAACAAAACGCCGCGGACGCTTCTTTTGCCGATTCTCGCCTGATCGTGTTAGGTTCCGACGATGTCCGACTCGCTCAGTCTTGCGCTCTCCGGAATTACCCTGCCCGATACAGATGATCGCGAAGTCCGGCTCGGCTCTTTATGGGAACGCAGCCCCGCCGCTATCGTCTTCCTCCGCCACTACGGTTGAATCTTCTGCCGCGAGCATGTTGCGCAGTTGCGCGACCATGAAAATGAATTCCGCGCCAAGGGCGTCAATCTTGCCGCAATCGGTCTTGGCGATCTTCGTTACGCTCGCCTCTTTCGCGAGGAGACTGGAATCACATTTCCGCTCCTGGTAGATGCGCAGCGGCTCGCGTATCGTGCGGCCGGCCTCAAAGCGGCGAATCTTCTGCACCTGCTTCGCAGTGACAATGCGAAAGCCAGGACGCGCGCCACGGCCGCCGGCCATCGACAGCATCGCTTGGGCGCGAATCCCTTTCAGCTCGGCGGCAGTTTCGTTTTCGGTCCCGGCAACGTCGATCTCTACGCTCATGTGAGCGCGACCTTCGGCGACAACGCATCACCGGGCGCGCTCCTTGAGGCGCTGGCGTAGTCCGGCGAGGTTCAAGATTCATTTCGCCTGCAACGCGCCTCAATTGCGGTTAACGGAACGAACGTTCAGAAGCGTTCCTCGCGTAACGTGCCGCGAGTAGCGTTAATCGCGCAGAGTTACTAAACAGAGATGGTCGGCTCCTTTCTCCCCCGAGAGAGCCGAAGGCACGCGCGGCCAGATGCCCTCACGGTTAAGCAGCGCGTGCCTTTCTTTTTTGATCGCGATTGCTTGACAGTTGATAGACGCGATATCCATTGCAGGCGAGCGCACAACCCGGGAAGGATCGACCATCGCGATGAAATGGCCGGCGGGATTCGAACCTGACAACTCATCTGTGTACGCGCGCAATGAGATTGCGATCGACGCGCCGCCTGAGCGCGTCTGGCGATGGCTTATTCGCGCGGCTAAGTGGCCTGAGTGGTACAGCAACAGCGCCAACGTAACTTTTCTTCGCGGCAATCCACCTGACCTTGCGCCTGACACTGAATTCAAGTGGAAGACCTTTCGCACCGCCGTCACCAGCCGCGTGATTACTTTCGAACCGGCGCACGAACTTGGATGGGACGCGCGTGGCGTGTTGCGCGCCTACCACGGATGGTTGATCGAACCCGACGGGCGTGGTGGATGCCGGGTAGTTACCGAAGAATGTCAGAACGGACTCGTACCGAAAATCGCCTGGTGGTATTTGCGTCCGATGCTCGAGCGCGGGCATCAGAACTGGGTCGAGAGCCTCAAGCGCGTCGCCGAAGCCGGCGAGCCGGTGTAGCTACTCCTCCGCGAGGATCACTTCGAACGCCGCGGTGTTGTCGCGCACCATTCCCATCGACATTAAAAATTGTCCGAACCGCAGCATCGGTGCGACGTACCAGTATTTGCGCTCGGTCAGCCGGCTCACCTTGTCGCGTTCCTGTTTGTCGGTGATTGCGCGCACGTCACCGTTGAAGACCTGCTCCCCGACTCGCAGAGAGATTGCCGGTCGCGCTTTCACGTTGCGCACCCAGTTGCGATTCGCATTCGCCGAGACCAGGTACAGCCGGTCGCTCTCGTTGTCGACCAGGTACCAGATAGTCACGTCATAGGGGCGGCCGCTCTTGCGTCCATAGTGCGTCAGCTTGAGCGTCTGCCGGTCGCCGGCCTTGCGCAGCCGTTCGAAGGATTTGGATGCCATCGTCATGCACCTCGACGCGATAGCTATTCGCGAGTCGGCTACTCGGTAACGGTTTCCATCACGTGGCCGCTCGCGCCATCAACGATATTGACTTCGACTGGCGATGAAATGTTGTTGTCCTTCTTTGCGTTGTCGATTCCCGCTTTCAGGTCGGTCAGGAACTTGGCCTTCGCGAACGGCGGCATTTGATCCATCGGGAAGCTGTCCATAAAGACTTTGGCCTTGAGCTTGTCGGGCCACTCGACGGTCGTGACCTTCGGCCCCGCGATCGGCAGGCCTCGCATCATCGTTTCGACCGCGTCATGAAAATCGTCTTCGCTCGAGGTCGATACGGCCGTCGATGACGCCGACGCCGGCTCTTTAGCTGCCACCGCGGCCGACGCTGCGGGCGAGGCCGCCGCAGTATTCTTTGCGGCCGTGGATACGGCCGGCTGGGCAGAACCCTTCGACACTTTCGGGGGCGCGCCCGACGCCGCCTGCATCGACGCGCTGGCGGCCGGTGCGCCGCTAAGTTTCGCGATCAGCTCTTTCACCTGGGTGCGCGCATTGTCGTCGGGCGCGAGCGCGAGCGCCTGCTTGAGCGAGGCCGCTGCGTCGTCGGGCTTGTTCTGCTGCGCCAGCGCGACTCCCATATTGTAGTACGCCTGGAAAAATCCCGGCTTCTCGGCGATCGCCTTTTTATACTGCACGACCGCCTGGTCGGCGTTGCCCGTGTACAGGTACATCGTGCCGAGGTCGGTGCGGACCTCCGGATCGTCCGGTTTCTTCTTCAGGTAGTGTTCGTAGGCGGCGGTCGCTTGATCATATTGCTGCTTGTCGTAATCGATATCGCCGATACCGCGCAGCGCATCGAGGTTATCCGGGTCCAACTTCAGCACGTGCCCGTAAGCGTCCTCGGCCTTGCCGTAATAAGTCTGATCGAACATCGCCGCGCGCATCGCCACCGTACCGTATTTGTTCCACGCCACGACATCCTTAGGCTTAGCGTTCGCGTCACGTTCGATCTTGTCGATAAAGCTGCGAGCCTCCGTCGGCAGCTCGACCGTTGGATGCCCGGGCGGCAGACCACCGTTCTGAGTTCCTCCCGCGGCGGGATTTGCGGTGACACTCTGATCCGGTGCAGGCGGCGCGGCTCCAGGACTCGATTCGGGAGCGCCGACCGGGGCGGCCGGCGGTGCACTGGCGATTTGTTCGCGCACTACTTCCGGCGTCTTCACATAAATCCATCCCGCCGCCGCCAGACCGAAGACCGCCAACGCGACGAACACAAACACGAAGCCCGTCGTAATCGTATTGCGTCCGGGGGCGACGCTGCGCCTGGCGCTGCCCGATTCTCCCGCGCCCGAAGCCGGGGCATCGAGCGCGCGGCCGCATTCCACGCAGAATTTCGCTCCAGCCAGAAGCGGCGCGCCGCATTGAGGACAAAATCGCATCAGCAAATTCCTACATGACCGCTTCGTTCCAGCGCAACACGCCCCGGATTTCAGGTTCCCGCCTGCGCGGCGCCTGTTGTATATTCGCCGCGAAGTCTAACTTTGCGAGGTTACCACTATGCAGCTCTACGATTCACTCGGACCCAATCCGCGGGCGACGCGAATGTTCCTTCTGGAGAAGGGAATTAGCATCCCGACCAAGACGGTCGATCTGTTGGGAGCGGAAAATCGCAAGGCCCCTTACACCGATCGCAATCCTGGCGGGCAAATTCCGGCGCTCGAGCTCGACAACGGCAAATGTATCGGCGAGACCGTCGCGATTTGGGAGTATCTCGAAGAGAAACATCCGACGCCCGCGCTGATCGGCACGACCGCCGAGGAACGCGCCGAGACCCGCCAATGGCAGCGCCGCGTCGAGCTGCAGATCACCGAGATTCTCTACAATGCCTTCCGCTACTCCGAGGGCGCGCAGCTCTTCAAGGATCGGATGCGCATCCTGCCCGAGGCGGCGCCGGGGATGAAGTCGATCGTGCAGGACAAGCTCAAGTGGCTCGATAAGCTGCTCGAAGGCAAGGATTACATCGCGGGCGATCGCTTCACCGTCGCCGACATCATTCTATATTGCGCGCTCGATTTCGGCGCGAGCGTCAAACAGTCGATCGATCCGTCGCTGAAGAACGTGAACGCGTGGTTCAAGCGCGTCGATTCGCGCCCCAGCGCTAAGGCGAGCCTGCATCCGGCGTCGGCGCAAGTCGGAATGAAGGGTTAGCGCGAGACGGCGTCGCGATGCCCGGTGATATCGAACAGGTAACCGCGCAACTGACCGCACTGGTGCGCGCGAAGACCGGCGACCCCGGCGCTCGTGCGCATTCGCTCGAGTCGCTGCCGGGCCACGCCGGCTTCAGCTACAGCTTTTTCCTCGATCGCAGCGAGCCGACTGCGACGCCTGCGGGAAAATATGTCGTGCGCATCGCGCCGCCCGGCGTGAAAATCTCAGGCCCCGCCGACATCATGCGGCAGGCGCGCGTGATGGCGTCGTTGGCGGACACTCCGGTCGCCGTCCCGCCGATCATCTGGTACGGCGACGAGCCCGAGTTCTTCGACCGTCCGTACTTCGTCGGCGGCTTCGTCGAGGGATTCAAGCTCGGAGAATCGCCGCTGCCTCTCGCGCACTTGAAACAGTTGGCGCGCAAGGGAATCGCCACGATGGCCGCGCTGCACAACATGCCGTGGGAACCGCGCCGCGACGCATGGGGCGAGCCCTTCGCGCTCAGCGAGGAGCTGAAGCGCCTCGACTATCTGCTCGATCGCCCGACGCTTGATCCCGCCGTCGTCGCACGCGCACCCGAACTTCGCGAGCGACTGCGCTCGAGCCTGCCGGCGGGCGCGCGCATCGGATGCGTCCACGGCGACTTCCAATGGTCGAACGTGCTGTTCAACGAGGAACGCGTAGTCGCGCTGATCGATTGGGAAATCTCGCTGGTCGGCGCAACCCTGCTCGACCTCGGCTGGATCTGCTTTTTTTCAGACCCTGGAAGCTGGGTCGGCCCGGATGTGCGAGGATCGTTGCTGAACGCCGACGAAATCGTCGATTCGTACGCCGACGCCGCCGGCTTCCCGGTCTCGATCCCCGAGGTGCGATGGTTCCGCGCATTCGCAGGCTACCGCTTCGGCGTGATCACCTGCTTCAACCTGATGCTCCATCGCCGCGGCAAGCGTCCCGACCCGCTCTGGGAAGAGACCGCCCTGTCCGCCCCGCGAATGTTCGACCACGGCCTCGAACTTCTCGCCTAACATTCCAATCCGGTTCCCCTTCCCACTATGGGAAGGGGTTAGGGGTTAGGTCGCCGAGCATCATTCGCGATGCTCCTTTCCTCGACCCTCCTTCCATTTGGCGTCAGCCCCGCTTTGTGCTGGAATCGCGGTCTGCCATTAGTGATCGGCGTCAGGAGGTGGCGACATGGACGGATCAGCAGCCAAGCGACAGCCTGAAATCCAGACTCCCGAGGAAAACCATCCGGCGCTGAATGCGCTCCTCGGCGCCAATCCGTTCGTCGGCCTCGACGCCACGCAGGTGCTCGGCACGCTGACGACGCTGCTGACCCATATCGCGTCGCAACCTATGACCGTCGCCTCGCGCGCGCTCCAGTTGACGCTCGAGCTCGGCCAGATAATCGGGGGTGTCTCCTCAGTCGCTCCTGAAGCGGGCGACAAGCGCTTCGGCGATCCCGCATGGACGCAGCATCCAGCCTACCATCGCCTGATGCAGGCCTACCTCGCGTGGCGCGCCGCGATGCATGACCTGGTCAACGACGATGAAAGCGTCGAGTGGAAGGACGTCGAGCAGCAGAAGTTCGCGCTCACCCTGATGACCGAGGCGCTCGCGCCCACCAACTCGTTCCTGCTCAATCCGGCCGCGCTCAAACGCGCCTTCGACACGATGGGGATGAGCGTGCTGTGGGGACTGCGCAACTTTGCCGGCGATTTGTGGAACAACGGCGGGATGCCCTCGACGGTGGACAAGCGGCCGTTTGAAGTCGGCAAGAATCTCGCGCTCTCGAAGGGCGCCGTCGTGTTCCGAAATCCGCTCTGCGAGGTGATCCAGTACGCGCCCGCGACCGACAAGGTTTACGATCGCCCGCTGCTCTTCATCCCGCCGCAGATCAACAAGTTCTACATCATGGATCTCGCGCCGGGCCGCAGCTTCGTCGAGTACGCGGTCAAGCACGGCATCCCGATGTTCACGATTAGCTGGCGCAATCCGACCCCGCGCGACCGCGACTGGGGCCTCGACGAATACGTTACCGCGTGCAAGGACGCCATCGCGGCCGCGTGCGAGATCACTGGCAGTCCCGATTGCAACGTGCTCGGCGTATGCGCCGGCGGCATCACGACGTCGCTGATGCTCGGTCATCTCGCGGCGTCAGGCGACAAGCGCGTGAACGCGGTGACGCTGCTGGTGACGATGCTCGACACCAGCCTGCCCTCGATGACCGGGATGTTCGCGACCGAGGATGCGATCAACGCCGCGCGCGATCGCTCTGCTGAAAAAGGCGTGCTCGACGGCGGCGACATGGCGCGCATCTTCGCCTGGCTGCGTCCCAACGATCTGGTATGGAACTATTGGGTCAATAATTATCTGCTCGGCAACGATCCCGCGCCGTTCGACATCCTCTATTGGAATGCCGACTCGACCAACCTCCCGGCCAAACTGCATGAAGGCTTTCTGGATCTGTTCCTGAGAAATCCGCTGACCCACGGCGGCCAGATCGCAGTGCTCGATACTCCGATCGATCTGCACGCGGTGAAAAATGATCTGTACCTCGTAGCCGGCATGACCGATCACATCTGCGCATGGCGGGCATGCTATCGCGCGACCCGGATGTTCGGCGGACGAATCGAATTCGTGCTCGGCTCGAGCGGCCACATCCAGAGCCTGGTGAATCCGCCGGGCAACTTCAAAGCCCGCTACTACATCGGCACGCGCCTCCCCGAAGATCCCGACGAATGGTCCAAAGGCGCAACGGAGTACAAGGGCACTTGGTGGGATCACTGGATCAAGTGGGTCGCCGCCCGCTCGGGCAACGAACGCCCCGCGCCAAAAACACTAGGCAGCGACCTGCACAAAGCAGGAGAACCAGCCCCAGGCCTATACGTCCACGAACACCACTAATCTGGTTCTTCCCCTCTCTCTGAAAGGGTCCTGGCCTTCCAATCAGGTTCCCCTTCCCACTATGGGAAGGGGTTAGGGGTTAGGTTAGCGCGGCGCGATCACTTTGCTCGCCTCATCTCGCCGCCAACACTTCCGCCAGATGCCGCACCTCAATCTTCTCTCCCGCGCGGCTTAGCCCGCCGCCAATCTGCATCAAGCATCCGCAATCGTTCGCGACTACCACCTCTGCGCCGCTCTCCTTGATGCGCGCCATCTTGTCCTCGAGCATCGAGGCCGAAATATCCGGGAACTTCACAGAGAACATTCCGCCGAAGCCGCAGCACTCCTCGCGGTCGCGCAATTCGCAAATCTTGATTCCCGCCACCGCGCTCAGCAGCGTCATCGGCTCGGCGCGCACGCCCAGCTCGCGCATCAGATGACACGACGGATGATACGCGACGGCCCGCTCGTAACGCGCGCCCAGGTACTTCACCTTCAGCACGTTGACGATGAACTGCGACAGCTCGAACACCCACGGCCGAATCGCTAGCGCCTTGGCGGCGAGCGTTGGACTCATCGGCGAGCAAGTCGTCGTAGAAAATCTTCAGCATGCTGGTGCATGAGCCCGACGGCACGACGATCGGAACGCCGGGCTGGACCGAGTTCAGAAATCGACGCGCGAGATCGACCGCCTCGTCGCGCATGCCTTCATTGAATGCCACCTGCCCGCAGCAGAACGCGCTGCGAATCGGCGTCACCTTCAGCCGCAGCCGTTCGAGCACGCTGGCGGCCGCGTCGTTGACCTCGGGGAAAAATTCCTCGGCGAGGCAAGTCGAGAATAGTTGGACTTCAGTCATCGCGCGGCCACACCACGATCACGTGCAATGATTTCGGGCCGTGCACGCCGAGCACGATTCGCTTTTCGATATCCGCAGTCCGGCTCGGCCCGGTGATCAAGGTCAATCGATTCTCCGCAACGCCCGCCGGTCCCATCGCGGCCATCACCGCCGCCAGATTCGACATCATCCGATCGATCTGAACGATCACCAGGCTCGCCGGCGGCAGCAGCGTGAGAGAACCCGGCCGGCTCGCGTTCGATACCACGGCCAGCGTGCCGGTCGAGGCGATTGCGTAGTCGGCCTCCGCGATCCCGAGATCCGCATCCGCGACCCGCGAGCGCATCGCGGCGCGCTCGGTGTCCGCCACCGGTACCGTACGAACGATCCTGAAGTCGGCGCGCTCGAGCGCCTCGCCGATCGCGTCCATGTCGAACGCGAGGGTTTGTCCAAGCGCGACTGTCTTCGCGGCAATCTCGCCGGCCAGACTGACTATTCGATTAGTCAGTTCGGCGGGAGTGACTATTCCAAGAAACCTGCCGCCGACCTCTTCGAGCTCGCGGGCGAATGACGATGCGAGCTCCGCCCGCTGCGCCGACGGCGACACCGGCACCGCGGCGGTGGCATCCGCGGGATGCGAGTTGTCCCGCGCTCCGGCGAGCGCGTCCTTGACGCTCGCGATTATTTTGTGCAGCTCGGCCACCTCAACCTGGCGGCGGCTCGGGCCGCTTGTGCGGGCGCGGCCGCGGGAAGTCGCGATACTTCGTCCAGTTGCCGAACGGTCCCGGCATCCGGCGCAGATAACCATTGTGCGCGAATGGCTTCAACACTATCGCCGCGAATTTCCCCAGCGTGCGAATCGTCCGCGGAAATCGCGCGGCCTTCGCAAACCGCCGCGCGCCGCGCCGCGCTCGCTCGATCTTGCGCGGCCATTTGAGCGGATGATTGCCGATGCTCTCCTTCCACCGCAGATGCAGCAGGATTCGCGGGATGTCGATCTTTACCGGACAGATGTCCTTGCACGCGCCGCACAACGTGGACGCGAACGGGAGGTAGCCAGCGGCGCTGCCAAATAGATTTGGACTGACGATCGATCCGATCGGCCCCGGATACACCGATCGATACGCGTGACCACCGATGCGCCGGTAAATCGGGCATACGTTCAGGCACGCGCCGCATCGAATGCAATTCAGCGCCTCGCGCAGAACCGGATCCGCGAGCATCGAGCTGCGTCCGTTGTCGAGGATCACCACGTGCATCTCGCCGGGCCCGTCGAGCTCGCCCTCGCGCCGCGGCCCCGTGATGAAACTGGTGTAGGTCGTGAGTTTCTGGCCGGTCGCGGTGCGCGCGAGGATTTCCAGAAAATGGCTCAGGTCTTCGAGCCGCGGGATGACCTTCTCGATTCCCATCACCGCGACGAACGTCTCCGGCATAGTGCTCGACAACCGCCCGTTGCCTTCGTTCTCGACGACGATCAGCGTGCCGGTTTCCGCGATCGCAAAATTGACGCCGGTGACGCCGAAATCCGCCGCGAGAAAAATCGCACGCAGCCGCGATCGCGCTTCGGCCGTGAGCTTTTCAGGCTCCGCCGTGTACTCGATGCCGAACTTGTCGGTGAAGAGCTGGCCAATATCTTCCTTCGAAAGATGAATCGCGGGCGTGATGATGTGCGACGGACGCTCGCCGCGAAGCTGCACGATGTATTCACCGAGATCAGTCTCGACCGCATCGATGCCCGCCTTTGCGAGCGCGTCGTTGAGATCGATCTCCTCGGTCGTCATCGACTTGCCCTTGACGACGTTACTGGCGCCCTTGGCCTTCGCGAGTGCGACGATATAGTCGCTCGCCTGCTTTGCGTCCTCCGCAAAGAACACCTTGCATCCGCGCGCTTCAAGCTTCGAGGTCAGCTCGATCAGCAATTCGTCGAGATGCGCAATCGCGTCAGTCTTGATTCGATGCGCCGCGTCGCGTTCGTCGTCGTACGCCGGAAACTCCGCTTTGACTTGCGCGAAGTGATCGAGATGCCGGCCGCTGGCGCTTTCGAGCTTGCGCCGCAACTCGTGGTCGCCGACAGCGGCGGTGCTCGATTCGAAGAAATCGCGGGCTTTCGGGAATTCAGCCATCCAGGTGGTCGCGCGTCAATTTATTAGCGCAACTTGACGAATCAGGCGCATCACCGCTTCGCGCGCGGCCTCGGCCGCGGGATGCTCGGGCGCCTGCGACAGAAAACTCTGGTAGTCGTCGAGCGCCGGCTTGAAGCATTCCAGCCGCTCGAACAAGCCGCCGCGTTCGACCAGCTCGTCGAGCGATCGCGGCTCCAGCATGATGATTCGGTCGAGCGCCGACAGCGCGCGCGTCCAATCCGACGTGCCCATGTAAATGATTTTCAGGTTGCGCAGTATCCGCGCCAGGATGTGACGCGCGCCGCGCGCCTTCAGCATCGCGGGATTCAGCTCGACCGGCTGCCCGTAGATTTGCGTCAGGCGCGCGCGAATCTCGTCGAGCGCCAGAATCTTCCCGCCGACGAATGGATCGATGATCAACTCGCCGCGCTCATCGACCGCTTTGACCAGGAAATGATTGGGGAACGAAACGCCGTACAGATTGATGCCGAGGCGGCGGCCGACTTCGAGATAGACCACTGACAGCGTGATCGGCAGCCCGAGGCGTCGATTGATGACGTCGTTCAGAAATGAATTGCGCGGGTCGTTGTAATTCTCGGCGTTGCCCTCGAAGCCCTTCAGCTCGAACAGAAAATGCGACAGCAACTGGATGCGCTCGACGGTATCCTCGCCGGCGCGCACGATCGGCTCGGCCTCGCGCGCGAGCGTCGCCAGCTTGTCGAGATACTCGTCGATGTCGAGGGTCGGATACTCTTCCTTCGCGATCAGCAGCGCGCCGCGCGCCAATGGCACCGGCTCTTTGGCTGCAATCGCCGCAAATTCCCGTCGTGCATCGTTCATCGCATGACCACCGTTCGTAACAGTGTTGCTTTGCGCCAATGCTTTGACAAGCGGCTGCGATCAGTTTGTTCCCAGCGCCGCATCCGCCTCTCTGCGCACCGCAGTGTCGCGGTCGCGGAGCGCGCGTTCGAGTGCGCGTCGCGCACTGCTGCCGCCAATCTGCCCGAGCGCCCATGCCGCGTGCGATCGAATCAACGCCTCGGACTCCGATTCAATCGAGCGCGCGAGCGATGCTACCGCGTCGGGATTTCGAGTGTTGCCGAGCGCGACCGCGACGTTGCGCAGCAGTCCGCGGCGCTTGGCGCGCTTCACCGCGCTCACCGTGAACCGCGAGCCGAACTCTTCCTCGCTGAGCGCCAGCAACTCGGGAAGACGCGGGAGTAGATCGTCGATCGAGTCGTCGGGTGCGCGGTCGTTGTTCCATGGGCATACGTCGTTGCAAATGTCGCAGCCGAAGATCCAGTTGCCCAGCCTGGGCCGCAGCTCGCGTGGGATCGCACCGCGATTTTCGATGGTCTGATACGAGATGCAGAGATCCGAGCGCATCACGTAACCGTCGGCAAGCGCGCCGGTCGGGCACAAATCGAGGCATCGCCGGCACGATCCACAATGATCGCGATAGGGCTCGACCGGCGCGTCGAATTCCACGTCGGTGAAAATCTCGGCGAGAAAGAAATACGAACCGTGCTCGCGATTCAGAATCATCGTGTTTTTGCCGAACCATCCGATACCCGATTGCGATGCCCACTCGCGCTCGAACACCGGCCCGGTATCGACGTAGGTGCGCGTTATCGATCCGGCTCGAAGCTGGCGGATCACGTCGCCGACCTGCCGCGCCAGCTTTTTCACCACCTCGTGATAGTCGCGGCCGAGCGCGTACGCCGCGATTCTGCCGCGCATCTCCGCGCGCCAATCGACGTTCGGTGTCGCGCGCGCCGCGTACGGATAGCCCAGGCTGACGACGGACTTGTAGCGAGCGTCGAGGCGGCGCGGGTCGAACCTGAGTTCAGGATCTTTGGCGAGGTAGGTCATCGACGCGTGACCGCCCTCGGCGAGCCATCCGCGATAGAAAGCCTCGCGATCCCCTAGCGGACGAAGTCTCGCGAATCCAACCAGGACGAATCCAAGTTCGTTGGCGAGGTCCTTCACGGTTTCAGTAAAAAGAGCCATCGCGATGCTAAAACGCTAGCATTTGGCGGGGCATTTCGCGCTGACAATTGTGGATACATTGACTCGACTATTTGCTATGATTAGGTTCTTGATGAGGCGCTGGATCGATTTGTAAGCGCTTCTTACCGGAGGTTTGGAGCAAAAAATGGACGAAGGACTGAATATCGAGCATCATGGGCACGCGCACGAGAACGCACGAACATGCGCATGTCGAACAGCAGGCGCCCGCCCAGCCAGTCGATACCGCGTCGCTGCCCGACGTCAAGCTGACGCCCAAGGCGATCGAGATGGTGCGCAAGATGCACGCGAAGGAAGCTTTAAGCGCCGAGCATGGGATGCGTATCGGAGTGGTCGGCGGCGGATGCTCCGGGTTTCAATATTCCCTGAACTTCGACACGCAGAAGGACGGCGACCGGGTCACGGATTTCGAGGGCGTGCGGGTACTGGTCGACGAGATTTCACTGCCGTATATCGCCGGCACGACGCTCGACTACGTCGAGGGACTGCATGGCGCGGGCTTCCGTTTTGATAATCCGCGCGCAAGCCGCACCTGCGGATGCGGGTCGTCGTTCAGCGCATAGTAGTTCTCACTGATCGATTTGCGAGGCCGCTCCAAAAAGGGGCGGCCTTTTTCTTTTCAGGAACGACCGTGTTAGACGGATCGATGATGCTCTCGGGATTGATCTACTGGCTGTCGCCGGCGCGGCGGCGTTTTATGCGGAGGCTGGCGAAGCCGGGCCTCGATGCGATGCGGACGCGCTTGCGCGAGATGGGATCGCCGCGCGCGATTCAGTTTATCTCGACGATCCTTGATGCCAATGCGGACTTCCTTGCTTATGCGCTCTCGCAAAAAGGCCCCCTTCATATGTATGGCGATCGCGCGACGCCTGAGACGGTGGCCGCGTGTATCACGACGATGCTGATCTATTCAGTGAATATGTTCGCGCGCGACGAGATGCAGAACAACGAGAGCGAGATGATTCCGCTGTTGGCGAATGTAACGGGCGTCACGCCGATGCAGGTGATGCTCCGGCGCGACGCGCTCCGCAAAGCACCGCGCTCTGAGGAGTGGATGGTGCTCACGTGGCTCGCCAAGGACCTTGGCGGCCATCCGCCGAAATACGACGCCGAATTCGAGCGCGCCTTCGGATACAATTATCTATCGTACATCGCTCAGTACCGTCCCGCTTTGGAACGTCAAATGGCCGCGGCGGACTTGGCCTAGGACTCAGGAGCTCAACATGAAGGATCTCGAAGGGCGCGGAATCATTGTTACAGGCGCGACGCGTGGAATCGGCAAGGCGATCGCGCTCGAAGTCGCGCGGCGCGGCGCCAATGTGTCGTTCAACTACCTCAAGAGCGATCAACCAGCGGCTGAGTTGAAGGCCGAAATCGAGAAGCTCGGCGTCAAGGCGCTCGCGTTCAAAGTCGATGTCGGCGATCTCAAGAGCGTGCGCGAGATGGTCAATGCGACCAAGAAGGAATTCGGGCAAATCGACGGGCTGGTCAATAACGCGGGTATGACGCGCGACAAAGTGTTCGTGATGATGTCGGAAGAGGACTGGAACGAGGTCATCAGGGTCAATCTGACCGGCGCATTTAATTTCGCGCGCGCGGCCGCCTTCATGATGATGAAAGCGAAGCGCGGCTCGATCCTCAATATAACATCGGTAAGTGGTCTTATAGGACTTCCCGGACAAGCGAACTACTCGGCGGCTAAGGCGGGACTGATAGGTCTTACGAAATCCGTCGCGAAGGAAGTAGGGCGCCTAGGTGTCCGTGTCAATGCCCTGGCGCTGGGATTTATAGAAACCGACATGACAGCCTCGCTGCCCGAAGAGAATCGTGCACAAGCACTCGCAATGATTCCGCTGGGACGCTTCGGCAAAGTCGAAGACGTAGTGCCTATGGCTGCATTCCTGATGAGTGACGGCGCATCGTACATAACCGGCGCAATAATCCAGGTAGATGGCGGCCTCGCGATGTGAAATCGGAACCTTACTTGACCTATGAACGCCCGAATGGGAGGGTTACCAGTCAGTCAACCATCAACACCTGGCAGTTATAACGGGGGGACAGATTTATGGCTGGCAGTACATGGGGCGAGTTCTTTCGTGGACTAACTGTCAGAACACAGGGTTTCTTCCGCGAGCTGGGCGGACCGATCTCGATCATAGTAGTAATCGGATTCGCGCTAGCCTCGGCGATATGGGGCAGTTGGCTTGGCATTTCCATTGTGGCGCTCCTAGCGTTCCTGCTGATAGCGGGTTGGTGCCTGGACGTATTTACTCGACCGCTGAAGAGAATGGAGCCAGATGACGTAGTCCATACCGTCCGTGAGATGGTGCTCATATCTTACGTCTTCGTGCTGTTCGCCTTGTCCGTCGCGTTTTTGCCGCCGTTCGTGTTGGGCATCGACTATTACTTAAACTCGAAGAACTCAACCGACTCCACTACCCCCAGCGCTTTCTACCGTGCCATGGTGGATAGCCCGGTTGGACTGGTCCGAGGCTGTGTGCATACGCGAAAGGAAACGGAATGGGAACTCTCCTGTCCCAGTCCTTCTGCTCAGGCGACTCCAACGACGGGAATCACCGCGCCCACTGACGCCGCTCAAGTCAGTTCCCCTCATGCAGCCGCCACTCCGGCAGAAAAACCTGAAGATACCTATGCGGGCCAATGGTTGTTCAAAATCGGGGGCAGCGCCCTGAAGGACGAGGAGCATGTCCCGATAGCCGCTCGCTCGGCGCTGTTCTATCCGGTTATGGTTTACGGAGGATTGGCGGTGCCGTGGTACTTCATAATGTTGGCCATTATGGGCGCCGCGGTTAGCATGGCTCGACGGGTGCCGGAATATCAGCGCGACGTGCACGTCCCCGACCCTAGCGACGATGGCAAGACTCCGGACGCGGCTGCCGACCCGGCCAACGCGCCGCCTATACCAAAGGATGACGAGAGTCAGAGTCGGGATGTAAAATCGAATACTCTTTCACCAGTTCAAGTACGTGAGCTCCTGGTCTTTCAAATCATGCAGGTGCTCTCGGCTCCTCTCATAGCTATTACCGCCTACAACGCCATGATACCGACTTCACGATCTTCCTCGGTGGCACTGGCGTTTGCATCAGGATTTGCCTCGGAATCGGTGCTACTGGTGATCAGTTCTATCGCCGAGAAAATCAAACCGGATAAAACGGCGCCAGAGAAAAAGTAACTAGCCGAGGCCGCTCCCGTCGGGAACGACCCGTCGCTCGGCGCCTTCGGAGCCCTTGAGCGTCTCGACCTCCTGTCGAAACTGCACGAGGTCACGACCATCGCCGCCGTCCCCCGCTTTCCCAATTCGCGGCGCCGCTGACAATGCCAGCGCAATCGCGATCATGGTTGCCCCTCCGCGCCTGCCGAATGCCAAAACCGGATAGCCCCTCGGTGAAATCGCGGGAGCGGCAAATGCACGATCCGGACTCTGCTCAAAACCGTGACATGCGCGACTTGGTTGCCGAACAATTCAGAAATCCTTCGGAGTGACAGAGCTAAGGGCGGGTCGAAAATCTCCGACTCCTAGAAAACTCGCGTAAATCCGCGCCATACCGGTCAGTCGCGCGTATAGACGCGTCTGGCAACAACCAAACTCGAATAATTGATTGGTTTGATCAGGCATGTTACAAAATGTCCGATCGAATGTACTCGATGTAGGATTCTCCGGGAGGGGAGCCCGGTAAAAATGACTAACCTGAACATATTCCGGACCCGGTGCTCGCGCATCGCGAGAGCGTTTGCCCGGCCGGAGCTGATGATTGCGATGCTGATCATCGGCGCCGCCCTGGCAACGCCCTCGATTGCGATGCTCGGCGACACCGTCGCAGACCGCGTTCTTGGACAGACCGACTTCGTCCACAACGGCCTCAACCTGATCGATGCGACCGGTACGTGGACTCCCCAATCAGTGGCGATTGACTCAAGTGTCACGCCCAATCGCCTCTACGTCTCGGACACCGGCAACAGCCGCGTGCTGGGATACAAAAACGTTGCCACCTTTGTCAGCGGCGGTGCGGCAGACCTGGTGATCGGTCAACCCGACTTCCAGTCGGGCGCCTGCAACCGAAATGGCGGTGTGACCCCGGCCAGGGGTACCCTATGCGGTCCGGTCGGAATCGCAGTGGACGCTGGCGGAAATCTTTACGTGGCGGATTCCCTCAACAGCCGGCTCCTCGAATACAGCACCCCATTCGCCGGATGCGGTTCGTTTCCGTGTGTTGGCGGATCAGCCAACTCGGTGTTCGGGCAAGGTGGCAACTTTACCACCAGCAGTTGCGATGGCGGCGGAGTGAGTGCCAGCAGCCTATGCCATCCGGTCGGAGTGGCGGTGGATTCCAATGGCAACGTTTTCATCTCGGATCAAAGCGATAACCGGGTACTCGAGTACAACACCCCGCTCACGACTAACACCATCGCCGACTTCGTCCTCGGCCAGGGTGGCAGCTTCAGTTCGACCGCCGCGAACCAAAGCGGGGTGAACGCGTTTAGCCTTAACTCCCCTGAAGCGCTCGCGGTGGACTCGAGCAACGATCTCTACGTCGCCGACGCCCGTAACAATCGCGTGCTCGAATACTTCAATCCGTTGACCAGCGCCCAGGCCAACAACGTCTTTGGCCAGAACTTTAGCTTCGCGTCCAATGCGGCGAACAATGGAGGAGAGAGCGCGAATAGCCTGGACTTCCCGGTGGGGGTTGCGGTGGATAGTAGCGGAGACCTCTATATTGCGGACTCGGTCAACAACCGGGTGCTCGAATACAACGCTCCGTTGAATTTCAGTGCCACCGCCAACCATGTCTTTGGCCAGGGCGGAAGTTTCGCGTCATCGGCGTGCAACAATGACACGGGCAATTCTGCTGTCTCCAGCGCCAACGACCTGTGCCTGTCTTCCAATGTCGCCGGCCAGGGCGGGCGGAGTCGCAACCGACGCGGCGGGCAATCTATACGTAACTGACTTTGGGAACAACCGCGCGCTGAAATACAACTCTCCACTCACCACCGATGCCACCGCCGATGTGGTCCTGGGTCAGTTCGATTTTACCCATAATGGAGCGAACCTGATCGACGCGCGCGGGTTGAACGGCGCCGTGAACGAATACTCTGTTTCCCAGTTTCGCCGAGTCCGTAGCGATCGATTCAAGCGTCTCGCCGAACCGGCTCTACATTGCCGACAGCGGCAACAACCGGGTGCTCGGTTATAAGAACGTCGCGACTTTTGTCAGCGGCGGCGCGGCCGATTTGGTGATCGGTCAGCCCGACTTTCTGTCGGGTGCTTGCAACCATAACGGTGGCTTCATCCCAACCGCAGCCAGCCTCTGCGAACCGATCGGAGTTGCAGTGGACGCAAACGGCAACCTCTATGTCGCCGACTATTTCAATAGCCGGGTCCTCGAATACAGCACCCCATTTGCCGGATGCGGTTCGTTTCCGTGCGTCGGCGGGTCTGCCAACTTGGTGTTCGGGCAGGGCGGCGATTTTACCACCAGCGATTGCGACGGCAGCGGTGTGACCGCGGACAGCCTATGCTTGCCCATCGGGGTTGCGGCGGACTCGGGCGGCAACCTCTACGTCGTCGATCAGGCTGACAGCAGGGTGCTCGAATACAACACTCCGCTTATCAGCGGCACCACTGCCCACTTGGTTTTCGGGCAGGGTGGCAGCTTCGCCGCCAGTGGATGTAATTCCGACACATTTGGCAATCCCACCGCCAACGACCTCTGCGATCCGGACGGGGTCGCGGTGGACGCCAGCGGCCATCTCTACGTCGCGGACACCGACAACAGCCGCGTGCTCGAATACCCGAACCCGCTTTCCAGCCGGACCGCCGGGCTGGTGCTCGGCCAGTCCAACTTTCTATCTGGTAATTGTGATAGCGGCGGGGTGAGCGCGAGCAGCCTGTGCAGCCCCTTCGCGCTCGCACTCGACGCTTTCGGTGATCTGTACGTCGCTGACGAACACGACAACCGGGTGCTCGAGTACAATGCGCCGCTCTCTAACGACGCGTCCGCGAACACGGTTTTCGGCCAAGGTAATAGCTTCGCATCCTCGTTATGCGACTTCGATGGGACCAGCGGCACCGCCGATGGCCTATGCGCGCCGACCGGCGTCGCCGTCGATGGCGCCTTCAATCTCTACATCGCCGACTCTCTGAACAACCGCGTGCTCGAATACGATAAACCGGTCGCAGTTCCGACCCCGACCGCAACCGCCACCGCCACTGCGACGGCTACCGCAACAGCCACGGCGACTGCAACGAAAACAGCGACTGCAACCGCGACCGCCACCGCAACTGCGACCGCCACAGCCACCGCGACGGCTACGGCAACAGCAACGGCGACTGCAACGAAAACCGCGACTGCAACCGCGACGCCGACCGCGACAGCTACTGCGACGCAGACAGCCACGGCGACCGCCACAGCCACCGCGACAAATACCGCAACCGCGACGGCGACACCGACGGCCACGGCCACCGCAACGAATACCGCCACCGCGACATCGACTACTACGGCCACAGCAACGGCAACGCCAACACTCACTGCCACCGCAACCTCGACTGCAACCACCACCTCAACCGCAACAGCGACTGCGACCATGACTGCAACCCCGACCGTAACCGCGACCGCGACCGCAACCGCCTCGCCCAGTGCAACGCCGACCACCTCGATGTCGGTGACCGCATCGCTGGCGTTCGGCAATGTGGCGGTAGGTCAGACGGTTACCAAAAATCTGACGGTCTTCAACACTGGCAGAACCCATCCGCTGATCGTCTCGAGCGCGATATCCTCCGACCCGGCCGAGTATTCACTGAGCGGCACGGGAACCTGCGGTGCGATTCCGATTACCCTCGCGCCGGTTTCAAATTGCACCCTTGGCGTAGCGTTTACGCCGAACGCGCTCGGCGCACATACCGCGACGATGACGCTCACCGACAATGCCAGCACCAGCCCGCAGCACTCGGCACTCAGCGGCAGCGGCGTCGTCGATCTGACAACCTCGACCAGCAGCCTGGTGTTCGGGAATGTGAAGTTCGGTGCAACCGGGCTCAAGACTTTCAGCGTCACCAATCATCAAACGCGGCAGGTGTCTCTCGGCGAGAGCTTCAGTGGAACCAACGGCGCCGACTTCTCGGTAACTGCAGGCTCCTGCACTGCGACTCTGGCCGCATCGAAGACTTGCACGATCACGGTGTCATTCAAGCCGGGCAGCCTGGGCACGGAAGCTGCCACGCTGACCGTCTCCGACAGCCCCGATCCGCTCGGTCCACATACCCTCGCGCTCAGCACCGGGCCGACGATTCCCGCTACTGTCACGCCGACAACCCAGGCTTTTGGCAACGTCGCGCAGTCGGCAACCAGGACCCTCAGCACGCTTAAGGTGACCAATCTGTCGCCGTTCACGCTGACGGTCAGCCAGGGCATAGCAGGTACTAACGCGGCAGACTTCGGGGTGGCCGCGGGCGAAACTTGCGCAGGCAATACCGTCTGCCTGATCCCGGTGACCTTCACGCCGAGCGCCGAGACGCCTGAGAGCGCAACCCTCACTGTCAGCATCGATCAGGATCCGACCAGCCCGCACACCATCGCGCTGTCAGGCACCGGCGTAACCCCGGTCAGGCTGGCTCCCGCGACGACACTCGCATTCGGAACTGTCGCGCGGCCCAAATCGAAGGCGCTGACAATTACCGTCACGAACCTCGCCACCGCAACGCTCGCGCTCTCGACGCCGGCGATCAGCGGCTCCAACGCCGGCGATTTCTCGCAAACCACCGCCACGATTACGCCGTGCGGAGCGACGCTGGCCGGCGGCGCGTCATGCCACGTCGGTGTGACCTTCAAACCGAGCGTGCCAGCCTCAGAGTCGGCATCGGTCGCGATTGGCGACAGTCCCGACGCGGCCAGCCCGCACAGTGTGAATCTGACCGGCGCGGGCCTGTAATCCGAGACTCTCCAGATGCAAACCCGCCGGGGCGAAATTAAATCGCTCCGGCGGATCCGTGCTGTCCTGAGTAGATTCTGGTTTTATAGTGGGGCGGGCCGCCGTGCCCGCCGTCGACGCGCGTGCGTCCGCGCCCGCGCATACCGATGAGTGCTTCATCTTTAGTTTGAAACAATCGCCCAACGAAATCGTCAGGCTGCTCGATTCCGCTTGACAAAGCATCGCGCGCCAAGCGGAATTGCACAGGTGGGGAGAGGAGTCAGTGTGCCGGCGGTGGCCCGGTATTTTGCCCGTGGGATAGTGCGGCCGGCGATTCTTGCCGTGCTCGCTATCCTGATCGTCCCGATCGTTGTTCTCGGCCTCCGCCATTCGCTCTATGCCGCCGGCGGCAACACGATAACCGTCAACTCGCTCAATGATCCGAGCACCACCGGCGACAAGCTATGCAGTCTTCGTGAGGCGATTTCCAACGCCAACGCCAAGGCCGATACCTCGAACGGCGATTGCGCAGCGGGCACCGGCACCGACACGATCGTGTTCAGCCTCAGCGGGACTATCGCGCTCGCGAGCGGACTGCCCTCGATTCAGCACGTCGTCGAAATCGACGGAACCGGCCAGACGATCACAATCGATGGCGGCGGCGCGCATAGCATCTTCGTGAATTTCTCGGGCGGCCTCACTCTCAACAACCTGACGATTGCCAACGGCGACACCGCCGGAAACGGCGGCGGCGTCTTTAACGACGGCACCCTTGCCGTTACCAATTCCACCCTGATTGGGAACGCAGCCTCAGCCGGCGGCGCCATCTACAACGGCACGGGTACGATGACCGTCAGCAACTGCACCTTTTCAGGCAATACTGCGGCGGGCGGCGGGGCTATCCACACCGACCACGGCGGGACCGTGACCAGCAGCACGTTCTCGAACAACAGCGCAGGCGCTGGTGGCGCCGGCGCGGCGATTCTGGCCAACGGCACGATGCTCCAGGTTACCAACTCGATTTTGGCCAACAGCACCGGGCTCAACTGCGGCGTGGTGAGCTCCGGCGTCATCGCAAACGGCGGCGACAATATCTCTGACGACAGTTCGTGCGGCCTCGGGACCAGCACCGGCGCCAACGGCGATACCATCGGCGACAACGTCAGTCCGCTGCTGGATATCAACGGGCTCCAGAACAATGGTGGCTCGACCGACACGATCGCGTTGCAAGCGACCAGCCCGGCGGTTAATGCAGTCGCGATTGCAAATTGCCTTGCGACCGATCAGCGCGGCGATCCGCGCCCTGACCCCGGCGATAACAGCGGCGCGTGCGACATCGGCGCCTTCGAATCGATCGACGCCCTGGCGACGCCGACCCCGACCTCGACCGCCACGCCAACTGCAACCTCGACTGCGACCGCATCCGCGACCGCGACTTCCACCGCGACTGACACGATGACCGCGACTGACACGATGACCGCGACGGCCACCGCGACCGATACCTCCGGCGTAACCCCGACCGCCACGCCGACCGCGACCGGAACCTCCACCGCAACCTCGACTCCGACGGCGACTGTTACTCCAACTGCCACGTTGACCGCGACGAAGACCGCAACCGCAACCGCGACCATTACCGCAACCGCAACCGCGACCATTACCGCAACCGCAACCGCGACCACTACCGCAACTCCGACCATCACGGCCACCGACACCGCGACCGCCACCGCGACGGCGACCCCAACCGAGACCGCGACCACTACAGCCACCGCGACCGCTACCGCGACGCCCAAGCCGCCGCCGATCAAACTTACCGTCTCGCCGAAATTGCTGAACTTCGGCAACGTCGCGACCGGTAACGCTCCGACCAAGCCGGTTACCTTGCACAACAAGAGCAAGAGAAACGATCTCATCACTAACCCGCAGGTCACCGGCCAATTCTTCAGCATGGCGAGCAACGGCTGCGCGGCGGGAGTGCCCCCGGGCGGAACCTGTCAGATAGCTGTGAGCTTCGCCCCTCCGTCTTCACACAAGAAGTTCACCGGAAGTCTGACCTTCACCGATCAATCGAAGACCAGCCATCATAAGATAAAGCTCGCCGGCAAAGCCGTCGCGATGCACTCCTCGACGCCGTCGAAAACTGCCACTCCAACCGCGACCCCGACCTCATCCGGCAGCGCCACGCCGACCGCGACTCCCACCGCAAGCCCGACCGGCACCTCGACCGCGACTTATACCCTCATGAGTATTTCCGAGAACGTGATGGGCTCTGTTTCATTGAGCAACCCGAATGCCACGCCCCACTCGGTTGCGACTTCGCAGGCAATCGCGGTCTCGACGCCTTCATTCACCGACAGCATCAGCGTCAGCGACACCAACGTGGATGTATCGGGGTCGGCGTCTTCATCGCAGACCTCGGCCGCCAATGGCGTGACGATTACCGCCACTGAATCCGCGGACTCCAGCGCGGATCTCTCGCTGTGCGGCCCGTCTCCTCTGTGCACTGCATCGAACCAGGGTTTTACGAATTTCGACGCACAATTCTGCATCGCTTCCTCCACCACCTATTCGGTGAGCGGTTCTGTGCAAGCGAGCGCGAATCAGGATCTGGGCAATATAACTGCGACCGCAGTTGTGAGCCTGGAAACCGTCGCCCCGATGCCGATGTTTCTGGTCAACGAGGAAGCAAGCAACGGCCAAAACGTTCCGTTCTCGATGAGCGTGCCGCTGACCGCAGGATGCTACGAAATCACCGTCGAGGCTTATTCCGACGCGCTCCCCAGCGGAACCGGCTCAGGCAGCGCATCGTCAAGCTGCAACGTCACGATGAGTCCGCAGTAGAATCGACGCCCCGTAAAATTCGTCAATGGCTCCAGCCGCGGGCGCAGTTCAGGATGTCGATCTGCGCGCCGTCTTCTATCGCGCGATATTTTTCCAGGAAGCTCGAATCGATTTGCTTGAGAGCCGGCGGCTCGCGCCGGCGCCATCGATTGCACGCCGCCGGGCCGCCGTTGTAGCCGGCGTACGTCGATCGCGCCAGATGGCTCGAAATCAGCACTGGGTCGAACTTCGGTTGCGTCACGGCCGCATACTGCATCATCTGCGCGAGGATCTCGCATCCCGCGCCCGCGTTGTAGAGCACGTCCCACTTGAGACGGTCGAGATCGTAAAACCCGCGCCACACATGCTTGTTCACCTGCATCAGGCCGATATCGCCGGTCGCCGATTCCAGCCATCGGACGCGCGCGCCCGCCATCACGAATTGCCGCCAGCAGCTTTCCTGCCACGCCGTGCTCATCACCAGCGTGACGTACACTCGGCCGTTGTCAGTGTCGAGCGCATGTATGCCGGCAGTGACCTGCCCGAGTCGGTAGGCCGCGCTCAGATTCAGCAGCAGGCTCATGTCGCGGCGATACGCGCCGACATTTTCTTCATTGACGACGAGCCGGTACAGCCGGTCGGCGACGTCCTGAAGGCGGTTTATCTGCAGATGTCCGGCGTCTTCGGCGGCGTCCGCTTCGTTGGGAGAGATGGCCACCAGCAACCTGACCCCTAACCCCGAGCTTCGAGGGAACAATCGCGCGCTAGGTTTCGGCGCCGGTGCCGCGCTGGGCGTAGACGGTGGGATACTCTCCTCTTCGATTGGATGGCGACTTCGCGGCGGCTCGGGGACCGCAAAAAGTTTCTTCATGTCGGGATCTTCGCGGTAATCGAACTTAAGCGGGTCGCCGGTCGCGCTCGGCGCCATGATATGTGCGAGGCGACGGAGATCGGCGGCCGAGATGCGCATCCCCAGCGCGGGCGCCGCCTGATCGAGCGCAAACAGCGCATCGCCGGCCGAGATGAACGACATGAATTCCAGCGCGTGCGCCCCCAGCATCCCGCGCCGCGCCGCTGCGCGCACCGCATCATGCAACTGCCGCCATTCGTCGAGAAATAGCAGCCGCACCGGATCGGGACCGCCTCCGGTCGGCGGATTATTCAGCTCCTGCACCAGACGGTAGCGGCTGTCGAGCAGAATTTGCAGCAACTGGTCGCGGAACTGCTGGTCGCCGACCGCGCTGCCCAGGTTCTTGATCGAGAAAACCAGAAACGCATCCCATTGATCGAGCGTGTCCTGAAACGCCTTGAGTTCCGCCGGCGAGGGCGAGGACGCCGCGCCCGGAACTACTCCAGCAGCCCGCACGTCAGGAACCGTCATCACCAGCGTGACCCGCAGGCCTTCGTCGAGTGCGACGATATTCGGTTCGGCGGTGAGACTCGCAATCGCCGCCCGCACCCGGTCGGCAGCATCGGCGGGAATCGAATCGGTGATCATCGCGGCCAGTTGCTTGACCGAGGGATTGAGGTCGTACGAAAAATCATTGAGCCGTGGAATCAGGTAGCCCTTGATCTGGTCGAAGCCCTGGCTCACCAGCTCCGCCTTCTGATGCGCCGAGTCGAAGAGATTCAAATCGGTGAAATGAAATTTGAGCTGAAGGCCCCGCGCGATGTACGGCACGCCCAGCGCCTGCACGATTCCGCTCCATTGCACCGCGTTGAGGCATTGCGATCCAACCGACAGGCCGAGCCCGAGGCTGTTGCTGGTCTCCAGTTGCACGGTCGTAGCGCCACCGCCGGCCGCGCGCGAGAACTCGGGATTTTCCGCGTAGAGATATTGGCAGTCGCTGACACCGTTCCACAGCTCCGCACGTCCTCCGGGCGCGGTGTAGAGCTTGCGCTTGAGCGCCTCGCGCAGCGTGATGTAGTCGATAGTCAGCGGAATGCGAACCTGCGACGCGCGAGCGAGATCGGGATGCGCGAGAAAGATCGCGACGATTATCCACAACCTAACCCCTAACCCCTTCCCTCGAGGGAAGGGGAACAATCGCGGGGAGAGGCGGGATCGTTCGAGGATATTCATCAATTTGTGGTTTTGGTTACCAGGGCGACTCGCTCGCGCACGCTCTGCTGTCACGAGTCAACTATTATGGCAACTCTGTTTGTCCTTGAAAGCCGTTGGAAGGCTCATGATAATCAAATTAGAACAATCACCGGAAATTTTAGGTAGGCCGGATGAGCACTGAACGTCAGGCAGATTTTTACGAAGCGGAACCGCCCCAGGCGTCGCGCGAGTTGGCTAAGCTGCGCGCATCGAGCGGCTACCTCCCGCCCTTCCAAATAGTGCGCAGGCGCGTGATCGACGACGTGTACGACGGCAAGATGATCGTCGACGCGACGCTGATCATTCGCATCGGCGACGTCGAGGAGACCGAGGCGGCATCGGGCGTCGGCGTCCTCCATGCGCTCGACACCGCGCTGCGCAAAGCGCTGCTCAAATATTTCCCGTATCTCGAGCCGGTGAAAGTTATCGAAACCTACCAGCACGCGACCGGCGCCTCGACCGAGGCCGACGTCGTGTCCGTTAAAAAATTTGCCGACGGCGACCTGGTCTGGACCACCCTTGCGAAGTCCTCGAACACCATCGAGTCGGCCTGGGTGTCGCTCCTCGACGGTTACGAATGGCGCATCGTTCAGGAGAAAGCGCGACTGCGCCGGATGCATGTGAATCCGAAGTGGTCGCAACGCTGACCGCGATGGTCGATAGCGGGCAGGCGGAGACTGTCGGCAAGGCGTCGCCGGGCAAGCTCGCGATTCTGTACGACGGCTCGTGCGAGATGTGCCGGGCCAGTCTCGACGGAATCCGGCAATTCGACAACTCGGGCAAGATGGAGCCGCTCGATCTTCATGATGAAGAAGTGCGCGCGAAATTCCCCGAGCTGAAAATGGAGAACCTGCTCGAAGAATTGCACGCAGTCGACGAAACCGGCCGCGTCTATCGCGGCGCCCGCGCCATCAACGAGATTCTCCGCCGACAGCACGGCCTCAAGGGCTACCTCGCCTATCTATGGTACATCCCTGGCTACGCATGGATGGCGGATCGCCAATACAAACGGATCGCCGCCTCCCGCTACTCAGCGCGACGCCCGCGGCCAGCTCTTTTCATCCGGTTCCCCTTCCCGCTCGGGAAGGGGTTAGGGGTTAGGTTCCCTCGTGTCGTTTCAGAGAGTCTGTGAAGGAATTGAGCGCAGCGAATCTTACCTCCTTGATGTCATTCTGAGCGAATGACAAAGAGATCGCCGGTTCTTCTGAATGCCGGCCGACTCAACCCTCAACCATGGCGCATGCGAGCATTTTTGCGTCGTCAAATCCGGGATTCTTCGCTACAGTAACTTTCGCTCTGAATGACGCAAGAAGCCCACTCCCAAAAGAACAGAGCAAAATGGCGTCTTCGCCGTTTTGCGATTAATACCGGGTGCAGGGGTCACCCCTGCCGCGGAAGTTTGAAACCCGCGGAGGGTTTCACATTCAATGAAGTGATTTACCCTTCCCCCAGCCCACGCTAAGCTTGACGCTCGCACTCGTGAAACCATTCTACATTTTCAATTCGCTGACCCGCGCCGTCGAGGAATTTCACCCGCTCAATCCAAATGAGGTGACGCTCTACTCATGCGGCCCGACCGTCTATCTGCCGCAGCACCTCGGGAATATGCGTGCCTACGTCTTCGTCGATACCTTGCGCCGCGCGCTCGAGTTCAACGGCTACCAGGTGCGCCATGTGATGAACGTGACCGACGTCGGGCACATGACCAGCGACGAGGACGCCGGCGAGGACAAGATCGAGAAAACCGCTCGCGCGCAAGGCAAATCGCCACTCGAGGTCGCGAACTTTTATCTCGCGCAGTTTCAGCGCGATTGCGCCGCGCTGAATATCGAGCCGCCCCATGTATGGTCGCGCGCGACCGATCACATCGCCGATATGATCGCGCTCACGAAAAGAATCATCGACGCCGGCGTGGCCTACGTCACCAACAGCGGCGTTTATTTCGACGTCGAGCGGTACCGCGGCGAGAATCGGATGGGCCGGCTGTCGCGCCAGAGCCTCGACGAGCAGAACGCCGCGCAACGCCTCGAGCATTCCGTCGATAAGCGCAGCCCGCACGATTTCACACTGTGGGTGCTCGGCCAGCCCGGCCACCTGATGCAATGGGACAGTCCGTGGGGGCGCGGCTATCCGGGATGGCATATCGAATGCTCCGCGATGGCGATGAAATATCTCGGCGAGACGATCGACATTCACACCGGCGGCATCGATCACATCCCGGTGCATCACGAAAATGAAATTGCGCAATCGGAAAGCGCGACGCACCAACCGTTCGCGCGGTATTTCGTCCACAATGCGTTCCTGGTCGGCAAGGAGGGCGCCAAGATCAGCAAGAGTGCGGGCAAGTTCCCGCTGCTGAGCGATCTTGGAGCAGCCGGGATCGATCCGCTCGCGTTCCGGATTTTTTGTTACGGTGCGAAGTACCGATCCGAGATTGCGTTCAGCGACGATTCGATCCGCGCGTCGCAGAGCAATCTCGATTATTTTCGCGAGTTCGCGCGCAGCGTGCCGGAAGATGCGGCGGCCGACGGCGTCGAGGCCGCGGGATGGGCGGCCGAGTATTACGAGCGCTTTCACGACGCGATTAACAACGACCTGAACACCCCGCAGGCGCTTGCGATGGCTCTGGAACTGGTCGCGGAAGCCTACCGCCGCAAGGATTTCCGCGCATGGCCGGCGCTGCTGGCGCTCGACACGATGCTCGGACTCGATCTGAAAAAGCATCGCGACGCGGCGCGCACCAGTTCGATCGAGCCGGATGTGCAGCAACTGATCGACAATCGAACGGCGGCGCGCAAGGCCAAAGACTTCACGCTCGCCGACGAGTTGCGCAAGGAAATCGAGCGCCGCGGCTACGACGTCAAAGACAACCGCGACGGCACCGCCACGTATCAACGCCGCCCCTGACGGTGGGAAGGGTAAATCACTTTATTTAATGTGAAACCCGCGGTGGGTTTCACGCTTCCTTCGGCAGGGGTGACCCCTGCACCCAGTAATAAGAGAAGATGCGGGACTTCGTCCCTGTTAGAAGGGGTTAAGGGAGGAGGCGTCCGACGCTTACCTCTCCCGTAAAATAATGGGCGAGGTAATTTCCCGGCCCCCATCCTCCCCCCGACCCTTCGAGCAAAAGGGCGTCCTCGCCATTTTGCGATTCTCACTGGGTGCAGGGGTCACCCCTGCCGCGGAAGCGCGAAACCCGCGCAGGGTTTCACATTAAATAAAGTGATTTCCCCTTCCCACTCTTTTTATCCCCTTCCGCGCGCCTTGAATGCTTGCGCGGAAGTCTCTTAGAATCGCGGCTTGACGCATCCAATCGAATGCCCAGAAGGAACCGATGGGGATTGAGTTAAAGAAGTTCGACACCAGGCTGCAGGCCGAGGGTCCCGAGGTTAAACATCTCGACCCGTCTGCGGCCCCGTTCTACCTCCCGATTGGCGACGAAGTCGAAATCTTCACCGCCGCGTACAAGGCCCGCCTGCCCTTGCTGCTCAAGGGACCCACCGGATGTGGTAAGACGCGCTTCGTCGAGCACATGGCGCATCAGCTTTCGTCGCTCCCCAACGGCCCCAATGAACTCATCACCGTCGCCTGTCACGAGGATCTCACCGGCAGCGATCTGGTCGGCCGCTTTCTGATTCAAGCCGACGAGACGGTATGGGTTGACGGCCCGCTGACCCAAGCCGTGCGGCGCGGCGCGATTTGCTACCTCGACGAAGTGGTCGAGGCCCGCAAGGACACCACCGTGCTGATCCATCCGCTGTCGGATCATCGGCGGATTCTGCCGATCGAAAAGCGTGGCGAGACGATCGAGGCGCACGAAGGATTTCTGCTGGTGATTTCCTACAATCCCGGCTACCAGAGCATCCAGAAAAACCTCAAGCACTCGACCCGCCAGCGCTTCGTGACGATCGAGTTCACCTATCCGCCGGCCGATAAGGAAGTCGAGATTATCGCGCACGAGGCGGGCGTCGATCAGGACATCGCGCACCAGCTCGCGATACTGGGCGAGAAGGTTCGTCATCTGAAGGCGTCGGGTCTGGAAGAAGGCGTCTCGACCCGCCTGCTGATCTACGCCGGCGAGCTGATCCGCCAGGGAATCGCACCGCGCCGCGCGGCGACGGTCGCGGTCACCTGGTCGCTCACCGACGAGGCCGACAGCAAGCGCGCGATCGACGAAGTGGTCAAAGCGATCTTTCCATAAGTTGCGGCAAGATTCGTAAAGCGGCGCGGATAACCCACAATTCAGCGAGGTCGCGTATATGAGAGTCTCCGCAAACTTCAAATTGATCCTGGCTTCCGGCGTCACGCTCGCGATTCTCGCCGTCGTGGCGCCAGCTCACGCGCAAGAGATGCAAGGCCTGCAGGCACAATCAGGGCCGCGGCTGGATTTCCCCGCCGGACTGGCGACCGACGGCCGCGCCGTTTACGTTGCGAACAGCCGCAACAACACGGTCGAGGCGATCGACGCGGCGTCGAAGTCGCTGCGCATCGTCGCGGGCACGCTGTTCCAGCAAGGCAGCAACGACGGCATCGGTCCCGCGGCGCGCTTCAACAGCCCTGACGGCATGACGATCAACGGGCAGAATCTCTATCTTTGCGACACCAACAATTCCGACATTCGCCAGATTACGGTCAGCGGAACCGTCACGACCATCGCGGGCACCGCAAATATCTCGGGCACCGAAGACGGCACCGGCTCGGCCGCGCACTTCAACCAGCCGACCCAGATCGCGACTGATGGCACTACATTGTACGTCGCCGACAGCGGCAACAGCACCATCCGGCGCATCACGCTGGCCGACATGAAAGTCAAAACCGTTGGCGGACAAGCCGGCACCTCGGGCAAGACCGAAGGCGGCGTGGACAAGTCGCTGTTCAGCGGCCCGCGCGGAGTCGCCGTCGATAAAAAAGCTATCTACGTCGCGGACACCGGCAACGACATAATCCGCATGATCGACATCTCGTCGCTGCAGACCAGCACGCTTGCCGGCACCGGCGAGGAAGGCGACAAGGACGGCCCCGCCAACCAGGCGCAGTTCAACAATCCCGGCGCGATATGCACCGACGGCGCGTTTCTCTACGTGCTCGACGCCGACAATCACTCGATTCGTAAAATCGATCTCAGTGCCAAAACCGTGACCAAGCTGACGCTGGTCAACGGCCACATCGGCTCGGGATGCGCCCTCACCAGCGACGGCAAGCAACTCTATTTCTCCGACACCACCGAAAACGCCGTCGAAGTTGTCGATACCAGCAGCGGAAACGTTTCGACGCTCTATCCTCCAGGCCAATAAGCTCGCGCGACAGGTATCCATGTCGTGATTGATCTGCGCAGCGACACCGTAACCTTGCCGACCCCCGCGATGCGCGAGGCAATCGCGCGCGCCGATCTCGGCGACGACGTCTATGGCGAAGACCCGACCGTGAACCGGCTCGAAGCGATGGCGGCATCGATGATGGGCAAGGACGCCGCGCTGCTCGTCCCCAGCGGCACGATGGGTAATCTGGCCGCGATGCTTACCCACTGCGCGCGCGGTACCAAGGCGATCGTAGGTTCGCAGTCGCATACCAATCTTTACGAAGCGGGCGGCGCGTCGGCTCTGGGAGGCATCGTGCTCACCGCGGTCACCAACAGCGAAGACGGCGAGCTCGACCCGCATGAGCTGTCGCGCGAGCTCGGAACACCGGCTGACGATCATTTTGCGCAGCCGTCGCTCGTCGTGATCGAGAACACGCACAACCGATGCGGCGGCGCGCCGATCAAGTTGTCGCACATGGCGGAAGTTTCGACGGCTACACGTCGCAGAAAAATCCCGCTGCATCTCGACGGCGCGCGAATCTTCAACGCAGCGCTCGCGCTCGAGACCACGCCGAAGGAAATCGCGAGTCACGCGGATACGGTTTCGTTCTGCCTGTCGAAGGGACTCGGATGCCCGGTGGGCTCGCTGCTATGCGGAAGCCGCGAATTTATCGCGCGCGCGCATCGCACTCGCAAAGTGCTCGGCGGCGGAATGCGGCAGGCGGGAATAATTGCGGCGGCGGGAATCGTCGCGCTGACCACGATGCTCGATCGGCTCGCCGAGGATCATCAGAATGCGCGCGCGCTGGCGCAGGGATTCGCGCTGGTCGCGGGACTGAACGTGCGCCCGGTCGCGAACCGTACCAACATGGTCGTGTTCGACGTGGACGGTGACCCACAAGCGTCGCGGCGGTTTGCGGCGGCGATGAAAGAGCGGGGCGTCTTGCTCTCGCCGCGCGAGGCGACTTCCTTCCGCGCCGTGACTCACAATGGAATTTCGCGCGACGACATCGATCGGGCAGTCGCCGCAGCCGCGCAAGCTGCCGGCGAAGTTTTCGGCGACTGATGGATTCACTCGAATCTCTGTTCTCTCTTCGCGGACATCGCGCGCTGGTGACCGGCGCTTCGTCGGGACTCGGCGTCGAATGCGCAAAGGCTCTCGCAATTGCAGGCGCCGACGTCGCGCTCGTCGCGCGGCGCAAAGACCGGGTCGCTAAGCTTGCGGAGGAGTTCGCGAAAGCGCACGGCGTCAAAGCCGTCGGAATCGGCGCCGACGTGACGCGCGAGGCCGACCTCGATCGCGTGATGGCCGAAGCGACGGCTGCCATCGGCGACGTCGACATCCTGGTGAATAACGCCGGAGTGTCGCCGACCGGGCGCGCTGAGACCTTCAAGCGCGAGGCGTGGGACGAGACGCTCGCCGTGAATCTGACCGCGCCGATGATGCTGTCGCAACGCGTCGCGCGCCGACTGATCGAGACCAAACAGCCGGGCCGGATCATCAACATGGCTTCGATCTACGCGTCGGTCGCGAGTTCGGTGTATCGGCTGTCGGCATACGTGGCGACCAAGGCCGCGCTCGCGAATCTCACGCGGCAGCTCGCGGTCGAATGGGCCGGCTACGGAATTCTGGTGAACGCGATCGCGCCGGGATGGATTCCCACTGAAGCCACCGAAGGCGGAATCGCGAAGCCCGCGAACAAGGAGCGGATGGAAGCGTTCACGCCGATGAAGCGTCTGGGACTCCCGCACGAAATTCGCGGCGCGGTGATCTTCCTTGCCAGTCCCGCATCAAGCTACGTTACGGGGTCGGTAATTTCGGTGGACGGCGGATACCAGGCGTGGTGAAAGCGCGCGAGGGGGAGTGGGGATGAACGGAACCGGACTGCGGGCGCAAATGTTCCGGCGCAAGCCGGCGTCCGCATTGATGGCAGAGGCGGGCCTGCACGAAGGCGGCCTCAAAAGGGCGCTGGGCGCGCTCGATCTCACGTTGCTCGGAATCGGCGCAATCGTCGGCGCTGGAATTTTCGTGTTGACCGGCGTCGCCGCGGCAAAATTCGCCGGGCCTGCAATCGTGCTCTCGTTCGTCGTGTCGGGATTCGCATGCGCGATGGCTGCACTGTGCTACGCCGAATTCGCCGCGATGATTCCGGTCGCAGGCAGCGCGTATTCGTATTCGTACGCGACGATGGGCGAGCTGGTCGGCTGGATCATCGGATGGGACCTCGTGCTCGAATACGCTGTCGGCGCGGCCGCCGTGGCAGTCGGATGGTCAGGCTATCTGACCGTCATCCTGCACGGTCTCGGAATCCATTTGCCGGTCGCGATTACCAATGCGCCCGGATCGGCGCCCGGCGCGATTATCAACCTGCCCGCGCTGCTGATCGTAATGCTGATCACATACGTGCTGTACATCGGCATCTCGGAGAGCGCGCGGATCAATTCGTTCATCGTGGGAATCAAGCTTGTGGTGATCGCCGCGGTAATCATCGTCGGCGCATTTTTCGTCAGGCCGGCAAACTGGAGTCCGTTCGCGCCGATGGGATGGTCGGGCGTGATGAAAGGCGCGGCCGTGATTTTCTTCGCGTACATCGGATTCGATGCGGTCTCGACGGCGGCGGAGGAAGTCATCGATCCGAATCGCGACCTGCCACTCGGCATCCTCGGCTCGCTGTTCGTATGCACGGTGCTGTATATCCTGGTCGCCGCCGTGCTGACCGGGATGGTGCCGGCGCACCTGATCGACGTGAACGCGCCGCTGGCGTCGGCCTTCGTGCTACGCGGGATGCATGCGTTGTCGGGATTTATCTCGCTCGGCGCGGTCGCGGGCCTGACCTCGGTGCTGCTGGTGCTGATGCTCGGGCAGTCGCGAGTATTTTTCGCCGTGTCGCGCGACGGCTTGCTGCCGCCGGCCTTCAGCAAGATACATCCGAAGTATCGCACGCCGTATATCCCGACGACGCTGACTGGGTTCGCAGTTGGAATCACCGCGGCGCTGCTGCCGATTCAGGAGATCGCGGAGCTGACCAATATCGGCACGCTGTTCGCCTTCGTGCTGGTATGCTTCGGCGTGTGGATTTTGCGCCACGTCGAGCCCGATATGAAACGCCCGTTCCGCACGCCGCTGGTGCCGCTGGTGCCGATTCTGGGCGTCGTGTTTTGCGTTTACCTGATGGCGAGTCTGCCGATCGTGACGTGGATTCGTTTTTTCGTATGGCTGCTAATCGGACTCGTCATCTATTTCAGCTACGGCCGCTTCCACAGCAAGGTTCAGCACAACGTCGTTGACAAGGCCGCTGCATCGGGAAGATAAGCTCAAGTTGGACGCGATTCGAGTTCGCGGAACCGTCAAAGAATCCAAAAGGTATAAGGCGATATGAACCTTCACTACGACGTTGCCGGGAGCGGCGATCCACTCCTGATGATCATGGGTCTCGGCGCCAGCTCGGCGGCGTGGGATCCCGAGCTGATCACCGAACTCGGGCGGACGCTTCGAGTGATCACGTTCGACAATCGCGGCACCGGGCAGAGCGACAAGCCGGACGCGCCGTACTCGATCGAGATGTTCGCCGATGACGCGGCGAGTGTGCTGGACAAGCTCGACGTTCCGCAGGCGCATATTTTTGGCGTGTCGATGGGCGGGATGATCGCGCAGGAGTTCGCGCTGCGGCACCCGAAGCGAACGGCGACGCTCACGCTCGGATGCACCACCGCGGGCGGTACGCATTCTGTGCCGCCGCCGCCCGAGTCGTTGAAAATTCTGACTGCGCCACGCGAAGGCGTTGCGCCGGAGGATGTAATTCGCCGCGGATGGCCGCTGGGGCATACGGCGAAATACATCGCGGAGCATCGCGACGTGCTCGAAGCTACGATCCCGCGCCTGCTCAAATATCCGACGCCGCCGTTCGCGTTCCAGCGCCAGCTCGAAGCGACTTACACGCTGAAGACTTTCGAGCGGCTGCCGCAAATCAAGACGCCGACGCTGGTCGTGACGGGAGCCGAGGACGTGCTGATCCCGGCGAAGAACTCCGAGATTCTCGCGGCGCAGATCCCCGGCGCGAAGTTGCAGATCATCCCGGGTGTCGGCCACGCGTTCATGTCAGATGCCCGCGGCGAATTTCTGAAAGTATTTCTGCCGTTCGTTAAGTCGCACCCGATAGCAGCGTAGGCAAATCTCGCGGCGCTTGCGCGAGGGGGCGCGGGCGGCATTAATCTGCTTCGTGCCTTCGTTTTACGATTTCGCGAACGTCTGCCAATCGCTCAGCCAGACGCAGAGCCGGCTGCAGATGGCCGAAGAGGTTGGGACGTTCCTCGCCTCGCTCGATATCGACGAAGCCGAGATCGCGGCGCGATTTATGGTCGGACGCGCGGTCGAGCAGGGCGAGGAGAAGCGCCTGCAGATTAGTGGCCGCGCCATCTGGAAAATCGTCGCCGAGATGACCGACAGCGCTGACCAGGGCGAAGATATCTTCACCGCCGCCGAGGACTTCGGCGAGGCGGTCGAGATGACGCTCAAGCTCCGCGCCGCCGAACCGGAACCCACGCTTACGATTCGCGAGCTCAACCAAAAATTTGCGGAGATAGCCGCGATAGAAGGACGTCACGCGCGCAAGCGCAAGCTCGACGCGCTGCGCGAGCTGTTCGCGCGCGCGTCGTCGTTCGAAGGCAAGTACGTCGCGAAGATTCTGATCGGTGAGATGCGCCATGGCGTCAGCGAGGGATTGATGCTCGAGGCGATCGCAAAAATGAGCGCGCGCCCTGTCACTGAAGTTCGCCGGATTCACATGCTGGAGGCTGACCTCGGCCGCGTGGTGCGAATGATTCGATCGCCGGCCGGCGCGGAGCAGTTAGTTGCCGACAAATCTTCTGACGCCGTCAAGCCGCTCAAGCCGATGCTCGCGTTTCCGGTTGGCGATATCGCGGAAGCGTTCGCCACGCTTGGCCCGGAGCTATCGTTCGAACACAAGCTCGATGGCGCGCGCGTGCAGATCCATCATGCGACGGACGGCGAAGTACGAATTTTCTCGCGCCGGCTGAACGAGATCACCGAAAGCATTCCCGATGTCGTCGAGGTCGTGAATCGAATCGGCGCGCGTCACGCGATTCTCGACGGCGAGGTGATCGGGGTTGACGCCGCGGGGCGGCCGGCAGCGTTTCAGGACCTGATGCGACGCTTTGGACGCACGCGCGACGTCGAGAAAGCGCGAGTCGATCAACCGTTGAAACTGTACGTATTCGATGTGCTCGCGCTCGACGGCACGCTGACGATCGATCGTCCGTGGGCGGAGAGAATTTCGATGCTCGAGGAATTGCAGTCGTCAGCCGCGCTGGAGATTGTCGAACGAATCGTCAGGCCGGACCTTGCCCGCGCCGAAAAGTTTTACGCGGAGGCGGTCGCCGCCGGATATGAGGGCGTGATGGCGAAGTCGCTGGCGAGCGCGTACACGCCGGGCGCGCGCGGTCGCGGATGGTTGAAAATAAAGCACACCCGCACACTCGACCTGGTGATCATCGCGGCGGAGTGGGGCTACGGACGCCGTCACGGTTGGCTGTCCAATTACCATCTCGCAGCGCGCGACAAGAGCGGCGGATTCGCGATGCTCGGCAAAACCTTCAAGGGTCTGAACGACGAGCAGTTCCGCGCGATGACCGAGCGACTGCTCGCGCTCAAGACCGCGGAGTCACACGGCGTGGTGACCGTTCGCCCCGAGGTCGTCGTCGAAGTTGCTTACAACGATATCCAGCGCAGTCCGAATTACGACGCCGGCATGGCGTTGCGATTCGCGCGCATCGTGCGCATCCGGGACGACAAGTCAGTCGAGCAGGCGGACACAATCGATACCGTGACTGCGGATTACGAGCGGCAGAAGATTCTGCCGTCGGCGGGAAAAATTTGATCTTTCACCGATCAGCGCGCTGCGAATCAGTGATGATGATGCTGGATGTGGTTGGGCTCGTGCGCGTCGCTCAGCGCCATCCCGATAGCCTCGATTTCTGATTGACCGAAATCCTCGAGCACGAAGGCTTCGACGCCGGCTTCGGTTTCGACCCGCTCGTAAAGATCGCAGCACCACCAGTCGGGACTCAACTGGCGAGTCCGGAGAATGAAAACGTTGCCGCCAACCACTTCAACCCGTTCCATAAAAGCCACCTCCTCGGTCTCGGAATGGCCGCAGGTGCCGGATATCAGGATAAATTATTTAGCATAATCACGTCAGTATAGCTAATGCTCGATGAGGCAAAATCTAAGGCGATTGGTGGGGTTTTTAGGTCGAAGCGACCCACGCGGTTAGAGCGTCAGTCGTGGTGGGGAAGGCAAGGTCGGGCCATGGAATGCCGCCGGGCGCGAAGTAGCGGACTTCGGTTGCCTCGTCCGAAAGTGAAGGTGGTTCTTTGCCGGGCGTGGCCAGATAGACGATGACGGTGATTGCGGAATCGTTGAAAACTCCGAGCAGCGGGCCGAGTGCGACGCGCATCCCGACTTCCTCGCGAGTCTCGCGAATCGCGGCTTCGGCGACGTTCTCGCCGAAATCGACGTACCCGCCAGGGAACGTCCACTTGCCGAGTGCCGGTCCGATTCCACGGCGGAGTAACAGCACGCGGCCCTTGTCGATGACGAAGCATCCGGCGACCAGCTTCGGTCCCGGGAACAGCACGAATCCGCATCGCGTGCAGACTTTGCGCTCGGCGTTTTCGGGCATCAGCACGCGCGACTCCACCGCAGCGCCGCACAGCGGACAAAATTTCACCTTGGCGGGATAGTCGCGCTGCACGCGATGGTTCGCGTGAACCGATTGGTGTTTCTTCATGCGGTCAGACGGCGCACGAGCGCTTCTCCGATCAGCAAGATCATCGCGGCGACGAGCAGGTACGGATTCATCGAGACGCGACGCTCCAGCGTGGCGCGCTCGGTCGATACTTCCGCCGGCGACGGATTCAGACGCCCGCCGGTCGCCGATGCGAGTTTTTCGAGGAGGCCGTAGTTGGGTTCGGGGCGCGGCAATTCGGCGTTGACACTCGGGCTGACGGTGAACGCGAGCGGCGGGAACTTTTTGTCTTTGCCGGCCGGCGATCGCACTTCGAAGTAGTAATTGCCGGGCGCGGGCGCGTCGATCGATCCCGACAGTTCGCCGACCACTTCCTCGGTCAGCGCAGTTTCCGTGCGAGTTCCATCGGGCCGCGTCACGATCACGGTCACCAGGCGCGCGGCGTTGCCGGGCTCGGCGCTGTAGTCGGTAAGCTTGATATTGATGCGCCCCGCGTTGTAGCCGAGCGCGACGTCGATCTTCGGCTCGGAGGGCATCTCAGGTGTCATCCACGCGAGCAGGCGATCCCACAACGGCGCAAAGACGTTCGAGGTGATCCAGGTTCCCGACCATCGGCCGCTGGCGTCGGTTGTCACCGCCATCACCTTGCCCGCGCCGTATTTCCAGGTCGCGATGACGGGTTCGCGGGTGTCGGCGCGATCGACGTACATGTCCATCGTGGCGTTCGGTTTTATCTCGGTTGAGACGTAACCCTTCAATGGCGGCATCTGGCGCGATGCGAGATCTTTCAGGACTGCATCGGGCCTTTCGGTATGCGGCGTGAATTCCTTCTCGACCATCGTGATCTCGCCGCCATGCGACTTGAAGTCCTCGACGAATAGCTGCGGCAGATTGCTCGGGCTGTCGGTCTGATAGTACGAACCGCCACCGTACTTCGCGATTGCCTGCAGCAGATCGACGTTGGCCTCCTGGCCGACCGCGATCGTCGAGATAGTCGTGTCGCCGTCATGATGCATCCGCGAGACGAGGTCGTAGTACATCTCCGCGGTGCCGCCGGTCTCGCCGTCGGTGAGAATCACGACGTGCTTGGCCTGCGCGCTGCTGCTGCCCAGCGTGCGCTCGGCCTCGCGCAGCGCGGGAATCAGGAACGTCTGGCCGTGCGCGGAAAGACGATTGATCATCTGGTCGAAATACGGGCGGCTCTGCCCGACAGATTGCAGCGGGATTACGACGAACGGTTGCGAGTCGAATCCGATGACGCCGATCAGGTCGTTGTCCTTGAGAGTTTTGGTGACGGTCTCGGCCGCGGCCTTGGCGTAGGTGAGTTTGTTGTTACGGCCCATCGAGCCGGACTTGTCGATGATCAAAACCAGCGCGCGTTTCTTTTCCTTGTGCTGCGGCGGCTTCATCATCACCGGCATCACAGTCGCGAGCGGACTGTCCGCGTAGCCGCCAAGACCGAAACTCGAATCGCCGCCGACCATCGCGAGCGAGCCGCCGCGGCTGACGTACGACACCATCGCGTTCCTGCGCAGCCGGTGCGATCCGTTCGCTTGGCACGTTGTTGATCAGCACCGCGTCGTAGCCTGCGACGGTCCCGTTCCACGCACCGCTCGTCACGGGGACGACAGTGGGATCGAAGCCCATCCGATCGACGACGGTGCCGAGATAGTTCGCGTCCTTCGCGCTGTTGGTGAGAATCAGAACTTTGCGGCGCGTTCCCACTCCAACCCATCCCTTGAGCGAGTCGTCTTCGGGGTACGCGTCGTACGCTGGATTGTCGGGCTTGTAGGTCGCGGAGTACGAAGCCAGGCCACTGGCTTCGGTGTGGACCGGGAAGTCGAAGCGCTGGGAGCCGCGCGGCAGTGTCACTTTGCGCTGATCGATCACCGCGCCGTCGCGCGCGATTGTGATCGTACCGGTCACCGGCGCGTCGTTGAGATTTTCCATCGTGACGCCGAGCTCGAATGGCGCGGCTTTCTCGAGTGCGGGCGGAAGCGACAGCGCCGTCATCGCGACGTTGGGAATCGAGCGCGCGCCCGGCGGCGTGAAGATGTCGAGGCGAATCTCGGCGTTTATGATCGCGCTAATCGCGCGGTCCGCGTCGCCGCGATTTTGCCATCCGTCGGTCACCATCACGGCCGGACCGCCGTGCGCGTCGGGATCGGCGGCGATACGATAGAGCGCGCTCGCGAGATTGGTCGCGCTCGCCCCGCATTCGGCGCATCCGGTTCCGTTGGCGAATGCGGATTCGACGGCGCCGATCGATTGCGGCGTCGCATTGGTCGCGAACATGTATGCGGGATCTCCCGCGCGCAGACCTAGATCGTCGCGCAGCAGCTTGAGCGTCCACGCGCGCATCGCCGGCGTGATACTCGCGCTAGCGTCCACGATAGCGGGGCGAGCCGCGCCTTCGGAATGCATCACCTGTTGCGGATTCGCGAGCGCAACCACGAACAGCGCGAGCACTATCTGCGCGCATCAGTGGGGCAAACACCCGGCGAAGCTCGCGCGCGTTGATAAGCGCCCAGAGCAGGACGATCGCCGGCACTGCAAGCAGGTAGAGCACGTCGCTATGCGCAAACGTCAAATCGTGCGGCAGGCCGGCGGGAATCACGGCGCGGCCTCGATGATTCGGCGGCGTCGATAGACGATGAGCGCTTCCAGAGCCGTCAGCGCGATAATCGCGAGGAGCAGGTAATCGCTGAGCGACGACTTCTCCATTAACGGCTCGGCGGCAGAGCCTGAATTTGCCGCTTCGACTTTGAGCAGCGGCAAGCTCGAGAGATCGGACTCGGTCAGGTCGGCGAGATTCACCGCGCGCGGCGTCTGTGCGCTGCCCGGACCGGCCAGTTCATACACTCCCTGCTGTGAGACGTCGGTGAAGAGCGTGCCGGGATGCGCCGCCTTCTTTTTTCCCGACGGTAGTATCACGCGCTTGACACCCGCCGGCACCAGCCACGGCTGCCCCGTCCGATAGCCGCCGCTGCTCGAGCCTAATCCTGCCAAGTAGCTGATCGCGTTGAGCGTCAGCACCGACATCGGAAGGTTGCGCTTCCCCAGATATGGGAACGGATTGAAGCCAGTCGCGACGAAACGATGCCCGCCGCGCTCGCCCTTCAGCAGCAGCGCGCCGCCGTCGCCGCCGACCACCTGGCTCATCCACGGATGAGTCCCGAAATATTCGCCGCCGCGCAGACTGAGCAGCCGGAAATTCACCGAGTCGGTGAGCGTGTCGGTGGTGTGCCATCCGGCAATCTCGACTTTCGCGGTCGGCGTTACACTCAATCCGAAAACGGGATCGCCCGGCGGCGGCATCACGAGCATCGTGTTCACGGCCGGCAATTCCTTGGGCGTTGCGTACTCAAAAATCGCGAGATCGTAGTTGCCGAGCTCGTCAGGCGAGTATGAATCGGGATTCTTTGCGGTAACCGCGACGCCGGGAATCGAATTCAGTCCGTCAGAATCGGCGGGCGTCGGACTGATGAAAAGAATCGACACGTTCTTGACGGAGCCAGCTGTGGCGTACGCAACGTTGTCGAGTGCGAGCGCGTCGTCGGGCGCGAGTTTCGCCTCGTAGATTCGCGCGGGCGGGATCGCGGGGAATTCGAGCGTCGCAGTCTCGCGCGCGCCGAGCGCCTCCCTGGCGTGAGCGACTGTTTTGCCGTCGCCAGTCACGACGAGGTCGAGCGTGCGCATTTGAGGACTGAAGTTGGCAATTGTCAGACTCGCATGAAGTGCTTCCGCGCCAATGACTTCGCGCCTCAGTGTGAACGATCCAATCGCGGCATTCGCAACCGCGTCGCCGACCGCAATCGGATGAATCCGCGCAGGGACCGGCGCAGCGAGCGCGTTGGAGCCCGCAAAAATCACCTTCGCAACGCGCGCTTCCGACGCGAGGTTGCTGAGAAAGTTCTCGAGCGTGGTTTGATCGTTAGGCGCGTCGGTAGGCTTGATTCGCGACAGTGCGAGGCGCGCTTCGGTCAGCGTCGTGAATGGCGGCGCGACGCGACGCGGCTGCGGCGCGGTAACATAAACGGAAATTTCGCCGCCGCCATTTTCGGCCGACAACTCGGCGTCGAGCTTTTCGCGCGCGATATCGAAACGGCTCTTGCCCGAAGGCGTCAGCGCCTGCATCGCGGCGGAATTGTCGATCACGACGGCCAGCGGCGCGGTTCGTTTCCAGATGAACGGACCCGCCAGCGCGAGTACCACGAGACTCAGGATCAAAACCTCGGCGAAGAACATCCAATCCAGCCGTGGCCATCCACCGAAACGCTCGCGCCGAAAACCGCGCAGCGCCCGAAATGCCAGCACGCTGGAGACCGTCACCCGCGACGGCCGCTCTTTGGCGAGATATGCGAGCACGAGGATCGGTACGAGGGCGAAAAATGCGAGCGCGCCTGGATAGAGGAGTCCCATCGGATTTCTTCAGTGCGCCAGGCCGAGGTCCCGCACCGCGCGGACGAAGAACTGCTGGAAGTCGTTGTCGGTGGTGTAGAGCGAGTAATGCAGCCCGCGCTTGAGGCAGAACGATTTAATTTCGCGCGTCAGCCGGAGCATCGTCTCGCGATATTGCGTGCGCTCGCGTTCGCCAATCGATACACGCAGCCGCTCCCCCGATTCGGAATCGATCACCTCGACGTCGCCCGAGAGTCCTTGTCCGTTGAGCTCGCGCCCGCCAAGAATCTGCACGGCGGTAAGGTCCATCGAGGCGGCGGTGAACATCCCCAGCCCTTTCGTGACCGAGTTGAGCAGCATCAGAAAGTCGGAAACGATAAACACCTTGCCGGCGCGCCGAATCGAGAGCAGCTCGGTCGCGAGCGAGGTCGCGAAATCGAACTGCCCGCCGGGCTTGAGATCCTGGAGACGTCGCGCGAGCTCGACGATTCGATGCCGCCCGTTGACGAACGACGGATTCACCTTGGTGCCCTTGCCGCCGAGCACCCGCAGCATCACGCGATCGCCACTCGCGAGCGCGACGTACGCGAGCGCCAGCGCCGTCAGCATCGCGGATTCGAACTTGCGGTCACCCGCCGGATAGCCCATCGACGCGCTCGCATCGACGAAGATGTACGTGAGCAGGTCTTCCTCTTCCTGAAACAGCTTGATGTAGAGTTTGTCGCTGCGCCCGTACAGTCCCCAATCGATGTAGCGGAAGTCGTCGCCGGGCGAGTAATGGCGATAGTCGTTGAACTCGAGCGACGATCCGCGCTTGGGCGACAAGTGCATGCCGCGGCCCAGCCCGGCATATCGCTGCCGGGTTCTAATCCTGAGCTTTTCGAGCCGGGCAAGAAATCCCGGCGTAAACTCGTCCGGCAATCCGAACATTGCTACGTGCGCGGCTTCTTGAGCCGCTTTATCACCTGCTCGAGGATCGATTCGGAAGTGACGCTCTCGGCTTCGGCCTGGAAGTTGAGCAGCAGGCGATGGCGCAGGCACGGGACGATCGCGTCGTCGATATCGTCGTAGCCCACGCTTACGCGGCCCGCGAGCAAGGCATTAACCTTGGCGCATAGAATCAGCGCTTGCGCACCGCGCGGACTCGGCCCGAAGCGCAGATATTGCGAGACCTCGGGAATCGCGCCGGGGCCCCCGGGAGTGCATCCGCCGATCACGCTGATGATGTACCGCTCGAGCGGCTCCGCCACCATCACTTCGCGCACCAGCGCCTTGAGATCCTCGATTGCCCGCGGCGCGTGCGCTTGATCGAACAGCGGCTGGATCTTGTTCTGCGCGGTGCCGGTGGTGCGGTTGAGGATTTCACGCAATTCGTCGGGCTTAGGCGATCCCATCACGACTTTGAAGATGAACCGATCCATCTGCGCTTCGGGCAGCGGATAGGTTCCTTCGAGTTCGATCGGATTTTGCGTCGCCAGCACGATATACGGCGGTTCGAGGATGTAGGTGGTGCCGAAAACAGTGACCTGATGCTCCTCCATCGCCTCGAGCACGGCCGACTGCGTCTTCGGAGTCGCGCGATTGATCTCGTCGCCGAGCACCATGTGCGCGAAGATCGGGCCCTCCTTGAACTGGAACTCGCGATGCCCTTCGGCCTCGGTCAGCACCTGCGTACCGATGATATCCGAGGGCATCAGGTCGGGCGTGAACTGGATTCGCTTGAAGCTGAGTCCGAGCGTCTCGCTAGCCGCCTTGACCATCAGGGTCTTGCCCAATCCGGGCACGCCTTCGATCAAAATATGGCCGCCGCAAAACAGCGCGGTCAGCAGTTTTCTCACGACCTCGCGATGGCCGACGATTACGCGCGCGACTTCGCTCTCGGCGCGCGAGAAGACCTTGCGAAAATCCGCGACCCGCTGATCGGGTGAAATTTGCTGAGGAGCCGCTCCCATCCGTTGTCCTTCCTTATCGTGAATCTAGTGAATCATGTCCCGGTAGCGCGGTGGCACCAGTTGTCGCTCGTCGGGCGGCGCGTTGTCGCTGGTCGGCGCAAGCGGAGCATTGACGTATGCCGTCGTCGCCTTGGGCCGATCGGTGTCGAGTACCGTTTTCCCTCCGCTAGCGGAAGCGGGCGCGCCCGGAATCCGAAACATGACGTAACGCGCATCCTTGATATCGACGCCAGCGCCCTTCTCGCCGGGCTTCAGGAAGCGCTGCGCATTGGTGGACGTCGGCATCTCGCCAAGATGCGTATCGCCCATGTTCGAGCCCATGTCCTGGTTGTTCTTCGGATTTCCTCCCGCCGCGGGAGTATTACGATCGCCGTTGGCGCCGGGCTTAGGAATGTCGCCGGGTCGATTCGGATCCGGCTGGCTGCCGCTGTTCTGATTGGACTTGTCGCCAGGCTTGTTCGCGCCGCCCTGATTCTTGTCGTCGCCCGGCTTGCTCTCAGGACCGGGATTCTTTGCGTTGGCGGTCTCGACTTGCGCTTCGGCTTTGGCGAGTTCGTCCTGCAGCTTGATGTTCTGATCGCTCTTGTTCTGATTGTTCTTATCGTTCTTCGCCGATCCCTTTTCGCCGTCGTTTTTGCCTGAATTGTTGGCCGTGCCACCTTTGCCCGGGCCCGGGTTATTGCCGCCCGCATTCTGACCGGCGCCGGTCCCGGCCTTGCCCTCGCCGGTGCCGGTACCTGAGGAGTTGCCCTGGCCCTTGCTGTTGCCGCTGCCCTTCCCAGCCTGCGAGTTGGAGTTGCCGGTACCCTGATTCTTTCCAGACTGACTGTTGTTCCGTTTTTCAGCGGCCTTCTCAGCCTGCCGCATCGCTTCCTCGATGCGCGCCTTCTTCTCTTCGGGCGGCAGCTTGGAATTTTCCAGCGCGTCGGCTGCTGCGCGAATCTTGTCCGCGAGAGCGGTATCGTCGGAACTGGTCGCGGTCTTGGCTATCTCCTGTGCGATCGCGCGCAGCTTTGCGGCTGCTCTATTTTCTGGCGTAGGCGCCCGCACCAATCCCAACGTCGCCAGCACCATCGCGAGCGCGACCACGCCGGCAAAAATCGAGGAGCGCCTGAGCGGCTCGCCGACTTCGAGTCTGAACTCGCGGCGCACGTCCAGGCCGCCGAACAGTGCGATCGCTCGACGCCACAGAATCGGGAACAGGGGCGTGCGCCCTGCACGGCTGCTCTCCGGCGCTGACGGATTAGCGAGTGTGGCGAACGTCACGATCTCCTGATTGCATTCGAGCAGATCGTCGAGCTCCGCAGCGGCCGCAACGAAGTCGTCGGCCCGCCGGTACGCCCGAAATGCCATCACCAATCCAACTGCCAGCACCACCAGGCCCGCGCCGATCAACGCGATGCTCAGCTCGGTGGCGCGATCGGGCGCCAACGAATATCCGTAGCGCGCCCACGTCAGGTCGCCGATTGGCTCCAGCAGCGCTCCCAGCGCGATCGCGGTGAGCGCCGGCGCGACCGCGCACAGCATCACGCGCATTGCGGCTAGCCGCGCGATTCGCGCACTGGCAGCGCCGATTGTCTCGACCGGGTTGTCCACAGAATAGAAATTATAGCGTACTCGACGCAGATGCGACCGTCCAATCGGCGGTCCCAAAGTGCATATCCAGCACTTTATTTTGCTGATGTTGTGGCAGGCTTGGCAGCCGGCGGTTTCCGTTCCAGCGCGATCGCGTGGCGATGCTGGTCGTATGATTTCGAAAAAACGTGAGTGCCGCCTTCGCGCGCCACAAAATAGAGATAGTCGGTCGGCGTCGGATTCAGCGCGGCCTCGATTGATTTCAACCCGGGATTCGCGATCGGCCCCGGTGGCAAGCCGGTGAAGTCGTAGGTGTTGAAGGCCGACGTGGTATGGACCGCGGACACGGCCGACTCCTTGGCGCCGTCAAGTTCATACTCCGCCGTCGGATCGGATTGCAGCGGCATCCCAAGCCGCAGCCGATTGTAGAAGACACCCGCGATCAGCGGCCGCTCCTCGGGCGCCTTCGCTTCTTTCTCGACGATCGAGGCCATCGTGACCAGCCGGCGGGCGTCGAGACCGACCGCGAACATCCGCTGCTCAACCTGCGGCGTCAGGACCTGGTAGAACCGCGCGAGCATCGCGGCGAGCACGTCGTCGGTCTTCGCGTGCGGCGAAAATTTGTAGGTCGCGGGGAACAGGTAACCTTCCGCACCGAGCGGCATCAGGCCAAGCGCGCGCACCATCGGCCCGTCGCGCGCCGCATTCTCGAATTCGTCCTGGCAGACCAGGCCGGTCGCAGCCATCCGCTCCGCGATCTCATGCACCGACAGCCCCTCCGGAATCGTAACCGTCACGACGATAAAATCGCCCTTGACCAGATGGCGCATCACGTCGGGAATCCGCTCTTCGCCTTTGAACGCATAGTCGCCCGGTTTGATCTGACTCGCAGTCCCGCTCATCCGGCCGTATAGACGCAGCGCAAGCTCGCTCCGCACGACGCCGGCGTCAGCGAGAGCCCGCGCGATCTGCCGAAACGACTCGCCCTTTTCAATCGTGACTTCGCGCGGCGGCGCAAATTTCTCGGTAGGACTCAGAAAGAAGTACGAGGCCGCAGCGTACGCTCCGCCGACAAGGATTACGATCACGAGAACTGTCGTCGCGCGCTTCATTGCATTCCAAATTATATTTGAAGGAGCGATATTCCGTCAGTGTCCCGAATTTAAGATGGCTCGATCGGCGACACGCTGTTACCTTCGGAACCACATGAGCTTGCGGCGGGTGCGGCGCGCATCGCGTTGATACTCTAAAGACCCAATCATTACCGATTCATTTTTCTCTTGATTCATTTTCCGTCCGGCGATGCGCTTGGCGTGGCTCTTGCGTCTCTCAATTCAGAACCAAAAAAGTTAATCGCGCGCTCGCGGACCCTGTCGCGAGATGGCGGCGCGAGGCTCGCCGCCGAGGAAAGCCGTTATGGCACCATCCAAGGAATCTGTTCGGCTCAGCACTCAGGACGCATCGTTTCTCTACGGCGAGGCGGCTAATGGGCCGCTGACGATGGCGATGCTAGCCACGTTCCGCAGCCATATCGACTTCAAGAGCCTGCGCGCACACATGGAAGCGCGGATGCATCTGCTGCCGCGCTATCGCCAGCGCATCGTATTCGCGCCCCTCAACCTCGTTCATCCGAGCCTCGAAGACGACCCCGGCTTTGACCTTGCCAATCACCTCTTCTGCCACGAGATGCCGCCTGACTCGACCGAGGCGGCGTTGATGAAGCTCGTGACACAGGTCTGCGAAAAGCCGCTGGATCGCAACAAGCCGTTGTGGGAACTCCATTTGTTCAACGGACTGAAGGGAGGACACAGCGCGATCGTTACCAAAATCCATCATTGTCTTGCCGATGGAATCTCAGGGATGGAACTGCTCGCCGCGACGACGAGCACACGCCCGGATGCTCCCGCGCCGACGCCTCCAGATGAGCCCTGGAGGGCGGCGCCGACTCCGGGCCGCGGGGAACGGGTTGCCTCGGCGCTCACCGACTTCGCGCGATCGCGAATCGAGCTGGCGCGCCGCGCCGCCGGTACCATCTCGCATCTGCGCGATCTGGATGCGGACGTGTCCGCGCCGGCCGCGGCAGTGCAGACCATCCGTCGATTTGGTCAGCCGATCGTGGCGGCGCCATGGAATGCCGCGACCGTGACCAGTGCGCGCCACATCGCGTGGCTGCGAGTTCCGCTCCGTGACGTCGCGCGAATTCGCGATACCTTCGGCGGCACCGTCAACGACGTCGTGCTGGCTCTCCTGAGCGAAGGAGCAGCGCGCTATCTGGCATTCCACGGATGCGCCACCGAGGGGCGGCCGCTCAGAATTGGATGCCCCGTGAATGTCCGCGCGAAAGACGAATACGGAAAACTTGGCAACCGCGTGTCGATGATGTTCCCCGAGTTCAGCGCACAGCCAATGTCGGCGGTCGCTCGGCTCAAGGCCGTTATCGAAGAGACCACGCAGATCAAGGCCAACAAGGAGGCACTCGCGTTCGAGAATCTGCTGGCTGCACTTGACTACGTTCCGCCGGCAACGCTCGGGGTTGTTTCGCGTTTGTTGACGTCGGCTATCGAAGGGGCGGGGCGGCTCGCTGGCGCTGCGCCGCGACTGGCGCGTCTCGCGCCGATGGTCGGCACGGGCATCAACTTTATCGCGACCAACGTCCCGGGTGCACAGGTGCCGGTCTATCTGGCGGGTCATCAGATGGCCGAAACTGTGGGGATGATTCCGCTCACCGCAACGCTCGGCTACGGAGTTGCGATCCTGAGCTACAACCGCAATCTCTACATTGGGCTGACTGCGGAGCCGAACCTGATGCCGGACGTGGGTTTCATGAAGTCGCGAATCACGGAAGCGCTGCACGAGTTGATCGCGCGCATACCGAAAGAGATCGTACCGGCGGCGCCGGCTGCGCCCGCAGTCGAACCGACGCGCCAGGTTGCCTGACCGGCGAGTGCGAGCGGCTAACTGCGAGTGTTCGGGATTTTATCCGGATGCGCTTGCATCCAGCCTTCGAGGATAACGACCGCCGCGAGCGCGTCGAGGCCGGTCTTGCGTGTGCCTTTGCGCGCCGGCATGTCCGCTAGACGCTCGCGCGCTTCGAAGCTGGTCAGCCGCTCGTCGAACATCTCGACAGTGACGCCGAGCCCCTCCGCCAGCCGTTCAGCAAAGTTCTTCGCCCCGCGCGCAGCCGGACCTTCGCTACCGTCCATATTGAGCGGCAACCCGACGACGATCGTGCTGACCTGACGATCCCGCAGCATCGCCGCGATCGCGTCAAGGTCATGCTTGAGCGCCCGCCGCTCGACAACGCCGATCGGATGCGCCCCCATCGCGGCCGCATCAGTGACGGCAACCCCAATCCGCCGGCGACCGAGATCAAGTGCAGCTATTGCCATTGGATCAGTCTATTTGAGCTGCGCTCAGTTGAAAGTGCCGATTCATTCTAGTTTGCTTCTATGGCATTGGATGCCATAATGGATCAACCTATGACCGCACGGCGGCTTAATATCGGAGTCCGCGCGAGTGCTGAACGATCCAAAGCGCTGCGCGATGCGTTTCGGCGGGTTGTTCGCGGCGGCCGCGCGGCGGAAGAGGCCGGCCTCTATTTCGAAACCGCCGCGGAGCTGCGAAAGATTCTTACCGAGAAGCGACTCGAACTGCTGCTCGCGATCACTCGCCATCGGCCGGCGTCGGTAAACGAACTCGCCAGCCTGCTTGATCGTGACTACAAGAACGTCAGTACCGACGTCGCGCTGCTCGAACGGCTGGGTCTGGTAAAGTTGAGCGCGAAGGGCGGCAAGGGAAGGGCTCAAATGCCGACCGTGCCCTATGACGAAATCCAGGTAACCATCGATCTGCGACAGCCCCGCGCGGCTCACGCGGCTTGAACGTGCCGCGACAATTCGCGTACTCATCGGCGCTTCCCGTAGCCATTGTCGCAATCGCCGTTCTCTGCCCGGTGTCGGCGTGGGCCTGGGGATCTGACGGGCACAAAATCGTCGCGGTCATTGCGGCGGACCATCTTGGTTCCGACGGCGCAGAGTCATGTGGCGAGCATCCTCGGCGTATCAGCCGACAAAAGAGCAATCGCAAAAGCGATGGAGGCGGCGTCTAACCGTCCCGACACTGAGTTTCGCGATCAGGATAAATGACCGCGCCGTGGCACTTCATCGACATCTGTCTGCAGGACCGGCAAGCCGACATTCCCGCGCGATGCCCCGGCGGAAACTGCGTCACTGCGAAAATCGACGAATACGCCAAGCGCCTCAAAGACGGAAAGTACGACCGCTGGGGCGCGGCCGGCGACCTGGCGTTCCTGATCCATTTTGTCGGTGACATCCATCAGCCGCTCCACGCCGCGAACGACGCCGATCGTGGTGGCAACTGTGTGAAGGTCGATTCGAATTATCGAGAAAACGAGCTTCACGCGGTCTGGGACACCACCGTCGTGCACCGTCTCGAGGACAGCATCGATTCCGGACGCCCCGAGACCACCGCCCACAAGTTGGAACGAACATACGCGGCTGAGATGGAGGCTGATTCGTGGATTCCCGCCGACCAGATTGCGTGGGAATCGAATCAGGTGGCGCGCACCGACATTTACGGCGCCCTGCAGATCCCGATCGAGCCATGCCAACCCACTGCCGATCTCTGCATCAATCCTCTTGGCCATGTCCTCGAGCTGGACTCCGCTTATCTCGACCACGCCGACACGATCGCAGGCCATCAGCTTGCGAAAGCGGGATTCAGGCTCGCCAGCCTGCTGAATGAAATCTGGACCCAGCCGGTTGCGTCGAACGACGCGACGCACGCACCGGATCCGGTCGTTGCCCAGCTTCCTTCGACAACGAAAACCAATCTCGTCGGCCAGATAGTCGGTAATCGACGAAGCAGGATTTACGCGTGGCCCGGATGCGGCACCTACGACAAGATGGCGCCCGAAAATCGTGTCGTGTTTGCGAGCCGCGAAGCCGCAGACCAGCAAGGCTATCGGGCGGCCCGCAACTGTCCCTGATGCACTATGTCTTTATCAGGCGACATAAAGCGACGCCGCTTCGCGGGTCCGCTGATTTGTATCCTTGGTAACCGGAAACGCGTGAATTCGTGTCGCTGCGGTAACCAGAACAGCAAGCCGCTGACATGCTAGGGTTGCGCTGGATAGCCGAATCACCTAGTTTCGATCATGATGGCAGCTCGGGGGAGAAGCATCGCGGGATATCCACGCGCGCTGATCGGTTTGGTCGTAGCCTTAATCGCGACGACCACCGCGCTGTTCCTTTTTTTCCAAGCAAATCCACAGACTTTTTCCTCTCCGCTCGACTCGCTCAGCTCCCAACTGGACGCCGGCACGGACGGCCCCGACGTAGTTGAGCAGGCAGAGTCAGCCGAACCCGCTCCGCCTTCGATCACCATCAGCACGATGCTCGACCGCACCGCGCCTATCGAAAGCTACCTTCGCGACGCAGGGATGGCGTCGGAAGATGCGCATCAGTGGGCGTCGTATATCCAGCGGATCATCGCGAATCGCTATTTTCACAGCGGCCATCCGCTGACGCTCTATAAGGACCCCGAGACCGGCGAGATGCGCGGCATCAAGTACGATCTCGACGAAAATACCACCGTCATCGGGGCGAGCCTCGGCGCCGGCGTGCTCAAGGCCGCGATTCGGCCGATCGAGTATTACATCCGCCCCATCAAGATGACCTTTGCGGTTAAAGACAGCTTCCAGCGCGCCGCCGCGGAGCATGGGATCCCCAAGCCAATCGTCGACTCGCTACAGGACGCGTTCTGTGATCGCCACGATCTGAATCGGCTCGCGCCGGGCTCCGCGGTCAAGCTGATTTACAATCAAAAAATCAGCCGCGACGGCTCGTACACAATCGCGGGCAACGTCCAGGCAGCGCAAATCCGCTTCGGCAGCCGCACGCTGACCGCGTTTTCGTTCTCGGACGAGCACGGCCGGCCGCATCTATATGACGAACAAGGCCACGCGCTCGGTCCGCAGTCGCTGAAGTTCCCGCTCAATTTCAAATACATATCGTCCGGCTTCACTTTCCATCGCTATCATCCAATCCTCCATGAGTACCGTCCGCACGTCGGCGTTGACCTGGTCGCTAAGTATGGCGAGCCGGTTAAATCCGTCGCTGACGGCACCGTGATCAGCGCGGGATGGCAGGGCGAGCTCGGCAATGCCATCCGCATCCAGCATCAGCACAATCTGGTCAGCATCTACGGTCATCTCTCGAAGATTAGTCCCGAAGTTAAGCCTGGTGCTCTCGTCCATATGGGGCAGCTCATCGGAAATGTCGGTACGACCGGCCTTTCGACCGGGCCGCATCTCCACTTCGCGATGGAAAAAGATGGCACATGGGTCAATCCGCTGACCGAGAAGCTCGGCGAGAATCATCAGGTATCGCCCCGGATGAAGGCGATATTCGACGAAATCAAGGATCAGTATGAGTCCGCTCTCGCAGAGCTGCCCGACCTCGGCAGCCACTTCATCGCGACCGCAGAGCGCAAACCAGCTATCTCAAAGTTCGGCGATATGTATCACGTGACGATCGATCACACTTTGGGAAAGGCCCGGCACCTCCGCGGAATCACCAGCAGCAGCATCGATACCTCGGAGCCCTCCGGCGCTCTCTAGTCTGTCGTCTGTCTATCGCACTTCAGTTTTTCTCCATTGCTAGTAAGCAACTTCCGCGTTAAGGCTGAGATTGCGACCAGTCGCAGCTGAAATGCGCGAGAATCTTGAAACCGATTTCTTCAGGCCCGCGCTGCCGCGCGTCTTTGGGCATCGCGGCTCCGCCGGGACCCATCCAGAAAACACACTCGAATCATTTCGCGCCGCCGTCGCAAGCGGCGCTCAGTATCTCGAATTCGACATCCACATGACGCGCGACGGCGAAATCGTCGTGGCCCACGATGAACATCTCAAGCGGATGTGCGGGCTCGATCGCTTGATCCCGGACATGACCTACGTCGAGCTGGCGACCGCCGACGCAGGACGGATGTTCACGCTCGACGGCGCGACCTTTCCGTTCAGAGGGAAGGGGATCAGAGTGCCGCGGCTGGCGGACGTGCTCACTGAGTTCTCAAAACTGCGGATGATCGTCGAGGCTAAGCAAATTGCGCCGAGCGTGGTCGCGCCGATGCTCGACGTTATCGATCGCGCAGCGATGCGCCGCATGGTGCTGGTCGCGAGCGAGCATCAGGAACCTCTCGACGAAGTGCGAAAGCTGGCGCCCGAAATTCCGACCAACTTTTCGTACCTCGAATCGGGGATGTTCATTCAAGCGATGGGAACCCGCGACGCCAACTACCAGCCACCGGCCGACGCAGTCCAAATTCCGCATCGCCATGAATCGTGGGAGCTCGTCACGCCGGAGAGCGTCGCGTTCGCGCATCGGATGGGCGTCGAAGTGCACGTCTGGACCGTGAATGAAGAGCCCGAGATGTCTGAACTGCTCGACATGGGCGTGGACGGTCTGATCAGCGACTTCCCCAATCGCGCGCTCGAGGTGGTCCGCCGCCGCCTGAAGCTTCGCTAGCGCCCTTTCCAGTTTGCCCCGAGCTTTGTTACGATCCCGCCCGCTCGCCGAAGGAATCTTGGCCATCCCCGCAGGAGCGAAAACTATGAAGCTCGATACCGGTCTCTCGACCCGCAATTTGCGCGATGTCCCAGCTGCGGCGCGTGCCGCCGAAGCCGCCGGATTCGATGCGATCTGGATTCCCGAAGCCGGCAACGACGGCTTCCTTCCCGCCGCACTGATTGCCGAGCACACCAAGCGAATCAAAATGGGGACCTCAGTTGCGATTGCGTTTCCGCGAAGTCCAATGATCACAGCCGCAACCGCATGGGATCTCGCCGGACTTTCCGAGGGCCGCTTCATCCTCGGCCTCGGCACTCAGGTGAAGGGTCATATCGAACGGCGCTACAGCACGAAATGGGAAGCGCCGGTGCCGCGCCTGCGCGAGTACCTGCAATCGCTGCGTGCGATTTTCAAATGCTGGTCGGAGGGCGGCTCGAAACTTTCCTTTCAGGGCAAGTACTACAATTTCTCGCTGATGACGCCGTTCTTCACTCCCGCCCGGCACAACTTCCCGAACGTGCCGATTCACATCGCGGGCGTGAACGAACATATCATCCGGCTCGCCGGCGAGCTGTGCGAAGGCTTGCACGCACATCCCTTCAACTCGCCAAAGTACCTGCGCGAGTACGTGCTGCCGAATGTCGAGAAGGGTCTGCAGAAAGCGGGACGCTCGCGCAAAGACTTCGAAATCCAATCGACCGCATTCGTGATCGTCGGACGCAACCAGGACGAAATAAAGAAAACGCGCGAAGCGGTCCGCCAACAGATCTCGTTCTACGCCTCGACCCGTACATACAAGATAGTGCTCGATATGCACGGATGGGGCGACGTTGCGCAACGCCTCAACGAGAAAGCTGCGAAGGGCGAATGGGTCGCGATGGCCAAAGAAATCACCGACGAGATGCTCGACGTGTACACCGTCTCGGGCACCTTCGACGACATCGCGGACAAGGTGAGAGAACGCTACGACGGACTGCTCGACCGCGTGGCGTTTTACATTCCGTATCGCGCAGGCACCGACGACGCCGAATGGGCAAAATTAGCGAAGCGGTTTAATGGCTGAGTTTCGCCATTGTCGTGATAGATTTTCACGAACCTGTTAACAAGGAGAAAACTTCGATGCACAAGACAATGTTGAAAACGATGGCTCTGGTAGCGGCCGTGGCGGCGCTAATGCTTCCGATCACGACTCGAGTCGCGATGGCGCAGGCTGCAGCCCCCTCAGCGCCCGGATTGGTATCGCCGGCGCCCGCGATGGACGAACCCGGCACACGGAGCTTCACCATGGTCTCGGTCGAAGTTGATGACGCGAAGATCTGGCTGCCCAGCGTGATCGCTGTCGAGCAGGGCGACAAAGTGAAACTCACGCTCAAGAACCTTGTGCCCGGCGCGGTCAATCAGCACGGCTTTACGATCCCCGCCTACAACATCACCGAAGTGGTGACGCGCGGCGAGCCCAAGACGGTCACGTTCGTCGCCGACAAGGCTGGAGTTTTTCCCTTCTCATGTCAGTTGCACCCCGCGCATATTGGTGGGTCGTTGATCGTCGAACCCAAGGAAGGGCTGAAGCCGGCATCTTTGACGCGATAGAGATTGACTGCGCCCTCGTGCCGGCGCCCCGATGTCAACGGCGTGTGAAAGGGCTAGGCTCAATCGTGCATGCGCACGGTAGTCCTCTATGCGCGCTCGCCCGAGTGGCGCGATCTGATCGCGCGCGCCGACGAGCTGATGGCGTCGCCGAATTTCCGAGTGCTCAAGTCTGAAGCGCGGACGCGCGCAGGCTTCATCGACGTCCCCGGCGCGGGCCCCGCGTTCATCAAGCGCGTCGAGATCTCGTCCTGGAGTCGTGGCATCGTCGCACGACTTCGAGGATCTCGCGCCAAGCGATCGCTCGCGGGCGCCGCGATGCTGAAAGCGCACGGCCTGGCGCATCCGGAACCGCTCGCCGCGATGGACTCCTACCAGGCGGGCGCGATTCGAGCGTCGTATCTCGTCAGCCGCGCGCTCATCAACGCTGACTCGCTGAGCCGCTTCATGCTCGGCCCCGGAGAAATCAAGGGACGCAACGTGCATCGCCGCAAACAAATCTCGGACACGGTGGCCGCTCAAATCCGCCGCCTGCATGAGTCCGGGCTCTACACACGCGATCTGCAAGAGACCAACATCATGGTCGAAGACAACGAGTCGGACGGGTTTAACGTGTATTTTATCGACCTCGAGGATTTCCGCCGCGCCGCGAACGTCTCGTCGAAGCGCAGAATCATGAACCTAGTGCATCTCGATCGCAGCATCGGGCGATTTCTCTGTCGTGCGGCGCGCCTGGATTTTCTCTATTCGTACTTGGGGCACAAACCGGACCGCGCAGCCGCTCGCAAGATTGTCGCCGAAGTAAAAGCAGCCCGCGAATCGATCGATCGGCGCAAACGCGTTGCGACGCCTGCCGCAGAACGCGTCGTAACTCCGCTCGCCAGAGGAACCGAGTAGTGGCGTTCTCGATTACCAGACGCGAGTACGACCATCACACCGAGCAGGTCCATGCCGCCGGCGGAAGCTGGGTGCGCGATGTGATGCTCGGGCTGAACGACGGCCTCGTCGCCTCTTTCGCAGTGACCTCGGGCGTCGCCGCCGCATTCGCCACCGGCAACGCCGCGATGATGGCGGGACTCTCCGAGATGGTTGGCGGTGCGGTCGCGATGGGCCTGGCGGCGTTCATCTCGGCGCGCTCGCAAATCGAGTTTTATCAAAGCGAGATAGAGCGCGAGCGTGAGGAGATCCGCCGATGGCCGGATCGCGAACGCGAAGAGATCAGTAGCATCTATCGAAACAAGGGATTCACCGGACAGTTGCTCGATCAGATCGTCACACACATCACGTCGGACCCGGACCGATGGAGCAACGTGATGATGCGCGAGGAGCTCGGCTTCAACGAGGAATCGTTCGAGAGCCCAATCCGTTCCGCCGCCGCCGTCGGGCTGTCGTACTTGTCAGGCGCGGCAGTGCCCGTCTGGGCGTACATCTTCTTCGAACCGGGAGAAGCGCTCAAAGTTTCCGCAATCTCGACGGTCGCGGTGCTGTTCGCCGTCGGCGCGCTGAAGACGATCATCACCAGCCGTTCGTGGTGGCGCAGCGGTCTCGAGAGCATGTTAGTCGGGATTGCAGCCGCGGGCGCTACTTATTTTGCGGGCCGCATGTTTGCCGCACGCTGAATCTCAGGCAAGGCGCGTCAAGCCTCGATCAAAATATCGTCGCCGTCGGCCTTCACCGCATAACAGCCGAGCTTGACGCTTGCGTCGTCAAGGTTCGCGCCGGTCGTGATGTCGTACTCCCATCCGTGCCACGGGCACACAATCGTGGTGCCGTCGAGCTCGCCCTCGGCCAGCGGGCCGCCGCGATGCTTGCACGTATTGTCGATCGCGAAGAACTTCCCGCCCGCGTTGAACAACGCGATCTGCTTGCCGCCGGCCTCGACGAGTTTGCCGCTGCCATCGGGCACGTCCGCCACCTTCGCAACTTTTATGAAGCTTGCCATCCAGCTTTGCCTCCCTCAGGTCGTGTACTCCGCGTTGATTCGCACATAATCGTAGCTCAGGTCGCAAGTCAGAATCGTGGCGGTGGATTTCCCCAATCGCAAGTCGAGCCGCACGTTCGAATTCGCGTGATTTCATCGCGGCACCTGCATCCGCCAGCGCATCCGTCAGCAGACGGCCGTGCGCGGCGACCTTCACCCCGCCGATCCACAACACCAGCTTGTCGGACTCGACGTACGCGCCCGACGATCCGGCAGCCATCAGGATTCGGCCGACATTCGGATCGCATCCGAAGAACGCAGTCTTCACCAGTGGCGAGTTTGCGATTTGACGGGCGGCGCGCTCGGCATCAGCGGGACTGCGAGCGCCGCGCACTTCGACCGTAACGAGCTTGGTCGCGCCCTCTCCGTCACGCACCAGCTCGCGCGCGAGCGCCGCCGAGACTTCCTCGACCGCGCGATCGAACACGAGTTGGTCGCGCGCACCGAATGCGCGATTCTCTGCCGCGCCGCTCCCCATGATGATGACCGTATCGTTGGTCGACATATCGCCGTCAACGGTAATCGCGTTAAAACTCGCCGGCAGCGCGGACTTGAGCGATTTTTTCAGGAGAGTCGGCGCGATCCTCGCATCCGTAACCAGGTAGCCGAGCATCGTCGCCATCTTCGGCGAGATCATGCCGACACCCTTCACCGCGCCGGCGAGCGTGATGGTCGCGCCGCCCGCCTTGAAGGTTGTCGACGCAGTCTTGGGACGCGTGTCGGTCGTCATGATCGCGTAGGCAAAGTCGGCGAGCCCGTCGTCGCGCAGCGATCGAACAGCTTCGGCGGCTCCGTCCCTGAATTTCTCGAAGTCGTAGAGATGGCCGATCACGCCGGTCGACGATGGCACGACGAGTTCCGGTGCGCATCCGAGGAGTTGCGCGACGTGCGCGCACGAGTCACGCGCGAGCCGCATCCCTTCTTTGCCGGTAAAGCTGTTGGCGCATCCCGAGTTCGCGACCACCGCCTGCAAGCGTCCCGACTTGACGCGTTCCGCCGTCACATAGACAGGCGCGGCTTTCACGCGATTCGCGCTGAATACCGCGGCTGCGGCGCACGGACGATCAGCGGCGATGATCCCGAGATCGAGAGCGCCCGCCTTGGTTTTCAGGCCCGCGCTGACGCCAGCGAATCGAAATCCGCGCACTGCGGCAGGCTCGAGTGCGATGTTCATCTGAAAAGCGGATCGCCGCGTCACTTGCCGTGGCAGCGTTTGTATTTCTTGCCCGAGCCGCAGGGGCATGGATCGTTGCGGCCGACTTTATTTTCTTCGCGCTTGGCGGGCGCCGCAGCTTGAGTCTCGGTCTCGCCGCCATGGCTCATCACGACCTTCTGCGGCTTGGGCTGCTGAATCTGCTGGACATCCTGCTGGCGCTGCACCTGGACCGAATAGACTTTCTCGACCACGTCCTGTTGCATCACGGCCATCAGCGCCTCGAACATCGTGAATCCTTCTTTCTGGTACTCGACCAGCGGATTCACCTGCGCGTATCCGCGCAGCCCGATTCCCTCTTTCAGATGATCCATCGCGAGCAGATGGTCTTTCCACAACGCGTCGAGCGTCTGCAGCATCACGATCTTTTCGATCTGGCGCATCACCGGCTCGGTGAATTCGGTTTCGCGCTGATCGTAGAGCTGCCGCACGCGCGCGGATGCGACTTCAATCAGGTCGTCAGACCCATGAATCGGGCTGCCCTCGATTTCGGTCTGCGCGTTGAAGCCCGGGCGAAACTTGAACTGCTTGAAGAACGCGTCGTCGATCGCCTTCCAATCCCACTCGGCGGGATCGATTTCGTTATTCCCATGCGCTCCGGCGATTTCCTCGATCAGCGCGTCGCACATGTCGAGCACGTCATCTTTGAGCGACGCGCCGCTGAGCAACTCGCGCCGGCGATGGTACACCACCTCGCGCTGCTTGTTCATGACGTCGTCGTATTCGAGCAGATGCTTGCGGATGTCGAAGTTGTGCGCCTCGACTTTCTTCTGTGCGTTTTCGATCGCTTTCGAAATCCATCGATGCTCGATCGGCTCGTTGTCCTCCATCCCGATTTTGCTCATCAGGCCCTTGAGCCGATCGGCGCCGAAGATGCGGAGCAGGTCGTCCTCGAGCGACATGTAAAATCGCGACGAGCCGGGGTCGCCCTGGCGTCCCGAACGGCCGCGAAGCTGGTTGTCGATTCGCCGTGACTCATGACGCTCGGTGCCGAGGATGTGCAGGCCGCCGGCTTCGAGCACTTTTTCGCGCTCGGCCTTGCACTGCTCGACGTACTTGGCGAGCGCCGCCTGGTAATTCGGATCGGACGGTTCCTTGGTGCCGGCTTCCGCCGCCGCCATGAACTCCGGATTGCCGCCGAGAACAATATCGGTGCCGCGGCCAGCCATGTTGGTTGAAATCGTGACCGCGCCGAAGCGCCCGGCCTGCGCGACGAATTCCGCCTCGCGCTCATGATTCTTGGCGTTCAGCACGTAATGCTTGACGCTGGTCTTTTTCAGTTTTTCCGCGACCCGCTCGGATTTTTCGATCGACACCGTGCCCACCAGCACCGGCTGTCCGCGTTCGTGGCAGTCGCTGATCTCCTCGATCACGGCGTCGAACTTTTCGTCTTCGGTTTTGTAAACCACGTCGTGATTGTCGATGCGGATCATCGGCTGGTTGGTCGGAATCACCACCACGTCGAGCCCGTAGATTTCCTTGAACTCGACCGACTCGGTGTCCGCCGTGCCGGTCATCCCCGACAGCTTCTTGTACATGCGGAAATAGTTCTGGAACGTGATGGTCGCCAGCGTCTGGTTCTCCGATTCGATCTTGACGTTCTCTTTCGCCTCGACCGCCTGATGGAGCCCGTCGCTCCATCGCCGTCCCGGCATCAGCCGCCCGGTGAATTCATCGACGATGATCACCTCGCCTTCCTTGACGACGTAATCGACATCGCGCTTGAACAGCGTGTGCGCGCGGAGTCCCTGGTTCGCGTGATGCAGCAGCAGGATGTTGCGCGGGTCGTACAGGTTCTCGACGCCGAGCAGTTGCTCGACGCGCGTCACGCCGTCCTCGGTGAGCGAAACCGTGCGCATCTTCTCGTCGATGGTGTAGTGCTCTTCGGGCTTCAGGCGCGGGATCACGCGATCGACAACGTAGTAAGTGTCGGTGGACTCCTCGGAGGCGCCGGAGATGATGAGCGGCGTGCGCGCCTCGTCGATCAGAATCGAGTCGACCTCGTCCACGATCGCGAAGTTGTGCTCGCGCTGGACGTAGTCCTCGATGTTGAACTTCATGTTGTCGCGCAGGTAGTCGAAGCCGAATTCGTTGTTCTGGCCGTAAGTGATGTCGTCGCGGTAGGCGACCTTGCGCTCCTGGTCGGTCAGACCGTGAACGACGACGCCGACCGACAGGCCGAGAAATTTGAAAATGCGCCCCATCCATTCGGAGTCGCGCCGCGCCAGGTAGTCGTTGACGGTGACAACATGCACGCCGCGTCCCGAGAGCGCGTTGAGTACCGCGGGCAGCGTCGCGACCAGCGTCTTGCCCTCGCCGGTTTTCATTTCAGAGATGCGCCCCTGATGCAGGATCATCCCGCCGATAAGCTGCACGTCGAAATGGCGCTGGCCGATAGTCCGCTTGGCGGCCTCGCGCACGACGGCGAAGACCGGAGGCAGGATTTCGAGCATCGCCTCTTCGCGTTCCTCACGATCCTCGATCGCACTGATGTTCGCCTTCCATTCGGCGATTTTGGCGCGCAGCTCGTCGTCGCTCAGCGCGGAGATCTCAGGCTCGAGCCTGTTGATCTCGTCCACATCGGGACGGAGCCGTTTGATTTCGCGTTCGTTCTTCGAGCCGAAGATTTTTCGCGCAACGAGGGAAAAAGCTGAAGCCATCTTATATGAGCAATTTAACCATGAAGTTTGAAGTTAGATTCGGGGCGCGGTGCGATCCGCAATTTTAGCTGGAAATCATCTTATCGTGAAATCGTGCGATTGGAGAGAGGCTTTGCCAGCGCTCGATGCGGGACGGCGGATTCTACTTTACGACAATATTGTACGCCACGCTCCCGTTTGGGTATCGAATCGAGAAGAGTGGAGATTTGGGGAGTTGATCGGATCCGGAGTACACAAAGATCCCGTGAAATATCCTGGCATAAGCCCACCGCGGGTCGACAAAACTATAGCGGTCGAAGGCAAAAAAGGAGGGGGACAAGCCGTGGAACGAGGCCGGGGGATATTGTTCGAAAAACAGCACGTAGATGTAAGGCTGATTTATCCTGGGCGTGATCACGATCGGCTGATGGCCGTCGTCGAGCTGGTCGACCAGGCTCAAAGTCTGGCCGATCCCGTACTGGAAATAAGGCGCGGCCAGCGCCGGAAAATCGCGGAAATAGTATCGGACAAATTGCGCTCCATGGAATATCACGCCCGCAAGAATCAGCCCGATCGCAGCCATCCTCAGCGCCGCCATGCGAGACGTCCAATCGAGCAACACGATAAATCCAAGGGCTGAGAAAAGAATCCACGGCGCTATCGCCAACACTGCGTGCCGCGAATCGGGATGCGAGAGCAGCAAAGAGGGCGTCAACGGCGTGCGCCAGGCCGGATAATCGGCCATCACATGCGGCGTCGGCATCCCGACCTCCGGAGCGAAAGCCCCCTCCGGGATCGTGAGCGCCGCCGGGAAGGCCGCGGCGATCAACCAGCCGGCCAGCAGCAGCGCTATCTTTCTTCGACGCACGCTTACGAGTCCGCCGAGCGCGAGCAGGATCAGCAGCGACTGTTCCGGCAGCAACTGGCCGAAGCCCGGCGGATGCAGCATCGCCCAGTGACTGCCGCGGTCGCCAACCAGGAAAAGAAAGGAAGGGGTGAAGTAACTTAGCCAATTAGCCGCGAAACTGATCAGTTGATAAAAGAACGAGCGGCCGCCCGCGCCGGCCTTTGCAGGATCGCAGGCTGGACATGTCGCGATCGTATGAAACAACGAAAGTACTTTGAACCTCGCTTGCATCTCGGCAGTATGGTGCAGAAGCAGGACGGCTTGCGGCAGCGCCAATAACATCACGATCGCTGCCGCAGCAAGCGCCTTGAGCCGCGCCGCTCTGAGTTCGTGCCAGTACATCACGGTCAGCAACGCGATCAGGAGCGGAAGGAACGGCTTGGTGATCGCGTAGGAATAAAGCGAGAGGCCGAAGACTACGCCGCTCAGGAGGAGCCACCGTCCCCGGCGCCACCGAAGCCACAGAAAGAAACAGAGCATCCCCAGCGTGATCGTGGAGCTGCCCACGATCTCCTCCGTGGCGTAGCGGCTGATGGACAAGTGCCAGGGTGAGAGCGCACCGAACAACGCCGCGGCGGCGGCAGCCGGCCATCCCATCATCAGCCCGGCCAGAACCGTGATCGCGGCCAGGTCGACGATACCCCAGAGCGCGGCCCCCAGTCGCACTACGGCGGGTTTGAGTCCGAAGGCCGCGACGAGCGGCACCAGCGAGTACGTGAACAGGGGCATGCGGTAGTCGCCGAAACCCTGCATCGCGAGCGGCAGAAAATTTCCGTGATGGTCGCGGCCAGTCTTGAGAATGCTATATGCGTCGTAGCCATTGCAGGCTTCGTCCGGGGCGAGTCCGGGCGGCACGCTGGCGAGTCTTGCGACTCTTAGACCGATTCCCACGACCAGCGCGATAATCACAACGGCTGCGCTGATCCGATCGCCATGGTTATGCGCATTGACGCAGGGACTTCTATTGATCTGGAGTTCCGTTTATAGGCCTCCGATTCGAACTTCCGTATATGGGCCCAACTGCTCTAATGACGGGCCCGGCGCTGTTAGCGCTCGATGCGGACGGCGGACTCGACCTGCGGGCCGAGGAAGCGCCGGCCGACGCGGACGAAACGGTCGGGGGTTTCGGTGACAAAGAAACTCTGGCTGCCGTCGCCGCGGCGTCGCGCCAGCTTGAGCGTCCGCAGCCGGTCGCGCACGTCGGCGGCGGTAGCCGTCGCGGAGTCCACGATCTTAACGCGAGGCCCAAGAATTCGTGCGAACATTTCGCGCAACAGTGGGTAATGCGTGCATCCGAGCAGCAAGGTGTCGATGCCGCTCTGCTTAAGGCTCTCGAGATAGTGCGCGACGGTCAGTTCCGCGACCGCATTATCGGTCCATCCTTCCTCGGCTAGCGGCACCAGCAGCGGGCATGCGCGCGTGTAGATTTCCGCGCGCGGACTGAGCCGTTGGATCGCGCGCGTGTATGCGCCCGACGCAATCGTCGCCTCGGTGCCAATCACACCTATCCTGCCGATGCGCGAGGCTTTGACCGCGGCGCGCGCGCCCGGCTCGATCACGCCGATAACCGGCACCATCGTGTCCGACGCGATCGCGTCCAGCGCGACGGCGCTCGAAGTGTTGCACGCGACCACCAGCATCTTGATTCCCTTGGCGAGCAGGAAGCCGGTGTTCTCCTTCGAGTAGCGGACGATGACCTCGTTGGATTTTGTGCCGTAGGGAAGGCGCGCGGTGTCGCCGAGGTAGATGAAATCCTCGGTGGGCAGAGCCGCGGTCAGCTCTTTCAGCACGGTGAGTCCGCCGATGCCGGAATCGAACACCCCGATTGGCCGGTCGATCGCCGCGCGCGCGCCGCGAAGGTTTCCGTTCGATGCGGCGATTGAATTCGGGCGTGCGAGAGATTTTTTGCGCGTCGGCATTTCTTCGATCTTAAGCGCGCGCGAGGCGCTCGCCGATTGTAGCTGGTCGCGAGGGCACCGCGCCAAAGACGTGTTCATGGACGCTGGCCGGTTCCATGCACAAGTAGGCGGGAAACTCAGCGCCGGCTTTTTTGAAACGCTCGGCGAGCGCGCGGTACAGGCTCAGTCGCAGCGGCGTGAATGTACGAAAGCGGCCGTCGGAGGCGAGCACGTCCTCGCCGCATAGCATCGGATCGTCGGGGAAACGGAGGCGCGCGGCGCCGCGCAATCGCGGCGTCATTCGCAGTCCGCCCATGCTGATGAACGAGATTTGTTTGGGCGGAACAACGTCGAACAGCTCGTCGATCAGCAGCAGGTAGTCGCGCTCGGCATTGGGATACGCGATCAGCGGATCGAAATGGAACGCGACGCGGTAGCCGGCGTCGAGCACGGCGCGAGCCGCCGCGATTCGAGCAGTGGGCGAGGCGGTCAGATGCTCAGAGCTGCGATAAACCGCATCGGGCGATAGCGTCCACGAAACCAGCACGCGGCCGCGCGGGTCGAGGTCGAGAAGATTTTCGATTTCGTCGGTCTTCGTTTTGAGCTCGAGCGTCAGATTCTCGCGCGAGGCAAAAAAATCGATCAGGTCACGGCTCATCGCGGTGATCGAGTCGAACGCGAGCGAGTCCGCCAGTTCGCCGGTGCCCACGCGGAAGCTGCGGCCGTGAGCGTTCTCGCAGAGGCGGTCGAGCTCGTCGAAGGAGTCGGTGTAATTCGCATAAACCTGGAACGCGGGATTGTCGGCGAGATATTCCTGCAGGAAACAGTACGAGCAATCCATCGGGCAGTTCGACGCGAGCGTCAGCACGAGGTATCCGCAGCAGGCGAATTTCGAGGAGCCCGCGGGACACGGCATCAGGAAAGGAGTTTTGCGACGCGCAATGACGAGGCGGCGCTTGCCGGCGCCGAAAGGATCGCTCACGCCGGATGCGGGCCGAGTGACTTCGCGCGCATCGGCGACCTGCGTCACAGGCAAATCGCACGGAAGCGCATCGAGGACGCGAGTCGCCAGCGCGGAGCCGACGCATCCATCTTCCACAAAGACCGCATCAAGGTCGAACTTCATTTATTACCGCCGAGCATTTCAATAATCCGCGTCAGTCCCGTCCGCCTTTTATCGAGCGCTTCGAGCAAATGCTCCAGGTCATCGCCACTCCGGACACGGATCGAAATCGTGAGCTCATCAGAGCCGAGATCCTTGGGCAAGTCTATCGAAATGCCGCGCGGCAACTTCAGAGACGAGACCTCGGAGCGCAACTGCTCCTGCATTTTTTTCAGGCGAGGGTACCGAAGGGTGCGCAATGCTTCGAGCAGAGCAGTCGCGCGCGACGGCAGAGGTCCCGGGCTATTCGCGATGCGCCGAATTTCAGGCCGGTCGAGAATGGCGACCGCGGTGACGCGCTCGCGCACGGTGATTTCATCAAGGGTGTCGAGCGCGGTTACCAGCTGACCGGTGCGAAGACGCTGTGTGCGCGCGACGTCGAGCATCGCGGCGCGCGACGGTGGATCCATCGCAAGCCATCGCGCGAGATGGCTCGCTGGCAGCCGTCGTTCGGCGGCAATCGTCCGAATTTGTTGGTCGATATCAGCACTCATGTGGAACTTCGTGAAACATGGAACGCATCGACTCGATAGCGCAGCCGATCTCAGCCGCTCGCCAGTTTTGCGCCTGGTCATAGATACCTTGGTAGAGACGCGCCTGGTCGATCCTGCCTCGCCGCACGAGGCCACCCGCGTAGATGCGACATTTCTCGATGAGCACTTCGACGACTGCAGTCCGGCGCGCTGGCGAGAGTCCATCATCCGCGAGCAATTTCGTGAGCGCGAGAATGCGGAAGCGATCGAGCGCGGGTGTCGTCGCCGAGGTCTGATCTGGATGCCCGCCGCGTCGAGTCACCAACGACTCGTCGAGCAGACCGGCTTCGTGGTCGATCAGAATTCGCAGCCACAAGTCGTAGTCTTCCGCTGCTCTCATGATCTCGTCGAAGCCACCGAGCGAGCGGAAGAGCTCGGCCCGCATCATCGTGGCGGACATACTGATCAAACAGGTGCGGAGTGAGTCGATGAAAATATCGCCGGCGCGCTTGCGATGCCGCAATCCGGGATTGACGCGGCGTCCGTTGCGTATCCAGATTTCGTTGGTCTGCGAAATCGCGCAGCCGGGATTCGCACGCATGAACGCAAGCTGTCGTTCGAGCTTGGTTGGCGACCAAAGATCGTCGGAATCGAGAAACGCAATAAGCGGCGCTCGCGCCAGTTCTGCGCCGCGATTTCGAGCAGTTGCGGGACCTCCGTGCTCAATGCGTTCGAATTGGATTGGTTTGCCGAGGCGCGTCAGATGCTCGGCAGTTCCGTCAGTCGAGCCGTCGTCGATAACGATCAACTCGAACTCGGTGAACGATTGCGCGAGCACGGAATCGATCGCCTCGCGCAGCATCGCGCATCGATTGTAAGTCGGGATAATTACGGAGACGGCGGGTTTCATCGCGCCTCCGCGCGTTTGGCGGCGTCCGCGCGATCAACGGCGAGGATTCGGCGGCGCAGGTCGTCGAGTCCCTCGTCCGAAGTTGCCGAGACAAAAATTGGGGGCACGTGCATTCGGTCGAACCGTTTGAGTGCGGCGGCTCGTTCCGAGCGGCGCAGTTTGTCGCATTTCGTCGCGACCGGAATCACTTCGATACCGCGCTCGGTGGCCATCGCCGCCAGAGAGAGTTCGTCTTCATTCGGACCGCGGCGGCAATCGATCAGGATCGCGATGGCGGCGAGATTCGCGCGGCCGTGGATGTATTCATGCATCATCGATGCGATCTTGGCGGCGTCATCGTGACTCATTTTCGCATAGCCGAAGCCGGGCAGGTCGCACAGAGCGAGCGTGTCGTTCACTGAAAAAAAGTTGAGCGCTCGCGTGCGTCCGGGAGTTTTGCTGGTGCGTGCGAGACCCTTTACCCTCGTGAGCGCGTTGAGGAGCGAGCTCTTGCCGACGTTGGAACGGCCCGCGAGGGCGACCTCCGCGCGCTTCCATCGCGGACAGCCGTCGAGTGCGAATGCCGACGCCGCGAATTCTGCGGTGAAGGGAATCATCAGCCGGCGAGCTCGATGCGCGGCGGTGTGACACTGGTTGCATCGGAATCGAGACGCGCGAGTTCCGCGGTGAGCGCGCTGCGAAACTCGCGCAGCTTGATGCCGCGATGGCGGTCGGGATAGGGTGCAAGGAATTTCAATGCGGCGCGCAGATGCAATCGAGCGCTCGACAGTTCGCCGTCGCCGAGCTTGTGATTTGCGACCGACGCGCGCAGCAGTCCGAGATAGAAATCCCAGTCGCCGGTGTCGTCAACGATCAGGTTCATCGCATCTTCCATCGCTTCATGCGCTTCGAAAAATTCGCCGCGATTGAACAACTCGACGCCGTGAGCAAGTTGCGCGTCGATTTCGTTCATCGTGATGTTCAAGCTGTAACGGCGATCGACGCTCAGGGTTCGTCGTCGTCGTCGGTCTCGTCGGCGGTCTTGATGTTGAGCTGCTTCTTCAAGGTCTCGAGTTGCGCAACAAAGATGCCGCGAATCACCTGTTTGATTACGCCATCGGGAACCGGAAGCGACTGCAGCATATGAGTATTCTGATGATAGTCGATAAACGTACTCGCGCCTTCATCGGAGAGCTGATACACGGACTGCGTATCGAACATCGGATTGTTGACGGTTTTGGAAATGATCTTTTTCTCGTCGGGCAAGTACTCGAATGCAAGCTCTGTGGTGATCGGTTGTCCGCCCGGTCCCGCGATATCCATGTCGACCGTCTTTTTGTTTCCGCTCTGCGACACGACACGCACCGACCTGATCTGGTCGCTATGAGTATTTTCGACGTTGCGAATCGCGTCGAACACAGTCTGCTCCGGCGCTGGTATGCGCGCAGTGAAGTCGGCCTTCCAGATATCGCCGTCGTGCGTGATGCTCTCGGTAAGCAGGCCGGCAAGCCGCGCGCGATGCATCTGATAGTAGCGCCATCCAACGATCGCTACGACCGCGAGGACAATCACTCCGCCCAGGATTTTAAGTACTGTCTTCATCGTTGAATCGCCTTTTTAACCAACCTCATCGTTCGAATGTGCCGACCAATGCCGCCGTCGCCAGTACGTGACCTTTCATCGCGGACTCGAGCGCGGTCGCGTCGGGCTTGTCGCCGAGGGGCAACGTTGAGTCCAGCGCGAACAGGCGAAAATGATAATGATGCATCTTGCCTGGCGGCGGACATGGTCCATTGTAACCGATGTGATCGAATCCGTTGATCCCATTTTTTCCGCCAGTTGCAATTTCTTCTGTTTGTGGCACGCCTGCGGGAATCGAAGTCGTTTGAGCGGGAATATTGTACGCTAACCAATGAATAAATGTGCCAGCGGGTGCGTCCGGATCTTCGACGATTAGCGCAAACGATTTGGTGGATTGCGGCGCGTTGCTCCAAGCAAGCGCAGGAGATTTATCGCCGCCAGCACATGTGTTCTCAGCGTCGACAGCGGAACCCGGAGCCAAAGCAGGGCTGTATAACTTTAGTTGCGCCTGGACTGGACGAACGTAAGCAAATAAAATAAAACCTAGCATAATTGAGATTCGATGGAGATTTAGCATAGTTATCACCTCTTCAAGCTTCTCAGGCGCAGTTTGAGGCTTTGGCGTGCGTTTTGTATCAATAGCTCTGCAAAATTAAGTGAGTTAGTACGTACTAGAACAGAGAAAAAGAGCGAAAAGTATCGGAAATCCTCTTAGGCTGCCCTTGACCCCCATCAATGATTTTGCGACACTCAAAGAGACTCATGGTGGGCGTAAGGGACGAATGAACCATTAGGCAGATGCGGAAAAGGGCATCAAATTCGGGCAGTAGGCGGGTGACGGGACTTACGTTACCGGGAGATACCATGGCTAGTGAAACAAAGTATAGCTTGCCGCGCGTGATGACGGTCAAGGAATTGTCGGACTACCTCCGTGTGCATCCATCAACCATTTACAAGCTCCTTCGTCGCGGAGAGCTGCCGGGCTTCAGGATTGGCACCGACTGGCGTTTCAACGCCGAGGTGATCGATCGCTGGTGCCTCGAGCGGAACATGAAGGGTCCGGACGGCGGGCCTTCCAGCCAGAACTGACGCACGCGATCATCTGATCGGATCTCAAAGGGGCAGTGCGGACGCGGGGTGATCCCGGGCGTCGCGTGCTCGTGCGACCAGCGCGTCGCGCTTGACCTCGGCACCCGCAGTGCCTCACCATACCGATCGTTCAGATGATTTCACCAGCTCGCAAGAACGGGGTGTCGGCGCCGCAGCCGGTGCGCCGGCGCGGCTCGCTCGATCAGGTCCTGATCGACGCGGCGATGGATCTGTTCGCATCGTACGGATATCGCGGCACGTCGTTGGCGCGCATCGCGCGGGCGGCGGGCGTCACCAAGGGCGCGCTGTACTGGCATTTCGCCGACAAAGAAGAATTCTTCATCGCGGTCGTCGCCAAGGTGCTTGGCGAATGGGAGCTGATCTTCGAAAAATCCGCGCAGGCCTCTAATGCTGCCGAGTTCCGCGCGGAATTCACCCGGATGTTTGACACGATGGCGGCCCTCAACGAAAAAAATCCGTGGGTCACCCGCCTGCTGCTGATTATCGCGCTCGAGTCGCACAAGATTGGGCCGCGCGTGCTGCGCTCGATGCGCAAGGCGAACCTCCACGGCATCGCGAGCTTTCGCGAATTGGTAGAGCGCGGGCAGCAACTGGGCATTTTTGACGCGGAGCTCGATCCGCAGTGGGCGGCGACGCAGATTTTTTCCAGCTACCTGGGACTCGCGATGCTCTGGTATCTCCACGGACCGCGATTCGATTTGCGCAGATCGCTGCGCCGCCAGGCCCGCGAGTTCATGCGTCAATGGAGCATCGCAAAATGAAGGCGGGACTCATCTACGAAATCGAGTCGGTGAAGCCGCACGCCGCCGATCACGAATATCGCGTGTTCTGGGAAACGATGGAGCAGATCGAGCTCGCCGATCGCCTCGGCTTCGACTCGGTGTGGACCGTCGAGCATCACTTTCTGAACGAATTTTCGTACTGCTCCGCGCCCGAAATCTTTCTCGCGTGCGTCACGCAGCGCACTAAGCAGATTCGCGTCGGCCACGGTGTCGTGGTGCTGCCATTCAATCATCCGATCCACGTCGCGGAGCGGATCGCGATGCTCGATATCATGTCGAACGGGCGCGTCGAATTCGGCACCGGCCGCGCCACCACGATGGATGAACTGCTCGGCTTCGGCGTGCGTCCGGAAGAGACGCGCCCGCGATGGGCCGAGGCAGTCGAGGCGATCCCGCGGATGTGGCGCGAAGATCCGTTCTCGATGCACGGCAAGTACTGGACGGTCGATCCGCCGGTCTCGGTGATTCCGAAGCCGATTCAGAAACCGCATCCGCCGATGTGGGTCGCGGCGACCAATCCGACAACGTTCGAGCTTGCTGCGGAGCGCGGCCTCGGCGTGCTCTGCTTTACGCTCGGCGTCGAGCTCGCGCAGGTGGCGGAGCGAATCAACATTTATCGCGCGGGAATCAAGAACGCGCGGCCGGTTGGGCAGACGGTAAACAACCAGGTCTCGATGAACATCATGGGGATCTTCGGCGACGACCCGTACGAGGCTGAGCATCTCGCGCGCGAAGCCGTGCTCTGGTACGTGCGCCGGGGCTTCGAGCTGGTATCGAGCATCGCGGCGGCAAGCCAGACCGACGAGTCGTACAAATATCTGAAGACCGCGTCGAAGTTCGATCCCGCGAAGTTCACGCTCGACTACTACGACTTTCTGAAGGACGGTGATCTGATCGCGGTCGGTGCGCCGGACGAGGCAGTGCGCGTCGCGAAGAGATATCGCGAGCTCGGCGCCGACCAGGTGCTATTTTTTCTGCAGTACGGCGGTATCCCGCACGATCGCATCATGAAGTCGATCGAGCTTATCGGCCGTCACGCGCTCGAAGAGATTCATTCGTGGAAAACAGTCGGCGGAATAACGGCCGCACGACCCGCCGCGCGTCCGGACGCGGCTCACGCCTGAAAGTTTGAGGAGGACGCTCGATGGAATTTGCGCTGCAGTACGAGCTTCAGCGGAGCCGCCCGCATTACCCCGGCTTCATGTACGACATCTACCAGCAGGCGACCGAGCAGGTGAAACTTGCGGACCGCCTCGGCTACCACTCGGTCTGGACCGTCGAGCATCATTTTCTCACTGAATGGTCGTACTCGTCGGCGCCCGAGGTCTGGTACGGCGCGCTCAGCCAGGTCACGAGCCGGATTCGGCTGGGCCACGGCATCTGCCTGTTGCCGATTCCTTTCAATCATCCCGTGCGCGTGGCCGAGCGAATCGCGGTGCTCGACATCATGTCGAATGGGCGGGTGGAATTCGGATCGGGCCGATCGATCACCGAGCAGGAACTCGGCGGCTTCCAAGTGAATCCGGAAGATTCGCGTGCGATGTGGGAAGAGGCGGTCGCTGCGATCCCGAAAATGTGGATGCAGGAGACGTTCAGCCACGACGGCAAGTTTTTCAAGATGCCGGAGCGCGAGGTCATTCCGAAACCAATCCAGAAACCGCATCCGCCGATGTGGGTGGCGGCGACGCAGCCTTCGACCTGGGAAATCGCGGGTCAAAAAGGAATCGGCGCGCTCGGGTTTGGAATTTCAGAGCCCGGGATGCTCGATAAGCTGATCGCGATTTACAAAAAAGCGATCAGCACCTGCGAGCCGGTGGGCGCGTTCGTAAACGATCGAACGGCCGCGGCGACGGTATGTGTATGCGCGCCGACCCGCGAGGAAGCCAAGGTGATAGCGAAGGACGCGATCGATTTCACCACGCGCAAAGCCGCCGAACTCTTCACGCCCTTCGCCAAGCAGGAAGTGAAGGGCTACGAGTACTACAAAAAGATGGCGGAACAAGCAGTCGCAATCGGCGACTACCGCCTCTCGATCGCCGATCTCGACAAACGAATCGAAGCAGGCGCCGTAATGGTCGGCGACCCGGAAGACTGCCTGAAGGTCGCAAAGATTTACGAATCGGCTGGAGTCGATCTGATCCTGATGCTGGTGCAGGTAGGCGCAATCCCGCACGAAAAGGTAATGCAAACGATCGACCTGATCGGCAAGCACGTTATGCCGAAGCTAAGCCAGAGTTCGAGGGAGTATCAGGCAGAATCAGCAGCAGCCGCCGCGCGGTGAGCGATCAGGGGCACAATGTTGATGAAACAACCGGACGCTCTGTAACGGAGCGATTTACACCTGTAACCGGACGTGTTACGCTCCACGGGTGATACGAAGCTTCCGCCACAACGGGCTGGCCGAGCTGTTTCGCCAAGGCCGAAGCCGAAAAGTGGCGGCGGATCTCCAAACCAGGGCGCTTCGAAGACTGGATGCGCTGGAGCAGGCTGCGACGCTGCGTGATCTCAACATTCCCGGCTTCGACTTCCATCCTCTCAGGGGCAAGCCGCAGCGCTACAGCCTCCACGTCAATGGTCCTTGGTGCATAACATTCGAGTGGCGCGATGCAGAGGCCTGGCAGGTTGACTTGGAGCAGTACCATTGAGTTTTGGGCGTAACCGATTGTGCCGACATAGGACGTCATAATGATCACCAACCGAGCCGTGAAAGATTATGTGCAGCGGAGGCCGACCCATCCCGGCGCTATTCTGCGCGAGGATGTCCTTCCTGAGCTTGGACTCTCAATTAGCGAAGCAGCGCGGCAGCTTGGCGTAACGCGGCAGACGCTTCATCGAATTCTGGCTGAGAAGGTATCTGTTACGCCCGAGATGGCCGCGCGGCTAGGCCGGTTCTGCGGCAACGGAGCTGGAATCTGGCTGCGAATGCAGCAAGCCCGTGATCTATGGCGCGCCGAGCGTGAACTCCGAACGGAGCTTGAACGAATTCCGGTTCACAGAAGGTCCTCGGCAGCCTGAGCTCGTGGAGCGGGGCCGTCCGAAGATTACCTCGCCGGTTACTCTACGGGAGAGGCGCCGGACGCATCGCGGCCGGTAGGTGAGGGTTCCGCGGTGCATGCTAACTCTAACGCATCATCGAGCGTCTGACCATCTCGCGCGCGTGCGCGTAGTGATGACGCCGGACACGAGAGTGCCCGTCGAGATTCTTCGCCGCAGCGGCTCAGAATGACAGAGAGAGTGGGCGGCATCAGCTTTGTGGTTGAACCGCAGAACCCTCACCGCTGGCCGCGATGCGGCCAGCCGCCTCTCCCGTAAAATAACGGGCGAGGTAATTTCTGATTACCTGCGAGAACCCGGCGCTGGGCGCGGATCCACTATCTGGCGGCCGGTTGGGCGCACCTCTAGCGAGCAGCCGAACATCGAATCGTCGCGGACCAGGCTTACTACTGCGTCGGCGATTTCTTCGGGCTGGATTATTTTTGATGGCATCCAGCTCTTGATGCCGTGTTGCTTCGCCAGCTCCAGGCCTCGGCGGACCAGCGGAGTATCGACGATGCCGGGGCAGATGCAGTTGACGCGGATTTTTCGTTCCGCTTCCCAGGATGCGAGCGAGTGCGTGAAGTTCACGACGCCGCCCTTCGCCGCGCCGTAAACGGCGTCCTGGCGATGCGGGTATAGGCCGGCCATCGAGGCTGTGTTGATGATCACGCCGCCGCCATTTTTTTGCATCAGCGGCGCCGCGAGGCCGGTGCCGAGAATCACCGCCTGCAAATCGATCTCGATCACCAGATGCCATCGCTCCGGCGGCGCGTCGGGGTAGCCGGGTGCGCCGACGCCGATGCCGGCGTTGTTGTGCAGGATGTCGAGGCGGCCGAATTTCGAGACTGCCGTGTCGAGCATCCGGCGCGCATCGTCGAGTTTCGTTACGTCGGCCTTAACGAAAACGGCGCGGCCGCCCGCGCTCTCGATTCGCTTGACGGTTTCCGCGCCTCCGGCTTCGTCGAGGTCGGCGACCACGATCGCCGCGCCTTCCTTCGCCAGTCGCTCCGACGTTGCCCGACCGATTCCCGATGAGCCGCCGGTGATAACGCCGACCTTACCTTTGATTTCCATCGCGCGAACCTCCGTCCGAATACTGATCGATCTCTAACCGACACTCCCTAACAGCACGCCAACAATCAAGCCTGCAAGCACATAGGCAGTAAGCGCAACATAAGTGTAGTCACGCTCGCGGATGAAGAGGATGAAGCAGAACCCGACACGCGCGAGCGGAACGAGCGTCAGCACGAACAGCCCAAGCGTCAGAACCGCGTGCGGATTGCCTTCGCGAATCCTTCCAAGCAACACGCCGTGGCCGAACTTCTCCTTACCGAGCAGGTGACCCTGTTCCACCGCGTGGTAGCGATCCACGTAGTAGTCAGGGGCGAAGGTGTAGGTCAGGACGAGTCCGGAAACGAGAAGGATCATCGCGGCGATCAGAATCGATCGCAGCAGAATCGGCGTCCACACCCTGAGTATCCGATTCTCTTCTTCCAGTTTCGGCATCGCTTAAATCCCCGACAGCGCGCGCCATCCCATCTCGGCCGCAATCAACACCAGAATTATCACGAAAACGGTCCTGAGATACTCGACCTTAAGATGCGGCAGGACGCGGCTACCGGCGAGCGCGCCCGCGGTGACGCCGATTGCGACCGGCGCCGCAATGGTGGTGGCGACGTCGCCGCGCGCGAGGAACACCAGTGCGCCGGCGCCGGCCGTCACACCGATCATGAAGTTGCTGGTCGCGCTCGAAACCTTCAGCGGCAGGTGCATGACGTAGTCCATCGCCATCACCTTCAGCGCGCCCGATCCGATTCCCAGCAGCCCCGACATCAGGCCCGCAACGACCATCAGCGCGCCGCCCTGCGGTACTTTTACGACTTCGTAATGGATCGTTTTGTCGCCGTCAGGCACCTCGCCTGCGAGTTCGAGCCGTTCGGCCAGCGGGTCACCCTTGGTCAGGATGTCATCGCCGTGCTTGGTGATCGTGAAGTATGCGGACTGGAGCATCATCGCGGCGAACAGCAATTCCAACACGACGGTTGGCACGACGCCGGCGAGATAGGCGCCGATCACTGCACCGGTGACAGTCGCGCACTCGAGCACCATGGCGACTCTCAGATTGGTCCATCCGTCGCGCACGAATGCGACGCTGGCGCCGGCGCTGGTCGCGACGACCGAGATCAGGCTCGCGCCAACCGCGATTTTCATCGGCATGTGCGCGAGGACAACCAGCGCGGGCACAATAAAGACGCCGCCACCGAGGCCCGAGATCGCACCGATGAATCCGGCGCCGATCGAAACTGCGAACAGGTTGATCAGGATTTCAAGCAAGAACAGGCTCCGGTCTCATGCATTTCGCGCAATCGTAGTTTGCTTCGAATAAGAAAGACAGACGCGCGATAGATCGAAGACCGACTACACGGGACGGGGGTTGAGAATTTCAAACGTGCGCCGCGGGCTGTTGCGCAATCCACGCTCGATGTCGTCTGTAATCTCGCGCACCGCGCGAAGCGGCTCGGCCGCGCGCCAGATCGGACCGCCGACCACGACGTAGTCGGCGCCCGCGCGGATCGCTTCGGCCGCCGTGATCCCGTTCGAGGCGGGACTGGCCACTTCATTCAGCCGCACGCCCGAGGTGACGATAATGAATCGGCGCCCGCAGGTATTGCGCACGTGTGTAACTTCGTGCGGCCACGTGACGACGCCGTCGAGCGACGCGTCGGCGGCAAAGCGCGCGATCTCGGTGACCCGATCGGGCGATCCGTGAGTGTGGGCGCCGGAGTTCGGGGACTTCGTGTCGGCCAGCATCGCGATCGCCAGGATACTCGGCCGCCGCAGACCTTCGGTCCTGCAAATGCGCGCGACTTCGGCCCGCGTCCGCGTCATCATCTCGGTTGAGCCGCAGTTCGAGCCGTACGGATGAATATCGAACATCTTGACGCCGAGCCGGGTCGCCTCGATTGCCGCGCGCAGCACCTTTTGCGGAGTGTCGTGGAACTTGAGGTCGAGAAAAACTTCGGCGCCGCGCCGGCGAATCTCGCGAATGAAATCAGGCCCGCCGCCGACGAACAGCGCGCGCCCGACTTTGAACATCCCGACCACGCGTGCGAGGCGATCCACCAGCTTGAGCGCGTCGGCGCGGTCGCGCAGGTCGAGCGACACGATCAGCCGTTCGCGTAGCGCGTTCTGTCGCATCAGCCCCGAAAATGGCCAGTACTGCGTCATCGGGAAATGAAAATATTCCGTTCGCTGTCGAAGTCAAGGAAGCGCGAGGGCCGAGCCTCGATGCAGTGCGGGCACTGCAATGCGGCGACTGCACTACGGCGGCGTGCGGGCGTGGGCGATTATTGAAATCCGCGCGAATGCTCGGCTTTTCGTCCAGTCGCGTGTCGGCACCCCCTTTGCACTTAGAGGTCAGGACCCCAAATTGAACGGTGATTGTTTTAGTTCTGGCGACTCGATAGGTCAATTACACGGACCGGCATTTCCGGCCCCAGGTGAGGCAGGATGTTCGGCTTATTTTTAATAGCACTAATCATTTACGCGGTCGTCCAACATCGAAAGCGTAAGCGCCTGCGCTGGATGAAGTACGGCGACTGGTCGAAGCACGACTGGTCGCAATACGGCAACTGCTCGAAATGGTCGCGCGATTGGTCGAAGTGGACCGAGCATGCGAAGGCATCCACGACGGCGTCGGCGGAGCGCTTCGCCAGCGATCTTCACAGCAAGATAAAGCGTGATCTCGATTCGAAGATGGCGCGCAAGTTCGAAGCGAAGGCGGAGCGATTCGAGCGCAAGATGAAGCAGCGCTTCGACAAACAGACGCAGAAGTACAGCGGCGTGAGCGCCGATCCCGACGGGTTTGCGCCGCCGCCACCACAATTCAAGAACGACGCCGACCGCCAGACCTACGAGCGCGCGCGCAGACGCGCTCAGGCCGAGGCCGGCTTCTTCGTGCATCTGATGTGGTACGGCATCATCATCGGCTTCCTGTTTATCATCAATCTGGTTACAACCCCGTTCGGATATCAGTGGTGGGTGTGGGCGGCGCTCGGCTGGGGATTCGGAGTCGCAAGCCACTTCTCGGCCGTGTACGGCTGGCGATGGGTTCATGATCGCGTCTTCGAGCCCGCAGTCGCACGCGAAGTTCAGCGCGAAGTTTTGCAGGAGAAGGAACAGTTGCGGACCGAGAAGCAGGCGTCGCTGGACGAGCTGACGGCGACCTTCGCTCACGAAATCCGAAATCCGATCGCGGCGGCGAAAAGCCTGGTGCAGCAGATGGGCGAGGATCCCACCTCGCACGAGAACGTCGAGTACGCCAAGGTCGCGCTCGACGAGCTCGCTCGCGTCGAGCGCAGCGTGTCGCATCTGCTGAAATACGCGAAGGAAGAAGACTACAAATTCGAAAACGTGAATCTCGCGTGGGTGCTCGACGGCGCGCTCACCCAGATGCGCAGCAAGCTCGAGGCGAACTCGGTCGCCGTGTCGCGCGCCTATCTGAGCGGTCCGACGGTGCGCGCCGACGCCGACAAGCTGCGCCAGGTTTTTTCCAACATCATCGACAACGCGATCGACGCGATGGAATCGACGACCGGCGAGCGCCGGCTCGAGTTCGCGATTCAGAACAACGGCGCGGGGATGGCGGCGGTCAGGATTCGCGACAACGGATGCGGAATCGCCGACGACAAGATCGCGAAGATTTTCAATCCGTTCTACACGTCGAAGACCAACGGTACCGGGCTCGGGCTGGGCGTCGCGAAAAAAGTGATCGACTCGCATCGCGGAACCATCGAGGTGCACAGCAAGGTCGGGCAGGGCACCGAGTTCGTGCTCGCGATTCCGCTGAGCGACTCTGTGCGCGACAACGACGACGTAGTCCAGTCGTCGGCCGAATCGTCGGATATCGCAGCAGATGCGACCGAACCTCTCCATCAAAACAACCCGCAAAATAATGGTGGCGGCGCGACTACGGCGCCGATCGTGCCAATGGCAGCGGGCGGGCCGTCCGCGCAAACCTCGAGGCTACGAAATTGAAAGGCCGATTGCTGGTAGTTGACGACGAGCGCGGAATCGTCATCGCGCTCAAAGGGCTCTTCACCAAAGAGGGCTACGAAGTCGAGACCGCGGAGTCGGGCGAGGAAGCGCTCGAGAAGGTCAAGGCGGGGCTGTTCCACGTGATCATCACGGACCTCAGCATGAAAGGAATGAGCGGGCTCGAATTGTTGAAGCACGTTCGCGAAATCGACCCCGCGTGTGCAGTGCTGATGATCACCGCGTTCGGCACGCAGCGAATCGCAGTCGAAGCGATGAAGGCGGGCGCGGAGGATTACCTGCCCAAGCCGTTCGACAACGACGAACTGCGCATGAAAGTGCGCAAGGTGATGGAGACGCAACTGCTCAAGCGCGAGCACAACCAGCTACTCGAGCAGGTGCGCCTCGAGACCGGAGTTTTTGAAAACATGGTCGGGCGATCGCGCGCGATGATGCGCGTGTTCGAGACGATCGACAAGGTCGCGCCGACTGACGTTACTGTTCTGATTCGCGGCGAATCGGGCACCGGCAAAGAGCTGGTCGCACGCGCGATACATTTTAGAAGTCCGCGCGCGCGCAAGCCGTTCATCGCGGTGAATTGCGCGGCGTTCTCGCGCGAGTTGGTCGAGAGCGAGCTGTTCGGCCACGAGAAGGGCGCGTTCACCGGGGCCGTCGCGCGCCGCGAAGGAAAGTTCGAAGCCGCAAATGGCGGCACGTTGTTCCTCGACGAGATCGGCGACATGGCGCTCGAGACGCAGGCCAAGTTGCTGCGCGTCCTGCAAGAGCAGGTGTTCGAGCGTATCGGCGGGAATCAGCCGCTGAGCGTGGACGTGCGGATTATCGCGGCGACCAACCAGGACCTCGAAGCGATGATCGAGCAGGGCAAGTTCCGCGAGGATCTGTACTACCGGCTGAAGGTCGTCGAGATTCGCGTGCCTCCGGTACGCGAGCGTCGCGAAGACGTTCCTCTGATGGTCCAACATTTTATCGCGGACGCACGCAATCGTTTCTCCGCGCCGGAAAAGCAGCTCACGCCCGAGGCGATGCGCGCGTGCGTCGAGGCGCCGTGGAAAGGCAACGCACGTTCGCTCAAGGCGGCAATCGAGCAGGCAGTGATTTTGTCGTCCGGTAGCGAGATTACGCCGGAAGATCTTTTCGCCGGATCGGAGCCCGAGGGTGATCATGCGAACGCGCCTGCATCGAACGCTTCGAATCATGCGCCGGCGGCCAGCGAGAACGGCGAATCGGCGATGACTTTTCGCGAGGCGAAGGAGAAGTTCGTCGGCGATTGGGAGAGGGACTTCTTCGTGCGCGCGCTGCGCGCGACTGGCGGAAATATCTCGCGGGCCGCGGAACGCACCGGAATGTATCGACAAAGCTTTCAGCAGAAGATGCGCGAGCTTGGAATCACCATCGAGAATATCGGGCTTGCGCCCAAGAGTGACGCGAACTGATCTCGCGCATGCGGAGACAAATAAGCAATGAACTCCACCGAACCTCAAGCCCCGAGCGCCACGCTTACGACCGTGAAGATTCATCCGCCGTTGCTGGCGGGTGCGCTCGTGCTGGTCACGCTCGCGCTTCATTTCATGCTGCCGGAGGGGCGATCCGTCGGATGGTACCAGGTGATCGGCCTGATCGCAGTCGCGGTCGGCGCGGGATTGTCGAGTTTCGCCGCCGCGATTTTCCAGGCGCGAGACACCACCAGAAAGCCCTGGGGCGAGCCGACCGCATTCGTCGTGCAGCCGCCGTTCACCTGGACGCGCAACCCGATGTACTTCGGCCTCGTGACGGTGTTGCTGGGACTGGCAATCTTCTTCGAATCGATTGCGATGCTGCTGGCGCCGGCGGTGTTCTTTGCGGTGATCGATCGGTTGGTCATTCCGCGCGAGGAAGAAACGATGGAGCGGCTCTTCGGGCAGGACTACGCCGCTTACAAGGATCGCGTCAGGCGTTGGATCTGAAAATTCAGCAACAGTCGGCTGCGCAAGCGAAGAGCGCTCGCGGCTGAAAAGGAGAATGAAAGTGTTATCAAGATTTTTCAAATTGATCGGAGGCAAGTTCAGCCGCTGGATTAAAGCGCGCGAGGCGCGCGATCCAGAAGCGGTGTACGAGTCCGCAATCTCGGACCGCGTGCATCGCTATCATCAGCTCAAGACCGCGGCGGCCGGCGTCATCTATATGCGCAACAAGCTCGAGCGCGAGCTGCGCGAGAAGCTGGCCGAGATGAAAGAAGTCGACGAGGAAGCGGGGCAGGCGGCCGACATGAACGAGGATCAATGCGCGCTGATTCTGATTCAGCGCAAGCACATCCTCGACGGCGATTGCACTCGACTCCGCGAAGAGCTTGGAGAGCTGACGACCGAAGCCGAGGACGCGAAGAAGAACTTGATCTCGTTCAAGGGCGAAATCGAAAAGCTCAAAGTCGAAAAGATTCGGATGATCGCCCGGATGAGGAACGCGCAGGCTCGCGTGCGGATCCAACGCGCGCTCGAAGAGATCTCGTACGACGACGACGTCCGCGCGCTCGAAGAAGTGCGCGAGTCGATTCAGCGGATGCTTGCGCAGGCGGGAGTCAATCACGAACTCGCGGGTTCCGAGCTCGGTGACAAGCTCGAGGCAATCCGGGTGCGCAACGCCGAAGCCAAGGCCCAGGCCGAGCTCGCGGATTTGAAGCGCAAGCGCCGCCCGCCGCTGGCCCCGATGGATATCTTCACTGAGGCCGCCAAAGCCGCCGCCAACGGCGACGTCAAGCACGCGAACTGAGTTGAACATGAGAGCATCATCCACCATCGTTGGCGTATTCTCGGTGATCGCTCTGCTTGGCTCTGGATGCGGTCGTGGGCCGCATCCTGGGCCTCCACCTCCGCATGGCGGTCCCGCCTCTTCCGGCATGAGTGACGTGCACGGCGTATGGGCAAACAGCGTATTTGGCTCGGTCGATGTGAAGGAGACGGCCAATCTTTGCGCCGGTCACGTGCAACTCTCTCAAGGCAACGCGACCGTCAACGATACATGCTTCACCGGCGACACCAACGTCGTGCTATGCAGCGACGCGTCGTCGGCCAACGCGGTCCAGTGCGCCGCGGCGAACGGGAAGCTCGCGCTCGCCGGGACTGGCAGCGATCTGATCAACTACGCGCGCGTCCGATGAGCATCAGCGGCGGAACAGCGTCGAGTCCGCGAGCGGCAGACCCAGCGCGTAACGCCGGATCCAGTCGAGCGCAACCTGCGACGTGATCAGCTTGATCCAGTCGCGAGTGCCGCGGAACTGGTAGCGGCGCGTGAAACTCTGATCGTCCGCCGACAGCGCGATACAGACCGTGCCGACCGGCTTGTCGGGAGTGCCGCCGTCAGGCCCCGCGATGCCCGAGGTCGCGACCGACAGGCTCGCGCCCGTGCGTTGGCGGACGCCGGTCGCCATCTCGCGGACGCATTCCTCGCTGACCGCGCCGTGCGCTTTCAGCGTCTCTTCCGAAACGCCGAGCACCCCCGCCTTGACGTCGTTGGAGTAGGTGACGAGGTCGCCGACGAAATATTGCGAGCAGCCGGGAACGTTGGTGATGCGATGTCCGATCAGTCCGCCGGTGCATGACTCGGCCACTGCCAGCGTGAGTTTCTTGCCGAGCAGCAACTGGCCGACGACTTCTTCCATCGAGGTGTCGCCTTCGGCGTAAACGAATTGCGAGATTTTCTCGCGGACGCGACGCGACAGTTCGTCGAGCTTGCGATCGACTTCACCGGGTTGCCCCTCGACTCTGATCTTCAGCGAAATTTGCGGGAAGCTCGCGCGGAAAGAGACCTTCGCTTCGTCCGGCTTGATCAATCCCGCGACGGCTTCGTCGAGTGCCGACTCGCTCATCCCGAAAGTCTGGAAAATCTTCACCGCGTAAACCTGGTCGGTGCCGCGATTCGCCGCGATCCACGGTATCACCGTGTTTTCCATCATCGGTTTCATCTCGCGCGGCACGCCCGGCAACACGATCAGATGTGCGGTGTGGCCGCGGATCGTCACCGGCATCCTGAAGCCGGGGGCGGTGCCGAGCGGGTTCTGAATGACGGTCGCGCCGTCGGGAAAGTCCGCCTGCTTGAGATTATTCTCGGGCATCGGGCGGCTGATCGACGCGAACAATCGCTTCATGTGATCGACGGCGGCCTCGTCGCGCCGCAACTTCACGCCAGCGACGCGCGCGATGGTTTCGGTGGTGAGGTCGTCGGCGGTCGGGCCGATGCCGCCGGTCGAAATCACGACGTCGCCCTTTTCGATCGCGGTGCGCCATGCCCACTCCAGGCGATCGGGAACGTCGCCAACCGTGATCACGGCGACCAGATCGATTCCAATTTCCGCGAGCTTGTCGGAGAGGTAGTTGGCGTTGGTATCGACGACCTTGCCGGTGGTGATTTCGTCGCCGGTGGAGAGAATCACAGCGTTCTGAATCATCGGGAACATCCTCAGATCAAGCGCACGATCACGTGCAGCACAATATTGGCATAAATCGCCGCCGCCAAATCATCCAGCATCACGCCCGCGCCGCTGCGCATCCGGCGATCGATCCAGCTCGCGGGCCACGGCTTGATTACGTCGGCGATCCGAAAGAGCAGGAATCCAGCCATCATCCACGGAAACGTCAGCGGGTTGCCGAACATCGTCGCGGCCATGCCGAGCACTTCGTCGAGCACGATGCGCGAGTCGTCGTGATTGTCGAAAATTTTCTCCGCGCGATCGGATATCCAGCACGCGATCGCAAACGCGATGGCGAACACCAACAGGCACAGCGCCGGCGAATACATCCAGAGCGGGCCGAAGACCAGCCACACGACGACGAGCCCGACCACCGACCCGGCGGTGCCCGGCGCGATCGGAGCGTAGCCGGAATAAACTCCGGTGGCGAAGAAGAGGATGAGTGCCCGCATTCTGCGATCAGCTTGTGGTCAACGTCACGGGATCATCTTCGGCGCCGACCTCGACCGATGCGACGCCTTCGACCTTTTGCGCGACATCGATCACCAGACCGTCCCACGGCGGCACCAGCCCGACACCGCTGATGCGCACGCGACCCGCCGAGCAATTCACCGACATCTGGGTGTCGCCGATTTTCGGATGCGCCACCAGCGCTGCATGAACCTGCGCCGCGATCGCGGCGTCGCTCATGCATTTCTTGCGTTCGGTGCCGCCTTCGCTGTCGATATGAGTCGCGAGCGCCGCCAGTGTGTTCGCCTGCGTCGCCAGCGGAAGGCGCGAAGTGTTGATCACGAGGTCGTAAATCGCCGGGTCTTCGATGTCCTGGCCGAAGAGCGTCTGGATGCGCGCCTTAACTTCAATGTCGAAGTCGCGAACGCGCTTGTCGGCCGCTGCCGGCGCAAGCTTCTCCTCTTTCGCCACGTGTCTGATGCGGTCGGCTATCGGAGCCATCGTGCGCACCCTGATGCCGCATCCACCTTCGGGAAGAAAATGCGACGAGCCGCGGCCCGCGACAACGATCCGGTCCTGCGCGGCCTCCAGCAGAAAGACGGCGCGGTAGTACGCGGCGAACCGGGCGGTGTCGGTCTTGCGCTCCCAGAAATGCGGGTTGTGTACGTCGAACCATTTCATCTGTTCGGCGCTCACGTTGAAGCGTCTGGCGGTTTCGGCGATCAACTGCTCGCCGGTCTGGAAGCGATAGCCCAGCTCACGCGCGGTGAGCTCACCGAGCTCGATACCCCTGCTGCCAATCTGCTGACTAATCGCGATTACCGCCATTCGATGATCCCCAAGCCGTCGAATTTTGTCCCTCGGTCCCCGAGGCCATCTTAGGTTGATGCCCGCGGAAACTTCAAACCATCCATCGTCAGAGAGTTTGTCGTCTTAGGTTCATGATCGCGTCTGTGATGGAATCGAGGTCGAGGGGCAGATAGGATTTTCGCGGCTGAGAGGGACGATGGAAGAAAATGATTTGACGCGCGAGTTGAAGCTCGCGAAGAAAGCGGCGCGCGAGGCCGGTGAGATCCTTCGCGGTTACTACAAGCGCGAGGGACTCAAGGTTGGATCGAAGGGGCATGATAATCCGGTCACGCAGGCGGATCTCGAGGCGGACAACGCGATCAAGAAAACGCTGCGCGATCCGTTTCCCGCTTATGGATGGCTTTCGGAGGAGACCGTCGATAATGACGATCGGCTGAAGTGCCGGCGGGTGTGGATTGTCGATCCGCTCGATGGGACCAAGGAGTTCATCAACGGGATTCCGGAGTTCTCGGTCGCGATTGCGCTGATCGAAGATGGGGTGCCGATTCTTGGCGTCACCTACAATCCGATCAAGCGTGAGATGTATTGGTCGGCGCGCGGGGTTGGATGTCATCTGAATACGCGACGGGTGCGCGTCACGCGTGTGCGGACGCTCAAGCGGGCGACGGTGCTAGCCAGTCGCAGCGAAACGGCGCGCGGCGAATGGCAGGTGTTTCACGGGATGCTGATAGTGAGCCCGACCGGCAGCGTCGCGTACAAGCTGGCGATGGTTGCGGCAGGGAAGGCGGATGCGACGTTCACGCGATCGCCGAAGAGTGAGTGGGATATCGCGTCGGGCGCGGCGCTGGTGGTTGAAGCTGGGGGGACGATCACTGATATCAAGGGGCGGGCGCTGAGGTTCAATCAGCGCGACGTGAAGCTCGAGGGGTTGATTGCGGATAATACTGTGCTGCATGCGGCGCTGATGAAGGTGGCGCCGAAGAGCGCGATGAAGTCCTGAGAACCTAACCCCTAACCCCTTCCCGAGCGGGAAGGGGGACCAGAGTTTGAGGGCGAGCGTGGTCAGGATGCGCGCAACCTAACCCCTGACCCCTTCCCATAGTGGGAAGGGGAACAAGAACAAAAGACAGGAACTTACGAGGCGGAGGCGGGGGCGATTTCGTAGCGGCTGCGGCCGGGGCCGGTTTCGGGGAGGAAGTACATCGTCGTGATCGGCAGGAATTGGAAGGCCAGGAAACCGAGCATCACGGTGCGCAGTCCTATGTGTGCCGCGAGTGCGCCGCCCAGGAACGGCGAGATGAACGCACCGAAGTAGCCGATTGCCCATACGAAGCCCAGAGCTGCGCCGACACGCGTCGGGTTCATGCCGGGGAGTTCCATCAGCAGCGTCGTGATTGCGGCGAGCGATCCGGCCGAGCCGATTCCGACCAGCACCAGCGACAGACGGATCCACATTGGGTCGGGAAGCATCAGAGCGCCGGCGCATCCGATGAGAGTTGCGAATGCGATTGGCCATGTGAACGGCTTGCGCAGTCCGGACATCCCGGTGCCGATGCCGCCGCCCAACGCTGCGAACAGTCCAGTGAACGGCAGGACTTGCGTCATCATCGAGGCTTCCGCCATCGACATGCCGCGGTAGCTGCGGAAGAACTCGGGCAGGAACGCCGTGTAGATCTGGAACACCCACATTCCGCCGAAGAGACCGGCCGCGATCAGCAGCACGTTGCGCATCTTCGCGACTTCCATCAGCGCCGAGCCGCGTTCGGCGGCATCTTCGATCGCGTCGGATGCGGGCGCGATGATTTCGCCTCGATGCTCGCGGCCGAAGATTGTCCACAGCAGCGCGACGCCTGCCGAGCCGACGCCGTACCACAGCAGCGTCATCCGCCACGAAGAACCGACGGCCGCGAACAGGGCCGGTGTCAAACGGAATACCGCGGTGAGTCCGACGTAGCCGAAGGAGAAGTTGACCATGTTGATGTAGGGCCATTCGCCTTCGCCGAACCATTGCATCGTGAGCGTGCCGGGAGGCGCGATGACGAGGCCGTAGCCGACGCCCTCGAGCACGCGGCATGCCAGTAGGGCCGCGAAATCAGGGGCGTAGCCGCTCGCGACCTGTCCGATCGCCATCAGCCAGATTCCGATAACGAGCGCGCGCAACGGGCCAATCCGCTCGGCGACGACGGCGCCGAGGAGAGAGAAGACGCCGATGCATAGCGCGATGATCGAGATGATCAGGCCCGCGCTGCTGAGCGAGATTCCGAGTCCGCTCTTGATTTCCTGAAGTATCGGGGCGGGCGCAAGCCACGCGAACGACTGCGCGGTTAGCAGGAGCAGCAGCAGGGTTTCGATAACCCACCGGTAGGGCGAAAGTTTGTTCGGCTGGCTCATCGATTGACCGCGCTCCCCTTCCCATCACCGTATATCGCGACTGGCGGCCAATCCGCCACTGCAAAAATTCAGATTCTCTGATCGCCGCTCGCCCATCGGAGGTAGAAAAACATCCCGAGGCCGTAGACTGCCGCGATCAGATAGAAAACCGCGCTGAACGATTTGGTCGCCTGCACGATCATCCCGGTCGCGGCGACGCCGATGATGCCCGGGATGGTGGCGAAGGTGTTCGATATTCCCATCAGGATTCCCGCGTAGGTCGGCGCGACATCGAGGTGATTCACGCCGAAGGCAGCGGAGCCGATGCCGTTGGACGAGGCCGCCAGCGTGAGCAGCGCGACCGCCATCAACGGTGAATGAACTGCGGGCACAATCATCAGCGATATTGCGCCGAGCGTGAACGCCGCTGTCTGCATCGACTTGCGCACGGTGCCCACGGCGAGGCCGCGCAGGATCAAAAGATCAGCGAGCCAGCCCGAGATGCTGATCGCAAAGAACGTCGTGATCCACGGAATTATCGAATAAAGGCCGACGCGCTCGAGCGGCACGCCGAAGGTGTGATGCAGATAGGTCGGCATCCAGAGCAGCAGGATGTTGAATCCGAAGTTGCTGCAGAAATGCGCGACGACGATTGCCCAGACGGCCGGCTCTCGCGCGATTGCGGCCCACGGTACGCGGGTCGCGCGCGCCTCGGCGGTGCGCATCGAGGTGATCAATTCGAGCTCGGGCATCGTGACGCGCGACGAAGTCTCGGGGCGGTCGGCGGCGAGATACATCCAGGCGGCGACCCACACCAGGCCGAGTGCGCCGGAAATGTAGAACAGCGCGGGCCATCCGAACGCCTTGATGATCAGCGGACTCGCGCTCAACGCCAGTACTGTTCCCACGTACATGCCGCTGTAGTTCACGGACAATACGCGCGCGCGTTCGGAGGGCAGCGTCCAGCGCGAGGTGAGGCTGTGAATCGACGGGAAGTTCACGCCCTCGCCCAGGCCGAGCAGCACGCGCGCCGCGAGCAAACTGGCGAATGATGCGGCGGCCGCGATAGGTGTGACGAAGGTTGCGAGCGACCAGATAGCGACGCCGCCCGCCAGCACGCGATGGCCGCCGAATCGATCGGCCATCCATCCGCCGACCAGCTGGGTCCACAGATATCCCCAGAACACCGCCGACAGCACGAGCCCTTGCGCGGCGGAGTCGTAACCGAACTGGCGGGCGAGCGGGATTATCGCGACCGAGATGCTGATCCGATCGATGTAGCAAAGCGCGGTGCCGAGGAAGAACAACGCAACGACGGTGTAGCGTTGGGGCCATCGCGGTAGTCCGGACGCGAAAATGCGCGTTGGTGCAGGCTCACCCATGATGGAGTCGAGCTTAGGCAGCGCGATGCACCAAAAAAAAGACGCGAGAGCAATGCTCTCGCGTCTTCAACGAATCTGTTGGCGTGCGACCTGGCCGGCGGCTATCTCCCGACAGCGTGGCGCACGGTATTCAGAATGTAGATGAAATCGCGCGGCGAACGCACGTCACCGAGCAACGCCACTCGCGAGAGCATCTCCATCTCGCTGGCGGTGACGTTGTGAACGCGCCGCAGCTGCTCGTTCTTGCGGAAATCTTCCCAGGCGGACTCGGCCGGATTCTCGACCTCGGGGCTCAGCAGTGCTTGCGCTCGAGGATTGGCGAGGAAAAACAATTCGCGCCGATCGAGTCCGAGCACTTCCGCCAGACGGGTCAAAATCTTGTCAGAAGGATGGCGTTTGCCGGACTCGAGATGTCCGACATACGGCGTCGAGGTCTTGATGCGATGAGCAACTTCCTCCTGAGTGAGGTCGAGTTGCCGCCTGCGCTCACGAATGACCTGTCCGAAAGTACGTTCCTTGTTGCGTGCCATGATAGAAACCTCTTCCCCTTTTTTGCGATGTGTGCCGACTCAGGTGCGATCGATCGATCACACTTCCACCAAAATGGTGTTATTCGACACTTACAGTTAGTACCACCAAGACGACTTAGAGGCAAGCGATTAATTGGTGTTCCGGCCGGAACTGACTGAACCGCGCCGCACACTCGGTCGCTTAACCCTACAAACTGTTTAGACGCCGGGCTGTGCAAAGTATTCAATTGGCGTCTCAGTTCCCGTATGGATTTCGCCCGTGATTCAAATAGATGGAGAAATCCGCGACCCCATCCTCGCGGCGCGGCGAACTTTTGAAATGGGTGGCGGCGCCATGCCGCAGCCCGTCCATCGAGACCACATCCTTGCCGATCGAATGGCCGTCGCGGTCGAAATAGCGGACTTCGAGCTGGAGCGGGCCGGTGTCGTCCCCGGTGTTGCGGACTTCGCCCTCGACTGACACCTGGTCGCCACTTCGAATGAGGCGAGTGTCGGCGACCTTGACCGGTTCCACGCCGGTCAATGAATAGAGCACGTAGGCCGCGAAGCATAGCGCGGCGAGCAGAATGATGAACGCGCCCTTACGCATCGGCGTCGTCTAGTACGACCGCGGCAGGCCGAGCACGTGCTCGGCGATCGAATTCAACACCATTTCCTGGGACACCGGCGCGATCTTCAGCAGACGGCATTCGCGGAAGTAGCGCTCGACGTCGTACTCGCGAACGTAACCGTAGCCGCCGAGAGTCTGCACCGCGCGATCGCAGGCCTCGAACGCGGCGTCGGCGGCGCGCAGCTTGGCGGTGTTGGCTTCGGGTCCGCAAGGCTTGCGATTGTCGAACAGCCACGCCGCTTTGAACATCATGAGTTCCGCCGCTTCGAGCTTCGAGTACGAATCGGCGAGTGGGTGCGCGATTGCCTGGTTTTGTCCGATCGGACGGCCGAAGACGATGCGTTCTTTCGCATACCTGACGGCTTTTGCGATCGCGGCACGGCCGATTCCGATCGCTTCAGCGGCAACCAGGATGCGTTCGGGATTCAAACCGTCGAGCAGGCAATGAAAGCCACGGCCCTCTCCGCCGATCAGATCCGACGCCGACACTTTCAGGTTGTCGATAAAGAGCAGGTTGGTATCGACGGCGGCCCGGCCGAGTTTTTCGAGCTCGCGAATTTCGACCGATGAGGGCTCGAGCTCGGCGAAGAACAGGCTCATGCCGTCGGTCTTTTTAGTCACCTGCTCGAACGGTGTGGTTCGCGTGAGCAGGAGCATCCGTTGGGCTTCGCGCGCCTTGGTGGTGAAGACTTTGCGGCCGTTGATGAGGTAATTGTCGCCGTCGCGGCGGGCGGCGGTCTTGATGTGCGTGATGTCGTTGCCGGCGTCGGGCTCAGTGACGGCGAACGCAACATGCATCTCGCCGCTGACTACCTTGGGCAGGTAGCGGAGCTTCTGCTCCTCGCTGCCGTGGAAGACGAGCGGGCTGACGCCGAAGATCGAGAGATGAATCGCGCTGGCCGCCGCCATTGCGCCGCCCGAGGCGGCAACTTCGCGCATCACGAGGGCAGCCTCGGTGATGCCAAGGCCGCTGCCGCCGTAGCGTTCGGGAATCGCGACGCCGAGATAGCCGGCGGCGGCGACTGCGGCGAAGAAATCATGCGGAAATTCAGCGCGGCGATCATGCTCGCGCCAGTATTCGTCCGGATAGTTTGTGCACAGGGTGCGCACCTGCCTGACGATCTCTTCCTGGGCCTCTGTTAACTCAAAATTCATTTGTTTTGACCAATCTCACAATGAAGTATTCGTGCTCCTTTCGCGAGGTTCTGACAATCGTGATGTATTGACTATGCCTCGTTGAATCTGATTAATGACGCGGCAGATGCATTCCATACGGGCATCACTAATGGCTGACCGATGGCAGAAATCCTTATGAATACAGGGGATTCTAGCCATCGTTCAATTTTTACACCGGTATGAATCTTGTAACAAAGCAGCCGGTTTAATCACCGTAGCCCAGTACGTGTGTGGGCGCAGGAAGCCGCGGCGAGGGGCCGCGCATCTCGGAGGGAGGAGCTAGTGAACAGAATGAAAACGACCCGGGGCGTTGTGTGGCTTCGCCTCATTGCTGGCGTCGCACTGATTGGATTGGTGTGCAACGCGAATGCGTGGGCGGAAGATCCAGCCACGACGACGACTAAAACGACGACTCACAGACATCATCATCACGTGGTCAGCACGACCACAACCACTGTCGCCTCGAACCCCGGCGAGGAGCAGCGTCTTAACGCACTGTCGGGGGAAGTGAGCAATCTGCAGAAGCAGAGCGACGACACCACCAGCGAGGTGAAAAAGATTGAGTCGGAGATGGTGGTCGCACAGCCGGCGGCTAACGCGTCACCGGCCACCATTGGCCAGCACGTTGGCCTGGCTGAGACGAATATAACGTCCATCCAGAAGAATCTCTCTGACAACCTCGGTATCAGCGTGCATGCGCTGGTCGATGCGGGCTACGAGCATAACTTCAATCAGCCGAACTTCAACACCAACGTGTTCCGGGCGTGGGACCAGGATGGGTTTCAGCTCACTCAGGGCAACCTGCACATCGAGCGCGATGGGACGGTTGGATTCGTCACCGACATTAACGTCGGTCAGGTCGCGAACTCCATTTCCAGTGTGACGCACTATTCGAACCAGGCATTTGTGGGCGGCCAGTGGATCGACGCAACCCAGTACTACCTGACTTACACCGCGCCATTCGGTTCCGGGGTAAGTTTCGAAGCGGGACGTTTCGTAACGCTACTGGGCGCCGAGATCATCCCGGTTTACAATAACCAGAACTTCAACGAGAGCCGCGGCCTGGTGTTCAACCTGGGCGAACCGCTGACTCATACCGGCGTCCGCGCCAGCTATACGTTCAACGACTACGTGTCTGCTACCGCGGGTCTGAACAACGGATGGGACGATCCGGCGGCTAATAGCAACGGCGGCCCGAACTTCGAGGGTGAGCTGACGCTCAACAACAAGGACAAGTCGGTGAGCCTGGTCGTCAACGGCATCGTAGGGCCGAATGCAATCGGCGGGGCTAACGGCAAGCAGGCATCGAATTCCAACCTTGGTGCGATCGATCCGATCGCGACCTGGAAACCTTCGTTCGTACCCAACCTGACCTTGCAGGCTGAATACCTCTACGCGTCGCAGGACGGTCCTGTGATCAACGGTCACAGTGCTTCGTGGCAGGGCGCGGCAGGGTACGTGGTGTACGATTTCACCCCTGCGATCGAGTCGGCGACCCGTGCCGAATTCTTCGACGATATGGACGGGTACCGCACCAATGGCGAGGCGCAGACGTTGTGGGAAATAACCCAGACCATCAGCTACAAGGTGCCTGAGGTGACGGGCCTGATCGCGCGGCTGGAATACCGGCACGACAATTCGAGCCAGAACTCGTTCACCAACAACAACAGCGTGTTCACCAATGGCGTGTTCACCGGCCAGCATCTGTGGCACGGACAGGATACGTTGGCGGCCAATTTCATTTACGCCTTCTAACTCGGGGAGGAGCTAGAGCATCGGTCGCAGTGATGCGGCCCAAGCGGCGGGTCCGAAGAAGCGGACCCGCCGCTTCTCTTTTTGAGGAGCATGAGGCGCCGTGGCTTAGATCGTTTGCCCGACATTCAGAGTGTCGGCTATTCCGACATCCTCGAGCCTTTCTCGATGCCAATGTTTCTGTTTTCCGCCGCACGTTTGAGACCTTGCGGGTGCCGGTGGAGCTGGTGATGCTCGGCACTTGTTTTGCTGTAATGAAATTCGCCGAATGATTTGGGGAAAAAAAGCCCCGCTGGCGCGGTTCTGTGATGTCCGCGCGAAGGGTTGCGCTGTGCAACGCTGCTCGAACATGCGTCAGGTGCCCATTGTATGAGCGTTGCGTTCGGGGAGCTTTCGTGACAGAAAACGAGATTCAGAGATCGATCAATTTTCGAGTACAAATATGCCGCCCCGTTAAGCGGCCAGGAGGGTTACGGGTTCGATGACGCCTAAACAAGTTCTCCAAATGATCAAGGACAAGGGCGTGGTGATGGTCGATGTGAAATTCATCGATCTGCTCGGCACGTGGCAGCATTTCACTGCCCCGATATCCGAGTTCAAGGATGAAGCACCCTTCGATGAAGGGTTGGGCTTCGATGGCTCGTCGATTCGCGGGTGGCAGGCGATCGACAACAGCGACATGCTGGTGATTCCCGACCCCGACACTGCGGTGATGGATCCTTTCACCAAGGATCCGACGCTGAGCATCATCGCGAATATTTCCGATCCGATCACGCGCGCCGACTACACCCGCGACCCGCGCAACATCTCGCGCAAGGCCGAGGCGTACCTGAAGACCACCGGCATCGGCGACTCGGCGTACTTCGGACCCGAGCCGGAGTTTTTCATCTTCGACTCGCTGCGCTACGACACCACGCAGAATTCGAGCTACTACTACATCGATTCGAACGAAGGTAACTGGAACAGCGGGCGCGAGGGCGCGGTCAAGGAAGGCGCGAACCTCGGCTTCAAGGTCAAAAACAAGGCCGGTTACTTCCCGGTGCCGCCGGTGGACACCCTGCAGGACATCCGTACCGAGATGGTGCTCGAGATGGAGCGGGTCGGCATCCGCGTCGAGAAACAGCATCACGAAGTCGCGACGGCGGGTCAGGCTGAAATCGACATGCGCTTCCAGACGCTGACCAAGATGGCCGACTGGCTGACCTGGTTCAAATACATCGTCAAGAACGTGGCGGTGCGCCATGGGATGACGGCGACCTTCATGCCCAAGCCGATTTTCGGCGACAACGGCACCGGCATGCATACCCATCAGAGCATCTGGAAGGGCGACACGCCGCTGTTCGCGGGCAATGGCTACGCCGGGATGTCGGAGACCGCGATGCATTACATCGCGGGCATCCTGCATCACGCGCCGACGATTGCGGCGTTCACTAATCCGGGGACGAACTCGTATCGCCGGCTGGTGCCGGGCTTCGAGGCGCCGATTAACCTCGCGTACTCGTCGCGCAACCGCTCAGCGTCGGTGCGTATCCCGATGTATTCGCCGTCGCCGAAGGCCAAGCGCATCGAAGTGCGGTTCCCCGACCCAACCTGCAATCCGTATCTCGCGTTCTCCGCGATGTTGATGGCGGGAATCGACGGGATTCAGCGGCGGCTCGATCCGGGCCAGCCGCTCGACAAGGACATCTACGCGCTGACGCCGGCCGAACTGGCGGAGGTGCCGAGCATGCCCGCGTCACTCGAGGAGTCACTGGGCAATCTCAAGAAGGATCACGAGTTCCTGCTGAAGGGCGACGTGTTCACCGAGGACCTGATCGAGACGTGGATTGAATACAAGATGACAAACGAAGTCAGCGCGATTCGGCTGCGGCCCCATCCGTACGAATTCGCGCTCTATTACGACGCGTAAGCACATCACTGCGCGCCGACCAAAACAGAAGCGGCGGGCCTTAGCGGGCCGCCGCTTTATTTTCGCGATTCGTGCGACTACCGGAGTAGCTCTATTTCCCCGTCCCGCTTAGCGGGATCGTTTGGTTCGCGTTTCCCGCATCGTCGAAGATTGTGACCGTGCCGGCCACCGGTTTCCGCCGGGTTTTCGGGACGAACTGCAGAATGAGGTTGCACTGACCCATCGGCGGAAGTTGCTGAGGGCAGTTCGTAGCGCCCTTCTTGGGGAACGAGAATATCGGAAAATTGCTCACCGTCGCCGGCGGAATACCAAAGCGAATGGACGATCCACCACTACTGGCCCCATTGGTGAGAATAAACGTTTGCTTTTTAAGCTTACGCACTTTCACGCTGCCGAAATTCACCGACGGCGGAGAGATCATCAGCATCGCGGGGCCCGGCGTCGGCGTTGCGGTGGGCGTCGGCGTCGCGGTAGGAGTGCCGCCGCCAGTCGCAGTAGCGGTGGGCGTGGCTGTCCTCGTGGGGGTCGGAGATCCCGACGGCACAACGATGCAAGCGCCGGCATCGTCCGAAAACTCCCGCTGCACGGTGTACGTATGACCGTCCGCGCCAACGATGCTTCCCTGCTGGGCGTTGCAGATATCGCCGATCTCGCCGTTGTTGTTGTCGTACCAGGCAAGCGGTGGGGCCAGAAACTGTGCGAGGGAGACTTCGCAGTCCGTGATTGTCTCGACCATCTCGTGCGAGGCGACAGAGGTGACGTTATCGAAGGTGCTGGCGCCGTTGCCGCATCCGCTGTCACATCCCGATCCGGCCTGAAAGTCGGGATGCACGCCGTAGTAGATTTCGCCGACCGGTGCGCTGGCGACGATCGTGCCGTGATAGGCGCAGAATCCGCCCCCTTGGCAGGAAAGCGATCCGCCCGAGTCGATGCTTATCCCGTGCGGAAAAAAGATCGCGTAATAAGTGTTGTTGTTGCCGGCCCCGTCGTGGGTGGGAAGCGGTATGTGGCCGGCTTTAATCTGATTCACCAGCTCGGTTTGGATGTCGCTGTCGCTGAGCGAGGTGGAGGTGTTGACGGGGGTAATGGCGACTTGCTCCGAGAACGACCCACGGCCAATGGTTTGGTTCGTCCCCGGGTTGCCGCCGAAGTCGGTGATGTCGGTGTTGTATTCCATCAACCAATCGACGTAGCCGCTGTTCAACACCTGCTGGTAGAAGGTCGCCATACTTGGCGTGGAGGTGTTGACGACACCGGCCAGGAAATGACCGTTGGTAGTGCCTATACCGCCGGTCCCCCACAGCACCTGCACCACCTGCAAGTTGGACACGACCCTGCCGCCATAATAGGTTAGGTGGGCGCCACTGGCCGCCGATTCGGGTACCGGGCCGACCGGCCGACTCGGGAGTGCGTTGGGGCCTCCGACCAGGAGTGGATTGTTATTGGCGCTCCACGCCACCGACGGAAGCAGTAGCAGCGCCATCAAGGCGATCGCCCCCCTATACCTCAACATCAACCCTTCTCCTTCAAAGACCGCGTTTGATTAATCACCGTTCCCTCTAATACGTAATTGCGTCTCGATTGATTCTCATGGCCCGGTGCAGGTCGGCGCTGGCCCCGAGCCTGCGACACAGCTATGTGCAGGAGCGACACAGATTCGATTGCACATCCTCTGCGCGAACGGACATCCCTGCGATTGGAATTGAGCGAGGAGCTGATCAAGCGCCGCGGCACTTGAAGGATTGACGGCGACCTTACACCGGCACACGTCCTGAGGCGACCAAGGCCGCGTGGCGCTGCACGAATCCGGCGCCGCGAGATCGCAAATCTGCGCCTGCCGGATTGCGGCAGCGTATGCGGCCTGGATCGCGTTGCAGTCCATAGCGTCCGCTCGGGACACCAGCACGCAACTGACGAATCCAAGCACCGCCAGCATAGCTGCAAAAGATGTAGTGCGCATCACTTCAGCCTCATATGTCATCCTCATACCCAATCGCCGATATTATGCCTTAGTCAGCCTTAAGAAAACACTAAATATTACTCTTCAGCATCTCATGGCACCATGAAGCTCTACCCGATTGTTCTCGTTTCAGACGGGCTTGTTGCGCGCGATTGCTTCGACCTTCTCGAGCCGCTCCTGCAGCTTCTTGTTGTCGTCGCGAAGCTTATCGATGTCTTCGCGCAGCCTCTGACCTTCCTCGACCCGGCTGCGGCCTTCGCTGATAGACGTGATCGCGTCGTTTGCATGCCGCTGGATGCGTCCATCGAGGTCGCGATCGGCCAGCCGTCGCAGAGCCGGCAGCGCGCGCGGGTCGCCAATCTCGGCGAACGCGGACGGAATACGCATGCGCATCATGAACTCGCGATCGTCGACCAGCGGGGTCATAAAATCGAGAATCTCGACGCGGCGGTTGTCTTTCAGCGCCGCAAACCGCGCAAGCGCTCCAACTGCGGCCACCCGCGCGCGCGCCGGCTTGCCGTACGCGGAGAAATCGCGAGCGACGTCGATCGCACGCTCGTCGCGCAACTCGGCCATCCCGGACAATGCATGCGTCCGTATCACGTCGAGATACGAGTCGCGCTTCAACGCGTCCGTCAGATGGGCGAATGCGCGATCGTCGCGCGTCTTGCCAAGCGCGAGGACTGCTTCGGCTTCGACGAAGTAGCTGGCGTCGCCATTAGTGACGACCTCGGCGAGCGCGGACGCTGCGCGCGCATCGCCGCGGAAATTGCCGAGTGCGCGCACCACGGCGCGCCGCACTTTCGGATGCGGCAGCTTGAGTCCTTCGAGGATCGCGTCGAGCGCGGCGGTCGTGCGAATCGCGCCGAGCGCGGTCGCCGCATCGGCCTGCACGCCCCAGAATTTGTCGGTGAGCATGCACTCGCGCAGAGCTGCGGTGGCTTGCGGACTGCCCTCGCTGCCGAGCTCGCGAGCCGCATTGGCGCGTGCCATCGCTTCGGGCGCGTGGCGCAGCGTGACTTCGAGCGACTCGCGCCCGCGCTTATGCTTGAGCGTTTTCAGGACGTCGAATTCGGGATCGAAGCGAACCGCCTTGGGCGCCTTGTCCATCACAAACGTGAAGCCCTGCTCGCGATCCTTGATTTCGACGCGATGCCGGGTCTCGTGCCCGCCGGCGTCCATCAGCGCAATCGTCACCGGGAAGCTGAACGCGGAAGCAATCGTGTCGCCGGTCTTGTGGGTCTGCTTGACCGTCACGCTGAGCAGTTTTTTCTTGTCGTCGAACGAACTCGAAACTTCGATTTCGGGATGCCCTTCCTTGTACACCCACTGGTCGAAGAAAAAATCGAGGTTGCGGCCGGTGGTCTCCTCGAACGCGCGCTGCAGATCCTGCGTGATGACGTTGGCGCCGCGATGCCGCGTGCAATAGAGGTTCAGCGATTTGAAGAACAGATCGTCGCCGGTGACGCGGCGCAGCATGTGCAACACCAGGCTGCCTTTCTCATATAGATGGCGATCGAACAAATCGATCGGATTGCGATAGCGGTTGCATACAATTGGACGACGGTAGTGATTTGCGTCCTCGTCGAGATAGCTCTCGCGATCCTGGCGGACGTTCCACGCGAACTCGTCGGGACCAAGATTTTCCTCGCACCAGAGCGCCTCGAAGTAAGTCGCGAAGCCCTCGTTGAGCCATGCGTGCGCCCAATCGCGGCAGGTCAGCAAGTCGCCCCACCATTGATGGGCCAGCTCGTGCGCGACCAGCGGATCGCTCTTGAAATCGAGATGCGCGCGCGCGTCGTGCAGGGTGCTGTCGGTCTGCGTCGTCGCCGAGGTGTTTTCCATCCCGCCGAAAATAAAATCGCTGACCGCGACCTGCGCATACTTGGCGTAAGGATACGGCACGCCTATCACGCGCTCGAAAAACTGGATCATCTTCGGCGTGTTGCCGAAGGCGCGGCGCGCGTCGTCCTCACGTCCTGGCGCGACGTAGTAGGTGACGGGGGTGTTGCCGGCGCGCTCTTCGATCATCGTGAACTCGCCGGCCGCCAGCGTGATCAGATACGACGAGTGCGGCACGTCATGACGCCAGTGGAAGGTGCGGGTCTTCGCGGCAGCATTCGATGATGTGCCGACCAGCCCGCCATTGGAAACCGCTGTGAACTTTTCCGGCACGGTCGCGATGACTTCGCTGGTGGTTCGGTTGTTTGGATAGTCGTAGCAGGGGAACCAGTAGCGCGAGTCCTCGTCTTCGCCCTGCGTCCACGCCTGCCGGGGCTTGTTCGGATAGCCGTCGTCGGGGCCGACAAAATAGAGTCCGCGGCGCGACCGGCTCGAGTAGTCGATCGCGATCTCGATTTCCTCGCCCGCCTTGAGCGCGCGCGGCAGCGTAATCTTCAGCTTGCTGTCGGACGTATCGAAGGTCGCCGGCTCGCCGCCGGCACGGACCGCGCGAATTTCGAGCTCGGCGGCGTCGAATTCAAGGCGATCGAGCGGCCCGGTGATCGCGGACAGTCGATGGGTCGCGGTGCCCGCGATTTTTTTCGCATCGAAGTCGAGCGCGACCTCGAGCTTGATATGATTGATGTTGGCGGCGCGGTCGCGCGCCCATTTTGCCTCGACGTGTTGCGGTTGAAACGCGCGGCGCCCACGGGCGAACGCGACGGTAAAGGCCTCGCGGTCGCCCAGCTCCTCTGCCAATTGATCAAAAAATCGCGGCTTATGCATGCCGGTGATGTTATGAACCGCGGTCGTCGCACGCAAACGGGGAATGCGGGCATACGAGATTGAATGCGGGGCTCCGCGCCGCGCACCCGCGGCAGGGGTGACCCCTGCACCTAGTGAAGCGCAAAATGCTGAGGACAGCCTTTTGCGCGAGAGCTATATCAGAGAATCTTCGCTCTTCGCCTCCCCCTTCGTGGGGGGAGGCCGACGCTCTTCCTAGAGCGGCGGGTGGAGGACCTTAATTGCTGAAATGACGCCATTTGTCACGCATCGAGCATCACGATGCCGCCTTCGTTTGGCGCCAGCGTCAGTGGCGATTTCGTTAAACTCGCGCCGTCCGCAGACTGTGCTCAGTAAGATTTTCCCGGCGGGCAAATTGATCTCGCGCGCCTCATCAGTGAAATTCAGCGCAACGATCAGATGCTGCGTCGGAGTATCGCGACGGAATACGAGGCAATCTTCGGGCGCGTTGCCGAAAGCGCGATAGCCGCCCTCCACCAGCGCGGGCGTCGATTTGCGGAGTTGGATCAGGCGTCGATAGAGCGAGAGCATCGACTGCGGATCGTTCAGCTGCCGCGCGACGTTAACCGTCTTGAAGTCGCCGCACGGCAGCCACGTTTCGGCGCCGGTCGAGAATCCGCCGTTCGGTGCGTCCGACCATTGCATCGGCGAGCGGCAGCCGTCGCGTCCGACCGGATCGCGCTTGCGGTCGGCGGCGATTGCCGTGTCGTTGTCGCGCATCCCGATTTCTTCGCCGTAGTAAATGAACGGCGTGCCGCGCAGCGCAAACAGCATCACGGCTGCGACGCGAGCGCGCGCGTCGCCATCCCCGCCGCGCGAGTAGCGCGAGATATGCCGCGAGAAGTCGTGATTCGACAGCGTCCAGGTGGGCCACGCAGTGGGGCCGAAGGACTTTTCAGTCAGCTCGATCGCGGCGCGGAAGCGGCGCGCATCGTAACGCGCCAGTAAAAAGCGGAAGTTGAACGCGAGCTGCAGTTCGTCCGGCCGCAGGTAATCGGCCAGCCCCGCCTGATCGCGAGGCCACGTCTCGCCGACCAGGATGCGCTCATCGTAACTGTCGGAGACCCGCCGAAATCCGCGAACGATGTCGTGAACCTCGGGCCGGTCCGTGCTGTAGAGCGGGTCCGGGATGCCTCGGCCCAGCCACGGAATATCGGGGTCTGCTTCCGCGCGAATCGGATTGTCGCGCAACTCCGCATCCTTAATCATGTTCGCGACCACGTCGATGCGGAAACCGTCGGCGCCGCGCTCGAGCCAGAAGCGGATGACGTCGTGCATCGCTTCGACCATTTCGGGATTTCGAAAGTTCAGATCAGGCTGCTGCTCGAGGAACGTGTGCAGATACCACGAAGCGGTCGCGCTGTCGTACTTCCATGCGATACCGCCGAAGGTGCTCAGCCAGTTGTTGGGCGGACGATCCGGCGTTCCGGGAACCCAGATATACCAGTCGCGCTTCGGATTGTTGCGCGACGCTCGCGACTCGACGAACCACGGATGCCGATTCGAACTATGGTTGGGCACCAGGTCGACGATCACGCGGATGCCGCGATGATGCGCTTGCGCCAGGAGACGATCGAACGCTGCGAGGTCGCCGAGATCCGGATGGATCCCGCAGTAGTCGCTGACGTCGTAGCCCCAATCGTCGAGTGGCGATGGGTTGATCGGGTTCAGCCAGATCGCGTCGATGCCGAGCGCGCTCAGATAGTCGAGATGCGCGGTGACGCCGTCGAGATCGCCGATGCCGTCGCCGTTAGAGTCGGCAAACGAGCGCGGATAAATCTGATAAAAGACGGCGCGTCGCCACCAGCGTAGAGCCATCGCGGAGCCGTCGAACAATCAGCCGGCGCGCGAGCCCATCATGTCCGCGTAGTTGGTCGCGTAGAATTTTTCCCGCGCGGCCTCCGACAGATTCGGCGTCGACATTTCGAAGCGCTTGAGCGGATTGCGTCCGCCCTCGATATGCGGATAGTCCGACGAGAACATGCACAGCTCGGGGCCGGCCTGCTCGACGATCCATCCCACCGGCTCATGCGGATACGGCGTGAAGCGCAGATTGCGCCGCACGTAGTCGGACGCCTTCATCGGCAGGCTCAGATACTTTTCGGATTTGACGAAGGTCTCCTGCGAGATGTCGAGGCGGCGCAGCCACGGCACGATCCACATCGCGCCCTGCTCGATACATCCGCCGTGCAACCGCGGGAACTGCTCGAAGATGCCGTCGAGGACCATCGTCGAGAGAAAAATTTCCGGCATCATGTGAATCGCCATGAAATCCTTCGAGCGGATATTCTCGCCGCCGCCGAGGAAGTCGGTCACCGGGCGATCGTTGTTGTGAAACGCGCGCGGGATCGCGCGGCCGCCGCCACCGACGTGCAGCATGAACGGAACGTCGGCGTCCTGCAGGCGCGCCCATACGCCGTTGAAGTCGGGATGCGTCGGCGACTTTTTCGCGGGCGGCAGCGACGGAATGTGAATCGCGGCGCATCCCAGCTTGACCGCCTCGTCGATCTCCTTTTCGGCAAGCTCGGGAATGTCGAGCGGCACGAAGCCGACGCCGAGCAGGCGCTTGTCACCGCGGCAGAAATCCGCGATGGCGCGGTTGTGCGCGCGAGTGCCGCCGTACAGAACCTCAGGCGTCGAGCGAACCTGGTCGAACTCGCCCCAGAAATGGGTGATCGCAAACGTCGTGAAGACCAACTGCGAGCTGAAGCCGAGCAAATCGAGCGCGCGCCGGCGTTCGTCAGGATCGAAAGCGCCCAGCGCCTCCCATCCCTTTCGCAGCATCAGGTTCTTCTCCGCGTCGGCGACTGCGGCCGGATCTTTCTGACGATCGTTCGCATGCGCGATAGCCTTCTCGACCATCTTCCCGCCCGAGCCAATCGCGAGCGGATGAAGCTTCGGCCGGATGTCGGGGTCGGCGTGAGAAATCAGCCAGTCGCGAGTCTCCATGATATGGCTGTCGGCGTCATTGAAGGTTCGACCTTCGGCATATGGCATCGCGATAACCTCGGCTCGATAAATTCGCGCGGCATCACCTGCGCGTTCCGATTTCAAGATAGTAGAGGACAGGTGTGCCGTACAGAGGCGCGTCAGATTGGTTGGCCGACGTCGATGCGGTTGCCGTCGGGGTCTTCGAAGACGAACGCGCGCAGACCGTAGTCCTTGTTCTGAATGCTCTTGATGATGCGCAGTCCTTGCTGCTGGCAGATTGCGAGGAGCGCATCGACGTCGTCCACCATCATGTGCGCGACGTTGAATGGTGCGGCGTTGTGATTTGGTTGTAGCGTCAGGTGCAACTCGGCCTGATCCTTTTTCAGGATCATAAAGCCGACCGGAGTGCCGTTCTCGAAGAGCTTGGTGAAGCCGAGAACCTTCGTATAGAAGTCGCAGGCGCGCTCGATGTCCTTAACCGGGAGCATCGCGGCGATTCGTCCGAAGCGGATGCGGTGGCCGGTGCCGTCGCTCATCACTTGTCCTGTTTTTCGGTGAAGCCGAGATCGTTGAGACGGTCGCGGGCGTCTTTGGCGGCGTCGCGATGGACCATCAGGCGCACCGGGACGCCGGCAGTGGTGCCGAGCATCCGCGACGAGGCGGCGTCGAAGACGAACGACTCGATGCCGGCTTCGTTGAGGTAGTCATGCGCCATCCGGACCGGAGTCGGATCGATGCTGGTGAAAATTTCCTCGAGCTCGGACGGGTCGGGCGTTTCCTTTGTCGTCATCGCTTCTCTGTTCCTTCAATCTGGTTCCCCTTCCCGCGCTCGGGGAGGGGTTATGGGTTACGTTCCGCCGAGCTCGGCGCGGACGTCATTCCTTTGACCCGATTATAGATGAGGGCGGCGGCGCCGACTATCAACAGAATCGCGATCAATGCGTCGAACCGATGAAAGTATGGCGCGAGGTCTTTCCAGTGCTGCCCGAGTTTCATCCCGAAGTACGCGAGCGCGAGACACCAGATGTATGAGCCGAGCAGGGTGTAGATGGTGAACGGGATGAGTTTCATTCGCGTTACGCCGGCGGGAAATGCGATGAAGGTGCGGACCACCGGCAGCATCCGGCTCCAGAAGACGGCGTGCGAACCCCATCGCGCGAAGAAACGGTCGGCGGTTTCGAGCTCGTGCTCCCCGACCAGGACGTAGCGGCCGTAGCGCTCGATGAACGGGCGGCCGCCGTGTTGTCCGACAAAGTATGCGACGTAGGAGCCGAGCAGGCATCCGACGGCGCCGGCAATCGCGACCATCTGGAGCCCAAAGCGTCCAGTCGCAACCAGGTACCCGGAAAACGGCATGATGATTTCAGAGGGCAGCGGGATGCATGCGCTCTCAATCGCCATCATCAGAACGACCCCGCCGTATCCGAGCGCGGAAATCGTCGCGACGATAAAGCCGGAGAGCGCGGTGATTAGCTTATCGATCATTTGGGAAAGAGTGGCATGGCGCGAAGATGGTTGCGAGCATCTGAAACTACATACGCGGGGACGCGCGTCGGAGGCTGCATGGAGAGAAAAATCACAGGCTAAAGCCTGCGCCGCCAAAATCCGGATCACAGGCTGAAGCTGTGCCACTGAAATCCTTCAGCACCGTTAATTCGTTGCCTAGAGTGGCACAGGCTTTAGCCTGTGATTCTCTTAGTAAACAGCCAGCTATAGTCTTCTGGTTTCGATGCAAACCCATTTCTGACGGGGTTTTGTTTGATGTATTCGATTTTTTCTTCAAACTCCGTTTCATGCCGGATGATGTGATCGAAGCTCTCATCCATCCACAGTGACATACGCCTCATTCTGTGCTTTTGATTTAGCAACTGATTGACCTGTCTAGCGGAGCGGCCTTTGATCTGCTGCAGGACCCGGCTCAGTTTGTGAGGCTCGATGAGCCTGAAGATCGTGTGAGCATGGTCGGGCATCACTACGGCCGCATCCAGGTCGATGCTCCTGCCATTGCAGGCCTCGATCGCGGCCATGATTAGATCGCGAGCCCGGTCAGGAAGCTGAATCCCTCGATTGCATCGGATGGTTATGAAGTAAGTAGCCCCGGGTACTTCGAGGTGGGGGAGATTGCGGCGGGTATAGGTCAGCTCATTGGATTTCCAGGGATCTATGGATTGGAATCCGGGAACGTCAGGCATGGTTGGACTCTTAGGTTGCATGAGGGCAGAAAATCACAGGCTGAAGCCTGTGCCACTAATTCACTAAACCATTCAGGTCTTTGGATTTCGAGGATTCTTGGGTTGCATGCGGAACCAAAATTACGGGATGCCCAATCATAGGCTGAAGCCTGTGGCACACAGGACGAAGATCACAGGCTGAAGCTTGGGGCACTGAATTTAAGTGGCACAGGCTTTAGCCTGTGATTCTCCGGTCTTGGACATGAAATGAGGAATGACGCATACTGTATTTATGTTGAACGTTAATCACAGGCTGAGCCTGTGACACTCAACATCGTGTTGAACGTCAATCACAGGCTGAAGCCTGTGCCACTCAGAGTCGAGGTAGGGTGATGGCTAATAATTCGCTTACCGTTACGGATAATCGGACTGGGAAGAAATATGAGATTCCGATCGAAGAAGGGGATGTCATTCGGGCGGCGGATTTGCGGCAGATTAGGGTTGGGAAAGATGATTTTGGGCTGATGTCTTATGATCCGGCGTTCACTAATACGGCTTCATGCCGGAGCAGAATCACCTTTATCGATGGCGACAAGGGGATCCTGCGCTATCGCGGGTATCCGATCGAGGAGCTGGCCGAGAAGAGCAACTATCTCGAGACGGCGTATCTGATCGTCAAGGGCGAGTTGCCCGATCGGGAGCATTACGCGCGCTGGGAGCACAACATCAAGATTCACACGATGGTGCATGAGAATATCAAGAAGTTTATGGAGGGGTACCGCTACGATGCGCATCCGATGGGGATGCTGCTCGGGACGGTCGGGGCGCTCTCGACGTTTTATCCCGACGCCAACGACATTCACGACCTCGAATCGCGCCGCCTGCAGACGCGCCGGCTAATCGGCAAGATACCGACGCTGGCGGCGTTCGCGTACCGGCATACCAAGGGACTGCCCTACGTCTATCCCGACAACGATCTCAGCTACACCGGTAATCTGCTCTCGATGCTGTTCAAGATGACGGAGATCAAGTACCACCCGAATCCGGTGCTCGAGCGCGCGCTCGACGTGCTGTTTATCCTGCACGCCGATCACGAGCAGAACTGCTCGGCCAATGCGATGCGCGCGGTGGGGAGCTCGCAGCCCGATCCGTATGCGTGCGCGGCGGCGGCGATTGCGGCGCTCTATGGCCCGCTGCATGGCGGTGCGAACGAGGCCGCAATCCGGATGCTGATGGAAATCGGATCGGTGTCGAATATCCCGGCGATGATCAGGAAGGTGAAAGAGGGCGAGCGGCGGCTGATGGGCTTTGGCCATCGGGTATACAAGAACTACGATCCGCGGGCGAAGATTCTGAAGGATATGGCGGCGCAGGTGTTCGAGGTGACCGGGCGCAATCCGCTGATCGATATCGCAGTCGAGCTCGAGCGAATCGCGCTGCAGGACGACTACTTTATCTCGCACAAGCTGTATCCGAACGTCGATTTCTATTCGGGGATAATTTACCAGGCGATGGGGTTCCCGATGGAGATGTTCCCGGTGCTGTTCGCGATACCGCGGACCTCGGGATGGATGGCGCAATGGGCCGAGATGGTGCGGGATCCCGAGCAGAAGATCGCGCGGCCGCGGCAGGTTTACGTCGGCGAAGGAATTCGGCATTACACTCCGCTTGAATCGCGGCCGAAGCCGACGCAGCGCGAAGACGCCGTGAGTGAAGCAATCTAACGGCAGTTAGAGAATCTCAACAGCGCCTGACCGCTGCTGTTGGCAACTGAACGATCCATGGTTGGCCTAGACGTTATTCCCTGCTATCTGTAGTAAAGACATCCTGATTCAGTTCAGGGATGGCTAAATCAAGCAGGAGGCGGTGCTCCGATGGGTAAGAACGGAGGCGGCAAGCCAACAGACTCCATCTTGACGCTGGAAGAAGCGCTGATGCGTTTCAAGCGGAAGAGGGATGAAGCTGGCGCACAAGCTTGGGGCGAGACCGGGACCGAGTCCGTCGTACATCACGCGGGCGGGTCGGGAACGATCGGGCGCGTGGGCGGCGAAGATCAGGCGGCCAGCGATCTCAAGCAGGCAGATTACAGCGCGAGTGTTTCCGATGAGCGCGACGATTCGAGCGCCGGGATGTCGGCGAGCGATGACGTCGTCGCGGTGATCGAAGGTATCCCGCGCACGTTCGAAGAGCTCGAGAGACTCGCCGCCGCCGAGAAGGCCTACGACCTGGATTTCCCGGAATCCACGTTTGAAACTGCCGAGGCCGAGGACGAGGACGCAGATGGCGTTGACCTGGGCGTCGTGGCACTCGCAGCGAATCGTCATGCTCTGGTCCGCGACTACGCGTTCACTGCGATGGGGACCGGATTGATGGTGTTGGTGGCGGTGCTGGTGATGCGCACGCCGATTGTGAGCAATCACAGTCAGCCGACTTTGATGGCGCAGAGTATCGCGACGCCGGCGCTTAAGGCGTCAACCCCGATGAGCCCGGATGATGTGATATCGACGCTGGTGGTGATGCCCGATACGGATATTCAGCAGGCGTCAGCGCCACGGACCTTGGAGTCATCGGTGCTCGAGGCGCGAATCAAAGATACGCTCAAGGTGCGTGCGTTCACGGATATAGGCGTGTCGGTCTCGAAGAAGGGCGACGCGTATCTCGCGGGCGAAGTCTACAGCATGAATGAGGTGCGCAAGATCGCGGATATCGTGCATCGAGTGAACGGGGTTAATCGCGTGCACTTCCTGCATCCCGACCTGCTGCCCGCGGGAGGGCCCGCGTTCTTCGGCGTCACGACGACGACGGCGTCGGCAGTCTGGGGAGCGAAGGTGAAGGCGGTGCTGATTGGATCGCCGGCGGACAAAGCGGGAATCAAGGCGGGGGATGTGATCAGCGAGTTCGACGGCAAGACGATTCCCGACGGGAAAGTGTTCAACGACATCCTGGCGGGATATGCTCCCGGGCAGCGCGTGCAATTCAGGGTGTGGCGCGACGGGCAGCCGGAGTATCTGGTGGCACGGCTCGGCGAAGCGACGACGATGGCGAGTAGTTAGTCGATAGAGCTTTTGTAGCGAGTGCTTCAGGGGCGGTTCATCGAACCGCCCCTTTTCTTTTGTCAGGCGCGCGGGGCGAATTTGGGCTTGCGCTTTTCGAGGAAGGCGCGCGCGCCTTCTTCGATGTAGCCGGCGCGGACGCATAGCACTTGGTTGCGATCCTCGATCGCAACTGCCTGCTCGAGACTGCCGGCGTCGATGTTGTGCGAGAGGCATTCCTTGGTGAGGCGCAGGCCAAGCGGCGACGTTTCAGTCATCTCGAGGGCGAGCTTGGCAGCGGCGCCATCGACTTCGGCGTCGGGCATCAGCTCCGATACGAGGCCGGTGGCGAAGGCGCGCTGCGCGTTGATGAAGCGTCCGGTGAGCATCAGCTCGGACGCGACCGAAGTGCCGACGGCGCGCGGTAGAAAATAGCTGACGCCCATGTCGCATGCGCTCAGCCCGATGCGGATGAATGCGGCGTTGAAGCGGGCCGACTCGCCTGCGATGCGCACGTCGCATGCGAGCGCGAGCGCGAAGCCGCCGCCGGCGGCCGGTCCGCGGATTGCCGCGATGAACGGCTGCGGCGCGCGTCGAATCGCGACGACCAGATCGCTCATCCGGCGCTGGCTCTCGACGGTGTCGGTGGTCGATGCGCCCAGCCCGGTGCCGCCGCGATTCTGTTCCTTGAGATCGAGCCCGGCGCAGAAGGCGCGTCCTGCGCCCTTCATCACGACGACGCGGGTCTCGGTCTGCGTCGGCAGGCGATGCAGGAAATCTTCGAGCTCGGCGACCATTTGCGCGCTGAGCGCGTTGAGATTATGCGGGCGGTTGAGAGTCAGCCATGCCACCGGGCCGTCTTGATTGATTTCGATCGCCTCATATTGCATCGCAAATCGCCTCCATTGCGCGCGCGGCTTTGAATTATTCTGTCCGCCTCTCGCTAACCATAACGCAACCTGACGCACCTTCGCCAAGATTCGTGAGGTCTGACAAGCGCGAACCGTCAGTATTGACTTATCCGTGGCACGGTTAGAGGCTGGGAAGCGGGTTTTTGTACGACATCGAGCGATACGCCTCGTTAAAAAGGAACCGGCTAGCTACTCCCCGAGGTCAGGCTTGGCGTCATCATGGCATCCTCTGAAGAAATTCTGACAATCTCCGAGTTGTCGGCGCATCTGCGCGTCCATCCGACGACGATCTACCGCTTGCTGCGAGAGGGACGAATACCGGGCTTCCGCGTCGGGAGCGCATGGCGATTCAGCCGCGCGGCGATCGAAGTGTGGGAGCATGCGCAGGTCGAGCCGATCACAGATGGAGTCAGTTCGCCCCCGCATAAAGCCAAAGGTCGCAAAGCTCGCAAGTAGCGGGCAAACTTTTCCGCGTGGCGGGTTTTCTGTCATCCTCGCTGCTATGGACCCAGACCATAGCTCGCGAGATCGCAGACCTTCGCAGATAGCTCAGTATTTCGGACGGTTGGCCGATACGTACGGCGACGGCGCGTACTATGGGAATCGGCGGAGTGCGGTGCTCGAGGCGATTGCGGGGGAGATCGCGGACGCGCGCGAGGTGCTCGATGTCGGATGCGGCAACGGCGCCTATCTGCGGAAGTTTGTCGAGGCGCCGGGCATCAGGCGTATCACCGGTGTCGATCTGACTTTCGAGATGCTGCTGTCGGCGCGCGGCCGAGTTGGCGGGAAATGCCGGCTGATCCGCGCGGACGTATCGCGACTGCCGTTCAAGCATTCGTCGTTCGATTTAATCTTCGCGAGTCACGTGATTCAGTTCGTCGCGGATGTCGAGGGTGTCGTGGCCGAGTTTGCGCGATGTCTGCAAGTCGGCGGAGTGATGATTGCGACCGGGCAGCGCGACGACAGTGTGCGACAGATGCTGAGCGCAATCGTCGGTGAGGAGCGATGGCGCGAATATCGCGAGGTGATCTTTCGGCGCGCGGCGCGTCGCGAGGCCGATGCGCGTCCCAGGGATCGCTATCAGCAGGCGTTCGCGAAGGCGGGTTTGCGGGTCGAGGAACGTGCGGCGCCATTCACGGTTACGTGGGCGGATATAGATGACTGGATCAGGATCAGGTGGATGCCGCTGATACCGGAGGGTGAGCGCGAACGCGCCGAGGAGATGATTGGGGAGCTCGGCAAGTCGGGAGTGCCGCAGACGTTGACGCAGCACGAACCTCTGATCATCGGCCGGCGGGATAGATGATGACGGTAGACGAGATCAAAAAGGCACTGCAGGAACCACTATTCGATAGTCTCATAGTAAGGCATGGTTTCACTTCTTTCCTACGAGACTACGATGTCGTCGCCTATATCAAAGAGCATCAATTCCTATACCGTTTCAGTCACTGTACTTCGGCGTGGATCACAACCGCAGTGGCCGATCGATTCTGGCAACAGTCGTGGGACGACATTTATACCGACTACGCGTCTTGGGAGCGCGCCGGTTCCCCTGAGGGCTACCTGTGGGCAGTCTGCTATTCGGCCGCATACCCAGGTGCGGCGTACGTGGACAATTCCGAACTCGCGCGCGAATGGTCCCTCAAGGTTGGCAAGCCGATGCACGAAGTTCGGATCGAAACGAACAGCCACAACATCGGTCTAATTTTTCACGACCTGAGTGTACGAGAATTGAAAGAAAGCGACGAGGAATGGGTGAAGGAACCCGTCCGTTCGCTGCGCTGAGGATGCGGCAGGCTGAAGGTTGGGGCGTTTGACAAGCGCGGCTTCAACCTAATAGCTAACCTTCAAAAGCTACTGGCGGAGAGTTTTTGCGCGATGCCTACGCAGACGAAATATACCGACGTAAAGGGATACGCGACTTACTACTATTATAACGGGGCGACGACGCTGCCGGATGTGGTGCCGGATTTTTCGCGCGGGCGCAAGATTTTGTTTGTGCATGGTGCGGGGTCGAACGGGCATACGTGGCATCGGCAGATCGAGGCGTTTGGCGGCCGGTACAGTCCGATCGCGCTCGACTTGCCGGGGCATGGACGGTCGGCGGGGGTCGAGGGGTTGCGGACGGTTAGTGACTATGCGGATTTCGTTGCGGCGTTCCTCGATGCGTTGAAGATCAAGTCGGCGGTGATACTGGGACATTCGATGGGCGGGGCGATTGCGATGGAGCTCGGCTTGCGGCATGCGGCGCGGGTCGAGGCGCTGATACTCAGTTGCACGGCGGCGAAGTTCAATCTCACGCCGGATCGGATCGAAGGATTGCGCGCGATCACGATGGGCCGCGCGCCGCAGGCGTTCAACACGGACGGCTATTCGCCCATGACAGTGAAGAACAATTTCGATGTTGTGCGCGAAGGGTGGATGGAACAAATCAAGACTGACCCGCGCGTGCGATACACGGACATCCTCGCGTGCTCGCAGGTCGATCTGCGCGAGGCGATCGGGAAGATCGACAAACCCACGATGGTGATCGCGGGTGCTGACGACAAAGGGACCACGCCGGCTGATGCGGAATTAATCGCGGGCAAAATTCGTGGCGCGACGTGCAGGATTATCGCGGACGCCGGGCATTACATTCCGCGCGAGCGTCCCGCCGAGTACAACGCCGCGATCGAGCAGTTCGTCGACGGACTGAAGTAGGAATTTGAGATGAGTTTAAGCCGCAAGACCGCAGTGGCCGGGGTGTTTGAGCATCCGACGCGATTCGCGCCCGATAAAAGTCTGTTTCAGATAATGGCGGAGAGCGTGCGCGGAGCGCTCGATGACGCCGGGCTCACTATCAAAGACGTGAACGGGCTGTGCACGACCGGGATCGGAATGAGCGGGATGGGAATCGTCGGTTTCTGCGATTACCTGAACCTGACGCCGAACTTTGTCGATTCGACGTCGATCGGCGGATCGTCGTTCGTCGCGCACACGGCACATGCGGCCGCCGCGATTCATGCCGGGATGTGCGACGTGTGCGTCGTGGTTTATGGATCGACGGCGGCGTCGTCGCGGTTCGCGATTGGCACAGGCGGCGGGGGCGGCGGCGGCAGTGGCGATCCGTGTGACCAGTACGAGATTCCGTTCGGGCCGACCACGGTCGGGTCGTACGCGATGGTCGCGCAGCGGCATATGCATGACTACGGCACGACCTCGGAGCAACTGGCCGAGATTGCAGTCACGATGCGGCTGCATGCGTCGATGAATCCGGCGGCGAAGTATCGCGAGCCGATCACGGTCGAGGACGTGCTTGCGTCGCGAATCATCTCGTCGCCGCTGCATCTGCTCGATTGTTGCATAATCAGTGACGGCGGCGGCGCGCTGGTGATCACGTCGGCGGAGCGGGCGCGCGATTTGAAGAAGAAGCCGGTCTATATCCTCGGCACGGGCGAGACGGTGCGGCACGCGGCGCGCGGTCAGCGCGATTTTCTGGAAATCGCGGCGGCACAATCGGGACGGCTGGCGTTCGAGCGCGCGGGCGTCGCGCATAAAGATATCGACATGGCGATGATCTACGACTCGTTCACGATCACCGTGCTGACGACGCTCGAAAATCTCGGCTTCTGCAAGCGTGGCGAAGGGGGCGCGTTCGTGACGGGCGGGCGGCTCCGATACGACGGCGAGTTTCCGATCAACACCGATGGCGGCGGCCTGTCGTCGAACCATCCGGGGATGCGTGGAATTTTTTTAGTGATCGAGGCGACGAAACAGCTGCGCGGCGAGTGTGGGCCGCGGCAGGTCAAGGATTGCAAAATCGCGCTCGCGCACGGGACCGGCGGCACGCTCGGCACGCGGCATTCGGGGGCGACGCTTATTCTCAGCAATCAGTAATCAGGGCGGACGAAAATCATGGCGGAACAGACGCAAGCGAAGAAATACTCGAAGCCACTGCCGCATCTCGACGAAGAGAATCGTCCGTGGTGGGAGGCGCTGCAGCGGCACGAGCTTTATATCCAGAAGTGCCGCAAGTGCGGCGACCTGCGCTACTACCCGCGCGCGCTGTGCACGAATTGCCTGTCGCCGGATACGCAATGGATCAAATGCAGCGGGCGCGGCAAGGTCTATACCTTTACGACCACGTATCAGAACCAGGCGCCGGGATTTCGCGAATCGCTACCCTACATTATGGCGTATGTCGAATTGGACGAGGGCGTGAAAATGCTCACCAACATTATCGACTGCGCGCCAGAACAAGCTAAGATAGGAATGCCCGTCGAGGTCGTATACGAGGACGTCACGCCGACTGTGACGCTCGCGAAATTTCGCCCGGCGAGGTGAGGGCACATTCCTGGTGAGTACAATCCTTGATCTGCATACCCATAGTGAAGCATCGGAAGACAGCCGCGCACCGGTAGAGGCTTACCTCAACTGGATCAAGCTGCGAGCGACGGAGCGGCCGGTCGACGGAATCGTGCTCACTGAGCATCGCCAGTTCAATCGCGAGGCCGATTATCGCGCGCTTGAAGACAAGTTCGGCACGCTGGTGCTGCGAGCGTCGGAAGTCGAGACCAACTACGGGCACATGCTGGTGTTTGGCGTGAATGACGACATGGTCAAGCGATTCGATTTCGCCGACGTGCATCTCGACGCGCAGACGCTGATCGATGAAATCGCGCGGATGGGCGGGATCGTCGTCCCCTGTCATCCGGGGCGGCCGAATATCGGGCTCTACGAGCATTATCAGAGCAAGGGGCCGCTGGAGAACGTGGTCGCAGTCGAGGCGCTCAACGGCGGATCGCGCAAGGGCGAGGATGAGCGCAGCGCGGAGTTGATCGCGAAGTATGGTTTCGCGGCGACCGGTGGATCCGACAGCCATCTGGTGAGTCTGATCGGATTGTGCGCGACGAAGTTCAGCGCGTATATCAAGACGATCGACGACCTGGTGAATGAATTGAGAACCGGCAATTTCGAGCCGGTGGATTTTAGGCCGAAGCGCAAGCCAGTGCCTCAAGCCGTCGCGATGGAATCGCGATAAGCGAGTTAGAAGATGGCAGTCGAATACGATCCGGCGCTGATCAACAAGGTCTTTGAAGTCACCGAGCCGGTCGAGGTCAAGGCCGACAAGATCAAGCGGTACTGCACGGCGCTCGGCGAGACCAATCCGATCTACACGGACGAGGAAGCGGCGAAGAAGGGAGTGTACGGCGGGATCGTCGCGCCGCCGTCGTTCGCGGTGACGTTCCGCAACGGGCGACATTTTTTTGAGAACGTCCCGCGCTTCGGACGCCGCGGCTTCGACGCGGGGAAGGACGTTGAATTCGTCGCGCCGATAAGGCCGGGCGACAAGGTGACGTTGACCTCGCACGTGAAGGAAATTTTCGAGAAGACCGGGCGCACGGGCACCATGGTCTTCGTCGTGATTCGCTCGACCCTGAAAAACCAGAAGGACGAAGTGCTGGCCCATATCGACCATCGTTTCATGAACCGCACGTGAGCAGCTTCGAAGAAATCAATATCGGCGACACGCTCGGCCCGCTCGAGTTGTTCGTCAGCAAGGATCAGTGCCGCCTATACGCCAAGACGATGGGCATGGGCGATATTGCGGGGCGCTTCACCGACGACGAAGCCGCGAAGAAGGAAGGCCTCCCCGGAATGATCCTGCCGGGCAATATGAGCCTGGGCCTGCTGTCGAAGCTGGTGACGGATTGGATCGGGTCGGGCAATGCGTGGCTGTCGCGGATGAGCACGACCTATCGCGTGCCGGTGCAGCCCGACCATACGATCACGATTCACGGATTTATCACCAACAAGAATGCTGAAGACCACACGGCCGAGATCGACGTCTGGATGGAGAACGAGGAGGCGGAGCGCCTCGTGACCGGAACGGCGACGGTCGAATTCACGAAAAGCTAACGGCGCTTACATGCCGTGCATACCGCCGAAATTGCCTAAATTGATAGAACCGTTGAGACCGCCGAAGGTGCCCGCGGGGATCCCGGTGTACGATAGCGCCGGGTTCGTCGGATAGGGCGGTCTGCCGTCCTGCATTTCAGGATTGGTCGGCCAGGTCGCTTCCGATCCGTTGGACGCAGCGCCCAGGGGCTTGGTCTGCGCCAATTGCATACACCACGGATGCTGGTCGCCGACGGAGCAGGCCTGCTTCTGCTGCACGGTTTGATTGTTGGTCGAGCATCCGGCTGCGATCAGCAGGATCGAAAACGCGATTGCGGTAGAAATTAATTTTTGCATTGCTTCCTCGCACGCCGGAACGCGCGATAGATCACAACTATTCGCAGGTGTGCGGGGACGCAAGTGGGAATCTACGGAAGCGGAGTGCGGCAGTTCAGGCCGACGAAACAATTCGCTCGAGTGACAGAATCAAATTCGGCAAGTCCTTGTTGACAATCTGCCAGAGTATTTCGAAGTCCACCGAGTCATAGCCGTGAATCAGACGGTTTCGCAGTCCGACGATCTGGGACCATGGTATGTCGCCATGTTGAGCGCGTTCGTCGAGCGGCGTTCTGCTCGCCGCTTCTCCGACAATTTCCAACAATCGGACAAGAGCGAGGTTCAGCATACGATCGGTATAAAGATCGTCGCGAGTCTTTCCATTCGCCATTGCAACTGCTTCGCGTGCATGATCGAGCATGTGCCGAAGTCGCAGCATGCTTTCATGGCGCGACATACTGAACCTCGGCGTCGGCGAGGACGCGGTCGCGGAAGTGATTGCCCAAAAATCCAGGCGTGTTGAGGTCGGCAGTCCGTCCGAGAATATCCGACAACTCATCCTGCATGGCGAAGAAGTCGAGGCCGGGCACGTGACCCGGCTCAAATTCCACGATCACATCCACATCGCTGCCCGGCAGAAAATCGTCGCGCAGAACCGACCCAAAGAATGCGAGCTTGCGAATATGATGGCGACAGCAGAAGTCGCGAATCCGTTCCGCAGGTATATCGATCTTCGCGCGTCCCATCTTAATTTACCGCTCTGGCTACAGATTAACTCGCACAAATCTTCCGCGCACCACCCTAACGATTTCGCCTATTTTTCGCCACTTCAACGGATCAACCACTTAGACTGCCCGGAGTTCGGTTGAGATGTCGCCGCGGGTGGCCAGGGCCGCGGGGATGAAGCCGCTGGCGGCTCCGATTAGCGTGGCAACCAGGAAGCTGTAGGCGACGATTCGCGGTTGCAGGGTCATCGCGAGTGCGAGCGGACCCAGCGCTCCGGAGACGTGGGGCAACAGGTCGAAGCCGATCACCGCCAGAACGCATCCGAGTGCACCGCCGGTGATGCCGACTATCAATCCTTCGACCAGGATTCGGGCAACGATCGAGCGGCGCGTGAAACCGATCGCGCGCATCACTGCCATTTCGTGACGTCGTTCCCGCACCGCCATCGCGGCCGTGTTGGCGGCGACCAGCGCAATCGTGAAAATTACGATCGCCGCCAGAAATTTCGCGCCATTAAGCATCAGGGCCAGGGTACCGCCCTCCTGGCTCTTGATCAGCGCAACTTCGGTTTCGGTGGCCGTCTCGTTGGGCGAGTTGGCGAACATCTCGTCGATGGCGGCGATAACTTCGGACGCCGATTTCGAGCTGTCCACTTTTACCCAAAACAGGTTGGCGGTGCCCGGCCTGCCGAGCAGCTCTTCCATGTAATCGCGGCGGAAGATGATGCGGGGGCCGGCGGCTTCCTCGTTCAGCACGCCGACAATTGTCAATTGCAGATCGACCGGATACATCGTGCCGCGCAGCATGAACGTTTGTCCCACTTTCCAACCGTAAACTTTCATCAGGTTGGTGGCGACGAGGGCCGCGGTGCGCTTGGTTTCGAATTCGTGTTCGGCCTCCGCGCCGATATCCCAATCCGGAAAGATCTCGCGGATATGATCGTCATCTACGGCGAGCACGCCGAGCTGCTCGGTCGGATCGCGATAGGTTGCGAGGAAGACGCTGTAAGCGGCGACTGCCTCGACGTGCGGAACTTTTTCGATCCGACGGCGGTAGGACTCAGGCAGCATGTAGAAGAGGCTGGCCTTACTGTGACAGATGAGGCGGCGGGAGTTGGCGCGGTCGCGCAGGACCTGATTGAGGAGTCCGGGCAGGCTTATCAGCGAGGCGAAGATGAATACGGAGACGGTGATCGAGAACGTGGTGAGAATCGTTCGGCGCTTGTTACGGGTGAGGTTGCGGAGCACGAGTGAGAGATAGTTCATGGCGGGGATTAATCTTAATGAAACCCACGGTGGGTTTCATTAAAATAAAGTTCCTCTGCGCGTCCCTATGTCAGCAGCGAGCCGCGGAAGGGTTCGTCTCTTGGGGGCGGGAATTGGAGCAGGTTGATAGCCCATTTGCGGGCCTGGCGGAGTGCGTCTTCGGCTCGGCGGAAGATTCGTTCGCGATACATCACCGACCATACGTACGCATCGACTGACGGCTCGTCGCCGAGCGTGATATCGAGCATCCAGTCTTCAAGCTGCGGGCCGCAAATCAGCAATCGCACGACGCGGCCATGATCGATCACCAGGCCGCGGGCCTCACGCGGGATGCGGAACTCGTCCTTGACGCGCTTGATCACGTTGGCGGGCGCGTGCTGATCGGTCATCGCGAGGTAAGCCCACCCGCCCGGCGGAGGATTCGCCTCGCGCGCGATGCGCAGGTTGTTGTCGGTGAGATCTTCCTTGGCCCGATCCTGATCGTAGTCGCGCGCGACCTGGTAAAAGGCCATCGCGACCGGCAACTGCGGCATCTCGTTTTCAGACTTCGCCAGCTTCGGTTTCTTGAAGTTGGTTTCGACCCACCATCGATTTTCGACTGTCGGCTTCTGCGGCATCAGGCGACCCGCCGCGACTTGCGAGTTCTCGCGCGCGAGCCACGCTTCGACTTTTGTGCGATCGAAACGCGCGCGCGGCGCTTGCGGACGCGATTTGCGGAGAGGCGCGTGCTCGGAATTCCCGCGCGGCTGCGCGAGCGCGTCGCACGCCGGCGGACACTGACTCGAAGCCCGGTTACCATCCGGCGCGAGAACAAGTCGGCCTTGCGCTCGGGATCGCTCCACAGCAGGAAGTGGCCCATCTCGTGGTAGAGCATCTGGATCCACTTGCGCTCGCTGAAGTAGATGCGCCCGCGCTTCCAGTTTTCCGGATGCACGAGATGGATGCGGCCGTCCTCGTAGGTGCGGCCGGCGGTCTTGCCCCAATCGATGTACTCGAACCATTCGATGCGGGGGCGAGGAAGTTTGAAGAACCGGCACATCGAGGAGATGGCGCGATTAAAATGCGCGGCGCGATGGCCGCGGAAAAATTCTGCGAGGTTACGATCAATTTCGCGGCGATGGGCGACGGGAGGAACAATCATTCGCACGAACGGGCGACCTCCGAGGGACGAATGACAGAGATCATATTGAGTGGTGTTCGTCAGAGTCAAACAAAGTTGTCGAAATGTGGGTTTATACCGATGTTTGATTTTGAATAAAAGCGGTTTGACCAAGGTAATCACAGGCTAGCCGAGCGTTCCCGAGGCTTTCAGGCGCGCGATCTCGTCCCAAGTCAGGCCGACTTCGAGTGCTACTTCCTCGGTATGCTGGCCTAATTCGGGGGCGGCGCGATGCGGTTGCGAGGGGATGTCGCCAAACTCGACGGGGCTGTTCACGACGCGACATCCGGGAATGTTCGGATGGTCAACGGGCGCGAACGCGCCGATGGCGGCGGCCTGAGGATCGTCGAGCACTTCGGCGTCGGTGCGGACGGGCGCCCAGACCAGATTGTGGCGATCGAAAATCGGCGCCCATTCGTCGGAGGCGCGGGTGGCGACGGCGCGATCGATTTCGCCGGTGAGCATCGCGCAGTTTTGGGCGCGAGCGGTCGAGTCCTTGAAGCGGCGATCGTCGAGCCATTCAGATTTGCCCAGCGCGCGGCAGAAATCCGGCCAGTGGCGATCGCTCTGGATCATCACGAAGTAGATCCATCGCGCGTCGGCGCATCGGTAGGAGCTCCACAGCGGATTCACCCGCTCGGTGCGCGACTCGGATTGCGGCGAGCGGCCGGTCATCAGGCCGACGGTGAGATCCGAGGCGTTCATCCACAGGCCCATCGAGAACAGCGAGATGTTGACCTCGCGGCCGCGGCCGGTGCGCTCGCGCGCGAGCAGTGCAGCAGAGATAGCGCCGGCGAGGCCGAGGCCGACGGCGTGATCGATCATCGCGGGTCGCTGCGCGGGCGGCGGCTGCCCCGGCTCCGCAATCGTCGCCATCAGGCCCGATCTCGCCCACGCGGCGGCGTAGTCATAGGCGGGGCGATTGCGATCCGGGCCGCGATGTCCGTAGCCGTTGATCGACGCGTAGATGAGGCGCGGATTCTTCGCGGAAAGGGTCGCATAATCGAGCTTCATCCGCTCGATCGCGTCGAGGCGGAGGCTGGTGACGAATACGTCGGCGCGTTCGATCAACTTGAGCGCGAATGCGTGGCCGTCGGCGGTGCGCAAATCAACCGCGACCGATCGCTTGTTGCGATTGTCGAGCTCGAACGGCGGCCGGATGCGCGCGTTGGGATCGCCCATCGTGCGCGTGACGAAGCCGCGAATCGGATCGCCGGTCGTCGGATCTTCGAGCTTGATAACGTCGGCGCCCCAATCGCCAAGCACGGCCGTGGTGGAGGGGCCCGCTACCCACATCGCAACTTCGACGACCCGAAAACCCTGCAGAGGAGAATCCATAGGAACGTAATTGTAATGAAACCCCTCCTGGGTTTCATACTTCCCTGGGCAGGGGTAACCCCTGCACCTTAGTAAAAGGATGCGGGTGGGTTTACCCTGTGTAACGCGATTGTGCGAGACCGCGGCTAGCGGGTCCGGTGTGCGCGATGCATTCTGCGCGGGTCGCGGCGGCGTACTCGATTCACCGTCAGCCGCTGCATCCGGCTCGCTTCCTTCAGGCGCAGGCGGAGCGGACTGCCGCCGCGGCCGGCGACCAGTTCCGACAGGCGCCATCGCAGGCCCTTCGAGTCGATGCCGAGCGCGTCGCATACGCTCTCGAACGACAACGGGCACGAGCCACCTTTCGTAAAGAACCAGTTCCAGGCCTCGTTGAACGAGTTGCGCTTGCGCAGGCTCGAGGAGCCGCCGAATTCCTGCACGACGTTGATCGCGTCGGCCAGCACCGCGAGCATCAGGCGCTGTTCGCTCGAAAGCGATCGCGTTCCGACCATCTCGAAGAACTGGCTGCGAAGAATGACGTCCGGAAACGGGCGCGGATCACCGGCAGCGATTGTGGAGACTACGGTACTCATCGTTCAGCATCCTCCCTCCCCCGAGCGAAGTGCTGGAACTCGAAAATTTCGCTGTGCCGCAGGCGAACAGCAGGGTTAACTTATGCAGCGCTCCGGTCCACCTAATGAACGGCGACGGAGAAAGATATTTAGTCAGATCGATGACTCATTGCAAGTGAAAAGTCAGAGGCTAAATTCGTTGTCGCCAACCATGGATAAGCAAAGTTTGTTCGAGGTTACTATCAGGATTAGAATGGGCGAACGGCGTATCGCGCGCGAAAGGTAATTGTTACCGATGCTGGCGAGCGGTCTGCTATACTTCAATTATCACTGAAAAACGGCTTCCAGGAGAATCACGATGGCTGATTTTTACGGCAAGGAAACCTCGAAGTATCTCCGCAACCTGCGTCAGAATGCGCCCGACGCGTTCAAGGGCTTCCTGGATTTTGACAAGGAAGTTTTCAAGGACGGCGCGATTCCGAGCAAGACCAAGGAATTGATGGCGATTACGGCGGCGCATGTGACGCAATGCCCGTGGTGTATCGAGGCGCACGTCACGCGCGCGAAAGAGAAAGGATGCACCGACCAGGAGATCGCGGAGGCGGTGTTCGTCGCGGCGGCGATGCGCGCGGGCGCGGCGTTCAGTCATGGCGCGATCGCGATGGCGGTCGCGGACGAGCACAAGCACTAGCAAGCGGCCAGCGCATTCGGCAGCATAGATAGGAATGGATCAAGCACTGAAAGACCGAAAGACACGGCAGATAACGATTGGCGGCACCAAGGTCGGCGGCAACGCGCCGGTGGTGGTGCAATCGATGTGCGCGACGCGGACGATCGATATCGACGAGACCGTCGCGCAGGCGCATCAACTGGCGAATGCGGGCGCGGGAATCGTGCGAATCGCGATCGACAGCGAGAAGGAAATCCCGGCGGTCAAGGAAATCCGCCAGCAGACCAAGGGCGTCGTGCTGTCGGTCGATTTGCAGGAGAACTACAAAATCGCCGACCGGGTCGCGCCGCACGTCGACAAGATTCGCTACAACCCGGGGCATCTGCATCATATCGAGAAGTCGAAGACGATCGAGCAGAAGGTGAAGTGGCTCGTCGAGGTGGCGCGTGACAACGATGTCGCGGTTCGAATCGGCGTCAACTGCGGATCGGTGGCGCCGGCATTCCTGGACAAGTATCCCGGCGATCAGCTCGCGGCGATCGTCGAGTCGGCCGCGTACCATTGTGATCTGATGGACGGTTTCGGCTTCACGCGCTTCGTCGTGTCGCTGAAGGATTCCGATCCGGTCAAGGTGATGGACGCGAACCGGCGGTTTTCGAAGCGGCGGCCCGACGTGCCGATTCATCTTGGAGTTACGGAAGCGGGATTACCGCCCGACGGGATCATCAAGACGCGCATCGCGTTCGAGAAGCTGCTCGCGCAGAGTATCGGCGATACGATTCGCGTCTCACTGACGCTGCCCAATGAGCGCAAGCACGAGGAAGTGCTCGTCGGTCACAAGATTATCGAGGATGTCGCGGCGGGACGATTCATCTCGGTGCCGGACTTCGGCGCGGGCCTGAATATCATCTCGTGCCCGTCGTGCTCGCGCGTCGAGAATATGAAGTTCGTCGAGCTGGCGCAGCAGGTCAAGGAGCTGACGGTTTACGCCGAGAAGTACAAGATCACGATCGCGATCATGGGATGCCGAGTGAACGGCCCGGGCGAGACCGACGACGCGGACTTGGGATTGTGGTGCGGTCCGACGACGGTGAATCTCAAAAAGAAAGATCGCAAGCTAGGCTATTTCGGCTACGAAGAAGTCCTCCCGAAGCTGCGCGCAGAATTGGATCGATTGATCGCAGAGCGATCGGCGGCGGCGAACTAACTGCCTCAAGTCCGCTGACCACAAGCCGACAGGAATGCGTCAATCTCGCGATTATTCTTCAATTTGCGGACGGGAACCTGCGGCCCGTGCGCGATTCTTTGCGCCTCGATTAGCGGGCGGTTGATTCGGTCGAAATTCCAGATGAAGCGCAGCACCTTGGCGAGGCTCTCAATTCGATGGTGCTCGCCGGGCTGAAACACTCGCGTGATTGCGCGCCAGGCGCAGGACAGTTTTGGGCGGTCGAGCCAGATCACGAGCGTGGCGCGAGGCAGGCGGATATCGAAGGTGGCGGCTGCAAAGTTGCCGTCGCTGATCCAGGTCTCGCCGGCGTGCGCTTGTTTCATCAAGGATCGGAAATTGGCGACGTCATCTTTGCCCCAGTGCGGCTGCCATATGGCGTCGAGGCAAATCACGGGTGCGCCGGTGCGCTCGCCGAGCCGGTGCGCGAGGAAAGTCTTGCCGCTACCCGCGCATCCAAGGATGACGATTCGCGACGTCGTCGAAATCATCTGGCGAGGCGCGCTATCGCGCGAGATCCTTCGCTGCGCTCAGGATGACGTGAGGAGAAGGCGAGACGCGGAGCGGAATCTTGAATCGCGCGCCAAGCGCGCGCTGAATAAGGTCCCTCACCTTAAATCCTCTCCCGACGGGAGAGGGGAAGAGGCGCGCGGACGCGCCAGATCGTTCAGATCTTCTGATTGGTTTTGCGCCAGTCGGCCAGGAAGCGCTCGAGGCCCAGGTCGGTCAGCGGGTGGTGCAGCGTTTGTTTCAGGACTGCGAAGGGGACGGTTGCTATGTCGGCGCCTACTTCGGCGGCGCGGATTAGATGCGTGGTGCTGCGGACTGACGCTACCAGGACTTCGGCGGGGTAGTCGTAGTTCGAGAGGATTTGCACCATGTCCTCGACCAGCGCGAAGCCGTCCTGGCCGATGTCGTCGAGGCGGCCGATGAACGGCGACAAGAATGATGCGCCGACCTTTGCCGCGGCTAGTGCCTGCAGAGGTGAGAAGATCAGAGTCACGTTGACGCGGATGCCGCGTTTGGCCAGCGCGTGGGTGGCCTTGAGACCTTCGATGATCATCGGGCATTTGACGACGATGTTTTTGTGGAGCTTGGCGAGCTTCTCGCCCTCTTCGATCATCGCGGACGCTTCGGTGGCGACGACTTCAGCGCTGATCGGTCCGTCGACGATTTCGCAAATTTCGCGCAGCACGTCGTGATACGGACGGCCGGTTTTCGCCATCAGCGATGGATTGGTGGTGACGCCGTCGACGAGTCCCCAACTGGCGGCCTCGCGAATCTCGGCTACCTCGGCAGTATCGATAAAATATTTCATCTTGACGCCTCTTACTTTGTTTTCGCTTTCACCAGCTGCGGCCTCAGCAGGTCCGCTCTCGCGAGCGTAACACGGAACGGCGACTTAAGTCCCGACAGCATTTCGGAAATCGACGCGTTGAGCTTGGGATGAATCAACGCGGGCGCCAGCTCGCTCATCGGGGCAAGCACGAAGCGGCGCTCATGAAGCCGCGGATGCGGGACCTTGAGGACTCGCGTGTCGATGGTTTCTTTATTGAAGAAGAGCAAATCGAGATCGATGATTCGCGGGCGATACTTGCCGCGGGTCTGCTTGCGGCCCTTGACGCGCTTGCGGCCCATGATGCGCTCGAGCGCGAGCAGTCGGCGCATCAATACTTCGGCGGGAAGCTCGGTCTCGACTTCGATTACGCCGTTGAGGAACGCGCCCTTGAGATCGCCCATCGGCTCGGTCTCGTAGATCGAGGATTGGCGCACAACCCTCGTTTCCGGGATCGACGCGATCCGTTGAATCGCCTCACGATAATTGGCGGCTCGATCGCCTAGGTTACTGCCTATTCCGATAAAAGCCCGATTGGGCATTCTTGCCGTTACAACCGCAGCGCTTTTAGCCGGTCCACCGCCTCGACCAACCGTTCGCTCGTGAGAGAAAAGCGAACGTAACCCTCACCACCCTTGCCGAACCCAGAACCGGGCGTAATTGCGATGCCCGCTTCCTTCAAGACGCGCTCGGTAAATGAAACCGAGGTGTAACCACGTGGAACTTTGGTCCAGACGTAAAAGGTTGCGCGCGGCTTTTCGCATTCGAGGCCGAGCGCGCGCAGCGAGCCGACCAGCAGGTCGCGGCGTTCCTGGTAGATTGCGCAATATTCGGCGAGCTTGTCACCGTCGCCGCCTTCGAGGCCGGTGATTGCGGCTTCCTGCACCGCCTGGAAGACGCCGGAGTCCATGTTGGTCTTGACCTTGCCGAGCGCGCCGATCAACTGCGGGTTGCCGATCGCGAAACCGACGCGCCATCCAGTCATCGAGAAAGTCTTGGAGAGCGAATGGAACTCGATTGCGCAATCGCGCGAGCCGTCGGCCTGAAAAACGCTCGGCGAGCGATAACCGTCGTAGGCGATTTCGGAATACGCGCTATCGTGGGCGAGGATGACGTCGTGCTTGAGGCAGAACTTGACGGCATCCTGGAAGAACGAGAGGTCAACCGTCGCGGCAGTAGGATTGTTGGGATAGTTGAGCCACAGCATCCTGGCGCGCCGCGCGATTTCGGCTGGAATCGACGCGAGATCGGGAACGAATCCGGTTTCTTTGCGAAGCGGCAGGAAGTACGGCTCGCCACCGTTGAAGACGCATCCTGAGTAATAGACCGGGTACCCGGGATCGGGGATCAGCACGATGTCGCCGGGCTCGACGACCGCGGTCGCGAAGTTTGCGATGCCTTCCTTGGAGCCGATCAGAGCGCACACTTCGCGCTGATAGTCGAAGCTGATGCCGAAACGGCGCTGGTACCATTTTGCGGAGGCCTCGCGAAATTGCGGGAGGCCTTCGTAGTCGGGATAGCGATGATTCTTGCGGTCGTCGGCGGCGCGCTTGAGAGACTCGACGATATGACGGGGAGTGGGCAGGTCCGGGTCGCCGATCGATAGGCTGATGACGTCAACGCCCTTGCTTGCGACCTCCTTTTTCAGGCGGTCGAGTTCGGCGAAAAGATAGGGCGGTAAAAGACTTAGTCGAGAAGCTGTCTTGATTTGCACCTGTCGAATCAGCCTTAGACCAACGATCGAGATGTAACTAACATACTTTTAAGGGCGTCGAAACTACCTGCCACAGTAAATCGGCGCTCTCGCACAATGGGAATCCACAGGCCGGTGGTTTGGCAAATGCGCATCGAGCGGCGAGTTGCATTAATTCTGCTTGATTGGAGATGGCGGCATTGTTAGAAATTTTAACGGTCACGCGGTGGCGCATCGGCGCAGTTTGGGATTATTCACAAGCCTGATCTTGAGCGAGCCTAATCTTGAGCATGAACCGGATAGTGCTACCGCTTGCGTTGTTGATGCTCGCCTCGGGCGGCGCCGTAATCGCGCTGTCGGAGAGGCCGTGGGCGCCCCGAGCGGACGTCGTTCAGCCGATACCGTTTAGTCATCGCGTACACGCCGGGGTCAACAAAATTCCCTGCCAGTACTGCCATGCCTATGCGGGACGATCGTCGGAGCCGGGGATTCCGGCGGTGGCGCGATGCGTAGGATGTCACGGCAACGGGATCGCGGGCGGCGGAATCCAGCCGGTGACGCAGCCGTGGACCGATGACACGCCGTCGGCGTTCGAGATCCAGTGGAATCGCGTGTACACGCTGCCGGACTTCGTGCGCTTCACGCATCGCCCGCATATTCACGCCGGCATCGAATGCCAGAGTTGTCACGGTCCGGTGCAGACGATGGATCGCGTGGTGCCGGTGCATGAAATCAACATGGGATTTTGCGTGGATTGTCACACGCAGAAAAAAGCGACGCTCGACTGCGTCGGCTGTCATCACTGAGTGAGGAAAGTGAAAAAACCCAAGCGCGAGGGAACGTCGATATCCCGGAGATCGTTTATCAAGCTGGCCGCGACGGCGGGCGCGGCGGCGGCGATTCCCGGCTGCGAGCCGGCGGCGCGCAAGTTGATCCCGTACGTGGTGCCGGACGAGAACGTCGTGCCGGGCGTGCCGAGTTTTTTTGCAACGACCTGCTCGGAGTGTCCGGCGGGATGCGGCGTGGTCGCGCGAATCCGCGAAGGGCGGGTGATCAAGCTCGAGGGAAATCCCGCGGATCCGATCGGGCAGGGCGCTCTATGTGCGCGCGGGCAGGCGGCGCTGCAAGGCTTGTACAATCCGGACCGTCTGGCGCATCCGCAAGTCCGCGGCGCTGACGGCGCGTTGCGGAAAGTGTCGTGGGACGAAGCTGAAAAGGTGCTCGAAGATCGGCTGGGCGCGGCGTCGAAGGCAGGCAAGAATCGCGTCGCATTTTTCGGGGCACCTCAAGGGCCGACCTTCGGAAAAATCGCGGCTGCCTTTGTCGGCGCGCATAATTCTTCGCGCGCGATATTCTACGAAGCTATCAACCATGAACCGGTGCGGGTTGCGGCCAAGACGTTGTTCGGCCGGCGCGATCTGCCGGCGTATCGAATCGATCAGGCCGAAGTGCTGATTTCGTTTGGCGCCGACTTTCTCGAGACGTGGCAGTCGCCGGTGGAGCTCGCGCGTCAATATTCGCAATTCCGGACACCGCAGAAGAGGCGCGGTGCGCTGACCATCGGACGCTCGACCTACGTCGGGCCGCGGCTCAGCATGACGGCGTCGAAGTGCGACGAATGGATCGCGACGGCTCCAGGAGCGCAGGCCGACGTTGCATGGAGCGTGCTCAACGTGCTGGTCAAGAATGGAAAGGTCTCGGCGAATTCGGGCTTCGATCTCGCGGCGCTGAGCAAGGCGGTCGAGAATTTCGATCCGGCCGCGACCAGTGCGCGCACCGGCGTGCCGGCCGCGACGATCGCGCGGCTGGGCGAGGCGTTCGGCAAGGCAGACGGCGCACTCGCGATCGCAGGCACCGACGATTCGTCGGCGCATCTTGCGGCGATGATCCTCAATTCGGTCACCGGCAATTTCGGCAAGACGATAATGTTCTTCGAAGACTCGCCGGGCGAAGAGACCAGCACGCCAGACGAAGTTGACGCGATGGTTGACGCGATGCGCGGCGGCGAGATCGACGTGGTGTTTATGACGGGCGCAAATCCTGCCTTCACGATGCCGCCGTCGGCGCGAATCGCCGAGGCGCTCCAAAAAGTTCCGTTCGTGGTGTGGGCGGGCGGCGTGCAGGATGAAACCGCGGCGATGGCGAGTCTGCTGCTGCCGGCGCATCACCCGCTCGAATCGTGGCGCGACACCGCGCCGCGCGCGGGGATTCGAGGACTCGGGCAGCCAGTGATGCAGCCGGTGTTCAACAGCAAGCCGGTCGGTGACATCCTGCTGACAGTCGCCGCGAAATCGTCGAGCACGAAACTTCCCTGGCAGACTACGGCCGACGCGGTCAAGACTGAATGGCTCGCGCTGGCTCCCAAAGCAGATCCCGCGAATTCTGAAGATTTCTGGACAACCGCCCGGCGCGAAGGCGGATTGTTCGAAGAGCAACATCTGTCCGCGCTCAAGCTCGATACGTCTCCGTTCACGGCGGCCGTCCCCGCGGCGGCGCAGATGGAACTTTCAGTTCATGCGTATCCGCACATTTTTCTTTACGACGGTCGCGGCGCGGACAAGCCGTGGCTGCAGGAGCTGCCCGAGCCGGTGACGCAGATCGTGTGGGACAGCTGGGCGGAGATTCATCCCGAGACGGCGCGCAAGCTGGGTGTCGCGAAGGACGACATTATCCAGATCAAGACGGAGCATGGCGCGATCGAGGCGCCGGTATTGATTGAGAGCACCGTGCGTCCCGGCGTGATCGCGGTGCCGATTGGGCAGGGGCATCGCGCGTACGGACGCTATGCAATTGACGTTGGCGCAAATCCGTGGGCGATACTGGCGGCGGGTGCGACCTACGCTGCTGCGACCGCGCGCGCGACCGGCGACACTCGCGCGCTGGTTACTCCATTGGGCAACGGGGACATGATGCACCGCTCGATCGTCGAGGCGATGAGTATCGAGCAGCTCGCCAGCGGTGTCGTGCCGAAGAGCGAGGCGGAAGAAGTCACCGGGCCGTTCGAAATGTACGAGCCCTGGAAATACCCGGGGCACAAGTGGGGCATGACGATCGACGTCAATGCGTGCACTGGTTGCAGCGCGTGCGTGACGGCGTGCTATGCGGAAAATAATGTTCCGTGGGTCGGCAAGCAGGGCGTCGATAATGGCAGAATCATGTCGTGGATTCGCATCGAGCGTTACTTTCCGAATGAAAAGGAAGTCGCCGAGGCGCCGCTACTCTATCTGGCGCCGATGCTTTGCCAGCAATGCGATCACGCCCCGTGCGAGCCGGTCTGTCCGGTGTTCGCGTCGTATCACACCGAAGAAGGGCTGAACGGTCAAATCTACAATCGATGTGTCGGGACGCGCTATTGCGAAAATAACTGTCCGTACAAAGTTCGTCGATTCAACTGGTTCGTGCCGGAGTGGCCGGCGCCGCTGAATCTGCAACTCAATCCCGACGTCACGGTGCGCGGAGCCGGCGTGATGGAGAAATGCACGTTCTGCGTGCAGCGAATCCAGTTCGCCGAGCTGAACGCGAAGACTGAAGATCGCCAGCTGCGCGATGGCGAGATCGTCACGGCGTGCCAGCAGGCGTGTCCGACGCGGGCGATCACCTTCGGCGACAGCAACGATCCCGCGAGCGCGATGATGCGCCGGCGCGACGACAACAAGATTCGCAACTATCGCGCGCTCGAGGAACTCAACACGCAACCGGCAATCACGTATCTGCGCGATCTATATCGCGAGAAAGGGAAGGCGTAAGTGGCAGCGGCGCCGAAAATAAATACCGAGCCCAGCTACCGCGACGTCGATCGCAGCGTACTGCGCGTGATGGAACCGGCGGGCCTCGCGTACTGGGCGTGGATCGGATTCTGCTTCACGCTGGTGGGAATCGGGGCCGGCTTCTGGGCCCATCAAATCTATTCGGGATTGGGCGTGACTGGTCTGCGCCAGCCCGTTATGTGGGCGATTTACATTACCAACTTCGTTTTCTGGGTCGGTATCGCGCACTCCGGAACGTTGATCTCCGCGATTCTATTTCTGTTTCGCACCAAGTGGCGTACCGCGGTTTATCGCGCCGCCGAGACAATGACTATATTCGCAGTAGCTACTGCGGGACTGTTCCCACTAATACATCTTGGGCGCGTGTGGTTTTTCTACTGGCTATTGCCGTATCCAAATGAGAGATCGCTGCAACCCGACTTCCGCTCACCACTGGTATGGGACGCTTTCGCAGTTAGTACCTATCTGACTATCAGCTCGCTGTTCTGGACGATGGGGCTGATTCCCGATATCGCGAACGCGCGCGAGTCCGCGACTGGCTGGCGCAAGAAGTTTTACGCGGCCCTGGCGATGGGATGGCAGGGCACCGATCGCCAGTGGCGCCATTACTCAATGGCTTACTTGCTAATGGCGGGATTAGCTACTCCGCTGGTGCTGTCGGTCCATTCAGTGGTGTCGTGGGACTTCGCGATGGCGCAACTGCCCGGCTGGCACAGTACGCTCTTTGCGCCGTACTTCGTCGCCGGCGCCATCTTTTCCGGGGTCGCAATGGTCATCACGCTGTTAGTCCCGATGCGCAGGCTGCTGGGCATCGAGGACCTACTGACCGAGTGGCATTTCGACAATCTCGCCAAGGTCATCCTGCTGACCTCGCTGGTCGTATCGTACTCGTACGTGACTGAAAGTTTCATGACCTGGTATGCGGGCGATCCGATCGAGCAAATGACGTTTCACATGCGCTACTTCGGACCATGGGGCCCGCTGTTCTGGACCATGGTTTCGTGCAACTGCCTGATTCCGTTGCTGCTGTTCTCTCCGCGCATCCGGGTTAACCTCACCGCGCTCTGGATAATTTCAATTTTCATAAATATAGGCATGTGGCTCGAGCGCTTTGTTATCATCGCGGGCTCGCTGAGGGTGAACTTCGAACCTTCGCAGTGGGGGCCGTACCATCCGTCGCTAACTGAAATCATGATCACCGTCGGCAGCTTCGCGTGGTTCGTGGGATTGTTCTCTTTGTTCTCGAGGTTCCTGCCGATCATCTCGATGACCGAACTAAAAGAGGGAATCGTCTGGCTGCGCAAGGCTTTGAAGATGGATCGGGCCAAGGCCGCATGAGCACGATTGCGATCATAAGTTCGTTTGCCGATGACGCTCAATGCGCGCACGCAATTGAAGAGCTTCGCGCGGCGAAGGTCGGAGAGTTCAATACGTTCTCGCCGATCCCGAGTCATCGAATCGAGCATGCAATCGGACGCAAGAAGAGTCCGGTGCGATGGATCGTGCTCACCGGCGGAATCTCCGGCGTTCTCACCGGGCTCGCGGTTACGATCGGGACGACTTACGAATGGCGCCTCAACGCGGGCGGCAAGCCGCTCCTGTCATGGCCGCCGTTCATCGTAATTTGTTTCGAGTTGATGGTGCTGCTCGGGGGAATCTTCGGATTCGTCGGCGTGCTGGGCCTGGCAGGCATTCCCGCGACCGAGACTGCCCCGGGATACGACGGGCGCTTCGGCGAAGATCGATTTGGAATCGTTGTTCGATGCGACGAGGCGGAAGCGGCGCACGTCGAGTCGATGATGAAGGAGTCGGGCGCGGAAGAGGTCGTTCGCGAGGGCGTTTAGTAAACGACGATGAGCACCAACCTACAACAGGCGCATCGGGAGCGCGCGGCGTCGAAGCCGCAAGCAGTCGAGTCGATAGCCGGCGCGACAATGCAGGTGGTTGGAGCTGTGATGATTGCGCTCGGTGCGATCGCGTTCGTGTTTGCGTTGATGCGAGGCAGCGCCGCGCTAGCGTGGGAGGCCTATCTCGTCAATCTGCTGTTTTTCCTTGGCGTCGCGCAGGGTGCGCTGGTCGCGTCCGCGGCGTTCTACCTGACGCAGGCGAAGTGGGGCGGCTCGACGCCGTATCGGCTGGGCGAGGCGTTCGCGCCGTTCCTGTGGGTGGGCTTCTTTCTGTTTTTCGGATTGTATTTCGGCCGCGCGTTAATCTTTCCATGGGTAACGCATCCGATCCCGCAAAAGGCCGCGTGGTTGAACATACCGTTTCTGTTTGCACGCGATGGAATCGGGCTCGGTGTGATGGCCGCTGCGAGCTTCGCGTTTATCCGCGTCTCGCGTCGTGAGGACGCGCGGGCCTGGTCGATCGAGACCGACGCGATCGAGCTGCCGCCGCATTCGATACGGGTCCTCGCGCCGCTGGTCGCGGTGATGTTCGCCGTCGTCTACACGCTGATCTCGTTCGATCTGGTCATGTCGCTCGCGCCGGTTTGGCGCAGCACGCTATTCGGCTGGTATTTCTTCGCCGGCGCCTTCTGGAGCGGATTGTGCGCGATGGCTCTGGTAGCCAGCGTGCTGCGCGGCCGCCTCGGCCAGCATAACCTGTTCACTAATCCCACCGTCATGCACGACTACGGCAAGATGGTCTTCGCATTCTCTGTTTTCTGGATTTACCTGCTGTTCTCTCAGTATATCGTGATCTGGTACGGCGACTTGCCGGTCGAAACTTTTTTCATTGTTCAGCGGGTACATCACATGCCGTGGTCGCCGCTATCGAGCGCGTGCCTGGTATTGATCTGGATGATCCCGTTCATCGTGCTGATGAGCGTACGCACCAAAAAGACGCCGATGATTCTGGGCACGGTGTCGGCTTTGGGGCTGGTCGGGATGTGGCTCGAGCGGTATGTGCTGGTGGTTCCTTCGCTTTCGCTCGACGCGATTCCGTTTGGGCCGACGCAGTTTCTGATCTCGATCGGTTTTCTCGGCGCATTTCTTATTTCGGCAGTGCCGGGACTCAACCGCGTCGCGCGGGCCGCGACCTCCGGCGAACCATTTGGAGATGACGCCGAATGATCAGACGCTGTTCAAACTGGTATTCGGCCGCCTCAGTAGCTATGCGAGTGGCTATTGCACTGACTATTGCGGGATGCTCAGACAAGGACCGGCCGATGACCACGCTCGCGCCGAAGTCTGACCTCGCGCAGTGGATTCAGAGTCTCTACATCCAGGTAACAATCTGGGACGCGATCATTTTCGCGATCGTGGTTGGCTCGTTCATCCTGGCGGTGTTCTTCTTCTCTTCCCGAGTCGGTGAAGCGGCCCCGGCTTCGACCGCGTCGTCCGACCTCGGACTCGAAATCGCATGGACGCTCGGCCCCACGCTGGTTTTGTTGATGATATCGGTGCCGACCATACGCACGATCTTTCGTTCGCAGCCGGCGGTCGCACCGAAAGGCGCGCTCCTGATCAAAGTGGTCGCGCATCAATGGTGGTGGGAGTTCGACTATCCCGACGGCGCGAAGGCCAGCAACGAACTGCATATTCCCCTGAACCGGCCGATTCGCCTGTCGCTGGAGTCCGCCGACATCATACATAGCTTTTGGGTGCCGCAACTCGGCGGCAAGCGCGACGTGGTGCCCGGCCAAATCAATGAACTGACCTTCGTCGCGACGGTGCCGGGAATGTATCCGGGACAATGCGCGGAGTTCTGCGGATTGTCGCATGCGAACATGCGGTTTCGAACGTTCGTCGATTCGCCGGAGGCTTTTGCGAAGTGGGACGAGGAGCAGCTTGCCGGGCCGGTCGCGACTCCGGCGAGCGATCAGTTGGCGTCGGACGGTGCGAAAGTTTTTGCCGACAGTCCGTGCACGACCTGCCACACGATCAAGGGAATCTCGAAGGGATACATAGGACCTGACCTGACCCATTTTGGCAGCCGCACGACCCTGGCCGCAGGGGTGCTGAAGAACACGCCGGAGAACGTCGCGAAGTGGATCGAGAATCCGGATGAAATCAAACCGGGCGCGAACATGCCGCCGCTGCTGCTGCCGGGGCCGGAGCTGGTCGCGCTGGTCGCATATCTAGAGAGTCTGAAATAGGGAGCGTCGAATGGCTGCGCAACCGAAACCTTTGCCAGTGCATCAGCCGAGCTACCTCGAAGGCGGCGGCGTCATCGGATGGCTGACGACGATCGATCACAAACGCGTTGCCGTCATGTATCTCGCCAGTGCGCTGTTCTTCATGGCGTTCGGCGGACTCGAAGCGATGGCGATTCGCGTACAGCTGTGGTCCCCCGACAATCACGTGCTGTCGGCGGCGACCTACAACGCGTTTTTCACGATGCATGGAACGACCATGATCTTCCTGGTCGTTATGCCGCTGCTGCTCGGATTTCTCGGCAACTTTTTGATCCCTCTACAGATCGGCGCGCGCGATGTTGCGTTTCCGCGGCTCAATGCGTTGAGCTTCTGGATGGCGCTGATCGCGGGCATCCTGCTGCATCTCGGCTGGATTCGCGGCGGACTCCCCGACGCGGGATGGTTCGGTTACGCGAACCTCACCGAGCGGTACTTCACGCCGGGTCTCGCGATCGACTGGTGGGTGGTCGGGCTGCTGGTGTCGGGAAGTTCGACGGTCCTCACCGGCCTGAATTTCCTGACGACGATCATCGCGATGCGCGCGCCCGGCATGACGTATATGCGCATGCCGATGTTTATGTGGTCGATGCTGGTAACGTCGATCCTGATCCTGATCGCGTTTCCACCGCTCACGATCGGTCTGATCTTTCTGCTCTTCGATCGTTTCTTCGATACCCACTTCTACATCGCATCCGCGGGCGCGACGCCGATTCTGTGGCAGCACTTATTCTGGCTGTTTGGACACCCCGAGGTGTACATAATGGCGCTACCGGCCTTCGGGATCATTTCGGAAGTCGTACCGACGTTTTCGCGCAAGCCGCTGTTCGGCTATCCGATGATGGCGTATTCGATTTGCCTGATCGCATTCCTGTCGTACGGAGTGTGGGGACATCACATGTTCGCGACCGGCATGGGCCCGGTTGCGGACTCGGCGTTCGCGATCACCTCGATGCTGATAGCGATTCCCACTGGCGTAAAAATCTTCAGTTGGATCGCGACGGTCTGGGGCGGCTCGCTGCGCATGACGACCGCATTCTACTTCGCGCTTGGGATGGTGCTCGAATTCACCATCGGCGGACTCAGCGGAATCATGCACGCGTCGGCGCCGCTCGATCTTCAGCAGACCGATTCGTACTTCGTCGTCGCACATTTTCACTACGTACTGTTCGGCGGCACGATGTTCGCGATCCTCGCGGCGTTTTACTACTGGTGGCCGAAGATCAGCGGCCGCATGCTGGGCGAGCGGATTGGCAAGTGGCATTTCTGGCTGACGGTCGTCGGATTCAACCTGACGTTTTTCCCGATGCACTTTCTTGGGATGTGGGGGATGCCGCGTCGCACCTACACCTACGGCGCCGACATGGGCTGGACCCATCTCAATCAGCTCGAGACGGTTGGCGCGTTCATTCTCGGCATCGCCTTCCTGCTTTTCTACATCAACATTTTCTGGAGCCTCGCGAGCGGGGAACGCGCGCCTGCTGATCCGTGGGACGGACGCAGCCTGGAATGGTCCACGCCGTCGCCGCCGCCGGCATACAACTTTGCGACGCTTCCTCAGATCCGCGGACGCGACGCGTGGTGGATTCTGAAATACGGGCGCGCCGGTTCGCGCGGCGTCGCTGCATACATGTCAGGTCAGGCGCCGTCGCAACCGCAGCCGACTCCGCCGGCCACGGACATTCACATGCCGGAGCCTTCGATCTTTCCGCTGGTGATCAGTCTCGGTGTCGGCATGATGGGGCTCGGGCTCATCATCGACTGGTATCGCATCGTTCTTATAGGCGTGGCGGTCGTCGTCATGTCGATCATTGGGATGGGATTCGAGTACGCGAACTTCGGCCAGGAGTCGCACGATCCGGAGCATGCGCCGTCGTCGGGCGGGATCGACGTGCGCAAGATCGGCGTCTGGTCTTTCATCGGCTCGGAATGCGTGTTCTTCGCGAGCCTGATCTCGACGTTCATCATTTACAAATCGCGCAGTGTCACCGGACCTGGACCCGAAATCCTCAACATCCCGCTGACCTCGTTCAGCACCTTCATCTTGCTGATGAGTTCGTTGCTGATGGTGCTGGCGCTCGCGGCCACGCAGCGCGGCGACAAACGATGGGAGCGAATCTGGCTCGGCGGCACGGTTCTGTTCGGGCTGATTTTTCTGTGCGGGCAAGTTTACGAATTCACCAGCTTCTATCACGAAGGCATGGGGCTGACGACCAACCTGTTCTCGCAGTCGTTCTTTGTGCTGGTTGGATTTCACGGCGCGCACGTTGCAATCGGGGTGCTGTGGCTGTCGGTGCTGCTGGTCGCCGCGATGACGGATAAGCTCGGGCAGTCGCGCGCGCTGTCGGTCGAGCTCGCGGGACTCTATTGGCATTTCGTCGATGTCGTGTGGATCATAATTTTTACCCTCGTCTATCTGATGCAGGCGGTGCCCGGAGCATGAGCGACATAGCAGACACCCACAGCGCGCAGGTTCATCATCCCGGTTCCGCCACCTATCTCATCATCGCGGTGTTCCTGGTCGTCCTGACGGCGATGGAGATCACCGTCTTCTATGTGCATGCGCTCCGGCCCGTGCTGGTGCCGGTGTTGATCGTGCTGGCGGCGGCCAAGTTCGCGCTGGTCGCGATGTTCTACATGCATCTGAAGTACGACGGCTGGCTGCTGACGGGAGTGTTCGTCTTCCCGCTGATGATCGCGACGGTGCTGATGGTGTCGCTAATCCTGCTGTTTGCGTACCTGTCGGGGCACATGACGCCGATCGGATAGCGGCCGTTTTTGACGATGGACATCTTCGGCGAACATCCGAGCATCCCGATTGGAGTCGCGGTTCTGATCGCGATTTACGTTGGCGCGTGCCGCCTGACTGGCCGCAGACCGACCCGGCGTCAGGCGATGTGGTTCGCGATGGCGATGGGCGTAATCCTGTTCACGCATACCGAGCTGGATGAACTCGCCGACGCGCGGATCTTCTCGATGCACATGCTGCAGCATCTGATGCAGACCCTCCTGATTCCGCCGCTGTTGCTGCTGGGGACGCCGGGCTGGATGCTGAGGCCGTTCATTCTGAGCCGGCCGATCAAGCCCGTCGCGCGCATACTCACGACGCCGGTAGTCGCGTTCCTGATTTTCTCGGCGGTGTTTGTCACCGCGCATTTTCCACCAATCTTCGACCGGATGTGCCGCGACGAAGATTTTCACATCTTCGTGCATCTACTCTTCATGGCCGCCGGCATTCTGTTGTGGTGGCCGATCCTCAGTCCGCTACCCGAGATGCCGCGGCTCTCGTATCCGGCGCAAATCCTCTACCTGTTCCTCCTGATGATCCCGATGACCGCGGTGGCCGCGCCGATCACGCTCGCGACCCGCGTCATCTATCCGTGGTACAGCGAGGGCGCGCATGGATGGGGCCTCAACCCGATGGACGACCAGGTGCTGGGCGGGCTGATCATGTGGGTCGGGCAGGGCACCTACCTGATGTTCATTTTCACGTTCATCTTCTACCGATGGCAGCAGCGCGAAGACAGCGACATACCGGTGATGCCCGCGTCGGCGATGCCGGAGCTGCGCGTCGTGCGGACGCGAAGCATCGCATCCTCGTAAGACAATGTTATGGCTGGTGGCAGCCGACCTCGTAACCGTGATTCACGCCGGTTACGTCGCGTTCGTGGTCGTCGGATTCGTGGCGATTCTGGTCGGCGGGGCGGCAGGATGGCATTGGGTCCGAAACTTCTATTTTCGCGTAGTGCACCTGGCAATGATCGGGTTGGTCTGCGCCGAGGCGCTCGCCGGCGTAACCTGTCCGCTCACGATCTGGGAGAATCTCCTGCGAGTAAAAGGAGGCGAGTCGGGCTACTCGCGCGATTTCGTCGGATACTGGCTCGATTCGATGATCTTCTACCAGGCCCCGCCCTGGGTGTTCACGATCGTCTACCTGACCTTCGGCGCGCTGGTGCTCCTGTCTTTCTGGTTCGTCCCGATGCAGTGGCCGGGTGCAAACCGATCGGACGTTTCCAGTTTCACCCGGTGAAATTCGGTCTCGTGATGCCGCAGGTTTCGAGCAAAATCACTCGCTTGCCGGGCGCTGATCTTGTGCGTTAGAAGTTGGGGCATGGAGCATTCGAGGACGCGGATCATCATCGACGGCGCAGTCGCCGGAATCATCGGCGCCGTCGTGGTCGCCGTCTGGTTCCTGCTCTTCGATCTGATTCGCGGCCACGCACTCCAAACTCCCGCGCTGCTCGCCGCGACGATTCTGCACGGGTCCCATAGTCACGAAGTTCAGCACGGGTTGGCGGTGCTGGCGTTGGAGTATTCGCTGCTCCATTTCGGCGCGTTCATCACGTTCGGCATCGCCGGAGGATTGCTGCTCGAAGCGTGCGAGACCGAATCGTCGCTGCTTTTCTCGCTGGTGATTTTTTTCGTCGCGTTCGAGGTCTTCTTCATCGCAGTCGTGCTGTTCCTTGGGCCGAACGTGATGGTGGAGTTGACCTGGTGGGGGATCATCGTCGGCAATTTGCTCGCCACGGCCGCGATGCTTACATATTTTTTCTGGCGGCATCCCATCCTTGCGTTCGATCTGCTCGGCGGATGGATCGCAGTTGCGCGCGAGGGAATTACGGCGGGACTGATCGGTGGCATCGTCGTCGCTATCTGGTTCATGGCTTACGACCTCGCGTCGGGCAATTCATTTCACACTCCGGCGATTCTCGGCGCGATGGTATTTCGCAAACGCGAGCGTTAGACGACGGTATCCAGCCGACGCTGGCGCTGGTGCTCGGCTACTCGATTCTGCACTTCTTCGCGTTCGTCATGTTCGGGCTGGCGCTGGCGGTTTTGCTGGCGGCGTCGGAGTGGGAACCGTTCATGGTCCTCGGCGCGCTGTTGCTACTGGCAGTGTTCGAGGTTTTCTTTGTCGGATTCGTTTCTCTGATCGATCAGTCGGCGCTCGAAGCACTTGGATGGTGGAAGATCGTCGCCGGAAACATCCTGGCGCTGATCGCGATGGCGACGTACTTCATCCGAAGTCATCGCGGACTCGGCGTCAAACTGGTCGAGCGCTGGGCGATGCTAGATCACGAAGGCGCCGAGATGGGCGAACCGCCGCCGCACCCGCCGCACGATCACGAGCCGACGCATCCGTCACATCTTTAATCTGTCATCTTGATCAAGGCGAGCAACCTAACCCCTAACCCCTTCCCATAGTGGGAAGGGGAACCGGATAAGAAGATTAAATTCCCAGCACGTCGCGCATCGTGTAGAGGCCCGGCTTGCGGCTCACCAGCCAGCCGGCCGCGCGGAGTGCGCCGCGTGCGAGCGAGTCGCGGCTCTGCGCGCGATGGATCAGCTCGAGGCGCTCGCCTTGCCCGCCGAAAATCACGGTGTGGTCGCCGACCGCGTCACCCGCACGCATCGCGAGCACCGCAATCTTGCCGTCGGGCCTGACTCCGGTGATTCCTTCGCGGCCGTAGGTAGCGTTGGACGCGAAGTCGACGCCGCGCGCCGACGCGATCGCCTTGCCAAGTGAGAGCGCGGTGCCGCTGGGCGCGTCGATTTTGGTGCGATGGTGAATCTCGAGGACTTCGGCGTCGAAGTCGGGAAGGATCGCGGCGACCTCGGCGACAATCTTGGCGAGCACGTTAACCCCGATACTCATGTTGGGCGCGATCACGGTGCGCGTCTTCTGCGCGAGCTCGCGCGCACGCGTTTCCATCTGGGGTGTGAAGCCGGTCGAGCCGATTACGATAGCCGCTCCCGCTTTCGACGCGACTTCGAGATGCTCAAGCGAAGCGGCCGCGTTGGTAAAATCCAGCGTGACGGTGTCGGGCTTTGCGATCGACGCATAGTCGTCGCTGATTTTCACGCCGAGCCGGCCGACGCCGGCCAACTCGCCCGCGTCGGAACCAATCGCACTGTTGCCGTGCACTTCGAGCGCGCCGACAACTTTATGCTGCGGATCGCGCGAGGCAAGCGCGACCAGCAGTCGGCCCATCCGGCCCGCCGCTCCAGCCACGATTAGATTAGCCATCGGAGTTCTCTTTTCACGCTGCCCGCGTGACGCGAGCGCGATTCGACGCTATCGCAGTATCAGGAAGCCGGAGCCTCGGCGGGCGCCGCTTCGGCCGCGGGCGCTGCGGCCGCCGCTTCGGCGGGCTTGCCGTGCTTGGCCTTGAAGTGTTCATCGCACAGGCTCGAAGTGCCGTGGCGATGCTTACGGCATTTCTCGAAGGTGCAGGTTTTGTAGCGCGCCTTCGGCATCTCGCCGGCCTTCCAGAGACGAAAATGCTGCCGGCAATAACCTTTGCCGACCACCTCGCGCGCGCAATCTTTCGCTTTGCAATTTCCTTTATTCGCCATGAATCCCTTCTTGGAGGCCGCTTTCCCGACGCATGCGCCGAAATCGCAGCTGAGCAATCCATCTACAATAGTGTTTGGCGTGGACGGTTCATAGAGGTGAGATTCGCGGGAGAAGTAATCGCCTGCGCGGCGGGCGGCAGGGGTGACCCCTGCACCCGGTGAAAAGTGAGAAGCGCAAAATTGTGGCGCGGCGCGGCGTGGGCAGCTGTGCTGTTCGGCTTTCATCCATCAGGATGAGCGCGCAGTGAAAGCGCCAAGGCTGACATCGCGAGGGTGAAGGCTAGCGCGACTTCCATGCTTGCGCGGGCGCTGATTCCGGCGATCGCGTGGCCCATTATCCAGGGGGCGATGATTGCGCCGAGCGCGCCGCCTGCTACTACGATCGAGGTCATCCGGCCGACCTCGTTCGGGAACCGCGCCGCGCCGATTGCGATCATGTTGGGGAACACCGGGCCGTAGCCGAAGCCGATCAGGAATATTGCCAACGCCGCGAGGGCGCTTGCCGTCGGCGCCGCGATCAGTATCAGCAGCGCGATGGCGGATAGTGTGGACGTGAGCATCGTGAATTGCGGCAATGCGATGCGATGTCCCAGGCGTCCGCCGAATCCGCGACCGCATACCAATCCCATCCAATATAATGAGACGCCCGACGACGCGAGCATCGGGCCAAGCGCGCCCGCCGTCCGCAGGTAGAGGAATAGCCAGGTGCCAATTCCGATTTCGGCGCCGACGTACAGGAACATCACTGCGCTGATAACCCAAATTACCGGGCGCGCGAGCATCGGGAGAAATCCGTTGCCGGCCTCTTGTGCGGTTCGAATTTCGTGCGCTGGAGTGACGCCCAAACGAAATCCGATCGCGGCACATACCAATGCGCCTCCGCCGAAGACCCACCAGTACGGCACGCGACTCGCGAACGCGGCGCTCACGATCAACGGTCCGAGCAACGCGCCAACGCCGAACAGCACGTGCAGGTAGTTGAGCGCCGACGCGAGCCGCTCGCGGTTGAGCTCGACGATGAGCGCATTGGCGCCGATGTCGATACCGCCATTGGCGAGGCCGATCACAATTCCGGCGAACAGCAGTCCTGCGAGTCCGGTGGCGGCGGCGAGTCCCGCGAGACCGAGTGTGAAGAGCACCATCGCGCCGACAAGGATCTTCTGGGCACTCAGCGATTGATTGATTTCGCCCGCTATTAGCACCGAGGCGAAATAGCCGGCGGCCGAGGAGCTGACGATCAATCCGGCGCGCTCGATCGGCAGATGGCTGGAATGAGAAATCTGCGGCAAAAAGGGGCCGAGCCAGCCGCTGTTGATACCCACCATCAGCATGCATGAATACACCAGCCGCGTGATCGTGCCCTCGCGAGCCGATGATTGGCCGGCATCCAATGTCGCAACACGAAGAGTCATGATGCGATCGAACGGATTACACGGTAGAGCGGTTCGAGCTCGCGGAATGCATCGAGTACCTCGTCGCGATCGACGGTCAGAGCGTCGCGCACGGGCCATCCGAAGCCGATATCGATGGCGCCCGATTTTTTCGCGAGTGCATCAGCGAGCCCGTCGAAGAAATCGGCGCCCGCTGTGATCGACCTCGGCATCTCGCGGCAGTTCCAATTTTGGTATTGCTGAATCCTGGTGCCGCGAAAAGATTTCTGCAGGTCGGCGGATTTTGATTTGATCGCTCGCGCGATCTCGGGATGATTGTCGGCATCGGACTTCACGGCCGCACGCGCGTGGATGCCCACGCCCGAGACGCACAGAGCGAGATATCCGTAGCGCTTGTACCCGGCGCGCGACGGCCCGAACGCCGCAAATGTTTCGTCGGGAGGGTTCGCGCTGCGGCGCATATGTTTGGCGACGTGCGGAAAGAACTGCATGTGAAATGTTCGCGAGAGTTCCGGCGTCAGCTCGTTTGCCAGCCGGATCAGCCGCGGGTTGATAAGCTCGTCGAGCTTCGCCATCCGCGCGCTGAAGCCTTCGATCGCGAACACCTCGAAGTCGCGCCGGATGAAACCCAGTGTCGCCATCCGTCGGATGTCACTTTGCGACTCGGGCGCTCTCGCGCTCTTGAAAAGCCTGCTCCCAATGACGCCCGTCGAAATGATCGTGCTCGAGCTTGGCGAGGTTCACCCCTTCGAGGCATCGCACATTGATGTCTAGCCCCTCAGGATCGGAGCGCGGAATGTAGAACGGCGCGACGCCGCAATTCGGGCAGAAAAGATGCCGGGCCGTCTTCGTATTGAAAGCATAGGACGCGATATCGTCAGACTTCGTCAGCAGCCGGAACGCGCTGCGCGGAACGATCCAGTGGACGTAGCCCTTCTTGGTGCAAATCGAGCAGTTGCATTCCGAGACGCGCTCGAGATTGCCGCGGACTTCGAAGCGGACGCGTCCGCAATGGCATCCGCCGCGGTAGGTTCGTTCGCTAGGGTTCTTTTTCATGGCCGCTCTTTTTACTAGCAGATTCGCAAAAAAATCCTGCCAGGCGCGAAATTAAATTTGTCGTATCGACGATTCTGAACACGTAAATTTAACACGATATAGTTTTTTGAATAACCAAAAAACCGTGGATTTTCAAAGGATAATAGATGTTTCGGTATGGCATGCAAATCGCTCCTGCTTACGATGCGGAAGGTTGCTGAAACCAGCGACGACTAATGTCGTACTAAGTTAGCGGGCGGAGGTCCACGGAAATGAAAAGAGGAATGATGATTTTTTCGGCAGCGGCGCTGACGTTGGCGATGGCGGGTCCGGTGATGGCACAGATGCCGATGCCGATGCGTCCGGCAGCTGCGAGCGCAGACACAAACTATTTCGATTCGCATCCGGACGTCGCGCACGCGCTCGCGAAAGATCCGACGCTGATCGACAATCAGCAGTTCGTGGACAGCCATCCGGGCCTTCACGAATATCTGCACGACCATCCCAAGGTGCGCAAAGACTTCAAGCGGCACCCGCACCGTTTCATGCATCGCGAAGAGGTTTACAACAAGCATCACAGCTGAACCGTCGCGACCAGTCCCCCCACTAGCGCAGGAGACCGGACCTCCCCCCGGTCTCCTGCTTTTTTTGGGGAAAAGAAATTATTGAAACGAGCGGACGTATTGCCGTGACCGTCGCGCGCTGTGCGTGTTAGACTCACGCTATGGCCGTCGCAATCGAGGCAGTCTCCAGTTCGCACTTCGAAGTGACGCTTGCCCGTCATGGCATTCGCGGACTCAGCCGCAAGTCGCCGGCGACGATCCAGGTAAACGTCGGCAAGCTGTGCAATCAGGCGTGCCATCATTGTCACGTCGATGCAGGCCCGCGGCGCACCGAACGAATGACGCGACCGACGGCTGAGCGAGTGATCGATGTGCTTGCGGCGAGCCGGCAAGTCGAGACGCTCGACATCACCGGCGGAGCGCCGGAGCTGAATCCGAACTTTGCGATGCTCGTCGAGCGGGCGCGCGCGCTCGGACGCAAGGTGATCGTGCGATGCAATTTGACGGTCACGCTCGAGCCGGGAATGGAATGGCTGGTGGAATTCTACCGGCGTACGGGCGTCGAATTGGTCTGTTCGCTGCCGTGCTACACCGCGGAGAATACCGATCGTCAGCGCGGCGCCGGCGTGTTCGACAAGAGCATCGCGGCGTTGAGGAATCTGAATGCCGCTGGATTCGGGCGCGGCGAGCTGCGGCTCGATCTCGTGTACAACCCTGTCGGTGCGACGCTGCCGCCGCCGCAGGCCGAGCTCGAAGCGCAGTATCGCGACGAGCTCGCGCGCAATTTCGGAATCGTGTTCGACCGCCTGCTGACGATCACGAACATGCCCATAGCCCGCTTCGCCAATCAGTTGAGCGTCGCCGGTAACCATTCGGCGTATATGAGTTTGCTCGTGAATCATTTCAACCCGGCGACCGTGGACTCGCTGATGTGCCGCGACCTCGTGAGCATCGGATGGGACGGACGGTTGTACGACTGCGATTTCAACCAGATGCTCGAAATCCCGCTGGTTGGCGGCGTATCGACAATCTGGGACGTCGAGGATGTCGGCGAACTTGCGGGCACGCGCATCGCAACCGGATCGCATTGTTTCGGATGCACCGCGGGCGCGGGCTCGAGCTGCGGCGGCGCGATCGCCTAAGACCTCCCGCCTTTTGGTTCTGCTTTCATTTAAGTGGTATGAGAAACGGACGCTGCGTCTGCGAATCGGCACGCGAGACGAAAGGAGATTGTCATGGCGGTGAAAGTCGAAGGTACTTGCGATCCTAAGTTCAATCGCGTCAAGGACGCGTTCGTCGAGAATTTTGAAAAGCGCAACGAGGTCGGCGCTGCCGCCGCAGTCATGCTCGACGGCAAGAGCGTCGTGGATATCTGGGCGGGGCATGCCAACCGGGAGAAGACGAAGCCGTGGACGCGCGACACGCTCGTCAATGTTTACTCGACGACCAAGGGTGTCACCGCGATTTGCGCGCATCGATTGGCCGACAAGGGTCTCCTCGATATCGACGCCCCCGTCGCGCGTTACTGGCCCGAGTTTGCGCAGGCGGGCAAGGACAAGATTCCGGTGCGTTATCTGCTGAGTCATAAGGCGGGGCTTGCCGCGGTGCGCAAACCGCTCGACGACGACGCGCTCTTCAACTGGAACAAAATGACGACGGCGCTCGCCGAGCAGGAGCCGTGGTGGGAGCCCGGCACGAAGCATGGCTATCACGCGCTCACCTTCGGCTATCTGGTCGGCGAAGTGATCCGTCGTATCACGGGCAAGACGCCGGGCACGTATTTGCGCGATGAGATCGCCGGTCCGCTGGGACTAGATCTTCATATCGGTCTCGACGCGAAGGACGATGCGCGCACCGGCGACATGATCGCGATGCCGCCGCCGGGGCCCGGCGAGCCGAATCTGTTTGCCGAGATCATGAAGAATCCGGAATCGGTCACCTTCAAGGCGTTCATGAATCCGCCTGGCGGGATGAGGCCGGGGCTGGTCAACACGCGCGAGTGGCGGGCGGCCGAAATTCCCGCGGCCAACGGACATACGACAGCGCGCTCGCTCGCGAAATTGTACGGCGTGATGGCGCGCGGCGGCGAGCTGGACGGCGTGCGCGTGATGTCGAAGGAGCAGGTCGCGCAGTGTTCGATCGAACAATCGAACGGACCGGACGCGTTGCTGATGATCAACACGCGCTTCTCGCTCGGCTTCATGATGTCGCAGCCGGGCGCGTCGCTCGGCCCGAACGCGAAATCATTTGGGCATCCAGGCGCCGGCGGCTCGCTTGGATGCGCCGACCCCGAAGCGAAGATCGGATTCGGCTACACGATGAACAAGATGCACGCGAGCTTGCTGATCGATCCGCGCGCGACCGCGCTGATCGACGCGGTGTACGCGTCGATCTAGGGAAGGGGAAATCACTTGATTGAATGTGAAACCCTTCGCGGGTTTCACGCTTCCGCGGCAGGGGTGACCCCTGCACCCAGTGACAAGAGTTGAAAGATAGGACCACGCCACCCTCCGCCTCTGTTCCCCCTTTCCGCATCGGAAAGGGGGTGAGGGGGATAGGACGACGCGATTAACGCCGAACCTCCGGTCCCCCTTCCCTCGAGGGAAGGGGTTAGGGGTTAGGTTCCGAGCATCGTCAGAACGTCATCGGCAACGACTGCAATCCTCTGAGGCTCATGGCGGGGCGCCACATCGGATGCGGGTCTGCCAGCGACAGATTCGGCATCCGCCGCAGGATTGTTTCGAATGCGATGCGGCCCTCGACCTTGGCCAGCACTTCGCCGATGCATCGATGCGGTCCTGCGCCGAACGACAGATGATGGTTGTCGGCGCGCGTGATGTCGAGCTGGTCGGGATTTGCAAACCGCGCAGGATCCCGATTTGCCGCCCCTAAAAACACGACGACGTGCTCGCGCCGCGGAATCGTCCGGCCTGCAAGTTCGATATCTTCGCTCGCGGTGCGGAACGTCACCTGCACGGGACTGTCGAAGCGCAGGAACTCGTCGAGCGCTGATTCGATTAGCGACGGATCTGATTTCAGGCGCGCGAGCGCGTCCGGATTGCGGAACAGCGCGAGCATCCCGTTGCCGATCATATTCATCGTGGTTTCATGGCCGGCCAGCAGCGTGAACATCGCGCTGAAAACGAGTTCCTCCTCGGTCTGCAGGTCGCCGCGATTCTCAGCCGCCACCATGATGCTGATTAGATCTTCGCGGGGATGTTTGCGGCGGTCGGCGGCCAGATCCGAGAAGTAGCGGCGCACGTCGGCGATCGCCTGGCGCACCTCGACGCCGGGATCGTTGGCGCTGATGACCGGGTCGAGTGGGACGCCGAGCGTGCGCATCCAGTCGCGGAACATCGGCTTGTCACTGTCGTCGGCGCCCATCACCTCGGCCAGCACGTCGATTGGAAATGGAAACGCGACGTCCTTGATCAGATCCATCGAGCCGCGCGCCTGGACCGCGTCGAGCAGGTAATCGACGATGTGCTGAATCCGGGGTTCCAGTCCATTGACGACCGCCGGCGAAAAAAATGTCGTCATCAGCCGGCGCAGGCGTGTGTGGTCGGGCGGATTGCGAAAAACGATCGCATGCTGCAGCGCCTCGCGCATCGACTTGAGCCCGTCGTCGGGCGGAAACGCGTCGAGCGCGTTGAGATCGAAGGCGAGAAACCGCTTGTCGCGCAGCACGCTATGACAGTCGGCATAGCGGGTAGAAATCCAGAACCCAATCGGCGTCCGCAATAGCGGATAGCGCGTGCGCAGGAACTTGTAGAGCGGATAAGGATTCGCCGAGAAGAGCCGCCCGTACATCCGGCTGGCGACACGGCTAACGCGGGCAAAGGTGGTCGATGATGCCATCGCTTACGCGCTCGGGAGTATATTGGCTGGCACTTCTGATTGGAATTGCAGCTGGTCGAGAATTTCGACTTCTTTCTGCCGGCCAGATTTCACCCGCAGAGTGAGACTTGGAGCGATCGAGATTGCGTGTTATGGGAGGACGATTGCTACGTCAGGAGAGTTGATATGACGGTGAAGATCGAAGGTACCTGCGAGCCGCAGTTCAAGCGCGTCAAAGAAATTTTTGCGGATAGCTTTGACAATGGCATCGAGGTTGGGGCAGCGGTTGCCGCCGTCGTCGACGGTAAGACTATTTTCGATCTTTGGGGCGGCCATGCCGATAAGGCCAGGACCAGGCCGTGGACGCGCGACACGCTCGTCAATGTCTGGTCGACGACCAAGGGGATTACGTCGATTTGTGCGCATCGATTGGTCGATCAGGGGAAGCTTGATCTTAACGCGCCGATATCCAAGTACTGGCCGGAGTTTGCGCAGGCCGGGAAAGACAAGATTCCGGTAAATTATCTGTTGAGTCATCGCGCGGGGCTGCCTGCCGTGCGCAAGCAATTGCCCGCTGACGCTTATACGAACTGGCCTGTGATGTGCGCGGCGCTCGCGGCGCAGGAGCCGTGGTGGGAGTCGGGGACGAAGCATGGGTATCACGCGATCACATTCGGCTACCTGGTCGGCGAGGTGATTCGGCGGATCACGGGCAAGACCCCCGGCACTTATCTGCGCGAGGAAATCGCGGGGCCGCTCAAGCTCGATGTTCATATCGGCGTCGATGCGAGTTTCGATCCGCGAATCGCGGAGCTGATTGGTGCGCCGCCGCCACCGCCGGACCAGCCGGACCAACTCGCGAGAATGAGCGTCGATCCGGAATCGATGACGTTCAAGGCGATCGCGAATCCGCGGCCGGTGGTCGATCCCGCGTTGACCAACAGCCGGGCGTGGCGCGGCGCCGAGGTTCCCGCGGCAAATGGGCATACCAATGCGCGCGCGCTGGCGACCTTATATGGTGCGCTCGCGACTGGCGGCGAGCTGAACGGTTATCGGGTGCTGACGCCGGCGAGTATCAAGCGGGCGTATACCGAGCAGGCCAACGGACCCGATCTTGTGCTCGGAGTGAATTCGCGATGGGGACTGGGATTTGCTCTGAATCAGCCGGCGGCGCCGCTCGGACCGAACCCGCGCACGTTTGGGCATCCGGGGGCTGGCGGCTCGATTGGATTTGCCGATCCGGATGCGCGCGTAGGATTTGGATACACGATGAATCAGATGGGGTCGGATGCGCTGATCGATGGGCGCGCGTCGGCGCTGTTCAACGCCATGTTCGCGGCGCTGTAGAACATTCTCCGGCGCGTTCGCGCCGGAGAATAAATCCACGTCATTTTAGTCTGAAACCACCGTGGTTTCAGACTTCCTGGGCAAGGGTGACCCCTGCACCCAGTAATAAGAAATCGCAAAATGGCGAGGACGCCATTTTGCTCTCAGGTTCTTTTGGGAGTGGGCGGCGGGAATTTACCTCGCCCGTTACTTTACGGGAGAGGAGGTGACCTGCCTCCGACCCTGAGAGCGAAAGGTTGTCCTCAACATTTCGCGCTTCTCGCTGGGTGCAGGGGTCACCCCTGCCGCGGAAGCGTGAAACCCGCGGAGGGTTTCACATTCTAATCAAGTGATTCGCCCTTCCAGAAAAAACGATGCCGCCCGTCGGCGGGCGGCCGTTTTGTCCCTCTCTCTTGAAGCTTAGACTCCCGCGGATTTGTAGAGCGCGCAGCGCAGCTTGAAGAAATGCGCCATCGACGTGAGGTAGCGGACGCGCCATGCCGCCGCCATCTTGCCCTTGGCCAGATCGAGATTGTACTCGGTTCCGATCATGTCGTAAGCGCCTTTAATCCGATGGAATAAATCGTCCGACGAGCCCGGCTTCATTTGCGTGATGCCGCTGCCGCCGATCTTTTTGATCAATTCCGGGCTGTAGGCCGCCAGCGCGACCAGGCTGTCGGCGAACAGCTCGTCTTCTTCCGCCAGGTGATTGGCGAACGCACCTTCCATGAAGGCGGTGTGAGCGGCTTTCTCGCCGACTAACGAGCCGTAAATGAAGTGGCCGAGTTCATGGCCGAGCGTCGCGCCAACTGCGCCGGGATGATGCGCGGTGTTGACGAAGATCACGAACTTGCTTTTGTCGCCGAGGTCGGCGCGGCAGTAAAAGCCGCGCAGCGACAGCCCGGCGCCGGTGCGATAGGGCTCGGCACGCAATTCGAGTTCGCGCGGGCCGAACAATTTGCCGAGATGACCGAGCAACTGCGGGCTGCCGAGATCCGACAGGCTCCCGTAAGTCGGGATATGCTGCTTGATGTCGTTCTCGACGACCTGCGCCAATTCCTTGAGCAGAGGCTTTTGCGGAAGCGCGGGCACGTCCATATAGTCAGTAGAGAGGATGCGCTTGAGGTCGGCGAGCTGAGTGAGGACTCGAGTCCCGAGCGAGCCGAACGGGACCTTGATTTCGCTGAGCAGCTTGGAAACGAGATGATCGACCTCGCGAGCCGCCAGTGCGTCCGGTGGGCGCGGGGTGATTCGCTTCGCCATCGCAGGCGATGAGGTCATGGCTGCACTCATAGAGGTACTACGCTAAGTGGCTCGCGATGCTCTTCAATAACCATCTATGTCGCCCTAAACCAGCAAATCGAATGCCATGCTACCCATAGTGAGCGAAATTACCCTGGAGCACTACAGATAGTGTTTGCTATCTCGCTAAAGGGCGTTCCTGCAACGTATCGAGGGCATTTCTGAACCAAACGCACACGCCAAACCAGCCGAGGAGACGATCCCGGACGGCCGCTTACGCTGCCATAGGTCGGCTTCGATTGCCACACCGAAGCATACCGGGACGATGCCGTGGTCCAATCCGGCCTCGTCGAAGTGATGGATTTCTCCCCTCCCAGGTTCAGTCAGCTTCGAGGATCGATTCGCAACGAGGCCTGTTGGGTCTTGTTGCGCAATATTACGATTCTCGGCGCTGACACGGGCCCTATTGTTTAACCTGGCCTACAATGTGTCAAGCCTTTAGTTACCGATTGTACGGTTGCTTTCACGCTCTTTTAAGCACGCTCGACGAAGAAAGGAGAGAGTCATTCCGGGCGTTTGAGCCATCGCTCGACGAAGTCGAGGCGGTCTTTGCCCCAGAACATTTCATTGTCGACGAAAAATGCGGGGACGCCGAAGACGCCGCGCGCGATCGCGCGATCGGTCAAAGCGGCGAGCTCGTCACGTGCGGATTTTGCATCCGCGATTTCCATTAGTGCACGGCCGTCGAAGCCGGCGCTCGTCGCAATCGATGCGATCACGTCGCGGTCGCTGATGTCCTCGTCGCGCTCCCAGTATGCGCGCATGATTGCCTGCGAGATCGCGCGCTGCGCCGGTTCGCGCGACGCGTCGGCATCGCCGGCCTGAGTTACGCTCGCGGCGGCCACCACTGCGCGCAAGGCTGACGACGTCTTGATTGGAAAACGGCTGGGCTTTTTGAATGGCAACCCGGTCAGTTCGGCGTAACGCGCGTGATCGCGCCACAGGTAGCGCGTCTTGCGCGGCGTCATCGCCATCACGTCGAAGCCGGTGCCGCGAAACAGCGCTGCTGAATGGGTCGGTATCCAGTTCACGCGCGCGTCGATTCGGGCGCAAATCTCCGGCAGCATGAACGCGGCGAAGTAGCTGTTGGTGCTGGAGAAATCGAAATAGAAATCTACGGATCGCATTTGTCAGCCGGCACAATAGTAGCGCGTGATCTACCTATGCCCTAACTCCTCTCCATTTTGGAGAGGAACTGGATGGTTGCGACTATGAGCGCGGCTTGCCATTAGTGTCACGGTCAAAATGCCGAAATCCAGATTTGCAGCTCTTCCCGGCATGCCGTATCCGCTGGGCGCGACCTGTGACCTCACGGGAGTGAATTTTTCGATTTTTTCCGAGCATGCGACCGGTGCGACCTTGTGCCTGTTCGGCGGCGCGGCGGGCAACGAAGAGATCGCGCGGATACCGATGGCCGAACGCACGGAACATATCTGGCACGCTTATGTTCCGGGCGTCCGGATCGGTCAGCGTTATGGATATCGCGTGAGTGGTCCCTACGATCCTCCCGCGGGGCATCGTTTCAACTCCGCCAAGCTGGTGATCGATCCGTACGCGCGAGCGCTCGATCGCGTTGCTCGATGGAACGACTCGATGATGGGTTATCGCTCGATTACCGCGGGCAATCCGCCGCGTCTCGATTTGCGCGACAGCGCGCCCGCGATGCCCAAGTGCGTAGTGGTCGATTCGGTGTACGACTGGGAGGGCGATCGCAAGCCCGAAGTTCCGCTCGAGAATCTCATCGTCTATGAGGCGCACGTGAAGGGCATGACGGCGGCGCATCCTGAGGTGCCGCGCAGGATGCGAGGAACCTATGCGGCGCTCGCGTCGCCGCCGGTGATCAAACATTTGACCCGGCTGGGGGTCAACGCGATCGAATTGATGCCGGTGCATCAGGTAGCTCCTGAACATCGCCTGGAAAAACTCGGGCTGACCAATTACTGGGGATACAATTCAATTGGTTATTTCGCGCCTGATGTGCGCTTCGCGTCAGGCAGCGCCGTCGGCGGCTCGGTCGCGGAATTCAAATCGATGGTGAAGGCGTTCCATCGCGCGGGAATCGAGGTGATTCTCGACGTCGTTTACAACCATACGGGCGAGGGCGATGAGACCGGGCCGACGATTTGTTTTCGCGGGATCGACAATGCGAGTTACTACCGGCTGCGAAACGATGGCAGCGGTCGCTGCGAGGATTTTACCGGCACCGGGAACGCGCTCGACATGACGCATTCGCGGGTTCTGCAAATGGTGATGGACAGCCTGCGCTACTGGCTGGACGAGATGCATGTCGACGGTTTCCGCTTCGACCTGGCGACCACGCTGGCCCGCGGTCCTCGCGGCGAGTTTGGCACCAGCCCGTTTTTTGCGGCAATTATGCAGGACCCGGTGATATCGGCGGCCAAGCTGATAGCGGAGCCGTGGGACATCGGCGATGGCGGCTATCGCGTCGGATATTTTCCGGTCAACTGGAAAGAGTGGAACGGCAAGTATCGCGATGGCGTGCGGGATTTCTGGCGCGGCGCGGACGGTTCGATGGGCGAGTTGGCGTCGCGCGTCACCGGCAGTTCAGATCTGTATCGCGCCGTCGGCCGCGCGCCGCTCGCGAGCATCAACTTTGTCACCTCGCACGACGGCTTCACGCTTGCCGACCTCGTCTCGTACAACGACAAGCACAACGAGGCGAACGGCGAGGACAATCGCGACGGCGACAGTCAGAATCGATCGTGGAATTGCGGCATCGAAGGACCGACCGGCGATCCCGCGACTCGCGCGATTCGCGAGCAGCAGAAGCGCAACTTTCTCGCGACCCTGATGCTGTCACAGGGCGTGCCGATGATCCTCCACGGCGACGAACTCGGACGTACGCAGCGCGGCAACAACAACGCCTACTGTCAGGACAATCCGATTTCGTGGATCGATTGGCAGAGCGCCGATCAGGCGCTGATCGAGTTTACCCGGCGGCTGATCCAGCTCCGTCGCGATCATCCGATCTTTCGACGCCGCGGATGGTTCACCGGCATCCCGCCCAAGCGCAACCGGCTGAAGGATCTCGAATGGTTCCGGCCCGACGGCGGCGTGATGATCGCAAGCGATTGGGGAGTCGGATACGCGAAGACGCTGGGGGCGTTCATTAACGGCAACGCGATGACCGAACGCGATCGCATGGGCGAGCGAATTACCGATGAGAGCTTCTTTCTGATGTTCAACTCGTACAGCGAGCCGATGGAATTCAAGCTGCCGCCGAAAAAATGGGGACGGAAGTGGACCATCGTCTTTGACACAGCCGATCCGGCCACGCTGAGCGACTCGCGATCACATCTATTCGAAGAGCGGGTGCACGTCGCGGGGCACGCGATGGTCGTGGTCAGGCGCATCGCGTGAATCGCGACAACCACCGTTGTTGAATCGACAGGTATTTTGCGGTCTATATTAAGCTGAACGCTTGTTCCAAGCGGGAGACTTCCTGATGATCGACTTTCGAATCGAGCCGTCCGCATATCGGCATTGGCGTTTGAGTTTCGCCGGGCCGGTCGCGACGCTCGCGATGGACGTGGATGAAAACGGCGGCCTCGCGCCGGGCTACGAGCTCAAGCTCAATTCGTACGATCTCGGGGTCGATATCGAGCTCAACGATGCCGTGAATCGGATGCGCTTCGAGCATCCCGAAGTGAAATGCGTGATCGTCACGTCGGGCAAGGAGCGCGTCTTCTGCGCGGGCGCGAACATCAGGATGCTCGGCCTGTCGAGCCATCCGTTCAAGGTGAATTTCTGCAAGTTCACCAACGAGACGCGCAATGCGATTGAGGACGCGACGCTCAACTCGGGCCAGTACTACATGACGGCGATTGGCGGGGCGTGTGCCGGCGGTGGTTACGAGCTCGCACTCGCGACCGACTATATAATGATGGCGGACGATGGCTCGACCAGCGTTTCCCTGCCGGAGGTCGCGCTGCTCGGCGTGCTGCCGGGGACGGGCGGGCTGACCCGGCTGGTTGATAAGCGCCGCGTCCGACGCGACCGCGCGGATTTTTTTTGCACCACCGAGGAAGGAGTCAGGGGCAAGCGCGCTGTCGAATGGCAACTGGTGGACGAGGTCGTTCCGCGGTCGCAGCTTATCGAGTCGGCATCGCGAAGAGCGCTCGAGTTTGCCGCGCGTGCGAATGGAACCGCTAATCCTCGCGGAATATCCTTCGGCCGGCTCCAGCGCGACATCGAAGAGCGACGGATCAAGTATCAGTACCTGACGATCGATATCGATCGTGACAATTCCACCGCGACCTTCACTGTCGAGGGTCCGAAGAATCCGGCGCCGCGCAACGTCGAGGACGCTCATTCGATCGGCGCGGACTTCTGGCCGTTGGCGATTGCACGCGAACTCGAAGATGCGATCCTGCATCTGCGCTTCAACGAGGACACGGTGCGGACGTGGATCTTTCGCACGCTGGGCGATGCGGCGCTGGTGAAATCGCACGACGTATTCCTCGCCGCAAACGCAGACGACTGGCTGGTGCGAGAAATCCGGCTCTACTTGAAACGCATGTTGAAACGACTCGACGTCAGCTCGCGATCGATTTTCGCATTGATCGAACCGGGGTCATGTTTTTGCGGGACGCTGTTGGAGCTTGCGCTGGCGTCGGATCGCACCTACATGCTGCGCGGACTGCGCGAGGGCGACGAATCGATGCCGGCGAATATCAGCTTCACGGAAATAAATTTTGGCGCGATGCCGATGTGCAACGGATTGACGCGGCTGGAGAGCAGGTTTCTGGGAGAGCCGCAGCGCGTCGAGCATTTGCGCGCGAAGATTGGCGAGCAGCTTGATGCATCTCAGGCCGATGAAGAAGGCCTCGTGACGTTCACGCCCGACGAGATCGACTGGGACGACGAGGTGCGCCTTGCGCTCGAGGAACGCGCGGCATTTTCGTCGGACGCGCTCACCGGGATGGAGGCGTCGTTGCGATTTGGCGGGCCGGAGACGATTGAATCGAAAATATTTGCCCGTCTGTCGGCGTGGCAGAACTGGATCTTTCAGCGGCCCAACGCGGTCGGAGAAAAAGGCGCGCTGAAACTTTACGGCACCGGAGCGCGGCCGGAATTCGATCCGAGGAGAGTCTGATGGCGATCAACTATTCCGAGCGGATTCCCAACAACGTGAATCTTACCGACGACCGCCGCCTGCAGCGCGCGCTCGAGGCGTGGCAGCCGGGATTCCTGCAATGGTGGAATGAAATGGGCCCCGAAACTTTTCAGGGCTGCGATGTATATTTGCGGACCGCGATCTCGACTGATGCGCAGGGTTGGGCGACTTTCGGCTACGTCAAGATGCCGGATTATCGATGGGGGATTTTCCTGGCCGACCCCGAGCTCGATCGCCGCATTCCGTTCGGAGAGCATAAGGGCGAACCGGTCTGGCGCGACGTGCCGGGTGAGCATCGCGGAGTCCTGCGCCGGCTGATTGTGACGCAGGGCGACACTGAGCCGGCGTCGGTCGAGCAGCAGCGGCATCTCGGCAGGACCTGTCCGTCGCTCTACGACCTGCGCAATCTTTTTCAGGTCAACGTCGAAGAAGGGCGTCATCTGTGGGCGATGGTCTATCTGCTCCACGCTTACTTCGGACGCGACGGCCGCGAAGAGGCTGATGCGCTGTTGCAACGCCGATCGGGCAACGCGGACAACCCGCGCATCCTCGGTGCGTTCAACGAGAAGACGCCCGACTGGCTGTCGTACTTCATGTTCGCGCATTTCACCGACCGCGACGGCAAGTATCAGCTCGCGAGCCTGGCCGAATCGGGATTCGATCCGCTCGCGCGCACCTGCCGCTTCATGCTGACCGAAGAGGCGCATCATCTGTTCGTCGGCGAGTCGGGAGTCGGCCGCGTCATCGCCCGCACCTGCCAACTGATGAAGGAGCACAATACTGAAATAGTCAGTGAGTATGGCGGCGTCGATCTGAGTATCATTCAGAAGTATATAAACTTTCATTACTCAGTGTCGCTCGATCTGTTCGGGTCCGAGCTATCCACGAATGCGGCGACTTACTACAGCGCAGGCCTCAAGGGACGCTTCAAGGAGACCGACCGAGACGACGACCATCAGCTGAAAGGTGCCAGCTACCCAGTCCTGAAACCTGGTACTGAAAAAATCATTCAGACTGAGCAGCCGGCGCTGAATGCGTTGAACGAGACTCTACGCGATTCCTATATTGCCGATTGCGAGCGCGCGCTGGCGCGATGGAACAAGATTATTCGTGAAGCCGGGGTAGGCTTTGAGCTCAAACTGCCGCATCGCGGGTTTCGACGATCGATCGGCGAATTCGCGAGTGTGAACGTAACGCCGGCCGGGCAGATCGTCAGCGAAGAGGAGTGGCAACGGCACCAATCGGAATGGCTGCCGACGCAAGCCGATCGTGAATTCGTCGCATCATTGATGAAGCCCGTCACCGTACCGGGTAAGTTCGCGAACTGGATCGCGCCGCCGGTGCGCGGAATCAACCATCAAGCGCTGGATTTCGATTACGTGACTGCGATTCCCGCGAATTAATCGACGTGCTTGACTCTGGACTATAGTCAAGGGTCTATCGTGAGGTTCAGATGACGATTGGCCGAGTAGCTAATGTGGCGGGAGTGAGTATTGACACTATTCGCTTCTATGAGCGGCAAGGATTGATCGTGGCGCCGCGGCGAAGCTTCTCGGGCTACCGGAATTATTCTGACGACGTGCTCGATCGATTGCGTTTCATCGTCGATGCGAAGCGGCTCGGATTCACGCTGAAGGAAATCAAGGAACTGCTTTCGCTAGGCGTCAAATCGACCGCGGAATGCGGGCCGGTCACGCGAAAAGCTGAAGCGAAGTTGGCCAAAATGAATGACGAGATCGCCCGCCTGCAGCGGCTCCGCGTGACCTTGCGCAAGATGGTCGAGGCTTGCGGCGGCGAGTGCATGCCGGTGCAAGCGTCGCGCCGGCAAAAAAAGGAGATCGCATGGAAGTCGTAATTTACACCAACACCGGATGCTCGGCCTGCCATCAGGCGAAAGAATTTCTCATCCAACACAACGTCAGCTTCGTCGAAAAGAGCATCGCGAAGGATCCTTCACTCATCAACGAGCTGGCCGGCATGGGCTTTCGCGCAGTGCCAGTCATTCGCATCGGCGATGAAACGATGCTGGGCTTCAGCGCAGTTAAGTTGAGGAGAATGCTCGGTCTCTAAAATTTTCTTGCGCATGCAACCGGGAATCACCTGAAGCCGGTGCCACTTCGGTCACTGGAACCCGGACGTAATCGGTCGCGAACCAATACGCTGCAATGTATCCGGTGAGCAATGCGATGAAGCTCGTCTCCTCGAGCGCGCGCGTCAGCACTGGGAAGGTGAGTTGAAACGCGGTTGGCGGCGGCACCATGAAGCGGCTGAAGGCGCGGAGCGAAATCGCGCTGAGCATGTAGGACAACGCCGCCATCCAGATGGCTCGCGAGCTTGACCGACTGCCCGCAGCCGACGCGACCATTTGCACGAATGGAATAGCCAGTAACACCAGGTAGTGATGCCATCCGACGGGGGTCAGCATGATCGCGGTGACGATCCAAAGTGAGTAGATTCTCCAGTCTGGATCCTCGCCGTTGGCGTGGGCGAGCGTCGCGCGAATAGTCAGTCCGAGTACTACTACGTCCGCAATGGCTATAGCGGCACGTCTGATCCAATCGGCCGATGAGCCTGGCGCGGTACCGGCAAGCGACCAGAACATTCGGGATACGAATGGTCCAAGTGAAAGATTATCGACGCGACTAACTACTCTGTAGTCAGTTAGCCACAATGCGCCGTGCACGAAGCTGAGAGTCTGCGGTAAGCCCAAAATCGCGATCGTCGCAAATCCTCCTGCTGCGATTCCGATCGTCGCGAAACGGACCGCTCGCCACTTTCGACGAAATACAAAATAGCCGACGAGCAGAAGCGGATAGGCCCGCAACAGCGCTGATGCCGCGATCAGCAAGCCTGCCGTGCCGTCGTGATCGCGTTCCATCGCACGCATCGCAGCTACCATCAGAGCCAGGACGATCAACTGCGATTGTCCCCAGTAAAAATTCAGATTCACCGGTGCCGACATCAGCATCAGCGCCGCCAGCAGCAATGCGGTGCGACCCGACAGATCGCGTCGATGCGCGAGCAACAGGTACATCGCAATCGCCAGTGACAAAAAATTGATTGCGGTCCAGATCCAGAATGCGGTGCGCGGCCGCATCCGGGTTAGGGGCTCGAAGCAGAGCAGAAACGGTGGCGTCTCGGAGGCATGAACCAGCCAGTTCGTCTCGAGGCCAAGCTGCGTGCCGATCGGCGTGAGATTGGTGGAATATGGATCGATTCCGTGCCGTATCGCCCACGCCGATTCGTAGTAGTTCGAGAAATCGCGACGATGCCACTGGCCGGGCATCTTAGTCAGAGTGCCGATCAGCACAACACCGCGCAGATCCAGACTACTGCCAGCATCGCAGGCTGACGCATCGCGGCCGCGATTCGTTCGCCGTTCATCCCCCGAGTATGAACAGACGCCGCCCGGCGAGACCACGAATTCGCTGGACGCCGGAGTTATCTGGAGAACTCAAAATCCACGTCAGACAAGCGGTTTGCTAACCGCGAATGCGAAAGGCACAGTCTAGTCTGAATTGAAAAAACAGGAGTACGAGATGACTCGCACAGCAGGAAATTTCCGGATGGCAAAGGCAGGCATGTGGTCGCGGATTTTGATCTTTGCCGCTAGTCCTTCTGATTCCAGCAATCGCCGCTGCGCAAAGCGGACAAATGTTCATATACCCCAAAAACAATCAGAGTCAGGCGCAGCAGGATAAGGATCGCTACGAGTGCCACACATGGTCCGTTCAGCAAACTGGTTTCGACCCGAGCGTGTCCTACCCGAGCAACCCCAACGCACTTGATCCGCAGCCGTATCGGCCGTCGCAACCGCACGTTCTGAAGGGAGCTGGGCGTGGGGCTGCGATGGGCGCGGTCGGTGGCGCGATTGCAGGAAACGCCGGCAAAGGAGCTGCCGCCGGAGCTGCGATGGGTGGAATGGCCGGCGGATTTAAACGCAGAGATGAACGCCTGGACCAGGCGAACTCGCAAAAACAGCAGGCAAACTCCCAGACCTCTCAAGCGGGTGCCGCGTATCAACGCGCGATGGCCGCCTGTCTGGATGGTCGCGGGTACAGCGTAAAGTGACGAATTTCGACAAGGCGGCGAAGGGCTGACAGATTCCACATGGGCCCGATACTGCCAAGCATGCGATAACCGAATACAATCGCGGCAAGACTGGCAGGAAGTGAACGAATAGTTTGTCTTTTCGACGTCGATTACTTGTCTTTGCGCTCATCGCTCTGTTTGCGGGCGGTTGCGCGACGCCGGTAGGGGTGACGCGCCTCAACGAGCAAGCGGCGCATCGCGAGCTCAATGCGAACGTCCTTTCAACCGGCAAGCCGAGCGATTACTCGACGCAGATTCTGGAACGTTCCGCGCTCACGGATCGTTTCAAAAGCGATCCCCAAACAGTCCTGGCCGAATTGAACTCGGGGCTCGGTAAGCCTGACGAGCGCGATCGGCTGTTTGCACTATCCGAGCTCTCGTTTGAATATGCGGAAGAATCGGGGAATCAATCCTACTACCTCGCGTCCGCCGCCTATGCGTACGCCTTCCTGTTTCCGGCTAATCCGGCCGACGCGCCCGGACAGTACGATCCGCGCCTCACCCTCACTGTTGATCTTTACAATCGAGGCATCGCGTTGGGCCTCGCGACCAAAGACGGAAAGGAAGTTGATCTCAGCGCGCGTCAACTGAGCTTGCCGTTTGGATCCCTCAGCCTCGGAGTCGAGCCGGAGGGATTCAATTACGGCGGCAGTCATCTGACGAAATTTGTCTCGCTCGCGGACCTCGAGGTGCGCGGGCTCCGGAATACCTACCGCAGACCGGGTATCGGCGCGGCGCTATCGGCCCGAGCCGAGCCGACGCCGGGCAGTCCTGGGAGCCAATGGATTCCCGCGAATGCGAAGGTGCCAATCACCGCGTTCGTGCGCTTCGACGATCCTCGACTCGCGATGAGTAATGGGCGTCTGCGCGGCACGGTTGAACTTTACGACGAGGACCGGGCTGGCTACGTGCAGGTCGGCGGTCAGTCCGTGCCTCTCGAATCCGATCCCAGCGCGGCGCTCGCCTATCGCCTGGAGGGTGCGCCGATCTGGGATTTCGAGCTCGCGGGCTTTCGCAAGGGAGACTTTTCCATTCCGGGCGCGAAGGCCAGCGACGTCAACGGCCTCTTCATGTTGCATCCATACCACCCGAACATGATTCCGGTGGTGTTCGTTCATGGCACGGCGTCGAGTCCCGCCCGATGGGCTGAAATGACCAACGAGTTGCTTGGCGATCCCGCGATCGCATCGCGCTATCAGCTTTGGTTCTTCATCTATAACAGCGGAAATCCGATCGTGCTGTCTGCGATGCGATTGCGTGAATCACTGATCAATGTGCGCAAGGCCGTCGATCCCGAGGGCAAGGACCCGTCGCTCAACAAGATGGTGGTGATCGGTCACAGCCAAGGCGGGCTGCTGACCAAGATGATGGTCGTCGATAGTGGAAATCGCTTCTGGAACAACATCACATCTGTCCCGTTTGACCAGGCGCAACTCGATCCCGAGACCCGCGACCTTGCCACGCGCGCGATGTTCTTCAAACCGCTGCCGTTCGTGACGCGCGTGATCTTCATCGCGACGCCGCATCGCGGCAGCTACATGGCCAGCAATCCTATCGTTAAGTTGGCAAACAAATTCATCAACTTGCCGGGCGGTCTTGCGAAGACCGCGGTCCAGCTCGCGAAGCTTCGCGAGAACAACATGATGGGCGCTTCGCCTGTGATTCCGACCGCGCTGGACAACATGGATTCGTCTAACCGGTTCATCAAGGTCCTCTCGTCGCTGCCGATCGCTCCCGGCGTGCATGCGCATTCGATAATTCCGGTGAAAGGCAGCGGGCCGGTTGAGGACGGCAACGACGGAGTCGTCGAGTACAAGAGCGCGCATATCGACGGTGTCGAATCGGAGCTGGTCGTCCGTTCGGGACACTCGACCCAAGCGACGCCCGAGACGATCGAAGAGGTCCGCCGCATCCTCTACGAACACGCCGGAATCCACTGATGCTCGGGCGCGCAGTCCGCTTCGTCGCGACGCTGATGCTGTCGGTGATCGTCGCCGCCGCCGTCGCATGGGCCGTGATGGCGATTTGGATCGACGGTCCGCATTCGCGCATTCTTGCCGCGCCGATGGCCGCCGGACTGGCGATCGTCAGCCTAGTTCTTGCGGCGATCGTTCGCCCGCTGCTGAGAGGCCTTGTGGTCGCGCTGTTTCCGGTGATCGTCGTGGCGCTGTGGTGGACGTCGATGCCGCCGAGCAACACCCGCGACTGGACGTTCGACGTTGCCCGCACGGCGCGCGCGACCTTCAACGGCAGCCGCGTGACGATCGACAACCTCCGAAATTTCAACTACCGATCCGAGACCGATTACGATCAGCGCTGGGAAACGCGGACCTACGATCTCGATCGGATCAAGGGCGTTGATCTGTTCCTGTCATTTTGGGGACCGACTGAAATCGCGCACACCATCGTGAGCTGGGAATTCGATGACGGCCAGCATCTCGCCATCTCGATCGAAACGCGCAAGCAGAAAGGCGAATCGTACTCAGCCCTTCGCGGCTTCTTTCACCAGTACGAGCTCTACTATGTGGTAGCCGACGAGCGCGACCTGGTCGGACTGCGCACCAACCACCGCGGCGAGCAGGTCTATCTGTATCGACTCCGCGTTCCCGCCCCGGAAGCCCGCGCGCTGCTGGTTGACTACCTCGAGCAAGTGAATCGCCTTGCGGACCATCCTGAATGGTACAACGCGTTGACCCAGAACTGCACGACGACCATCCGAGGCCATGTGCAAAACATTGGCGTCGGCGGCACTCTCGACTGGAGGATGCTCGCCAACGGCCACCTCGATGAACTCCTGTACGAACGCGGCCAGATCGATACGAGCATGCCGCTCTCAGAACTCCGCGCGCGCAGCAACATCACCGAAAAAGCAAAAGCCGCCGATGACTCTCCCGATTTTTCTGCGCGCATCCGCGAAGATCTGCCGGGAATCCGCAGATAGCGCGACGTGACGAGCGCGATCCTGCGATGCTCTATCGCTGACCTACGACTTGCGTCCGCTCTCAGCAGGCGCGGTCGGAAGCCTGATACTCGTGAAGCGTCGCGAGGCGAACTTCCACTGGTCGCCGACCTTTATATACTCATCGTCGTAGAAGCCGGTTCCAATCCACTCCATATCCCGCGCCGCGCTGCGCAGTTCCACGTAGCATCTGCCTGTCGCCTTGGTTTTGCTCTGCAGATTTACAACATGATTGTGGATGTAAGGACGCGGCGACATCTCGCCGAGCGCCTGCTCGTACATCTTGCGAAGCTCGGCGCGGCCTTTGGTCGTCGCCTCTCGCTCGCGCCCTTTGATCACAAATATCCCGTCCTCGACGAAAAGCTCGACCATCGTCTTGAGATCGTTTTGCCAGACGCAATCGCAGTAACGCACGGGCAGTTCACGAATCGCTTCGCGATCGGCGAGCTCGATTACCAGTTCATCAGTCGTTTTCATGATTTCATCCTTCAGGCTGGACGCTTCATCTGGAACGACGGCCCCGAAAACTCGTCATCGAGGATCGACGGCGCTGGTTGAGAGCCTCGGGCCAGGTTGCCCGCGCCCATTCCGGATGTTGCCGCTCCATCGACCACCATCGCCTGGCCGCTGACAAACTCAGAGTCGTCGCTGGCCAGGAACAGCGCCATCGCCGCAATATCTTCTGGACGTCCAGTGCGCGGCCAGGGTTGGAAGGCCGCAAAGAGTTGCGTCGCGGTCTGTTCGCCGCCCGGGATGCGATTGTACGTCAGCGGCGTCGCGATCAGTCCGGGGCAGATGCAATTGACGCGAATCTTGTCCTTGGCCAATTCGATCGAGGCAGATCGGCTCAGGCTGATCACGCCAGCCTTGGCCGCGCAGTATGCGTGCAATCCGGGCGCGCCGCGCAGTCCGGCGATCGACGCGGTCGAGATAATCGAACCGCCGCCGGCCTTTCGCATCTCGGGCACCGCGTACTTGATGCCGAGAAATACCGCGCGCAGCAGGATCGAGAAACTGCGGTCCCAGTTCTCCGCGCTGGTCTTCTCGAGCGGTCCGACCGCACCACCAAGACCAGCGTTGTTATAGATGATGTCGAGGTGTCCGAATTCCTTCACCGCGCGATCGACTGCGCCCTTGATATTCTCCTCGCTCGACACGTCGGTGAGCTGGAAGACCGCGCTGCCGCCGTTCTCCTTGCAGTCCCGCACCGCTGCTTCGCCGCCTTCACGATTGAGATCGGCGATCACGACCGCCGCCCCTTCGCCCGCGAATCGAATTGCGGTCGCGCGGCCGATCCCGCTCGATGCCCCAGTTATGACTGCAACCTTCTTTTCGAGTTTACCCATGATATCTCCCAAGTGATCTGAAGTTTACCTGCACGACGCAGGCAGGCCTCTTTATCAATAGTCGGGTGAGGGCCGCGCTGCCAACTATCGAGGCGGCGTTGGAATCGGACGCTCGCTCTGGATTAAGATCTGGAGCGCGATTTCAGTGGCGAGGAGTCTTGCGATGGAAACGATTCTCGGCGACGTTCTCACTTGGTCGTGGTTTTCCGAGCCGCATGGCTACAACTTCAACGGCCTGCTGATTCCCGGCCCGGACAACAATATCTGCATCGATCCAGTCGAGCCGAATGAAGCAGTCCTGAGCGAACTCGTCCGGAGGGGAGTGAGCCGAATTCTCCTCACCAACCGAAATCATGTGCGGGCCGCAAATAAGATTCGCGAGCGCACCGGCGCCCGTTGCTACATACATCCCGAGGACGCCGCATACGCGAAGGCGCAGGGGGCCGTCATCGACGGCGAGCTTCACGAGGGTGAAAAGATCGGCCCGCTCGAAGTGATAGGTGTCAGTGGTAAGAGTCCCGGCGAGGTGGCATTCCTTTGGCCCGCGCGGAAAATCTTGATCGTCGGTGACGCCGTCGTCGGGAATCCGCCAGGGCAGTTGAGCCTGCTACGGGAACGCGTGATGGACGATCCGGCGCGTCTGCGGCGCAGCGTCCAGCAATTGCTTGCACTCGAGTTCGACACAATCCTGGTAGGCGACGGCGTATCGGTATTCGCGAACGCAAAGCAGCGCCTGCAAGAATTGGTCAACAGCTTTCAGCTTGCCACCACGTCCTGACAGGAGACGTCAGCGGGGTGAAGCGAAGCTGAATCGCCCGCCGCAACTGGACCAGGAATTGCGCGTGGCTGATCTTCGGTTGCGGTTCCGCTCGCAAGCCGCTCGATTCTGGCTCCGACGCGCGCTGTGACAGGACGCTTACTCGGCGATTCGCTTCGAGTGTCCGATCCAGTAGCGATCCTTGATTAGCCGCTTATAGAGCTTGCCGGTCGGATGGCGCGGCAGCTCGGCATCGAAATCAATTGTCCGCGGACACTTGATTGCAGACATGTGCGCGCGGCAGAAATCGATCAGCTCCGCTTCGAGAGCCGGCCCGGCCTGCTTGATATCCACCGGTTGCACGACAGCTTTGACTTCCTCGCCGAAATCCTCGTTCGGCACGCCGAACACGGCGACGTCCTCGACCTTCGGATGAGTCGCGAGCAGGTTCTCCGCCTCTTGCGGGTAGATGTTCACGCCGCCGCTGATGATCATGTTTGCCTTGCGATCGGTCAGGTAGAGACAGCCGTCGCGATCGAGATAGCCGATATCGCCGAGCGTCGACCATCCCTTGTCGTTGCGCGAGCTTTTCGTTTTTTCGGGATCGTTGTGGTACTCGAACGTCGCGCCGCCTTCGAAAAAGATCGTCCCCGCTTCCCCAGTCGCAAGCTCAGCTCCTTCATCGTCAACGATGTGTACCTTGCCGACCAGGGGCTTGCCGACCGAGCCCTTGTGCAGCAGCCATTCACTGCTGTCGATCGCGCAAAACCCGTTGCCCTCGGTCCCCGCATAATATTCGTAAATTTTCGGCCCCCACCATTCAATCATCTGTTCCTTGATCGGGATTGGACACGGCGCGGACGCGTGGATTACCACCTTCAAGCTCGAATGATTGTACTTACGGCGCATCGGCTCCGGCAGCTTCAGCATCCGGATGAACATCGTCGGCACCATCTGTGTGTGCGTGACCCGGTACTTCTCGATAAGCGCGAGCGATTGTTCCGCGTCGAAGTGCTCCATGACGATCACGGTGCCGCCAATCCGATGAATCGCCATCGTGAACTGCAGCGGCGCCGAATGATAAAGCGGCGCTGGCGACAGGTAGATCATCTCGGGAGACGCTTGGTATAGCCCGGCCAGCAGCATGCCGATAGGATTTGGTGCGCCCAGCGGCTGTCCGCTCAGCCGATGCTTCACGCCTTTGGGCTTGCCGGTAGTGCCCGACGAGTAGAGCATCGCGGCGCCTTCGGTCTCGTCGGCAATCGGAGTCGTTGGTTGCGAGCCAACTGCATCCTCCCAGGATTCATAAGTCGCGACTGCGCCGTCCATCATGTAGCGCTTGATGGGGCCCGGAATCATATTGGCGTCCATCTGGACCGCGACGGCGGCCATCGCGTGCGTTGTGATGAAAACTTTCGCGCCGGAGTCATTTACGATGTAGGCGACTTCCTCCGCCGTCAGGCGTGAACTGATCGCGGTGTAATAGAGTCCGGAACGCTGCGCCGCCCACAGAACCTGATGATAGCGGTGATGATTCTCGGCGAACAATGCGATTGTGTCGCCCGGCTTGAGTCCGATCGAGCGCAATAGATTCGCGGCGCGATTCGACTCATCGTCGAGCTCGCGGTAGGTGACAACCTTGCCGGTCGCCGTCATGATGTAGGCGGCCTTGTCAGGATTGCTTTTGGCGTGAATTCCAGGATGCATCAGTTGTCGAATCGTTCGAGCTTTGGCTCACGTACCGTGCGACGCGCTCGGCAGCGAGGCGAATATTTGGTGCCGAGGGCGGGACTTGAACCCGCACGTGGTTGCCCACGGAGGATTTTGAGTCCTCTGCGTCTGCCATTCCGCCACCTCGGCACTCGACCAGGCTTGCAGACTCAGCCGCTCATCTTAGCAAAGGTATCGCGGTCAGCAATGGCGCCGGGATGCATCAGCCGCCCGCCGAATCGCTCAAGAGCGCGCGCGACGCTGCGCATGAAGTAGCCAGTCGACGACGACAGTCGCAGTAGCATGATGGCTACAAGTTACTATAGAAGTGAATACTCAATCCAATACTCACTTATATTTCTCGATTGCTTGCTTAATATACTATGACGCGTGCACTATGTATTCATGGAAGCAGTCGCCGCTCGCATTCCAGCGTCCGCCGAAGTTCCTCGATCGCAGGTAACTATCTCTGGATTGAGACGCGCGCTGGGCGACTGCGTGCTCGCGGCATCCTTCTTGATTGCGATGTTGCCGGCCGGGCGAGATCTCACATTTTCTCTGGCGGGCGCTGCAAACATCGTCTGGCTCGTCGGCGCGGCGGTCATGGCCGTCATGTCGTTCGCACGATTTGCGCCGCGCAGCACGACCGTGAATCTGCGGACGATCGCCGCGTCCGGCGGCATGTTGCTTCTTCCGTGGTTCATGCGTCCGACCCATGCATCCACTGGTGCGCTCGCGACCGCCGGTCTCATTTTTGAATTGTTTGGCATAGGCCTGACCCAGGTCTCCCGCATATACATGGGCCGGAGCTTCGGCATATTGCCCGCCAATCGTGGAATCGTATCGAAGGGGCCGTTTCGATGGGTTCGCCATCCGATATATTTCGGATGGCTGATACTTTCGATTGGCTACGCGATGTCATTTGCGAGCAAACGCAATGTCGTTTTGATCGCGATGACGCTTCCCTTCATGGTCTGGAGAATCAGCCAGGAGGAAAAACATCTAGCCGCCGATCCTGAGTACCGCCAATATATGGATCGAGTCCGATATCGTCTGTGGCCGGGCATTGCCTAAACGGCCGGCTGCGACGGGCTGGTTTCACCGCGGCCTTTTCCGCGCGTGCCCATCAGGTAGATTCCGCCGGCCAGCGGAGTTGACAGAAACATCGCGAACGCGAGTCCGCCGATCACCGCGATCGCCAACGGCTGCTGAACCTTGGCGCCGGCGCCGTAGCCGAGTGCGAGCGGGAACAAGCCCGCCGCGGTTGCCAGCGTCGTCATCATGATCGGCCGCAGCCGCACCGTTGCGGCGTCCAGTAACGCCGCGCCAGGTTTGGTGCCCGAACCGACTTCTCGCTCGGCATGGTCGAGCAGCAGGATGCCGTTCTTTGCGGTGATTCCCGCGACCATGATGATTCCCATGAACGATGAGATGTTGAGCGTCATGCCGGTCACGTCGAGCGCGATGAAACTGCCCGCCAGACACGACATCGCGGCAATCAGGCACGCAAGCGCCGGGGCGAGTCGCGCGAACTCCCAAACCAATATCAGGAACATCATCACCGTCCCGGCCACCAGCACCAGTGCGAGCTCGTGGAACGCCTGTTGTTGCTGAGCGTAGAGGCCGCCATATTCGAGTGATACTCCCGCTGGCAGAGCCATCTTCGCCAGACTCTCTTTCACCGCGTTTATCCCGGTGCCGAGGTCGATACCTTCGAGCCGCGCGGTGACATGGACGACGGGACGCTGACGCTCGCGATCGATTTCGTTGGTCGCGCCGAGAAAGTTGAGCTTCGTGACCGAGGCCAGCGGGACGCGCGCATTCGAGCTCGACTTGAGGATCACCTCCGACAGCGTCCCCAGATCTTCGTGGAATGCATCCGGGTAGCGCACGCGAACGTCGACCAGCCGATCGCCCGACAACACGCTGGTGGCGACGGTCCCCTGAATCACCGAATCGAGCGCTGCGCGAACGTCGTCGGCGCTCAATCCGTAATGCGCCGCCGAAGTGTTATCGACCACCACCGCCTCCTCCGGGATGCTTTCGATAATTCCGTTTTTGACGTCGACCAGGCCGTGGATTGAGCGTATCTTGTCGGCCACCTGCCGCGCGGTAGCTTCGATAACTTTCTGATCGGTGCCGAAAACCTTCACTTCGATCGGTTCCGGAACGCCCGAAAGGTCGCCGATCAAATCCTGCAACACTTGCGAGAACTCGACCTGCACTCCCGGCACCGTATTCAGGATGCGCTCGCGGATACCATTGGTGACGTCGTCGATATCACGTTTACGGTCAGGCTTGAGCCGCACGGACATGTCTCCGGTGTTCGATTCGGTCAGAAAAAATCCGAGCTGGGTGCCGGTCCGGCGGCTGAACGAAGCGACTTCGGGCGTCGATTTCAGAATCGACTGAATCGAGTCGAGCAGCGCGGTCGTATCGGCCATCGTGCTCTGCGGCGGCGTGATGTAGTCGAGGATGAACGCGCCTTCGTCGAGCGGCGGCAGATAGTCGGTACCGATATTGTTGTACACCAGGTACGCAACCACGATGGAAACGATCGCGACCGGAATCGCCAGCGCCGGAATACGGATGAAGGGCCGGACCTCGGTCAGAAATGCGCTCTGAACGCCGTGATAGATTCGACCCGCTTCGCGCGCGCGCCCGCGAAATCGCGCGATCGCGAGTTCAACTGCGGGCGTGAAGTAAATTGCGAGGATCAGTGAAATCGCCAGTCCTCCGCCGAGCGTCGCGGCCAGCGACCTGAAGAAGATTCCAGTCACGCCCGAGGTGAAAACCAGCGGGCCGAAGACCACGATCACCGTCATGGTCGAGGCAATCAACGGACGCTGAAGCCTCTTGAGCGCTCCGGCCACCGCATCAGCAGCGGAGCTGTTCGCCGCGAGCTCGCGATGTATCGCCTCGATCATCACGATCGCGTCGTCGATGAAAAGTCCGATTCCCGCAGCCAGTCCGCCCAAAGTCATCATGTTGAATGTCAGCCCGACCGCCTTCATCACGATGAACGTGATCGCGACGGTGCACGGCACCACCACCGCCGCGACCAGCGCGCTGAGCGGGCTCATCGTGAACCCGAGCACCACCAGCACCGACAGCACCAGGCCGAGCACTATCGCGTCGCGCACGCTCTTGACCGAATCGGCGACCAGGTCGGACTGATCGTAAGAGACCGAGAACTTGATGTCGGGATAGCGCTGCCGAAAGTCCGCGAGAATTTGCTGCGCCTGGGCCGCGATTTTCTCCGTGCTGCCGCTGGGCCGTCGCGATATTCCCACCAGCACCGCGGCGCCATTCTCGGACGCGGCCCGCACGTAATCTTCCCGGATACCAAGCTCGACCGATCCAATATCGCTGACCCGCACCGGTTGACCGCCCGCCGAGGTCAGCGGTACCGACGCAATCTGATCGGCTTGATGGAGGTCGGTCGTCACCACCGTCAACAGCATGCGATGCGATTCGTTCATCCGGCCCGCGGACGCGACGACGTTATTATTCTTCAGCCCCGTCACCACGTCGGTCGGCGACAGGTCATGTTGCAGCATCCGCGCCGGATCGATCCGCACCACGAACTCGCGATACTTGCCGCCGATCACGCCGACCTGGTAAGTCCCGTCGATTCGATGCAGGCTCGGCACCAGATCGTAATTCACCACGTCGGTAATCTCGGGCAAGCTGCGCGTCTTTGAACTCAGGCTGAGATCGACAATCGGAAACGTGCCGGTCGTCAGCAGCACCGCGTCGACCGAGGTATCGCTCGGCAACTGCGCACGGGTGTGCGCGACCGAGGCGCTGAGCATCTGGAAACCGACCTGCGGATCGGCGTCTTCGCCGAACGTAACGTCTATCTCGGCGCTGCCGCGGGTCGTCGTCGACCGCACCAGCGAGACGCCGGGGACGCTGTACGCGCTCTCCTCGAGCGGCCGCGTGACCGACGCGAGCATTTGTTCGACAGGCAAGTCGCCGCTGTCGGCGAGAATCGTCGCGCGCCGAAAAACAATTTCGGGAAATACCGCGCTCGGAATCGTCCGCGCCAGGATCACCCCGAGCACGCTTGCCGCCAATACCGACAGCACCGCCAGCGTTGAGCTGCTGCGCGTCATTGAGTCTTCTGCGCGACCCGCACGCCGAGGCCGTCGGACAGCGCATAGCCGCCCGAAGTGACGACGAGGTCGCCCACCTTGATGCCGTCGGTCGCCTGCACGAAATCGTGATCGCGCAGTCCTACCTTGATGTCTCTGCGATGCGCGCGGCCGTCGCTCCCGATTACAAACACGTGATACTTATCGACGCCCTGATCCTGAAACAACGCGGCGGCCGGAACTACGATCGCGTCGGGCACGCTGGCCGTCTCGACCCGCACCTCGACCGGCGCGTCAGCCTGTGCGATTCGATCCGCGCCCGTAAAGTCCGTCCGCACCGACGAGGTCGCGCTGGTCGCGTCGAAGCTCGGGAGGATCGCCGCGATGCGCGCGGGAAACTGGACGCCCGGACGAAATGGCGTCGTCACGGTCGCCATCATCCCGACCTTCACCAGCGAGAGCTTGGCTACCGGCACCGAGGTATCGATATAGAGGCTCGCCGGATCGATCAGATCGACAATCGTGTCGAGGTCGGCGACCATCTGGCCGCTGGTGACCGGCGGCGCCGAGACGACTCCCGCTTCCGGCGCAGGCACCGGTATTCCCCCAGTGTGATTGTAGCGTCCGACGGATTCACTGAGGGCCGGCGCGTCCTGCGGATCGATCTTGCGCGCGACGGCGAGGCCGGCTTCCGCCGCTTCAATTTCGCGATTGATGACGTGCGCGACGATCTGGCCCTTGCGCACCGAATCGCCCACGGCCAGCTTGATTCCGATCACCCGTCCCGCAGTGGGCGCGCGGATTATTACGTGACGCATCGCCACAGTTTTGCCGAGCAGGCGAAGCTCAGCCGTCATCGGATGCACTTCGGCGCGGGCCGCACTCACCAGCAGCGTCGGATTGGCCGGCTTCGAGTCTTCCTCGTCAGCTTGTTTTCCGCCGCCGCATCCCGCCAGCAGCACTGTCGCCATTGCTGCGGCAAAGATTGCGGCGTGGATATTCGAACTTGCGCGTTTCTTCACTGGATGCGGCCGAACAGCAAGCTGGTTTCCGCCACCGCTTCGCGCGCGTTGAATTCCTGGTCGAAGTGCTGGAGCCGCAACTGCTCGGCCTGCTGATAAGAGTCCAGCACTTCGAGTATTGTGGCGGATCCTCCGCCAAGGAAGCGCGACCACGTCAGCCTGAAGTTGTCGTCCGCGGTCGGCTGCGCGCGCGACAGGATGCCGAGCTGCCGATTAGCTTCGTCGTACCGAAGCGCCGCGTCCGCCACCCGCCGTTTCAGAATATATTCGGTCTCGCGCGCCTGCGCGGTGGCCGAATGCTGTTTCGCTTTGGCCTGATCGATATGTGATGCGATCAGTCCGCCGTCGAACACCGGCAGTGACACGACACCGTCGTACGATCCGCCGAAATTGTGCGAGATGGTCTTGGGCGGATCGATTCCGACGAATCCGGTCGTGAACGCAACTTGAAAAGTGGGCAGGCGCTCGGCCTTCGCCGCGACGATTTGCGAGTCGGCCGACGCGATCGCGCGCTGCGCCGCTTGCATCACCGGACTCTGCGCGAGGTCCCCCGTCGGTTTCGGCGGAATTCCCGGGATGCTCGCGATGTCGAGGTCCTGCTGATTCGGCTCGCCGATCAAAATGCCCAAGGTTGCCGCCGCGCGTTCGCTGTTACTCTGAGCCACGTCGAGCGCCAGCTCGGCGCTGTCGCGCGCGGTGCGGAACTTCAGTACGTCATTCGTGATCATGCGTCCGCTTTTTTCGAGCGCCTGGATAGTAGTTACGTAGCGCGTCATGCGCTCGAGGCTGTCCTGCAATGCGTGCTGCGTTCCGCGCGCGCGAAGCAGATCGAAGTAGGCGATCGTCGTATCGAAAACAATTTGTGCACGAGCGGCGGCCACTCCGAGCCGCGACGCTTCGTTCACGTATTCTGCCGCGCGCAAGCGTGCCTGCCGCCGTCCCCAATCCCACGCCGTGTAGTCCAGCGTCAGCATCCCGGCCGAAAGACCGCGGTTCGTGACGACCTCGTCATAGCCCGGCGCCTGGTAGTACTCCCCGCCTGCCGCGACGGTTGGAAACAGTGGAGCGCGCTGCTCGCGCACGTGAGCGACGGTCATATCGCTCGCCGCCGCGGCAACGTCCACCGAAGGCGCGACATGCAGCGCGCGATCGATCGCGTCGGACAGAGTAATGCTCGCGGCGGATGCTATCGGCGTCCAGCACAGGATCGCGCTAAGCACGGCCGCAGATAGGTGGCGGCGAGATGGCTCCATGCTGAAAATTCTAACAGCGGCCCGTCAACTCGCCAAATTAATGGAAGTTAAGGTGATTTTAGGGGCGAGGCAGCTATCGGAGTGGCACAGTCGCTCGGTGTGGATCCTCTTTGTAGAGCGCAAGCGTAACGACGAATGCGCTGCCGCCCGACGGAAGATTCGCGGCTGCGATCTCGCCACCGTGAGCGCGCGCAATTTCCCGGCATAGGCTCAGGCCCAGTCCGCTGCCTTCGCCTGGCGACCCCGCGCCGCGAAAAAATCGATCGAAAATATGCGGCAGTTCCCCCGGATGGATTCCCTCACCGGTGTCAGCGACGCGCAGTATCGCGCGATTCGCATCAGCTTTCAGGCCGACCTCGATCGATCCTCCGGGCGGCGTGAATTTCAGCGCGTTGTCGAGCAGATTGACGATCAGGCGCCGCAGATGCCCAGTGTTGCCGTTGACGAACACGTCCTCGGGCGCATTCACCGTCAGCTTTATCTCCCGCGCATGCGCCAGCGGGCCGACGGTCGCCGCGATCTCGCTCAGCAGCGCCCGAAGATTCAGCTTCTGCCGATCGACCATCACCTCGCCATTGAGCCGCGACAGCATCAGCAACTCGTCGGCAATCCTGCACAGCGACAGCGCCTCGCGATGCGCCGCGCCAAGTGCCGCGCGATTCTCCTCGGCCGAGCGATCGCGCGCCAGCGCCACTTCGAGCCCGGTGCGCAGCACCGCCAGCGGAGTCCGCAGTTCGTGCGCCGCGTCGGACGCGAATCTGCGCTCGGTCGCCGATGAACGCTCGAGGCGTTCGAGCAACGAGTTGATTTCCGCCGTCAGCCGCGCGACTTCATCGGCCACCGGCGGGACCGTCAGCCGCGAGCTCAGATTCGTCGGACCGATTGCCTCGAGCTCCGCGCTCACCGATTCAATCGGCCGCAAAGCGCGACCCGCCAGCAAGTATCCGCCGCCGACGCAAAGTATCAGCACGATCGGCACCATCAGGATCAGCAGGTTGCGCAGGCCGCTCGCCGATTCCTCGACGAGGCCCGCCTGTACACCGCTCTGCAGGTACGCGATCTCGCCGTTGTACATCATAGGAACTACTGCGAACCTGAACTCGCGGTTGCCGACAACTGCCGCATGGGTGGGCAGGCTCGGATCGAACGGCGGCGGTGTCGTGTGTACGTCGCCGAAGTTTCCGACCTCGCCGTGCGCCGTGACGATTCGCGCTCGCCGGCCTGGCCCGATATCGGTTTCGAGGGTCAGCCGCTGCAGGATTCCGGGCGCGCTCCCCGTGCCGCCGCGCTCGATTTGATCGGCGGTGTTCTCGGCCTCCTCGAGCAGCGCCGCGTCCAGCGCGCTGTATTGCTGGCGCTCGAACAGCTTTATCGCCGCGATCGCCGCGACCAGCAGAATAGCCGCCAGCACCGCGGCCCAGTAAATCGTTAGCCTGAGTCTGATCGTCATGGGCGGCGATCGCGCGGTGCGGTCACTCCGCGCGCATCGTGTATCCGACTCCGCGCACGGTGACTATCAGCGATCGGTCGGCGCGCGGATCGATCTTCTGCCGCAGCCGATTCACGAAGACTTCGATCAGGTTGGTCAGCGAGCTGTAGTTCGAGTCCCAGACCGTCTCCGCAATCATGTCGCGCGTCACCACTTGCCCGGCGTTGCGCATCAGCAACTCGAGCAGCATCTTTTCTTTTGGCGACAGGTTCAGATTGTGCTCGCCGATTTTCGCGCGCCGCTTGACGGTGTCGAATTCCAGGTCACCCACTTTGATGACCGGCGATGCCGGCGTGCGCGGACGCCGCGCCAGCGCCTTGATCCGCGCGACCAGCTCGGCAAACGCGAACGGCTTGGCGAGGTAATCGTCGCTGCCGCTGTCGAGACCCGCGACGCGCTCCTCGAGCGTCCCCCGCGCGGTCAGAATCAACACCGGCGTCTGATTGCCCGCCGCGCGCATCTCGCGCAGCAGGTCGAGCCCGCTTTTCCCCGGCAGCCCGATGTCGAGCACGATCAAGTCGAGCGCGCCGCGCGCGATTATCGGCTCCGCCGCCTCGGCACTCCCGGCGATTTCGACCGCAAAGCCGTCCTCGACCAGTCCCTGCTTGATAGAATCAGCCAGCCGGGCCTCATCCTCGATCAGCAGAATCCGCAACGCGTTCATACCCCCCGATGCTGCCACGCCGCCGCCCGCAAAAAAAGCGGCATGGCGCGCCCTCAAATCGCCAGCGATAGGACTCCCGCGGCTACCAGCGCGCCGGCCCAGATTGTGTCGAGGTTGATCCACGCGCTGCGCAGGATCGCGAGGCCCACCCACTCATAGACTAAAATCGCGATTGCCGCCGTTACTGCGATCATCGCGCCCGTGTGCACCAGCACTACTGCTATCGCCTGCGCGACGGTGTGCGCGTGGGTTGCGGCCATGTGATGCGCATGCGGCGAAGTCGGCGTCATTCCGATCAGTATCGGGAACAGCATCAAGCCTGCGCCGTGCGCCGACGCCATCAGGAAGGACCACAGCGCCAGCTCGGGCGCATTCACGCGCATCGCAACCCATCGCGGATGCGCGCGCGGCCAGATGAAGCGGAACAGCCCGAACAGGATCAGCGCCGCGGCGCCGATCGGGCGAAGCAGATCGATCGCAAAGAACAGGCGCAGTCCGCCGATGATCGCGACGACCGCCGCAATCGACACCAGGTGTCCCACAGCAATTGGACCGAGCGCCCAAATCACTTTCGAGCGCCGCCGCTCCTGGAGCCCGAGCGCGACCGCGAACAGCCAGCCCATCGACGGATCGATTCCGTGATATGCGCCGAGCGCCGCGACCGCTATCCACGGCCACGCCGAGCTCACGGATAGCAGAACGAATCGGACGACGAGTCGCCGCCTTCGAGGCGAATCTGATGCGGCCGTTCGCCGTCGAAGGTCGTGAAGAAATCAGGATCGATCGTCATCCCGCCCGCCGGCGCACAATCGATCTTCGCGATCCAGCCGCGGATGCCCTCGGGATAGAATTGCGCATCCCACGCGCCGTACAGCGAGTTCGACATGTACGCGCGCCGCCCGTCGCGGCTCAGCTCGATCATCTGCGACCCGCCGTTGAGCGGCCCGCTCTTCGGATGCTTCCCGTGCGACACGATCCCGCCCAGCCGCACGCTGCCCGTCTCCTTCGGTTTGAACGGATCGCTCACATCGTATTGCTTCAGGTCGCCGGTGCCGAAGCACGCGACGTATAGAAATTTATCGTCGAGACTCAGGTTGATGTCGGTAATCAACGGCGGCACTGCCTTGAACGGCTTAAGCGCCGGCGGCAGCAGGCTTTCGTCGGCGGGCTCGGCGGGAATTTCGATCACCTTGCGAACTTTCCAGTCGCCGCCATCGCGATGCCACAGCCAGATCGACGCCGACAAATCCTTGGTCGAGATCACGACGCCGACGAAACCAAACGTCTTGGTCGGGTCGTGCGACGGACGCAGCTCGAGCGCCATTTGATTCTCGGCGCCCAGGTCGAGTGACTTCAGATGGCGCCGGTTGCGCAGATTCCAGATGTGAATCGCGTGTCCGTATTTATTTCCCAGCAGCAACTCGGGCACCACGCCGTTTTCGATCATGTTCGGCGTGCCCCATTCGCTGGTAATCGCCACGTCCCAGCCGAGATGCCACCAGAAATCGTACGCAAGCTTCTGCGGCCCGCGATCGACTTCCCATCGCCCCAGCACGTCGAAGCTTTCATGATCGAGCAGGAAGATTCCGCCCGGCCCATCACCCTTTGGATCGCCAAGCGCGCTGACGTAAATCGCATCGGGCCCGCAATGAATCGTATGCGGCCGGCTGTATCCCGTGCGCGACGCTATTTCGTCGGCCTCGATCGTCTTCACCAGCTTCGGATTCCTCGGGTCGGGTTTCGTGTCGAAAATATAGATCCGCGACGATCGCAATCCCGGCACCAGCAGATAGCGCCGCTCGACATGGGGATGCGGCGCGTAGGGGCACAGCGCGGCGCTGCACGCGTTCCATCCAAAGTGATGCAGCTCGTCGCCGGCATTCGGCACTGCGGCGCGGCCGACGACCTGCGAGTAGGTCGTCGATTTCGGATCGAGGTCGATCACGCACAGCGCGTCATGCTTGTTGTTCGCCGGCGTCGGATTGAACGCGACGACGTAGCCGAGCTGCTCGCGCGGCGCCTGCATCGCCATCCGCGCCGACGGGTAAAAGGTTTGATCAGGTTTCCACAGCGCCATGATTTCGCACCGCCTTGGCCAGGATAATCCCGACCGTACCCAACCCGCCGAATGTCAGGCAACCCCCGCCGTGCGGCAGCAACAATCGCTTTTACTTTTGTCCCCCTTCCCACTATGGGAATGGGTTAGGGGTCAGGTCGCAATCAATCTCGACACTCTCCGTCAGGACGCAACCACCATGGAAGAAAAACCAGTTCTCTACGAAAAGCACGACCGCATCGCCAAGGTCATCCTCAACCGGCCGCGCTACAAGAACGCGCAATCGCGCCGCCTGCTCGAGGAAATGGACGCCGCCTTCGCCGAGGCCAACGCCGACGACGACGTCCGCGTGATCATTCTTTCCGGCGCCGGCGAGAATTTCTGTTCAGGTCACGACCTCGGCACGCCCGAGGAAAAAGAGGACCAGCAGCTCCGCCCGTTTCCCAAGGGCGTCCGCGGTGAATACGCCCGCTCGCGCGAGATGTTCCTCGACAACACGCTGCGATGGCGCGATCTCGACAAGCCGACGATCGCGCAAGTCCAGGGGCTATGCATCTTCGGCGGCTGGATGTTCGCGGCCGCGATGGATCTGGTCGTCGCGTCTGACGACGCCAAGTTCCTGCCCTCGCTCTTGCAGTACTTTTCGATTCCGTGGGACATGCCGCCGCGCAAGGCCAAGGAAATTCTGTTCCAGAGCCGCTTCATCGATGCCGACGAGGCCGCCCGCCTCGGCTTCGTCAACCTGGTCGTGCCACGCGCCGATCTCGAAACCGAAACGATGGCGCTCGCGAATCGAATCGCCGAGAGCGACCGCTTTACGCTGCGGATGGTCAAATGGGCGGTCAATTCCGCGCAGGACGCGATGGGCTTCAGCACCTCGATTCGCAACGCCCATTCGCATCACATGGTGCTCGGCATGGGCGGCATTCTGCAGAGGATGCAGGGCAAGGAGCTGCCCAAGCGGATGCCCGGCGTCGAGCAGGCGCTCAAGAAAATCGGGAAGTAGGGTGGTGGCACAGGCTTCAGCCTGTGATTTTCTGGTCCATGCAAATCCAGGAAAGAATCACAGGCTAAAGCCTGTGCCACAAATCGTCGCTCGCAACATATATCCGACATTAGCGTCCCGGTAAGACCGCTTCGGCACGAAACCGATTAGTGCCGATTTCTAAAATTCGTCACAATTGAAGTGTGACGAGTTGGATTCCAAAACTGAGTAGCGTGATTGTTTTGGTATTTCTCTCAGTCGCACCCGCCGCCAGCGCCGCCGATCCGATCGCGTCGCTCCCGCCGATTTCGCATCGGATCGCAGGCGGCCAATTCGATTTCATCGCCTGGGACACCACTATTACGAGGATCGGCTCGCGATTTGGCGAGAGTCCGAAAGTTCTGGCCGCCGAGAATGGCAAACAGGTTAACGACCGGCTGACTCCAGGCGAAACGATTCACGTCGATAATCGCCATATCGTTCCAATCGAGGGCGCCGACTTGATCGAGGTCAACCTGCCCCAGCGGATGCTGTTTCATTTCGAGGACGGCCGGCTCGTCGGTGCGTATCCGGTCGCGATTGGACAACCGTCCCGACAGTGGCAGACACCCACCGGTCCCTTCAGTGTGATCCAGATGCGCGAGGATCCGACCTGGCGTGTGCCCGCGTCGATTCAGCGCGAGGAAGAAGAAGCGGGCAAGGATGTCGTCGACGAAATCGAACCCGGTCCCGACAATCCGCTCGGCAAATTCTGGATCGGGCTGAGCTTCCCGATTATCGGGATTCACGGAACCAATCACCCCTGGAGTGTGTACAGCTACCGAACCCACGGATGCGTGCGGCTGCATCCCGACGACATCGAGGCGCTGTTCGATGATGTCGATCTGAATGACCCCGGCATAATCGCCTATTACCCTGTGATGCTGGCGAAACTCGACGATGGCCACGTCTTTCTCGAGAGCGACAAGGACATTTACCGGAAAGGTACCGGCGGCATCGACGCGGTAAGGGCTCTTGCGCGGACCGGTGGGATTGATACTCTGATCAACTGGCCTCGGGCCGGAGAAGTTTTAGACGCTCAGGAAGGCATCGCGCGCGACGTGACGGCCATGACCGAGCGCGCAGGGGGAACGCCAGCAAGCAATATTGCGGCGACGAAAGTTGAGGGAGCAGTCACAGTCGCAATCCACGCGTCCCGCGGACTTATCGCGGCGGCGGTTCCTCCGCATTAGCGCGATTGCCGCGGCACAACTGGTTGTGCCCGCGATCGCGATGGCCCGCACGACAGTCCAGCTTCGACGCCGCTCGCTCAAGTTCTACGCTCTGCATACCGGCGAAAGCCTGACCACGACGTACTGGGAGAATGGCCGCTACATTCCCGGCGAACTCGATCGGGTCAACTACATCCTGCGCGACTTCCGCGCCAACGAAGTAAAACCGATCGATCCCGCGCTGCTCGATTTGCTGACCCGCATCCAGCACCGGCTAGGCGTCAACGAGCCGTTCCAGGTGATTTCCGGATACCGCTCGCCCGTGACCAATGCGATGCTCCATGCGAACAGCGAAGGCGTCGCGGTCCACAGTCTCCACCTCGAGGGCAAGGCTATCGACATCACGCTGAAAGGACGAAGCCTCGAACAGCTCCGCGGCGCCGCGCTAGCGCAACGTTCCGGCGGCGTCGGCTACTATCCCAAGAGCGACTTCGTCCACGTAGATACCGGCCGCATCCGCTTCTGGTAAATTCCCCTTTCAATTTTTTTCGGTTCCCCTTCCCGCTCGGGAAGGGGTTAGGGGTTAGGTTGCTTGCATTGTTCGCGACGTCCGCGCCGTCATAAACAAGGGGCGCTGCGCGATCTCAGAAACCGGAACCGGCTTCGCTTGCGCGAAGCTGTCCGGAGGCCAGCAGCCATTTCCTGCCGCTCGCGGTGCTCGCTCTGTCAGGATGACACATGAGGCTCGTCTCCTCGCTTCGTCAGGATGATGAGCAGCCTTCCTACTTCTTCTTCCCCCGCATCGATGCAGCAACCTCCGTCAGCGCCTCGCCATCCGGCGACCTCGCCGCCATCTCCTTCAGCACCGAATCGAGCTCGACGCCGAGACCGTCCGCGATTCGATCGATAAAGTTGAACAGGCTCGCGATCACCACGATATCCAGCGTCTGCTCTTCGCTGAAATGCGCGCGCAGGCAGTTCAGGTCGTCCAGCGTCATCGACGACGGATTCATCGTGATCTTTTCCGCGTAGGCGAGCATCGCTTTGTCCGCCTCCGACAGCGGAGCCGTGCGCCAGTCGTGCTTGACGTGCGCAACCAAGTCGTTATCGCCGTTACTATGGACGCGGAGAACCTCCGCGTGCGCGTTGGTTCAGTAGTGGCAGCGGTTGATCGACGAGACGACCGTCGCGATCATCTCTTCCTGCACCCGCGTCAGCTTCGATCCGCCGAACGTCGCGACCTGGAAAGTGTGCGCCACCGCGCCGACCAGCTCAGGCTTGAGACTGAACGCCTGCATGATGTTGGGCACCATGCCGTTGCGCCCGCGATACTTCTGGTAGATTTCCGCGAGCCGCCCGACCGCCTGATCTTCGCCGACAGTCTTTATCCAGGCCATCGCAGTTCTCCCCGGCTGAACGGGCTTGAGCGCTAAATCGTGCGACGCAGAAAATCGAACATCTTGTCGAGTCCCTGCTTGCATCCCGACAGCACGTCCATCTGCAGGAAGCCGTGCGGCATGTCGTCGAAGATCGCGACTTCGTGCCTGATGTCGGCGCGCTTGAGCGCATCGGCCATCGAGTGCGTCTCCGGCAGCAGAGTGTCCGCGGTGCCGCATATAAGGAAGCTCGGCGGCATCGCGCCCGGCTTCACCCCGCGCAGCGGGCTGACTCGCGGATCCTCCAGAATCGCGGGATATCCCGCGCCCGCGTACGCCTTGATCATTCCGTCGAACGCTGCGGCGCCGTCGCGTTTCATCTGCGCGGGAAAATCGAACAACCCGTAGATCAAAAGCGCAGCCTTCGGCTTCCCCGGACCCGCGTATTTCTCCGATGCGAGCGACGTGACTGTCGCCGCAGTGAGATTGCCGCCGGCAGAATCGCCGCCAACCGCCAGCCGCGACGCATCGCCGTCCCATCGCTTTGCGTTTTCCCCGGCCCACTTCACCGCACGCACGCAGTCGTCGAGGCCGGCGGGAAACGGATGCTCGGGCGCGAGGCGATAATCGACGTTGATCGTCAGATAACCCGCCTCGGCGAATTGCATGCCGAGTTTGCGATGCGATTTCGAACTGCCGCCGACCCATCCTCCGCCGTGCAGATACACGACTACCGGAAACGGCCCTTTCCCCTTCGGCACCGCCACATCGGCGGTGAGACTCGGCCGAATTTCCACAGCCTCATGCAGCGCGCCAATCTCGGGAAGATTCTGATTCATCATCGGCGCGAACGTATCCATCAGCGTTCGCAGCCCCTGGACATCGGTGGGCATCGGAGCCTTGGCCATCGCCTCGAGAAACGAACGTTCCTGTTCGGTGAGCATGGATATCCTCCGCGATCGATCCGCTCGATTATTCCCCTTCCCTCGACGAGGGAAGGGTCTTTCCTTTATCCGGTTCCCCTTCCCGCTCGGGAAGGGGTTAGGGGTTAGGTTGCCTGGAACGCCGCGATCTACTGCTGCGCCGATGCTCCCACCGCCGCTTTCACCAGCGGCTCGAGCTCGCCCGACTCGTGCATCTCGCGAATGATGTCGCAGCCGCCGACGAACTTGCCGTCGACATATACCTGCGGAATCGTCGGCCAGTTGCTGTATTGCTTGATCGCGTCGCGCAGTTCCGGATCGCTCAGCACGTCGGCGGTCGCGTACGGCTCGCCGATCTCGTCGAAAATCGCGACGGTCGCCGCCGAGAATCCGCACTGCGGAAAGCTGCGGTTACCCTTCATGAAGATCATGATCTTGTTTTCTTTGACTGCCGCTTCGATCTTTTCGATTATGTCCGCCATTGTTATTTCCTCTATCTGCGGTTCTGATTTTGCGCCGGCGTCAAGGTCTTGAGAGTCAGCGCATGCACCTGCGCGCGCATCGCGTCGCCCAGCGCCTTATACACCAGTTGATGCCGTTCGATTAGACCCTTGCCCTCGAAACTCGCGCTGACCACCACGGCTTCGAAATGGTCTCCGCCGCCGGTGTAGTCGCGCACCTCGACCTGCGCATCGGGAATCCCGCGCGCAATCATCGTCTCGATTTCCTTCGGATCCATCACTGAATGGGCATCTTAACCCGCATCGCAACCCCGAATCCACACAGTGGGAGGGCCGTCCGTCAGCTTGATCGTCAAACCAGCCCGCCTTTACCTTGTGAATGTGACGGAGCCCATTTCCAGCGCCGTGATTGCTGAAGACCTGCGGCTGCTCCACGTCGATATCGACACGATGTTCGTCATGTCGGCGTCGGGGCGCATCGAGCGCGAGAACGATCCGGATCGCTCGTCGGGGCCGCGCGCGTTCTTCGCCGGATGCCCGTTCGGTAACCTTACCCGCGTTCGCTACGACGTTGACGATCGCATCGCGGAGCGCATAGTCGAGGTCGCCGCAAAGGAGCCTCCATCGAGCGATCCCGCCGCGCCGCCGGCGTGCTTGGCAATGATGGTCGAGTTGCTGTCTGACGGCCAGCCCGCCGCAACCTCGTCGGCTCTCATCTATAAAATTCCGAACGGACTGAAATACCAACATCCCGCCGCGATCGTCCGAGGCGACTCCGAACAAGGCCGTCAATTGTTGGCGCGTCTCGCGGATCGCGGGATGCCGGATTACATGCGGACCGCGGGCTTCAAGCGGGTAGGGGACTTCTGGGAGCCATGGTGCGTCGCGCTCGTCGGCGCCGACATCGCGTCGATGGCGTTCGCGGCTCGCCTTGGAGTCAGAGGAGCAGAGGTCGGCGTCTACACATTTCCGAAATATCGAAGCCGTGGACTTGCGGCGGCGGTCACGGCCGCTTGGTCATCGATGCGATCTCTCAATCAGCGCGCGCTTTTCTACAGCACCAGCCAATCCAACCGATCATCGCAGCGCGTCGCCGCCCGGCTGGGGCTCCGTCTGATCGGCGCCAGCGTCCGCATCGGCTGACGCCGCCCATTGCGCGAGAATCCGACGCATCCGCGACGTTCTTAGCCTTCCTCGAACGCCTTGGAACTACTCGGGACAGGCACTGCCTGAATTTCTGAGGTTATCAGCTCATATGGGCTGGACCGCTCATCAACGGAAATGTGAAAATCATTGCCGCAGTTGCGGGGCAGAGAGTTAAAGCCTGATTTTAGATAGACCGGAAATACCGTAGTGAGACACGCGAGGGTGAGCCGATCGCGGTCTGCGCGAGAGCATCGATGGCTCTCGACGTTGCGCAGCGCGATGGTCCTGCTGGCGATGCTGACGATTGCCTCCGCGGCGTCGGGCGCCAATAGCAATCCGCTGCTGGTTGGAGGTCCCAACGCGCTGCCGATCCGGCGGGTCGGTAGTCTCAAAGCGGCGGCGCCGGGCGGCGCTCATCTCACCTACTACGGCGGCCGGGTCGTCTCCAACCTTCAAGTGGTTCAGGTGCTGTGGGGAACTGGCGGCGCGGGCGGCAACAACGGCGAATTTCTATCGCAGGTCGTCAACACCTCCACGCCGAGCATGGCGACCTTTTACGAAGAAGTATTGAACAGCGCCTACGTGGATTGGCTGACCGAGTACAACACCGACATTATCGACCACGGCGGCAGCGAGGGGACCAACCAGACCATCGGCCACGGCTCTTTCTCGGTGCAAGTCGCTATCACGCCTACGGACAAATCCAACCCGATCGACGACACCGCCATCCAGACCGAGTTGGTGAACCAGATTAACGCCGGCCACATACCCGCCCCCACGGCCGACGCGGCCGGCAACAATAACACCTACTATGCGATCTTTTTCCCCCACGGGACGGTTATCACCTTGGGGGGATCGGAGTCCTGCGTTGCAGGCGGCTTCTGCGCCTACCACGGCACGATCGACGCCGGCGGTTCAATCGGCGAGATTTATTACGGCGTCCATCCCGACATGCAGACCGGGTCGGGCTGCGCCACTGGATGCGGCGGCAGTACCGTCTTCGGGAATTACACCTCGGTCGCCTCGCACGAGATGACCGAGACAATCACTGACTGCGAAGTAGGGCTGGCGGGCGCCCTCGCGCCGCCACTGGCCTGGTACGACAACAACAACGGCGAGATCGGCGATATCTGCAACGCGCAGCAGGGCAGCATCCTCGGCGGAGACGGTCAGACCTACACTGTCCAAAAGGAGTTCTCGAACTACGCCAACGCTTGCATCGTTACCGCGTCGTCGACCCCGACTCCCACGCATACGGCGACCCGTACCGCGACACCGACCGCCACCCGGACTCCAACTGCGACCGCAACGGCGACCAATACCGCGACGTCAACTCGGACGGCGACGGCTACTGCGACGCATACCGCAACGGCCACCGCCACGCTGACCGCGACCGTCACGCCAACCGCGAGCGCAACCCCGACCAATACCGCGACGCCAACTCAGACGGCGACGGCCACCGCGACGCATACAGCGACGGCCACCGCCACGCTGACCGAGACCGTTACGCCAACTGCGACCGCAACGGCGACCAATACCGCGACGCCAACTCAGACGGCGACCGCCACTGCGACCCAAACAGCGACGGCCACACCAACAGCGACGACGACAGCCACTGCGACTCATACCGCGACGGCGACCGCCACGTTGACCGCGACCGCTACGCTAACTCCAACTGCGACCGCCACCGCGACGCCAAGTCAGACGGCGACCGCCACTGGGACTCAAACAGCGACGGCCACAGCCACGTTAACCGCGACCGTGACGCCAACCGCGACCGCAACGGCGACCAATACCGCGACGCCAACGCAGACGCCGACAGCCACCGCGACTCAAACAGCAACGTTAACACCGACAGTGACGGCGACCTCAAGTCTAACGGCGACCCCAACAGCCACCGCGACTCAAACCGCTACAGCGACATCGACTACGACGGCCACCGGGACGAGTACAGCGACGCCAACCGCAACTTCCACTGCGACCTCAACGGCCACAACGACAGCGACGCCGACCTCGACCGCGACTCAAACAGCCACGGCGACCCCAACTGCGACGCTCACCGCAACCCCAACTGCAACATCCACGGCGACCTCAACCCCAACTGCTACAGCGACCGCGACTCGGACGGCGACCTCAACACCAACTGCGACGGCGACTCAGACCGCGACGACGACGCCAACGGTGACAGCCACCGTCACTCAAACCGCGACCGCTACGCAGACTGCGACAGCTACACCGACCGCATCGGCTACCTCGCCGCCGACTGCGACCGCCACGCCAACTGCGACTGCCTCGAGTACCGCTAGCCCTACGGCCACCGCGACCGAGACGGCAACGCCTACACCGACCCCAACCCCGAGTCCCGACTTCGCGCTATCGGCATCGCCGGCGTCCGAGAAAGTTCGCCGCAAAAAGACCGCGACCTATGCGGTGACAGTGACCTCTCTGAACGGATTTGCGGGTTCAGTTACTTTGAGCGTCAGCGGTACCCCGACCGGGAGCACGGCGACGTTTGCGCCAAACCCGGCGACTGCTAACAGCACGTTGAAGTTGCGCACGAAGAAGGGAGCCGGCAAAATCTTTACGCTTACGATCGCGGGTGACAGCGGGCCGCTGCACCACACGACCTCGGTGCAGGTGAAAGTAACCAGATAGCCGCAGCGAATCTAATGCACTACCGAAATATCCACGACGTGGCCATTGATGTCGTCCGGCTTGCCCGGTGAAGTGTGGCCTTTGACGCCGTCGAGTAGCGCCATCGCGCTCTCGCTTATCTCGCCCGCGTGGCCCGCGCCCACAATTCGCGATACCAACTCGCCCTTCGGGCCTACGAACAGCGTCGTCGGGATTGCCTCGACTCCCATCTTATCGACCAGCTGCTCATCGGCCAGTGCGATCGGATAGTTGATCTGGAACTCCTCGACGAACGGCGCGACCGCCTTCACTCCGTCGCCTTGGATCAGGTCGCACGAGATTCCGATTATCACCAGCCCGCGCGACTTGTTGTATCGCTTGTAGAGTGAAATCAGTTCCGGAATTTGCCGGCGGCACGGCCCGCACCAAGTCGCCCAGAAATCGACAATCACCGGATGCCCGCGGTAAGTGCTCAGGTCGATATTCTTGCCGTCAAGCGTGGGTGCGCTGAAGTTGAGGCCCTCGTCCGTTGGCGGCGTCTCTCGTTGCGATCCCTGATTCGCCGGCGACGCCTGCGGACTCGGTGAGTCGAGCCGGAAAAGCGGCTTGGGCGCCTCGGGCTGCATGTAGCTGATGTATGCGGCCGCGATCAGCGCCGCTGCGATCGCGGCGCCGAGCACGCGCATTGCTAGCAGCTTGGCGTTCATACCTGCTCGATTACAGTTGCGATTCCCTGGCCGATCCCGATACACATCGTCGCGACTCCGAGCGCGACTCCGCGCCGGCGCATCTCATGGGTCAGCGTCACCACCAGCCGCGCGCCCGAGCATCCCAGCGGATGCCCCAGTGCGATCGCGCCGCCGTTCACGTTGAGCCGTTCTTCGTCGATTTTGAGATCGGTGTTGCAGGCGAGGACCTGCGCGCCGAACGCTTCGTTGATTTCGAACAAGTCGATGTCGCCGATTTTGAGTCCCGCACGCCCGAGCGCCTTATGCGTCGAAGGCACCGGGCCCCATCCCATGATTTCCGGTCGCACGCCCGCGACCGCCGTCGCGCGAATCTTCGCGAACGGTTTCACCCCGAGCGAACGAGCCCGCTCCGCGCTCATCAGCAGCACCGCGGCAGCGCCGTCGCTTAACTGCGACGAGTTGCCTGCCGTCACCTGGCCGTCGGGCTTGAACGACGGCTTCAGCCCGGCGAGCTTTTCCAACGTGGTTTCTGCGCGCGGGCCCTGGTCCACGTCAACCACGGTGCCGTCGGGCAATTTGACCGGCACAATTTCCTCTTTGAAGCGCTCGCGCGCCGCCACCGCGCGCATGTTCGATCGCAGCGAGAACGCGTCAGATTGCTCGCGCGTGATCTTGTACATGTCGGCCAGCCGCTCGGCCGTCATCCCCATGAAAAACATGTCGCGCGGGAACATATCCATCAGCTTGGGATTGGGCAGGATTCCCGATCCCATCGCGACATGCGTCATGTGCTCGACGCCGCCCGCAATTGCGACTTCACCCGCGCCCGTCATGATTTCCTGCGCCGCGAAGTTCACCGCCTGCAGACTCGATCCGCATTGACGATCAATCGTGGTGCCCGCGACCTCGACCGGCAGTCCCGACAGTAGTCCGATCATTCGGCCGACGTTCAGGCCCTGCTCGCCGGTCTGATTCGCGCATCCCCAGACCACGTCTTCGATTTCCTTGGGGTCGAGCTTCGGATTTTTTTCGAGCAGGCGGCGGATACACATCGCGCCCAAATCGTCGGCGCGGATGTCCTTGTAGTAGCCCTTGTCCTTGCCGGCTTTGCCAATCGGCACCCTGACTCCATCAACGATAACGACTTCGCGCACTGTGTTCTCCTTTGGCAGCGTTGCGTCATGGAAGCGCGCGGCTGCAAATCCTTAACTCTATATGATACTACGCTTGCGCAATTCCGATAGGCGCAAAGTATCGTAGCCGAGCACGCTCGACAGCACCTCGTCGGTACTCTCACCCAGCCGCGGCGACCGGGTCGAAGGGATATCCCCACTACCATCACCAGTGGAAACGCTCTTGAGCGGCGAGCCCGGCACGATCAGACCGTCAAACTCGGGATGCTCCGCGTGAAGAATCATGTTGCGCGCCGCCAGATGGGGATCGCGGGTAACTTCCTCGACGTTGGCAATTGGCGCGCACGGCACCGACGCGTCTGTCAGCAGCGCAAGCCAATGGTCGCGCGGATGCGTCGCGAAAACGCGCGCGAGAATCGCCTCGAGTTCAGGATGGTTCGCGGTGCGATTGGCGTTGGTCAGAAATCGCGGATCGTGTTTAAGTTGCGGCATCGCGATCGCGTCGCAGAAGCGAAGCCAGATAGCCTCGTTGCCCGCGCCCATCACGAAATAGTCGTCGGCGGCGCGAAACTGCTGGAACGGCGTGATCGACGGATGCCGCGTGCCGAGCCTTCCGGGAATCTTCCCCGACACCGAGTAGCGCGCGAGCGCGTCCTCGAGCATCGCGACCTGGCAATCGAGCATCGCGATATCGACATGATTGCCGACCCCGTCGCGGTCGCGCACCCGAAGCGCCGACATGATCGCGATCACGCCGTACAGCGCCGCCGACAAATCGCCGACCGACACGCCGCATCGCACCGGCTCGCCGCCGGGACTGCCGGTGATACTCATCGTGCCGCCAAGCGCCTGCGCCACGATGTCGTAAGCGGGCGCCGACGTCATCGGCCCGGTCTGCCCGAATCCCGAAATCGAGCACAAAATGATCTTCTGATTGGCCGCCTTGAGCTGCGCGTAGCCGACCTTGAAGCGATCCATCGTGCCCGGCGAGAAATTCTCGACCACTACGTCTGACTTCGCCGCCAGCGCGAGAAATACTTTGGCCCCATCCTCGATCCGCAAATCGATAGTGACGCTCCGCTTCCCACGATTGACGCTGTAAAAGTACCCCGAGTCCCCCGACGGCATCATCGGCGCAAAACTGCGCGAATCATCCCCGCGCCCCGGCACCTCAATCTTGATTACCTCCGCGCCAAGGTCCGCCAGATTCATAGTACAAAACGGCCCCGCCAATACCCGCGTTAAGTCGAGCACCCGAACCCCGCGCAGCGGCTGCTGATCGATCATGGATAGTTATCCTTTATGCCTATGGGAGAGTCTCTACGTAAATCCGGCTCGGCGTTCGTTCCCTGACCTGGCCCCGTGTCATTCAGAGAGTCTGTGAAGGAATTGAGCGCAGCGAATCTTACCTCGCCCGTTCCTTTACGGGAGTGGCAGCCGGCAGGGTTCTGGATTCAAGCAACAACTGAGCAACGTCGATTTCTTGTGTCCTCTTTCTTTGTGTCATTCAGACCGAAGCGAAGAATCCCGGATCCTTTCTTCCCCTATCCCGTCGGGAGAGGATTAAAGAGCCTGCCCTGAGCCTTGCCGAAGGGTGAGGGACCTCATACACCGAGCGCTTCGCGCGCGATTCAAGATTCTGCCTCTTCCCAGAACCAAGATCGAGGTTATCCTACGCCCTCCCTGTAAGTGTGGAGAGTCTCTGAGTCCTAAGACAGTTGCCGCTCTACAGAGAGAGATGGCGGGCATGGCGGCCCGTCCGATTGAAACCGGGACACTACCAATTCCTGGCATCCTCTCGCGCACCGACCTCGATGAATGCTAGTGTCTGCCGAAATCGAGCCGGCGGTTTCCGGCGATCAAATCCCTATAATTCAGTTAACGAGGCCTTATGATCTTCCCGCGTCTATTCGTGTCCGCAATCCTCCTCGCGCTTGCCGCAGTGCCCCTGGCAGTCCAGGCCGCCGGAGAGGTCACCACCCCCAGTGGCCTGCGCATCATCGACGTCAAGACCGGCACCGGACCCGTGCCGCAGGCCGGCCAGACCGTGACGGTCAATTACACCGGATGGCTGTACGTTGACGGCAAGAAGGGCAAGAAATTCGACAGCTCGCTCGACAGGAACCAGCCGTTTTCCTTCACGATCGGCCAGGGCCAGGTCATCAAGGGATGGGACGAAGGCGTCGCCACCATGCATGTAGGCGGCAAGCGCACGCTGATCATTCCGCCTGACCTTGGCTATGGCGCGAGCGGCGCCGGCGGCGTCATCCCCCCGGGCGCCACGCTGATCTTCGATGTCGATCTGCTCAGCGTAAAGTAGCCGCACCCGCGCGCGCCTTCGAGGCGAGTGACGGCATAGACCTGCGACCGCTTCGGGAGGCGCACTGATTACCCCGCACCTCCATCATCACGCGTCGCCTCAAAGCGCCGACGCGAGGCGCCCGACCTCTGACAGAACCGCATTGCAGTGGTCGTCCGATTCGCGAGCCTCGGCGTAATATGCCGCCACGACGATTGGCGCGCGCATCGGCGGCCAGATGACCGCGATGTCGTTGGTCGCGTTGTTCGCGCCGGTGCCCGTTTTGTCCCCGACCCGCCAACCTTTCGGCACGCCGGCCCGCAGCCGCTTGTCCCCGGTCTGGTTGGCGACGAGCCAGGCCGTCAGTTGCGCGCGAGACGAAGTGGATAGCGCGGTCCCCAAAACGATTTTGCGCAGAACTTCGATCATCGCGATCGGGCTGGTGGTGTCGCGCGGATCCCCGGGTTCGGCCTCGTTCAGCTCCGGTTCGCGGCGGTCGAGCCGCGTGACGTTGTCTTCGAGCGACCGCGCGAAAGCCGTCAGTTCCGCCGGTCCGCCAAAACTGTCGAGCAGAAGATTCCCAGCCGTATTATCGCTAAGCGTCATCGCGGCTGCGCAGATTTCGCCGACCGTCAGGCCGCGCTCGCCGGCGTGCTTCGCGGTTACCGGGGAATAGGGAACCAGGTAATCTCGCGCATAGACCATCCGGCGCGTCAGACTTTACTGGCGGCGATCGACCCGCGCCAGGACCAACGCTGCGGCGAGAAACTTGAACTTGCTGCACAGCGCAAAGCGCTCGTCACCGCGATGCGCGATCACGCTCCCGCCGACGCTATCGAGAACCGCGACGCCAAGGCGGCCGCCATGGCTCCGTTCCAGACCGGCAACCCCGTGTTGCAGCGTCTCCCCGCGTGAAATCACAGTCATTTTTCTTATTGGAAATCCGCGCGGAGTGCTATGAATCTCGGATGACGACGACGAGATCCCTTGTAATCAAAGCGCCGACAAAAGCGTCCGGTGCCCGAACCCGTGGGGTGGATGGTTTCCGGAGATTCGTGTCAAGAATGCAGAGCCTAAGGAGCGGTCAGCACTCCCATTTGTACCCCAAGGAGGAACCGGTGGCGATCAATCTCAATGGACTTGGACAGATTGCGCTTGAAGTGCGGGACGTTGATGCGTCCGAGCGATTCTACGGAGAGGTGCTGGGCCTGAGAAAGCTCTTCCGGTTCGGGCCGTTGAGCTTCTTCGACATGGGCGGGCTGCGCTTATTGTTGGAACAGTCGCGCGGCGACGCACCAATTGAACACGGTGCCGTCCTCTACTTCCGGGTCGCGGACATCGTAGTTGCGCGCGCCGCCCTGGAGGCACGGGGACTGACCTTCGCGGACCAAATCCATCGCATCACACAGATGGAGGACCATGACCTTTGGATGACCTTCTTCCGCGACCCCGATGCGCACATTTTGGCGTTGATGATGGAAGCGCCAAAGGGCTGGCGACCTGGCTAGTGAGCGAGGCTGGGTGCATCATGGAGACACAAGCAGACGATGAAGCGCAGATATTGCGCCTGGATAACGAGTGGAACGAGGCGTATCGGCGCGCCGACCGCGCGCCGCTGGCTCACATCCTCGCCGATGACTTCACCGGTTGGACCGCCTTGAACGAACCCATCACGAAGGCGTTGCTGATGATTGACCCGCCGGGGGCGCGGGCCGGATCGGCGACATTCAGTGAGCAACACGTGCGGGTCTTCGGAGACACCGGCATAAGCCGCGGACGCCTTCAATTGGAGTCGGACGACGGCCGCATCGTCATCGACCAGCGTTTCCTGCGGGTCTTCGCCAAGCGCGACGGAACCTGGAATGCAGTCTCGGTCGCCGTCACGCCCGTCGCTAACCCGCCAGATTAGGACTCCCTCACACTTCGAAGGCCTTCGCATGTTCGAGATCGTCAATCATCCCAACCTGCGTCGGATGCCATCCCAGCCGTTCCTGCGTTTGCGCGCTTGAAGCCGGGGCATCGACGCCCATGAAGAACCCGAGCCAGCCAAAGTGCTCGGATGCCTCCTCGAGGGGCTTCGCGATGACCGGCACCTTCAGGCCGCGGCCGATTACCTCAGCGATCTCTCGAAACGGGACGCCTTCTTCGCCGATCGCGTTGTACCTCGCGTTCGCATCGCCCTTCTCAAGCGCCAGCCGGTAGAGGCGCGCGGTATCGATCAGATGCACCGCGGGCCAGCGGTAGTGCCCGTCGCCGACGTACGCCGACACACCCTTCTCGCGAGCTATGTCGATCACGGGGCTGACGAGTCCGTGTTTGACCCGGTCGTGGACCTGCGGGAGGCGCACAACCGACACGCGCACGCCCCCAAGCGCGACCGAAGCCGCCGCCTCCTCTGACGCACTGCGTGGCATCCCGGCGGAACTCGAAATGGGCGCATCGTTTTCGGTCGCGACGCGGCCCGGCGTGAGGGCGACCGCGGTCCCCGAGGTGATGATCAAGGGGCGGTCAGATCCAACCAGCGCGGATCCGAGAGCCTCGATAGCGTGCCGGTCCGCCTCACAGTTAGCCGCGTACTTCGAGAAGTCGTGATTAAAGGCGCAATGAATCACGCCATCCGACATCGATGCTCCACTGCGCAGGCTTTCCAGGTCTTCGAGATCGCCGCGATGCACCTGCGCGCCGGCGGCTGCCAGAGACTTGGCGCCCGCATCCGAGCGCGCCAGTCCGATCACCTGATGCCCCGCATCAATTAGCTCCTGAACAATCGCAGAACCGATAAACCCTGTAGCCCCGGTAACGAAGACTCGCATAACAACTTCTCCTTTGCCTCATTTCACGACCATGACCGTATCCGCAGCGCCGTTACGAAGGGAGAGGTGAAGAACGACAATTGCGATCTGTTGTTGAGGTCTGACATTTGATTTTCCTGTCACCCTGAAGCGAAGCGGTAGGGTCCCGAATCCGGATCCGGGATTCTACGGCCTTCGGCCTTCAGAATGACAAAAGGACACCCTTCTCACTCATTTATCCAGTTCCCCTTCTCGCTCGGGAGCCGGGATTATTCCCCTTCGGCTGCGCTCAGGGCTTCGGCTGGTTGGAAGCGGAGCTATTTGGCTGCGCTCTGAATGACACAAAAAGTGAGAACCAGAGCGAAAGGTCGTCCTCGACATTTCGCGATTTCCTATCACTGGGTGCAGGGGTCACCCCTGCCGCCCGCCGCGCAGGCGATTATCTGCGCCGCGTTCTCGCCTCGCGAGCCTCGCGCGCCCGCATCGCCTCCGCCGGCGTCATAATCAGGCGCGGCTCCTCTTCGGCCTTTTGCTGCTCAGCCGCCGCGACCGTTCCCAACTGCGTGCGGATGAAAGCCTGAAAGAAAAGTACCTTGGTCACGTCGATTCCGTCGCGCATCCGCGCCGCAGCCGCCGCGGCCCATCCCGCCTGCTCGCGGCGTCCGGCGCGCACCATGTAGTACGCGATATCCTCGAGCCGCCGCTGGATGCGCTTGCCGTTGTCGCCTGTCAGAAGTTCCGTGGTCGCGCGATCGATCACCGCATTCACGCGCTCCTGCTTATGCACCGGGCTCAACACAATCACGCTCTCGCCCGCCTGATTCATTTCATCCACGTATGCTTTCAGCTGCGCGTCGGGCAGCCGCCATTCGAGTAGTTCAGGCTCCTTGAGTAGCTCGACTGACGGCTCGGCGGCGGCTTCGGCGGCAAGCTCGGCATAAACCGGATGCGCCAGCCCGGTCGGCGGCGGCGACGTGATCAGCTCCGCGCGCAGCGCCAGAAAGTTCCCGACGTGGCCGCGCCGCGACTCGGGCGTATTGCGCCATGCCTCGCATGCGATGAAATCGGCGACCCGCCAATCGCCTTCGACCAGCTTCACCTGCGCGCGCCGCTCGAGCTCGTCGCGCTCAGACTTCAGCTCCCGCCGCGACAGATGAGTGTTCTGCGCGCCCACCAGGCCCTCGGCTTCGGAAATCAGTGCCCACATCCGGATCAGGCCGCCCTGCGCGCGAGGCTTGACGATCCACACGATGCGCGCGCCTTCGCCATCGATCGGCGACAGCATCGCGGTCTTTTCAGTGTCGCTGTCGTGCACCGCGGCGGTGGCTGCGGGAGCAATCGGCGCGGGTGCGTCGATACCGTGCTGCTTCAGTTTGTACAGCGCGCGACGGACTTCGCGCCGCATCGCGCCCGATGCGCCCGCTTCCATCTCTACGAGCATCGCGGATGCGCCCGGGTCCGCAATTGATCCGAGCGCGCGCGCGATCGCGAGGTCCGTCACTCCGGGCTTTCCCCGCAGCTCGCGAAGCTTGGCGATCGCATCGGCCGGCGCTGCCGCCGGATCGAAGCCTGCCTCAACAAGCTTGGTGTCGTGCGCATTTATTTCGGGTGGCTTACTCAAATGAATGCCGCGGCGCGAGGTCGTGGAAGCCTATGCGCGCGCTTCCCGAACTGTCAAGTTTCTCACGTGAAAAACCTGGAAGCAAAGTTCCGCCTGCCGAATCACGCCGAAGCCGAATCGCGCGCGAGCGCGATTGGATACACGCGCCGCGCGATACTCCATCAGCGCGATACCTTCTTTCGCGTCGCCAACGGCAAGTTGAAATTGCGCGAGGAAAACGGCAGCGCCGTTCTAATCTACTACCATCGCGACCAGAGCGCCCCCTTGATGCTGAGCAACTACGAGATTGTGAAGGTCGCCGACCCGCCGCGCACGCTAAGGATTCTGGCCAGCGCTCTCGGCCCGATTGCGGTCGTCGAAAAAGTCCGGACCCTCATGATGCGCGACAACGTCCGCCTGCATCTCGACCAGGTCACTCGCCTCGGTGACTTCGGCGAAATCGAGGCGGTGATCGCCGACGCCGACGATCCCGAGCAGAGCCGCGGCGCAGTGAACGAAATCCTCGCGGCGCTCAATGTCGAAAAAGCCGGCCTGCTCGACGTCTCCTACTTCGAGATGCTCGCGGATCAGAAGCGCCACGAACCCACCTAGAACATCGATCCCGGCTGGACAAAGATCATGTTGTTGATTTGCTTGTTCGGATAAACCGACGACGCCACGTTGGCGGCGCGATTCTTGTCGGCCGGCCCGGTGACGTTGCCCGACAGATAAATGTAAGGACCGACCACTTTCGCCTGCACGTCGTTGAACCCGTTGCTCAGGAGCTGGGTGTTGATACGCTCTTCTTCATCGGCCCATTTGCCGGTCTTGGTCCGCAGGTTATCGACGACTTGCGTGACGCCGTTGACGGAATTCGCGATCTGCTCCGCCATCGCGCGATCCTTGTCGTCGAACACCGTGCCGTAAAGCACGACCACGCCCTCCGCTGCCGTGTACGCCTTCGCGCCGTTGAGCCGGGGATTGCTGCGCAGCGCGGCGTTCACCTGGTTCATCAGCGCAGCCTCGCGGTCCGCCCGCGCAATCGATGCGCCGCCGGCGACACTCAGAAGCAAAACGGCAACCACCAGGAACGTTCTCGAGTCGTGGCGTGGACGGTTCATTCGCTTGGCTCCAATCATCGGGAATTTCACTTGTCGAGATGCACTTTTTTCAGCAGCACGTCGCGGTGTACCCGACCACGTCGCTGAACATGATCGCGGCAGCTCGCGTTTCGGGTTGCTGGCGGTTGTATCTGGAGATGTCGGCAACGCGAATAGCTTAACCGGGTAAGCCATGAACGCACAACGAACGGTTAACTGCCGGTAGGTTAGTGAGGCGCTAGCCGCTTTAGACTGGTCGCCAACTAAGCGAGTCGGCGACTAAGTTTGTGCGACAGATGCGCGGCAAAGGACTGCGCTCGTCCGAGCATCAGGTTGACTAACCCCAACGCCGCCTCAATCCGGCCCACGACCGACTCTCTCCGCCGGGCAGCCTTCAAATCCAGTTCGTCGAGTTTCGCCAGTGCCGCCAGGCGCATCGTCTCGGCCAGATGATTAACGTCCGGAATCGATTGTCCGTCTGCCCGCGATGCCGCTGGATTCATCGCGGCACGAATCTGCCGCAGCATGAACATCAGGTCGTCCTTGCTGGTCAATGTTCCGAACAGCGAGGCGCGCGACAGTTCCCGGAATTCCTCGGCGGTCACACCGAGAGCGGCGATACTCTCGAGGTCGGCACAAAACTCGTCGAAGATTCTTTCCGCGTTCGATCGATCGCCCGCAGGAAAATCCGAGGTCTCTGATTTTTTAACGTTTGCGAGCGCCGTCATCGGTGATCCTCCCCGCCAGGATTTTTGCAACGAGCTGAGCATTGCCTGAAAGCCCTTGGCGTAGTGGCAAAATTCCTGGCAACGGACCATTGCTGTCTCGAAAGTTTCGATCCACTTTTATCAGTCTTGTCATGTCCAAGCGTGAAATCTTTACTAAATTAACGTCACCGAGTATCTACATATCTCACGAATGTGTCAAGTAGAGTATATAATCCTACAAAGAGGCATCTCTCGGCAGCCCGCCCCGCTAGGCCTACCCCCCGACCCTGAGAGCAAAACGGCGTCCTCGCCATTTTGCGATTAGTTCTAAGGTGCAGGGCTTAGCCCTGCCGAAGGAGGTGTGGAACCCACCGCGGGTTGCACATTCAATCAAGTTTTCCGAAGATTCTGTCCGCGCCGGTGGATTCAAGCGCGCCGTCCGCAAATTTTCGATCGGCGGTGCTTAGCGCCTCGCGAGCTTCGCGCAGCCATTTGAGGCATTTGCCCTGGTAGGGGAAGGGCTGCTGTACCCATGGGAGACCGTCGATCTCGCATCGGACTTCGGTCGCACCCGAGGCGAGCGCGCGCGCATTCGCGATCAGGAACGGCGCATAGACCCGGCCGACTTCGATGAAGAACGGTCGGAGTGCGATAGCGGCCTCTTCCCGCGACGGCCATGGGACGTTCTCGATCTCGTTCGACGAGAGATCGTCGAGATGCGACACCCAGGAAACCACGCGCGGCGTCTCGGCGGATGCGATCGCGGCGGGCGTGGGATCGAAATGCGCCAACTGGCTCAACTGGCCGAACAACCCGAAGTCGCTCGCACCGGGCCGCGCGCCCATGAGGAATCGACGGCCGGCGACCAGATGCGAATCGAGCAACCCGAGCAAACGCCGGTAGCTCGCCTCGATTACGGGAGTGGTCACGTCGTTGGAGCCGACTACGCGCAGCCTTTCGATTTGCCGCTTGGCAATATAGCTGGACATCGAGGCCAACGTGTCACGACTCATCAACGGATTGCGGTCGAGTGCGAGCACGTGCGACGCCTTGTGAATATCGGCTGCGTACTTCCATCGGTAATGGAACATCGGCTTGGTGAGCCATTCGTCGGCGTAGTCTTCGAGGAGCGCATCAAGGAACGCGATCGCCGGATCATCCGGGATAATCGATCGCGCGGGGAACATCTTCTCGAGCCGCCGAATCTGAAACGTAGAATCGATCATCGCTTCGTCAGCGCGTCCATTCTCGCCGGGGAAGACAATCACCGGAATCAGCGCGACCGGAACCTCCGGAATCCCGACATCCTCGCTCGATCCGCGCATGATCCACCGGAACGGAATTCGCCGAAACCGCAAAACCGCGCGCATCTTCCGCGAATAAGGCGACCCAAACGCGCCGACCAGTTTCAATGATGTGATCTCCATGCTCTTACCTCTTCATTTCGGACCTGCGCGGATTCGGGATTCTTCGCTTCGCTCTGAATGACACAAAGAGTGAGCAGCCTGACTTTGTGACCTGACCGCAGAACCCTCACCTACCGGCGGCTGCGCCCGCCGGCCTCCTCTCCCGTAAAATAACGGGCGAGGTATTCGGAGGCCGCGCCGCGGGCGTGAAGAACCTAACCCCTAACCCCTTCCCGCGCGGGAAGGGGAACCGGACGTGGGGGAAAGCTTCTTCCCGACAAAGTTCTAACAGGGGCGAAGCCCCGCATCTTCTCCTTCTCACTGGGTGCAGGGGTCACCCCTGCCCAAGGAGGTGCGGAACCCACGGTGGGTTCCGCGTTTGATCAAGTGACTTCCCCTTCCACTCCCCCGCTCACGCCGGCGCCTCGACCGGCAGCTTCGGATTCCGCTCTGGCGGAAGATTGTCGTACAGGTCCGCGCGCAGGTCGGACTTCAGCTTTGCGTATGCGGGATCGTTCCACAGATTGCGCCATTGCATCGGGTCTTCGCGCAGGTTGTAAAGCTCGCCCTCGGTGCCGTCGTAGCGGATATCTAAAATGCCGCCGCGAGGCGCGACCATCGGCGGAATGTTGGCGAGGTCGAAGCCGACGTCGCGGGTCGATTTCTCGTAAACCGTCAGCGTGTAGCCGTCGCGGTAGATACTCCGCAGATGCATCCCGATTGCGGCGAACTGGCTGTCCCATTCGGTGATAACGCGTTCGCGGCCACTGCCCGGCGCAACCGGCAGCGGCTTTCCCTGCATCCAATCGGGAACCGGCACGCCGGCGATTTGGCAGAACGTCGGCGCGAGATCGAGTTGGCCGACCGGCTCCGCGATTTCGTTGTGCGCGACGTTTGCCGACGGCGCTGGCCTCCAGATCATCGGCAGTCGCATCAGCGCATCGACGTGATACGGGCCTTTGTAGAGCAGGCCGAAGTCGCCTTGCAGCTCGCCGTGGTCGGTGGTGAAAATTACATCGGTGCGCGATTCCCATCCGCGCTCGGCGATTCGATCGAGCACCCGCCCGCATGCCTGGTCGATCAGTTCGTTCTCGACATGAGTCATCGCGTTGACTTCGCGAACCTGATTCTCGGTCATCTGACACGGCACGAAGCTGCCAGGGCCGCCTTCGAAATTGCCGAAGCGGCCTTCGTACCAGTCGAGCCAATGGCGCGGCTTGCCGGAGAGTATCTTCTCGATCTTTTCACGCGAGCCGGGATAGCTGGCGGGCAGATCTAGATCGCGCCAGTTGATTCGGCGCGCCTCGTCCTGCGGCGGATCCCACGGATGATGCGGGTCGGGGAAGCTCATCCACACGAACCAGTTGTCGTTGGGATCGAGCGAGTCGAGGTACGCGATCGTTCGGGCGGCGACCCAGTCAGTATGGTAATGCTCGCGCGGCACGGGATTGTATTTCACTTCGGGCGCGCCGGTGTCGCCGCCCGGAAGCGCGCTTAGAATCGGCGCGAAGCCTGCGATCTCGTCGGGATGGTTGTTCTGCAACCACAGTGAGTAATGCCAGCCGCCGACCGGCGTATGCATCGCGAGTTCCATCCGATCGAACCCGCGATACGGCCCGGTCGAATTCTTGCGCGCCATCGAGTTCTCGAACCATCGCCCCTGCAAATCGAAGGCGGGCTCGAAATGCGCCTTGCCGAGCAGCGCGGTGCGGTAGCCGGCCTTCTCGTGGAGATATGACGCGACGCTCGGCGCATCGGGCGGGAGCGCGACGCCGTTGGCCACCACGCCATGCGTGCGCACGTACTGGCCGGTAATCATCGTCGATCGCGCCGGCATGCAGACGACATTCTGGTTGTGCGCGCGATTGTAGTTGATGCCGTTGGCGGCGAGGCGGTCGGCCACCGGCGTCTGCGCGATCTTGCCGCCATTGCATCCGAGCGCGTCGTAGCGCTGCTGATCGGTGGTGATAAAAAGAATATTGCGTCCCATCTTCGACTCCCTTCGAATCTATTCTGGTGCGGAGTGTATGATCGTCAGGAACCTAACCCCTAACCCCTTCCCTCGAGGGAAGGGGAACAATCGCAGAAGGGGCGAAGACTCGGTTTCCTCATTCCGGTCCCCCTTCCCGCTCGGGACAGGGTTAGGTTGTATGCGCGAATCGCGATGCTCGCTCATGTCTTGGCGGGATCGAGCAGTTCGAGAAGGTTCAGCGTGATGCGCAGGGTCAGGCCCCAGATTGTCTGGCCGCCGTACAGTATCGCCGGAAATTTCGATGAGCGGGTAGCGGGCCCCTCGCTCTTCCATTCGTAGTCGCCGCGGAACTTGGGATCGCGCAGCGCGCTCAGCGGCACATCGAAGATTTGTGCGACCTCGGAGAGTTGCGGCTTGAGCGGCGCGTCCGAAGCAATGACGCCGACGAATGGCGCGACTACGATTCCGCTGGTCGTCGTCTGCATCGTGGCGAACGCGCCGATTACCTCGACGGCCGAAGGATGGATGCCGACTTCTTCGTGCGCCTCACGCAGCGCCGCGTCGAGCAGGGTCGCATCGATTGGATCGACCCGGCCGCCGGGGAACGCGACTTGCCCGCGATGACTGGCGACGTGATCGGATCGGCGGATATAGACGATGTTCAGCTCGCCATCGCGCTCGAAGATTGGAATCAGCACCGCGGCGGCATTTGATTTGTTGGCGAGCGCCTCGCGCGGCGGCGGAGTGACGGTCGAGAGCTTGCGCCGGATTTTTTCAATGTGTGCGGCGAACACGGTGCTGTCGCTCATCGCTACAGATAATCGCGCGCAGGGGCATTGGCGCAAGCGCGGCGCGTCTCTCGATGCGAGAAGTTTGCATAACAGATTGAAGAGGCAGAATCTTAAGTCGCGCGCAGAGGACGCGCGCTGAAAAGGACCCTCACCTTAATCCTCTCCCTTACAGGGAGAGGGGTTAAGCGTCGCGCGCGGGCGATTGAACGAGATGAGATATTTGATTGGCAGGTACCACGAGATCGCGCTCAAGGGGCGCAATCAGTGGAGGTTCGTCGATCAGGTCAAGCAAAACCTGCGCGACATTTTCGCCGACTACCGGCTCGGCAACATGCGCAGCGTCGGGCCGCGCCTGCTGGTGCCGCTTCCCGATGAACTCAGCGACGAAACCGCGGCCGAGCGCGCGACAACAATTTTCGGCTTGCAGAATTTCTCGCTCAGCTATTCGACGCCGCGCGATATCGAATCGATCTCGCGTGAAGCGATCAAGCGCGCCACCGGAAGCAAGGCGCGCACGTTTGCGGTGCGGACCAAGCGCGAGGACAAACGGTTTGCGATGAACTCGGTCGAGATTGATCGGGCGGTCGGCGGCGAAGTGCAGGAGGCGCTTGGCTTCGAAGTCGATCTGAGCGCGCCCGAGCTGACGATTTCGATCGAGATAATGAACGACGCCGCATACGTATCGGCCGGCAAGCTACCGGGCGCGGGCGGATTGCCGGTTGGAGTCACTGGACGTGGAATGGCGCTGCTGTCGGGCGGTATCGACTCGCCGGTCGCGGCGTATCGCATGATGCGTCGCGGGCTCCGGTTGGACTTCGTGCACTTTCACGCGCATCCGCTGGTGTCTGCTGCGAGCCGCGAGAAGGCGGCCGAGCTGGCTGCGCATTTGACGCGATGGCAGGTGCGATCAACGCTGATGCTGGTGCCGTTCGGGAACCTGCAGCGCGAGATCGTCGCGAACACTCTGCGTCCGCTGCGCGTGGTGCTCTACCGGCGCTTCATGTTGCGAATCGCGAGCGCACTTGCGGAACGTTCGCAGGCGACGGTGCTGGTGACGGGCGAGAGCCTGGGGCAGGTCGCGTCGCAGACGCTCGAGAACATGGCGGTGATCGAGAAGGCGGCATCGTTTCCGGTCATGCGGCCGCTGGTCGGGATGGACAAGAACGAGATCATCGAGCAGGCGCGCCGGCTGCACACCTTTGAGACATCCATAATACCGGATGAGGATTGCTGCACGCTGTTCGTCCCGGCGCATCCGGAGACGCGCGCGCGAATCGAAGAAGTCGAGGCCGCGGAATCGCGCTTCGATATCCCGCGAATGATTGACGACGCTGTGCGCGCCACAGAAGTCGAGCGTTTCTGGTTTCCACCGCGGGCCACGAAAGCTGCCACGGCCAGCGCGTCAGGAACGCGGGCCTAGAGTATCGATATGGAAATTCCATTCAAGGTCGCGGAACTCGATCACGTCGTGCTGCGATGCCGCGAGCAGGAGCGCGCGCTCGACTTCTACACACGCATACTTGGCCTCAAAGAGGAGCGGCGTATCGCCCAGATTGGGCTCATCCAGTTGCGCGCGGGCCACAGCATGATCGATCTGGTTCCGGCAAGCGATCCGCGCGTCGAGACCGGACTAAATGTCGATCACGTCTGTATCGGTGTCGAGGCTCGCGACTTGAACGAGGTCGCACGCTATCTTCGCGAGCGGTCGGTCGAAGTGCTGGGCGATCCCGCAATGCGTTACGGGGCTCGTGGTCAGGGTCTTTCAATCTATGTGCGCGATCCCGAGGGCAACGTCGTCGAGCTCAAGCAGATGCCGGCAGCGTCCTGAAAATCAGGTTGCGGCAGGTCGCATAGTGCGCCTTTTTTCTGATAAGCAGGACTGTCTCCTTGGCACGGATGGGGCCGATAGGAGGCCGCTGAACCGGCTTGTTTTTGCCAGAAGCGAAACTAGAATCTATCCGTTTGCGGATCGCCTGGAGCGCGAAAAAGGAAATTCGAAGATGACAAAAATCAGGATTCAAGCCAGGGGCGCGATGCTCGCGGCCGTGGCCGTTTGCGCATTTCTTTTGGCGGGATGCCAGGGTCATTCACCGCAGAGCGCGGCGAATAACTATCTGAGCAACCTGAAACTCTACAACTACCCGGCCGCTTATCAGGCGCTTTCGCATCAGGACCAGGTCGATCGTACGATGGATCAGTTCCTGACCGAAATCCCGATGGCGCCCGACGTGAGCAAGGACTGGTTCAAAGGCATCCTGCGGACCTATGACTATAAGGTTGGCGACGCAAAGGTCGATGGCGACAAAGCAGTAGTGACGGTCAGCGTAACGGCTCCCGATCTCGCACTCTGGGAGCGGACGGTAGACGCCGGCATTAGCGGCGAGCAGACGCCGGATTCGATCGCACAAAAAAATCTGCAGGAAAATACTTATCCCAAGGTCACTTACGACGACAACATGGTGATGGTACAGCAGGGCGGCGAATGGCGGCTGCTGGTGGATTTTCCGTTCAAAGAAAATATCCTCAAGGAGCACAAGGACGCCGTCAACCTGTACCATCAACACGACTACGACAAAGCGATTGCCGCGTATCAGAAAATTCTCGATGAACTGGACAAGGAGCAGGCGACCGGCAACGCGGGCCTCAAGTTCCAGTACGGGCGCGAGATGGCGGATATTCAGAATGCGCAGAAGCAGCAGCCCGATGCGCAGGCGTACATACCGAAAATCGTGCTGAGCGACGTCGATATGAAGATGTCAGCGTCGCGAGTTCCGGGAATTTTCGGCAAGATGACCAATACCGGCGATAAGCCTATCGACGAGGTTCAGTTCACAGTCACGTATTCCGAGGGTAAAGGAAAAAAGAAGAAGGACGTTTTCACCGAGGTACATATTCCGGTGGCAACGCCGCTCGAGTTCACGAATTTCGGGCGGCCGGTGCTGCCGTTCGTGCCGGGTGAGACGCGCAGTTTCGGGTTCCGGCTGACGGCCTCGCCCGAGGTGCAGCAGAAGGCGACACCCGACCTGACGGTGACGTCGATCGTCTTCACGCAATCGAGCGCGCCGCTGCCGAAGCCGGCAACGCCGACGCCGTCGCCGGGGGCGTCGCCCGCGGCGAGCGGCTCCGCCGCAGCAGCCGCTCCCGCGGCTGCTGCGAGTCACTGACGCGGCGTCGCGCCGCGTCAGGGCGAATTGCACCTCCGCACCGGCTGTCCGGTGCGAGGCGCAATTCGGCTAATATGATGATGCGCGGCGGCCTAGCCGCCGCGCATGACCGCATTGACACTCAAGCTCACAATCGCGATTCCCACCCACAATCGCGCTGCGATTGTGCGCGATACGCTCGCGAGCGTCGCGGCGCTCGCGATTCCCGACGGCGTCGATGCCGACTGCGTCGTCATCGACAACGCGTCAACCGACGACACTGGCAGCGTCGTCGATAACTTCGCGCGCGGTTCCGACGCTGCCGATGCGACGAGTATTCGAGCCGCACCCTGGTTCGAGCTTCGCCCGAAATCGTGCGGTGGACGAAACCGTCGCCGACTACATTTTCTTTATCGACGACGACGCGATCGCCGAGCGCGATTGGGCCGCCGAGTTGCTCGACGACATGCGGCGGCGCGATCTCGACGCCGCGTGCGGGATGGTGCTCCCGCGATGGTCGTCGCCGCCGCCGAAGTGGCTCGGGCCGAGCCTGTGGGTCAAGCTCGCGGTTCACGATCGTCGCGCGATCGAATCGGCGCCGGCTTCATCTGCCGAGCGGCTGGACAATTATTTCAGCGCCAATGTCGGCTTCAAGCGCTCAGCGTTCGCGCGCTTCGGAAAATTTCGCGAGGACCTCGGTGTGGTCGGCGGCAATCCTATCTCGGGCGAGGATACGGAATTGTTCGCGCGAATATTGGCGCGCGGCGGCACGATGGGCTTTGCACCGCGCGCGATTGTGCATCATCTGATTCCGGCTGAGCGGATGAGCCGCGAGTATCTGCGCCGCAAGAGCTTCGCCTTCGGCATGGGCACCGCGTTTGCGGGACTGAAAAATCACAATCGCCTCGACAAGTTGATCCGCAACAGTGTGAGAATGGCGGCCGCCACGATGCGCGGCGATCCCGAGCGCGCGATCTATCACGAACTCGAATGCGCGAACTTTCTCGGCTATTGGCGCGGCCGCCTGATCGCGAGATAGCGCCGCGCGTCTATCCCTTCACGTAACTCAGCATCCCACGCTTCAGAATCGACGCGAGATACGGAATCAGGTCGAGGTTCGCGAGCTCGTCGAGTGTGACCCATCGATGCTCGACGTGTTCGTCGGGCCGCAGCTTCACACTCTGAAAAACTGTCAGCTTGCACGAATAGAGCGCCTGCAAATACGGCTCCGAGACCATGCTGTGCAGTCCGAGCAATCGATCGATCGCAACATCAAGCGCGGTTTCCTCTTTGACCTCGCGCAGCAGGCAGTCCTCGAAACTTTCGCCGAGCGCAATATGTCCGCCCGGCAAATCCCAGCTGTTCGGGCGGTAGATCATCACCGGCGCGCGCTTGAGCACGAGGATTCGCCCGCGACTCGCGATCACGCCGTGGATGCCGACGTAGAATTGCTGCTCCGCCATCGTGATCAAACTAGCGGGCCGATTGTCGATGCGCCACTTCCGCGTTTGTCGCGCGGGTCGCTCTGGAAGTACGATTCGAGCGTCTGGAGGGACGAGCGCATGGAAAAATCTGAGTTCTATCGCGACGCGCGGCGCGACTTGACCGGGCCGCTCGACGGCGTCCGCGTGATCGACGCAACCACGAGTTGGGCGGGCCCGATGTGTTCATGCATACTCGCGGATCTCGGCGCCGAGGTCGTAAAGGTCGAGGCCCGCGAGGGCGAGGTCTCGCGGCGAATACCGCCGCCGCTGCCGGGCCACGAGAAGCCGATCGGATATGCGCAGGCGACGGTGAATCGAAACAAGCGCAGCCTGACGCTCGATCTACGCCGCGACGAGGGCCGCGAAATTTTTCTGAAACTCGTCGCGCGTTCCGATATCATCGTGCAGAATTTTCGCCCCGGCACGTTCGACAAATGGGGCGTCGGCTACGATCACGTTCGCGCCGTGAAGCCCGACATCATCTATGTGTCGATCAGCGGCTACGGGCAGTTCGGTCCGATTCACGATCGCGTTGCATACGATCCGCTCGCGCAGGCGATGAGCGGATTCATCTCGCTCAACGGCAGTGTTGACGGGCCGCCGATGAAGGCGCCGACCTGGCTCTGCGATGATCTAGGAGGATTGCATGGCGCGATCGGCGCGCTCGCAGCACTGCGGCATCGCGATCGCACCGGCGAAGGGCAGCATGTCGACGTCGCGATGCTCGACGCGATGCTGTTTCAGTCCAACGGAAACCTGACGCTCGGCGCGATGGGCCTCGAGCCCAAGCGATGGGGTAACGAAATTCCATTCTCGGTTCCGACCAACACTTACCAATGCCGCGACGGGCTGGTGATGGCGGGGGTGTTGCTCGACACGCACTGGAAGGTGTTGGCGCGAATGGCGGGACGTGAAGATCTCGCCGCTGACTCATCCTACTCGACAATTCCCGGTCGGATGGATCATCGCGAAGAGTGCAACGCAATGTTTGCCGGGTGGTGCTCGGCGCGCACCGTGGACGAAGCCGTCGCGGAATGTGCCAAAAACAATATCCCGTGCGCGAAGGTGAGGACTTATGCGGAGGCGGCGCGATGCCCGCACACCCTCGAGCGCGACATGCTGCAGCAAGTCGCGCAGGAAGACGGCAAGCTCGCGCCGATCACCGGGCCGGCGGCCAAGTTCTCGCGCACGCCGACAACGATACGAAGCGGGGCGCCCGCTCTGGGAGCGGATACGGACAGTATCCTGGCGGAACTTGGGATCGACGCGGAGGCGCGGCAACGATTGCGTGAGCGTGGCGTGGTCTAGCGCCGGCCCCATCCGCCGCCGCCGGGTGTTTCGATTCGAACGCGATCGCCGGCTTTGAGATCGACATTGGTTTTGCCGGGCAGCCTGCTTTGATGCTTGCCGCGAATGAGAATGTTTTTTCCGGTCGCACCCGGTCCTCCGCCGGCGAGTCCGTATGGCGCGATTGTGCGGCGCTCGGTGAGGACGCTGACGTTCGAATCAACGAGGCATTCGAGTTCGCGAATCAGGCCGTCGCCGCCACGTGCGCGGCCGCGGCCGCCGGAGTTGCGACGGATTCGATACTCGGTGATTCGCATCGGGTAGTAGGCCTCGAGCGCTTCGATTGGGGTGTTCAGCGTGTTGGTCATGTGAGTGTGGATGCCGGATACGCCGGGGCGATCCTTCGCGGCGCCCGCGCCGCCCGCGATCGTTTCATAGTAGGAAAAATGTCGATCGCGAAATCGGTCGAAGCCGCCGACCGTGAGATTCGACATCGAGCCCGAACTCGCCGCGGGAATCCGAGCCGGCGCGGCCTTCGCGAGCGCGCGAAAGAGCACATCGACGATGCGCTGGGAGGTCTCGACGTTTCCGCCCGCGACCGCTGCAGGAGCCAACGCATTGACGATTGAGCCTGGTGGTGCGACGAGCTTGATCGGACGCATCAGGCCTTCGTTAGCGGGCACCGCTTCCGCGGCGAGGCACTTCATGACGTAGAAAGTTGCGGACAGGGTGATTGCGTAGTTTGCGTTGACCGAGCCGCGCACCTGCGGTGCTGAGCCGGTGAAATCGACGATCGCCTTGCCGCGGCCAATCTTGATCGCGACGCGAATCGGAATCGGGCCGGCGCCGAATCCGTCGTCGTCGAGGAAATCCTCGGCACGATACGTTCCGGGCTTGAGATCGGCGAGCGCCGCGATCATCAGGCGCTCCGCGTAATCCTTAAGGCTATCCATCGCAGCCTCGACCGTTTTCCGTCCCGAGGTTTTCACGAGCGCGAGCAATCGCTCTGAGCCAACCGAGAGCGCGGCGATTTGCGCGCGCAGATCGCCTTCGCGCTCCTCGTGAACTCTGGTGTTGGCGAGGAACAGCGTCATCACGTCGCGCGCGATCTCACCGCCGGTGACGATTTTTACCGGCGGCAATCGGAAGCCTTCCTGGTAAATTTCCGTCGCCAGCGCCATCGAGCCCGGCGCGATCCCGCCGATATCCGCGTGATGAGCGCGGTTGGCGGCGTAGGCGAACGGGCGGCGCTCGGTACCGATGAATACCGGCGCGACCAGCGTCAGGTCGGGCAGATGCGTTCCGCCGGCGAAGGGATCGTTGAGCGCTGCGACGTCGCCGCGACGTAGATCGAGGTTTGCGATCGCCGCGCGCACCGAGAGCGGAGTCGAGCCGAGATGCACCGGGATATGCGCGGCCTGCGCGACCAGCTCGCCGCGCGCGTCGAAAATCGCGCACGAGAAATCGTGGCGCTCCTTGATGTTGGGCGAGAACGCCGTCTGTCCGAGCACGACGCCCATCTCGTCGGCAATTGCGGCGAGGCGATTGTTCATGACGGCCAGCGTGATTGCGTCGAGCTTCATCGCGATGCCTCCAGTTGCAGGTTGCCGAAGTCGTCAACGCGCAAAGTGAATTCTGGCGCGACGTACGCGGTGGAACTCAGCTCGACGACGACGATTGGCCCGCGGATGCGTGCATCGGCGCCGAGTGAATCTCGATGGTAAATCGGGACCGTGCGTTCGCGGCCACCGACCAGCACTGGTCCATTCGATACCGGCGTGAGCTTCCCGAGTTGGCGGCTGATTCGTTTCGGCCGGGCGGCGGATTCGCCAGCGACGGCGCGGATGCGAATGTTCACGACTTCGACAGCGGCGTCCGTGGCGGAGTGTCCGAAGGTTTTGCGATGCGTGGAATGGAAGTCGGCGACGAAGCGCGGGGTCAGTGCGATTTCGAGTTCGTACGACTGTCCGCGATAGCGCATGTCGAGCCACAGCTCGTGCCGAATCGTGCGCGCTCCTTCTGCGGCGAGTTCATTGTGAGAGCGGCGAACCAGGCCCGAGGCGCGCGCGAGCAAATTTCGATAGTTCGGATTCGTCGCGCGTACGGTCAGCGAATATTCGCGACCCAAGGGAGCGCTCGACGCGCCCCAGGCGCATAACAGGCCGGGATTTCGCGGCATCACGATTCGCCGGATGCCCAGATCGAGCGCCAGCTCGCAGGCATGCATCGGGCCTGCGCCGCCGAACGCCAGCAGCGCGAACTCGCGCGGATCGTAGCCGCGCTCGACGGTGATCACGCGAATGGCACGTTCCATGTTTGCATTGACGACGCGAATGATTCCGCGCGCCGCGGTGAGCGAATTGGATTTCATCTCGTGCGCCAGCCGCGACACGGCACGCGCCGCGCGATCCGGATAAAGTTTCATCTTGCCGCCGAGGAAATTCGCCGCGACCAGTCTGCCCGCGACCAGGTCGGCGTCGGTCACGGTGCATAAATCGCCGCGTCCGTAACATGCGGGACCGGGATCGGCGCCCGCGCTGTCCGGTCCAACGCGAAGCGAGCCGCCGGCGTCGATTCGCGCGATCGAGCCGCCGCCAGCGCCGACGGTGTGAATGTCGATGACGGGGGTGCGCACCGCGTAACCGTCGGGATGACTCAGCGTGCGGATTCGTACGCGCCGATCGAACATCGATACGTCGGTCGAAGTACCGCCCATGTCGAAGGTGATGAACCGATCGGTGCCGAACGCGCGCGCGAGGCTCGCCGCGCCAATCACGCCCGCCGCGGGGCCGGAGAGAATCGTGCGCACCGGCTCGGCGCGGGCCAGATCGGTGCCGATCGCGCTGCCGTTGGATTGCATGACGCGAAGGCGCGCGCCTTCGAGACGAGTCTCGAGGTTCTTCAGATGCGACGACATCCGCGGCGCAACGTAGGCATTCACAACCGCGGTCGAGAAGCGCTCGTACTCGCGATACTCGGCGAGAATTCGATGCGAGACCGACAGCGGCTTTCCAAGCGGCGCGAGCGCGCGGGCGATCGCCTCTTCGCCTTTCGGATTGGCATACGAATGAAGCAGGCAGATGGCGAAGGCTTCCGCGCCGCTGCGTGTCGCGAGCCGGCGGATTCGTGCGAGCTCGGCGCGGCTCAGGGATTTGGCGATGCTGCCGTCGAACAGCGTGCGCTCATCGACGCCGAAGCGCATCGCGCGTGCAACCAGCGGCTCGGGCCGCGACGGCGCCAGCGCGTAGAGGTCGTCGCGGTTCTGGCGGCCAATCTCGATCAGATCTTCGAAGCCGGCATTGGTGAAAATCGCGACGCGCGCGCCTTTCTTCTCGAGCAGGGCGTTGGTCGCGACGGTGGAACTGTAGGTGACGGACTCGGGCACCGCGTCACGAAGCATCTCGCGCAAGCCGCGGATAACGGCGTCGGCAGGATCGGCGGGCGTCGAGAGCACTTTGTGGACGCGGATTTCATTTCCAACGATCGCGACGAGGTCGGTGAAGGTGCCGCCGGTGTCTATTCCGACGAGTATGGTCTCGGCGATCGCGCAGCTTCACGACGCTCTCAGCAGTATCTTGAAATTGAGCGGGTCCTTCGCCGCTTCGAGCGCGGCGAGGCCATCGTCGAGCGCAAAGGTGCCATCGATCAGCGGCGCGGGATCGATTTTTCCGGCTGCGAGCGCGTCGAGTGCGGGCTGAAACCGGCCGCATCGCGAGCCGATCACGGTGATCTCGTTGACGACGATTGGCGCGAGATTAAGTTGGGCCGACGCGGCCGCGGTGCTCTTCAATATGATCTTTCCACGCGGGTGGACGAGTTCGAGCGCGCGCCGGAAGCCGGATTCGCTACCACTGCATTCGATCACGACGTCAAATTTGTCGTGCAGGGAGGATTCTTCGGCGGTGTCGAGTCCGAGAGCGGCGAGCCGCGCGAGTTTCTCGCGATGATGGCCCGCAACGATCGGCAGGTACTTTTCGCCCTTGAACACCAGCGCGACGAGCGCACCCAACCTGCCGTCACCCATCACTGCGATTGTCTGGTTCCGCGCGACCGGAGTCTGCGCGAAAATTTCGTAGGCGGCCGCGAGCGGCTCGACGAACACCGCGATGTTGTCGGGAATCGAATCGGGAATCGGGATCAGGTTGATGTCGGGAAGTTGAAGAAATTCGGCGAAGGCGCCGTCGCGGCCGAGAATTCCGAGCACGGTGCGATTGGGGCAATGTCGCGGGTCGCCGGCGAAGCATGCCGCGCATCGGGCGCATCCGGCGTTGATCTCGCCGACCACGCGCTTTCCGCGGAGCGAAGCGGTTTTCGATTCGGTCACGCGGCCGGCGAATTCATGGCCCGGCACTCCGCGATACTGCATGTAGCCGCGCGCGATTTCGAGGTCGGTGCCGCAGATGCCGGCGGCTGAGACGCGCACGATACTCTCGCCCGGCGCGGCGATGGGGTCGGGGTAGTGGGGGCGTAATTCGAGGTTGCGATCGAAGATTAACGCACGCATGGTGCGCACGATTTTAGTGAAACCCGCGGTGGGTTTCACGCTCCTTCTGCAGGGGTGACCCCTGCACCCAGTGAAAAGTACTAATCGCAAAATGGCGAGGACGCCATTTTGCTCTCAGGGTCGGGGGAGGAGAGAATCACCGGCTGAAGCCGGTGCCACTTCGGGCAGAGATTTTGGTGGCACAGGCTTTAGCCTGTGATTTTCTGGCCCATGCAAATCAAGGAATCAGAGAAGATCAGTTGGCGGCTTTTGCCGAGATGGATTTTTCTGAGGACGATTTGGACTTCGACGGCTTGGGTTCGGAGGATGACGACTTGGTTTCTGTTGCGGGTTTTGAATCGGTGGCCGGCTTTGAACTGGAATCACTCGACGGCGTGCCGCCGTTGGCTGTGGGGGTTGCCGGGGTCGAGGTTGAGTCGGAGTCAGTGCTGGCTGGCGTGCTTTTTTTGGCGTAGTCCGTCGCGTACCATCCGCTGCCCTTGAGGATGAATGAGCCGCGCGACATCTGGCGCTCAACCTTGCTCTTGCAGGTCGGACATTTCTTTAGCGGCTGCTCCTTGATTCCCTGCATCGCTTCGAACACGCCGCATTTGTGGCACTTGTACTCGTAGATTGGCATCGCAAATCAGAGGCTGCTAATCGAAAACTCCCGCCTCGCTATACCTTAGGTAACCACCAAACGTCAGGCAGTCAACAGAAGCGGGGTTATTCGCTTTCGATTCGCCCGCGATTCGTTAGCAGATGAAATTCCAGTCTGCCAATTTCTGCTGGCGCAGGCGGACGTCCGGTCAATGCGGTCCCGGAGCGTTCAGCATGCCGACGTTCGGGTCCTGGTTGGTCGGCAGTGTCGGCATCTGCAGAGTCTTCAGGAACGTCACGATCGCCAGCTGATCGGAGTTCGACAGCGCTTCGAACTGACTCTCCGACGTCGTCGCCTCGCCGCCGTGAGCAGTAATCGCGGCGTAGATGGTGTCGAGATCGCCGCGATGGCCCCATGGTCCCGAGTTTCCCGTATCCCACAACTTGGCAGTGAGAAACTGATCCATCGGGATCGGGAAATTGCTGTCGGACGCCTGCACCGGCGAAGCGGGTTCGTTGCAGTAGTGCGGCTTGTTGTTGTCGCAAATCACGTGGCGCTTGAGATCGGTGTACGCCGCCACCGTATTGCCGCGAATTCCGGTCTGCGACAGGTCGAAGCAATAAGATTGCGACGCGTCGTTGAAGGTGTTGGACGGATTTTGCGGATCGGGGTCGCAGAACCTGGTGCTGGTAAGCTGGAGCGACGGCAGATGGCATCCGGTGCATCCGACCTTGTCGAACAAATCGGCGCCACGAGACGCCGCACGGCGATCGAGGCCTTGAGTCGTAACAATCGGCGCCGGCAGCGCGGCCTGGAATATCGTCACCGCGGTGATGTCGCCGATGAGAAGTTCGTTGGTCACGCCGTCGCCGTCAGGATCGGTGTCGGCGCCGAAGCGCTCGACCGCCTGCATCCCATGATGCTGATTCATCGCGGTCACGGTGAAATCGCGGAGCGAGCGGAACGCGCCCTTGCGCCCGAACGGCTTTATGATCAGGTCGGGATCGACGCCGGCTACCGCGCTGGTATCGACGCTGCCATCCGGATGCGCCGTCAATGCGCCAAATGAAACGCCCTTGGTCTGCAGGTTCACGGTGACGTTATGTCCCGATGACTGAGCACTGCTGATTGCGCTCTTTTGCTCACCAAGCAAGTCGGCCGACATCTCGCGCCCGAGCATCTCGATTGCGCCGGAGCCGAACATCCCGAGCGTGTTGCGTTCGTCCCAGGTGTTGCTGAAGTCCTCGTTGAGAATTATGCGCGATACCGGATCGGCGGCCTGCGCCAGCACGAATACGTTGGCGACGAAATCGCCGGCGCCGCCTGGCTGCGGCTGATTGTGACATCCCGCGCATGAGTCGGCTTCGGGCGCCGACACTCGGGTATTGCGCGGACCCAGCACGGGATCCGCGGTGCGCGCTGCGCCGGTGCCGGTGGTGGCGGGACGTCCCGCGCCGTCGCATGCGTTGAAATTGGTAACGAAGATTTGCTGACCCAGCGCGAAGACCTTTTTCTGCGGCATCGCGAGGATGGTCGGCTGACTGTAATGCGCCGGCATCGCGGGCGTGTCGTTAAATCCCGGCGGACACTTGCGCGTGAAGTCGGGCGCGTCGTGCCCCTTTGCCATGTGCGCTGCGGGAGCTTCACTTGGCGGAATTGCGGCGGGATCGGCGATAGCGGAAAGCGGGAGTGCGAGCAGGCACGAAGATATAAGAAAGAGGAAAGAAGAGCGGTGGCGCATCAAAAGGTCCCTCCAGCGCGCTACGAATCTGCAACTAAAATTTTATTACTAAAGGAATTTGAGACAAGGAAAACGGCAAAATTCGTGGAAATAAAAGGGAAATCCGGACAACGAGACGGCGTCGATTTGACGATTTGATATAGGCGCGATGACGTTTTGACGGAGGTCCGGGTATCGAGACCAGGCCGACAAACTGCGCCATTCAATGTCCTATCGGGCTACATGCGATGTCGCCGATGTCATCGAATCGGCGGTGTGAACAGCGCCGCCAAGCTAAGCGCGCCACTCCGGACTGGCACGGCATCTGCTGATAACAGAACGCGTCCAAGTTCAAGTCTCACGCTAAATTTTCGGAGGTCCAATGAAACGAACTGATGTGCGAATATTTCCGTTCACGATAATGGCGCTAATCTGCGCGATGTTGTTTTGTGCGGCAGGCTTCGCGCGCGCAGCGTCGCACCGATTCCCGCGGCAGCTTACCGTATGTCACGACACTGAGTTTGCGTTGTGCGCGGCGTCCACATGCGTCGCGACGGGAGGCGTCGTCAAGAACAATCAGGGGAAGAAGTACCCGGCGGTTGCGTGCGAATGTCCGATCATTGTGGGCGACAATGTCGCCGACCTCAACGGCGGCAATATGAAAGGCAGTTGCACGTCGTCGAATCTTAATCTCGTGTACTCGACCTTCGAGTTCTCGGATTCTTTTCCGCAGCTGATCAACGGAACATGGCAGGACGCACCGTCGATTATGCAGGTGTGTCCTGCGCAGTATTCGTTCTCTCAATGTTGGAACTGGGCTTGCACGCGCGACGGCACTCAGAATGGAGTCGCGCTGGCGGCATGCACGTGTCCGCTCGAGAAGACCGGCGATTCGTTCGTGACCCAGGCGGGACAGGGCGATCCTTCGGCATGCGCTGAGCTGCCGGTAGGAGGTCCGCTGTTTTTCAATCCCACTTCGACGCATACGGACAGCGGTCACTGAGCGTTCGCGCGCAGGGAAACGTTACTTTGGTTTGCTGAGTTGGCGCAGACGCGCGGCGACCTTGGTGGGTTCGTGGGTCACGACTCTGATCGTTTTGCGGCGCGAGGTTTCTCCGCGGACTATCAGCAGGGCCGACTTGGGCACGCGCATTTCGCGCGCGAGATACTCGACGAGTTCGTCGTTCGCCTTACCCTTGTCGGGCGGTGAGTTGATTGCGACGACCAGGCGATCGCCGGTCACGCCGATAACGCCGCGGCGCGACGCGCCCGGACGCGCGGTCACCTCGATTATCACTTCGTCGATCGATACGCGCATCCAGAGGACGTCCGACCCTGGCGGATTTCCGCCCGGACTCATGCGTAGCCAGGAACCAGCGCTTGCACGACGCTCCGAATGACAACTTGCTTGATCAACTGAATCAGAATGATCACGATCAGCGGCGAAAAATCGATCCCGCCGAAGACCACCGGCATGTGTTCGCGGAACCAGTCGAAGACCGGCTCGGTTACCGAATAGAGGAAGCGGACGATCGGATTGTACTGATTCGGCTCGATCCAGGTCATCAGCGCCGCGATGATCACGACGTACAAGTAGAGCGTCAGTAAACCGTCGAGGGTCTGGGCGATGAAGATAATCAGGTTGGTCCAGGCGTACACGCGAAGTCGCTCTCGCTAGTTGATTCCGCGGCCAAGTTCGCGCGAGCGATCGCTGGCGGCGTGCAGTGCGGATGCCACGATATCAGAAAAGCCATGCTCGGCGAATCGACGAAGTGCGGCCTCGGTGGTGCCGCCGGGCGAGGCGACGGTGCGAATCAAGTCGGCGACCTCGCGCTTCGACTCGCGCATCAGGTGTTCGGCGCCGCGAATCGTCTTCAGCGCCATGCGAATCGCCAGTTCGCGAGGGATCCCCTCGCTCACTGCGGCATCGGCCATCGCCTTGGCGAACAGGTAAACGTAAGCGGGGCCGCTGCCGGAGAGGGCGGTGACGACGTCGAGCAGCTTCTCGTCCTTGAGCGCGACGGCGTCGCCGACCGCGTTGAAAATTTTCAGCGCGAAGTGCTCGTCGGCCGGCGTGGCAGTTCGCGCACGCACCATCGCGGCCATCCCATGACCGACCATCGCGGGTGCATTCGGCATCACGCGGATTACTCGCGCACGCTTGCCCAGTCCGCGCGTGAGGCGCTCAATCGTTATGCCGGCGGCGATCGAGATGAAGAGCTTGCCCTTGTTAGACTTCGCCAACACAGTCGCGAGCTCCGACATCACGCTGTCGATGGTCTGCGGCTTGACGGCTAGCAGGACCGCGGTGGATTCGCGCAGCACTTCTTTGTTGTCGTCGGTGGTCGCGACCTTGAGCGAGCGCGCGAGTTTGCGGCGGCGGTCGGGCGCGACGTCAGACACTATTATATCGGCGGGCTTGAAAACTTTGTGCTGGATAAGGCCGTGGGCGAGCGCCTCGGCCATGTTGCCACCGCCGATGAATCCAAGTTTTTTCATTTCATGCGTTTCACGCGATGCGTTCGCCGAAGACGGCGCGACCGATCCGCACTATTGTCGCGCCTTCCTCGATCGCGACTTCGAAGTCGTCCGTCATGCCCATGGAGAGTTCGCTTAGCGCATAGCCGGATTGTGTCGCAAGACTGTCGCGCAGTTCGCGCAGCCGGGCGAACCAGGGACGCGAGGCTTCGGCGCTGCGCGCGGGCGGCGGAATCGTCATCAGGCCGTCGATTTCGATTTTGCCGCGAGCAGCGTCGAGGATTGCGGCGACGCCATCCGGCGCGACGCCGGTCTTGCTCGCCTCGCCGCCGAGATTCACTTCGATAAGAGCGTGAACGCGCGGCGACGGTTGCGCGCGCGCGAGAGCGTCGGCGAGGCGAATCGAATCGACGCTGTGGATGAGAGAGAAAGCGCTCGCGGCGGTCTTCGCCTTGTTGGTTTGCAGATGGCCAATCAGGTGCCATCGAAGGTCGGTCAAGTCGCGCAGATCGGCCTGCTTCGCAATTGCCTCTTGCACGTAGTTCTCGCCGAAATCGCGCGCGCCCGCTTCCCATGCGGCCCGAATCAGTTCGCTCGGCTGAGTCTTGCTCGCGAGCACGAGCCGAATCGAAGCGGGATCGCGCTTCGCTGAGTAGGCAGCCGCGCCGATGCGTGCTTGCACGATGGTGAGCCGCTCTTTGATCGCATGGTCAATCGGCATTGTCTAAACGCGCTTCACGCCGAATCGCGCGAGGGCAGCGATGACACGCTCGGTCGGCAGGCCCATCACGTTGTCGCGCGATCCTTCAACGTGCGAGATGAATCCGCCGCCGACGCCCTGGATTCCATAAGCGCCGGCCTTGTCGAATGGTTCGTTGGTTGCGATGTACGTGTCGATTTCCGCGTCGGTCAGTTCACGAAAAGTGACGTTGCTCTCGACCGGCGAAGCTTCGAGGATTTTTCCGGCGCGTGCGAGAGCGAATGCGGTCACGACGGTATGAGTGCGTCCGGAAAGCATCGCGAGCATGCGGTGCGCGTCGTTGGCATCTGTGGGCTTTTCCAGAATGTGAGAATCGCACACGACGATAGTGTCGGCGCCGATCACGATCGCGTCGGGGAATCGCGAGGAAACTGCGCAAGCCTTGTCGCGCGCCATCCGGAGTGCGTAATCGTGCGGCGGCTCGCCTGCGACATGCTCCTCGGGCATCAGGCTTTCTATCACTTCGAACTGAATTCCAGCGCCAGCCAAAAGTTGACGGCGTCGCGGTGACGCGGACGCAAGAATCACTCTGATAGATTCGCCCATTCGCTTTTCGACTGTAGCCAATTGAAGCGATCGCAGCCATGCGCTAACCAAGATCAGATGAAAACGAGATGGTGGTGCGGTGGTGCGATCGTGGGGCTGTGTGTTGCGCTTGGCGGATGCGCCTCGGGGCCGGCGCGGGCAGATTCTGCCGCACTACCGTCGCAACCAACATCGACGGCGCAAACCGCGCCCGCGACGCTGCCGGCTACTGCGGCACCGGCGCCGCTCGCGCCGCCCACTGACGGGCAGAGCGCATTCCTCGACGGCTATCGCGCGTACCAGAACCACGACAACCTGCGCGCGATCGATCGGCTCAAATTCGCCGCCGATAATTTTCCCGCGCTCGGCGATTACGCGCTGCTTTATCTCGCGCTCGCACAGAAAGACCAGGGCGATCTGAATGGGTCGGCCCAGACGCTTGATCGGCTTATCAAGACGTACCCGGACAGCGTGATGTTCGACTCGGGCGAGTTGATTTTGGCCAACAACCTGCTGAACCTCGGGCGCAATGCGGAGGCGTCAGAGGTCGCGTCGCGGCTGATCGCGCGGAGTCCCGAAGCGTCGATAGAGCAGGGCGCGCGCCTTGCGGAAGGGAAGTCGCTTATCGCGATCGGAAATCCGAAGGCGGCTTATGCGCAATTGATGGAACTGCGCGACAAATATCCGCGCTCCGACGTGGATGCCGAAGCGCGCGTGCTGGTTCGTGAGATCCTGGCGTCGCACCCCGAGGTCGCCGACACGAATTCGCTGTCGTACCATCGCGATGAATCCGAGTTGTTGCTGCGTGAGGGCGCACTGTCCGAGGCTGACGAGCAGGCGAACGCGGGACTCGCGATGAATCCTGAGCCTGCGCTTCGAGCGGAGCTGGTTTGGGTGAGGGCGAGAGCGCTCAAGCCCGAACCTGATCGCGCCAAGCGCGCGATCGTGGAGTATCTGCAAATCGCGCCGCGCGGTCCCGATGCGGCGGCAGCGCTCGAAGCGCTGGCGCTGATTTACTGGCACGACGATCAAGATGATCAGGCACGCGCGGCGTTCAACCGGCTGGTCGCGAATTTTCCCGGAAGCGAGCGCGCGCCCGGTGCGATGCTCCGGGTCGGCAAAATTTTCGAAGAACTGCATCAGCTCGATTCCGCTCGCGCGCAATACCGGCGGCTGGCTGCGCGGTACCCGAGCAGCGACGCCGCGGAAGACGCGCGGTTCCGAATTCCGTGGACGTTATACGCGGCGCGCAATTACCGCGTCGCCGCAGATGGCTTCAAGAGTGCAAGCGTTCGCGCGAAGGATCCAATCAATCGCGACATGTGCGAATACTGGCGCGCGCGTGCGTTGGGAAATGCGGGCGACGCCATAGATGCTCGTGCGATTTATGAAAAGCTCGCGAACAGCACCGACAGCAATTACTATCCGGAGCTTGCCAGCCGCCGCGTCGCGGACGCCCGGCCGGATCTTCCCGCCGCGTCCGCGCCCGATCCTCAGGCCGGCGGAATACCCGCGGTCAGCGGAGTCGCGGAGTATCACATGGCGCGGCTGCAGACGCTGCGCGCGATCGGCCTCAAGGAACTCGAGCCCGATGAATTGAAAGCGCTCGAAGAGCACGGTGGCGGCAGCCCCGAGATGCGGCGTTTCGTGCTCGCCGGATTCGCGAGCGCCGATGCATGGTACGACGCAATAGTATCGGCGACTCACATGGAAAAAAGCGGGCAGCTGAATCACGACGTCGCCGAGCGCGTGCGCTATCCGCGCGCATACTGGGATCTCTTTTCGTCGGCGTCCAGCCGGCTCACGCTCGATCCTTACCTGGTGCTCGCGCTGTCGCGGCAGGAGAGCCTGTTCAATCCGCGAGCCACGTCAAGCTCGAACGCGCGCGGCCTGATGCAGTTGATTCCATCGACGGCGCGCAAAATGGCGATGCAGGAAGGCATCGATCCCGAGGCGATCAGGCTTTACGATCCGGCGGTGAATGTGCAGTTGGGTACTTCCTATCTGAAAAATCTTTTCGAGATGTTCCATGGCGATGAGTTCCATGCGGTCGCTGCGTACAACGGGGGCGAGAACGCGGTCATGAAGTGGCTCGCGAAATCGCCCGGCCCCGATGACGAGTGGGTCGAAAATATCGCATACAAAGAAACGCGTGATTATGTGAAAAAAGTGATCGGGGGCCGCCGCGAGTACCTGCTGCTGTATCAGTCGCGCCGCTAGTTACTGGGTGCAGGGGTCACCCCTGCCGCGGAAGCGTGAAACCCGCGAAGGGTTTCACATTCAATAAAGTGATTTGCCCTTCCCCTGGTCGGCGCTTGACACTTCGCGCCGCATCTTAACACACTCCGGTTGGGACCTCGGAGAATTTTTTTGGCGTCGCGCGAATTCAAAGCAGTTTTTTTCGATCTCGACGGAACGCTGGTCGATATTCACGGGCCGTTGTATATCTCCGCGAAAAACGCGCTCGACGAGCTCGGCCACGAACCTCCTCTCACGCCTGCGCGTTTTCGCGAGGCGCTTTCCGCCGACGACGTCTGGCTCGGAGTGCCCGAGCATCTGAGGCCCGAGTACGCCAAGCTCGCGTACGCGTATTTTCTAGCCGAGATCGACAAGACCGAAAGGCTCGAAGTGTTGCCGCATGTACCAGAAACGCTGGCCGAGCTGAAGCGTCGCGGCTATGCGACCGGCGTGATCACGAGCCGGCCGGGCGATCCGCAACGCTTGATCGAGAAGCTCGCGATGGTGGGTCTCGCGTCGTATCTTGACCAGGTCGTCACGCAGACCACGACCTCGCTGCGCGCGCTCGACAAGACTGAAAGCCTTAAGCAGACGGCGCTGAAAGCAGCGGTGCTGCCGCACGCCTGCTTGTACGTCGGCGACGAGCCGCGAGACATCATGGCGGCTCTGGGAGCGGGTTTCGGCGCATCGGTCGCGGTCGCAACCGGGGCCGCATCGTTCAAATACTTGCAGACGCATCAGGCGTTCAAGCCCGACTACGTGATTCATTCGATGGCCGAGTTGATCGGGCTGATCGACAATATGAAAACCGAAACGGTCTAGCAGCGATGGCGCGCTTCGAGCAATACCAGGAGCCAATGCGCGCGCTCGAAGGCCTGAAGGTGGTCGAGCTTCCGTGCCTCGATACGATGCCGTTCCTGGCGGCGTCGATGGCGGCGAAGTCGTTCGCGGATTTCGGCGCCGAGGTGGTGAAGGTCGAGCCGCCGCGAACCGGATCGCAGGAGCGCGCGCTGGGGCCGTTTCGCGACGAGATGCCCGATCCGGAAACCGGCGGACTTCATCTCTATCTCAATAGCAATAAGCTTGGGGTGACGATCGACCTGGAATCTCCGCACGGCCTCGACCTTATATTCGATCTGCTCGCGTCCGCCGATATCGTTTTCAATCCGAATCGTCCCGAAGTGAACGAAAAGATCGGGATCGACTGGCGTACGCTCACGACGCAATTTCCAAAACTGATCGTCGTGTCGATAACTTTTTTCGGCGCCGAATCAGCGTACAAAAATCTTCGCGGCGGCGACCTGGTTGCTACGCATATGAGCGGGGTCGGCTACGAAACGCCGTGGCATCAGGTGACCGATCCTGCAAATCAACCGCCGCTGAAACTCGGCGGCCGGCAATCTGACTATTTGACTGGCTATACGGCGGCGGCCGCTGCGATGTGCGCACTGTATGGTCGAAAGAGTAATGGCGCGGGACAGCATGTCGACGTCGCGCAGTGGCTTTCGATGGTCAGCATGGTGCGGCCGAACCTCGGGTTTTACTTTCACGAAGATAAAAATTCCGACTCGTTCCAGCGGCTCTACTCGCGTCAGAAAAGGGCCGCCCAGTGGGTTTATCCGTGCAAGGACGGATGGGTGAGCTTCAACGCCGGCACCGATCGTTTCTGGCGCGGGGCGAAGAAGGCACTCGAGAATCCGGAGTGGATGGATATCGAGTTGTTCGACACGGTCTTGGGGCGCGCATCGAATATCGACGCGATCGAGGCCGGAGTAATCGACTGGCTATCTACGACTACGCGAACTGAGGCATTCGAGAAGGCGCAGGCGGAACACGTGCCATGCTTCCCGGTGCATTCGCCGGCCGAGGTCGCGAACAACGAACAATACAAGGCGCGCAAATTTTTCGTCGATGTTGATCATCCCGCGGCGCGCGAAGTGCGGATGCCCGGGGCGCCATGCAAATTCTCGCGCACCCCGTGGAGAATCGTGCGCGGAGCGCCGCGCCTCGGCGAGCACAATGAAAAGATTTTCAAGAATCGCGGCGTCGCGGGCAGCGACCGCTCCGACGGCGCGAATCACTCGAAGAGAACGTGCCCGCTGGAAGGTATTCGCATCGCGGACTTCGGCTGGATCTTTGCCGTCCCGCACGCGACGGCGTGGCTGGGCGCTCTGGGAGCCGACGTAATCAGAATCGAGAGTCTGGTCGCGCCCGACCTCGTGCGATTTTTGACCGGCACGGACGGCGCGATCGGCGCCAACCGCAGCGGTGTTTTCCACGCGATCAATACGTCGCGGCGCAGTCTCGCGCTGAATCTTGCGACGTCCGAGGCGCAGGAAATCGCGCGCAGGATTGTCGGTCGGAGCGATTTCGTCACCGAAAATTACACCGTCGGCAACATGGCGAAATACAATCTGGCCTATGCCGATCTGGTCAAAATCAAACCCGACATAATCATGCTGAGCGGCACGCCGCTCGGACAGGACGGTCCGTTCGCGCAAACCGTGGGCTTCGGACCGACGACGCAAGCCTTTGCCGGACTGTGTCATATCACCGGTTATCCCGATTCGTTTCCGTGCGGGATCGGCGGGACGTGGCCGGACTTTGCGGTGGGCACCGGCATGGTATTTTTTCTGCTCGCCGCGCTGCATCATCGCGACCGGACGGGGCAGGGGCAGTATCTCGACCTGTCGATGGCCGAGATGGTGACGACGATGATGCCCGAGGCGATGATGGATTTTCTGATGAACGGGCGCGACCAGGCAGCGATCGGAAATCGCGACGAGTCGATGGCGCCGCATGGGGTGTTCCCGACGGCGGGCGACGACCAATGGATCGCGATTGCGATTGCCAGCGACGACGAATTCGCGAAGTTGTGCGCGGTGTTGGGATTGCCGTCGATGGCGAAGAATCCGGAATTCGCGCGACTGCTCGGACGCCTCGACAACGTCGAGGAACTCGAGCGCGAAATCGCGGCACGGACCCGCGCGCACCATCGCGACGCACTGGTGGCGAAACTTCGTGAGCGCGGTCTCGCGGCGGGGCCGGTCTATAACACTCCGGAAGTGATCAACGATCCTGCGTTCTCCGAATCGGGCATGCTCGTGAACTTGAGGCATGGTGAAGTCGGCGAGCGGGTCGTCGCGGGACTTCCGGTGCGGTTCAGTGCGATCGATCTGGGATATCGCGGCGCGCCGATGATCGGCGAGCATACGGATGAAGTGATGCGCGAGCTCGGATATAGCGCGGCGGAGATCGCACGGCTGAAAGAAGCAAAGGTGCTGATTTAATCACCTGCGCGGTGGGCGGCAGGGGTGACCCCTGCACCCAATGGAAGACGCGAAATCCCGAAGACGGGCTTTCGCGAAGGGTTTAGTCGAAAAGAAAATGGATGACGTGATTGCTCGCGGCGGATCTGAGAGACCGGGGAATCTGGCAATCTGGATTCAGGCGATTCGGGCGCCTTCGCTGAGTGCGGCTGCGATTCCGGTGCTGCTGGGAGTTGCGGTTGCCGCGCGCGAGGGGTTCTTTTCGCTGGGGCGCACGATTCTCGCGCTGGTCGGCGCGATGGCGATTCAGGCCGGCACCAATCTGATCAACGACTACTACGATTTCCGCAGCGGCGCCGACAGCGAACAATCGCTCGGGCCGAGCATGGTGATCCAGCGCGGCCTGCTGAGCGCCGATCAAGTGTGGCGCGGCGGGGTCGCTGCGTTTGCGATTGGCGCGCTGATTGGTCTCGTGCTCGTTTACCTCTGCGGCTGGCCGATTCTCGCAATCGGAATCCCGAGTATCGCGGCCGGCTACTTCTACACGGCGAGCCCCGTATCTCTAGCCTACGTGGCGCTGGGCGAGTTGACCGTGTTCATTTTCATGGGGCCTGCGATCGTCGTCGGATCGTACTTCGTGATGGCGATGCATTTTTCGTCCTCGGCGGTGTGGGCATCGGTACCGCTGGGATTCCTGGTCGCGGGAATTTTGCACGCCAACAATATTCGCGACATCGAGAGCGACACGCGCCATGGCAAGCGGACGCTCGCGACGATTCTCGGACGCGCTGGCGCGAACTACGAACTGATCGCGCTGGATGTAGCGGCTTACGTGACGACGATTCTTGGGATTTTGATGCACGCGATTCCGTGGATTGCGATCGCAGTGTTGATCACGATTCCACGCGCACTCGATCAGATTCGAATCATGACGCGCGAGAACGATCCGAAGAAGCTCAACCTCGGATTGTTTCGATCGATCCAGCTCCACATGGAGTTCGGATTGTTGATGATCGCCGCATTCCTGATCGCGGCATTCATCGGCTGGTGATCGCGGCGAGTTACTACGGGGAAATGCCTGGGGTTACGCCGGTCTTCGATGCGCTGAGCGCGCTGGTCGAGTCTGCAAACGGAGTGCTGCTGTCGGCGGGTCCTGCCGCGACTTTGCCGGTGCCGGAATCAAGCGGCGTTACCGTCGCGCCGTCGGCGGCTGTCGCATATCGTCCAGCGGGTGCAGGGAGTGGAGCGCTGACTGAAGTCGTCGTCGTGGACGAGTACGTAGTGGTCGTGGCGGCAGGCGGCGCGGTCGAGTTCATCGAGGTTGGGCCGATCTCGGTAGTGTTAAACGGAGTTTCGGCGCTGCCCGACGGCGTCGTCTCATACGCGGCGCCCGGATTTTCAGGTCCCGGAGGCGCCGCCGGACCGCCGTAGGGCGCGTTCAGGTCGGCCGCCGGAGAAACAGGAATAGAGAAGCTCGGTTTGTAAACCTGGCGAATCTGCGAGGCCGGCATGTCGTGGATTTCCTTGCGGCCGAGCGAGTTGACGAACTGCTGACGTTCGTCGAGGGCGAGCTCGCGCAGCTCACTCTTGTTGCGCACGATATGCGGCGTCAGGAAGACGATCAGGTTGTCCTTCTGCTTGTCGGTCGACTTGTTGCTGAAGAGGTTGCCGAGCACCGGGATGCTGGAGATGAACGGCACGCCCTGGTTGTTGATCTGATCCTGGCTGGCAAGGAGGCCGCCGATTACCGCGGTGCGATGATTCTGGATCAGCACGGTGGTCGAGGCCGAGCGGATAGTCGTCGTCGGGCCGAGGGTCGCGTTCTGAGTTCCGTTAACGACGTTGGAAACTTCCTCATACAGGTCGAGCTTGACGTAGTCGCCTTCGGAAACCTGCGGCACGATGTCGAGCGTGATGCCGACGTTCTGACGATCGACCGAGTTGAAGATTTGTCCGGGCAATCCCGCGTTGGCCGACGCCGAACCGACGAACGGCAGATTCTGCCCAACGACGATCATCGCTTCTTCATTGTCGGCGGTGAGCAGGGTCGGTGCTGAGAGCACGTTGGCGTGAGTGTCGGTTTCAAGCGCGGTCATGAGCGCGAGGTCGCACGGCACTTTCATGGTGCCGGTGGTGGTACCGGTGCCAGTGCCGGTGCCGGTGACACCGCCGGCGGCAGCCAACGCCGCGCCGGTAATCTTGCATGTGGTATTGCCCGCGAGAGCGAGGCCGAGACCGGTGACTGACAGCGGGTCGGCGAGCGCGTTCTGGAGCTGTCCGAAATTGAGCGCGCCGGCGCCGAACACGCTGCCGCCGCCCACGCCGTTGGAGAAGAAACTGACGCCCAGCTCGCGCTGGCGCTCGGCAGAAACCTCGACGATGACGGCCTGCACGAAAATCTGGACGCGTGGCGTGTCGAGGTCGTCGATAATCTGCTTGAGGGTCTGCCAATCCTGCGGCGACGCGCTGATAACCATCGCGTTGGTAGCCGGGTCGGCGGTGATATTTACCGGATAAGAGAAATCGATGCTCTTGCCGGCCGAGCTGGCCGACGCTGAGCCGCCGCCGGCACCGCTCATCGAGCCGCGACTGCGCAACCCACCGCCGCCGCCGCCACCTCCGAATCCACCGCCGCCGCTCCCGCCACCGAAACCGCCGCCGCCGCTCGAGCCGCCGAAGCTCGCGCTACTGGCCATCCCGCCATATCCACCGCCGCCACCGCCGAAGCCGCCACCGCCGAAGCCACCGTTGCCGAAGCCGCTGGCGGCGTCGATGGAGCTCGAGCGTCCTAACGAACCTTTGCCGGTGGTGGGCGAGAGGGTGGTCGGTCCGCTGCCGCCATTAAGCAGATTGTTGAGCACCTGGACCATCTCGAGCGCCTGCGCATTCTTGAGGCGATAGACGTGGATTCGCGAGGTGGCCAGCGGAGGAACGACGTCGAGCTTCAGAACTATTTCCTGGATCTCGCGCATCTGAAGCGGCGGCGCCATCACGATCAGCGTATTGGTGCGCTCGTCGGGAATTACTTTGTAGCCCAGCGAAGGTCCGCTGGCGGAGGTCGCGACGCCCATCTGCGGCCGTATCATCTGGGGACTACTAGTGCCGCCGCTGCCTCCCCCCATCTTGGCTTGCATCAGCTGATCGATCTCGGGCGCCAGCTCGCCGGCAAATGCGAGTTTGAGTGGAATGACGACAATCGAGGCCTGTTCGCCACGCACGTCCAGCGCGCCAATTATCTTGACCAGTCGATCGACGTTGTAAGCGTCGTCGGTAACGATGACGGTGTTGTCGTTGGGAAACGCCGCCACCAGGCCGTCGTGCGAAATCATCGGCTGGATGACGCCGATGATTGAAGCAGCGTCGATATTCTTAAGCCGCACCATCCGGGTGACGTATTCGTCGCCGCTGGTTTCGGCCGGGGTTTGCGAATTGGTCAGCGCCGCGTTCGAGCGCACGTTGCGCGCGGGCTCGATCTTGATGATCTTGCCGGCCTGAACCGTGGTGAAGCCTTTCACCTGGAGCACGGACTGAAAGATCGCGTAGGCCTGTTCGGGAGTGACCTTGGTCGGCGAGATGATGGTGACCTTGCCGCGCACGGATTCGTCGATGATGAAGTTGCGGCCGGTTATCTCGGAGATGAACTTGGCGAGAACGGGAATATCCACGTTCTGGAAATTCATCGTGATGGTATTCTGAGGCGGCAGCGCTGCCGGATCGGCGATGGCGAAGGATCGCAGGTTAAGGGTGGCGAACAGCAGTGCGGCGCTCAACGCCACAAGCAAAAAACGGCTCATGCGAGCATCCTCCGCATTTCGGGTCAAAGGCGGACGTGAGCATATTTCACGAACGCCGGGCTGCGCAACCCGAAATAGTTGCAAATGTCATAGTGCTCGGCGACTATGACGATCACCGACCCGATTTGATTCAATCGAACAAAGAAAAAGCCTGGTTCGGCGCGTTTGCGTGTGCGCGGTGGCCCAAAACGGTAAATAAGTGAAGACTATGAGAGAGATTTGCCAGCGATGAAGGTGATGGGTTGCGCTACGAATTCCTGATTGGACTCCGATATTTGCGGGCGCGGCGACGCGAGCGATTCGTGTCGCTGATCGCGTTCATCTCGCTGGCAGGCATAGCCATCGGAACATTCACGTTGTCGGTCGCGTTATGCGTGATGAGCGGATTCGAGATCGATCTCCGCGGGCGGCTGCTCGCGTTTACGCCACAGGTAACGATTGAACGCACCGACGGCGGCGTGTGGAATCCGGCGGATCTCGAAAAGAAAATTGCGGCCATCCCTGGAGTAGTCGCGTCGGCTCCGTACGTGACGTCGCAGGTGATGGCGGTGTCGAGCACCGACACCGGCGCGCCGGGCCTGGTGTCGGGCGGAATTCTCCGCGGGGTGCAGCCGCACGACAACGCGGTGCTCAAGGAATTGAAGGACACCCTCGAAAACGGGACGCTCGCCGATCTCGAGACCACGCATCCGGTCACGATCGTCGACAAGGGCGTCAAGCGAGTCGTCCAGTTGCCCGGCGCGATCATCGGCAAGCAGCTGGCGATGGAGCTGGGCGCGCGGCCTGGCGATCCTGTGATACTGATTTCGCCGGCGAGCCTGGGCGCGGGAATCGGGCCGCCGCGCCTCAAGCGGTTCGTGGTGACGGGATTCTTTCACTCGGGCATGTATGACTTCGATTCGACGCTGGTGTTTGTCGCGCTGAAGGACGGACGCGCGCTGCTGGCCGACGACGCGTCGCTCGAGAGCGGGATCGAGTTGCGGCTGGCCAACATGTTCGACGCGCCGCAAATACGCGAACAGATCGCGGCGATGGCGGGGCCTGAGTTCGAGGTCAAGGACTGGACCACCGCCAACGCGCCGCTGTTTGCCGCACTCAAGCTCGAGAAATTCACCTACTTCATGGTGCTGCTGCTGATCGTGCTGGTCGCGGCGTTCAACATTATTGCGACGCTGGTGATGGAGGTGATGGAGCGGCGCAAGGAGATTGCCATCCTGCGCACGATGGGTGCGATGGCGCTATCGATCGCGCTGATATTTCTGGCGCAAGGCGCGGCGGTCGGCGTGATTGGCACAATTATCGGCGATGGAGCCGGGTTCGTGACGTCGTTCCTGATTGGCAAGTATCATTTGATTCATCTGCCGGCCGACATGTTCATGGTGAGTAACGTGCCGGTCGAGCTGAATCCATGGAACTTCGTGCTGGTGGCGGTGGCGACAATAGTGCTGTGCATGCTGGCCTCGATCTACCCGGCCTTGCAGGCGACGCGGCTCTCGCCAGTCGAGGTGATCCGCTATGAGTGAAGCGCGCGCCGCCGCATCGAAAGCGAAACCAAAAACCGCGGCGGGGCGTCTTATCGAGGTGCGCGGCCTGGACAAGACATTCTACGACGCCGATCGGGAGATTCGGGTGCTGCGCAATCTCGATCTGAACGTCGAGGCGGGCGAGGAAATCGCGGTGGTAGGGCAGTCGGGCACGGGCAAATCCACCCTGCTGCACATTATCGGGAGCCTCGAGGAGCCGACCGCGGGCAAAGTTTATTTCGAAGGCGAGGACCTATTCGCGCTCGATCAGAAATCGCTGGCGGAGTTCCGCAATATGAAGCTGGGATTTGTTTTCCAGTTCCATTACCTGCTCGCGGACTTCACCGCTCTGGAAAATGTGATGATGCCGGCGCTGATTGCGCGTATCGACGACGCCGAGACGGCCAGGCGCGCAACCGAGATGCTTGAAATTGTCGGCCTCGGCGACAAGCTCAAGCGCCGGCCGTCGGAACTATCAGGTGGTGAGCAGCAACGGGTGGCGGTCGCGCGCGCCGTCGTGCTGCGGCCCAAGCTGTTGCTGGCGGACGAGCCGACCGGCAATCTCGATCCGCATACGGCGGCTGAAGTGCACGATCTGTTTCACAAGTTGAATCGCGAGCTCGGGATCACGCTGGTAATAGCGACGCATAACGAGCAGTTGACGCGCAGCGTGGGACGCGCCCTGCGGCTGCATGAGGGGAAGCTGGTGGATGAGCGGCGAGCTTGAGCAAAGAACCTAACCCCTAACCCCTTCCCTTGAGGGAAGGGGAACAATCGAGTTTTTTCTGGCGAGTGAGTTTACTTTGAGCGGTTTACTGATGCCTTGTTCGTAACAATTTAACCGCCGGTAGGCGTTTGGTTTACATGGGGGAACCGATTGGCTAGTTTGGGCGCGGTTTTTGGAAGGTCTGAGTGACATCGGGAAAATTCAACGCGCGCACGCCGCGCGCGCCGTTATCTTGCGGGCTTCGCGGCCCACATCGAACGCTATTGCTTGCTGCCTTCGCGCTGACAGCAGTGATGGTAGCCGCGATGCTCACTGCATCGGTGGCGCGCGCGCAGGGATCGGGGCCGATAATCTCAAAGATTCAGATCAGCGGTAATCAACGCGTCGAAGAGGACGCGATTCGAATCCATATCACGCAGCAGGTCGGCCAGCCGCTCGATCCGAATGCGGTAACCGCGGATATCAAGTCGATTGAGTCGTTGGGTTTTTTCTCGGCGGTGAGTGCGCACGTGGTAAGGCAGGGCGCGCAGAACGTGCTGGTGTACTACGTGAAGGAACGCCCGCAGATAAGCGACGTCAAGCTGTACGGGATGAAGGCGATCCGATCGAACGACGACAAGATAGTCGCGGCGATGAAAGTGCATCCGGGAGTGATACTGGATCCGATCGCGGTCAAGGAGACGATCAACAATATCACCAAGGTTTACGCGGACGCGGGCTACACGGACGCCAAGGTAACTTTCAAGCCGATTCCGCAGCCCGACAACACGGCGTTCGGCGAATTTGACGTGGTGGAAGGGCCGAAGGTCGAGATCACGAAAATCGAGTTCGTCGGCAACCACGCGTTTTCGTCCTCGATTCTGCAAGCCAATATGGAAACGCGGCCCTACAGTAAATTGCTGAGCTGGGTCACGGGATGGGGCGCGCTCGATCCGAAGAAACTTCAGGAAGACGTCGATCGCCTGACCGCATTTTACTACGACAACGGCTACCTCAACGTGCAGATTGCACCGCCGCAGACAGTGCGCAGCGGCGAGAAAATCACGATTGTAATAACCATCGACGAGAGCACGCCGTACCGGGTCGGCCGGCTCGACATCACCGGCAACCTGAAATTTCCGCGTCACGAATTGCGCAGACTGCTGACGATGAAGAGCGGGCAACTATTCCGCGGGTCAGCATTGCAGCGGCAGGTGCTGGCGCTATCGGATTTCTACTCGAATCGCGGCTACGCCTACGTCAACGTCGATCCGCACACGCAGCTGGTCCACACCAACAAGCGGGTCAACGTGGTGTTCGTGATCAATCCCGGCCACGAAGTGATAATCAACCGCATCAATATCAGCGGCAATACGAAAACCTCGGACAAGGTAATCCGGCGCGAGATTCAGGTGCAGGAGCAGGAGCCGTACAGCGCCGAAGAGATCCGCGATTCGAAAGTGCGGCTGGACCGGCTCGGATTCTTCAGCGACACGCGCATCACGACCGCTCCGGCCACGCAGCCCGACAAGATAAACCTCGACGTCAACGTGACCGAGGCGAACACCGCGTCGTTCCAGGTCGCGGGAGGATTCGACAGCTATCAATCGGTGTTCGGCAATTTCACGCTGGGCAATACCAACTTGTTTGGCGGCGGCGAATCGCTCGTCGCGAATGCGCAGGTGGGATTTCTGTTCCAGAACTACAGCATCAGCTACACCGAGCCGTGGTTCCTGGATATCCCCCTGGCCGTGGGTCTGCAGCTATTCGACAACAAACAGTACCTGCTGAGTTTCAACCAGTCGGCGGCCGGATTCACGCTGACGACGACCTACCCGCTGACCGAACTCGGCTTCAAGAAGCTTGGCCCGTTTTCGCTGAAGGACATCTCGGCGGGAATTGGCTACTCGTATCAGAGCATCGGAATCACCGGGCTGAACGCATTCACGACCTTCCAAATCGCGCGCTACAAGGGCTACACGCAGACCTCTGAAATTACGCCGACGATACGCCGCTTCACGGTGGACAATCCGACCGATCCGCGCACCGGTACAGTCGAGAGCCTCAGTATGCAGTTTGGCGGACTCGGCGGGACCAACTCGTTCATCAAGGGCGTCGCCCATTTCAGATACTTCTATCCGTTCCTGAAGAGCCAGACGCTGGGAACGTTCGTGCTGTCGCAGGGAATCACCTTCGGCATCGGGACCAATCTGCAAAACGGGACCGGTGGCGAGTTGCCGCTCTACGAGCGATTCTTCCCGGGCGGCGTCGGCGGCCCGGGCGACGTGCGCGGCTATCAGCTCTATTCGTTGGGCCCGCAGGTGACGATCTTCAGCGCGAACGGCACGCCGCAAAGCGTGCAGGACGTAGGCGGCAGCAAGGAGTTGCTGTTCAGCAACGAGATCACGTTCCCGATATTGTCCGGATTGGGCATTCGCGGGGTGATATTCAGCGACGCGGGACAATCGTTCCTGCTCAAGGATTCGCTCGACATCACCAAGCTGCAGGCGTCGGCGGGAATCGGGGTGCGCTGGAAATCGCCATTCGGGCCGCTGGCGGTGGACATCGCCTTTCCGATCAATCCACGGCCGGCCGATCAGAGCACCGTGTTTGAAGTCGGCGCGGGTTCGCCGTTGTAGCTTCGCGAATGAGGTCCAGCGATTTCTGGGAAAACCTAACGACTATCAGGCCACGCGCAACTGGATTTAATGCTCTATGAGATACTATTGTGTATGATTCACGTGGCATCGGGTGGCGCGCGCGTGCGAACGTGTGTCGCGGATTCAGATAGCTAGTCAACAGGAGGCTTTCCGGGCTGTATGAGGCAACGGTTGTTCATCGGTGCGATGTTCGGTGTGTTCCTTGCGATGACGTTAGCGGCAGTTCCCGCGCACGCCGAATTCAAGTTCGCCTACGTTGACGTGCAACGGGCGCTCAATGAGTGCGACGCCGGCAAGCGCGCCAAGGCCGACTTCCAGGGCCGCGTCACCTCGCTGGAGGGACGCCTTCAGCGGCAGCAAAACGAAGTCCAATCGCTGAAGGACCAGATGGAGAAAAAAGGGCATGCTGATGAATCCCGATCAGCGCCAGGCCCTGCAGGATCAGTACATGGAGAAGCTCAAGAACTTCGAGCGCGACTACAAGGACTCGAAGGACGAGCTGCAGGCCAAGGACCAGGAGGTCACCGCGAAGATCGTCCACGACCTCGCGCAAGTCATCCGCACGGTGGGCGAGCGCGACAACTATACGATGGTGTTCGAGAAGGGATCGATTCTGTGGGGCGCGCCGAATATCGATATCACCGACCAGGTGATCCGCAGTTACAACACGATGCACGTACCGATCGGATCGGTGGGCGAAGGTCCGGGCAGCGGAGTACGGCCGGCCAGCGTCCAGAGCGATCAGCCGGGCGCGTCGGAGCCGTCGGATTTCGGATCGCAGGCGGCCAAGAAGTCGACGATCTCGAAGTAGGCCGCGGTGCCTGACGACCACGACACGAAAGTCTCGGAACTCGAGCGGGTGCTGGGGCTGCTGCCCCATCGCTATCCGTTTCTGTTAGTCGATCGCATCCTCGAACTGGGCAAGGGCCGGGTCGTAACGATCAAGAACGTCACTTTCAACGAGCCATACTTTGCGGGACACTTTCCGGGGCATCCAGTGATGCCGGGAGTGCTGATCGTCGAAGCGTTGGCGCAGTCGGGGGCGATCCTTGCACTCAATGAAGTGGGCGGGGACCCGACGCGTCTGTTCGTGCTGACCGGATTGGACAAAGTGCGCTTTCGGCGGCGCGTAATCCCGGGCGATCAACTGCGCATGGAAGTAAAAATTCTGAAATTTCATCGGCCGCTGTGGCGGATGCAGGCGGTGGCGAAGGTCGGCGACGAGTTGGCGGCTGAGGCGGAATTGTCCGCGATGGAAGTCGAGGAGCAAGTTCGATAGCGGGGCGAATCCATTCTTCGGCGGTTATCGACCAGCGGGCCGAACTCGACACGAGCGTCGAAGTCGGTCCGGGCGCGGTGATCGGACCGCAAGTAAAGATCGGCGCGGGCAGCGTGATTGGCGCAAACGTCGTCATCGAATCTCTCACTACTATCGGCCAGCGCAATCGAATCTTCCCGTTCGCCGCAGTCGGTTGCGCGACGCCGGATTTGAAGTTTCACGGCGAGCCGGCGACCCTCGAGATTGGCGACGACAACACGATTCGCGAGTTCACGTCGATACATCGCGGGACTGAAGTTGGCGGGATGCGCACGCTGATCGGCAATCACGTGCTGATCATGCCCTATGTTCATATCGCCCACGATTGTGTCATCGGCGATAATTGCATCCTGGTGAACTCGACCCAGCTCGGCGGTCACTGCGTGCTCGAGGAATTTGCAAGTCTCGAGGGAATGAGCGGGGTGCATCAGTTCTGCCGCATCGGCGCGCACGCATTCGTCGCGGCCGGAGCGAAGGTGGCGCAGGACGTGCCGCCGTACTCGATGGTGGCGGGCGATCGGGCGCGCCTGGCGGGAGTCAACGAGATCGGACTCCAGCGTCGCGGCTTCAGCACCGAGAAGATCGCGGCTATCAAGGCTGCCACCCGCATCCTGTTTTTCTCGAAACTGCTGCGCGAGGAAGCGATCGCGAAGACGCTCGAAGAATACGGCGAGCTGGCCGAGGTGCGGCGATTGGTCGATTTTATCAAAAACTCGGAGCGCGGAGTCGTTGGCCGCGAGCGTGAATAAGCTCGGACTAATCGCAGGTAACGGCGTGTTCCCGCTCGAAGTAGCGCGTGCCGCACGCGAGCGCGGAATAAAAATAATCGCGGTCGCGCATCTCAATGAAAGCGAACGGGCGCTCGACTCAGTTATCGACGACGTGACCTGGATCAAAGTCGGCGAGCTGCAAAAGATTATCGACGTATTCAAAAGCGCCGGTGTCTCAGAAGCCGCGATGGCCGGAGGAATCTCTCGCGCGCGCCTGAAAGACTCATTCGCGCCCGACGCTCGCGCGCTGAAAATGCTAGCAGGCATCGGGCGCTTCAGCGATGACGCGGTGCTGCGCGGCGTCGCGCGCGAAGTCGAGACCGAGGGAATCAAGATGATCGATCCGGTGCCGATGATCGAGCATTGGCTCGCGCGCGCCGGCGTCGTGGCCGGTCCCGATCCGACTCCCGTGCAACGCCGCGATCTCGCGCTCGCATTCGAGGTAGCGCGGCGCCTCGGCAGCTACGACATCGGGCAGACGGTCGCCGTTCGCGACGGAATGGTCGCCGCGGTGGAGGCGCTGGAGGGAACGGACGCCGCGCTGCGCCGGGCGGCGGCTCTCGTCGGCGCGGGACTGGTGATCGCAAAAGCGGCGAAGCCGGGACAGGACATGCGCTTCGACCGTCCGGCGATAGGCCCGGCGACGGTGGAATTGCTCGCCGAGATCGGTGCATCGATGATCGGCCTGGAAGCCGGGGTCGCGCTGATTCTCGAAAGCGATCGCACGCTCGAACTCGCGCGCGCGAAAAACGTGACGATATACGGCTATGCCGAAACCAGTATTTGAGCTGCGCGCCGCAGTAGTCGGTGCGGGACGGCTGGGTACTCTGCACGCGCGCAAGTACGCCGCGATCGCAGGCATCAAGCTGGTGCACATCGTGGATATCGACACCGCGCGCGCCGCGGCGCTGGCAAAGGAAGTTGGCGCGACACCGCTGGCGGACTATCGGAAACTGGTGGGCGAGGTGGACCTCGTGACGGTCGCGTCGCCCGGCGTCACGCATCATGAGATCGCATCGGCGATGCTGAAGGCCGGCATCGACGTGCTGCTCGAGAAGCCGATGGCCGAGAAGTTGACGCAAGCGCGGGATCTGGCTGCGCTGGCCGCAGCGAGTAAACGCATCCTTCAGATCGGCCACCTCGAGCGGTTCAATCCGGCGGTGGTGCATCTGCATTCGATAGTGAAAAATCCGCGGTTCGTGGAATGCCATCGGCTCGCGCCGTTCACCGAGCGCGGCACCGACGTGGACGTGGTGCTCGATCTGATGGTGCACGACCTCGATGTGATCCTGTCGGTGGCGCCGTCGGAAGTCGCGTCGCTGGAGGCGGTGGGCGTCGCGATCCTCACCGATCGGATCGATCTCGCGAACGCGCGCGTCCGCTTCCGGAGCGGACTGATCGCAAATCTGGTTTCCAGCCGCGTGTCGGCGCGGCGCGAGCGCAAGATTCGCTTCTTTCAGCCTGACGCGTATATCTCGGTCGATTACGAAGCGCGCAGCATCCAGATTTTTCGCAGAACTCCGCCCGCCCGTGGCGCGCAGTTTCCCACAATTTCCGCCGAGCAGATTGATTTTGGTGAAGGCGATCCCCTGGCTGACGAAGTCAAGGCGTTCGTCGATTCCGTTCGCAGCAGATCCACGCCGGCGGTCAGTGCCGAGGACGGACTGCGCGTCATGGAACTTACCGAGAGGATCAAGGAAGTAATGCTGACCGACTCGGTCGCGCCTTGACGCCTGCGAGGCGCTGCGACAGCATTAATCCGCAATGCGTTCTACAAAACTCAAAATTCTGGCCGGTTTGATGCTCGCCGTGGGGGCAGCCTTTCTGACGTTCACCGCGATCTCCGAGTGCACCATGGTGACGGGCAATGACGAGGTCGCCGTCAACGCGTTTGCACTACGCCCCGGCAGCGCACGGCTCTTTTGCTACACCGACGACGCAGGCAAGCGGCTACGCTTCGTGCTTGCGCGCGGCAACGACGGCAAGGTGCGATCGGTATTCGACGCATGCCGCCAGTGTTTCACGTTCCACAAAGGCTACCGGGTGGTTGGCGGCGAATTGATTTGCCGGGTGTGCGGAAACCATTATCCCATCGACCGGATGGCCCAAGGCAAAGCGTCGTGCGTGCCGGTCAGCCTGCCGCATGAAGACGCTTCCGGAGTGGTGCGCATCAAGACGTCAGATCTCAAAGCCGGACGCGCGTTCTTCTAGCTATCTCAATAGCTATCAAGATGAAGGTTGATAATAGCCACATCAGATACTATCGCCTCGTTCTGGGAATAGTCAGTCTCGCGGTTCTGCTTACTCTGTCGGCATGCGGCGATCGCGAAGCCCGGGGCGACTATCCAGCGGCCAACGCGAACGATTGCCTGCCTGACGTAAGTCTGATCGATCAGCATGGCAACGCGGTTTCGCTCGCGTCGCTGAAGGGCAAGCCGGTGTTGATCGATTTTATTTACACCTCGTGCGCATCGACTTGCCCAATGCTAACCGCAAAGATGGCGGCGATTGCGCAGAAGCTCGGTCCGGCTCTGGGAGCCAACGTCAGAATTGTCTCGATAACGCTTGACCCCGAGCACGATAGCCCCGCCGAGCTTGCAAAATACGCTCAGAGCCACGGAGCGAGCGGCGCCGGCTGGACCTTTCTGACCGGGCCGCCGGCGAAAATCGACCAGGTGCTCGCGCTATTTAAACTGCGCCGGACGCGCCAGAGCGATGGGTCGATTACGCATTCCATCGAGGCATTCCTGCTCGCTCCCGACGGCCATCAGATTCGACAGTATAACGCGCTTGACGTGAGCCCGGACGCAGTGGTGGCTGACGTCGATCGCGCGCGCGGCTAACATGACGACCTCACTCATGATCGATCGCACTACGATTAGGCAGATCGCCGCTGCGATGGCATTGATCATGGCGATAGCAAGTCTGCCTTCGATCGGCGTGATCGTGATTTCAGATAGCTCAGGGCCGAGCATCTCGATGGACATCTGTCATCCGCTGCAATCGCTCGACGGCGCCCCAGCCGCCGTGTTGATTGCCCGCCCGGCGCAGCCGGAGATGGGCACGCGGATTCTTTCGCATGAAACACTCGCTCAATTCGTTCCAGTTCTGAAAAGTAAATTCACCGAATCTCCCGATCCGCCGCCGCCCAAGCTGTTCTGCTAGCAGGGCACTTTCACATTTTCGTCAATAGATGATTGCTCGCAGGCTGGATGGCTTCGCGAGTATGTAGTGCGGCCACAAGTGGCCGGGGTGGACGTTTATGCGGAGGAATCTTAAATCGGAGCGCCAGGCTTTCGCTGAGACGGCCAGGCGCGTGTTGGTAGCGACAATTTTCGTGATCGGTCTAACACCGAGCCTGAGTTGGGCCTGCGCCTGTGGATGCGGCGTGTACGAAGTCGGAACCGCATCGTTGTTTCCAACCGGCGGCGGAGGAACGGTCTGGCTGGAATATGATTTCCAGGATCAGTACCTGAACTGGCACGCGACGCAGATAGCGTCCGGCGCGAACAACGGCGACAAGGTTATCCGGACGCACTTTCTCACTCTCGGTGGACAGTACATGTTCAATCGGAAGTGGGGAGTGATGCTGGAGCTTCCTTACGCGTTTCGCTACTTCAAATCGACCAACGACAGCGGCCAGATTTTCGGGACTAACTTCAACACCATCGGTGACATTCGTATCCAGGGAATGTACACCGGGCTTTCGGAAGACATGTCGACGGGCCTGATGGCCGGCGTGAAGGTTCCGAGCGGGTGGTGGACCTATCCCCACGCCGATCGAGACACCCAGATTGGCTCTGGGAGCACCGATCTCCTTCTCAGCGCTTACCATCTGGGAACGTTTCCGTCTCACCTGGGAGAGGTGCCGTTGACCGTCAGGGGTCGTCCCTTCAACTGGTTTGTACAGGCCTACGAAGATATTCCGGTTTTCACCCAGAACCACTACACGCCGGGCAGGGAGTTAGACTCTGCGCTGGGTGCCTACTATAACTTCGGTTCGGTCGGCCCGCTTAAGGAACTCGCGCCAATGCTGACCTTCCTCGCCTCAGACCGAGCGCGCGACCAGGGCGCGGCTGCCAATCATGAGAACAGCGGCTATACGCGTTTTCTCATCGCCCCCGGAGCAGAGATCAAACTGGGGATCTTAAGACTGTATGGAGATGTCGAGATCCCATTTTTTCAAAATATGATCGGTGACCAAATAACGGCGCCCGTGTTGTTCAAGACGATTCTAAGTTACGACTTCTAGCCCGGGAGTGATCAGATGCGGTGCGAAATTTTAATTAAAACCTAAATACCAGGATGCAGTCATGAGGATTCATCGAAGTCTCAGATCTATCGCAGTCACGCTTATCGTAATGTCCAGCTTGCTTGCGGCCGCTGGATGCCACCGCGACTCAACCGCGGAGGGCGCTAGTGTCCTCACTGACACCAAGCTGGTCGATCAGAACGGCAATACGGTTGAGCTCTCGTCGCTCAAGGGCAAGCCGATGGTGGTGGATTTCATCTATACGACGTGCCCCGGTCCATGCCTGATGGAGACTGCAAAGTTTGCGAACGTCGCGCTGCGGCTGGGCAACGATCTCGGTTCGAAGGTGACGCTCGTTTCGATCACGGTCGATCCCGAGCATGACGGTCCCAAACAGTTGCTCGCCTACTCGCATCAGCAGGGCGCGGATGAGAAGGGCTGGTATTTCCTGACCGGAGGGCCGGCGGACGTCGATAAGGCGCTGGCCGGTTTCAAGCTCAGCCGTCAAATCGAGCCGGACGGTTCGGTTGGGCACCTGATTTCCATGATGCTGATCGGCCCGGATGGGCGGATAGTTCGAGAATACAATGGCGAGGCGGTAAGGGCGCAGGACATCGTCGAGGACGTCAAGAAAACGTTGAACCAGGGTTGAGAGAATCAGAATGAAGCGAACGATAATTTTGGGCTGTTCCGCGGCGGCCCTCCTCGCAGTGGCTTATCTGTGGCCGTCGTTCGGTGCTTCATCAACGGAAAGTGGCAGCGCGGTTGGCGCGATGTGCATAGCGGGTCATTGCTGCTGCGCGCGGTTGGCGAAGGCAGATACGGTCGCGCTCAACATGGCGCAGGAACGCGTGACACTCGATCCCAACCAGTTCGTTGGTCCGGCTAGGCAGGCGTACCAGGTTGCGGAGAAGAATCCCGCGCTGCTGGCTCAACTGCACTGCTACTGCGGATGTGACCGGGAGTACGGCCATCAGAATCTGCTCGATTGTTATCGAGGCGATCACGGCTCGAAGTGCGAAATCTGCATCGGCGAGGCAATGATGGCGCAGCAACTATCGGAGCAGGGTTCGCCGGTCGAACAGATCCGTGATGCGATCCGAAGACAATACGCTGGGGGAAATTGACGAATGGCAGAAATGCGAGGAGGGCGAGCGTGAGGCAAACGATATTGTGGTTCGGCGGTGCGGGACTAGCCGCGATCATTTGCGTGGCCGCAATCGCGTTCGCCTCCGCAACTGTCGGTAACCCTGCACCCGCGCTGGACGTGACTGAACTCGACGGTCAGGCATTCGATCTAAGTGCGCTGCGCGGGAAAGTCGTAATCGTCAACTTCTGGGCGACCTGGTGTCCGCCTTGCCGCGAGGAAATGCCCGCGCTGGACGCGTTCTATCGGCGGTACCATGGCCAAGGTCTAGAGATGATTGGCATGAGCGCGGACCGTCCACACGACCGATCCGACGTAACCAAGGTTATGCAATCATACAGCTATCCGGCCGCGATGCTGGATGACGCCAAAGTTAACGATTTCGGGACACCCGACGCTTTGCCGATGACAATTGTCGTGGATGGTAATGGAGTGGTGCGCGCAAAGCTTACACCCGATCAAACACCGGTTACCGAAAAGAGTCTGGCGGACGCGGTGCTACCGCTGTTACCGCATAAGTCTGCGACGGAGTCTAACGGCAAGCCCTGATCCCTCAGGACGATTCCCAAGTGCACCCGGGTCAAATGACGAAGATCGGCCTAGTCGCAGTCTTAGTGCTTGCCGGATGCGTTTCTTCAAACATCCGAACCAGCGACTCGGATCCCAGGCTCGCACAGTTCGGGAAAAAGAGGCGAGAAATCGCTGAGAGCGAGAAACAGTGTATCGATGAATCCATGACTCGTAGCCGCGATCAAATGGCGCGCATAACAGCAACTCGCGAAGCTTCCGTTGAAGCGCAGACGCAAAAGGAAAACTACGCGCGTGATATGGAAATTTCGCAATGCCGCGTCATAGCGAACTATGAGAATGCCAAAATTTCTGAGCAGGAACGCAAAGAATACGAGCTACAAGCACAGGAAGAGCGTGATCGCGCCTCGCTCATGGCGATTCTTACGACCTCCAGGCACCCATGAAGCGGAAGCAGCAATTGGCAACTCCCTCCGTTAACTTACTCGCATGACTTCGGCAGTATCGAGCGGCACTTCCGATGCGGCGAGGCAATCTCAATCAAGGAATCCAAGATCGGTGATTTTGCGCGATCTCGGTATCGTTGCTTTGCTTGCGATAGCGTCGCTGGCGGCCGGAGTGATGATGAACCGTTTTTCATCCGCTCCACTTCCTATCATCTATAAAACGCCGGAGCAGCGGTTCGATGCCGAGTTGACGACTCTGGTCGCGGCACCGCCGTTCAAGATCGCGCCGGCGGCGACTGTGGAACTCGATGAATTCCGTGCAGCCGTCGAGAGCAAGAGTGCGCTGATTCTTGATGCGCGCCCGTCGGTCTTCTTCGAGCAGGGACACGTCCCGAACGCGCTCAACCTCGCGCGAGATGACTTCCCGAAAGACTATCGGCGCCTGGCCGGAGTGCTGGATGCCTCCCATGACAAGCGGATCATCGTGTACTGCTCCGGCGGCGACTGTCATGACAGCCGCCTCGTCGCAAACGCGTTGCTGAGTCTCGGCTTCAACAATGTCAGCGTGTTCACCGGAGGATGGGATGCGTGGTCGGCGGCGGGACTGCCGGCGTCGACGGGGAGCGAACGATGATAGCATCCGATAATCGGCGTCAAGCCTATGTAGTGGTGATGGTCAGCCTGGCGATGGCCGGGATTTTCATCTACGCGGCCATCGACAAGATCAGCGATCCATTGCAGTTCGCGGACAGCATCGCTGCATTCGGGATCCTGCCGGCGGTGTTCATAAGTTTATTGGCCCTCTGTCTGCCGCCGTTTGAGATTGCATGCGGCCTCTTGATGCTAGCGCCGCGGACCAGACGAATTGGTTCGCTCGCGATCATTTTACTCTCTGCAATATTTTTCACGGCCCTGGCGTCCGCGCTGCTGCGGGGTCTCACGCTCGACTGCGGCTGTTTCGGCGCCGGCGCGCCATCGCGACCAAGGATGTGGCTGGAGCTAGTGCTGGACATGGCGTTGTTCGCGGGTGCGCTCTTCGTATATTTACGCTCGATCGCCCGCCTGTCGCGGGAATAATCGGCCTTCGGGAGTAGTCCGATCGATGGGCCTGAGGTGGCTCGGGAGATGTTTATGCGAAGGAAACTAATTGTAACGTTGATGATGGTGTTTGCGATGCGCGCGAGCGCGGTGTACGCGCACGGAGTTGTTGGTGACTATATATTTCTTGAGCCGCTGATCACGCAGGATCCCGCGCCGGCTAACGAATTCGACGTGTTGGGGCCGTCGTGGGTCAAGAGTAGCGACGGCAACAGTTATTCAATTTCGTCGTCAATCGAGAAAGTGCTGTGGATCGATGACAACTACATGCCGCGATTCAGCATCGGCGGCGGCAGCTTCTGGCAGCATCAGTCGCCCTACCACGGACAGAACCTCGATGGCTTCGGTGGTCTCACGATGTTTGCGAAGTGGGCGTTCTTTTATTCGCAGAAGCATGAGTTCCTGGCCTCGATTGGAGCGCAAATCCAGGTACCAGCTGGCAACACCGGTATCCAGGCGTCGAGTCATACGAGCCTGGGGCCGACTTTCCTGTGGGAGAAAGGCATGGGCGATCTTCCCAACTGGCCGGTGCTCAAGTACTTGCGGCCGTTGGGCGTTCAGACCGATTTTGGCTATGTGCCGGCGCTGGGCGGACCCACCAGCCATCACATGTTTGCCGACGCCGTGGTCGAGTACTCGCTCCCTTATCTCAGCAACAACGTTCAGGACATCGGCCTGAAGTGGCCGCTGCGAAATATGTTTCTGTTCAACGAATTCAACTACGACCAACTGATAACGGGGCCATCGGGCCAGACCTTTCCAACGATCCTTGCCACGCCGGGAGTGGCTTACGTCAGTTACCACTTTGAAGTGGAACTGGGTACTCAGTTCGCGCTCAACAACGCGAGTAAGCCCGGAACTCATGCCGCAATACTTGGACTGCTCGACATCTTTTACGATTCGTTTTTCCCGAAATGGGGAAACTGGACTATCAATCGAGGACCCGGCGAATGAAAAAAGTGAGTATGTGGCTATGCGCTGTCGCGCTACTGGCTATTGGAGTGAGTAATCCGACGGCCGTCTGGGCGCATTCGTTTCCCGAACAGGAAACTCCGTCGGCAGGACAAACCGTCCCATCGCCACCGTCCGAGGTTGCGATCAAGTTTGACGCACCGATAGAGAAGCTGTTCGCCAAGCTGGAAGTGACCGGCGCCGACGGCGCGAACCAGGCGGCGGGTGCGCCGCAGGTCAGCGACGACGGGCGCCAGTTATCGGTCAAGGTGCCCGCGCTGAAACCCGGCGACTACACGGTCAAGTGGGCGGTCGTCTGCATCGATACGCATCACACGCAAGGTTCGTACACCTTCACGGTTGCAAACGGCGGATCGTGATTCCGCAGCCAATTTTCGCGTGGCCGCTGGTCGGATCGCAGGTGCTGATATTCGGAACATCGGCGTTCGCGCTCGCCGCGGCGCCTCGCGTGAGCGACGGCGATCGATTGAACCGCAGCCTGGTGTCGTTGTGGCGGGTGCTCGCGCTGGTCGTTCTGGTGATGTCGCCGCTAAGGTTGCTGTCGGTTGCGGCAGGCATGGCCGACTCGACCTTCAGAGAAGTGATCCCGGTGATGCCGCAAATAATGCGCGAGACGTATGCAGGCCGGGTATGGACCTGGCGGCTGGCGGTGGCGCTGCTGCTGGCTCTGGTAGCCTGGGTCGCGGCACCAGGGAGGTTCGCAACCGCGCTGATATTCGTCATCTCGGCACTGCTGATGGCCTTTCAAAGCTTCACGAGTCACGCGGTGGACAAGGGCGCATTCGCGATCACAATTCATTTCACGCACCAGGCGGCAGCGGGGATGTGGATCGGCGCGCTGGTCTATTTGCTGATAGGCGCCACGTACGGACACGCGGGAGCGGATTGGCTAAGATCGGCTACGTCGCGAGTATCCCGGATTGCGGGATGGTCGGTTTGTACCTTAATCGTAACCGGCCTGATCAGAGCGTACGAAGCGCTGGGACTACAACTCGATCTGCTGGTGAATTCGATTTATGGACGCACGTTGCTCTGGAAGGTAGGCACAGCCGCAACGGTGATGTTGATAGGCGGCTACAATCGGTATCGGCTGGTAGGGAGCGTGGGAGAGTTGTCGGCGCGTGCGGCGCTAATTCGCAATGTGGCCGTGGAATGCACCTTGCTGGCAGCGGTGATTGCATGGTCGGTAGTACTGGCTAATACACCTCCGCCTCATTGAGTAATGAGCATTTAAGTATTAACTAGGTAAAGCGGGAGATATATGAGTACTCACCTTAATCTCAAAACAGTGGTTATCGCTGTTGCAATAACCACTGGTCTGGTCGCGGCCGCGGGATGCCATCACGACTCGAACAGCAATGCGGTCGCGGAGAATTGTCTAACCGACACCAAGCTGGTCGATCAGAACGGCAATTCGGTTTCACTCACGTCGCTCAAGGGCAAGCCGATGGTGGTGGATTTCATCTATACGTCGTGCCCGGGGCCGTGCCTGATGGAGACAGCGAAATTGGCGAACGTTGCGCTGCGACTGGGCAACGACCTCGGTTCGAAAGTCACGATCGTTTCGATCTCGGTAGACCCGGAGCATGACGGCCCTAAACAGTTGCTGGATTACTCTCGCCAGCAAGGCGCCGATGAAAAGGGATGGTACTTCCTGACCGGCGGTCCCGGGGATATCGATCGGGCGCTGGCGGGCTTCAAGCTCAGCCGGCAAGTTGAGCCCGATGGTTCGGTAGGTCACCTGGTTGATATGATGTTGATAGGACCCGATGGGCGGCTGATCCAGGAATACAACGGCGAAGTCGTGAAAGCGCAAGACATCGTCAATGACGTCAAAAAAACTCTGAACAAGGGTGGTGCAGCATGAGACGCGCAATCGTTTTCGGCATCTCGTTCGCCGCGGTTATCGTGCTGGCGTACCTGTGGCCATTGATCGGCGATTCCGGGCCGAATGGCAATGTGCGCGGTGCGATGTGCGTCGCGGGTCATTGCTGCTGCACGGGAACGGCGGAGGCGGCCGATATCGCCGTATCGAAAAACGCGCAGCCGCGCTTGACGCTCGATCCAAACCAGTTCGTTGGTCCGGTGAAGGAAGCGTACAAATTCGCGGAGCAACACCCGGAGATACTGGCGGAACTGCATTGCTATTGCGGGTGCGACAAAGCGGAAGGTCACCAGAACCTGCTCGATTGCTATCGCAGCACGCACGGCGCGTCGTGCGAAATCTGCACCGGCGAGGCGTTGCTGGCGAAGCGGATGTCGGAGCAGGGCTCGCCGGTCGATCAAATTCGCAATGCGATCCGCCGGAACTTCGCACAGGACAATTGAATCGCGAGCGGGCTATTTGCGACACTGGCCTTTTCAATCACAATCGCTTCGATGCCCTTGAATGCCGAAGCGCCGCCGTTTGATGACCGCCGGAAAGGCAGCCAGCGCAAAGCCCGCATCATGATCGTTGCCGGCGAGGCATCGGGCGATCTTCACGGTGGCGACCTGGCGCGGGAAATTCTCTCGCGCGATTCGTCGTGCGAACTGTTCGGAATCGCCGGCGAGAAAATGCGCGCCGCCGGTGTGCGCGCGATCGTCAAGACCGAGGACATCCACGGACTTGGACTTTCGGAACTAGCCTCGACGATTGGGCGGACGGTCGGCGCGTTTCGCACGCTGCGTCGAATCATCCGGCGCGAGAAGCCGGACCTGGTGATTCTGATCGACTATGCGGAGTTCAACCTGATTCTCTCTGGCACTGCGCGCCGCAACGGAGTGCCGGTGCTTTACTACATCACGCCGCAAGTGTGGGCGTGGCGGCGCGGCCGAGTGGACAAGCTGGTCGATCGCGCCGATCGTCTTGCGGTGGTGCTGCCATTCGAGGCCGAACTGTTCCATCGGGCGGGCGAGCGAGTTTCATTCGTCGGGCATCCGCTGCTCGACCGGGTTGCGACGGTCCAGGGCCGGGACGAAACCTTGAAGCGTCACGGATTTCCACCGCGCGCGCGAATCATTTCAATCCTGCCGGGGAGCCGCCGCGCCGAAGTTCGCTATCTGCTTGATCCAATGATCAAGGCGGCGCGGATTGTGGCGCGCGATCACAATCTTGAAATAGCTCTCGCTCTTGCGCCGACGCTGACCAAGGCCGAACTCACCGAGGTGGGCCGCGCGGAGCTGTCGGGAATCACGATTGTCGAGAACGATACCTACAACATTGTCGCGGCGAGCGAACTCGCAATGGTCGCGTCAGGGACTGCCACGCTGGAGACCGCGCTGCTCGGATGCCCCGAGGTCATCGCCTACAAAGTATCGCCGTTAACCTATATCCTAGGCCGGATGCTCGTCACGGGAGTCGATTTTATCGGGATGCCGAATATCCTGGCGGGCCGCCAGATCGTGCCGGAACTGATCCAGGGTGACGTCAATCCGGAGAAGCTGGTGCGAGCGGCCGAGCCCCTGCTAAGCGAGACGATCCGCGCCGAGACGGTGGCGGCGCTGAAATCGTTGCGCGAAAAGCTCGGTTCACCCGGAGCGGCGGGCCGCGTCGCGACGATTGCGCTCGAGATGATCGCGTCGAGGATTGCCGCATGAAGTTGTTCACTCCATTGCAGCGGCGGCTCTACGGCTACATCCGCCCATACGTATTTCCTTACGTGCTGCTGCTTGCGGTGGCGATGGCGATACTGTCGCTAGCCAGCGCGGGAATCCCCTTCATCATAAAGCTGGTCGTCGACCTGGTCACCAATCTGAAGGTCGGCAATCAGCTGGATGCGCACAGTGCGTCGATGCTGCGCGAATACTCGCTGCTGCTGGCGGGACTGTTTTTGCTCCGCGCGATTGCCAACTTCGGAGACGACTATCTGAGCGCCTATATAACTCAGAAGATGGTCGTCGATATTCGCGGCGACCTGAACGAAAGTCTGCAACGCCAGTCGTTGAGTTTTTTCAATCGCACGCCGACCGGCGTGATGGTCGCGCGAATCATCAGCGATGCCGGCCTGGTGGTTTCGAGTTTGAGTAACGGCGTCTTTTCGATTTTCGGCGACGGTATGTCGCTGATCGCGTTGCTGGTGACGGCCTTCTGGATCGATTGGCGGCTCGCGATTATCGCCTTCATCGGGTTCCCGATCATCGTGCTGCCGATTGCCAGCCTGTCGAAGAAAGTTCGCCGCGAGACCAAGAATCAGCAAAAGCAACTGAGCGGCCTGCAATCTCTGTTGGTTGAAACCTTGCAAGGGAATCGCGTCGTGAAGGCGTTTGGAATGGAAGATTACGAGCGCGCGCGTTTCAATCGCGAGCTCAAGCGGCTGTTCCGAATCTTCATGCGGGTGGCGCGAATCAAGGCTTTCACCGGGCCGTTGATTGAGGCGCTCGGCGCGGTCGCAGTCGTCGCTGTGGTCTGGTGGGCGGTAGGATCGTTGCAGGCGGGAACCCGCACGCTGGGACAATTCGCCGGATTCTTTACTACGATGATCCTGGTGTACCGCCCCTTCAAAGCGCTGGGCAAAACCAACAACAGTATTCAGCAAGGACTCGCGGCGGCGGAGCGCGTCTTCGAGATGATGGATCTGCCGAGCGAGGTGCCCGACGATCCCGACGGAATCGAGTTGCAGCCCGGTCCGCACAGCGTCGCGTTCGAAAACGTCAGCTTCAGATACGGCGACGAATGGGTGCTGCACGATATCAACCTTGAGATCGGCAAGGGCAAGGTTGTTGCGCTGGTCGGGATGAGCGGCGGCGGCAAGTCCACGATGGCGGATTTGATCCCGCGTTTCTATGACGTTCAGCAGGGATGCATAACGGTCGATGGCATCGACCTGCGCAAGCTGCGGCTCAAGTCGCTGCGCGCGGAAATCGGTCTCGTGACCCAGAGCACGTTTCTGTTCGACGATACGATTCGCGCCAACATCGCGTACGGCAGCAGTGACAAGAAGCTCGATCGCGTGATCGCGGCCGCCAAGCTCGCTAATGCGCACGATTTTATTTCGCGGCTGCCGAACGGCTACGAGACGATGGTGGGCGAGCTGGGCGTGCGCATCTCCGGTGGCGAGCGCCAGCGGATCGCGATCGCGCGTGCACTACTCAAAGACGCGCCGATTCTGATTCTCGACGAGGCGACCTCGTCGCTGGACTCCGCTTCCGAACGGTCGGTGCAGGAAGCGCTCGAGCATCTGATGGAAAACCGGACGACGCTGGTGATAGCGCATCGACTATCCACGGTTCGCCGCGCGGACCGAATCGTCGTAGTCGTTCACGGACGAATCGTCGAAGACGGCACCCACGACGAATTGTTTGCGCGCGGCCAGGAATACCGAAAGCTCTACGACCTGCAATTCATGTCGCCTGAAGATCTGGCCGGCAACGGCGGCCTGGTCAACTGACCATTGCGGATCGCAGGTTCGACCGACCGTGCCGACCGACAAGACCCCGATGCTGAGCGCGATTTACAACATGCTGTGGTACCCGGCGCTTCCGTTCGCGTTGTTGGCCGCGCATCCGGCGAACATGCGGGACTATCGCGAGCGCATGGGCCACGGCGATTTTCCGCAGAGGACGGGCACGCCGCGAATCTGGATTCATGCGGCGTCAGTCGGCGAAGTCGAAGCGATTCGCCCGGTCGCCAACGGCCTTCTCGAGCATCATCCGCGCGCGATTATGGCATTCACCACGATGACTGCAACGGGACGCGAGGCCGCGCAGCGTCGAATCCCGGGCGCACAGGCGTGGATGCTCGCGCCGCTCGACAATCAGCGCGCGGTGCGATCTTTTCTGAAGCGCGTGCGGCCCAGTGTAGTGCTGATCACGGAGACTGAAATCTGGCCGAACTACTTTTTCGAATCCGCGCGCGCCGGCGCAACCATCGCCGTGGTCAACGGCCGCATATCGGAGCGTTCGATGCGCCGTTACATGCGCGCGCGCGGCCTCTTTCGAGATGCACTCGGCAGCGCGGCCCTGATCATGACGCAGAGCGAGAACGATGCGCAGCGGTACGCGAAATTCGATCTCGCGACAAGGATAGTAGTCACTGGCAACACCAAAATCGAAGCGGCGAAGCCGAACGCGACCGAGGATCCGATTCGTCCCGCGCTGATGAAATTCGCATCCGGGCGCAAACTTCTTATCGCCGGATCCACCGCGCCGGGTGAGGACGCGGTGATCGCGGATGCTTATCGCGAACTGCGCAAGAACTTTCCCCAGCTCGCGTTGACGATTGCCCCGCGTCATCTCGAGTGCATGCCGGAAATTGAAAACACATTACGCGCGGCCTCGTTGAAATTCGTGAAAGCGTCGGAACTCAATTCAGTGGACACAGCAAGCGACGCGGACGTTTTGATCCTCGATACAATGGGCGAGCTGCGCAGCTTCTATCGGCTCGGTGCGATCGCGTTCGTCGGCGGCAGCCTTGCGCCGGGACGCGGCGGCCAAAATCCCGCCGAGCCCGCATTAGTCGATGTCCCAGTGTTGATCGGCCCGTATCACGAGAACCAACAGGAGATCGTGTCGTCGATTGTCAGTGCGGGCGGCGCGCGAATCGTCAAGAACGCGGGCGATATCGTCAGCGAAGCCTCGAAATGGCTGATTGACGACGCCGCGCGAAAACAAGCGGGCCGCAATGCGCGCGCATCCGTCGGCAAAGGCGCAGGCGGTGCGGATTTCGCCTTGAAGCAGCTCGAAGCGCTCATTAATCTCGGCTGACCGATGCCCATAAACGAGCCGAGTCCGAATCGCCCACGAATCGAGCGATTGTGGCAGCGCGATCTTCCGCCGCGGCTTCTTCCGGCGTGGATCGGACTCGCAGCCGCAGCGGGATTTTATCGGGTCGGCGTCAGCGCGCGTCATCTGTATTGGAGAATGATGAAGCGGCAGGCGCCAGTGGTGACGGTGAGCGTCGGCAATCTCACCGTCGGCGGAACCGGCAAGACTCCGTTCACTTTGTTTCTCGCGCGGCGCCTGCAGAGCCACGGCCTGCGGGTAGGAATCGTGAGTCGGGGCTATGGGCGCACGCGATCGCGGGTGCGCTCCCAGCTGGTCGCCGACAGCGGCAAATTGACGATTTCACCCGAAGAGGCCGGCGACGAACCGTCGATGATGGCGCGGTCGTTCACCGGGCCGATTGCAGTCGCGCATCGACGCATCAACGGAATCGAGCGACTGCTGCGGCTCGGTCCGCTCGACGCGGTGATCCTCGACGACGGCTTTCAGCACGAGCGTTTGAATCGCGACGTCGATCTCCTGCTGGTCAGCAACGAGCGTGGTTTCGGCAACGGCTGGATGCTGCCGGCAGGGCCGATGCGCGAACCGATTCGTTCGATAGGGCGCGCCGACGCGATCATCGTGATGAATACCGGCACCGGCGCATCGGCGATTCGACCATCGCAAATGAAGAAGCTGACCGCGCGAAAATTACTGCACGCGTCGGTGCGGCCGCGCGCGCTGCTCGCGATCGAGAATGGTGTGTGGCGAGAAACCCCGCTGGAACTTGGTGGACGGCGCGTGCTGGCGGTCAGCGGTCTGGCGGACCCGAGCGCGTTCTACGCGATGCTGCGCGATCTCGACGCGGACCTCGTCGGCATTTTCGAATATCCGGACCATCACGCCTACACCAACGCCGACTGGCAGGCTATCGTGAATGCGATGCGCGACACCGAGAATATTGTCGTCACTACCGAGAAGGACCTCGTCAAGCTGGAGCGGGTTCCGTTCCCACGTGATTCGCTATACGCTCTCAGGCTCGAAGTGACGATGGACGCGGCAGACGATCGGGCGCTCGACGAGTTGATACTCGGGCGCGTGACCTCGGCGAAGGCGGCGGTGGATGCGTAGCGGAAAAAATAAAATTGTTGGAGGACATCGGCGATGGCGCTGAGTCAGGAATTGCTCGACATCCTGGCGTGCCCGAAATGCAAAGGCGATCTGCATCTCAATGATAAGCGGGACGGTCTCGTCTGCAGCGCCTGCAAACTCGAGTACCCGGTGCGCGACGACATTCCAATCATGCTGATCGAGGAAGCCAAACCGATCGCGTGAGCTCACCGCGGCGCGCGGCCAGTCCTGCTTCCGCGGTGAAGGAGTGAAAACGATAGGCAGCCAGCGCGCTCGTCAACTCGGATGGCTCGCGTTGGGGGCCTATCTCGTCGGGCTTGGCATCTCGGCGACGTTTCGTGCGCAAGGCGATTTCAACGTTTACTATCGCGCGGGCCATCGCGTCCTGCTCGGCCATGCGATCTACCCACCTGATGACTCCGATCGTTTTCTCTACGCACCAATTTTCGCGATCGCATTTGCACCACTGGCGCTCCTGCCACGTCATCTCGCGCAATTTGTTTTCTTCCTGCTCAACGCATTCTCGCTAATCGAATTGATCCTAGGCTCTGGCGTGATCCTGTTCGGGCGCGAGCGGCAACTCGAGGCAGCGCTGATCGTCGTCCCGGTGCTGCTGTCATTTCGATTCATCGACAACAATTTCGATCACGGCCAGATAAATCTCCCGACGCTGGCGCTGATAGTTTGGGCGATCATCTACGCTGACGAATCCCGGAATGCGTGGGCTGGTCTGATGCTCGCGGCCGCGATATTGATCAAGCCGTTCGCGATACTTGCCGCGTTTCATCTTGCGATCCGAAAACGTTTCGCTCCACTTCTATTCGCTGTCGCGGCTGGGATCGCTCTGCTGGTTATGCCCTTCGCGATCTTCGGGACGCACGAATTGATTATTCAAACCGGCGCGTACCTCACCGCGATCGCTTCGATGACGAACCGATATCGCACGATGCTCACGAATCAGTCGGCCGTGTCCGCGATTGCGCGCCTGATGAGTCTTCGCGTTGGCGCCGCCGCAGAAACGTCCGCGACCGCTACGATTGTCGGAATGGGACTCGAGATCGTGCTCGTCGCGGCAGTATCGCTCTGGGACTGGATGAGCGGCGAGCGCGAAGAATTCGTGAATCGCCTGGCGCTGTGCGGATTGTTCTGCCTGATGCCGTCGTTCGCGCCGATTTCATGGAAGAGCTACTACGCCGCGATGCTCGTGCCGTACATGGCGCTGACTGCGGCGCTGGTGACGGATCGCATCGCCGGCAAGAGCGCGCCGAAGATCGCGTGGACGCTGTTTGCCCTTTCCGTGCTTTTGAATCTGGCGACAGGAAACTACTTGAACCGCATTGCACTCTTCTACTCGGCACATTTTGTTTCATCGATGCTCGCGCTGGCCGCCGTATTCGTATTGTGGCTCACCAGTGAGGAATCGCGCGCGTGAGACCGCCTTCACAAATGAAGTGGCGCGCGCATCCTGACTTCTCGACCTTCAAGGTTGGCCGTCGAGAACTCGTGATTCATCGCGAAATCGCACCGCAAGCTGCGCAAATCATGCAGAAGCTCGGAGCGCTGACGTCCGCCATGGAAGCCGGCGCGGGCAATCGGCAGAGCGCATATCGGTTGGACCTCGAGTGATGGCGTTGAGTTATTTGCACGTCGTGGACGTCGCGGCGGACTTATTGCATCGATCCTCAGCGACGTTTACGTCGGGATGACGCCGCGTCCGTTGAATGAGCTGGCCCTCACAATCGAAGCGATGAGGCGTGGAATTCCGGTGGCCCAGCCGATGGGCGCGATGGTCGAATGGATTGCCCCGTTCTTTATCGCGGATTCTTTCTGACCCGAGCGGTGCGCGGTATGACGTTGTGGGAATTCGTCAAGACCGACGATGATCCGACGGTTCGTACTCACGTGCTCGAACAGGCGCGCGCCGCGATCGATACGATGCACAACAAGGGTCTCTTTCACGCCGACCTCAATCTGCACAACCTGCTGGTGACGCGAGCGCGCGACAGTTTCACCGTGATTATCATCGACCTCGACAAGTCCCGGCTTTTCGACGCGCCGTTGTCGGCGGCAATGCGTCACGCCAACCGGGCGCGCCTGATGCGATCCGCGCGCAAGCTCGATCCGTCGGGAAAATTTCTCGACGCAGCCGCGCTGTCGATTCTGCAGGGGTGACCCCTGCGCCCAGTGTTAACGCCGCGCTCCGTTGTCGCGCGCGGCCACTGCCGCAGGCGCGCGGGGTTGACAGCAGCGTTTAGACATTGTAGATACAGGCTATGCAAACGATTTCGAAGTGGGGCAATAGCCTTGCGGTGCGTATCCCAGCAGGCTTTGCAGAAACAGCCGGGCTTGAGGAAGGCACCGTGGTCGACCTGAAGGTGCGGCGCGGCCAGCTGATCGTAGTGCCGGCGCAATCTCCCAAGTACGATTTGCATCAGCTCGTCGGGCGGATCACGCCGAAGAACAGCCACCGATTAGTCGCTTGGGGCAAGCCGGCCGGTAAGGAAGCCTGGTAATCAGCCACGGCCAGGTACGTTCCAGAACGCGGCGATTTTGTCGACCTTGACTTCGATCCCGCACTGGGACGCGAGCAGGCCGGCGCACGTCCCGCCCTTGTTCTGACTGAGGCTGCGTTCAACGCAAAAACCGATCTGGCGGTTGTGTGTCCGATCACGACCAAAATAAAAGGCTATCCTTTTGAGGTCGTGATTCCGGCGGGATTTCCTGTCGGTGGCGCGATCCTGGTCGATCAATTGAAAACCGTCAATTGGAAAAGCCGCACAGTAAGGCAACTTGGAAAATGTCCGAAGAATACGGTAGCCGAAGTCGCGGCCAAACTTCGGGCGCTGCTCAGCCTGTAGTGACTACTCGCGCTTCAGGGCGATCGCGTCGATCTCGATTCTTGCGTTGCGCGGCAGGGCGGCCACCTGGACCGTCGAGCGCGCTGGATAGGGTGGCTCGAAGTGCTCTCCGTATATTCGATTCACGACTTCGAAATCGCCAAGATCGATCATGAAGATCGTCGTCTTCACTACATCGACAAAATCCAGGCCGGCTGCTGCGAGCACTTCGCCCAGGTTTTGCAGCACGCGCCGAGTCTCGAATTCTATCCCGCCCTCGACGATCTTGCCGGACGCCGGCTCAAGAGAAATTTGTCCCGAGCAGAAGACCAGCCCATTTTGCTCGACCGCTTGTGAGTAGGGGCCAATTGCGGCCGGCGCATTCCTGGTGTGAATCGAAGTCTTCATGAATAGCGATTACCGTTTTGCTGGCCGAGGCGCGACACGCGCATCACGCCGTCGATCGATCCGATCGAGTTCATCAGGTTGTTCAATTGACGCGCGCTGGTCACGCTGACCTCGAACACCGCAAGCGCGCGTCCGTCGGAGCCGTGAGTTTTTACTTCGGCCGTCGATATATTGACGCCCGCCGACGCGATCGCCTTGGTCATTGCAGCGAGCAAGCCCGGCTGATCGGCGCATAGCACTTCGAGTCGAATCGGGCGCGGCGCCTCTTCGCCGTCTTTCCACACCACCGGCACGCGCCGCTGCGGATCGGTGTCGAGCGCATGCGGGCATCCCGCGACGTGCACCGTAACGCCGCGTCCGCGGGTAATGAAGCCGGTGATCGCCTCGCCCGGCAGCGGGTTGCAGCACTTCGCGAATCGCACCAGCATGTCGTCGACGCCCGAGACCACGACCGCGCCGCTCGCCGATTTGCGCGCTTCCTTGGCCGCGCGTTCCCGCTGCACCGGACCCAGCGGCGTCGGCGGCTTCTCGGGGCGATAGATTTTCAGTTCTTCGGGCGTGAGAAGTTTTCCGATCAATTGGGCCGGCGTGATTATTCCGTAGCCGACTGCCGCGAGCAGGCTGTCGACGTCGCGCCGCGAAAACTCGGCGAGAACTCCGTCGAGCCGCTTGCCCGATTTGAGCTGCGTGACGGTGAGCTTGAGCGGTTCGAGCTCGTGATCGATTAGCGAGATTCCAAGATCACGCGAGCGTTCCGCCTGCTGATTGCGAAGCCATTGACGGATGCGCGATTTCGCGCGCGCCGTCGCCGCGTAGTTCGTCCAATCCTTGCCCGGCACCTGCTTTTCAGATGTGAGCGCCTCGACCGTATCACCCGATCGAAGCCGATAGCGCAGCGGCACCATGCGCCCGTTGACGCGCGCGCCCGCCAGGTGATTCCCGACCTGCGAATGGATTCGATACGCGAAGTCGATCACGGTCGAGCCGAGCGGGAAATCGAACACGTCGCCCTTCGGCGTGAACACGAAAACTTCCTCGGGGAACAGGTCGTCCTTGACCGTCGACAGGAATTCCTGCGGGTCCTTGAGATTCTGCTGCCATTCGATCAGCCGCCGCAGCCAGGCGAACCGCTCGGTATCCTTTTCTCTGATCTCTTTCGCGTTGCCGTCCTTGTAACTCCAGTGCGCCGCGATTCCTTCCTCCGCGACCTTGTGCATCTCGCGCGTGCGAATCTGCACTTCCATCCGCTGCCCACGCGGCCCGATCACCGTGGTATGCAGCGACTGGTACATGTTCGCCTTGGGCAGCGCGATGTAATCCTTGAAGCGGCCGGGCACCGGCTTCCAGTTCGCATGCACGACGCCGAGCGCCTCGTAACATTCGCGCACCGTGTCGACGATGATGCGGAACGCGACGAGATCGTAGATTTCCTCGAAGCTGAGCCCCAGCTCCTGCATCTTCGAGTGAATCGAAAAGAAATGCTTCGGTCTGCCGGTGACCTCGGCCGTCACCCCGCTATCGGACATGCGGCGCGACAAAATTTCGATGACGTTGGCTATATACTCCTCGCGCTCCTTGCGCTTCTCCGCGACAAAGGCCTTCAAAGTCTGGTACGAACTGGAATTCAGATAACGGAACGCCAGATCCTCGAGCTCCGATTTGAGCCAATAGATACCGAGGCGATGCGCAATCGGCGCGTAAATCTCCATCGTCTCGCGCGCGATCTCCTGCTGCCGTTCGGCGGAGAGATGGTCGAGCGTGCGCATGTTGTGCAGGCGGTCGGCCAGCTTGATCAGCACGACGCGAATGTCGTTGGCCATCGCGATGATCATCTTGCGGAAATTCTCGGCCTGTTTTTCTTCGCGGCTCTGAAACGTGATCTTCGAGACCTTGGTCACGCCGTCCACCAGTTGCGCGACCTCGGGACCGAAGTCCGCTTGCACCTCGGCCAGCGACGCGTGCGTATCCTCGACCACGTCGTGCAGCAGGCCCGTGACGATCGAAGGCACGTCGAGCTTGAGCTGAGCGATAATCATCGCGACATTCAGCGGATGGGTGACGTAGGGCTCGCCCGATTCGCGCTTCTGATCGAGATGCATCCGAGCCGAGTATTCGTAAGCGCGCCGGATAAGGCCGATGTCGGCCTGCGGATTGTAGGTCTGCACCCGCCCGATCAGGCCGGCCAGTTGGTCGGGAGTACTACTTTGCGCTAGCTCTTCCACGGCGCGAATTCGCCGCGCAGCCGGCTGACCTTCAGCCGCTCTGCGTTTACGATCGTTTCGAGACGCGCGACCGACTTTGGAATCTCGGCGTTGACGATCAGGTACTCGTATTCGGGATAGGCTTGCGCTTCTTCGCGCGCCTTCTGAAGCCGGTGCTTGATTTTCGATTCATCCTCGGTCGCGCGGCCGCGCAGACGTCCGGCAAGATCCTCGAAGGTAGGAGCCAGCACAAAAATCGAAACCGCGTCGTCCGGATACTTCGCGCGAATCTGCCGCGCGCCCTGGATGTCGATGTCGAGCAGGATGTCGCGGCCCGACGCGATTGCCGCGTCGAGCGGCGCGCGCGGCGTGCCGTACGATGATTCAAAAACGCGCGCCCATTCGGCGAGCTCGCCCGATGATTGCCTGCGTTTGAATTCCTCTTCGCTCACGAAGCTATAGTCGACGCCGTTAATCTCGCCATCGCGCGGCGCGCGCGTGGTCAGCGATATCGAAAACTCCAGGCCCGCGATCGCCTTGAGCGCCGCGCGATAGATAGTGGTCTTGCCCGCGCCCGACGGCGCCGAGAGGATGAAGACGATGCCGCGTCTCGGCGGGACAGAGTCATCTGATTTCAAAGGTATCGAAGCCATTAATAAGGTGCAAAGGCCCTTTTACTATATCCTACTCGACGTTCTGAACCTGCTCGCGCATTTTTTCGGCCTCAGCCTTAACTTCAACCGTTACTTGAGATAACGTCGCGTTCTGTGATTTCGATCCCATCGTATTAACTTCGCGGTTGATTTCCTGCAGCAGAAATTCAATCGACTTCCCGACCTGCCCCTTGCGCTTCAGCAGCATCTTGAGGCCCTCGAGATGCGTGCGGAGCCGCGTGATCTCTTCGCTGATATCGCCGTGCTGCGACGCCGCCGACGCCTCCTCATAGAGACGTTTCTCGTTCACGGGCAACTCTTCGAGCAGTTCGCGAATTCGTTTGTGAAAATTTTCCAGGATCTCCGTGCGCGACTGCTCGGCCAGCTTTTCGATCTTCGGCACCGCCGCTTCGATGTTGCGGACGCGCGTCGTGAAGTCGCTGTGCAGGCTGCGGCCCTCGCGCGTGCGCTCCGTGTCGAGCGCCTTCAACGCGCGAACCAAAGCCTTCTGGCCAAGGCTGAACGCGGCGCGTGAGTCGTGCTCCTCCTCGACTACGTGAAAAATTTCAGGCCGGCTCAGGATCGAGCCAATTTCAGGATTGCCGTTTAGATGAAGCTGCTTGCCCAGGCGGCGCAGTTCGGCGACGTACAAGTTCGCCAGCCGATCGTTCACCTCGAGCCGCACCGGCGGCGGCTTCAACGCAACCGACTTGATGAAAATTTCGACCCGCCCGCGCGCCACGACGTTCTGCACGGTCTTGCGAATCTCCGCCTCATGCTCGCCCCATCCGCGCGGCACCGCCAGCTTGAGTTCGAAAAATCTCTGATTGAGCGCCCGCACTTCGGCAATCACGCGAGTGCCATCATGCTCGGCGATTGCCCTGCCGAATCCGGTCATGCTTTTCATGTCGCTGCGGCCCTTCCCTCCCGCGTTTTTCTCACATACTCGCGATAGAGTGCGAGCGTCCGCGCCGCCATTTTCTCCATCGAGTAATTCTCCACGACGCGCGCTCGCGCCGCCGCGCCCATCTTAGTTCTCAACGCGGCCTCTTCTGCCAATCGTAGAATCGCCGATGCGATTGCCGCGGCATTGGCCGGCGGCACAATGATTCCCGTGCGATCATCTTCGACTACTTCGCGCAGGCCGCCAACATCGCTCGCAATCACGGGAAGCCCGCTCGCCATGGCTTCCAGAGCGGCCACACCGAGTCCTTCTTTCAGCGACGGCATTACAAATATATCCGACGCCCACAGCAGCTGGCGCAGGTCGTCGACTCTGCCCAACAGCTTTATGCGATCGAGGCGTCGAAGGACCGCGATCTCGTCTTGCAGAATTCTACCAATCGCACCCTGACCAGCGATAAAACACTTGAACTTCCCGGTTGCCGCGGGCCCTCCGACAGCTTCGATAAGATAGCGATGGCCCTTGCGCTGCTCGAGTGCGCCGACCGCCGATATAACAATCTCGCCATCCGAAATTCCGAGAGCGCCGCGTGCATCTGCTCGTTCCGCGATCGTTGGCGGGCGAAAATGGCCGCAATCCACGCCGCTATGAACGACAGCGACGCGCTTACGATCGACACCCGCGGCCGCCAGCGAATCGGCAACGCCGCCGGAGATCGCGATGACGCCATCTACTGCGCGATTGAACAGAAGCGGAGCGAACACTCGATTGGGCCGGTAGTCCATCCGCCGCGTCACCACCAGCGTGCTTGCGAATCCGCGCGCGAACGGCGCCATCGAATGCGCGCGCGAAGTGTGAAAATGAACGACGTCGTAGCGTTCGCGTTTCAGGATCGCGCGCAGCTTGACCCCCGCCGCCAGGTCGATCGCGTTGCGGATGTGCAGCGGATGGCATCGGATTCCCTCGGCGGCCGCTCGCTCCCAGAGCCGTCCCGCGGGATCGCAAATCAACTCTGCGCGATGACCGCTGCCGGCCAGCGCCTTGGTCAATCCAAGCACTTGCGTCTCGCCCCCGCCGAAGCCAAGCTCAGGATCGACGCCCACCACGCTCAGCAGTTGAGCCTCGGCCGTTTTGCTCTCGGCAGTCACTTGGTTCACGTCGTCACGTCGAACGGTCTGCGTCATCTCAAAATTCGGATCCGTCAATCGAAAAATCTGTAATAGAGAATCGCGCACACCGCCGTTAGAGCGTCGCGAATGCCGATTTTCTTTCCCTCTTCATAGGTCCGTCCGGAATACGACACCGGCACTTCGAAGATTCGCCATCGAGCCCGCGCCGCTTTGGCCGTGATCTCCGGTTCAAAAGTGAAACGGTTCGCGTTCAATTTGAGGGTCATCAGCTTCTCGCGCACGAAGCCCTTCATCCCGGTTTCCATATCGGTCAGATTCAGATCGCTGACCATGTCGGAGAGCAGCGTCACCGCGCGGTTCGCCACGTAATGCCAAAAGAACATGACGCGATGCGGCCCGGAGAGGAAGCGCGATCCGTAAACCATGTCGGCGCGGCCGTCGAGCATTGGCCCGATCATCGCGGAATAGTCGCGCGGATCGTATTCGAGGTCGGCATCCTGCACGAATACGTAAGGATTCGTGGCCGCCGCAAATCCGAGCCGCAGCGCAGCGCCTTTGCCGCGATTCACGCTGTGAAAAAAGCTTCGAACCTGCGGATGGTTGAACTCGCGCAGAAACTTTCCGGTGCCGTCGGTCGAAGCGTCGTCAACCACGATGACCTCGGGGTCCATGCCGCAATCCAGCACCCGCTCGATCACGCGGCCGATGGTCGCGGCCTCGTTGTAAACCGGAATCACCACTGAAATTTTGGTCCGCTCCGACATCAGCTGCTACTCGCCTCCGGATGCTGCTCAAGCGACGATGATGGGTTGGCTGTCGCCGAGCCCGGTTTGCGTTCGAGCGAAATTCTTGCCGCTAACATCGCGGCAATGCGCCGACGCGCCGCACGCCGGTGTCGCGTGGAAAACGCGGCGGAGTAGCCGCACCACACGCGCATCCGATCTGTATTCGTCACGCCGCCGACGTTTAGATGCCCCAGTTGAACCAGGTTGCGCATCCGCGGCCGCTCGAAACGGCTGAGTATCGTGCGCCGCGTGCGCTCATGATCGATGAAAACAAATTTCGGCGGATCGATTCCCGTTACGAAAATGTTGTACGGAGTCAGGTCGCCGTGGATGTATCCCGCGTGATGCATCCGCGCGACTTCCGCGCCGAGCGCACGCAAAACGACGCGCCTGGACGCAAGCCGTCGCACGCTTCAAATGACGCACGAGGTTAAATCCGTCGATCCGCGAGGTCACGATTATCTCGCGGCCGCCGCGTCGTTCCGCACCAAGCAGCAGAATTTCCGCAACTTCGATCCCGTCCGCCCGCAGATGCTCCGAGACTGACGCGACGTGCGCCGCGCGTCTGCGCTTGAATATCCACCTGACTCGACTCAAACCGCGGATTGGGTCGAGCACTTTGAAGTAGGCCTGCGGACCGCCCGCATGTTCGAAACGATTGGACCACGTCTCGGCGTGACGCGAGCGCCGCACGCGAGTAGCCAGCGTGCCGTCGATTGCGGCGAACGCGGAGTCGATCAGCTCCTCGCGAAGCTCTTCTGAATATCGCGCGTCGTAGTCGGGCAGAAAAAAAGTCCATCCGCCACGCGTCAGCGGCACCCCGTCAAAACCTGCCATCCAGAGACTCATCGAGCCGCTCCGGCTCGCGGCATCGCAAGCGCGCGTCTAACCGTGACGCCGACTTCTTCAGGAGATATTCGCCGCATGCATTCGCGCCCGATTGGGCATTTACGAAGATAGCAGGGATGGCACGGAATCTCGCCGCTGATTGCCAACCCGGCAAAACCCCACGGCGCGGATCGCTCGGCGGCGGTGGCGCCCCACAGCGATACCACCGGGCATCCCACGGCGGCCGCGATATGCATCGGGCCCGAGTCGGGTCCGAAAGCGACGGCGCATTCCGGGAAGATTGCGATCAGATCACGCAGCGAGGTACGTCCTGCCAGATTCAGCGCGGGCACGCCGTCGAGATGGCGCATCACTTCGCCTGCGAGATTGGTCTCGTCGGGACCGCCGAGCAACACCGGAAACAGCGCTGGACTGTCGCCGTCGGCCTGCGCGAGTCTTCGAATCACCGCGGCGGTCGATTCGGGAAAATAGATTCTGCTCGGCCACGACGAACCGAGAATCACGGCAAACAGAGGACGCGGCGCATCGCGCAGCATCTCGAGGGCGCGGGCGCGTTCGTCGTCGGTCGCGGCAAGTCCGAATTCGATTGGCGATTGCGCAACGCCGAGCGCATCGCCAAACGCCTGGTACTGCATCAACTTCAGACGCATGTTCGGCTGCGGCGCGATCCGATGATTCGAAAAACGATGGTTGAATTCTTTGGTGTTCGCCGCATCGAAACCGAAACGATCGCGCGCGCCCGAGATTCGCGACGTGAATCCGCTCTTGAGATGACGCTGCAGATCGATGACCAAATCGAAATGACCTTTGCGAATCCGCCGCAAAAACGGAATGAACGTCCAAGGCGCGTGAGCGCGATCGTACACGATGACTTCATCGAGCCATCGATGATGTTCGAGTACTGCCCTCGACTTGGGTTCCACCGCCCACGCGATGTGCGCGTCGGGCCACGCACTGCGCATGCGCCCGAGCAAAGGCAGCGCGCGCACAACGTCGCCGATCGCGCCCATCAGCACGATCAACACACGACGCGGCGGTGGCACGATTTGCGGGGCGATGGCTTCGAGAGAGGGCATTTCGAGACTACGCTCGATGATAACGACGCGGACCGGCGCCGCAAAGAGCGTACGCGTTGTTCGTCGCGACCGCATCCGCGTATAAGTGGCCCTGGTACGTTCAAGGAAGTCCTGATTTGACCGACGAACCGCGCATCCCGGACAGTGTCGCCGGTCCAATCACATTTGCCCTGCTGATTCTGATCGGATTTTTCGCAATCCACAGCATCGAGCCGCCGGCTGCCCTCGACGCGAATGCGCCCGCGACAGAATTCTCCGCGGCCCGCGCGATGCGCGATGTGCGGGAGATCGCGAAAGCGCCGCATCCGCTCGGCTCAGCCGAAAACGATCGGGTCCGCGAGTATCTCGTCGGGCGCTTGCGAGAACTCGGCGTGAATCCCGAAGTTCAAACGACGACTGTCGCGCGCCATACTCCGTTTGGCCCGGACACGTGGGCCGTCGTGAACAACGTCGTCGCGAAGATTCCCGGGACGCACCCGACCGGCGCGGTGCTGATAGTCGCGCATTACGACTCGGTGCCCAGTAGTCCCGGCGCTGGCGACAACGCCGCATCGGTCGCGGCGATCCTCGAAACGATCCGCGCTCTCAAGGTCAATCGCGTGCTTCGTAACAATCTTATCGTTCTGTTCAGTGATGGCGAGGAGCTAGGGCAGCTCGGCGCGCAGGGTTTCGTCGAAACTTCCCCAGCGCTTCAAAAGATCAAGCTCGTACTGAATTTAGAAATGCGTGGCGACTACGGTCCATCTGTAATGTTCCAAACCAAATCGGACAATTCATGGCTCGCGGCCAAAGGACCAATCGCGCCGAAGAGCTCCTTCGCAGAGTCGTTGGATCGGACGATATCGGGCGAGACCGATTTGAATGTTTTTCTCGACGCCGGAATTGACGGGATCACTTTCGGGGCTATCCGAGGAATTACGCGTTATCACACCAACCTCGACAACGTCGATTTACTCGACCAGCGCTCGCTGCAGGATCAGGGGAAGTATGCTCTCTCGATGGCACGCGGGTTCGGTACGATTGATCTGGCCGGTCTCCCGGCCGCCGGAGGCGCTGCTTCCTACGTGCCGTCCGGATCACTGAGCTACTACTTGAAGCGGCTGGTGCTCCCGTTAGCGGTCCTCGTGCCGATCCTCCTGCTCGGGGTGATCTGGTTTGGAATCCGCGACGGGCAGTTTACCATCGGCGGTATCGTTGCCGGATTTGCGATCTATGCGATTGCAATCGCAGCATCGATCGTCACGGCGTACGCTGTCTGGCGGCTGACCGCTATGCTCGCTGGATGGCGAATGCTGCCGATCGGCACGACCTACGGCGGGTTCTACTATTCGGTTGCTGCTAACGCGCTGATGTTTGGCATGTTGTGGGCGGCGTACGAGCAGATTGATCGACGCGTTGATTTGCGAAATTTGGGAGTAGGCGCGCTCGTCGTTTTGGCAGCCACCACGATCACAACGACGATTTCGCTGCCTGCCGCCAGGCATACTTTCTGGTGGCCGCTCCTCCTCGCGACGCTCGCAATCGGCTATCGCACAAGTGCGACCGGCGATCGTCTTACGATCCGGCGCACAATTCTCACGCTGGTTGCAGTGACGCTTCCAACCATGAGGCTTGCGCCATCATTCGCCGCGAGCGCCGACGGCACAACGCATTTCCTCATATCTGGCGGTTTGGCCGCTGTCACGCTTTTCGGCTTGTATATCCCCTACATCGATTTTCTAACCGCTGGACGGCGATGGATCGTGCCCGGCGCGCTCGGTTTGCTTGCGCTCGCGATGATCATCAAGGGCAACGCTGCCAGTAACTTCGACGCTACGCACCCGCATCCCGACAGTATCTTTTATTTTCTCGATTCGGATCGCGGGCGTGCGCGATGGGTCAGCCTGGATTCGCGACCCGACACTTTCACCGTCGCAATTTTTCCAGCATCATGTGCATGGCGGATGGCTGGCGAAACTCGCCGGGCTCGCGACCGCAGAAACGCCGGAGAGCAATCTCCTGCGAATCTCGGGCGATTTCGCATCTCTGAATCGCGGCCGAACGACCGAGGGCGACGCGCCTCTTATCAACGCGCCGCGGCCTGAGCTCAAAGTGCTCGATGACTCGACGATCTCCGGCGAGCGTACGGTGAAGATGCATATCGCGTCGGCGCGCAAAGCTTCGATTACCTGGATGTCAGTGCCGGTCGGCGTGACGGTGCTCGGCGCGTCGATCGACGGCAAGTCAGCGGCACATCGCATCACCGACGGATGGAGCGGATGGTACTGGCGCGCGCCGGCGACCGGATTCGATCTCACTCTCAAGCTCGCGACGCCCGCGCCGTTCGTCGTGACGGTAATAGATCAGACCGACGGATTGCCGGATACGCGAGGATTCGCAATCAGGCCGCGACCGCCTGACACGATGCCGACGCCGTTTCTGTTCTTCGATTCTACGACGCTGGTGAGGAAGACGTTTGCGATTGGCGGCGAGCAGGTGACGCGGCGCTAGCGATCGCACTCGCCGCCGATCATGTTGATCATGCCGAAGGTCGTGATGATGTCCGGGATCATGCGTCCTATCAGCATCTTGTTGAGCGCACCCATTCCGAGAAAGCACGGCGGCCGCACGCGCACGCGATACGGCCGCCCGCTGCCGTCGCTCACGATGTAAAATCCCAACTCGCCGTTGCCGCCCTCGACCGCCTGGTACACTTCGCCGGCGGGCACGTGGATGCCCTCCATGATCAGCTTGAAGTGATTCATCAGGCCTTCGATCGAGTTGTAAACTTTTTCCTTGTCGGGCAGCACGACCTTGGGATCGGTGATCGTGACGGGACCTTCGGGCAGCGTCGCGATCGCCTGCTCGATGATCCGTTTGGACTGGTACATCTCCTGGAAGCGCACGTTGAAGCGATCGTAGTTGTCGCCGCGATCGCCCAGCGGCACTTCGAACTGCATCCGGTCGTACACCAGGTACGGATGCGCCTTGCGGACGTCGTACGACACGCCGGCCGCGCGCAGCAGCGGACCCGTCAACCCGTACGAGATGGCCTCTTCCTTCGGGAATTTCCCGACGCCTGCCATCCGGTCGATGAATACGCGGTTGCGCGAGAGCAGCTTGTCGCAATCGCTGAGAACCTGGTCAAGCCGCGCGAACGACGCCTTCATCCGATCGTTGAAATCCGCGGGCAGGTCATGCGTCATGCCACCGACGCGGCACCAGGTGACGGTCAATCGCGCACCGGTCACCGCTTCGATCAGGTCGTACAAAAACTCGCGCGCCTCGAGCATGTAGAACGCGACGGTCGTCGCGCCGACTTCGCTCGACGCCATCCCGAGGCAGGTCAGGTGATCCGCGATGCGCGCGACTTCGCTCATGATCATGCGCACATACTTGCATCGCTCAGTCGTGTCGATGCCAAGCAGGCGCTCGACCGCGAGCGCGAAGCCGACGTTGTTGATACACGGCGACGCATAATTCAGCCGGTCGGTGTAAGGGAAGCATTGCGTCCAGGTTCCCTGCTCGCACATCTTTTCGAATCCGCGATGCAGGAAGCCGACCTCGACGTCGCAATCGACGATCTGCTCGCCGTCGAGCTTGAGATTGAACTTGATGGTGCCGTGCGACGCCGGATGCGACGGCCCCATCTGCAGTTCCATGATCTCCTCGGACGGATCCGACGGGACGATCTTGTTTTTCCAGCGCGCTGGTAGTGCCATCGTTTTAATCGCGTCGAGTTCTAGCGCGACGAGCGAATCGGATTCACGACCGGATCTATTTCCGGGACGATCGGCTGGCGCTTGTTGTACAGGTAGTCCTTGCGCAGCGGGTGTCCCTCGAACGAATCGTACATCAGGATACGCCGCAAGTCGGGATGCCCCTTGAACACGATTCCGAACATGTCGAAGCATTCGCGCTCGAGCCAGTCCGCCGCACCCCACACACCCACTACGCTGTGGACCCACGGCTCGGGTGCGTCCACCGCAATCTTGACGCGGATGCGATGGGCGAGGGTGAGCGAGTTGAGCTGATAGACGACGTCGAAGCGCGGCTTGCGCTCCAGCCAATCGACGGCGGTCAAATCGGTGAGGAAATTGAATTGGAAATCCGGATCGTCGCGCAGCGCGCGAAAAAAATCGTAGGCGCCTTCGAGATCGATTGTGAAAGTTTCTTCGTCGCGCTCGTTTTGCGCGCTGAGAATCTGGTCGCCGAAGCGTTCTTTAAGTTTTTCCGTCAACATCGATTGCTAGTCCCAGTCGAGCGCGCCGCGCTGCCATGCGTACAGCAGCCCGACGCCGAGGATCGCGATGAAGATCAGTGCCTCGACGAAGCCGAACATTCCCAGGTGCCGCAACTCGACCGCCCACGGATACAGAAAAATCACTTCGACGTCGAACAGCAGAAACAGAATCGCCGTCAGGTAGAACCGCACCGAGAACCGCCCAAACGCCGATCCGCTCGGCGGATTGCCGCATTCGAAAGCCTCGCCCTTTATCTCGCTGGGGCGCTTGGGCCCGACCAGCATGTTGATCGTGCACATGACGCCGACAATCAAGCCGGCAACGATCACTGTCACAGCGACGGGAAACCAGGTCGTCATTGCCAATTCCTACAAGATCTTCTTATCTCAATATCCATACCCGATGAGCGCGTCTTTTGGAACGATCATCGATTCTCCGCGGTAATCAGCATTAGTTTCCCCTGCTCAGCCAGCCTGAATGTTTGTGCTCCAATATCTTGACCGTCTGCCCGATTCGAGTCATGGCCCGGAACTTGTCATGTAATCAAGGTAATTATCCGACTCAATCTTTCCGAGTATTATTGCTATTGACGACTGGGAGCAGTACGACTAATGACCAAATGTAGGTAGATAGAGATTGTAGCGGATTATTTCCAGACGACGGCAAAATCACTTGTCGAAAGAAGGAGCCAACATGAATCGCGCAATCGGATTGGGAAAGTGGTGCCTCCTAACCCTCACCGCGTTGGCAGTTTTAGTCGGGCTTTCCAACGCGCCCGCATCGGCTCAGGTGAAGCCCGGCGACTTCATCACGCCCGACAACGCGTCCAAGGTAAAAAACCTCGTCTCTCCGGGACAGTTCCTGCGCGTGCTGCACGGGATGACTATCCAGGTCACGCCGTCCGAGCGTATCGATTGGCCGCCGCCTTACAAGGACGCGACTGAGAAGTATTCCAGCCAGGTCCGCCTGACTCCGGATCATCGCAGCCTGGTCGGCTACGTCGCCGGCGAGCCGTTCCCGATCGTCGATGCAAACGATCCGGATGCCGGAACCAAGGTGATGTGGAACGTCGCATTCCGGCCGATCTCCAGCGATGAGTACGATCTGCGCTGGTTCGACTGCGACAGCGTGTACTGGGGCAAGAACGCGCCGTTTCGTGAAATCACCGATATCGAAGTCGGCCACTATGCCGGCTACAACGAGGTCGGTCGCACCGAAGTGGATCCGATGCCGATCGATCCCGACTTCAAGAAAACCGGCCGCTACTTCCTTGGACTGCTCTATCCAGTGCTCGCGCCGCAGGATGCGCGCGGAACCGGATTGATCAAGTTCCGCTACGCCGATCCGAATATCGAGGACGCCAGCTGGACCTGGACGCCCGGCGCTCGCCGCGTCCGCCGCCTCAATTACGCCATTCTCGACACGGCAACCGGGGCGCAGGCTTACGATCCGAATCACTACGAAGGCTTCAGCGGCAAGAACGAGAACTACAATTGGAAATTGCTTGGCGAGAAAAATATGCTCGCCGCGATCAACGTCGCAAAGTCGCCTGACGTTCGGTGTCCGACTGACGGCGGCGCCAGCCATTGCCCCGACAACTGGCAGATGCGCCATGAATTCATCATCGAGGGGCGCCCGCGTCCGAGCCGCTTCAACTCAATCTACGATCACGAAATTATGTACATCGATTCCGAAGCGGACTTTGTGATGGCGAACGACATGTACGATCGGAGCGGTGAGCTGTTCGTCAACTATACCTCGTGGATGCATTACGCAGATCGGTCGGAGCCCGACGCCAAGATCGCGATCTATCCATTCAAGCGCGAGTTCCAGGTCGGTTCTTCGAGCACCAACGTGCAGAGCGGCTTCTCCACCGTCTGTTATCATCCGTCGATGGTCGCACCGTCACGCGATTCATGGTTCATCAACATGGGATCGGTTGATCGCGACTGGTTTACGCCGGAGCAGATGGCGCGAGCGGCCGAGGGCGGACACGCAATAAGCGGCGACTGATCTTCAGCGCGATCGAGCTACGAAATGAACCGGCGCGGCCAGCGATGGCCGCGCCGTTTTCTGTTGCGCGAGTCGTACTCGCGCAACCATGGCTCGCGCCGCTAGAATCCATCTCCGATGGATGACAGCGGCGCGTTCCAGGCATGGGCGGCAGAGGCCATCGCGCGGCGATGGCCGCGCGCGCGCCTCGACCGGATCGCCGCGCTGCGCGGCGATCTCTCGACCCGCCGTTTCTGGCGCGTCGCTATCGCGCCGCGCCACGAAAGCGAAACCGACGCGCCCGCCACCGCCATCCTCGTCGATCTGGGCCCCGACGACCTGCCGCGCTACGTTCGCGTCCTCAATCTTCTACCGTCGCCAATCAGCGAACCTCCGTGGCTCAATGTGCATCGCTTCCTCGAGTCGATCGGCTCGCCAGTCCCCGCATTGTACGACGCCGATCCCGCGCGCCGCGCGATGCTGGTAGAAGACGTCGGTCAACTTTCACTGCTCGATGCGGTCCGCCGCCCGGGCGCCGACGCTGCCGATCTCTTTCGGCTGGCCGCGGCCGAACTGCTCCGCTTCCATGTGGACGGAACCGCGCAAATCGACGCTCGGTGTGTCGCGCACGAAATTGCCTACACCGGCCGCCTGTTCGAATGGGAGCTCAAGGAATTCGCCGAGGTCGGCCTCGCCGCCGTCTCACCGGGCGCCGACTTTTCGCTTTCGCTGATCGCACCCGAACTGGCGAGTCTGGCCGCGCGACTCGATCGATTTCCGCGCGTCTTCTCGCATCGCGACTACCATCGCGAGAACTTGTACATCCAGAATCTATCGGATCAAAACGGGCCGCGAATTCGTATCATAGATTTTCAGGATGCGCTCATGGCGCCCGCCGCGCAGGATCTCGCCGTGCTGCTGACCACGCGCGACACCGATGAAGTGATCACGCCGGCGATCGAGCGCCGCATCCTCGACTTCTACTGCGCCGGACTTGCGCGCCGTGGCGCTCCGGCGCTCGACGCTGCGGAATTCATAACCAGCTATCGCCTGTGCGTTTTACAGCACGCGCTCAAAATGATCGGACGCTTCGAAATGTTCGAGCGCAACGGCAAGACCGGATACCGCCGCTACATTCCGCATGTGCTCGGACAGGCGCGCCGGATGCTCGCTGAAATGCGCCCCGACTTTCCCAAACTCTGCGAAGCGTTGATGCCATGAGAGCGTTGGTACTCGCAGCCGGGATGGGTGAGCGGCTTCGCCCGCTGACTGATGTGACGCCAAAGCCGATGCTCGAGCTCGGTGGGCATCCGCTGATCCATTATCCGCTCGCGATGCTCCGGCGCGCCGGCGTTACCGATGTCGCGATCAACCTTCATCACCTCGCGCCGGTGATTCAGCGCGGACTCGGCGACGGCTCGCAACTCGGTCTTCGCATCAGGTACGCGCCCGAGCCGGTCCTGCTGGGCACCGGCGGCCCGCTCAACGGCCTGCGCGATTTTTTGGGCGACGACACGTTCGTAATCGCCAACAGCGACACCATCCTCGATCTGGATCTGCGCGCGATGCTCGCGTTCCATCGCGGCCACGCTGGCGCTCGCCACCATCGCACTGTTCCATCCCGCGAATCTCGACTACTACAGCCGTCTCGAGATCGATGCCGACAAAAGACTTCGCCGGATGCGATTGCTGACGCGCCGCGACCCGCTTCAGTACGACGACTTTCCCTCTGACCTCGACGACGCCATCGCCGCGACGCTCTCGCCCTTCATGTATTGCGGCGTGATAGTCGCTGAGCCCGCGGTCCTCGATCTCGTTCCGCGCGCCACCCCGTGGAGCCTGATGGAGGGCCTGTTCGCTCCGATGGTATCCCGTGCGCAACCGGTCTTCGGCTACGTTCACAGCGGATACTTCCGCACGATGGACGATCTAAAGAGTTACGACGCCCTCAAATCCGAGTTCGCGTCATCGCCTCCGCCAAAAGTGACGTTATGATTTGGACCCGCGCGCCGCTCTAACTGCGGATCTTCGCGACGCGCAGCCCGTTCATCAAGAGTTGCCAGACGTCGTTGTATGCCGCGTCAATGGAAGGGTCGACCCACTCGGCCGCGTGGGCCGGGTGATGGAACCGGGACGTGGCAAACAGCACCGCCCGGCCGGCGGCCACGGGATCGACGGCGCGGAACGTGCGTTCCTTTACGCCGGAGCGGATGACCATCGCGGCCAGCCCGACCAACTCCGCGATGTGGGCGGCGACAATGGACTGGGCATCGGCCGACAGCGTCCTATAGGCGGCGAACAGCTCAGGATCGTCAGTGGCCCGCCGGCGTTTGACGCCGATCAGGGCGTCGATCAGCCGTCGTAACCGCTGCGGGGCCGGGCCGGGCCCACTTGCGATGGCCCGCAGCGGGGGCATCGTCGCCTCCACCCACCGGGCGACGACCAGGTCGCGCAGCTCGGCCTTGGTCGCCACGTGACGGTAAACGGCCGCGTGACTCACTCCCAGCGCCCGGGCCACGTCCACAACGGTCGCCTTGGCCGGGCCGAACCGGCGGAGGACGTCCTCGGCCGCAGCGACGATCCGATCGCGAGTGAGCGGGGTATCAACGCCGGGTGTGAGCACCTGTGCACGCGCTGTCGATTCTCTTTTCATAGCTGAGCGGTGATGTTGAAGTCCCGCCTGTTACGCCTCGGCGGCGATCCCATCCAGTTCCGCCAAAGTCTGCGGCGACAGCGTCAACTCACCGGCGGCCAGGTTTTCGCGGAGGTGCGCGACCGACGACGTGCCGGGGATCAGCAGAATGTTGGGCGATCGGTGCAGCAGCCACGCCAGCGCGACCTGCATCGGCGTACACCCGAGCCGGCTCGCGACGGACGACAGCGTGGACGACTGCAGGCGCGAGAACCCGCCGAGCGGGAAGAACGGCACATACGCGATGCGCTGGCGAGCCAGGTCGTCGATCAGGGCGTCGTCGTCGCGGTAGGCCAGGTTGTAGAGGTTCTGCACGCATACGACTTCGGTGATCGCTTGCGCCTCGGCTACCTGGGAGGCCGTGACGTTGCTCAGGCCGATGTGACGGATCAGCCCTTCGCGCCGCAGGTCGGCCAGCACCGTCACCTGCTCGGCGATCGACCCCTCCTCGATGCCATGGCCCGAGCCCATCACGCGGTAGTTGACGATGTCGAGCGCGTCCAGGCCCAGGTTGCGGAGGTTGTCGTGCACGCCGGCGGTCAGCTCTTGGGGCGAGATGGCCTTCTGCCACGACTTGTCGGGAGGGCGGCGGCCCCCGAGCTTGGTGACGATCACCAGTCCGGCCGGGTACGGATGGAGGGCCTTCCGGATGATCTGATTGGTGACGTGCGGGCCATAGTAGTCGGACGTGTCGATATGGTTCACGCCGGCCGCGACGGCCTCGCGCAGGACGGCGATGGCGGCGTCGGGATCCTGGGGCGGTCCCCACACGCCGGGGCCGGCCAGCTGCATCGCGCCATAGCCAATTCGATGGACTGTCAATGAGGTGCCGGGGAACGTAAACCGGCCGCCAAGCTTCGCTTCAATCATAGTGTTTGTTCCTTTCAGCGTCGGGTTGCTGCTGTCGAGTACTGATAGGAGCGAGTGTGCTCGATTAAGTTACAGAAGTCAAATATTGAAACTTGTACTTTGTAGCGAGCCGGCTTGCGGCGTGCGATCTAGTAGAAGCGCGATTCCCCCGGCGGGCGCGTTTTCCATCGCCGGTGAATCCAGTTCCAGTGATCGGGATGCGCGCGGATCATCTGCTCGAGCGTGGTGGTGTATTGCTGCGTGTACTCGCGCACCAGCGCCTCGCGGTTGCGAGTTTTCTCGGGATAGAAGGCGGGCAGAATCGTGATCTTGTGATGAACCGAATCGCCTTGGCGCACCATGAACACCGGCAACACCGGCGCGCCGGTGACTATCGACAGCCGTGCGATGCCGTCGCTGGTCGAGGCCGGCAGCCCGAAGAAATCGACGAACACTCCTTTGCGCACGTCGAGATCGAGCGCGATCGCGATCATCCAGTTCTGCCGCAGCATGCGCATCATCTCGCGCCCGCCGGCCTTGCGCTCGATAATTTTGTTGCCGTAGCGGACGCGCTGGGTCGCGATTGCGGCGTCGATCAGCGGATTGCGCAGTGCGCGATGCACTATCGCGAGCCGGTAGCCGTACACCGATTGCGCAATCTGCATGAGCTCGAAATTTCCGAAATGTCCGGTCAGCACGAACAAGCCGCGGCCGTTGGATCGGCGCTCGGCCTCGTCCCAATTTTCCTTGCCCTCGTAAGTCGCGACCTGCTCGACGTTGGCGCGGCTGAGCTCGGGCAAGTGAGTCCACTCGGCAAGCACGCGGCCCCAACTCCGATACATCTTGCGCAGGATATTGAGGCGCGCCGCCGCGGTCATTTCAGGGAAAGCGATCGCGAGATTTTTGAGCGCGATCGGCCGGTTGGGACGATCGAAATTCATCGCCCATCCGCCCAGCCGCGCGCCCGCTCGCACCGCGCGTTCCAACGGCATCGCACGCAGCGCCGCCGTGACGGCGGTAATGCCGGTGTATTCGATGCGCGCTTTAACTGGACCGATTTGTCTTGCCATGCCTGATCACGGTTTTCATTTAATCGCCACCTCTTCACGAATGCGAGACGACGAGCTCATAGTCTCCCGGTTTGGTAGTTGGCCCACATTGCATTCGCGATTCTCGTCGCATCCGCGCGAATGCCGTATTTCGAGAAATGCCCGCACACGTTTTCCAGATCGCGAAGTAGCAGCGACCTCGCCGCTGGATTAACCCGCGCATCAACCGCCTGCGGAAAATCGATCGCGACGATTCGATTCTCCCAGTAAAGCAGGTTGTACGGCGACAAGTCGCCATGCACCAGATCGTTCGCGAGCCACAGAGTGACGTTGTCGATAATCTGGCGCAGGAATTTGTCCGCGTTCTCGCGCGGCAGCGTGACGCGATTGATCATCGGCGCCGCCGCCTCCTCATCGCCGAAATATTGCATCAGGATCGCGCCGTTGGATCGTGAAAATACCTCGGGCACATCGGCGCCCGCGCCGTGGAGCAACCGCATGGTCTGAAATTCGGCGTTGATCCAGGTTCCGTACTGCACGTCGCGCCCGTGACGGCTCTTGTTCGCGAGCGCGCGTTTGGTCCGGCTGCTCAGTATCGCGTCACGCCCGGTCTGGTAAATTGCATCGTTGTGAAAATTACGCCGCTCGAGCGGACGGTAGACTTTCGCCGCAACCAGCCCGCCGCCGGACGCCTCCGCGCCGCGGCAACAATAGACAGTCGCCTCCTTCCCGCTCCGCACCACGTAAAGGACGTCGCTTATCGATCCATCACCGATAAACGCATCGAGTAATCCTTGATCGATCTCTAAAGCAGTGGTCATCTCTTTTCTCGTTCCTCAATAGTTAGATGTTGCGTTCGCGCATCTTTCATTTTTTGTTGGGTACCTTTCCTCATGGCTTCATCCTCCGTTTGCGAGTTTCGAAAATTTGATTGCTCGAATCGCGCATGCGCATGGCTTCCGCGCGCAGCGGACAACGGAAATAAAAAAACCACGGGAGCTTTCGCCTCCGTGGCCACGATGTCGGGGAATTTCCGGCTGCTTACCGGCGACTGTTGCTCAGCGGGGGCGCACTCATGCGTGATTCGGCAAGATCTTTGAATTGGTTATTCATTGCGTGTGCACCCCCCGTCAGGGAGTTGATGAGAATATCCGCGCGTGACCGCCCCAAGTCAATCGGCAGCTTGAAGGCGCCTTTGACTGATCGGAAATTTGTATTTTTTGCCGATCAGGCAGACCGTATTTCATACGAGGATTCAGCGATCGCTTTGAACAACTCTTTGATTTTCAAGTTTTTGGTGCGATCCGAATCTGGCACCGATGATGCTTGCCAGGAGTTGGAGGTACCTCGCATGAAACTGAAGAGAACGTTGATTACGAGTCTGTTAGGCGGTGCGATGCTGGCGCTGCCAATGACCGCGCCGGCATTTGCGCAATCGTCTTACAGCGCGAATTCAAATCACATCCAGAAGGTCGATTGGTGGTGGGATCACTACAGGAACGACCGCGACGGGTACGCCAATCATGGTTGGCACAAGGGATACTACGAATATGGCGGTAAGCGATATGCCTGCGACCGCGCTCGCAGCCTCCAGGCGCAGGTGTGGCGTGATCGGAGCACGGGGCATCCTGCCGCGGCTCAAGATGTAGAAGAGGAAGCTGCTCAGGCGCGAGCCAACTGCTACAACCGAAACTAAAAGTCCTCGAGTATGAGCGCCTCGCTTCAACAGCGAGGCGCTCGCATTTATCCGCGCCTGATCTGTCGCCCTACACCACACGCCGTGGAGCCGGGATCGTCAAGGTGGCGGATCGAGCTGAGACCAGGATGCCTTAGTCGGGGTTGGTAGGCGATTCCTAAGGTCCGATCTGTGCGCCGTCGACGCTGCTTTGCTTCCACACTTCCGGCAGATATTCGCGATTGCGGATTGCGCCGTCGCCGATCATTGCGAACACCGCCGGACCGCGCTGTTCGATCTTCCGGGCCGTAGTGCCGACAAGGACCTTGTCGAGGATTTGCGTATAGAGCTGGGCGAAGGTGTCGGCGGCGCCCGCGTTGCGGAACACGATCATCCAGAGCACGGTCAGCGATTTCCCCTTTTGCAGCGCGACGATCCGATCGCCCGCCCATTTCTCCGACGCCTGCACGTACGGCGTATCTTCGCCCATCGTCCGCTCCAGCATGATCTTGAGCATCAGCTCGCCCAGCGTGTCCTCGTCAACTTTTTTCCAATCGCGCAGAACCTTTTCGTACCCGGTGAGCTTGACCGTCAGGGCGGGAGTCGGATGGTCGAAGTAGAGCTCGGGATGCATGATCTGCTGCGTCGAGAGCGGTGGCCCATTGAACAGCGCATCGACGCTCTCCCATTTCTTGTGATGGTAAGCTTCGGCGACGAAGCGGGCGCCCTCGGTGTATTGAAAAACAAAAGGGTAGGTCATCGCGCGCGGCTTGCCTTCCATGCGTCCCATGAATATCGGCACGATTTCCTGCAGATGCGAATCGAAGTAGTCGATGGTCTGATCGTCGACGCGTCCGGTCACTACTGAAAATCCCGACAGGGTCGCGTCGCCCTCGACGATAGCCTTGTAGGCCAGCTCTTGATCGCTGTTGTCCTTGTATTTCTTTTGCGCCGCGCCGATGTCGAAGTATTGGTCCTGGAGCGCATGAGTAAGTTCGTGCCCGAGGGTCCCCATGGTGTCCAGCTTTCTCATCTGCGTGACGACATTTCGATATCGCTCGGGCAGGGCGACCGCCAGCGGCCGATCGATAATGACGATGTCCTTGTGATGGTCGTCGTAGAAGCCGGCCAGCTCCAGCGTCATGTCGGCCAGGTCTTTGCGCTCGATTTTCAAGTCGGGCGGAAGCAGACCGATCATCTTGTTTTCTTCGACACCGGTGTCGATCTCTTCCTGGCTTATCTGCTTGGCGAACTGGGTTCGGAACCGGGCCTCGGTTTCCGCGACGCTGAGATACGTCACCGGCACATCGTGTTTGATTTTGAGCCCGCGAATCTTCTGAACGCGAGCTTTCACCACTGCGACCTCGTCGCCGCTCAATTCATCATCCTGCGAAAAGGCCAGGTTGCAGAACAGAGCGGCGGCTACGCACGCTAGTGCGATCGTCGCGACAAACCTTCGAAACCGGGTTCCCCCCAAGATGCGTCACCCCAATTCAGGGCATCCTGATTAGCCGGGATTTCCCCCAGAGGCAAACCGGCGTTCAACAGCAATATCGAAATTGCCGGACGCCGAGCATCGTTGTAAGTAATGGAAGCGATCGCGCGCGTTCAACGCGCATCACCCACAAGAAAAAGGAGTGACCGTGAAAATCTCTCTATACACATTTGGGGCGGAGACATTTGTGCCGATGCTGCGCTCGCTCTCCGAGGTTCTGGACAAGGGAGCCGAGCACGCACGCGCCAAAAAGTCCGATCCCGATGCGCTGGTGAATGCGCGCCTGGCGCCGGATATGTATACGCTCGCGCAACAGGTGCAGCTCGCCTGCGATCAGGCCACGGATGCGACCGCGCGCCTCGCGGGTCAGAATCCGCCGCAGTTCGAGAATAACGAGAAGACGCTCGACGATCTGAATGCCCGCATCGCCAAAACCATCGAGTACATAAATAGCGCGCGCGAGAGTGCGTTCGAGGGCGCAGAGAATCGCAAGATCACGATTCCAATCCCTGAAAACAACATCGAGTTCGAAATGAACGGCCTCCAGTTTTTGCGGGATTGGGCGCTGCCGCATTTCTATTTCCACGTCGTCACCGCCTACGACATCCTGCGCCACAACGGTGTCGATATCGGCAAGCGCGATTACATGAGCGGCGTGGGCAAGTATATCCGTCAACTCAACAGTCAGGCCTGAGCGTCCGCCGCATCGTATATCGCGCGCAGCAGCGTTACCTTGCTGATCGGCTTGCCCACGTGCGCGTCGCATCCCGCGGCGCGGGTGAGGCGGACCGCTTCGTTGAACACCGACGCGGTCAGCGCGATTATCGGAGTACGCTTGCGATTGTGCTCGCGCTCCCAATCGCGAATCGCACGCGTCGCGGCGTACCCATCAACTTCCGGCATCTGGATGTCCATCAGCACCAGGTCGTAGTCACCGGCCGCGATGAAGGCGTCGATCGCTTGCCGGCCGTTTTCGACTTCGTCGAGATGGTAGGGCGTCTTCTTCAGAAAAGCGCGGATCAGCGTCCGGTTGTCGGCTGAATCGTCGGCAAACAGAATTTTGAGCGGTTGGTCGATGACTGGCGGCGGCTGCGGATTGATCGCGGCGCGGTGGTTCTGTGGCGCTTCACCGGTTTCGCCCGCGATCGCGCCGCGAACCACTTTGGCAAGTTCGCTCATATCAATCGGCTTGACCAGGTAGGTTTCGACCTTCAACGATTTGAGCCGCGAAATATCGGCGGCCAGGTTATCGCAATGGATCGTTGCTATGATCGACGCCCCGCAGTGCGATGCCGCCGCGATCAGTCGCGCAATCCCACCGGTGCCCGGTGAAGCGATTCGATCGTCGAGCAGCACGATCCGTGGCGGCCGTCCCGCCGCGACGGCCCGCGCGATTGCCTTCATGCTTTCTTGATACGACGTGGCTTCGACGACGCTTGCCCCATGCCCGGCGAGCATCTCGCGTAGCACGGCGCGCCCGGCCGGTTGGTCGTCGACGATTAGAACCTGCACTTCGGCAAGGTCCGGCCAGGGCGACGCGACGGGCGCGTCCGGGTTCATCTCGAAAAGCGAAGTGAAGCTGAAAACGCTGCCCATCCCCGGCTCGCTCTCCACCGAAACCTCGCCTTGCATCAGGTTGACCAGGCGCTTGACGATCGCAAGTCCAAGGCCGCTGCCGCCGTACTTTCGCGCGGTCGAGGAGTCGGCCTGCGAGAAGGCGGCAAATAGAGCAGGGACCTTGTCCTTTGCAATTCCGATCCCGGTGTCGCGAACGCTGAATTTCAATCGGATCGGATCGTCCGGCGCGTAATCGCGTTCGACAGAAATCAGTACCTCGCCGTGGTCGGTAAATTTGATCGCGTTCCCGATCAGGTTGATCAGCACCTGCCTTAATCTCAGCGGATCGCCGAGCAACGCGGTCGGGACCTCGGGCGCGATGCTGACATTCAGCTCCAGACCCTTCGCATGCGCGCGCAGTGCGAGCGTCTGCGCTGACTTTTCCACCACCTCGCGCAGGTCGAAGCCGACGCGCTCGAGCGTCAGCCGGCCGCTCTCGACCTTGGCCAGATCCAGGATGCTATTGATCAGGTCGAGTAGCGCGCGTCCGTTATTGCCAAGAATTTCGATGTAGCGGCGCTGCTCGGTATTCAGCTCGCTCTCGGCCAGCAACTCGGCCATCCCGAGGATCGCGGTCATCGGCGTGCGGATCTCGTGCGACATGCTGGACAGGAATTCCGATTTGGCTTGCGACGCCGCGAACGCCGCTTCGCGCGCCGCGACCAGCTCGCGTTCGGTATTCTTCAGCGCGGTAATATCGCGTCCTATGCCGGCTACGCAGGTCGCATTGCCGGCAGTATCGCGCATCGGAAAAATATTGACCGCGGAAACGAACGTAGTGCCGTTTGCGATGCCATGCTGTTCCCAGGATACCGGCTGGCCGGTCTCGACCACGCGCCGGGTTCTGGCAATAGTTTCCGCAAGTTCGTCGGGTGGAACGAACAGCTCGAGGCCTTTTCCAACCGCCTCCTCAGCCGTGTGACCGTACACACTTTCTGCCGCCGGATTCCAAAAAAGTATCTTGGACTCAGACGACACGATCATGATGGCGTCCTGCGAGGCGTTGACGATCGCGGCAAGTCGTGCCGCCTGGCGCTCGGAGCGGATGCGTTCGCTGATGTCGCGCTGGATGCTCGACACGGCGAGCACTTTTCCGTCTGCATCGCGGATCGCAAAACAAACGGTGGATGCCTCAACCGACGTGCCGTCTTTTCTATGGTTGGGACCTTCGAAGCGAACCACCTCATCCGGTCGCGCCATCAGGTGGTCAATGACTTCCCGCGCCTGTGCATGGTTCTCCGGCGCAATGTTCCGCGTGAACGGCTGTCCGATCGATTCCGCCGCGGTGAAGCCGAACATTTTCTCGGCGCCGCGGTTCCAGTACGCGATGGACAGGTCTGGTGCGATCGTCGTGATCGCGTCGTCGGAGGACTCGACGATTGCCGCGAGCGCCGCGCTTTCACGCTCGACGCGCCTGCGCTCGGTAACGTCGCGCATAATCGCCGACAAACCGATCAGCTCTCCGCTGGCGTCGTAGATTCCGCTGCCACCAATCGCCGCGTCGAGGATGGTGCCGTCTTTCCTTTGCAGCGGCAATTCGAGCAGGCGCATGGCCTCGGGGTTTTCTTTTATCATCGCGAGGTCGCGCACCAGCCTCGCCTGATCGATCGCGCGGTCGCCCGGCCGAATATAAAGATCGAACGGCCGTTTGCCGATCGCCTCTTCCGCCGTGTAGCCGAGTAGCTTTTGCGCTCCCCGATTCCAGCTCGTTATGCGGAACTCCGTCGAGAGGCTGATGATCGCGTCGTCCGAGGTTCTGACCAGCGCCGCCAGCAGCGCGTCCTCGCGCTCCATCGCGTGCCGGGGCCCCGCCTGACCATCGTGCACGACCTTGCCGTTCTGTCGCATGACTCAGAACCGCAACGCAGCGGTCAGCCAGAGTTCATTTCCCGTCGATCGGTTTTGCACGGCGAATTCGAATTCGTACTTGAAGGAAAAATTGATCGGTACTTTCAGGATTGGAACGGTAATGCCGGCCAGCGGGCCCAACGCAATCACCCGCCCCTTGAATGCGCCCAGCGTCGCCCCGCTGCCTGAGTCCGCGGTGGTCTGTTGCACCGCGTAGCCGGCTATCCCCGCAACTAATCCGTGCGGAAGGTGCTGCGCGAAGACGAAGTCCGCGTGGAATTCCTGGCCGCTCACATAGTGGGTCGAAGGATTTTCAGCGTTCAAGGTATAGCCGACGAACAGCGATGCGTGACGTCCCGTTTCCGGATCCAGCCAGGTCACGCCGAGGTCGGGCTCTATCGACCATCGATTCAGCCCAACGTCGATAATGCGGCGGCGATCATAGCTGCCGGTCGGAGCATAGAGCATCAGCGCGCTGACCAGGTGAAATTTCGAAAAGTTCCAGTTCAACATCAACGGCGAAAAGATCAGATCGCCAAATCCGCCAACCGTCGAATGTTGCTTCGAGGTAGGTCCGCCAATCACCGTGACCCGCAACGTCTGATCGGCGATTCGCGTCTGCGCCAATGCCGCCACTCCCCAGTTCGCGCCGAAAATCCGCCATGGCGTCGTGTAAGTCATAAACGTCGCGTCCGTGTAAGTAATCGTATGAGTATGGAATCGCACCGGTACGTGGTTGGGTTGCGCGGTAAGGCTCGCGTCCTGAAACAGGAAGTAGTTCTTCACCAACAGTCCGCCCGGCGCCGGAAGCGTGCCCGCGAACAGATCGACCTGGCCCGGACGATAGGTGCCAACTCCGTACTCAGACGCGTGCAAAACGCCCGCAACCAGTATCAGCGCGACGACCATCGCGGCCATTCCCGCCCCTTTTGTAGGAAAGGCCCCCACAGCGATGAACTGCAAGCGGGATGCCAGTCATCGTTGGTTAACTGGAATTCGCTGAATCCTGCCGATAGCCCGCGCCAGCCGATCAAAGGTCATTCGAGCAAACATCATCAGCGCGCTTAGGCTTCAGAACGGAACACTCGATGGCACGTGAGCGGGAGTCATGCGCAGGATTTCGATTGTCTCCACCTGTGGGCGGACGCGCGGCATAACGCTACAATTGTCGAGGAGACCAGCCATGGGAAATGCCGCCGCAACCTTCGACCTTCGCCCGCGCGCTGACGTTCGTAGCGTCGCGGCCGAGCGCACCGCGTCGATTCCGTGGTACGTGTGGTGCCTCGCCGCTGCGACTGCCGCCGACGTGTTCGGCGGTTACTGGGACATCTCGTGGCATATCTCGATCGGCCGCGACACCTTCTGGACCCCCGCGCACATGATGATCTATCTCGCGGGCGTGCTGGCCGGGATTGCCAGCGGCTACGCGATTCTATCGACCACCTTCGGCAACTCGCAGGAAGCCAGGGACTCAAGCATCTCGGTCTGGGGCTTTCGCGGGCCGCTCGGATGTTTCATGGCAGCCTGGGGCGGATTTGCGATGCTGACTTCGGCGCCCTTCGACAACTGGTGGCATAACGCCTACGGACTCGATGTCAAAATCGTCAGCCTGCCGCATTCGATGCTCGGAATGGGCGAGTTGATGATCGAACTTGGCGCGATGCTGCTGGTATGCGCGCATCTCAACCGCGCGACCGGCAGCTATCAGCGCCGCCTCGACTGGCTGCTGCTCACCATCGGCGGCATCGTCGTCGCAGGCTCGGCGTTGTTCATCCTTGAATCGACGCCGATGGAATTCATGCACAGCTCGGAGTTCTATCGCGCGGTCGGCGACTTCATTTCCGCTGTGCGCTGATCGCGATCTCGAGTCGTCTCCAGAAATCGCTGGCCGGCGACCACGATGGCCGCAATTTACACCGGACTCTTTCTCGCTGCCTTGTGGATCTTCCCGCTATTCCCTGCCGCGCCCAAACTCGGCCCGGTGTATCAGCACGTCACGCACATGGTGCCGCTATGGTTCCCGGTACTGGTGATCGTGCCCGCATTCGCGCTCGATCTGCTGCGCGCGCGGATGGGCGAGAAGTGGGGCGGCTGGAAATCCGCGCTTGCAGCCGGATTTGTTTTCATCGCGGCGTTCGTCGCGGCGCAGTGGCCATTCGCGGAGTTCCTCATCTCGCCTTATGCGCGCAATCCAATTTTCGGCGCCAACTATTTCGGGTTTTTCGACGCCGCCAATTTGCTCTACAACCCATATCATTTCGCCGATTTGGATAAGACTTGGGCCGCATTCAGTGAAGGAATGATGATCGCGCTCGCGATGTCGATAATCTTCTGCTCGATCGGAATGGCGCTGGGCAACTGGATGCGCACCGTCCGCCGCTGACGTGCGCCGCTCCCGCCCGACGCTATCGGCAAGCCGTGTCGCGATGCTCGCGGTCGCGGTCCTGCTCTTCGCGATCCCCGCCGACGCGCATGTCGGCAGTCCCAACGTTTATTACGAAGGCGACGCCGGCCCGTATCACTTGTTCGTGACGGTCAACGTTCCCGCGGTAATCCCCGGTGTCGCCGATGTGCAGATTCGTGCCAACTCCGACGACGTGCAGAAGGTTACCACTGCGGTGACTCGCCTCGCAGGCGCGGGCTCGCAGTATGCTCCCGTCCCGGACGCCGCTCAGCGTTCTCCAATCGATCCGCATCTCTTCACTTCGAGTCTCTGGCTGATGGAGTACGGCTCGATGCGGGTGCTGATAAACGTCGCGGGTCCCGCATGGTAACGCGCAAATGTCGGTGCCGGTTCCATCTGCCGCGCGCCGGATGCTCTCGATGCCGCCGGCGCTGGGCGCATTGCTGCTGACGCTCGCGATCGCCCTGGCCATCGGCGCGGTTTCAATTGTCGGCGGCGCGGCTCGCGAATCGCGCCTCGCTCCGGGTGCTCCGGTCACGCCCGAGCTCAAGCGTCGCGGATGGCGCGCGATGGCGATAACCGGAGTCATCGTCGCGGCGATCTTCTATCTCGCATTCGCATGGTGGAATGCCGACGCGCGGAACTATGCGGCGATTACGAAAATATTCAAGCCACCGAAACTTGCGCTGACCGTTGTCGATGGTAACCGCCTCGCGATTCGTCCATCGCCGGACGACAAGCTTTGGCTGCGGTTCAACGTCATGGACGGCATCCTGCCCGACCACGGCCATCTGATGCATCTGTTCCTCCTGCGCACGCCCGCGCTCGACCGCATCTGGCATTTGCATCCAGATCGCCAGTCCGATGGAGCGTTCGTTGACGCGCTCCCGCGGATTGAGCCCGGCCACTACACCGTGTTCGCCGACATCGTGGACCAAACCGGATTTCCCTGGACGCTGGTCGGCTCGATCGACTTGCCGCAGATAAGCGGCACACCGCTCAAGGGCGATGACTGCGGTGGCCATGCGCCCGCGCTCACGTCGTCAACGGATTCCGCGATCGATGTGCTCGACGACGGCACGCGCGTCGTATGGCATCGCGACGGCGCCGCGATTCGCGCGAACGCGCCGATGATCCTGCGCTTCGAAGTACAGGATCAAAACGGCAAGCCGGCGTCCGACGTCGAGCCGTACATGGGAATGGCCGCGCACGCCGAAATCATAAGCTCCGACCTGCAAGTGTTCGCGCACATCCATCCTTCAGGCTCTGTCCCAATGGCGTCGCTGATGATGGCCAGCACCAACTCCGACGCCACCTCCAACTCGATGCCGGGCATGAACATGTCCGGCATGAACATGAACGCGAGCGCGAGCATCTCGCCGGAGCTGTCCGTGCCTTACGGGTTTCCCAAGTCCGGCCACTATCGAATTTTTCTACAGTTCAAACGCGCGGGCAAAATTGAAACCGCGCACTTCGATATAGTGGTGAACTGAGCCGCATGGAAAAACACGCCAACCCCGAGGTCGTGATCGTTGGCGCTGGAATCGGCGGGAGCGCGCTCGCGACAGCGCTCGCCCAAGCCGGCATCACTGTGACGATCCTCGAGAAGACGCTGGTGCATATCGATCATGTGCGCGGCGAATGGCTCGCGCCGTGGGGCGTCGCGGAAACCCAGCGCCTCGGCCTGTACGAAACGTTGCTTGCGGCCGGAGGACATCATCTCGGGCGGCACATCGCTTACGGCGACGACATCGAGGCCGCCACCGCGGAGTCTCAGCTGCTCGACCTCAAAGCCTTCGAGAACGCCGGCTTCAAGCCGCCGCTATGCATGCGACATCCCGACATGTGCGACCTGCTGAACGCCGAGGCGCTCAAAGCAGGCGCCGAACTGCTTCGCGGCGTCACCGACGTACAGCTGACCGCGGGAGCCGCGCCCGGCGTGCGATTCAGGCACAACGGCGTCGAGCGCAAGTTCAATCCGCGTATCGTCATCGGCGCCGACGGCCGCAACTCCGTCGTGCGCTCGCAGGCCGGCATCGAGCAGCATCGCGATCCGACGCATCACCTGATGGCCGGGATGCTGGTCGATGGCACCACGGGATGGCCAGCGGATTTGCAGATCTTCGGCACCGAGGCGCGCATCAACTTTCTCGCGTTCCCGCAATCGGCCGAGCGCGTGCGTCTCTATATATGTTACGCGCTCGACGAGAAGCGCCGCTTCGCCGGCGGCGACAACCAGGCGCGCTTCCTCGACGCGTTCCGCCTCGCGAGTGTCCCCCGCAGCGAGTGCCTCGCGAACGGTACTCCGTCGGGGCCCTGCAACTCGTACGGCAACGAGGACACCTGGACTGATGTGCCATACGTCGCGGGCGTCGTGCTGATAGGCGACGCCGCCGGCCACAACGATCCGATCATCGGGCAAGGATTGTCGATCGCTTACCGTGACGTGCGCATCGTCCGCGACCTGATGCTCGAGGATCGCAACTGGACGCCCGACCTGTTTCGACCTTACGCGGAGGAACGGCGCGAGCGGATGCGCCGGCTCAGGCTCACCGCTTCGACATTTTCGATACTGAGCGTCGAATTCAGCGACCGCGCCCGCGAGCGCCGCGCGAAAGTTCGCGACGAACGTCTCCGCGGTAATTTCCCCGACGCCTCGCCGGCCGCATTCATCGGACCCGAAGTCCTGCCGGCTGAGGTGTTTGACGAGACGATACTCAATCGATTACGTGCGATGTGAGGTGTTGCAATGATCAAACTCGTTTACATAGTCAAAAAGCGCGCTGATATCTCGGAAAAAGATTTCCACGAGTACTGGCTGAAGAAGCACGGACCGCTGGTGCGCGGCTTCGCGAAGTCGATGCGCGCGAAGAAGTACGTGCAGAGTCATACGGTGCACGAAGATGCGGGCAAGGGAATCCGCAACACCCGCCCAAAGATGAAAGAGACCTACGACGGCATTACCGAAGTATGGTGGGACAGTCTCGAGGACTTCAGCGGAGGCGGCGCGGTGCAAGACAGCGCCGAGGCAGCCCGCGCCCTGCTCGAAGACGAATCGAAGTTCATCGACTTCGAGCACTCATCGATCTTCCTGACCGAGGAGCACGAAATCTTCGACTACACTAAGTAGTCGCTCCCTCTTAATCTGGTCCCCCTTCCCGCTCGGGAAGGGGTTAGGGGTTAGGTTGCCTGTCAATCGCGACGGCGCTAACACCTCGCAAGATCCAGCGGCTGCTTGAGCGCGTCCACTACTTCTTGAACCGGCGCTTCAACCAGCCCACGATCGTCTTATTCACCTCATCCGGAAACTCCTGCTGCACCCAATGCCCCGCGCGCTCGATATTATGCATCTCGAGATCCGAGCATAGCGCCGGCATCCCAGCCGCCATTCGCGGCGGCAGCGCGCCGTCCCACTCGGCGGTGATCATCAAGCACGGCAGGTCGAGCTTCTTCGCCCCAATCTCAGGATGCTCGCGCAGGTTGCGATCGATGTTCCGATACCAGTTGATTCCACCGCGAAACCCGCTCTTCTCGTATGCGTGCACATAAGTGTCGAGCTCTTCACGAGTAACTATCGTCGCAGTCTCCGGCTTCAACTCTTCGATACGCCGGAACGGATTCATGTCCAGCTCGCCGCTCGCCATCGAGCGCTTAGCTGACTCCTCCGGCGAGAGCGGCGCCCGCATCAAGCGATCGAAGATCAGTCGCGCCTTCGAATCCATCACGCTCTCCGCACGCCCCGGTTCCTGGAACCATACGATGTACATGCGCTCGTCTTTGCCATTGACCATCGCGCGCAAGACCGAAATCGGCGGGATTGCCATGTAAGGCGTGCATACTCCGATGACCCCCGCCGTCCGATCCGGATACAGCAGCGGCATCGCCCACGCGACGAAGCCGCCCCAGTCGTGACCGACGAAGATCGCGCGATCGATCTTCAGCGCGTCGAGCATCCCAGCCATATCTCCCGTCAGCTCGGTAAGGCCGTAGTCAGTGACTGCAGGCGGCGCGCTCGAGTCCGCATACCCGCGCTGATCGGGAGCGATCGCACGAAAGCCCGCCGCCGCGACGACGGGCACCTGATGCCGCCACGAATACGCCAGCTCAGGAAACCCATGACAGAAAACCACTGCGGGCCCGTCGCCAGTTTCATGAACCGTAAGATGGATCGAATGCTGATTAGCGCGCGCCGCAATCTTAACTGAGCGGCCCGATGGCCAATTCAAAGTCGACATCTATTTCCGCCTCACTATATGAGTTTTTTGAGACCTACTCTATGACCGAGTCCTATCCTGGCCTTTCGCTATCAGGAGACCTTTGTATAACCTCACGCCGGCGCGAAGCGAGACGCGCTGCGCGCGAGATCCTTCGCTGCGCTCAGGAAGACACAAAGAACAGGACGATTCCTTGAGTCATTCTGAGCGAAAGCTGCTGTAGCGAAGAATCTCGACGAACGCTCCTGCGGCCGGCGTTATTTGCGCAAAGCTCCCATCAGGGAGAGGCTATTCAATCAGCATCAGATTCGCTAGTTGAGCCGCGAGTTCGCGAGGGTCGGCTGGCCAGCGAGCCTCGGACCAATTTCGATCCACCGCGTTTCTCCTCGCACCGCAATCGACTTGCCGTCTATCAGCATCGGGATATTCCATTCGCAAAGACGCCGTCCGATCCGCCACGGTGGGGTTCACGTTAGATAGAGTAACTACAAATTCGCGATCACGGCGCGGGTGAACTCCGAGGTCTTCGCGGTGCCGCCCTGGTCGGGGGTTAGGACGCGGCCGTCGGCGTAAACCTTGCGCACTGCGGCGTCCAGTCGCGATGCGTCGGCGCTGAAGCCGAGGTAGTCGAGCATCAAGGCGGCAGAGAGCATCGTCGCGGACGGATTTATGATGTTCATCCCCATGATATCGGGCGCGGTGCCATGCACTGACTCGAAGTATGCGTAGTCGTCGCCGTAGCATCCGCTGGGCGCGAGACCTAGACCACCGATCGTCCCGGCGGCAGCGTCAGACAGAATGTCGCCGTAGAGATTCGGCGCGACGACTACATCCAGATCGTGCGGCGATTGCACGAGGCGTCGCGCAAAGTCGTCAACGATAAACTGTTCGTATTTTATTTCAGGATACTTGGCCGCGGTTTCTTCGACGATTCTGCGGAACAGCCCATCCGACTCGCGCAGCATGTTGTACTTCGAGGTGCAGGTGAGCTTGCCCTTGCCGCCGGCGCGCTTGCGCTTCATCGCGAGCTGGCAGGCGAACTCGGCGACGCGGCGCGTCGCGCGCTCGGTGATCACTTTGATCGCATAGATGCCGCGCTCGGACGTATCGAGCGGCGCGCGCAGAATTTTGCTCATCAGCTTGAGCGGCGCGAGCGCTTCGAGCGGGCCTTCGAGCCCTAGATACAGGTCCTCGAGATTTTCGCGCACGATCACGAAGTCGATTCCCTCAGGCTTGGCGAGCGGACTCGCAAAACCCTTCGAGTACCGCACTGGCCGGACGTTCGCGAAGGTCTGCTTGCCCCATCGGAGGTAGGTGATTGCGGTAGTCTTGCCCGAGGTGGACCCGAACAGCGTCGTGTCGGACGCATCGATTGCCTTTCGCGCGAGTGCCTCAGTCTCGCCGCGCACCCATTTCTCGCCGACCGGGAACTCGACGTAATCGATCGGAAGTTTCAGGGCGCGCAGCGCGTCCATCGTCGCCGCCATCGCCTCCGGCGCCGCATCGTCCCCCGGCAGAACTACGACTTTTTTATTTTTATCAGCCATGTCTCGTTTCCAAGTGCCTCACTGAGCGCCATCATGCACACGCCGGTTGCAAACGGCGCGGTCCCGACCTCGATCGAATTGTAAAACGCAAAGTCGCCCGGCGGTGTCTGTTGCGACACGTCGTTGAACGCGCCGTGCGCATCTATCTTCGAACAAATGGCGCGGAGAGCGCGCAAGTACGCATTGTGCGCGCGAGCGTCGTCGAGGCCCGGCAGGCTCGCGCGAAGAGCGCGTCCGAGCGCAAGCGCGAATCCAGCCGCCGACGACGCTTCGAGATACGAATCGTCGCGATCGATCACGGTATGCCACAAGCCCGACTCGTCCTGCAGCGTGGCGATTTTGTTGAGCTGTCGCGCCAGCGCCGTCTGTATCTTCTCAACCTTTGCGGCAAGCCGTGGAGTCGCTCCGGCTGCTTCTATTTCCGCGATCACTTGCGGCGCCGCGATCGAAAACCAACTATTGCCCCGAGCCCATAAGCACCGCGAATGCGACTTCTTTTCGACGTAGGCGACGTGCCAGAAAAGACCGGTGAGGGGATCGATCGAGATGATCCGCATGAAGGATCATCTGATCGAGCGCACGATCCTGCATCGCGACGTCGTGCAAGATTCGTCCGAGCAGCGTCATTGCGGGTGCCGTGAAGTAGGACACGTCGATCCAGATTTCCATCGCTGGGGGGTGCGGCACGAGAGCGCCATCGAGGGTGCGCGCCGCCGTGTGTTCCATGAAATCTATGATCGTGCGCGCATATTCGAGATAACGCGCGTCACCGGTCTTCTCATACAGGTCGAGCGCCGGCAGCGCTTCGGCCGCCCAGAACCAGAACCATCCATTGGTGCGCGGACCCGCCGCGAGCTTCGGCTCGAACCATCGCTGCGCCGCCTCGACCGGCGCGTCCGTTTTCAGGGCAAGCGCCGCATAGAGGAGGCCGTCGCACAGGATAGCGTCGCCCCAATGCGGCTGCTTGACGAGCAACTCGCGGCTGGCATTCGCAGTCAGCCTCTCCAGCGCGTCTTTAATTTCAGAGGAATCCGCCACCCTTCCATCAGCCGCCGTAGTTCCATCCGGTTTCTTTCATCGTCAGCGCCTCCGCGTCGCGCTTGACGTGTGCCTCGCTGACTTTGCCGACGACGACGCTGTGATCGCCGAGCTCGTAGAAGCCGACCACTTCGCATTCGACCGAAGCCGGCGCGTCGCTGATGATCGGTGCGCCGTTGCTGCCGTTCTCGAACGCGAAGTCACCGAACTTTCCGTCCTTGGGCTCGACATGACGAAAGAACGCGCCCGCGATTCCCTTCTGCCCGGATGCGAGCATCGAGAGCGCGAACTTTTTCGAATCTTTCACCATCGCATGCGAGCCCGAATCCTTCTTGATCCCGACTACGACCAACGGCGGATTGAAGCTGGCTTGCGTGACCCAGTTGACCGTCGCGGCAGTCGCCTTGCCGCCGTGAGCTGCGCCGAGCACGAACAACCCGTACGGGATCATCAACAGCGCTTGTTTTTTTGCTTTTTCATCCATGGTTCGAGTCTCCTTTCCTGAACGAGGTTTATAAAAGCAGTAGCCGAAAATAACATCTCCACACCCGGAGGCGCGGCAGATATACTTAACGAAAGACTGCACCGATGGCGCTAATCAAGTCAAAGTCTCCGAAGATCAAAGGGCTGCACGAAGTGGGGCGTTATGCCGTCGGCGTGCAATGGGTCGACGGTCACGACAGCATCTTCCCGCTGGAAAATTTGCGCCGCGGATGTATGTGCGACGCATGCAAGGGCAACGTGAGCGGCGACGTGCCGCCCGCGTCGATGCGGATGCGCCAGCTTTCGCGGCTGGGCGAAGCGGCGGTTTTCATCGGATGGGTTGACGGTCACGAGACTATCTACACGATGCCGCAACTGAGGAGTCTCTGCCGATGCGCATATTGCGTCGCGGAGCCCGAGCGTCCGATCACCGGCGGCTAAATCCCTCGTTTCCGAATACTGGGTGCAGAGCCTGTCCTGAGCGAAGCCGAAGGAGGTCACCCCTGCCGAGGGTGCGGGGCGAGCAGCCCCGCATTTGGTTGAGGCTTTCTACTGCGTCGTGCTGGATGCCGGCGCTTTGGCCGAATGCTTGCTGATGCTGCCGCGGCCGCTGGGTCCGGCGTTTAATGCTTCCAGATTTGCCTGTGCGACTTTCAGGTTGGGGTTCAGCTTGAGAGCCTCCTCCCACGCTTCTTCGGCTTCGCCGAAACGCTGCAAGTCGTTCAGCGCCATGCCTTTGGCGTTGTAGAGCCGCGCGTTGGAAGGATCCTTGATCAGTCCGGCATTGGCCGCGAGCAGCGCGTCTTCGGTGTCGCCGACGCGCATATAAATGTCCGCCAGTTCGATGAAATTGTTGCCCGACGGATTCAGCTCGGTCGCGGTACGATACATATCGACCGCGGTTTCGCCGTCGCGCAGCACCCCGTAGCAGAAGCCGAGGTCCACGTATGCCGCGTCGTTGCGTGGATCGATTTTCAGCGCGACATGCAGCTTGTCAATCGCCTGGTGAATCAATTTCGAGTCGACCGGATCGGCTTTGCCGGCTTGCATCACCAGCTTTTCCGCCTCGGTTACGACTGCGTCAGACTCCGCGCGATTGGATTCGGCGGCGTAGCTCAACGGTTCCATCGCCAGAACGCTCAATGAAACGATCGCGATCGCGAGCGCCAGGCTCAATCGCGACTTCCCGACCAATCTACAAATCATGTTCCCACCACTGTTCACCACGGTACCAATGATAATATGCGCCGCGAGCAAATTGGCAAGATTGAGCGCTTCGCCGGCGCCACGTTGTTTCGCGCAGGCGCGTCCGATAACTATGTTCTTGTGCCCCGCGACTCGTTCAATCGTGAGATAGATTACCTCCGGCTGTCGGTGATCGACGCATGCAATCTGCGATGCGTCTACTGCATGCCGCTCGAAGGCTTGCGCTTCCTGCCGAAGGACGAGCTGTTGACGCCGGCGGAGTTCGAGACCGTCGCGCGCGCCGCAGTCAGCGTTGGCTTTCGGAAATTTCGGCTGACCGGCGGCGAGCCGACGCTGCGGCTTGACCTGGTAGAGATCGTCGAGCGCCTCGCGCGGGTGGACGGCGTTCACGGCCTGGCGCTGACCACCAACGCGCTGCTGCTCACCGAGCTTGCGCCCGCGCTTAAACGCGCAGGCCTGAATCGTATCAATGTGCATCTCGACAGCCTGGATCCCGCGACCGTCGAGCGGCAGATGCGATGGGGCAGCTTCGAGAAAATCTGGCGCGGAATCGTCGCGGCGGAAGAGGCGGGACTCACGCCGATTAAGCTCAACTCGGTGGTGACTGCCGGCTACAACGAATCCGATGTCGTCGAACTCGCACGGCTGACCGTCGAGCGCGACTGGCACGTCCGATTTATCGAGCTGATGCCGCTGGGCGGCGGCGAATGCGCGACGTTGTCGATGAAGCGTTACGTCTCGAACATCGAAACGCGGCGCAGAATCGAGTCGGCACTCGGCCCGCTGACTGAACTCCCCACCGAAAACCTCGCCGACGAATCGCGCAACTATCATCTCGAGGGCGCGCGCGGCGTGATCGGTTTCATCAGCCCGGTCAGCGAGCCGTACTGCGGCACCTGCAACCGGATGCGCCTGACGGCCGACGGAAAATTCCACCTGTGCCTGCTCAACGACGACGAGCTCGACGTCCGCAAAGCGCTGCGCTCGAATTCGGCTGATGTGATCGCCGACGTCGCACGAATCCTGAAACGCGCCGTCGAACTAAAGCCCACCGGCCACCACCTCCTGGAAGGCCGCTCAACCCAAGACCGCTCGATGTACCAAATCGGCGGCTGATCCCCGATTTGATTAAACCAAGCAGCCGTCCGCTCTTGCTGTGGGCGAGCCTAGGATTGTCTCAGATTTGGAATTCGTCTGATTGAGTCATCGTTTCGCTCGCGAGCCGTGATTTTTTTCAACATTGAGGCAACCAGTGGACCCATGCGGTCCTTCGTGGTGCTGGATAAGAGTTTCCTACAAGGCGTGAGCCCGGCGCAGTTGCGCTATTACGTCCAGAACGGATGGATATTCGGTATCGTCGATGCTTTTTGGTACGAGCATTTTCGAAAGTGGGACGAGTGGAGGCTTGCGAACCTCGTTAAGCTCAAAAGCATCGAAAAGAGTCTGATACTACTTCCCGGAATCGGTGAGATGTTCCGAGCGGAAGCACAGAAACTTAGGCCCGCGTCGCAGGTTCTCGTGGGGAAGAGGGTCACTCTCAATCCGAAACTCCGTGAAGGCGGACGTTTTTTTGAGCTAGACAGTTAGACCAAAGAGATCGCTAGTGGAAGGACGGTGGAGTTTGAGAAGAGACTCGATGACATGATCGCGATTTGGCGCGACTTCAAAACTCTCCCAGCGTTCAACGATGCACCCCAGACCGAAATGTCCAACAGAGTGCGCGAACTGTCACTGCAAATTCGCGACGATCGCGAAGACATCCGAGGATTCTATAGAAATCACCGAGTTCCTCCTTGGCCTGAACCAGAGCTGATCGATGAGCAGTGGGCATTCTTTCGATGGATTCAAGTTCAGCTACTCGCTGGGCTCGACTTTTTTGCCAGTTATGGAGTTAAGATCCAGCCGAGCCTCGAAAAGCTGATGCACGAACTCCTTGACCTCGAATATTTGATAATGGCTCTGCTTGTCGGCGGGCTCGCGTCGCGAGAAAAGAGGATGATCGAGCGGTTCAAGCTGCTTCGACCGGGCGGCATTCTTCTGCGATGAAAGTCGGATCAAATCGGCTTCGCTGCGGGTTGCGACAAATGGCAACGGGACCGAGGAGGACGACATCGAGCCTGTCGGCGAGCATCAGTTCTGCGGACTCCTGGAGCGCGGCGGGGATTTGATTACGGCAACGCTGCTGTGGCTGCGCCGTTGGTGGGGGTGAAGGCGGCGGCGGGGCCGGGGCCTACTGTCCATAGCTTGGTCGACTGGCTGTAGAACTCCGAGTAATCGTTTTGTGCGTTTGCGGTGCCGCAGGTTAGCGTCGCCTGCGACGTGCCAATGACCGCCGACTGCATACCCGGCGTTGCGGTCGTGCAGGCACCGCCGACTGCCAGTACGTCGGTCGCGTCGGGGCCCGCTCCGATCATGCCCTGGCTTTGACCCCCTCGTGGCTGATTGAGCGAACCCGTCGCACTGAAAGTGCCGCCTGTCCCACTGCCCGGATCGTAAAGGTCGGTCGCATTCTGCGCGGCCTGCGTTAGCGATCCTGTCGCGACACAGCTCGACGGCAACGTGCCCGCTTCGATATCGAGGCCGCCGGGCAGGATAACCTCGCCCGCAAGACTGCCGACCTCGAGCAGAGTTGCCGCCGTCGCGCGCCTGATGCCCATCACATTCGAAGTTCCGCTCCACGTCTGCGTCGCCGGGTCGAATACTTCGGCAGTATCAAGCGTGGTCGCTGCTATATCGCCGCTGATGCAGGTCGCGCTGTTCGCCTCGATTCCGCCGAACGCCACTACCTGTCCTGACAGCGCTCCCGTCACCACTGCCGGATCCATCGCGACCAGCGCGAACTGTTCGCGCGGTGTTCCCATCGAGCCTGTCGTGGCCGAGAACTTCTGCGTTGCCGGGTCGAAGATGAACGACAGGTTCGATGCCTGGCCAAGCGACGCAATCAAATCGCCGCCCGCCACCAACACCTTGCCGCCATCATTCGGGATAAGCACCGCCGCATGATTCATCAAACCGCACTGCGCCGTGTCCGCGGCCGCCGTTCCGCCGGAGCTTCCTCCCAATCCAGACGCCGCCGCCACGTATTGGAAGCTGCTTGCGCTTCCGATCGCAGTTGCGGTGAAGGTCCCGTTGTATCCAGCGACACCGACGCCGGCGATCGTCACGCTGTTGCCGACGCTTAGTCCGGCCGGATTAGCCGTTGTCATGGTGACGGTTACCGTCGTTCCGCTCTCCGACGTCGACGAGATCGCGCTCGAAGCCCCCGCGCATACCGAAGGCAGGCCCGCGCATACCGCCACGCCCGGCGCGCATCCCGGAATCGAGCCGGTCGCAGTGAAAGCGTCGGTCGCCGGGTTGTACAACTCAGCGGTGTCCACGGCGACCTGCCCCGCGGGCGCGTTTGCGGGCGACGAGGTACCGATGAACGATTGCCCGGTCGATCCGCCAACGATCAGCACTTGCCCGTCCAGCAACGTACCGCTGCCCTGAATCAGAGTCGCGCTCGCGCCGGCGCGCGCCAATGTCATCAATCCGCCGCTGCCGCTGCCGGCGAGCGTGAATGTCTTCGTGTTCCGGTTGTAGAGCTCAGCGGTCTGCAGCGCCGTGCATTCAAAGCCGGAGACGCTGCTGATAGTGGCGGGGATGCATTTCTGACCGCCGACGATCAGGCTGGTATTGTTCGGCAGCTCAACTATCGCCGCCGATTCCCGCGCAGCGGTCATGCTGCCCACGGACTCGAAGCTGCCGAGGCCGGCGTCGAAGACTTGCGCGCCGCCGCTCGATATCGCCGAATTCGCAAGGCTCAATCCACCAAGCTGGCCGCCCTGATCGCCGCCCCCGATCAACAGGCCGGTCAGTGAAGGGGTGGGCGTCGCGGTTGGCGCCGTCGACGTGGCCGTTGCAGTCGCAGTGGTGGTAGCGGTTGCAGTCGCGGTTGCCGTCGGGGTTGGTTTCGGAGTGCCGTCTTCGGTATCGGTCGGCGTTGCCGTTGGGGTCGCGGTCGAAGTCGCAGTAGGAGTCGGCGTAGCCGTCGGAGTTGCTGTCGGAGTTGCCGTTGGTGTCGAGGTCGGCCCGATTACTCCGCGACCTTCGAGTTCGATGTATTGCGTGCCCCTTTGCGCGGAATAGCTGAGGCTCAGTCCTTTCTTCTTCTTTATCATTCCGGCGCTGGCTGGCTTGAAAACGATGCTCACGGAGCATTTGCCTTTGGCCGGGATCGAGCTGCCACAGGTAGTACCAACCTCGATGAACGGCGGCGCCACCGCAATGCCCTTTATAACGATCGCGGTCGTGGCGGACAGATTGGTCATGGTCTCTGTCTGCTGAGAACTCGTGGCGCCCACATTGACGTTCCCGAAGCTGAGTATCTTCCGCGGCTGGAATTCCACAGCAGTCCTGGCAAATACAACCCCGGTCCGCTCCAACGATTGCGATCGGCAAAATCACAACGAGCAAGAGGGCAGCGAATCTATTCTTATGCCGATTCATAGCTCAATCGTTGCAGATCGGTACGCCCGTCACCGTGAAGCGCTCGATGAAATCCGTGGTCGCGCCCGAATCCGTAGTCAATGAAAGATCGATCCCGGTGTAGGCGTAGCCGTACGGCGATGCCGTGCACATAATCGCGGTTGGATCGTAGGTGACCGTGATCGTGCACGTCGCACCCGGAAATACCTGTTGGCACGTGTTCCCGGTGACACTCGCGCTGCCTGCGCTAGGCGTTACCGTCCCGTAAATTTGCGGCGTCACTGTGGCGTTGCTCAGGTTGAGCGCGTAGTCGCCGTCAATAGTGAGAGTGGCCTGGACCATGTAAGGCGCGTCGGGAATGTCGGCATACACGTTGTTGGTCTGCCAGGTGTAGTGAGACGACGGCGTTGCGACGAATCCGAAATTTCTGCTGTCGCGCCCCGTGGTGCTGAAGCCGCTGGCATAAACGGTCTCAGTGTTCACCGTATACAGCGGAGCAGGTTGTGGTGGCGCGCCGCTGACCGTGCTCAGCAGGTTGCCGTACAGATCCCAGGTGCAGGTGTTGTAGTAGTAGGTGGGCGGCGGTGGATGGCAGCCGCGCCCGGAACATCCGCCCTGCGTGTAGTAGCTGCAATCGCCGACAACGGTGTTGTTTACGAAGTAGTATCCAGCAACGAAGGTATTACGACCGCCCGCAGGCGTACTGAACTGCAGAGGATATTCGTAACCGGACGCCGCGCTGGCGATCGAAACGATCACGAGCACGAGAACCAACCGTCGCATCCGATCCCTCCTCAGAAGCCATGAGCCGACCCAGAGCAGAAGAAAAAATTCGTCAGCGCCGACTGTTTTACAGGCCCAGCACTCCTCAAGCAAGGTTCACCCGGGAGGTGGCGTTTAAATCCGCACGATCTGAGTTTAGAGTCTTGCTGATCGCTGTCAGGCGATGAGTCGAGGTTAACCAAACGTGGCTACTGAAGAAGAGATGCGGGCGGCGCACATCGGCGAGATGCGGGAGCATAACGCGCCGATTCAGCTGGTCGAGTACAGCGCTGAATGGCCTGCGCTCTTCATTCGCGAGGCGGATCGCATCCGCGGGACGCTCGGCGACCGCGTCCTGATGCTCGAGCATGTCGGATCGACCTCGGTGCCAGGGCTCGCCGCCAAGCCCATCATCGATATGATTCTCGCGGTCGCGGATTCTGCCGACGAACCGGCATACGTGCCTGCGATGGAGTCAGCGGGCTACGTGCTCCGCATCCGCGAGCCCGAATGGCATCAGCATCGGCTTTTCAAAGGCCCCGACACCAACATCAATCTGCACGTCTATTCGTTCGGATGCCCCGAGATGGACAAGATGCTGATGTTCCGCGACTGGCTGCGCGTCAACGATGCGGACCGGAAACTCTACGAGCGTGCCAAGCGCGAGCTGGCGCAACGTACCTGGAAATACGTGCAGAACTACGCCGACGCCAAGACCGCAGTCGTCGAGGAAATCGTCGCCCGCGCCCGCGCCTCACGCAGCCGCGGCTGACACTCTTCCCCAGTGCAGTTTCGTGCCGGTTTGTCTTCCTCTGTACATTGTAAATTGACAGTAGCTTGACGCGATGCGAGATTGTGCCGAACGCTCTAAGGGCAGCTTACCGGCCGAAATTTGCCAACGCGGCTATACGCGCCGCGGGGAGGGGTCCATGGCAGATCGAATTCGAAGCGTTGCGATTGCAGCAATCGTGCTGCCGGTTTTGTTCCTCGCGATGTCGGGGTTCGCGCGCGCTGCCTCTATCGTGGTTAATACGCTCGACGGCGGTACCGAGAGTGTTCCAGGCCCGTGCAGCCTGACTGACGCGGTCGCAGCGGCAAACGCAGGTGGGACGGTCAAGAACTGCATCGCGGGGAGCGGTGCTAACGCGATAACCTTCAGCGTGACCGGTACGATCTCGACCGCTGCCCTGCTCGACATAACCGACACACAACTGACTATCACGGGTCCGGCTGGCGGCATCACGATCGACGGCAGCAGCTCTCACGAGATAGTGAAAGCTGACACGGGCACCACGGTCACTCTGACAAACCTGACGTTCGCCCACGGGTCCACCTCAGGCGGCGGTGGCGCCATTGATGGCGATGGGACCGCGCTCGAGATTGACAATTGCACCTTCAACAACAACGACGCAGGTGAGATTGGTGGGGCAGTCGAGGCGTCAGCCGGTACCGTCACAATCACGAACAGCACTTTTGCCAGCAATGATGGCACTTTGGAGGGTGGCGGCGTCGGTAACGCCGGTTCCCTCCTGAAGATCACCAACAGCACCTTCTCCGGGAACGAAGCGGTGAAGGGCGGAGCACTTTACACGTTCAGCGGAACCACCGACGTCAAGAGCACGATCTTCGCGGCCAGTACCGGCGGAAATTGTGGGACCTCAGCCGTTACCAACGATGAGGGCTATAACCTTTCCGATGACACGAGTGGCTGCTTCAGCGCAGCTACGAGCAAAAATAATTTCTCCAACCTGAATCTGGATCCTACGGGATTGCAGAACAACGGCGGGCCGACGAAGACAATCGCGCTCGAATCCGACAGCGGGGCGGTGGATTTCATTCCGGTGGCGAGTTGCACCGACCAATCGGCAATGCCGCAACCGCTGACCACCGATCAGCGCGGGCTGCCACGGCCCGATCCGGGCAATCCCAACTTCTGCGACGCCGGCGCATTCGAATTGACGACGATGCCTTTCGCAATCGCGCCGAACAGCGAAAGGTTGCAGATAGCGCGCTCTACGAATCCACCAGGTTTAGATCAGATCAACACCGCGTTTACCTTCATCGAGAATGGTTTCCCGACGTGCGACGAGGGCACCGATGCATTCAACGGCTTCTTTGTGGTTTTTGTATCAGGAACCTGTGCGGTCGAGAATGGGTCTATCGCATTCTTTCTGCGTTCCTGGGTAGTGCACACGGTCAACAAAGAGAGCTACGGAACTCTTTTCGGTTCGTTTCCCCCGGCGGGAACCGTATCTGCCCGAATGGTCGAACTGCCGAAGCCAGCGCCTCCGGCGTGCGGTGAGTGGACTCTCAACCTGGAGATCGCAGGCATCGATTCCATGCTTTTAGGCGATGGCCCGTTTTCGCTGGTTCTGTTTAATGGCGACGGCGGTCAGCAATGCTTCGACATCACCAACGCGATCGTCGGCAATCAGATTCCGATACCGGGCCACGGCGTCCGGCGGGTGCGGCGGCGCTAAAGGAGCTTCGATTTGGTCAGCGTTCTTCGCCGAACAGGAAGATTGCGATTGCCGATCGCCGCGAACAAATCGACGGACGAGCGGTTCCGTCTGCGGTTGGTTGACGGTCGATAGTTGTTCTGAGAGGCTGTCCGCCTAGTAGGTTCAGATGATCGGTTGCTAACGCGGCGCCAAGCGCCGTGGGAGGGGTCCATGGCAGCTCGAAATCGGCGCTACACGCTCGCGGCAGTTACGTTTCCACTCTTCTTCCTGCTGATGTCGGCGATGGCGCGAGCGGCCACTATCACCGTCGATACGACGTCTGCGGGACACGTTGCTGGCGAGTGCACGCTGGAGGATGCGGTCAAATCGGCCAACAACCAAGCTGCGCCCAGCGGGAGCTCGTGCACCGCGGGGAGCTCTAACAACGATACGATAGAATTCAGCGTGACCGGCACGATCGCCATCGCCGCCACGCTGAACATCACCGACACGCAACTGGCAATCATGGGATCTGCTGGTTCACCGGGAATCACAATCAGTGGCGGCAACGCGACCCAGATTGTAACGGTCGGCGCCACGAATCTCACGCTTGAGAACCTGACGCTTGCCGACGGAATCGTAGGAGCCCCGATGGCCTACGGCGGCGCGATATATGAGGACCTGACGAATCTGGAGATCGAGAATTGCACTTTCATCGATAACACCGCCGGAGGAGCGAGTGCAGGCGCTGGCGCTGGCGGCGCGATTTTTATGAATGGCGGGACAGTTACGATCATTAACAGCACGTTCGCAGACAATACTGCCCAGTCCGGCCCGCCCCTCATTATGGGCATACCCTCGGCTGGTGAGGGCGGCGCCATCTTCAACGACACCGGAACCCTGACTACCACCAACACTACCTTCTCCGGGAACGACGCGGGCGAGGGCGCAGTGCTCTCCTCACTTAGTGTGTTCATGAATCCGGCGATCACCAGCATGCGCAGCACCCTGCTTGCCAACAGCAAGGGGGGCGGCGGTAATTGCGATACGTTCTTTGGAACCGTTACCGACGATGGTTACAACATCTCGGATGATGATAGCTGCGGATTCACGATGGCGCCGACGGGCACCAGCATCAACAACAGCACGACGCTGAATCTGGACCCGGCGGGCTTGCAGAACAACGGCGGTCCGACGCAGACCATCGCACTCGAGCCGAATAGCCAAGCCGTAGATTTCATCCCGGTGTCGAGTTGCACCGACCAGTCGTCGCCGACGCCGCTGCCGGTGACCACCGATCAGCGCGGCTTCCCGCGTCCCGACCCCGGCAACCCTTTATTCTGCGACGCTGGCGCATTCGAATTACAGACGACGCCCTTCGTGCTCGCGCCCAATAGCGAACGCTTGCAGATAGCGCGTTCGACCACTCATTCAGATCAGGTCAACATGGCGTTTACCTTCATCGAGAACGGTATCCCGGTCGGGAACAGTCCGCCGGAGTGCGATGCGGCCGACAATGCGTTCAACGGCTTCACCGTCCTTCTGAGGTCGGGCAGATGCGTCGCTCTCGACGACGCGTCACTGGAGCTGATGCTCGAGCCATGGGTAGTGCACACCGTCAACCACCAGAGCTACGGAACCATCTTCCAGTCGATTCCGCCGGAGACCGTCTCGGCCCGGATGGTCGCGCTGCCGACGCCCGCCTCACCCGCGTGCGGTGAATGGACCGTGAACATCGAAGTGGCGGGGATCGATTCGTCCGGTTTGGGCAACGGACCCTTCGCGCTGGTGCTGAGCAACCCCGACGGCGACACGGGATGCTTCGACATCACCAACGCGATCGTCGGCAATCAGATTCCGATACCGGGCCACGGCGTCCGGCGGGTGCGGCGGCGCTAAAGGAGCTTCGATTTGGTCAGCGTTCTTCGCCGAACAGGAAGATTGCGATTGCGATCATCGCGAACATGAAGTTTGGGATCCAGGCTGCGATGACCGACGGCAGCAGGCCTGAACGGCCCAGCGCCGACGTGATTCCGAGCGCGGTCCAGTAGGCGAAGCCGATGACGATCGCGAGGCCAAAGCTGCGGCCGAGGCTCAGGTTGCGCGGCAGCGGATCGAGGCTCAGCGCCATCCCGAGCGCGACCATTATCACGCACGCCAGCGGCATCGCGTACTTCAAATCGCGATCGACGACGTAACCGCCCGGATCGAGTCCCTTGCTGCGCAGGTCCGCGATATAGCGGTCGAGTTCCCACAGGCTGAACTCCTCGGGGTCGAAGCGCAGCAGGCCGAAATCGGCGGGCGTCAGTCCGAGGTCGAGTCGCGTTTCATCGGTCTTGGTCACCGTGCCGCCCTCGGCGATCTGATACGAATTCACCCCGCTCTCATCCCAGGAGCTACCATTCCATTTCGCGGTCTTCGCACGCCGCAAGTCCTTGAGCCCGAAATCGTCATCGAGTTGATAATGCGTGACGTTCTTCAGCTGCGAATCTTTTTTGTCGAGATTGTCGACTGACACGAATCCATCGCGCACCCGCACCCAGATACGCCGATTAGCGAATACCGCCTTGAGCGACCGCTTCTTGAGTTCCACCGAATAGATATATTTCGCCTCGCGCGTCGCGGCGGGAACGACAGTCTCGCTGATCAGAAAATCGAAGCCCGAGATCAAAACCGCGACCAACAATACCGGCACCGCCATCTCGAGCCGGCTGATGCCGAGTTGCTGGCATGCGAGCACCTCGCCCGACCGATTCAGCAGCGCGAAGCCGAGCAGCACGCCGGCCAGGCACGCCACCGGCAGAACCTGCGAGATGATCAGCGGCAGCTTCAGCGCGAAGTACTCGAGGCCTAACAATCCCAACCCGCCGTATCGGATCAAATCGTCGAATCGGTCGAACATGTCGCCGAGCAGGTATGCCGCCGTGAAGGCCGCCAGGCACACCATGAATGGGCCGAAGAACTGCATCGCGATAAAGCGATCGATCACCGGCGAAAGGCGCGGGCGAAGTCTCATGCGGCCTGCCTGCTGCGTTCGTAACGCTCGACCAGATCCCAGATGATGTCGCCGGGACCGCGGCCCTGGTCGGCCCGGTCCGACGCCGCGCGATAGAAGAACCAGAACGCCAGCGCCATGAACACCAGGTCCGGGATACTCATCGCGGCCCACGCGTTCAGCTTGCCGCGTTGCGCCAGCGTCTCGCCCACCCGCATCAGCGAGTAATAGAGGAAGAACAGCGCGACGCTGACCCCAAAGCGCTCCGAATGCCCGCCGCGCGCCGGCTTAAGTCCGAGCGAGATACCCAGCAGCGCGAACAGCATCGTGGCAAATGGCACCGTAAACTTACTCGCCATCTCGGTCTCGGAATCGTAGTCGGGTTTGCCCTTGGCGCGCGCGGCCTTGATGTCGGCGCGAAGAGCCGAGTAGGTCATCTCGTCCGGCTCGACGTCGGTGACGCCGAGCGCCTCCTCCGGACTGATGCTGAGGTCGTAAGTCTTGAAGCTGGTCACGTGAGTCGCGTCGTTCTGCGGTTCCACGCCGAAGATCGAACCGTCGTACAGCCGCAGCGTGATGGTCTTGGTCTTCGGGTCGGGAAGCATCGCTCCATGCTTGGCGATTATCGTGTTCTGATTGTGCGGATCGCGCGCGTCGGAAATCATGACGCCCTTCAAACTCGAATCGGTGTCGGACATCTCGTCGACGTAAACGACCAGCCCGGGAAAATTACTGTTGAAAATTTTTTCCTTCAATCCGGCGCTGGTGCGAGTTTGGCTGAGCTCGTACAACTTGTTGCGCAGATTGGAATTCGCCCACGGCCGCAGCGAGAACGCGAAGTAGCTGGAAAGCGCGTACACGCCCAATGCGACTATCATCACAGGCACCGCGAGCCGGTACAGACTGATGCCGCATGCGCGCGCCGCGGTCATCTCCTGGTCGCTCGACATCCTACCAAATCCCATCAACACGCCGAGCAGCACCGCCATCGGAAACGTGAGCTCGAGAAATGCCGGCATGATATAGCCGATAATTCCGCAGACCTCGCCCAGGCTGACGCCGTGATTGACGACCATGTCCATCAGCTTGAGCAACTTGCCGGTGACCAGCGCGAAGGTCAGCAGGCCGACGTCCACCGCGAACGGCGCGAGCACTTCGCGCGCAACGTAGCGGTCGATAATCGCAAACCCTGGAATCGCCAGTCTCATGTGGGATGCCGGCCGGCGACGGCAGGCGTCGCGACAAGTTTAGACATCTGCGCGCGCGATTGAAACTTGCGAATTCGAATCTCGCGATTGTTCCCCTTCCCTCGAGGGAAGGGGAACCGGATTTGAGGCAACTATTCCGGCCCGTCCTATCCCCCTCACCCCCTTTCCGACGCGGAAAGGGGGAACAGAGGCAGAGAGGAGGCGCGGGTTCCTACCGGGGAAGGTTCGAATAGGGACGCAGTCCCGCATCATCTTCTCCTTTTAATACTGAGTGCAGGGGTCACCCCTGCCCAAGGAGGTGCGGAACCCACGGTGGGTTCCGCATTCAATAAAGTGATTTCCCGTTCCTCATTTTTTCTCCGGCTCCGGCTTCAGCAGGTAGCGCTGCCATTCCTGCAAAAATCCCAGCGCGCGCATGTCTGGCATTCGGTCCAGGTAAACTTCGCCTTTCAGATGATCGGTCTCGTGCTGGATCACGCGCGCGTGAAAATCCGACGCGACTATTTCGAGCGGCTCCGCGTTGCGCCCGAGCGCGGTCACCCGTAGCTGCTTGAATCGGGGCACGCGCCCGCGAAGGTCAGGCACGCTCAGGCATCCTTCCCATTCTTCGACCATCGTGCGGTCGAGAATCGTCACGACCGGATTGACGAGGACCGTCAGCGGCACCTCGGGCATGTCGGGGTATCGCGGATGGTCATGCACTTCGAGCACGGCGAGTTGAATCGGCAGATGTACCTGCGGGGCGGCGAGTCCGACGCCGCTGTATTCGTACATCGTCTCGATCATGTCGTCGATCAGCTGCTGAAATTCTTTGGTCTTGATCCGATCGGCCGGGACCGGGCTGGACGAGGTCCTGAGCGACGGGAATCCGAGACGTGCAACTTTCAGAATCATCGATTAATCTCTCACCTCGCCGTTCATTCGAGCAGAAAAAACGATTGTAGCGATGGTCTGCTCTCACGTACATTATAGCGGCTCCTGGTAGTTGATGAGTGACCGTAGAAATTCTGTCTGGACGCCCCGACGCGTCGTCGCGGCGTTCGCCGTAGTGCTCTTTTTTGCCTTCGTCGCATCATGGACCTCTCTTCCCGCACGCGCAGGCAGCGGTGCCGCAACGCCGCCGCGACATCTTCTCGCGATGCGAACCGGGACCGTATATCTCCAGGAATTGCCACCGGCGACGATCAACACCGGCTCACACCGGCGACCGTTGCGGGTCGCCGATCCAATCGCTTATCGACGGCGCAAAGCTGCTCTCGACAGCGACGCGACGCTTCCCGCGGTTCCCTCGATCGCGACGCTCGCGTTGACCACCACGCCGACCTTCTCCACGAATTTCGCCGGCCTGGCCTTTGCTGATTCGGATTGCGGTCCCGATTGCGAACCTCCGGACACACAAGTCGCGGCGGGACCGAACGATGTTATCGCAGTGACCAACGTCGTCTTTAAAGTCTTCGACAAGAGCGGAACCGTCCTGCTATCGCCTTACAGTCTCAATTCTCTTTTCAACATTAACACCGACATTTTTTCGAGCGATCCGAGAATCGAGTACGACACGCTCGCCGGCCGATGGTACATCTCGCTTCTGAGTCTCGACACGACCGATTCCGTCAAGGACCCCGCGCTCAATGGGTTCTTCAACCTTGCGGTTTCGAATGACTCGAATCCGCTCGACGGCTTCAACACTTATTCGATCGAGACCATGGGGAGCTTTCCGGATCAGCCGTCGCTCGGATTTAACGACGACAAAATCGCGACCGGCGGCAATGCGTTTTCGTGCAATCCCAACTGCGACACCGGTCCGTACCAGGGGAATGAATTCTTCGTCTGGAACAAGAGCGAGCTTCTGGCCGGCGACGCTACCATAGATACGGATTTCACTCCGCCGGACGCCGACGGCTCTGGTTTTCCGCTGATTCCGGCTAAGAGCCGCTCGTCAACCGCGACGCTCTGGATGCTCTCGGCAGTCGGCAGCTCGCTGAATATCTGGTCGGTTACGGGGGTTCCCCCCGGCAGCGCGGCCGACGAGACTGTTGCTTCGGTCACGTCCTTCACGTCTCCGCCGAGCTGCCCTAGCGCCACGGATGGATCGGGTTGCGCGCCGCAGAAGAATTCAACCCACAATATCGATACCGGAGACGAGCGAATTGTGGATGTGGTCTTCCGCGACGGTCAGCTGTGGGGATCGGGAACCGACACATGCAAGCCGTCAGGAGACACCAGCCAACGCAGCTGCCTGCAATTCTTCGAGGTGCTGACCGGCGGCGCTAATCCGGTCGTGAACCAGGACTTCTCATTCGGCACCAAGAATTTTTACGACTACTATCCTTCGGTCGATCTCGATAGTTCTGACGACCTGGTTACGTCCTTCACTCAATCGTCATCCACGGAATTCCCCTCGGCGTATGTCGATGGGCGCCTCGCCGGCGACGCGGTCAACACGCTCGGAACTCCGGTGCTCTTTAAGGCGGGCGCCAAGAGTTACACCAGCAACGACACGAGTGGCTTGCCATATCGATGGGGCGACTATTCGGGGGCCGGCGTCGATCCCAGTGATCAGACTGCGATTTGGGTGGCGGCAGAATACCCTACGTCCGCGACCTCAAGCATTAACTGGGGTACGTGGATCGCCGAGGCGCGCCTGATCGCTGCGCCGAGCCCGACGCCGACTCCGACTGCCACTGCGACGCCAACTGCGACCGCGACGGCCACGCTCACCGCGACCGCCACCGACACGGCAACCGCTACCGCATCGCCGACGTCAACAGGATCGGACAGCCCAACACCGACCGGGTCAGCAACGCCAACCACCTCGGCGACTCCGACTGCGACGGATACATCTCTGGCTACTCCCAGCCCGACGCCGACCGCGACAGATACCGCAACTGCGACAACCACTGCGACGGCGACGGCCACTGCAACTCAAACCGCGACACCAACCGCAACTCCAACGCCGCCGTTCGGAACACTTAGCGTCTCCGGCAACCTGAGTTTCGGCACGGTGAAGGTCAACTCGACCAAGAGCAAAAAGCTCAAGATCAAAAATAAGGGCAAGGGTAATCTGGAGGTAACGATCGGAACCCTGGCTTCACCGTTCGCCTTCAATGGCAGTGCCTTCAACCTGACCAAAGGTAAGACCAAGAGCGTAACCGTCAAATTCAAACCGACCACCAAAGGTGCCACCGCTCCACAGAATTTGACCATCACGAGCAACGACCCCAATCATCTGTCCCACAACCTTACCGCCTCCGGCTCCGGCAAGTAGTTGTCGCGGTCATTCCTCTACGCCTAACAGGCCGTTGATAAATCACGGCCTGTTCCCCCTCTCTTATCTCCCCCGCAAAAAAGCGGGAGAGAAGATAAAGGAAAGCAGCCAGCTTTTACGCAGGGTGTTGGAAGCCCCAAATTTGTGAAAGGATTCATCGTCGGGGTTTCTCAACACCCTGCTAGGAGCGAGAGGCCAGCTATTCGTTAGACCAAAGACTCAGATTCCGTTTTGGCCGACGGGGGTGCATACCTCCATCACGCCGCCGGAGGTGCAGTCCTTTTGGGTTCTGGTGCCCCAGAACTCGGTGCCGTTGACGCGATCACGCGTGGTCTGTTTGAACATCGCGCCATATGCGGGATCGCTGGCGTCGTGCGTCGCACATCCGGCAAATGCGACACAGAGAATTAATAGCGCACTGACTCTCAGGCATAGCGATTGTGGCATGCAATTAAGTCTGCCCCATGAATCGAGTGGCGCGGCTCCTCCCCTTTTGAATGCCGCAATCCTACCCGCGGGCGAGCCGTGCGACAACATGGCGATCTGTGAACAAACGACAGCTGGATTGACGACACTCAGTTTCTATCCGCATCGCCCGCTGGAATACTCGTTCTCGTAAAAACGCGAAAGCTCGGTCTGATCCGGCGCGCGGCTGGATGTTTAAAAAAAGGAGAGGAAGAATGCGACGACTCTTTGCAGTGCTGGCACTTGGTGTCATCGGATGCTCGAATCCATCGACGCCGGCGGGCTACGTCGGATACGTCACGAAGCATCCGTACACGATGCCCGAGCGATTCTACGAACTTCAAACGGGACCGACTTCCACCGGCCTTGGATGGATGCTCGAGGTGACCAACATTTCGGTGACACCGAACACCAGCACTGAACAGTTTGTCGGCCCGACCGCGGTGCTGGCCAAGGACAATCTGCATATCGAGTTTCAGGCGCATCTGCTGTGGAAGGTAGAACCTGAGAACGTGAAAATATTCGTCGAGAAGTACGGCGAAACCGGCGAGAATCCACTCGCCTCCGCCTACAACAATTTTATCAAGGAGCCGTTCAGAACCTACACGCGCGACGAGGTTCAGAAGTACAACGGGCTGGATATCAAGGACAACATCGACACGATCGGCTCTGCCGTGCAGGACCGAATTTTGAAGCTGACGCAGGGCACCCCCTTCACAATCATCAGCGTCGTCATCGGCAACATTCAGTATCCGCAAACCGTCGCGGACTCGGTCGCCAACAAGCTTGCGGCCACCCAGGTTCTCGAGCAGACGACGATCGAAATCCAGACCGCCAAAGCCAAGGCTCAAATTCGGGAGGCCGAGGCCGACGGCATTGCCAAAGCGATGGAAACGATCAACCAGAAGCTGACGCCGATTTACGTCCAGTACGAAGCGATCCAGGCGCAGCAGAAAATGATCAACTCACCCAATCACACGGAAGTATATATTCCGGTGGGTCCGATGGGCGTGCCGATAGTCGGCACAATGAAGATGGGCCAGGAAGGCAAGGAATAAAACCGGTGGCTTGAATCATGATCTGAGAGATACTGCGGGAAAGTAGATTCCTTCGGGCTGGCGTACCCACCATGCGCCGGTGGCTTTTTTTTCTTCTGGTGTCGAATAGCGATAGTCGTAGAGGACTGCCCTCACGTAGAGAGGCGGCTTGCGGGGAAACGGATTGCTGCCGAGGAGCGCGATCACGTCGGGCGAATTTTCGAGCAAGCGCTGAAGGAACCGCGGGAACCATGGATTCTCCGACGCCGACCCCAATGCGGCAAACCACATCTGCCAGTCGAGCCGCGGTTGATGCGGCGCGTTCCATCGCGGACGGCGCATCACGTCGCCCGGTTTGTATTTGAACTCGTATTCGCGCCAGTTAACGCCGTCATCCGAGCCCTCGACGATAATTTCCGGCAGCGTGGTCGTCATCACCGCGAACAGGCCGTAAGTATTGACGATATGCAGCGGCTCAATTTCACCTTCGACCCACGCGCCCAGCGGGGACATCCGGCTGTTGAGAATCGCATTGAGCTGCACCAGACCGGTGAATACGATCAGCAGCGTCAACGCTCCGACCGCGACTGAAACGATTCTCCGCGGTCTGATCTCGCGGGCATAGCTTTGCACAAACTCGGGTCACGCGATTCGGGAACGTTCTGCGCAACGCGGCATCGTCGAACGCCACCAGGCACAACGCCATCGTCAGCAGATTGAAGAATGCGTAGTTGCCGGTCACGAAGATCACGACTTGCAGCAACAAGATGCCGAAGGCGCCGATGAATCTAAGACGCCGCGGAAAGAAGATTAGAAATGGCAGGACCAATTCGATGAAGAAGGTCGCGACCGTCGCTGCCATGAGGACCGCGTGCGGCAGGTGATGGACGTACCAGGCCAACGGTGTCGGTAGCGGTTCGGTCTGAAAATAGTAAGAGAGCGCGGACAGGTTGGCCCATGTCGGATCGCCGCTCAGGAGCTTGACCGCGCCCGAAAGGAGCATCAGACGGAAGAGCAGCCATCGCAGCAACCATATGCCGGGCCTGGTCGCGACGCTCAGGATGAGCGCCAGGAAACCGGCTTCGAGCAAAAGCAGATCCCATTGAAAGCCCATGAACTCCTGGCCGGCGTAAAAGAGCGAGAGATACAGCACGTACAGGAAGAACAGGCTCACACTTGGGATGAGATCGACGATCACCAGAATCGACAGCGCCGCTCCCGCCCAGCACGCGGCCTGAATCGCGAAGTCGCTCTGTGCGATCCAGAACACCATCGGAACTCGCCAGTAGCCTGATGATCCGATCTGGCTGCGGACGGCGACCGCGAATTCGGATAGCGGCAGGATGCCGTGGCTGCCGATCAATCCCAGCGCCTGCACGCCAAATGAAACAAAGGCTGCGAGATAGATCAGCCCCATCGCGCGAAGAAACAGCCATGAGATCAGCTCGAAGCGCGGCGGCTCATAGTCGCGCCCCCATAACCATAGCGTCGGGCGGTAAAGCTCCGCCCGATGCGACGCGACCAACGCGTACAGGCCCTCGGCGATCGCGGCAAAACCGGGAACGTGCCGATAAAGCGCGAGCCAGAAGCCTTTGCCGCCGTGACTTAGAGTAAGGAGAGCAGCTTCGGCGCCGCTCGCGACTTTTCCATCGGGCGCGATGTATTGGACGGCGCGCTTGAACTCGGCCACAGGAATTTCGGGGAACTGCGCGGCGACTTCCTGATACGGCGCGTATGCGACGCGATCGCCGGTGAGTCGATTCCAATAGCGCAGCCAGTATTTGCAGAACCCGCAATCACCGTCATAGATCAGAAGTGGCAGGCGACGATCGGTGGCCGTTTGCATATCTCCAGATTATGCCTGAAGCGCAAACGGACGAGCACTGGCGCTAAGCGATCGAGTTAGTTGGTCGCTTGCTGCTGGAGGCCCTGGATCTTCTCGCGGATTATGGAGACGAGCTTGTCGTAGCCGTCGTTGTTGAGGACGCGATTGAACTGGTTGCGGTAGTTGGCGATTACGCTGATCGCGTCAATCGTGATGTCGTAGATTTTCCACTCGCCGCCGTCGTTACGCATCAGGTAGTTCACGGCGATCGGATCTTTGCGATCCTGTAACACTACCGTGCTGAAGACCTCGGCGTACTCGGGGCCGTCGGTAGTCTGTTTGATGAATTGAATCATCGAGGACTGGAGCTGCTGATTCACTTTCTCGACGGAATAGGATTCGATTCGCGACAGGTACGCATCCTCGATAAAGGTCGTGAAGAGCGGTACGAACTCGGTCTGCTGCGCGGGGGTCAGAGTTTTCCAATGGTATCCGATCGCTGATTTCGCCATCTCGCGGAAATCGAAATGGCTCTCGGCGATTCCGCGAAGTTTATGCTCGCGGTCGGGCGGGGAGATCTGCTTGTCTTTAAAGACGACGATTGACTGGTCGATGATGGTCTTCACCGAACCCATCGCGTCATTGGGCGAGGTCGGCGGAACCACCAGTGTTTGCGCGGAAGCGGAAACAGCGAACGAAAAGAAGAGCAGGGCGCCAAGCGCGACTGTCCGTAAATTCATTTTCAAGCGCGCCATCCTTTGAAAAATAATGAAAGGGGTTTTTAGTTTTACAGCGCGGGTCCGTTCTTGAAGAGCTTGCGATCGTCCTCGTCGCCGTCCGAGGGTTTGCGCGTGCAACTTTCCGCGAGCCATCGATTGGTTACCGTATCCGACAGCGCGACTCCGCCGGCGTCGACCGCCCAAGTCCGGCTGTTGATCGTAGTTTGATTGAATATCCTGCCGCAACTCCGGCAGGTGAAGGCCAGCCGCGAGCCGCCTCCGGGTGCGATCGATTCGATGGTGCGGACTTTCCAGTCGTGCGTTCTCCACGGCGTCAACCCTTCATCGCGCATAGCAACTCCTGATTAGACTTCTCGATCTCTGACTTATTCAATTCCGGCAGTTACGCAGTGCCGTTGCTGCTGCGCTTGGCGGGCGCGCGACGTTTGCGCTCGCCGCGAAATTTCTGAGCGCCGGGCTCCTGCGGACGGAATGGATCGACGTGAATTTTGCGGCCTTCGAGTTCGGTGCCGCTGAAGTAGACGGCGGCGTTGATCGCGTCTTCGACTTCGACCATTTCGACGAAGCCGAATCCACGAGATTTGCCGGTGAGCTTGTCGGTGATAACCAGCGCGCCGGCGACCCGGCCGATTTTCGAGAAGAGCGCCCGCAGTTCATCGCGGGTAACCGACTCAGCGAGATTTCCTACATATACTCTCGGCACCGGGCCTCCTGAATTTGCGAAACTTGCGTGGGCTCCCAAACCGGGAGCTCGAAGCCAATTTTGAGAAGTGCAAAGACGCGGGGGCTTCGGAGGTCGCGCGTCTTCTGAAATGACTGAGCGGGCATCGGGTGCCCGCTCAGCCTCAGGTTTAGTTTACCAGCGGCCGCCGCCTCCGCCGCCGCGATTGTCGCCACCGCCGCGACGGTTGCCACCGCCACCGCCGCCGCCACCGAAGCTCGATTCGCGGGGTTTGGCCTCGCTCACCTTGATGTTCCTTCCCTTGAGATCCGTGTCATTCAGGGTCTGGATTGCCTTGGATGCTTCCTCCGAGGTCGCCATCTCGACGAAGCCGAAGCCCTTCGATTGGCCGGAGAATTTATCCGTGATTACTGCCACGCTTTGAACCTGGCCTGCTTGTGAAAACAGTTCTTCCAGATCGCTGTTCGACACCGAGTAGGCGAGATTGCCTACGTACAATTTGCTGGGCATTTTTGCCCTCCGTAAGTATTTGCCGGGAAGCTCTCGTACAGAAAACCCGGGCTAATTCCCGGGCTTAGAGAAAGGAACAATCCGAGCGTTGGACAATGAATATACGCCGATTGCGGGCGTGAAGATAGTGGGGTCATCTTGGTGCCGTGAGGTTGACCCATTGGACTATTATAGCATCCCGATTCGCCGGCGTCAGGCTACAAGGACATCCCCAGATAAGCAGTAGAGTGTCGGGAAGATCGCCTGATCTATGGTTTGGGCTAGTCGGCCCGGCGTTCAAAAAGATCCGGGATTCGATCCTAACCTCTCCTTGTCCGAGGAGAGGTCGGCGTAAGCCGCTTGAAAAGCGGTGTCGCCGGGAGTGGTGCAACGTGCGACACCCACTAACGCCGACTCGTTTAATCTCAATGCATAGGCGCGAGTTCGCTGCTCGACAGCAGCACAACGGGCGTTGTTGCGACAGCCAGCGTTGCACCCCTCCCGTCGCACTCCTTCGGCGCGCGCCGACCTCCCCTCGGACAAGGGGAGGTCATTTGGATTCTTCGCTGCGCTCAGAATGACGCGAGGACGATCACAAGGGATCAGTAGCCGCCGTAGTAGCCGTACGGGTTGTAGCCGTAGCTGCGGTAGCCGTACTGATTTTCCGTCTCGGTGCCGACGATATAGCCGAGGGCGCCGCCGCCGAGGCCGCCGATTAGCGCACCAGTTCCCGGCGAGCCTTCAGCGCCGCCAATCAGCGCTCCGCCGCCGGCGCCGATAGCCGCACCGGCGAAGGTGTCGTTCGCGCGAGGACTGCCGAAGCAGCCGGTCATCGTAACCAGACTGAATGCGCCTGCGAGTGCGATGGTGGCGGCTCGTGAGATACGCGCGGCGCGAGAAACGGCCGGATGGGTGGAATTCATTTTCACAAAAAACCTCGAAAACGTATTCACTATAGAATACGAACGAGGCGCCGTTTCGTTGCTTACTATTTAGTTAGAATTGCGTGCTCTGCAGTTGTTTTTTGAAGTTGTTCAAAGCCGCACCGAATCAGCATGAGCGGGGAGTCAGCGGCCAGCGTTCTCAGCGATTTTTCAGACGCCGCCGCCGGCGGCGCGCTCGGGGGCGGACGAGGTGGTATCTTCCGGGGTCGCCGTGGGGGTGGCTTCCGGTTTCTCCTCGCTCCACCATCGCGAGATTCGCTCGACGATGACGAAGAGGACTGGTACCAGGAAAATCGCAAAGGCGGTCGAGAACGCCATGCCGACGATGGTGACGGTGCCGATCAGGCGGCGCGCGACGGCGCCCGCTCCCAGAGCAGTCCACAGCGGCATCAGGCCGAAGATGAAGGCGAACGACGTCATCAGGATAGGCCGCAGTCGCTGTCGCGCGCCGTTCAATGCGGCATCGACGAGCGCCTCGCCCTTCTCGAGCTCGGCCTTGGCGAACTCGACGATGAGGATCGCGTTCTTGGCCGACAAACCGATCAACATGATGAGCCCGATTTGCGCGTAAACGTCGTTGTCGAAATGACGCGACCATAGGCCGAAGAACGCGCCGCATACTGCGACCGGCACGCTTAGCAATACGCTGAACGGCAGCGACCAACTCTCGTAGAGAGCGGCGAGGATCAGGAAGACCATCAGCAGCGACAATCCAAAGACTCCGGCACCGCCGCCCGCGACCGACTGCTGATACGAGATGCCGTTCCAGGCGGTTCCCATGTCGCGCGGCAGAACCTGATTGGCGACCTGCGTCACCGCGTTCATCGCGTCGCCGGTGCTGTAGCCGGGAGCGGGGGCGGCGAAGATCTCGATGCTGCGATACTCGTTGAACCGCGTCGTATATTCGGGGCCGAAGACGCGCTGCATATCGACCAGCGTCGAGAGCGGGACCTTCGCGCCCTGATTGTTAGTCACGTAGAACTGGCCGACGTCCTTGGCCCTGGCGCGGTACTGCGGCTCCGCCTCGACGAAGACCTTCCACACGCGTCCGAAGCGATTGAACTGGTTCACGTAGTAGCCGCCGAGCAGAGTCTGCAACGCGGCGTAAACGCTTTGGATCGTGACCCCGAGTTTGAAGACCTTGTCCTTGTCCACGGCGGCGTACATTTGCGGGACCGCCGGACTGAAGGTGAGATTCATCCCCGCAATCTCGGGGCGCTTGCGCGCGGCGGCGAGGAACTTCTGAGTATTCTGCCAAAGATAATCGACGGTGCCGCCCGATCGATCCTGAACGAAGAAATCGACGCCCGAGGCCTGGCCGATTCCGGGAATCGCCGGGGGCAGAAAAGCGAACGCTTGCGCGTCGGGCAATCCAGCGAGCTTTCGATTGATCGACGCGACGACCGGTCCGGCTTGCAGGGCCGCGGAGCGCCGTTGCTCATAGGGCGAGAGCAGGCAGAAGTAGAGACCGCTGCGGGTGCTCGAACTTTGCGAGAGGATGCTGTAGCCGGAGACCGCATTGTAGAAGCGCACGCCGGGCTCGTGTTTGAGGATCTCGTCGATCTTGCGCATCACGAGGTTGGTGCGCTGGAGCGACGAGGCTTCCGGCAATTCGACGTTCATCAGGAAGTATCCCTGGTCTTCGTCGGGCAGAAATGACGACGGCAGGATCTTCCCGATTCCGCCCGCCAGCAACGCGAATCCAACCAGGATAATCAGCGCGAGCACGAACCTTCTGATGAGCAATCCGGAAATACTGACGTAGCCTTTCTGCACGCGCGCGAAGCCCGAGTTGAATCGCGCGAAGAGCCGGGCAAGCGGGCCGCGTGACGGGCTAGTGCTTCGCGGCCGGAGCAACAGTGCTCCCAGGGCGGGACTCAGCGTGAGCGCGTTGAAGGCCGAGAGAATAACCGAGAATGCGATCGTCAGCGCGAATTGGCGATAGAGCGATCCAGTGATGCCGGCGAGGAATCCCGCCGGGATGAAGACCGCTGACAGGACCAGCGCGATTCCGACCAGCGCGCCGCCGACCTCGTCCATCGCTTCGAGCGCCGCATCATGCGGCGAACGACCCTCTTCGATCTTCGCCTGGATCGCTTCGACCACGACGATCGCGTCGTCGACCACCAGGCCCACGGCGAGCACCAGTCCCAGCAGCGAGAGCGTGTTGACTGAAAATCCGACGGCCGGGAAGAACATGAACGCGCCCACCAGCGAGACCGGGATGGTGAGCAGCGGAATCAATGTCGCGCGCCAGCTCTGCAGGAAGATGAACACGACCAGCGTGACGAGGGCGATCGCCTCGAGCAGCGTTTTTACGATCTCTTTGGCGCCCTCGGTCACCGCGACTGTGGTGTCGAGCGTCAGGCTCAGCTTCATGTCGGGCGGGAAGTGCTTCGCGAGCTCGGCCATCTTTTTCTTCGCGCGGGTGGCGGCTTCGAGCGCGTTGGATCCGGGATTCTGATAGAGGCCGACAATCGAAGACGGCAGACCGTTGGTGTAGGACTGCTGGGTGTAATTTTCGGAGCCGAGCGAGATGCGCGCGACGTCTTTGAGCCGGACGAGAGAGCCGTCGGGATTGGCGCGCAGGATAATGTCGCCGAACTCGTCGGCGTTCATCAAGCGTCCCTGCGCGCGCACCGAATACGTGACTTGCTGGCCGGGCGGCGCCGGCTCACCGCCGATGGTGCCGGCGGGATTCACGACGTTCTGCGCGGTGATCGCGTTGGTGATGTCGGCGACGGTCAGCTGGAGTTTGGCGAGCGTATCGGGAGCGACCCATATCCGCATCGCATAATTCGACGCGCCGAAAACCTTGACCTGGCCGATTCCCGGAATTCGTGCGAGCTCGTCCTCGATATTGATCGCGACGTAGTTCGCGAGGAAGGTCTGATCCCAGGTCCGGTTGGGCGACGTGATCGAAAATACCAGCAGCGGAATTCCGACCGTCTGCTGAGTGGTGAGGCCGTAGTTGCTGACCGCGTTCGGCAGGCTCGAAGTGGCCTGCGCCAGCCGGTTCTGCACCTGCACCTGATCGAGGTCAACGTCGGTGCCGACTGCGAAACTGACTTGCAGGGTCATCGTGCCGTCGTCGCCGTTGATCGACTGCATGTAGAGCATGTTCTTGGCGCCGTTCACCTGCTCTTCGATCGGAGTGGCGACCGACTGCTCGACGGTGAGCGCGTCGGCGCCGGTGTAGATTGCCGTCGTCTGAATCTGAGGCGGAACGATATCGGGGAACTGCGAGACGGGGAGCCGAAGGACCATCACGGCGCCGGTGATCACGAAAAAAATTGCGATGACCATCGCGACGATGGGCCGGTTGATGAAGAATTTCGACATCGCGACTTAAGTCTGGGGCGCCTGGTCCGATGACGCTGGGGACACGGCCGGCGCGGGCTCGGGGGGAACCACTCGCGGATTCACTTCCATGCCGTCCGAAACTTTTTGCAATCCTTCGGTGATGACGCGTTCGCCCGGTGAGACTCCTTCGTCGATAATCCGGAGGTCGCCGACCTGCTTGCCGGTCTTGACCATCCGCAGCGTGACCTTGTTGTCGGCGCCGACCACGCCGACCTGGTATTGGCCCTGGGTCTCGAGCACCGCGGCTTGCGGCACGAGCAGCGCGTCCTTGCGCACGTCGGTCGCCGAGCGGATCTTCGCATAGAGACCGGGGCGGAGAATATTTTCAGGATTCGGAAAGATCCCCTGGATCTTGATTGTGCCGGTCTGGATATTAACCTGCCGATTCGCGACGTAGAAACGGCCGCGATACTTGTAGGTACTGCCGTCGGCGAGAATCATTTCCAGGTCGGGATCCTGCTTGGAGTCACCGTCTCTCTCGTGGCGATTAATTTTGTCGGCGAAATGCAAATACTCGCGCTCGCTGATTGGAAATTCGACCTTGATCGGATCGAGCTGCGAGACGGTCGTCAGCAACGAGGTCGGGCTGACCAGATTTCCGACCTGCGTCTTCGCGATCCCCGCAATACCGTCGATTGGAGAATTTACCTGCGTCCAATCCTCGTTGAGCTTCGCGGTCTCGACCGCAGCCTGGGCCGCCGCTACCGCAGCCTTACTAGCGCGAGTGTTCTGATCGACGTGATCGAAATCCTGCTTGCTGATTACCTGTTGATCGTAGAGCGGCTTGTAGCGGGAAAGGTCCTGCGCGTTCCTTTTGTAGTCGGCCTGTTTCTGGCCGAGGTCGCCGATCGCCTGGTCGAGCGCAGCCTTATACTCGCGATCGTCGATTTGAAACAGCAACTGGCCGGTATGCACCTTGTCGCCGTCCCGGTAGTTCTGCTTCAGCAGGTAGCCGGAAATTTTCGGATAGATGTCCGCGTTTACGAAACCCTCAGTCGTGCCAACCCAATCCGAGTAAACCGGCACGTTGCGCTGAACGACCTCGGTGACCACAACTTCCGGCACCGGCGCAGCGACCGGCATCGCAGCTTTTTTACATCCCCACGCAGCAAGCGAGATCGCAATCGCGATACTCGCCGCAACGCTACATCGGGATATTCGCACAGCGTGGTTGTAAAATGTGGGTGTCAAATGCCTGCAGGAGGGCCCTGAACATCAAAAATAACCAAATCTTCCTGGTGATCCCAGCGGGAGTCGAACCCGCGTTCCCGACGTGAGAGGCCGGTGTCCTAACCACTAGACGATGGGACCATCGTCGCGCGCTTCGAGGCCGGCGCGCGTTCAATTTACTTGGCTGAGGAGGTAGGACTCGAACCTACAATCGCCTGATCCAGAGTCAGGTGCCTTACCAATTTGGCCACTCCTCAGCGCAGCCCTGAAATATAACCAACGGCCATCGCGCGCGCCACCGCATCGGCGCGACGTTACCTGAGCGCGGTGTGGCGGAGCGTCTCGGCGTGACGATTGACGAGCGCGTCGCATCGCGAGAGCAGCGCGGGATCGGCGGAGTGGCGCTCGATCATGTAGCTGAGCTCGCCGAGGTCGTGAACCAGCAGGCGGAGGCATCGCTCGTACTCGTCGGGCGCTTGCAGAGCTTTGAGGAGATCGGAGACGAGATCTTCAAGCTCGGTCTCCTCGACTTCGAGCGCAATTTCGAGTGCGCGATCGAGCTTGATGTTCGGCGTCGCGTCGGCCTGCGATTTCTGGAGCAACGCGCGAAGCCGCACGATAGTCGCATCTTCGAGCGAGATGGGACTCGGCTTGTCGAGCATCGATTCCTGATCGAGCACGGTCGTGACGAGGTCGAGTGCGCCGACATGGCGGGCCTCGTCACGCGCCATCCCGAACCAGAAATCCTGCAGGGCGTGATCGTTCGCAAAGATTTTCGCGAAGCGGGCGTACAGCGCCATGCTCTGTTTTTCCAATGCGATGGTCGCATCGAGGACTTCGCGCGTGGTGGGCATCGTGGATGGATGATAGCGTTTGGCTTCGCGGCGGTAAAGGACGATCGAAGCGAGCGGCAGGTGTTGCGATGGATCCGTGCAACCTAACCCCTAACCCCTTCCCGAGCGGGAAGGGGAACCGGAATTTTGGGCTTACGCTTCGCTCAGGGTGACGAAAGAGCGGGGCCCGACCGCAGGAGTTCCAGCAGGCGTTTCAATGCGATTCGCGATTCGATTGCGAAGGGGACGGTCGCGACCAGGTAGATGAACAGCGTCATTGCGATTACTACCATTCGAACGGCGAAGGGTCCGGCCACCGGTGAATCGACGCTCACTGAACTCCACCCCAGGAAAATTATTATGCCGACCCAGACGGGAATGACCGGCCACACCAATCGCATGTTCACCGCGACCGTCGTCGCCAGCCCGTCGCGGCGGAAGCTCCCTTCGATTATCGGGATGAACGAGTTCTGGTAGCCGATGACGCGATGGATTTTGAAACGGCTACCCGCCACCCTGCCTTCGAAATATCCGCGCTTGCTGGAAGTCGGCCATCCCCATTTTCGCGGCGGCTCGACGATCTCCTGGAGGATTCTTGAGGCATGCGCGGGGCTCATCGGCGTCGAGAATTCGAATTTGCGAAACGGCGGGCGGAGATATTCGCGCAGCCGGCCTGGTTCCAGATCAGTCCCGGCAATTCGTTCGGCTTCGAACATTCCGTCGAAGGTAACCGAAGCGTCGCGCTAACGCACGAAGGTCACTGAGACTGTTGGCCGGTCGACGGAGTCGCGCTCGGTGTCGCAGTCGCGGGATTTGACGGCACAGGTGTGGCGAGATCAGTCGGAGTGGCAGTTTCGGCTGGAACAGGCGTGGACGCGAGAGAAGGGACCGGAGACGAACTGGTGGACGCTGGGGACGGGGTCGGCGTCGTGGGCGTCGACGTCTCGGCCCCCGCACTCTTCACGGTCACGCTTGAGAGCGCGTCATTCTGGTAGCAAAACCACACCGTCCTCTTTTCGTTTCTGGTGGCAGCCTCGGTGGGCGACAGGACGATCTCTGCCAGGCCTAGGGTGAAGAAATCGGCTGCGAGTTCGCCGACCGCTATCGGTGCCTTACCCGCGACGCCGTAGCCCTTGGTGTAAAGCAAGTATAAATCGCAGCTCGTGCCGCCACTGCCTTTGCTCGTAGTGACCGGCGATCCTAGCTCCTGGGTGACGGAGGAGCGGCTGTCACCGGGATGGAACTTCCCCAGATCGACCGGCGTTGGACGCGTCGCTTCCATGTATATGGAGCAGCCGGAGACAAAGCACAGGACGAAGAGTATGTGCCTGAGACGTAGAGACATATCCGGGAACCCCTTTTCTAATGGTTGCTCGAGTCTGCCGGCGCATTGGAGCCGTCGTACGGGACTTTGCCGACGCATACATAGGACGGCACATAACCGAAGCTGAAGAGAGTCAGCATGAGTTGCCGGCTGTGGTCCAGCATCGTGACGTTCGCCCGCGCGAGCTCATCCATGCGGGATTGGCATGCGTCGAGACCCCGGGCGGCAGCTGTCACGATCTTCTGATGGTTGGCAGGATCGTCCTGAACTCCCTCCCAGGTGCTGCACCCCATCAAACAGCATAGCGCGAGAGACAGAATCAGGATTCGCATTTACGCTTCAGGTTGGCAGGTGTGTAACTGCGGGACAACATCTCGTAAGGGAAGCATACTGCTAAAGCACGGAGGCCCGATCGCGTTGTGCGATCGGGCCTCCGAATTGAAATTGCGTAGCTGTTATTTCGCGAGCTCGGTGGCGCGGGTCTCGCGGATGACGGTGACCCGAATCTGTCCGGGATACGTCATATCGGTTTCGATTTTGCGCGCGACGTCGCGCGCCAGCATCGAGGTGTCCTCGTCGGAGATCTGGCTCGGCTCGACGATCACGCGCATCTCGCGTCCGGCCTGCACGGCGAAACATTTCTCGACGCCCTTGAACGACTTCGCGATTGTCTCGAGATCTTCGAGGCGCTTGACGTAGCTCTCGAGCACTTCGCGCCGGGCTCCCGGACGCGCGCCTGAGAGCGCGTCGGCCGCATCGACGATCGGCGCGAGGATTGTCTCGGCTTTGACTTCCTCATGATGCGCCGCGATCGCATTTACGATCTTCGCCGACTCGCCGTACTTGCGTGCGATCTCGCCGCCGATCAACGCGTGCGATCCTTCGACCTCATGGGTCAGCGCTTTGCCGATGTCGTGCAGCAGGGCGGCGCGGCGCGCCTGCTTTTCGTTGAGTCCCAGCTCGGCCGCCATCGCGCCGGCGATGAACGCCGCTTCGATCGAATGCATCAGCACGTTCTGCGCGTAGCTGTAGCGGAACTTGAGCATCCCGAGCAGCTTGACCAGTTCGGGATGGATTCCGTGCACTCCGACTTCGATGATCGCGCGCTGACCGGCCTCGCGAATCGATTCCTCGACCTGCTGCTCGGCCTTGCGTACGACTTCCTCGATCCGGCCCGGATGAATGCGGCCGTCCGAGATGAGCTGCATGAGTGCGACGCGCGCGATCTCCCGGCGAATCGGGTTGTGACACGAAATTACGACCGCCTCGGGAGTATCGTCGATGATGATATCGACGCCGGTGGCCGCCTCGATCGCGCGGATGTTGCGTCCTTCGCGGCCGATGATGCGGCCCTTCATCTCGTCGTTGGGCAGCGGAATCACCGAGACCGTGCGCTCGGCGACGAACTCGCCCGCCAGCCGCTCGATCGCAATCGCGATGACTCGCTTGGCGCGGCGGTCGGCCTCCTCGCGCGCTTCTTCCTCGACGATTCGGATGTGCTTGGCGGCGTCGGTGCGCGCCTGCCCGATCATCTCGTCCATCAGCGAGCGCTTGGCTTCTTCGCGGGTCAGGCCGGCGACCGCTTCGAGCTTGGTGCGCGCCTCGTCGATATGAGCCTGCAGTACTTCTTCCTTATCGGTGAGACTTTTCTCACGCGTGCGCAGACTTTGATCGCGCCGATTCAGATCGGCTTCGCGCCGTTCGAATGCTTCCTGGCGCTTTTCGAAAGTCTCCTCGCGTGCTTCGAGTTTCTGTTCGATCGCGGCAATCTCGCGCCTGCGATCGCGCATCTCGCGTTCGGCGTCGGCCTTCGCGCCGACCACCATGTCCTTTGCCTTGAGCTCTGCCTCCTTAACTACTAACTGGCTCCGTTTTTGAGCCTCCTTGGTTATTTCTTCGGCCTGAGCGCGCGCGGCCTCCAGGTTAACGGCGTCCTTACGCTGTTTCGTTATTCCCCAAATGAAAAAGACCGCGCCACCAACTATGAATCCCAGGATTGCGGTTATGAGCACCCGGGTTTACCTCCTTTGTCCGCATTCGGCGTGCTGGCAGTGGCGCTTCGCAGGCACGATGAATCGCGGACTCGGTCACGATGAAGTTAAGCCGCCGGTCGAGTCCCGACTCGGGGATTCGATCGAGCAGCTGGAATGAAAAGGCGAGCCCCACAGTGATCGCTTCGCCACCGAGCTGGGCGATGAAACGATCATAGTGACCCCCACCACGGCCCAATCGCTGTCCTTCGAGTCCGAAGGCAACGCCGGGAACACACACGAGAATTTTCGCGAAACTTTTGTTGTCGAGTATTTCAGACGACTCAGGCGGCTCGAGGATTCCATACGCGCCGCGGATCAGATCTGCGCGATTGCGAATGCGTCGCCCGACCATCGTAGCCGTCGAGGTATCGACGCGCGGATAGAAGACAGCGCGTCCGGATCGCAGCGCGTCATCGAAGATGAGGTCAGTTGAAACCTCGTTACCGATTGCGGCGTATAAAACGATTGCGGATGCGTCGCGCCAGGACTCGCTCGCGAGCACCTGGCGCTGCACGCTTTCCGACCATGCCGCAACGCGGTCGCCGGGCAGCGCGACGCGGCATGCGCTCATGATTGCGCGAAGATTTTTCTTTTCATCCGCCACAGTGGTTGCCATGGCGGGAGCGGGTTCAACTGCTCGATAGCGCCGTGTCGCTGTTCGTTTTCGTTGCCGTCACGTGCGCGTGTCGCTGTACTCTCGAACCGGCTGACAGCCGGCCTGTATCCGCGAAAGGTTTTATCGCGAAAGCCTTGGATGCGGTCGAAAAATATCGCACGGTCCTCATTCCTGTAAGCACCGCGTTTAGGCTGCTCTCGAGATCCACAATTCCATTCCCGCCCCCGTCCGAAATCGTTCACCTCTCGGATGCCGCGCGAGGTCTCGACGGTTCATGCTCATTCTCCGTCGATAGCCGCGGACAGCCGTTTATTCATCGCCGCAATTCGATCCACCAGCTCCTGATGCTCCCGGCGCAAGTGTTCGAGTTCTTCGGCGAAATTTAACGCAGCCAGGATTGCCAGGTTCACCGAATTGATGGTCTGGCTCCCGGCACGGATATCCTTAATCTTCTCGTCCACCGTCTCAGCCAGGGACTTGACCCAGTCGTCGCCTGCCTCGCTGGCGACTGTCAGGTTTTGTCCCATGATCTGGACGCTGATGCCTTTCATTTTCTATCCAAGATCGATCCCGTCGAAGCGGGTGAGGATTTTCTCGATCCGGGTGCGCACGTCGTTGCGCTCGTTTTCATGCTGCTGGCGTTCGGCGCTCAGCTGCTTAACCATGCCGGACGCGTCGGCATAGCGTTTTTCCATTTCCGCAAGCTTCTGCGCGAGTTGCTCATTTTCCTTGCGCAATTGCTGGATACGCGCAACGGAAGCTTGAATTCGTTCGTCTAGTTGCTTTAAGACATCTGTGGCCATGAGAGAAAATCTTCTACCTTTAGTTTAAATTTCGATAAACTACGCTGTCAAGCTGCATAAGAGCCGCTGGAACTCTGCTCTCCTGCGCCGTCAGTTGCAAACAGCGCTTCGACAAATTCGCGCGCGTCGAACTCGCGCAAATCCTCGATCGCCTCGCCGAGTCCCACAAACCGCACCGGAATCTTGAGGCGCTCCGCCACCGCAACCACCACGCCGCCCTTCGCCGTGCTGTCGAGCTTGGCCAGCACCACTCCGGTGAGCGGCACCGCGTCGCCAAAAATCGAAGCCTGACTGAGCGCATTCTGACCCGTGTTGGCGTCGAGCACCAGCCAGGTCTCATGCGGCGCGCCGGGCAACTCGCGCGCGACAACGCGGGCAATCTTCTTGAGCTCCTCCATCAAATTAACTTTGGTTTGAAGGCGCCCGGCCGTGTCGATCAGCACCGTGCTCGTTTTGCGCGCGATCGCGGCTTTTACGGCGTCGAAGGCGACCGCGGCAGGATCGGATCCTTGCGATTGCTTGATAATGTCGGCGCCGGCGCGATCGCACCATACTTCGAGCTGCTCGATTGCGGCCGCGCGGAAGGTATCGGCCGCCGCGACGATCACGCTGCCGCGCTCGCTCTTGAAGCGCGCAGCGAGCTTCGCGACGGTCGTCGTTTTGCCGACGCCGTTGACGCCGACCAGCATGATAACCAGCGGCGCATCGCCCGAGTCGGCAGGCGCGCGATCCGCGGACATCATGATTGTGGCGATCTCGGCCTTGAGGGCGTCGCGGATCGCGTCGGGGCGATTGTCGTTGCCCAACTTCGCGCGCACTGCGGCTGAAATCTTCATGCTCGCATCGACGCCAACGTCGGCGGCGATCAGCGCTTCCTCGAGGCCTTCATATATGTCGTCGATTTTCGCGCTGCCGGTCAGCGCAGCCCTGATGCGCGCGAGAAAGTTCTCGCGCGTCTTGCGCAGTCCGAGCCCGATTCGCACCGGCTCGCGAACCGGCGGAGGCGGCGCGACATACGGCTCTGGCTCAGGCTGGGGTTCTGGTGTGGGGACCGGCTGCGCGAGCTCGGTCGTCGGTTCCGGCGCAAGCTCAGGCGGCGGTAATGGCTCGACTTGCGGCGCAGCCTCGATTTCCGGCTGAGCCGGACGCGACGGGAGCGCCTTGCGCAGGCTCCACTGAATGAGGACCCCGATGAAGACGAGGCCCGCGCCGCCGCCCGCGGCGATAATCAGAATGAATACGATAGCGAGAGGGCTCACAGGTTGATCGTCCCGGGGGAAATAAATTCTGAGGAACTTCGATGGAAAGAATAACAGTCGCGGTGGTCATCGGAAACCCGGACCGCACCGCGATTCGCGTCATCCTGAGCGCAGCGAAGGATCTCGCGCGCAGCGCGTCTCTCTCGCGTCGACGCCAGCCGCAAGAGCGTCTGTCGAGATTCTTCGCTACAGCAGCTTTCGCTCAGAATGACACAAAGAATACGGGTGCAGGGGTCACCCCTGCCGCGGAAGCGTGAAACCCGCGAAGGGTTTCACATTTGATTACGTTCCTCGCTATAAGAAATGTGGGCCGCGACGAGATCTCAATTCACGCGGACCCATCATCGAGGGAGATCTTTAGATGGCCAAGCTCAAGGGTAAGGTTGCAATCGTAACCGGTGCGAGTCGCGGGATCGGGAAGGCGATCGCGGACTTGTTCGCCAAGGAAGGTGCGAAGGTTGTGTGCTCGGCGCGCACGCTGAAAGAGGGAGAGCATCCGCTGGAAGGATCGCTCGAGACGACGGTCGCCGGAATCAAAAAGGCGGGCGGCGAGGCCGAGGCGGTCACTTGCGATGTCTCGTCGGAAGCCGACTGCGAGAAGCTTATCGCAGAAACGCACAAGCTGTACGGACCAGTTGACGTTCTGGTGAACAACGCGGCGCTGACCTATTTCATCCCGGTCAAGGATTTCCCGCCGAAGCGATGGATGCGATCGTTCGCTGTCAATCTTCACGGCCCGTTTATGCTGAGTCACCTCGTGCTCAAGGACATGATCCCGCGCAAGTCTGGATCGATCGTCAATATTTCATCGGGCGCGGCGATCGGACCGGGCCGCGGACCGTACAAGAACGACACTCCGTTTCGCGGCGGCGTATGCTACGGCGCGGAGAAGGCGGCACTCGAACGCTTCACGCAGGGACTTGCCGAAGAAGTTTATGAAGATGGAATCTCAGTGACGTGCGTATCGCCGTCGCAAGTCGTCGCGACTCCCGGCACGGTGCATCATCATCTGGTGACAGGCCCCGACGATCCGACGGGCGAGCCAGTCGAATGGATGGCGCAGTCGGCGCTTATTCTCGCAACGGAGCCGCTCGACAAGGTGACGGGCCTGGTGACATACAGTCAGTCGTTGCTGAAGCAGTACGGAATCAAAGTGAACAGTCTCGGAATTGGATTCGAGCGCAAGGGCAGCGGATACAGTTTGATCTAGCCGCTCGCGATTTTGAAAAAAAGCGGCGCGACAATCATGATGATCGTCGCGCCGCTTCGTTTCTGATTCTTGTTACGCGGCTTGCGGGATTCGCAGTGAGATGATCCGCGAGACGCCGGGGCGATCCATCGTGACGCCGTGAATCTGGTCGGCGCGCTGCATCGTGCGCTGGTTGTGCGTGATCACGATGAACTGCGAGCGCGTCTTCAGCTCGGCCATCAGCGTCGTGAACGCGGCGAGGCTGAACTCGTCGAGCGGCGCATCGACTTCGTCCATCACGCAGAACGGGCTGGGGTTGAGCAGGAACAGCGAGAAGATCAGAGCCATCGCGGACAGCGCCTTCTCGCCCCCTGACAGCAGGCCGATCTCTTTGACCTTCTTGCCGGGCGGCTGCACGAGGACGTTGACGCCCGCCTCGAGCACGTCGCCGGCGTCAGTCAGTTCGAGGCGTCCCTTGCCGCCGCGGAGCAGCTTGGGGAACAGCTCGGCAAAGTTTTTCGCCGCGCCCTCGAAAGTCTCGGCGAACCGTTTGCGCGCCTCGCGATTGAGATGCGTGATCGTTTTGGTCAAGTCGTCGAGCGCGCTTTGCAAGTCGGCGCGCTCGGTGCCGAGGACGCCCGCGCGTTCTTCGAGTTCTTTGACTTCGCTGTCGGCGGCGAGGTTTACCTCGCCGATTCGTTCCATCTTGGCGCGCAGCTCGATAATTCGCGCGTCGTCATCGGCGGCGATTCTGCCGTCGAGCGCGGGAATTATCTCGGCCGCCATGGCGTCGAACTCGGCGCCGAATTTTTCGATGAAGGCGCGCGCCAATTCTTCGCTGAGCGCACGGGCGCGTTCACGCTTGAGGGCGCATTCGTTCGCTTCGGCTTCCAGAGCGGTCAGCGCTTCTTGCGCACTCTTGTAATCGGCGCGGCGGGCTTCCAATTCGTGATCGGACGAATCGCATTGTGCGCGCAGGCGCGAGAGTTCTGCTTCGAGGTCGGTCTCGCGGGAACGCGCGCCGACATCCTGTGCGGAAAGATTTTCGAGTTCGCGATCGAACTCGGCGCGTTCGGCGTGCGAGCGTTCCAGAGTCGCGCGATGCTCATCGATTTGCGCTTCGAACGAGTCCGCCTCGCGTCGCGCATGCTCCAGTTCTCTTTCGAGCGCATCGAGGCGCGACTTGCGCGCTTCGACTTTTGACGCGACTTCGAGCATCACTGCGTCGATATCCTCGGCCGCCATGCGGAGCGTCGCGATCTCGCCGGCGATCACGCTCAAGCGGGCGCGCGCTTCCTGTTCGATCTTCGCGAGCTCTTCCAAGCGTGCGTTCGAGGTGATCACAAGCTCGGCCAGTTCGCCGAGACGGCGGCGCGAGTTGCCGCCGTGCGCTTCTGCCAGCGCGACCGCTTGCTCGGCGCGGGCCAAAGCGCCGCGACGCTCGATAGCGATTCGCTCCGCCTCGCGCGCCTTGCCTCGTCCATTCTCGAGATCGGCGTCCGCGCGCTCGCGCTCGGCACGAATCGAGGCGAATTGGCCGACGCGGGCGCGATGCTCCTCTTCGGCGCGAGTGAGTTCGCGGGTCTCCGCTTCAATTGCTGCGAGGTCCACTGCGGCATGATTTTCTTCAGTGCTACCGCCGCTGATCATTCGGCCAGGCATCACGAGGTCGCCATCGCGGGTCACGAAAACTGTTCCGTGGCCGTTGAGATTCGACGCGGCGATCGCGGAATGGAGATCGTCGGCGAGCATCACATGACCGAGCATCGCTTCGGCGACCGGCGAAAAACGCGATTCGACTTCGAGCATCTCGACCAGCCGTCCCGCGATACCGGGCGCACTGATCGACGGATGAGCCGCGATTGCGGTGTCCGGCTCCTGCACGAAATCCATCCGGCCCGCGCGATTTTCTTTGAGGATCTCGATCGCGCGAATAGCAAACTGCGGCGATTCGACTATCACCGCGTCCATCTGATCGCCGAGCACGGCTTTGAGAGCCGGTTCCAGTGCGAGAGGCGCGCGCACGACTTGTTTTAGAATCGAAGGGTCGGTCGCGGGACGATCGCCGTTGAGCGATTCGAGAATCGTACGGAGCCGGAGGTCAACGCCGCTCGACGAAGGATTTAATTGCAGCTCGCCGCGCGCGACCAATACAGCGCGCAGCGAATTGACCCGCGCGGTCAAATGGTCGAGCGCGGTGCGCGCTTCGATCTCGTGCTCGGCGGCGGTGCGCCGTATTCCATCGAGATCGGTCGCGGCGGCACGCGATTGTTCGAGATCCGTCTCCGCCGCGCCTATCAGCTCTCGCGCGGTTTCAAGCTCTGCGACCAGGGCGGGCGCTTCAAGCGTGGTCGCTTCGAGGCGCTTTTCAAGATCGGCGCGCTCTCCGGCGAGATCGCCCAGACGGCCGCGAATGACCGCGGCTTCGCGCACGACGTCGGACAGGTCGTCTTTGCATTCTTCGCCGCGCCGCTCGGCCTGCTTTAGTTCGTTAACCGCAACTTCGTGCTTGAGCGTGATTTCTTTGAGCGCGGCGTCAGCATCGCCGCCGCCGGCAGCGATTTCGCGCGCGAGCGTCGCACCAGCTTCGGCGCGATTTGCCCGCGCGAGCGTGGCCTTTGCTTCGAGCTCGACCAGCCGCGCGCTCAGATCGATTTCAAGCTGCGCGGTCGCATCGAGGCGCCGCTGCAGGAAGGTGCGCGTACGCGCGCGTTCATTGGCGCCGGTGTGAAGATTCTCGAGTTCGCGCTGGGCACCGCCCAATTCCGACCGCGCCGATTGCGCAGCGGACGATGCATTGTCGACTTGCTCCCGTATCGCCGACGCTCCGGCGCGCGCCCCATCGAGCGCGCTCTTCAACTCCGCGTCGCGATTGCTCTGTGTCGCCAGCTCTTCGCGCTGATCGATCAGACGCCGCGCTGCCGAGTAACGTTCCAGCTCACCGAGTTCTGCCTTGACGACTTTGTAGGTCTCGGCCTTTTTGGCTTGCCGGCGCGCAAAGCTTAGCTGGCGCTCGATCTCACTGAGCACGTCGTCGACCCGCGAAAGATTTTCCTTGACGCGCTCGAGCTTGCGCTCGCTCATCTCGCGCCGACCCTTGAACAGCGACAGCCCCGCCGCTTCCTCGACGAGAGTGCGCAGCTCGTGCGGTTTGGCCTGGATGATTTCCTCGATGCGCCCCTGCTCGACGAGCGAGTAGCCGCGGCTGTGAATCTGCGCGGCCATAAAAAATTCGGTGATGTCCTTCAGGCGGCATGGAATCTTGTTGAGCAGGTATTCCGACTCGCCCGAGCGATACGCGCGACGCGTGACCGCGACCTCGCTGAGTGCGGAGTACGGCTCCGGAAGCTGGCTGCCTTCTTCGGCCTCGAGTACGAGCGAAACTTCGGCCATCCCGGCCGCGGGATTCGACTCGTTGCCGGCGTAGATAAGGTCCTCGACGCTCTTGCCGCGCAGGCGGGTCGGCGCCTGCTCGCCGAGCACCCATCGGATCGCGTCAACGACGTTCGATTTGCCGCATCCGTTGGGACCGACCACGGCGGTCATCCCCGGCGCGAAACTTATCGTCGTCGAGTCGAGAAATGATTTGAAGCCCAGTAATTCAAGGCTCTTAAGACGCATGCTTTCTCCGCCTCCACCGCATCCACCACTTCGTCAGAAGTTTATCCTAAACCACCCTCAGAGGGTCAAGAGGATACGCAACATATCGTGGGTTGGCGGACGGGTATCCACAGTTAGTAGTGGAATCGAGCTGTTGGATCGCGAACTCTTCAGATCGCGTTTATGCCAGGGGGCTCGCGCCTTCTGGTTGGAATTACTTGAATTCTGCTGATACAGTGAATGTATGACTGAGCTTCTTGCAAAGGCATTTAAGAGAGCTTCTGAAGAGCTGCCGGAGTACGAACAGGACGCGTTCGCCGAGTGGCTTCTCCAGCTTATCGAAAATGATGAGCGGGAGTGGGACGCTCTTTTTGCTGCGTCAGCGGACAAACTTGAGAAACTCGCTGATCGGGCGCTCGCGGAGTTTTCCGAGGGGCGCACCGAAATACTCGATCTCGCCAAACTTTCCAAGCTCTAAACTCTGACCTCCCGGACTACAAGAGATTTTTGGGCCTGCTACTACGCCATCCCGAAGCCTATCCAGCGGCTGGCCAAAGACGCCTATAAGCAGTTCGTCCAAGACCCGTTTCATCCCAGTCTGCGCTTCAAGTCTGTCCACCCCAAGCGACCAATTTGGTCAGTCAGGGTCGGTATTCACTATCGAGCCCTCGGCATTAAACCGTATGCGGATCAGATCGTTTGGTTCTGGATTGGTTCGCGCGAAGAATGCGGCAAGCTGCTCAGCAAGCTCTAGGCAAGTTAATCCTGGATCAGCTCAGTGTTCCAATACGCGCTATCTACCTGCGACAGGTAGGGCATCCACTCGCGGTAGCGCTTCAGGCTGAACATTTCCGACGAAAATGGCGTCCATTCGGGGCGGCGCGGGCGGCGGAACAGATGCATCCCGGCTTCCTCGGGGGTGCGGCCGCCCTTGCGGCGATTGCAGTGATGGCACGAGCATACGATGTTCTCCCACGTCGACATTCCGCCGCGTGAGCGCGGGATGACGTGGTCGAGATTCAGCTCGGTGCGCGGCAATTTCTTGTGGCAGTATTGGCAGGTGTTGCCGTCGCGGGCAAAGATGTTGAAGCGCGAGAATCTCACGTGGCGCTTCGGCACGCGCTCGTACGCCGTCAGCAGCAGGACGCGCGGGACCCGGATGAAGCCGTTCACGATCCCGAGGCGCTCGTGCTGAACCTCAATTGACAGATCGCGCCAGCTCTCGAAATCAAAGGTGTGATACTGCTCATCGACGGCCTTGGCAACGCCCTGATAAAGCAGCGCAAACGCACGTTTGACCGACGTAACATGAACGGGGAGATAAGAGCGATTGAGAACGAGGACCTTGCTGTTGAGCAGGCCCGCTCCCGGGAGACTGGGCGCAACCATGTCGGCCGCAGCAGACATCCCCATGACGACTATCGGCCCCAAGATACCAAGTCAAGATAGCTGTGGATTAAAAGCGCGTTATTGATTCACCAAGCGCGCTTGCTTGCGGAGGTCCAGCGTGCCTCGTATGATCCTGCACAAGTTGTCGACGCAAAGGGTAAAACGATGTCCCATCGGACGCGAGCGGTTTTTCGGGAGCTCGCGCGGCCCTCGCGACGAATCCCGGCGCATCATTTTTGTTGAAGCAAGTCTGTCGGATTTGCCGGAATAGAGAGTCGATTTGTGAAACGAGAAATTGCAATTAACGCGTCCGCACTCGAAGTGCGGGTCGCGCTGCTTGAAGATAACGAGCTCGCCGAATTTTTCCTCGAGCGCAATCGGCAGGTCGGACTGGCGGGGAACATCTATAAGGGCAAGGTCACCCGCGTGCTGCCCGGGATGCAGGCGGCGTTCGTCGATATCGGCCTCGAGAAGGCGGGCTTCCTCCACGTCTCGGATTTTCATGACGGAGTCTCCGCGCTCAACACGGTTGCGGAAGTGCTCGGTGAGGAAGACGTCGAGACCGAGCCGGTCGGCGAGAATGAATTTGCCGACGCGGAGTCGAGCACCGGGGAAGAGGCTGCCGACAGCGTCAATGGCAACGGCGACGGGAGCGAGCCGAGGCCGTCGCGCGGGCGTCGTCGCGGTGGTCGAGGCCGGGGGCGCAGCCAGGCGCCGAATCGATCGCGACTTCCGATCGAACAGCAACTGCGTCGCGGCCAGGACATCATCGTGCAGATCGCCAAGGAACCGATGGGCACCAAGGGGGCGCGGCTGACGTCGTCTATCTCGCTGCCGGGACGCCATCTGGTCTTTACGCCGACCAGCAATCACATCGGAGTGTCGCGGCGAATCGCGAGCGCGGAGGAACGCGCGCGGCTGCGGCAGGACGTGGGAGAACTTAGACCCGCGCAGGGCGGGTTTATCGTGCGGACGGCGTGCGAGGGTGTCAGCCGTCGCGAGATTCAGCGCGACGTCGCGTTTTTGACCAAGTTGTGGAGCTCGATTCTGCGCAAGAACGAGAGCATGCCGCCGGCATCGATCCTGTACAGCGATCTCGACGTGGCGTTGCGTGTCGTGCGCGATATGTTTTCCAGCGAAGTTGACCGGCTATGGTGCGACGATCCGACGACCTACAGCCGCGTCGTCCAGTTCGTGCAGAATTACATGCCGCGGTTGCGCGCGCGGGTAACGCTGCATGATGGGCCGCAGCCGTTGTTCGATCGTTTCAATGTCGAGCCGCAAATCGAGCGCGCGCTCGACCGCAAGGTCTGGCTCAAGTCGGGCGGCTATCTGATTTTCGATCAGGCTGAGGCTCTCACCGCGATCGACGTGAACACTGGGCGCTTCGTCGGCAAGCGCAGCCAGGACGACACGATCGCCAAGACCAATCTCGAAGCGGTCGAAGAAGTGGTGAAGCAACTGCGGCTGCGCAATATCGGCGGGATCATCATCGTCGATTTTATCGATATGGCGCGCGAGGGCGATCGCAAAAAAGTCAGCGACGCGCTGGCGACCGCGCTCAAGCGCGACAAGGCGCGGACCTCGGCGCTCAAGATTTCCGAGCTGGGACTGGTGCAGATGACGCGCAAGCGCACCCGCGAGAGCCTGGAAAAATTGCTGACCGACAACTGTCCGCGATGCGAAGGACGGCGCGTCGTGAAATCCGTGCCGACCCTCGCCGCCGAGGTCCTGCGCGGGATTCAGCGCGAAGCAGTCTCGAAGTCGGCGGGCGATATGCTGATCGTCAAGCTGAATCCGGAAGTCGCGCGCTACCTGTACGATCACGGCGCAAAGGACCTCGAGACCCTCGAGCAGCGGCTTCAGACCAAGATAGTCCTGCGCTCGAATGACGGCATCGAGCTGGGCGCCTTCGAACTCGCGCGAGCTCCGGCGGCTGCCTAGTCCCGATTTCCGAAAAGTTCTACGCTAAAAGAGCCGGTCGCATTTGCGGCTTTCGGTTCCCGAATAGTCAATTTGGGTGACTGAGAACCCTCGGGCAGGTGGCTCTTGAGAATCAGCAGTAGGCAACTCAATCTGGGCAGATCGCTTGCGCTGATGAGCTTGTTGCTCGTGGCCTCGTGCTCGACGCGTCAGGAATCTGTGTTCGCACCAGCGATCGCGCTGCCTACGCCGTTGCCCACGCCGGTTCCCCAAAGCAGGGCGCGATCGTCGGGAACGGCCCGGGCGTCATTCATGGGCGAGGAGGAAGCCGGCAATATCACCGCCAGCGGCGAGCGCTTCGACCCTCACGCATTGACCGCCGCATCCAAAACTCTGCCGCTTGGTTCCACGGTCCTGGTAACCAATCTCAAGACCGGAAAATCGGTGACGGTGAGGATCAACGATCGCGGACCGTTCGTTCCCGGCCGGAACCTGGATCTGTCCAAGCGCGCGGCGGAAGAGATCGGGATCACTGGGAAAGGTGTCGCGCGGGTAATGATCAAGCGCGTCGATTCAAAGCCGGCGAAAAAAGAGTCGCCGAATCCCGCGACGGAATCGGCGTCAAGCTCGATGCCGTAGTCATGGCTTTTTCGGCCCGCTAAGAGTCCTCTAGGTATTCCGGAAACTTCACGAGGGTCAAAATGCTATTCGCCCCCTTCCTCTTCATATACCTACTCATCTGCCTGGCCTTCCTGGGTATGCTCTTCCTGCTTATCCAAATCGAGGTGATAAGAGCCGCGTTTGTAGTCCTAGGCCTATCCCCAACCGCGGCGCTTTTTGTTCTGCTGCTGAGTCTGATCGGTAGCTATGTCAACATCCCGCTATATACCGTCGAGTCAGGTCCGCCGCCACCCACAACCACAGTCGACAATTTCGGAGTGACCTATTCGGTTCCGCTCCAGTACGGCTCACCGGGAACGACCACGGTTGCGATCAACGTCGGCGGCGCAGTAATTCCACTTCTCATCGTGATCTACGCGCTACTGAGCACACCTGCCGCGATTCTTCCATCGATACTGGGCACAGCGGTCGTCGCGTTGGTGGCGCATAGGACCGCCTACCTGATGCCCGGGGTTGGAATTGCCCTTCCGCTATTCGTTCCACCGCTTGCCGCCGCATTCGTCGCCATTTTGCTCGCTCGTGTTATAAGAGCGCGGCATAGCACTAACGTAATTGCATATGTGAGCGGCGTCGTCGGCACTCTCATAGGCGCCGACCTGAGCAACTTGCATGCAATCACGCACCTCGGCGCGCCGGTCGCGTCAATCGGCGGGATGGGAACTTACGATGGCGTATTTCTTACGGGAATCGTCGCAGTCTTATTAGCCGGGGTCTAGGACTCACGCCGGTTGGACCTTATCTTCAGGCCGATGTAAGCTAAGACAGCGTGCGGTGTCGCGACAGTCCCCAAGGAGTGTCCTATGACCCTGGTCAATATCGTAGTAATCCTGGTCGTCATCGGTTTGGTGATGTGGCTAATCAATACCTACATCCCGATGGCCGGAGCCATAAAGAGCTTACTCAATATAGTGGTGTTCGTGGTGGTGCTGATCTGGGTGTTGCAGACGTTCGGGTTGATCGGAGCGATCCCCGGACTCAAGATACCGCCCTTGAAGTGATTGGTAACGTCCGCGACCGCGCGAGGTAGTGCCCTGATTTCGAATCAGGACACTACCGGCGAGCGGGGTTCGAGATCACAGGCCGAAGAACAGGTTGACGCCGCGGGGCGGTGCTTCGTATCCGGGTCCCGGACCATAGTAGTAGGGATCAGGCGCGGAGTAGTAGTTCGGCTGAGGCGTGTAGTAATTGTAGTCAGGCTGCTGATAGGCATAGCTGCCGCGGTAGCCGCGATCGTCGTTGTCGCGATGTCGATAGGCGCCGCGATCATTATCGTGACCGTGGTGATCGTTGTCGGCGCGAGCCGGCCCGACCGCGAAGCTGCCAATCACGAGAACAAACCCGACCGCAGCCGCGATCCTGCTTATCCTTGAGCGCAATTCCGTTCTCGGTTTGAGCGATACTTGCATAGCGATACTACCTCGCGGGATCGATTCCCGCTTCACTTATTGGCTGCGGTCTGTTTGGCGGCCGAGGCCTTTTCACGGTTGCGGAACAGGGAGTCGGCAGTCTTCTTCTGAGCATCCGACATCGAGTTGTAGAGAGTTTCGAACGGCGGAACGAATTTCTTCATTCCATCTTGGTGCGCTTCGATGACCGACTCATAGGACTTGATCACTTCGACCGCGCTCATCGACGGCGAGTCTGCGGCGCGCTGCTTCTGCAAGTCCACCATCGCTTGCGCGTTGTCGCGCATCACCGTGGCCAGGGCGTCCCATTGCGGCTTCTGAGCCTCGGTGATGTGGAGCTGCTTGTGCAGAGTCTTGATCCGCGCCTCGACCGGCGCCATCGCGGAAGAATCGCCTGGCGCGGCCATCGCCTGCTGCGCGGGCGACTGCGTCGAGGCCGCAAACACGGGGCTGGCGAGAACGATAGCGCCGAGTAGAGTTGCCGCTGCGCCGGCTGCGCGGACGGTCCGATGTGTGAAAGTAATCATGTGATCTAACTCCTGTCAGTTGCTTTTGTTGGGGACGTTGAGACTTGAGCGCGGCTGAATTCGGGGACCTATGCCAGTCTCACCCAACCTTGGCGAACATTCTATCGGCATTCACCCAAAGACGTGCCGCGCAGCACGTACTTGTGAGTAACGACCCCGACGCGAATCAAGGAACCGTGCAGAAGCGCACTACTATGACCTACGAATCAGCGTACTGAATCTAACCAATGAGTGAAGAAGACATATCTGGTTTGGATTCGAAAACACGCATTAATTACGTTCGTCATGTTTGGTTATCGATATAACCGAATCGCACGGCGATGGAATGGACGTTAGGCCGTTCGGCGGCGTATCTTACAACTTCGCCGCGATAGTCCAAAAAATAGTGAAAGCGTCTAAGAGCGCTTCGGATCGCATTCGTCAATAAGCAGTAATCATGGCCTTAGCTGGTTTGGCAATAGTGACTATTTATCCCGATTGCCGGGTTATCAAACCAAACGGCCGAAAAGAGATCAGCCTTCCAGTAGCCAAGCGGCGTTTCACGACGCTCACCGCCAGGTGATGGACGAACGGCGGGCATCGGGAGACTCCCCCCTCTCAGATGCCCGCCCAATATTCCGGCTTTCAACTGCGAGTGGCTACGCGCTACCAGAAATCATGATGGTTTGACCGACCAGGGCACCGGCTTCTTGTCGAAAAACGATTCCAGCCCTGAACGGGTTTCGTCGGTGATGTGCGGAGCAGCGGTGTATTCGGTCATGCTCATCGCGATCGCCTGACCGGAAAATTTGCACATCAACGATTTGGTAACCGCCTCTGCTTTTGGTGCGTTCATCGAGATCGCTTCTGCCCAGGCCAGCGCTGTCTCCATGAGTTCGCCGGCGGGCACGACCTTGTTGATCAGTCCTAGAGCCTTTGCTTGATCGGCTGAGACAAGCTCTCCCGTAAGCAGCAGATATCTCGCGACGCGCTCGCCCACTAATCGCATCAGGTGGAGGATTACCATTCCTGCCTGGATGCCGTGCTTCATTTCGGTGTACCCGATTCGCGCGCTGTCGGCGGCGACCACCAAATCGCACGCGCTCAGGAAGCCCGCGCCGTTGCCGACCGCAACTCCGTTGACCGCGGCGATCGAAGGTTTGCCGAGGCGATAGACGCGCTCGATCAACGCCTCGCCGCGCAGCGCACCGTCCCAGACCGATCCAGCTTCGTCGACCCGTAACTGGTCGAGCATGCCGCGCAGTTCGCCGAGATCCATGCCGGCGGAAAACGCAGACCCGGCACCGGTAAAAATGAGCGCGCGGACGGCACGATCCTGTTCGGCGCGCGCAATCGCAGCCATGAGCGCGTCGATCATCGCGGCGCCGAGCGCGTTGCGATGGTCGGGGTTGTTGAGCGTGATTATCGCCGCCGGATATCGAGCTTCGTACAGAACGATCTGATCCGCCATGTTGTCCATCCCTTCTATTTTCAGTTCGAGTCGGCGACCGAAGTGGCGGCGGCGATTTGAGCGGCGGCGCGAATCTGGCCGAAATGGATTGCGCCCAGATCGAATTCCTCGAGCGCTTTGATCATGCTGTTCAGCGCCGCTTTGCAGGTCGGAAGGTTTTTTCGCGCGCGCGTCAGCGGGTTTGATCGCGCGATGATGAAATTCTTCAGATAAGGATGCATCAGGCCGCGCTTCTTGCCCGCTGCTACCAGCGCGACCGCCAAATCGTCGGCGCGCTCGACCTGGGCCGCGCGCTCCTCGCGATCTTCGAGCGCATCCTTGAGCGGCTTGGTCATGAAAGTGTCGACGCGGCTCAACAATGGAGCGTACACGCCGCCTGAAAACCGCGATTTCTTTTCGTATAGCAAGCCGAGCGTGATGTAGTGCGCGCGCTCGAACTCGAAGGCGAAATCCTTCTCGGCGGATTTGGGCCGATCCTCGAGACGCGCGCGATACATCCTGATCACCTCGAGCGCCTTGTCGCGCAAGTTGTGCGCCTTCTCGGTGTTGAGCGCAAGAATCTGAAACGCTACCTCCGGATCGGGTATCACGATGGCCGGAATCATCTTGGCCCCGGACTTCATCGCAGCGGCGCGGCGATGATTGCCGTTGGGAGTCCAGTAAGTACCTGCGGTGTAAACCGCGACAATCGGCTCGGTGAAACGATCGAGCTTCTTCATCACTTCGATCATTCGCTTCAGATGCGCCGGCGAAAGGTCGCGCTGATACGGCGTCGCCTCGACTTTCGCCAGCGGCAGCATCGCGAACAGATGCCAGTGATCGCCGACCGGTTCCTGATACGCAGCGAGCGCCGCACCGCCGTCGGCTTCGATCGCCGTTGCCAGCTCGGTTACCGCCGCAGGAACTTTCGCGTCGCGCGGAGAAATCGCTAATTCCACCATGCTCAAGTTTGTAGTTGATGGACAGCCTCGCGGACAACCGGAGCTTAGTGCTGCGCGGCGGTGTCACTGACCGCGACAATGTGAAACCGAACCGTTGCCTCGTCGCCGGCGAGCAGCGTGTGCAACAGAACGGTGGGAACCGCGACGTCGAAATCCTCGTAGTTGAATTTCACTTCGCCGTCTCCGGTGAAAATGCCGTCGGCGCCGAGCGTCGCGTGCACCGACATCGTCATCGCGTGCGATTCGCCGTGGAGGGTCAGGTAGCCGGTGACGATCGCGGTACCTTCATCAGGGCGAGGCATGACGACGCCGACCACGCTGCTGCTCTCGAATCCGATGACCGGAAATTTGTTCGCCTCGAGCGATTTATCGATGACGTTTCGATCGCGCGACGCGTTGCCGCTGCTGTAGCTGGTCGCGTCGATCAGGATTCTCACCTTGGCGCTGGCCGGCACGTTGACCGGATCGAAACTCACCGCGCCATCGATTATCCGAAACGTCCCGGTTGCGCTGCCGCTGATCCATGCGGCGGGTTGCGCAACCTCCACGCCGATCGTGCTGCGCTCGGCGTCTATCTTGAATCTCATCATCGCCGCATTTGCCGCGCATGGATCGAAAGCGATCAGTGCGAATGCGCCGGCCATCGCGATCAGCGCATGCGACAGGACGCGGTAAAAATCATTTACGGACTTTTTCAAATGGCAAGTTCCCTTGTCTAGCACGATCAGCCGAAGCGCCGGCGCGCGATTGCGACTCCGATCACCGAGTAGACGATCCCGAAGCCGAAATTGACCGCCGACGGCACTATTGCGCTCGACGCGGCCAGGTCGCGGATCATCAAATCATTGAACGCGCGCATCGCCCACGTCGTCGGCAGCGCGAGCGCGACCTGCTGCATCCAGGCCGGCTCGAAATCGATCGGCCACCAGCATCCGCCTATCGCCGCCATCGTCATGATCACGATTGCACCAACCGGCAGAACGGCGTCGCGCGTCTTGCCCACCCCGGCGACGATCAAGCCGAAGGCCGCCCCCGCGAACGCGATCGCCGCCGCGGGTAACATCAGCGCGGCCGGCGTGCGGCCGAGCGAAATCCCGAACAGGATGTATCCGGCGGCGAACAGCACCGCCATCTGAACGAAGCCGACGACGAAGCGCGCGAGCAGCTTGCCGGTGAGCGTGGCCCACAACGGCGCCGACGCCGAGCGCAGCCGTTCGAGCGTGCCCCAATCGTGCTCGTCGATCAGCGCCAGCGATACGCCCATCAGCATGCCGATAAGTAGAAACGTGACGGCGAAACCGGGCACCTGGAGATCGAACGCGTTGAATCCGGCGAACTGGCCGATTTTTTTGCCGCTCAGGTCGACCTCGCTGAATCCGAGCGTGCCCGGAATCGAGAGGTTAGGATCGATCGCCGGCATCTCGGGGATATCGAGCAGCGGAATTTTTGGCGCCGGCGGCAACTCCGGCAGCTTGAGATCAATCGGCGGAATCGTGAGCGCATTTTCGAGCCGTGCCCGCGCGTCCCGAAGCTCCCCGACCGGCGCCAGATTGATTCCACCAAGATTCAGATCAGCTGGCGGACTTGGAATAGCCGGCGGCGGCGGGATGTCGGATGCGTGGCTGCCGGCGAGCTGCTTCAGTTGGCCGAACCAGCTCTCGAACTGGCCGTGCGCGATTTCCAGACGGCCCAGGTAATCCTTGAGCTCGACGAGCTTCGCCTGCTGCGCCGCGGTGTCAGCGTCGAGCTTGCGCTGAATGCGATCCATCTCGGTGTCCAGCGCAATTTTGGTCTGGTCGCGGGCGGCGGTCAGCGCCGACTCGAGGTGCGCGCGAATCTTCGGCGCGATCGCGGCGCGCGATGCGTCCGCCTGCTCGGCCAGGCGAGCGGCCTGCGCGCGGGCCTGCTCGGCGGACTCGCGAGCGCGGTCGAGCTTGAGGGTAAAGTTGCGGGTTTGTTCCGCGGTCTGGCTGCGCGCCTCGTCGCCGGCGCCGGCGGTAATTTTTCTGCACAATTCCGACAGCGCCAGTTCAACCTTAATCGTCTGCAGATACTTGACCGGATCGGTGTAGAGAATCAGCTGCGCGCTACGGCCGTGTTCGATTGCGTCGGTGGTTCCCGGAGGAATGATTATTCCCACCACCGCCAATTTTTTTTCGCGGACGGTCCGCTCGGCGTCGCGCCGGCTCGTCGAATCAATCACGGACAGGTCGGGCTGATGAGCGAGCGCGTCAACAATCGCGCGGCCGACTCTGCCTTGATCTTCGTCGAGCACGGCCACCGAGTACTCGCCGCGAGGAGCGTTTTGACCGCCGTAAATTTTTGCCAGCGAGAAGCCGGCGGCGGCAATCACGGCGATCGGCGCCACCAGCAGCATGAACAAGCCGACCCGGTCGCGCCGGATGAGCAGGAATTCCTTGCCGATCGTCAGCCACACCGCGCGCAGCATCATCGCCTCTGCAAAAGCATCATTGTCCCGGCGCGTCGCGCAGCGCGTGGCCGGTCAGTTTCAGGAATGCGTCCTGCAGATTCGGGCGATGAACGTGGAATTCGATTACCTCGTCGCCCATCTCGCCGGCCCGCTTGATAACGTCGGGCACCTGGTCGAGCGTATGCAGGGTCAGCGCCACGGCGAACCCGTCGACCACCTCCCACGGCAATTCGCCAACCCCGGGGATCCCGTCCGACCATCCCCGCGGCAGTGCTTTTTTCGTCATGATTTCGATTCGAGGCTCGGTCCCCGCCAGCGCAATCAGTTCGCGGTCGGTGCCTTGCGCAACGATTTTTCCGTGATCGATCAGCACGATTCGATCGCACAGCCGTTCGGCCTCTTCCATGTAATGCGTGCTGTAGAGGATCGCGCCGCCGGCTTGCGCGGCCGCCTCGACGACCGCGAAAATTCGTCCGCGCGATTGCGGATCGACGCCGACGGTCGGCTCGTCGAGCATGATCGCCGCCGGAAAATGTATCATGCCGCACGCGATGTTCAGCCGGCGCATCATGCCCCCGGAAAATTCGTGGACCACATCGTCGGCGCGATCGCCAAGCCCGACTTCGTCGAGCAAGCCGCGCGCGCGAGTCAGAGCGTCGCCCGCCGTCATCCCCTGGATTCGTCCCCAGAACAAAAGATTCTCGAGCGCGGTGAGCGTTGGATACAACGCAAGCGACTGCGGCACCAGGCCGAGGCATCGACGTGCCACGCGCGGCTCGGTAGCGAGATCGTGAGTGGCGATCGAGGCGCGGCCGGAGTCGGGATCGATCACGCCCGACAGAATCGAGAGCGTGGTCGTTTTGCCCGCGCCGTTGGGGCCGAGCAGGCCGACAATCTCGCCGGCATTGACGGTAAACGACACGCCGTCGAGCGCCACCCGGTCGCCGTAGCGCTTGCGGAGCTCTTCCGCACGAATCATCGGGCCCGAGTTCATCGACGGTGAACCACGGACGCGCGCGATTTCAGCTCGGCCTTCAGCGGTAGCTCACCATCTCGAGCAGATTGCCGTCGGGATCGAGAAAGTAGATGCAGTCGTGATCGCCCCAATCGATCGGCGCCGCGCTTTCGACTCCTGCCGCCGCGAGACGCTCGCGCGCGACCGCGAAATCGCCCGCCTTTACCGTGAACGCATGATGACCGCGGCCGAGCGGATGCTCGATGATCGATTGCCGCGACGCGTCGTCGAGCGGCGATCGCGCCACCTCGAACAGCGCAAGGTTTTGGCCTCCGCAATCGAGCAAAACCTGGTCGCCGAAACGGTTGACGACCTGAAGCCCCAGAACGCTGGTGTAGAAACGCTCCGCGCGCGCGAGGTCCGCCACCTCGAGACCAAAATGATCCAGCCGCTCCAGTTTCATCGCGGGTACCGGATCAGATTATCCACGAGCGTCAATGATTAGGAAGATGCGGCCACCGTGTGACCCTCGAGGTCGAGCAGCTTCGACGCGACCACTCGCTCCTTCTCGCGGCGAATGAAGGCCGGATCGAACGTCACGATCATCACCGGCAATATGGTCATCGCGCCAAGCATCGAAACGAACATCCAGACTGCCAGCAGCAGGCCCATCTCGGCGTCGAAGCGGATGCTGGACCAGTACCAGAACAGGACCGACGCGACCAGCGTCAGCGCGGTGAACGCGACCGCCTTCCCCGAAGTGACCAGCGCAGTGTAGGTGCTGAGCTTGAGGTCGTGGCCCTCGGCGAGCTCCTCGATAATCCGGCTGACTATGTAAATAGAGTAGTCAATTCCGAATCCGACACCGACAGTGACTACCGGCAGAGTATTGATGTTGATACCTATATCGTGAGCGCCCATGTACGCATTGATTGCTGCATTGGCTAATGCAAGTGGGAATAGCAAATAGATACCGGCCATGAACGATCGATAGGTTGCAAGCAGTATCAGGTAGATCGTCGCGAACGCGAGCACGTTGAGCAGAAGATCGTTGTCGATAATTTCCTGGTTGGCGGCCGCGAGCTCGCCGATTATTCCGGCGGCAAGCGCAAAGTGGACCCCGGGCACCTGATGCTTGGGCTCGGCGAAGAACCGCTGCGTGCGCAGGACCACGCGCTGGACGTTTTCACCCTCGCGATCCTTCGTGTACACGGTAATCTGGGTCGCGTCGCGCCGCGGCGTAATGATGTACGCGGTCGATAGCGGAGACGCTCCCGCCAGCAGTCCGCCGAGTAGTTGTCCGGTGCCGCGCGCCGTGGTCGGCAGCACGTTCCACTTGGGGTAGAACTCTTTTAGCGCGGATCCGCCGTTCGAGAGCAGATCGGCGATCGAGAAGGTGCGCCCCACCGCTGGATCGCGCTCCATGTAACGTTCGTACTCGTCCATCACGTGGTACAGTTTGGGATCATCCAGCGAGCTGCGGTTGGCCAGCTCCGCGACGACCACGAACTGCTCGATCGCGCCGAACTCCTCCTGGATCGCAGCCATCGATCGGTTGTACGGCGACGTCGGCCACAGGATCGGCGATTCCGAGGACGGGTCGCCGACTTTGAGGCCGGTCCAGAAGAATGCGCACAGCAAGATCACCGCGATGGTACCTGCGAACGTCGCGATGCGACCCGTCCGCTCCAGCATCGGCTTGGCGATCGACTCCAGCATTCTTTTGAAAGAGCCATGCTCGCGGCGCTCGATCACGTCGATCTGCGGCGGGTCGAGGTAGTAGTACACGATCGGATTAAGAATCAGCTCGCTCACAATGATCGCGGCGATCCAGAAACTGGCCGTGACCGCCAGCTTTTGCAGAAACAGCACCGGCACCAGCAGGATGACCAGCACGCCGAACGCGTCCGCCAGAATTCCCGACAGCGACGGCACGAACAACTCGGCGAACGACGACAGGATGGCCTTTTCCTTGTCGCGCAGGCGGTAGAATTCCTCGTAATACCGATCGTGCATTTGCACCGAATGGCTGACGGCGCGCGCGGTTATCAGGAACGGGATGACCAGCACCAGCGGGTCGAGTCCGTAACCGAGCAGCCGGATGAAGCCGAGCCCCCAGATGGCGCAGATGACGCCGGAGATCGTCGGCCGCAGCGCACCGCGCCAGTCGTGGAAATAAAGATAGAGCAGGATCCACACGGCGAGCACCGTCGCGACAAAGATCCACAGAAATTCCGGCGTGTAGTGATAGACCCAGCCGTACAGGATCGGCTGACCGCCGTAGTAGATGTGCACCGTCGAGTCTTTTTCGGGATTGACGACGATGCGGCGAATCTCGTTGAAGATGCGCGTGTAGTCGAGCCGCGATTCCAGAAAGCTGCCTTCGATCACCGCCGCCCTATCGTCAAGCGAGACGAAGCGCCCGAAGATCACGCCGGGATTTTTGTGGACGTTGCTTTCGAGTTCGTTGAGATCGGCCTGGGTCTTGGGAATGTCGCCGTTGGGCAGCACCGGAGTGTTGAGAATCACGCCGCCGGCCAACGGACGGAAATAGCTCTGGGTCGTGAGCGATCGCACCGATCCGTGCTGGATCCCGTAAACCAGATCCATGTTCTGCGTCATGTGGGCGATCTTCTTGATGATCTCTGTGTTGTAGATCGTCCCCTCTCTCGCCTCGATCATGATCGTGACGTTGTTGACGCTGCCAAAGTACTGGTCGTATTTGTGCGCGACCTGGATGAACGGATGGTTCTGCGGAAGCAAGTCGCCGAAGCTGGTGACCAGCTGGGTCTGCGCCGCGTAGTAGCCGAAGAACGCAGTCAGCGCGCCGACCACGGCCAGCACGATGAAGCGGCGGCGCAGAATCCATTCACCAAAACGGTACCAGGTCATTGCGTTCTCCGAATTCCCTTTGCTCGCGCGTGCGCGCTCAACCCTGACAGAAGCGCCAGGTCTTGCCGCCGTCCTCGGTGTAAAGGATGGTGCCGTAGCCGACGATCCATCCGTGCTGTGCGTCGAAGAAACGCGCCTGGCTCAGCGGAAACGGTATCGCCGGCACCGACGGATCGTGCGCCCATGCGCCGTTGGGCTGAAGGCGTAGCACAGTGCCGGTCAATCCGGTCGTGATTCCCTGGTCGCCGCCGAACAGATCGATCGAGAACAGCGGATCGCGCGCCGGAATATGCGGCGCTCCCGGAACCAGCGTGTCCGGCGGCCCGCCCGGCTTGTCCGCCTGATGCGCAAAGCGCCAGGTCGTACCGCCGTCGTCGGTCTGGATCACCCAGCCCTCGAGCCCGCACGCCGCGCCATGCTTTTGATCGCGAAACGAGACGCTGAAAAAGGTCGGCAGCAGAAAATCGGCGAAGCGCGGATCGTCGTTTGGTCCAAGCGGATACTTATATTGCGGCACCAGCATTTGCTGCTGCTCTTTCCAGCTCTTGCCGGCATTTTCAGTCGCCCAGATTCGTCCCAGCTCGCCAACCACCCATCCGTGATCGACATCGATAAAGCTCGCGCTGTAGAGAACCGGCTCGTCGTACGGCAGCGCGTAGTCGGCGATCTCCGGCGGGAACAATCGCTGCAACTGGCGCTTGGTGAAAGTCTCGCCGCCGTTGGTCGTACTCTCCACCAGCGCTCGGTCGCCGACAAAAAAGCCGTGATTGGTGTCCGGGAACGACAGTCCAAAAATGAACAGATGCGTCCGCGACTCGAGACGCTTCCACGTCTTGCCGCCGTCGCGTGTGCGCATCACCAGCCCGTCCTGCCCGCACAGGTAGCCGTTCTGATCGTCGGTCATCTGGATTCCGAAGATGCCGAGCTGGGTGCCGATGTCGATTCGCTTCCAGGTGCGGCCGCTGTCTTCGGTCAGCAGCACCTTGCCTCGATCGCCGACCACAAACGCGCGCGTTGGACTGGTCGGCCATACGTCGAAAAATTTGTCGGTGAGCGTGATATTGCGCAGCGGCAGCGGCGGCATCGCAACTTCGCGATGGCACGCGGCGATCGCCAGCGCGACTACAACAAAGAGCGCCTTGATTATGCGGTATGCGTGGACTTTTCGCTCCATTCGCCCGATCCCGTCGAAAAATTTGCTCTATACTCAAGCAAACCCGCAAGCTTAGCAAGTCGTATTTTTGGTGCGAGTGATCGAACCGGTGCGACTGCCTTAGCCTCCAGTTTCGCCGCGCACCAGCGCCGCGACTTTGGCGGCCATCGAGATACCTCCATCACTGAGCGTCAGCCAGAAACTACAAGTCCGCCAGCAGCAGGCCGGTCAGGTACTCGCCCTCGCCATGACCGAGCAGCACAGGATGGTCCGCGCCCGGCCCGAGATGCGCAATCAAGCGAAGCGTGCGGCCCGCGTTGGACCCGGCGAATCGCACCGCACGGACAACATCCTCGCCGCGAAAATGCGTCGAGCACGAGAACGTCATCAGACGCCCGCCCGGCGCCAACGCCCGCATCGCGACCGTGTTGAGCTCGACGTAAAGCCGTCCTGCGCGCTCCGCATCGCCCCGGCTGCGCGCCAGCGGCGGCGGATCGAGAACGATCAGGTCGAACCGATTCGCGGTCTCCGCCATGAACTTGCCTGCCTCGCCGTGAACAAACTCGACGGCGCTCGCAGGATGCTCGTTCAGCTCGAGATTCTGCCGCGCGACTTCGAGCGCCCGCGCCGACGTATCAACCGCGACGACTTTACTGGCGCGTCCTGCAAGCGCCGCCAGCGAAAATCCACCCTGGTAGCAGAATGCGTCGAGCACCCGCCCGCCGGCCGCGATTCGGCCCGCAACCGCGCGGTTGTCGCGTTGATCGAGGAAGTACCCGGTCTTCTGTCCATGCTCGAAATCAATCTTGAGCTTGATTCCATTCTCGACCGCGATCGTTTCTGTCACCGCCTCGCCGGCGAGAACCGCGATATGATCGTCGAGGCCCTCCTGCTTCCGCACCGCGCCATGGCTCCGTTCGATGATCGCCTGCGGATGCAGCAGCTCGCTCAGCGCATCGACCATCGCCGCGCGCATCCGGTCCGCGCCCGCAGTCAGGATTTGCACGACGATCACATCTCCGAATCGATCGACGACGACCCCCGACAGCCCATCGCCATCGCCATTGACGAGTCGGTACGCATTCGTATCGTCATCGATGAATCGCTTTCTCAGCGCGATCGCGCTCTTCAACCGCCGCGCGACCAACTCGTCGATACCGGGAGTCTCGCCCCACGCCAGCATCCGAATCGCGATCGTCGTCGCGAGGTTGCAGTAACCCATCCCAATCAACGCGCCCGAGGCGTCATGCACGCTGATCAGCGCACCCGCCTCAGGCGACGGCGGTTCAATCCGGTCGATTGCTTGCGAGAAAATCCACGGATTTCCGCCGCGGACCGGCCCCTCCCTCCCGCGCTTAAGAATCGCGCGCGCGAGCGGCGCGTTCACCGTATCGGCCATGGCGGCTCGCCGTCGCGAGCAATGTCGCCGCTGCGGCCGCCGCGCTTCGCGATCAGCCGAATCGCGCCGATTTCCATCGCGCGATCGATTGCCTTGGCCATGTCGTAAATCGTCAGCGCCGCCGCACTCACCGCGACCAGCGCTTCCATCTCGACGCCGGTGCGCGCGTCCGTCACCGCGCGCGCTTGTATTTGCAGCGTCGAGTGGGTGGCATCGGGATTGAAATCGACCTCGACCACTTCCAGCGGTATCTGATGGCATAGCGGAATCATCTCATGCGTGCGTTTCGCCGCCATGATTCCAGCAATCCGCGCCGCCGCGAGCGCTTCGCCCTTCTTGAGGCGCCCGCCGACGATCGCATCCAACGTCGCGCGCGCCATCCGGACCTCGCCGCGCGCCACTGCCTCGCGGCGCGTCACCGGCTTCTCGCCGACATCAACCATCCGAATCCGCCCGCGCGCATCAAGATGCGTCAGGCGCGTGGATACGGCGCCCCGCTTTAAGGATTGTTTCTTGCCCGCCATCGAAGGAGTGGTTAGAGCTTATGTTGACCGCCCGCGCAGATACAATAAACTCTTGATTCTCGGTTCGCCCGAACATCTCAACCATCACGCAAACGAATAATATGGCTGATCAAATCAACAAGGTCGTAATTCTCGGCTCCGGCCCCGCCGGACTCACCGCGGCGCTCTATACTGCCCGCGCCAATCTGAATCCCCTCTTGATCGAGGGCTATGAACCCGGCGGCCAGCTCACTATCACCACCGAGGTCGAGAACTATCCCGGCTTCGAGCACGGCATCCAGGGTCCCGAGATGATGGACGTGTTCCGTCGCCAAGTGACCCGGTTCGGCACGCGTTTCATAAGCGGCGCGGTTACCGAGGTGCGTTTCGGCAAGCGGCCCTTCGAGCTGGTCGCCGACGACAAAGTGATCCAGGCCGAAGCCGTGATCATCGCGACCGGCGCGACCGCGAAACTTCTGGGAATAGATTCTGAAAAACGATTGATGGGCTATGGGGTCAGCGCATGCGCCACCTGCGACGGCGCATTCTTCAAGAACAAGGATGCGATCGTGGTCGGCGGCGGCGACACCGCGATGGAAGAAGCAACCTTCCTGACCCGCTTCGTCAACAAAGCCACGGTCGTGCATCGCCGCGATTCGCTGCGGGCGTCGAAGATCATGCAGGATCGCGCGCGCAAGAATCCCAAGATTGGATTCATCTGGGATTCCGCCATCGAAAAAATCCACGGCGAGCAGAAAGAAGGGGTCAGCGGCGTCACGTTGAAAAATCTCAAGACCGGTAAACTCACCGACCACAAGACTGACGCCGTGTTCGTCGCGATCGGTCACAATCCCAACAGCGCGCTGTTCAAGGGCCAGCTCGAGATGGACGAGATCGGCTACCTCAAAGTGAAGCCAGGCTCGACCTACACCAACATCGACGGCGTCTTCGCCTGCGGCGACGTCGTCGACAGCGTCTATCGCCAGGCAGTAACCGCCGCCGGCACCGGATGCATGGCCGCCATCGACGCCGAACGCTGGCTCGAAGCCAAGGGCGAGTAGGAACGAGACTGTTTTCCCGCCTTGATTCCCTCCTCCAACATCGGAGGACGGTTAGGGTGGAGGATCGAATCGCGCGGCGCGACGAAGGAGCGCCGCCACGAACAGCCAAAAGCACTGGGTGCAGGGGTCACCCCTGCCCCTGAACTTTTTAGCCTTACGCTTTTCGAATTTTGATGGCAGACTATTGCTGATGTTCGTCTATCTTCGATTACCGCCCGCGCTATTTACGATCACTGCTTGAAATCTCGCGATAAACGCCCGACCGTCCGCGGCAAGGTGTCAGAAATGTACTCGAAACGGACTTCGTGGCCGGTTCTTTCAGTCTTTTCAGTCTCCGCATTAGCGCTTGTAATGATTTCGCTGTCGAGCGCCGATGCGCAGAACTTGCCGCCCCCCGGCGCCTATCAACCGATTCCAAATTTCACCGGCGTCGGCGCAGGACTCCAGTTCCGCGAGGCTATCAACAGCCGCTTGTCCGGCGGCCAACCCATCTTGCCGATGGTTGTCAGTCCTACCTTCGCAAATCTGCCGGCCGAGCAGGACGGCTTGATCCTCTACTGCAAAGACTGCAAGCGCACGACGCCGTGCGGGAGTGGAGGAGGCGGTGCATGGGCACTCGGAGCCCGCGGCCAGTGGTCCTGCTCAATCAGCACCCTCGAATCGACTCTTAACGCGAATGGCAACAAGGTCACATCGCTGGCCAACGGAACAGCTAGCGGCGACGCGCTTTCGTTCGGGCAGACGAGCGGGGGAGACTTAGGCGGCTCACTACCAAATCCTACTGTAGCTACCGTCCTCGGCGGCCAGGTCCCGGTCACTACCTCGACTACGATGACCGGGGGCGATCTCTCCGGGACGCTGCCCGCGGCTACTGTGCAGACCGTGCTGGGCGGCAAAGCTCCGATCTATTCCGGGCAGACGGGCGCGCAGGTCAACACGATGGCGGGTGCGAAGCACGACGGCTCAGACGCGCTCAGCGGGTTCAACATCAACGGGGCTTATAACGCAAAGGCTTACGGCGCGAAGGGCGACGCCGCGACCGACGACACTGCAAGCATACAGAACGTTCTAAATGCCGAATGCACAACTCCCGGCCAAGGATTCTTACCTTCTGCGACCGGCTACAGGATCAACTATCCATTATGGGGCAAGTGTAACGGCGCTAATCTCAGCGGCACGGGCATCGCCGGTCCTATCGAGCCCTTCTATGACTTCGGCAAGACGCTGGTGTTCGTTGGTTCTGCTTTTACCGGCATCCCGCTTCGTGCGTCTCTGGTCAGCGGCGCGGGCAACGCCTTCGATTTCACGAACGCATCGCGCAATAACTATTGGCTGAATCTGCGTGAGTGGGACGGCGTTAACGGTCCACTAGGATCGCCGAGCGGCATGAATCTGAACGGTCTAAGCGCCTTCACCGTTGAGATGTACGTCAAGGATGTAACCGCAGGCGATGGCAACATGGTTACCAGTAATTCCGTTCCGTCACAGACGATAGGGCAAGTCGCGGCGTTCCAAACCAGAATCTCCGGTGGACAGTGGAATTTTCAATTGCATACGACGGGTGGAAACGTCGGTAACAATGGCGGCGCAGTTACTACCGGAACTGTGTACTACTATGCTTTGACTTACGACGGCACGACCGCTCGAATGTACGTCTGTATTCCCGGAAGTACTAATTGCTCTCCTGCTGGAACAGCGGCCGCGTCGGGCACTATAGTTCAAGACCCTACTGAGGACGTGACCATCGGCCCTTCGATGGGTACCGCATGGCCCAATGGAGGCAGTTATGCGGGGGCAATCAACGGCTACGTCGATTCGGTGCGCATATCCAACTCGGCTCGTTGGACTGGCACTATCGGAACAGTTCCTAGCGCGAAGTTTAGCGCCGACTCCAATACTCTAATACTGACCAACGGTGAGACCGCGCCGGGCGGCGCACCGTTTATCAAGGCCTACGACAACAGCCTGGCTTCAGGCTCATGGGGTTTCGGATGGCTTTACGAGTATTTTTCTGGAAGTACCGTGCCCGGACTCAACCAGACCTACAACACTGTGCAGAATATCGTTATCAACCCAAGCGGCCCGGACGTGTCGGGATTGCTGTTCGACGGAACCCACAACGCGACCGCTGATCATATCTCATGTGGACAAGGATTCGGATTTAAGGGTTGCGAAATAGGCTTTGAACTATGGAACCTGGCCTATAACAATTTCATCTTTTCCAACCTCTACTATATAGGTGTGCCGGGTCGCTATGGGATTGTCGCGAGCAACGCCAACGATGTTTATTTCTACAACACTCAAGTGACAAATGCCTGGGCTTGTGAAGCTATCAATTCAAACGCCACTCTGACCGATCCTTTGTGTACCCAGTCCTCAATCACGGCGCCCAGGTATGGCCTGGCTGTTTCATCCGGCATCGGTGGAACCATAGCCGAGATAAATCCGCAGGACGACGCCGAAGGAAGCGGCGCGTTCTCCCATCTGTTTGTGACGGGACCGGAGAACGTCAGCATTCAGGGCGGTGCGATTGCCGGGTCGAACAACGCTTCCGCAGCGGTCCTCGACAATGGCGCCAGAGTCACCTTCACCGGCGTGAATATGTACGCCGACCATTCGCCGACTCAGATCATTGCCGAGAGCGGCGCACTGAGTCCGGTGGCTGTCGCAAACGCAACGCTGCAGGGATGGGGCAGCGTGCCGTGGTCCAGTACGCCTGGTGCTGTGACGGCCACGCCATGCAACGGATCGGTCACACTAACGTCAGGCTCGGGGACTTTCACCAATATTTGCGTTCGCGCCAACAGCGTCTGCGGGGCAAGTGCAGCTCACGCAGTTACGACAGGAACGCCGGCGGCCGGCAGCGTCACACTCACCGGAACGGGCGCGGACGTAGTGAGCATAAATTGTCAATAATCGCGTCGATTGGTTTGAAGCGACAAAGCGCGTCGATCTAAAAGGAAATCGATCTTCGAATCCCTTTGCTGATATTCTGCGCTGGAAGGGCACTGATAGCCTATCGCTGCCTGAGTTGGCCTAGTTGCGGGTGTTTACGCCTCGTACGATATTACTACTTTTCATAGGAACTCTTCACTTGCTTTAGCGTCAGTGAAGTTGCTAGCATCCCGAGCACGATCGGGACTCATACATTTTACACGACAGGCACGGCGGGCGCTGGTTTTTCATGCAGCGGCGCGAAGGGTTGGGAACTGCCCTGAGGTTCGGGCTGACTTTCGCTGTCTTCAAGGTTAATCTTCGTACAAAATCACCGGCGACAGCGATACGCGATCAATCAACCAGACCCCGAGCGAATCGCGGCATGCGGCTTAAAGAGCGCGGAGACGGTGTCGTGTGACGTTGAGGATCGTTCAACTTCGAGACTGCGAAGGCTGAGCGCCATGGATTCCAACGGTTTTCATCGCAATGCCCGCCTGATGGGAGGGCGGACGCATACCCGGTCAAGAGTGCTGTCTGCATTGGCCACGGCTGGAATGTTCGTAATAATACCGGCCACCGCCGCGTCGAGTGCTGATCTCGTCGGCCATGTCGCCAATGAGATGGGACAACCGGTGGCCGGCGTTCAGGTTTCGGTGCTCGCTTCGACCGGGGCTGGTGCAGGGTCGGCCGTTTCCGACGCCGAGGGATCGTACGAGATACGCGGTCTCCGGGCGGGAGCCTACAGACTGATGCTGAAGGGTGAGACGGTGGTATCCTATGTGCCCGCGGAAGGGCTGACTGTGAATTGGGGGCTATCGAAAACAGCGCCTCCACTGGCGGTTGCAAAGCTCGGAGCCTCGTCAACAGACACGAAGGTTTCTAAATCGAAATGAGTAAGTACGCGACTCGACATTCATTGTATGGAATTGCCGCGATTGCGGCCGTATCGCTGATAGGTTGCGCCAGTGCGCCCGCCCCTCAGGCGGCGCCGCCGGCAACGGCGGCATCGGCCGCTGATGTTCAATCGCCGAATGCCCCCGCGCCATCGGCGGAAGATCGCGTTCCAAGCGTGGCGAGCTCACCCAAGAACCTCGAGCGCCTGGAAACGCTTTGGACCGCGCGATCGCAAGCCAGCACGACCGACTATCCAATTGGCATCGGCGACATGCTCCAGATCTCAGTACCCGGAGTGGATGAGTTCAAAGAGCGCACGGTGAGGGTTGGCAGCGAAGGCAATATCGACTTGCCGCTAATCGGCACGGTCCACGCGGCGGGAATCCCGGAGTCGGAGCTGCGCGACAAGATTTCGAAGGCGCTGGAAAAATACATGTACGATCCGCAGGTCGATCTGTTCGTCAAGGAATACAAAAGCCGGCAGGTCGCGGTGGTCGGGGCGGTGCACGCGCCGGGGCTGATTACGCTCAGTGGCGCTGGCGAATCGGTGCTCGACGTCCTGACGCAGGCCGGCGGCGTGACCGCGGACGCGGCTGACGAAGTCGTTATCATGCCGCAGGTCAGCAGCGAGGGACTGAAACTGCAGCGCGTGGCCCTGTCGATGTCGGACCCGGGCGACCAGGCGGGTCGGCCCGTCAGCGTCGCGAACAACGGCGATCCGCATGCCGGCCCTCCCGCCAACGTGCTGACTGTGCCGCCGCCGAAGGACGCGCCGACGATGGAGGATCTACAGAAGAGCGTCTCCAATGGGCCGGCGGTCGTGATTCCGCTCAAAGCAACTGCGCTGACCGGCAGTGCGCATTACATGAACATGCCGGTTGAGCCGGGGGACATCATCGTGGTTCCGGGCGGCGGCAATGTGATGGTCACCGGATGGGTTTATCGGCCGGGCTACTTCACGGTCGGATCGGGACTTACTGCGCTGGGTGCGGTAGGATCGGCGGGCGGAGCGATGTACGCAGCCGATCCTTCGGACGCGACGCTGATGCGCAGTGACGGCAATGGCAACAAAGTCGCGATACCGATCGACCTGGTAAAGATCGCGAAAGGTGAGAATCCCGACATTCCGGTCCGTGCGAATGACGTAATCGACGTTCCATACTCGGACGCCAAGATTGGTCCCTATGTTGTGTACAACGTACTTACCCGCATGGCGATCCCGCTGCCGACGTTCTAGTGCACGCGTGATATGACCCAACCATCGCCATATTTCATCCGCCGCACCAGCCAGCTCGAAGAGCCGCCGCGCGGAATCGGATTCGGCCCCGGCGCCTTCGACGAAGAGGAGGGCCGGATCGATCTGCTCGGCTACTGGCATGTGATCAGGAAGCGGCTGTCGCTGGTTATAGGCGTGGTATTCGCGGTGCTGGTGCTGACGACGATCTACGCATACATGCAGACGCCGCTCTACACCGCGAAGGGGACGATACTGCTCAAGCCGGGAAGTCCTCAGATCATGCAGGGCAAGGACGCCACGCAGGATGATCAGAACATCTACGATTCCGACATGTACGAGAACTTCCAGAAAACTCAGCTGGAAATTCTGCGCAGCAGAACCCTGGGCGCGTACGTAGTTCGTGCGGAGAACCTGGAACACAACCCGGCGTTCCTCGGGCCCAAGCCGCAGCCCGGCCTGATCGCGTCGGCGCTGTCCTCGGTCAGTCATTGGCTCAATCACACCAACGGGCGCAAGGCGCGGCCGCATCCTGTGGACGACCCTACCGAGCACAACGGGGTTCCGCCGGCGCTGATTAGTCACTACCTGAGCGGGCTGAAGGTTTCGCCGGTCACTGACACTGATTTAGTGACGATCGAATACGTTTCGACCGACCGGCTGCTCGCCTCCAGACTCGCCAACGCGCACGCGCACGGATACATCAGGCTCGGAATCGAGCTGCGCAGCCAGTCCAACGAGGAAGCCGAGAATTTTCTGAAGGAGAGGCTCGGCGAGCTGAAGGACAGCCTCGAAAAGTCCGAAGTCGCGCTCAATGACTACCGCCGCGCGAAAGGAATTATCCCGGGACTGATGTCGCTGGACGGCAAGGAGACGGTGGTCCTCGATCGCGTCTCCGAACTGAGCAAGGACTTGACTACCGCGCAGGTCGATCGAATCGGCCTCGAGGCGCAGATGCAGCTGATCGACAGCCGCAAATACGATTCGATGCCGGCCGTGATGGGCGACCCCGGGGTTCAAACGGTGCAGGCGCAGTTGAACTCAATCGACGGCGACTACGCGAGCATGGGGAGAAAGTTCAAGCCCGATTATCCGCCCATGATGCAAATGGCGGCGAAGCGAGCGGAGTTACAGCAGAGGCTCGAGGCCGAGATTTCGCGCGTCATCGCGGGAATCCAGGGCTCTTACCAGGCCGCATCGGACAAGGAACAGAAGCTGCAGAACGAGATGAACAAGGAGCGGCAGCAGGCGCTCGGGCTCAACGATGCGGCGGTTGAATACGCGATTCTGCAGCGCGAGGTCGATACCAACCGCGAACTATACGAGAGCGTGCTCGAGCGCATGAAGGGAATTGCGCTCGCGGCGGAGTCGCAAACCTCGAACATCGTAATCGTCGATCCGGCGGAGACGCCGGGCGGGCCGTCGAGTCCGAGAAAATTCAACATGGTCGCGCGCAACTCGATGCTGGCGCTGATCGCAGTTATCGGGTTGGTCTTCGGACTCGAATACCTGGACACCACGCTCAAGACGCCGGAACAAGTCGAGCGCTACCTGCGCGTGCCGAACATCGGAGCGATTCCTTCGTTCGCCAACCTTCGGCTCAAGGCGAAAGGAGCAACGCTGCTGCCGGAAGACAACGGCATCAAGAAAATCGGCTACGGGCGCGAGCTGCTCGGCGTTGCAAATCCGTATTCGCTGGTCGGCGAGGCGTATCGCACCTTCAGGACCGCGCTGATGCTGTCGCGGGCGGGAGCGCCGCCGAAGACGATCCTGTTCACCAGCGCTCACAGCTCCGAGGGCAAGACCGTATCCGCCACCAACACGGCCGCGATGTTCGCGCAGACCGGGGCTCGCGTGCTGCTGATTGACGCCGATCTAAGGAAGCCCCGATGCCATCGCGTTCTGGCGCTCGAGAATACTGCTGGGCTCACCGAAGTGCTGACCGGGACTTGTGAAGTGCAGGACGTGATCAGAACGACGATCGTCGACGGCCTTTCGTTTATGTGCGCGGGCTCGCTGCCGCCGAATCCCACCGAACTGCTCGGCTCGGAACGGATGAGCCAGGTGCTCGCGATGGTGGCTCATGAGCATGACGTGGTGATCATCGATTCGCCGCCGGTGATGCCGGTGAGCGACGCGCTGCTGCTGGCGACGGTGGTCGATGGGGTGGTGCTGGTGGTGAACAGCCTCAAGACCTCCAAGCATCACGTGAAGATGACGTGCGCGAAGCTCGAATATGCGCGCGCGAAAATTTTCGGTGTGCTGCTCAACGAGATCGACATCAAGCATCCCGGCTACGGGCACTACTCGCACTACTACAATCATTACACGCGGCCTGATTCCGATATGGAGATGCCGTTCAAGGATTCCAGCGGTCCTGACAGCGCCTAGCGTCCGGATTTAAAAGGCCGTCGCCGCTCGATTGGTTCGAGCATCCTGCGCGAAAATTCAATGAGCGAATCGAGTCGCGTGCACGATCACCGCAGGCGCCGAGTGCTGCTGGTGGGCGGCATCGTCTTCCTTGCGGTGTTCATGCCGCTGGCGTTCGGCGCGGTACATCCGTGGGCCTACAAAATCGGCGAAGCGGAGGCGTTCGCGCTCCTGCTGATGTGGCCGTTCGGGCGCGCATCGCGCGACGGGTACCCCGCGGAACTCGGATTGCAGATTCGAACGTTTGCTATTCCGATCGTGGCGTTTCTCGCGTTTGCGCTGCTGCAGTTGCTGCCACTCCCGCCGGCGGCGATTCATGTTCTGTCGCCTTCGACGTACAGACTGTACGAGCAGGTTTTTCCCGGATGGCCTGAAAGCGCGCCGTACACCGGACTGGAAGGCTCGATCAAGCCGGAAACCGCTGAGCCTGCGTTGACCCACGCCGGCGCCGTCGTGCTGCCGACGCTCGCTGAGGTGAAAGCAGGAGCGGCGATTCCATTCGCGCCGAAACCGCCGACCGCGGCCGTCGAAGAGGGTAACAATGCCGGCGCCAGTTATCCGGATCGAAGCTCGGAGTGGCTCTCGAAAATTTACTCGACGCGATGGCGGCCCCTTTCTATCGCGCCGGTACTGTCGTGGTCGGGACTGCTATTGTTTGCGGCATGCGCGGCGCTTTTCATGCTGGTTGCGTTCGTCCCGATCGGCCCGTTCGCTTCGAAGGTCGAGCGCGATTGGTTGGTCGGCGGATTGGTGACGGTTTTTCTCGCGGTGGGATTGGGCATCGCGACCATTGGATTGCTTCAGCAGGCAACCTGGAACGGCAGGATTCTCTGGTTCTTCGTGCCGCTCGATTGGGGCGCGCCGATGCTCGACGTCGTGCCGCGCGCCAGCGGTCCCTTTGTCGATCCCGATCATTTCGCCGGCTTCCTCGCGATGATTTTTCCGCTGGCGATTTCCGGGACGTTCTTCGGCAGCCCGCTGGTATCTGCGCGATGGTCGAACGGGTACCGGATCGGATGCGGCGTAACCTCGTTCGTGCTGATGGCCGCGATTATTCTGAGCCAGTCACGCGCCGGCTGGATCGGCCTTGCGCTCGGCGTCGCGCTGGTGATGATTCTGACCTCGCGCAGAGGGGAGGGCATCGAGCGTCCGGCGCGCTCGCGACAAATCGCGCTGGCCGGAGCGGCGTGCATGCTGGTGCTCGCGATGCTGTTCATCGGCGCCAGCGGGCGGGGCCAGGTGACCGAGCGCGTCCAGAATTCTCTTGACCTCGATGCCGGCAACCCGAACCGGATTAGCGCGTGGTCGGACGGACTCAAGATGGCCGAGGATTTTCCGGTGGCGGGCATCGGACTACGCACCTGGCCCGAGCTGTTCACGCGATACCGCGCGCGGCCGTGGTCGGAGCTGTATTTTTCAGAAGCGCACAACGACTACCTGCAACTGATCGCTGAGACCGGGATAGTCGGGGTGGTGTTGGCCGCGTGGTTCCTTCTGCGCGCCTGCACTTTCATCTATCGCAGGTTCGTGCAACTGCCGGCGGGAATCGTACCGATAGAGGCCGGGCTGGTGACGGGGCTCGCGGTGATGTGCGTCATTGAGTTTTTCGATTTCGATTTGCAGATTCCGGCGATCGCTTTTTTCTTCGCGATAATCCTCGGGCTGGCGGTCAGGGTTTCGTGGGCCTGGACTGTCGACGACGACGCCGACGAATTCCAGCGCCCGCGCGCCTGGTATGCGCGAATGTGGGTGCCGATTGCGGCGGTCTGCCTGCTGATGGCGACGTTCATACAGCCCTCGATCGCGTATCCGTACAATCTGGTGCCGCCGACTTCGGCCGCGCAGGCGAAATCGATGCTGCTGCTATATCCCGCCAACACCTATTCGCATGAAGCGACGGCGGACTCCCTAGGCGCTCGCATGACGCTGGCAGACCGCCTGCGCGAGAGAGGAATCGCGCTTGTGCTCGACCCGATGAGTCCGTACACGCGCGACGCTTACATGCGCGAACTCGCCGGAGCTGGGATGGACGGCGACGCGCTCAAGCAGATTGAGCTGTCGGTGTACAATTCGCCGGCGCCGAATACCCATCCTTATATGTCGGATCGCGTCATGGTGTGGTTGTCGCCGGATGAACGCGGCGCGATCGAACGGGGGATCGCGCGGGCTACGGCGGAGCAGGTGCCCGGCGCGCTGTCGGCGGCGGCGGCCTTCTACGACGGGGTTGGAAAATATTCCGACGAAGCCTCGATCTACGCCGGCGCGGCGCAACACGCGCGCGATTCTCATCAGCAGTATCAGTATCTGCTGAGCGCGGCGGCGGCTGCGTCGCGAGGCCGCGATTTCAAACGCGCGCAGTCCCTGCTCGAACAGGCGATCGCAGTCGAGTCCGACCAACCGGGCGCGTATTACGCATTGGCGTTGAATGTGTATGCGCCGCAGAAGGACATCGCCGGCATCAAACGTACGGTCGCGCAGGCGATCGACAACGGAATCGACAGCTACGAGATGCAGTCACTGCTGGCGGGCGCGGCGCAAACCATGGGCGACTTGCCGTCTGCGATCGACGCAATCAAAAAAATCGCCGTCGAGCATCCGGACTCTTTCGACCTGACGATGCGTCTCGGCAATCTCTACGGCGAGAATGGCGACTTCAATCAACAGGTGATCATGCTGACCAAAGCGATCCAGTTGCGGCCGGATTCCGCGCTCGCATACTACTCGCTGGCCAACGCGGACGAGCATGCATACGACTACGCCGGCGCCGACAAGGCGTACGCGCGAGCGGCGAAACTCGAGCCGGGCAACGAGACGTACAGAACCACCGCCGATGATTTCCACAAAAAATTCGCCAATGCCGTCCCGGCGCAAGCGGGAAGTCAGTCTCAATAGCGCAAACGCATACGCCGCGCGTGAAGATTCTCTACCTCAATCCGAAAGCGCAGTTGGGCGGTGCCGAGCGCAGTCTCCTCGACCTCATGACCGAGATGCGCGCGCTCCGGCCGGATTGGCAACTGTCGCTGATAGCAGGTGAAGACGGTCCTCTGCTTAAAGCTGCGCGGGACATCGGAGTCGCGGCCAGCGCAATCGAGTATCCAGCGGCGTTTGCGGAATTCGGCGATTCTGCAATCGCCAATACGTCGGCGAATACGTCGGGCGGCGCGATGCGCACCGCGAGGTTTGTCGCGGGACTTGGCCGCGCTGGAATCGCGGCGATGGCGCATGTGCCGGCCCTGCGCTCGGCGATTTCGGCGGAGCATCCCGACCTCGTGCATTCCAACGGGTTCAAAACGCACATCCTGGCCGCGTGGGCGGCGCCGAAATCGGTGCCGATTATCTGGCACGTGCGTGACTACGTGGGACAGCGGCCGGCGATGTCGCGGCTGCTCGCGATGCACTCGCGGCGATGTGCGGTCGCGGTGACGAATTCGCGTAGCGTCGCCGACGACTTGCGCGCGGCGTGTCCGCGGATTCGTAAGATCGTGCCGATTCACAACGGCATCGACCTCGAGGCGTTCAACCCTGCCGGCGCGTCCGCCGATCTCGACGCATTGGCGGCGCTGATCCGGCCAAAGGGCGCGGTCGTGCGAGTCGGTTTGCTCGCCACGATGGCGCAGTGGAAGGGCCACGAAATTTTTCTTCGCGCGCTTGCGATGCTCCCGGGCGAGTTGCCGGTGCGCGGGTACGTCATCGGCGGGAGCCTCTACAGCACGCGCGGGAGCCAGGCGGACATAGCGCAGCTGCGACGCGTCGCCGACGGGCTCTCGCTCAACGGCAATGTTGGGTTCACGGGCTTCGTCGACGATCCGGCGGCGGCCATTCGCGCACTCGATATCGTCGTCCACGCCAGCACCAGTCCCGAACCTTTCGGGCGTGTGATCGCGGAATCGATGGCGTGCGGGAAAGCCGTGATCACGACGGCGACCGGCGGCGCGCTTGAAATCGTGACGCCGGGGCAGGACGCAATCGCGATCGCGCCGGGTGACGCGGCTGCGCTGGCCGATTCGATCCGTCAACTTGCGAGCGCCGCTCCGCTAAGAGCGCAACTCGGTGTGGCGGCGCGCAAGACCGCGGAGAATCGCTTCGCTCGTGCGCGGATGGCGCGCGAACTGATTCCCATTTACGAACAGCTTGGTGTGGCACGCAACTGAGTCGATGCGAGCGAGGCGTCGGCTTGGATGGGTTCTGCTTGCGTACCTCGCGGTTTGGAGCTTCGGGATCGCGCGTCTGAACCGGGGATACGTCGGGCGCGTCCGTGACGACGGCATCTACCTGGTCACCGCACAATCAATTCGCGACGGCCACGGCTATCGGCTTCCGAGCAGGCCGGGCGATCCGATCGCGAGGAAATATCCTCCAGGTTTCCCGCTCGCCCTGGCGGTCGCGATGAAGCTGATACCGGGGCAAAGCGGTCTCGCTTCCGACATCCAAAGCGCCCGAATTTTGGTCGCAGTCTCCGCCGCGGTCTTCTTGTATCTCTCGTGGCTCCTGCTGCTGCAGCTCAAAATGCCGCCCGTCTACGCGCTGTTAACGGTGGCGGCCATCTCGCTTCATCCGACGATGATCGCGTCTTCCAGTACGATAATGAGCGACACTTTGTATTCCGCGCTGGCGCTGGCGGTGCTGCTACTCGCGATCAGCAGTTGGAGGATTGCGACGCGCTATCCGGCGCCGATATTTCTCGCCGGCGGCGCGCTCGCGGCGATCTGCTTCTGCGTGCGCGGCAACGGCATCGCAGTTTTTCCCGCGCTGATCGCGCAGGCCGCACTCCTGCCGCGGCGCAAGACCGCGATCGTCGCCTCAGTCGCCGGATTTCTGCTGCTGATGGTCTCAATCAGTATCGTCGTCGGACACGCCCATGGCCCGGCCGATTCGGCATCGTATCGCAGCGAGTTCGCGGCCGTATGGTCCACGCCTCAAGCGGGAATCTGGCGCACGATGAAAAATTTCCGGGGACTTAACGATGTGCTCCCTCCGATAGTCCTGCCGGAACTGTGGAGCACGCCGGCGGCGCGTATCTATGCGCGGTTTCCGCTGTTGGCGGCGGCCTTCAACCTGACAGTCTGTGCGGTGCTGATCGCGGGAATTGTCCGGCTTGCGCGGCTGGGATTGCGCCGATACGCATGTCTGTGGATCTTTGGCTCGCTGAGTCTCGCGATCATGTTGATCTGGCCCTGGGATCTGCGCGATTTGGGACCCCGGATGTTGCTTCCGCTGTTTCCGCTGATCGTGATGGCGTTCCTGGTTGGCTTCACGCAGGTCGTCCACGCGGCCGGCTTGTCGATAGCGCATCCGGCGCGCGCCGCGCTCGCGGTCGTGACGATCAGCGCGCTCGCATCGTTTGCGAGCTATTCCTATCGGCTGATGCGCGGCGCAAATCCAGCATTCGTAAAGGACCAGGAACAGCTGGCGAGCTACATTGCGATGGCCGAGCAGGAGGTTCCTCAGAGCGGGGTGGTGATAAACGGAATGCCGGAGCTGATTAGCATTTACGCGCATCGACAGAGTGTGCCGTTGCTCGAAGACGATGATTGGCTGATGCATCGCTATGGCCGATGGGAACGAATCCAGTGGTGGATGGACGCCGCGCCGGATAGGGAGTTCTATCTTGTGGTCGATCCTCGCGACCCGCAGGTGGCCGCGCTGCTCCGAGATTCCCGGATGCAAGTCGATGTAGTGCGAAGTTCGCCGGACGTACTCGTCGCGCGAGTGACTCGCCGGCCCGAGATGAAATCTTAACTTGCCCCAACAGTTAGCCTTAATAACCGGTTCTTGCGGCTTGATCGGATCGGAAGCCTCCCTGTTCTTTGCAGGGGACGGGTTCCGAATCGTTGGGATCGATAACAACCAGCGGGCCGTTTTTTTTGGGCCTGAAGGCGATACCACCCGAACCCTCGAAGTCCTACACAGCCGAATCAAAGGCTACCGGCACGAGAATTTCGATATCCGCGATCGCCAGGCGTTGTTAGCTCTGGTGAAAGAAATCAAACCGAATCTTATAATCCACACTGCTGCCCAGCCTTCGCATGACCGAGCCGCGGCAATCCCATTTGTCGATTTCGAAGTCAATGCGCTCGGTACGTTACACCTCTTGGAGGCGGCACGGCGTTATTGCTCCGAAGCACCGTTTATCCATATGTCCACCAACAAGGTGTACGGGGACCGGCCTAACTCAATTCCAATGAAGGAACTGAGCACGCGCTATGACTACGATGACCCATCCTTCGAAGGCGGAATTGCGGAAGACTTTCCAATAGATCAGAGCAAGCATTCTCTCTTTGGTGCTTCGAAGCTCGCGTCGGACATAATGGTTCAGGAGTATGGCCGCTACTTTAATCAGCCCACCTGCTGCCTGCGCGGTGGATGTCTTACCGGACCCAATCACTCGGCGGTCGAGCTCCATGGCTTTCTCAATTACCTGGTCAAGTGCAATCTGGAAGGTCGCGAGTACACCGTCTTTGGTTATAAGGGCAAGCAAGTAAGAGATAACCTCCATTCGAGAGACGTAGTTAAGTTCATGCTGGAGTTTTCGCGAGCGCCCAGGAGCGGCGAAGTGTACAACCTGGGTGGAGGCAAAGATAACGCATGTTCGATCCTCGAAGCGTTTCGAATAATCGAGGACATCACGGGCCGACCAATGAAATCGCACTACGTCGAAGAAGCTAGAAGTGGCGATCACATTTGCTACTACAGCGATCTTACGAAAGCGAGGACGCATTACCCAAAATGGCATGTAAGTACTGATCTAGGTGGGATTTGTCGAGAAATCGTCGAGCGGTATAAAGGTCAATGCGCATAGCGCTTTTTACCCCGTTTCCACCGACCATCGGGGGCGGCGCAACACTGCTGAAGAGTCTGCTTCCCGAACTGTCCGAGTTGGATATTCAATGGTATTACCTGCAAAAGCACGGCGCGATCTCGAACACGAATAACTGCCTCGGCACGCGGCTAATGGGTGGCCCGCTGCTGCAGGATGCGGTGAGAAGCTGCACGTTGTGGATCCATCGTGGCTCTTCTGCAGTTGAGAGAATCGCGCGCAGCATGAGCGCGGACTTATATTGGGTGGTGGCGGCCGACGAAGGCGTATTAGTGGGCTTGAACCTGGCCGCGAGCGGCAAACCAGTTCACGTTACAGTTCACGACGACCCCGTATGCTTGTTTTCCCGGACCAAGCGCTATCGGCATCTGGTCCCGTTCATGTCGAAAGCATTTTCGCAACTGTTGAAGGCCGCCGTTTCAGTGGACGTGGTGAGCGAAGGGATGCGCGAGTTCTATCAGCAGCAGGCCGATATCAAATCGTTGGTAGTCTTCCGCTACGTGAAGCAACTGAAGAAGTTTGCCAGCGCCTACCAGCAAAGGGAAGGTCTGCTATTGGTGGGCCATATAGGGACTGTGTATAGGGAGCTTGAATTTCGACGATTCATCGAAGCTCTAAAGGCATACGGCGAGAAGGTGGGTAAGACTGTCAGAGTCTTGAAGATAGGTCGATCGCGCGAGTTTGAAAAGGTACAGGCGGACCACGGAGATATAATCGACGACCGTGGCGATCTGTGTGAATCGGCAGCCATCGAATCCCTGGCCGAATGTGACTTCCTTTATGCGATGTATCCCCACGGCTCACGATACGAAGTCTTCAGAAAAACCAGCCTGCCTACGAAACTCACGACCTACATACAATCGCAGAGGCCTATCCTCGCTCATTCTCCAGTAGATAGTGGCCTGGCGCGAGTCGTGAAAGAGTACGGCATTGGAACGGTGTGCTCATCCCTGGATCAGAACAAGATTCTCGAAGCAGTAGATGAGTGTTGTCGGACAGATGTCAGTTGGGAGCGTTATGAGGCAGTGAGGTCAGATCTTCTTGGCGTCTCTCATGTAATGGCGCTTCGCGATGCCCTGAGCTATGTCCAATAGGGTTCGTCACTCAATCCACAAGTTCCTTAGGCAGTGCGGACTGGACGTTATCCGTTACGATCCAGTCAACGACCCGGACCGGCGTCTGGTGAAGCTCTGCGATCGTTACGGTGCCGCGATGATACTCGATGTCGGCGCCAATACAGGTCAATTCGCACAGCGAATGCTTCGCGCTGGCGCGCGGTCGATAGTATCGTTCGAACCCCTTTCGGGTCCCTATGCCATGCTCACCGAGGCTGCTCGTGGCTACCAGCAATGGTCCGTCGCGCCGCGTTGTGCACTAGGTGCGGCGGAAGGCGTCGCGGATATGAACATCGCCGGCAACTCCGAAAGTTCTTCTCTTCTCCCGATGCTCCGACGTCACGTTGAAGCATTGCCGATTTCCGCATACACGGGAATGGAAAGCGTTCATGTTTTGAAGCTCGACGATTTCGTCGAAACAAGCCTCGCCGGATACGATGGCGCGTTCGCACTAAAGATGGATGTCCAGGGATTCGAAGGGAGTGTGCTGGACGGTGCGGCGCAGACGTTGCCTCGCGTAACCGTAATTTACACCGAGATGTCGCTATGTCCGCTCTATGAAAATTCACCTGCCTTTATCGATCTCTATGCCCGGATTGTAGGCTCGGGGTTTCGCTGTGTAGGAATTACGCCCGGCTTTATCGATCGCGACCGATGGGAAGTCCTGCAAGTCGACGCCACTTTTGTAGCCGAAGGACAATAAGGATGTCTGGATAACACACGCTCTTACGCGTACCGTCCGACACTCGACGGATGGCGCGCGATCGCCATTCTAATGGTGATGGTGTCCCATGCGGGCGGCGGGCTGTTTCAGGTTGGTGGCCGATACGCCAATCCCGCGCTATACACCGCTTGCACTTATGGCAGATTCGGGGTTGATCTCTTTTTTGGCATCAGCGGATTTCTAATTTGCGGCCGGCTGCTCGACGAAATCAGGAAAACCGGCGGCATAAATCTCGGCAGCTTCTACATCCACCGAGCGTTCAGGATTCTTCCGCCCGCGATTGCGTACCTGGTGACAATCGGTCTGCTTGCGGTCGCGGGCCTTATAGTTGTGACTCCCTGCGAATGGCTAAGCAGCCTGTTTTTTTCCCGCAACTACGTTGTGATTCCAGCAGGATGGTACACCGAACATTTCTGGTCACTGGCGGTCGAGGAGCATTTCTACCTGATATGGCCCGCCACTCTGCTGGCTCTCGGATCCGCCCGCCGAAGACGCTTTATACCGATGGTAGCTATCGCCGTCGCGATTTGGCGATTGATAGACTTCCACTTTTTCCAAACTTACTCTTGCTGCTTCTCGATAGCGGCCAGATTCGAGGCTCGTCAGAAGCCGGTCATCGAGCCTTTAAGGAAGCGAAGTCTGATTTGAGATGACCTACAGAGCAGCTCCATACATCGGGAATCGCGCGAGCTGTGCAACCCGCGACTGAACAGGGAGGCCGGTCGCGCGGGGTCAGTTGGCGCAGCGAATTACCGGCACTGATCGCTTGCATCCTGGCGGGCGTATTGATTTCTGCGCTGCCGCACTTCCTAAACTGGATGCGCACCGGCCGTCCAGTCTGGCTCGCGGACCATGATGACCTGGATGTCTATGTCCTTGTGGCCGGTCATTCGTATTTGGATCACGCTTGGCGGTTGACCGATCCGGTACGGCCCGGAGGCGAGACCTATCTGCCGTCTCTTCAGTTGGTGCCCGGTATACTCATTGCAAAGGTCGCACACCTCGATCCTATCTACATCAACTTCATCTGGCGAATCCTGGCCGGGCTTGCGATGGCTACGGCATGGTTCCTGGTTTTCCGCTGGTATTTCGTCGATCCATGGATCGCTTGCGCGTTGTCAGTTCTGTTTATGTTCGATTGTGGCGTCGTCGATGCCAAGCCGCTCATCAGGCAGATAGCAATCCTTGCGCGCTATCCTTTCGACCACGCGCGCTCGCTGACTGCGGAGCATCCGGAGATCTTCCCGCAATGGCGAGTGATGGACCCGGGACTGCTATGGCCGTTTCTAGGCCTTTACATCTGGTCGGTCGCGCGCACGCTCGACACGCCGAACTATCGAAGAATCTTTGTGGCCGGCGTCGCCTTTGGTCTGACGTTCACGAACTTCTACCTGTGGACAGCGATTGGCCTGGCGCTGGTGATAGCACTTTTGTTCGACCGCCCGCATCGACGCGTTTACTTTCACATCGCGTGGCTGGGATGCCTCGTGGGAGCGCCGTTCCTAATTGCTGATTTCCTGTTTACGACGCATACCTCACCAGACTGGATGCATCGGGCGGATTTCTTCCTGCCAATCTCGCATTTCGGCGAACTGTTGTTTCGAAGATGGGCGATTCTGCTTGCTATCGCCACTCTGTACTTCGTGTGGACGACGCGCCGGGAGCTTTTCTTTTTATGGGCGCTGGCGGCGTCGGCGCTGATTCTCGAGAATTCGCAGTTGATAACCGGCCTTCAGATCCAAAACTTTCATTGGCACTATGTTTGGGGTCCGATGCTCTGGCTCCTCGTCGTGCTGCTGGTCGTGAAAGCTCTTCTTCAGCTACGACCGGGGTTCACCAGGGTGGCGTTGGCCGCGGTCGTGGTCTTCATGATGCTCAGCGGGCTTTTTCTCCGAACAGTTGAGGCGACACAAACCGTCGAGAGCGTTACTTTGACGCGGATGTACGACTGTTACCGTTCGCAGCGCGACGTGCGCGGCGTTCGCTTCGAGGCCGGATCGACCGTCGGCGGAGATACCGAATTCGCGTCATTGGCCGGCGCCCTCGACAACCTCGCGCCGCTCGATGGCTACTGGCTCGAGCTGAGTGCGTTCGTGGACGATCGTCAGTGGGAGAATCGAATCGCGCTTAACGCATTTCTTCTAGGCCAGGACCGCAATTCGTTCGCACAAGCGGAGCGCGAACTGCTCCGCACGAGCCGCTGGGGACCATGGGCGCGGTCGGAGAGCGCCCGTTCAGATCAGCTCGCCGACAGGCTGCGCGATTACGACGGAGTCCTATTGGATCCAGTCCGCGCGCTGAATCAGTTCAATGTGCGCTACGTGGCTCTCAGAGCGGACCAGCCATCACCCGAGTACCTGGCGCGTGGATGGACTCGCGTACAGGCGGGGCCGTGTTGGCAGATCTGGAGCCGCGACGCCGTCACCAATAAATCGACGACGGCATCACATCTGTGAAAATCCGGAGACTCTCATAATGGATGCGGCCGGTTTACGCATACCGCCAGGAAGCTGCTGGGTGAACGACCGGTGAAGTTCTTGACCCGGGTGCCCGATGTTCGGCCGCCGGCTATTGCTGACTACGATGCTTCCTACTTCTGCAATCCCATGGACTTGCTCCTTTGGGCACAGCAGACCCGGCGGGCGACGGCCATTCGATGGTGGGGAGACCGCGGCAGACTAAACCGTCTATGTTGGCCGGCTTGGGGCGTTACCTGGGTAGTGCTCGAAAAGCAGTGAATTTCCTTTCCGAAGAATTAAACTGAAATGACTTCCGCCACCGCTACATATCCCGATAACCGATACGCGACGGAGCGCCGACGCGCTTCGGTCAGCTTGCGCACGCATGCGGTCGAGCTCATGTTCGCGCTCGGATTCGTCTGCCAGGTCGCGCTGCTGTCGGGCTCGATCGGACAGCTCCGCGTGCCCGTGCGGATGGCGGTATTTGGGGCGAGTCTCGCGCTTCTGTTCGGACTACGCGGCAAGGGACTTCCTTCGCCTGCGGTCAAGCCGGCGAAGTTTATCATCGCAATTGTCGCGCTGGCTTTTTTCAATCCCGGCACCAACACCCTGGCCGCCGCCGCGGCGCAAATCGGGATGTACCTGGCCATACTGGCTCCGCTGTTCTGGGTTCCGCGCCTTAAGATCGATCTGTCCAATCTGCGCCGCGTGTTGCTCATGATTTGGATCTTCCAATCGCTTAGCGCCCTGATCGGTATCCTGCAGGTGTACTATCCGGGTCGTTTCGACCCGTCTATTTCCATCGTCATCATGGACGAGGGCCGGTCGTACGTAAAAGGCCTCCAGTTCCAGAACGCTTATGGACAATCGGTGTTCCGCGCCATGGGGCTGTCGGACGTCCCGGGCGGAGCCGGAACGGCTGGTGTTTCCGCGGTGATGTTCGGCGCCGCCTTCTTGCTGGTCTGGAACAAATGGTCGCGCAGGACGTTAGCGACTGGAACGATGGTTGCCGGCTTGGCCGCCATTTTTCTCTCTCACGTGCGGGCGTCGCTCGTGATGTTGGTAGCCTGCGCGGCAACGATGATCGCCGTCCTGGCCATCCGGCGCGCGAGAGTTCGCGCGACCCAACTTGCATGGCGCAGGCGCGAAGCGGGAACGCTGACCCGGCTGCTGGCGGTGCTCGGAGTGGTGGCGTTCTTCGGCTTCACCTGGGCGATCGCGGTTGGCGGCAACAGTGTCGCCGAACGATTCGCCACGCTGACGGCGTCCGACCCCGGGACCGTCTATCATGAAAATCGCGGCCATTTCATCGAGTACTCGATCCAGGAACTTCTGCCCAAGTATCCGCTGGGCGCTGGGTTGGGGCGCTGGGGAATGATGAATCATTACTTCGGCGATAACTCCGATCCGAATACCTCGATGATCTGGTCGGAAGAGCAGTTTACCGCATGGCTGGTGGACGGCGGCGTTCCTCTAATCTTTGTTTACCTGCTAGCCGTCGCGGTGACGACTCTGTTTGCGTTTCGGCTGGCGCTTAGACCAGTTGATCCCGAACTGGCCGTCTTTGCGGCGGTCATTTGCGCATACGACGTCGGCGCGCTGGCGCTTTCCCTGGACTATCCTTTCTTCGGCGGCCAGATGGGAATGGAATTCTGGATGCTCAACGCGGTTCTGTTTGCCGTGTCCTTGAGCCCCCAGGCAAGTCCCGACCAGATGCCGGGTCGATGAAGCCATACCTGATTGTCACCGGAGACTTCGTCAAGACCGGAGGGATGGACTGGGCCAACTATGCCCTCGCGAAGTACCTGGCGGAACGAGGTTACGAAACTCATTTGGTCGCGTATCGGATTGACGACGAATTTGCCGACTATCCGAATGTGATCTTCCACCGCGTGCCGAAGCCACTGAACTCGTACTTTCTTGCAGGCCCACTGCTGGCTCGCACAGGCCTGAAATGGGCGCGGAAAATCGCCACTCGCGGAGGGCGAGTGGTGGTGAACGGCGGCAACTGTGTATGGCCCGACATCAACTGGGCTCATCACCTTCACGTCTCCTACAAACCCCAGGTAACCGCGAACCTGCTATGGAAACTCAAGGCCGAGATTTCATTCAGGTCCGCCGCCGCATCGGATCGTAAAGCGTTCGCCGCGGCGCGCGTTGTCATTTGCGATTCCAACCGGACACGGGATGAACTGATTCGCGATCTTGGCCTGCCCGAGGATCGAATACATACGGTCTACCTCGGCGTCGACGGGGAAATGTTTCGTCCGCGCTCGCCTGTCGAGCGCGCCGCCATCCGATCGTCTCTCGGCTGGGCGCCGAGCACTCCGGTGCTGGTCTTTGTCGGCGCGCTTGGCGATCGACGCAAGGGTTTCGATACGCTGTTCAGCGCCTGGCAGAAACTATGCGCGAGTAGCGACTGGTGCGCGAAGTTGATCGTCATCGGCACCGGCGCCGAGCTTCCGGCGTGGAAAGCCCGGGCCGCCGAGGCAGGGTTGGCGTCACGCATCAATTTTATGGGTTTCTGCAAGGACCTGCCCGAAGTCATGGCGGCATCCGATGCGCTGGTTTCTCCGACCCGTTACGAAGGCTACGGCCTGGCGGTCCAGGAGGCGGTGAGCTGTGGATTGCCTGTGATCGTAAGCCAGGCGGCGCCGGTCACCGAGCGCTTGGGCGACGGACTCGAGGCGCTCATGTTGTCCGATCCCGAGAATGTCGATGGCCTGGTCGATCGAATCCGTCTGTGGTGGTCGCGCCGGGCGGACTTTGCCGCCGCCGCCGCGATTGTCTCTGCTAAACTGCGGCAGCATTCATGGGCCGACATGGCTTCCGAGTTTATCGACATAGTGGAATGTGCGTGAAGCCGCTCCGCGTCGTAATTGTAATGATCGAACCGCCGCTTCCTTTCGGAAACGCGGCCGCGCGATGGTACTACGTGCTGCTCCGCGGGCTGGTCCAGCGCGGCCATCGGGTCACGGCATTTGCGGTGTGCAGCAATCCAGTGGACGTCGAGAAGGCGGCGGCGATTTTCCCCGCTCCGCAATACGATCTCCGTTGCTATCCACCAATCGATCGGCGCAACGGAGTCGCCGCAAAACTCGAGACGATTCGAAGACCGCATTCATACCTGTTCCACGATAAAGTCCGGCGCGAACTGGCGGCCGTCCTGCGCGAAAGCTACGACCTGGTTCATCTCGAAACGCTGTGGAGCGGATGGACCGCACTCGACGTCGATCCCGCCAAGGTGCTGGTCAACCTCCACTACCTGTACGCAATCGACGACGCCAATCGCAGCTTCGAGGATATCCGCACCGGATTGCAAAATGCTCTTCGAAAGCGGGCCGAGCGAAACCTCCTGCGCCGGTTCGGCAACGTCGCCGCGATCACTCCGCGCCTGGAAAGCGCAGCCCGCGAGATTATCGGCGACAAAGTGTCGATCTTCCGGTTTCCGTTTGCGATTGACTCTGCGCTTTACCGATTCGTCCCGGCGTCGGAGCGCCCAACCAGCCCGCTGGTCAGCGCGATTGGCTCGATGAATTGGCGGCCGTCATACTCGGCCACCGTGCGGTTGCTGACGCGCCTATGGCCCGGCATCAAGCAGATGGTCCCGGATGCCAGGCTGCGAATCGTCGGATGGCGCGCGCGCTCGATGCTGCGTGAATACGTCGCGATGCCCGACGTTGAAATCATCGAAGACGTTCCCGACATCCGCCCGTACTTCAACAGCAGCGTGCTGGTGCATGCGGCCGATCACGCCAGCGGAATCAAAGTGAAGATCGTCGAGGCGATGGCATTCGGGGTCCCGGTCGTCACCAACACCGAAGGAATCGAGGGACTTCCGGTCCGCGACGGTGAACATCTGATCGTGAGCGACGACGACGGCACAATCATCGAGCGCACGGTGGCGCTCCTGCGAAACGTTCCCGATCAAGAGCGCTTGCGGCGCGCCGCGCGGCAACTGATCGAAACCCAATGCTCGCCGACGCGCGCGCTTGATGCAGTCGAAGGATGCTACCGGGACATACTCGCGCGACTCAGTCGCGAACCCAACCGCGTGACGCTCGCCTCTTGAGCCGGCCATCGAAAGATTATCGCCCGACGCTCGACGGATGGCGCGCAATCGCCATCCTGATGGTGATGTTCGCGCACGGCGGCAGCGCATTGTTCGACGCGGGAGGCCGATACGCCAGTCCGGCCTGGTACGCGCTGAGCCAGCGCGGAGGATTCGGGGTTGACCTGTTTTTCGGTATCAGCGGATTGCTCATCTGCGCGCGATTGCTCGACGAGCGTGAGAGAACCGGCGGGTTCAGCCTTGGCAGTTTCTATATTCGCCGCGTGTTCAGGATTCTCCCGCCTGCATTTGCATACCTGGCGATAGTCGGACTGCTCGCGATCGCCGGCGTCATCGCCGTCAGTCCGCGCGAATGGTTGAGCAGCGTATTTTTTTCCCGCAATTACATCGTGATGCCGGACGGAGCCGGATGGTACACCGGACACTTCTGGTCGCTCGCCGTCGAGGAGCATTTCTACCTCATCTGGCCCACCGCATTACTGATGATGGGGTCCGATCGCGCGAGGCGCTACTTGCCGGGCATCGCGATCGCCGTTGCGGTTTGGCGAGTGGTGGACTTCCATTTTTTCCATGGGCAAATCTGGCCGGGCGTCCTGAACGACAACATCTACGAGAGAACCGACACGCGCTTCGACGGCCTGCTTTGGGGATGCTGGATCGCGCTGATCGTAAGCCGGCCCGCTTACCGGGCGATACTGACGCGGCGCCTGTCCGCGACGGTGACCGCCTGCCTTATCGCGGCACTGATCGCATGCATCGCGCTCAACCCGCCGCTGCAGATGGCGTGGGAGAGCTTCCTGGTCCCGGTCATTTTGGCCGGCACAGTGCTCAATCCCACGATGTTGTTCAGCAGAATTCTCGAAGTGTCGCTGATGCGCTGGATCGGCAGGATTTCATACAGCCTCTACATCTGGCAGCAGCTATTTCTGGTCAGATCGGGAATTCCGCGACCGCTGCCGTTCGGCCGCGTGCAGGAATGGCCGCTGAACATCCTGGCGGTATTCGTCTGCGCGTCGGCTAGTTACTACTTGCTCGAGCGGCCGCTGGTTGCGCTCGGGCATTCGTTGTCGGCGCGGCTTCGGACTCGACAAAGTCATATTGCCGCTGCGCAGGAGCCACTTGCTCGCGCCAGCCGGCCGAGGGTGTGATCGAAGGTGGACGCGACCAGGGCGTGGCTCCGGAGAAGTTCGCGATGGATAGACCTTCGTGCGGCAGGTCGCGAGGGCTACGGGCGCGCGCTCCGCAGGCACCGGACTCAGCGCCTTATCCTGAAGACTCCGCCGATCAGAACCGCCGTCAACGGACGCGTCGAGGTGCGCGCCCTGACTTGGCGCCGAGACTGGCAAAGTCTGCTCTGGTCGCTAAAGAGTTTCTATCATTTCGCTGGCGTCGATTTTCCTCTGTTCATTCATGACGGCGGGCTCGCACCCGGCCAGGCCGATCGCCTGCTCGATCATTTTCCAAATGCAAGACTCGTCACCGTTGAAGAGGCCAACGATCGAGTGACCGCGCGCCTGCGCGATGCGAACGCCTCTCGCTGCATCGATTGGCGCTCGCGAAATCCAGTGACGCGCAAGCTGTTCGATTTCTACGCAATGTCCAACGCCGATTACGTCATCAGCATCGACTCCGACATTGTGTTCTTCCGCCGTCCCGATTTGCTGCTTCCGGGTGACGATTCTCACATCCCTAACCGTTACAACAAGGATTCCTCTTACTACTACTCCGCGCCGCTCGACGCCCTGGAAGCGAGTTGCGGGGTTCGTCCGCCGCCGCTCATCAATTCCGGTCTATCGCTGATCCGCCCGCCGACTATCGATTTTGAGGCAATCGAGCGATGGCTCGAGAACGAGTCTTTGTTCTCCGACGGCTGGTGCTTCGAGCAAACGCTTCATGCCCTATGCTCGACCAAGGCCGGTGTGGAACTGCTGCCCGATACCTACCTGGTTGGCGGAGGCGTCGGAATCACACCCGACCGGATTTGTACTCATTACCCCGGAGAGTTTCGGCATTTCCTGTACGAGGAAGGGATGCGCCACTTGATCGATACCGGCTTCCTGCAGGGGCTGAAAAGTTCCCGCAGCATCTGATGATGCGCTGACTCAACGTTGCGAACGCTAAGATTCATCCTGACGCTCATTTCGCACGAGGCCTACACGATCGTCATGGTCGTCGTCGGCCTGTTCGCGACGCCTTTGCTTCTGCACTGGCTGCGCGACGAACGCTTCGGCGCGTTCCAGGTCGCGACCGACTGGATGGCCTATCTGTTCCTGCTCGAGTTCGGTCTCGGCGGCGCGCTGATGCCTCTGATCGCGCTCGCGGAAGCACGCCGCGACGAAAAATCCGTGCATGATCTGATGGTCACCGGCGTCCGCGCGTATTCCAAGGTCGCAATGGCGAGCGTCGTCGCGGTGGTCCTCCTCGCGATCTTCGCAACCCACCTGATTCCGGTGCAGCCGAAATATGCGTCGGACCTGCGATACTCATTTCTGATCGGTGGGCTCGGCGTTCTGATGACTCCGCTGTTGCCCTTTCGCGCGCTCGTCGAGGGCCGCCAGCAAGGCTACTGGCTTAGCGCATTTCTGACCGCGCAATCAGTCACCATCACCGGAGGATCGCTGGTCCTGGCGTGGGCCGGATGGGGAATCAGCGGCCAATCCGTCGCGGTCGTCGCCGGCGCCGCAGTATTCAACGCCGCGCTGCTCTGGCTATGCCGCCGCGAAGTCCCCGCGATTCTCCTTGACGCCATCAAAGGCCCGTCAGCTGAAACCGCCCGCGCCGACGTGCGCAGACTCAATGCCCCCACCTTCGTGATGAACCTGTGCGGCCGCATCTCGCTGGTGACCGACAACATCGTGGTGTCGGGATTGCTGTCGCCGGCGCTGGTGACGCCCTTCGTGCTGACCCAGCGCCTTACCTCGCTGGCGCAGCGCGAGTTGCAGACAATCGGCAACGCGAGTTGGGCCGCGCTGGCTGAGTTGAGCGCGCAAGGCCGCACGGACGTCTTCAGCCGCCGGCTATTGGAGCTCACCCGCCTGGTGTCAGTAGTCGGCCTGGCCGCGCTGATTCCAATCGTGGCGTTCAATCGCCAATTCGTTTCGCTGTGGGTCGGAGGCGGACGTTACGCCGGCGACCTGATCACCGCGCTGGCTGCAGCGAACGCGTTGATGCAGGCGATCTTCTCGCTGTGGGGATGGTGCGTGACGGGAACCGGGCAGGTTCAGAGAATCATCCCGATGACCATCGTTCAGACGGTGCTCAATCTCGCTCTGAGCATCGTGTTCACTCTCGCGTTCGGACTCGCCGGCCCGCTGCTCGGGACGACCGCCGCATTCCTGGCCGTCAGCGTATGGTACATGCCGCGGCTGATGTCCGAGATGTTCGAGGTGTCGACTTCGAGCCTGGTGTTTTCAGTGGGCGCGCCGCTCGTACTCGCGATACCCTACGCGGCTGTCGTCGATTGGCTGGTGCGCTCCTACGGCGCCACCGGCTGGATCGGAGTCGCCTACCAGATGTCCGCCGCCGGATTGATCTATCTCCTGCTCGCATGGCTGTTAGTTTTCTATCCCGAAGATCGCGCCAGTCTAATGAGCCGCTTCCGGCTGGTGGTCCGTGCAGCGACCGCGTGAACGGCCGGCCACTACGACAGCACTAGCGAGTTCTCTTCTTATCCGGTTCCCCTTCCCGCTCGGGAAGGGGTTAGGGGTTAGGTTCCCCGTGTCATTCAGAGAATCTGCGAATGAATTGAGCGCAGCGAATCTTACCTCGCCTGGTACTTTACGGGAGAGGAGGCCGGCGGGCGTAGCCGCCGGTAGGTGAGGGTTCTGCGATTCAAGATGCAAGCGCGCCGCGACGCTGCCCTTTCTTTCTCTTGTCTTTCCGTCCTTGTGTTCCAAACCCCTGAACGGAATCGATCGCACCTGTGATATGGCATCTGATAACCGGTGAGTACCCGCCCGACATCGGCGGCGTCGGCGACTACACGCGTCAGGTCGGCGAGGCCCTGTCGCGATGCGATGACGAAGTTCACGTCTGGACGCCGCGCAATTCCAGTTCAACCAACGATGCCGGCCCAGTTCGTGTGCATCGCCTGCCCGACAACTTCGGGCCGCGCTCGATATTGGCGATGGATCGCGGAATCGATCGAACCTCGCACTCCAATGTCCTCCTCCAATACGTGCCGCACGCTTTCAGATGGAAGGCGATGAACATACCGCTATGCGTCTGGCTCGGGTCGCGCTATCGCGGCCGGCTCGGCGTGGTGTTTCATGAAGTCGCGTTCCCGATGACGCGCGAACAGTCGATGCGGCACAACTTTCTTGGGCTGGTGACGCGTGCGATGGCCGCGATACTGGCGCGCTCGGCGCAGCGCATCTTCGTGACGATTCCCGCGTGGGAACCGATGTTGCGCTCGATCAGCAGGACGCGGCAGACAATCCAATGGCTTCCTAATTTCAGCACTATCCCGGTGGTCGAAGACGAAGCCGGTGCCAACGCGATACGGCGTCGCGTCGCAGTCGCCGGCGGCAAGATTGCCGGGCACTTCGGCGCCTACGGCCCGGTTTACGATGACGGGACTACCGCATTGATCGCAGCTGCGCTGGAGCGAGACGCGGACTTGTCCATTCTGTTGATTGGAAAGCGCGGAACCGAGTTTCGCGATCGAATGATTGGCCGGCGTCCTTCATTCGCCAGTCAGAATTGTCGCCACCGGAGTGCTCCCGCCCGCCGACGTCTCGCGCTCGATCGCGGCCTGCGACCTGATGCTCCAGTACTATCCCGATGGCGTCTCCCCGCGGCAGACCAGCTGCATGGCGCCGCTTGAACATGGCGTTCCGGTCGTGACCACCTCCGGCCGCCTGACTGAACCGCTGTGGGAGGAATCGCGCGCAGTGGCGCTGGCGCCCGCCAACGACATTCCCGCCGTCGCCGGGCTGGTGCATCGATTGATCGGCGACGGCAACGAACGTCAGCGCCTCGGAACCGCCGCGCGCGATCTTTACGATCGCCGCTTCGATATCCGGCACACGGTCGCGACGCTGCGCGCGTCCTTCAACGGAGCGCAATGATTCGGATACGTCGCTCCGAGTTCGTCACCTGCCTTGGGATCTTTGTCGCGTCCGTCTCGTTGTTCGTTCTGCTTCGAACGCAACAGTATCTCGCCGTTGACGGAGCCACCCGGTGTCTCGTTGTCTATTCGCGCGGACGTCCGATTGCGGGTGGAAACAATCACCTGCTCTATTTCGCAAACGTCTTCGTCTGGATGAAAACGCTCTCGCTCGCTGGTGTGAATCCGGCTAACGCGTTCGATTTTATCCGGCTGACCCATTGGATGAACGCGCTTGCTGCGGCCGGATCGCTCTCGATGTTCTGGCTGCTTTGCCAGCGCGCGACCGCGAGCATCGGCATCGCCTGGGTCGCGACCTGTGCTTATGCGTTCTCCAATGCGTTTCTGCTGCACGCGACCAGCACGGCCGAACCGATGATGGGTCTGTTCTGGAGCTTCGCCTCAATCTCCATGGTCGCATCGGGCCTGGAATCATTCTCGCGGCTCAGGCTGTTCGCGGGCGGAGCATTACTCCTGCTCGCGATGGCGACCTATGAGAGCATGGCGCTGATAGGCCCGGCGGAGCTGGTACTAATCTACAATTGGAATGCGCCTCGCACTTCTCGCAACCGCAATCTGGCGCTGTTGTTTCTAGCGGGCTGCCTGGTGGGCGGAATCATTACATACGCGACCGTCTATGCCTTGTCGGGCACGACCGCGCCGCTGGCGATGTGGAGTCGCTTCCTCGCGGTGAGTGAGGCGTCGCAGGTATTTGGTGGGGCCGGTGTCTCCAAGCTGCTCAATCTTCCCATCGGCTTCGCCAACAGTATCGTGCATAGCGTGCCGATCAATTATCAGGGTATCCGCTGGTTGCTCCGAACCCACGATCGCGACCGATGGATACTGCTAACCCCGGCCGCCGTTCTGCTGCTGGTGGGATGGCTCGCTTGGACGTCGCGGCGCCTTGTGTCTGTCTGGACCGAACTCGAACGGATGCAGAGGCTCATCCTCACATGCTGCGCAGTCGCCCTGGCCTTCGACATCTTCCCGCTGATCTTCTGGGACCCGTTATACGACAAGCTCTGGCTGCAACCGCTCGCCGTGATGTTTTTCGCATCGGGCGTGATATTTGCCGCATGGCGCCGGCTGTACCCGCGAATATTACCTCGCCCGTTACTTTACGGGGGAGGCGGCCGGCCGCAACGCGGCCAGCCAGGTGAGGGTCCTGCGATTCAAGATGGAAGTGCGCCAGGTCGCCGCCCTTTCCTTCTCGATAGTTCCGCGCCACTGATGTTCCTCCCCGACGCCCTCCTGACCGCACTCATCGTGACCTTCGGTTTCGCCGGCGCGTTTACAGCCAGCCGGTCGTCAACGCCATGGCTCGGAGCCGCCGGTCAATTGGCCAGGACCTTGCGCCCTTCCGACCTGCTGGTATCGAACTGGGACCCGGTCTCGCTTCTCTACTGTTCGTTCTGGCGTGATTCCGCAAAGCCTTTCGGTCTCCCTGGGATTGTCGCGGTCAATGGTCCCAAGGCGTTACGTATGCTCGACGACGAGGTTTCGAAAGTCCGGAATGATGGGGGTCGAGTGTTTTTTATCGGCGTGCTTGATATGCCCGAAGCCGACTGGAAGCCCTTTCTGGAGAACAGGTGCCACCTGCCATACCATTCACTCGACGCAATGCGACGTTGCGCAAAGCCAGTCGAAACGCTCAGCAACAGCGAGAGCGAGGAAGTCCTGTGGCAGCTCTCCCTCGATTGCTACAAACCATATGATTGATCCCGAGTTGCAACGCTGGCTGCGCGTCACGCGAAGGTTGCCCCGGGTCCGAGGCAGTATCCGCGTCGCGCGATTGGCGCAGCGCACTTACCTGCGCAAGCCGCGCGCGCGTGCGACGGTTCCAGTTCGCGATTTCGAGATGTGCCTGGACCCGGCTGATTGGGTAGAGGGCGGCGTGCTGTTCGCACCGCAACTGTGGGATGCCGCCGAGGTCAGCTTCGTGGTTCGCAACCTTCACCCCGGCGACGTCTTCCTCGATATCGGCGCGCACGTCGGATTCTCGACTCTGATCGCATCGAGACTCGTCGGCCCCGCCGGAGAGGTGGTCGCGGTCGAGGCGAATCCTGTCAGCTTCGAATGGCTCCAGCACAACCTACGCCTCAACGGCGCGCGCAACGTGACCGCCCTCAATCTTGGCGTGTCGGATCACGAAGGCACGATGCATCTTGGGGTCCCGGCCAGCGGCGAACGGGCGGCGAGCTCGTTGCTGTCGGACTCGATCAACGGCGTCACCATAATGGGACGGCCTCTGGAAGCCGTCGTGCACGATCAGCGGATTCGCAAAATTGACGGCGCATGGATCGACATCTGCGGCTCCGAATACCGCGTGCTCAAGCGCTACCTGGCGCAGGTCGGGCGCGAATTGTACCCGCGCTTTCTGATCATGGAAGACAACCCCGGCTGGCACGGCGTGTCAGGCGGCGATCCGGTAACGCTGCTCGAATCGTCAGGCTACGTCCGCCGAACACCCACGGTGCGCGACCCCGTCCGGCTACGAAATTGCATCATGACTCTGGAAGCGTAGCTCGCCGGGAAAAATATTTGAGGATTTTATTTCTTGGGATCGGAGTTTTCGACAAAGGCGGAATCTCTAGATACTGCCGCTACCAGATTCGCGCGCTGCGCGAGATTGCGGGCGCCTCAAACGTCAATGTCATGTCGCTCTTTCCGCCGCAACCGAACGACTTCGAGGAGCTGTTCTACGTCGACTACCAGGGACGCGGTCTCGGACTTCGCGGCGAGAGTGCATATCTTGCCAGCGGCGCGAATCGCGCGTTCGCGATGCGTCCGGACGTCGTATGGTCCAGTCACATTCGCCTGCTGCCCGCCGCGTGGACCGCGCGACTCTGTGCGCTTGGTGCGCGAGTTGTCGCCAACGTTTACGGGCGTGAACTCTGGAGCCGATGGCAGTGGGCGTATCGGCCGTTGCTGCGCGGAGCCGACGCTGTAGTTTCGGACTGTCACTTCTCGGGCGACTTCGTCGTCAACGATTACGGAATCAAGCCGGAGCGTGTGCGCGTGATTTGGGATTGCGTCGATCTGTCGCGCTTCCGTCCGCAGCCGCGCCGCACTGATCTTCTCGAGCAATTCGGAATCCCGAGCGGTCCCGGCTTTCGCTATGTGCTGACGCTCGGCAGGATGGAACCGGTGACGAGGTATAAAGGTTACGACCGGCTGCTCGATGCGCTCGCGACGTTCAAGGAAAATCCAAACGTGATTGGCATCTTCGCCGGCGACGGCGGCGACCGCGAAAGGCTCCAGCGCCGCGCCCGCGAGATGGGCCTCGAGCGCAAGGCCTTCTTCATCGGCTCGGTGCCCGAGGCGATGCTCCCCGACGTATATAATCTGGGCGACATGTTTTCGCTGGTGAGCGAGCGCGGACAGGGCAAGGGCGAGGGCGTGCCGCTGACGCCGCTCGAGGCGGCAGCGTGCGGCAAACCGATCGTAGTCGGCAATGAAGACGGCTCGCAGGAGGCGGTGATCGACGGCGAAAACGGCCGCGTCATTTCGCCGCGCGATCCGGCGGCGATGCGCGACGCGATCGAAACCGTCATGCTCGATGACGAAAATCGGCGACGAATGGGGCTGGCAGCGCGCGCACGAATCGAAGCCGAGTTCAGCTACGAAGGCTTCCGCCAAAAGATCGCTCTTCTTCTGAACGATCTGACCAGGCAGGACACTAGTGTCGAGTCCCACAAATAAATCTAAAATGGTCCGGTTCGTTCTGGAACATCCGCCCACCGCGCTTCAGCTACGTCGCGTTTGCAAGCCTCCAGGTGTCGGTGCGACCGTGAATCAGAATTGAAAATGGAAATCCCGGCTCAAACAAACATCCCCCTCCGTCATGCGCTCGTCGTGGTGACCGGGGCCTCGACGGGAATCGGCGCCGCCACCGCCCGCGAACTCGCCAAGCGCGGCTTTCACGTCCTCGCCGGCGTACGTCGCGAGGCCGACGCCGACGCTATCCGATCCGCGAATGTCGAGCCGAGCCGACTCGACATCACCAACGAGGCCGAGATCGCGATGCTCGTGAAGCGCATCGCCGACGACCCCGACCGCCGTCCGCTGCGCGCCCTCGTCAACAACGCCGGAATCCAGGTCAACGCGCCTGTGGAGGCGCTGCCGCTCTCCGAGTGGCGCCAGTTATTCGACGTCAACCTCTTCGGCCACGTCGCGATGACGCAAGCACTCCTGCCCACGCTCATCGAGAGCCGCGGGACGGTTGTCAACGTGACCTCGGTCGGGGGCAAGGTGGCGATGGCAGGCTACGGAGCCTACGCCGGTTCCAAGTTCGCCCTCGAGGCTGTCAGCGATGCGTTGCGCCGCGAGGTCGCCGATTTCGGCGTGAAAGTCGTCGTCATCGAACCGGGCGCGGTCAACACCGAGATGACTGGTCGCCTTGTCATCGCCGCCGAGCGCATCACCAGCGGCATGACCGCGGAACAGCGCGGTCGCTACGACGCGCTCATGCAAGCCGTCATCGCACAGGCCCAGACCTTCACGCGCGAAGGGCAAGGGCTGCCCGCCGAGGAGGCCGGACGAGTCATCGCCGACGCGATCATCAGCAAGCGGCCTCGCACTCGCTATACCGTCGGCCGCGACGCTGCGATCATCGTTCGCCTCGCTCAGTGCGTCTCAGACCGCATGCTGGACAGCCTGTTCGCCCGCGCCCTCAAACGCCACCTCCCCAAAGCCCTGCCGACAGTGTGAGCGAACAACGCGCGCTTCCGTATTTGTGGGACATCACATCAGAGGCTGAAAAAAATTGGCTGAGAAAACAGACGCGCGGAAATTCTACCCGATCGCCGAACCGGACATCGGTGAACTCGAGATCGAGTACGTCACCGACGCGGTGCGCTCGGGATGGGTTTCGTCGTTGGGCCGCTACGTCGAGGAGTTCGAGCGAGGATTCGCCGAGTTCTGCGCCACCCGCCACGCCGTCAGCACCGCCAACGGCACCGTCGCGCTTCATCTTACTCTGGCCGCGCTCGGCATCGGGCCGGGCGACGAAGTCATCGTGCCGACGCTCACATTTATCGCGACTGCGAGCGCTGTCATCTACGCCGGTGCCGTCCCGGTGTTCGTGGACTCCGAGCCGCATACCTGGTGCCTGAATCCAGCCAGTGTCGAGCACGCTATCACACCGCGCACCCGCGCGATCATTCCGGTTCATCTTTATGGTCACCCGGCCGAGATGGATCCGATCCTGGATTCGGCGTCGCGTCACAACCTGATCGTGATCGAAGACGCTGCCGAATCTCACGGCGCGACTTACAAGGGCCGCATGACGGGCGGCCTCGGCAACGCCGGTATTTTTTCTTTCTACGGCAACAAGCTGATCACCAGCGGCGAAGGCGGGATGATTGTGACCAACGATTCCGCGCTGGCCGATCGCGCCAACTTTCTGCACGACCATGCGATGCGTCCCGAGACGCGCTACTACCATTCCGAGATCGGCTACAACTACCGCATCACCAATCTGCAGGCCGCGCTGGGCCTCGCGCAGCTCAGGCGCGCCCCGGAGTTGATCGCGCGCAAGCGTCAGATCATGGGTTGGTATCGCGAATTCCTGGGCGATCGCGAAGATTTGAGACTCAACCCGTCGATGCCGTGGGCGGAGAGTAGTTTCTGGATGGTTTGCGCGCTGCTTCCCAGCCGTCTCGATCCTGCTTCGATGATGTCGGAGCTGCGCGCCAGCGGTATCGACTCGCGCCCTTTCTTCAAGCCGCTGCACACGCTGCCGCCGATGCGAAAGTACGATTCCGGCGCGGCGTTCCCAGTCGCGGAAGACCTGTCGCGCAGGGGCATCAGTTTCCCCTGCGGCGTTAAGCTCACGCGAGAGGACGTGGAGTTCATCTGTTCGAGAATCAGATCCGTGCTGGACAACTCATCTCAAGGCCCACGATAGAAAGCGCTTGAACGATCGCACCCGAGTGCTCACGATTGGCCACTCGTACGTGGTCGCGGAGAATCGCGCGCTGGTTCGCCAGGTCGCTCGCGATTCTCAGCTTGACGTTACAGTCGCAGCCCCGATCGCCTTCCGCAGCGGTCTCGGCAGGATCGAGCTGCAGCCGGAACCGCCAGATTCCCCTCTGACGCTGAAGCCACTGGCCGCGCGGCTGACGCAGTGGACGCAAATATTTGCCTATGATAGCCGCGGTCTCGGGACGCTGATCGAAAACGGTGACTTTGATGTCGTGCACGCCTGGGAGGAGCCGTACATCTACGCCGGCTATCAAATCGCGCGAGCGATGGCCAAGTCGCGCGCCGCGTTTTGCTTTCGCACCGCGCAGAATATGAACAAGCGCTATCCATTTCCTTTTTCTTACTTCGAGCGCGTCGCGCTCGAGCGTGCGCAAGGATGGATTGCCGGCGGCAAACTCGTGTTCGAGTCCCGGGTCAGTCGCGGCTATCCTGAAGAGCGGGGACGCATCATGACTCTCGCCGTCGATCTCAACGCATTCAAACCGCTCGCGCCGGAACGCAAGCAAACGGTTGCGCACGAACTCGGCTTGCAGCTCCCGATTGTCGCCTACGTCGGCAGGCTGACGCGCGCCAAGGGAATCGATCTGATGATGCGCGCGATGGATGCGGTCGGCGGCGCGACTCCCTGGAGCTTGCTCGTCATGGGCGCCGGTCCGATGGAAGCCGAGCTTCGCACCTGGGCGGCGGCACGCGGCTGGAGCAATCGCGTGCAGGTCCGTCTCGTGCCGCATCGCGACGTCCCTGCATATCTGGGCGCAGCGGACCTGCTGCTTGCTCCCAGTCAAACCGGTCCCCGATGGCGGGAACAGTTCGGCCGCATGGTAATCGAGGCTTTCGCCTGCGGCGTGCCGGTGCTTGGCAGCGACTCCGGAGAAATCCCATACGTCATCGGAGACGCCGGCAGGACTTTGCCCGAGAATGACGCCGCGGCATGGGCCAAAACGATAATCGAAGTGCTGGGCAGCACAACAATGCGCGCCGACATGGCTCGCCGCGGCTTCGAGCGTGTGCAACCATATTCGGTCGCCGCGGTTGCAAAACAGTACGCCGCTTACTATCGGAACCTTGCGGACCGCCGGCGTATCGCCGCCTGATTCGCGCCAGAGACAATCCTCGATGCCAGAATCACTCGACCAGTGCCTGCAAAGCGGCCACTACGCGCGCAAGCAGCTCTTCTCGCGCAATCGGATTCTCCGGTGGAGCCATCGCAGCCGCTTCGAAATGGCCCGCCGCATGGTGGAACCGTATGCGGGCGGGAAGCTGCTCGACTACGGCTGTGGCGACGGAACGTTTCTCGCGATGGTTCACGACCTCTTTCCGCGCGCGACCGGCGCCGAGATCGACTCCGCGCGTGTAGAAGAGTGCCGAACCCGTCTTGACGCTTTTCCCTCAATCAACTTCGCCTTGACCAGCGACCTCGCACGTCCCGAGCATGATGGCGCGTACGACGTCGTCCTCTGCACCGAAGTGCTCGAGCATTGCCTCGATATCGCGGTGGAAGCTGCGCTTGACGATTTCTCGCGGACTGTTTCCCCGACCGGCACGGTGATAATCAGCGTGCCGGTCGAAATCGGGCCGGCGCTTGCGGTCAAGCAGTTGGTCCGCTCGATTGCCGCATGGCAGCGCCTGGGCGACTACGAACATCGGGAGAAGTACAGCTTCGCGGAATTCCGGACGAGTCTGATGGCGAGCGAGAGTACCCAGATCGAGCGCCCGCTTTACAGCACCACCTTGGCGCCGAATATTGATCTCAAGTACCACGGCCACAAGGGTTTCAACTGGAGAGCTCTCGAATCGAAGATCCGACGCCGTTTCCGCATCAGAAAAATCCACTTCTCGCCCGACGGCGTCGGCAAATGGTTTGCCAGCCAGGTCTGGTTCGTTTGTTCGCCGCTTTTGCGATTTGATGCGAGTCAACCCAATCCTCGTGCGAATTACATGGTAAACTTACACCGATGACCTCCAACGGCAGCCGGCTCCGCGTACTGCAGATCGGAAAGTATTTTGCACCGAGCCGCGGTGGCATCGAGTCGCACGTGCGCGACTTGTCTGCGGAGCTGCGCAAGTCAGTCGACGTGAAAGTAATCGTCGCGAACGATCGTCTGCGTCGCGCCCGCGAAAATATCGACGGCATCGACGTGATCCGCCTCCCATGCGTCATGACGCTGGCATCGGCGCCGATATGCCCGACGATGGTCGCCAGCATCAGGCTCGAAAGGGCGGACATCGTGCATCTGCATCTGCCGAACCCGGCGGCTGCGATTGCATGCCTGCTCGCTCGGCCTGCGGGTGCGGTCGTCGTCACCTGGCATAGCGACATCGTGCGCCAGCGAAAATTGCTCCGCCTCTATCGACCACTCGAGCGCATGTTGCTTAATCGATGTGCTGCGATTGTCGCTACCTCACCGGCTTACAGCGCAAGCTCGGCGGTCCTCCACGAGCATGCCGGCAAGTGCCATTTGATTCCTTACGGAATCGACGCGGACCAGTTCGGCGACGATCGGGTTGATCGTTCCACTGTCGAGAGACTCCGCCAACGCTTCGGCCCGAGGACGATTCTGTCAGTCGGACGCCTGGTCTATTACAAGGGGATAAAGTTCCTCATCCGCGCGATGGCAAAGGTCGATGCCAAGCTGGTCATTATTGGCGACGGGCCACTGCGAGCCGACCTGGAGCGTGAGGCGGCGAGCGCCGGGCGTCCGGACCGCGTCGTTTTTCTCGGTGAGGTCGACGACAATCTGGTTAATTACTACCACGCGTCTGCTATCTTCGCGCTGCCATCGTGTGAGCGCAGCGAAGCCTTCGGGATTGTTCAGTTGGAGGCCATGGCCTCCGGCGTGCCGGTGGTGAATACCCGGATCGATACCGGCGTTCCGTTCGTATCGCAGGACGGCGTCACCGGCTTCACCGTCGCGCCCAGAAGTTCCGACGAGATGGCGGCGGCGCTCAACCGGTTGTTGGACAACCCGGATCTGCGCATAAAGATGGGACGCGCTGGCCGCGATCGCGTAGTCAATGAATTCGGAATCGCTAAAATGGCGGCACGAACTCTAGACCTCTATCGAAGCGTGCTCGCCAGGGAAGAGAACAACCGCATTCTGACTCTTCCGGCGGCGCTCAAGAACGATCGCGCCGAGACCGCTATCGACGAGGACGCGCCCGCTCGCCGACAGGCCGCCCTTCGCGCATCGCGCGACTGACACCACCTCACGCCGGGTGCTAATCGGCCCGCCGCGTGATTGGGCCAAAGGATTTTGTATCAAATCTGAAACTTTGCGTTAGACTAGCATCGGGAAGGAAAGCTTAACAAATCGCGCCTTAGCGACTCTAGACATTACTACGCTTAAAAGGTATATTCATTTGCGCCGTATGCGAACGTTTTCGTCAACATCAATATTCTGCCATACTGCTCGCGCTCAGCAGTGACAGAAGCGCTTTCGGGAGGCATCGAGGCTAAGATGCGGGGGTCTATTCAAATGAAATTTTCAAGGATTGCATCGCTTTTCATACTTGCGATGCTGACAATTGCGGCAGCGGTTCCGGCCGCTCACGCGCAAAATACTGTCGGTACGATCACCCAGGTTCAGGGTGCGGCGAACATACAGCGCAATGGGGCTACGATCGCCGCAGTTTCCAACATGCCAGTCATGCTGCACGATGAGATTTCGACCGGGGCCGACGGCTCTCTCACCATAGGCTTGGTTGATAATAGTTCCCTACAATTGGGCGCATCCTCGACTATCACCATCGACAACAGCGTATTGGTTAACGGCGTCGGCGCGCCGAGCAGGGTCGGGCTGCTGAACGGCGATTTGCACACGGTAATTTTGGGCGCGATGCGTGGAAGTTCCACGACCTTCGAGGTCAATACGCCGAACGCAATCGGAGCGGTTCGCGGGACCGATTGGAACGAACATTACGACACCCAGGATCACAACGGATGCCGCCAGACCACCAAGGTGGGCGTCGACGACGGCACAGTTCAGGTCTGCAATACCGAAAATCCCCCCGTGTGCAAGGACGTTCACAAGGGTGAGCATACCGAGGTCAGGTGCGGCGCCTTCTGGGAGGGCGGTGGCCTGGGTGCGGTAGGTATTGGCGCCCTTGGAGTAGGCTTAGCGGCCGGCGTGGGCGTTGGTATTGCGGCTGGCGCCGGAGCTTTTAACGGCCCTGGCGGAGGACCGACCCCGGTGTCGAAGACCAAGTGATCGGCTCGCGTCAGCAACAAGAACGCCAGCTCTGATTCTCGTCTACGGCGACCCGCCGGATGAAATTGCCGGCGCGGCGACTTTCACCGGAACCGTCAAGGGCGGACCGATCGACGCGCGGAGCCTGGTTCGCGACCGCGGCCGCAAGCAAAATCTCGAGTTCGTATTGACCCGGCGGGCTTGGCGCGAAGGTCGATGCGTCCAGATCCATAGAGTCTCCCGGAAACACGTCCAGGTGAAGTTCGCGTCGAACCTCACCGTCTCCGACCACCTTCCCCTCGCGCTTCCATACCCACCCCAGGCTGACCATTCCCCGCTCATCGGCTGAACGTCCTCCGAGCCACACGGCCCTGCCGGTATTTGTGGCACGGATGGCAACGTGAATGCGCGCGTCCGGCGCGGGATCGTGCGCAGGCGCCTTGACCACGACCAGGCTGGCATCAAGCAGGTCGGGAGAATTGCGGCTGGTCGCGCGATGACCAATCGCAATCCTCATCGCGTCGAAAGTCGATCGGAATGGATCCACTACGGGATTATCACCCCACAACCACAGTCGCTTATCCGCGTCGTTGAGCGCCCACTGGTTCCATCCTCGATAGCTGATGAACGCGCCCGACGCGTTCGCGGTTATCGACCAGATGCCGAGCATTGCGAACGCCACCGCCAGCGTGCGGCGAGTGCGAATCGAATCAGCGAGCGGAAACAGTGCAAGCGCCATTATCGGTGTGAGATCGGCAAGCAGGCGCGGGCCGAATGACTCGCCGCCCGAAGTCTTGTGCCACTTCGCGATCAACAAAATTGTAAAAATCGCGCCGACTCCCAGATACCGCAAAAGCACGTCGCCATTTTTTCGCCAGGCCAGCGCCAATCCCACGAATGACAAAATGAAAATCGGCGAATAGAAGAACAATCCGCGGCCGGGACTCAGCACTACTACTGCCAATCCATTCGCGAGCGAGGTCGTCCACAATCCGCTCGGCGCCACGGTTTGGCCGCCTACCGACGTTGGCTCAGTGAAAAATTGAATTCGAAACGGCGATCCGAAGTAGGCGGTGCTGTACCAAACTTGAAAAAGTAGCGGGGCGATCGCAGCTGCGACGAACCTCCAAATCTCGCGGCGGTAACTGACGATAACGTACAACCCGAGCGGCGCTGCGATAAGCGCATCGGCCTGGCGCGTGATCACCTCGAACGCGAGCGGCAGGCCCGCGTAGCCCGCCCAACGTGGATCGTCGCGGGCGCGAATCAGACAATAGATCGCCGACGCGAGCGCGAGCTGAGCCGGACCATGCTGCCATAGCGCCTGGCTGCTTACGCTGAGACTGCTGGTGCCGAAGGCGTAGATGAACGTGAGCAGCATCGCCATCCAGTTGGCGGTGACGCGCGCGGCGGCCATGTAAAGCAGCACGGCGGACAATGCGACGATCGTCGCCGCCGAGACTTTTTCGAGCTCCGCGAAAACCCGGCTGCTCGGGAGGACGCCGCACACGATCGACGGCACATAGAACGGCAACGCAATCAGCGCGGCGCCGACCGTATAGTCGGACACGTAATGCCCACCGCTCTCGCGCAGGTAATAGGGAATCTTCTTCGCACCGGGAGTGACCAGTTGATCCAGATAGAAATTCCCGTGACGCAGGATACTGAGCGGCAGATTCTTCGCAGGCACCGAATCGCCGCCGGATATCGTGCGCCCATTTGCCAGAAACACGATCAGTGCAACCGAGAAAATGATAAATCCCGGATGCGATTTCACCGCGCCCTCGACCGATCCATTCGCGAATACAGTCCGCAGAAGGGCGAATCCGAGCATCGCAACGATCGCAGGCCACAGCTTGTTGGCCTCGAACTGGACGCCGGCGAGGTTTACCGCATAGCCGCCCGTCACCAGAATCGAGAGCAGGTATATCGCCGCAATTGCCAATGCAGCCGTCGCGATCTTTTGAGCCAACCGAAAATTCACAAGCGTCGCCACGATATACCATTTTTCAGTGGGGCGGGCCGCCGTGCCCGGGGGCCGCCTCCTCAACCGATTGACTCCCACCAGCCGCCGTAAAAAAGTAAAAAAACTGATCGGCTCGAAGACTGCCAGGGAGATTAGCGATGGGACTGATTATTGGACTCGATCACGTAAACCTTCTCATCGACGCCGGCGACGACGCGCTCTCGCGGGCGCGCGCATTTTACCAGGAACTGCTCGGCCTTGAACCCCTCGAGCGTCCCGCCAACACCGACAGCGGCAACCCCGGCGCATGGTACCAATGCGGCGTGCAGCAACTGCATCTGACTACCGAGAAAGACGCATCGACGGTCAACAAAAAATCGCGCCGGCATCCCGCCTTCCGCGTCGCCAATCTCGAAGCACTCCGTCAGAAACTGAAAACCGCCGGCATAGAAATAATCGCAGGCAACCGATTCCCCGGCCAGGACCGCTTCTTCGTCCGCGACCCCTGGGGCAACCGCCTGGAATTCGTAGAACGAACCGCCATCTGATCGACGCTTTGCTAGTCGGCTCCCCTCACCTCTCCTCGTCCGAGAGACCTTTGGATAACCTCACAGTGGTGGCGCGAAGCGGGACGCGCTGCGCGCGAGATCCTTCGCTGCGCTCAGGATGACACAAAGAACAGGATGACTCCTTGTGTCATTCTGAGCGAAAGCTGCTGTGATTGAGCCGAAGCCCTGAGCGAAGCCGAAGGGGAAGAGTCTCGACGAACGCTCCTGCGGCCGGCGTCATTTACGCAAAGCTCCCTTGGATTCGGACAAGGAGAGGGCACAGGAGTCCTCTCAGTAGCCACCCATACCCGGCGATTCCATCGCTCCCGGTGACGCTGCCGCGACCGGTGTAGCCTCTCCGAGCGGGGTGGATTCCGGCGCTGGCGTACCGACCGGCGCGCCGAACGGAGCCACCGCTTCATGCCCATATCTCATCGCTTCGAGCGGACGTCCCGTCGTCACGTTCGCAGTCGCGGGCGCTGGGCTCTCGACCAGCGACTCCGCCACACCTTCGCGCTCAAACGGCCGGCGCACGTCGAGCGGTGCAGGCTCGACGACATGGCCGACGTTCACGTCCTTGTCATCGACGCGAATCTTGCTGGCGAGAATCAGTCCCCGTTCTGCCCGGAGATCGTAAAATCCCGGCGGCAGGTCCGCCGTGAACGAGCCGTCGGGTTTGGTCGGCGCGACGAAGATATCGCTGGTCACCCGATTCTCGTAATGGAGCTGGCGCTTGTCGGCCGGCTTGCCGTCGCGGTACGACATCGTCCCGCTCACGTTCGCGGCGCGCGCAATCTGGGCGAGACCCGCGCCGACTGCAACCGATAGAGCAACCGCCGTGAAACTAAGGAAGCGTCTCGACTTGCGCTTGGAAATGTTTTTCACAACGACTCCATGACAATAGGTTTCGCGCGGGTGAATTGTAGCCGCTGGCGGGGGTTCCATCAAAGCCCGCACATCGCCTATGCTCTCCAAAAATCAGGCGAGGACACGATGGAACGCATAACACTTTTTCACAACCCCGGATGAGGCAATTCGCGCGGCGCGCTCGAGATACTCCGCGCGCGCGATGTCGAGTTCGACATCATCGAATATCTTAAAGACCATCCGACCCGCGAGCGGCTCGAAAAAATCATCGACCTGCTCGACGGTCCGGTCGCCGACCTGGTCCGCAAAGACAAACGCTTCAAGGAACTCGGCCTTAATCCCGCTGACTACGCCGACAAGAAGACGGTGGTCGCGCTCCTGCTCGAGTATCCAGAGCTGATGCAGCGTCCAATCGTAATTCGCGGCAAGCGCGCAATCATCGCGCGTCCCCCGGAAAAACTCGAAGCGTTATTGTAAGTACGTAGCACAGGCTTCAGCCTGTGATTCCTTCCTCGATACATGGACCAGAAAATCACAGGCTGAAGCCTGTGCCACCAAAATCAAGAACCTGAGAGCAAAAGGGCGTCCTCGCCATTTTGCGATTAGTACCGGGTGCAGGGGTCACCCCTGCCGAAGGAAGCGTGAAACCCACCGCGGGTTTCACATTAAATGAAGTGTATTCGCGCTACGCGCTCTTCTTGACCTTGCCCGAGCGGATACATCGCGTGCAGACCAGGATTCGCTGCACGTTCCCGTTTATCTCCGCACGCACTTCCTGCAGATTGGGATTCCAGCGCCGCTTGGTCTTGTTGTTGGCGTGACTGACGTTGTTGCCGACTGACGGATGCTTTTTGCAGTATGCGCAATGTCTCATGAGTCTTCCGTTTGAACCTTGAAAATCTTGGGCAAGGACAACCTGCTAGGGTAGCCCGACGTGCGGCCGCGTGAAAGAGGGTGAATACGAGGCCTTCAGCAGCGCGTCGCCGACCGCTTCCGAAGTCAGCACCGCATTTGCGTCGCATCCGCACTTGAGGCTCATCAACCATGCGCTGCGCCCGAGCGCTCCCGCATAGCTGTCGAGCTGTTCCTTCAGTCCCTTGGGCGCCTCTTTGTCCTCGATTGTGACGTCCTTGGCGCTGACGATCACATCGTTCGGAAGCGATCCGGTCTGCTCGCTGAAGAGCTGCTTGATCATCGCGACGAACGCCTGATGGTCGAGCGCGGGCACGTCGGTCTTCATCACGCCGTCATATCTCGAATCCGGGTGGCGGTCGGGCACGTACGCCAGCACCCGCCGAATCGAATCCGCGCGCGACGCCTCGGCTGACGGCGCTTTCTCGTAGTCGGCCAGAATCACCCGCGCCTCGCTCGCATTCCCGCCCGCCATCGCTCCGAGCGTGCGTCCGAGCAGCGCATTTGCCGCGCTGCGCTTCAACTGATTCTGCGCGGCTGCGATCATTCGCTGCACGTCGGGATTATTGATTCCCGCTGACTTGAACACCGCCATCGCGTCCTCGCCGTCGCCGCGATCGAGCAGCGCTTTCGCCGTTTCCAGCGGATTGAGCGGAGTGGTATCGCGAATCGACGCGGTCGCGAGATACAGCTTGGTCGCCGCGACCAGCTTGGCCTCGACCCGCGTCTGCACCGCCTCGAACGCCTGCCATTGATCGCTCGAGATAAGTTTCTTGCCCGTCGCGCGCTCGGCAAACGCCTGCGCTGGCAGCGCCAGGAACGCGGACAAGCCGCCGATCACGTGCTCGCTGTCGGTGAAGGTAAATCGATGGCGGTCCTCGGCCAGCGTCGAGAGATCGAGCGTCCAGATTTCATAAGCGCCGGTAAACTTGGCCTCGTTCGAGTCGCGCGATGATTGAAACGACTCGGTCGGCAGACTCACGATCATCACCGCGTCGAGCCGATCGTCCGGGTCGCCCGCGACGAATCGCTTGACGCACTTATCGACGCCCCCCGGCGGCTGAATCGGCACCACTTTCACGTTGGGCAGCTTGCCCACAATCTGATCGATATCGGCCTCGGTCTGCGGCGAGATCGGCCCAATCACGCCGACTCCGATCTTGATCTCCGCAGACGCCCCCGCCGCAGCCGCGGCCACCATGATTGCCGCGCCGATCAGCATTACCGTAATTTTTCTCATCGCTTGAGTGATACCGAAACCGCGAATTTGCCGCGCCGAGAGCTTTTCAAAACCCGCCGCGATCTTCAACCCGTGCAATTCAATCCCCCTGCTCCTGACGCCGCGATTCCGCGATGCTTGAGTATCCAGTTATCCGGTGCGAAAGCTACAATACCCAGTTAAGTCGTCCGGTAAAAATGTCCGACCACATCGTCCACATATTGCCCGAGCAAGTCGCCAGCCAGATCGCGGCCGGCGAAGTCGTCGAGCGGCCGGCCTCCGCGGTAAAAGAGCTCGTCGAGAACTCGCTCGATGCGGGCGCGCGCTCGGTCAGTGTCGAGATTCTCGGCGGCGGATCCGCGCTGATCGCAGTCGCCGACGACGGCTCCGGTATGACCCGCGCCGACGCGATCCTCTCGCTGCGCCGCCATGCCACTTCGAAGATTCGCAGCGCTTCCGACCTGACCGCGATTCGCACGCTCGGGTTTCGCGGCGAGGCGCTCGCCTCGATTGCCAGCGTCTCGCATCTGCGGATGCAAACCCGCCGCAGTGCCGACGATCACGGGGTCGAGGTCGCAGCCGAAGCCGGCAACATCGAGGACACCCGCACCTGCGCGATTGCCGCGGGCACCCGAATCGAAGTTCGCGAGCTTTTCTTCAATACCCCGGTGCGCCTCAAGTTTCTGAAGACGCTCGCGACCGAGCAGGGTGCGATCGCGGAGTCGTTCCAGCGCGTCGCGCTCGCCAATCATCACATCGCATTCCGCCTGTCCGCCGACGGCCGCGTCGTTTTCGATCTGCCGCGCGCCAACTCGGTGCTCGATGATCCGGATCCCCGACGGCTTCGAGGTGTTCAGCGCGTCAGACGGTGCCCGGCACGAGGTGCGCACTTTCGACGATGAGGAGGCGGCGTACTTCTACCTGTTCGGGGTGCTCGCCGCGGAGGCCGTGCGGAACGGATCCCTGGTCCCGCCGCCCGATTAGGGTGCCCCATCAAGCCGCTAGTGTCGCGTAATGCAGCCTCGCTTACTCCCAAGATCAAGGTGATCGAGGGCTTACCTGCGGTGATGCCGCGCACGCTGTAAAGCTCAAACCATTACGTGACACTAGGCCGCCCGTGCACGATCACCGCGCGGCTCTGAATGGGAGCGCAGCAGCGACTCCAGTGCGAACACACGGCAAAAACGCGGGCGCGGAAAGACCGAGCAATGCGTAAGCCTGCGGGATTCCGGCTACATCTGCGCGGCTACCGACGACCCACCACAGCGAGTTCCGGAATGCCAGGACGACGAGCACGCCGACGCATGCGAAGACGCCCGCGTCGAGCGCGCGGCGCCTGACGCCGTGCAGCGCCATGCTGCTCCGGATGAGTCCGATGTAGGACCCTGCACCCACCAGGAAGGCGAACATGCCGCAGCTCAGCAAGGTAACTACCAGCAGTGTGGCCAGCGCGATGTAACCTTCGCTGATCGCCTGGGCCCCGCCAACCGCCGCGCCGAACGCCGCGGCGGTAATCGCCGCAGCCCACAACGGGTGGCGGCGCAGGACGCTCAGCAGGTGCCGTTCGGCCCAGCTCAGCGCGCTGAGCGCCGGGCCATGCAGGGGCCGAGCCAGTGGCTCTGCAGCATGGCGATGGTGACTACGTCGGTGAGCAAGTCGGCAGCCGGTCTCGCATCTGCCCTCTTCGGGCCAGACAGGGCCGGGACCCGGCGCAGATCGATGATGGCCCTGACGGCCAGCGCAGTCATCAGCGCGAGAAGGGCGACTTGCAGCCAGGTTGCCCTGTTCCATTGGGCCCGGTTAGCCCCGATGGCGATGCTGGCCCATTCGGTCAGCAGCGTAATCGCCGCCGCGCCGAGCACGACCCGGCACCCGCGTAGCAGGTCCCGCACCCGGGCGAAGGGCAATGGCCGGAGCGCCGGCACAACCAACCGTGCCATGCAGCAGGCGGCGATAAGCGGCACGAAGAACATTGCGAAAGACACAACCGTGTCGAACGGGTCGTTCAGCCAGGGCGCGTGATCGTAGAGTGCCGCGATTTGTTTGAACGGGCCGGTGAGGACCGAGAAAACGGCCGCGACCAGCAGCGTGTCAAAGACGGCCCGCCCAATGGCAGGCCGCCCCGGATCACCGACAGCCAGGACGTATGCGGGCTCCGGGGATGCCCCCCGGTGATCACGATCCCACCCCGTTCCCAGGTCGGCGCGCACTCACCGGACGTGTCCCGCGATCATCCCGAGGCGCGTCGCTCCCACATCGGCGATCCGCCGCATGGCGCCGACCGCATCGGCGAGGGCGGCCGAGCCAGCGGCGGTGATCTGATAGGGACGCCGCCTTTCCTCATTCCGAGGGGCTCGATAAGACCACGCCTCTCAAGACGGGTGATGGCGCCGTACAGGGCACCTGGACCCAGGGCCACTCCGGCGAAGTCCTCGATGTCCTTGGCGAGGGCATACCCGTGCTTAGGGCCGGCGGGCTGGTCAGGATCAAGACGGGCGGGTCGTTCGGCCGCCGCAGGCCGATCCGTTGACGGCTGAGCGCCATTCCTCAAGAGTACTACGTCGTACGTAGCTACTTGAGGCGTAGCTCTTGAGGCGGGCCATGGATGACGGGCCGGGCACGCGACGGCTGGGCTGGCTGCTTCGCCGGGGAGCCCAGGCCCAGGGCCGCCACCACCTCGGACACGGCCGCGGGCAGGTTGGGCAGGAACTGGACGGCGTCCGGAATCAGCTCATCGTCCCACCCAGGGCCACCCACCAAGATCCTGGGGTGGCTGGGATGATTCCGGAGGTCAGCAACGGGAGCAGGATCGCCCGTGGCTGGGGTCTGCGACCAGAGGAAGACCACGGCTGGATCGCTGCGCCAGATCGCCTCGGCGAGTGCGTGCCGAGGCACCCTGGCGCCGAGCATCCTGGTGGCGACCCCCTCCTCGGCCAAGGCAGCCGCCAGCCCATGCAGGGACATGGTGTGCTGCTCGTCCTCGGCGCAGGACAGGAGCACCGGTGGGTGCTGAGCTGGCCGGGACAGCGCCGCCGAAGCTTCAGCCAGGACATCGCACGCGGCCGTGACCAGGACGTGCTCGACATCGATGAGGCTCCCCGACCTGCCCTGCTGGTCGCTGATGCCCGTTACCAGCGGCATAAGGAGATCCTCCCAGGTCCCGATCACGCCGTCGCAGGCCACGGCCACGCGGATGATCTCCACGATCAGGTGAGCGTCCAGGGCCATCGCCGCGTCAGCCAGCTCGCGCACGGCGGCCGAGGCGCCCGGGATGTCCAGGTCCCGCGCCACTGAGGCATAGCCGGGCGAGGACGAGCGGCGGGAACCGCCGATCGGCCACCGGGGCCGGCGGGCTCGGCTGCCTGTTCGGCGAGGACCATCCGGGCAGCCTCGCGGGGCGGCGTACCGGCCGCGATGAGGCTTCGCATCTGTGTCAGGTACGCGACTTCGTCGACCGTGTAGAGCACGTGGCCGTCCACGCTGTTCTGCCCTATCGCGGCGCCGTAGCGCTGACGCCACCAGCTCAGCTTCGACGGAGCCAGGCCGAGGCGGCTTGCCACCACATCCGTGGTCAGCGCGGACTCATCTGCCATGCAAATACCCCCGATGCCCTAGGTTACCGGGAAATAGCTACGAAGAGTAGGCGCTCAATCACCAGTGGTGATTCCCGGCTGCGCCCCCCGGCTGCGCCCCCCGGCTGGCTGCACGGGGACCGGCCTGGGTGACAAGCTGGCGAGGCCGGCGAGGGAAGATGACCCCCCGGATAGATCAGGTGAACAGCTGCGGACAGATCTTGTGGACTCCTTGCGGCTTGAGGAACTTCGCCCGGATGGGCCGCCCGGGCGGCTATGGTGCAATAGCCGGCGGGGCTGACGGTCCCCCGCTCCCCAAGCAGCCCCGCCGGCACTGTGCTCCGGTGGCAATGACACAATCGCTGCGACGTCACCGGCACAGCGCCGGGGCGGATGAGACGGGAGACATAGGCAAGCTGATTATGGTTCCGCTCACCGGCACACAGCACGAGATCTTAGCGGGGACTACCGGGCCACGGTTACCGAACTTGGCGCGGGGCTGCGGGTGCTGCATTACCTTGGCCGGCCGGTCATCGGCGAGTACGGCCCAGATGTGCTGCCGCCAGGTGCCTCCGGCCAGCTCCTCGCTCCGTGGCCGAACCGCGTCGATGGCGGCCGCTACACCATCAATGGCGCCCAGCACCAGCTGGACCTGAGCGAGCCTGCCAACCTCAACGCCATTCACGGGCTGACCCGGTGGGACGGCTGGGAGGTCGTGGCCCGCAGCTCGGAGGCCGGCTCCTGCACCACATCCTGCTCGGCCAGCAGGGCTATCCGTTCTGCCTGGATATCGAGGCGGAGTACCGGCTCGCCGCCAGCAGCGGCCTGCAGGTCAGCATCACCGCGGAAACGCCGGTTCCACGCCCGCGCCGTACGGCACCGGGTCGCACCCGTACCTGGCCGCGGGCACGCCCGCCATCGATGACTGCGAGTTGACGCTGCCCGGCGGGCTGTGGCTGCCCGCCGACGAGCGGGGCATCCCGTCCGGATCCGTGCAGGACGTAGCAGGCACCCCGTACGACTTCCGCGAATCCCGGCCGATCGCCGCGACGCGCCTCGATCACACGCTCACCGGCCTGGCCCGCGACGCTGGCGGCCGGGCCTGGGCGCGGCTCACCGGCGGAGGGAACAGGTGGCACTCTGGGTCGGCCCCGGCTACCAGTGGCTCCAGGTGTTCACCGGCGACACGCCGGACCCGCCGGACCGCCGCTGGGCCCTGGCCGTAGAGCCGATGACCTGCCCCCCAACGCCTTCAACTCGGGTGTGGACCTTCTCCTGCTGGAGCCGGGCGACAGCGTGACGCACACCTGGGGCATCGAGGTGTGCGTGGCTGGCTGAAGGCACGCTGAGGATCAGCTCGCGGTCGGCTCGGCAGCCGCGAGGATCCCGGCGATGCGGGCCAAGTCTTCCGGGGTGTTGACGTCATCGGGCCGGCGGGTGTCCGCGCACTCCACCGAGGTCACCAGGTCCGGATGGGCGCGCAGGAACGGCCGAGCCCCGACGTCGCCGACGGCCAGAGCGATGGCCGCTGGCCAGTGCTCCCGGGCGAGCAGGACCGGGTTACGCGGCCTGCCGTGGAGGCCGCTACGGCGACGCGGTACCGCCCGGTAGGCGGCGATCAGCCGCCGCACCGAACCGGGCCCGACCAGCGGCTGGTCCACTAGCGCGATCACCGCCGCGTCGGCGTTGATCGGGACTGAGCCGAGG
>CAWCDG010000003.1:0-456791 GCA_963794325.1 uncultured delta proteobacterium | reverse complement strand
ACGCCGTGCAGCATGAGCACCGGTAATTTGATCGCCGCGAACGCCGACGGATACACGCCCTCGTTCTGCAGGTGCACCATGTCGTCCCAGGTCTCGCTGCTCGTGCCCGGCTCCGACTCGTCGATTTCTTGATCGGTTGTTGCGAGGTCGTCGAATATTGCCCCAAGGTCAGCTGTCCAAGCGCGTGAAATCTTTCGTTTGGATTGTTCAGTGTCAGCGCCTGTTTGAATCGCCGCCGCAGTTTCAGAATCCGTCCGCTGCTCAAGGTTCTCGATCAGCCGCTCGCGCGCCGCCAAATCGAACGTGCCACTGCATACGAGCACGATTGGACCTGCTGAACTCGGATGCGCCGCCGCGTAAGCAAGCGCCAGCATCGCTCCCCACGAATGTCCGACGAAAGCCGGAGCGGTATCTCCTGCGTAAGATTTACGACTTCGTGCAGATCCGCGACGTGGTCGGCGACCGTCGCGCTGACTGCGCTTTGAAACGGCTCGATCACGCGGAACAAATCGGCGATTCCGCGCGCGATCGGGGCCATCGAGCCGCATGCGCCTGGGCCGCCGTGGATGACGACTACCTGAGGTCCAGAGCTGCCGTACTCGCGAACTTTCAGCAAGCTATTTGTGCTGCCATTTGGGCGGGCGTTTCTCGACGAAGGCTGTGGTGCCCTCAACGCGGTCTGCGCTGGCGAAAGTCACGCCGAAAGCCTCCTGCTCGAAGCGCAGGCCGGCATCCTCTTCCATCGTGAACGACGCTCGCAGCGCGGCCTTCGCTTGACGCAGCGCGACGGCCGATTTGGCCGCGATTTTCTCGGCCAGCTTGCGGGTCGTGTCGAGAAGGTCGGCGGGCGCTACGACCTGGTTGGCGAGGCCAAGTTCGAGCGCGGTCTTCGCATCGAACATGTCGCCGGTCATGATCAACTCGCGCGCCTTGTTGTGGCCGATCCGATGCGGCAGCCGCTGCGTCCCGCCAAATCCGGGAATAAGTCCGAGATTTATCTCGGGCTGTCCGAAGCGCGCTTTTTCACTGGCGACGATCAGGTCGCAGGCGAGCGCCAGCTCGAGGCCGCCGCCGAGGGCGAAGCCGTTGACCGCCGCGATGACCGGAATCGGTAGGTCCTCAAAACTTTCCATCACGCGATGGCCGAGACGCGAGAAATCGATACCATCGAGAGCCGACATTTGCGCCATCGCGGCGATATCCGCGCCCGCGACGAACGCCTTGTCGCCGGCGCCCGTGACGATCAGCACGCGCACCGACGGGTCGTGGCGGACCTCGCGAATGACGCGCGCCATTTCCTCGAGCACCTCGCGATTCAACGCATTGAGTGCGGTGGGCCGGTTAACGGTGAGCGTCGAGATCGCGGCTTTATCGAAAATAATATTTTTGAGTTCCACGCTTCTAGTTCCGCCCTCAGCGGTTTCAGTGTCAACCCCCGCGCCAGGCGCCCCACACTCCGGTCCCCCTTCCCACAATGGGAAGGGGTTGGGGGTTAGGTTGCTCGAATTGTTCGCGACTTGCGGCGCACCTTCCTTTCGCGCGTCGGACAATGAGTAGTTCAATCATCTTGCGTGTGACTTATCTCGCGCGAAACAATGCTCGGGTGTTTACGAAACTGAGCTTGGCGTTTTTCGTTCTAGCGATCGTTGTGTTGGGATGCACTGCTCCGGCGCAGGAATTCGTCGAGAAGGTCCGCGCCGAATCGACTCAGAAATGCAACGAAGGTAATCAGGCCGCGTGTCATACGATCGTGCAACAGGTGAGCGACACCAAGGTTCTTATCGAATCGACCGCGCCGATCGAGATAGGGACGCCCGCATGCAACGCGGGTAAACAGGACGCGTGTCAGCAGATGGCCGTGCTACACGGTGAGCTGAGCACATGGTGCTCGATGGGCAACGGACAGGCGTGCGCCGCGGTCAATGTCGGTCCGTGGCCACAAGGATGGGACGAGCCGTCACTGATCGATGCGGCGAAGCTGTCGTGTCTCAGCGGCCAGTTCAAACCGGAATCGCACACCTGCCAGGCTTTGCAGATGATGTGACTGCGGATGCCAGCAACCTAACCCCTAACCAAACGCAGCGACAACGGAGCGGTGAAAGCGCAACACCAAAATCGCTGGGTGCAGGGGTCACCCCTGCCGCTCGGCGACCACGATCATCCGCTTGCCATAGAGCAGAGCCGGCGACAGGACATGGCGGATGATCTCGCGGGTGACCTCGTCGCGCGGTGGGCGATGACCTGATCGGCGTCGAGCAGTGCGGGCGGAAGCGGCGGCTGAGAATTTCATCGCGAGCCAGAGGATCGGCACCAGCGGGGACATCGCCACTGAGGTGGGGCTCCAGCGGTCGGTGAAAACTTCGAGATGGTCGAAGCCGGCAAGACGCATCATGTAGCGCGCGCGATAGTAGTCGAGCATGAAGGCGTGGCCATGATAGATCCGGCGTCCGCCAGGATTGCGGCTGCGCGGCGTCTGAATTTCGTTCACCAGGCCGCGGCGAAGATTGCGCTGCCCGGTCAGAAAGCTGCTCGCGCGCGCCGACAGATGCATCAGGTTGGGCGTGGTCAGCACGATTTTTCCGCCGGGCCGGATGACGCGCGCGCAATTGCGGAGAAATCCCATCTGATCCTCGAGATGCTCGATCCCCTCGCGCGAGAGCACATAATCAAAGGCGCCGTCGCGAAACGGCAGCACGTCGTTGGCGTCGGCGCAGATCCACGCAGCGGCCGACTCCCGCGCGCCGGCGGCAAAGAGATCTACCGAGACGACGCGATAGCCCAAATCGGAAAGCGCGCGCGTCTGCACGGCGCCGCCGGCGGGGATGTCGAGCACGCGGCCGGGCCGCATCGCAGCGAACAGGCCGTCGCTTCGCCCGCGCCGGCGAATGACGACGTCGCCTTCTTTCGGCGATTGCAAATCCGGCAAGGACTAGGTCCGCTCTTCGAAGCCGAGCGAAATCATCATTTCGTGCAGCGATTGGTCGACTTCCATGTAGTCGGTGAGCGAGAGGTAGACGTAGCATCCGCGGCGCCCTTCCACGACGGCGGGGCCCTCGACGATTTTCACGACGAGATCTGCGTTAATCATCACCGGCCGGTCCTTCATCGTCACGCGCAGCCACATATCCCGCCACCTTTCCCCTGAATTCGATTTATAATATTCGATGGAAGCCGCGCGCGACAGATCATCGCTCGCGTTCAAGATCGTCCCAAGCGCGAACTGTCTTAGCGCTTGGGGAGGCCATCGGCGATGAGACGTCGGATGATGGCGCGGGTCGAGGCCGGGAGCAGGGGAATGCAATCGGAACAACCGCACGGGTATTGTCCCGTCTTCAGTGGGGCGGGCCGCCGTGCCCGCCCTCGACGCGTGGGCGCCGCGCACACGCTTACCGACAAATGACGCTGGGTGTGACCGCAACCTTAAGGAGAGGGCGGGCACGGCGGCCCGCCCCACTATAAACCCACAAGCTCCGACTCATGGTAGCTGCGCTATTTGGAACCGTCGTAGTGATTTTGAAATTAGGACACTACAACCGTTCGGGTTAATACTCGGGTTTGAAATCGAAATGATGAATTGCTTCGATGAAGCGGATGGTGCGGGTCTTTGAGCGCATCACAACGCTGTTGGTGGTCGCGCCGCCGGAGAAAAATCGCACACCGCGCAGATAGTCGCCGGTGGTCACGCCGGTCGCCGCGAACATCACGTTGTCGCCCGCCAGCTCCTCGAGCGTGTAGCGATGCTTGAGATCCATGATGCCCATCGCAAGGCACGCCTCGGCTTCCTCTCCATTGCGCGGCACGAACCGGCATTGCATCTCGCCGCCGGCGGAACGAATCGCGGCGCCTGCGAGCACGCCCTGATGCGCTCCGCCGATTCCGATCAGCATGTCGATTTCGCTTTCGGGACGCGTCGTCGCGATCGCCGCCGACAAGTCACCGGCCGAGATGATCTTGATCCCGGCGCCGGCGCGACGGACTTCATTGATCAACTTTTCATGACGCGGGCGATCGAGGATCGCGACGCGTAAATCCTCGACGTAAACTTTTTTTGCCTCGGCAAGAGCCTTGAGATTGTCGGTCGGCGAGCGATCGATGTCGATTACGCCGCGTCCTGCGGGACCGCATGCGACTTTGTCCATGTAGGTGTCGGGGCATCGCAGGATTCGTCCGCGCTCCGCCAGCGCGACGCATGACAGCGCGTTAGGGCCGCCGGTCGCGCAGATGATCGGGCCTTCGATCGCGTCGAGCGCCACGTCAATTTCGGTGCCCGCGCCGGTGCCGACGATTTCGCCCTCGTAGAGAAACTCGGCGTCGCCCTCTTTGCCCTCGCCGATGACAATTTTGCCGTCCATCGCGACCGAGTTCAGCGTCTTGCGCATCGCGTCGCACGCTGCTCGATCCGCCATCCGCTCGTCGCCCTTGCCGATGAAACGCGCCGCCGCCAGCGCCGCGGCTTCCGTCGCGCGTACCACTTCGAGGGCAAGATTCCGCTCCATCCAGGGCCTCCGGTCAGTTCGACGTGGTCTTCAAGGGACCGCCGAACAGCGATTCTATCAGGTGATAGCCGTCGCCGACGAGTATGCCGGTCGCGGTGCCGTCATTTTCTGTGTATCGACGCGGCACGCCAGTACCCGACTTGAATTGCGCCGAGGTCATCAGCGCGAACGGCACCGGTTCCGGCGAATGGGTCTTGAGCTGACTCGGCGTGGCGTGATCGGGCATCAGCAGGATCGCGAAATCACCGAGGGCGCCAAGGCCCGCGAGCATCGGGCCGATGATCAACTCGTCGATACGCTCGACCGCTTCCTTTTTCAGATCGGCGCGGCCCATGTGGCCGGCCTCGTCGGGCGCCTCGATGTGCAGCAGCAGGAAGTCGCGCGCCTTGAGGGATTCGAGTCCATAACGCGCCTTCGCGGCGTAGTCGGTATCGAGAAATCCGGTCGCGCCGGGCACCTTGATCAGGTTCAGGCCGGCGAGACGGCCGAGTCCGTTGACGAGATCGACGGCGGAGATCACTGAGCCGTCGACGCCGAAGCGCTCCTTCAATGTCGGGACTGAGGGACGCGTGCCCTGCCCCCAGAACCAGACTGACGACGCCTCGGACTTGCCTGCATCGCGCCGCGCCTTGTTCACCGGATGCTCCCGCAAAATCGCCGCCGAGCGCCGGGTCAAGTCGCGCAGCAAGTCGGCGCCCGCGCCCTTGGGCAGATGATCCTCGACGGGCTTGCCGGTGATGTCGTGCGGAGGCGTCAGATGCGTCGTCGCGACGCCGCCGCGCCACATCATCAGATGTCGGTAGCTGACGCCGTTAAAAAATTCGATACCGTCGCCCGCGAGTTCCTTGCGCAGGTCCGCGACGATCCGCGCAGCCTCTTCGCTGGTGATATGCCCCGACGTGAAGTCGTTCATGATCATCGCGCCAGTATCGCCGGGCTTCAGCGATACAAGATTCATGCGAAACACCACGTCGCGCGGGCCCATCTCGATGCCCTGGCTTGCCGCCTCAATCGGCGCGCGTCCGGTGTGATAACGCGCCGGGTCGTAGCCGAGCATCGTCATCGTCCCGACGTCACTGCCCGACGGCATGCCCTTGGGAATCGTCGCGACCATCCCGAGCGTCCCTCGTGTCGCGAGTAAGTCCATGTTGGGCTTATGCGCCGCCTCGAGCGGCGTCTTCCCGCCGAGATCATCGCACGCCCAATCAGCCATCCCGTCGCCATGTATGATGATGTATTTCATCGAGCCGCTTATTCGCGCTCCAGGATTTTCAGCACTTTCGCGATGTCCGGTTCGACCACGATTGTGTTGCTTAGATTTTTCAGCGCCGTGTCGGGATCCTTCAGGCCGTGGCCGGTGAGCGTGCATACGACGACCGAGCCCGGCTTGAGCTGACCGGAGCCCGCGTATTTCAACAGGCCCGCGACGGAAGCCGCCGATGCCGGCTCCGCGAAAATACCGCCCGCAGCGATCAGCCGATACGCGGCGAGGATATCCGAGTCGGTGACGATGTCGATGATACCGCCTGATTCGTCGCGGGCGGTGGTCGCGCCCTTCCAGCTCGCGGGATTGCCGATTTTGATCGCGGTCGCCACGGTGTGCGGATCGTCAATCGGATGACCGACGACAATCGGCGCCGACTCGGCTGCCTGATAGCCCATCATCTTCGGAACGCGCTCGCTCAGTCCGACCGACTTATATTCCTGGTAGCCAGCCCAGTACGCGGTAATGTTGCCGGCGTTGCCGACCGGCAGAAAATGATGGGTCGGCGCGTCGCCAAGTTGATCGCAAATCTCGAAGGCCGCGGTCTTCTGTCCCGCGATTCGATCGGGATTGACGCTGTTCACGAGGCGAATCTTGACCGGGTCGCGTTCGGCGACATCGCGCACGACCTTCAAGCAGATGTCGAAGTTTCCGATCACCTCGAGCACACGCGCGCCATGCATCACGCTTTGCGACAGCTTGCCCAGCGCGACCGCGCCCTTTGGAATCAGCACGAACGCCTTAAGTCCCGCGCGTCCGGCATATGCCGCCGCGGACGCCGCCGTGTTGCCGGTCGATGCGCAGATTACGGCGCGCGCGCCCTCGCCGAGCGCTTTCGAGATCGCCAGCGTCATGCCGCGATCCTTGAACGAGCCGGTCGGATTGGCGCCTTCGAACTTAAAGTAAACCTTGATGTTTAATCCGAGCCGATCCGCGATCGCCGGCGCCTCGATAAGCGGCGTGTTGCCCTCGTTGAGCGTGACAACCGGCATCGAATCGGTCACCGGCAGGAAGCGCCGATAGTGCTCGATAAGCCCGGGCCAGTGAAACAGCCGCCGATTTTTCGATCCGCCTTTCGAGTCCGACGCCATCGCCTAAAGATTCTCCTCGATTCGTATAAACGCGGGGGCCGAGTGCACGATTTTCTTCTTACGAATCTCCGCCAGCGCGCGTTTCAGGCTGCGTTCGGGCGCGTCATGAGTCCGCATGATAACCGGCACCTCGCGCGCAGAGCCACGATCCTTCTGGATCACCGACGCGATCGACAGACCGTGCTTGCCGAGCACCGACGCAATCGCGCCGAGCACCCCGGGCTTATCCCGCGCCGTGAACCGCAGATAATACTCGCATACCACGTCGTCCATCGGCTTGACACTGGCGCCTTTCATCAGATGAATCGGAAATCCGAACGCATGCGTTCGCGCCGAGCCCGCGGCCAATCGATGCCGCGCGATTTCCAGTACGTCCGCCATCACCGCGGTCGCCGACGGCATCTCGCCCGCGCCGAGCCCGGAATACATTGTCGCGCCAAGCGCGTCGCCGTGGATATAGATCGCGTTGAACGCACCGCCGACGCCCGCTAGCAGATGACGCTGCGGGATCATCGTGGGATGCACTCGCGCCTCGATCGCGCCGTCGTCATCCTTGCCAATCGCGAGCAGCTTGATCACGCATCCAAGCTCGCGCGCGTACTCGATATCGGCCTGGGTAATTCGCGTGATGCCTTCGGTGTAAACCTGGGCGGGTTTCACGAGCACGCCAAACGCCAGCGTCACCAGCAGGCAAAGCTTGTGCGCCGAGTCGTGTCCCTCGACATCGGTCGCGGGATTCGCCTCGGCCAGGCCCTTTTTCTGCGCGTCCGCGAGCGCGCTGCCGAACTCAACGCCGCTCTCCGTCATCGTGGTGAGAATCGAGTTGCAGGTGCCGTTGACGATTCCGTAAACGGCGCGCTGGCGATCTCCCGCGAGCGCCTCGCGCAGCGTGCGGATGATCGGCACACCGCCGCCGACGCTGGCCTCGAAGCCTACTGCAAGGCCGCGCTTGCCGGCCGCGCGAAAAATTTCGCCGCCATGCTCCGCGAGCAATGCTTTGTTGCCGGTGACGACGTCCTTGCCCGCCGCGAGCGCCTTCATGATCAGCGCGCGCGCGGGCTCATGGCCGCCAAACAGCTCGACCACAATGTCGATGTCGGGACGAGCGACCAGCGTCGCCGCATCGCGCGTGATCAACTTCGCGGGCAGGCCCGGCACCTCGTCGGGCTTGAGGCTTCGATCCGCGACGCCCGCCAACTCGAGCGGCGCGCCGAGGATGCGCTCGTACTTATCGGGATTGCGCAGCAGCAACTTGACCACGCCGCCGCCGACGGTTCCGCATCCGAGCAAGGCAATCCGTACCGGTTTCAACTGTTCCCCCGATGCTTTCGCGATTGCGCTCAGGAGCCGCTGGCTGCGCGCACCGGAATTTCTGGATGACCGGCACGCAGCGCGTGACGAATTCCGCGGAGCGCCTGGCGCGTGCGATGCTCGTTCTCGATCAGCGCAAAGCGCACGAAGCCGTCGCCGTCCTGCCCGAAGCCAACGCCCGGCGAGACCGCGACCTTGGCCTCAGCGAGCAGGAACTTGGCGAACTCGAGCGAGCCCATCGCGCGGAACGGCTCCGGAATCGGCGCCCATACGAACATCGTGGCCTTTGGTTTTTCAACCGGCCACCCGGCGCGATTGAGCCCATCGACGAGCACGTCGCGCCGCCGCTTGTAGGTCGCATTGATCTCCGCGACACATTCCTGCGGCCCGTTGAGCGCCGCGATCGCCGCGACCTGCACCGGCGCGAACATCCCGTAGTCGAAATAAGATTTCAGCCGCCCGAGCGCGGCGATCATCTCGCGATTGCCCACCGCGAATCCCACGCGCCAGCCCGGCATATTGTAGCTTTTCGACAGCGTGAAGAACTCGACGCCGATGTCCTTCGCGCCAGGCACCTGCATCATCGACGGCGCCTTGTATCCGTCGAAGCACAGATCCGCATACGCGAAATCCTGCGCGACCATGATGTCGTTTTCGCGCGCGAACTCGACCACCCGATTCATGAAGTGCAAATCGACTGTCGCGGTGGTCGGGTTATGCGGAAAGTTCATGATGAGAAACTTCGGCCGCGGCCAGCATCGATTGACCGTCGCCATCAGCTCGTCGAAAAATTCCTCGCCGCGCCGAATCGGCACGCCCTGCACCTGCGCGCCCGCAATGATGCATCCGTACTGATGAATCGGATAGGTCGGCGTCGGCGCGAGCACCACGTCGCCCTGATCGAGAATCGCCAGCGCCAGATGCGCGATGCCCTCCTTCGATCCAATCGTGACGATCGCTTCCGAATCGGGATCGAGCTCGACTCCGTACCGCCGCTTGTACCAATCGCAGATCGCCAGCCGCAGCTTGAACACGCCGCGCGAGACCGAGTAGCGATGGTTCGCGTTCTTGGTGGCCGCCTCGACCAGCTTCGCCACGATATGCGGCGGCGTCGGCTCGTCAGGATTACCCATCCCGAAATCGATAATGTCCTCACCGGCGCGTCGCGCCTGCAGGCACAATTCACCGATCGCGTTGAAGACGTAGGGTGGCAGCCGCTTGATTCGTGGGAAATCCATCGAGCTATAAGTTTTAACGGACCCCCGAGTACGCCGCTAGTGGGGATGAGGAAATAGGAACGTAATTGTAGTGAAACCCACGGTGGGTTTCACGCTTCCTTCGGCAGGGGTGACCCCTGCACCTGGTATTAAAAGTTGAAAGACAGGACCGCGCCACCTCTCTGCCTCTGTTCCCCCTTTCCGCGTCGGAAAGGGGGTGAGGGGGATAGGACGACGCGATTGCGACGAAACCTCCGGTTCCCCTTCCCGCTCGGGAAGAGGTTACTCTCCATAATCCGGTTCCCCTTCCCGCTCGGGAAGGGGTTAGGGGTTAGGTTCTTCGGATCCTTCGCGAGTCCAGCCGCTCACTTCGCCGACCCCGCCAGCGCGACCTCTGCGCTCTCGCGACGCCGCGTCGCCCAATAAACAGGCGCAGCGGCTAACGAGAGGAGCCCCGCGATTTGCCATTCGAACGGGATGCCCGCCGTGTCCGCGATTCGGCCGGCGAACAGCAAGCCGACTGCGCCGCCCATTGTCTGGAAGGTGCTGTTGAACGACAGCAGTGTCGCGCGATTGCCCGACTCGAGCTGCTCGTTGAACCAGCTCTGCACCAGCGGCATCATCGCGCCGGTGAACAGGTTCATGATGAACAGCATCGCAAGCGAAACCACCGGCCGTCCGCCGAAGAGTCCGGCCAGGAACAGCATCGCACTCGCCGCGATTACCAGCATGCTGACCCGCGCCGCGCGCTGATCCTCGTCGACCGCGAGCCGCGCGCTTACTTCGGCGCCGATAAGCCGCGCCGCGGACAGGCCGCAGTAGATCCATCCGATGATCCACACGCCCACCGCCAGGCTCTCGTTGAACATTATGGGCCACGAGACCCAGTACGGCGCCCACGCTGCGAAGGTGATCGCGTTCGCGATACTCAGCATCAGGACCGTGTATGCGCCGAGTCCGGCACGGATGCCGCCGCTGACGTTTTCCGCGATTCTCCGTGGTATAGCCGCGATGCGCACCGTGGTCGCGTGCGGACGCTCGTCATGCATCAGGAATGCGCCGACCGCGCCGGCGACAACGTAACCGCCCGCGCCAAGAATCCAGGGCCATGAGATATTCACGTCGGCGACGTATGCGCCGATCATCGCCGATCCCATGAAGCCGATCGTCGTCAGTTGCGAGATGCGCGAGAAGAGCCGGTCCTTGAGTCCGTCGTAGCCGGCGTCATCGAGCGCGTCGACGCCCCACGCGTCAATCGCGCCGTTGCCGAAGGTCGTGCCGATACCGTCGATGCTCTCGGCGATGATGAAGACATAGTAATGATGCGCCACGAAATAGAGCAGGAAGGCGAAGACGCGCAGGAACGCGCCAAGCACGAACGAGCGGCGCCTGCCGAGCAGGTCGGCGAACGCGCCGGTGGGCACGTCGGTCAGGAACAGGACGAGGAAGTACGTCGCGAGGACGCTGTTTATCTGGAACTGGTCGAGCCCGCGCGAGCGCAGGAAAATCGGATAGACGCCGAACAGGAATCCGCCGGCGAACGAGTACATGCCCCATACCGTGTAGTAGCGGCGAATGATATCGCGAATTGTCGGAGCGTGCGGCCGTGCGATTTCCACCGAAATTTCCTCGCGCATTCTGCGCCAAAAGCAAAAGCCCCGGGGCTCGTAAGCGCCCGGGGCTTTTTAGAGCCAAGTATCAATGTCCGTCTCAATTCAGGAGGACCTTAATTGAATTGGGGACTCGACGTACATTAGGACTCGGCTTCACGACCGACACCATATTCGAACGCGCGGCTGTCAGTCAAGCGCCTTGTAGGGAAGCTAAACAAGCTGTCCCGGTTCTCAGAATCGCACGCATCACGTAGCATTTAATCGTCCGAAGTCTCTGCATGAACAACACGAGCCTCGATCGCAGTTTCGATTTTCCCGCCGACGTGCCCGAACCCGGTCTCGCGACGCGTGCGTGGCGATTTTCGAACGTCGTATGGCTCGCGGCGTACGTGTACGCCGGCTACAAGGGCACGCAGCTGTGGACCCGATACATCGACGACAGCAACAAGCCTGAACTATACCGACGCCAGGATCTTCGCGCGGCGCAGGCGCTCAACCATACGGCGCTGCGCCTCGAAGGTTTGCTGATCAAGGCATGCCAGTTTATCGCGACTCGCGCCGACGTGCTGCCCGACGAATGGGTTAACACCCTCTCGGGCTTGCACGATCGTGTTCCGCCGCGGCCATTTGCGATGATCCGCGAGCAGGTCGAGCGCGAACTTGGCCGGCTGCTCGGGGACGTTTACGCCGAGTTCGATCCTGTGCCGCTGGCGTCGGCGTCGCTCGCCCAGGTGCATCAGGCGCGCCTTCACGACGGCCGTCGATGCGCGGTGAAAGTTCAGTACCCGGGGATCGACGGCATCGTACGCGCCGATCTCCGCAACATGACCACGGTGCTCTATTGGCTCGCGAAGCTCGAGCGCGACTTCGACTATCGCGTGCTGATGCGCGAGGCGCTCAAGTACATCCCGATGGAGCTGGATTTCATTCACGAGGCGGACAACTCCGCCACGATGCGTCGCAACTTCGCCGCGGACCCCGCCGTGATCGTCCCCGAGGTTTATCGCGAGTTCACGACGCGTCGCGTGCTCACGATGGAACTGGCCGAGGGCATAAAGATCACTGATATCGACGCGCTCGAGCGCGCGGGGATCGACAAGCATGTGGTTGCGCAGAAACTTACGGAAATTTTCTGCGACCAGGTTTTGCGCGACGGTTTTTTCCATGCCGACCCGCATCCCGGCAACATCCTGATTCAGCCGGGCCCGAAAATCGTGCTGCTCGATTTCGGTCTGGCCAAGGATTTTCCGCCGACGTTTCGCGACGGGATTGTGCGGCTGACTTTTTCGATCCTTACGGTGAATCGCGAAGGGATCATCGCCGCGTTCCACGAGCTTGGCTTCCGCACGCGCAACGGCAATCCCGACACGCTGCTGGCGTTTGCGGATTTGTTTCTCGGCAGCACTATCAAGGCGAAAAAGGCGTACGCGGACAAGGATCTCATCGAGCAGTTCAACGAGGAACTCCCGCGCGCAATACGCGCCAATCCGGTCGTCGAGGTCCCCGCCGATGTGCTGCTGGTCGGGCGCATGATGGGTCTGCTGAGCGGACTCGGAAAATCGCTCGATTCGCAAGTCGATCTGTTCACGACGATCATGCCATACGCACAGCGCCTGATGATGGCGCAAGCGGCGCCCGCCCCCACCCCGTCCGACGCCCCCGCAGGAAATCCTGCCGGCAAGTAGGAACCAACTGCCGCGATATATAACCTGCACGTCCGGGATTGATCTCGTTTGACGCGCGCTGCCTGTACGCTTCGCGCTGCGAATGGAGCTGGAGTAGAATCAGCGGCGGTGAAGAACCATGCGTGATTGGAAGCCTGCGGCCTACAAAAAATACACCTGGATTGTCCGCGACCCGGACTTGCTGGGCGGCAAACTCGCAGTTCGAGGTACGCGGCTGTCGGTGTCGTTCGTGCTCGCCTGTCTGGCCGAGGGCATGAGCACCAAGGAGATCGCCGAGACCTACGGACCGTTTCCGCAAGAAGCAATCCCGGAGATTATGAAAGTCGCTTCCGAGGTGCTCGATTCCGGGCATGTGGCTGCTTGACGGTAACATGCCGGTTCAGCTCGTTGAGCTATTACAAGACCTGGCTATCGAGGCTGATACGGCTGCGGCTCGCGGCTGGAACATGCTGAGCAACGGCAGTCTGGTCAGCGTGGCGGCAGAAGCGAAATTTACCGTCCTTCTGACGCGGGACCGGCTGTTCGGAGAAGCGGCGGCCGCCGCGCTCAGAACACACAAAAGCTTCTGCGTTGTGCGTGTGACGCTGCCGCAACTCCGCGCCGCCGCATTCTTGCAGGCCTTTCGCGCCGCCTGGGACCAAGCTCCGATCACTCCCACGCCCGGCCGGATGATCGAATGGCCCTCGCCTTAGAACTGCCGAAGTAAGACGCGACCACCAACGCGGTCCGCGCAGCGGTAACTGCATCGAGGTAGTAGGCGACCACGGGATGCTGAAAAAATTCCCGATGGAGCGCTACTATCGCGACGTTTCGCGCCGGCCCGAATCATCCGCTGTCCAACGCTCGTGCCCGTGAGCTGATCAGCAAAGTGGCCTTGGGCATCGGCTGTGCGAACCCTGCGCCGGTAGCCCGTTCGATGAAGGGTTCTTGACCCAAGCTTAAATCCGACCTATGAGCACGCCAGCACAGATCTCCGGCGGATCGCGCTGACGGAAGTGATTTCTTCGTTAGGCGCAGGCCGCGCGATGTTTAAGAAACGCGCTCAGCTAACTTTGGGAGTCCAGGGCGACCTTGTACATCACCTTGATAGCCGCAGTTGCGGCGGTCGGCGGGCTCTTGTTCGGTTTCGATACCGGCGTGATTGCCGGCGCAATGTTGTTCATCGTTCCCGAATTCCATCTCGGGCCTGTCGAACAGGGACTGGTAGTCAGTGCTGTGACTTTTGGTGCGTTGTTCGGTGCGCTGGCCGGCGGAACTTCTTCTGACAGGATCGGCAGACGTTGGACCAATATTGTAGCCGGCTTGAGCTTTGTCGCAGGCTCAATCTTCTCGGCGATCGCGCCCAACGTCGACGTCCTGATCGCGAGTCGCGTCCTCATCGGACTAGCGATCGGGCTGACCTCGGTAGCTGCGCCGATGTATATCGCGGAGCTGTCGCCGGCCCGCAATCGCGGCAAGCTGGTATCGCTTTTTCAACTGGCGATCACGATCGGCATCTTGGGTTCCTACGTTGTCGATCGAGCTTTGGCGCCCGATCATGCTTGGCGCTGGATGCTAGGCCTCGCGTTCATCCCCGGCGCGCTGCTGGTGATCGGAATGATCGCGATGCCCGAGTCGCCACGGTGGCTTCTGAAAACCGGATCGGAAAAAGCCGCGCGGCACGTCCTTTCGCTGGTGCGGTCTCCGTTTGAAATTGACGCGGAAGTAAAAGAGATTCGCGAAGACCTCGAACAGAATCGGCCAGTGGCGTGGTCCGAACTGCTGATGCCGGGACTTCGTCCGGCGCTTCTGGTCGGGGTCGGGCTGGCCGTTCTCCAGCAAGTGACGGGCATCAACACGATCATATATTACGCGCCCCAGATCTTTCAGAAGGCCGGACTGGACAGCGCGACCACCGCGCTGGCAGCAACCGCCGGGATCGGCGTCGTCAACGTAATGTCCACGCTGATCGCGATCTGGCTGGTCGATAGAGTTGGAAGAAGGCCGTTGCTCCTGGCCGGAGTCATCGGGATGACGGTAAGCCTGGCCGTGCTTGGCGCGGCTCAACGTTTCGGTTCCACGTTCGACATTGACCAACACTGGATCGCGCCGATTACTGTAGGATTCGTTGGCATCTACATCGTCTGCTTCGCCTTCTCACTGGGGCCGATCGTTTGGCTGATGATTTCGGAAATTTTTCCGCTCCGGGCACGGGCTCGAGCTGCCGGGGTCTCGACGGCCGCCAACTGGATGGCGAACTTTCTGGTCAGCCTTTCATTTCCGGTTTTGCAGGCGACGATGGGACCGTCGCTCTGGTTCCTCTACGCGGCGATGGGAGTGGCGGCGTTTATCTTCATTGTCGGTTACGTTCCTGAGACCAGGGGGAAGTCGCTCGAGGAGATTTCGCGTCAATGGCGGACTGCGAGTTCGTAAGCGCTGGTGCTGAGAGCCCAGCATGAGGCGGTCGCTCCGAACATTGCTGGTTCTCGGATTCGTGCTGTCCGGCCTTGTTTGGCAAACGCCCGTGCACGCGCAGACATTCTCAACCCCCTGGATGCACACGACGCAGGGGGATTGGGCGACCGAATGGGGAATTCTCGACCCTCAGATTTTGTTCTTGCCCGGGTCATGGGCGCAACTGACAGCAGCGACCGGCGATTGGGATGGAGTGCGTAGCGAACTCTCCGATGCGGGAATTTCGTCGTTCGGCACGTATCAAAGCGAATCGGCCGGCAACCCGGCCGGCGGAGAGCTACACAAGCTTCGCTACACGCACAACGTCGCGCTCGGGGTCGCCTTGGATTTGCAGAGACTGCTCGGCGTTCGCGATACCTACTTCCTTGCTTCGGCGTCGGAGCGCACCGGCAACAGTCTGTCCAACGACATTCCCAACATTTTTCAGGTGCAGCAGATTTACGGCCATCAAACAATTCGGCTGGTGGACTTGGCAGTCGAGCATCTATTTTTCGATCAGAAGCTCGATGTGGTGGGCGGGCGCATCAACGCCCTCGACGACTTCGCGACGTCGCCGTACTACTGTTTCGCGCAGAACCTCGGCTTCTGCGGAAATCCGCTGAGTATTCCGACTAATGCCAACGTACCGAGCTATCCGGGCGCGGCTTGGGGAATTCGCGCACGCTACCGGTCTCGCCGGAGTTCTATTCGATGACTGGAGCGTACAACACCTATCGGGACTTTCGCAGTGACAAGTTTCACGGGGTCGATTTCAGCCTGCGACATAACTCCGGCGTCGCGATCATGGAGGAGCTAGGCTATTCGCCGAAGCCGATGCGAGACCTCGGCTATCCGGGAACGTACAAGATCGGCGGGCTCTACGATTCCGAACCGCGGCTGCAATTCAAGACCGGTAAGATGCGCGGTGGCACATGGCAAATGTATGTGACCGGCCAACAGCGACTGCTTCGGCGGCCCGAGGCGCTACCAATCCTCATCAGGGTCTGTGGGGATTCCTCGCCTTCTCCTATGCGCCGCCGAAGATGAACATGGATGAGTATTTCTGGGACGCGGGTCTGTTGTACTTCGGACTGATTCCGCACCGGCCCGAAGATGAGTTAGGACTGTTTGGTCTCTGGGGACAGTTTTCAACCGATCTGCGCGATGCTGAGCGCGCGAGTCACCAGCCGGCGATGACGCATGAAGCGATCATCGAGGCTAACTACATGTACAACGTGACCCCATCGCTGACCGTGCAACCGGATATACAAGGCGTGTTCCGCCCGAATGGAACCGGATTGATCAGCGACACGTTGGTGCTCGCCGTGCAGGTGACGATTGCGCTCTAGGCGTTGTCGATTGATCTGCGCTTCGCGCTGCGAATGGCGCTGGAGCTGATCGGCAAGGTGGCCCTTGGCAGCGGCGTGGCCGAAACCCAGCGCTGGCAGCTTGATCCTAACCTCCCCTTGTCCGAGGGGAGGTCGGCGAAAGCCGCGCAGCGGTGTCGCCGGGAGAGGTGCAACGTGCGACATCCCACCAACCCCGACTCGTTTAATCTCAATACAGAGAGACGAGTTCGCCGCTCGACAGCAGCGCAACAGGCGTTGTTGCAACAGTCTGGCGCTGTACCGCTCCCGTCGCTCGCCTTCGGCTCGCGCCGACCTCTCCTCGGACAAGGTGAGGTTAGGAAATCGCTTCGCTCAAACCGCAAAGAAGGATCGAGCATCATCGACTGTCGATTGATCTGCGCTTCGCGCTGGACGCTTCACCCCCGCGAGTAATACTTTCCTTTATCGTGATCAACGAAATCGAACAGGTTGCGCTCCGCGCCGCGCGTGCCGCCGGCAGGATTCATCTCAAACGGCTCAGCAGAATCACTATCAATCGAAAATCGAACTCGATCGATCTCGTCACTGAAGCCGATCGCGAATCGGAAGCGGCGGTCATCGAAGTGATCCATCGCGCGTTTCCCACTCATGCGATCCTCGCGGAGGAAAGCGGCGCCAGCGTGCACCAGAGCGACCATCGATGGATCATCGATCCGCTCGACGGCACCACTAACTTCGCGCACGGCTATCCGCAATTCTGCGTGTCGATTGCGTACGAGCGGCGCGGCCGCGTGCAGTTCGGCGTGGTTTACGACGCGTTGAAGAAAGAATGTTTCATCGCGAATCGTGGACAGGGCGCGCGCCTCAACGGCAAAACGATTCGCGTGAGCGCGACGCCCAATCTGTGCTCCGCACTGCTATGCACCGGATTCGCGTACGACCGCCGCGAGCGCCGCCGCTTCTACATGTGCTTCTGGGAAGAACTCATGACGCGAACGCAGGGTATTCGCCGCACCGGGTCGGCGGCGCTCGATCTTGCCTACGTCGCCGCGGGACGCACCGATGGCTTCTGGGAGTTCGGACTGCGCGCATGGGACGTGGCCGCCGGCGCGCTGATTGTCGAAGAAGCGCGCGGACGCGTCACCAACATGGACGGTTCCGCGCTCGATTTGACCGGCGCGAATATCGTCGCGACTAACGGACGCCTTCATGACGAGCTCGTCGAAACGATCGCGCAGACGCGCCCCGAGGCCGACCGCCGCCACGCCGAGATGCTCCGCGAGACCAAGGCTTCGGCGTAGAAATTTCGTAGCGCTGGAGAACTATACCGATGGAAACGAAGATTCGACGTGCGACGCGCGAGGACGCCGCGGTTTGCGGAGAAATATGTTACCGCGCGTTCGGCACCCTGGCCGATCAGCACAATTTTCCGCACGAGTTTCCGTCGCTCGAAATCACCGTCGCCATGCTCACCGGCATGATCTCGAATCCGGGCTTCTACGGAATCCTCGCCGAAGTGAACGGCCGCATCGCCGGCAGCAACTTCCTCGATGAGCGCGCGCCCATTGCCGGAATCGGGCCCATCAGCGTCGATCCCGAGGTGCAGAACAGCGGCGCGGGACGCGCGATGATGCAGCATTTTCTCGATCGCGTCGCGTCTAGCGGGCTCCCCGGCGTCCGGCTGGTGCAGGTCGCTTATCACAATCGATCTTTCAGTCTGTATGCGAAGCTCGGTTTCGAAATCCGCGAGCCGCTGTCGGTGATGATCGGGCCTCTGATCAAGGAATCGATCCCCGGCTACCCGGTTCGCGCCGCCACTGACGCCGACGTCGCCGCATGCGACCAGATCCATTTCGCCGCACATGGACACGAACGCGCCCGCGAATTGCGCGACGCGATCAAGGCTGGAACGGCGAACGTCGTCGAGCACCTGGGCCGCATCACGGGTTACGCGACCGCTATCGGCTACGGCGGCTACGCGGTCGCTGAGTCGAACAACGAGCTCAAGGCGCTTATCTCGGCGGCAACCGAGTTCGCCGGATGCGGCCCGCTGATTCCGTCGCGCAACGGCGAGCTGCTCCGATGGTGCTACAGCAAAGGCCTGCGCCTGATGCAGCTGAACACCCTGATGAGCGTCGGCCTCTACAACGAACCGCGCTTCCCGTTCATCCCGTCGATTCTGTACTGATTAGCGCCGCGCGATGAAAAGTCCCGAGTCCTTGGTCATCCGGATTTCGCCGTGGGTCGCGATTTCGTTTTCGACGTGCTGGCGCAGTGCGGCGATCTGTTCGTCGCTGATTCTGCGTCGCACGCGCGTCGAGCAGATGTAGTCCATCAGCGGCGCGGCTTCGGTGATTGCGAGCGAGTCGGAATAACGTTCGAGCTTAACCTCGCTGAACGCGGCGCGCATGTAGGCCTCGCCGCTCTCGAGGCCGAATCGCGCCGCCGACTCGGACATTCGGGGAAGCGAAAAGAAGCGCGCCGCAAGCTCGTTCATCTCGCGCATATTCGCCAGACCCATCGTCGCCGCGTAGCAGAAGCCTCCGGGCTTGAGCACCCGGCGAATCTCATCCAGCGCGCGCGGGATATCGGGCACGTGGTAGAGCATGTGATTCGCGATCACCCCGTCGAACGATGCATCCCGGAACGGAATCGCCTGCGCGTCGGCTTGCGCATAAATGAACGACCGGCCCAGCCGCACGAGACTGCCGCGAGTTTCATCGAGCATCCCGGCGGACATGTCGGTTAAGAAAACGCGCCATTCGCGCGGAACCTTAACCGAGCCGCGCCACAGAACGCCGGTGCCGCAGCCGAGTTCGAGCACGGTCGCGTTTTGGGGAAGCTGAATCTGATCGAACATCCATCGCATCTGCCCGTAGCGATTGGTGCTGAAAAGCTGATGCAGCCGGATGCGCGCCGAGAGATTCGAGCCGTCCTTGTATTGCTCGCGCAGGAGCCGCGCGGCATCGGAACTGCCGGTCGTCGCCATCGCGAGTATGTTGCCGCGCGGAAGTCGCATCGATCAACAATCGCTCGCCTTGTCCGCGGCGGATTGCTGATATAGTTCTGTCCTCTGCTGCATCCGACGCCCCGGTAGTGAAAAGGACATCACGGAGGTCTCCGGAACCTCAGGTCCGGGTTCGATTCCCGGCCGGGGCACCAAAAGCCGATTGCGTGCGCTTCTTCGAAGGGAGCTGATATTGCCCGCTCCAGGTGGAACTTGGATTCTTCACTTCGTGAACATTCTGAGGCGCCAAGGATGAACAACCTTATCGGCATCTAGCTCCGACCTAGGTCAACGATTCGGGGCATAATCGATTCAAACCCGACGGAATGGGTCATTCCACTCGCTGCGCTGAGCGGCGCCGTATGGTATTTCGCCAGCCGTGCAGCAATTGTGGTGACACCGGAGGAACAAACGACAACGATTCTGGCCCGGGCTGCCGTCTTAGCCGCGATATGGGGCAGCCTAGGTGGCATTCTTCGGCTGTTCGTTTTCGGTGTGATAATGGCTTGGGCGGGGCGTCGCCTTGGCGGCGTGGGCACTCCAACCGACGTGCGCGCCGCGTACGCTTGGGGCCGGATTCCCGCCATCATTGGCGGTGGCGTTCGGTCACTCAGCGTCGTAACTGGCCTTACACAGCCGGTAATCGTTCCTGCTGCGTCGGGGATCTGGGGTGGGGTTAACGCTGTACTAGATCCAGGAAAGGATCCCCTGATCGTGAGCGGAATAGTATGGACCCTTAGAATTTGGTCTTGGATTGTGATCCTTTCATGTGTTGCCGAAGCTCACCGGTTTTCTTTCTGGCGCGCGGTCCTAGCAGAGCTGCTCTTGGTGGGCATAGGGGCTGCCGTCGGACTATCCGTGATAGGCGGTCTCTCATTCGGATGGACGTTTTACTGGCCGTTCCTGGGCACGCTTTTGTCCGGCTTCGTGGCTTGGTGTCTCGTCAGAAAATCGGTGCGGCCAATGATTCCAGCTCTTGCGGTACAAGGCGGGCAGTTGTGTTGGCTCCTACTTGCGCTGTTCATGTTATTCCACGGCAACATACCCGCGAGCGACATGCCTGCTAGATTCCAACCTTTTCCGGCTGGCCAACTCGTAGATGCTGGCTTGATGGCAGCATTCATCTTTTGGGTCGGGCACCGCCCGAGCATCGTTGCGGGCGTGGTAGTCGGACTTTATCAATTGAGCTCGTTGATAGTCCACGCGTCAAACCTTTCGCCGACACTTAACCCGGCTGACACGCACGGCCTGATAATGCATATGACCCTGAATTTCTTGATTATAGTGTTGCTGTTCATCGGTCTGATTCGCAGACGCTCAGTAGGGGCTGCCCCCTCATCTGTTGGTTCGACAATGATTAAAAGTGCATAAAAGGGGAGAGGAAGCTCATTCCCAGCTTCGGGAAGCCAACCGGCACACCCTTTTTGGACGCGATTGTCAAAAACGGGCGGCAGGGCGACCGGAAATCTGAGATGCCAAGTTCCTGCTACAAGTATTTCGCTGCCAAGTCAGAGCTATCTCGCGACCAAGACCGTCGAGATCTGGAAAGATAGTCGATTCAGATACTCCGCTCATTTCCAACTCCTCCGCGATGCTTTTGAGGGCCGCACGCTTAACGACGATCTGACGCAACTTGGCACCATTCTCCTTCAGCTTTACCTGCAACGCGGACGGATCGCGTCCGAAGATGACAAAGCGACTTCTCTGCGCCGCGACCCGCAAAGAGACGTGAGACGGATCAATTGCAAGGGGAAGATCCGGTCCAACTTCCTCATTCTCCAGTTCGTCCGGCAAGTACGGCGTGGCGGATCAGTTGGACGGCACACTTGAGTGTCGATAGATGGTTCGCATATAGAGTGCTTCCCTCATTCCTCAAGCACTTCGTCTCTCGCTGAGAATAGATCGTATTTCTCTGTTCAGTTTATCGCCCATTTTCAAAGCCGACGCGAGAAAGTCTGGAAGCAGCCCTGGTTGAATAAATCCAATGTTCGGGTCGTAATCGACATACAGGCCCACATTCTTCTCTTGAGCCCAAGCCGAAAATACCTCCCCGAGTTCAAGCGCCGTTTGCTCGTTCGTTACTCCGTCTTGCTCGAACCGCCACTTTCCATATGCACCCCACTTCGCCCGATGGTCTCTGAATTTCTTCCAGAACCGCAACCAACTCTCCCTATCATGGTGTCCCGTGCGCATTTCCATGAGCAAAAGGATCTTCGTTAGTTCCTCCACCCGGATACAAGCCAATGAAAACGCCAAGCCGCGTTCAATACCAGTTATCTTGGAGATGATCCGCTTTAGCCTTTCGGCGTGCGTGAGGCAGGAATCAATTCCAGAATCCATCTGCGCATGGGTGAGCGGCCCAATGTAGCGTCTTGGCATTTGAATGTTACCTAGCGGTACCGAGGAAATCGATTGTGCAACGCTTAAGGTGAATTTGAGCTAATCGAGGGTTTTCGGGCGGGCGGTGCGGTTTTGCCTGCACGATGGCGGACAGAGGCAGAAATATTGGCTTTGGCGCTGGACGCTCCTCGAGCACTCCTTCGATCACTTCGAGCGCAACAAATCCGTAGCGTGAATAGTAGTTCTCCGCGCCCGGCTTCGCATCGACCACGACACCGACACAGCCCACCTTCTCGCGAATTTCAATCGCGACCGAGAACACGGTGCGCATGAGATGCTCGCCAACGCCCTTACCCTGAGCGTTTTGTTTGACGGCCAGCCGAGCGAGCCTGAGAATCGGGAGGGGATAGTCCGGCAACTTCTTCCGCAAGCTTGAAGGAAGGTTTTCGATTTCCAGGTGGCCGACCGTCACCGTCGCGAAACCGAGAATTGCCGCGCCCTCAACTGCTACGTAGGTGGTTCCGATGTGATGACGAAACTGGTTCTGGCCGGCATATCGCCGGAAAAAGAGGTCGAGTTGCTCATCGCCGGACTGGAAGGAACTTCGGTCGTCCGCTTCTCCGAGAAGGCGAACCTCAATCGCCACCGCGCATCAGCTCCACGAGCGCACTCGTCGGCTTTTGCTTCTTGCTCACCAATTTCGCGATCTTGCGGCCGCTAGCCGCACTTACGACCAGACGCGGCGGAATGATAACGCTGGCCGGAAGTTCCTCCAGGGCCTGAATGTGATGAAGCAGTGCGCGCTCGATCAGGAACTGCTTCTTGACTCCATGAGCGCGCGAATACCGTTCGAGCAACTGCCTGGTGCCTAGGGAAATCTCGGCTGAAATCTGCATGGCTTTATGTACCCTTTCCTACGAAAACGTATAACAATTTCTGCTGCTGGTCAATCGGCCTCGAAACCCTTGGGCGGAGCGATGCCGGTCAGAGTGCTGGGACCACTTCGGTGGCGAGCAATTCCATCTGCTCGACGTGATCGTAGACCGGGTCGAGCAGCAGGTGCTGCGCCCCTGCCTTAACCAGCGCTCCTAATTGGTCCACGCATTCGGTGCGGCTGCCGAAAATTGAAACGCGCGGCGCCATGTCTGGCTGCTTGTACCGCGCGCCGAACCATCGACGCAGCCGTTGCTCTGCGATGTTGCGGTTGTCGTCGACCGCGATATAAACGCGCTTCGAAATCGAAAACGTCGCGGGATCGCGCTTGACCTCATCGAGCAACCGACGAATCCATTCCATGTGCTGTACAAATTCCGCCGACGATGACGACCCGGGGCCCATCCATCCGTCGCCCAGCCGCGCGGCGCGCTTCAATGCGACCTCGGTCCGCGCGCCGAACCAAATCGGAGGATGCGGCTTCTGTGCCGGCTTAGGTTCCATCGGGACGTCCGTGAAATTCCAGAAGTCGCCGCTGACGGTTGCCTTGGGCTGAGTCCACAGCGCCTTGATCACTTTGATCCCTTCGACGAACCGGCGCACTCGATGTTCGCGAGGCACTCCGAAAATCTCATGAGGCGTCGTCGCTCCGCCGATCCCGACGCCCACGACTAAACGGCCCCCGCATAGCTGATCGATGGTCGCCAGGGTCTTCGCAAGTTCCACGGGATTGCGGACCACCGTCAGGAGTACCGCGGTGCCGAGGCGTACTCGCGAAGTCAATCCCGCGACGTATGTGAGCAGCGCGACGGGCTCGAGAATCGCCGTGTCGGTGATCATTTGCTCCTGCACCCACAGGCTGTCGTAGCCCAGCGTTTCCGCCCGAACGACGAACTTACGAATGAGCTCCACGTCAACCACCGACTGTTCGAAGGTTTGTGGGATCGAAATGCCGCACTTGGTGCTCATCGTGCGAAGGCCTCCTGGTTCGACGCTGCCCTGGAATTATCGCATGGCGCGATGTCGCGGAGACAGTCGCAAGTTTTGAAGCACGCAGGAAACATCAGCCCGCTCCGGCTGTAGCGCGCCAGCCCTTCTTGCGATTGAACTCACCAGATCTTTCGCCGCCAGATCCGGCTGGCGAATGATCCGCCGCCGACGCTGATGAGAAAAAGCAGACTCATCGTCATCGCAAAGTCAGTCCGTGCGTCGCTGACCATGAACCAGAAGCCCTGATTCGCGTGAAACAATTCGGGAATCTTGGTCGTCGCGATTGCCGTCAGGATCACGATCAGCAGCGGGATGCTCGCGAGCCTGGTGAACATTCCCAACAGGACCAGTAGCCCGCAGACGATCTCGACGGCGCCGACGACGTGAGCCGTAACATTCGGCATTGGAAACCCGATGCGCGCAAACCGCATCACTCCCATGTGCGGATCGATGTATTTCAGGATTCCCTGGGTGAAGAAAATTATGCCTACCGCTATGCGAATGAATGCGCTGCCGCGAAGGCCTGACGAAGGTTTCAGTAGTGATTTGAAGGTGAGTGCCACAGGAAATAATCAGGTTCCAACTTTAATGTTTCTGCAATCTTTGAATCGAAACAAATTGAAAAGACGATCGCGCCACTTACTAAAAGTAGGGGTTCGCTACACCTTCGCCTGTCCCGATTGGATGTGAGCCTACCTTGGGTAGATAATTCTTACAATGTGCTTTATCTATTGCGTTTTATCGCGTCTCTAACGGGTGTTTTCAAGTCCTATACGTCTCACGTCTCCTTTAGTCTTGCTTTAAGGCGCGCCCGGAGTCAGAATTTCGCTCCATGAAAGCCGATCCAAAAGCTAAACCAGACCTCGCGCCCCGCGCAGAGGCTGCGATTCTCGAACAAATCCGCAACGACCATGAGCTGATCGCACGCCTCCACATCACACCTCAGGAGGTCGAAGCGCTGTCAAAATGCGCGCTGTTGGGAACTCTGACCTGCAAACAGGACATGCTTTTCATCCTGCGCCAGATTCGCGAGGCGAGCAGCCCTGGGGTCGATCACACTACCCTTTTTCCCACGCCCCCTGAGCGAAACGAGCTCGCAGAAGCTCCCGAACACCGCAACAGCGCGCATCGGGTCGCGCCAATGATTATCCCCGAGCCCGGTTCGCTCGATAGCATCAACCGTCGCCGCCTCCCCGAGCAGTTCGGCGTGATCTTCTGGGTGATCGTACTGGTCGCGGGCCTGGCGTGGAATGCCATCCTCCTGATGTCGCGAATGCAGGACAAATTTAGCGCCACTATCGGTGCGCCAGTCAGCGAAGCTCCCGTTGCGGACGTATGGTACAGCAAGTTCGATCACGCCAACGTGCTGCTGTTCTGGGAGATACTGCTCGTGGTAGCGATTGCGATTGCGATTCAGCTTAAATCGCGACACGCTTCCCGCCGCTTCAAAGTTCGCCCGCGCAAATAGATCCGCCAGCCCTGGGCCTCCCAGCCCAGCTCGCGTCCCGGTCGGGGAAGAATAGCTTCCCACGTCGCACAACTACTGTCCGGCCTTCGCATCGACAACCGGAAAGGCTAGTCGTACAACTGGCATGACGGAGAATCGCGATGGAATATCGAATCACGCCGGGCAGATTGGAGATTGGTAAATTCTCGCTGTACTACGAGCGGGTCGGCGCCGGCACGCCGATCGTTTTTCTCCACGGGCTTGGCGGCAACCATCTGTCATGGTGGCAGCAGGTCCCCTACTTCATGCGCTCGTTCGAATGTATCACGGTCGATCAGCGCGGCTTCGGCCTGTCACCCGATCCGGATGGTGTTTTCAATCGCGCGCATTCGAACGACCTCGGCGCACTGCTCGACCATCTGAAGATCGACAAGGCAGTGTTGATCGGGCAGTCGATGGGCGGATGGACGATCGTCGGCTACGCGCTCGAGCATCCTGAGCGGGTCGCGGCGATGGTGATGGCGGATACGCCGGGCGGAATCTTCACGCCTGATATGAAGTTCGAAGCACCGCGCGCGCCGCTCGCTGTCGATGCGTCCCCGCCCATCGGATCGTTGCCGACATATGCCGCAGATTATTTCGCGAAGCATCCCGCGATGGCTTTTCTGTACGAGGAGATCCGGATTCACGGCGCGCGCCCTCCCGCCGACGCCGGCGTTCGATTGATCGGCCTGCGCTACGATCTCGCCGCCGTGAAGAGCCGCCTCACGATGCCGATACTTTGCATGGTTGGCGAAGAGGACACGTTGATCCGACCGCAGATCGTCAAGGCGCTCGCCGCAGCGCTACCCGATTCACGACTCCGCACAGTCCCCGGTAGCGGCCATTCGATCTATTTCGAAAACGCCCCGGTCTTCAATCAGCTGGTGCGCGATTTCCTGGTAGAGATCGACTACCCGAGATAGTTTTCCCGCGATTGTTCCCCTTCCCTCTTAAATCCGGTTCCCCTTCCCGCTCGGGAAGGGGTTAGGGGTTAGGTTTTGAGGTTAGATCACGCCGTTTAAGCGCCCTCACCGCTCGATTCCCCAAACAGACATCGCTGAATCATCGGGAACAAATCGCGTTCTTCGCCATCGATCAGATCGTCGAGGCATACCGCAAATGCCGTCAGCGCGGTGCCCGCCTTCGTCACGTCTTCATTCGAACCCGTGATGAACGAAACGGCGTCGACGGTACGCGCGAGTTCGCGCAGCCGGACGTGTTGTTCGCAGGTGCGCAGGATCAGATCCGGTGGGAAGTTCTGCTGCGACTTCATCCACGGCAGAACGATTTCCTCTTCGCTGCTGAGGTGATTATTGAGAACGGTCTTAATTGAGTTCCAGGCCTCGGCCGCCTCGGCTCGCAACATCTTGTCAGCCGGCTGACGCGCGACCACCGCACCGGCGACCGCTGCGTTGATCAGTCGCTCGCCGAGCTTTGAGTCTTCGTTGCTCAATCGCGCGAGCGCGGCTTCGACCTCCGCCGTCGCGAGCTTTCGATCGAGCTGAACCCGATTTTCCTTGCTGAGAGCCATCGCCATCTCCATGGCCTTCTACTCTGCACCGAACGTGCCATCGGAAACCGTAGATTCGATGCGCCTCCTCTCGCACAATGAGTAACGCATTCTCGCAACGCGAAGCGCTAATCGCAAAATGAAACGAAATCACCCAAAATTCGTCGAATTGTTAGGTGAATGCCACTGGACTATACTTCGACCTATGAGTCGGATTGTTAAGGCACTGGCGGTCTTCGGGCTGTCGCTCGCACTCGCGGGATTGAGCGCATGCGAGCCGGTGCAGAATCCAAATGGAACCGGCGCGACTCATGCGTCGAAGCTGGGGACTTCCAATAATTACGATTCCAGTTCGAGCATGCCGCCGTCGTCGAGCTCGGGCACGGTCGCCGGCGGGACGATCGATTCTCCGCAGAGCCAGGGCCTCTCTGATTATTTGAAGCATCACTCGCTGCCGCTGGTTGGCGCGCAAGTCGTTACCAGTCCGAGCGGCGGCAAGCAGGTTATTCTGTTCGGTTTCGTCGCGAGCGATTTTGGCAAGACCGACGCCGAGCAGAAGGCGCGCCACTATCTGAAGGACTCGTCACTAGTGGTCGACAACCGCATCAAGATCAGTCCTGAGTTGGCTGGTGGTAGCAGCAGCGGCAGTTCCGGGTCTACCGTCAACGGAGTTCCGTCCAACGCGGTGCCGACTAATGGATCCGATCCCTATGCCGCATCCGGTTCGATCCAGGATTATCAGAACAACATGCCGCCCGACGCGCAGGCCTACGCGGCCCAGGGCCAGCAGATGCAGCAGTATCAGCAGTACAGCGGGCCCCCGCCGAGCATGCTCGGTATGCTCCTCCCGCTTCTGTTGGGCGGTGGGGGTAGCGGTTTGTCGATCGGCGGTGGCAGCGGCGGCTACGGCGGAGGTTTCGGCGGATTCAGTTCCGGCTACGCGCCGAGCTACGGCGGCTACGGCTATCCGAGTTATCCGCCGCCGATGCCAAATTCCGGATTCGGCGCGAGCGCGCCTGGCACTTTCTGATTCGACCCGCTTCGATGTGGCGGGCACGGCGGCCCGCCCCACTCCTATCTAGCCAGCTTGAACCGCTCGCCCAGGAACACCTGGCGCACAGCGTCGCTGGCGACGATATCGCGCGGCTTGCCTTCGAACAGAATCTTGCCTGAATGAATGATATAGGCGCGATCGATGATCGACAGCGTGGCGTGCACGTTGTGATCCGACATCAGCACCCCGATGCCGCGCTCCTTGAGATAGGTCACGACGCGCTGAATTTCGACCACCGTGATCGGATCGATTCCGGCAAACGGCTCATCGAGGCATAGATAGACCGGATCGAGCACCAGCGCGCGCGTGATCTCGACGCGCCTGCGCTCTCCGCCGGAGAGCACGCCGGCCTTGGATTTCGCCAGTTTCGCGATGCCGAGTTCGTCGAGCAGCGTCTGCAGCCGCGCGTATCTCTCCTCTTCGGTGAGTGGCAGCGTTTCGAGCACCGCCAGCAGATTCTGCTCGACGGTCAGCTTGCGGAAGACGCTCGGCTCCTGCGGCAGGTAGGAAATCCCGCGCCGCGCCCGCTGATAGAGCGGCAATGTCGTGATGTCCTCGCCGCCGAACATGATGCGGCCTTTGTCGGGCTTGAGCAGCCCCACCAGCATGTAGAACGTGGTGGTCTTGCCCGCGCCGTTGGGACCGAGGAATCCGACGACCTCGCCGGGCTTGACGATTACATTGACGTTGTCGACGACCGCGCGCCCGCCGTAAACCTTGACCAGGCCTTCGCCGCGAAGCGCCAGCGTCTCGGCCCGGTCAGGGTCGGTGATCTCGCCCGGTTTTAGACGTTCAACTGTGGCCATTCCTGGAAGCCGCTCGCGCAGTCGTCTTCAAACTTATCGGCTTTGAGCGGGATATGGAACGCTCCGGCAGATTTCTCGATGCGCTCCGATCGACGCTGTGGTAAATTGCCGCGCGATGGGTGGCGACCTCCGAAAAAATTTCGATCGCCGTTTCAACTGAAAGGAGGGTTCTTGTGATCAAAGGATTGAGTTTCGCCAGCGGTCTCATATTCGGGGTCCTGCTCGCGTGTGCCGCTTGCTCGCAGACTCCCGCCTACAGCACGAGTCCTTACGGTCCGGTACCGAACGGCCCGGGCTATTACGGAGGACCTCCGCCGGCTGGCCATCCTGAAATCTCACAAGCGATGAGCGAGCTACAGCATGCGCGCTACGTACTACAGGCCAAAGCCGTGAGTGACTATCACGGGCATAAGGCCAACGCGATCGGGTATATCGACAATGCGCTCACCCAGCTGCAAATCTGCCTGTCGATGCCGTAGCCGTCGCAGCTTTAACGCACCGCATGGGGATGCTACTCCCTATAGGTCGTGGGTGACGATTACGACAGTGAGCGCTTTCCGGGAAATTTCTATCAGGGGATGATTCTCAAGCTCGACCGCGCGCGCGGGCGTGGCGTGGTGCGATCGCATAGCGGCAAGGAGATCCCGTTCGAGTTTCCGTTCGTGGCGGTGGCGGGCGCGAGAATCGGCGGCACGATGCCGGGAATCGATCTGATCCGCGAAGGCGACATCGTCGGCTTCGACGTCGGCTGGACCTCGAAGGGCCTGCGCGTCACAACGATACAGCCGCGCACCGCCGCATCGTGATGCGAAGAACCTAACCCCTAACCCCTTCCCATAGTGGGAAGGGGAACGGGAGCTGACGCGCTCAGCGCTTGCGCTGGTACATGCGCCACGTTCTGACGCCGAGCGGGAACAGCTCGCCTAAAATCTCGTAGCCGCGAGAACTGTAGAACGCGACGTTGGCTTCGGTCATCGTCTCGAGGTACACGCCTGCGATTTCAGGACGCGCCTTCGCTTCCAGCGCGAGCCGGTCGACCAGCGCCTTGCCGTAGCCTTTGCCCTGGAACGGCGGATCGCATCCGAGCACTTGCAGGTACAGATGCGGCTCCTTGGGATGATTCTCCGACAGGACGCTGACCAGATTCAGCCCGCGCCACAATCCGCCCAGTCCGAGCGCGCGCATCATCCGCGGCATCTGTCCAAGGCCGGTGGTGATCATACCTAGCGCGCCCGCATGCCCGACACCTTCGGTCATCGCCGCTGCAACGACGCGTCCGTTGTCATCGACGATACCGAACACCGGCTGTCCAGAGCGGCGCTCAATCGCCAGCATCCCGCGAAACAAATCCGCCAGGCGCGTGGCGCGCTCGACCGGATCGGTTATATCCGGAATTATCGCCTTGAAAGTCGGATCGTTGATAAAGGCGCGGCCGAGCGAGTCGGCGGCCTGATCGTGCTGCTCGGGGTAGAGAGCGGTGACGTACGGTTTTCCATTCTCAGGCATCTTTTTTATAAATTCCTCGATTCAATTCGACGGGCGCGTGAGTGTGCGCGAGACCGCATCATGCCATCCGGCGAGCAATCGTTCACGCTCCGCATTTTGCATTTTGGGCTTGAACAGGTCGGCTCCTTTGATGAGCGCGTGCAACTCATCCGGCGATTTCCAGAGTCCCACGGCAAGACCCGCGAGCATCGCGGCGCCCATCGCAGTGGTCTCCGCGATTTTAGCGCGGCGCACCGGCTTGCCAAGGATATCCGCCTGGAACTGCATCAGGTAGCGGTTCGCAGTCGCGCCACCGTCGGCCCGCAACTCGCTCATCGGATGGCCGGTGTCGGATTCCATCGCAACGATCACATCGCGCACCTGGTAGGCGATACTGTCGAGCGTCGCGCGCACGATATCGGCGCGAGTCGTGCCGCGCGTGATTCCCGTGATCGCGCCGCGCGCGTTCGCATCCCAGTACGGCGCGCCGAGGCCGACGAACGCCGGCACCACGTAAGGCTGCGTGCGATCCTTATTCTTCGCGACACTGGCGCGCGCCTCAGCATCGGTGTCCTCGGCCCTGCGCACCAGCTTGAGGCCGTCGCGAAGCCATTGCACTGCAGCGCCCGCGATAAACACCGAGCCCTCGAGCGCATAGGCAGGCTCGCCATTGGGACCGAGCGCGGTGGTCGTGAGCAATCGATTGTTCGACGGCACCATCGAGTCGCCGGTGTTCATCAGCAGGAACGCGCCGGTCCCGTAGGTCGCTTTCGAATCGCCCGCGGCGACTGCGCCCTGCCCGTACAGCGCGGACTGTTGATCGCCGATCACTGCCGCGATTGGAATCGCATGCGGTGCAATTGTGCCTGCTGCCGTCTCTGCCATCGGACCGCGCGAGCTCACCGCGCGCGGAAGCATCTCGCGCGGAACGTTGAGCATCGCAAGCATCTCGTCGTCCCAACCGCGGCGCGCGAGGTTGAACAGCATCGTGCGCGACGCATTGGTGTAATCGGTCACGAACTCCGCACCGCGCGATAATTTGTAGAGCAGCCAGGTGTCGATGGTGCCGAAGCACAACTCGCCGCGCGCACCACGCTCGCGCAACTCGGGTTTGCTGTCGAGCAACCATTTGAGCTTGGTGCCGGAGAAATAAGGATCGATGATCAATCCGGTCTTGCGAGCGACGTCGGATTCGCGGTCACGCAACGCGTCGCATATTTCGGCACTGCGCCGGCATTGCCAGACGATCGCGCGATAGACCGGGCGTCCGCTGCGCCGCTCCCACACCACGAAGGTCTCGCGCTGATTGGTGATGCCGATTCCCGCAATGGCGGACGCCTTCACTTTCGCCGCATCGATAGCCTTCTTCGAAAGCGTGATGACCGAGCGGTAGATTTCTTCGGGGTCATGCTCGACCCATCCGGGCTTCGGATAGAACTGGCGAATCTCGGAGTAAGCGCGCCCGCGAATCCGCGCGCGCGAATCGACGACGAAGACGGTAGTGCCGGTAGTTCCCTGGTCGATCGCGAGTATGACCTGAGGCATCGCGAAAATTTCTCCCGCGCCAATGTGACACGATGGGAGCGAATTCGAAACTCAATTGATTGAATGCGAAACCCTGCGCGGGTTTCACGCTTCCGCGGCAGGGGTGACCCCTGCACCCAGTACTAATCGCAAAATGGCGAGGACGCCATTTTGCTCTAAGGTTCTTTTTCACAGCAGCAATTAAATTGTGTTCGAATTGAGGCACCTGAGATCGTTAAGTACCTGGATTTACAACGTTTTCTAGGCAAAACGTTTCACGTGAAACGTTTTTGGCAATTTAGTTCAGGAGAACGAAACGCGAACGGAACGCGATCGAATCACCAATCTCCGAGGATATTTCCTTTGATTAGTTTCGGGATGACTGGGGTGATTGCGACCTGGATGTTCCAGCGCTGGCCGAAGACTGAGGGGTTGACCGGCATGTACTGGCCCTGGACCTGGAACTTCACTGGCAGGATGCCGAGCTTTTGCACTTTCGATACGTTGAGGCCGATAGGAAAGGTCACCTTGTTCCCTTCGCTCGCATACCAGTTGATCAGCACGTTCGGCGAAGTGCCGACGGACCAACCGTGCGGCAGAAAGTACGCCGCGAAGTATTGCACATTCATCTGGCTGGTCTGCTTAGATCCATTGCCGGCGACCGAGAACCATTGCTGCGGAAATACGCCGACGATGTAGTGCTCGCCGAGATAGCCAAAGACCCCGCCGGGCCCTAGCTGCCATTTTTTCTGGCCGACGTTGGTCGTCGTTCCGGTAGGAAAGATGAAGGTAGGTCCGGCGCCGAGGAGCCACGGTCCGGCCAGTCTCGGGCTCGGCGAAAGAAGCGTCGCCAGGATTGTGTCGCCGAAACCTGTTGCTTGATAGATACGGCCGGTACGCGTTGGCACCGGTACTGAGTTGACCAGCTGAAAGACTGGCCGCGTGATCAGGTTCCAGTCGTCGGTCAGAGCCAGCGGCAGGACCGGCTGGAACTGGACGTTGACCGCATTGCGGCTCGACTTGTCCTCGATACCCGGATGGATGAAGAAGGTGTTTTCCTGAATCTGGAGTGCCCAGATGCTGGATATGGGATTCGAGAGTTCCTTGTTGACCTCGGTCGCTGATTTCTCGTGATCGGGCAGAGTTGACTCATCGACCGTCGGCGGGTTTTGCGTGGTTTGCGCCGAGGCATTCGCGACGATCAGGACGCCAATGAGTCCTATCAGGGCAATCACCCTGGCGTATTGGAGTTTCATAGTTAGCCTCCGTTCAACAGCAGCCTCAGCATCGCGCATTCGCAGGGAACAGATTCGATGTCATAGCGCCAACTCGCAGCTTCAGCTGACCTTGTTCACTGCTGGAGGTTTCCACGTGCCTTCGCCCGGCGGCAGAATCGAAGGTGCTTCGGTCTTTGGCCAGTAAAGACGCATGACGAGATAGATGGGGTCGTTTGGCGCGGGCAGCCAGTTGGCTTCCTTGTCCGCGCCCGGCGAATCTTTCTGAATATAAATCGTCAGCGAACCGTCCTCATTCTTCTTCATGTTCGGCAGCATCGGCGAGTTGATGAGGTAGCGGTTGATTGAATTCTCGATCAGGAGCTGGCTCTTGCCGTCATACATTGTCACCGACCAGAAGGCATTCACCGGCGGGAACTGTCCGGCGGCGAAGGTGAGCGTGTAGTTGTGCTTGCTGCCGTCGAGTTTCTCGCCGTTACCGTCCTTGCGGGTCAAGGGATACATCGCTTCCGCTGGGTCATTCGCGTAGATTCCGGCTTTCGCCACGGCGGCACGTTTAAGCCAGTCGCCGTTGAAGAAGGCGCGATCACCCCCAGCCAGTCCGCCGACCACCCAACTGTTTTCCTCCTTGCCAGTGTTGGCGGCAGCGGCCACTATTTGTTTCTCGCCATCTTTCATGCCCAACCCGACCTCAACTTTGTGCTTAAGGTCGAGGTCTTTGAAATCGAAAGTCTTGCCAGCGCCGATTCCGATACGTGCCAGCTTCGCGCGGATTTCTTTTTCGTCCGAGCCAGGCGGGGCGAACTGCAAGGCGAAGTCGAGATACTCGAAGAAATTGGTCTTCACCATTTCCTTATCGATCTTCGGGAAGTCGATGGCTGGAGCGGCGGGCGGCGCAGGCTGGTGGAGATACGCCGAGAGCGCCTGCACCTTGTAGCCGTCCTGAATCTTGACCACATTCGGCATGTCGGCTGCGTTGAAGAGCTGGGTGCGGTACGCAACAGCCGAAAACTGCGTGCCGGACCGGAACACCTTCTTGATGCCGGCCGGCGTCGCGCCATTCCAGTCGGGTCCAACTACCATGTAATCGCCGGCTTCGCTGCCGGTAGCGCGACTACCGATATAACCGTAGTTGTAGGTGTTGCCATCGCAGAGCATGGCTGAGTAATAGCGATCCCTTTCGACTGCCGGGACGGACAGCACTATCGGCTCCGCCCGGAGATCCAACCATAAGATGGAATAAGGTGTGTCGCTGTTCGGTGTGATGACGGCGGTGTCCTTGTAGGTATAAACGCGGGCCTCATTCTTGATTTGATTGAACGGCGCCTTGAACTGGCCCGAGTTGCGGTCCGCTGCATACTCGTACATAACCGCGTAGTTCATCACGATGGGCAAGCCGTAGATGAAACCCTCCTCGGCGATGTCTTTCGTTTCGGCGATACCGGGGTTGTTCTTTTCCGGCTTCTCCGCGTTGGAAACGGCATCGTTGCCGGCCGCGCAGGTTGCAATGAGGACCATGACGAGGGCGGTGGCCACACCGCCGTTGAAGAATATTCGCTTAGTCATACCCATGTTGTGTTTCCTCTTCTGTGAGCGCGCAACGCTTAACGTTCGAGCGGGTATTGGAACTCCGTGCGTCACGGTAGCCGTTCGATGTGTTGGGTGCAGGATCGTTGATTGGGAGGAGGATGGGTATTGTACTTTGGTACAACGTTGGAAGGGCGGTGCTTCGGGCGTTGGTGGAGAATGCACGCGACCCTTCGGCGTTGCTCAGGGCAAGCTCTAACCCCTAACCCCTTCCCATAGTGGGAAGGGGAACCGGATTTTTAGGAGTGACCTCTTACCGAGCGGGAAGGGGAACCGGAGTGTGCGTGCGGGGTTGGTGGAGAATGTCCGCGACCCTTCGGCGTTGCTCAGGGCAAGCTCTAACCCCTAACCCCTTCCCATTGTGGGAAGGGCAACCGGAGTGAGGAAGAGTGCCTCACGTGGTGGTGGGATCGATCAGTTCGCCGTCGCGGGTTGAGGTTAGGTGCGGCGGGACTGCTCGCAGCAAGGGGACTATTACTGCGGTGGCCAGGGTTGTGATTATTACGGCTGAGGCGAAGCCGCCTTTGGAATAGATCCAACTGCCCAGTAAGTTGCCGGAACTGCCGGCGAGCGCGAACATCGAGGTGTTCGCCATCATCATTGCGGTTCCTTCCAGGCCCTTGGGACACGAACGCATGATCAGGTCGATGTAGGCGGCGGTGGCGAAGCCGCCGAACAGGCCGTAGAGGATTGCGACGACTATTGTGCTTATCGGTCCCAGCGCGAGCCACATTATTGGGCCCTGGAGGATCGCGACGATCGTGCCCCACCAGAGCAGGCGCGAGAGCGGCACGCGCGTGCACAGGTAGCCGTACAGCAGGCTGGTCGGCAGGAAGAACAACGACTGCAGCGCGGTGAAGGTGCCGAACAGTTCGCTCGAAATCCCGACGTGCTCGGTCAGGTGATAGAACATCGGGGTGCCCCATCCGGGGCCGAAGTTCCACAGGAAGTAGATTGCGGCGGCCGGCCATAATGGCCGATGACGAATCAGGCGCATCACGGCGGCGAAGCCTTTTTCGCGCGGGCCGAGATCGCTTTCGAAATCGCTCGCAGCTTTCAGCCGCCAGAAGGCCTGCATCGCGATCACGATCGTCACGACGCCCGCGATTAGAAAGGTTCCGCTGACGGACGCGTGCGCGACCAGCCATCCGCCGGCCAGCGCCGAAATCACCGCGGGGGTGAAATAGCCGAAGCTGAACACGACGCTCAGCCGCCCGGTCATCCCGTACGCCTGCGCCACTCCCGTCATCAGAGCCTGGGCCGACGAGAAGATCATCACAAACGCGATGACGACTACGAACACGAGCGCCAGCAGCTTGAGATAATCAATAGTGGTGGCGGCCAGCCACAGGTACCCGCCGGCGGCGATTAGTCCGCATGCGAACAGGTATTGGCGATCGCCCCAGTTTTCGCTGCGCCATCGATCGCGGATGAATCCGAAGACGAATCCGGCGCTGACGGGAATCGAGGCAAAGGCGAGGAACAGCGCCATCTGCACCGGCGTCAGGTGAAGGCGATCTTTCAGGAAATAGTTAATCGGGATGGCGGCGATGCCGAGTGGAGAGCCGAGGCCGACGGCGATGTTGAGAATCGCGAAGTATGCGAGGACCTCCCATTGCATCGTGGAACCGCTGCCGGGCGGCGGTTCGGGAGCGATCGCGTTTTCGTTTTCGTTGCGCGCGGAGAGTGGTTCGAGTTCCATTGAGTGCTCGACGGATCACTATATGGAATTTTGTCGGTGGTTCCGAATGTGGGAGGCAGATTGGTAAAAGGGCAGTGTATAATTGAGGAGGCCCCGGCGGGACGCGCCTGGTAATTTGCTTGCCTCGTATGTTGGCTGAGTACATTATAAGCGCGCTTGTCGCACCTTCTTTTGAATCGCGCGGCGAGGGAAATCGCGCGCTGTGCAGGGACGGTTGATGATGATCGGCAACCTAACCCCTAACCCCTTCCCGAGCGGGAAGGGGGACCGGATTGTGAGGGGAATGAGCGTCGTGAATGGTGCCGGCAACCTAACCCCTAACCCCCTTTTTCGGGCCTCGCGGGAAGGGGACCGGAATGGGGAGGTAACCGCTTCGCGATTAGGAAGGGGGATCGGATTCTGGGGAGGCGCGATTGGATTTGATGCATGAGTGAGTTGCTTGAAAAGAAGGACGACCTGATTCGGTACTTCGTCGAAGGGGGGAAGCCGCGCGCGCAATGGCGGGTTGGGTCCGAGTACGAAAAGGTCGTCGTCCGCACTTCCGACGGTACCGCTATCCCCTACTCAGGCGCCGCGGGCGTCGAGGAGTTGCTGCGCCGGATGGTCAGCGACTACGGCTTAGAGCCTGAGGACGAGCATGGGCATATTCTCGCGCTGAAGGGCGCGCGCGATGCGATCACGCTCGAGCCGGGCGGTCAGATCGAGTTGTCCGGCGAGCAGTGCGACAGTATCCACTGCGCGTACGACGAGTTCGCGCGGCATGCGCAACAACTGGTCGAGGTGACCAGCAAGATTGGCGCGACCGTGCTGGGCCTCGCGATGCAACCGATCAGCCGTATCGATCAGATCGAGCTGCTGCCGAAGGCCCGCTACCACATCATGTACCCGTACATGGCGCGCAAGGGGACGCTCGGCCAGCGCATGATGAAGCAGACCGCGGGGGTGCAGGCCAATCTCGATTACAGCGACGAGGCGGATGCGATGCGCAAGCTGCGGGTCAGCATGGGGATCGTGCCGCTGCTGTATGCGATCTTCGCGAACTCACCGCTGAGCGACGGCGGGCTGAATGGGTATCACAGCTTTCGCGGGCATATCTGGACCGACACCGACAACGAACGCAGCGGGGTTCCGGAGTTTATCTTTCGGCCCGATTGTTCGTTCGAGGATTACGCCGAGTTCGCGCTCGACGTGCCGATGTATTTCCTGATTCGCAACCATGAGTATATCGATCTCACGCAGCCGCCCGGCCTGACGTTCCGCCAGTATCTCGAACGCGGATACGGACGCGAGCGCGCAACCGTGGAAGACTGGACCAATCACCTGACCACGATTTTTACCGAAGTGCGGCTGAAGAAATACGTCGAGGTGCGGACCGCCGACAGCCAGCCGCCGCAGTTCATGCTCGCGCTGCCCGCGCTGCTCAAGGGGATTCTGTACGACGACGATTGCCTCGTGGGCGCGTGGGACCTGGTCAAACGATGGAGCAATCGCGAACGGCTGGAAATCACCGACGGCGCGCATAAGCACGGGCTTGACGCCCGCGCGGGAAAAATTAAACTGCAGGAACTCGGCTATGAGCTGATGCAGATAGCGGCCCGGGGACTCGAGCGCCAGCGGGCGTTGAACAAAAGCGGCCAGGATGAGAGCATCTACCTGCTGCGCCTGATGGACCTGGTGCGCAGCGGTCACAGTCAGGCGAGCTTCGTGATCAGCCGGTGGAAGGGTGAATGGAACTACGACGTGAACCGTCTAGTCAAAGGATGCGCATACGGGGCTGAGCCGATCCTGTAAATGCAACTCAGGTTTTCACAAATTCACGTCACGATCCTGAATTTCGTTTTGATCGCGGGGCTGGCGATCGTCTCGGCGATGTGCGTGCGCGATATTATAGAGCGCAGAGTTTCAAATGAATCCGACGCGCCAGCATCGGTGGCGGCGCGCAATCCGGTGACCGGGATGCGGACGCGCGCGTACTACGACTTAATCGTCAAGCGCGACATCTTCAACGAGACGCCGCAGGAAAGCGGACCCGCGCCGGTGGTTGAAGAGGATCTGAACCTGAAGCTGATCGGCACCTCGCTGGCCAGCAGGTCGAAGCCGTACGCGATCATCGAAGATCCAACCGGCAACGAATCGCTCTACCAGGTGGGAGAGGACATCCCCAACGGAGGGAAGCTGGTGAGCGTCGAGACCAACCGCGCGATCATCGAACGCAGCAGCGGGCATCGGGTCGCGATCGCGATTCCGACTTCGGACATTCCCGAAGCGCCGCCGTCGCGGTTGGGCAACGCGATGGGCAACGGGATGGGCGGGATTCGGGGGCCGATGCTCAGAGGTCTCCCCGCTGCGATGCGGCGCAAGCTGCAGAGGCTCGGTCGTCCCGGTCCCGGCACAGAGGACAACAACGACAACGACGACAGCAACGATAACAGTGACGACAGCAGCAACAATATTCAGCTGAAGAAGCTCGGTCCCGGAAAGTTCGCAGTCAGCCGCGCCGAAGTTCAGCAGACGATGGAAAATCCTGCGCAGTTCTTCTCGCAGATGCGCGCGATGCCGCATTTCGTCAACGGCAAGACTGACGGTTTCTCGATCTCGCAAGTCGCGCCGGGATCGGTCTTTCAGCAACTCGGCCTGCAAAACGGCGATCTGCTGACCTCGATCCAGGGACAACCCGTCACCAACCCGATGCAGGCGATGGGGTTGATTCAAGCAGTGAAGACGGCGTCAGCGATCGACCTCACAGTAAATCGCGGCGGCACGCCTACGTCGGTGCATCTCGATTTGCGATAGCAGGGGTGACCCCTGCACCCAGTATTAAGGCCGCGCTCCGTTATCGCACGCGATTTTGCGACGGCCATCGAAGTGAGTTAGAAATCCAAATTATGAAAGTTCGATCGGCGCATCGTAGCGAGCGGGATGAAGTGCTCGACTTGCTGGGGCATTGGTACAATGACGGCGGCGAGTTTTTCGCACGATACAACCATAACGACCCCAACTTCCGCGATGCGCTCTGCCTCGTTGCGCGCGACGGCGGGCGGCTGGTCTCGACGGTTCAGATATTCGATCGCGTGGTGAATCTCGAGGGGCAATCGGTGCCGATGGGTGGAATCGGATCGGTGTTCACGCTCAAAACGTATCGGCACAAGGGCGTTGCGTCAGACCTGATGCGGCTCGCGGTGGACACGATGATTCGCGAGGGCTTCGAAGTATCGCTGCTGTTCGCGGAGCGGCTCACCTTCTACAACCAGTTCGGATGGCGCGAGGTCGAGCGGAAATTCAGCATCCTGGCGGCTGCTGCCGGACTTAACGCGCCCGATCGTTTCGTTATCGATTCGTTCGAAATTGAGCGCGACCTTGGGGAGATTGCCGCGATTCATCGCGAGTATAGCGGTCGCTTCAATGTGACTGCGGTTCGCGACGACTCGGCCTGGCGCGCGAATCTTAAATTTGCCGGCAATCAGCCGCTCCATCCTGGCGAAGGTTCGGAGGAATATTTCGTCGTGTGCCGCGACGGCGCACGAATCGCGGCGTACGCGCGGGTCACGCGGTTTCATGGCGTCTCGATGGTGATGGAGTTCGGATATCTGCCCGGCGGTGCCGATGCGATGCTCGCGACGTTCAAGTACCTCGGCCAGTCTGCGGCTGGAGTACCGGTCACCGGTCGGCGGGTCGGGGATCATCGGCGCGCCAGTCTGCTCCACAGCGCGTCGAAGCCAGACGAGCCTTCGGTGATCGTTACGCATACCGCGCACGATCCCGCGCTCGAAAAGGCGCTGGGCGACGCGGGATGTCCCGTGGCGCATCACGTCGACAACAATTACATGTGGCGAGTTCTCGCGCCCGAGAAACTGGCGCGACGGTTTGCGATGGCTCCTGAAGCGGCTTCGGCCCGCGCGTTTGAGATTTTCGCTGACTCGCGATCGGTGTTCTGGACAGCGGATCGTTTTTAGTCGATTTAGCGAGCAGGAACCCTTCGGCTACGCTCAGGGCAGGCTCTAACCCCTAACCCCTTCCCGAGCGGGAAGGGGAACCGGATTGTTGAGAGTAACCTCTTCAGCGCGCGGGAAGGGGAACCAAAAGGGACGGTTTCGCGCGTCGACGCTCGCTGCGATGCGAGTTGTTGGCTAGTATGCTTCCGTTGCATTGATGTGTTGCGGAGGTGGTACGTGATGAAGGTTCTCTCGCGATGCGGCGAATCGGCTGCGGGCACGGCGGCCCGCGCCACTGCTGTCACCAGTCGAAAATTTGGATTTGTCGCGCTGATCATCGCGCTTGTCGCGTTGACGTCAGCGCACGCCGCTCTTGCTGCCCGGCGGCATCATGCTGCTGCTGCCAAAGCTGAGGCGCCTGATGAGGAAAGCGGGGCCAGCACGTCGAGCACAGCACTCGGCGCATACTCCGAGGCGTGCGTGATCGAACCGACCACCGGCACCGTCATCTTCGAATCCAACGATCATGCGCCGTGGCCGACCGCTTCGCTGGCCAAGATGATGCTGATGCTGATCGTCGCCGAGAAAATTCACGACGGATCGCTGAAGCTGACCGACAACATCACCACCTCGCGCAAGGCGGCCGAGATGGGCGGATCGCAAGTCTATCTGAAGGAAGGCGAGACGTTCTCGCTCGACGACATGATGAAGGCGGTCGTGGTGCATTCGGCCAACGACGCGTCGGTGGCGGTCGCGGAGTATATCGCGGGATCGACGGAATCGTTCGTCGTGATGATGAATCAGCAGGCCGCGGCGATCGGGATGAAGGACTCGCACTACTTCTCGGTTAACGGACTGCCGCCGTCGAAGGGCGAGCAGGCCGACGTCGCGAGCGCATTCGATCAGGCGATTCTCGCGCGCGAGCTGATCAAATATCCGGACATCGTGCGATGGTCGTCGATCGACACGGCGCCGTTTCGCGCCGGGACCTTCATCCTGCGCAATACGAATCACATGGTGCGGACCTATCCCGGATGCGACGGGCTCAAGACCGGGTTCTACGACAAGGCAGGGTTCAACGTGGTCGCCACTGCAAAACGCAATGGCCTGAGGCTGATCGCGGTGGTGCTCGGCAGTCAGCACAAGCTGACGAATTTCAAGGAAGCGTCCGAGATGTTGTCGCAAGGATTTCTGAATTACGAGATGCATCCGATCGCCAAGAAAGGCGCCCCGATCGGGCAAACCGTCGCGATAAGCAACGCCGACACGGCTAGTATCAAGCCGGTCTGGGGTGACGATGCAGGGGTGTTCTTGAAGCGCGGCGACGCGAAGAATGCGATCAAAGTCGATTACAATCTGCCGCCGTCGATCGCAGCGCCGCTCAAAGCGGGACAGCAGATCGGAACCGCGAATGTGACCGAGGGCGGCAAGCCAATCGCGTCGATCGCGCTGCTGGCACCCTCGGACGTGGCGAAGAGCGCCTCGTTAACTAAACGTTTATTAAGTATTTTCTGATCCGATTTTTCAGACATTTGTCCCAAAAGGCACAATCCTAGTTAGGTTGTTAATTGACCGCGTGCTAGCGTGATCGCATAGCCTCGTCCGCGATCGAGTCTGAATCCCCGCTAGATGACTGCGAAAGAAAAGTTCTACCGCGCATACATGGAATTCTTCGAGACTGCGGAGCGCAAGCGCCGCTGGAATCTTTTCGACGATGTGCCGTGGGACCAGCTAGCTCCCGAGATGAACTCCGAAGAGCGCGCGATTCGTATCGAGACCTACTGCGCCGAGGAAATGTTCCTGCCCGATTACACGCAAGCGGGCAACGAGTTGTTGCGCGGGGTGTTCGGACTCGCGTGGTTTCAGAACGCGTGGAGCTACGAGGAATCGCGTCACGGGCTGGTGTTTCGCGAGTACCTGATTCGTTCCGGGCTGCGCACGCAGGCGCAATTCGACAAGCTGGAGGCGGACGTGTTCTCGCGGAAGTGGGATGCGCCGTTCGCGACGCGCCGCCAGATGAGCTGTTACGGGGCGCTGCAGGAATCGGCGACGTATCTGGCGTATCGCGCGCAAAAGGATCGCGCCGAAGCCGAGCACGACCCGACGCTCGAAGCGATCTTTTTTCTCGTGAGCCGTGACGAGGCCGCGCACGCCGGCTTCTACCGCTCGATGGTCGAAATCGAGATGGCAGAAGACCGCGTCGGCACCTTGTCGGATCTCGCGCATGTGATCGCGAAGTTCAAGATGCCCGGCGACGGCCTGATTCCGAAGTATCACGAGAACCTTCGAATCGGCGGCGGCGGAATCAGTCCTAGAGTATTCCTGACCCGCGCCGTGTTTCCATTGATCAAGCAGTTGGGCACCAGCCGCGACGAGCTCAAGAGCGCGAGCGCCGCAGTAGTTCCACTGCGCGCGGTGTCGTAGGGATCGTGTTATAGTTCCGTCCGGCGATGAACCGGAACCGACTCCTGTATGGGGCTGCGGCCCTCCTTCTGATCTGGATTGGCGGAAACCTCGCGCTTCATTTCGGGCAGAAGCATCACGATCAACTCGGCTACGACATCAACGCGACTTTTCCGCCTGACAAGCCGATTGTCCCCGGCGAGATCTATGCGTCGACGCTCGCGGCGATCATGGACCATGAGCTGCACACCGGATTCGGATGGCGGCCGAACGACTTCTTCCTGTGGGGGCCAAAGGTCACGGCGGACAATAACTCCGATCGCCAGCTCGGCATCATCATGGCGGTGCGCGAGACGACGCGCATCTTCAAGGATCACCTGACCAAGGTTTCGTCGAATCAGTACGATCCAAACCTGGTGGTTGCCGACACTGATTTCCGCAACGACGCCGAGAAATGGATCCTGCCGTCGGCCGAAAGCAAATACGACGACGGCGTCCGGCATCTGCGCGCATACGTCGCGGGCTTGCACACGACGCCGCCGGACTCGCGCGAGCTGAATACGCGCGCGGTCGAGCTGATTCGGCTGATCCAGACGTGGACCGACCTGCTCGGCGACGCGCATGCGAACCTCTACCGTTCGACCAAGGACGACGGCAGCCCGGTCCATAGCTGGGACTGCGATCACTACTTTTATCATTCGCAGGGCTACGCGTACGTGATGTATCACATGATGGAGGCGCTCGAGCGCGAGTACGCGGGACAGATCAAGGACGACCCGGTGCTGAAGACCTTGTTCGACGATTCGATCGACGCGCTGGGCAAAGCGGCGGTGATGAAGCCGCTAATCGTGATGAACGGATCGCCCGACGGCCTGTTCGCGAACCATCGCCGCAACCTCGACGCGTACATCAGCGAAGCGCGGCAGAAGATGTACTCGATCCGCGAAGAACTCCAACGCTCCCCGCTGTAGCGAAGGCGCTACAGCTCGATGAACGGGCACAGGAGCATCACGCCGCCGCGGATTAGCAGCTCGAGCATCGCGGGCGCCCAGCGGGTTGGGATGCCAAGAGTGCTGGCGGCTGCGCGGATTGTCCACGACGTTGATAATTCCGCGTCGGCGCTGCTGCCGCGAAAATCCAGCCATCGGCGCTCACCGCGGTAGGTCACCAGTTGATGGCGCTTATCCGCGGCGATATGCGCTCGGTCTCGCGCGATTGCCACTGCGGTTGAGAGGCCGCCGACTTCGTCGATCAGTCCGCGCTCCTTGGCTGCGAGACCGCTCCAAATGCGTCCCTTCGCGACGGCTTCCGCCTGCTCGGGGGTGAGGTGACGGCCTTCCGCGACCTTCGCAGTGAACGCCGAATACAGATGGCCGACGGTTTCGTTGAGCTGTGCGAGTTCGGCGTCGGTCATCGCGCGCGCCATCGACATCGCGTCGCTGATCGGCGCGCTTTTGACGAAATCGAAATGGACGCCCAGCTCTGTGAGCAGACTGCCGAGATTGAACTTCGCGTAGACGACGCCGATCGAGCCCGTGATCGTCGCCGCCTCTGCGACGATCGCGTCGGCGCCCGCTGCGACGTAGTAGCCTCCCGAGCCCGCGACGTCGCCCATCGAGACGACGACCGGCTTACCGCGGCCCTGCGCCTCGCGCACGGCGCGCCAGACCAGGTCGGAGCCGACTGCGGAGCCGCCCGGTGAATTCACGCGAAACACGATTGCTTTGACGCGCTCGTCGCGCGACGCGCGATCGAGCTGCGCGGCGGTTGCGACGCCGCTTATATATTCGCCGGTTGCGGGCGCTTCGCCCGAAATCACCGGGCCGCTGGCGTGCACCAGCGCGATTCGCGGGCGCGGCCCGCGCTCGCGGGTGAAGATCGCGTGACGGCGGTATCGTGCCAGGTTGACGAATACTTTGTGCTTGGCCTCGGGATCGAACTCGGAGCGGATGTCTTCAATATAGCCTTCGCGATCGATCAGCTTATTCTCCACCGCGAATTTTGTGCTGACGAAGCCCGCCGAGAGCAGGTCGCGCACTTTGTCAGGAGACAGTTGGCGAGCCGATGCGATCGCCTCGACCAGGATTTTCTGCCAGTCCGCGACGATCGCCTCCATGCTCTCGCGCACCGCCGGCGACATCGTGTCGCGGCCGAGCATCTCGGCGGCGCCCTTGTATTCCTTCCATTGCAGGGTTTGCGCCTGGATTTTCAGCTTGTCGAGCGCGTTCTTGAGGAACACACCGCCGGTCGCGACCCCGAGCATCGTGAGCATCGTGTCCGGATTGGCAACTATTTCACCGGCTCCGGCCGCGACCAGGTATTCGCGCAATCCTGCGTCATCACCGCGAAGCAGCGCGATCACACGCTTGCCGCCCTGTTGAGCGGCGCGCATCAGGCGATGGATTTCGTGCGCGGTGGCCAGACCGGCGCCGAAGCTGGCGATCTCGACGACGATCGCTCGAACATCGTTGTCGATAGCCGCCGACTCGAACGCATAGCGGAGATGGTCGAGGCTGATTCCGCCGCGACGCATGAGCTGATCGAGGGGCGAGTTTTTCACGTCTTCTTCGATCGTGCCTGCGAGGCGAACCATCAGGACACTGTCACTCGGAATTCGCGCCGGTTTGACGACCGCAAAATAGAAGGCCGCTACCATCGCAGCGGCGATTCCAAGGACTGTGATTCCGATTGTCCAATGGCGCGACGTGCATGCAACCGCGCCGACGGCACACAAAATCGCGACAATGATGGCGAGGCGGACCTCGCGACTTATCCACAATCGATCACTAAACGGATTCTTCATTCTTTGAATGGGTCGCCTTTTTCGAACGTCCTAAATACACTACCGCTTTCTGATGCCCAGGTCTGTCTTCATCCTGATTCTCGCTCTGACTGTCGTGAGCGTCACCTCGTGCTCGAGTGGTAGCGACGCGCTCAAGCCCAGCCCGCCGCCATTTGTTGCACGATCCACAACGCTGGCGGTGACCAATGGTATCAAGGTGCTGACCAACGTCGCGATGCCGCAAGGGTTCGCGCCGATTCCGTCGCGTCCGCCGATCTGGATGCAGAACGGCGAGGAGATTGGCGTGGTCGGGACGCAGGACGGACACACCGTCATGTACGGCCTGGGTGGCGCCGCGTGGCGAACCGGACGAATCCTCGCGGCGGAGACCGGACCGGCTGCCGCTGAGAATGGAACGATCGCGGACGTCGGGGTCAGCCCCAACGGACTGACGCTGGCGACGGCGATGGTCGCAACGGGCGGCGATCGAGTCGATGTGATCGTTCGCGACCTCATCGCCACCGGTCCGGGCAACCCGATCGCCAGCTTCAACGGCAAGTTCGACTCGATCTCGATGAGCTGGCTGAATGACGCCACGATCGCGCTCGCGCTGCGGCAGCATCCCAAGCCGCCGGAAGAATCGGGATCTGGCGAGGAGATGCCGAAAGCCAATCCCGATGAGCCCGACGTTCAACCGCCGCCAACACCTTCGAACGGCTTGCAGTTGATCGTCATCACCGGCGCCGGCTCTGTCGCGCCACTGAAGTTGTCGTGCCCGATGTCTCCGCTCAGTTGGAGCGCGCACGGTGTCTATGCGGTCGGCCAGGGCGACGCAGGCGCACCGCCGGTGATAATCGATCGGCGCGCCTCGACCTGCACCAGGTTTCATGTGCGCCAGCCGATCCACGTACTCGATTGGGACAAGGACGACGAAGGCTCGTTTATTTACGTCGGTCCCGATCCGACGCAGCACACGATCGGCGTATTCAAATACAACATTGCGACCGGCGCCGAGCATCTGATGGGCGTATCGACGGGCGCGGCTTCGTTCGCCGCGGGCAGCGACACCGTCACGCTGGGCAACAAGAATCTCACGTTCGCGCGGGCAATCGAGCGGCCCGCGATGCCGATCCCCGCGCAAGTCGCAGTAGCGCAGTCCGAGCAGGGGCAGGTTGATGTGAAATCGTTGGGCTTCGAGACATGGCCGGAGATGCTCGCGGAGAGCACGATGGCCTATTCGAAGGGCGCGGACGAAGCAGCGATGCAGATCTATGCGCCGAGCAAACCGGTGCCGTGGCGAAAAATCGTCACGTACTCGCTGCATTACGACAGCGCGTTTCTATTGGCCGAAGGTCCGGCGCAGGGCACGGTCACGATGAGCTGGTCGCTTAGAGGACGATGGCTTGCGTTCCTGGATGGCGATGCGACAACGGGCACAGTGATGACGGTGCTCGAACCACCGCGGTAAGCATCAACGATAGACCTCGCGACGGTGCGCGACGCGAACCACTAAGACGACGAGAAGCTTGTCCCGTACTTCGTAGACGACTCGGTAGTCGCCAACGCGGATTCGCGACAGTTCAGTCGCCCCTTTCAGCTTCTTGGAGCCGCGCGGACGGGGCTCGATCGAAAGCGAATCGATACGTTGATTTAGCTTGAGCTGAACTTCTCGTGGAAGCTTTTTTAACTCGCGCTTCGCGCTTGGTACGAACTCGATCGCGTACGCCATCGCGAGGTCAGGGGAGGTTCAGCTCCTTCTTGATGCGCGCCCACGGGATCGTGCCCTTACGTTTCGCTTCGCGAAGCGCGGCGCGCGCTGCCTTTAGATCTTCCCGGTCCTCGATTTCTTCGATCAGCGCGATATCTTCGATCGGTACTACTGCGGCTAATGGCTTGTTGCGGCGCGTCAGAACGACGCGGTCTTTCCCGTAGGCAACGCGGTTGATCAAATCAGAAAAGTTCTTGCGTGCGGCGGCTGTAGTGACCGCAGCATCAGTGGATTTTTTGGTCGTGCGCATAATTTGTGAACTCAGAGATTTAAACTTGACTCAATTGTACATCCCGCTACTTTTGTACACCAGATGCTTTTTCAGATTACCGGCGAGCCCGGATCCAGGCCGAACAGGACGCGGCCTACTACCTCGAAGCGGGACGTGTTCATCAGGACGTGTTGCGTCGCGGTATGGATGTCGCGCCAGCATCGCTCGATTGGACACGATGTCTGCGCCGAGTTCATGCCGGCAGCGTCCGCGACCAAATCGACCGCATTCACCGCCAGCTTCGCAGCAGTGACCACCGCGAGCCGCGCGTGCGCCCGGTCCTCGATGCTAAACCTCTCGCCGGCCTCGCCCTTGCGCCAAATTTCATCATTGCAACTGTAGAAGTAGGCGCGCGCTGCGTGCAGAAGGCCTTCCGCCTGCGCGAACTGGATCTGTGCGAGGGGTCGCTCGCGCAACGTTGCCCGAGTCGCCGCCGGCACTTTGACCTGCGCGATTTCGTTAAGCGAGTCGAGGGCGTGGCGAGCGGTGCCGAGCACCACCGAGACCAGGCCGCCGACAAATTGCAGCTGCAACGGAATGTTCGCGAATGGGCCACGCTGCCATGGCGTTTTCGCGTTCAGCCAGTCGAAGGTGAATTCATCGGGGACAAAGACGTTCTCGAAGACGCAATCGTTACTGCCAGTGCCGCGCATCCCGGAGGTCGCCCAGGTATTGAGGATCTCGGCTTGTTTGATTGGGAACAGCCCCGCTCGCATCACGGGGAAGCCGTTGATGATTTGCGGCGCACCGTCGCGCAGCACCATCCCCGCCGCCATCAAATGGGTCGCGTGAGCCGAGGCGCTGGCGTAAGTCGCTTTGCCGCTGAAACGCCATCCGCCGTCAACTGCAACAACCCGGGTAGTCGCGGGATTCAGCGAACCAGCGCTCATTCCGCGCGGATCGCCGTAAACCTTTTCGAATGCCGCGCGAGAAAGATTGTGTCCAAACAGCGGACTGCCCGAACAAATTGCGAGATTCCAACCCGCCGACGCGTCGATGCACGAAACTTCCTCGCACAGCCGCAGCGAATCGGGAATCGTCAGTTCGCCGCCGCCCATTTGGCGCGGCAGGAGAATCCGAAACAGCCCGGCTTCATGGAACGCATCGATTACCTCACGCGGCATCTGCGCATCGCGCTCGGCGCGGTCGGCATGTTCGCGGATTATCGGCGCGAGCTTTCCCACCTTCTCGAAGTAAGGTCGTGCGCGTTCAGATACGAGCCGGTCCATATTCAGCACCTCTGGCTCTCCGCGAGTCTAACTGCCCTGCCGCGCGCGATTTGCCCAGTAGTCCGACACCGTGCGGAATGCGGCCGCGGCGCGCTCGAAACTGTCGAACACCACCAGGCCGCGCGCACGCGCCAGCTCCTTGCCGCGTGCGACGATCGCCTCGACATGCGCCGGATGCATCACGATTGCGAAAGGCTTGGTCGAGCGGTTGCCAAAGTCCGCGAGCTTATCGAGCAGGCCGGTGATTTCATCCTCATGCGCGGCCCATCGCGCGGCGCGAAGTCCCGTGCCGACTTCGAGCACGATTGCGTCGATAACCGAATCGCGTTCGAGAATCTCGAGGATACGATCAAGATTGCCCTGATGATGACCGGCGCCGATGGTGCCGCCGGCGTCGAGCGGATTGCGATAGCTGCCGCCGATCACGTTGAAGAATGATTTCAGTTCATCGTACGAGGAGTCCGACAGCGCGGGAATCTCCAGGCCGGCGGTCGCGAACGTGTCGGTGATTACCACGGATTGCCCTCCGGTCATCGCGACCAGCCCCATCCTGCGGCCCGCGAGGCGCTTGGCCCGCGCGAACAGCTCGACCGCATCGAGCATCGCGTCGAGGCTGGCGACTTCGACCGCCCCACTCTGCCGTACGACGGTGCGCCAGGTCGCCTCCGGCGTCGCGAGCGAGCCGGTGTGCGAGAACGTCGCGCGCGCGCCGGCCTCGGTAACGCCGCCCTTCCAGATCACCACCGGATGCCGCTCGGCTGCGTGCCGGACGCTGTCGAAGAAGCGCCGCCCGTCGCGTACCCCTTCGATATACATTCCGATCACACGCGTTGCGGGGTCGGCCGCCATCAGGTCGATGTAATCCGCCGCCTCTAGCACGAGGACGTTGCCGATCGAAGCCGCCTTATTCACCTGGATGCCGTGGCTCGGGGCCTGGAGACAAAAATTGATCGTGTGCGTGCCACTTTGTGAGATGAAACAGACGTCGCCGGCGTCACCGATTTTTTCTTCGGGAAAATTGCGCAGACCGGCGCCCGGGCTGTACAGCCCCATGCAATTCGGTCCGACCAGCGCGATTTCCGAGTTGATCGCGATGTCGCGCAGCTCGCCTTCGAGGCGAATTCCCAGCTCTTCCGACGTCTCCGAAAATCCCGACGTGAAAAACCCGATCGAACCGACGTGATTAGCGACGCAATCTTTCAAAATTCGCGGCGCGATCTGGCGCGGAACGGCGCTGACCGCATAATCGATGGGCTCGGTGATCTCGGCGAGACTCTTGCGATTCTCGACGCCCATCGCCTCGATTCCCGGTATTTCATTCGGATCGATCTGCACCGAATAAAGCTTGCCCTTGAGATGCGCCATCGCGCGCAGCCACATGTACCCGCCCATCCGCTTGTCGCCGATCACGACAACGGCGCGCGGGTTGAACGCGCGCTCGAGATTTTTGAGCCGCGCCGCTCGATGCGGATCGGGCTGCGGAGTTGCCGAGGTGACGCCTGCGAGCACGATTCGCGCGTCCAGGATTGCGAGGCCGTCTCCATATGCGACGACCGGGTTGAGATCCATCTCGGCGATCTCGGGATGGGTCCATGCGATCCCGGAAATGGTTTCGAGGAGCGACACGATCGCATCTTGATCGACGCCCGACTGACCGCGGACGCCGCGGAGAATCTGCGCGCCGCGCAGCCTCGCGAGCATCGCCGATGCCTCTCGCCCGCTAATCGGAGCCAGCGCCAGCGCCGTATCCTTCACCACTTCGACCAACACCCCGCCGAGCCCGACCATCACCATCGCCCCGAATCGATCGTCGCGAAACGTCCCGGCGATCAGCTCGACGCCCTGCTTCGCCATCGGCTGTACCGCGACGCCTTCGAAGTGCGCGTCGCGGGCTTTGGCAGCGAGATTCCGGCGAATCCGCTCGAAAGCCTCGCGCACCGCGGCGTCGTCAGCGAGATTCAGTTCGACTCCGCCGACGTCGGTCTTGTGACTCACCTTGGGGGACAGCACTTTCAGCACCACCGGAAATCCGATCCGCGACGCCGCCAGCACTGCGTCGTCAGCCGTCGCAGCAACTTCCGGCACGAGGACCGGCAGCCCGAGCGAATGCAAAATCCGCTTGCTCTCGACTTCCGTGAGAACCGACCGCCCGCTCGAACGAGCCGACGAAACTATTGATGCAATGATAGAGTCAGCCACGCTTGTCGCGTATAGCAGAGCCACAGAACTATTTGAACCGCCGGGGAGTTTCGCCGTATGCCGCGGACGCCGCGAACCAGCAGAACAGTCTTCGTGACACGCCAGATCGACCCTGGTGCGCTGATACGGCTGCGCGACGCGGTTAGAGTTTTGGTCTGGGATAAAGAGATGCCGCCACCGGCCGCGGCGCTGCGAGCGGCGCTGACGAATGCCGACGCGGTGCTCTCGATGGTCACCGACAAGATCGACGCGAGCGTGATTGCGGGCGCGCCGCGGCTCCGCGTCATCAGCAACCTGGCGGTGGGCGTCGATAACATTGATCTCGAGGCGGCGACCCGCGCCGGCATCGCGGTCGGTCATACGCCCGGCGTGCTGACCGAGGCCACCGCAGATCTTGCCTTCGGCCTGCTGATGGCGACGGCGCGCAGAATCGCCGAGGCTGACCGTCACGTACGCGCGGGCAAATGGCGCACGTGGGGACCGATGACCATGCTGGGCCACGACGTGCATTCGAGCACGCTCGGACTAATCGGATTCGGTGCGATCGGCCAGGCGATGGCGCGCCGCGCTATGGGCTTCGAGATGCGCGTGCTGTATCTGAAGCATCCGCCAGGGAATCGAAAGCTGTCGCGCGACGCGCGCCTCGCGGCCGGTGTCAGCTTGAATAGTTTACTGGCCCGATCTGACTATGTATCGATTCACGTGCCGCTGACGGCAAAGACGCATCACATGATCGGGGCGCGCGAGTTTGCTCTGATGAAGCCGCGCGCGATTCTAATCAACACGGCGCGCGGCGCTGTCATCGATCAGGCTGCGATGCTGGCTGCGCTGAAATCTGGCCGCTTGGCTGGTGCGGGTCTGGATGTTACCGATCCGGAGCCTATTGCACGTCGAGATCCAGTTCTTCGACTCAACAATGTCGTGATCACGCCGCACATCGGCAGCGCGAGCATTAACGCTCGCGCCCGAATGGCGGCAATCGCGGTCGACAATATCCTGGACGGGTTCGCCGGCCGGATGCCGCGATGGTGCGCAAATCCGCAGGTCAGACTGCGTCCTTAAAATGGACGCAGCCTGAGCGGATTATCGAGCAATAGCTGACGGCGCGACTAGAGACTGGTGTCCACGCTGGATAGCAGCGTCGTGATCGTCGTACCCATGGTCTGGTAGCCGGCGAAAACTACGACTGCAACTGCCGCAAGAATCAACGCATACTCAGCCATCGTCTGGCCGCGCGCAAAGTCCCTGGTTTTCAAAAATAGCTTGGTAAACATTGTAAACTCCGGGTGGCAGCGGATAATTTCGGCTGCCTGAATCTCGTGTCGAATTGGGATTAAACCGGCGGAGGAACAAAACCCCCGCCGGCTGCACACAATCGTCTACGATCGGTTGCGGGATTACAGCTTGCCGTCAACGCTGCTCAGCAGCGTGGTGATCGTCGTACCCATGGTCTGGTAGCCGGCGAAAACTACGACTGCAACTGCGGCGAGAATCAACGCGTACTCAGCCATCGTCTGGCCGCGCGCCAATCCATCAGCCTTCACGTACAATTTTCTGATCAGGTCCATTTCCGTGTCCTCCGTCCGTTTAGTGTTTCGAACAATCATGCGCGTGAGTCCCTCTCCCGCGCCTTTTGCGACAAAATTTACGGCTTGTAGAGAAAATCGCCTCTCAAGGTAAAAACATCTATGGCTAGCAAGCTCGACAATTTACCGCGTACCATATCCAATCTTACTCGGTATTTATTCTTGATTGGTTGTGATTAGTTGAGAAGTTGAAATCGTATCTTTACCCAGCTTCGGCATTGTCTACAAGCACCAACTGAATGTCAAGCGTCTTTGATCCGCAACTGCTATCAGGGCTAGGCTAATCCGCTCACTATTGTGCTATGCAGCATAGAGAACCATCAGTTGACACTTCAAAATAATAAGTAAAAGTATCAAAAGATTTAAAGGAATATAAAACAGATATCTGGAGCTGTACGGTAGCTATAGCGACTCACTTCGGCGTGCGATTCTTATCCAACTGCAGCGGCCAACGCGTCGCGCAAGCTGAAATTTCCTTCGTACAGCGCCCGCCCGACGACTACTCCCACCACCCCAGTTTCGAACCGGGTCCTAAGAGCGCGGATGTCGTCGAGACTAGCGACGCCGCCCGACGCAATCACTGGAATGCCTACCGCCTTGGCGAGTTCCTCGATGCGAGCTGAATCGACGCCGACCTGCGCGCCGTCGCGAGCGATGTCCGTCACGATCGCAGCGGCAACCCCAGCGTTGCGGAACCGTCCCGCGGCTTCGGCGACAGTGAGCTGGCTCGTCTCGACCCATCCTTTGATCGCTAGCTTGCCGTCGCGAATATCGATCGATCCGAAAATTTTTTCAGGGAACTCCGCGCAAGCGTCACGGACCAGTCCTGGATTCAGCAACGCAGCGGAGCCAATCGAGACGCGGTCGGCGCCGGTGGCGAACGCTGCGCGCACCGCTTCGATTGTGCGCAGGCCGCCGCTCACGTCGATTGCGCATTTCACCGATGCGCGAATTTGCGCGATCGCCTCGATATTCCGCGGCGCTCCGGCAATCGCGCCATCGAGATCTACTATGTGGATAAGTTCCGCCCCCGCCTCCTCGAACTGACGCGCCGTCTCCGCCGGATGCGCGCCATAGACGGTCGCCTTGCTCATGTCGCCGCGGAGCAAGCGCACGACCTGGCCGCCCTTCAGGTCAATCGAGGGAATAACGGTGAACTTCTCGAACAAGCGATCTAGCTGCTGAGCGTGCCTTTGGTCGACAGCACGCCTGAGAGCCGGGGCTCGCGCGCCGTCGCATGGTCCATCGCGCGCGCCAGCGCCTTGAACGTAGCCTCGATGATGTGATGCGGGTTGCGGCCGCTCAGCAGGATGAGATGCAAGTTCATCCCGACTTCGTCGGTCATCGCCTTCATGAAGTCGTGCACCAGCTCGGTCTGAAAGTTGCCGACCCGCTCCTGGCTGATCGGCACGTTGTAGCCGAGGTACGCACGCCCACTGATATCGACAATCGCGGTGCAGAGGGCCTCGTCCAGCGGCACCGTCGCCTCGCCGAAACGCTTGATTCCCGCGCGATCGCCTAGCGCCTGTCGGAACGCACGCCCCACGACCATCCCCACATCTTCGACCGTGTGATGGTCATCTATATGCAGATCGCCGCTGGCTTCGACCTTCAGATCGAAGAATCCGTGGCGTGCGAAACTCTCGAGCATGTGATCGAGGAACGGAACGCCGGTCTTCGCCTCGCCGCGCCCTGTCCCGTCGAGCTTGAGCGAGGCGGTGACGCTCGTCTCACGCGTCTTGCGCTCGACCTCGGCGCTGCGCTTGGCCGCAGCCGTCGCCAGCCGAGCGACCGGTCCGGTCTTAGATTCGTTTCGTAATATCTTTCGTTTGTTTTGCATTCTTAGTACCGGGTGCTGGAGTCACCCGTGCCTTTGCATTTTTCCCGCCTGCCCGCTTTGCCTTTCCATCTGCGCCGTTGGCGCGGAGTTCCATCGCGCGTGCATGACCCTCGAACCCCTCCATCCGCGCCAGATGCGCGACGGTAGGTCCCAGCGCCGCAATCGCGCTCATCGACGCCTCGATTATACTGGTTCGTTTCAGGAAATCGTATGCACCCAAGGGCGATGCGAAGCGCGCCGCTCCACCGGTCGGCAGCACGTGATTCGGACCCGCCAGGTAGTCGCCAAGCGGCGCGGGGGTCAGCGGGCCTAAGAAAACGGCGCCGGCGGCTTTGACCTTAGGCAGCCATCGCGACGGATTGCGCAGGTCGAGCTCGAGATGCTCCGGGCCGATCTCATTGGCAAGATCGAAGGCCTCGTTGAGATCGCCGACGACGACCATCGCGCCGCGTTTGATCAGCGCAGCCTCGACCTGGCGCGCTCGTGGGAGACTCTTCAACGCGACTTCAACCGCCTCGGCGACACGATCAGCGATACTCGCCGAGGTCGTCAACAGCACCGCAGCCTCGTCGCCGGAACCGTGCTCGGCCTGCGCGATCAGGTCGGCGGCGATCCATTCGGGGTTCGCGCGGTCGTCGGCGATCACCAGCACCTCGCTCGGTCCCGCCATCTTGTCGATATCGGTGACTCCGTAAACCATCCGCTTCGCGGCCTGCACGTACGCGTTGCCGGGGCCGACGATCTTGTCCACCGGCTTGATGCTCTCCGTGCCGTATGCGAGGGCCGCGACCGCATGCGCTCCGCCGACGCGGTAGAATTCGTCGACTCCCGCAATCTCCGCTGCCGCCAGCACGGCCAGCCGCTCGCCCTCCGACGAGGGCGGCGAAACCATCACGATTTCGGCGACGCCCGCGACCTTTGCTGGAATCGCATTCATCAGCACCGACGACGGATACGCGCCGAGCCCACCCGGCACGTAAATCCCGACGCGGCGCATCGGCTGCACCATCTGCCCCAGCCGCATCCCGGACTTGTCGCGATAGATGAAAGATTTCTCCATCGTACGACGATGAAAGTCCGCGATTCGCTCAGCCGCCAATTCGAGCGCGCGGCGATCCTCGGGCGGGATTCGATTGATCGCCGATTGCCGTTCCGCCGGCGTCACGCGCAGCGTCTTCGCGGTAAGCTTCACGTGGTCAAATTTGGCCGTCAGCTCGATCAGCTCGCGATCGCCACGCTTTCGCACGTCGGCGATTATCTTCGACACCGCGGCATCGATGGCGGCGCTGTCACCGCCTCGGCGCGTGAGTATCGCATCCAGGAATTTTCTGAATTCCGGCGTCTGAGACTTGAGGACGCGGGGTCTCATTATTCTTGCGCGCGCTCGATTCTGGCGCCGAGGCTCGAGAGCTTGGCATCGAGAGCTTCATACCCGCGATCCAGGTGGTAGATACGGCTCAGCTCGGTGGTGTGCTCGGCCGCGAGGCCCGCGATTATCAATCCCATGCTGGCGCGCAGGTCGGTCGCCATCACCGGCGCGCCGCTCAGCTTTGACGGCCCGCGCACCACGGCGGTGGGTCCTTTCATCAAAATGTCGGCGCCCATCCGCGCCAGTTCCTGCGCGTGCATGAAGCGGTTCTCGAAAATCGTTTCCGTGATCACCGAGCTGCCGTCGGCCTGCGTCAGCATCGCCATCATCTGCGCCTGGAGGTCGGTCGGAAAGCCCGGATACGGCAGCGTGCGCAGCTCGACCGACTTGAGTCCATTGAGGCGCGCGACACGAATGCCGTTGCCGTTCGCCTCGACCGTGACGCCCGCCTCGCGCAGCTTGGTTGCGACACTATCGAGATGCTCGATCGGCGCGTTCGTGATCGTAACGTCGCCGCCGGTAATCGCCGCGGCCGCCATCATCGAGCCGGCTTCGATTCGATCCGGTATAACTTCGTGTTCGGCGCCATGCAGCCGCTCGACGCCTTCGATTTCGATCACGTGTGTGCCGGCGCCGCTGATCTTCGCGCCCATCGCAACCAGCACTCGAGCGAGATCCTGCACCTCGGGTTCGCGCGCCGCGTTTTCGATCACCGTCCGGCCACGCGCCGTCACCGCCGCCATCAGAATATTTTCAGTTGCGCCGACCGACGGAGAATCCAACCAGATGCGCCCGCCCGTCAGCTTCTCGGCATGCGCCTCGACGTAACCGTGACGGAACTGGATCTTGCTGCCGAGCGCGCGAATCCCCGAGATATGCAAATTCACCGGACGCGCACCGATCGCGCAACCTCCCGGAGTAGAGACGCGAGCACGTCCGGTCCGCGCCAGCAGCGGCCCCAGCACGACGAACGACGCGCGCATCGTCTTGACCAATTCGTACGACGCCTCGTGGGAGGTGACGTTGGCGGCGCGCAGCTCGACGCGATGCTCATCAGTCCAGCGCGCCTCGACGCCCAGTTGGGTCAGCAGGTCCATCGCAGTCTTTACATCGCGAAGCCGCGGGACGTTGGTGAGATGAAGCGGCTCGGACGTCAGCAACGACGCCATCATGATCGGCAGCGCCGCATTCTTGCTGCCGCTGAGCGTGACGGTCCCGCGCAGCGGAACGCCGCCGTGAATGATCATTTTTTCCATTCTGAGTTACGTCCCTTCTCTGCGCGCCCGCACCACACGCGGATACCCCGCGAAATCGTTTATCACAGCGGCGACGCTCATGCCCGCGTCCTGGAAAAGCTTAACGACCAGAGGCGCCTGCTGCATCCCCACCTCCACTATCAGCTCGCCGTCGCGCGCAAGATGTCCGGGGGCGCCCGCCGCGATCCTGTACAGGATATCGAGGCCCCCGGCGCCCGCGCTCAGAGCAACTCGCGGCTCGAAGCCGCGCACGTCGGGCTCCAGAGCGGCGATTTCAGCGTCATCCAGGTAAGGCGGATTGGAGACTATCACGTCAAATTTGCCCAAACTCGGTCCGCCGTCGAGTACGTCGAAGCAGTCGGCGAGTCGGAGCATCAGCCGATCTTCGACCCGATGACGCCGGACATTGCGCGACGCCACCTCAAGCGCGTCAGCGGAAATATCCGCCACCGTCACCTGCGCGTGCGGCGCGTTAACGGCGATTGCAATCGCGATCGCGCCTGACCCCGTGCCGATATCGAGCACGCGCGCATCCGGCTTCGCCTTTACATATTGCAGCGCCGCGCCGACAACGAACTCAGTCTCCGGCCGCGGAATCAGCACGGCAGGAGTGACTTCGAAATCGAACGAGTAGAATTCCTTGTGGCCGACGATATACGCGACCGGCTCGCGTTTCTCGCGCTGCGCAATCATCGCGTCGAATTTGTTTAGTGTCTCGGGCGAAAGCGCGATTGAACCGGTGATTACCGCTTCACGCGGGACGCCCGCCGCTTCCGCCATCAGGACTTCAGCGTCGAGCCGGGACGATTCGATGCCGGCGACCGCGAGCCGGCGTGACGCCTTGTCGATCGCCTCCAGCGCGCGCCGCTCTCTCATCGGCGTGCTATGCGCCGAGCGACTGCTCGCGATCGTACGCGGCGAGCGCGTCGATTACCGGATCGATTGCGCCGTCGAGAAAATTGTCGAGCTGATGAATCGTCACGTTGACGCGATGGTCGGTCACGCGCGATTGCGGAAAGTTGTAGGTGCGAATGCGTTCCGAGCGGTCACCCGTCCCCACCATCGATTTGCGCGTCTGCGCGATTTTCGCTTGCTGCTCGGACTGCGCCTGCTCGAGCAATCGCGCGCGCAGGATCTTCAACGCCTTCGCCTTGTTCTTATGCTGCGATTTCTCGTCGCGCTGGATTATCACCATCCCGCTCGGAATATGCGTGATTCGCACCGCCGAGTCAGTGGTGTTGACGCTCTGCCCGCCCGGTCCCGACGCGCGCATCACGTCGATCCTGAGATCCTTCGCCTCGTTGATATTGACTTCGACCTCGTCGGCTTCCGGCATCACCGCAACTGTGACCGCCGAGGTGTGGATGCGTCCCGATCCTTCGGTCTCCGGCACGCGCTGCACGCGATGCACCCCGCCTTCGTACTTCAGGCGCGAGTATGCGCCGCGTCCCGTCACCAGCGCGATCACTTCCTTGATTCCGCCAAGACCGGTGTCGCTCATGCTGAGAGTTTCGAGCTTGAACCCGTGCCGCTCGGCATATCGGGTGTACATTCGGAATAAATCGCCGGCAAACAGCGACGCCTCTTCCCCGCCAGTGCCTGCTCGTATTTCCAGGATGACATTTTTTTCGTCGTTGGGGTCGCGCGGCGTGAGCAGCTCCTTGAGCTTCTCTTCGACCGCGCCGAGATTCTTCTGCAGCGTGGGCATCTCGGCCTTGGCGAGCTCGCGCAAGTCGGCGTCATTGCCGTCGAGGATCGATTTGTGCCCCGCGATTTCATCCGCGATGCGAATATACTCACGCGCGCACTGCGCCGCTTCGGAGAGCTGCGATCGCTCCTTCGCGAGCTTTGCGTATTCGCGCTGATTGCCGAGCGTGGCGGGATCCGCGAGCTTGCGCTCGAGTTCCGCGACCCGCTCTTCGATTGCACTCGCCTTATCCAGCATCGCCCTTCACGCTCGCGACCGACAAAACCGAAAAATCGCCCCTCAAAAAAGAACGGCGCGGCCGCGATGGCCGTGCCGATGGATTCTCCCCCGCGCACCCGGGTGCGCCGGGCACCGCAGGCGGCGGGAGTTGCTATGCTACTTTTCGGCGGCGGTTTCCGCCGTCTTTTCAGCCGGCTTCTTGATGCCGTACTTGCGATTGAACCGCTCGACGCGCCCAGCGGTATCGACCAGGCGCTGTGTGCCAGTATAAAAAGGATGGCACTTCGAGCAGACCTCGACGTGAAGCTCCTTGAGCGTCGAGCGCGTTTCGAAGGTGTTGCCGCATGCACAAACAACCGTGCAGCGGCGGTATTCAGGATGGATTCCAGTTTTCATTTTAATTTCCCGGACTCTTCTACCTATTGTATTGCAGGATACCATCGCAAGGTATCGCAAACAATTCGCCCGTTACGGCTGCGTCTTCGGTTTTTCCGTATCGCTCTAACCACCTCGTTCGCAGCAATAATAATCACGATTTGCGCGATTACCAGCTGCGCCGCATCTTCGCTTCCGAAGCCCGCGCCAGCGCCGACAGCGTCGAATACCGGATTCGCGGCTGATAGCCGCCCTCTTCTCGCGCCAATTCTTTTACTGGCGCCACCGGGTCCGGAGCGGGCGTCGCGTGCAATCGCGATCTTCGATCGCCAACTCGCTTTCCAGCGCAAACTCTCGTTCCATCCCAAGCTTGGGCCGTCGCTTCAGAAAGTCGTCGACGAGCTCCCGCCCCGGCAATCGACGATGATTCGCGCCGCCGCGCTCTACTCGAAGCCGGAAATTCCGTGGCACGACCTGCCCGACGGCACGCATCAGATTTGCGTCGCGGGCCAGCCGGACGGCGCTGACTTTCTCTACACGCTGGTGAATCGATGCCGCAGTCCGGAAGAGCCCGCGCGATTTTCGGGTATCTTCGCGCTCAAGCCTTCCGCCGACTCCACTCCCGACAACATTTCGAGCGTGACCGGGACACTCGCCGGCGAGCTGATGATCGACACCTACGGCCTCGGCGCGCTGGTCGATACGATGGCCGATACGCTTCGCGAGTTTCACGGAGATCTGAAACCGCCGTGGGATATTGCGCCGGGCAAGTTCAATCACCATGACCGCGCCGGCCTCGACCGGTTCCGCCGCCAGATGCCGCATCTCGCGGCCAAGTTCGATCACTACTTCAAGTTCAACAATCTGCTGGACGAATTCAGTTCGCCCGCGGGCCCGATCGTGCTGTTCAATGTCGATATGGAAGTGCGCCTCGACGCGCTGAAAAAATACCCGCTGCTTTATGATTTCTATCGCAAGGTGGTGCCCGCGGTGGTCGCCAAATCCGACATTGTCGACGCGCACGGCAACTACTGGATGCGCGAGGGTTTCGACCACGGCCACATCCACTTCACGATTATGCTTCGCAATGGCCTGCTCACGCCGTTCAGCGCCGCGATGCAACCGGCGGGCGACAGTATCGCTCTCGGCGAAATCTCGCATGGCAGTTATCGCACGATCGCCTCGGGCCAGATTACCAGTCTCAACATGAATTTCGGCCTCGCTAACATCGGATTCACCACCGATTACTATCGCGACCCCGTCGCTTGTACTTTCGTCAACCGGATGAATGCTGTCCCGCAGCTCGTCGCACCACCGGGCGTGCATCAGGTGATGGACCTGGTGGCCGGCGATTTTTTGCGGGTGCTCGCGACTGGCGATGGCGGCTTGAATTCGAAGCTCAGCTCGCACGTGCTCCCCGACGGCACGTATGATTTCTCCGGCGGCTTCACGGCGCAGTTGAACTATTCGCCGACGCTCGAGTTGCTCGCGCGCATCGGCGACGCGATCGCCAAAGAGCACAACGACAAGGTTCGCGCCGAGGAACGCGCATTCGGCGAAGAACTTTTCGACGCTTTCGTCGCCGACTACAATGAAGCGCGTCCGGCGATCCTGGCCCTGGATTCGGACCAGAGTATTCAGCGGGGAAAATCCAAATGAGCCGCGCAAGACGTAATCGGTTTTTCACAGCGACGCTTTTCGCCGTCGCAATCTTTGCCGCCGGGTGCGCCGCGAACGATCAACCGCCGCCCCCTGCCCCCGACTCCGGCCAGCCTAAATTGTTGTCCAGTCTGAACGATGTCGGCGGAACCCCGGTCAATCCGTTCGCTATCAACCCGGTTCCCAAGCGCGGCGAGGGCATGCTGCTCGATCATGGCCCCGTCACGGCCGGGCCGCGCACCTATCAAACCGATCCCGGCATTTCGCGGGTGGTTGGTAACGATGCCAACCCCGGCACAGTGCGCCTGCTCAACGACAAGGCCGCCAAGTTCGGGAATTTCGCCGGCGTAATTCTCGATCACATCTACGCACGACTCATCGAGGCCGAGCGAACCGAAGAGATTTCACGAACCAGGCTGCCCACCGAAATCAAAGCCGTCGTCATCACCGCCGTCATGGATAAAAAAGGCAAGCTCACCGAACTGATCCTCGAACAGCACTCGGGCAAAGCGAAAATCGATCAGATGATGCTCGACGTCTGCAGAAAAAGCATCTGGTACGAAAACCCTCCGGTCGCAGCGCTCTCCGCCGACGGCACCTATCGACTGACAATCAGATTGAAGCTCGAAAACTACGCCTCCATGGACGAAACCCACTGGAGCTTCACCACCGACCTGGGCCTGGGCATCGGTTAGTAGGCGAATCGCGAGCTTGCTGCCTCTTCTGCTAGAATCGCCGCCGTGAATTCGCTCGACGACTACATCCCGCGCCCCGGTCTCTCCATCCCCGTCGTCACGATTCTCGACGCGCGCGGCCGCCTCCTCGAAGATCAGCAGCGCAGTGTCATCCGCTTTGCACTCCAGGACGGCAATGGCGCAGATATCATCTTCGCCGCGGGCACCACCGGCGAGTGGGATCGTATCGACAACTCGCGTCGCCAGGCGGTCGTACGAATCGCGATCGACGAATGCCGCCGCGCGCGCGCGTCCGCCGCCAAGAAAATCGAAGCATGGGCCGGCATCACCGCTCACACGCGCGCCGACACGCTCGACAATCTCACTCACGCGATCCACGCCGGCGCCGACGCAGTAGTCGTCGCTCCGCTGTCGATCAAAGACGTCGAGCATCCCGCCGAATTCGTCGAGCGCGACATCGGCGCCGTCTTCAATCGCGCGGGCCGGATGCTTCCGCTGTTTCTTTACGACAACGCCGACATCGCTGCGCCGGGCAAAGCGCCGCATCTGCACACCCGTGACGTCAAGGCGATGGCGAAGCTGCCGTACGTGCGGGGCATCAAAGTCACCGCGAGCAAGACCGTGATCGGCAACTACACCCGCGCCGCGTCGCACTTCAAAGCGGGTCACGAATTCGCGATCTACGCAGGCAACGCTTATCTGATCTTCGATTTGTTCGCGCCGCCCGAGGGCGTCGGCGACCGCATGCGCCATTACTGGAATCGCTACCTGACCCAGCGCACCCGTCCCTACGGCGTCGTCGCGGGCCCGGCCAATGCGATGCCTCGTGAATGGCAGCGCGCATGGCAGGTCTGCCGTTCGGGCGACGTCGAGCTGATGCGCTTGTATGCCGATGCGATCGAGGAATTTCGCATCACCTGCACGTTCAGGCGAGGCGCCAAGTCGTATCGGCCAACCATTGCAACGCTCAAGGCCTCGCTCAAGGAACTTGGCGTCATCGACGGCGATGCGGTCGGCGCGGGCACGCCAACGATGAATGAGACGGAGCGCCGGGAATTTTCCGCACGCTTCGCAGCGCTGCGCGAGCGCAACGCCGAGATGCTTGAGCGTGGATGGGTCAGCGAATACGCTTCGCCCGCCGGGCACGCGCCGGCAACCGAACGAAAATCGGCGGGGCGCAATGGCTGAAGAAAAACTCGACGTCGTCGGATGCGGCAGCATGGTCGTTGACCTGTTCTACCGCACGCCGCGCATCATTCGCGCCGACGAAAAAATCCTGCTCCGCGCGCATACCGCCAGCGCCGCGATCGAGCGCACGCAAGTCGGAGGCCTGGTCCTTAACCATCTCGGATGGGGCCGAATCCTCGGGCTCAAAACCGGCATCTTCGGCAAGATGGGCGATGACCGCAACGGCGAATTCCTGCGCGACGGGATGGATCGCCTCGGCATCCGCCATCACCTGACCTTCGACGGCACCGCGACGGCCTTCGCGACGATCTTTGTTGATACCGCCGGCGATCGCGCAATCTACATGGCGCGTGGTGCGACCGGCGAGCTCACTCCGGCCGAGGTCCGCAACCGCCACGGCGCGTTCATCCGCCGCGCCAATCTGGTTTCGACCGAGATTTCGCAGCTCCCGCTGCGCACGGTAATCGCGATTCTCCTATTCGCGCGCACTCATTCGATTCCCACGATCCTCGACGTTGACGTGCCACCCTCTGACGCGATCGGTTCGCTCGGCACGCGCGCTGAACTCGAGCGCGCACTGAAGCTCGCAACCTGGCTCAAGCCCTCGAAAGCGGCGGCACGAGAGATAGCCGGCAATGGACGCGATTCGTTGAAGATAGCCGACGCGATTCGCGCGAAGTACGGAAACCGCGCCGTCGTAATCACCGAAGGCGACAAAGGATGCTCGATCGCCGCGCGCGATACCTCCATTCGCGTGCCCGCCTTCAAGGTCAAGCAAGTGGACTCGACCGGTGCAGGCGATGCGTTTCTCGCGGGAATCTTCGCCGGCCTGCGTCTCGGTCTGCCATGGGACAAAATTGGACGCCTCGCCAATGCAGCCGGCGCGGTCGCGGTTACGCGCCTCGGCGCTTTTCCGTCGGGGTTCGAAGTGCGCGAGGAAATTCTCGACCTCTATGCCGAGCCGCTGGCGCTGCCGACACCGAGCCGCGACGCCGAGCCGCGCGCCGCCGCAATTGGTGACTCGACCGGCGAAGTCGAAAAGTTTTTCGATCTCGCCCTCGCCGAGCTCGCCGCACTCCGCGGCAGCTTGAACATTGCCGCCATCTCGCGCACCGTCGAGATAATCCGCACCGCACTCGGTCGCGGCGGACGCGTCCACGTGACGGGAGTCGGCAAGCCTGAGCACGTCGCGCGCTACGCCGCCAGCGTGTTCTGCTCGGTCGGCACGCCCGCGACTTTTCTGCATGCGACCGAAACCCTGCACGGCAGCCTCGGCCAGGTGCATCCGCGTGACGTCGTCATCGCGATTTCCAACAGCGGCAGCACCGACGAATTGCTCTCGACGGCCACCGCCATCCGCGAGCAAGGCGCGCAACTGATCGCAATCACCGGCAACAAGGACTCCAGCCTCGGCCAACTCGCCGACCTCGTCATCCACGTCCCGATTCCCAACGAAGGCGGCGGCCTCGGCCTCGCCCCGCGCATCAGCGTGCTGGGCGAGGTGTTCGTGCTGGCAGGACTGTCCGTAGCATTGGAACTGGCGCACGGCCTGACCGTCGAAGAGTACTCGCGATGGCACCGAGCAGGCGCAATCGGCGAAGCTGCCCGCCGCCTGGCCGAAAGCAGAACCTCCAGCCGCCGCGCCTAGCACGGCAGGCAGGCGCGGAGCTATTTCCGCGATGCGGGCTTGAGCGCGACCGAGGCTTCAGCCGTCAACAGCAAGAAGGTCATCGATTCCTGCAGGTACAGGCTGACGTGCTTATCGTCGTGGCTCGCATAGCCGATCGAGACGTCCTGGCCGAGATGAAGTTCGAAGTCGCCGCCGCGCGTCGTCAATACGAACGCTCCAGCGAGCGCGGAAGCGAAAATGATTTCGTCGTTGACCAGCCGCTGTATGTGCTCGATTACAGGATAGCCGTGATCGCTGGCCTCGCTCAGCGCCGTGTACGCGTCGGCGCCCATCACCACCGAATACGGCCCGTTGACGCCGGCGAGGCGCAGCTGGCTCAGCGCCTCGGCGACAGCGTCGGGATAATGAGCCGGGTCTATGGGCAGCGCCGCGATTTTGTTGCTGGTCCCTTGCCGAATGCCTTCGATTCCGGCGGCGGCGTACCCGTCGAAGATCGCGCGGTCTTCGGTGAACGCTATCCGCTTCGCCGCATCTTTCAACGGCTGCCAGTCCGCATCATTTGCGCCGCGATCGACGTCGTCGATCGCCTGCCGATCGAGTTGGAATCGAGCGCGGAGTTCGACCAGCGCCTTGACCTGACGTTGCCGCGCAATGATGCCGTCGCCGGGAGCCGCCAGATCGCGCAAATGCCCGGTACCGACCGCAGACAGCATGACGCCGCCCGGACCTTTCACGTCGACGACCCGACGCCCTGCCAGGTAGCGTTTCAGGGTGCGCTGCGCTTCTTCTTCGATTTGAGCCCACGCGCCGTCCGAGATGGGGGCGAGCTCGCGGTGCAGATTATTCATCGCGCGATTCTCCTTTCAGTGAGCCGATGCCGAGCGAGCCGTCGCTGGCAAGCGGGGTATCTGGCGAAGAGCCGGTCTGATTGGCGGCGGGTGCGGCCGCTGCCACTTCGCCGGTGGGCGTTACGCTGTCGAGGAACGATGCCGGCGGCGCGAAGAACAAACTGCCGGTGACGGCGCGGCTGAAGTCCAGTATTCGATCGTAATTGCCCGGGGGCTGTCCCACGAACATGTTCTGGAGCATTTGCTCCATCGTCCGCGGCGAGCGCGCGTAACCGATGAAGTACGTACCGAACTCGGTCTGTCCCGGGCGGCCGAAGATCCCGTTGGCGCGGAAGATCTTCTTCTCGACCCCATCTTCAACGATGGTGTTAAGCGCGTTGTGCGCGGAGGTCGGTTTGACGGTGTCGTCCAATTCGATATCCGAAACCTTGGTGCGGCCGATGATCCGCTCCTGGACTTCGGTCTGCAACGCGTTCCATCCCATGAGATCGTGCAGATACTTCTGAACGATCACGTAACTGCCGCCGGCAAAGGCTGGATCGTCTTCGCCGACCAGCGCGGCCTCGAGCGCCTCGTTATCGACCGGGTTCTCGGTGCCATCCACGAAGCCGAGCAGATCGCGATTGTCAAAATAGCGGAAGGCGTGGACTTCGTCTTCGACGGTAACCGAGTCGCCGAGTGCGGACATGATCTGCGTGGCGAGTTCGAAACAGAGATCCGTCCGCTCGGCGCGGATGTGGAAAAGCACGTCGCCCGGCGTCGATACTGCGTGCCGCGATCCGGCGCTGATCTCCCGGAACGGATGGAGTTCCGCCGGGCGGGGCTCTCCGAACAGCCGATCCCACGCCGCGGAGCCAAAGCTCATCACGCAGGTAAGCTTTGCCGCGGTATCGCGGAACCCAACTGCGCGCAGCAGGTTGGCTAAGTCGGCGCAGAGCGAGCGGACTGCTGTCACGCTTTCAGGGCGCGGATCAATCGTAACGACCAGGAACAGCGACGCCGCCGTCGGCCCCATCACCACAGCTTGCGGGGTGGAAGGTTGAGGGTTGCTCGCGGTTCTGGTCGCGTCGGCGTTGGGCACACCGCGCATTTGAGCACGATCGCGAAACTGGGAAAAGCCGATCGCGACGACCTGTACTTCTATACTTGCCCGATCTATGACTGTCCTAAGCTCGGCGATTCGATCGAGGAGGTTCTTATCATGCACGTTGGCTATGGCGCAGTATTCCAGAATCCCGATAACGCACTTCCCGACGCCGAGGTTTATCGCAACGAGTTGCGCCTCGCCGAAATGGCCGAGCCGCTGGGCTTCGATTCTATCTGGGGCGTCGAGCATCACTTCGACGACTACACGATGTGCCCCGACGTGCTGCAATTCCTCTCGTACATGGCGGGCCGCACCACGCACATAAAGCTCGGCTCGGGCGTCGTCGTCCTGCCGTGGCACGATCCCATCCGCGTCGCCGAGCAGGTCGCGCTGCTCGATCACGTCTCCAACGGCCGCGTGATCCTCGGCCTCGGTCGCGGCCTCGCGCGAATCGAATACGACGGCTTCCGTATCGATCAGAACGAAGGCCGCAACCTGTTTGTCGAGTACGCTGAGCTGGTTTTGAACGCGCTCGAAAACGGCTACATGGAAGGCGGCAAATTCACCCGCCAGCCGCGCCGCGAGATTCGTCCGCGCCCCGCGCGCTCATTCAAGGGCCGCACCTACGCCGCCGCAGTCTCGCCCGAATCGATGCCGATAATGGCGAAGCTTGGGGTCGGCCTGCTCGTGATTCCGCAAAAACCGTGGGACGCCGTCAAGAAGGATTTCGAGGTCTATCACAAGGTCTGGCGTGAGGTTAACGGGGCGGCGCCAATACCCAAGCCGCTTTCCGGCGGCTTCTGCGTCGTCGATGAAAACAAGGACCGCGCCGAAGAGCTCGCGATGAAATGGATCGCCGCCAACTACCACACCGTCATGAAGCACTACGAGATGACGTCGCCGGATTTCGGCACCAAGAAGGGCTACGAGTTCTACAGCAACGTAAGCAAGTTCATAAAGAAGACCGGTCCGGAGGTTGCCGCGCGCGACTTCGCGATGCTGATGCCGTGGGGCACGCCCGACCAGGTGATCGAGAAGTGCGCGTTCGTCCGCGACACGATCGACGCCAACGGCGTGTTCTTCAATTTCAGTTTCGGCGGAATGCCGTACGAAGACGCCGAACGCAGCATCAAGTGCTTCGCGAAGTATGTGCTGCCCGAACTCAAGAAGTGGAACACGGAGCCGCTCAAGGATCCGGTTCCGATTCCGTCATCAGCCGCCGCCCGCTAACCGACTCCCCTGTGCGATTGTTCCCCTTCCCACTATGGGAAGGGGTTAGGGGTTAGGTTTCTGAGTTTCCACAACGATGCACCGCCTTTACAGTGAATGCGGCAAAGGTGATGGAGAACCTCTCATAGTTAGACAAACCCATGATCATTAGTAAGGAGATGGGACAATGCCTGACGCAGAAAAGTACCAAATTCTGGTTCTAGGAAGCGGAGAAGCCGGCAAGTGGACAGCCTGGACTATGGCCGGTGAGGGCCATCGCACGGCGATGGTCGAGCGGAGATGGCTCGGCGGCTCGTGCCCGAATATCGCGTGCCTGCCGAGCAAGAACGTGGCCTACTCCGCAAGAGTGGCGTCAATTGCGCGGCGCGGCGCGGAATTCGGACTCGAGATGGATCAACTCCGAATCAACATGGCGGGCGTTCAGCAGCGCAAACGCAAGATGGTCGAAGCGGAGCATCAGTTCCACGCGCAGCGTACCGCGGACGCCGGAATAGAACTGATCATGGGTGAAGCACGCTTCGTCGCTCCGAAAACCGTTGAAGTCGCGCTCAACGATGGCGGCACTCGACGCGTCGTTGGCGAACGTGTGTTCCTGGATCTGGGATCGCGCTCGACGATACCCAATGTTCCCGGACTCGCCGCAGCTAACCCGATGACGCATATCGAGGTGCTCGACCTAGACCATCTGCCACGTCACCTCATCGTGGTCGGCGGAGGTTACATCGGGCTTGAACTGGCGCAGGCGATACGGCGGTTCGGATCGGATGTGACCGTGATTGAACAAGGCGCGCAACTCGCCGACCGGGAAGATCCCGACGTAGGGGCTGCTCTCCTTGAACTGTTTCGCGACGAGGGAATCGAGGTATTGCTCGGAACTCAAGTCTGCCGGGTGGAGGGACAATCAGGCAAGGAGGTTCGGGTTCACGCAAAAGACGGTCCCGGCGAACGGACCATCGAAGGCACCGATCTTCTCGTGGCGACGGGACGCACGCCGAATACGAAAGGAATCGGATTGGAGCAAGCCGGCGTCGAACTCGACGAGCGAGGTTTTATCAAGGTCAACGAGCGGCTGGAGACGACCGCTGCCAATGTTTGGGCGATGGGCGATTGCGCGGGTAGTCCTCAATTCACACACGTCGCGTACCACGACTTCCGCGTGGTGCGTGACAACTTGAAGGGCGGCAATCGAACCACGAAGGATCGCCTGGTGCCGTTCTGCATGTTCACCGATCCGGAACTGGCGCGGGTCGGGCGCAACGAGTCCGAGGCGAAGCGCGACAAGATCGAATACCGTATCGCAAAATTGCCGATGGAGAATGTGCTTCGCACGCACACGATTGCCGAACCGCGCGGCTTCATGAAGATGCTGATCGGCAAAGACAGCGACCAAATCATCGGCTTCACCGCGTTCGGTATCGAGGCGAGCGAGCTGATGGCCGCGGTTCAGACTGCGATGGTTGGGCGGCTACCTTATACAGCGTTGCGCGATGCGATCTTCGCGCACCCAACAATGTCGGAGGGACTTGTGTATCTTCTATCCCAGGTCTCCGGCTAAGCGCCGCGCTTTTCACTGTCGTGCGCGTGGCCGATCGCATGCCGCAGCTTGCGATCGAGCTTGGCGCAGTTCAGCACGACCTTCTCCGAATGCACTGCCTCGACGGCGCTGATCGGCACCGTGAAGTCGCCGGCGTTCTCGACGTAGATAACCAGCTCGGGCCGTCCGTTCGGCGCAACCTGGCGAACCGCGCCGAACTCCTCGCCACCATCGGAAACGAAAGCCTGGAATCCAACTTTGATCTTTTCTTGCATCGTCTGTTACTCCGCTCGACTTGGCTACTTACCTACGAACTTCGCGGCGCGCTTTTGTTGGAAAGCCGTGATGCCTTCCTTGTAGTCCGCGGTCCTTCCCGCCGCGCCTTGGGCTTGAGCTTCAAGCTTCAGAACTGCGAACAGGCCCATCGCCTCTTCATCGATCCTGCGCACCAGATGCTTGGACATCATGAACGCTGCGGTGGGACCTTGCGCAACCTGCGACGCGATCTTGCGCGTCTCCGCGACCAGCGAATCCTTGGTCATGCTGCGATTGACAAGGCCGAGCTGCGCGGCTTCGATGCCGGACAGCAATCGTCCGGTGTAGATCAGCTCGAGCGCGCGATGCGCTCCCAACCGCGAGACGAAAAACGAATGGCCGCCAGAGTCCAGCACTGCGCCGATTCGCGCGAACGGCGATCCGATCTTCGCGTCGTCGGCGACGTAGACGACGTCGCATCCGAGTGCGAGGCCGAGGCCCGCGCCCAGGCACGCGCCTTGAACCGCGGCGAAGGTCGGCGCGGGGAACGCGACGATTCGCTTCATCAGCGGATTGAAGCTTGTCTCGATTATCGCTTCGGCGTCTTCGTCGCCTGGATGCGCGTCCGCGAGATCGCGGCCTGCGCAGAATGCCGGCCCCTCGCCGCGAATCATCATGGCGCGCACACCTTGCGACGCCGCGCGATCGAGAGCGCCGTTGAGATCGGCGACCATCGCGTCATTCAACGCGTTCATCTTGTCGGGACGGTTGAGAACGATTTCCGCGAGACCGCTTTCGACCGACAAATCGACGCTCATATTCGTGGCCTCACAATCAATCTAGAACACGGGGATGATGTCTTCGGCGGTGATATCGCCGACGTCAACTCCTTCAATATCAAGTTCCGGAATCGCGGGGAACTGGATGTCCCATCGCTCGACCAGCTTGCGGACGCGCGCGATCGCGAGCCGCCAATTGTCGGCTTGTTGCTCGTAGGTGAGGATTCCGAGTCCCGCCTCGCGCGCGGTGCGCAACAGAATCCTGTGGTTATGCAGAAAGTAACCGGGCAAATCCCAGAACTGTGCGGGCGGCTCCCATAGCACCATCGAGAGGAACACGAAGCCCGCGCGAAGCTGCTTGGTGATGAAGGTCTTGTGCTCGTCGGTGAGGCCGGGCCACTCCTTCTCGAGCAGGTTGATGCAGATTTGCAAATGACGTGCTTCGTCGCGACCGATCTTGGTGAAGATTTCGCGGAACACCGGATGAGTCGTGGCATGCGCCATGCCGTGGAACAGCGTTGACGACGCCACTTCGCCCATCATGAACGAGGTGAAGATGACGGCGAGCGGATAGCGATCGATCGCGCGGTTGTAACCGGTCCAGTAGCGGCCGCCGTTATGATAGAGCCAGCCGATATTGTTCAGCGCGACGCGCTGCAGTTCGCTGGTGGGAGTGAAGCCCTGCGGGCCGTTCGGGACCAGGCGCTGAATAACGCGCTGGCAGGTTTCCTCGTGATTGGTCTCGTCGCGGGTAATCGAGAAGAAACATTTGCGGACCGGATCTTCCTCGTGCATCTCCCACGCATGAATCGTCGCGCGGGCGAACACCGCCGGCCCCGACGAGTCGAAGTTGGAAAGGAGCGCCCACCAGTACATGATCGCGACCTTCTGGTCGTCGCTCCATGCCTCGGGCAAAAGCTCGCTCCAGTTGATATCCGCGGGATTGAAGCCCTCGCGCTTGGCGCGCTCGTAAATCTCGGCGAGCTTAGGCGTCTCGCATCGCCATTCGATCGGAAAAATATTCGGCTGGGCGACGGCTGGCGCCTCGACCAGGCCGCCTGCGGGGATTTCGAATTCACTCATCGGCATATGACACCTGAATCTATTTTACCTACCATTTGGTTGATTTGTCAAAATGCGGCGTTGAGCGCCCTGCTCCATTCCCTCGAACGCAATCCGGAAAACTGCCTCGGCCACTTCCGGCGCATCGAGGTCGCCGCCGGTCCGATACCATTCAGTGATCGAGTTAAGCATTCCGAAGAGCAGACGCGTCGCCAGCCGCGGCTCGATATCGGCGCGCAAATCGCCCTGTCGCTGCGCGTTGCGCATCAGCCTCGCGATCAGATGGTCAAACGCGCGGCGCCGTTCCATGATTCGCCGCTCGACCGGGGTATTGCCGCGCACACGCAGCAGGAGAGCCACTTCGGGCAATTGCTCAACGGTGATCTCGATGGTGCGGTGCACGATGTACCTGAGACGCGCCGCCGCGCGGCCGCGCTTTGCGGGCCGCTCGTCGAGCACCGCGAACAGCGCGTCGAGCGCGCGGCCGACGCCGCGCGCCAGCAGCTCTTCCTTGCTGCGGACGTGATAGTAGATGCTGGCCTTGGTGATTCCCGCGGCGCGCGCGACGTCGTCGAGCGTGCTGCCGTCGTAGCCGCGCTCGCGAAACACGCGCACCGCCACGTCGAGGATCGCGTCGAGGTTATAAGGCTTGCGTTGCTTCGCGGATGGACGGCCCACGCGTTGTCGCCTCCAGTGGCCGAGTAGTTTGACTGGATGCGCGCGCGCTTGCCAGTCTTCTTTTCAGTGTCGTGATGTAGCTGGAGGAGTCAGCGATGAAATTTGGCGTCGCAATCCGCAACATGGGTCCGCAATCCAATCGCGCGACGATTCGCGCATGCACACGAATCGCTGAGCAAGCCGGCTTCGACGCGCTCTTTGTATCGGATCATTTGTGCATCCCTGTCGACCAGACCGAAGGCAGTGGCGGACGTTATCTCGACGTGCTAGCGACACTGGCGTTCATCGCCGGGGCGACCGAGAAAATCCGGCTTGGCGTTTCAGTGCTGGTCGTTCCTTATCGGCCCGCCGTGTTGACCGCGAAGCAGGTCGCGACGATCCAGGAACTGTCGGGCGAGCGAATGATCCTGGGCGTCGGCGTCGGATGGATGAAGCCGGAGTTCGACGCGCTCGGCGTCGACATTCACCGGCGCGGCGCGATTACCAATGAGACGCTGAGCGTGATTCACCATCTGTTCAGCGCTGACGAGCCGGGCGCCTACACAGGCCCGTTGGTGAAGTTCCCGTCGTTCATGTTCCTGCCAAGGCCCCGCCGCCCGCCTATCTGGGTGGGAGGCAGCGGGCCGGCTGCGATGAATCGCGTGGTGAAGTTCGGCGACGGCTGGCATCCGATGCTGCCCGCGGCAGAACTTAAAGCAAAAGTTGAAGAATTGAATTCACGTGCGCGCGCCGCTGGACGCGACGCTCCCGAGATTGTCGTGCGGCGCGGAATCAAGCTCGACGATATCGGCGCGGCACGTGCAAAGGTCGCCGCCGAGCAGGAAGTAGGCGCGACCTATTTCATTTTGGACTTGGGCCGCTATCCGGACGAGAAGGCATTCGGGAAATCGGTCGAGACCTTCTTGACGAGAGTCGCGAGTTAGATCACCTTTTCGCGGCGGAGCGATTCGAGTTCGTCCGCGCTGACGCCGAGCATCTCGCGATAGATGCGATCGTTGTCGTGGCCGAGCGGTACGGATCCGCGTACGATTTTTCCCGGGGTGCGCGAGAACTTTGGCGCGACGCCGATGCCCTTCACCTTGCCCACTTGCCCGTCTTCCCATTCGACGTGCATTCCGCGCGCGCGGTATTGCGGGTCCTCGGCGATGTCCTTGCTCGTCATAATCGGCGAGCACGGCACGTTGGCGGCTGCCATCGCGGTCACGACGTCTTTCACAGTGCGCTCGGAAATCCATCCGCGCAGGATCGCGTCGAATTCGATCCCTTCGATCGATTCGAGCTGAGTGCGCGCCGTTTCCCATTTCGGGTCGGTCTGATCCAGCCCGATCACGCCGAGCATCCGCGCGTACACGTCGCCTATCGCGCCCATCACGACCCATCCGTCAATTGCCTGAAAAGAATCGAGTGGCTGAAAGCCCTGCGCGCGATTGCCCGATCGCTCGCGCACGACGCCATTCTGGAAGTACTCAACCATCGTTCCGCCCAGCGTTTTATGAATCGCTTCGTACTGCGCGACGTCGATCGACTGACCCTTGCCGGTGGTGCGCGCGTACGTCAGCGCGGCGAGCGACGACCACATCGTGAAAAGCGCGGTAATATAGTCGCCGGTCCACGGCGCGGCGCGCGTCGGCGGAATCGGATCGGGAAAACCGGTCTGGATCATCGTGCCGCCGACCGCCTGCCCAACCACGTCGTACGACGCGCGATGGACGTAGTCAGGATCGCCGCTTTGTCCGAATCCCGAGACGTGAGTGATCACCAGTTTCGGATTGACCTTCCAAACCGACGCGTCGTCAAGCTTCCATTTCGGATAGGTGCCCGGCCTCGAACTTTCCATCCAGATGTCGGCACGCGCGACGAGTTTCAAAAAGATTTCGCGGCCGCGCGGCTTCGACAGATCGAGCGAGATGCAAAACACGTTGCGGCGTTCCTGGATCCAGGTCGTCGCAACGGCGGACTTGCCGTCCCTGGTCTTGAGCCGGATGCCGATATTGCGCCATCCGACGTCGCCAATTCCGGGCCGCTCGATTTGGATCACCTCCGCGCCCATCTCGGCGGCCAGTTCGGCGGCGAACGGCTGCGCAATCAGGGTTCCGGTCGAGATGATCTTCACGCCCTGCAGCGGGCCGAACTTTTCAGTAACCAGATTTTCGATGCTCATCGCCTCGCGATGATGCCTGTTTTTGTTCGGGGGGAGCAATATGAGCCCCGCAGCCCGCTGATTGCATGCTGTTCAGCGACGGCGTTTTCCAGCGCGCGGATGCGGGCTATTATATTGGTAACTGTTTCACCTGGATGCTGCTGCCGAGGGCGTCGTGGACTCACCTCTAGCTCTACTGAAAAGCGATTCTCTGAACCGGCGCGAATTGACCTTCAAGGCTCTCGCGGGCCTGGTGGGTGGCGCGATCGGATGGCTCCCGGTCGAACTGGCTTCGCACAATTCGCATCTGGGCGAGGCGCAGACGACCGGGGATTTGATCGCGTACTACATCTCGGCGGCGATCGCGGCCGGAGCGATCGGCGCGTTCATCACGGCGGTGGACACCTCAGAGGTTCGCGTGACGCCGGAGGCCAAGCGTCGATTCCTCCGCGGCTTCGGTATTTGCGCGCTGCTGTCGCTGCTCTCCACTTACCTCGGGAACTACGTCTTCAACCTGGTCCTTCAAGTTGGCGGCGTCGGGTTCAGTCCGAATGGTGAGCTGGTTTCGGGATCGATCGTCGTTCTCATAATCGCAAGACTGTTGGGATGGGCCATCGATGGCGCGCTGGTTGGCGCCGGTGTGGGATTGGCAACGCTCACGATGGAAAACGTGCCCAAGGGAGCGGTCGGTGGACTGGTTGGCGGAGCGGTCGGCGGAATCGCATTTGATTTGATCGGATCGGTCGTCGGCGGCGGGCTGGCGTCGCGATTTTTTGGCGAGGCGATAACCGGCCTTGCGATCGGACTGTTCATCGGGCTGGTACAAGAGATGACCAAGGCCGCGTGGGTCACCGTCGAGCAGGGACGCTTGCGCGGACGCCAGTACCGAATCGAAGGAGCGCGCGCGACGATTGGGCGCGCCGAAGAAAACCCGGTCGGCTTGTTCGGCGACCCGTCGGTGCAGCAACGGCACGCGGTAATCGAGCGGCGCGGCGCTGATTACGTCATCAGGAATCTTGCGGTGCAGGACGGTACGTTCGTCAACGGCAAGCGAATCGAGACTGTAGATCTGCACGACGGCGATCGGGTCAACATCGGCGGTTACGAAATGAAGTTCCATCTGCGCGGGTCGTCGTCGCCCGCGCGCCAGCAGGCCTCGCTCGCATCCGACGCGGTGAATCCTGCGCATATCGCGACACGGCTGGCGGGAGCAAATGCCAAAGTTGATGGGCCGAGCCTGATCGACGCGTCCGGGCAGGCGTATCCCGTGCGTCCCGGCGCGGTTACCCACATCGGGCGCGCGCTGGACAATGAAATCGTGGTCAGCCATTCCTCGATCTCGAGGCATCACGCGAGTATCGAGAATTCCAACGGCGCCTTTGTGGTGCGCGACCTGAACAGTCAGAACGGGACGTTCGTCGGTAATCGGCGCGTGACCGAGCCAACCAAGGTGAACGACGGCGAGGCTGTACGCTTCGGCGACGCGCAGTTTGTCTTCCGTGGCTGACGCTGATTTCGAAAAACCGAGGTTCTGTTCGCGATGCGGCCAGCCGATCGTCGTCGCCGAGGCGAGCTATTGCAAATCGTGCGGCGCGCCGACGACACGTTTATCGCTGTTGCACAGAGGTTCGGGATTCAACCCGGTGATCGCGCTCGTGCTCAGCATCGTTCCGGGCGTCGGGCACATCTACCGCGGCAAGCCCTTCAAGGGCATCATGTGGTTCTTTTTCGTGTCGATAGCGTACGGGATGGGGCCGCCATTTGGCATCCTCATCCATATAATATGTGGGGCTAATGCGGCCTTCTCCGGAACACCCCGGGAAGACATGCTGGCGCGATGAATCCGGGAAGCGCGCGGGCTGTTATAAAATCAGATAATGGTTAGATTCTGATTTTAGGCATGATTGCGCCCAACACGATCATTGGCGGACGTTACCGCGTGATGAAGCCGCTTGGCGGCGGCGGGATGAAGCTCGTCTATCTGGCCGAGGACTTGCGGCTCGCCGCGCGCGAGTGTGCGCTGGCCGAGATGGTCGATACTTTCACCAGCCCCGAAACTCAGAAGCAGGCGGTCGCGGCGTTTCAGCGCGAAGCCGACATGCTGGCGCAACTCAGCAACGAACATATCCCGCGCGTGTTCGATCGCTTCAGCGATGAGAACCATCACTATCTCGTCATGGAGTACATCAGCGGGATAACGCTGGAGCAGAAACTCCAGAGCGCCGGCGGCCAGCTTCCCGAGAGCGAGGTTATCGACGTGGCGCTGCAGGTTCTCGACACGCTCGAGTATCTGCACAACCTGGAACCGCCGGTGATCTATCGCGACCTGAAGCCGTCGAACGTGATGCTAACGCCGTCGGAGCAGGTCAAGCTCATCGACTTTGGAATCGCGCGACTGTTCCAGCCGCTCAGCAACGCGACGATGATCGGCACGCAAGGCTACGCGCCGCCGGAACAATATCGCGGCAAGGTCGAGTTCCGATCGGACCTGTATGCACTGGGCGCCACGATGCATCATGCGCTGTCGGGCCGCGACCCCGCGCTCGAGCCGCCGTTCAGTTTTCCTCCGTTGCGATCGCTATGTCCTGAGGTCACTCCCGCGCTATGCGAAGTGGTCGACCAGGCCCTCAAGTACGACGTGGCTTTGCGCGTTGCTGACGCCGTGGAATTCAGACAGCGGCTGATGGCGATCAAGTCAGGGACGCCGATGGCTGCGCCGCAGCGCAATTCCTCCGGCCGGGCCGCGCGTCCACAACTCAAGCTGCCCCTGAGCGGCGTCAAGTCCAAAGAGCAGCACGCGTCGGCGCCGACGATGCTGAGCAACGCGATCGACACTGAGTGCCCGCGATGCGGCCGAAGCATCCCGGTGGATTCGAACTTCTGCTCGTTCTGCGCCGCCGACGTGACCGGACGATTGTCGGGGACAGATCGCGGCGCGACGCCCGAGGCGCAGACGATCATGCTCGACGACGTTGCCGCGCCGCACGATTTTCCGGGGCCGATTTTTCACGAGCGGCGGCGCCGGCGGCATTCGGCGCGACTGATGGCGTTGGTGGTCGGCGGATTTTTCCTGATGGGCTACCTGATTTTTCATTCGTCGCAGCCGCAGCCTTCCGACGGCGATACCGGACCCGACTATGGATCGGTGCCGTCAGAGCCGAATCCTGCGCCGCCCGTCCCGGGTGAGCCGGCTGATCCGCCGCACACAACGCCGCGGGAGATGGCGCTTCGCCGGGCGCTGGACATGCAGGGCTACAGCTCAGTGCGCTTCAAAATGGACGGTGACACGATCATCTTATGGGGAACCGTGCCGACCGAAGCTGATCGCCTGATGGTGCAGACCCAGATTTTCCTGGTGGCGCGAATTTTCTCGATCGAGGACCACATTCAGGTGCGCGACAACTTCTTCGCCGAGCCGTAAAGTCCTGTTGATGATCGCCGACCTCCACGTCCACACGAGGCTCTCGTCAGACTCCAACGTCGCACCCGAGCAGTATCTTGAATTCGCGAAGAGTTCGGGACGGGGCCTCGGCGCCATCTGTTTTACAGAGCATCGGCTGTTCCCGATCGATGCCGACGTCGAGCGACTGTACGCGGAACTCGCGGAACGATTTCAAATCGCCATCTTCAGAGGGATTGAGGCCGACACCGACCTCGGCCATCTGCTGCTGTTCGGGGTGAACGAAGAAGTGATGCGGCGATTCGATCTGACGGCGCGGATGCTCAAGAGCGACAGCCTGATTGAAGTGATTCATCACGAGGGCGGCGTCGCAATTCCGGCGCATCCATTTCGCGATTCGGGCTACGGAGTGCGGCTGGATGCGCTGCTGAGCCGTCATGGCGCGGCGATTGGGGCGGTCGAAGTTTTGAACGGTCAGAACTCGGTCGAGGAGAATCGGCGAGCCGAGGACGCGGCACTCAAGCTCGGGCTGACCGCGGTCGGTGGCAGCGACGCTCATTTCGCCACTGGAAAATGGTTCATGACCGTCGCGACTGAATTCGACAACGACGTAAAGACGGTCGAGGAAATGTGCGCAGAAATTCGAGCGGGACGTGCGCGTCCCTACGTCTTTCCCGATCCGCTCGCCTGAGATGAGGCGCGCGCCGCGCCGACAGGTTCCACGCTGTCCAATTCAGCTGTGAATTGCCGAATATCTTGCGGACGTCCTGCCGCGATCAATTCGTCGCCTGCTTTCAATGGGAGGTCAGGAGTGATCGGCGCGAAACCGCCGTCCGGATTGTTCGCATCCTGAACAGCCAGAACCGTGACGCTGAATCGCGCGCGCGGATCGATCTGACGCACAGTTTTCCCCGCCGCGGTAGCGGGAACCGTGAGCCGCGTCACGCGATAGCCGGTCGCCCAGTAAATGTTTGAGTCGCGGGTCGCGAGCGTCGAGAGTGACACCGACACGCGATTGAGCGCTTGCGCAATATGCCTGCCCGTCACGAGCCCAAGAAACCGCAGTGTGGTGCGATCGACGACCGGAATCTCGTCGAGGCCGTCGTGCTCCATCAGCTGGCTCGCCTCATCGAGGTTCGCGTCGAGCGGCACCGTGGGAGCATGCGTATTGCAAATGTCGAATGCGTTGACGAGCGGGCCAAGCTCTTGACCGCCGCCGATCATCGACAACAGATCACGGACCACGATCGTCCCGACGAAGTTACCGTCGCTATCGACGACCGGCAACGTCGATTGGGCGGTCTCACCCGCGGTGCGCAGAACTTCCGTGAGCGAAGTGTTTTCAGACACCATCGTCACGTTCTTGGTTACGACGGCGCTGACTGGTATGAGCGTGAGCGCCAACCGCTCGCGGCCAATCTGCAGCTTTTTGCCCGCGCGCGCGAGACGGAACTCGTCGATCGATTCGGTTTCGATCGCGCGAGCCACGACCAGAGCCGTGATCGTCGCGATCATCGAGGGCAACGCAATCGTATCGCTGTGCGTCATCTCCCAGAGCAGGAACAGCGCAGTCAGTGGCGCGTGCGTGGTACCAGCCAGAAACGCACCGAGCCCTACCAGCGCGTACGATCCGCGAGGTCCGGTCAGCGAAGGAATTACCAGCGAAGAGATGCGCTGGAACAGGCCGCCGGCCATCGTGCCGATGAAGAACGTCGGTCCGAAGGAGCCTCCCGGAGCACCGCATCCGAGCGAGACGCTGCTGGCGAAGATTTTCGCGCAGGCCATCGCTGCCAGCATTCCGATGCCGAACTCGCCGGCCATCGCGCGGTTGATCACCGGATACCCGTCGGACAAGTTTTGCGGAAGCCAGATTGCAATTACGCCGACGACGGCAAGTCCCGCCTCGAGCTTCACCCAGACGGGTAGGTCGAGCCGGCGAAACCATGCCTCGGTGGCGTTGAAGAATCGGATGTAGCCTGCGGCCAGTGCGCCGAGCGCCGCGCCCATGAGCGCATAGGTCGCCATCTCCCAGTAGCTGCGCAGCACGAATTCGGGCGTGATGAAGACGACCGCATTGCCGAGAATCGCGCGCGAAGTAATAACCGCGGTGAAGGTGGCGATGATCAGCAATGTGAGATTGGCGATTTCGGTGTGGCCGAGCAGGACGACTTCCTGCGCGAACATCAGGCCGCCAATGGGCGCATTGAAGGTTGTAGCGATACCGGCACCCGCTCCTGCAGCGATCAGCACCTTGGCACGGTCCGGCGACAATTTTCTGAGCTGCGCGATAGTCGAGCCGATCGCACCCCCGACCTGCGCGATCGGACCTTCGCGTCCGACCGACGCGCCCGCGCCCAATGAAAGCGCGGCTCCCGCGGCTTTGACGAAGATCCAACGGCGCTTGAGTCGAGCGGTGCCGAGATTGACCATTTCGAGGAAATTCGGAAAGCCGTAACCGAGCACGTCTCCCGGGAAGATGCGGTCAAGCAACAGGATCGCGACGCCGCCGCTCAGCAGGATCGCCGGGATCAGCGCTCGATGCCATCCGGCGTGCTGGATTCCGAGCGCGTTCCACTCGACCGCGCGAAACAGCCACGAGAAAAATTCGATCAGTTGGCGAAAGCCCAGATTTCCGAGCGCCGCGAGAATGCCGACGGTGACCGCCAGCAGAATCAGCTGAACGTATTCGAACTGATCGGTGCGCAGCGAAAGTGTAGGTCGTCGCATGAGTGGCGCCGATGTCGCTACACGCCGAGGAAGCGATGCGCGACTGCCAGGAATTCGTCGAGGCGATCGTGATGCACCCAATGTCCGGCTTTGTCGACCGTCACCGATTCCGCGTGCTTGAACGCCTGGATGCGCCCGTCCTTGACCCAATCGCCCGCCCACGATTCAGTGCCGCGAATGAGCAGCGTCGCGCACGTGATGCGCCCCCAGATTTCGCGCGCATCACGATTGTTGAACATGTACGGCGACGTGGCGTGAACGTAGTTGTCGAACTTCCAGGAGTAGGTGCCGTTCTCGTTACGCCGAATTCCCCAAATCGTGAGGTGACGCGCCTGATCGCGGCTGAGATGCGGATTGGCCTCGATCATGCGCGCGAGAGCTTCCTCGATCGACGGGTACTCGCGGACCTTGCGCCGCGCGAGGGTCTGCATCTGGCCGATCCAGTTGTTCATGCGATCGTAGGCGGGCGTGTCCTTGATCATCCCGGGTGGCGGACCCATCCCTTCGATCGAAACGACGCGCTTTACCGCTTCCGGATGCGTCCCGGTGTATTGCAAAACGATTCCGCCGCCGAGTGAATGTCCGATGAGCGTGGCAGGCTCGCTCGAAACCGCGCTCATTAGCTGCGACAAGTCGAGAACGTAATCGATCATCGAATAGCCGCTGCCGACCGCCCAGTCGGAGTCGCCGTGGCCGCGCAGGTCGGGCGCGATGATATGAAAATGCTTGCGCAGATCGAGCGCGACCCAATCCCAGTTGCGACAATGGTCGCGGCCGCCGTGCACGAGCACGAGCAGCGGCTTGTCGGGATTGCCCCAATCGACGTAGTGCAGCTTTAGCCGCTGCGAATAAAAGTAATGCGAAGTCGGCCCGATGATGCTATCGGCCATGTGCCGGTCTCTCCACGAAAGCCAGGACGTTAGCGTCAAAAGCTACAGGTTAGGCTGGATCTCGTCGAGGGCCGCGCGCGCCGTGCGGATGATGAACTCGATTTCCGCGTCGCCGATGATGAACGGCGGCGTGATCATCATCGCGTCGCCGCCGGCCTTTCCAGCCATCCCAGTCGCCGGATAAAAGAACAGCCCTTTCCGAACCGCCGCGCCAAGCACTCGATTGGTCACTTTTTTTTCAGGAGCAAAAGGCACGCGCGTCGCTTTGTCCTGGACCAGCTCGATCCCCCAGAACATTCCGGTGCCGCGGATGTCACCGACCATCGGATGCCCCGACAGCTCTTCCTTCAAGCTCGAACCCAGCCGCGCGCCGACCTCTGCCGATCGCTCCACCAGCCGTTCGCGCTCCATGATTGCGAGCACTTCGTCGGCGACCGCGCACGCCACCGGGTGCGAGCTGTAGGTGTAGAACATGAAGTCGGCCTTGGCCCGCTCAAGCTCTTCAACCATCGATTCCTTCACGGCGATCATTCCCATCGGCATGTAGCCGCCGGTGAGTCCCTTGCCGCCGATCAGGATGTCGGGCACGACGTCCCAATGATCGACACCGAAGCGCTTGCCGGTGCGGCCGAAACCGGTCATCACTTCGTCGGCTATCAGCAACACATCGTAGCGCGTGCAGATCTCCCGAATTTTCGGCCAGTACTCTTTGACGGGCGGCACGACGCCGCCGCTCGATCCCATCATCGGCTCGGCAATGAATCCGGCGATCGAGTCAGCACCGTGCTTGAGGATCTCTTTTTCGAGCGCGGTCGCGCAGTCGAGATCGCATGACGGATAAGTCTTGCCCCATGGGCATCGGTAGCAGTACGTCGGATCGATCTTCGGCCAGTCCAGCAGAACGTGTTCGTAGTCGGCGCGCCTTCCGCTCCCGCCCGCTGACAGTGCCGCGATGGTGTTGCCGTGATATGAGAAGCGGCGTCCGATGATTTTGCTCTTCGATTGTTTGCCGCGAGCCTTGTTGTAGAGAATCGCGAACTTCAGCGCCGCTTCGACCGCCTCCGATCCACCGCTGGTAAAAAAGAAGCGCGTAAGCCCTGCCGGAGTCCATCGCGTTAGCCGCTCGGCCAGCCGCTCGCGCTCAGCTGAGTTCCAGACCGGCACAATATAATCGAGCTTGCCGATCGTGTGCGCTGCGACCTCGGCGATTTCGCGACGCCCTTGCCCGATATTCACCACGACGGCGCCGCCGCCCGCATCGAGGATCTTGTGGCCGTCGGAGGCGTAGAGCCATGGGCCTTCGGCGCGCTCGATTCGAATCGGATCGTGCGGGCCGCGCATGAACATCGGAACTGGCTGTGGCATAGCTCGAATCTTAACCGTGATTCGATGCGGCGGGCAACGCGCTACTACTTGATGGCGCCGGACTCGCGCCAGCGATCGAGCTCTTCCTTGCTGTAGCCGAGCTCGCCAAGGATTTCGTCGGTATGCTGCCCGAGTTGCGGCGCGAGCGACCTGATCGATCCTGGCGTATCCGAGAACTTCGGCGATATGCCGACCTGTTTGAACTTCCGGCCGCCGTTGCCTTCGACTTCGACGATCATGTTGCGCGCTTGTACTTGCGGATCGTTCGGCACTTCGTCGAGCGTGAGCATTCGTCCGACGCAGATATCGCTCTTGCTCAGAATCTCGAACCATTCGTCGCGCGTTTTGGTTCTGAAGGTCTCGGTGAACACCCGCGCGATTTCCGGACGCTTGCTCGAGTCGTACTCGTGCGGAATAAAATCCTCGCGGCCGAGCGCGCGGCAAAGATTGGCGAAGAACCACGGCTCGATCGCGGCGATCGTAATGTATTTGTCGTCCTTGCACAGATAGACGTTGTAATTCGGAATCCCGCCGTCGTTTATCGTCTCGCCGCGCCTGGGCAGTTTGCCGTTGGCGAAAAACGTCGAGAACGCCTGCGCCAGCAGCGCGAGACTGCCGTCCATCATCGAGATATCGACGTATTGCCCACGCCCAGTCTGGTTGCGCGCGACCAGCGCCGCGAGCACTCCGATCGCGCCCTGCATCCCGCCACCGGCATAGTCGGCGACGACGTTGTGCGGAATCGTCGGTGGTTGGCCGGGGCGTCCAAACATCGAGAGCACGCCGGCAGTGGCAATGTAGTTGATGTCGTGGCCGACCAGGTCGCGATACGGACCGGTCTGTCCAAAGCCGGTGATGGCGCAATAAATCAGCCGTGGATTGCGCGACGCGAGTTTCTCGTAGTCGATGCCGAGCCGCTTGGCGACGCCCGGCCGATACTCCTCGACGATCACGTCGGCACGCTGTGCCAGCCGACTGTAAACTTCCTTGCCCGCCCCGCTCTTGAGATTGATCCCGATCGATTTCTTGTTGCGCGCAAGTGCGTTGTGCGGCGAGCTGTTGAAGTTATTGGCGCCAGCGCGCGTGCCTGCTGCGCCTGCTTGCTGCGCGCGCCTTCCGGTGGGAGGTCCCGGCTCCTCGATCCTGATCACCTCAGCGCCAAGGTCGGCCAGGATCATGGTGCAGAACGGTCCCGGAGCGAGCTTGGTCAGGTCGAGTACTTTGATTCCGTCCAGCGGTGCGGGCATCGTGGATCCCCCGAAGACTATTGTGCAACCAGGTGAGCAAGCGCCGCGCGACTATTGATAGGGGTTCACCGGATAAACATTTTGCGGTGCTTGCGGCGGATCGCTCCGATCATTGTCGGACCCGCCGAGCACCGCCGGCGGAACTTGCTGATCGGTGCCGTCTGCATTTTGCTGATCCGCCTGATTGTCGTCGCTGTCCTGCTTGTCGTCGTCACTGTCGGTTGAATCGTTGTCGTTATCGTTATCGTTGTCGTTGTCAGAAGTGCCGACGTTTTGTTGATCATCTTGAGCGAGAACGACGCCGACCGGCGATTGATTCGACGGGCGCGTTGTCGATGACAGACGGCCTGCGTCACGAAACGAAGCGCACGCAAGCGGTGGCGCTGCCATCAGGAAGAACGCGGCGGTCAGACTGATTTTCGCGAGCATACTTACCTCTCGTAAGATCCGGCGAACTGATTATAGAACCGCGGCGCGGACTCGCGCCATTCTCTCCGCCAGCGATTTGAGCCCCCGCACCATATGAACGCCATACCAATGCAGGTCGCGCCCACTGACTATCAAGACGCGACGGCTGAGCGCCGGCGGCAGCAGAGGCTTCAGCTCGGCGATGTCGTCCTCGTCGAATTCATACGGCTCGTCTGGAAGTATCACGATATCGGGGCGGAGTTCGACGGCTTCGTCGAGCGTGGTGACGGGATAGCGCTCGCCCGCCGAGGCAAAAATATTGTTGTAACCAAGCATCCGCAGCACGTCATGCGCGTAGGTGTCGGCGTTGAAGGACATCCACGGCTTCTTCCAAATCGGGCAGAATACGCGGAGCCGCAGCTTGCTCCATACTCCGAGCGACGCCTCGATCCCGCTCACGCTCAAGGTGATTTCCTTGGCCAGCGCGGCAGCCTGCGCTTCGCGACTGAGCGCACGGCCCAATCGGAGGATCGATTCGACGGCCCCCGGCACCGTGCGCGGGTAGGTCGTGAACACCGGGATACCCGCCGCGCGCATACGCTCGACATCCTCCCGCCGGTTCTCCTCGGCGTTGGCGATCACCAGCTCTGGTTCGAGCTTGACGATCGCGGCGATGTCGGGATTCTTGGTCCCGCCGACTTTTGGGATCGATGCCACCGCTGCTACGGGTTCGACACAAAATTTCGTGACGCCGACGACTTCGGAATTGAAGCCCAGCGCGAACAGCGTCTCCGTCAAGCTCGGCACCAACGACACGATTCGCGCCGGCGGGCGCTCAAGCTCGACGCGAAAACCCATGTCGTCCGCAATTTGCATCGAGCCCGCCATCAACTGATCGTCACTTGGCCTTGCGCTTGAGGATGTTGTCCAGTTGGCGTTGATCGGCGGGCGTGAGTTGCTCCGATGTCGCGGGCGGATTGGCCTGCGGCTGATCGGGCGCTCGATACGCTATGTAGTGGACGGCGGAAGGGATCATTATTCGTTTCGCCAAAAAACCCAAAATCAGCATGACCAGCGCGGCGAGCCCGAAGATTCCCAACCGGCGCAACCGCTTCTGTTTCGGCGGCCGCCGGGCACCCGCACGCTTTCGCGAAGACGCCACTCGCACTCGATCCGCCACCTGACTACCTCCACCGCACGCGCCAACCGAAATGTTACCGCAGAGGGTCACCTAATAGAACCGTGCGCGCCCATCGAGCGACCAGGTGCGGCGTAGGTGCTTCATCGAGATAGTGCGCGCCGTTGTACCAATCGACGCCAATTTCCTGCGCGCGGCGGCTGATGCGCGCGATCCGGAAGAACAGCTTGTGACGTGGTCCATAGAAATGACGCGCCGCAAACGCGAGCTTGCGCAACTTTTTTCCCACAGCACCGTCATGCAGCTCGCGATCGTAGGACCGCAACGCGCCGGCATCGCCATCGAGAAACTTTGCTATCGCATTTGCGGCAAGCTTACCGTGCTCAAAGGCGCACGAAATTCCTTCGCCCATCAATGGATCGACACCGGCAGCATCACCGGCAAGAATGACACGTCCCCGATTATAGCTGTCGCGCGCATCGAACCATCGAATCGGAAACGAATGCCATCGCGTCGCATGCCGCTTGAGTCCGTCAAGCCGAAGTTCAGGAAACGCCGAAACGAGTTCGGATATCATTCGCGCTTGTTCGCCACCTGGTTCAGCGAACTCGTGTGAGCGCTGATCGTAGATTCCCACGTTAAGATGAGGTGTGCCGTCGATCAGACACGGGAACGACCAGCTATAGCCGCTGATCCCACCGCTCACGCATCGAAAGTCGAACCGATAGCGCTTTTCGATAAATTCAGGCGTGCCCTCGGGATCGACCGCGACGTCAGTCATCAATGCGCGCCCGATCGTCTCCTTGCGAGCGCCAAACACTGCGCGACGGACCCGGCTGCCCGATCCGTCAGCACCGACCAGCACCCGCGCTTCGTAGATGCCGCACTCGGTACTGACGCGCACGCCGTCTGCGTCCTGATCAACCTCGAGCACCCGATCGCGTTGGACGATTTCGACCCCCGCTTCGACTGCGGCGCGCGCTAGCATCGCGTCGAACTGGTCGCGACGAATCACCGTCGCGAGCACGTCGCCGCCGCGCGACAGATCGACATCACCAACCGGCGTCGCCGCTTCACCGCGGATCACTTCGACGCAGGGAACGTCGAGCGCGATTCCAAGCTCGTCGAGCGCGAGCATCGTTTTGGGAATCAGGCCGCCGGCGCAAACCTTGAATCGCGGATGCGCCGATTTCTCGATCGCGACGATTCGCCCGGCCAGGCTCGGCCGTTGCTTAACAAGGAACTGCGCCGTCGCCAATCCAGCAGGACCAGCGCCGGCGATCACTACATCAAATTTTCGCGAACCTTCCATCCAGCAGCCTCGACGCCGAGTATCAAAACAAACGCGGCGCATCGATTTCCTCGATGCGCCGCGTCAACTGCATAATGACTTACTTTGCGATCAGCCCTGCCCCTGCGGCTCGGCCGGCTTGATCACCGTGTACAGCGTCGCACCGCCGCGTTGAACCAGCAGCAGCGCCGGCTTCTTATTGGCCTGCGCATCCTTGGCCTTCGCGACGAAATCCGCAACCGTCGCGACCTTGTCGTGATTAACTTCCATCACGACGTCGCCCGGCTGCAGACCCGCTTCCGCCGAAGGGCTGTCCGGGGCGACCTTCTGGATCACGACGCCCTTGGTGCCCTCGAGATGGAACTGCTGCGCAATCTCGGGCGTGATATCGCCGACTTGCATACCCCAGTTACCGCCCGGCGTCTCGGTCTTGGCCGACGCGACCTGCGGTTCCTTGCGCTCGCCGATCGTAACGTCGATTGTCATGTGCTTGCCGTTGCGCACAACTTCGACCGGTACCTTCTGATTGATCGGAGTCTGCGCGACCAGCGCCGGCAGCTCATGCTCGTCGTCCACCGGATGGCCGTTGAAGCTGAGCACGATATCGCCGCGCTCGATTCCACCCTTGCCGGCCGGGCCGTCCTTGTCCGCACTCGCGACCAGCGCGCCCTCGGGCTTCGGCAATCCGAACGATTGCGCGAGGTCAGGCGTCACTTCCTGGATCTCGACGCCCAGCCATCCGCGGACCACGCGCCCATGCGCCTTCAGCTGATCCATCACGTTGCGCGCCATGTCGATTGGAATAGCGAAACCGATTCCGTTGTTGGCACCGGTGCGGCTGTAGATCGCTGTGTTGATTCCGATTACCTCGCCCTTGGTATTGATCAGCGGGCCGCCCGAGTTGCCGGGATTGATCGACGCGTCGGTCTGAATGAAATCGTCGTAGTCGCCGCCGAGGATTCGGCCCTTGGCGCTGACGATTCCCGCCGTCACCGTCATGCCTACGTTGAACGGATTGCCGATTGCGATTACCCAGTCGCCGACGTCCGTCGTTTTAGAATCGCCCAGCGGCGCGACCGGCAGCGCGTCCTTGGTGTCGATTTTGATCAGCCCCAGGTCGGTCTTCGCATCCTTGCCGATTACCTTCGCCGTAAACTCGCGCCGGTCCTGCAGCGTCACGTGGATTTCTTCTGCGTTACCGACCACATGATTGTTGGTCAGGATGTAGCCGTCGGCCGACACGATCACGCCCGAACCCAGCCCGTGCTGCTTGTATTCGCGCTGACCGCCCTGTCCGAAGTAGCGGCGCAACTGATCGAATGGATCGCCACCGCCACCGCCCGGCGGCACGGCGCCTTGATCTCCACCGCCACCCTGCGCGCCCGGATCTTCATCGCCACCGCCGTTATCGTCGCCAGGTCCGGCCTGCGGGCCAAACGGCATGCCGGACACTTTCACATCCTGCACGACGTTGACGCTCACGACGGCCGGGATCATCTTCTTGACGAGCGGCGCGAAGGAGGTGATCACGCCGACCTTTTCGTTCGGCTCGGGCGTGTTCGGCTCCGCGGGCGCCGGCGGCGGCGCGACGTGGACTCCGGGCACCGGCGGCGCGGGCAGCGGCTGCACCCCATTTGCCTGCGCTTGCTGGGTCGGGGGAGCTTTGGAAGCGTCGGAATCGGAACCCCAGAACGGGAACGCGCCAACACGTGCAAACGCAACAACAAGGCCGATGAAAACGCCGCCGGCTATGGCAGCGATCTTCTTAACCATGCATTCCTCCTGGAATGTAGAGAGACTCTTGCGTCATGATGAGGCAGGGCAAGTACCGGACCATCTAATTATCGGACGATAAATTTCGCCCGAAATTCAGGTAACCCGCCAAAACGTTCTGGTGTCCTCACCGTGTGATCAGGGCCTTACCCATTGATCTATCAAAGCAAAATTCACGGCAAGAACAAAACGTTCCCGACCCGCCTATCGCAGCCCGATCCTGAGCCCGGACGCTAACCCTTTTGCATCGCCTTGATATCGTCGAGCAGCACCTTTTCATGCCCTTGCGGATTCACTTTTTCGTAAACCTTGCGCAGGTTGCCCTTGGGATCGATTACAAAGCTGGTCCGGTTCCAATACTTGGTCCCGTTGTAGTCGGTCTGCCCGACGCCCGCCGCCTTGAGCAGCTCATGGTTGGTATCCGCGAGCAGATCGATCGTGAACGCGAACTTGTTGGCGAAGTTCTTGTGCGACGCAACGTCGTCCGCACTTACTCCCACCACTTTGATTCCGGCCGCGTCGAAGTCCGCCTTGCTCGCGGTGAACGACTTGCCCTGGATCGTGCATCCCGGCGTGTCATCTTTGGGATAGACGTACACCACCAGCCACTTGCCCGCGAAATCGCCAAGCTTCATCGGCTGGCCGTCCTGATTCTGCAGATTGAAATTCACAAATGGTTTCCCGGTTTCGAGCATGATTGTTTTCCTTTCGTCGCGTGCGACGGTTTGAATTAGAGATGAAGCAGACCGAGCGATCTGTTTCGATTAGTTTAGCACGTTCGTGCACTGAGAATGAGCGGGCACCCTAACCCCTAACCTCCCTCGAGGGAAGGGGAACCGGAATATGGGGAGTCCTAGAACATAAATGTGATCGGGCTCACCGCTGCGATCATCCAGGCGAACCATAGCGTTTCAAAAACCGCGATCGCCACCAGATTGCGCGACGCGCTGTACGCAGACGCCGCGAATATTTCGATCATTACGAACGCAATCGCCAGTATCGGCAGGATCAACATCAACACGAACGGCAACACGTTCAGGCTCACGCCCACCGCCATCAAAACCAGGATCAGGATACGGCCGAGCGACGCGCACACCGTCGAAATCGTCAGCCCGCCGCGCCGCACCAGCAACTCAAACCCCATCCAGAACGGGAACATGAGGACCGTCGCCATCGCCATCACCATCAGCCGCTCGGGCGAGAGCGACAGGTGATGCAACATCACGGACATCGCGACCTGGCATACGTACACCACCGCGAAGCCCGCCGCCCCGGCGATCATCGCGCCGCCCGCTCCTTCGCGGATTCGGTACCACTCCAGCGGGTGCGACAGCGCGATTACCCCTAACACGATCAATCCGGCGACCATGAACCATGAGATCTGGATACTGCCGACTACGATCGGCACGAACGACGCCGGATTCGCCGCCGTCAGCGGCATCGCCGCAATCAGCGCACCGGCGAGTATCAGCAGGCCCATCCATCCGCTCGGTCCCGGCCGCTCCTCGGCCCAACTTGGCGCCATCGAGCCGCAAACCCGTCCCAGCGGAATCAGCAGGATCACAAACATCAACAGCGCGAATCTCGCCGATCCACGCCGCGCGTCTTTGACTTTGATCGCGCCGGCTCTCGTGGTTCCGAACGTGCTGTCGAGCCATTTCACGATCGTGGTCGCGGCTACCGGGGAATTGACGATCGTCACGTGATCGACGCCCGGCACCCGGAATGCCTCGACCGCGTTACCTTGCGCGAAGTCGCCGTAGGTCTTGCCGAGTTCGATCTGCGGCACTGCCGCCAGATGAGACGCGATCGCCGTGGACGGGTCTTGGATCGGCTCCTTCGGATCGCGCTCGGCAAAAATGAACAGAGCGTCCCTCGGACGATTTGGACCGAGCGCCCAGCCGCCCGAAATCATCACCGCGCCCTTGATACTGGGATCGTTGTTCGCGTAGTCGAGCGCTGCTCCCGCGCCCATCGAATGCCCCATCACGACGATTCGCGATCCGTCGACGAGGTTGTTGTCGCGCAGATAATCGACCGCGGTCTTCACGTTCGCGCGCAGACTGTCGCTCTCAGCCGTGCCGCCATTGAACGGATTTCGATTCTCGCCGTGCCCGTTTACGTCGATCGCCAGCACTGCGTAACCATTCTCCGCCAGTCGTCGTGCGAGCCCGCTCATCAGCACGCGATCGCCCGTGAAGCCGTGAATCAGCACGACAGCCGGCGGCCGCTGCGAAACTGGTTTGGGAAACAGCGTATAGAACGGATCTCCCGGCCCCGGCAGATACATCGTTGCCGGCTCCTGCCCGGGCAGCATCACGAACACATGCGGCGGCCCGGCATTTTCCAACCGCGTCAACCGCGCAACCGCGAGGAGGAACAGCAGCGCCGCCACGATCGAAATGATGCGTGAAATTTTCATCTTCAGTTTGCCGCGCGACTGACTCCTGCGCGCCGCTTCGAGACTTCCTCTGTTGGCACATCTCTTTTGTGAGTCGCCACTATCCAGATATGTCCGAACGGATCTGTCAGCGAGCCAAGCCTGTCGCCCCACTCCTTGTCCGTCACCGGTTCCATCGCTTTCGCGCCCGCGGCGACCGCGCGTTTGAACACGGCGTCCGAGTCCTCGACGTAAACATAAAAATGCACTGGCGTGCCGCCCAGCGATTGCGGACTACGCGACCAGCCCTTCGCCACCCACTCCGCCGCGTGCTTCGAGCTGTCGTCGGAGAGCCGCACGATCGAATCGCCAATCTTCAGTACCGCATGCGTGACTTTCCCGTCCGGCTCCGCCATGCGTTGCAATTCTGTCGCGCCGAACACATTGCGATAGAACTCGATCGCTCGCCCTGCGTCCTGAACGCACAGGAACGGAGTCACGCTATGCCAACCGTCGGGAACTGTCTTCACTTTGCGAGCCATGATTTTTCTCCGCGTTGCTATTTTAGTTTCTTCGGAGGCAGATCCTTCAGCGGCGTTCCTACGAACCAGATGTGGCCGTAGGGATCCTCGATCCCACCACACCTGTCGCCCCAGTCGCGGTTCTCGACCTGGTCGATCGCCCTGGCGCCGTTGGCGATCGCGCGCTTCACGACTTGGTCGACGTCCGCCACGTAGATGTACATCTGGACCGGCGAGCCGCCGTACGAACGTGGCGAGCGCGTGAGATGGTTCACGTCGTTCTGTTGTACGTCGGCCGAGGTCGGGTCGGAAAGCATCACGGTCGTGTCGCCCATCTTGAGCATCGCATGGCTCACGATTCCGCTGGGCTCCTCGTCGCGCATCAGCACGGTCGCGCCAAACACGCGCTTGTAAAAATCCACGGCGCTGGCAACGCCCTCTATATTCAGGAACGGCATGATGCTCCGTGAAACTCCCGGCCCCTGCGCGCTGGCTTCTTTTTTCTCGACGCGCGGATCGTCCGCGAACGAAACCGCACCGTGCTCGATCGGCGTTCCGTACAGCATCGACACCGATTTCTCCGCGAACTGCCGATGCCACAATCCTTGCGGGCACACGAAGGCCTCGCCGGCGCGAAGCTTCCGCTTCACCGGGCCGTCGTCGGTAAGCGCCGTCACCGCGAGCTCGCCGTCGAGCACCAGCAGCAACTCGTCGCCATCGGGATGCCGCTCCCAGGGCGTCAGACCCGTATAGCTCATTACGCCGAGCGTCAGATTCCCGATCTTCGCGATGCTGCGCACGGCAGCGTCAGCATCCTCGCCGGTCGTGTCCGCCGTAATATTGAGATGCGGGACCGAGCGCAGTGCCGCGCGCAGATCGTGCTCCTTGAGCTTCGCGAGGGTTGCCCTGCGCACTGGCCGCTTCGCGACGCGCTCGCCCTTTGGCCGCGGGTCTGCCGCGGCCGAGCCTTCGGTGTTGCTCGGCGTCAGGTAAAACGCCGACACGAACGGCCGCGGCGTCAGGCGATGCCACATTCCTTCGGGACAAACAAACAACGAGCCAGCGTGAATCGTCGACTCGACCGGCCCGCCGTCGGTCAAGGTGACAATATCGGTCTCTCCATCCATCACGTAAATCATCTCGTCGGACCCGAGATGGCGCTCCCAATGCGTGCGCTTATCGCCGCGCGACGCTACCAGAAGATGCGCATTCATCGAATCGAGGAAGCGCATCGACATGTCGGGCAAATCGCTCAGCGCCGCGCGCACGTCATGCACGATAAATTTCGGCTGTTCGGCCAACTGCTTGAGGCGCTCTTCGATATCCGCATGCGTGAACAGCGGCTTGCCACCGGCCGGCGAAGATTCAAGCTCCTTCGATTGCGCTGCCAAATCAGCCTTCAGACGATTCCTGAAATCGGCGCGCGGCAAATCCCGCAACTCGCCCGCGATCCGCAGAATCGCCGCCAGCCGCGAATCCGACGTGGGGAGCGGCGCATCTGGCTTCGCCATGATCGCCTCCACCGCATGGTCCAGTTGTTCGATCAGTTTCCCCTTAGCCATTCGAATCACCCAACCGCACCCGCAAATTCTGCATGGCGCGGAATTGAAGCTGCTTGACGCTGCCCTCGGAGCGTCCGAGCGCAGCCGCGATTTCGCGAATCGATTTATCCTCCGCAAACCGCATCGTAATCACCCGCGATTGATCGCGCGGCAGCCGCTCGACGAGCTTGAACAACCGCCCACGCCGCTCCGCCTCCTCATATCCAGTCGCGACACCGCCACTGTCGTCCACTGCATCGACTACAGCCTCGCGTTGATGAGCCCGAAGCTTGGCGGTGCTCTTCGATCGATCGGCAATTTCGTTGAAAGCAATTCTGAAGAGCCACGCCGCAAAAGGCACCCCGCGCCACTCAAAGCGCGGCAAACTTTTCAGCGCCAGATGAAAAACATCGGCAGTAATATCCTGCGCTTCATCTCGATCCCGCACCCGCCGCACAACATAGGCATACACGCGCTCAAAGTGAGTCTCGTACAACTCACCGAACCGCCCCCGATCCCGCTGCGCAGCCTCGATCAGCGCCCGCTCCGCCGCGTAACCAGCATCGATGATGGATGCGCCCCGCGCCTTCAACCCACGCTCCGCAACGCCCGCGCGACGGTTCTCGCTCGCAGCAGAGCGCGAATATAAGGATACAGATCGAGCGGACACATCAGCCTCTATCTACAGAAACCGCAATGCCCCGAAAAGGTTACGGCACTCGCTCGGGCCCGCATCTTTCTTAATACTAAGGTGCAGGGCTTAGCCCTGCCCAGGAAGCGTGAAACCGGGAAGGTTTCACATTGAAATCAAGCGGATTGTTTTGCTCGTATCGGCGGCTTCATCTGGGTGCGCATATTCTCGGCTGGGAACAGTGCGCGATTCCGCTCGATCTCGGCGATCGCCCACTCGCACCATCCGATATTTTCCTCCATCCAATCGATCCCGCGCTTGAGCGTGAACCACGAGAACATCGCGTTCACGTCGCGATAGCTTTTCCCGCCCGCGAAATAGCCCTGCTCGAGTTGCCGATAAACCTTCAGATGCCGCGCCCACGCCTCGCGCTCCTCCTCGAGCGCTGCGATCGCGCGGTCGGGTCCGAGATTTCCGAGGAACCGGCATCGCAGCAACGGCGGATGCTTCAGGTTGATTCCCTCGAACCCGCTTTCGAGCCATTCGATCAACAATCTCTCGCCCGAGGGCCTGATCGTGTACAGGCGCTTGTTCGGGCGATTGCGCTGCACGACGTTGCGGCTCTTGATCAGCCCGAGCGACTCCATGCGCTCCAGGGTCGGATAGATCTGTGTCGGATGCGCATGCCAGTAATGCGCCATCGACAGATCGAAGATCTTCATGATGTCGTAGCCGGACACGCCGGGCACTTCCGCGATCAATCCGAGCAGCGCGAGATCAAGCGACGCTTTCCTGGTGGGAACACGCAGGTCGCCGATTGCGCGCGCGGAGCGTGTCGCCTTCTTCATTGCGCGGGCACCCAGTTGCCGTGGAAGCCCCACGGCACGCGATGCTGCAATTTGATCCTCGCGACGGGCGCGCCCGCGAAATTCTGCGCGTTGAGCACCACCATCTCGCTGCGGTTGAGCGCCTCGTCATACCAGACCGCGAGCACCCATCCATCGTCCTCGGACGACTTCGCGGAGCGTGGCACGAAGACCGGCTCTCCGGGAGCGAAGTTCTTGCCGAGGTCGTGAGCTTCGAGTTTGTCAGTCTGGTAGTCGCGCTTGAGCAGCGCCTTGAAACTCGTCTCATGTTGCGGAGATACCGGATTGCCGCCGGCGAAGTAGCCGTAGCGATGCTTGCGGCCGGCGATGCGCTCGTCGAAGCGCGGAAATTCGGAGGGTAGGTCATCGATTTGCCGCTGGCGCATCGAGCCCTCTTTAAGATTCAGATTCCATCGCCACGGCATCGCAGGCTTGCCGCCAAATGAATTGCCGCTCATGTCGAGCGACTCCATTCTGCATCCATCGACGACCAGCGACCCGTGCTCTTCGTACGCGTTCAGGAAATGAAAGATGAAGAACGCTTCGTCCTGAAACCATTTCACGTCGCCGGTCTTACGGTTCATCACGCCGATTTTGGTTCCATGCTGCGGCTCCCAATTGAAGAGCGGCTTCCCCGCCGCCGCGTTCTCGAGATGGAACACGGACGGGCACACGAAAAAGATCGCATAGTTATCGGTCGCGATAAAATCATGCATCATCACGGGCAGTCCGGTATCGATTGGGCGCGACTCGAGGAGCTTGCCGTCGCGACTCGCGCGGTACCAAGTCGCGTACGGCGGAAACGGTTGGTAGGCAAAGAACAGCAAGTCGCCGGTGACGGGATCGAACTTCGGATGCGCCGTGACGGGACCGGTCAACTTGCCGCCGAAATCGAACAGGCCGATGGTTTCGAGCGTCAACGGTTGGAGCTCGTGCGGCGACGCGGCTTCGAACAGCGCGAGCAAGCGGTTGGCGTAGCCGATGATATTGGTGTTCGCAGCGTTCTTGAATGGCGGCAGATCGGGGGTCATCTCGCGCGGCTGCTCGAGCAATCCCCCGAACAGCGCGCGCCCCGCTTTCATCTCAGCCTTGAGGCCGTCAGTGCGGACGTAGCGATTGCGATAGGCGGCGCGGCCGTCGCGCAGGATGAACGCATGGACCATCCCGTCGCCGTCGAACCAATGGTAGCGGCCGGGCGGCTTGAAGTGCGGGTTGGGGCCGATGCGATAAAGGGCGCCGTTGAGCTCGCGCGGCAGCTCGCCGTCGATCTCGAGGTCGAACGCGTCAGTTTCCTCGCGCCACGGAGCGTAGTTGCCGGTCAGGTAGGGATTGGCTGAGTCGTGCATGTCGTCACCTCGACTTCCTTTTCGTGCTGGGGAATTAGAGTATTCCAATCCTTGAATAGGGTGTCAAGAACTCCAGTGGGGGCGGGCCGCCGTGCCCGCCATCGACTTCGCGATGCATGCAATCGGGGGACTGCGTTGATAAGGGGGTGGAGGCGTTCTAAGATCATGCGGTGATTGCTGGTGCGCTGATTTTTGTCGGGGGAGTGTTTGCGTGGACGCTCCTTGAATACATCATTCACGGGGTGCTTGGGCATTCGCATCGGACGTTTGTGACGCCGCTGCATAATGAGCATCATGTCGACCCACGCGCGGTGTTTGCGATACGGGCGTGGATTCCCAGCGCTGTCGTGTTGATCGTATTGGCCGCCATCTTCGGGACGGCGCCGGGGATGATCTTTTTGTTCGGTATCGTCGCGGGATTCGGTGTGTATGAGTACGTGCACTACCGGATTCATTTCGCGACGCCGTCGTGCGCGGTTGAGGAGCGGCTGCGCGCGCGGCATCTGGCGCATCATTTGCGCGAGCCGGACGCGATTTTCGGCGTGACCACGCCTATCTGGGATGTGGTGTTCGGCACGGAGCCGGAACCGGCGCGGATGCGCGAGCTGGTTGCGGCGGGTGCGCGAACCGCGCCGCTTTCGGGTTCGAGCAATCTCGGGCGCGTCTTTCGTAGCATGCGCAGCTGGATTGCTGCATCGTGATCTCTTCCACGCTCGTTGACTCATAGCTCAAGTCGAGCTATTGGCTTGATGGGTATGCATCAGGTGTCGTCAATCTCGAGCGTGAACGGACTGCGTCGCGAACGTCCCGGCGCTCAGCTCTTTCCGGCGAAGTCGGCGTTTTTGGAATACAACAAGACGCCGCCGCGGATGGATGTCAAATTTCCGATCCTCGGGTTTCTGATGGAGTCGGAGGCGACTGGCTACGACCTGAAGCAGCGGTTTCAGGACCCGGTCGGGTTTTTCTACCGGGTCAGCGACGGATCGATATACCCGGCGCTGAAGAAACTGGCGGGCGACGGGCTGGTCAAGTTGCGGACGGAACGGCGCGGACGGCGGGCGCGGAAGATTTATGCGATCACGCCGCGCGGCCGGGCGTATTTTATCAAGATGCTGCGCGAGCCGGCGCAGCCGCTGTTCGTATTCGACGAGACGCAGGTAAAGATTTATTTCGCGGACCAGCAGCCCGAAATTGCGCTCGAGCATATGGAGCGAGCGCGACGCGACGACGAACAGCGCACCTCTATCCTGGGCGAGATGGTCGCCGGGATGCGGCGGGCGGGTGCGAGCCCGGTACGCATCACGATGGTCGAGCTCGGGCGTGCGATTACCGAGGCCAAGGCGCGGGTGCTGGCGAGCTTAGCTTCGCAATTGAAGCGTGAGATACAAATTAAGCGACGCCGTATATCGCGGCTGAAAACAACCCACATCGCCGCTCTGGGGAAGTGAAGGGTACGGGTTAAAGGGAAGGATCGTCATGGACGAAAAGTACGCAATCGATCTCGAACACGTGACCCGAATCTATAAGCGCGACGAATTCGAAGTGCGCGCGCTCGACGATGTGACGGTGCAGATTCCGGTCGGGCGCTTCGTCGCGATTATGGGGCCGTCGGGGTCGGGTAAGACCACTATGCTGAACCTGATCGCGGGAATCGATCACGCGAGCACCGGGCGAGTGGCGGTCGGCGGTGAGGAAATTACCGGGATGAAGGAGCGCGACCTGGCCGGCTGGCGCGCGCGGCATATCGGGTTGGTATTCCAGTTCTACAATCTTATTCCGGTGCTGACCGCGTTTGAGAATGTCGAGTTGCCGCTGCTGCTGACCAGTCTGAACAAGGCCGAGCGGCGGGAGCATGTCGAGACCGCGCTGAAGGTCGTCGGACTCGCGGATCGGATGGACCATTATCCACGGCAGCTGTCGGGCGGGCAGGAGCAGCGGGTTGCGATTGCGCGCGCGATTGTGGCGGACCCGACGATTATTGTTGCTGACGAGCCGACCGGAGATCTCGATGCGAAGTCGGCTGAGGAAATTTTGGGATTGCTGGTGGATATGAATCGGCAGTTTTCGAAGACGATCGTGATGGTCACGCACGACCCGCGGGCTGAGCGGTATGTGGATACGGTTTATCGGCTGGATAAGGGAGTGTTGGCCGGGGTTGAACCGGGGAAGCGAGGAGCGCCGGCCGAGGCGGCGCATGCGTGAGGAAGGTAATCGCCTGCGCGGCGGGCGGCAGGGGTGACCCCTGCACCCGGTGATAGGAAATCGCGAAATGTCGAGGACGACCTTTCGCTCTCGGGGTTTGTTTTTGTTTCATTCAGGTCGCTTCTGGATAATTCCGCTTCCACCTGCCGAAGCCCTGAGCGCAGCCGAAGGGGAAGAATCCCGGCTCCTTCTTTGCCTCGCCCTGATGCGCGTGAGCGATGCTGGTGGTGAAGGATGATTGGCAACCTAACCCCTACCCCCTTCCCGAGCGGGAAGGGGGACCGGATGTATCGAGGGTTAGTCTTATGAAGTATACGGCACTCGTTTTTAAGAATCTGGTTCGGAGTAAGCGGCGGACGTTTTTGACTGTGCTGTCGATTGCGGTTTCGCTGTTTATTTTTTCGGCGCTGGTTAGCGTGCCCACGGTCGCCGATCAGATCCTCGGGAATACGGCTTCCTCGACCAGAATTGCGATGCATAACAAGGCCGGTCTGGCCTACTCGATTCCGATTGCCTACAAGCAGCGGGTCGCTACGTTGCCGCATGTCGAGGTAGTGGTGCCGGAGAGCTGGTTTGGCGGCGTGTACCATGAGGTGTCGGATCAGTTTCCGAATCTGGCGGCTGATCCCGAGAATGTCGATAAGATGTGGCCCGACTGGGGGATCAGTCCGGAGCAGTTCCAACAGTTCAAGAAGATTCGCACCGCGGCGCTGGTCGGCACAGAGACGATGAAGCGCTTTCATCTGCATCTGGGGCAGCAGATACAGCTGCGCGGTACGCTCTATCCGTTCAACGTGACGCTGCAAATCGTAGGCACGATTGGCGGCAAGGCGCCGCCGAATTTCCTGTTGTTCAGGAGAGACTACCTGGAAGAAGCTGCCGGCCGGCCCGGTGTCGTCGATAACATGTGGATAAAGGTGGATAAGCCGGAGAACGTGCCGCAGGTGATTGCGACTATCGATGAAGGCTTTGCCAACTCGTCGGCGGAGACCTTGTCGGAATCGGAGGCGGCCTTTATCGGCGGCTTCCTCGATCAGTACCGCACGTTTTTCAGGATGGCTGAGCTGTTGGGATTTATCGTGGTGCTGACGATAGGACTGGTCGCGGCGAATACGGCGGCTATGTCGATACGCGAGCGGCGCGGCGAGATAGCGGTGATGCGATCGATGGGATTTCCGTCGCGCACCATCTTGTCTCTGCTGCTGGCCGAGTCTTTGATCATAGGACTTATCGGAGGGGTTATAGGGTGTGGATCGGCTTATGTGCTGCTGAAGATATTTTCAGTCGGCAACGTGGGCGGACCGCTGGGAACGATCCGGATGCCGCCGGCGATCCTGGCTGAAACCCTGATTGTTGCGGCGTTGATAGGACTGTTGAGTGCGATGGTGCCGGCGAGCTCGGCGGCGCGGCGGAATATTGTGGATGCATTGAGGACGGTTGCGTGAGGAGAAACCTTTGTCCAGTGCCCTCTCCTTGTCCAAGGAGAGGGTTAGAGAGAGGTGCAGTGCTCGGGGGCGGCGCCACTTTCTGGCTTTCGGAATCGAGTATGGATCGACTGAAATGTCTGGCGTTGCACCTCACCCGGCGACACCGCTACGCGGCTTTCGCCGACCTCTCCTCGGACAAGGAGAGGTTAGGAACGAAAGATGCGATGCGGTTGGGATTGCGAATGATGCTTAGGAACCTAACCCCTAACCCCTTCCCTTAGTGGGAAGGGGAACCGGATTGTTGGAGACCCCTTCCCTCGCGGGAAGGGGATCGGGCATAGGAATTAGATGGCGATACCGCTGAAATATAATATCAGGTCGCTGCTGGTGCGGCGGGTTTCTACTGCTATGACCGGCGGTGGGATTGCGCTGGTTGTCTGTGTGTTTGTGATTGTTATGGCGCTGGTGGCGGGGTTGAATTCGGCGATTTCGGATACCGGAGATCCGGATAATGTGATCGTGTTGCGCAAGGGGGCCACTACCGAGACCTACTCGGCGATTCAGCTCGATCAGTTTGATGCGATGAAGTTCTTGCCGCAGATTCGGCGCGAGCCTGATGGCACCGTGGACGCATCGCCGGAGCTGCCGGTGCAGGCGTTGATGGAACGGGTCGGCGGCGGGCGCGACAATATAGTTGTGCGCGGAGTGCTGCCAATCGCGCTGAAGGTGCATCCCAAGGTTAAGATTATCGAAGGACGGATGTTCAATCCGTCGGTCAATGAAGTTGTGGTCGGGAAAGGTCTGCAGGGGCATTACGCGAATATGCAGATCGGATCGACGCTGCGGTTCGGACGGGGAAATTGGAAAGTCGTCGGGATAATGGCGGCACAGGGCGGATCGTTCGAGTCGGAGGTGTGGGGCGATATTCATAACGTGCAGGACGATGCGCAGCGCGGCGCCTATTACGCAGATGTGCGATTGAAACTTATGCCGGGCGCGGACGCCGCTGCGCTGATTCGCAGGCTGGCCGACGATCCGCGAATCAATCTGCAGGCGGAGACCGAGGCCGACTACTACAAGGATCAGGCGGTAGTCGCCAATCAGATGCGGGTGCTCGGGATGATCGTCGCGGTGATAATGGCGGTGGGCGCGATATTCGGCGCGATGAACACGATGTACGCGGCGGTGTCGTCGCGGACCACTGAAATCGGGACGTTGCGCGCGCTGGGTTTTGCGCCGATCGCGGTGATGACGTCGTTTCTGCTCGAGTCGCTGGTGCTGGCGGTGGCGGCGGGCGTGATTGGAATCCTGCTTGCGATGCCGATCAACGGGTTGTCGACGACCTTCGGAAATTTCGTGACGTTCTCGACGCTGGCATTCAGCTTCCACGTGACGTTCGCGATCGTGATCGAGGCGCTGATTTTTGCCGCCGTAATGGGTATGGTCGGGGGCTGGCTACCGGCGCGGCAAGCGATGAAAATGCCGGTAGTAGATGCGCTCAGGAGCGTGTGACCTTGTCCACCGAGCAACCAAAGGGGCCGAATATCCGCGAGCTCGAGTCGCTCCGGATTGCGCGCGCGGCGAATCCGAAAAAGCCGAGCCGGATAGTGCCGGTTGTGATCACGCTCGCGATTCTCGGCGTCGTCGGTGCGGCGGGATATGTCGTTTATCAAAAGACGCTCGGCCGTCCGCCCGAGGTGCAGACTGCGATCGTCAGCGTCAAGCAGGCGGGACAGGCGGGCACGGTGCTGACCGGCAGCGGGTATATAATCACGCGGCATAAGTACATCGTGATCGGCACCAAGATTCTCGGGCAGATACTCGCCGAGCCGATCGAAGAAGGGCAGCAGGTCAAAGTCGGCGACCTGCTCGCGCGGATCGACGATCGCGATTACCAGGCCCAGTTGCGGCAGGCCTACGCGGATCGCGATTTGGCCGCTGCGAATGTCGTGCTGAAAAAGGCGCGGGCGGAACGGCTCCGCGCGCTCTATAAGGATGGAGTGCAATCGAAGGACGCGCTCGATGACGCGGAGAATCAGCTATCGGTAGCGGAAGCCGAGCTCAACAAGGCCAAAGGCGCGATCGATTTCGCGAAGTTCAACGTGAGCCAGACGATGATCACGTCGCCAATCAATGGCGTGGTGCTGCAGAAATATCGCGAACTCGGCGACACGATTACAGCCTTCGGCCAGAGTCCGGGCGGCGGCGGCGCGACCGATATCGCGCAGCTCGCGGACCTGAGCGATTTGCGTTGCGAAGTCGATATCAATGAAAGCGATATCGCCAAGGTCAAGATGGGCACGCCGGCGACGGTGATCCCGGATGCGTATCCGGACAATCCGTTCACGGCGCAGGTGGTGAAGATTTATCCGGAGGCCGACCGGCAGAAAGGCACGGTGAAAGTCGAGGTCAAAATCCTGCAGCCGGACCTCAAAATTATCAAGCCGGAAATGAGCGCCAAGGTGACGTTCCAATCGATCGTGACGCAGACCGCGGCGGCGCCGATGGTGCTGGTGCCGAAGAAGGCGATCGTCGCGGACGGTAGCGCCAACTCGGTGTGGGTCGTGCGCGACGATACGGTGCATCTGGTGCCCATCACGGTTGGGCGCGAGTTTCAGGACGGCATCGAGGTCAAGCAGGGACTGAGCGGCGGCGAGATGGTGATCGTAGTGCCGGCGGCGACGTTGAAAGAGGGTCAGGAAGTTACGCCGGTCGCGAGTTAGGGGAAGGGGAAATCACTTGATTAAATGTGAAACCCTTCGCGGGTTTCACGCTTCCGCGGCAGGGGTGACCCCTGCACCCACTGAGAATCGCGAAATGTTGAGGACAACCTTTCGCTCTCAGGGTCGGGCGGAGGCGGGCGGGAATTTACCTCGCCCGTTACTTTACGGGAGAGGAGGCCGGCGGGCGTAGCCGCCGGTAGGTGAGGGTTCTGCGATCACATCACAAAGCCAGGCTGCTCAGTCTTTGTTTCATTCAGAGCCCAGCGAAGAATCCCGGATCTTTTTTTGCCGCGACCCACTTAGGAGAACAGAGGGAAAGAAAATGGCGGAGACTTTTGTTTTGGTGCATGGCGCCTGGCATGGCGCATGGTGCTGGGCTGCGGTTATCAATCAGCTCGAGAAGTTGGGCGATCGCGCTTATGCGGTTGATCTGCCGGGGCATGGGATGAATCGGGCGGATCGATCCAAGGTAAGCCTTCAGAGCTATGTCGATAGTGTCGCGGAATTTATTGAGCGGCACGATCTGAAGAACGTCGTGCTCGCGGGGCATAGTCTCGGCGGACTTACGATTCCCGGCGTCGCGGCAAAGATTCCGTCGCGGATAAAGCGCGTGGTGTGGGTCACGGCGCTGGTGGCACTCGATGGGCAGCCCATAATTGATCCGGCGACCTCGCCGATCGCGGCGGGGGCGGATTCGATGCCGGAGAGATCGATCCCGATCGAGATGATGGGGAAGGAATTTGTTGAGGGGCTCAGCAACGATATGGCGCCGGCGCTGAAGGAATACGTGCTGTCGGCGGTGGGACCTCAGCCGATCGCGCCGATGATGACGCCGGTGGCGATGGCGCCCTACTTCGCTACCGGCATTCCCAGCAGCTATCTCGTGTGCGAGGACGATCAGACGCCGGTCGCGGGTGCGCCCAATTGGCATCCGCATTTTTCGAGCAGGTTGAAGAATCCGACGTTGAAGTTCGTGAAGAGCGGGCACGAGGTGATGTTTACGCATCCGGTGGAATGCGCGCGGGCGTTGCATGAGTTGGCGCGCGGCGAGTGAGAAGAACCTAACCCCTAACCCCTTCCCTCGAGGGAAGGGGAACCGGATTTGTGAGGAGTAACCTCTTCCCTCGAGGGAAGAGGAACAATCGCGTTTAGATTGCGTACCGAGCCAGGAGGCCGCGGGCGATTACGAGGGCCTGAATTTCGTTGGTGCCTTCGCCGATCATCATCAGCGGGGCGTCGCGGTAGAAGCGCTCGACCGGGAAGTCGGCCATGAAGCCGTAGCCGCCCAGCACTCGCATCGCATCGAGAGAGATTTTCGCGCAGGCTTCCGAGGCGAAAAGTTTGGCCATCCCGGCTTCCACGTCGCATCGTTCGTTTGCGTCTTTCTTGCGGGCGGCGTTGGCGACCAGCAGGCGCGCGGCTTCGACTCGCGTCGCCATATCGGCGAGCAGCAGCTGGACGGCTTGATGCTGGCAGATGGGTTTGCCGAAGGCGGTGCGCTGTTGCGCGTAGCGGATTGCGGTTTCGAACGCGGCCTGCCCTACTCCCACTGCGCGCGCGGCTACGTTGATGCGTCCGACTTCCAGCGCGCTCATCACCTGTTTGAAGCCCGCGCCTTCATCCCCGCCGATCAGATTTGCGGCGGGGACCGGGACGTCTTCGAACAGGACTTCGCAGGTGTCGATACCCTTGTAACCCAGCTTGTCGAGATTGCGGCTGACGGTGGGACCGCGATCGCTTTTCTCGACGGCGAACATGCTGATGCCGGCGTAGGCGGGATCGGCGTGAGGGTCGGTTTTGGCGGCGACCGCGAGCATCGTGCCGTGGCGCGCGTTGGTGATGAACATCTTGGAGCCGGTGAGAATATAGTCGTCGCCGCGGCGAGTCGCGGTGGTGCGAATCGATTGTACGTCGCTGCCGGCATGCGGCTCGGTCAGCGCGAGGCCGCCGCGTTTTTCGCCGCGCGCCATCGCGGGCAGGAAATATGTTTTCTGCGCGTCGGTGCCGTGATTGGCAATAACGTAGGCCATGATCAGGTGGCTGTTAATGACGCCGGCCAGACTCATCCATCCGCGAGAGAGCTCTTCCATCACGCGCGCGTAGGTCAGGAAGCTGAGGGCGAGGCCGCCGAACTTGGCCGGGATGGTGGCGCCGAAGAGGCCCAGCTCGCGCATCGTGGCGACCATCGCATGCGGGTATTCGTCGCGATGTTCGAGGGCGGAGGCGTTTGGGATGACGTCGCGATCGACGAAGCGGCGGACGGCGGCGACGATTTCGCGATCAACTTCATTCATTGTATTGACTCCTCAACTCCGTCCTTATCAGCCGAAGATGCGCGGTTGGTGATCGGCGGTGGACTCATGTGGCCGAAAAACGAGGGGGTAACGTTCACGGGGCGAACACCCTAATGCTTGCGTATCAGGTCGAAGAAGACGTCGCCGCGAACGATTTCGAACGGCTTTCCTAGCGATGCTGCCAGCGTATTGACGTCGGTCGGGGTCATGTTCCACGCGTCCACGAGGATGGCTGCGAAGAGCGGGTGATGGCTGGTCCACGAGTCTCTTATCGATGCAGTGGCAATCCGTCCTTCCGCGACCGAGCTGATGATGGCCTGACTTATCACCGGAAGGCCCGCCGGTCTTTGCAGGGAACTGGAATCAAACCGCCAGTTACAGAGTAGCCCGAGAGGGTGCGCGTAACGCGCATACTCTCGCGCAACCGTTTTCGTCAAATTGGAGTTCGAGCCCGTCGCAGTGAGGTTCAGAGCGTCGATCACTTTCAGTCCGGCGCGCGTCATGTACTGGCCAGTCCGCTTGGTGAAGGTTGCGAGAGCGGCGGAAGGCCAGTCGCCGGGATAGGTGTACCCTGCCCCCGACGGCCCAGCGACGATAAGATCGTTTGGTGTCTGTGTGCTTTGGTAGTAGTGGAGCATGATCGGCGCAGCATCGATCAGAAGTGGGCTGATAGTCCAGTTGAGCGGCACCTTGCCGCGATTCGGATCGTCCCAGATGGTTCGGAGCCGATGCTGATCGTACTGCAGATTGTCGCCGTCGCTGAAAGTGAAGGTGAGGTAGATTTTATTCTCGAGCTTGGGCGTCGTGATCTGCGGCTGCGATTGACTGATTGGTGCGGGCACACCACCGAGCACCGTGGCATTATCGAGGAAGTCGGCAGCGCCGACGACCACCCCGTTTTGCGAGCATAGCGTTACACCGGAGGACTCATGTCCTCTCACGAACCATCCCATGTAAGGCGTATTTGGCGCGACCTTCTGCAGTATCTGCGTAAACAGGGCAGCTTCATCGGGGATTTCCGGATCGAGCCAGAATACCAGCGATTTCGTCGCGACGATGTAATCGCGCAGGTTGGGAGTTGTAGGACTGATGGCGGTCAGCAGGCGCGGCGTGAGCTGGGTCCAATAATTGTCGATAAGCCAGTTGTAGGCGTCCAGCTTGGTCGCGAATTGACCGCGCAAATCGGCAAGGATGGGCAGACTGTACTGGCTCGCCAGATCCGCAGTCGCAATCACGCCGCCCATCACACCGGCCAGGCTGGTGGCAACGTTGGCAGTATCGGGAAGGATGGGATCGTAGATGACGGCACCGGCCGTCTCGCCACCGTATTTGTCGATCAGGCTGAGCGGATCGGCAATCGCGGTGTTTGAAACGTTAGTGGTCTGCAGCCAGGTCTGGTCGGTGCCGTCGCCGCTCTGAAACAGGTAGATCCGCGGCTGGGTGCGATTGACGATTCCCTGCAGAGTGGTCAGCAGCAGTTGTTGGTCGCTTGTGAGGGACGCGATGTCGGCGGCGTCAAGCTGAACAGGCGAAGCAAACGATGGCAACGCTTGATTCGGCGGCCAGCTAATTCCAGCTGCATCGGTGGTCGGAAGATGAGCGACGAAGGAGAGCCGCCCGGCCGTCGCCACCAGCGGCGATAGCGCGGCGTACGCACACGCTCCTGCCGCTGCCCCGATGAGAGTACGGCGAGTGATCTTCCTCGAAACGGAGCGGCTTGCGCCTTCAGTCTGCACAGGGATCTCGTCGAAAGGTACTGTGGGCGAACCGATATGGTCAAACTGCCCGCAGGCCGGCTTCGAACCTGGTGAAAGGGGAAGAAACAGAGGGTTGCGTCGGATCACTGGATCGAGTAAGTGTCAGATTGACGCAAAGTATTGGGTCACGAGGATTGATCGTTATGGAAGCTGCACAGAATGCGATTGATGCCGGGGCGCTGCGTGAGAAGTTCGCGGTGCTCGGGAACGATAGTTACACGGATGAGACGTACCGCCGTTATGCGGAGATGATTGCGGAGATCCGGGGGCTGAAGAAGGAGCGGCGGGCGGTGATTCTCGCGCATAACTATCAGCGGCCGGAGATTTTCGAGGTCGCGGACTTTATCGGCGATTCGCTGGAACTGGCGCGCAATGCGCGCGACGTGCGCGACGCCGACGTGATTGTATTTTGCGGCGTGCATTTCATGGCGGAGACGGCGAAGGTGTTCAATCCCGGCCGCAAGGTGTTGCTGCCCGATCTCAAGGCGGGATGCTCGCTGGCCGACAGTGTTACCGCGGAGGCGCTCGCGGATCGCAAGGAAGAGTTGCTGAAGATTTATCCCGACCTGAAGGTGGTATCGTACGTGAATTGCACGGCGGACGTGAAGGCCCTGTCGGATGCGTGCTGCACGTCGGCGAATGCGGCGAAGATCGTCGAGCGGATCGACTCCGACAATATTCTGTTCGTGCCGGATCAGAATCTTGCGAACTACGTGCAAGGGCAGACCAAGAAGCGGGTGATTTCGTGGGACGGCAACTGCTACGTGCACCATCAGATAACCCCCGACGAGGTGAACAAGGTCAAGCGCGCGATTCCCGGAATCAAGGTGATTGCGCATCCGGAGTGTCGCCGCGACGTGTTGGCATTGGCGGACGCGGTGCTGTCAACGAGCGCGATGGTCGCGTATGCCAAGAGCAGCGACGCGGATAAATTCCTGGTTGTCACCGAATGCGGGCTGTCCGACCGTCTTCTGATGGAAATTCCCGACAAGCATTTTTACAAGGCGTGCAAGTTATGCCGGTTCATGAAGATGATCACGCTCGAGGGCACGCTCGATTCGCTTCGCCACCTGCGCTACGAAATCGAGCTGACCGAGGAGGTGCGCGAGGGAGCGAAGCGCGCACTGGAGCGGATGCTCGAGCTCAGCGTCTGAGCGCGAACTCACAGAGCGTGGTCGAGGGCGGGGAAAAGCCGGCGCGGCCGATGGTCGCGGTCGATACGGTGCTGTTCGCGATCAACGACGGGCGATTGCAGACCTACCTGGTCGAGCTGCGACGCGGGCCGGCGCGCGGGAAGTGGGCATTTCCGGGCGGTTTGGTGCGAGTGGGCGAGCTGTTGGACGATGCGGCGAGACGCGAGCTGCACGAATCGACGGGACTGCGCGGGGCTTATCTCGAGCAGCTGTTCACGTTTGGAGATCCGTCGCGCGATCCTCGAGCGCACGTGGTGTCGGTCGCCTACATGGCGCTGATTCCGGAGGCCGGCGCGGTCAGTGCGCCATGCGACAAGTATGCGAATGGCGGCTGGTACGAAGTCACGCGCTTGCCGCAGCTGGCCTACGACCATTCGCAGATGGCGGCGTATGCGGTGAAGCGGCTGAAGTCGAAACTGGAATACACCAATATCGCGTATGCGTTGTTGCCGCGCGAATTCACGTTTGCCGAGTTCGAGGAGCTGTACTCGCTGATCCTGGGGCGGCCGCTCGATCGGCGAAATTTTCGGCGCAGTATTCTGGCGATGGCGATGCTGAAACGGCTGCCGCATACGCGCCGCGGGCCTCATCGGCCAGCCGCTCTATATAGTTTCGCGAATCAAAGCCTAAGGTTCATCGAGATGCTATAATTTTGGGGCACGGGGAGACTCATGTTCAAGGGTATCAAGGGAATTGTCGCACTTACCGCCGCCGCATTGCTGGTGGTGGCGATCGCATATGCGAGTTACACATCGAGCACTTCGCATCCATCGGATGGGCAATTGGCGGCGGCCGGCGATCCGGGGGCGCACTTGCGCATCACGCTCGACCCGCAGAATTTCCAGGGCACGGTGCGCGAGGCCTACGAAGTAGCGGAGAAAGATCCCGCGCTGCTGGCGCAGTTGCATTGCTACTGCGGATGCGACGTGACGGACGGTCACAAGAACCTGCTCGATTGCTTTCGCGATACTCACGGGAGCACCTGCGCGATTTGCTGCGGTGAGGCTCGCGATGCCGAGGCGATGGCGAGCCGGGGCATGCCGGTCGAACAAATCCGCGACGCACTGCGCGCGCGCTACGCGCACGGGAGCTGAGCTTGGTCGGACTGATCTCCGCGTACATCGAACACTTCACCTACCTCGGATTGTTCGTAGTTCTGATGCTGTGCGGACTTGGATTGCCGATACCCGAAGACGTTGCGCTGCTGGCGGGCGGCTACCTGGTACATCGCGGGATCACGCGCTATCCGATCACGCTGGCAGTGTCGCTGCTGGGCGTGGTGGCGGGCGACAACTCGCTGTTTTTCCTGGGGCGGCACTTTGGATCGGGACTGGTGCGCTACTTTTCTCTCGGCCGGCCGGGCCGCAAGCATCAGATTGAGCGGATCGAGGCATTCATGCAGCGCCATGGGCATCGCGCGATCTTCTACGCGCGATTCCTGGCCGGTCTGCGCGCGCTGGTTTATTTGTCGGCCGGATCTTTCGGGGTCAAGCCGGCGGTGTTCCTGTTTTACGATTTGCTGGGAGCGTTGATCTCAGTGCCGATCGTCGTGACGCTGGGCTATGTGTTCGGGCATCAGCTCGAGTGGGTGGTCAGATACATCGGTGGCTTCGAGCGGCTATTAGTGGTCGTCGCGGTGTTGAGCGTTGCGATATACGGAACCCGGTTGATGGTAATACGTAAGACCAGCGAGCCGGCTCCGGCTGAAAAGAGCGGATTGCCGGAATAAACTATGCGCGGCGGCCGGCGCGCCGATGGCGAAAATGGAAACCTACTTTCCCGCGCTTAACCTCAAGGCGAAGCTGATCGTTCTGGTGGTCGGCCTGCTTACGCTGACCTTGGGCGCGGAGGTTTGGGTCAGCCTTGGGACGCAGGCGGAAATCGTCGCGACCACGCAGGAGCGGGTCAAGGACCTGGCGCGCGTGATTCAGATCGGCGTGCAGGAATTGACCGCGGTGCGCGACACCGATCGCGATCAGCTCCATCACTATGTCGACAATCTGCACACCCAGGGCCTCGAAGTCTCGATCGCGTCGAGCGAGAATCTGATCCTCAACAGCTCGAATCCGCAACTGATCGGCGCGGCGCTACGGCCAAAGCAGGCGGAGTGGCTAACCCCCGAACAACTCAAGCATCCGGATTCACTGGTGACGATCCCGGCCGGCAAGATCGGACTCGCGCCGGAGACCACGGTTTACCTGATCCCGGTCGAAGTCGAAGACCATCTGCTCGGATACGTGCAGGTGGTGGCGAATTTCGGAGACTTCGCGAAGCCCCTGGCGCAGAGCCGAACGCGTGAGCTGCTATTTGCGTTTGCGATTTTTGCGATCGGGCTGGTGTTCGCGTATATCCTGGCGGACCGCTACGTGAAGCCGATCCATGCGGTCGCGAGTGCGGCGCAAAATTTTGCGGCGCGTGGACTGGAGCCGGTCCCGGAAGCGCATCGCCGCGACGAGATCGGGCTGCTGACCCGCAGCTTCAACGAAATGGTCGGGCAGCTCAGGCACGCGCGCGAGCGCGAGCAGGAACTGAACCGGCTCGAGCGGTTCACGGCGCTGGGGCAATTGGCCGGCGGACTGGCGCATGAGATCAAGAATCCGCTGAACTTCATCAGCCTGTCACTCGACCAGATCCGCACGCGCTACGCTCCGCAGCAGCCGAACGATCGCGAAACGTTTTTGCATCAGCTCGCGATCATGAAGGATGAGATGCGGCGGCTGGCGGACCTGGTGCAGAGCTTCCTGCATTATGGGAGGCCGATCGAAATATTTCCGACGCCGACCGACGTACACCAGCTGGTGGATGAGGTCGTGGCGCTGTCGGAATCGAAAATGAAGAGCCAGGGAATCGAGCTGGTCGAGGAATGCAACGAGACGCCGATCCTCAAGGTGGACGCAGAGAAGCTGCGCACCTGCTTTATCAACGTGGTCGCCAACGCAATACAGGCAATGCCCGAAGGCGGTACGATGCGGATCACGTTCAGCCGCCTCGACGGTTCGATGGTGATTGCTTTTTCGGACACCGGCGCGGGAATCGAAGCGGGCGTCGCCAATCATGTGTTCGAGCCATTCTTCACCACCAAACGCGACGGGATCGGCCTCGGGCTGTTCTTGTCGAAAGCGATCGTGGAGGCGCACGGAGGCACAATAGAAATCGGACCGAACGGGGATGGACACGGGACCACTTTGACTTTCACCTTCCCGCCGAGCGCGGTAATGGACGGACACAACCATCATGACGCAGGCCTCAGTACTGGTCGTTGAAGATAACGACCTCGAACGACACATAACCGCCGACACGTTGCGCGAAGAAGGCTTCGCGGTCGAAGAGGCGGCAGTCGGCAAGCGCGCAATCGAATTGCTGGCGCTGTCGCGCTTCGACGTCGTGCTGACGGACCTGATGATGCCGGGGATGTCGGGCGAGGAGCTACTGGCGAAAGTGCGCGGCGCATATCCCGGCAGCCAGGTGGTGGTGCTGACGGCGCATGGATCGACGGACAGCGTGGTGCAGGCGATGAAGGCCGGCGCGTTCGATTACCTGGAAAAACCGACCGATCGCGAGAAGCTGGTGACGCGGGTCGCCAAGGCGGCGGAGTTCGCGAATCTGCAGCAGGAGAATCAACTGCTGAAGCGGCGGCTCGAGGGAACCTTCGAGATAGAAGGGATCATCGGGCAGGATCCCGCAATCCAGGAAGTGATCCGGCTGGTGCGGCGCGTCGCGCCGTCCAATTCGACGGTGCTTATCCAGGGCGAGAGCGGCACCGGCAAGGAAATCGTGGCCAAAGCGATCCATCGATTGTCGCCGCGGGCGTCACGCCAGTTCGTCGCGATTAACTGCTCGGCGATTCCCGAGAACCTGATCGAGAACGAGCTGTTCGGACATGAGCGGGGCGCATTCACCGGCGCCACCGAGCGCAAGATCGGGTTGTTCGAGAGCGCGGACAAGTCGACGCTGTTCCTCGACGAGATTGCGGACCTGCCGCAGGGGATGCAGGCGAAGATTCTGCGCGTGCTGCAGGAGAAGGAGTTGCGACGCGTCGGGGGCAACGATTCGTTTCGTATCGACGTGCGGCTGGTGGCGGCGAGCAATCGCAATATCGTGGAAGAAGTCGGCGAGGGGCGCTTCCGCGAAGATTTGTATTATCGAATCAACGTCGTGACCGTAACCCTGCCGCCGCTGCGCGAACGGCGCGGCGATATTCCGCTACTCGCGAATCACGCGCTCGCGAAATTCGGGCATCTGGCGGAAGGACGCGTGAAAGAGATCGGGCGCGAGGCGATGGAAGTGATCCTCGACTACTCGTGGCCGGGCAACGTGCGCCAGCTCGAGTCGGCGATCGAGCGCGCGATCCTGCTCTGCGAAGGGGACAAGGTGCTGCCGCGCGATCTGCCGGCGGAGGTCCTGTCGCGCAAAACGCCGATGCGCAGCGGCGATCGTCAGCGCGGCGAGAAATACGAGATACCGAGCGAGGGGTTCAATTTCGAAACCTTCGAGCGCGACGCGATTCTGCAAGCGCTGGAGCGCAACGACTGGGTAATTGCGAAGGCGGCGAAGATGCTCGCGATGAGCTATCGGACGCTGCAATACAGGATCGACAAGTTCGGGTTGAAGCGTGGGGAGCAGCCGAAGGCGATTCCGCCGGATAATAAGGGGTAGGGAAACAATTCACTAATCTAATGTGAAACCCTGCGCGGGTTTCACGCTTCCGCGGCAGGGGTGACCCCTGCACCCAGTATTAATCGCAAAATGGCGAGGACGCCCTTTTGCTCTAAGGGTTTGATTTTGGTGGCACAGGCTTTAGCCTGTGATTTTCTGGTCCATGTGTCAGGAAAGAATCACAGGCTGAAGCCTGTGCCACCAATGCCAGCGGCCGGCCACAAAGCCTGCTACTGGTCTGCCGCCCAACTAGTCGGTAGGTAAATCCAGCATTCGATTTTGCGGGCGTCGGCGGAGAGGACTTCAATTCGTTCACGGGTGTAGAGAGTTGGCACTTCTTCGTATTCGTCGAGAATTGCGAAATCGTCGGCAGTCAGGCCTTCGAGGATTGCGCCATCGGTAACGGCGTCTACTTGCTTGGCGACGAAGTAGTAGCGCTTGCGGCCGCGCGCGTATCCGGGAAGATGTGCGGGGCTAGCCTCGATCGGGCGGCCCAGCAGGATCACGCGTTCCGCGGGATTCATCAGGGAGCCGTAGACGAAGAGTAGATCGTTGTCGGTATCCATTTCCGGCGCTCGAACGAATATAACAGCCGATTAGGTGAACTTCCTCATCCGGATGGTCGATTGTCGAAGGCCTCTACTGTATGTTAGCTCGTCATGAAGCTTGAGGTATCGATGATCACCTTGCGGACATTTCTCGCGGGCGCGGGCGGCGGACTGCTCGCGCTGTTGTTGGTCGGATGCTCGACTACCAAGAGCGGGTCGTTAAGTCCCGGAATGACGCCGGGACAAACGGTGCAGTCGATGGGCGAGCCCGACCTGAAAGACGACATCGCGGACCCCAATCATAACGGGGCCACCGTACTGCGATACGTCTGGCTCGAGCCGGGCAAGGCGGCGATTTTCGGATCCGACAATCGTCTCGCGAGCGTGCAGGATGTCGAGACCAATACCAAGCTGAAGGTCGAGCAACAGGCGCATGCCGAAGCTGTCGCGTCCGGGCCGCCGCAGCGATTCGATCCGATCGAGACTCCGCTCGACTACATATTCTATCCGGTGAAGGCGGGCGCAGTTTATTTTGGCGCCGGTCTGAATTGCGTGGCGGGCGGGACATGCCAGAAGCCGGAGCTGCCCAATCCGTCGTCGGGTTAGCCAGATAATTTGAGATGGGGCGGCAATCGATCGGCTGAGCCGCGCAGGGTGAGGAAGCCTCTTGCGATTTCGGTTGGCATACAACTTACACACTCTGTAGAATTTACCCGTTTTCGATAACATATTGCGGGCATGGCAGAGTCATTTTGTTATCGTAGGAACAGCTTGTCGGGAGTTTTTCCGACTCTTGTAACGCAGGGAGTTGTATCTGTGGACTTTATGTTCATATTTGTGCGACTCTTGGTCTTGTCGCCGAAACCTGAACGCCCGCTCAGAGGTACTTAGCGGAGTGATCAGGTTAGCCAAATTGATCGAAACATAAACTGGAGAATGTAAAATCTACAAAGGGGATCGGCGGGAGTCGCGCGGAATCGATTTTGGCAATCACTATCGATCGGCCAGAGCCTCATTGTCTGGCCGGTAACGTCATCTTACCCAAACCCCTATTGGAAGGATTCACGGAAACCAAACTATGAAGAAAGAAACTCTCGGTCAGGTTCTCAAACAGCGGCGCGGCGCTTATGCCTACACTCAGCGTGAGCTCGCGCGCAAACTTGGCGTGAAGGCCAGCCACGTCGCGTACCTCGAAAATGGACGCCGACGCCCTTCCCTGTCGCTGCTGTCGCGGATTGCCGACACCCTCGAGCTGGACAAGAAGCGGCTGTTCCTCCTGGCGCATCCAGAGGCGCAATGGATCATCGGCGAGCGGCGCGAGGCCTCGCCCGCCAAGCGGCGTGAGGATGCGTGGCGCAAGTTTGCGGGGGATCGCGGGACGCTGGCGCGGCACAAGGTGACCGAACGGGAGCTCAAGGTCCTGAAGACCGTGAACATGCTCGGCCGCGTGTCGTCGCCGAATCAGTTCCTGTTCATCCTGAATTCGATTCGCCAGGCGGTCGACGAGGAATAGGCGGGCCCGGCTTCAACTTCCCTTTGCCGCCGGGACGCCGATACCTTTGAGAAATTCGCTCCGCGCGACCATTGGATCGTGCGCGACTGCCTTGTTGTAGGCGGTCATGAGCGTTCGTGCGTCCTGCGAACACATCAGCTGCGTCATCTCCATCCGCTCGATGTAGAGTCCGGATTCGAGGTCGCGGTCCGCACCCAGATAGACGGCTCGTTTGATCGCCGCGACGGCTCGCGGCGGGCGGCTGGCCAGGGTGCGCGCCCATTCCATCGCGAAGGGCATCAACTGGTCGGGTGCGAGCACGCGGTTCACCATTCCCATCTTCTCGGCATCGCGAGGACTGTAAACATTGCCGAACATCAGCACCTCGAGCGCTCTGCCCCGGCCGATCAGCCGCGGCAGTCGTTGCGTGCCGCCGCCTCCCGGCAAAATCCCAAGCACGGCCTCGGGCAAGCCAATTTGATAAGGGCCGTCGGCAGCGAGACGAAAGTCGCACGACAGCGCGACTTCGTAGCCGCCGCCCATGCAGTCGCCGTTAATCGCCGCGATGACCGCCTTGGGCATCAACATGATCCTGTCGAGCATGCGATGGAATCCCGCTGACGCGGTGGGAAAATTCTGTGCGCAGGACGCGGGATCGTCGGCCATCGCGGCCAGCTCGTCCACGCTGTAGTGCGTGATGAATTTGCCATCGAGGCCGCCGGTGAGAACGATCGCGCGAGTGTTGACGTCGTTTTCGGCGCGTCCCACCAGCTCGAGCAACTCCTGGGACATCGGCGCCGTCATATAGTTCATGGGCGGATTGCGGATGGTCCAGACCTGGACGTGTTGGTGCTGATCGACGGTGAAGTGTTTCATGGTTTTTTCTCCCGGGGTCGTTGAGGACGCGCATGCTATGGTTTAAGATCATTGAAGTACATTTTCGATGAAGATCGATATCGACCTCAAGTCCGGATTCCTGCAAAACCTCAAGCGCGAAGTGCTCGATTCGCTCAACACTGAAGAGCGCGCGATCATCGAGGTTTCGACCGGCGAGATGGGCAACAAGCCGGACGCGGTGAAGCTCGGATGGCTCAAGATGCGGACCAAGGAGACCTGGACCAAGCAGCGCTACACCAAGGCTCTTGGACGCACGATGGAAAAGCTGCGCGAAGCGGTCGCGGCGGCCGAGAAGAATAAGAGCGACTGAAACTCCCGTCAGGGCTCGATACGCGCGACTCGCCGCTTGCCAACTTCGAGCACCTTGTGTTCGCCCGGAACGAAGCGAAAATTCACATCGGTAATTGTGTGGCCGTCGACCCGCACCGCGCCCTGGCTCACCAGGCGGCGCGCCTCGCTGGTCGAGGGCGTGAACTGTAGCTGCTTCATCAGCTCGCAAATCCACAAATCCTCGGCGATTCGATAGACGTGCGCGCTGGCGGGAACTTCACGGCGCTGATGCTTGCTCTCGAAATATTCCTCGGCGCGATTTGCCGCCGGCTCACCGTGATATTCGGTGACGATGGTGCGGGCTAGGCGCTTCTTCGCTTCCATCGGATGCATCCCGCCGGATTTCACCGCCGCGATCTCTTCGGGCGTCGCGTTGGTCAGCAGCTCGTAGTAACGCACCATCAGCTTGTCGGGCACCGACATCAGCTTGCCGTACATGTCCTCGGGCTGGTCGGTGAGGCCGACGTAGTTGCCGAGTGACTTCGACATTTTGCGCACACCGTCGAGACCCTCGAGCAGCGGCATCGTCATGACGGCTTGCGGCGCCTGTCCGTAGTGTCGTTGCAGCTCGCGGCCGACCAGCATGTTGAACTTCTGATCGGTGCCGCCGATCTCGAGATCCGCTTGAAGCGCGACGGAATCGTAGCCCTGGATCACGGGATACAGTAGCTCGTGAAGGAACAGCGGCTCCTCGGTGGCGAGGCGCTTTTCGAAGTCGTCACGCTCGAGTAAGCGGGCGACGCTCACCTTCGCCGCGATCTCGATCAGCCTGGCGACGCCCAGCTCGTTCATCCATTCGCTGTTGAATCGCACTTCGGTGCTTTCGCGGTCGAGGATCTTGAAAGCCTGCGTGCGATAGGTTTCCGCGTTGCGCTCGATTTGTTGGCGCGACAGCGGCTTGCGGGTCTCGTTGCGTCCGGTGGGATCGCCGATCATCGCGGTGAAATCGCCGACCAGGAAAATTACCGTGTGACCGGCATCCTGGAAGTCGCGCAACTTCTTGAGCACAATGCTGTGGCCAAGATGCAAGTCGGGCGCGGTCGGATCCATCCCGAGCTTGATCCTGAGCGGCCGGCCGAGCGAAATTTTGGCCGCAAGCTCCGCTGGAGAAATAACTTCAGTGGCGCCGCGGGCCAGCGCCGCCGCCTGTTCGTTCGCCTGATTTTCGTTCGCGCTTCGCTTCGCCAAGTCCGTTCGCCCGAGTTGGATTGGTCCTCAAGCGTACAGGAATTTCGATGGCGCGGAATAGCCCGCCTGCCACGCTATCGAACTCGGCGCCGCCGACTTATCCGCGTTCAGCGGCTCGGTCGCCGTGAAGATGCGCGACTCTGCCCGCGGCGATTATCTCGCGGCGTACGTGCGCCGTGGTTATCTTGCGGACCGGGATCATGCCAAGTTCCCGTAGCCCTCGCTTGACGACGCCCAGCGCGTGCTCGTGGACCATGGCCATCTCGTGCAGGCGAAATGTTCGTTGCGGGAATTCGCGCCGGCCGGCCTTGCAGGTATGCCCCAGAGTGCGCCGATGGACGCCGAAAGAGCTCGGTCCGTAGATTTCGCTGAGCAGCCACAACGCGATTTCGTCGAGACCTCGCATGCACCATCCGATGCATTGATAGTCGTCGATTGCGTTGGCCGCCGTCGTGCATGCATCGGCAGGCAGTTCGTCGGCTACCAGGCGTCCGGTCCGTCCGCTGTGAAGCAGCTCGCGCAACCGGAAATAAAACCGCAGAGCTTCCTCAGCCCTCCTGAAGCGAGTCTTGTTTTCCACAAACATCGCATCCCTTTTCCTAGATAGAAGATTAAGAGACCGACGAAGCGTGTGCGGATCAAGCAGCAACGCCCTCTCGCATCGGCACTAACAGCGCTGCTATTCGAGCGGGACGCGAAAACTTACCCGCACAACGCGACGAGGGTTCCAACGTGTTGATGCTTAGCGCGCGGTATGTTGGTAAGTCAACTGAATGATTACGCCTTACGACAATTTGTTACTACGAGCGTGGCGCAGTTTAGCTGCGTTGGTTGTAGCGGTTCATCGCGGCTTCGAGGCCGTCTGCGGCGATTGCTTCGACTGCGTTCGCAGCGCGGTCGAGGAGCGGCGCAATTGCCTGTCTTTCGGCGGCCGTCATCGGGCGCAGCAGGTAGTCCTTATTTTCTTCGGTCTTCGGTTGGCGGCCGGGTTCCATTTCGGTTGTGAAGCCGGGCGGGCGGCCGATTCCAATTCTGACGCGAATGAAGTCGGTGGTTCCGAGCGACTCCGCGATTGAACGAACGCCGCGGTTGCCGGCGTCCCCTCCGCCCTGCTTCATTCTGAGCCGCCCCGCTTCGAGATCGAGCTCGTCATGAATTACGATCAAATGGCTGGTGGTAATTTTGAAATATCCGAGCAGATCGGAAATGCATTCGCCGCTCAGATTGTAAAAGGTCTGGGGCTTGACGAGAATCGCGGGCTTTTCGGCCAAGGTGATTTCAGCGGTGATGCCTTTGAACCTGCGGCGGCTCAACTCGACGCCTTTGGCTTTCGCGATTCGATCGATTGTCATGAATCCCGCGTTGTGGCGGGAACGCGAGTACTCTTCGCCGGGATTCCCGAGTCCCGCCACCACCCATTCAATCGACGAATGCGATTCCGATTCGGACTTCTTGCCGCGTGAGGAGCGAAAACTTCCGAACAGACGCTTGATCGCCGCCATCGAATTCAGGCGCTCGTGCGCGAACGCTTTTTCGATTTCGACGGAGTTGTGCGAACCAGCGGGCCGAGCGCTTTGAACAGCGCGCCCATTTCGGCCGGAGTGCCAATCGAGATTCTGAGCGCATCCTGGAGCATCGGGGTCGCGAAATGGCGGACTAGAATTCCAGCCCGGCGCAAGCCGCGCGTGACAGGCGCCATGTCGCGCCCCGGCATCCGCGCCAGCACAAAATTGGCCTGCGAGGGAGGCACTTCGAAGCCCAGCTTGCGCAGGCTGGTCTCGGTCTGCCCTCGCGTCCGGATCACCTTGGCAACGTTGCGGCGCATCCATGCGGCGTCGCGCAGCGCTTCGGCTCCAGCAGCCAGTGCAACGCGGCTCAGGTTGTACGAATCCTTGACCTTCATCAGCGCGTCGATCACCGACGGATGCGCAAAACAAAGACCGAGCCTCATCCCGGCCAACGAATAGGACTTCGACAGCGTACGCAGAATCACGACGTTGCGATGACGCCGCACGAGGCCGAGCGCGTTCTCGCCGGCAAAATCCACGTAGGCCTCGTCGATCACGAGCAACCGGCCATCGAGGCGTTTCGCCAGCGCGCCCAACTGACGGCTCGGAGTCAGGGTGCCCGACGGCGAATTCGGACTGCACACAATCGTCAGATTGGCGCGCGCCTGTGCGAGCGCGTCGAGCGGCAGCGCGAACTCGCTTATCGGAAAGTGCAGGATTCGCGCCTCCTGGACCAGCGCCAGCGTGTCGTATAGCGAATACGTCGGCACCGGATACGCGACGGTGTCGCCCTCGCCGAGCGTCGCGCGAAATACCATCGCGAGCAGCTCGTCGGAGCCGTTGCCGGCGAGGATCATGCTCTGCGGAATCGAATAGACTTTCGCGGCGCTCGCCACGAATTCGTCGGCGCGGGGGGCTGGATACAAGCGCAACGCAGACCCCGCCATCACTTTCGCAACCGCCCGGCGAACACGGGGCGACGGCGGATATGGATTCTCGTTGGTGTTGAGCTTGATCAACCGCTGGCCGGGGCGCGGCTGCTCGCCGGGCCGATACGGCGCCATGTTTTTGATCGTTTCGCGAAACATCTGTGGATTATGAATCGAGCGGGAGCTTGATTCGAGTACCGGTCCGCGACGAACGATAGCATGCCTCGATCGCTTCGACTGCGCGCAGTCCGTCGATGCCGTCGGGCGAGGGTTTCGCCCTACCTTGAATCGCGGCGATGAAGTTTTCGGCGAGTGCGCGTGACGGGGCGAGAAAATCGCGCGGGTCGAAGCGGCTCATCACCTCCTCGCGCGAGAATCCCGGCGCCGGACTGCCGTCGGATTTCAGAATCGAAATATCATTGCGCGGATAGCCAGCCATCACCCGCCCCTCGGTGCCGTAAATCTCGATTGCCGACAGCGGCGGCATGCTGCTCCAACTCGCCTCGACGACGCCGATTGCGCCCGACTTGAAATGGAGAATCATCGCGCCGGTGTCGTCAACCGCGATCTGCTTGGCGAGGGTCGCCACCTGCCCCGAGACGGAATCGACCTCGCCCATGAACCAGATCGCGAGGTCGGCGACGTGAACGCCGAGATCGAGCATCGCGCCGCCGCCGGCTTCTGAAGCGGTCGTGAACCAGCTTTGTCCGGGCGCCCACAATTGAGGTCCGCCGTGGGAAAGCCGTGCACGAATGAAATTAGGCTTGCCGATTGCACCGCTCGCCAGTGCGTCTTTGATTGCGCGCTCGATTCCGCCGAAGCGCCGTTGCATCGCGACCATCAGCACGCGACCAGCTTTCGCGGCCGCATCGACCATCTTGCGCGCCTCGGCCGCAGTCGGAGCCATCGGCTTTTCGACGAGCACGTGCGCGCCCGCGTCGAGCGCCTTGACGGTAAATTCGCAATGCCAACGATTTGGCGTGAAGATTCCAACGGCGTCGGGATGCTCGCGCGCCAGCATCTCGTCGAAATCGGAATAGGCGTTCGGCCGTGCCGTATCGTCAGGCCAAAGCGCCCGTGCGACGCGATCGGCCTTGTCGGCGGTGCGGCTTTGTATCGCGACGATTTTCGCGTCGGGAACGCTCGCCAGTGCGGGAATGTGCGCGCGTTCGGTGATCGCGCCGGCGCCTGCAATCGCAAACCTGATCATTTGGAGTGTCCGCGAGGAGGGCCGGTCGAATCGAGCATCCACTGGATGTACGGAGGCGAGCCGCGATCTGCGTTCAGCGCGAGGACCTCGGGCACATCATAGGTGTGCATCTCGCGGACGCGCGTCTCGACCTTCATATAGAGCAGCGCGCGGGTCTTTATGATGAGCAGGTATTCGGCGTCGTCCTTGACCTCGTCGCGCCATCGGTAGATCGAGCGAATGGGCCCGACGATATTCACGCATGCCGCCAGCCTTTCGGAGACCAGGGTGCGCGCGATTTCGGCAGCCTGATCTTCGCCGCCGCAGGTAACGAAGATGACCCGCATTTTGTGGGGAGTTCTCGCCGGCATGTCAGCTAACCTCACGCGCCAGTCGTTTGCGCAATTCGGTGGGAGTGCATCGATATTTGAACGCTTTGCGATCGTTCACGAACAAGACCGGCACTTCGATTCCAAAACGGGCTTCGAGATCCGGATCGCCGTCGATCTCGATACGCTGAATGCGGGCGTCGAATTTCGGAGCCTCGGCGGCAATCACCGCTTCCATCTGGTGGCACAGCGGACAGTCGTTTCGGGTGTAGAGAATCAGCTCGATCACCGGGGTACTTTAGCGAGCGTGGCGGAGGACTCCAAGCCGTGCGAGCACAGCCTCGGTCGTCGGGCATGGCGACGAATCGGTTCGCGCCAGTATTCGCAGGTGCGCGGCCAGCAGGAGTACGTCGGCCCATCGATCGACGTCGTACCATGCGGGACCGAGCGCGAACGGAATGGCCGCGCGCTCGAGACGCTTGATGGTTGTGACGAAGACGCTGCCGGTGCCCCATCGGATGCCAGTGAAGATAGGGGGCATCGCTCCGCGCACACCGACCGCGTAATAGCCGCCATCGAGACTCGGCGCGATCACGACGCGATTGCGGCGAAGTGCTTCCAGACTGGACGCGAGCATCGAGGCTGGAAGCGAAGGTGTGTCAGTTCCGATTAAAAGCGCGCCGCTCGATGTGAATGGAGCGAGTGATCGCGCCATCCGCCGGCCCAGCGAACCGCTTCCCTGATCGATCAGATCCGCTTCAAATCGACGAGCCAGCTTCCTGAAGTACTTGCTGCGGTCAGCGCCGTCCGGCGCGCTCGCCGCGATAACGATTCGCGACGGGCGAACTGAAACTGCCTTAGCGAGCGCGTCGCGAATGAATGCATCGGACAGTGCTGCCGCGGCGGCAGGCGTAATCGCGCCGATCAACCTGGTCTTGGCCTGATGCGCGATGGGCTCGCGGCAAAATACGATCAGCGCGGGCCGCGATTTTCTCATTTTTCACTTTTCACCGGCTCACTTGACCGTGTTGGGACGAATGATGTTTATCGGCACCGCGATCGTTTTTTTGACGAACTCCGCTACAGACGTGATCGGCTTGGGCAGAATCGAAGGATCGCTGACCGGACCTTTCACGGAGAAATACGCGGCGACCAGTTTGCCCGTGCCCGCGCCGATTCTCTCGCCGATAATTGGAATGTGATTCAACACCCAATCGACGGTGTCGAACGGGAACATGCCGACCTCCATATCGAGAGTGCCTGCGCCGAACTGCACGCTGCCGTTGGCGGTGATGGACATGACCGGACCGTTAAGCACGAAATTATTTGTGTAGAAGAGACCACCATTGCCCTTGAAATCGGTAAAGAGAGTCTTGAACGGGACTCCGGCGACGCGCGGGTCGGGGATTTGCGCGCTCAACCAATTCTTGATGTCGATGAAACTGAGCAAGCGTGACAGAAGCGTGAACTTGTTGAGGGTTCCGTCGCGGACGGTGATCGACATGTCGCCGGCCATAGTTTCGAAAAAGTTGGTGTCGGAGTTCGCCCACAAATCTGCGGCGAGAAACAGATGGCCCACCAATGGCGATTGCGTGTTCTTGCCGCTCAGCAAAAAGAGCGGCGCGGGATCCATGTCGGTGGCGCTGCCCATGATGTGGATCCAGTTGTCGGGAGCGCGACCGACGAGTTCGATGTGCATCTTCCCGCGGTAAGCGGTGGCGCTCATGTTATAAACGCGCCAATTGCCGGTAGGATCGCGGGTGAAATCGGTTTTGGTGTCGGTCATCTGAAAACTGCCGAGGTTTGCGGCGCGCGCTTCGATGTGCCCGAAGCATGGAACCGGAAAATTAATCGGCGGCTCGGCCGGCGACCAGGGCATCCGCACAAATCTCATCACCTCGAGATCGAGTTTCTGCACGGTGGCGTCGATGCGAATCGAGGGATGAGTGTAGTCGGCAACCGAAACGCGGAAATTGATGGGCGAATTCTCGAGCTTCGAACCGGGCATCGCGAGGATGACCTGCTTGCGGTGCATCGTGAGCGTCGCGCCCTGAACGATAATCGGCGAACGCAGGAAGTTGAATTTCACGTCACCGTTGGCGAGCGTCAGTTTGCCTTCAGGGATCAGGCCGCCCGGACTGCTGGGATTGCCGTTAACGACAACCTTGCCGCCAATCGGGCCACTCACGCTGAAGTCGTTCGGATCGACGAGGAGCGTCAGCCACAACTGCGACGGGAAGTCATGAAGCCCCAGCGTCAGATCCTTCACGGCGACGCCTTGCTTCTCGAAATTCACGACGCCGTCGAGGGTCGCATTGCCGCCGGTCGCGGCCACCATCACGTTTTCGAATTTGATCGCGGCCGGATCGATTGCGACGGTGCCGCGCGACACCTTGAGCGGGCCGGGCGAACCCTTGAGGGTGAGAACGGCGCCGATGGCGTCGGCGCGCACCTGGTAGTCTTTGGGCGGGACCAGCGTCGTGACGCTCAACTTGCCGGATGCGGTCGCGTTCACTTCGACGCGGCCACTCAGGCGTTGGAGACGGTCGCGCTCGCGCAATTTATATATGTCGAGGAAGCGCGCGATGGCCGGATAGAGCTCGTCGAGGTTCGCGTCGAGGGTCAGGTTGGTCTTGTAGTCGGCGCCCTCGACGCCGTTGCCGATGTTTGCGCTCGCGGAAAGGTCGTGGACGGTGGAAGTTCCGAACTTCGCGGTGCCCTGCGTGATCGTCAGCTGTCCCCGCGAGTACGCGAGCTGTGCACTGAGACCCGAGACCGGCGGCAGTTTCGTATCCTGCGGAATTGCGAACCCGAGGCCTTCGATGGTGCCGCTCACCACGAGGTTCTTGCGAATCGTATCGAGCGGCGCGGTCTCGATCTCCTCGAGCGCGGCGCTCAGGGTCGCATCGCCGACCGTTACCTTGCCGGGTCCGAGGCGGTTGAGCATATCCACCAAGTCGGCGGGCAGGTGGCGGACCGAGAGAAGTTTCTGCCTGACGACGGACGCGTCGAAGTGAAAGCCGCCGAGATGGATTCCCAGCTCCGGATTTTTGCTTTGCGGGGCGACCAGCTCGGTATCACCGGACAACACGGCCGTATCGACGTGGCGCAAAACGATCTTCGTGAACGCATACTTGCCATCGGTAATTTCGAAGCCGGCGTGCAACGAGTAGGCGCCTAATATTTCCGGTGCGGCGAGCCGTTTGCTGACGAGTGTGAGTTTCTGCGACTCCGCTTCGGCGTCGCCAGTGACAGAGCCGTCGTCGTGAAGCGAGAACTTCACGGTATTCTTGACCGTCCCGACCAACGAGAAACTTTCGACCTCGAGTCCCTTCAGCGGGACGTTCCAGGTCCACAGCTCTCCATGTGCAAATTCGTTGGGGCGCGGATTCCTTCCGAGACCGAGGCTGAATTTACCGGCTACCTGCGCTCCAGGGACCGGCGAGGTCAGCAATGCGCCGCTGAATTCGAGCAGCCATCGGAAAGGCTCGCGCCGAGTGTGGTAGGCGACGATCGCAACGTGATCGGCAACGTCGCCACCGTCGGCATAGCGCATAGTTGCGTCGACCGTCTCGACGCGCCAACAGATCCGCGACAATGCATGCAACGCTTCCTGGAGAGCGTCGATCGTCGGCGCCCCGGGACGCGGCATCGGGACCGTGGCCGCGTTATTGGAGCTCACCGGGAGGATGATTTCAGGACTGGTTGCGGTCAACCGATAAAGCGGAAGGCCGGTGCCGGTGAAGAGGGAATGGTACGAGACGATCGCGCGGAGCGATTTCAGCTTGACGATTTCATGTCCGTTGTTGATTACTTGCGGCTGGTCGAGGACGACGATCAGATGGGTGCCGAGGTGCACCGAGCTGGCGCGCGGGATGATATCGACGCCGGTGCGGTTGCGGACCGAAGCGAGAACGTAAACGACGATGCGGGCCTGGTTGAATACGATTAGCGCCGCCGACCCGCCGATGAGGATCGCGAGAATCAGCGCGGAAAGCGCGACGATTCGGACCAGTCTCATGATTGCCGTGACGCCATCGCCACGTCCGGCGTTACGCCGTCCGCATGGCTCACGAAGCGATCAGTTGCTTTCGGCCATCTCCGACGGCGGCGCGTCGATGTATCCCGCACGATGCTTGTTCCTGAGCGCCGTCTTGAGGACGCGGTTGCGCAGCCGCACAGACTTGGGCGTGACTTCGACCAGCTCTTCCTCGTCGATCCATTCGAGCGCGGCGTCGAGGGTCGGAACGCGCGCGGGCGAAAGTCGAATCGCTTCGTCGTGGCCGGTGGCGCGCATGTTGCTGAGCTTTTTTTCACGACACACGTTGACCGGCAAGTTTATCTCACGAGCATACTCGCCGACGATCATACCCTCGTAGACCGGCTCGCCGGGTCCGACGAAGAATATACCGCGCTCCTGCAAATGGAAGATCGCGTACGGCGTGCTGACGCCCTCGCGATCGGAAATCATCGCTCCGTTGGCGCGCGAGCGAATCGTACCCGACCACGGCGCGTAGCCGTTGAAAAGCGTATTCATCAGGCCGTTGCCGCGGGTGCTTTCGAGAAAGCGTCCGCGAAAGCCGATGAGGCCGCGCGCGGGAATGTCGTATTCGAGGCGCACGCGATTGCTCGCATGAGTGACCATCGTGCGCATCTTCGCCTTGCGCGTCGAGAGCATCTGCGTGACGGTACCGATGTATTCGGAAGGGATGTCGATGACCAGCATCTCCATCGGCTCGAGCACCTGGCCGTCGGCCTGCTTGGTGATGACGGTGGGCTTCGAAACCTGCATCTCGTAGCCTTCGCGGCGCATCGTTTCGATAATCACCGCGAGCTGCAATTCGCCGCGGCCCATGACGCGCCACGACTCCGGCGACAACTGCTCGACCCGTGTGCTGACGTTTTTGCGCGCCTCGAATTCGATTCGCTCGCCGAGTTTGCGCGAGGTGACGAAGTCTCCCTCGCGGCCGGCCCACGGCGCGTTATTCACCGAGAAGGTCATCGCAACGGTCGGCTCATCAATTCGGATCGGCGGCAGCGGGCGCGGATTTTCAAGGTCGGCGATGGTTTCGCCGATCGCGATATCTTCGACGCCGGCGACGATTACTATCTCGCCCGCACTGGCGGTGTTGCGCTCGACGCGCGTCAGCCCCTGCCATCCGTAGATATGAGCGACCTTGCAGGTGACGGTCTTGCCATCGCGCCGGCACAGCGAATAGTTCTGCGACGCGGTCATCGAACCCGCGATAATCCGGCCAACCGCGAGGCGGCCGACGTAATCGTCGTAGTCGATGTTATTGACCTGGAATTGCAGGGTCGCGTCGGGATCGACTTCGGGGCCCGGCAGATGCGCGACGATTGCGTCGAAGAGCGGCACCAGGTTTTCGCTCGGAACGTCGAGCTTGAGCGAGGCGGTGCCGGCGCGCGCCTGAGTGTAGAGCACCGGGAAGTCGAGCTGGTTCTCGTTCGCGCCGAGGTCGATGAAGAGATCGTAAACCTCGTCGAGGACTTCGGGCGCGCGCGCGTCGGAGCGATCGATCTTGTTGATGCAAAGAATCGCGGGCAGGTTCGACTCGAGCGCCTTCTTGAGCACGAAGCGAGTCTGGGGCAGCGGTCCTTCGCAGGCGTCGACCAGGAGCAGGACGCCGTCCACCATCGACAGCGTGCGCTCGACCTCGCCGCCGAAATCCGAATGGCCGGGGGTATCGACGATGTTGATGCGCGTCTCACCCCAGAGAATCGAGGTGTTCTTGGCCATGATGGTGATGCCGCGCTCGCGCTCGAGCGCGTTGGAATCCATCACGCGGTCAATGACCTGCTCGTTGGCGCGGAATACGCCCGACTGCCGCAGCATCGCGTCGACCAGAGTGGTTTTGCCGTGATCGACGTGAGCGACGATCGCTAAATTTCTTATGTCTGAACGTCTCATTTTGTGCTGAATACTAAAACGCGGCCGAGCCTCCTAAGGTTCGCCCGCGCGTGAGAACTATTGTAGCCGTCGATTGAAGCAGAGTAAACGCAGGCCCGCGAAGGGGCGGCGAAACACTCCCGTAATGCGCGCTAGGGCGAGGGCATGCCCATTGGATTGTTGTGCTGTAGCTGTTGCAGCAGTTGCCCGACGTCCTCGACTTCGGTGACACGCCAATAGCCGTCGTCGCCGCGCGCCAGGTGTATTCTCCAGCGCCGGCCCTTGTTGTCGGTGAAGTCGGTGGCCGCGGTGTCGCCGTTTCGATGCAGCAGCACGAGCGAGGCGGCCACCGCGGCGCCGGGCATCTGCACCTCGCGCGCGCCGTTATCAACCTTTTGGATCGCCCACGATTTCGCGACCTGCGCCATCGGCTTGCTGAGCAACTCAACCGCGGCGTTCCCGAGCATCGCGCTCAACGGATCGTTGGCGCCCTGCTTCTTCACCATATCCTGCCCCGCCTTCGTCACCACGCTCTCGAAATCGACGTACTTGGCCGCCTCGTCGCCGTCGCGCGCGTCGATATCCTGCTTCAGCCGGAGCACGGCCCACGTCGGAGTATCCGGCAGATAGAAGAATGCCCATCCAGTGACGGCGGCAAGGATGAGAATCGCAGTGAAGTTCCGGAAGATGAATCGCATCGCGATTATTCTGTCTGATCAGCGCGGCGAAAGCAGACTGGCGGCGGCCTTGTCGAGGAGCCAGATGACCTCGCCGCTATTGGGCGCGACGATTTGCGCAGGAAATTTGTCGGGGTCGCGCACTCCCTCGAGTACATCCTTCACCGCGGCGGCTTTGCCCTGCCCCGCCACCAGGAACATCACGCGCAGCGCGTTGTTAATCACCGGCGGTGTGATGGTCAGGCGTTTGGGCGGTTCCGCGTCAACTTCGACGCCAACTACCATGCGCTGAGTTTCGTGAATCGCAGAATCGCCCGGAAACAGCGACGCAGTATGACGATTGTCGCCAAGCCCGAGCATGATGAGATCGAAGCGCGGAAATTCGCCGTCGCCAAGTCCGAACTGTTTGCGCAATTCATCTTCGTAAGCAGCCGCGGCTTTCGCGGGCGGGTCCTCGCCGCGCATCCGATGCACCTGGTCGGGTCGGAGCGCGAGCTTGCTCAGCATCGTGCGATTCGCCATCGCGTAGTTGCTCTCGGGATGATCGGGCGGGACGCATCGTTCGTCGCCCCAATAAAATTGCAGTTCCTTCCAATCGACGCTCAGATGGAATCGCGTCGCGAGCAAGTCGTAAGTGGCGGCGGGCGTCGAGCCGCCGGAGAGACATAGCGTGAACTCGCCGTGAGTGCAGACCGATTCGCCGGCGATATGCGCGGTTTCTTCAGCAGCGCGCACGTAGAGTTCCTGCGCGTCGTTCAGGATGATCAGTTTCGGTTCAGACATAGGTTACCTGGCGATCGCTGCAACAATCTCCTTGCCAAGAGCTTCGATCGCCTCGATCGGATCGCCGCCCGCCAGATGGACGCGAATCACGCGGCGTCCATGCGCCTCGAGTGACTGGAAATCTCCAAGATACTGCGCCTGGTTGAGTTGAGCGAAATCGTACGGCGCACCGGGGATAGCAACCGTATCGCGATGGTCCTGCGTGAGCTGCAGGAACAGACCGGTGTTCGGACCGCCCTTATGCAACTGTCCAGTCGAATGCAGGCAGCGCGGGCCGTAGCCGAAGGTGGTCGCGATACCGTAGCGCCCGACGACCGCTTTGCGAATCGCCGCGATCGTTTTGTCCACGGTCGGATTGGACGACACGTACGCCATCGTGGCGAAGTAATCGCCGGGCTTTGCGAGATTGAAGAACGCGCCGAGCATCGCGCGAAAATCGCGCGCGCCCTTCATCGCATCGCCCGCAGCACCTCCTGAAAAAAGCGCGAGCTTGCCATTCTCGGCAATCGGCATCTGTCCGGGAAATTTCTTGCTGCGCGCGAACTCGGCGAGGATTCGGGCGGTGTTGTCCTTACTCTCCTGAACTCCTGGCTGAGCGAACGGATCGACGCCGATTACGGAAGCGGCAGTCGCCGAGGCGATCTCCCAGCGCATGAATTCTTCGCCGAGGTCGATTTTTTCCGGCAATGTGATTTGCACCGTCGGGATGTTGGCCTTCTTGATCGATTCGAACGCCGCGTCCTGCGCGGCATCTGCGCCCTTGTCGAGCTTCAGGTAAACGAACACGCGGTCCTTGCCGTAGGACTTCGGGGCGACCGAAGGCTCGTCGCAAACCGGCACGATCGCGATGCCGTTCTTGCCGGTGCTCTCAGCGATCAACTGCTCGACCCACAGTCCGAACGCACTGATCGGCGGCGAAATTATAAACGTGACCTTGTCGCGCCCCGCTTTCTTGAGCGCTCCCAGAGCCGCTCCCAAACTCACGCCGAGATTTTCCTCGACCCGCACGCATCCCGCGGAGCTATGCGTCATCCGAACCGCTCGATCGATGATAGTGGCCACGTCCACCCCAATCAGCGCGGCGGGCGCCAGCCCGAAATAAGACAGGACCGAATAGCAGCCCACGATGTCGGGAGGATTCAGGAACACGCGGCGGAATTTATTTTCCTTCGCGATGGAGGCGAGCCTGGTGCCCGGATCAGTAATCGCGGCGAAATGCGATCCCGCCGGATTCTTCGACTTCGCCTTGACGCGATCGAAGAACGCGCTGAAGTGAGACAAGGTTTCGATAGTCTCACCGGTTTTGCTCGCGACGACGAAAAAAGTCTTGGTGATGTCGATGTTGCGATCGAGCGCGCGGATCGTTTCGGGGACTGTCGTATCGAGCACGTGAAGCTTCGGATAACCCGGCGCGCTCGAAAATGTCGTCGCGAACAGCTCCGCGCTCTGCGACGAACCGCCCATCCCGAGCAGCACGACATCGCGGAAGCCGGCATTTCGAACCTCATCGACAAATGACGTGAGATCTTTCACCCGCTCGGCCGTAATATCGGGAACGTTCAGAAAGCCAAGCCCCTTCTTGATTGCCTGCTGTGCCGCAGTGTCTTTCGACCAGAGCGCGGCGTCCTTCTTCCACAGCCGCGCGGGAAATTCGCTCTTGTCGAGATCCTTGTATGCACTGCTGACCTGCGATTCGTACCCGGTCGCAGTGATTGTCTGCTTGTCCTGCGCGCCATCGACGATTGCCGCGCGCCGACCTTTGATTACCGCGCTCAAATCCTGGAACGACTGCGCAAACGACTCGACGCCCTCTTTCTGCAATTCCTCGCCGACCTCGATCAGATCGATCCCGACGGCCGCCAGCCGCTTTACGGTCTCGCGAGCCTCATCGAGGCCCTCTTCGAGCGACGCGCGCGGCTTGCCGTGATCGCGGAACGCATCCATCGTCGCCGGCGGCATCGTGTCAACGGTGTCGGGGCCGACAAGTTCCTCGACGTACTTGACGTCGCTGTAGGCGTGATTCTTGGTGCCAGTGCTGGCCCATAGCGGCCATTGCGGACGCCCGCCTTTCGCGAGCACGTCCTTGAACCGACTGCCTTGGAAAATTTCCTTGTAGCGCTGGTAGATGAGCCGCGAGTTCGCGACGGCCGACGTGCCGATCAGCGCAGCGACCGCCTCGTTCGGCGATGCCTTCAGTTTGTCCTCGAGTTTGCGATCGACGAGAGTCTCGACGCGGCTGACGAAGACACTGGCGACCGACCATACCTTGTCGATCGACTTGTTCGCCTTGAGCCGGCGTTCGAGGCCGCGGACAAACGCCTCGGCGACGCTGTCGTAATGCTTCATCGAAAACATCAGCGTCACGTTGACGTTGATCCCTTCGGAAATCAGCTGCTCGATCGCAGGCAGACCCGCGGGCGTCGACGGGACCTTGATCAGCACATTGGGCCGCTCGAGCGCAGACCAGTAGCGCCGCGCCGCCGCGATGGTTCCGTCGGTGTCGTTGGCCAGGGTCGGCGAGACTTCATAGCTGATGTAGCCGTGGATGCCGCCGCTCTTGTCGTAGAGCGGGCGGAACGCGTCGGCGGCCATCTTTATATCCTGCATCGACAGCGCATCGTAAATTTCGTCGACGCTTTTTTTGGTGGGCGCGAGTTGCTTGAGCTGATCGTCGTAGTCGGTGGACCCGGCGATCGCCTTTTCGAAGATCGTCGGATTGGAGGTCATGCCCTTGAGGCCGTCCTCGTCGAGCATGCGGCGAAACTCGGGGGACGTGAGCAGATGACGGCGTATGTAATCGAGCCATACGGCCTGTCCAAACCGCTCCAACTGCTTTAGTGGATTTTCGGCGGCCATTGTTCGCTCGCTCCTGGTTGATAATTCGGTCGAGCGCTTTAGCGCGCGAGCAATTTCAGTGCGCGCTCGACGACGTTGTCCACAGTGAAACCGAAATGCTTCATCACGTCTTCGGATTTGCCCGACGCGCCGTAAGTCGTCATCCCGAGAATATCGCCGTCGAGCCCGACCCATCGGTACCACGACATCGGCGCGCCCGCTTCCACGGCCAGTCGGCGGCGAATATTCGGCGGCAGCACGGAGTCGCGATAAGCCTGATCCTGCTTTTCAAAAATATTTTCGCTGGGCATGCTCACGACGCGGACCGCTTTGCCCTTATCTTCGAGTTTTGCTTTCGCATCGACGACCAGCGACAGCTCCGATCCCGCGCCTATCAAAATTATTTCCGCGGGACGTCCTTGCGTCTCGGTAATGACGTATCCACCGCGCCGTGCGCCGCTGGCGGGCGCCAGCTTGGTGCGATCGAGCGTCGGCACTTTCTGGCGCGAGAGCGCGAGCAGCACCGGGCCTTCGGTATGCGTCATGGTGGTGCGCCACGCCTCGACCGCCTCGTTCGCATCGCCTGGACGAATCACGGTGAGATGCGGAATCGCGCGCAACGACGACAGCTGTTCGATCGGCTCGTGGGTCGGGCCGTCCTCGCCGACGCCGATCGAATCATGGGTGAACACAAATACCACCTGGATTTCCATCAGCGCCGCGAGCCGAATCGACGGACGCGCGTAGTCGGTGAAGCACAAGAAGCTCGAACCATACGGGATGAACCCGCCGTGCAGCGCGATGCCGTTGAGGATGGAGCACATGCCGTGCTCGCGGATGCCGAAATGCGGATTGCGCCCGTCGAAGTGGCCGCGCTCGAAATCGCCGCCGTCCTTGATGTCGGTGAAAGTGGATTCGTTCAAATCGGCGGAGCCGCCGAACAGGTTCCAGACTTTTTTCGCGATGGAGGCCTCGGCCTGCGAGGCTGATACTCGAGTCGCGAGGCTGTCCTTGGGCGTGAAGACCGGCAGTTCAGCGTCCCATCCCGCGGGCAGCTCTTTCGCGAGCGTTGACTGAAACTCGCCGGCCAGGGAGGAATTCTTTTTGGCGTAGGTCCCGAACTTCGCGCTCCAATCCTGCTCTTGTTCCGCGCCGCGCTCGACGCATTCGCGAAAGTGCGCGAGCGCGTCGTCGGGAACAAAAAATGGCGGTTCGGTTGGATACTTGTAGAATTCCTTGGTCAGCTTGACCTCTTCGACGCCGAGCGGATTGCTATGCGCGGCTGAGGTGCCCTGCTTGTGCGGGCTGCCGTAGCCGATGATCGAGTGGACCCGAATCAATGACGGCCGGCCGGTCTCCGCGATTCCATTTTCAATCGCCTTCGACAATGCGCCGAGGTCGTTCGCGTCCGCCACGTCCTGCGTATGCCACTTGTAAGCGTCGAAGCGTTTGACCACATCCTCGTCGAAGCTGAGCTCCGTGTGCCCGTCGATAGTCACGTGGTTGTCGTCGTACAGAAAAATGATATTGCCGAGCCCGAGATGCCCCGCGATCGACGCCGCCTCACTGGCGACTCCTTCCATCAGATCGCCGTCGCTGCAGATGCCGAAGATGCGATGGTCGAACAGGCCCGAGTTGTCGCGCTCGAAACGCGCCTCGAGATGCTTCGCCGCCAAGGCCATGCCCACCGCGTTGCCGACGCCCTGGCCGAGCGGGCCGGTGGTAGTCTCGACGCCGGGGACGCACCAATGCTCGGGATGGCCGGGGGTTCGGCTGCCGAGCTGGCGGAACTGCTTGATGTCGTCGAGCGAGATGTCGTAGCCGGCGAGATAGAGAATGCTGTAGAGCAGCATCGAGCCGTGGCCGGCCGACAGCACGAAGCGGTCGCGGCCGAACCATTTCGGATTTTTCGGGTTGTGGCGCATGAAGCGCGTGTAGAGCAGGTAGGCGGCGGGCGCCATGCCCATCGGCAGTCCGCAGTGGCCGCTGTTGGCCTTCTGGACCGCGTCGATAGTCAGCACGCGAATCGCGTTGATGCAGGTTTGGTCCAGGTCGGACTGGTTCCCTTTTTTCACTTTGATTTGTGCTGCAGTCGCCAAGATTTCACCACGATTAGTTAAGGGCGGCCGTCGAATCCGCCAGTTTTTTCAGTGAATGGATTCTCGCCTACCTGCGAGACCAGCCGCAAACGGGCGTGAGTTACCAGTCCTTCTTGTCGTCGTCCTTGGTGTCGCCGGCTTTTCGACGCATCACGTCCACGCTGGATTTCGCCTCACCTTTGTGGCCGGCGCCAAGCGCTTCGGTGAATCGCTCCGCGATTGTCCGCATCACGGCGCCTTCCGCCGGATCGAGCGCGGCACCGAGCGCGGCCAACTGGCCCATCGCCAGGCGAATCGCGGCGATCGACCCAGCCATGTCGCCCCGCTCACGACACGCGAGCGCTTCGCGCAGACGGTCGCGCACCCCGGCAATCGCGGGCCGGGCGCGCTCGCCGATCACAATCTCGAGCTCGCCGAGATTCTGCGCGAGTTTGGTGAACGGATCGTCTGCGGGATTGCTGAGCGGCACCTTTGAATTGTTTCATCGGTCCAAGTTTAGATGCAAGGCCGCAGATCGCGATGACAAAACCGTCCGGTCGCGTTAACCTCAAGCACTGCGAAGACCCACCGGCGAGCCTTATGGCTCGCCGCTTTGTTGCGTGCGTGGTTAGCGACGATAGTTCAGCCTATTTCGACTTGCCGACGATCTTCATCTTGATCGCTTTCTTGTGGGTGCGATCGTCGCTGGTTATCGAGATCGAATCCTTGGTCGATCCTTTCCTGGTCGGCGAGTAGACGATCATCACCTCAAGGGCTGGTCCGCCTGCCGGGATAACGATGTGGCTTCCGCCGTTGAGCTCCTTGAGCGGCGGATTGTGCTTCGGCGCCGTAACGTTGACGATCAGCGGCCCGGTACCGGTGTTGCGGATCGTGATGCTCGCCGAGGCCGTCGCGGACGGTAACGCGCTCAAGTTCAGATGCTTCGGCATCACCGAGATTCGTCCGCCGCCCGGCGTCGGGGTAGCGGTTGGAGTTGCGGTAGCCGTCGCGCTGGTCGAGGTCGACGTCGCGGTGGCGGTAGCGGTTGCGGTTGCGCTGGCGGTCGCGGTCGGAGTCGCGGAGCTGGTTGCGGTGGCAGTAGCTGTCGGCGTCGAAGTCGCGCCGGCAGGCACGATGAGCTTGGTAACGAAGGCGTCGCCGCCGCCGCCATTGTTCATGGTCTGGAATGCCCCCAGGGTGAAGGGGAAGTCGGTCGAATACGATGAGCCCGTCACGTAGGCGTCGCCGACAGAATCGACGGCGATGGCAAATCCACGGTCGCCGTTGTACGCGGCGCTACCGCCAAGGTAGGTCGAGTAAACCAGGCCCGAGCCGTCGAGATTCATTTTCGTCACGAAGGCGTTAGGTCCTGGATTGTCGATATTGCTGGCATTGTTGGTCGACTGGAACGCATCGCCGGTGATGGGAAAGTTGCACGTGCCAGTTCCGCCGCCGCTACAACATGAGATCGGGTTGTTCGCGCCGGCGCAAAAATAGTTGCTCGACCAGGTTTCTCCCGTCACATAGGCATGGCCGAAGGAATCGACCGCGATGCCGAACGCATGCTCGGCGCCGTAGCTGTTGATGACGCTATCAGCCGTATCGCCGTAGCCGCCGAGGTAGGTCGAGTAAGCCAGTCCCGAGCCGTCAGGCGTCAACTTCGTCACGAACGCGTTCCCGTAGATGGTGCGCATTGCGGTTTGAAACGCTCCACTGGTGTGAGGAAAGTCGTTCGATCCGGTGTAACCCGTCACATAGGCGCTGCCGGCGGAATCGATGGCGATGCCTTCACCGATATCAGGTTGACTGCCGCCCAAGTAAGTGGAGTACACCAAGCCGGTGCCATCGGGCTTCAGTTTCGTCACGAACGCATCTGAAAAGCCGGAATTGGTAGTGCGGTACGCTCCAGTAGTCTTGGGAAAATCAGACGAGTTGGCGGTCCCCCCTACATAGGCATTCCCCGAGGAATCGACGGCGATGCCGGTGGCGCTGTCGCCGCCGTAAGGACTGCCACTGCCACCGAGGTACGTCGAGTAAACCAGTCCCGTGCCGTCGGTCTTCATTTTCGTTACGAAGGCGTTGGTGCAACTGATGCAGTTGTTAGCGGTCTGGTACGCTCCCATGGTTGTGGGAAAGCTGCCCGACGTGGTTTTTCCAGTGACGTAGGCGAATCCCATGGAATCGATCGCGATGGCATATCCGTTCGTTGTACCTGCGGCTGGATGATAGGTGCCGCCGAGATAGGTCGAATAGACCAACGTCGAGCCGTCGGGGCTCAGCTTCGTGACGAACCCGTCAGAATAGCCGCCGGACGGGCCGGTCTGGAACGCGCCGAGAGTCGTGGGGAAATCGCCGTTGTTCCCGGCGTCGCCCGTGATGTACGCATTGCCGGTGGAATCGACGGCGATGCCATACCCGCCCTCGAAATTGTCGTGAATATCACCACCCAAATAGGTCGAGTAAACCGGTCCGGACCCGTCAGCTTCCAGCTTGGTCACGAACATGTTTCCGCCGCCGGGAGGGGTGGTCTTGTACGCGCCTATAGTAGTAGGAAAGGGGGCCGACTCGGTTATCCCCGTCACGTAGGCGAAGCCCATCGAATCGACGGCGATAGCCTGGCCGCTGTCACCACCAGTGCCACCGAGATAGGTCGAGTAACTCAGTCCTGGATCGATGAACACTGGCCGCGCGTGGTCATACGCCGCCAATTGGAAGCCGATCGAATCCTGACCCTTGAGCACCAATTTGCCATCTACTTTTTCGCGTACGCCGTCGCGCTCCTGGTAGATAACAGGCGCGTGGTGGATGACCTCGCCGCCATCGGCGAGCCGCAGAATCAGATCGCCATCGTGGTTGAGGGTCATCTGCCTTGCGCCGTCGAAGCGCAGCCCGATCGCATTTGGGTTCGCGCCCGGCGCGATCACGAAGTCATACTCGAGTTGGCGCTGGCTCGCGCCGTAGTACACGAGATCGATTCCCGAATAGACGTTGCGGTACTTCACTCGCGCGTAGCCGGGAATGTTCGTATGCCACTTTCCGGGATCTTTGCCGACAAAGTAATTTGACTTGCTCGCAAGCTGGTCCATCGCCTCGATTCGAGCGCCGGGGTTGGCATCGACCAGCTTGATGCGCAGTATCGCGGATTCGACCTTGTTCGCCTTGCCAGATTCCGTGTGAGGAGCGCGCAGCGCGAGGACCGCCTCGGCCGAAGTGAGGAACAGCGTATAGCGATCGCCGCGCGAGATGAATTTCACCTGGGCGTCGGTCTGACCGTCGTTGCGTTCAAAACTCAAAGGCTGTTTCGCATACAGATCGACAACGTGGAATTTCGCTTGGGCAGACTCCATCTGCGTTGCAGTGGGACGCTGCCCGTCTTGCGAGGCGGCGGCCCCCAAACGCTGAGCTAGCATCGCCACTAAAGCGACTGAAGCCACGAGGATAAAACCGCGAAATGCGTTACCGCGCGCCCTGTAAAAATTGCGTCGATGCATTATGTCCCCTCAAACATCGCCAAAGATCGCTTTGTCTCTTTTGGAAGTGGCTCTGTGTAACACATTCTGATTCATATCGATAGGGCACAGCATAAATGTCTAAAGAGCGATGCAAAATGCCTTGGCTCGATTTGAGGCAGGGCGTCCTGCGCGCGAGAGGGCAATCCCGCTGCGAATGTGAATTTTATACAGGAAGCCCCGGTGCTAGCGGATTTCGTAGATTTTCGCTTCGTAGGGCGCGAACTGGTCGTCGAAAATCAGTCCGTTCCTGATTTCGAGCTTTGCCGCGAAGCGGCGCACTATTGCCGATTGCGCTGGGGATTTTAGGACGAAATGCGCTGTCGCGTCCGCATTGGTTCGATTGTACGCGATCACGTAGCGACTGCCGTCTGCGCCGGTTTTCTCGCGGGTGACGATGTCCTCAGAGGGCCTGGAGGCGAGGACTGGCGTATCGGGCCGCAGTAGCACCGGCTCGAGATCTTTGATCTCTTTGGTCACGCGGATCAGGGAACCCCATAGCAGTGCATGCTGCGCGGGATTCCTGACCCACCCGAGCGCGCGCATCCCATGCGACCAATAGAAAACTCCGGACGCGCCCTCCGCGATCGCCATCCAGGTCATATCGTGCAACTGCTGTTCGGTCGGCCATGAAGACATCGCGTCGGCCTGGAAAAACTGGATGATCGTCCAGACTGGTCTGGAACCATGGACCGCATTCACCGCCGTCCGGGTCCACTCGCCCACTTCACCGATGTAGTTGTCGACGGGGAGCCACAGCGGATAGGGATCGACGCCCACGACGTCAACCGCGTCCTTCCAAAACTGGACGTCAGCCGGGCGATCCAGAGCGATCAGGTTGAATCCGGCCGGGTCGTTAGCCTTGATCACCTGGTATTGATGGAAGGTGCGCGCGACCTTGTCAGCGGTCGGCTCGTCCTGAACGTAGTAGCCGACAATTGCCGGGTTCGTCGCGAGCGCGTTGGCGTATCGCGCTATGAGTTCGTCCTGGTTCGAGGCGCCCAGGTGGGTGACCGGATTCTTCGGGTAGCCTTTGTCATCCTCGTAGAAGTTACCGACGGTCGGCAAAAAGAAGATGCCGTGCGTCTGCAATTCCTCCGTATAGGCATCGATGGAGCTTATCGGCGCGTTGGTTATGAAATAATTGATCATCATGTTGATCGGCGCTTGGGAGATCTCGTCGAGGGAGCGGCTGTATGCTTGCGGAGAATTCGAATAGCCCGAAGTGTCGTAAATGCCAATTACAAAATGCGCATTGCCGTCGCCGAAGTGCGCGCGATTGCCATCATCGATCCAAGCTTTCAAGCGGCCCCCTGCCTCCGAATCGACTTTCACGATCCGATACGGCGGTTGCTCGAAAAGCACCGTTCCATTCTTGTCCAAAAGCCTCGCGCGCACCTGGTAGGCTCCGGTGGGCATCGAGCTGAAATCCATAGTCGCCGTGAAATCATCGGCAGGCGACTGGTAGTTATGATCGGTCTTCGATCCGGAATCGGTGCGCATCGCCTCGAGCTGAAAGACCAGATCTTCGCGGCGCAGGCCGGGGCCGCGATTGAGCTTCACCGCCGCTCGCACTTCATTCGGCTGGTCGGCAAACAGGTATCCACGATAGTTCGGATAGAGCATGAAGACCTGGACGGGAGGCGGGATTTCCCTTCGCACGTACATGTTGGCGAACCAGGCAGAGCCGGAAGTTTTGCCGTCGATTGCGAGCCGAAAGGGAGAGTCGGTACCGGGCTCAACCACGCAATGCTTGCCGGCAAAGTCCTGCCAGTCGGAGCCGCGGTTCACCAATTCCGTTTCGCAGGCGGTGAACAAATCCAAATCCATTTGCGATTCGTCGACCGGAGCTTTCGACTCGGTCAACTCCGAGGTTTTGAGCTCGCCGCCTATCGAATAAATGCCGGGCGGAGCGACGAACTGGTTAGTCGTTATCTTCGTGAAGGGCCCGCACGAGTCGGGGTTTTCGATCTTCAGAGTTGGGTTTCCGTTGGGAGCGCGAGTCGAAGAGTCCGGGCGAAAACAGTGCGTGCTGGTATTCCAGCCCTGCAAGCCGGCGGAGAAATCTCCATTGACGAGCAGGTTTCCGCCCAAGGTCGTTCCGATCTCGGGAGCTTCAAGCCCGCCTGCGGAAATCTTCGGGCGCTTGCTCCGGGTGAAATCCCAAAAAGGTGATTCTTCTTTAGCGGAAGATTCTCCACGCGAATGATTCGTCGCATTGAGGGGCGCGTTGGTGCCCGACGAACATCCTGCGAGCAGCAGCGATCCGAGTATGCCGATTCCGGCAACTCGAATGATGCCGCCCGCGCGCCAGTGCATCGGCGATTATTCCTCTACGACCAGTGTCGGTTTCGCCTATTTCACCGGCAGAAGATTCTACTACTGAAGGTTCCCTGGCAGATCAGTTCCCGTGATTTGCGTGATTGACGTAGCTGATACACTGGCCCTGGTTCTTGAAGCCGCAAGGGAAATTCCGCCAGCCGCCGTTTTTGCACTGATCGGCTGACGTAGGAGGCGCGGAGCAAGTCGGAAATTTTCGTTTGTGATCCTGGGGCGGATCACCACCCGCCACCGTTCCTGTCGTTCCCTGCGCCACCTCGACGCCGCGATTGGGCACGGCAGCCTGTGCGAGATTGACGCTGCCTTCGATCACGGCCACCTCGGTGTAATGGGAAATTCCGGGGAGTTTGCCGGTTTGAGGCGAGCTGTCGGTGTAGGAGGTGTAAAAGGCGGTGCCGCGCGCGGTCACGATCGCGTTGGGCGTATGCACCTGGTAGTTGGCGGGAGTACCGCTGGTCCTCTTCACAGCCGATTTAACTATGCCGGAAGCCAGGCTGATCCGGGTCGGCGTGGGGCCGCCACCGCCGTATTGGTCAAGCGTGATATCGGTTGAAGGTTGGAGTTCGAGTTGACTCCCGTCACTCAGGTTTATGACGGCGACGCCTTCGACGCCGGAAGCAATCCGGTCTCCCCGGTTGATCGGCGTACCCGGTTTCGCTGGCATCACGGTGCCGCCGCGCTCGATCTGAACTCCGCCGCTTGCGCTGGAGATGGTCCCGGCGCTGCTCTGCGCTCGGACCGTGCGCGGCCCGGCGATCACGCAGACGGCAATTAGAAACACTCCCGCGCGAATTAACCCATCATGGCAGCGACGGCTGGAACGCACCTGCTGGTACTCCTTTACGCTGAGTCTGAATCTCAATAAGTAAAGGTACCGATAGCCCAACTTTGCGCCCATCGCAAGCTGTCGATACATCTCACTGCCCTGCCCCGACGAGATGGGGCACATTCTCGACCAGCGGAGCTTTTTGATAGATGATTAAGGTTGAACTAGATGGAGGATGAGGGGCCCTGATGAGACGAATGCTTGAGCGCCGCGTGGTCGTCACCGGAGTTGGACTGGTAACGCCGCTCGGAGTTGGAGTGGAAAAAAACTGGGACGCCCTGATGGCGGGGCGGTCTGGTATCGGGCTGATTACCCGCTTCGACGCGTCGGATTTCCCCGCGCGCATCGCCGGCGAGGTTCGGGACTTTAATCCCGAGGACTGGATCGAAAAACGCGACATCAAAAAGATGGACCCGTTCATCCAGTATGCGGTCGCGTCGGCCGAACAGGCGATGCGCCAGTCGGGGTTGAAGATCACCGAAGAGAACGCTGACAACGTCGGTGTACTGGTCGGCGTCGGCATCGGCGGTCTGTGCACGATCGAGGAATACCACAAGGTCTTCATGGAGACCGGCCTGCGTCACGTCACGCCGTTCTTCATTCCCAAGCTGATAAGCAACCTGGCGCCCGGCCAGATCTCGATTCGCTACGGCGCGCGCGGCGCCAATCTCGCGACCACCAGTGCGTGCGCGTCGGGCAGTCATGCGATCGGCGAAGCATACAGGATGATCCGGCTCGGCTACCTCGACGCGGCGATCACCGGCGGCTCCGAAGCCGCAATCACGTCGCTCGGCGTCGGCGGATTCGTCGCGATGCGTGCGCTCTCGACCCGCAACGAGGAGCCGGCGAAAGCCAGCCGCCCGTTCGACAAGGAGCGCGATGGATTCGTGATGTCGGAGGGCTCGGCCGCGCTGATCCTCGAGGAGCGCGACGCCGCAATCAAACGCGGCGCGAAGATCCTTGCCGAGATCTGCGGTTACGCCGCAAACAGCGACGCCTACCACATCACGTCACCCGCCCCGAATGGACGCGGCGCCGCCAAATGCATGCACATGTGCCTCGAGGACAGCGATCTCGATCCCAACGAAGTCGATTACATCAACGCGCACGGCACCTCGACCGAGCAAGGTGACCTCGCCGAGACTCAAGCGGTGAAGCACGTCTTTGGCGAGCGCGCCGCGAAACTCGCGATCAGTTCGACCAAGTCGATGACCGGGCATACGCTCGGCGCGGCCGGCGCAATCGAGTCGGTGTACACGGTGCTCGCGATCGAGCGCGGGATGATGCCGCCGACTATCAACCAGGAAGTTCCCGACCCTCTATGCGATCTCGATTATGTGCCCAACAAGCCGCGCCCCGCGAAGATTCGAATCGCGCTCAATAATTCATTCGGGTTCGGTGGCACCAACACGACGCTGGCCTTCAGGCCCGCCTAACCAGAGCAGCCGGTTTCAGCATGGGCTCAAGAATTGTCGCCACCGGACGGGCCGTACCGCGCACCGCCCTGACGAATAAAGATCTCGAGCGGTACATGAACACGTCCGACGAATGGATCCGTTCGCGCACCGGCATCGGCGCGCGTTACGCGATGCGCCAGGGCGAGTCGCTCGCGCAAATCGCGACCGAGGCGAGCCGGGTTGCGCTCGATCGCGCGGGCATCAAGCCCGCAGATCTCGACGCGATCATCGTCGGCACCGTGTCCTCGGAGTACGGCTTCCCGTCCTTCGCATGCCAGATTCAGTACGGCTTGGGCATCTCGTCGATCCCCGCCTTCGACGTCGCCGCCGCATGCTCCGGTTTCGTGTATGCGCTTCAGGTCGCGGACGCACAAATGCGCGCCGGCGATTTCAAGCGCGTGCTGGTAGTCGGGGCCGACGCACTCTCGACGATGGTCGATTGGAATGATCGGCGGACTGCCGTCCTGTTCGGCGACGGTGCGGGCGCGTGCGTGATGGTCACCGAACCGAACAATCGCGGCGTCCTGTCCAGCTTGCTCCGCTCAGCCGGCGAGCATTGGAATCTACTGTCCGTTCGAGCGACCGGAACCCGCAGCACGATCGATTCGGAAGTGCGGCGCTCGCCCGACGACGCGATCCAGATGAAGGGCCCCGAGCTTTTCAAGATCGCGGTCAAGAGCATGGAAGAGGTCAGCCGCCAGGTCGCGGACCGCGCCGGTGTGAAACTCGAGGAGATCGATCTGTTCGTGCCGCATCAGGCGAACATGCGAATTATTTCGGCGGTTGCGGAGCGGCTCGGGATGCCGCCGGAAAAAGTCTTCACGAATATCGAGCGCTACGGCAACACTTCGGCAGCGTCGGTGCCGATCGCGCTCGACGAAGCCGTCGAGCAAGGCCGCATCCGCGACAACAGCCTCGTAATGCTGAACGCCTGCGGCGGCGGCCTGACCTGGGGCGCAAACCTGGTCCGCTGGTAAGCCATTTTTTTTGATCCGGTCCCCCTTCCCACCATGGGAAGGGGTTAGGGGTTAGGTCGCCAATCACCGCATATTTCTCAATCTCCGCTCAACCCCTTCACACAAATGCTGAACGAAATCCTTGCCCGCCGCGTACTGATCGTGCTCGGCAAGGGTGGCGTCGGAAAATCTACCGTCAGCGCCGCGCTCGCAAAAATCGCTACCCTCTCCGACGCTCACGCGCTAATCATGGAATGCGACGGGCGCGCCCCGCTGGCCGCGACCTTCGGCGTCGATCCCTCATTCACGCCGACGCAAGTTGCGCATAATCTCGAGCTGCTGACACTCGACGGACGCGCCGCGCTCGAAGAATATCTTCGCCTGGTGGTGCCGGGCCGAATGCTGTTAAAGGCGGTGTTCGCCAGCCGCCTCTATCAATTCTTCGTTCAAGCCGCGCCCGGTCTGCGCGAACTGATGATGCTCGGAAAAGTTTTCTTCGATGCCGGCCAAACCGATGCCAAGCTGCCGCGTCGCGTGATAGTCGTCGATGCGCCGGCCAGCGGCCAGGCGCTAAGCCTGCTCAAGATGCCGACCGCGGCGCGCGCGACGTTCGGCGATAGCGTGGTCGGAAAAGAGGCGGGCAACATTTCGAAAAAGCTGCGTGACCGCCGCAATTGCGCAATCGTCCAGGTCACCACCGCCGACAGTCTCTCGATTTCCGAAACTATCGAGACTCACGCACAGCTAAGCGACATCGATCTCGCGCCGGCCGCCGTGATTTTCAACCGGATGCCGCCATTTGAATTCGACGCGAACGACATCGCGGCGCTGACCAATCGCCGCGCCGCTCACATCCGCAAAAAAGACCTCGAGCATCTCGCCGAGCTGGCGAAGTCCGAGCTGAGTCGCGCGACCGAAGCGCGCAAGGCCATCGCAAAAATCCGCGCTGAGACCGGAGGCCCGGTGCTCGAGATTCCGGAACACAGCGGCATCGCGGGAATCGAGCTGATCGATCGCATGGCCGCCGACCTGGCCCGCCATCGCGAAGATGAGTCTGCACCTCGAGCGGCACATCGACGGTGATCTCCGCAGCATATGATATAAGTTCGCTTTTCCCGGGAGCGCCATAGGACCCACAGGAGCCAACGATGATCACTCGTCGAGCAGAATGTTCGTGCGGCCAGTTGTCGGCCACGTGCTCAGGAGAGCCTGTTCGCATAGCCGTATGTCACTGCCTGGCTTGCAAGCGGAAAACCGGCAGCGCATTCGGCTTTGGCGCCTGGTTTCGCGAGAACGACGTCAAGACTGAGGGGAAGGTGATGAAATTCGTTCGGGTCGGCGACGACGGCAGCCACATCACCAACAGCTTTTGCCCGAAGTGCGGCTGCACGGTGTTGTGGAGCATCGACCAGATCCCCGGCGTCGTAGCTGTCTCAGCAGGCAATTTCGCGGACCTCACTTTTCCGCCGCCATCCGTGTCCGTCTACCATGAGAGCCGCCGATTTCCCTGGGTTGAGATACGCACCGAACCGCTTGAGAAACGCGGATGAAGTTGGCTGGAATCCCGATGCCTCGATAACTAACCTTGTGTCCATGCCAGATACTGAAAAGAAAGCTCGCCCACCTCGCGAGCCGTGGATCATCCGCACCTACGCCGGGTTCGGCGATGCGCGCGAGGCCAACGAGCGCTTCCTCGCGAATCTGAAGCAGGGCCAGCGCGGGCTTTCGATCGCGTTCGACCTGCCGACCCAGAACGGCTACGACCCCGACGCTCCAGTTGCGCGCGGCGAGGTCGGCGAAGCGGGCGTCTCGATCTGTCACTGGCAGGATATGGAGCGGCTGTTCGAAGGAATCCCGCTTCAGTCGATTAACACCTCGATGACGATCAACGCGACTGCGCCGTTCCTGCTTGCGCTCTACCTGGTCGTCGCGGAAAAGCACGGCGTGCCATGGACCGAATTGCGCGGCACGACGCAGAACGATCTCCTCAAGGAATTCGTCGCGCGCGGCACCTCGATTTTTCATCCTGAGCTGTCGTTCCGGCTTTCCACCGAGCTGATTCGATTCGCGGTCGAGCGCGTACCCAATTGGAACCCGATCAACTGCTGCGGCTACCACTACATGGAAAGCGGCGCCGGTCCCGCCGAGGAAATCGGGTACGCGTTCGGCAACGCGCTGCTGATTCTCGACGCGATTCGTCCGAAGCTCGACGCCGCCGCGTTCGAGCAGACTGTCCGCCGCATTTCATTTTTCATCAATAGCGGTATCGAGCTGGTCCCGGAGATTTGCAAGATTCGCGCGTACTTCAAATTATGGCGCGAGCTATGCGCGACTGAGTACGGCGTCAAGGACGTCGCATTCCGCGCCGGATGCCAGGTGCGGTCGCTCACGCTCACCGAGCCGCAGCCCGAAGTGAATATCATCCGCATCGCGTACGAGGCGCTGCCCGTAGTCATTTCGGCCGACGCGCGCGTCAACGCACTTCAGTTGCCCGGCTTTCGCGAGGCGCTCGCATTGCCCGACCAGTCCGAGCAGACGATGAGCCTCCGCACGCAGCAAGTCCTGATGCATGAGACGGGGCTCGCGGCCTACGGCGACATTTTCGAAGGCAGCAAAGTTATCGAGAAGCTCACCGACGAAACCGCGCGGCGCGCACGTGAGATCGCGATGCGCCTGCGCGAGGCCGGGTACTCGCGCGCGATTGCAATCGTAAGCGGCGAGCTGACGCGCCAACTTGCCGAGCGGCATCGCAAAGTCGAGACGGGCGAGATCGTGCAAATCGGCGTCAACGCATTCACCGGCAAAATAGGCCTCACGCCTCCGTCGAAACAAAGTTCGAATCACACAGCACAAGCGTCGAAAGAGAAAGAGCGTATCGACTCGATTGAAAAATGGCGCGCGTCGCGCGACCAATCCAGTGTGGCAAAAGCTCGCGAGGCGCTCGAAGGCGCCGCCGCGAATGATGGCGACCGCGGACTCATCGAGGCGACTATCGATCTCGCGCGCGCCGGCGGCACCGTCGGCGAATGGACCGATTCGCTGGTGCGCGTCAGCCGCGGCCGCTACACGCCGCCGATTCTCGAAACCAGCGTCGCGGTCGGCGCGCTCAACGTGCCGCACGTGTCATCGAAACGCAAAATTCGCATCGCGCTCGGCAAGGCGGGCCTCGACGGGCATATCAATGCAATCAAGCTGCTCGCGCACGCGTGCATGCAATCCGGGATGGAAGTAGTGCTCGCGGGATTCAAGCAAACGCCCGAGCAGATGGTTGCGACGGCACTCGAGGAAGACGTCGACGTGCTCGCGATTTCGAGCCTCGCGGGCGCGCACATGTCGATCGCGCGCGAGACGCTCGATCTGCTGAAGAGCCGCGGCGCCACCGACGTAGCGCTGGTGATGGGCGGAATAATCCCCGAGGCCGACCGCATCGCGCTGACCAAGCTCGGCGTGAAAGCGGTCTTCACGCCCAAAGATTCCAACCTCGGCGAGATCGTCGGGCGCATTATCGCAATTGCAGGCCGGGAGCACTCATGACGATTTTGAAACCTGCTACATGCTTTTCGATCGCGGCGGCAATCGCGATGCTGGCCGCTAGTTCCGCGTTTGCGCAGGAGGCACGGCCGTGGCTGTGCCGCGACAAGCCGGTCTTCTCGGATAATCGCTCGATGGAATATCACGTGACGGCGCGCCCCGGCCGCCAATGGCGGATTTTCTTCATGCAGTACTCGCCCGACGCGGCGCACGACGGATTCGATATCATCAACTCTCGCGAGATCTCGTCGAGCGGCGATCCGGTTTCCGGCAATCTCACTGCAGGCAGATATTTTGCGGTAGCGCTCTACCGCCAGAGCGGTCACTGGATCTGTCCCGACTACACGCACGACGACCGCAATCCGAGTCTCGGCGAAGTAAGCAACCTGTGCTACGGCGAGGACGGACCGCCATGCCTGGTCAAGCTGCAAGTGAAACCCAGCGCAGCAGGCGGCGCGCCCGCGCGGTAGCACGCGATGAAATTTCACAGCGGTGAAATTGCGGTTCAGGAACGGGCCGGCGTCCGCGACGTTGCGGAGGACGTCGGGGAAGGAATCGCAAATCATCTTCCGCCGGGCGCGAGCGATTTTCTTGAACGCCGGCAGATGGCGGTGCTCGGCACCGTCGATAATCGCGCCAATGTTTGGGCGTCCGTCCTGACAGGCGAGCCCGGGTTTATCGAGACAGTCGATGATCGCACGCTCAAAATCGCGGCGCATATAGCGTCCAGCGATCCGGTGGCCAGCAATCTCGCAACCCAAGGTCACGTCGCGCTGTTCGCGCCGGACTTCGTCTCCTCGCGCCGGGTGCGCGTCAACGGTCATGGGGTCATCGAGAACGGCGCAATCTCCATCACCACCGACGAGGTTTACGGCAACTGCCGGCGCTATTTGCAGGAGCGAATATTCGTCGGCAATCGGCAGGCGTCGCCAGCGGATCAGAAAGCAACGATAAGCGCCAAGCTATCGGCATCGGAGCAGCAGCAGATATCCAGCGCCGACACATTCTTCATCGCGACCGACAATCCCGAGCGTGGCGCCGACGTTTCGCATAAGGGTGGCAATCCGGGCTTCGTGCGGATACTCGACCCGCGCCGCATCGCATTCCCCGACTACAACGGCAACAGCATGTTCAACACGCTCGGCAACGTCACGGTCAATCCGCACTGCGGATTGCTGTTCATCGATTTCGATTCGGGCCGCACCCTGCAGCTCACCGGTCGCGCATCGATCGACTGGAGTCCCGAGCGCGTGCGCACCTTCCCCGGCGCGGAGCGGGTGATCGATTTCGAGATCGCGCAAATTATCGACACGCCTGCGGGCTTTCCACTAGTCGCGAAATTCCGGCAGTACTCGCGCAACAATCCGAAACTCTGAGACGGGAGGGGACGGTTCCCCTCCCGCGATATTCGATCAGCCGAGCGGGATTTCGGAGTAAACCGCCGATGAGATCAGGTCCGCGGTGGGTTTGTCAGTCGAGCTCACTTCCGCGATGAGCTTCTGCCAGTCCTTGTCGGTCTGGAGCTTGGTGCTCAGTTCGCCGTGCGCCTTCCAGTTCGGCGTTTCGATCACGTAGATGAAAGCATTCGGATTTGCGCCCGCGACTGCGCTGAGTGTGCGCGTGGTCGCGCCCAATCCTCTCATAATTTTGTCCGCGCGCTTGGCGATAGCGATGAATTGCTCGGTAGCGCCGGGCCGCGGCGTGTAGGTAAAGACTTGTGCGATAGCCATAGTTATCTCCCAATTCCTGATGAAGTTTTTTTGCGCGACGATTCCTCGTCAGCTCGGCACTTCGACATTGAGCCCGGTCGCGACCCGCTCGGCGTTCGGGGACTTGGCCGAGTTGATCTCGGTGATGAACGACTGCCAGTCCTTGTCGGCCTCAATCTTCGCCATGTAGTTGCCGTAGTCCTTCCAGTCGCTGTGCTCGATGACCAGGGCGATTGTTCCCGCATTCGGGCCCGCCACCTCGTTATACGCGCGGACGCTCCCGCCCACGCGCTTGATGATTTTTTCGGCCCTCGTGATGTCGCGCATCAGCGCTTCGAGACGACCGGGTAGAGGTTTGAGAAACAACACGCTTGATACCGCTGCCATAATGAGCCTCCTGCCGTTTAGTAACTGTTGACGAATGCGATGAAGCGGCGGCGAAGGAAATGCCTCGCAACCGCGTCCACCCTTTTCGGCGAATCGCTGGTTCCGAGAGAATCAAGAAGAGCTGGCCGAAGAACTTAACCAACTACTTCGTTGTGACTGGCGCGTCAAGGCTGCGATCCGCGATTGGTGGCACAGGCTTTAGCCTGTGATTTTCTGGCCCATGCAATCCAGAGCTGAGGACCACAGGCTAAAGCCTGTGCCACTTGGCCGGAATCTGCGCTTCTTTTCACTATTGGAGATTTGATGGAGGCGGCGATCGGATTCGAACCGATGCATGGAGGTTTTGCAGACCTCTCCCTTAACCACTTGGGTACGCCGCCCGAACCCATTCAAATATCACGCGCGGGAAAGTGCATCAATTGAGCATCGCGGGCGATGCCGCAGGTTGGCTACTCCGCACTCTTGTACTGTATTCTTCAACCCGCGCGAACCAGGGAGGGTTACAAATGGGATCGGATGGCGACGACAAGGTGGTGGTTCTGGTCGAAGAACGAGTGGAAGTCATCGTACAGGTGGAAGCCGATCAGTCTTCGATGCCGGGTTGTGACGGGGAGCATCGCTTGCAGGAGAAATACGGAAGGACCACTCATGCGATGGCGTTCTACAAGCACCAGGTCCTGAACCATCTCAATTCAGCGATGCAGGCGTTTATCGTCCGGCAGGAAATGATGTTCGTCGGCACGGCGGACGGACAAGGAAATGCAGACTCGTCCTTTCGATGCGGTCATGCGGGTTTTGTGAAAGTCCTCGACGAGCGCACCGTCGCCTATCCCGAATATCGCGGCAACGGCGTGATGGCGAGTCTCGGTAACATTTCGGAAAATCCGCATGCAGGCTTGTTGTTCATAGACTTCGGGGAGCAGATAGGCCTCCACATAAATGGTGGCGCAAAGATAGTTGAGAACGACGACTTCCTGGAATTCCTGAAGGACCATCCAGCGGAGCAAGCAGTGCTGGGAGACGCAGTTCTGAAGGATATCATAGAAAGCGACGGCGGCCACCTGGAACGATGGGTAATGGTCTCAGTAGAAGAGGCCTACGTACAATGCTCGAAACACATCCCGCCGATGCAGCGGATGGATCACGACATCAAGTGGGGCGGAGAAGATCATCACCCGAAAGGCGGCGACTACTTCGGCACCGCGCACAGCCAGAAGTAATTTGCGCTGTTAGACTCGTCGATACTCATTCGCTTCCTGCCTATCGATAGCAAACCAGCGACTTGTGCCAACGTCACTCAGTTGCAGGCAGGACGAGTGACATTGTTGGAGATCATGGTGACGGCGCCGGTACCAGTAATCGCACCTGCCATCGCGCGTCCGTTGACCGTAGCGCCCAACGCCAGCGAAATCGAGGTATCGACTAACATGCTGCCTTGCAGGACGCAGCCGCCGGCGATAGTCGCAGAAGTGCCAACCTGCCAGAAGATGTTGGAAGGCTCTGCGCCGTTTTTCAGAATCACATTGCAGCCAGGAGCGGTCAGCGTGAGAGTTGAGCCGGGCATCTGGAAGACCCAGACCGCATTCGGATCGCCTTGGGCGTCCAGAGTCAGGTTGGCCGAGCTTATCTCGAACGAGTTCAGAGAGGATGCATAGAGCCCCGGAGGAAGAGTTAGCCCCGCCAGATTTTCCGCTATGATCGTTGCCCCCGACAGTCCTTGCACGTTGTTGTACGCGGCCGTCAAGGAGGCCAAGGCCGCGGCCGCGGCAGAATTGTCAAGCTGAATTGTCCCATTCACTTGTCCGGGCAAGAATCCTGTCACCGAGAGGCCCGGTGTCAAACCAAGATCGCCGTTGACTGTTGTTGTACCGGAATTGGTGATCGTCGCTTGCGCGAAGGCGGCGAAGTTAGTGGCTGCGCCCAAGTCTATCGGCGACAGACCGGTGGCTGTCGCGCCGGTATTGAAGGTCCACGCGAAGGTTGGCAGCGGATTGCCGGCGAGATCCAGGGCTCCGGTCAGCGCCGCGGTGAATGTGGAGCTGGCGGCGAGCGGGCTGGCCGGGGTAAAGGTCACGATCATGTCGGGGACGTCGTAGGTGACCTGTCCGGCTACCGCCGTTGATCCCGGTCCGGTAACGGTGAACGTCACCGGATTGAGCGTCGCGGGGTCCATCGCCTTGTCAAAGGATGCGTTGATTGAAGCGTCGATACCTACACCAGGGGCCGCGTCGACCGGGTTGGTAGAACTAACTGTCGGGGCAACAGTGTCGGTGATAGCCCCCGTGGTGAAACCCCAAATAAAGTCGCTCGCAAGTGCATTGCCAGCCAGATCGGTTACCGCAGTCGAGATAACGGCAATGTATGTACCGCCGGCGAGGAGGGCGCTGCTCGGCGTGAAGGTTGCGGTCGCGCCAGTCGTGGAGTAGGTCACCGTACCCGGAATCAACGCATCGCCGGGTCCGACCAACGAAAATGTCGTTGGCGTGAGGGTTGTGGCGTCCATCGCTTCGCTGAACGTAGCGGTGAGTTTCTGGTTAGTGCCCGCGCCAGATGAGGTAGCGACGGGATTTGTGGAGCTCACCAGCGGCGCCGTGGTGTTGGTGCTCGCACCGGTCGTAAAGGTCCAAACGTAGTTGCTCGCCAAGGGCAAAAGCCCCGAGCTTTGGGCCGCAGTTGTGAGCGTCGCGGTGAAGGTCGTGCCGGTTGCGAAGTTACCTCCGGTTGGTGCAAAGACTGCGATGTTGTTGGTCGTATCGTAGGTGACGACCCCCGATACCGGCGTCGCACCAGGGCCGGTCACGATGAAAGTTCCTGAGGCGAGGATCGACGCAGAGTCCATCGGCTCGTTGAAGGTTGCCGTAATTTCCTGATTGGTCCCCATCCCCTGTCCGCCGCATCCTATAGCCGCAGGGCTGGTCGAAATCACTACAGGCGGAACCGCGGTAGCGGTGGCAGTTGGGGTCGCGGAGGTTGTCGAGGTCGAAGTATCGGTGGCGGTCGCAGTGGCTGTCGGCGTGTCGGTGGCAGTATCGGTGGCCGTGTCGGTCGGAGTCGCGGTGGCGGTATCCGTCGCAGTGTCGGTGGCAGTCGCCGTATCAGTAGCCGTATCCGTGGCGGTCGCGGTGTCGGTCGGAGTTGCGGTGGCTGTCGCAGTCTGAGTATCGGTCGCCGTATCGGTGGCTGTCGAAGTTGCAGTCGCCGTTGCCGTCTGAGTGTCGGTGGCAGTCGCCGTATCAGTAGCCGTATCCGTGGCGGTCGCGGTGTCGGTCGGAGTCGCGGTGGCTGTCGCAGTCTGAGTATCGGTCGCCGTATCGGTGGCTGTCGAAGTTGCAGTCGCCGTTGCCGTCTGAGTGTCGGTGGCAGTCGCCGTATCTGTAGCCGTGTCAGTCGCCGTCGCAGTGTCGGTCGGAGTTGCAGTCGGCGTCGCCGTGTCGGTCGAAGTTGCGGTGTCTGTTGCAGTCTGAGTGTCGGTCGCAGTCGCCGTCCCAGTCGCCGTAGCTGTAGCCGTATCGGTCGCGGTCGCCGTATCGGTGGCTGTCGAAGTTGCGGTCGGCGTTGCCGTGTCGGTCGGAGTTGCGGTCGCGGTAGAGGTCTGAGTGTTTGTGGCAGTCGCCGTCAGAGTCGCCGTCGCTGTAGCCGTATCGGTCGCGGTCGCCGTATCAGTCGCCGTCGAAGTTGCAGTCGGCGTCGGCGTGTCGGTGGCCGTGGCAGTCTGAGTGTCGGTGGCGGTTGCCGTTGAGGTCGCCGTATCCGTCGCGGTCGCGGTGTCGGTCGGAGTTGCGGTCGCTGTCGCAGTCTGAGTATCGGTCGCGGTCGCCGTATCGGTCGCAGTCGAAGTTGCGGTCGGCGTCGGCGTGTCGGTGGCCGTGGCAGTCTGAGTTTCTGTGGCGGTTGCCGTTGAGGTCGCCGTAGCCGTATCAGTCGCGGTCGCCGTATCGGTCGCTGTCGAAGTTGCGGTCGCGGTCGCCGTGTCGGTCGCAGTTGCAGTGGCCGTCTGAGTATCAGTTGCGCTCGCCGTTGGAGTCGATGTCGGCGTATCCGTCGCGGTCGCTGTATCGGTCGCTGTCGAAGTTGCGGTGGATGTCGCGGTCTGGGTGTCGGTGGCGGTCGTCGTTGGGGTCGCCGTAGCTGTAGCCGTGTCGGTCGGAGTTGCAGTCGTCGTGGCAGTCGCAGTTGGGGTTGCTGTAGCCGTATCAGTGGCTGTCGAAGTTGCGGTCGGCGTCGCTGTGTCGGTCGCAGTTGCAGTGGCCGTCTGAGTATCAGTTGCGCTCGCCGTTGGAGTCGATGTCGCCGTATCGGTCGGAGTCGCGGTGGATGTCGCGGTCTGAGTGTCGGTGGCGGTTAGAGTTGGGGTCGCAGTAACCGTAGGCGTATCAGTTGCGGTCGCCGTGGCAGTGGCCGTCGGAGTTGCGGTGGCGGTGGCAGTCTGAGTGTCGGTGGCAGTCGCAGTAGGGGTAGATGTGGCAGTTGCGGTGGGCGGAGGCCTGGAGTTCGGACCAGTGGTGAAAAACGAACTGAATCGATCCTTCAGCTTTTCTCCGTTGGCAGCTCTGACCCTTCCGACGAAATATATTTTGTAGCCAGTGCTGAACTCCAAATTTCTCGTCGGGGTAAAGCTCGCGATGCTACCGCTGCAGGTGATGCTGCTCGCTGCGATATCCCGGGATCTGACCGGCTTGAGCCGAAAGGAATGTTTGTTTATCGATTCGCACTTCATCGGCAGGCTGAAGTTCACGGTGATACTGGTCTGCACGTCCACATCGACGGCGCCGCCAGCTGGATTCGTGGATAGCACCACGGGTCGAGGCTTGTTTGATGCATCCGCCGCCGACGATCCCGCCACGCACAGGAGAATCGCCAGCGCCGTGATTGAAACTCGAGTGACTATGTATTTGAGAACCATCGTGCCTTTCGACTTGCCGAGCGCGAACGCATCCGACCCACCATGCGCAAGGTTTGTGCCCGGTCGGTGATTTTTGAGCGTGCGTCGGAGTAGTCGAAGGAAGGCTAAGCGAGGCAGTCAGAAGACAAAGACTGCTGAGAGAGCACGAACGTTGCCGAAGATCGGTCCGTCACCAAAGCAGCGACCAGCGCCGTCCTATTGGCGCTTGGTGAGAGCGATCGCCAAAAAGTGGTTGCCGCGTTGATCTAACCGCTTCGCAGCGAAAGACTCATCTGCCCGGCTGGCTGCAGGAGGTCGGGGGAATCGTTGTCTACGTTGTTGACCTCGGGCGAGACTGGAGTTGCGGTCAGCAGCTCCGCGGGCGCAGGAACCAGGAGGCGCTTGAGCGCGTGAGGATCGGGCGCGCGCGGGTCCATCCAGTCGTCGGCGTCTCGGTCGGCCAGGATCACCGGCATCCGGTCGTGATAGGACTCGAGCAGCGCGTTGGCTGACGTGGTCAGAATCGTGAAGGTCGTCTGCCAGACGCCCTGCTCTTTCTGCCATGCTTCGTAGAGGCCGGCGAACAGCAGCAGCCGGCTGTCCTCGCGATGGAACCACGTCGGCTGTCGCGCGGTCTTCGGCCCGGTCCATTCGAAGAAGCCGTCGGCCGGCACGACGCATCGACGCTTCTGGAACGCGTCTCGGAATGCGCCTCGCGTATCGACGGTCTCCGATCTCGCGTTGATCGTTTTCGCCGCCATGCTGGCGTCCCTCGAGCCACTCTTGATGAGTCCCCAGGTTGCGGGAATCACTTCCCGATTTTCGTACTTGATCCTGACAATGAAATGACTCTGTGTCGGCGCGACGTTGTAGCGAGGCCGATAGTCGACGAACGAATCCGCCGGCACGCCAAGTTCCGCAGCCAGCGAGTTGCCGTCGCGGCGGGTGATTGTGAATCGTCCGCACATCCAGAGAATTTTATCGTTGCACGGCCTGGCTGGGCGGCGCGAACGCGCGCTGGAATGACGGCCGCGCGATCAGGCGCTGCGCATAGGCGTCCAGCGACGGGAAGTCATCCAACAGATGATGCCGTGCGTCGAGCCATACGACTCCCGATCCGATCATCACGTCAGCCGCCGTCATCTTGTCGCCGACGAGGTATTTCCGTCCGCTCAGGACGCGATCGAGCACCAGAAAACATTCCTTCATTCGCTCGCGGTCGAGTGCGAATCCTTCGAGCGCCGACATCGAGTAGAACATCCACTGGTAGTACATCCCGCGCTCGACGGTGCCGAGCGCCGGCGCCATCCGCTTGTCCGGGAACTTGTCCGCGAGATACGCACAGATCGCCGCCGACTCGAACATCGTGAGCGTGCCATCTTTCAGCGCGGGCAATTGTCCGTGCGGATGAATCTTTCGATACTCGTCGCTCTCATGCTCGCCGGCTTTGAAATCGATCAGGACCGTTTCGTACGGCACTTCCAGTTCTTCGAGCATGATCAGCGGCCGGATTGCCCTGGTCTGCGGTGCGAAATAAAGCTTCATCGCGGTTGCCTCTATTCAAATACCAGTGCAGCCGTATGTCGAGCGACCATGAGATTTTCGTTGGTCGGAATTGCGCGCACCCGGCATTTGCTGGCGGCTCGAACTGATCGGTGTCTGCGCTCGAATATGTTGCGTGGCGGACCGATCGCGATACCGAGATTTTCCCGCCCTGCGCAGACTTCGCCACCGATTGCCGCGGCATGTTCACCGATCCCGCCGGTGACGACCGCATATCCGACCCGCCGAGCGCGCCGGCAACGCGCCGACTGATTTTCTGATCTGGTGCAGCGCGAACTTGCACGACGACGAGCCGACGTTGATGCAGAGTATAACGTTACGCGCCGGCAACCAGCCTTTTCCTTCAGCCGCTCTTCGATTCGGCCTGCTTGAAGACTCGCGCGATCAGTTCCTGCGCCTCGGCCTGGATCTGATGGAGCTGATCGGTGCCACGAAAACTCTCCGCGTAGATCTTGTAAACCTCTTCGGTGCCCGACGGACGCGCCGCGAACCATCCGCTTTTCGCGATCACCTTGATTCCACCGATTGCCGCGCCATTGCCGGGCGCGACCGTCAGCGTTTTGAGAATCTTCTCGCCCGCCAGTTCGTGCGCGTCGAGTTTCTCCGGCGTGAGTTTCTTCAGAATCTCCTTTTGCGCGAGCGTCGCGGGTGCGTCGATGCGCTCATAGGCTGGCGCACCGAACTTCTTCGTGAGGTCTGTGTACATCGCACCCGGATCGCGCCCTTCGCGCGCCGTCATCTCCGCGGCCAGCAGGCCGAAAATGAGACCGTCCTTGTCGGTCGTCCACACGGTTCCGTCGGTGCGCAGACAGGACGCGCCCGCGCTTTCCTCGCCGCAGAAGCCGACCGATCCATCGAGCAGCCCGTCCACGAACCACTTGAAGCCGACCGGAGTCTCAATCAGCTTGCGCTCGAGACTCGCCGCGACACGATCGATCATACTGCTGCTGACCACCGTCTTGCCGACGGCGGCGTCCTTGCGCCATCGCGGGCGATTGCGAAACAGGTACGAGATCGCGACCGCCAGGTAGTGATTCGGATTCATCAGCCCTGCGGATCGAGTGACTATTCCGTGGCGGTCGGCGTCGGTGTCGTTGGCAAACGCAACGTCGAAACGATCGCGCATCGCGAGCAAACGCACCATCGCATACGGCGACGAGCAGTCCATCCGGATCTTGCCGTCCCAGTCGGCGGTCATGAAACGAAACGTCGGGTCGACGACGTCGCTGATCACCGTCGCCTTGATCTTGTACTTCTCGATCACCGCCGGCCAGTAATGCACCGCCGCGCCGCCGAGTGGATCGATTCCGACCTGCACGCCGGCGCTGCGAATCGATTCCATGTCGATGACGTTGCTCAAATCGCCGACGTAGGCTGCGATGTAATCGTGCTTGTGAAGCGTCGCGGACTTGAGCGCGCTCTCATACGGAACGCGCTTCACTCCGGCGAGCTTGTTCTTGAGAAAATCGTTGGCCGTATTCTGAATCCAGTCGGTGACTGCGGTATCGGCCGGGCCGCCGTTGGGCGGATTGTACTTGAAGCCGCCGTCAGCGGGCGGATTGTGCGACGGCGTGATCACAATCCCGTCGGCGAGCCCGTTCTTACGGCCGCGATTGTAGGTCAGGATCGCGTGCGAGATCGCCGGCGTTGGCGTGTAGCCGCCCGCGGCATCGACCATCGTCTCGACCTCGTTGGCGGCCAGCACTTCGAGCGCAATGGCGAACGCCGGCACCGACAGCGCGTGCGTGTCCATCCCTAGGTAGAGCGGCCCGCTGATGTTCTGACTCTTGCGATAGAGACAAATCGCCTGGCTGATCGCGACGATGTGCGCCTCGTTGAACGCGGTGTCGAACGCAGACCCGCGATGCCCCGACGTGCCGAACGAGACGCGCTCGGCGGGATTGGCGGGGTCGGGCACGAGACTGTAGTACGCGGTGATCAGTCGCGGCACGTCGACCAGCTGCGATTGATCGACAGGTTTTCCTGCGAGTGGGTTTACTTTCATAGAATTAGTCGGGCGTCCATTTCCAGTTGCGAATGGCGGGCATGTCTTCGAGATGCTCGACCACGTACTTGCGATGTGCGTCGAGCGCGTCTTCGGTCATCTTGATCAGCTCGCGCGCGCGCTCCTGGTAACGCGGCGCGCGACGCAATCCCTCGATGCACAGGTGATATCGGCTCGCCCTGTTCAGAACCAGCATGTCGAAGGGCGTCGTCGTAGTCCCCTCCTCGACGTAGCCGCGCACGTGAAAGCGATCCGGATTGGGGCGGCCATGCAGGATCTGATGAACCTCGCCGGGGTAACCGTGAAAGGCGAAGATGACGTCCTTGTCGCGCGTGAAGAGCTCGGCAAAATAATCCTCGCTCATGCCGTGCGGATGACGATCGGGCGGAAACAGCGTCATCAGATCGACGACGTTCACGACCCGGATCTTCATCTCGGGCAGATACTTGCGGAACAGCCATGCCGCCGCGATCGCCTCTTCGGTCATCACGTCGCCGGCGCACGCGATCACAAGATCGGGCTCCTTGCCGTTTTCGTTGTCGTTGCCAGCCCAACGCCAGACTGACGCGCCGCGCGAACAATGCTCGCGGGCCGCGTCGATGTCGAGCCACACCGGATGCATCTGCTTGTCGATCACGATCAAATTGATGTAATCGCGGCTGCGCAGACAATGGTCAGCGACCGACAGCAGGCAGTTCGCGTCGGGCGGCAGGTAGATTCGCGACACGATTCCGCGCTTGGTCAGCAGAGTGTCGATGAAGCCGGGGCCCTGATGGCTGAAGCCGTTGTGATCGTTGCGCCAGCAGGTCGAAGTGAGCAGGTAGTTCAGCGACGGAATCGGACGGCGCCACGGTAGCTCCGCCCTGCACGTCTCGATCCACTTCGAATGCTGCGCCGCCATCGAGTCGACGATCATCGCGAACGCCTCGTACGACGCGAAAACCCCATGGCGACCGGTCAGCGTGTAACCTTCGAGCCATCCCTGGTGGCAATGCTCGCTCAGCACTTCCATCACGCGGCCGTCGGGCGAAACGTGATCGTCGTAACTCTCGATGCGGCTCACCAGGCATCGATTCTCGACCTCGAACACGTCGCCCAGCCGATTGGAGTTGGTCTCGTCGGGACAGAACAGGCGAAAGTTCTGCTGCTTCGAATTGCGCGTGAAGATATCGCGGATCATCTTGCCGAAGGGACGCGTCGATTCGACTTTGACGCTACCCGGCTGTTCGAGCTTCACCGCATATTCGGTGAACGACGGAATATCGAGCGCGACGGTCAGCAGTCCGCCGTTGGCGTGTGGATTCGCGCCCATCCGGCGAGTTCCCTTCGGCGCCATCGCTTTGATCTCCGGCTTCAACGCGCCGCGCTGATCGAACAATTCGTCGGGCCGGTAACTGCGCATCCACGCTTCGAGCAATTTCAAATGATCGGGGTTCTCTTTCACTTTTTCGAGCGGCACCTGATGCGCGCGGAACGTCCCTTCGATCTGCACGCCATCGACGACTTTCGGCCCCGTCCACCCTTTGGGCGTTCGCAGAACGATCGCGGGCCAAGTCGGCCGCTTCGGAATCCCATTAGCGCGCGCCTCGGTCTGGATCGCGCGAATCGTCGCGTAGCATTTGTCGAGCGTCGCGGCGAACTCGCGATGCATCCGCGTGGGATCGTCGCCCGCGACAAAGTGGGCCTCGTAGCCGTGGCCTTCGAGCAACGCGCGGATGTCTTGGTCGTCGTCGCGGCCGAACACGGTGGGCCCGGAAATCTTGTAGCCGTTGAGATGGAGGATCGGCAGGACCGCGCCGTCGCGGGCCGGGTTGAGAAACTTTACGCCTTTCCATCCGCCTTCGAGCGGCGCGGTCTCCGCCTCGCCGTCGCCGATCACGCACGCGACGATCAGGTCGGGATTGTCGAACGCCGCGCCGAACGCATGCACCAATGAATAACCAAGCTCGCCGCCTTCATTGATCGAACCCGGAACATGCGGACCCGCATGACTCGGCACCCCGCCCGGGGTCGAGAACTGGCGAAACAGCAGGCGCATCCCCTCGCTGTCCTCTGAGATTCGCGGATAAATCTCGGAGTACGTGCCCTCGAGATAAGTGTGCGACATGACCGACGGACCGCCGTGGCCCGGCCCCGAAATATAGATGACGTCAGCGTCGTGCTCGCAAATCAGCCGGTTGAGATGCACGTAGATAAAATTCTGCCCCGGCGAAGTCCCCCAATGCCCCAGCAGTCGCGGCTTGATGTGCTCCGGCCCCAGCGGCTCGCGCAGCAGCGGATTCGCCATCAGGTAAATCTGGCCGACGGTCAGGTAGTTGGACGCGCGCCAGTACGCGTCGATTAGAGAAAGCTGCTGATCGGAAAGTAGTTCCGCCATGAAGAAGACCTAAGCCTCGAATTGCGGCGCTTCAAAAAATTCTCGCACTGCCCGCCGTTTGTTGGTAGAGGCAGGGATTGAAGTTCCACGCTATCCGTATCGATTGTTCCGAGGGAGACAACCATCATGGAAAACGCCAAGCTTCAATTGTTGATCGACCGCGCCGAAATCAGCGACGTGCAACTGCGCTACGCGACCGGACTCGATTCGCGCGATTGGCCGCTGTTCAGCTCATGCTTCACTGACGAAATCGAAACCGACTTCACATCGGTCTTCGGCGGCGCGCCGCGCAAGGTCAGCGCCGATCGATGGACCGAAGCGGCGCGCCGCTCACTCAGCGGCCTTGCGGCGACGCAGCACATGATTACGAATCATGTGATCACGGTCGCCGGCGACAACGCGACCTGCATCGCATACGTGCAGGCGCGCCACTTCTTGCCCAACGACACCGGCGACAGCATGCAAACGATGTTCGGCTACTACACCAATCGATTCGCCCGCACGCCCGCCGGATGGAAAATCCGCGCATGCAAGCTGACGCTCAGCTGGCAAACCGGCAACCCGCAAATCTTCACCCTCGCCAGCGCGCGCTTCAAAGCGAGCGAGGGCGCAAAGAAAAAGTAATCGCTTCAACACTAGTTCCCCTTCCCACTATGGGAAGGGGTTAGGGGTTAGGTCGCTGGAAAGCATCGTGAATTTCGGAGCATGGAGGAGCCGATGACGCTCAACCTGAACCCACTGATTGCCGCAGGCGTCGTCGCATCGACGGCCGCGACCGACGCCGTGTACGTCATGTTCAACGCGGCAGTAACCGCGCGCCGCCCGTCGCGAGCAGCATCGTGGAGCGCGCTGTGGTACCTGCTCTCAGCCTTCGCCGTAATCAGCTACACCGGCAACTCGGTATACGTAGTGTTCGCCGCATCGGGCTCATGGATCGGCGCCTACTTCTCAGTCCGATGGCTAAGCCGCTCAGACTCGACGACCACCCCCGGCGGCCCCGCTGCGCTGGGAAATCCCCCGGTCTGATTCCAACGACGAGCGTCGCCATTTCGCCGCGTCGGTCGCAAATCTCGAGCGAGCGAGAGCGTTCGGGAGCAGTTCATCGTTTTGTAACCTATTGCCGGTAGCCCTAACTGCGCCCAGTTGTTAGAAGCAGACAGCGTTGGCCTCCCCCCCGACAAGGCTCTAACGCAGCGCCTGGCACGTGGCTTTCACTCGGAACGTAAGAGACTCGGTGAAGCGAACGCCTGACTGGCAACATCCACACAATCCGCATCGTCCGGGAATTCAGCAGCGGCCCGGGAGGAGAGAATGGATATGAGAAAATTAATGACGAGCTTTTTGGCGCTTGCCCTAATGGCAATCGGAGCATCGACCGCGCTCGCGCAATCAACAATAGCGTTCTGTTCACCGAACACTCCTGTTTCTGCCAACGGGTCTTTTAATATTGACGTTAGCTGCACCGATCCTGACGGTCCCGGGGGTGTAATTATCACCGGAGGTTACTCTTGTAGCTGTAATCTGGGTGCGGTCTTGTTGCCGGTTACCGTCGAAGTGAATACGTTTTTTGGAACGAATAGGTATTTCGCACCGACCGGCTGGCAAACCATCGGGCAAACCCTAGCGAGCGCGGTTGGCCATAGCGATACGTTCGCCTGCGTAAATAATAGCTCAGGCGAGATTAAAATTGTGCCGAGCTGCACCGTCGGGACGAATAAGAGCCCATGCCACAACAACGATACCTGCACTGACCTGAGCGGCCAGAGCAGCCCGTCAGCGTGTTCCGCTCCAACTTCCAATCCAACCTGTCAGGTGTGTATTACCTGTACCGGGGCGGTCTGATCATCTCTAGTGGCGAGAGGTTGAGTCCCACGCCTCTCGCCTGATCTTCAGCGTGGCCCGCAAACCCCGGGTCTGAATCTCTCGAGATTTTACATGGAGCGGGTGATCGGTTTCGAACCGACGACTGTATAGACGGGCACCGAGTCAGGGCGCAAAAGTGGGCACAATGATGCCCGAGGCTCGCGCGCGCGTGGCCACCTGTAAGAAACGCAGAGTGGTAGCGTTCCCCCAAAGACCCTTTGTTGTCGGCGCTCAGTCCCTGAGATCTGCAAACCTGGCCTGAATCAACCGTTGCATGACGGCGAAAATGATCGCGGTCGAAACTCCGAACATGAGCATCCCGTTCGCAGCTTCGAGCGGTCCCAACATTCTCCATGCGGGTGTCATACTCACATCACCGTATCCCAACGTCGTGTAGTTGACCGCTGAATGGTAGTACGCGGTTCCGAAATTGGAGAATTCTCCACAGACCAGGAACAGGACCGCCCAGATGGCGATATCAATCAGGTGGGCCACCAACGCGACCGACATTACCAGCGCAACGATTGAAAGGTCGATTAGGAAGCCTGCGCCTACGCGGCCCAGCCGTCTCTCACGGCGAACGAAGGTTACTGTCGTCATCACCGCCAGCGCCCGGATAATGATCGTGCATGCGACCGCGCTCGCGGCTACTGCCAGCGGAATCAGGATCGCGACTTGATGAACTTGCGTCATTCATCTGCCGAGGTTGCGGCGCCTGAAGCTGTCCGTCTTATTCCGCACCGATATGGGCGCCCTTCTCCGCTACCGAGCGGCGCATGAGCGGGATAAAAAATACCAACATCAAGCCGACTGCAGCTGAAAATGAGAATACGTCAAAGTAAGCCATTGACGACGCCTGTTGCGCTCGCGACTGGCCGAGAACGCCCAACGCCATTTGATGTGACAATACAGCGTCGCCGTTGTGCTGCAGGAAAAACGCCTGGCCCCGCGTCAACAGAGCTTTGACCGGAGGGTTCAGGGGATCGAGGCTTTCATTCAGCCGCAGGGTATGAAACTGTTCGCGCCGTTGTTGAATGATTTGGGCGACCGAAGTTCCCACGCTGCCACCTTCGTTGCGCAGCAGAGCCAGCAATCCGACGGCAGCGCCGCGGATCTCCTTCGGTAGATAGATAAACGCTGCCACGTTAAGTGGCGCGAACAGCATCGACAACCCCGCGATCACCACTACCCTCGGCCACACCACCTGCCACGGACTAATTTCAAGGTTGAGGTGAGCCATCCAGTAGTTTCCGACGGCCATCGTGATTAGACCGCCGGCCATTAGATAGCGGGCATCGAATCCGCGCGATAGAAGTGCGCCGACAACGACCAGCATGATGATCGCGAAGATTCCTGATGGCGATAGAACCAACCCCGAGGTTGTGGCGTCGTAGCCAAAAAGGGACTGCAGCAAGGCGGGAAGCGAAATGGTGTTGGCGTAGAGCACTGCGTAGGCGCAGAAAATTATGACGCAGCAGGTGCCGAAGTTTCGGTCGGCCATCGTCCGCAGCGCGACTAGTGGATTGCGCAGATGCAATTCGCGATAGATCAAGCCGCCCAGGCCGAGCGCGAACAGGATCAACAGGGCTTGCACGCGATAGAAGGGATCGCCGAGCCAGTCCCACTCCTGACCCTTGCTGAGCATGACCTCCCAGCAAACCATGGTCACGGTTAGCAGACAGAGGCCGAGCACGTCGAAGGGCTCGCGTCGATTCCGATTCCTGGCCCTTTCAGCTTTGAAATATTCCGGATCCTCGACCAGCGCGTGGCACATGAAATAGGCCAACAGGCCGACCGGCACGTTCAGATAGAAGATCCAGCGCCAGCCGTAGTTGTCGGTGATAAAGCCGCCGAGCGTTGGCCCGACAACCGGCGCGAGAAGTGCCGCCATCCCGAAGATCGTCATGGCCTGGCCTTGTTTCTCTTGCGGGAACGCATCCAGCAGCACGGCCTGGCTCGAGGGTTGGAGACCACCGCCGGCCACACCCTGAAGCGCTCGAGCTGCGATTATAAAACCAAGGCTTCCCGCCATTCCGCACAAAGCCGACGCCATCGTAAAGATCGCGATCGAGAGCAGGAAATAGTTTCGCCTGCCCAGCCGCAGCGCGAGCCATCCGGAAATCGGCAAAACGATCGCATTGGATGCGAGGTAAGTGGTGATGACCCACTCGCTATCAACATTGGCGGCCGACAAACCGCCGGCAATGTAGCGCAGGGACACATTCGCGATTGTGGTATCCAGAACCTCCATGAAGGTCGGGATTACCACCGCAACCGCTATCAGCCAGGGATTGACCGATCGCCTCGCGAGCGGAACCTGGAGCGCTGCGGCACTCATTGCGGGCTGGGCGCGGAAACGGGACCAGTCGCGGATACTGAGGCTTGCAGCATCTTGCCAGCGTTCGGACCGGTAACTGTCTCGTGGATGTACACGTACGGAGTGACCGATAGCCCTATGAACAGTGGCGCTACGTTCGGATCGTAGTTGGTCAACTCGATTCGCACCGGCAGCCGCTGCACAACCTTGACGAAGTTTCCGGTCGCATTCTCGGCCGGCAAAAGCGCCAGCGTCGATCCAGTTCCCATCGTGAATCCGGAAACGCGACCCTGAAAATGCCGGTGACTGCCGTACATGTCGACGTCGATCTGAACCGGTTGCCCGATGCGCAGATTCGCCAGTTGCGTCTCCTTGAAGTTGGCGTCGATCCAAATATCGGTGAGAGATCTCAGCGCCATCAGCCCCTGCCCGGCGATAACCTGATCGCCGGGGTTGACGCTGCGGCGCGTCACGACACCGTCGATGACGGCCACGACATCGCAGTAGGAAAGGTTCAGCTTGGCTTGATCGAGATTGGCTTGGGCCTCACTTAACTTGGCCTCAGCCTGTTTGGTGTCGGGTGCATTTTTGGAAATCTCATCGAAGATCGCATCGATATTGCCGGAAGGGTCGCGCTTGTAGAACTCGGCGAGCATCGCGTCGGGAGACTCCTTGAATGAATGAAAGGACCCTAGCTCCGCCGCAGTCTGCATGAGTCGCGCCTGGGCAACCTTGACCGCTGAATAACTTTGATCGAGGTTCGCCGGGATGCCGCTGAGTTCATTACCGTTTTTGGATGTGGCTGCCAGCCCAAGTTCGGCACGAGCCGCCCCGACATCATGCTGAGCCTGCTGCTGCTGTGCCTGAGCTACCGAAAAGGCTTCCTGGAACGAATCGAACTCCGATTTTGATATAACCTGCTGTTGGTAGAGCTGCTTCTCCCGCCCGAAGTCGGCCTGGGTCTTGATCAAGGTGGCGTTCGCGCCTTGAAGGGCATCTACTTTGGAGTGCAGATCGGCGACCTGGTTGTTGAGGTTGTGCATCGCATTTGCCAGATCGAATCGTTGGCTGCGCGCCAGACTCTCAAGGCCCCGAACTTTCGCTTGTGCTGTGACGATGCCGGCCTGCGCAACCGACAGCGCAGCTTGCGCGATTTCGACCTTGACCTGGTACGGCTCCTTGTCGAGCTGCACGAGCACGGCGCCCTTCCGCACCCGATTGTTGTCGTCGACCAGCACGCGCACGACTTGACCAGGCACCCGCGGCGCCACAAAGGTCACGTGTCCGTTAACGTAGGCGTCGTCTGTTGATTCTGTTCTGAAGGCAGTGATGGCCCACGGGATGACCTCGTATAGCGCCAGAAGGACAAGCGCACCGCCGGCGATCCACATCCATAGTGGCCGCCTTTGAGGCTGCTTCCCGGTTGGGGCTCGCGCGATTGGCGCATCGACCCCCGGCGTCGGTGCAGATGACGCCGGTTCGTGGAGGGATTCGCCGGCGGACTCCGGTGAGTTTCCATCAGGCATTGTCGCGATCCTCTTCTAACTCATCACCCCTCGATGCGTGAAGCGTGTCGTTGGGGGCTGGGAATATCCGCCAGATACCGATTCAGGTCAGAGAATAGTAACTCAAGTCGTCGCATCGACTGGAGTTCCGCGATCATCGTGCGACGCGGATCGAGCGGCCACGATGCCAAGCGGGCAAACCCGTTCTCCTCGAGGTGTGAACTGAACTCGTTGAGCGGTTCCGCCAACTCACCAGTTTGTTTCTCCGCGATCGCACGCGCAGCGGAAGCGCTAAGGCGTTCGGGGCCGCTGAAGAAGTCCAGCCACGACCTGAGCTCCCCACGAATCGCGTTGAAGACCCGCTCACGCGCAAACTCCGTTACCGGGTCGAGTTGCGGCATTTGAGTGAGAACCCGAGCGGTCGTGATCGAGGACAGCCGGTTCGCAATCCGGCGAAGAGTCCCGGCCGCTTCGACGATCCCATCGTGGAAGACGGTGCAGGTGCGTCCTTCCATCCCGGCGTCATCGGCGATCTCGAGGAACTCGGTCAGCACGCGCATCGTTTCCGAGTTGGTCTTCAGGATTGAATCCTCGCTGCTCGAAGCTGAGCCGCCTGGCGCTAGCGCGAGCAGATTGGCAAGGACTCTTTGCAGTCTGGGCACCAGCGAATCACCGGCGTATTCCGGCCACAGGGTAAAGAAGACCATCGCCACGATAAAATCACCAAGCAGGACGCCCCAGATGCGCCAAAAGGGCTCGTAGATATTGTCTGATGGGCCCAACGCCACGAACACCAACGAAAAAACGATCCCCATTTGTTTGCCCGCGTATGACATCCGCGCATTGCCGAGCGAAGCGTATGCAAACGGATAGAAGACCGCGAAGACCGCAAGCATATAGGCTGGGAGCGTGTCGAAGTTGGGCGAAACTATAATGATAGCGAGAAGGGAAACCCCGCCTCCGATTACAGCTCCGGCGATCCGGAGATACATCTTGTGCAGGGTTGCGCCATAGGTCGGCGTCGCGGTTGTTATTACCGTCATCAGGATAATGAATAAGTCCGGACGCTGGGTAATCAGGCCGACGAGATAGCCGACCACCGTGCACAAGCCAACTTTCAGGCAATAGCGCACAACCGCGGGATCCGCAGGTTCGCTCAATCGAGGGACAGCGCTGTTCGATAAATCCGTGGTAGGTGGCCCCGGAGGTTCATCCAGCGGGCGCTCGAGGTGCCTGGCCAGCACCGCCAGCGAATCGATGAATTCCGCGAAATTTTCGATTTCCGCCGGAGTGCTTTTGCCGATGTATGCTGGTCTGATCTCAATGACGCGCGCCGCCAGATTGTCCATCGCCAGGCGCACATTCGTCCGCGTAGCGGGAGCCTGCTCGTCCGCGCCTGCATCAATGCGCGCCGGCAGGTTGTGAGAGATCTCGTCAAGCGCGGCGGCGATCGCATTTACCGCCCTTTGAATTTCGTCCCGGACCATCGTGCGAATTTCTCGAGGCAGGTTCTCGCGCGCCCCAGTGACCAGGCGATCCACTTCAAGACTCATGCGGGCCGCGCGCGTGATCGCAGCAAGCAGGATCGCTCGGCGATGCTCGGACGCGCCCTCGGCCACCGTTTGACCGAGAAGCGCCATATGCGCGGGTAGGTCGGAGGTTGGTGCAGGCAATTGCGGTCGAGGTACGCTTTCGCCGGCGAGAAAAAAGCTCGACGCCTCGAGAAGCTGCGCACGAGCACGCGCGACGCTCGCTCCGAGGAAGCCTATCAGGATCGGCTCGCCCGGGTCCGGCCACAACCAGTTGTCGAACAGAACGATCAGGCCGAAGGCAATCGCGCTACCGTCGAACGCGGCTGCTGCGTTCCAACCGATTTCCTGAGGTTCAAACACGACGGTGTAGAATGTAATGAGACAGACTATCTGTATCACGAGCATGCCCACGCCAAGCTTGCGCGTCGTTCCCAGGTAAGTTGAAAATGAAATACATACGAAGATAAACGGCAGCATCAACCACGGCGTCTCCGCGAATGCGCGCGCCATCACCACCGCCGTGATTAGTGCGAGCATCACCGCGATTTGCCATGCGAAGGCCTTGCGAATGGACATCATCGGTCCAGCGCCCGCCAGCAGCCACACAATTATCGCGCCCAGCTGACTGTTGACGTGACAACTCGCGTCCAGTCCAATCGCGATTGTCACAATCGTGGCGATGCGTAAGGCGGTGCGAAGCTTCCGGGCGCTGGGAGCAAGTTCGCGTGCGACCAGCGCTTCGAGTCTATCCAACCAGGCAGGTGGCCGTTGGATACCGAACTCTTGCTCTATGAATCCTGCCACGCGCCTCGCTCAGCGATCGCCTCGATTTTTACAACGGCGAATATTGCGGGCTAACACGTTCGAGCAGATGGACCGTCAAAAAAGATGCCGGCCGCCATCGACGCGGATACATTCACCGGTGACGAAATCGCTGTCGACCAGGAAGAGTATCGTTTTGGCGATTTCCCCGGCACCGCCCCATCGCCGAAGCGGTGTGGCTTCGATCACCTCCAGCTTCTCCTCGGGAGTCAGCCCCGGAGGCTCAAGAATCGGCCCGGGCGCCAGCGCATTGACCAGGATTTCGGGCGCGAACTCGAGCGCCAGGGTCTGCGTCAACGCCACGACTGAAGCTTTCGATACATAGTAAGGAGTGTAGCCTTTGTAATGTGGACGGCCGGTAGCCGGCAGCCAGTCCGAGAAGTTTATTATTCGCCCACCGCCGCCTTGTTTCATGATCGGCGCCGCATGAATCGAAAACAGGAATGCGCTCTTCGCGTTTGTGTCCAGGCTGGCAGACCACGCCGCGCCGTCCGGATTGGGCGTCTTTTGATATATCGAAGCCATATTGATCAGAATGTCCAGACGCCCCAGCGACTTCACCGTTTCGCTCACCGCCGCGACGATCTCAGTCTCATTGGTCGCGTCTGCCCGGAGCACAGCCGCCTTGACGCCCGCTGCTCTTGCCGCTGCCGCCGTAGCATCAGCCGCGTCGCGCGAGCCGCGGTATATCAGCGCCAGATCACACCCGCGTTCCGCGAGACTGTGCGCGACAACCTGTCCGATGCGGGCCCCACCGGTGACTAGCGCCACTTTGCCTTTTGGATCCATGTCACTACAGGGAATTAAACAGACGCGATCGCCTTTCCACTACCTCACTCACTGAGTGGATCGCCGCCGCGCTCGTGTTCAAGCTTTGACTTCCCGTAGTCTGCCCGTGTCCACGTCGAAAATCACGCCGCGCACGGGGACCTCTTTGGAAATCCACGGATGCGACCTGACTTTCTTGATCTGCTCTCGGGTATTTTGCTCCGGGTCCTTATAGGAGAAGAAGCGCATCGGAGCCGGTGAAGCATCTCCGGTCGAAGCGCTCACCTTAGCGTTCAGCTCGGCATCAGTGAATGTCGTGAACCCGCAGCCGGTGTGATTGAGAAGCAGTATCTCTGTGGTTCCGAGTACACGATTGGAAACCACAAGTTCCCCGAGAACATCTTCGGTTACCGCGGGTCCTCCGGTTCGGATAACGTCTATATCGGCCTGCGGCAAGCCCAGGATTCCAGGGAGGTCTGAGAGCCGTGGATCCATGCAGGTTACAACTACGATTTTGGGAGCCGGACGCTTCCCCAGCGATGGATCGTAACCTTTTGCATAGTTGCGGTTTGCTTCCAGCGCCTTATCGATAATGCTCATCGGGTTCCTCCTGTCGGGCGGACGGTGCGGCCAAGCCCTTTTTAAAGAATTGTCGCGCTTCCGGTGGCGAGCGTCAAATGCAGCTAATCGGAATCGGTTACCGCGGACGCGTGGAGCGTGCTGAGTCTCGTTGGCCGGCAACGATTGGTCATTGCTCGGAGAGCTTTGTTATATTCAACTCAGAATGCGATTGTCACAGGGGTAATGGTTTTATGAGTGACAGCGACAGCCTTCGCTATAAAAAGATACCGCTCAATAATGGCTCTGATGAGATTCCAGCGCTCGGTTTTGGCACGCTGATTCCTGACCCAATCGCAACGAAAGACGCAACTAAGGCCGCGCTGGAGGTGGGCTTTCGTCAATTCGATTGCGCTGAGCGGTACCGAAATGAAGAACAGGTGGGCGAAGCGATGCGCGCTGTGTTCAAGGAGGGCAAGGTCAAACGGAAGGACGTTTTTGTCGGTACCAAGCTCTGGAACAACAATCATCGTCCCGAACGCGTTAGACCCGCCTTCGAGGCAAGTCTGAAAAGACTGCAACTGGACTATGTCGATCTATACAGCATCCATACTCCATTCGCTTTCAAACCCGGCGACGAGCAAGACCCGAGAGACAAGAACGGTAATGTAATTTATGACGACGCGACGACTCTGACGAATACCTGGAAGGCTTTGGAGAGCCTGGTCGATGAAGGTCGGTGCAAGGCGATCGGATTGTCGAACGTCAGTTTGGGACAGCTGAAAGAGGTGTTCGATATCGCTCGCGTAAAGCCAGCTACTGTTCAGGTCGAATCCCATCCCTATCTCCCTGAATGGGATCTGCTCGACTATTGCAAGAGGAATGGCATCGTGATGCAGGCCTTCGCTGCTTTGGGTCATGGCATTGAACCCAAGTTGACCGACAATCCTGTGATCACCGTCATTGCGAAGCGCGTCAGCAAAACCCCGGCTCAAGTCCTACTGGCCTGGGCGCTGCAGCGCGGCACGGCTCCTCTCACCACAGCTACAAGCATCCGCTACATCGAGCAAAATTTTGATATCTCGGCGCTTCCCGATAACGCCATCAAGGAAATTAGTGAAGGTATCAGTATCCGAGTCAGGCTCAATCCGGTTGTGAACACAGGCATCCCTGGGTTCATTCCCAAGGGAAGATGAAAGTTAAAGCCGGAATTTCCAGCTGAGCTGAGTAGGATCAGGCTCTTGCCTGTGAGCGGCGGAGCCATTCGTCGAAACCGATGCGGCCGAGGCGCGCTTCGCCCAACGGCACCAGCGATCGCTCCTCGACTCGGCCGCCGAAGTATCGGGCCTCGGGGTCGCACACGACCGCGCGCGGGTCGCCGACCGCCTTCAGATAGCGGGCGACGATCTCGTTGAAGGGTGCTCGTTCCGGGCCGGCGATCTCGACGATACCGTTTCGCGGCGCCGCGAGCGCCACATCGGCAACGATGGCAGCAACGTCGTCCGCCGCGATCGGCTGGAACAGGCCGGGCGAAATCCTGATCCGGTTTCCATCCGCACTTGAAGCGGCGATACCACCGAGGAATTCCAGGAACTGGGTCGAGCGGATGATGGTGTAGGGGATGCCGGAGGTCTCGATCAGTTTCTCCTGGGCGACCTTGGCGCGGAAATAGCCATTGTCCGATCGGTCGATTCCGACGATGGATAGCGCGACATGGTGCCGGACGCCGGCCGCGCCCTCCGCCGCGAGAAGGTTGCGGCCCGAGGTCTCGAAGAATTCCAGCACCGCGTTGTCTTCAAATGATGGCGAATTGGCGAGGTCGATCACCACCTGCGCGCCGGCCAAGGCCTCTTTGAGCCCCTCGCCCGTGATGGTGTTGACGCCGCTTTTGGGCGAGGCGGCGACGACCTCATGATCGCCTCTGCGCAGGATGGGAACAGTCTTCGAGCCAATCAGACCGGTGCCGCCGATGACGACGATCTTCATGGTTGAACCTCGTTGTCGATGACTGGACACCTTCAACTTGAGCCTACCCGTATTGTATTTTGAGGCGAGCGCTCAGCACCGCTCGTGCCGATCGATGAAGTTCGTTCCCCTGATCATCCGCAACCTGCTGCGCAATCGCCGCCGCACAATTCTCAGCGTCCTGTCGATCGCCGTCTCGACCTGCATCTTTGCCGCGCTGATGAGCGTGCCCGCCGTGGCGGCGCGGATTCTTCGCGATCGCGTGAGCGCGCTGCGCCTCATCTGCGGCAACAAGGCCGGGTACAGCTACCTGCTGCCCGCCGCCTACGCCGAGACCATCCGCGATCTTCCGCACGTCAGCGCGATGACCGGGTACCTCGTCATGATGACCAGCTATCGCAAGGCCGGCGAGCTGATACCGGTAGTCGGTCTCGATCCCGATCAGTTACACGTCATCTGGCCTGAATGGGCCTCGGCCAGCGATGCCGCCGCGCTCGGGCGCTCACGCTCGGCAGGGCTGGTCGGTCCCGCTCTGATGAAACGCTTCAACTGGAAGGTCGGCGACCACATCATCCTGCACGGACTGTCGCCCCCCGCCGACCTAGATTTGACCATCGCGGGCACGCTGGGCAACCAGCTGGTCAACAATTTCGTGATCGTGCCGATCGATCGGCTCAACCAGCTCACCGACTTCCAGGGCAAGGTCGCGATCTTTTTCGTCAAAGCGGACGCGTCCGAGTCCGCGCAGCCGCTGATCAAGGAAATCGACGCGCGTTTCGCCAACGCCCCCTTCGAGACCTCGACCCAGACCGAGCTCGGCGTGGCCCAGTCGCAGCTTCACGATTTTCGATTGCTCTTCGTCGGCGCGGAGTTGTTTGCAGGAATCGTGGTGATCGTGATCGCGCTGGTCTCCGCGAATACCGCCGCGATGTCGGTCCGCGAACGACGCAACGAGCTCGCCGTGATGCGCGCGCTTGGCTTCACCCGCGCCTCGCTGATCGGCCTCATCGTCGGCGAAGGCCTGCTGATGGGTCTGGTGGCAGGTGCGGTCGGATGCGCGATTTCCTACGTGGCCCTTCGCCTCGCCGGCCCCGCTCTGCTCGGCCCTGAGTTCGGTCTCCATCTGATGCCGAGCGTCGCAACCGAAAGCGTGGCGGTCGCAGCCGCGATCGGCCTGCTGAGCGCCGCGATTCCCGCGCGGTCGGCCACCAGCCGCGCTATCGCCGATTCATTGCGCTTCACTGCGTAGCTTCTGAATCTTCCATCCGCCGCGCCGACCACCAGTTTCCCGAGGATCGTGCTGGCATCATCGATGACCCTTTAATGGTTTGCCTAATGTGGAGCGGGTGATCGGTTTCGAACCGACGACCTCGTGCTTGGCAAGCACGCGCTCTACCAACTGAGCTACACCCGCTCTCCGAACCGGTAGATCGAATCCTTCTGATTATCCGGCGCGAGGCCGCCTGTCAAATCACCGCGCGCTTGCTGCTCGCCGCGATTGGCTTCGGCCGCAGCTCGCGCACGACGCGCACGTAGTAATCGATACCCGACCAGACGCTCACCGCCATCGCGAGCCACAGGATAAACATCCCGGCCGCGAAGAAATCGACGTGCAGATACGTGTAATGAATCAGCAGGCCGTGAATCGCGATCGCCTGCAGCGTCATCTTGTATTTTCCGAGCTCCTCGGCGCCGACGATCAGCCCTTCCGCCGCCGCGACCGCGCGCAGTCCCGTCACCATTATTTCGCGCGTCACCAGCACCACCACCATCCAGGCCGGCACGTGCGGCGATCGCGCCATCCCGGCGAGCATGATCAGCGCAGTCGTGACCACCAGCTTGTCGGCCATCGGATCGAGAAATTTGCCGAGCGTGGTGACGTAGTCGTAGCTGCGCGCCAGGTAGCCGTCGAAGAAATCGCTCACCGTCGCGACGAAGAATACTGCCGCCGCGAGCCACGACGCGGTTGGACCGGTGTGCATCAGGATCCAGATCAGGAACGGCGCAGTGGCGATCCGGAACAGCGTGACTATGTTGGGCGGCGTCATCGGCACGAGATTGCCCTCAGCCTCTAGACGAATCTCAGGTCTTTTCGTTTCGATCTGCGCTCCCAAGAATATTGGAATCGTCCAGAGGGGGCAAATCGCGAGCATCGCGATCGCCTTGACTGGCCGAGCGCAGACCGAGTAGCGTCAAATTGACACAACGAGGACACTGATGAGGCACAACGCGCAACTGTTCAGCGACTTCCTGGTAATCGGCGGCGGCATCGCGGGCCTGACCTTCGCTCTTAAGGCCTCCGAAGTCGGCACCGTCACCGTGCTCACCAAGGCCGGCAGCTCCGAGGCCAACACCGCATATGCGCAAGGCGGAATCGCCAGCGTGTGGAGCGTCGACGACTCGTTCGAATCGCATATAGAGGATACGTTGCGCGCGGGCGCCGGCCTGTGCGATCGCGCCGCGGTGGAGACTATCGTGCGCGAAGGTCCCGAGGCGGTGCGCGAGCTGATCCGGCTCGGCACTCGCTTCACCCGCGTCGAGAACACGGGCACCGACGACAACGAGCTCGAATACGACCTCGGCCAGGAAGGCGGGCATAGCCATCGCCGGGTGCTTCACGCTCAGGATCTCACCGGCCGCGAGATAATGCGCGCGCTGACCGCAGCTGCAGCCGCTCGCCCCAATATCCGCACTCTGGAAAATCACGTCGCGATCAATCTGCTGGTCGAGACTCCCAGCGCCGGCAAGCCCGGCGCATGCTGGGGCGTCTATGCGCTCGATCGCACCACTCACGAAATTCGCAAAGTGATTTCGCGCGCCACGATGCTCGCGACCGGTGGCGCCGGCAAGGTCTATCTCTACACGACCAATCCCGACATCGCGTCGGGCGACGGCGTCGCGATGGCGTATCGGGCGGGAGCGTCGGTCGCGAATCTCGAGTTCTACCAGTTCCATCCGACCTGCCTGTACCATCCTGCCGCCAAGTCTTTTCTGATTTCCGAGGCGCTGCGCGGCGAGGGCGCGATTCTGAAACTGCCCGACGGGACCGCCTTCATGAAGCGCTACCATCCGGACGCCGAACTGGCGCCGCGCGACGTCGTTGCACGCGCGATCGATTCCGAGATGAAGCGCCATGGCCTGGATTTCGTGTATCTGGATCTGAGCCATCGCGAGGCCGATTTCATCAAAAAGCGGTTTCCGAATATCTTCAAGCGATGCTTGAGCTTTGGCTACGACCTCACCAAAGGCCCCATTCCGGTGGTGCCGGCGGCTCATTATATGTGCGGCGGTGTGCAGACCGACCTCGACGGACGCACCTCGATACCGCGCCTGTACGCAGCCGGCGAAGTCGCGATGACGGGACTGCATGGCGCCAACCGGCTTGCGTCGAACTCGCTGCTCGAGGCGGCGGTGATGGGCCGTCGCGGCTTCGCGTCGGCGCGCGAAATCGTTGTGTCAGGAGGTGGCGCGCCGCCGGAGTTTCCCGAATGGGATCCCGGCCGCGCGATTCGCAGCGAAGAGCGCGTGATGATCACGCAGAGCTGGGACGAGATTCGCCGCCTGATGTGGAACTACGTCGGCATCGTGCGCAGCGACCGGCGCCTCGAGCGCGCGCTGCGCCGAATCGAGTTGGTCAAGGACGAGATCCACAGCTACTACTGGGACCATCTGCTCGACGCCGACACGATCGAGTTGCGCAACCTGGCGAAGGTCGCGGAGCTGGTCGTACGCTCCGCGATGAACCGCCGCGAGTCCCGCGGCCTGCACTACAACATCGATCATCCCGAAACGGCCGGCGCAGAATTCGTGCATCCAACGGTACTGCAAAAGCCGCTCGATCAGATCTGAAGTCCGAATTCCCTCCTCCCACGTGGGAGGAGGAGACCAGATCACGCCACTGGCGCTGGCTGACGTGCCTGATTTGGTTCGTATGAGAACGACAGCTTGTCGCCGTCGAGGTCTGCGACCGCTTTGCCGCCTTTGGTCAGCTTGCCGAAGAGCACCTGATCCGCGAGCTCGCGCGCGATCTCGTTTTCGATTAGCCGTCCCAGTGGACGCGCGCCGAAGCGGGGATCGTGACCATGTTCCGCCAGCCATTTCTTCGCCGCCGGCGTCACCGTCAGCGTGACCTTCTGCTTGTCGAGGCGCTCCTGCAGCTCCGCGAGGAACTTGTCGACCACGCGCACCATCGTCTCCGGGCTGAGCGGCTCAAAGTGGATCGTCGCCGACAGGCGGTTTCTGAACTCCGGCGCGAACATCTTCTCGAGCACGTTCTTCGAATCACCCTGCCCTAGTCCGCCGTGGAAACCGATCATCGCGCGCGACAGTTCCTGCGCGCCGGCGTTGGTCGTCATCACGAGAATCACGTTGCGGAAATCCGCCTTGCGCCCGTTGTTGTCGGTGAGCGTCGCGTGATCCATCACCTGCAACAGGATGTTGAACAAATCGGGATGCGCCTTTTCGATTTCGTCAAGTAGTAACACTGCATGCGGCGTCTTGTTGATCGCGTCGGTCAACAGCCCGCCCTGATCGAAGCCGACGTATCCCGGCGGCGCGCCAATCAACCGCGACACCGTGTGCCGCTCCATATACTCGCTCATGTCGAAGCGGATGAACTCGACGCCCATTACCTTCGCAAGCTGGCGCGCGACTTCGGTCTTGCCGACGCCGGTCGGTCCCGCGAACAAAAACGCACCGACCGGTTTGTCCGGATGACTCAGGCCCGATCGCGCGAGCTTGATCGCACGAGCGACCGAATTGATCGCCTCGTCCTGGCCGAAGACCGCCTGCTTCATGTCCTCGTCGAGCGTCTGCAAGCGCCCGCGATCGGTCGCCGACACTGTGCGCTCCGGAATCTTCGCCATCCGCGCAACCGTCCGCTCGACGTCGCGCGTGCCGACCGTCACCGGCTCCGTCGAACCGGTGCCACGCAAATGCCCCGCGACGCCCGCCTCGTCCATCACGTCGATCGCCTTGTCGGGCAGGAAGCGGTCGTTGACGTAGCGCGCCGATAACTCGACCGACAATCTGATCGCCGAATTCGTGTAGCGCACGTTGTGATGCTTCTCGTAGTACGACTTGATGCCGTTGAGAATCTGCACCGCCTCGTCCTGCGTCGGCTCGACCACGTCGATTCGCTGGAAGCGCCGCGCGAGCGCCTTGTCCTTGTCGAACGATCGCTTGTATTCCTGGTAGGTCGTCGATCCGATACATCGCAAATCGCCCGACGCGAGCGCCGGCTTCAGCAGGTTCGACGCATCCATCGTCCCGCCCGACGCCGCACCCGCACCGACGATCGTGTGAATCTCGTCGATGAACAAAATCCGCTTCGAGTCGCCCGTGACCGCCTTGATAACCGCCTTCAGCCGCTGCTCGAAGTCTCCGCGAAAGCGCGTACCCGCCAGCAGCGCGCCCATATCGAGCGCGTAAATCTCGACGCCCTTCAGCGCTTCGGGCACGTCGCCCTTGTGAATCGCGAGCGCTAGTCCTTCTGCGAGCGCGGTCTTGCCGACTCCCGCTTCGCCGACGAATACGGGATTATTCTTGCGCCGGCGCAACAGCACGTGCACCGCGCGCTCGAGTTCCTTCTTGCGCCCGACCAGCGGATCGATTTTTCCGTCAGCCGCGCGCTTGGCAAGATTGATCGCGTAAGTGTTCAGCGCCTTCGACGGCGACAGCTTGCGCTCGCCGTCTTCGTCGCCGCCTTCATGCTCATGACCCTCGGGCTCGACTGAATCCTTGCCGTCCGGCTCGTCGCCGTCCTCGTCGTCTTCCGCACCCGCTTTCGAAACGCCGTGCGAAATAAAATTGATGACGTCGAAGCGCGTGACGCCCTGCTCCTGCAAAAAGAAAATCGCCGGCGATTCGGTTTCATGGAACATCGCGACCAGCACGTTGCCGCCGGTGATTTCCTGGCGCCCCGCCGATTGAACGTGCAACGCCGCCCGCTGCAGCGCACGCTGCACTCCGATCGCATAGCGCGGCGATACTTCCTCGCCCTTGGGCATCCGCTCGACCTGCTCGTCGAGGTAGTGCGCGAGCTTGCGCCGCAGCGCGTCGAGATCGGCGCCGCAGCTCTTCAGAATCGTGGTCGTCGTCACGTCGTGCAGCATCGCGAACAGCAGATGCTCGAGACAGTACGAACTCGTGCCGCCGGTTGACGGCCTCCGTCATCGCGAGCTGCAGCGTTACCTGCAATTCGCGACTGATCATAATGTTGTTATTCGATGAAGCCATCGATGGTACTGCCTGGCTACTCCTTTTCCATCACGCATTTGAGCGGATACTCGGCCTGCCGCGCGAGTTCCTCGACGGTGTTGGTCTTGGTCTCCGCGACTTCGAAAGGATACACGCCCGCGACGCCCATCCCGTTCTGATGCACGTGCAGCATGATTCGCGTCGCATCCGCATGCGGTTTGTGAAATACGGCCTTCAAAACTTCGACGACAAATTCCATTGGCGTGTAGTCGTCATTGAGCAAAATTACTTTGTACAGAGGCGGCTTGGCGGTCTTGGACTTGGTGCGGGTCTTGCGCTCGGTAACGATATCGCTGTCGCCGGAGCGGCCGTCGCCACTGCCGTCACCGTCGGTGATTCGCGCCGAAATTTTGCGCAGCAAATCTGCCATCACACCTCGATCGCTCGGAGCACCTCGCCCCGTCTGATAAATATAATAACAAATCCGGCGATGCCTAGAGAGGATCCAGAGAAATTCGGTTCGATTGCGATAAGTCTGATACTTTGACTGTGCAATGAATGAAGCTGCGCCAAGGCTCGACGTAGCAATCGTCGAGGGAATCGACAAAATTTCGCGTGATGCGTGGGACAGTTTGCTCGCACCCGACGACTCGCCGTTCGTCGAATGGGACTGGCTGCGCGCGATGGAGCAATCCGGATCGGCCGCGCGCGACACCGGCTGGGCCCCCTATCATCTGATTGTTCGCCAAGGCCCCAAAAAACAAATCGTCGCGGCTTGCCCGCTCTACCTCAAAACGCACAGCATGGGCGAGTTCGTGTTCGATCACGGATGGGCCGACGCGGCCGAGCGCGCCGGGCTGCGCTACTTCCCGAAAATTCTGGTCGGCGTGCCGTTCACGCCGCATACCGGACGCCGATTTCTCACCGCGCCGGGCGCCGATCGCGGCGGCCTGATAAATCTGCTCGGCCTCGCGCTCACCTCGATTTGCGAGGACAACAAACTCTCGAGCGTGCACGTCAACTTCTGCGAGCCCGACGAGGCCGCCGCGCTCGCGCCGATCGGATTCATGGAGCGGCTTGGCTATCAGTATCATTGGCACAACGCGGGCTTCGCGACCTTCGACGACTACCTCGATCGCCTGAAGCACAAGCGTCGCACGGCGGTTCGTCATGAACGCGCCGCGATGGACGATCAGGGCGTTCACATCCGCGTGACGGCGGGCGAAGAAATTCCCGACAAGACTTTCGCCGACATGTACCGAATCTACTGCTCGACAATCGAGAAGCTGTACTGGGGCCGTCAGTATCTGACCCCGGATTTTTTCGATCTCCTGCGCAAGACGTTCAAGCGCAACATGGTTTTCATCGGCGCGTATGCGGGGCGCGAACTCGTCGCGGGCGCGGTCAATCTGGCGAAGGCTAACGTGATGTACGGCCGCTACTGGGGATGCTTCCGCGATTATCGCTTCCTGCACTTCAACGTGTGCTACTACGCGGGAATCGAGCACTCGATCCTGCACGGCATCCAGCGCTACGAGCCAGGCGCCGGCGGCGAATACAAATGGCTGCGCGGCTTCGATCCCGCGCTAACGCGCAGCATCCACTACGTCTCGAACCCGGACCTAAAGCGCGCAATCGCCGGCTTCTTAAAGAGAGAGCGCCACGAAGTCGAGCGATGGATCGTCGCCGGCAAAGAACGCAGCCAACTAAAACCCCCACCCCCGTCCGATCAAGAATCCGAATAGTTTGTTAGCGAGCGACGCGAGCCCGATGTGTCACCCTGACGACGGGAGCGTAGCGACGGGAGGAACGGGCCTCGGACAGCTTCGCCTCAGCGAAGCCGGTTCCGGTTTCTGAGTTCGCGCGCTGCGCGCGCTCCTATCCTACGCAATCTCCCGCAGATTCGTCGGCGGCGGCGGAAATTCCAACTCAGGCGCCGGCTCCCCAGTCAGCCCCGTCACGCGATTGCGATATTTCGTCAGATGCCCTTTCGCGACCTCGAAGGCGTCCTGCGCTTTCGACAATGACTTGCCCAGTGCCTCGAACTGATTCTCGAAATGGCCAAACGCGTTCTGCGCCTTCTTCAATTCCTCGGTCGCGCGCTCATGCCCCTTCGCGTACTCGTACATTTTGAAAACCATCTGGATCGATTGCAGCGTCACGATCAGCGTGTTCGGTGACACGGGATAAACACGCTTCTTGTTCAGCCAATCGCTCAGCTCCGCGTTGAGTACCGCTTCCATATAGAGCGTCTCGCTCGGGAGATACATCAGCGCCATGTCGGTGGTGCCCGCTTCGGGCCGGATGTAACCGGCGATTCGCTTGGCCTGCTCCTTCATCACGCGCTCGAATTCGACGCGCGCCTGATCAAGCGCCTGAGGATCGTTGGTTTCGAACAAGGCGAGCACTTGCTCTCGCGGGAACTTGGCGTCGATCGGCAGCACGCGGTCGGGGAACTTGATGAGCGCATCGACGCGGCCGGAGCCTTCGCCGCCGGGCGACGCCTGCAAGTCGTACATATGACGCGGCAGGAAGTCCTCGAGCAGCCGTTCGAGCCCCTGCTCGCCGAAACGTCCGCGCAGATGCGGCATCTTGAGCAGGTTATTGAGGTCGTTGATTGAGGCGCCGATCACGCCGAGATTTTTCAACTGCTCCTGCGCTTCATTGAGATGGCTCTGCACTTTCTCGAACTGCGCAAAGCCGTCCTTGATATTCTGATCGAGCTTCACCTGCACGGTGGTGGTAATCGCGGTGAGCTTCTCGCCGACATCGGAGCGAATCGCCTCGATACTTTCCCGGGTCTGCGTGGTCAGCGCGGAAATCTCGAGCTTGAGCGAATTCGCCTGCTCCTGGCGTCCAGCCGAGAGATGCTGCTCCAATGCTGCGTTGAGATTGAGGAACCCTTTCGACAATCGATCGGCGGTCGCGAGGCTGAGATCGCCCTGCGCTTGCTGGAGGCGTCCGGCGAGGTCGGTGCGCGTCTGGGTCAATTTTTCGTCGAGGCTGCGCGCGACGATGTCGAGATGATCCGCGAATTTTGCGAAGGAATCATTTGCGGGAAGCGAGCGCAGCTTCCGAAGTACGATCAGAAACCCCGCAATCGACAGGACGCTCAGAACGGCCAACGCCGCCACCACTATTTCCGGCTCCATCAAACCACCTCCCACTCCACTTCCGGTCAGAATTGTATTCCCCGATCTGTGTCGGCGTCGAACTCGAGTGTCCACATCTTACCGCGCCGAGATGACAACGGTTGTCGCAGTGGGCGCATGCCGCCTGTCGCGGCAACCTAACCCCTAACCCCTTCCCGAGCGGGAAAGGGAACCGGAAAAAGGAAGATTCGTTGAGGAAATATGGAGTGGGCCTGATATTGTGTAGTTCGACGGAGTCGACAGTTGAAAGACCTGCTTACTAAAGGCTCGATTCCGATTTTGCTCGGGACTGGCGGGGTCGGGAAGACCACGATTGCGGCGGCGCTTGCGCTGGCCGGGGCGTCCGCGAATCTCAACAGCGCGGTGATTACAGTAGATCCGTCAAAGCGGCTCCGCGATGCGCTTGGGCTCGCGCGGCTGGGCGGGCAGCCGACCAGAATCGGCGCGCGACAGCTTGCGGCGGCTGGACTCGACACCCATCTTCAGTTGTCCGCGATGATGCTCGATGTATCGGGAGAATGGGACGCCGTCATCAAGCGATTTGTTACGGACTCGGCGACGCGAGAAAAAATTTTCGATAATCCGTTCTACAAAAGCCTGACGGCGGAGTTCGCGGGATCGGAGGCGTTCGCGGCGCTGCAGCGGCTCTACGATCTTCATCAAACGGGCGCGTTCGATCTCGAAGTCGTCGATACTCCGCCCGCGTCGCATTCGTTCGAGTTCCTGCAGACGCCGGCCAAGCTGATTCGGCTGCTCGATTCACGCGCCGCGCGATGGCTGTTCACGCCGTCGCTGTCGGCGAGCCGGATTGCGATGAAGGTCGCGAGCAATGCGGCGCGATTCGTCGTCCGCGAACTCGAGCGGTTTGCCGGCACGACGGTGCTCTCGACGATCACGGACTTTTTCGCGGCGATGGCTGAGAGCATGGACGCGATTATCGACCGGCTGCAGAAGACTGAGGCGCTGCTCCATTCGCCGGCGGTGAAATTCGTGATGGTGACGACGGCGGAGCCCGATCGAATCCGACAAGCGCGCGAACTGCTTTCTCAAATGGATGCCGAGGGACTCAAGCTCTCCGCAATCGTGATCAATCGCTTCCTCGATGAGCGGACCTGGACGGCGGTCGCGGACTCCGCGGAGCGTCCGCTGAGTCATCTGGCGGCGATTTCCGAATTGCGATCGTCGATGGGAAGAGACGGCGCCAGCGCAAACGGGTTCGGCCGGCTGGTCCATTATTTTGAGGAATATCGTAAGCGGACGCTCGACGAGATCGAGCGCGTTGCGGCGTTTGCGCGGGAGTTGCCGAAGGGAGTGCGGCTGGCGATCGCGCCTGAGATTGAAGTCGGGGTGCGGGATTTGGCGGCGCTGTCGAGAGTGGCGGGATACGTGATGTCGGGGACTGGGGTGTTGCGAGGATTGGAGAAGGCGGCGCGCGAGGTGAATGCCTTCGAGGGAACCTAACCCCTAACCCCTTCCCATCGTGGGAAGGGGAAACCGGATGCGGGTAGGACTCTCCCTCTCAAGACGCCAATTCACCAAAAGAAACCGGAGTGAGTCTGTAAGCCGGGTTCTGTGTCCCTTGCGGGCGGCGATCATTCCTCTAGGCCGTCGATTGCTCGACGGCTCATGCGACCATACCCGAGGCCTTAAGAGCGGGCCGCTCAGCCTCCTATTTGGTCTTGCTCCGGATGGGGTTTGGCATGCGCGCTCGATCACTCGTGCGCCGGTGGGCTCTTACCCCACCATTTCACCCTTACCCTTTCGGGCGGTGTATTTTCTGTGCCACTTTCCGCGGATCGCTCCGCGCCGCCGTTAGCGGCCATCCTGCCCTACGGAGCCCGGACTTTCCTCTTCCCATTGAAGGGAAGCGATCGCCCGACTCACTCCGGCGCAGTTAGAGTAGCACCTTTTCGATTTCCGCTCCCATCTTCAGTGCTGACACAACTCGGACACCGGCGTAATTCTGATGATGACCGATACTCGAACGTGTGGAGATAAATCATGAAATCCATTCGAGTCGAACAAGCTAAGGGTCCCTTCAAAGCATTTGACGATAAAATCGTCGAGCCGGCGCGCGGACAGGTTCGGATTAAAGTTCAAGCGTGCGGAGTATGTCACAGCGACTCGTTTACGAAGGAGGGAGCGTGGCCGGGAATCACCTATCCGCGATCGCCCGGACACGAGATTGCCGGGGTGATCGACGCGCTCGGCGAAGATGTCGGCGATTGGAAAGTGGGCGACCGGGTTGGAGTCGGATGGCACGGTGGAAACTGCTTTCGATGCGATCCGTGCCGGCGCGGCGATTTTGTCAACTGCAAATTCCTGAAGATTCCCGGAATCAGCTACGACGGCGGCTACGCGGCGCAGGTTGTCGCACCGGTCGAGGCGCTCGCGCATGTTCCCGACTCGTTACGGCCGGAAGAAGCGGCGCCGCTGATGTGCGCCGGTATCACGACCTTCAATGCGCTCCGGCACAGCGGCGCGGGGCCCGGCGATGTCGTTGCGATCCAGGGAATCGGCGGACTGGGGCATTTGGGTATTCAGTGGGCGTCAAAGTTCGGCTTCGACACGATCGCGATCGGACGCGGCGAGGACAAGCAGACGCTCGCGCTGAAATTGGGCGCGCGGCGTTATATAGACAGCGCCAGGCAGGACGTCGCCGCCGAGTTGATGAAGGAAGGAGGCGCAAGTGCGATCCTGGCGACCGCGCCCGACGCGAAATCGTTCGGCCCGCTGGTGGACGGGCTCGGTGTGAAAGGAAGATTGGTGATCGTCGGCGCGAGCGCGGAACCCTTCTCCGTCTCGTCGCTCCAGTTAATCGGCGGACAAAGGACGATCACGGGATGGCCGGCGGGGACCTCGAAGGATTCGGAGGATACGCTCAAGTTTGCCGCGCAGACGGGAGTGCGCGCGATGATCGAGACGTTCCCGATTGAACAAGCCGAACAAGCCTACGACCGAATGATAACCGGCAAAGTCCGCTTCCGCGCGGTCCTGACACGTTAAAAAGTCGATGGCGCGCGCTGATTCCCTATTAACCGTTCTCCTCGTGCGCCACGCCGAGCCGGTCGCACCCGGGACGCAGGGCTTCGATGAGTTCAATCGTCCGCTCACGGCGAAGGGGATGCGGGATGCGGAGCGGCTGCGCCAGATTCACGGCTCAACGCGCATCGATGCTGCCTATTCGAGTCCCTACCTGCGCGCGCGACAGACTATCGAGCCGATCGCGCGCGCACGCGGCCTCAGCATTGAAACCGCCGATGACCTCCGCGAACGCCTGCTCTCGCCGGCAGATTTGCCGAACTGGCGAGAGCATCTCAAGTGCTCGTGGAACGACTTCGACTATGCACCGCATGGTGGAGAAAGCAGTCGCGTCGCGCAGTCGAGAGTCGTGCAGGTCCTCGAGACGGTCGCTGCGCGGCACAAAGCCGGCACGGTGATCGTTGCGAGCCACGGGAATCTGATCGCGCTCGCGTTGCATGCCTTCATACCGAATGTCGACTATGCGTTCTGGGAATCGATTCCGATGCCGGCAGTGTTCACGCTGATTCGGCAGGGCGATCGGTGGACCGTCTCTGCCGAGGAAAAACAATCGACGAAATAAATTTCGTCCTACTGCGACAGAGATGCGGAATTTATTCCGTCAGGTCCCCCTTCCTTGACTACGAATCAGCCTTTTCCGCGGGCTCCTCGTAATACAGCACGCGCTGGCAGTTCGGGCAGAAGTGGATTTGCAGATGCTTCTGGATCTCGTTGTACAGCTGGGGCGGCAGCCGCATCCTGCATCCCTGGCAGGTTCCGCCCACCGCCTTCGCAACCGCGACGCCAGCACGGCGGCTGAAAATCATCTGGTAGCGCGACAGCAGGCCGGCGTCGATATTCTCGGCGACCTTCTCTCGCGCCTTCCGATGCTTCGCGATATTGCCCTTGAGCTCCTCGACCTCGGCCGCGATTTCTTTTTCCGCTGCCGTCTGATCAACGCGTCCCTTCGCGATCACCTCAGTCAGCTCCTTGATTCGCGCGGTCCGCACGTCCGCGCCTTCCATCGACATGAGCAACTCGGTCTCGAGCCGCTGATTGGTTTCTTTCAGCGATTCGATCTCATGCGTGAGCGCCTGCAGTTCCTTATCGTTGCGCACCAGCGTCAAGCGCATCCGCTTGTTGCGGATTCTGACTTCGCCCTCGGCCAGCTCGCGCTCGGCCTTCTTGCGGGTTGAGGTTATTGTTTTGTCTTGATCGGTAAGGCGATCGAGTTCCGTCTGATTGTTCTGGTTCTCAACGCGAAGTTGGTCAACACGCCCAGCAATCGAGGACAGCGATTGCTCCAACTCTTGAAGCTGCCGGTCGATGATCTGGAGATCCATCAGCCGGGTTATCTCTTCACGCAAGTCGTACCTCCACTAATGTTGTGCGCGATCGCGCAAAATTCTTTTCCACTGTTTGTTCCAGAATCGCTAAACCGCCGGCACTCAGTTCACCGGGCACGAATGGTATGGGCCCACCAGGATTTGAACCTGGGACCAGCCGGTTATGAGCCGGCAGCTCTGAACCTGGCTGAGCTATGGGCCCTCGAAAAAGCATCAAGCGCTTATGATGGTAGCAAGTTCGTGCAGCAACATTAAGGGCTGAATGTCGAAACTTACGCTGCAAAATAACGCCTCAACATTTCGCGCCTCTCACTGGGTGCAAGGGTCACCCATGCCGAAGGAAGCGTGAAACCCACCGCGGGTTTCACATTTGATGTGTATTCCCTCACGCGCCGCGGCTCTCGCGCCGCAACGCGATCACGGCCTGCGCGGTCGATGCGTCCGCGGCGCTCCCGCGCAGTCGCCCGACTTCGCGCGCGCGACGACGCCGCTCGAGCGCAACGACATAGTCGTTCATCAGCGAGCGGCATTTCTCGAGGTCGCCGGAATATTTCTGAGTCTCGTCCTCGACCTCCTCGGTCTGCGGCCCGACTGCAAACTCGCTGACCCGGCCCTGCTCATCTGCGGTCAATCGATCGGCAATCCATTGCTCGAGCGCGGTATATGGCTCCTCGGTGCGGCAGAGATCAGCGAGGACTCCGCCGAGGCGAATTTCTTCGAAATTCGCCGTCGCATTGGACTGCGCAATTTCATTGCGCAGTTCAGGATGGAGCAGCGCCAGCGCGACAAGGCCGATCTCGGCCTTCGCGCCGGCGTCGCCGCCGCCCGCCGCGGCGGGCGGCGGATTGGGGTTCGCGCGCGTATCGCGCGCGAACCGCGACGGCGTCGCGGACCGTCCCGGTCCGCGCGCCTCTTTGCGCAGTACGTCCTCGCCAACGCCCAACAAGCCCTCGGTCTTTCGAACGATCATATTGAACTGAAATTCGTCGCTGATGAGTCGCAGCTTTTCGGAAATCAGCTTCGCCGCTTCAAATCTCTTATCCAGAGGCGCAGTTGGACCCCCGACCTTCTCGACCTGATCTCGAATGAAATAATCGACCAGCAACTCGGATTTCTCGGTCAGCTCCGCGAACGCGGATTCGCCGCGCTCGCGGACGAAGGTGTCGGGATCGAAACCCGACGGAATAAATATTCCCCGCCCGAGCAACCCCGCCTGCAGGAAGATCTCCAGTGCCCGCATCGAGGCTTTCCGCCCCGCCGCGTCGCCGTCGAAGCATGCGATCACATTTTTCGTGTAGCGAGCAAGCACCCGAAGCTGATCGACGGTCAGCGCCGTGCCGCATCCCGCGACCGCTTCTTTAAATCCGGCCTGCCACAGAGCAATCACGTCGAAGTATCCTTCGACGAGAATTGCGCGATCTCTCCCCGATGTCGCGGTCGATGAAATCGCCTGCCGTGCTTCGAACAATCCGTAGAGCGTCCGCGCTTTCGAGTACAACGGCGACTCGGGCGAGTTGATGTATTTGGGCAGGCGCGCGTCGAGCACGCGGCCGCCGAATGCAATCGCGCGGCCTTGCGCGTCGCGAATCGGGAACATCACGCGCGCGCGAAACATGTCGTAGGCGGCGTCGCCGTCTTTCTTGACCAGCCCGACCTTGACCCCTGCCTCGCGCAAGCCGCGCTTCTCGAGCGCCTTCGCCAGCGATGCGGGCCGGCTCGGCGCGTATCCCAACATGAACGCGCGGGCCGTCTCGACGCTGATACCGCGCGACTTCAGGTAATCGCGGGCCATCGCGCCGTCGGTTGTGTTCCACAGCACGTGCGCGAAAAATTCGGCGGCGACCTCGCTCGCCTTGAGCATCGCTTCGCGCTCGCCCGCCGCGGGTCCCGATACATCGTGTTCGGGAAGTGTCACGCCGTATTTTTTTGCGAGGGAACGAAGCGCTTCGCCGAAGGTAAGGCCTTCGACGCGCATGATGAAATCGAACACGCTGCCGCCAACGCCGCATCCGAAGCAATGGAAGAATCCACGCTCGGCATTCACTGAGAACGACGGCGTCTTCTCGTTATGGAACGGGCACAGGCCCGACGAAGTTGCGCCCCGCGCGGCGCAGACGGACGTGTGAGCCGATTATTTCGATGATATCGGCGCGGGCGCGGACCTCTTCAACTTTGCTGTCGCCGAACTGCGCCATCAGCCGCCCATCACTTTATCACTTTTTCACTGTCCGCAAGCGCTCGGGATAATTCGTCATGATACCGTCAACGCCGCATTCGATCAGCGCGCGCATCCGCGCGTCCGCATCGACGGTCCAGGTGTACACCTTGAGGCCGCGCTCGTGCGCCGCCTTGCACAGGTCGGCGGTGACCATGTCCCAACGCGGGTTAATCGAATGCGCACGCATCGCGACCGCGTTCATCATCAGGTCGACCGGCTTTTCCTCGGCGAGCAATCCGACGCGAACATTAAAATGCAGCTGCTGGATTTTTTTCAGGAACTCCCAATCGAAGCTCGACACGACACTGTCGCTGAACGCATTGCGCGCCTGCATGATCTGCGCAACCTGATGCTCGACCCCGCCCGCCTTGAGCTCGATATTCAGTCCGCACCTGCCGCTGGTGACGTCAAACACTTCATCGAGCGTAGGAATCCGCTCGCTCTTGATCACCCCGCCCTTAAATTTCGCGCCCGCATCCAGCCGCCTGATCTCTTCAAGCGTCAGCTCCACGACTTCGCCCTTGCCGTCGGTAGTGCGCTCGACGGTCTCGTCATGAATGACAACGACGGCGCCGTCGCGCGTGAGCTGTACGTCGAGCTCGCACATATCCGCACCCGCGTCGATAGCGGCGCGAAATGCGCTCAGGGTGTTCTCGGGAAAAGTGCCGCTCGCCCCGCGATGGGCTATGTTCAGCACAGCCCGCCTCCACCAGCATGAAAAAATCGAAGTCTAATAATGACCCAAGTTTACGCGCCCATCGCGCAAAGGCGCAAACCCACCCCGCTTATCCCATCCACAACACCTTTGTGCATTCGCCCTCTTCGAGTCATTCATAGCGCAGCGAAGAATCCCGGAGCTTTCTGCACGTGGCACAGGCTCCAGCCTGTAATTCCTTCCTCGATTTGCATGGACCAGAAAATCACAGGCTAAAGCCTGTGCCACCAGCCCCTCGAAAGAAATCTGCGCGGATGCCAAACTCCAGCCCGGCCATTATGCAACGCGCAACCGCATCTCGCCGTAGTTACACGCGAGCGATATTCCGCACGCACGCGCATCTTGCGGATGAAGCCGCGGGAATCCTCGTGGCGGGCGGCGCTATCGGATGCGCCGTCGCCGGGATGAAACTCCCGCGGGCGCGGGAGCAGAAGACCGTCGCGCTCGAAGCTTACTTCGATGCGATTTCCGCGAGCGATCTGTCGCGTCTCAAACTTTCGTTGGAGCAGGCCGGGATGCTGGCTGACGGCGCCGTCGTTGACGGTGCGCGCAAAATCGTCGATCCCGGATGGTCCACGCTCTGGATGAAACGTTTCGGGCCTTTTCGTGTCGGGCGCCGAATGCTGATCGTTCCGCCGTGGAAGCGCGAACATCAGGCGGGCCGCACGACTATCGTCGTCCAACCGGCGCGGGCGTTCGGCACCGGACACCATCCGACGACGGCGGGCGCGCTGCGTGCGATCGAGTCGATCATCGGCACGCATAAGCCGCGGTCGATCCTCGATGCGGGCACCGGCTCGGGAGTGCTGGCGATCGCGGCGGCGCTACTCGGCGATCGAAGCGCCGAAATAATCGCAATTGATATCGATGCGCTGGCGCTGGAAAACGCGCGCGCCAATGCGCGCCTCAACGGCGTCGAGAAGTCGATCCGATTCTCGTCGGTGCCGCTCGTTTCGATACATCGCCATTTCGATCTGATCGTGGCGAATATTCTGAGCGGCACGTTGATTGAGCTCGCGCCGCATCTGAAGCGAATCGTCGCGCCCGGCGGACGCATCGTGCTCGGCGGCTTCCTCGCCGACGAAGCCGGCGAAGTGCTGACCCATTACCGGTCGCCGCTCCGATGCCTCAGCCGCAAGACGCATCGCGGATGGACGACGCTCGTGATAGCGCGGGCGCCACGCTGATGGCATCGCCGCGCCGTTTTTCGATCGCGCGCGCACCCGACGCGTCAGGCCTCGCGCACGTCGATGGCGCAGAGTTGCATCACATGCGCACCGTCCTGCGCCTGCCGCTCGATGCGCCCGTGTCGCTACTCGATCCCGCCGGCGTCGAACATCGCGGCGTGATCGATCGTTATGAACGCGACCGCGCCGTGATTCGCGTCGAGTCATCGTCGCCCTCCCCCGCTCGACCTCAAATCATCCTCGCAGCCGCAATCATCAAAGGCCCGCGCATGGACCTCATAGTCGAGAAAGCAGCCGAGCTAGGCGCGTCCGAACTCTGGCCTCTTATATGCGCACGCGGCCTGGTCCGGACACCGGGTGCGGAGCGCGTCGCAAGATGGCGCCGGCTCGCCCTCGCCGCCGCCAAGCAAAGCCAGTCCACATCCGCGATGGAAGTGCGATCGCCAGTCAGCATCGACGACTTGATTCGCAGCGTGCCACCGGAAACGCTAGCCGTAGTCTGCGCGCAAGGCAGTGAGCCGCTCAGCAGCGTGATTCGACGCGCGCATCCGCGTGCGATATTGATAGCGGTCGGACCGGAGGGCGATTTCGACGCCAACGAACGCGCGAAGGCCGCAACAGCCGGCTTCGTCGCCGCCGGACTTGGACCAAATCGTCTCAGAAGCGAGACAGCGGCTCTGGCAGCGGTCAGCATCGCACAGGGGTTAAGACAAGGATCAGGAGAAGATGCCGAAACGGAATAAGACGAGCGCGCGCAAGTTTGCGTTTATCATGGACCCGCTCGACCGGGTGATCGTCGACAAGGACACCACGTTCGTGTTCATGCTCGAGGCGCAGTTCCGCGGCCACGAAATTTATTTCCTCGGGCTGCGGGACCTCTTCGCCCGCGGCCGGAAGGTGATTGCGCGGGTGCGGCAATGCGAGCTGACGCGGCGCGGGAATCCTCATTACAAGTTTCTCGACGACGGCGGCGAGTATCCGATCGAGCACTTCGATGCGGTCTTCATGCGCAAGGACCCGCCGGCCGACGCGGCCTACCTTTACACGACGATGCTGCTGAGCCTGGCCGATGAGCGGCAGACGTTCGTGCTCAACAATCCAGCCGGGCTGCGCGAGGCTAACGAAAAGCTCTACTCGCTGAATTTCCCCGATGCGATCCCGCCGACGCTGGTGACCTATGAAATTCCAAGGCTCAAGGCTTTCCTCGAGGAACAGGGCGGCGAGATGATCGTCAAACCGCTCGACGGGCACGGCGGCGAAGGTGTGTTCCTCGCTACTTCGAAGGATCGCAACCTCGGCGCGATTCTCGAGACCGTGACGCAATTCGAAACGCGGCTAATCATGGCGCAGCGCTATCTCCCCGAGGCGCGCAAAGGCGACAAGCGGCTGATAGTGCTGAACGGCGAGCCGCTCGGATGCACGCTGCGAGTGCCGCGCGACGACGAGCATCGCGGGAATATCCATGTCGGCGGCAATTGCGTGAAGGCGCCGATCACGGCGCGCGATCGCGAAATCTGTGCGATGCTGAAGCCGCGGCTGGAGCGCGACGGGCTGTATTTCGTAGGCCTCGATATCATCGGCGACTATCTGACCGAGGTGAACGTGACGAGCCCGACCGGGGTGCAGGAGATCGACCGGCTCGACGGCGCGAACCTGGAGGGCAAGGTGATAGATTTCGTCGAGTCGCGAGTGGCCGAACTCAAACGATAAGCGAGCCGTTGCACGGCGCGGTAATCATCGGTACGAATGAAGGTTCGCCTCATCGCGAACGCGTCGCGTCACGGTGGGCAGGTAGCTCAGTCGGTAGAGCAAAGGACTGAAAATCCTTGTGTCGAGTGTTCGATTCACTCCCTGCCCACCAAAGAATTTTTACGCAACATCGAGTTACCCTCACTTGTTCCTTGTGTAGATTTTTCCTGGCCCGCTTCTCACCCGCGGTGCCCCTGCCCTCTGAAGATCACTGATTTTTCAGGATTTCCGGTCCGCCTGAAACTGGCATTGTCGATGCTCCGTAATTGATCGCGTGGGGTTATCTTCCCCGATCAATCTGTCTCTTTTGCTTTTGCCAAGGAGGTATCCGGCAATGAAACTTCGGACTTTTTTCACCGCTGCGGCCCTGACTGCACTGTTTGCGGCTGCGCCGGTGGTTGCTCATGCAGACCATTGGGGCGATTGGGATGACCATCATGAATGGCACGATGCGCACTGGTGGCATAACAACCATCCGGGTTGGGTCTGGCATCATCATCCCGAATGGGTGAACGCATACCCGGAATGGCGTGACCACGATGGCGATTGGGACGAAGGCCATGTGTGGCGCGATCGTGATTGGTGGTACGACCATCATCCGGACTGGGTCCACGAACATCATCATGACTGGGCAAGATGGCGTGACTGACGAAAGTTAGTCCGCTTTGGTTTTTCCGGTTTTGATTTTGCGCGAGCGCGGCACAGGCTCGGAGCATCCCGGGTAAGTCCCGGCGACTCCTCCGGCCTCGCGTCTCGCGCAATTATTTTGTCTCTTTGGTTTTCGGCTTTTTGGGCCTGCCGGGTTGCGCGAAATAATCCGCGGGTGAGATCGTGGGCGGCATGGAAACCAAGCGCGCGACGCCAGAAGCAAGTCGGCCTTACATGCCAGGATATGGAATCCTCGACGCGAGCGGCGGTCGAGGGCTGCTGCCGTGGGATTGGGCGGTCGAGCGACTAGAAAAGGCTCGCAATTATTGGGTGGCGACGACGTGTCCCGACGGCCGGCCGCATTGCGTGCCGGTGTGGGGTGTATGGATCGACGACGCGTTCTGCTTCAGCAGCGGCGCGAAGTCGCGCAAGGTGCGCAATCTCGCGACAAATCCAAATTGCGTCGTATGCCCCGAAGATGGAACTCAAGCGGTTTCGCTGGAAGGAATCGCCGAACCAGTCACCGATGCGGCGGCGATCCGGCGATTCGTCGAAGCGTACAATCCGAAATACCAGTGGGATCTCAAACCCGAAACGGTACTCGATATGGGCCCGATTTTCGCGGTGCGTCCGCGCAAGGTGATCGGCGTCGATGCGACGCCCGGGGAATTTCAGGGCAGCGCGACTAGATGGCAGTTCGATTGACCGCGGACCGCGGTATGCAAGGGTACCGTCACGTGCCGTGGGAGTGCGCGGCGCCACGTTTGCGCATTCCGTTGGGACGCCGGAGGCTCGACAGCGGCCGATGCCGGCGCATCTGGTAACGGCGCGACGGAAGATCGCCGATAGTCAGGATCTTGAGGCGCGTGAGCAGGACGAGCGGCTCGATGCTAAGCGCCGCGCACAGATTCTCGAAGCTAAAAATATCGCCGCCCAGTGCGCCGGTTCGATTGCCTTCGAACCAGTTTCTGACCTCGACGAAGTCGCGGCGGCGCTCGCCTTCCTTGCTGTTCACGTTTCGCAGATAGCATCGAATCGCGTCTTCCAGGACGGCCAGCAGAAGTTTCAGCTCGCCTTCGATAACGTGATTCCGCCTGACCAGGTCAGCGTATTGTCCCGGCAGCACGAGTCCGGCGTCGAAAGGTTTTTCGCGAGATGGAATTTCGTCCGACATCGAATGCTCCCAACGATCCAAGGTGCGACAATATAGTTCGCGCGATGATGAAAGTACCAGACGAGTGTTGCGGCAATATTAACGCGAGTTGTCGAATAATCCTACAAGGTGAAGTGCCCGATGCTGAGAATCACTTCGAGCAAAATCAGCAGCACGACGATTACTTCGAGCAATACCAGCCGGCGATCGCGCGCGACGTCCAGCACGAGGACCAGCGATTCCTGGATGCTTTGCAGCTTGCTGGTCAGGGCGGCGTAGCGATCGACGAGGTCGAACTCGTCTCGCAGGTCGTCGTAGATGAGATCCATCGCGAAGTCTTCCCATGCCGCGTCGGGTTTATCGAGCAGGTGGAGCACGGCGAGAACTTCGGTACGCGACGAAATCGCCTCGCCGATAAAGCGATGGAGCGGCGTGACCCGATACGGCACGGTTCCGCGCGTCGCCATTCGTTCGACCAACTGGGAAGTCCGCGCGAACAGGTCGTCCACGATGCGCTCGTAGTATTCCATCGCGGCGCTCTGCCCCACAGTCAGCGCGACGATTCCCGCGCGCTGCGGGGTGAGCTTGTCAACCCGCAGCATCCCGTTGGAGATTCCGATGGTCGCGGCGGGGTCCTCGAGTACCGAGTAATCTTCGCGGATGATCCGGGTGGTGAGTTTAGGCAGAACCTGGGTGAGGCGGCCGAAGATTCGCTCGCGCTGATCGGACGGGACGTCGTGCGTAACGATTGCGCCAAAGGGAAAGAAGTAGAGGCCGCCGTCGGACTCGACCGGCACGAACATCTCGAGCGGCGAGGTCCTTGCCTCCGGAAATGCGGGCGCGATCTGGCGGAGCGAAAAGTTCTCCTCGAAGGCCACCGCGTAGAATTGATGAATTCGGCTCGGCATCAGGGACACCTACGCAACCGATCGCGGATGGCGCGTATGCTGTCAATAGCGACCGAAATTTGTTGTGTGTGGTATATCGATAAACGGCTCGCGGCGACAATTTCAACTTGAGAGGAAAGAACAATGATCGAAGAGGCAATTGAGATTCGCACGACGGACGGGACGGCCGACGGTTTTATTTATCGGGCAGAAGCAGATCGCCGGCTTCCGGGCGTCATCCATTTGACCGACATCGGCGGGATCCGGCCGTCTCATCGAGATATGGCGAAACGGCTGGCGGAGAAGGGCTACACGGTGTTGATGCCGAACGTGTTCTATCGCACGACCAAGCCGCCGGCCATCGACGTCACGATTGGCTTGGGGGACGCTCGCACGATGAAGCGGTTTGGCGAGCTGCGGGCGCCGCTGACTCCGGACGCGGTCGAGAGCGATGCGAAGGCCTACGTGAATTTTCTCGCGAGTAATAGTGCCTCGAGTGGGGCGTCGATCGGCGTCGTCGGCTACTGCTTCACCGGCGCCTTTGCGATGCGTACGGCGGCCGCGATGCCGGACAAGGTTGCGGCGATGGCGTCGTTCCATGGCGGCGGTCTCTACACTGATGAGCCGACCAGCCCGCATCTGGTGCTGCCGCGGATCAAGGCGCGCCTGTATCTCGGACACGCGACCAAAGATCGGAGCATGCCGCAAGAGGCGATCGACAAGTTCGATCGCGCGCTCGCGGCGTGGGGCGGTAAATATGAAAGCGAAGTTTACGAGGGAGCGTTCCACGGTTGGACGACAGCCGACGCCCCGGTTTACAACCAGCCGCAGGCAGATCGCGCGTTCGGAAAGCTGACGGAGTTGTTTGCCGCCACATTGAAGTAGCCCGAGTGAAAACCGCTGCGCACTTCATGACGCGTTTCATCGCGACGATCGCTCTCGTCGTCGCGATCGCCGCGACGGCGACTGCTGAAACCGGGTCAGCGCCTAATCGCGCATTCAGGGCGCAGGTATCGCAGTTCGTACAGGCTGAGTTGCAGCTTTATCCTGAGCGCGCGACATCGCTGGGGGACCATCGCTTTGATGATCGAGTCGATGACGTGAGTGCGCACGGCATCGACGAGGTGATCCGTCACGCGAAGAAGTGGATCGGTTTGTTCGGCGCGGACGACCCGAAATATCTTTCGGCGGCGAACGAAGCTGATCGCGAATGGCTGCTGGCGCATGCGGACGGCGAGCTGCTTTGGACCGAGCAACTCCGCAGCTATCAGCGCGAACCCGAGATGTATCTGCCGACTTCGGGGGTGAATGCGCTGATCAAGCGCGAGTTCGCGCCGGCCGAGTCGAGGATGCGATCGGTGACTGCGCGGGAAGTTGCGGCGCTCAAGAGCCTTGAGGCTGCGCGAGTCAACTTGCAGCCTGCACTTACGCCGAAGGTATTCGTCGATATCGCGCTTCAGCAAATGCCGGCGACGATTGGATTCTTTAACAATGACGTTCCGCTTGCATTCGCGAAGGTCGCCGACGGTCCCGACAAGCAAGCGTTCGCGAAGGCGAATGCAAATCTGGTCGCAGCGATCCAGAACTACGAGCAGTGGCTGAAAAATGATCTGGCGGCCAGGGCGTCGGGCGATTACGCGATCGGCGCCAACGCGTATCGCAGGATGCTCAACGACAGCGACATGGTCGATATGCCGCTTGATCAGCTGGAGCAGGTGGGCGTCAAGGAGCTGGCGCGGCTGCGCGATGAGTTCCAGAAAACGGCCGCGCTGATCGATCCGAAACGCTCGCCGGCGGAGGTGATGGATTCGCTCACGCGCGAGCATCCCGATGCGGCGCACGTCCTACCGACCGTCGCGGCGGGACTCGCGAGCATTCGCGCTTACGTCATCGCGCATCATATCGCGACTATTCCGTCGGATGTGCTGCCGATGGTGCGCGAGACGCCGCCGTACATGCGCGCGACGACCTTCGCGTCGATGGACTCGCCGGGGCCGTTTGAGAAAACGCCAGAGGCGTTTTTTTACGTCACGCTTCCCGATCCGTCGTGGGACGCCGCGAAGAAGGAGCAGTTGCTCGCTTTCTATTCTGCGCCAAGCATTTCAGATACGTCGGTGCACGAAGTCTTTCCGGGACATTACGTGCAGTTCCTAAACAACCGGCACAACCCGGACGTCGTGCGGCTGATCTATGGATCGGGCGCGGACATCGAGGGTTGGGCATTTTATTGTGAGCAGATGATGCTGGACGAAGGCCTACGTGACGGCGATCCGAAGTATCGGCTGGCGCAATTACAGATGGCGCTGATGCGCGCGTGCCGGTATCTGGTCGGAATCAGGATGCACACGCAAGGGATGACGGTCGATCAGGCTGCGAAGTTTTTCGAGGACAGCGCTTACCAGACGCCGCACAACGCCATGGTCGAGGCGCTGCGCGGCACCGGCGATCCCGGATACCTGCGCTATCAACTGGGCAAGCTGATGATTTTGAAATTGCGCGAGGACGTTCGCAAGCAGCAAGGCGCGGCATTCGACCTAGGCAAATTTCACGACGCTTTTCTCAAGCAGGGCGCGGTTCCGATCAAGTTGATCAGGCGCGCGATGCTCGGTAGCGACGGTCCGCTGCTGTAGCGAACGACGGCAGATTTCAAGGTTCCGCGTCCGTAGGCGAGCGCGGCCCGCGTGGGCCCTAAAGCGACGCCTTGATGGGCCGCCCCGCGATCACTTCGTCGATCAGTCCGTACTCGACTGCCTGCGCCGCGGACATGAAGTTGTCGCGGTCAGTGTCCTTCTCGATCTTCTTGACGTTCTGGCCGGTGTGATGAGCGAGAATCTCGTTCAGGATTTCTCGAAGACGCAGCGCCTCGCGCGCATGAATCTCTATGTCGCTCGCCTGTCCCTCGAATCCGCCTGAAACCTGGTGAATCAGAATTCGCGAGTGCGGCAGCGCGTATCTCTTGCCCTTGGCTCCAGCGGCCAACAGCAGCGATCCCATGCTGGCGGCCTGCCCTACGCACAGCGTCGACACGGGAGGCTTTACGAATTGCATCGTGTCGTAAATGGCGAGCCCGGCGGTGACTGACCCGCCTGGCGAGTTGATGTACATATTAATTTCGCGCTCCGGATCCTCGGACTCGAGGAACAGCAGTTGCGCGGTGACAAGGTTGGCAAGGTCGTCGGTCACCGTGCCGCCCAGGAACACGATTCGGTCCTTGAGCAGTCGCGAATAGATATCGTAGGAACGTTCGCCGCGGCCGGTCTGCTCGACTACATATGGTACGAGTACACTCATGCAACAAAGGTACTATTTGGATGAGTAGCTGGGAAGTGGTTTACGCGATTCGAAGGCGAGTGCTGATGACGGCATTCGTGACGTTGAGTGTCGTTGCGGGCGCCGCGGCAGCGCCGCCGATGGACAAGAACTTTTACCTGCCGAACGCGGAGGCGTCGAAGATCCTTTCCGTCTCGAAAACGGGCACACCGGAAGCGGAGGTGATCGTTCTGACCGAGGCGGTCGCAATCAAAGAGACGGGGCCGAAGGAGACGGTGGCGAAATTCGGCGAGGTGTATGCGTTCTCGCCGACCTTCATTGCGGTGCGTCGCGAAGTGCCGACGATGCTCACGTTCTGGAATCTGCAGCCCGACGACGAGCACGACTTCATGCTGGCCGCGCCCGACTCAACCGTGCTGATGCATCTGAAGCTGATGCCGCTCACCAAGACCTCGTACGTTTTCACATTTCACAGGGACGGCATCTTCCCCTTCTACTGCGCGGTGCATCAGCCGGAGATGAACGGTCAAATCCTGGTGCTGCCGCCGACAGCTAAGTGACCGCGGGTTGATCCTCGATTCGGCGGACGGCGGAGTTGAGGCGATCGACGGTGCGTCGTTTGCCAAGCACGGCGATGACTTCGTAAATCCCGGGGCTGACGGTGCCTCCGGTCAGCGCGACGCGAACCGGCTGCGCCAGTTGTCCGAGCTTGAGATTGAATCTCGGCAGAACCGACTCGAACACGGCCTTCACCGACGCCTCGGTGAACTCGCCCTCGCTTGCCGCGAGCTCAGCCGCCAGCGCGCGTAACGCATCCGCGATTTCCGGCTTCAGAAATTTTGCCGCCGCTTTCGGATCGATCTCGATGTTGTCGTTGAGGTAGAACGATGCGAAATCCACCAGTTCGACGAGAGTTTTGGCCCGCTCCTGCAGCGTCGCGAGGGCCCGTTCGAGCCATCCGTCGTCGCCCGGAATCGTCCATCCGCGCGTGGCGATGAACGGTTTGACCTCTGCGGCCAGCTGCGGAAGGGGCCGAACTTTCAGATAGTGAAAATTGAGCCAGAGCAATTTCTCGGCGTTGAAGACTCCCGGAGATGTGCCGCACGCCTCGAAACCGAAATACTGTATCAACTCGTCCTTCGAGAAAATTTCCTGATCGCCATGCGACCATCCCAGCCGCGCGAGGTAATTCAGCAGCGCCTCCGCGAAATAGCCGGCCTCGCGATACGCAACCACCGAGGTCGCGCCATGACGCTTGGACAGCTTCGATCCGTCGGGGCCAAGCACCTGCGGGAGATGCGCGAACGCCGGTGGCGTGAACCCGAGCGCATACGCCATCTGCATCTGGCGCGGAGTATTCGAGACGTGGTCGTCGCCGCGAACGATATGCGTCACCTGCATGTCGACGTCGTCGAGGATGCTCGCGAAGTTGTAAATCGGCGAGCCGTCAGAACGCACGATGATGAAGTCGTCGAGCTCGCTGTTCTGAAAGACCATCCGGCCCTTGACGAGATCGTCGACCACCGTCTCGCCGTCGAGCGGCATGGAAAATCGGATCGTGTAGTTGCGACCGGCGGATTTATCAGGCAGCGCCAGGTCCGAAGGAAATTCGAGGTTGCGACATTTGCGATCGTACACCGGCTTTCGATGCTCGCGTTCGGCCTGCTTGCGCTTGGCGTCGAGTTCCTCCGCCGAGCAGTAGCACGGATATGCTTTGTGCTCGCGCAATAGTTGGAGCGCCGCCTCGCGATGCCGCTCGACTCGATTGGTCTGAAAGTATGACTCGTCAGGCGGTCCTTCGTCCCATTCCATTCCGAGCCATTTCAAGTCCGCGAGTTGCTCCTCGAGCGATTCCTTGGTCGAGCGCTCGAGATCGGTGTCGTCGATGCGCAGAATAAATGTGCCGTGATTGTGCCGCGCATACAGGTACGCGAACAGCCCCGAACGGACGTTGCCGATGTGCAGCGAGCCGGTCGGGCTCGGCGCGAAACGTGTGCGAACCGTCACGTCACTCCCACTCGATCGTCGCCGGCGGCTTCGACGTGATGTCGTAGACGACTCGGTTGACGCCCTTGACCTCGTTGGTGATTCGGCTCGATACGCGGGCCAGAAAGGCAGGCTCGAGCCGCGCCCAATCCGCCGTCATCCCGTCCATCGACTCGACGGCGCGAATCGCAATCACGCTTTCGTAGCTGCGCCCGTCGCCCATCACGCCGACCGTCTTGAGCGGCAGCAGGACCGCGAACGCCTGCCACAGTTTGAGACCGAATCCGGCGGCGGCAGTTTCCTGCATGACGATCGCGTCGGCGCGACGAAGCAAATCGAGCCGCTCGCGCGTGACCTCACCGACGATTCGCACTGCCAGGCCCGGCCCCGGGAACGGCTCGCGATCGACGACCTCCGCCGCAAGTCCGAGCTGGCGTCCTGCGTCGCGCACTTCGTCCTTGAACAACTCGCGTAACGGTTCGACCAGTTCGAGCCGCATCCTCTCCGGCAATCCGCCGACATTGTGATGGCTCTTGATCACCGCGGATGGACCCTTGAACGAGACCGATTCGATGACGTCGGGGTAGAGCGTTCCCTGCCCGAGAAATTTCGCGCCCTTCACTACTTCCTCGGATTCGAACACGTCGATAAAGGTATGGCCGATGATGCGCCGCTTTTGCTCGGGGTCAATCACGCCCACGAGGCGCGAGAGGAAGAGCTCGGACGCATCTGTCACTTTCAGGTCGATGCCAAGCTGGCCTGCGAATGTGTTCTCCATGCGCTCGCGCTCGCCGGCGCGGAGCAGTCCAGTGTCAACGAACACGCAATGCAGACGCGAGCCGATTGCGCGATGGATGAGCGCGGCGGCCACGGAGGAATCGACGCCGCCCGACAGACCCATCAGCACCTTGTCGGACGGCCCGACCTGCTTGCGAATCTCCGCGAGCTTGGTCTCGACGAAATTCGCCATCGTCCAGTCGCCGCGCTCGCCGCAGATTTTCAGCACGAAGTTGCGCAGCACCTGAGTGCCGCACGGCGTGTGCACGACCTCGGGATGAAACTGGATGCCGCGGACGCGACCGTCGCGCGACTTGAACGCCGCGTACGGCGAGTTGTCGCTATGCGCGATTGCGCACAGCGCGGCGGGAAGCGCCTCGACGCGATCGCCGTGACTCATCCACACGCGATGCTCGCGCCCGTCGAGGCCCTCGAACAGCAGGTCATCGCCGTCGATCACCAGAGTCGCCGGACCGTACTCGCGATTGCGCGAGCCGACGCTCTTTGCGCCCATGTGCAGAGCTATCACGTACAGCCCGTAGCAGATTCCGAGCACGGGACAGCCGAGGTTCAGCACCTCGTCGGAGATATCGGGCGCATTCTCATCGTAGAGGCTCGCCGGTCCGCCCGAGAGAATTATCCCGCGCGGATTCAGCGCGCGAATTTTCTCGGGCGCGAAATTGAACGGATGGATTTCGCAATACACGTTCGCCTCGCGCACGCGCCGTGCGATCAGCTGCGTGTACTGGCTGCCGAAATCTAAAATCAGAATCACTGTATATTGAAATATACCGGACGCGTCGCGGCGTAAGAAACGCCGCCCCGCTCAACGTTCCACAGTGCACGCACTACGCGCGCGCCGGCTTGCTTCGCGCTGCGGGGCGGTTGCGAGGCTTCCCGCGCGTTGGCCGCGGCGGAGCGCCTTGTACCCATGAGCGGCCGGTGCGTCGGAAATCCAGTCGCAGCGGCGTGCCGACCAGCCCCAGAGCTTTTCGAAATCGGGTTTCGATGAAGCGGATGTAATGCGCCGGGATGCCGTGTTCGACGTTGGTGAAAAATCGCAAGCGCGGCGGCGCGTTGCCGACCTGCGTCACATACATCAGGTTGAGGCGGCGGCGGTCGACTTGCGGCGGATCCATCGCGGCAGTCGCCTCCGCAAGCGTTCGATTCAGCCGCGAGGTCTGGAACACTGCACGCCAGGAATCTCCCGCCTGCGTCGCGGCCGGAATGATGCCATCGATGCCGTCACCAGTCACCGCCGAGGTGAACACCATCGACGCGTACTCGAGGAACGGGTAACGCTCGTGTGCGTCGCGGATGAACGTCGCGACCTTGCGGCCCTGCTTGGCCGCGACGTCCCACTTGTTGCACACGATCACCATCGCGCGATCGCTGGTATCCACCAGCCGCGCCAGCCGCGCGTCCTGGTCGGTGATTCCCTCGCTCGCGTCGATCACCAGCAGCACGACGTTCGCGCGCCGAATCGTCTCGATCGCGCGGCCGACGGAATGATGCTCGAGCTCGCCTTCGACCTTCGGCGGCCGCCGGATTCCGGCGGTGTCGATCAACAGCACGTCGCGGCCATGCGAAGTCAGCCGCACGTCCACCGGATCGCGCGTCGTGCCGGGAGTGTCGTCGACAATCGCGCGGTCGAAGCCCGACAGGCGATTGAGGATCGACGACTTCCCGACGTTGGGACGGCCGACCAGCGCGAGTCTCAAATCGGGAGCCGCGGCGGTAGCGCTTTCGCTTTCGGGCAGCCGCGCAACGACTTGATCGAGCAGCTCCTCGACACCGCGTCCATGCGCCGCTGAGATGAAGAACAATTCGTCGCCGCCGAGCGCATAGAACTCGGAGGCCTCGGCCTCCTGCCCTGGCCGGTCGATCTTGTTGACGGCCAGCAGCAGCGGGCATCCGGTTTCGCGCACGAGCGCGAGCGCTTCCGAATCGGCGTCGCTCAGGCCAGCCTTGCCGTCGAGGATAAACACGACAACGTCCGCGACGCCGACGGCCGCGAGCGCCTCGGTGACGATACGATCCGTCATCCGCTCATGCCCACCAAGCTCAAGCCCACCGCTATCGACCACCACGAATTCGCGGTCTCCGTATTTCGCGCGCGCGAAATTTAGATCGCGCGTGGTGCCGGGAATCGCGCTGGTGATCGCACGCCCGCCCTTGGCGATTCGATTGAACAGGGTGGACTTGCCGGCGTTCGCGCGCCCAACCAGTACGACGGCCGACAGACCTTCGGCGGCAATCCGACGCGCCTCGGCTCCCAGTGTTCTTCGCGGCTTCGTCACAGTCCGAACTCCGCGAGCTTGCGAGGATCGCGCGTCCAGTCGCGTTCAACTTTGACGACGATTTCGAGAAACACGCGCGCGCCGAGGATTTCCTCGAGCTCGATTCGAGCCGCCGTGCCGATCTCCTTGAGCGTGCCGCCGCCGGCGCCAATCAGCATTCCTTTGTGCGATTCGCGATCGATTACAACCGTCGCGCCGATCCTTTTCAGCTTGCGTTCCTCGTCGTCTTCGAATTTCTCGACCTTGACGGCGGTTGAGAATGGAATCTCCTGGCGCATCTTCAGAAATATTTTCTCGCGTACAATCTCTTCCGCGATCATTCGCTCGGTCTGATCGGTGTACTCATCCGGCGACATCAGCTCCGGGCTCTCGGGGAGCATCCGCTTCAACGTCGCCAGCAGCTCATCGACGTTTTCGCCGGTGCGCGCGCTGACCGGAACAATCTCGGCGCCGGGGAATCCGCGGTTGATTTCCTCGATCAGTGGCAGCAGTTGCGCGCGCGGAATGCGGTCGACCTTGTTGATCGCAATCACGGTCGGACGGCCGAGCGCGCGAATATCAATCAGCACTGCGCGATCTCCCGGATTCAGATGATCGCCGGCTTCGACCATGACCAGAATGACTTCGCCCTCCGCGATTGCGCGGCGCGCTGTCTGCACCATTCGCTGATTGAGCTGCTTCTTCGCCTCATGCAGTCCCGGCGTATCGATCAGCAGGAGCTGCGCGTCGGCGTCGCTGCGGATTCCGAGAATTCGCCGGCGCGTAGTCTGCGGACGCGGCGTTACGATCGCAACCTTGTGCCCTACCAACCGATTCACCAGCGTCGACTTGCCGACGTTAGTGCGTCCGGCGACCGCCACGAATCCTGCGCGATGCTCACCCATTGCGCTCACCGCGTTCCTCTTCAATTCGATCGAGCGCCAGCCGCGCGGCGGCCTGCTCGCTTTGCTTCTTGCTGCCGCCTTCGGCAACGCCGAGGTCGCGTCCCGCGATTCGGATTCGGGTCGTGAACCGTTTGGCGTGATCGGGTCCTTCCGCAGCGACCAGTTCGTACACTGGCTGCGTGTGAAAATGCCGATACGCGATTTCCTGCAATTCGGTTTTGTAATCGCGCTCCGCAGACGGGCCGCCGATATCATTTTCAAAAAGGCGCTCGACCACTTGCTGCGCTGGCACAAGTCCGCCGTCGGTGTAGATCGCGCCGATCACCGCCTCGAACACCGCGGCCAGGATCGAGGTCTTCTCGCGCCCGCCGCTTTTTTCTTCGCCTTTGCCTAACCGCATCATAACGTTCAGTTCAATTGCCTGCGCTTTCAGAGCCAACGTGCGCGCGTTTACGATTGACGCGCGCTGCTTGGACAGCGGGCCTTCTTTCGCTGTTGGAAACTTGCGCATCAGCAAATCCGCAATCGCGAGATCGAGCACCGCGTCGCCAAGAAATTCGAGCCGCTCGTAATGAACGTCGCTGCCGACCGCCGCGCTCGGATGCGTCAACGCGGTCTCGAGCAAATCCGGCCGCACGAACGCATAGCCGAGCAGGCGTTCGAGTTTGGTGCCGTGACTTTCAGGAGGCTCCGCCGCAGGCAGTTCGATCTGCCCACGGCCGAACAATCTCCCCAACCAGTTGGGTGCCTTCAACGGTTGACGCCTCCACCTCGACTTCGCGATTTGTCAGTTCGTCGGGGCCGTGCGTCGATACGCGCAGGTAGTTGCGGCTGTATCCTCGCAGCTTGCCATCCGCTCCACGCTCTTCAAGTAATACTTTAAGTGTTGTTCCGACAAACCGCCGAGCGATTTCCGCGCGCTTGCGATCGCCCAGTTCGCGCATCATAGCCGCGCGCCGCTTGATCTCCGCAGGCTTCACTCGCCCGGAAAACTTTGCCGCCGTGGTCCCTGCCCGGACTGAATACGGAAACACGTGAAAATATGCCAGCGGCATCGATTCGACAAAGTTAAAGTACGACTCGAAATGCGCTTCCGTCTCGCCCGGAAACCCCACGATCAGATCGGTGCCAATCGCGGCGTCTGGCCATGCGCGCAGAACGCGCTCGATGCGATCGCGAAAATAATCGCGTTGATAACGCCGTCGCATCCGCGACAAGGTTTCGTCGTCACCGGACTGCAATGGCAGATGCAGGTGCGGGCAGAATTTTGCGCTGCCCGAAATTGTCTCGACGATCCGATCGCTCAACTCTTCGGGATCGAGCGAGCTTATCCGGACGCGCTCAATCGGGCATCGCTCGGCGATCATCTCGAGCAAATCTTCGAGCTCGACCGGCGGCTCGAGGTCCTTGCCATAGCCGCCGAGATGGACGCCGCTGAGAACGACTTCCTTGAAGCCGCGCGCGTGAAGATCGTCGAGCGCCGCCATCACGCGGCGCGGCTCGACGCTGCGCGACGTGCCCCGCGAAAACGGTACGATACAAAAGGTGCAGAACTGATCGCACCCTTCCTGCAACTTGAGGAACGCGCGTGTATGACCGTCCAGAGTGACCGCGGCCATTTCAATCCGCGCCTTCTCTTTGCGCAGGTTGGTGACCATCACGCGCTCGCCCGCTCCTGAAGCCGCTGCGCGCTCGAGGTCGTCGAGCCTGCCGAGGCCGATCACCGCATCGACCTCCGATGCTTTCGCCAAAACGGCAGGACTCGCTTGTGCGAGGCATCCGGTCATGACGATTCGCGCCTTCGGATTCAGCCGACGCGCGCGCCGCGCTATCCGCAGACTCTCGGCGTCAGCGCGATCGGTAATCGTGCAGGTGTTGACGATATAAACATCCGCCTGCTCGGTGAACTCGCGACGTTCCATCCCGCGTCCGCGCAGACGCGACTCGATAATCGCGGAATCGTACTGATTCACCTTGCATCCGAGCGTTGCGATCGCGAAGCGTGTTGCCATCGTCACTTCGCCTCGATCGCGCGCTCGATAAATCCGCCGCCGATCACTTCGTCCCCGCGGTAAAACACGCAGGCTTGTCCCGGCGTCACGGCAGGACCGCTCGATGCGAACCGAATCTGCGCGCGGCGATCGGAATCTACGCGCATGGTCGCGGGGATCGCTTGATGCCGATAGCGAATCTTCACCTCGACACTCAGCGCGCCACCGGCCGCGATCGATTCATCGACCAGGCTGATTCGATTGGCGATCAGGCCCGATGAATCAAGTTCATCGCGGCGTCCAGCCACGACCTCGCCCGACTCGGCGCGAATCTCGCGAACGTACAGCCGCTCGCCAGCCGCGATACCCAGGCCGCGGCGCTGTCCGACGGTGAATCGATGCACGCCGGCGTGATCCGCCAGACGCTTTCCGTCACCGTCGATGATGGCGCCGGGGCGAAGTTGCTCGGGATCGCTGCGCCGCTCGACAAAGCTCGCGTAGTCGCCGTCAGGAACGAAGCAGATTTCCTGGCTCTCCGGCTTGTCGGCGGTCGACAGTCCCAACGCGCGCGCGCGTGCGCGAACTTCAGTCTTGGTCATCAAGCCGAGCGGAAAAATAGTTCGTGCCAGTTCGTCCTGCCCGAGTGTGAAAAGGAAGTACGACTGATCCTTGGTGTCGTCGACGGCGCGCAGCAGGTGAAACCTGCCGTCCACCCCGCGCTCGATCCGCGCGTAATGACCGGTCGCGACGTAGTCGGCATTTAATGCACGGGCGCGGCTCCATAAGCGATCGAACTTGATCTCGCGATTGCACATCACGCACGGATTCGGCGTGCGACCGCCGAGATATTCGGAGACGAAGTTGTCGACCACCCGCGCGGCAAAATCGGCGCGCAAATCGATCACGTAAAAGGGGAAATCCATGCGCTCCGCCACCCGGCGCGCATCTTCGAAGTCGTCATGCGAGCAGCAAGTGCCCCGCCGCTTCGCGATTGGCGCGGCCGGCTCGGGCGCGAGACGCATCGCGACGCCGACGACGTCGTAGTCCTGCTGGCGCAGAAGCGCGGCCGCGACACTACTGTCCACGCCGCCCGACATCGCGACCAGCACTCGCGGCTTCATCGCGCAGCCACCTCAGACAAAGGTTCGGCGTCGGCGACGCGTCGCCACACTGACGGGATGATCGTCGCGACCGCGTCGATTTCCGCCGCGGTGTTGCTCCATCCAAGACTGATTCTGAGCGAGCTGCGGGCATCGGCGACGCTACGCCGCATCGCGCGCAGGACGTGCGACGGCTCGACGGCTCCGGCTGCGCACGCCGATCCCATCGACACTTCGACGCCTTCGAGATCGAGCGCAATCAGCATGCTCTCGCCGAGCACGCCCGGAAACGTCAGGTTGAGCGTGTTCGGCAACCTGCCAACTGTCGGGCCGTTCAGGCGAAGGCCGGAAATCGCTTCGCGCAGTCGCATCAAGAGAGTGGAGGTCAGTGAGCCGATTCGCTCCAACTCCGCCTCTCTCGCATTCATCGCAGCTTCGGCTGCTGCGCCGAATGCCACTGCGCCAAGCAGATTGGGCGTTCCCGCACGCATGCCGTTTTCATGCGGGCCACCAAAAATCGTTGGAGAAAACTTTGCGAAGTCGCGGATATACAGCGCGCCGATGCCCGACGGCGCGCCGAGCTTGTGGCCGCTGAGCGTCATCAGATCGCATCCCAGAGCGTTCACGTCGACCGGAATCCGGCCAACCGCCTGCGCTGCGTCGATGTGAAACAGCGCACTGGATTCTTTACACGTCAATGCGAGCGGCGCGAGGTCCTGAATCGTTCCGACTTCGGAGTTCGCCAATCCGAGCGTGACCAGCGCAGTCTCGTTGTCCAGCGCAGGGAGTACGCGCGAGCAGTCGATTCGTCCGTCGGCGTCTGGCGCGATTCGCACCACATCGAAGCCGCGGCGCTCGAGTTCCGCCAGCGGCGCAAGGATGGATGAGTGCTCGATTTCGGAGGAAATAATTTTGCGCCGCCGCGATGCTGCGGTGATCGCGCCGAAGATTGCGAGATTATTCGACTCGGTGCCGCCGCTGGTGAACACGATCTGCCGCGGCTCGGCACTGACAATCGCGGCAACCTGCGCGCGCGCAGCCTCGAGCATCCGGCGCGAGCGCTGACCCGCGCGATGCACCGACGAGGGGTTGCCTGGCCCCTCCGCCAGCAGGCGCGAAATCGCGGCGGCCGCTTCGCTGCGCAAAGGAGCGCCCGCGTTATGATCAAGATAGATTGGCATGGATAGTTATGTTCGCCACGGGGGCGGCGATTAGCTTATCGTACACTGATCATTGGAAAAAGACGGGGTTCTTCGCGTGACGGACACGGCATCGGACGCGAGCATAATCGTGATTGGCGCGGGCGTGGTTGGATGCTCGATCGCGTTCCATCTTGCGCGCGCCGGAGCGCGCGTGCGGGTGTTCGACAAAGGCGGAATTTGCGCCGGGATGTCGGCGCGGTCGGGCGCACTGGTCAGGATGCATTATACGTTCGCGCCTGAAGCAACGCTGGCCTGGAAGAGTTATCAATACTTCTGCAATTGGAGCGACATCGTCGGCGGGCGATGCGGTTTCGTCGAAACCGGTTTCGCGGTCGTGGTTGATGAACGAAATGCAGCGCGACTTCGAGCGAATGTCGCGATGCTCCAGCGCGTCGGCGTCGATACCGAAGTTGTGACTGCGGCTGAGTTGCGGAAGCTCGAGCCTGACGCATTTGTCGATGACATCGCGCTTGCTGCGTTCGAGCCGCACAGCGGTTATGCCGATCCCGTCGCGACGACGGAGTCGCTCGCTGCCGCGGCGAAAGGTTACGGCGCGGAGTTCTCGACGAATACGGCTATTGCGCGAATCGTGCATCGCGGCGGTCGAGCGACGGGAGTCGTCGATAGCGATGGGCGCGTTCACGAGGCCGACGCGGTATGCGTCGTCGCTGGACCGTGGACTGATGCGCTGCTCGCACCGTTGGGCTTGAAGATCGGTATCAAGTGCGAGCGTGCGCAGATTGCATTCTTCAAACGGCCCCCTCCAATCAAACATTGCATCTATATAGATACGATCGCGGGCAGTTACTTTCGTCCGCATGGCGACGATCTCACGCTGGCCGGGCTTGGTGGATGGAAGATCGAGGCGGAGGCGAATCCGGACGACTTTCGCGAGAGCAACGACGACGACTTTGTCGGGGCGGTGCGTAAGCGTCTCGCAAAGCGGATTCCTGCGATGGCCGATGCGCCCTACTCTCGCGGCCACGCCGGCATTTACGACGTCAGCCCGGACGCGCGCGCCGTGATGGGGCCGGTGCCGAACGTCGAGCACCTGTTCGTCGCGGCGGGCTTCAGCGGCACCGGATTCAAGACTGCGCCACAGGTTGGCGCGTCGATGGCCGAGTTGATTCTGACCGGTGCGAGCACGACGGTTGATCTGACGCCGTTTGGATTCGAGCGAATCGTCAGTGGAAAGTTAATCGAGAGTCCGAATGAGTACGAGATGGGCGCGGGCTTCGGACATAAGCTCTGAGGTCGTCAAAAAAAATCGGGCGACACAGAATGGCGCCGTTGTTAATATTTCGAAGGTCAACGCATCCACATTTTCGATTTTCCAAGGAGAAAGGAAATGTCAAACCACTTCACTGGACTCAGTCTCGGACCGCCGCTCGGAGATCAACGGCTCGATCTGTGCGACCTGTACGCGTTCCAGTCACCGACCGATCCATCGCGGACTGTGATCATCCTCAATGCAAATCCGAACGCCGACGCGCTCCATCCCGACGCCATCTACCGCCTCAACATCGACAACGATGGTGATTTGTTGACGGACATCGCTTTTAGCTACGTGTTCTCGAAACCGCAAAACGGTAAGCAAACCTTCAACGTGTTTCTGGCCAAGGGCGCGGAGTCGCGCTCGGTCGAAGCGGTTGGGAAGAAGATCGTCGCCGATGCGGAGGTCTCGTTCGGGCCCAAGCCCAACATCGTCAAAGCGGGCGAATACACATTCTTCGCCGGGAGCCGCAGCGACGCCTTCTTCTTCGATTTTGATGGTATCAAGGCTCTGTTCGATATCAGGGGCAAACGGAATTTCACCGAACCTCATCTGCGCGATCTCGGCGGCAAGTCTCCGTGGACCGGCGTGGATTCCAATACAGCAGCCAACGTGTTCTCGACGGTGATCGAGCTGCCGACCAACGAACTGGCGCCGAAGCCCGTGGTACATATCTGGGGACGATGCAGCGTGCGGCAGGACGGCAAGCTCCTTCACGTCGATCGCGCGGGCCATCCTTCAGTCAGCAGTTTCTTCAACACCGACGATACCAAGCTGGAATACAACGCGAGCGAGCCAGTGAACGATCGCAAGCGATGGATCGATCAGTTCGTGCATCTGATGGGACATACCGGCAACTACTCGCGTGAAGAGGCGATCGCAGCGATCGACAAAGAGGGAACGTTGCCCGACGTGATGAGTTTCAATCCGTCGAAGCCGGCGAAGTATCCCAACGGCCGTGTCTTCACTGACGACGTGATCGATTACCGGCTCGCGTTCCTGACCAAGAATGAATGTCCCCCCAGCGGCCTCAAGCCGCACAGCGACACGCTCAAGGAGTTTCCGTACATCGGCACGCCGCATCAGAAGAAATAGCGGTATACGCAATGCCAGGTTGGACGCATATGCGAGGAGAGGTCGAAGCTAAACTTCGTTGGCCCCGGCAGTGTCTGCTGCTCCTCTTCTTTCTGCAAAGTTGCGCCATACCGGAAACACAGCTAACACATATCAGGGTGGAAGTCGGCGCATCTCTTGCCGGTTACCGTGTTTTCGAGGTGGAAAAAGTCACGAACGATACAGGGAAGACTTTCTCTTTCGACGTCAGCAGCTTCTTCACCGACGAGTTGGAGTCGGCCTTGCGCACAAAGGGATACGAGATCGCCGAGCAAGGAAAGCAGCCATCCAAGGCGTTGCGGATAACGTGCAGCATCGTGTCGTACTCCCAAAGCACAACCGGGGAGAAGGCCGAAGCGACCGCACTTGGACTTGTTCCTGGCGGGTTCTACTTCAGGCCCGAAAATACCGCAGTAGTGAAGGCGACCCTCGTTGATCAGCAAACTGGCAAGACGATGGCCGACCTCATCAGCAGCAAATCCCAGACCGAAACCGGTGTCATTCCGCCCATCAGCATCGCCTCCGGGGGGCATGCCGTTTCGCTCATGTCCGCGGAGAAGCTCGTTCTGAGGTATGCTGCCTGGGGCCTGGCCTCAAAGATCGACGAGACAATCAAGCAGAGTTAGGCCGTAGATGTTTCAGACGAAAAGCAGGCGAGGTGGCCGACGATGGCGACTTCCAGCTAACCCTTGTTGGCGATGCGATCGGGGGTCGGCGGAAGGTGCTCGCTGACTTTGTCTTCGAGGCAGTCCTGACGCTCCTCGATTTCTTCCATCCGCACGCCCATCCGGTTGAGCTTCTCGATTAGATTGCCCATCGCGCGCGCGACCGGGTCGGGCAGCTTGGCGTGATCGAGTTCCATCACGTCGTGGCGAGGGTTGTCGCCCTCAATCACCTTGCCGGGAATTCCCACGACCGTTGACCACGGCGGACACGACGACACCACAACTGCGCCCGCGCCGATTCTGCTGCCTTCGCCGATTCGCACCGGGCCGATAACCGACGCGCCCGTGCTGACCATCACGTGATCCTCGAGCGTCGGGTGGCGCTTCTCTTTTTTGGTGCTGGTGCCGCCGAGCGTGACGCCCTGGTAGATGAGGACGTCGTCGCCGATTTCCGTAGTCTCGCCCATCACGATGCCCATCCCATGATCGATGAACAAGCGGCGACCGATTTTCGCGCCGGGATGTATTTCGATTCCGGTGATGAAGCGCGCGATCTCGCTTACGAGGCGTCCGAGCAGCTTGCAGTTATGCTCCCAGAGCCAATGTGCGACTCGGTAGGCCCAGATGGCGTGCAGGCCGGGATACAGGAGCACCACTTCGATAGTGCTGCGCGCGGCCGGGTCGCGGTCGAAAATCGACTGGATGTCTTCCTTCATTCGGCTCAGAACACCCATGGTACGAACCTCGTTTTGCCGCCGCGCGTCAGGCCTTCGAATGGGCGGCGTGGCTGTTCTCCGCGGATTTGGCGGACCGCGGACGCGCTCCGTTTCCTTTTCCAGCGGCCGATTTGGCGCGCGGCTTCACATTATCCTTGTGCAGCTTGTATTCGACCGAGTCAACCAGCGCTTGCCAGCTCGCCTCGACGACGTTGCTCGAAAGGCCGACCGTACCCCATCGCCGCTTGCCGTCGGTCGATTCGATCAGCACGCGGACGCGCGCCTCGGTGCCTGCGCCGTTGTCGAGCACGCGAACTTTGTAATCGACCAGCTGCATGGCTTCGAGATTTGGATAGTACGGCAGAAGCGCGGAACGCAGCGCCGAATCGAGGGCGTTGACGGGGCCGTTGCCGATTGCGGAGTTGCGGGTGCGCACGCCGTCGGGACCTTCGAGTACGACGACCGCTTCGCTGAACGGGGCGCGGTCCTCATGCCACTTGTCGTCGAACACGCGGAAGCTGACGAAGTTGAAATGCTCCCTGGCGAGACCGAGCGTGCGGAGCATGAGCAGCTCGAATGAGGCGTCGGCGCCGTCGAAAGTGTAGCCCGCGCCTTCGAGGCGCTTGAGCTCATCGAGCAGCGCGCCGATCTTGTCGTCGCTCGCATTGCCGATCTCAAGGCCGAACTCTTTCGCTTTGTAGGTGATGTTGGCGCGACCGGACAGCTCCGAGAGCAGGACGCGGCGATCGTTGCCGAGCAGCGCGGGATCGATGTGCTCATAGGTCGCGGTGTTGCGCTGGATTCCGGACACGTGCAGGCCGCCTTTGTGCGCGAATGCGCTGCGGCCGACGTACGGCTGGCGCGCGAACGGCGTGATGTTCGCAAGCTCGTACACCAGGGTCGAGACCTCGCGCATCGTCTTGAGCTTGGCGGGCGGCACGCAATGGTAGCCGAGTTTGAGCTGCAGATTCGCGATGATCGAAACCAGGTTGGCGTTACCGCATCGCTCGCCGAAGCCGTTGATAGTGCCCTGCACCTGGGTTGCGCCCGCATGCACACCAGCCAAGGTGTTGGCGACCGCAACTTCGGAGTCGTTGTGACAATGGATTCCGATCGGGCAATTCACCGCGGCACGAGCCGCCGTCACCGCAGCCTCGATTTCATGCGGCAGGCGTCCGCCGTTGGTGTCGCACAGCGCGATCAGTGTTACGCCTGCGTCGTCCACGGCTTTCAAGCAGGCAATCGCGTATTCGGGATTGTGAAAATAGCCGTCGAAGAAATGCTCAGCGTCGAAGATAGCTTCGTCGAAGTTCTTTTTCAGAAAGGCGATAGTGTCGTTGAGAATCTCAAGATTTTCGTTGAGCGGGATTCTGAGCGCCTCGCGCACGTGCATGTCCCAGGTCTTGCCGACCACGGTCGCGACCTGAGTTCCGGTGCGTAAGAGCAATTGAAGATTGCGATCAGCGGAGGCGCGCACTCCTGAACGCCGCGTCGATCCGAAGGCGGCGATCTTTGCGTGGCGAATCTTGATTTTCTTGATCTCTTTGAAGAAGGCCGCGTCGCGGTCATTCGAGCCCGGCCATCCACCTTCGATGTAATCGAACCCGAGATCATCGAGCCGCTCGGCAATCGTGACCTTGTCTTCGACCGTCAGCGAAACGTCCTCGGACTGGCACCCGTCGCGCAACGTGGTGTCGTAAACCTGGATATGTTTTGCATCCGCCATCGGACTCAAACTGACTCCCGCGGCGTGCCGCTATGCCCGCCGTCGCCGTTGATAAACGCGTCGTGCAGCGCACGCATCGCGAGCTCGCCGTATTTGGAATTGACCACCACCGAGACTTTAATCTCCGAGGTCGAAATCATCTCGATATTAATTCGCTCGGCCGCCAGCACTTTGAACATCGTGGACGCGACGCCCGAATGCGTGCGCATTCCAACGCCGACCACCGAGACCTTGGCGACCTGGTCGTTGTGCCGGACGCCGGCCGCGCCGATTTCCCGGGCCGTGCGCTCGACGATTTCCAGTGCGCGTTTCAGATCCTCGCGACCGATCGTAAACGTCATGTCGGTACGGCCGTCGGCGCTGGCGTTCTGGATAATCATATCGACGACGATTCCCGCCTCCGCGATCGGACTAAAAATCTTCGCCGCGAGACCGGGACGATCCTCGACACCGGCGACGGTTATCTTGCTTTGATTCTGGTCGAGCGTTACGCCCGAGACGAGCACGTCCTCCATCGACTGATCCTCTTGTCCGACCCATGTCCCCTCCCCTTCACCGAAGCTGGAGCGGACGACGAGCGGCACGTTGTAGCGGCGGGCGAGTTCAACGGAACGGGTTTGCAGGACCTTCGCGCCGAGCCCCGCCATCTCGAGCATTTCATCATAAGAGATGCGCCCGAGTTTCTTTGCTTTGGGGCATACGTTGGGATCGGCGGTATAGACGCCGTCCACGTCGGTGTAGATTTCGCACGCGTCGGCTTTGAGAGCGGCTGCGAGCGCAACGGCGGTTAGGTCCGAGGCGCCGCGGCCAAGCGTTGTGATATCGCCGCTTGGGTTGACGCCCTGGTATCCGGCCACGACAACAATCTGTCCCTCGTCGAGCGCGCGGATCACGCGGTCGCATTGCACGGACGTGATTCGCGCGCGACCGTGATTCGAGTCGGTCGTCAGATTCATCTGAAAAGCGAGAATCGAAACCGTCGGATGGCCCATCGATTGGAGCCTGATCGCGAGCAGAGCGGCTGAGACCTGCTCGCCGGTCGCGACCAGCACGTCGGTCTCGCGGGCGCTGGGAGATTCGCTGAGTTCGGATGCGAGCGCAAACAGCCGATTGGTCTCACCGGCCATCGCGGACACGACCACGACGATTCGATCGCCGGCGTCGCGCACTCTTACGACGCGATCGGCGACCGCCTTGATCCGCTCGATTGAGCCGACGGAAGTTCCGCCGTATTTTTGAACGACTAATCCCACCAGAGTTACCGTTTACCCCGAAAAATGGGGTAATCAAGCATTATGATCGGAAAATGGGCATCAAACCAGCCCCTTGCGGAGGGCGGTAGTGTCCTAATTTGAACGACGATAGTAGATCGTCACCTCCGACACCTCGGACTTTCTCGATAGCTCACTTCCGCCTAATGCCGGAGTTCGTAAATGGGTGTGATTGCGGTGATGTATCAGCAGAGCGAGTTCCTCTAAAAGCGCTGCCATACCTGCGTTGTCAAATTCGACCTCGATTGCGTTCTTGGATTCGATAAAGCGAAAGGTCAGCATTGCGTTAGTGCCCTTGCACGATCAAATCTTCAACTGACCATAGCCGATCCGTCACGCCAGCGGCCATCGCGGGCGCGTATTGTCCTGGTTTCAGTGGGGCGGGCCTATGTGCCCGGGGGCCGCCTCCTCAAAGTGCGGCCACACCCAGAGTCATTCCTCGGTAAGCGTGGACGCGGACGCCCACGCGTCGATGGCGGGCACGGCGGCCCGCCCCACTACTTCGTGGTTCGATCAATCGTACAGCTCCTCTGACTCGATCCTCGCACTCCCGATGTAGCGACTCACATCCATGAACCTGATCGTCGCAGCTGTGATGTTGTTCGTCACAGTTGCGGTGCTGTCGCTCGCAAACCTCGTGGGAGACCTCGCCGGCTTTGGCGGCGTCCTCACAATCCTGATGGGAGGCTTCGCAGCGGTCATGCTGCATGTCGCAGACGTTGTGCCAGTTTCTCTCACACTCATGGTGTTCCAATTCGCATTCCCGGTGTGCCCGGTCGCGGAGGCGATCCCGGTAACTCGGAGGCGGCGGTCCCCCGTGGTCCGGCGGGGGCGGAGGTCCCTCGTGGTCCGGCGGAGGCCCGGGCTGTGCGTGGGTCGGCGCGGCTGAGCACAAGCCGAGCATCAGGAACATCGCGACGATTGCGAGCACAACCTTTCTCATTTGGATTCTCCGTTCCATCTTACCGCGGGATTTGCGTGTGCTAGCGTAACTTTCGCCTTGGGCGGCGGTTGTTTAGATATCAGCCATGAATTCCGGCCTCAAGCGGAGAGAAGAAGATGCCTTTCATCGACACTAACAAGTTGAAGACAATCGAGCGGCTCCCCGGATGGAAGGGCAAATACTTCGATTCGGAGAGCATGACCTTCGGGCACTATGTGTTCGAGGCCGGGTCAACGATTCATGAGCACTCGCATGCGAATGAGGAAGTCTGGAACGTGATTGAAGGGCAGCTCGAAGTTAAGATTGGCGGTAAGACGCAAATCGCGGGTCCGGGGTTCGTCGCGATCGTGCCGCCGGAGACAAAGCATTTTGTGAGAGCGATCACGGATGGGCGGGCGATTGTCGTGGACTATCCAGTGCGTCGAGAGATGAGCAAGCAACCTAACCCCTAACCCCTTCCCGAACGGGAAGGGGAACCGGAATTTCATTTCAGGAACCGCTTCTTAGGCACTTCTGCGACGACTCAGGCGAAGCTGCGTTTCAACTTGGAAATTATTTGTGCGTGGCGGGAATCCACGGCGCTGAATTCGATGCGGCGGAGGTTGGCGCCGGCATAGCTGATTCGCACTGACAGGAATTCCATCTCGGCGCTGTCGCGCAGGCGCTCGAACCATTCCACGGCGGCGACGCCTGCGGAGAACAGGTATTCGCGGAGGCCGAGGTCGTCGAGGGTCGCCTCTTCGAGGCGGTAGAGATCGATGTGATAAAGCGGGAAGCGGCCGTGATGCTCTTGGATCATCGTGAAGGTCGGACTCAGGATGTCTTCCTCGCGCAGGCTTAGTCCGCTCGCAAGGCCTTTGATGAAGACGGTCTTGCCCGCGCCGAGGTCACCGATCAATCCGAGCAGTTCCCCGCCTTCGAGCAGAGAGGCAAGCCGCCGTCCCCACGACTTGGTCTCGTGCGGCGAGCGGCTTTCGATCACCATCGTGACCACGGTCGCGCCCGAGTCTGTTGCGGCATTAGGCATCGCGATTACTCAGTTATCAAAATAGCTCTACTACTTCGATAGCGCTTCCAGAGCGGCGGGCAGCTCGTCGATGAGGTCGCCGGCGATGTAGCCGATGCGTCCGATACGCTGAGCGACCCGGTCTGCCGCGCAGCCGTGGAGAAAGACGCCGAACGCGAGAGCGTCGAGCGGGCTCATATGTTGTCCGAGCATCGCGCCGACGATTCCCGACAGCGCATCGCCCATTCCCGGCGTGGCCATGCCAGGATTTCCGGTCGAGTTGATATAGATGTCGCCGTCGGGAGATGCGATAACCGAGCGAGCGCCTTTAATCAGCACAGTCGCTCCTGTCCGCTCTGCAAGCCTACGTGCTGCCGAGACGCGATCGGCGTTGATAGCCGTAGTGGGAATTCCGAGCAGGCGCGAGGCTTCTCCCGGATGAGGCGTCAGAACGACGGGACCGCGCGCGCGCTTCAAAGACTCGCAACCGATCGCGGCGAGCGCGTTCAACCCGTCCGCGTCGATAAGCATCGGGCGATCGCGCTCGGAAGCGTCGGAAATGAGCCATTCGATGAGTCGCTTCGTATCATCTGTAACGCCGATTCCCGGACCGACGATCAGCGCGTTCTTACCGTCGAGGATCATCTTCAACGCATCGGGTGCGTGGGCGCCGTCAAAATGCCCGTCGCGATCGGCAATCGGTTCCGTCATCAGCTCGGCCTGACCCGACGCGACGATCGGCTGGATCGATTCCGGCATCGCGGCGGTGACCAGGCCGGCGCCGGTCCTCAGCGCGGCCCGCGATGCGAGCAGTACGGCGCCGGATTTGCCGCGAGCGCCGGCGATCACGAGAGGATGCCCATACATGCCCTTGTGCGAATTCTCCGGCCGCGGGCGAATCAGATGCTGCAAGTCCGCGCGCTCGAGGAATCGGCCGCGCGGTGCTATCTCGTCAATCGCATGCGGTGCGAAACCGATATCGGCAACTCGCACTTCGCCGGTTTGTCCCGCGCCCGGATACGAAACGTGGCCGAACTTGGCGAAGCCGAACGTCACGGTGAGCGAAGCTCGAATCGCGACGCCCATAATAGCGCCGGTATCCGAATTGACTCCTGACGCGATATCGACAGCGACGATGGGCAATTCAAATGCATTCACAATCTCGATCGCGCGGCGCGGTGCGTCTTTCACCTCGGCATTCAGTCCGGAGCCGAAAATCGCGTCGATGGCAGCGCTCGGCTTCTTGCCCAGCGCGGTTTCGAGAGCCGACTCTCCAACTGCCTCGATCACTTTGCCGCCGGCAGTGCGGAAATCCGCGTGCGCGCGGGCCGCATCTGTTTTCAAGTCCGCTGCGCGGCCGAGCAGGACCGCGCGCACCGCGAAGCCGTCCTGAATGAGACGCCGTCCCGCCACGAATCCGTCGCCGCCGTTGTTGCCCTTGCCCGCGACGACAAGCACGTCGGTGGCAGCCTCGGGAAACCGCTCGACGAGAGCGTCGGCAACCGCCTCGCCGGCGCGCGTCATCAGCGAGTCTGACGGTATCCCGTACTTATCCTGGCTGATTCGGTCGAGTTCGCGGCTTTGGACGGCGTCGAGGAGGATCATGATCAGATAACCCAACAAAATATTACACCATGCACACTACCCGTGAATGAGCGGTGGGGGTCTGGTAACGTTGAGCCGGATGATTCGGCTTAGCGTTAACGTCAATAAAATTGCGACGCTCAGGAATGCGCGGGGTGGAGATATTCCGAACGTCGTCGAGGCGGCTCGCACCTGTATTGCCGCGGGATGCCAGGGGATAACCGTTCATCCGCGACCCGACGCCCGGCACATCACATTTCAGGACGTGTTCGATCTCGCCGCGATGCTGACGGTCGAGTTCAACATCGAGGGATATCCGGGCGAGGAGTTTATCGACCTGGTGATGCGGGTGCGGCCGACGCAGGTGACGCTGGTGCCCGACCCGCCTGGTGTGCTGACCTCGAGCGCGGGATGGAACCTGAAGGGTGGCGCGGCTGATTGGTTGCGCGAGGTGCTCGCGAGGTTTCGCGACGCAGGCATCCGCACCAGTCTTTTTCTCGAGACTGACGCCGAGCAGATCGAGCTCGCGCGAAAATTCGGAGCCGATCGAATCGAGTTGTACACCGGGCCGTATGCGCATGCGTTCGGCACGTCCGCCGGCAAAACGATACTCGCGGCGCATCGCGAGACTGCGCGCTTGGCGCGGAAGATCGGGCTCGGCGTGAATGCGGGGCATGACCTCGATCTCAAGAATCTTCCGACCTACGTGAAGGCAGTGAAAGGGTTGCAGGAAGTTTCAATCGGGCATGCGCTGATTTCGGACGCGCTCTATATGGGTCTCACGCGAACGGTGAAGGCGTATCTGAAGGCGCTGGGATCGAAGCCGACCGAGGTGAAGCGCGCGAAACGAAAGTGAGCGGGGAATCATTTTATTGAACGTGAAACCCGCCGTGGGTTTCACACTTCCTTGGGCAGGGGTGACCTCCTTCGGCTTCGCTCAGGACAAGCTCTGCACCCAGTATCAGGCGCCGGCGTGTTTCTGGATGGCGGCGCCGATTTCTTGCGCGAGCGTTTTGATTTGGGCGGCGTCTTCGCCTTCGACCATCACGCGGGCGAGCATTTCGGTGCCGGAATAGCGGACCAGGAGGCGGCCGGTGCCAGCCAGGCGCTCTTCGGCGTCGGCCATTATTCGCTGCACGTCGGGCATCTCAGCCAGCGGCATGCGATTTTTAACGCGGACGTTTTCGAGCACCTGCGGCACGCGGCGCATCGCGCGAAGCTCGCTGAGGGTTCGGCCGCTGTCGACCAGTTGCGCGAGGACCAGCAGCGCGCTTATCAGGCCGTCGCCGGTGGTCGAGTGATCCATGAAGATGACGTGGCCCGATTGCTCGCCGCCGAGGTTGTACGAGTTCAGGCGCATCTCGCGCGCGACCGAGGGGTCGCCGACCTCGGTGCGAATCAGCCGCACACCCGCGTCGCGCAGCGCAAGCTCGAGTCCGAAATTGCTCATCACGGTGGCGACGACAGCGTTGCCGTGGAGCCGGCCTTCGGCGGCGAGCTTGCGTCCGAGCAGCGCCATCACGTCGTCGCCGTCCCATACTTCGCCGCGCTCGTCGATAAGCATCACGCGATCGCCGTCGCCGTCGAGCGCGATACCGACGTTGCAGTGCTCGCGCAGAACGGTTTCCCGGATCGCCTCAAGATGCATCGCGCCGCAATTCAGATTTATATTTTTACCGTCGGGATCGACGCCGATCGTGACGACCTCGGCGCCGAGCTCTTCGAGCGCCTCGGGACCGACCTTGTAGGCCGCGCCGTTGGCGCAATCGATCGCGACCTTGAGGCCGTCGAATACCACCGAGCGCGGCAGGCACGACTTGAGAAACACCTGGTAGCGGCCGAGCGCGTCGTCGATTCGCGTCGCCTTGCCGATGTCGTCGGGGCGCGCGCGATTCTTCTCGATCTCCGCTTCGTCGAACACCAGCGCTTCGATTCGGCGCTCGGTCTCGTCGTCCAGTTTGAATCCCTCGCTCGAGAAAAACTTGATTCCGTTGTCCTGGAAAGGATTGTGCGAGGCCGATATGACGATGCCGGCGTCGGCGCGCATGCTGCGGGTCAGGAACGCGATTGCGGGCGTCGGCAGCGGGCCAACCAGCCATACGTCCACGCCCATCGAGCAGATCCCGGATTCCATCGCGGTCTCGAGCATGTATCCCGACAGCCGCGTATCCTTGCCGATCAGAATTCTGCGGTGACGCCCGGTGGTATTGCGGAAGACGTGCGCGAGCGCGCGGCCGAGCTTGAGCGCCGTCTCCGAGGTAATCGGCTCGAGGTTGGCGACGCCGCGGACGCCGTCGGTGCCGAAAAGTTTACGATGGGTGCTCATCAGAGGTGGTGGACAGCTTCTCGTGATACATACGCAGTCTAACCTTGTCGGGCGACTGGCGCACCAACTGCATTCCGTCCGGCAGCGTCACCTGCAGCGGCAATTCATGCGAGCCCGGCGCGAGTCCGTTGGCGTCAACGTAGGCGAGCCCCTTCGGCGCGAGGCCGGCCAGCTTCACCGCGGGGCCGCGAATCGTCAGCGTCGCCTGCTTGGGGACGACGCGGTACTTGAAGCCGCTGTCCTTGACCTCGACGTCCGGATGAAACTCGCGATCAGCGATCGCCTCGGCGACATTTACCTTGGCCTCGACGTGGCCGGTGGACAATCCAAGCGACGGATCGGGAGGAACGATCTCAACTGAACGGGTGGTTTCAGAAGTAAGTCCCTTGAGATCGAACGGCTCGGTGCTGACCGACGTGAGCGGCGCCACATAGCGGCTGGGGCCGACGATAGTAACGCTTGACGGCGTAATATCCACCGATGAAATCGCGTAGCCGGGCGCGACCCGGTCCTGAACCGCGAGATGGACGGGCACGTCGCGCGTAACCTGTTGATCGATATCAAGCGACAATTGGTCCGGCGAGATGCTCGTCACCGACGTGTTTCGTCCGACGTTGAACATCCCGGGATAAATTTTGAAATCGGATTGTCCGGCCGCAAAGCTGCGCAGATCGACCTTGAGGGTGAGGCGCTGGGGATCCAGCAGCGACAGCAGCGTGCGCGGGCCGGTGACATCGATCTTCACCTGGGTCGGCGGATTGTTCACGATCACCATCCCCGGCGGCAGCGAAGCATAGCTGATAGGCACGGTCAGCGACTCGACCGCGCCGCGCTCGCCCGCGTTGACGAAGATCCAGAGCCCGACCGCAAGCGCCACGGCCAGGACGCGCAGACCGATGTTGCTGTCGCGGAGCCGGCGCGAGATTGCGGATAGATATTTGAAATTGCTCATCCTCATCGCGCGTCGTCCGTCGATCTCCACTCTATCGCTCCTAACCCGGCAGCTTCCTCAGGGTGGACAAAACTTCGGCCGGTTCCAGTCCACGGCTCAGCACGCCGCCGCGCGCCAGTGAAATCATTCCGCTCTCCTCGGAAACCACCAGCACCACCGCGTCGCTGTCCTCGCTCAATCCGATCGCCGCGCGATGCCGCGTGCCGAGCGACAGGCTCACATTGGGATTCTGCGAGAGCGGCAGCAGACACGCCGCCGCAAGCACACGGTCACCGTTAATTATCACCGCGCCATCATGCAACGGCGAGCCATTCATGAAAATTGTTTCGAGCAATTCCGGCGAAACCCTGGCATCGACGATTCTGCCGCTCTCGACGAACTCGCCCAGCCCGTCGTCCTGCTCGATCACAATCAAAGCACCGACACGGCGGGCCGAGCACCATGCCGCCGCGGTCGCTATTTCCTCGGCAGGGGTGGCGGTCGCCGCATTGCGGCCGAGAAACGATTGCGCACCGACCCGGGTCAGCGCGCGGCGAATGTCCGCCTGGAATATTACCACCAGGATTACGAACAACGAGCCGAGAAAATTATTCAGCAGCCAGTTCAGGGTGAACAGTCCGAGCACTTGCGACGCGACGAACGCGCCGCCCACGATCACCAGCCCCAGCACCATCTGCATCGTGCGCGTGCCGCGAATGAGCATCGCGATCCGGTAGATCACGTATGCGACGATCAGGATGTCGAGCACGTCCTGCCATCGCGGCTGCGGTATCATTGGTATGTAACTATGCATCGCGATTGAACCGTTGATCTCGTCCCGCTATTGCCGCCGCCATCCGGACCACGGCGACGGCCGCGCCAACGTCGTGCACGCGTACTATCGACGCGCCAGCCGCAATCGCAATCGCGTTCGCAGCCGCGGTGCCGAATTCCAGCTCTCGCTCGCCCGCCCCCGCGGCGGTGCCGACAGCGGCGGTGCCGACCGAGAGTCGAGACACGAAAGTCTTGCGCGACGCTCCTACTAATACCGGATAGCCGAGCGCACAGAGGACGGGCAAGTCGGCCAGCAACCTCAGATTATGCTGCGCGTTCTTGGCGAAACCTAGTCCCGGATCGAGGATAATTCGCGAGCGCGCGACCCCTGCCGCGGCGGCAAATCTCGCGCCTGCTTCGAGGTACTCGGCGACTTCGCGGACGACGTCGTCGTAGTGCGCGAACTTGATATGATCTGCGGGACCGCCGCGCATATGCATCAGCACTACAGCGCATTTCGTTCGCGCCGCGAGCGGCGCCATTTCGGGGTCGTGCTCGAGGGCGGTGATGTCGTTGATTATCGCGGCACCCGATTCGAGCGCTACGCGCGCCACCTCGGCCCGGCGGGTGTCAATCGAGATTGGCACTTTGAGCCGCTTGCCGAGGCGCTCGAGAACCGGCGTGACGCGCGCAAGCTCGACTTCGACGGGAACCTCTAGTGCGCCAACGGGGCGCGACGACTCCCCGCCAATATCGACAATGTCGGCGCCCGCCGCTTCCATCGCGAGCGCGTGATCGACGGCGCGGTCGGCCTCCAGATACCGTCCGCCGTCGGAGAAAGAGTCGGGCGTCACGTTGAGCACGCCCATCACGGCAGGGAACCGGATTACCCGCCCGTCTGCCAGCTTGAGATCTGAATACGACGATCGCGGCGTCTGTTTGGATCCACCGCGATCACTGGATGAAGATTTGGATTGAATCCGCGACTGTCGCATCGCATCCGCACCCACACCTCACCCGCGCGGCCACCAACTCGCTGCGCGAAATCGAATCGATCGGAGCGGCGCGCCTACGCGCGCGAGACGATTAAGCGAGAACCGGTTTCGGCGGCAATCCCGGCACCGGGCTTTCGTCCTCGACGCGCTTTTCCTTGCCGGTATCCGGTCCGGGGCGCGGCGGAAAATCGTTGCGCACCGCAGCCGGCGACGGCGGCAATGGACGCCCTTCGCGGAACGCCGTCACCATCGCCTCGACTTCGCTGCCGTCGAGCACTTCCTTCTCGAGCAGACGCTCGGCGATCGCGTGGAGCAGCACCAGATGGTCCGACAGCAGTTGCCGCGCCTTTTGATACGAGTCTTCGATTATCTTGCGGACTTCACGATCGATTTCGAGCGCGGTCTGCTCGGAATAATCCTTGTGATGCGAGATGTCGCGGCCGAGGAAGATCTGCTCCTCACGCCGGCCGAAGGTCATCGGGCCGAGCTCCTTGCTCATGCCCCACTCGCAGACCATCTTGCGCGCGAGTTCGGTCGCCTTTTCGATATCGTTGCCGGCGCCGGTGGTCATCTGCCCGAACACGATCTCTTCAGCGGTGCGTCCACCGAACATCACGGCGAGGCGCGTCACCAGGTAATCGCGCGGATAGGTGTAGCGATCGTCGAGCGGTAGTTGCTGGGTGACGCCGAGCGCCATCCCGCGCGGGATAATCGTAACTTTGTGGACCGGGTCCGCGCCGGGCTGAAGCATCGCGACCAGCGCGTGCCCGCCTTCGTGATAAGCGATAATTTTACGCTCCGAACCCGACATCACCATCGAGCGGCGCTCCGCGCCCATCATGACTTTGTCCTTGGCCAGCTCGAAGTCCGACATCTCGACCTTGTCCTTGTTACGGCGCGCCGCGAGCAGTGCGGCCTCATTGACAAGGTTCTCGAGATCGGCGCCCGCGAAGCCCGGGGTCGAACGCGCGAGCTTGGTCGCATCGACGTCATCGGACAGCGGCACTTTGCGCGTATGAACTTTCAGGATTCCCTCGCGACCCTTCACGTCGGGCAGCGGCACCACCACGCGGCGATCGAATCGCCCGGGACGTAGCAAGGCGGGATCGAGCACGTCGGGACGATTGGTCGCCGCGACGAGGATCACTCCCTCGTTGGCCTCGAAACCGTCCATCTCGACCAGCAACTGGTTGAGGGTCTGCTCGCGCTCGTCATGACCGCCGCCGAGACCGGCGCCACGATGACGTCCGACCGCGTCGATCTCATCTATGAAGATGATGCAGGGTGCGTGCTTCTTGCCCTGCACGAACAAATCGCGCACTCGTGATGCGCCCACGCCGACGAACATCTCGACGAAGTCCGATCCTGAAATCGAAAAGAACGGCACGCCCGCCTCGCCCGCGATTGCGCGCGCGAGCAGCGTTTTTCCAGTGCCTGGCGCGCCGACCAGCAGCACGCCCTTCGGGATTCGCCCGCCGAGACGCGTGAAGCGTTTCGGATCGCGTAAAAATTGAATTATCTCTTCGAGCTCGTCCTTGGCCTCGTCGATTCCCGCCACGTCGCCGAACGTAACTTTGTGCGTATTCTCAGTCAGAAGCTTGGCGCGGCTCTTACCGAACGACATCGCCTTGCCGCCGCCGATTTGCATCTGGCGCATGAAGAAAATCCATAGCGCCGCGAGCACGATTATCGGGAACCACTGCACCAGCGCGACCATCCACCACGGGTCGCCTTCGGCCGGCTTGGCCGCGATCTTGACGCCCTTTTCGCGCAGTGTCTTGACCAGATCGGGATAGTCGGGTGCGTAGGTTTTGAAATGTTCCTGGTTGGTAGAGTCGAATTTAATCAGGTTGCCCTGGATAGTCGCCTGCCCGACCTGGCCCTTTTCAACCTGGTTAAGGAAGTCGGAGAACATTATTTCGGGTTCTTTTGGCTGCTGCCTGCTGAAAATATTGAACAGCAGCAGGAACATAAGTCCGAGCACTAGCCATAGCGCGATGCTGCGTGAAAACTGGTTCATGCTATTAAAAAAGTATCACGCTGGTTAATGCGCGCGCAATGTGGAATGCGCTAAGCGGCGATTTCAGACGCCTCAACGCGCAGTATGGTTTCGGTGGCCTTGGTGACGCGGGCGCATTCAGCGCGTGCGAGTCCGGGGAGCCACACGATTTCGCCGGCCAGCGTGACGACCGGGAAGCGGCCGCGTGACGCCTGCGGCAGTTTCCGATCGACGAACACGTCGTGGACCTTGCGCGTACCGCGCATGCCCATCGGATGAATCCGGTCGCCCTCCATAAAATTGCGCGCGATCAAACCTGCGTCGGCGATTTTCGCGGCGTCGAACATCGCGACAGATGGACTATCGGGCATCGAGGCGTCGGCTGCGGCAATCGTCGAAGACTCGAACTTGAAGCCCGCTGCATCGACGATTGTGACACCATCGGCGGCGATCGGAACGGAAAACGATATGTCGGCAGCCGCGCGCTCTCGGACATTCATCAACCGAAGAAAATTGTACTCGCGCCTGGCGAGCCAGCCGCCCGGAAGGTCGATCGAATCGCTGGGGCCGCCTTCGACAATAAGATGAAGCACGCTCTCGACATGCGCGCGCGAGATTTTACGCAACGATCCGATTCGCTCGGCAAGAAACAGCCGAATCACGACCGCCTGCACCGCGCGATTCACAACGGCGAAGCCGGAAACGTCGAGCGCATCGCCATGGGCGCGCATCGCGTCCAGTTCGCGCGCGGCAATTGCGGTGACCAACTCGTCGAGCGAGCGCATCTCGCTCGCCAATTCGAACAGCCGCCCGCTGAAGCCCGGCGCGTACTCGCGCTCGAGCAATGGCAGCAGCTCGACCCGAATCCGGTTGCGCAGAATGTCCAGCGACGCATTAGACGAATCTTCAACGAATGGAATCGCACGAGCTTCGAGATATTCACGAATCTCGGCGCGCGACACCGACAACATCGGGCGAATAAGGCGTCCCGGCCCACGTTCGGCCATCGCCGACAGGCCAGCCGCGCCACTACCGCGCATCAATCGCATCAACACAGTCTCAGCCTGATCGTCGCGATGGTGTCCGAGCGCTACAAAATCGGCATGAACGCGGTCGGCAACGCGCAGCAGAAACTCGCGCCTGGCATCGCGGGCGCGTTCCTCGAGGTTCGCGGTAGAGGTCGAGGCGTCCAGCCCATCGGCACGCTCGACGGTCAACTCAATCGCGAGCCGTGCACACATCCGCCGCACGAATTCCTCGTCGCGGTCGGCCTCATCACCGCGGATCCGATGGTTTAGATGCGCGGCCACGATGCGGAGTCCCAGATGGCCGCGAAGCTCGAGCATCGCGCAGGTCAGCGCGACGGAATCTGCACCGCCGGAGAATCCGACGAGAATGGCCGAGCCGCGACGCGCACCCGCGCGCAGGAGAGCGGCCTCGATCGCGCCGATTACCTTCTTTTCAGGGTTCCGAAGCATTGTGACGAGATTACTCTTACACCTCTCCCCCCGGAGAGGTCGTCGTGCGCCTCGCGCGACGGGTGAGGGCGCCCGCTCGTCATTAGTGATAGCCGCAAGTATTTCCGCCGCCACAAAATCCGAGCCACTCAGCACCTGGTCATTCCAAAAGCGCAGCACCCGAAATCCCTCTTTGGCCAAAAAACGACTCCTGGATTCGTCCGCGGCTTCTTGCTCGGCATGTTGCTCGCCGTCTAATTCCACGATCAACCGATGGTCAACGCAGCAAAAGTCCGCGATATAATTCCCTATCGGCATTTGTCGCCTGAACTTGACGCCGACCAGAGCCCGATTTCGGAGAATGCTCCAGAGTTTACGCTCAGCTTCGGTCATTTCTCGCCGCATATGGCGGGCGCGATCGAGAATTATGGGATCGGTGGGCGGTTTCGTTCGCATCGTTCGCAGTATACCTCTCGTAAAGGGTGAGGTCGCGCCTCGGTGCAGGCGAGCTGCTCGCATTGTGCTCGATACGAGCGCCCTCACCCCTCCGACGATAGTATCGTCGGACGACCTCTCCTGGTTTGCGGCTGTCGGCAGAGTCGCCAGCCGCGGGAGAGGTAATTCGGGCGGTTCATTTTGGGAGCCGTCGCAAGTGCGGCGGATTTGGCAGCGCGCTGCCGTCGGCGCGGGTTGCGATTTCTATAAACTCGCGCAGCTCGATTCGCAGTTCGCCTACTGCGAGGCCCATGTGCTCGTGCGGAATCTTGTCGAGCTTGGCCGACGCTTTCTCGTATAGCGATCGTGCGCCTTCGAGGTTTCCGCGCTGGGCGTGGAGAATTGCGACGGCGGCTTGAATCAATCCCTGGTAGAAGAGTTTGACCTCACCCTCGGAGCGCTTCCAGATTTCCTCCCATGCTTCGTGGCATTCGAAGAAGCGGCCCTCATTGAAGAGATCGATTCCCTGTTCGTAGAAATCTGGGTGCGCGAGTGTCACACGATTCGGTGTTCGGAGGCGATTATGAATGGAAACGGGAGCGCGAGGAATTTCGGCTCGTCGATTTTCACCGCGCGATACTCTTCGGTGTTGCCGGAATCGCGCACCGAATCAAAATTGTGGAACCACAGCTCTGCGACGCCGTCGTAGCGCGGCGTCTTGCCGCCATCATATGAGGATGTCCTCACGTGACATTGCACGTAGCGGCGTGCCTGCGGAATTTTCGCGGCGAGCGGGCCGTGATGCGTTCGCCAGTATGTCTGGAACGTGGCGACGTCGGTGCCGGGCTTGCGCGTTAGCAGCGAGAACATTTTCACTGCGCCGTCGGCGAGCGTTCCCTCTTTCTGGATGATTTCGTCGACGATGATCGCGCCGACCTTTGACATATCGACGAACTTCGCGTCGTCGGCGTGCGCGGCGCGGCGCGGTGCCGAATCGGCGGTAGCGCGAATCACGGTTTCGTCCTCGAACCACGCCTCGGAGATTCCGTCGTACAATGGCTCGCGATTGCGGTAGGCCGACGGCAGCGTGATCGACGCGAAGTATTTCCGTATCTCGGGGATCGCGCGAATTATCGCGGCGTGTTCGTTCAGCCAGTAGTTGCGGAAGTCCTCGACGCTGAGGCCGGGCTTGCGCTTGAAAAAATTGAACGTCTTGACCATCGACGAATTCGCGCTGCTTCAGGCTTTGCCGTGGCGCAGCAGCCTTCCCGCCGACGCGCCCGTCTCTTCGCCGTCGCGCATCGTGATCTCTCCGTTGACGATTATGTACCTGTATCCGTCCGCCTTGCGCACGCGACGCCATTCGCCACCGGGGAAGTCGTGGGCGATTTCGACCGGGCGCATCGCGAGTTTGTCGTAGTCGTAGATCACAACGTCGGCGGGCGCGCCTTCGCGGAGCACTCCGCGGTCGCTGAATCCCGCGCACATCGCGGGCAGCGCGCTCAGTCGCCAGTGCGCATCTTCGAGGCTCAGCATCTGGTACTCGCGCACGAGCCACGCGAGAAATTCAGTCGGGTACTGTCCGCCGGTAAAGAATTTTGTATGCGCGCCGCCGTCTGAAACCCCGGGAATCAGGTATGGATCGTCGATCATCTCCTTCATGAAATCCATGTTCTTATTGGGTCCCGGCGCGTAAAACTCGGTGCGAAGCTCGTCAGCGACCGCCAGATCGAGCATCGCGTCCACCGGATGCTTGCCGGTCCGAGCGGCGAATTCGCGCAGCGTGAGCCCTTCGTATTCCTTCATGTCGCCGCGCGCGACCTGCACGACGAAAATCTGATCGAACTCCTCGGTGATGACCCGCGGCAGACTGACCCGGAGCGCGTCGCGCCGGGCAGGGTCCGCCAGCTTCGCCATCCGCTCCGCACTGGTGCCGGTGGTGGCGTCACACCACGCATGGGAATCGTCGAACAGGTTCCAGTCGATGAACGTGAACAGCATCCCGGTGTCGCTGGTGACCGCTTGCCCATACACGGGAAGCCCGCGCTTGCGACAACTCTCGAGCCACTGCATTTGCCCGCGATGCACATAAGGATGCTGGTCGCGAGGCTGCACGACGTTGTAGAGCACCGGCCGTCCGCTAAGCTCGGCCAGCTGCTCGAAGTGATTCAGGTCGTGCATCGGATCGGCGCTCACCAGCGTCATCTGGATGAAGCCTTCGTTGCGCCGGCCGAGCACCCGCGCCAGCGCGAGGCAGGTTTCGTCGGCCATCAGGTCGCTGACCATCGGCGTGCCGTCGAAGTCGCGCTGCACGCATGCGGGACCTTTCGGGTCGAGGCGCTGGGCGGACCATCCGCATGCGCCGGCGTCCATCGCCTCGTCGAGCAGGCGGCAAATCTCGCGCGTCTCCTCTTCGGTGGGCGGCCGCGTCTTGGCCGCTTCCAGACCCATCACCCACGTCAGCAGCGGCGAGACCGGAACGTACGGCAGGATGTTCACCGCCTTGGGACGGCGATCGATGCTGTCGAGAAATTCGGGGAACGTGGTCCAATCCCACGGCATCCCGGCCTTCATCGATGCGTATGGAATCGCTTCGACGCGCGTCATCGTGAGCATCGCGCGCTCGCGGCTCTCGGGACGCACCGGGGCGAAGCCGAACCCGCAGTTGCCGATTACGACCGAGGTGACGCCGTGCCAGCTCGAGATCGAGCAGTAGGGATCCCAGAACAGTTGCGCGTCGTAGTGGGTGTGCAGATCGACGAAGCCGGGCGCGACGATCAGTCCCGACGCGTCGATGGTCTTCGCGGCGTCGGTGGAACGCAGCCGGCCGATCTTGGCGATTCGACCGTCCTTGATCCCGACGTCGCCGCGAAAGCGCGGCATCCGCGTTCCGTCCACCACCATTCCATCGCGAATGACAACATCGAATTCCGCCATGGCTCAACCTCCCGTCGACTGACAGGTCGAATCAGCGCAACTGCGAAAAAAGTCGCATTCGCTCAACCGCGATGTCAAATAAAAAAGTGGCGCGCGGTTATTGCTTTGTGGTGCCGGGCTCCAACTCGACGCCGACCGGGACCAGCACGCGCACCACCATGTTGTAGAAGGCGACGTTCTGGACCAGTTCCATGATGCGGCGTGTGTCGAGGAATGCCTTCAGCGCGTTCCAGGTGGCGTCGGTGACGCGGACGTTGTTGGTCGCCTCGACGGCGTAACGGATCACGACGCGCTCGTGGTCGTTGAAGGTCGGAGATTTTTCCCAGTCGGCAAGTGCTTCGAGCTGTTCGCGGGAGACGCCGACGCGCCGCGCGAGGTTCCAGTGATGTACGAACTCGTACTGCGCATCGGTGAGGCGTCCTACGGTGCAGATGGCGAGTTCGCGGAGCTTTGGATCGAGCTCTGTTTTGTTGCGAAGCTCACTGCCTATCTGGCAGAAGCGGCGCAGCAGGTTTGGCGTATGCGCCAGTGCGCGGAAGATGTTGCCGACGGTGCCGCCGCGCTCGGCGGCGAGGTTGTCAAAGATGACGCGGTCGGCTTCGGGTAGATCCTCGCGATTCAGATAAGGTACGCGCGCGGCCATATGTGCACCTCGTTAGTTCAGGCGAAGAGCATTTCGGACATCGCGCCGCCCGGAGGAATCATCGGCATCACGGCTTCTTCCTTCGGGATCACGACGTCGATGAGCACCGGTCCGGGGGTCGCGAATGCTTCTTTCATCGTCGCGACGAGATCCTTCGCCTTTTCGATCCGGAAGCCGTGCATGCCGTACGCGTCGGCCAGCTTGACGAAATTCGGCACCGACATCGCGGAGTAGGAATACCGCTCGGCGTAGAACTTCTCCTGCCATTGGCGAACCATCCCGAGGAAGTAGTTATTCAGGATGATTACTTTGATATCCACATTATATTGAACGGCGGTACCCAGCTCCTGGATGTTCATCTGGATCGAGCCGTCGCCACTGACGACCACTACTTTCTTGTCGGGCGCGGCGAAGGTCGCACCGATTCCCGCGGGCAATCCGTAGCCCATCGTGCCCAAGCCGCCGGAGGTCAGCCACGAGCGCGGATTCTCGAAGGGGAACATCTGCGCCACCCACATCTGATGCTGTCCGACGTCAGTCGCGATTATGCAGTCGCCCTTGGTGATGTTGTGCATCTCGGCGATGACGTCGAGCGGTGAGACGCTCTCGCCGCGATTGCCGTTCTCGTAGAGCGGCTTCTCCTTCTGCCACTGGAGAATCTGCTGATGCCATTTCGACCACTCGGCGCGGCGCTTTCCGATACTCTCGCGGCCTTTGATCTGGGTCAGCATGTCTGTGAGTACGGACTTGATATCGCCGACGATCGGAACATCCACCTTGACGTTCTTCGAAATGGACGACGGGTCGATGTCGATATGGATGATGGTTTCGGCCTTCGGTGCGAATTCGGAAATCTTGCCGGTGACGCGATCGTCGAAGCGCGCGCCTACCGCGATCAGGCAGTCGGTGTTACAGACCGCGGTGTTGGTACCGTACGAACCATGCATCCCGAGCATCCCGAGCCGCAACGGGTCGGAAGCCGGGAAGGATCCGAGTCCCATCAGCGTCTCGGTGATTGGAATCCCCAGTCCTCGCACCAGTTCGCGCAATTCGGACGCCGCGCCGGACCACTGCACGCCTCCGCCGACGTAGAAGAGCGGTGTCGAACTTTTCTCGATCGCTTCGATCGCGCGCTCGATTTGCCGGGGATTGCCGCGAATCGTCGGCTTGTAGCCGCGCAGCTCAACTTTCTCGGAGAGATGAAAAGTGTGCTCGGCCTGCTGCACGTCCTTGGGCAAATCGACGACGACCGGACCGGGACGTCCGCTACCGGCGATATAAAATGCTTCCTTGATGATGCGCGAGATGTCCTTGACGTTCTTGACGAGGAAATTGTGCTTGGTGCACGGCCGCGTGATACCGACGAAGTCGGCTTCCTGGAAAGCGTCGTTGCCAATCATCGTGGTGGGAACCTGACCCGACAGGACTACCATCGGAGTCGAGTCCATGTACGCGTCGGCGATTCCGGTGACGGTGTTGGTCGCGCCAGGGCCTGAGGTAACCAGCACGACGCCGGGGCGTCCGCTGACGCGGGCATAGCCCTCGGCCATGTGTGTCGCGCCCTGTTCGTGACGGACCAGAACGTGCTTGATTTTTGAGTCGAGTAGCGCGTCGTAAGTCGGCAGGATGGCGCCGCCGGGATAGCCGAAGATTACATCGACGCCTTCGGCGATGAGGCTCTCGATAACGATTTGTGCTCCCGTAAGTTTTTTCATTTACCCGATTTTGTGCTGCTTTTTCCTTTATTTGAGCCTACAAAGTTACACTACGCGCGGATAGCGGCACAACTTGTGAGGTTCGGCGGGTACTGTCCTAATTTGAATCGAGAGCATTACTCTCTGAAAAAGGACGCGGCAAAATACCGCACTGAAATCATGACCATCGAACTTCAGATGCTCGCGTTGAGTGCTGCGCTCGGCTTGGTACAAATCGTCCTGAGCGCGCACGCTACCAGCGTCCAGTACGGATACCGGTGGGCGGCCAGCGCGCGTGATCAGGCGATGCCGCCGCTCACCGGCGTCGCCGCGCGGCTCGAACGCGCGTTGAGCAATTTCAGGGAAACCTTTCCGCTATTCGTCGCGGCGATCCTGGTTGCCAACGTCATTGGCCGCCACAACTGGATGACCGCGTGGGGCGCGCAACTCTATTTCTGGGGCCGTGTGGCCTACGTGCCGCTCTACGCCTTCGGCGTCCCGCTGGTCCGCTCGATAGTCTGGAACGTCGCGACCATCGGCATAATCTTTGTCCTGCTCAGCCTTATATAACCCTCCGATACCTCACCGTAGTTTGTCATTCTAGTATTCAAATCAGGGCACTACCGTTCGGCGCGGCGGTCTGGTGATTCACCGCGTCGAATCCAATACGCTCGACCACGTGAAAGTTCGCACGCTCGAGCGCACGCAGATTGTGCCTCGGCCGATTGCCGAGACCTTCAGATTTTTCTCCGATGCGCGCAATCTGAAGCGGCTGACGCCGAAGTTTCTGCAATTCAAATTTCTCTCGACGCCGCCTGAAGTCATGCATCCCGGGACGCTGATCGATTACCAGATTCGGCTGTATGGCGTGCCGGTCCATTGGCAGACGCGGATTGAGATCGTCGAACCGCCGAAGAAGTTTGTCGATGTGCAGGAGAAAGGGCCGTACGCATTGTGGCGTCATAGCCATTTCTTCAGGGATGTCGGCGGCGGCGCGACGGAAGTGAAAGATCGCGTCGAGTATGCGATGCCGCTGGGGCCGCTCGGCGAGATTGCGTATCATCTGTTCGTCGCGCGGAGCCTCGCGCAGATTTTCGAGTATCGGGAGCGCGAGCTAGCGGTGATTATGGGGAGTTAAGAAGGCGATCCGATTCGGAGATATGCCAATTGTCTTCGCGAGCTGATTTTGCGACACGCCATATTCGGCTAAAAACTCTTCCTTCAACATCTCGCCTACGATCTCAAGATGGCTCGGAAAGACCTAAAGCCCGGAGTCGTCGCCCGGATTATCAAGCAGCGAGCTGCTTGACGACTACACTCTAGTAGTGTTGGCCGGGGGCGAAAGTGCCGCCGCCGGGTTCTGTGCCCATCACTTCGTAGGTCTGGTTGTTGCCGGAGAACATCCCGCGCACCGTCAAAGTCTCGCCGGGCTTCATTTTCGCAAACGTGTCCTCGCCCAATCCGGTGACGTTGAAGTTCGGCTTGTACTGCCTGACCAACTGCCAGATGTCCGGCCAACGGATGATGCCTCGCGGATCGTCGACGTAGGCGTCGTTGAGCACGAACTTGTAGGTCTTTCCGCTTACGCCCATCGTAACTACCTGCTTGTTCCCGTAGATCTCGCCGGGCGCCGGCTTGGTGATAACCATCGTGGTGGTTAGCGGAATCATCATCGGGCGCATCTGCGCGTCAGCCCGAGCTGCGATACACACGATCGCCACAAGCGCGATCGCGAAAATAAATGTCCTTGAAATAGCATGTGTCACCATGACTCGATCATAGGGAGCGGGTGGAGGGCCAATCAAGAGATATTTTCGATACCAGCCTAACTACTGTAAGATAGGCGCCGCATCGCGCCCCTGATTGGCGCCGACGAATTATAAGGAGTCGTATGCAATTGCTACCGTTGCGAATCGTGAGTGGGACATTGTTGGCGGCGATGCTGTGCGCGCTCGCGCCGGCGCAGGCCGCGGTCAAGCCGGGCGATGTGATCACCAAGGACAATGCGGAAAAGGTCATCGACCTGCTCAGCCCGGGCAATTACATATTGGTGCGCGAGGGCATGCAGCTCCGGATCGTGCCGAGCGACAAGCTCGACTGGCCGCCGCCGTTCAAAACCGCGACCGAGAAGTACTCGCCCCAGGTTCAGCTGCTGCCCAACGGCACGCTCAAGGGTTACGTCGCGGGGCAGCCGTTCCCGCTGCTCGATCCGAACGATCCGCAGATGGCGACCAAGGTGATGTGGAATTTCAGCTTCCGGCCGCTTTACAGCGACGACATCGACATGCGCTTTCCCGAGGTCGCCACCTTCGAGAAGCACGCCACCGGCACGCCGCTTAGCTATTACACGGTGGGGCACTTCGCATTCTACAACAATATCGGCCGTATCGAAGTGCCGCCGATACCAACCGATCCCGACGGCGTCGCCAGCGGGATTCGTTATCGTTTCGGCTTTTATCCGTTCATGGAGCCGTCGTCGCTGCGCGGTTACGGGATGGTGCGGCAGCGGCATATCGATCCAAAAATCGACGACAACGTCTGGGTGTACAATCCCGCGACGCGCCACCTGCGTCGTGAGGGGTCCAACGAGCTCTCGGACAGTATCGGGTCGCTGCCGGGATTTGGCGGTGGCGGAGGCGGTGGAGGCGGAAGCGTGGCGGGGGGAGCCGGCGGCGCGGGCGGAGGCAGTGGATCCGCCCCTTTCGCGAACACACTCGATCCGGATTCGTATTTCGGGTTCTCAGCAAAGATCGAAGATTTTAATTACCGGTTCCTCGGTGAGAAGGAGATGCTGGCATCGGTGCACGCCGACCACTCGCCAGAGGTGCAATGCCCGTACGATGGCGGCAAAACAATTTGCCCGGAAAACTGGGAGATGCGGCATTTGTATGTGATCGAGGCGGATGCGAAGCCGGGCCAGGATATGAGCATCCCCAAGCGCATCTTCTATATCGATTCCGAAGGATGGTTCATCACGGCGTCGGATCAGTACGATCGCGATGGCAAGCTATGGAAGACGATCGCGACCTTCGACACTTATCGCGACCGCCCGGTGCCCGACGCGAAAATCGCCATCTATCCATATAAGCGGATATTCCAGGTGGGGCTGGTGGACGAAGATCTCCAGACCGGTGCGAGTTCGGTCGTCTATATGCCCGGCGCGACCGCGCCCGATCGCGAATGCTGGTATATCGACATGGGAACGGTGGACAACTCATTCCTCGCGCCGCAAGCGCTGGAAAGGGCGGGCCACTGATCGGGTATTGATAGTGGGGCGGGCCGCCCTACTAGCTACAGTTGCAGGACGAAGCGGATGTCGCCGAGGCGCACCTGGCTTCCCGAGCTTAAGAAGACGGAGCCGTGGATTTGGCGGTCTTCGACGTAGCTGCCGTTGGTCGAGTTCAGATCCATCAGCTCGAAGCCGCCGTCACGGCGCATCAGGCGCGCGTGCTGTCGCGACACGCTCGCGTGCGGGATGACGACGTCGTTGTCCTCGCCGCGCCCGATCGAGATCTCGTCCTTCATCAGCGAGTATTCGGCCGGTACCGGATCGATTCGATCGACGGCGACCAGGCGTGCGCCTTGCGTATTTCCAGCGCCGCGAGGCGCGGTAGCCGGTGATTGCGAAGGCATCGGTCGATTGGGCGCGCGTTGCGCAGTGCGTGCCGCTGGCGGGGCCGCAGGCGGCATCCGAATCGACGGTGCACCTTGCGCTGCGACAATCGCCTTGAGTTCGTCGGCCGGGAGCCCGAATCTCATTCGCGACAACCCGAACAGCCCGAGGATCGCAATCAACGGCACAGCTCCGTTCCACCAACTGAATGAGAACTGCTTTAGCCCCGTGCCGGTCGAGTTCCCGCCGGGCGTGCCTTCATCTTCGGGGACGTTGATCGCCGCGCCGCCGAGGCCGCGGACCTGGTACGCCGTGTCGGCTTCGCCGGTCTCGCTGTTGTAGTCAATCTTGAGTTGGACGCTACGATTGGTGCCGTCCTCGATTGGACGCGGGGTTCGATAGGTCAGCGAATACTCGGTCGCGATCGAGTGGCCGATTTCGCGCACCAGCGAAGGGAAGCGGCCCTCCTCGGTGATGATGTTGTACGAGCGGCCGTGGGTCGCATCGACGATTTCCTGGTACTCGGGCGCGATGAAGGGCGGCGGCACCACCGCATACAGAGTGAGCCCGTTCTTCTTGAGCTGGTCGGCGACCTTGGTGCCCGTTAGATCCGTCACCTGCACACCTTTAGTGTGATGGTCCCAGAAGGCCTGGTCATGCGCGGAGTCGGCCGACCCGTCGCCGTCATGATGAGGCGGCGCATCGGTGACGATGATGATGATGCCCTCGGCCTCGGGGCGGAACGGAAACTTGGCCGCATAGGAGAGCGCGTCGAGCTGATCTTCGGGGATGTCGCCGCCACCGCCGGCGTGCAGGGTGCCGACCCAATCGGTGAACTGCTTGACGTCGGAGGTAAACGAATCGCGATAGGCGCAGTTACAGTCCGGGTACGCCGAGACCACGTAGTCCTCGAAGGTCACCAGGCCGAGGCGGTAGTCGCGGCTATTGGATTGCAGGTCCTGCGCGAACGAGATCACGTTCTGCTTGACTGCGTCGATATATGGCTGCATCGACTCGGTGACATCGAGCACGAATACGATATCGACGGGACGGCCCTGGCCGACGCCGCGAAAATCCAGAATCTTGGCTTCCTTGCCGTCCTCGAAAACTTTCACGTTGTCGGGGCGAAGATTGCCGACCGGATTGCCGTTCTGATCGGTCAGACCGAAGTCGAGCTGGACGCCGCCGTCGGCGTCAAAATGCTCGAGGCCCGGGTTTCCGGTGGTGATTTTCAGGCTCGCGTTCGCGGTTGAAACCTGAAAAGCGAAACCGAACAGGAAAAAAAGCGTAAACAGACAGCGGCCGAAGTTTCGAGTCGACGATTTCATCGAGGGCAGTAGTAATTCTCCGGATTAGGAAGGCGATCAGTCAAGCTCCGCGATCTATTTGACGTTCAAACGAGCAATCGTATTCTTGCCTTCGCTCCTCCATTAGGTTATCCCAAACCCTGACCAAATTCTTCATTGATGGATTGTTAGTGAAAGATTTTTTTGTGTATCGGACTGTCCGCCGTCTGACTGTACCCCTCATTCTGATGTTTTGCGCGATCGTGGCTACAGCCCTTCCGGCGGACGCCGCCAAGAATGCGCGGGTCGAAGTTGGATTTGTGGGCTCGCCGCCGACCGACTCACAAGGTCATCCGCTGGCCTTCCAAAGCGTTCTACTCAACGTGCAGGCGGTGCGCATCAATCCGAAAGCGAATGCGGCGCCAAGTGGTGGCGGCTGGCAAAAAATTCCAACTCCCCCGGGGATTGGAAACAAGAGCGGGACTGCGGAGTTGCAGATCGATCTCAACGCCTCGCAGAACATCCCCCAGCTCTTCAACACCTCCGACGTGAAGAAGAATACCTACCGCACGGCCGAGATTCTGCTCGACCCGAACAATCCCGGCTTCTTGATCCCCAACTGTCCGCAAGCGTTCGGCCGCCTCGAAGGCTGTATCAATTACCCGATCGCGTTGAATAACGGCAACGTCATCCTGGTGACGGACACCAGCAGCACTGGTCTGATCTCGGCGGGCAACAACAACCTGGGGATTCTGGTTCTGCAACTAACGGTGATGGTCAATCAGATGCCGGTCAATCCGGGCGGCGCATTCCTCGCAACGATCACCATGCAGTCGGTTCCAAATGGCGCGGTGCTCGGGAATCCATTGCTCGCCACGGTTACCGGATCGATAACCGTCAAATCAGGCACCGGCACCGGAACCGGTACAACTGTAAAAGTCCGCAAATTGTCGGTGACCGCCGAATCGATCGGGACCAATACGGCAATTGCCACCAGTCCGGTGCAGAGCGGAATCATGAACCCGATCACGAAAACGAATTGCCCTCCTTCCCCGGGAGGATGTTTTACGTTCGCGCTTCCCGCGGCCAACGGAGCCACGTCGCCCGGGTTTGGAACTCTTTACGACCTCGCAGTAGCTGGCGGAGCAGATACTTACGACGCGGAGCGGTTATTGCCGGTATATCCGGGCCAGCTACAGGCTAAAGCCCTCGACTTCACCGTCACCGGAAATCAGACGCTTGGGAATATAACCGGTTCGGTCAAGGATATTTGCACCGGCAACCCGATTGTCGGCGCGACGCTGCAATTGTTGATTCCGCCGGATAGCAACAGCGGCGCTGACTGTTCAATGACCCCCGAACAATGCGTGACAGTCGCCACGGCGAATACCGACAACGCCGGCGCCTTCCCGTTGCCGGGAACGCTCACGGCTCCCCCACAATTCTCCAACGTTCCGATAATCGCGAAGAACAGCTACGTGATGAAGATCACAGCGCCCGGCTACGACGATCAAATCGTCCTCGTAAAGCCGGGTGGCGGTGGCAAGAAAAGCGGCGGTGCATGCAGCACCGATCAGGGCAATACCTTCTCCGTCTGCAAGCTGATGATGAACACCGGGTTGATAACGGGCAGTATCCCGATCACGCCGCCCAACCCGGGGCAGACCACCTCGGTCGAGGTTTTTGCCGAGGATTCCACAACCAACAAGATTGAAAGCGCGCTCCCGATGCCGATTAAGGTCACGAACTCAAACGTCGGCACCTGCCCGGGAAATCCACTGTTTTCCTGCATTAATTTTTCACTGAATGTTCCAACCTCCGCTACCGTTCCGCTCTCCGCGCTTGATCTGTTTGCCAGCACGATTGATTTCTACCAGGGCATCGCAGATCCTTATCAAGGCCACAACATCGTGGTGCTATCGGACGTTGCAGCGCCGGCGCCGCCGACCGGCCCGGGAATGTGCAATACCACTGCGAACGCAGATTTTTCTGTCGCGGATCCGATCAACTGTGTCGGCCACGGCAGCATCACGGGGTCGGTCGCGAACGCCAATCTCGGCACGTCGGTGATTCTGTCGAAGCAGGACCCTGTGTCGATGCAGGATGTGCAGTTGACGAATAGCCTGGTACTAAATCAGGCGCCGAATCCTGACGCCAGCAGCAACTATTCGTTCTGCGCCCCTGCCGACACTTACGACGTGCAACGGTTTCAGTTGCCGACGCCCTTAGCAGACGTGACGCCGACTGCGATGCCCACATCGTCACCTGATGGCGGCCTCATCCCGGTGACGATTCCACCGGCCCCGGTGGTCAACGGCCCGGCACCGACCCCGTCTGGCTCGCCCACGCCTACTGCGACTCCGACTGGCGCAACGGCTACCGCGACTTCGACGCCAAGTCTAAAGTGCCCGACCACCTGTTCGAACCCTGGCGGCGGTTGCCCCGGCCTCTGCAACAACATGTCCGTGCCGATACCGTGACCGTGATGACGAGGCGGAAGATGCGACATTTCGTGGGAACTCTGTCGATGAGCCTAATCGGTGCGGCGATCGCGGTTGGCGTCGCGGCCTGCAACAACCAGACTGGATTTTCCGGGAGCGTCGGCAACACTCCGAACGGTCCGAAGCTGCCGTCGTACCAAATCCTTGGCACGACCGGGACACCGTTCACTGCGACTATATCGGATGCCCGCTCGTACTGGACGTTCCAGGGAAATGTCCCGCTCAGCATCTCGATCTGCAACCCTCCTTCGAATGAAGCGCAGTTGACGGTTACCAAGACGAGCGCCGACAACAACCTGCTGAGCGCCGAGATAATTACCGGCAATCACATCAAGGATCTTCAGGAGACGATGGCGCCTTTTGGCACCGTAACAGTGCAGGTTGGTATGCAGACCGCGGTGCCGTCGGCGGCGCTCCCCGATCTCCGAATATTCCTGAGCGGTCCGTTCAAGGTGCGATACCAGGCGCTGGTCGAGGACATCAATACCGGATTCATAATCCAGTCACGCGCGCCGACTCTGATAGTCTTCGACACCCCCAACGGTAAAGTGGACGCTACGTTCTTTGGACCTAACAACCACACCACTTTCACCGCTAACATGACGCTCGACGGATTGGTGGTCGTGCCGACGTTTAGCAAGGGTCCCAACCTGACGATCCGCCAGCCATGACTCGCGTGATGGGTTGAGTCAGCGCGCGCGTCCGCTGGGTAATCCGCCCGCAGTCCTCAATCGACTCGCTACGTTTGACAGCTTCCTGTAATCATCATAGTTAGCCTCAGAAGCAAGTGAGCGACTCGACAAAGCACCTCGATCTCACCGCATCTGAAACGATCCTATGAACTCGCAGCTCGTGCGCCGGGTAGTTTTGGCCGTCGTGATCATCGCAATCGCCGCCGCTGCGATTCCCGCTTATCACTACTACAGCTACCTCGAGAGTCACGTCAGCACCGACGACGCCTATGTTGACGGCACCGTCGCGCTGGTGTCCTCGCGCGTCGCGGGCACCGTCACCAACGTTTACGTCGAGGATAATTGGACGATTAAGGAAGGGCAGTTGTTATTGACCCTCGATCCGCGCGACTTCGAAGTCAGGATCCAACAGGCGCAGGCCCAGCTCGAGCGCGCCCGGCAATCGGTCGATGAGCTATACGCGGGAGTGCAGGCGGCGCGATCGGGCGTGTCGCTGGTGCAGTCGCAGCTCAAGCAGGCGAACATCGATTATGAGCGCGCCAAATCGTTGAAGGAGCAAGGTGTTGTCTCGGCCGAGCAATACGATCAGGCCAACACCGGACTGCGTATCGCGCAGGCCGATGAAGCGCTGGCACAGCATCAATTGACCCAGGCGCAGGCCGCGCTCGGAACCCAAACCGACGATCAGTCGCGCTATGATCGTCCAATCGTCAAGCAGGCCGAAGCCGCTCTGGAAGCCGCCAAGCTCGATCTTAGCTACACCAGGCTCACCGCGCCGTTTACCGGCGTCGTCACTCACAAGACGGCCCATGTCGGGAATCGCGTGCAAGTCGGAGAGCCTTTGCTGGCGATCGTCCCGCTGGGCAAGCTGTACCTCACCGCGAATTTCAAGGAGACCCAGCTGACCGACGTGCGCGTCGGGCAGAAGGCGGAAATCGTCGCCGACATCTATCCAGGTTACACGTATAAGGGGCACGTCGATTCGATCAGCATGGGCACCGGCGCGGCGTTCTCGCTGCTGCCGCCCGAGAATGCGACCGGCAACTGGGTCAAGGTCGTGCAGCGCGTGCCGGTCAAGATTGTGATCGACGGACCGCGCCCGGAAGACAAACCGTTGCGCCTGGGACTGTCGGTCGAAGTTTCAATCGATCTGACCGATCGCAGCGGCCCATTGCTCTCGTCGATGGTGCAGGAGCATTACCAGAAGAACGGCCAGACGCTCCCGAACGAAACATTGCAGATGGCGCCCGAGTCTCAACCGTCGACAGAGCCGCCACCGAACACGGGAACGGAGCAGCATTTCATCAATCCGCTGCACTAGCCGCATCACCCCGCACCTGACACGCGTGTCAGTTCAATTGCGCCCGATTTCCGTGTGTACTACGCTGCGGTTCGCGCGGATTTTCGGCGCGCATCGATCTAATGCTTGACCTTGGCGACATTGCACAACGTCTATCTTCCTATCTCGGCGCGCCGGTCGCGCGCTTGAGCGTGCTTGCCAGCGGATGGGAAACCACAGTCTTCGAATTCACGCTCGAAGCGCCGTCACAACGGTTCGCGGCGATCCCCGCAGGCGTGCCGATGGTTTTGCGCTTCTACCAGGGCTCCGTCGCCGACGCGAAGGGCACTCGCGAACACACCACTATCGATCGACTGTTCGCCGCCGATTATCCGGTCCCGCGGCCGTACGTTTTCGAGAGTGACCATGGCGCGCTCGGCGCACCGTTCCTCATCATGCAGAAGCTGGCGGGCGGCCAGTTGTTCGCGGTCCGCAGCTTTCCGAATGCGTTCAAGACTTTTTCGATGGCATTTTTTTCGTTCGTCCGCACCCAGTCGCGACTCCACAAACTCGATCCGGCCAGTGCGGGCCTGCGCGAGATTCCGCGCGCATATGCGCCAATCGGTGAGGCTACCGCTGCATCGCCGTTGCTCGATCGGGTCCTCGCGATCATCGCCAATCGGGTCGAGACCGGCCCGCTGCCCGGTCTTCGCGAGGCGCTGAATCTGGTCACCGAGCGCGCCCCCAAATTCCGCCGCAGCCCGGATTCACTGGTGCACATGGACTACCATCCGCTCAACGTGATGGTGCAAGGCGTGCGCGTGACCGGCGTGATCGACTGGGTGAATACCGACGTTGGCGATCGTCACCTCGACGCTGCGATGACGGCGGTGATTCTGTCGTCGTCGGCGATGGAGCGTCCGCGATGGATGCGTGACAACCTTGTCGGCAACGGGCTTCGCGCGAGCTTCGCGGCGCTGTACATGCCGCTCTACCATGCGATGGCGCCGATGGACTTCGAGCGCTTCCGCTACTGCCAGGCGGTCGCGGCGCTGCTGCGGCTCTCGATGATGGGAATGATGCGGGTGCGCGGTCCCGAATTCGTCGGCTTCCGCCGCGAGGCGATCGACGAAGTCACGCCTGCGGTCGTGCGACTGCTAAGCCGCTACGCGACGCGCAAAAGCGGCGCGTCGGTCCGCCTCGATACGATCGCACCGCAGCCGGCGTGAAATGCTCGCGCATCTATCGCATTCGGGCGAGAAAATCTGTAACTGATTGGCATGCGAAAATGCTATGCAGCCCCGTTGTTGTTGATTAGCTGGTTCCTGATGCTTCCGCCGCCAGTTATGCCGCCGGTCAAGGACGCGTCGGGCGACTACAAGATGAACACCGCGGCGCCGTTGTCCCAATGGCTCAAGTTCAAGACGTTGAAGTCCGAAGAAGCCTGCAAGGCGCAATTGAAGACGGTGCAGCCATTCTACAAGTGCGTCTCCAGCGACGACCCCGCTTTGAAGCCGCCCCACACCGCGGCCGGCGCCCCAAGCATCTCGACTCTCTCCGGCGCCGCCGCCGGTCACATGCAGTAGCAGCTCTCCAAGCGCGATTGTTCCCCTTCCCTGGGAAGGCTCCCTTCGTCTCCGGCCCCTTCCCGCTCGGGAAGGGGTTAGGGGTTAGGTTCTTCGAATTCGTTCGAGTGGCGGGGCTACCAAATCTGCCTGAGATCAGAATGTGCGGCGCAACAGACAATCGCGCCGCACAATTGTCCTCCACCCTAACCCTCCCCCCAGTCGGGGAGGGAACCAGAGCTCACGCGCGAATCAGTTCGCGCAGAACGAACGGCAGGATGCCGCCGTGCCGGACGTACTCGACTTCCTCCGGCGTATCCGCGCGCATCGTCACCTCGAACTCGGTCGTCTTGCCAGCCAACTCCCCGCGCACCTTCAACGTCTGCCGCGGCTTGATTCCCAGTTTCAATCCGGTGATCGAAAACACTTCCTTGCCGGTAAGCCCAAGTTCTTCCGATTCTCGCCGGGCTTGAACTCGAGCGCGAGCACGCCCATCCCAATCAAGTTGCTGCGATGGATTCGTTCGAAATTCTCCGCGATCACCGCGCGCACGCCGAGCAGTTGCACGCCTTTGGCGGCCCAATCGCGCGACGAGCCGGTGCCGTATTCCTTACCCGCGATCACGATTAGCGGAACGCCTTCCTTGCGATAGCGCTCCGACGCGTCGAAGATCGTCATCTTATCGCCGTCCGGCTGATGGGCAGTGAAGCCGCCTTCGACGCCCGGCACCATCAGGTTCTTTAGCCGGATATTCGCGAGCGTCCCGCGCATCATCACTTCATGATTCCCGCGCCGCGCGCCGTACGAATTGAAATCCTTGGGCTGTACGCCATGCTCGATCAGATATTTGCCGGCAGGACTGTCCGGCGCGATCGAGCCCGCCGGCGAAATGTGATCGGTCGTCACGCTGTCGCCGAGCACCGCCAGCGCGCGCGCGCCGTTGATGTCCGTGAACTCTCCCACCTTGGCAGTCACGCCCTCAAAAAACGGCGGCGCCTTGACGTACAGCGAATCCTCGGCCCAGCGGAACAGATTGCCCTCAGGAACCTTGAGGCTCTTCCATCGCTCGTCGCCTTCGAACACCTGCCCGTACTCGCTCTTGAACATCTCGGCGTGCACCGAGCCGGTCACCGCCGACGCGACTTCCTCCTGCGACGGCCAGATGTCGCGCAGAAAAACCGGACGCCCGTCGGAACCGGTGCCGAGCGGTTGATGCTCGACGTCGATATCCATCGTGCCGGCAATCGCGTATGCGACCACCAGCGGCGGCGACGCGAGGTAGTTGAAGCGCACCGCCGGATTGATGCGCCCCTCGAAATTGCGATTGCCGCTCAGAATCGCGCACGCGACCAGGTTGCCCTGCTTGATCGCGCCCGCGATCGCCTCGTCAACCGGCCCGCTGTTGCCGATACACGTCGTGCATCCGTAACCGACCAGGTTGAAGCGCAATTTCTCGAGCGACTCGGTCAATCCCGCGCGTTTGAGGTACTGCGTGACGACCTTCGATCCCGGCGCGAGGCTGGTCTTGACCCACGGCTTGACGGTCAGGCCGCGCGCGACCGCTTTCTTCGCGAGAATCCCTGCCGCGAGCATCACCGACGGATTCGAGGTGTTGGTGCAGCTGGTGATAGCCGCGATCACGATCGCGCCGTGCGTCAAGGGAAAGTTCCCCATCTCGGAATGCACTTCGACCTTGCGCGCGATATGACCGAGCTTCGAATGAAGGATTGTCCCTTCGTCTGCCATCGCGCCGTTGCCGCCTTCAGCGACCCACTTCGCCAGCTCTTCGCGATCGACACCCGGATGCTCCTCAAATTCCTTGCCGAGCTCGCGGCGGAAATCACCCTTGGCCGCTGTCAGCGCGACTCGATCCTGCGGACGGCGCGGGCCCGCCATGCTCGGAACGACGGTGCCGAGATCGAGTTCGAGCGTGTCGGAAAATTTTGGCTCGGGCGCGTCGGGCGAATTGAACAGGCCCTGCGCCTTGCAGTACGCCTCGATCAATTTGATCTGGCTGTCGCTGCGTCCCGTCAGCCGCAGGTAAGTGAGGGTCTGTTCGTCGACCGGAAAATATCCCATCGTCGCGCCGTACTCGGGCGACATATTGCCGAGCGTCGCGCGATCCGCGACCGGCAACGACGCGAGTCCCGGCCCGAAATACTCGACGAACTTGCCGACGACGCCCTTCTTGCGCAGCATCTGGGTGACGGTCAGCACCAGGTCGGTCGCGGTCGCGCCGGGACGCAGGCTGCCCGCCAGACGAAATCCGATCACCTCGGGAATCAGCATCGGCATCGAGCGCCCGAGCATCGCAGCTTCGGCCTCGATTCCGCCGACACCCCATCCCACGACGCCGAGCCCGTTGATCATCGTCGTATGCGAATCGGTGCCGATAACCGTGTCGGGGTACGCCTCGCCTTTTTCCGACGCGAACACCACCGGCGCGAGATATTCGAGATTCACCTGGTGAACGATTCCGGTGTCGGGAGGCACGACGCGGAAATTGTCGAAGGCGCCCTGCCCCCATCGCAGGAACAGATAGCGCTCCTGATTGCGATCGAACTCCAATTGCGCATTCGCCGCGAACGCGTTGCGGGTGCCGAAAGAATCGACCTGCACCGAGTGATCGATCACCAGATCGACCGGCTGCAGGGGACTTATCTTATCGGGATTGCCGCCGAGCTTCTTGATCGCGTCGCGCATCACGGCGAGATCCGCGACCACCGGCACTCCGGTGAAATCCTGCAGCAGCACGCGCGCCGGCATGAACGAGACTTCACGCTCGCCGCCCTTGCCGTTCCATCGCGCCAGCGCTTCGATCTGACCCTTCGTCACGATCACTCCGTCCTCGCGCCGCAACACATTCTCGATCATCACCTTGATCGAATACGGCATCCGCGCCAGCGAGAACCCATGCTTTTCGAGCGCGTCGATCTTGTAGATCGTGTAGCTCTTGCCATCGACGGTAAGCGTCGAACGAGCACCAAAACTGTTGGTCGTCATGCGTCCAGAATAGCGCGCGAGCGCGCCCAATCAACCGGCAAAACGCAATCTCAGGAACTCAAGCTTCTGCGATCCGCGCGCGACAACGGAGCGCGGCCTTAGTACTGAAAAAAGAGTCCTCAAGTATCACTTTAGATTTGCACGCTTTGATTTCGCGGGCGCCGGACCGTGCAGTCCGTCGAAAACGAGCGAGCGGCCATCGGAATGGAAGCGCATCGCGGCAAGGATTCCCACTCGCGGCGATTCGAGCGCGGCGACGCTGTCGATTGAATCAAGGGTGATACGCGGCTTTAACGTCATGAGAGCGGCGACTGCTGCGCCGAAACTCTCGTCGTCAACTGCGCTTTCGTTGTCGCTACCGGTGATCATCGCGCGTCCCTGCAATCCGGCGATGACGCGGCCCGCGCGCAGCACGATCACGTTGCCGGCCTCGCGTGCGATGCCGCATCCGGGGATGAGCGCACCGTACGGGTTGGCGGGATCGATCGCGCTTAGAGCCACGGGCTTCTCGCGCGCGGGAATCAGAGTGCGCGCGGTGTGCAGCATCTCGACGGCTTCCGGCAGCGCGTACTGCTCGCCGGAAAGCGAGCGCACGAACCATCCGCGGCGAATCGCGCCGCCGTATTCGAGCCGTCTAAGCGCAAATGAGATTTCGCTCCACGAGATGTGCGTCGATTCGAGAGTGAGCATTTCGCGTGCGAGAATTCCGTTACGTTCGAGCAGCTTGAGCGCGAGCTCGCGGGTTTCGTCGGCGCCAACAACTGGAGTTTCAGCGGCGCGGATTAGAGACCAGCGGCCGGCGAGGCTGGACTTGAGGCGCGCGCGGACCGCGGCGTCGTGGCGACTCGTCGGGCGGCGCGCGACGGACTCGAGCGCGCGCTCGGCGCCGCGGTCGTCCGAGAACATCCGGAGCGGCGCGAAGTTGTCGTTGCTGACGCGTCCTGCCGCGGCCATCTGCCAGAGCGCGGACAGCGCGTCGCGCTCGGAGACGTTCGCGCGCTCGGCAATCTCGTCGAGGTATTGCGCTCCGGCGGCTCCCAGAGCCTCCAACACTGCTTGTTCCTTCGGGTCTTCAGCCGCGGATTCGTTGCCCTGCACGAAGAGGCTGGCCTTGCGCGGGATAAAGGTGACTCGCGACGGGATGCTCACTGGAGGCGTATCTTCGACGCTCTCTCCCGGCACGCTGACCCATTTCATCTGGCCGCTCATGCAAACCAGGTCGAGCATCTCGGGACGATAGCCGGCGATTCGCGCGGGCAGGATCGCATGCTCCCAGAGATCCGGGGTCGCGGCGATTCCCGAAAGCTGATCGAGCACCGTTGCCACGCCGGTCTGATCGGCGGGAAGCTCAGTGCTGCCGACATGCATCCATCGCAGGCGGAAACTAGCGTACTCGTGATCGGCGCACGGCTCGATTTCGGCGCGCACGCGCGCCAAGGTCATCCGATGGATGCGCTCGAGGTTGTAGCGGTCGCACCACTGAATACTGTCGGAGCGCGTGAAGTGTCCGCGGAAGATTGCGCCCTGCCCCTCCAGTGAAGCGAGATTTTGCTCGACGTCCGATTCCCTGAGACGCAATCGCGCCGCGACTTCAGCGGCGGTGGTCGGTCCGCAGGTTTTCATTGCGCGCCGGACGAGTTCGATACGCGCCGCGTCTCTCTCGGTCGAAGCACTTGCATACGCAGCAGCGAAGAGCGGTTGATCTTCGGTTGCAATAATTCTTTCGACTGATTCGACTGCTGACGCTGACCCGCGCGAGCCTGCCCTCCGCGTCCAGCTCAGTGATCATCGCGCGCGCACCCTCGTCTACCCGTTCTTCGATCTCGGACAAGGTCAGCGAGCCGTGCGCCTTGATCAGTTCGAACAGCTCGTCGCGCGATCGCGGCTTGCGTCCAGCGGCGCGGCCCGTGACTTCGGCAACGACGCTTTCGACCGCATCGGCCGAGAGCAAATCGGAAAGATCCTCTTTGCGGAAAACGTCCTCGGCCATGCCACGATTCATCGTGACCGTGCGCGAGCGGCGATTGGCGCGCTCGCCGTCGTCGAGGAACGAGTAGTCCCACGCGAGCAACAAGCGATGCGCAAACACCGATGGCGCGATCGCATCGACCGCGACAGTGCGAATCGCGCCGCTCTCGATTCCCTCAAGCAGTTGAATCGTGCGCGGCAAATCGGTGGATTCCTCGAGGCACTCGCGGATCGTTTCGTCGATCACGAAATGGTCCGGCAGCTCGATCGCGCCCGGACGGTTCTCGAAGCATGCTTGCTGCCCGGGAAAAATCGACGACAAAAGCTCCTGCGAGCGCAGGCGCTGAATCCACGCGGGAACTCTCTTGCCGCGCGACGAGCGCATGACCGCAAGCGCGCGGGTCGCGACATGACGGAAGCGCACTTCGAACATCGGCGCCGCCAGCAGAGCCTGCACGAGCACGTCGCGAGCGTTGCGCGCCTTCAACATGCTGAAGAGAGTGTCGAGCGGAAAACTGTGGCGCGAATTCAGCGCGAGCAGCACGCCATCGTCGATCGCGGACGCCTGGATTTCGAAATCGAACGACTGGCACAGGCGCTTTCGAATCGCGAGGCCAAGGCCGCGGTTCAAGCGGATACCGAACGGCGTGTGGATGACGATTTGGGTACCGCCGAGGCCGTCGAAGAAGCGCTCGATGACGACGGTCTTCGCGTCGGGAATCGCAGTGAGCGCCTCGACTCCGCGACGTACGTAGTCGGCGGCTTGCGTGGCCGCACGCTCGCTCATCGCGCATTCGGTCATCAGCCAGTCTTCGGCTGATTCGTTGCGCTGGATGCGATTCCAAATCTCGTGGCGCAGATCGCTTATCTCGGCCGACATCGCAGGCGAGCGGCCGCCCGCCTCGGTGATCCAGAACGGCAGCGTCGGCGCCATCCCGGGCGCCGGCTCGACCATCAGGCGTCCGCGCGAGATGCGCTGAATCTGCCAGGGCATCGAGCCCAGCGAAAAAACGTCGCCGCGCGACGACTCCTGCGCAAAGTCCTCTTCGACGTCGCCGACTTTGCGTCCTTCGGATTCGATCACGACATCGTAGTTGCCCGCTTCGGGAATCGTTCCGCCGGAAGTGATCACCGACAATCGTGCGGAGCGGCGCGGGCGGACGCGAGCGTTGACACGATCGAAGAAAATTTTCGGCGCCGCACCCATTATCCGCTCGGGCAATTCGGCGGAGAGCTGTTCGAGGAGATGACGCAGTTTGGCGGCGTCGAGATCGGCGAAGTTGTATGCACGGCGGATAACGCGTAGGAGATCGGCCTCGGAGATTTCCTCATCCTCAGCGGCGATTGCGACGATTTGCTGCGCGACAATATCGATGCATCCCATCGGGATTTCCACTTCGTCGAGATGGCCATGGCGAATCGCGCGCACCGCAGCACCGCATTCGAGCAAGTCGTCGGTGGTGAGCGCGAAGAAGCGGCCCTTGGGGGTGGCGCCGAGGCTGTGTCCGGAGCGGCCGATGCGCTGAATCGCGGCTGAAATGGATTTGGGCGTATCGAGCTGGCAGACGAGATCGACCGCGCCGACGTCGATGCCGAGTTCGAGCGAAGCGGTCGCGACGATCGCTTTCAACTCGCCGCGCTTGAGGCGTTGCTCGGCAAGTAATCGCTCACTGCGAGCGAGGCTGCCATGATGCGCCATCACGGCGTCAGCCCCGAGCCGCTTCTGCAGATTGATGGCGACGCGCTCCGCATGGCGGCGGCTCAGCGTGAACACGAGGGTCGTGCGATGCTCGCCGATGAGGCGCGCGACTTCGTCGTACATCGCCTCCCAATGCGGATGGGTGGCCAGCGGCCCAAGCTCGGGCCCCGGCGCGATGACCTGGAGATCCATCGCGCGAACGCGGTCGTCAGCGCGAACTATTTTGATTGGACGCGGCGTGCGCGAGTTGTCGCTGGCTACATCGTAGCCGGCCAGGAATCCCGCAAGCTTTTCGATTGGATTCAAGGTGGCCGACAAGCCGATTCGATTCGGGCGCGCATTCCCACGACTGCTCACGAAGCGTTCGAGACGCTCCAGCGTCAGCGCGAGATGTGCACCGCGCTTGTTGCCCGCGAGCGCGTGGAGCTCATCGACGATCACGTGGCGGACACCGGCGAGCTTCTCGCGGAACTTGGGCGAGGTCAGCAGGATAAACAGCGACTCGGGGGTCGTGACGAGAATATGCGGCGGCCGACGGAGCATCGCAGTGCGCTCGCTCGCAGAGGTGTCGCCGGTGCGAAGGCCGGCGCGGATGCGCGAGAGATCCAGGCCCGACTCGGCGCCGACGTCGCGGACGCCGTTGAGCGGCTCCTCGAGATTGAGGCGGATGTCGTTGGCGAGCGCCTTCAGCGGGGAAACGTAAAGGACTGAGACTTCGTCACGGAGCTGATCGCTCGCGGCGTCGAGCACGAGACCGTTGATCGCCCACATGAAGGCGGCGAGCGTCTTGCCGCTGCCAGTCGGCGCGCAAAGCAAAACGTCGTACCCGACTGCATCGTTTGCGGCGCCGATAACCGGCCAGCCGAGCTCCTGCGCGCGCGACGGCGCATCGAAGCGCCGCTCGAACCATGCGCGAACACTGGGATGGAAATCGTCGAGCGCAGTGGGCATGACGGGAGACTATAACACTTGGGAGCGATCGCACGAAAAAGACATGCTGACAGGGGACTGGCAGGAGGCTCGGGAGCGGTCACCATTCTTCGTGCAGGGCAAGGAACGGGCGGAAAGCTCCGTACAGTGCGATCAGCACTAGCAGTGCGAACGGTGCCAGCATCGCCAGCAGGCGCCATTGCTGGATCGAAAGGCCGCCGCATACCGCTCCAATCAGGTAGATTATCCAAAAGCCAAGCGTCAACGCGGCGCGCTGGGCGGTAACCTGCCGGGGTGAGACTCTTAGCACCTTCAAGATGCGCGAGCGCAGACGGCCGTGAGTTCGATCGCGGAACCAAAAGAGATATTCGGACAGGTTCTCGGCGAATTTCACGAGCGTGCCGGTGACGAATGTCGTGTACACGTTTATTCCGCCGACCTTTCTGATCACCACGTTCTGAATGCCCATCGGAACCGCCAGCAGCGCCACCATCACGAAGAACCTGCCGGCCGGTTGAGGCGGAATGTCGGCTTTGAAATGGGCTCCGCTGCCGCATGCGATGAAGACCGCGATCAACAATGCTTCGAGCGCGATGGCGGGTGGAAAGGGCACTTGAATGCTGCGGCGCTTCTCCGCCTCGTAGATGAACGCGCCGAGCATCAGCCCGAAGACGAACGTCACGATCGGCCATCCGCGACGCACAACTCCCACCCAATCCAGTTCCGACACGTGCCGCGCCATCCCAACCGTGTTACCGGTCATGTGTGAGGTATAGAGACCGTAAAGGGAGACGTAACCGACGAGATCGACGAAGCCGGCCGCCCACGTCATCGTGAACGCCAGGCCGACCTTCTCGAGGGTTGTCAGCGGCCCGACCTCGTTGCGCAATCCAGGTTACCTCGAGGATCAGCTTATCATCGAGGCGCGATCGCGGCAGCGTGAATTACAACCTCCGGCAGTCCCTTCTACGCCTAGAGCGTGTTCAGAAAATTGATTACGTCCTGCTGCTGCGATGTCGAGAGCGCCTGGAATGCTTCCGACGCTGCTTTTCCCTGGCCGTCATGCAGTGAAATCGCCATCGGCAAGCTGGTGGCGCGGCCGTCGTGCAACAACTCCGACTTGGCGCGAACACCCCATAGCGGCGCCGTGCGCATCATCGTCGGCCCCGCCGTTCCGGAAGTTATTCCGTCGCCGAGCGAACCCATGTCATGCAACAGAAAGTCGGCATAAGGGTGAAAGGTTTGGTGCGACAGAGCCTGGATATACCCCTTGCTCATCGGTGTGCCGCCAGTTGACGGCGGGATGAATGACGTCGGGTTGGAGGCTGTCGTGAGCGTCGGCGTATGACATCCAGCGCATCCAATTTGATTGAACAGTTTCTCGCCGTTATTTGCGGAGGCATTCTGCGGAAGCGTCGGCGGCGGCTGGAGCCCACGGATGAAGTCCGTAAACCGGTCGATATCGGCGCGACCGTCGGGACCGGGGGTGTCTTCGACGCCGGTGTCCTCCAGCGTGACGCCGAACTGCGTCACGCCAAGCGCGCAAGTGCTGTTCTCAGTTTGGTTGTCGGGGTTGGTCACACCGATTTCGTTCAGGGATGCATCGCCGGCAAACCCGCGCAGCAACCCGTGATCGTCTTTCCACCCGAAACGCCCGACGTGTGGAACGGTCAGGAAATTCTCGGTAACCATCTTGATAACGCCCCGAACCGACGAAGGCTCGCTGGCGGCCAACTGGCTCAGCGTCTGATCCGATACCGCCTCGACCAGGCCGTCGCCGAACAGCGGCAGCGCGGCCCGCCCGCTCACACAGTTGCCGCCGCTTGCGAAGTCGGCGCTGGACGGATCGCAAGTCGGCAGGTCGCCACTGAACGTAGTCTTGGTTGCCTCTTCCTGCTGGCAGGGCGACAGTTGGCATCCCGGAGACGAGATTTGGCATCCGATTGGCTCCGCCGAAATCCCGGCTGGAAAGATTGGTATGCCGGCTTGGGTCTGCGGGCCGTTGCGGAGCATGTTATCGACGGCAAAGATGTGCACCGGCTCGCCGGACGGGTTGTTGCGCACCCGCACCTCGTCGATAAATAAGCCGCCGCCGCCTGTAGTCGGTTGCGAATGGCATGCAGCACAGGTGGTGCCGTCGAAGATCGGTCCCAGTTCCGGCAGGGTGATTATGTGTTTGAAGTTGAGCTGCGCGTTGGCGAAAATTCCCAGATCTGAAGTGCTTCTCGCAATGGCTGGTAATGGCGCGCCGAAGCCGTCGAGGTTGACCGGGAAGCTGGGTGGCGGACCTTGTTTGTTATTGGCTGGCCCTGCGAACGCCGTCGAGGGCACCATGGTCACCAGCGCACACACCATCAACGCAATTGATCCCAAAGCGGTCTGAGCCTTCACACCAATGACTCCATGGCCCTCCCGGGCGATTCCATCAGCAGAATCGGGGGCGAAGCCGTCCACGACTCCACGCGCCCAGCGGCGCGGACGCCTCCTCCGCCGCCCGGTTCGATCCTTCAGGAAGCGCGAACCGGACGTCACTCTCTGAGCAACTCTTATATTTTGAACGACTGGCTGATTGAAGCAAGCGACACCCGATGCTTCGGAGAGTCAGCTGCCGGCAGCGGCGCGCGATTTTGTCAGCGATATGTTTTTCTATCCCTTAAGATAGCGATTCCTCGTTAACTGGAACCAGTGCCGAAGGCTCTTGCTGTAATCATTTCGACAATACTAGTATTGTCGTAGTGAAAGCTTACGTCGAACAATTTAACGCGCTCGGGCAGAAGGACCGCCTCGAGATCTTTCGGCTGCTGGTCCGGGCCGGGCCGCAGGGGAAATGCGTCGACGAGATCAAGCGCCGCGTCCGGATGCCGGGTTCAACGTTATCACATCACCTCGATGCATTAACGCGATGCGGTCTGCTGACGGCGCGTCGCTCGGGACGATTTATCTATTACGCAATCGATTGGGCCAAGACTGCGAAACTCATCCGGTTCATGACCGAAGACTGCTGCGCCGAGCTTCACACGACTCTCGGCGCGGCGCCCAGGCGCTCCGCCAGTGGCAAGAAGTGAAATGGACGCCACCTTGAAAACATTCGGTGGATTCCCGCTGCCGTCGGACTCTCCGGTCTTCATCGGTGTGTTGAGTATTCACGTCCTGCTCGGCCTGGAGTGCGTGGTTCTCGGAGTCGTCGCCATGCTGAGTACAAAACGCCGCGGGCGGCATCCGCGATCCGGGACTTTGTACTACTGGAGCCTCTGCGCGCTGTTTGCGACCGCGTCGATGCTGGCCGCGATGCGATGGGCTCAGGACTATTACCTGTTTATTCTCGGCGCACTTTCCTTTGCGGCGGCTCACGTCGGTCGTCTCGCGCGGCGACAGTTGTGGCATCGATGGGTCGACTTTCATGTTAGCGGGATGGGCGTGTCGTACATTCTGATGTTCACCGCGTTTTACGTGGATAACGGTAAGAACCTGCCGCTGTGGAGGGATCTTCCGCACGTTGCGTACTGGCTAATACCCAGCGCGATCGGAGTCCCGCTGATACTCAACGCTCTGAATCGATGGCATCGACGTCTCGCGCTGACGCCTTCTTCGAATGCAATCGCGCGGAATGCATCAATCTAACTGGATCGAAATATTGGAGGTTACCATGAGCAATGAATCGATAAGGGAGACGGTCAGGAAGGAGTACGCGCAAGCGGCGACTCGTGTCGCAAACCAGGGCGGCGCGTGCTGCGGTACCGCGGCACCTGCGATCAACCCGATCACGTCGAATCTCTACGCCGACGGAGAGAAAGAGTCGATCCCAGCCGCGGCGCTTGCAGCATCGCTCGGATGCGGGAATCCGACCGCACTTGCCGAGCTGAAGCCGGGCGAGACGGTGCTCGATCTTGGATCGGGCGGCGGGATCGACGTGATCCTCTCGGCGCGGAGAGTAGGACCAACCGGCAAGGCCTACGGACTGGACATGACCGACGAGATGCTCGCACTCGCACGCGACAACCAGCGCAAAGCGGGCGTCCAGAATGTCGAATTTCTGAAAGGCGAGATCGAGTATATTCCGCTGCCGGAAAATTCCGTCGATGTGATTATCTCGAACTGCGTGGTCAATCTATCGACCGACAAGGACCGGGTGCTGCGCGAGGCTTTCCGGGTGCTCAAGCCGGGCGGGCGATTCGCAGTTTCGGATATCGTGGTGCGCGGCGAGATGCCGGCGGACGTCCGCCGCAGCGTCGAGTTGTGGGCCGGATGTATCGCGGGCGCACTGGAGGAATCCGAGTATCGCGCGAAGCTCGGGGCGGCGGGATTCGAACAGATCGACGTCGAGCCGACGCGAATCTACACCGCGGCTGACGCGAAGGCATTGTTCGGGGACAACAAAAGCGTGGAGAGAATCGTCCAGATGGCGGACGGCAAGTTCATGAGCGCATTCGTGCGAGCGCGCAAGCCGTGAAGTCCATTAGAGGTGTCGGGTTGGCGGATGTCGTCGCGGTGTACAGCGGTACGCAGGGCGATTTCATGCAACTGGTGTTTGGACAGCAACTTCACATCGGAGGAATGAAAGCGTCGATTGATCTGGCCGAACGGGCGGGAATCGCGGCCGGATCGAGCGGGGTCGATCTCTGCTGCTGCAACGGCGCTGGAATGCGTTTCCTGGTTCGCTTCCGAGGCGTCGCGTCGATAGTGGGCGTCGATGCGACCGAGGCCGTGGTCGAGCGCGGGCGGCGGCTGACTCATGAAGAAGGTCTGGACGATACGATCCGGTTAGTGCACGCTGACGCCTGTCAGAGCGGCCTGCCCTCGGCCAGCGCGGATTTCGTATGGAGCGAGGATGCGTGGTGCTACGTCGCTGACAAGCCAAGGTTGATTGCGGAGACGGCACGCATCGTTCGCCCCGGAGGCGTGATCGCGTTCACGGACTGGGTTGAAGGGCCGGCGGGACTGAACGACGCCGAGGCGCAGCGCTTCCTTGGGATGATGACGATCGCGAACGTCGAGGATATTGCAGGCTACGCCAAGCTGCTGACGGCAAGCGGCTGCGAGGTGCGCGTCGCGGAAGACACTAGGCGGTTCGCTTCGCATTTCGACTTGTACCTCAAGATGATCGAGATGCAACTCACTTATGACGTGTTGCGAACCCTCGCGTTCCGCGCGGAACTCCTGGAGACACTGGTCGATGGGTTTCGCTTTCTCCACGAGATGGCGCGCGCGGGCAAGATAGCTCAGGCACGGTTCGTCGCACGGCGCGTGTAGTCGCGGGAACTAACAGTCAGATTGAAGAAGCGGATGCTTTCAGCATGATCGGGAGTTGGGCGGTGAATTCGCTGCGGGAGAGTGTCAAATCGTAGCCGGACTCGCGGGCCGCCTTGAGAGATTTCAGATCGACGTGCGACGCGAATCCGATCACCCGAACGTGCGGTGCTGCGGCGCGGATTTGCGTCAGAGTTTCAAGGGCGGGAAATGCGCTGTCGGAGAGATCGGTGAAGATGATCGCGGGATGCGTCGCGGCACATCGTGGGGCGACAGCGTCGAGCGACGACGCGTATTCGACCTCGGCACCGAGCGCAGCGGCGACTGCGTCGATTTTCGCGCGAAAGAATAAATCGCGGATTAATCCGAGTGCGATGATGCGGCTCATATCATGTCGGCGAGTTTCACCGGTCGTGCGGTGCCGTTGCGGAAGCGCGCCGGTGAGAATGGTGTCAGATCGATCGAAGGCGTGCGCTGCTTGACCAGATCGGCGATCACTTCTCCGGTTAATGCGGACAGCAGGATGCCGCTGCGGAAGTGGCCGGCGGCGTAGAGGACGTTGGCGACCGTCGGCGACGGGCCCAGCACTGGGAGCAAGTCGTCACTCGCCGGGCGCAGTCCTGCCCATGCCTCGCGGAAAGGAATCGAGGCAATCGACGGGACCATCGCGCGCACCGCGCGCAGTATCCGTTCCATCCCGTCGAGTGTGACGGATTTGTTGAAGCCGGCCTCCTCGAAAATCGAGCCGGCGAGGATGCGGCCGTCGCGCCGCGGAACCACTATGCCGGATGCGGAAAACAGCGAAGGGCCGACCAGCCCGGGGCGCGCGTCGAAGCATAGGATTTGTCCGCGGACCGGGTAGAAGTGAAGGCGATCGTCCTCGAGTCCGCGAATGTCGCCGGCCCATGCGCCGGCCGCGTTGATGATGACGTCGCCGGTCTCGAGCGATCCATCTGCCAGCCGCAGGCCAGTCGCGCGCCCACCTTCGATTGCGATCGAATTGACGCGCGCGCCCTCGCGGAACTCGGCGCCGGCGTTGGTGGCGGCGTTGATATAGGCAAGGGTGAGCTTGCGATTCTCGACGCGCCGGTTGCTAGGCATGTGCAGCGCGAAGATGATCTTTTCCGAGAGCACCGGCGCGAGTCTAAAGGCCTCGCGCGGGGACAGCTCCTCGACGTTGCCACCGGCCGCACGCTGCCATCGTGCGCGCGACTGGAGCTCGGCGCGCGCCGCATCGTCGAAGGCGACGTAGAGCACGCCGTGGTCGTCGTACTCGGGATCGACGCCGCTCTCGGCGGTGAGGCGATCGACGATGGCGTCGAAGGAGCGCTTGCCGGCAAGCGCAAGATCGAAAAACGCGCCGGGCTCGTGCGCCTCGGCTTGCGGTCCGATTAATCCAGCCGCCGCCCACGAGGCTTCGAGGCCGAGACGGCCACGCTCGAAAACGCTGACCTGTACGCCTTCAGACGCGAGCCGCCACGCGACCGAACTGCCGATTATACCGCCGCCGATTACCAGAGCTTTCACGCGATCAGATTACAGACGAGGTGGAGCAGGCGAAAGCGCGCGGCGGACTTAGAGAGTCTGTTGCGTCGATGCAACAACCCGGACATGACGAGCTTCGAAGTAAGCCGGTAAAATTTCAGATGGCTTTTTAGTGGCGGCAATTCTGGCATACTAAGTGCTGCCAATCGGCACGTTGAAAGCGAGGAGCTAAGCGGGGACTCATTGTATAACAGTGTGAATACCGATCAGGACTTTGCGGCGCAACAGATCCACATCCGCAAAGCAGTTGGGAGAATCGGGGGTCAAACTCTCGATCGTAGGCCCGATTCATAGCGAGGCCGCCAACCTCGATGAGTTCTTCCGGCGGCTGCTCGCGGTGCTCGAAGGGTTGGCGGTCAGCTACGAAGTGATCTGCGTCGATGATGGGAGCACGGATGAGACGCTAGCCCGCCTGCTCGAACAGCGGGTCCAGGACCCTCGGATCAAAATCTTAAGCCTCTCTCGCAACTTCGGCAAAGAAGTGGCGCTCAGCGCAGGCATGGAGCATAGCTGCGGCGCGGCAATCATCCCGATTGACTGTGACTTGCAGGATCCCCCCGAGCTGATCGAAGAGATGATGGCGCAGTGGCGCCTTGGCTACGATGTGGTGTATGCAACCCGGCATGCGCGGCCTGGCGACGGACTCGTCAAGCGGCTCACCGCCAGCGTGTTCTATCGTCTGTTTGACGCCGTGTCCGAGGTTCCGATTCCGCCCAACGCGGGAGATTTCCGTCTGCTGACCGGCGTGGTCATGCGCTGCTACGGCTCCCCAACGTTGCGATTCATGAAAGGACTGTTCGCCTGCTCGGCTTCGCGATCGATTCGCTTTGACGAAGGCGCGCTGCCGGCCGAGCCGTGGAGGACTGCCGCATTGGAATTGTGCACTCTGGGTCGCTTGTTCTTCGTTGTCGCTGGAGATCTGCAGCTACGTGAGTCGTCATCTCATTGCTCGCCTTTACCTACGCAATTTTTCTCGCGCTGCTCAAGCTGGTGCGCGGAATCGACGTTCCCGGCTACACCTCGTTGATGGTGGTCGTGTTGTTTCTGGCCGGCATTCAACTCATCACTCTGGGCGTCATCGGCGAATATCTGGGCCGGGTCTACACCGAGGTCAAACACCGTCCCCTCTATCTTTTGCGCGAGACGCACGGCTTCGATCAGTACGAAAATCGCACCTGACGCGTGGACTCCAATCTCTATCCGCTGATGGCGCGAGTTGAAGACAGTCACTGGTGGTTTTGTTCCCGCCGGGCGATTGTCGGAAGCGCACTGTCGCGCCTGGGCTTGTCCACGGGCGCCCGCATTCTCGAGCCGGGCTGCGGCACTGGCGGCAACCTCGCGATGTTAGCTCGCTTGGCGAGGTCTACGCGATGGACTCCGACCTCGAGGCATGCAGATTTTCCAGCGCGAGAAGAACCGCGATTGTCGAGCCGGGCCAACTGCCCGATCGAATTCCGTTCGAGAGTGTCCGCTTCGATTTGTTCGTGATGACCGATGTTTTGGAGCATCTCGATCGCGATCAGGAAGCGCTAGTCGCTCTTCGCGATCGGCTAAGCCGGGCGGTGGCTGCTGGCGACCGTCCCCGCGTTCTCCTGGCTGTGGAGCTCGCATGACGTCACGCACCACCACCAACGACGGTATGTAGCGAGCGATCTGCGCGCGCTTTTCGAGCGCTCCGGCTATGCCGTAGCTTATCTCAGTTACTACAACTTCCTGTTATTTCCGGTGATCGCGGCGGGACGTCTGCTGGGCCGTTTGCGCAAATCGAGCCCGCAGCATGAGCACGACCTCCGCGCCCACTCCGGCTTTGTCAATTCGCTCCTGCGAACCGTGTTCATCGAGCGAGCGGTATGCGCTCGGCCACTTCTCTGTGCCTTTCGGCGTCTCGCTGTTGCTGGTGGCGCAAAAAAAACCTTGACGGTTTGTAATCTGATTCAGGATCACGATAGTGCATGGTCGCCTGCATGCACCTTCGTTGTTACTCAGTCGATATGCTGGCGGGACTCGTTACCACCGAGCTGCGCCGGACGATGGCAACCATCAGCAGCGCGAGCAGCAATGGCGTCAGCGGCAACGACGCGAGCAGGCTCAGCGCTCGGGCGAACAGTGGAAACAACCATATGAGAAACAAGATCGATTTTTCCAATGGGAGGAAACCCGAGTTCATCGCGTCCCACGACAGCCACGCTATGGGCAGCGCCAGCAGCACCAGGTCGTAGTCGAGCAGATACGGCGTGACCAGCAGGGTTCCAGTGACCAACGCCGCGGCTTTGGCTGGAAATCTGCCAGACTTGAGCCAGATCCAGAGCACCGCGCCCGCCGTGAGCAAGCCGACAATTGCTTGCATCGCGTAACCGACCGCGGCCGATGCACCCCACTGTCTCGCCGCGCCGAAGATGCTCTGAAGCTTGCCGAATCCGACGTCGCCTTGACCCATCATGCTGTGGGTCGCTAACGGGATGCCGTCCATGAACGCTCGCCAGGTCTGCATCCCGAACAACGCGGCCGAGAGTACCACCAACGCGGACACCACCAGCGCCGCGGCGGTAGCAGCTCGCCATTGGCGCCCTGCTACCAAAGCCACAGGTAACAGGATACCGAACTGCGGCTTGTAGCATAGGAGTCCGAACAGCGCGCCAGCGATCCACGGGCGGCGTTCCAGCAGCAATAATCCGCCTCCGAACAACGCCGCGGTTATCAGGCCGTTCTGTCCGTCGAGAATAGTTAGCAGGGCGCCTGGAAATGCGAGAGCGACCCAGAGCGTATCGCGTTCAGGCGCGATCTTCCGCACTACGATTAGATAGGCCGCCACCCCGACCAGCGTCCACGCGATCAGCGCGCCATTGTACGGAAGCATCGCGAGCGGGAGCACTATCACGAGGAATATGGGCGGACTACAAGAATGGCTGGAAGCCCGGACCTTTGCCCCTCATCACCGCTTTCTCGACGGCGTCCAGCTTCGGTGATCGTACACCGCCGCAGGATGTCCGCGCAGCGCCAGCGAAGAAGCTGCCCAATAAGGTGGAAAGTCGCCACCGACCGGTTGCAAGGTCGCCAGGATTCCGCCCGGCCTCAGTACCAACCAGGCCACGAAAAGTGCCAGGTAGCACGCACAGAGCATACGGGCGTAAACGCGGATGCGCTCGGAATTGATCCAGCTGGCCTCTCTTAACCCGCCGATGAAAGCCCCCTCCCGGTTTGGAGGCGGGGAGCCGTTCGCGCCGGCCACGCCCGGACTCGACGCAGGATCCAAGTCGCCGCCGATTACGGGAGATTTCACGCGATTAGACTACCGGCGCGATCGAGGCTGTGAAAGTACGCTGGCGGTGGGCTATTGCGGAAGCGCATCGCCGATGATTCACTCGCACGTCGTTGAAGAGTCAGCGCTACTCGCTACTTTCCGCGGCACGATGGACGGTAATCGTGTCGATCGCACTGGCGACGGCCGACAATTTTGCCGAGCCCGACCTGTGGATTCATATGCTTACCGGGCAGACGACTCTGCGCACCGGTCACATCCCGCGCTTCGACACTTACTCTTACAGCGCGGCCGGGGCAGTGTGGCACAATCACGAATGGCTGTCGCAGGTGGCGCTGGCATTTTTCTATGCGCATCTCGGCGTCTTCGGCCTGAAGCTCCTGAAAGTGATCTGCTCGAGCATCTTGATCATCGCTCTGGCGGTCGGGATCTCCGCGACCCGCGCTTCAGCGCGAGTACAGCGTCTCACGCTCATTCTCAGCGCCGTCGCGATCTCGACTCAGATGCAATTTCGGCCGCAGCTCTTCACTTTCATGATGATAAGCCTCGTGATGATGGCGCTTGCGATCGAGGTCTATCGCGGCCGCGCAATCCTGTGGCCGCTGATTCCGATGTTCGCGTTGTGGGCCAATTTTCACGGCGGTTACATCGTCGGCCTCGGCGCGATGGGTATCGCAGCTGCGATCATGTTCGTCCAGGGATGGCTTGGCGACGCCGGCCGCATCGCGTCGGGATGGCGGCTCGCCTTGATCACGCTCGGATGCGCGGCGGCCACGATTATCAATCCGTTCGGCGTAGGCTTGTGGACCGGAGTGGCGCATTCGGTCGGCGACCCGCTGATTAGAAAAGTGATCGCTGACTGGGTGCCTCTGCCGACGATGATGCTTTCCAATTGGCGGAGCTCTCCGACGGAATTGCTTCAGTACGTGGCGCCGATGCTGATGTTTGGCGGTTTTGTCGTGGCAGTTGCGATCGCTCCCCACGTCGAGGACGCGCCGCTAATCGCAGTCGCGGCGATCTTCATCGGCGCCGCCTTCTATGCCGCGCGCAACGTGGCGGTCGGGGTGATCGCAGTCGCGATTCCCCTGGCGCGTCATGCCAGTCTCGCGTTAGCGCGAAGAGGCGAGATCCAACCTCCCGCGCCGGCCGGCGAGAACGAGCCTGCGGCTCTGCTGGCCGTCTGCGCGATTGCACTTGCGCTGGTCGGTGGAACCTTCTCGAATCGGCTCAGAACCTGGAAGCCGATGCCCACCGGCGCGCTCGCGTTCATGCAGCAGCACAAACTTCACGGCAATATCCTTCCCCAGTTCGAATGGGGCTCCTACGTCCTCTGGCACATGGGTGACGCTTTCAAGGTCTATATCGATCCGCGCGGCGAGCTGGTTTACACCGACAAGCAGGAAGGCGACTACGCGATTTTTTTCTATGGAATGGACGGCGCGGATAAACTGCTCGACGCCTACCCCCACGACTACGTGCTGATGGGAGTGCACGACAAGGGCGCCGACGTGGTGAGAAAAGACCCGCGCTGGCATCTACTATATAGCGATCAAACTGCGGCGCTGTTCGGACGCAACGCCCTGCCCGGCCAGCAACCAGTCGTCGGCAACGTCGCTGGCATCGACGGTAAGCCAGCCGACACCTATTTTCCCTGACGCGCCGGGTGATAAATGTCGTGCTGCGGAGGCAGCATGGCGCGACTTATCAAGGGACTCGACACGAAGCTGATTCATGCAGGCGAGCCGGAACCGTTGATCGCAGGCGCGGTCACGATGCCTATCTTTCAATCCTCGACCTACGAGTACGCGGGGCAGACCAACTACCACGACTTGCGCTACATCCGCCTGAACAACACGCCCAATCACGCGGTGCTGCACGCCAAGCTGGCGGCGCTCGAGAACGCGGAGGCGGCGCTGGTGGCGGGCAGCGGGATGGCGGCGATTTCGGCGACGCTGCTCACCGTGCTCGCCGGCGGCGGACATCTGATTGCGCAGGACTGCGTTTACGGCGGCACCCACGATCTGTTCGTCGAGGAGTTCCCGCGCTACGGGCTCTCGGTTGATTTCATCGACGGTGACGAGCCGGCTACATGGCGCGAGGCGCTTCGTCCCAACACCAAGGCGATCTACGTCGAGGCGATGTCCAATCCGTTGCTGCAAGTCAGCGACTTGCAAGCGGCAGTGGATTTCGCAGCCGGGAATGGGCTCCTCTCGATCATCGATAACACCTTCGCGAGCCCGATTAATTTTCGTCCCGCGGAAATCGGCTTTGATCTCTCGCTGCATAGCGGCACCAAGTACCTCAACGGGCACACCGACATCGTGGCCGGCGCCGTGATCGGACGCGCGGACCTCGTCGAGCGCATAACCCATACGCTGAACCATCTTGGCGGGACGCTCGATCCGCACGCTTGCTTTCTGCTGCATCGCGGGATGAAAACGCTCGGCGTGCGCGTCCGTCATCAGAATGAGAGCGCGCTCAAGATTGCGCGATGGCTCGAGCAGCATCGCGCAATCGCGCGGGTTAACTATCCCGGCCTCGAGAGCCATTCGAATCACCTCCGCGCGTGCGAACTGTTCGACGGCTTCGGCGGCGTGCTGAGCTTCGAGCTCGAGGGCGGCCTCGATGCGGCTGACTGCTTCATGGAGCGCGTGACGATCCCGATCAGCGCGCCCAGTCTCGGCGGCGTCGAGACTCTGATCACGCGGCCTTCAACGACTTCGCACTCGGGCATGTCGGCGACGGAGCGCGCGCGGGCCGGAATCGGCGACGGCTTGGTGCGGCTGTCGGTAGGCCTCGAATCGAGCGACGACCTGCTCGAGGATTTCGAGACCGCGCTAGGCGGCAGCGACCGCTGACGCCGCATTTTGGGACACCCGGCGCGACACGACAAAAATTCGACGACCGCAGCCAACCCCAAGCTGCAATAGCAAATCGTCGCAATGCTCCGCAGAGGCATTGGAATTGCTTGCTACTCAAATGTGGACCTTCAGGCAGATCCGTCGGCCGAGTGGATTGGCGACGGTAACGCGCGCCTTTCAACCAACGGCACCATTGTGCCCAATGGAGTTGGCAACTCGGCTCCGATAACCGGTGGTATCGCGATCGACCCGGCGCAGCGTCGGGACGATAGGGTGACCATCATCGCGGTCGCCGACGACAATCCGGAATTGGTGTCGCCGGTACTGCGTGCGTGCCTGTACGCGATAATAGCTTTTGAAATTGGATATACGGCGCTTGACGGCGGGGAGTATCCGCAGACGTTTGCGATCACTCTCCCGCTTCACATCGCGAGCGTAACCTTCGGCCTTGCTGCACTCGTCGCAACGCTCTCGCCGCGCGCGATGCGGAACTGGCGGGCAATCACGCTGATACTCTTTTCGTCGCTATTGGCGAGCACGGCGTCGATTGCGGTGGTCAACCGCGACAGCGACGTGTTGGTGGCGTCGCTCCTGTTGTTTTTCTTTGGCGCAGGGACCCTGCTTCCGTGGAGCGCGCGATGCCAGGCGGCGCTCGAGGGGATTGGAGCGATCGGGTTGCTGGCGTACTCGTCGCAAACCACGGACCCAAATCCGCGTATTGGGATCGCCTGGATGGTGCTCGCGAGCGGGGCGCTGTTGTCGCAGCTGAGTGCAGTGCTTAGCGTCCGCTATCGGCGGAAATTGGCCGAACAATTCGCGGCACTGGCGCAGAATGATCGTCTGCTGAGGCGCGAAATGGATCTGCGCGCGGAAGCGGCGGCTGCGCTGGAACGCGATCACGTCCGGCTGCAGGCGAGCGAGGCGATGCTGCGGAAAATGTTCGAAGCGTCGCCGGACAATATCGCGGTCAATAGCCTTGTCGACGGACGTTTCATTGCCGTCAACGACGAGTACCAGGTGGCGGGTTACACTCGCGACGATGTGATGAAGGCCAGCGTGATCGAGCTCGGGATGTGGCGGCATGAAGAGCAAATGAACCGGTTTCTCGAGACCCTCAGGCAAACCGGTCGCGTCAAGAACATGGAGACCGTGCAGCGCCGCAAGGGCGGCACCGACGACGAGACACATCTCATCTCGGCCTCGACCATCGAAGTGAACGGTGAGCCGTGCGTGATCTCGATGATCAGGGACATCACCGAGATAAAGCGCGTCGAGACCAGCCTGCGCGCCAGTCACGCGGCGCTGCGCAAGATCTTCGACGCGACGCTCGACATTATCGTGGTGACCCGACTGTCAGATAACGCTTATGTCGATTTCAACCAGCAGTTTGAGCGAATCGGCTATCAGCAAAAAGATCTCGACGATTCCCGCATCGGCAAGCGCCAGCTCTGGGCAAACGAGCGACAGCATCAGGAGTTTCGCGATCGGATCGCATCCGGCGGCGTCGTCCGCAACATGGAAGCGGATTTCCTGAAGCCCGATGGGATCGTGATGCCGGCGGTGGTGTCCGCGGTCCGCGTCGAACTCGAGGGCGAAGACTGCGTCGTCACGATGATTCGCGATATGACGGCGGCCAGGGAAGCCTCGCACAAGCTCGAACAGAGCGTGAAAGCCCTTAGTGATAGCGAAGAGACTTTCCGCAAACTGTTCGACGCAAACCTCGACAGCATGACGCTCGGCGGCATCACTGGAACCTACCTCGATGTCAACCAGGAATTTATCAAGACCACCGGCTACTCGCGCGAAGAGGCCATCGGCCATCACTTCACCGAGCTCAACCTGTGGATCCATCCCGACGAAATGATTCGCTTCGCCGACCAACTCACCCGGACCAACGAAGTGAGAAACCTCGAGGTGGCTTTCCGGATGAAAGATGGATCGGAGCAGCCCGTGCTCCTTTCGGCGATCAACTTGGAACTCCACGGCGAGATGTGTTGCCTCACGATCTGTCGGAATATCGCCGATGTCAAAATGACCCACCGCGAGCTGGTCGCCGCGCGCGAGGCGGCGCTGGCGGCGTCGCGCGCCAAGTCGGAGTTCCTGTCGAGCATGTCGCACGAGATTCGCACGCCAATGAACTCAATACTCGGAATGTCCGATCAGTTGATGGAAACCGCGCTCGACGACGAGCAGCGACGATACTTGAGCACCGTTATCAGCAACGGCCACGCCCTGCTCGCATTGATCAACAGCATCCTGGACCTCGCCAAGGTCGAGAGTGGGCGGATCAGCCTCGAGGCGGTCGAATTCAATCTCAAGGACGAGACCGAGAAGGTGCTCGAGGCGCTGGCGATTCGCGCGCATGAGAAAGGCCTCGAGCTGATCGTGCGGTTTGCGCCGGAGGTCCCCGAGGTCGTGCTGGGCGATTCGCTGCGACTCGGCCAGATCCTGATCAACCTGGTCGGCAATGCGATCAAATTCACCCACCATGGACAAGTCCTCGTGTCGGTCGGGCGCGATCCGGACTCGACCATCGCGGGCATGCTCAAGTTCACGGTCACCGATACCGGAATCGGTGTTCCCGCCGATCAGCGCCACCTGCTCTTCAAGGCATTCAGCCAGGCCGACTCTTCGACCTCACGAAAATACGGCGGCAGCGGGCTCGGATTGGCGATCGTCTCGCGGCTGGTTGCGCTGATGCATGGCGAGGTCGCGGTCGCGAGCGAGCCGGGAGCAGGCAGCGCATTTTCATTCACCGCGCAGTTCGGAGTTGCGAAAAGCATTCCGGTCCAGCAGGCGCAGGCACTCGGCGACGCCAGAATACTCGTCGTCGATCACAACGCCGACAGCCGGGCAATCCTCGCGGAACTGCTCGAAGGGCAAGGGGCGCAGGTAATCCAGGCGTCGTCGCCGACAGACGCGATGACGGCGCTCCAGGGATCGCACGTCCAGGTCGTACTGCTCGACATCGCGAGTCCCTTGCAGCGAGGGTTCAATCTCGCGGAACAGATCTTCACCGCGGGGCATGGACGGCCGGAGATCGTAATGATGCTGCGCACCAGCGACTTGACCAGCGAGGTCTCGCGCCTGCGCGCGCTCGGGATAGACAACTACATAGTCAAGCCGGTGCGACGCGCAGAGTTGTTCGCGGCGGTCGCGCGAGCATGCGCTGGCGCGCACAACCTGCGCGGGGACCGGCCCGCGTCGCTATCAATCGACCCGCACTCGGCGTCATCGGCGATTCTCAATCGGCCATTGCAGATTCTGATGGCCGACGATTCGAACGATAACCGCGCGCTGATTCGGGCCTATCTGAAAAAGACTCCCTACCTCCTGGTCGAAGCCGAAGATGGCCAGGATGCGATCGATAAATTTGTCGCCGGCAATTTCGACCTGGTGCTGATGGACATCCAGATGCCGAACGTTGACGGCTACGAAGCGACCTCGGCGATTCGAGCCTGGGAGCTGGCGAACAGCCGCCGCCGCACGCCCATCGTGGCGCTTACCGCATCGGCGCTCGAAGAAGCGGTGAATCGCAGCAAGGCGGCGGGATGCGACGCGCACATAACCAAGCCGGTCAAAAAATCGACGCTGCTCGAGGGAATTCGCGACGCAATAGAAGGGAACATGCTGGATGACGAACCGACTGAGGTTACAAGGCTCAAGGAGGAAACATGCCGGACCGAGTAATTGTGGAAGTTGATCAGGATCTCAGCGACCTGATCCCGGGATTTCTGGCGCATAAACGCACCGATATCGACACGATTTTCGACGCGGTCACGCGCCGCGACTACGCCGAGATCAGCCGCATCGCGCATCGCGTCAAGGGCGAAGGAGGCAGCTACGGCTTCGACGCGATGACCGAAATTGGCCGCTCACTCGAGAACGCCGCCGCGATACGCGACGATGGCGCCGTGACTACGCTCGCACGCCAGTTGCTCAGCTATCTCGATCACGTCGAGGTCGTCTTCCAGCCGTCCAGGGAATAACCAGGCGCCGGCATGTTGCGCGCAGTACGATCTCGATGCTAGCGATCGAAGTTGCTTGCTCACTTCGATCACTCCATCTGCCGCGCTCATCCGCGCGCTATTTGTCGCGATTGCCGTTTCATGTTTCGCGATTCACGCGAGCGCTGCCGGCGGCGACATCCAGCCTGCGGTGGAATCATATGCGGCAGCGATGGACGACTTGCGAACCTCGCGCGGAAAGCAGCCGATCGAGCCGGTGTTCGAGGCCGGCATGCAAGCGAGCCCGCAGATACAGGCAGTCCTGCCCGATCTCAGCGAATCGCAATATCAGGAAGTCCAGCACCAGATGCAGGGGTTCATCGTGGTGCGGGAAGCGGTGATAGTCGTGCGTCCGAGCGTCGACTACTTCAAAAGCCTCGCGCGCAGACAGGGCACCAAAGCGGACCGCGCGTTTTTCGATATCTACCAGCGCACCGAACCCGACGATAACGGCCCCTTTCCCGCTTACATCAAGCAACAGACCGACGAATCCGGATGCACCCGCTTCGACGGAAAGCTGATGGTCGAACTCTACCGCGGCTGGCTGACCTTCCGCACGACCTACCCCGACGCCTATGCATCCGAAGCGCAAGGCGAAATCGACAGCCTCGAGACAGAACTGTTCTCAGGCATCTGCACCTGCGAAGACGCAGGAAGAACCGCGGAAGGCCTCCAAGCCTTTATCGTCGCATTCCCGGACCTGCCCATCACGCCAAAAATCAGAACCCGCATCGTCCAAATCCGCAGCGGCAAATCAAGCTTCAGGTTCAACTGCTACGCAGGGTGAGCGCGTCGGCTCGCGGCTACGTCGGCGTCGAAGTGGCGCGCCATGCCCTAAACCATGTGCTCAGACGCTACGCTTTCATATGCTCGTAACACTCTCGGTTGACTTTCAGCGCGATCCGGTTCTTAACTCTCGGTAGACAAAGCTTAACTTCTAGCTAACAAAATGCGTCTTGATCGCCATTTCAGTGCGTAAGCAAAAGGAGGGAACATGAACTTCGTAAAACCCACCTCAATAGTGTTTGTTCTCGCGATTGGAGCAGCGGCGGTCGCGATGAGCGCCAGCGCCCAGCAGCCGACCCCCCTGCCTCATGTTCCGATCGGCCTTCCTAGCCAAGCGCCCGGCAGATGGTCTCAGAACGATTGGGACGCTGCGCGGGGTCGTTGTCAGGCGCTGGCAGACAAGGACGCAGCTCACATCCGATTCAGCCCTCTTGACAATTCAGCGGCAGAGGCATGCATGTCTTTGTCGTGGGGCTTGAATCAGCAGCCCGAACCGCCACTAGAGAGTCCGCAGCCCCAATTTCACAATTCACCACTCGCAACACCGACTCCAGACGGATCGTCTTCCAACAGTAACGTCCTCGCACCGCTTTTAAGCGAGGCGAGCGTGGTCGGCCCGCCCCCAAGTCCAGCACCATTTACCGGAGGGACTTGGGATACTTGTACTAGTTCTCCGCCCGCAACCACTGCTAATCAGCCACCTGATGTCGCGGGCGATGTCTCCGGGTCGCAAGCAGTAGAGCAGTTGAACGACGCGATATGGATCTTCGACAAGTCCGGCAATCCGTTGGGAGCTTCTCAGGGATATCCGAAAAGTTTAACAGGCTTAACTGGCTTTTGGTCCGCGAACTCGCCCGGTAGCAACACTCTCTCTGACACGCAAATAGCGTTTGAGCCCAACGCACAAAGGTGGCTCGCGTCTGTAGAATCTTTTCCAGACCACAGCCACGGAGACCTCTACTTCGCGTTTAGCAAGACTTCCGATGCGACCCAAGGCTGGAACTACTACAAAGTTCCTAACGTATGTTCAACGCCACAACCAAGTTACCCTTTTCCCGACATGCCTATTCTGGGCTTCAATCAAGACTGGGTGGCGATCGAGCTTCAGTGCTTCAATGCCGCAGACGCTTCTGGCCCGCAGGATCAATTGATACTGATTCCGCACGGAATTCTGACACAAAGCCCCGCGCCCGCGAGTCTTGGGCAGACGCAGAAAGCTGCGCCGTTCCTGGGCGCCCGACCGTCAAGGGACCTTTCTGGGAGTGCTGGGAAGAACCTTTATATGGTAGCGTCGGAGTCTCCATCGAGCGGAACTACCCTTCCGACAAGACGCCGCCAAGACGGCCGCAGGCTTGCAGGCATTCCTCAAAGCATTCCCGGATTTGCCGATCACGCCGAAGATCAAAACTCGAATCGCCCAAATCCGCACTGGCAAATCAAGCTTCCGCTTCAACTGCCACGGGTGATAACTCAGATCATCCCGCAGCCAGGTCACAAGCACTGCAACAGTCTGGACTCAGCGCACGTATTTTCCAAGGTAGGCGACCAACAGCTCTGACACTTCGTCCCGCAGTTGCTCGGCGGCAAAGGGGCCGGCGCTGACAAGGTCAGGAGCTACGGCGTCGCAAACCAGAACGACCAGACGAGCCGCGCGGAGCAGAGTTCTCGAATCGACGCGGGCTCCTGCTGCGCGCAGGAATTTTGCGATCATTCGAGCGAACCGATCGTTCATCTCCATGTTTAACTGCCTGAGCTCCGGATCGCTCTGCAGTGCCTGCAGGATTGCGGTTGCCGCCGGCTCTGCCCGGTAGGCTGCGGTGAGCTTGCCGATCAACCGACGGATCGCTTCTCTCCAAGATATCGCCTTTGCCCCACTGAGCATTTGCGCGAGTTCCTGGCGCAGCGGCTGAACAGTCTGCTCGGCCAGAAGCATCACGATGGCTCCTTTATTCGGAAAGTAGTGATAGATGAGGCCTGGGGGCAGCTTGGCGGCGGCCGCAATCTGACGCGTATTCAACGCATCGAAACCGGATTGAGCGAGGAGTCTGGCGGTCGCCGCGAGAATCGTGGCGACCCGCTCTCGGGACCGCTCCTGCTTGGGAATGGCTCGCCGCCCCGCCGGCGATACCGTCCGCTCACGGCTTTTCCTCGGAGTCTTCGCCATAGGTTTGAGAAGATACATCCAAACTTGACGGATGTTCAATATCGGGCTTGCCACAAAGAGATCGCTTTGTTATAAACTGACTACTGTTCAACTTTTGGGGTTGTGATATCTGCTATGAAACCAATCGAACGAATCGTGGTGCTCGGCGGTGCCGGAAACATGGGCCGTGTCGCGGCGCGGACTGCGGCATCACTTGATGGCATACGCGAAGTTATCGTCGGCGATCGCGATCTCGCGGCTGCGGAAAGGATCGCCGCGGAGACGGCCACATCGGCCAGGGTCAGGATACGCGCCGAACGAATCGACGTTACCGATAGCATGGCGCTCCGGCGACTGCTGAGCGAAGCGGGCGCAGTGCTCAATACAACCGGGCCATTTCATAAGTTCGGAGTTCCAATCCTGCGTGCAGCGATCGAAGCGCGCACGCACTATCTGGATATCTGCGATGACTGGGAACCGACGCTGGATATGATGCGCGAGCATCAGAACGCAACCAACGCCGGGGTTGTGGCGGTGATTGGCATGGGAGCGAGCCCAGGCGTGTCGAACCTGCTCGCCAAGGTGGCTGCGCGCGAGCTCGACGAAGTCACCGACCTGTATACCGCGTGGCCCTTGGACGTGCCGATCGGCGGTGTTTCGATTAGCGAAGACAAAGAGTCATTGGTGGATCAAAACGGAAAGCCGAGCGCGGCAGTCAGTCATTTGATGCAGCAGATTTCTGGGGTAATTCGCGTAGTCGAGGGCGGACGACTCGTTAATCGACCGCCGCTTGATGCGGTGGAGCTTGATTATCCCGGCCGCGGGCGCGGCACGGCCTACACCGTCGGTCATCCCGAGCCGCTGACTATGCGCGAGACATTAGGGATTCATGGGCGGAGCGCATGCTTGATGATCCTTACGACTCAAGCGCTTTCCCTTCTAAAGGATCTCAACGCGGCGCTGGATCAAAAGACCCTCACGAACGAGCAGGCAGCAGCGATCATGATTGCCCCAGGCGCGCTTCGAACCCTCAAGGCGGTAGTAAAGTCGTTGGGCCTCAAAGGTCATGGCGATTTGCCTCCGTTCTTCGCGTTCGCCGCTGGAACCAAGGACGGGAAGGCGGCGCGCGTCGGCGTATCGGTCAGCACTGTTCCGAGAGGAATGGCGAAGTCGACGGGCGTGCCGCTGGCGCTCGGGTTACGGCAATTGTTGGAAGGACGCCTCGCCTCACCCGGAGTGTTCGCGCCCGAGGCGGTAATCGAGCCGGACAGTTTCTTCGATCAGTTGGCGCCGCACTGCGATCCGCCGATGGCGCGCTCAAGCGAGATCCTCAACGTGACGATCGATCGTGGGCGAGACACGGCTGTCAAACTTTCAAGCACCAGCCAAAATATTTGCGCCTGAGGATAACTCGGGCTAGTTTCGAAAAAACGCGCGCTGGTCGGCGTGCTTTACCCACTAAGGAGTGTTTCCGACGATGGCGAGTCCACAGTTGCAGCAGGTAATCGACACGATTAAAGCCCTGATCAGTAAGGCCGGAAGCATTGCGGAGATGCGCGCGCTCAACGAACAGATGGCGCGGCCAGCGGAACCCGACGTCAAAAGCGAGCCCGTTCTTGCTAACGGGGTCAAGGCAGAATGGATCAGCGCGCCGGGCGCTGCCGCCGATCGTACCGTGCTCTACTTACATGGCGGCGGCTATGTAATGGGCTCCCTGAATACCCATCGCAATCTGATGGGCCGCATTTCGCGCGCCGCGCAGGCCCGCGTGCTGGGATTGGACTATCGCCTTGCACCCGAGCATCCGTTTCCGGCCGCGGTGGACGACTCCGTCGCGGGCTATCGGTTCTTGCTCGCACAGGGACTGCCTCCATCGCGCATTGCTATAGCGGGAGATTCTGCAGGCGCCGCGTTGACGCTCGCGATACTGGTTGCTGGCCGCGACGCCGGACTCGCGATGCCTGCGGCGGCCGTATGCCTTTCGCCGATGATCGATTTGGAGTTCACGGGCGAGTCGATGAAGACACGGAAGGACGTCGATCCGATTTTCACGGCCGACGGCGTCGGACTGCTGGGGAACGCTTACCTGGCCGGCAAGAATCCGCGCGCCCCGCTGGCCTCTCCGCTTTACGCCGATCCTAAGGGATTCCCACCGCTGCTGATCCAGGTTGGCGACCACGAGGTTCTGCTGGACGACTCGACCCGCCTCGCGCAACGCGCACGCGCAGCCGGAGTTCAGGTCAAACTTGAAGTCTGGCCGGAAATGATTCATCGCTTTCAGTCGTACGCCGGCGTTCTGCCCGAGGCCCAGCAAGCGATCGAGGGCATCGGCAAGTTCATCCGCGAGCAGATTCCCTAGCGCTTGGAGGCAAGGAAAATGAATTCAGAACAGGGCGCCAAACCCAACATTGTTTTGGTGCTGATGGATAATCTTGGTTGGGGCGAACTTGGCGTTTATGGAGGCGGCATCCTGCGAGGCGCTCCGACGCCCCGGCTCGATAGACTGGCCGGCGAAGGATTTCGCGCGCTCAATTTCAACGTCGAGGCTCAGTGTACACCCAGCCGCGCGGCTCTGATGACGGGGCGATATGCGGTGCGCACCGGCAACGGCACGGTGCCGCTATTCGCCGAGAATTACGGTTTGACCCGGTGGGAAGTCACGCTTTCGGAAATGCTGTCCCAGACCGGCTACGCCACGGGTGCATTCGGCAAATGGCATCTCGGCGACACACCGGGGCGCTTTCCAACCGACCGGGGATTCGACGAATGGTACGGCATACCGAATTCATCAGACGAGTCCTTTTGGCCGCAGAGTTCGCGCTTCCGCTCCGACTCGAGTCCTCTGGCGAAATTTGAGTACGTGATGGAAGCACGTAAAGGAGAAACCCCAAAAAACGTAAAGGTCTACGATCTGAATGAGCGGAGAACGATCGACCGGGAGCTGACGGAGCATGCCATCGACTTCATGCAGCGCAGTGTCACGGCCCACAATCCCTTCTTCGCCTACATTCCCTACACGCAACTTCATTTTCCGACTTTGCCGGAGGCTCCATTCCAGGGTAAAACCGGAAACGGCGACTTCGCCGACGTGCTTGTACAGATGGACGACTACGCGGGTCGTCTACTCGATGCCCTCGACCAGATGGGCGTGCGTGACAACACGATTTTCATCTTCACCTCAGACAACGGCCCCGAAATGTTCGAACCATATTACGGCTTCAGCGGGCCGTGGCGCGGCACCTACTTCACGGCCATGGAGGGCTCACTGCGAGTACCGTTGCTCATGCGCTGGCCGGGACACTTTCCGCCCGGAAGCGTCAGCAACGAAATTATTCATGAAATGGATCTCTTTCCCACGCTCGCCCGAATCGCCGGGGGCAAGGTGCCCGCCGACCGCATCATCGACGGTGTCGACCAACTCGACTTTCTCACCGGAACGCAGCCACGCTCGAACAGGGATTCGGTTATCATCTATGTCGGCAACGATCTTTTCGGCGTCAAGTGGCGGGACTGGAAAATGATGATGAAGACGTTTTCGAAAGGCTTCGGCGAGCCGGTGAGCAATTACAGTACTCCGCTGTTCTTCGATCTCTTGATCGATCCCAAGGAAGAACATCCAACCGATCCGCGCGTCCTTGAGGACTTGTGGGCCCGCTTCCCGATCACCAAGTCGCTAGCTGAACATCTCGCGTCCTTGAAGAAGGAGCCCCCTATTCCACCGGGCACTCCCGACCCTTACGTTCCGCCAAAACCCGCGCGTTAGACGCGGCGCGCTAGACCTGCGGCCCTCCGAATAAAAAGGCCGACATCTATTGTGGCGAGAATTTGGAATTCAGCTGGCGGCGAGGTCGGTGCCGTGCTCGCCCAACATCGCGAGGTTGAGTCCCTTGAAGGCCGGCTCTGCAGATGCCATAGCGGCGAATACTGCGTCCGGTGTGTGCGGACGATCGGTACCGTCGAGCGCATGACCTAGCCGCGCGATTGCTTCGATGCCCGCGATTGCGTTTCCCGGCGGCGGGAACGCGGCGTTGATTCGCTGCACGCGGCCCTGGAAATTCGTGAAGCTGCCGTCGAGTTCAGGATACGCCGCAATCGGCCACACCTGGTTCGCCATCTGGCAGGTTTCGTTGGCGTCGGTCGATAGCACCAGCATGTAGTCGAGCGCGCCGAAGCGCCTGACGAACTCCTCTTCGCCGAGTGCGCGGACCAGGTCGGCGCGGAATGCGATCAGCATCTTGAGCTCGCCCGACGCGACTGCCGCCGCAAGGCCGTCGAGTCTGTCGGCAGAGAACCCGAGCGCCGCGAGTCCGCGCGTGTTGGGATTTTTATTGGCGCGGATCAGCAACGGATCATCGCTACTGGCGCCGGGCGGCGACCAACTTAGCGCCGCGATTCGATCCGATCCGATCGCAGTCTTCATAAACTGCTTCAGCGCGAACGCCTCCTCGTTAGTCGAGGTCGCATCGACTACCGCCGCGATCGAATTGGGGCCGTATGTCCGCTTGTAGTCTGCGATGATCGACGCCGCGCGCCGGACGCCTTCGCCCCACGCCTCGACGACCAGCTGATCCTTCGCCTGCACTAGCGGCGACGTGAGCCGCGTCTCCATCTGCAGCGCTGGGAAGCTGTGGCGGCCCTCGTCGCACATCCAGTACTCATTGACGCCCGGATTGAAGCGCGGCTTAAAGCGGTAGACGCGTCCGCGATGGTGATGGATGTCGATCGCGCATCCGCGCTCGCATCCGCCGCACACCGACGCCGTGCGATGCAGGTACCATACGCGCATCCGGAAGCGGAAATCTTTTTCAGTGAGCGCGCCGACCGGACATATATCGACGACATTGCCGGCGTACTTGTTGTTGACCGGCTGGCCGGGATTGATGTCGATGACGTTGTGATCGCCGCGCCCGAATATCGCGAGTTCTGACGTGTGAGTCACTTCGTCGAAAAAGCGGGTGCATCGCGCGCACAGGATGCATCTCTCCTGATCGAGCATCACGCCCGATCCGATGTCGATCGCCTTGCCCTTGTGATTTTTCTCGGGCAGCGGAAAGCGCGACGGCTGCTGATCGTAGTCCATGTAGTAGTCTTGCAGCTTGCACTCGCCGGCCTGATCGCAAACCGGACAATCGATCGGATGATTGATCAGCAGGAATTCGAGCACCGCCTTCTGCGCGATCTTCGCCTTGTCGCTGGTGGTATGCACGACCATCCCTTCGGCGACGCGCGTGTTGCAGGCGATTTGCAGCTTGGGCGCCTTCTCGACTTCGACCAGGCACATCCGGCAGTTGCCCGGGATCGACAAGCCAGGATGGAAGCAGTAGTGCGGAATCTCGATATCGGCGAGTTCGGCCGCCTGAATCAGATTCAGGTTGGCGCCAGCCTCAACTTCCTTGCCGTCGATCGTCAGCTTCGGCATCCGACTATCTCACGCCGCCTGTTGTGCGGGAGCAGTTTTGAACGGACAGCGCCCGAGCTTGATGTGCGCTTCGAATTCGTCGCGATATTTCGGCAGGAAGCTCTTCACCGGCATCGAGAGGCTGTCGGCCAGCACGCAGATCGTGTTGCCTTCCATGTTGGCGGCGGCTTCGTACATGACCTTGAGGTCTTCCATCTTGCCGCGGCCCGCTTCTAGCTCGATGAGCAACTTTTCGATCCAGCCGCATCCCTCGCGGCACGGCGTACACTGTCCGCATGATTCGTGATGATAAAAATGCGCGATCGTCTTGAGCGCGTCGACCATGCACGTATCGCTGTCGATCACCATCACGCCGGCTGTACCCATCAGCGAGCCCGCGGCGCGCACAGAATCGAAATCCATGTTCACTTTGACGGCCTCATCGGCGGTGAAGATTGGAAACGAGGAGCCGCCGGGGATTACTCCCTTCAGCGCTTTGCCGTCGAGAATTCCGCCGCCGATATCGTAGATCAGATCCTTCAGCGGAAACCCCATCGGCAATTCGTACAGGCCCGGTTTGTTGACGTGGCCGGAGAGGCAGAACAGTTTCGGTCCGGGACTTTTCTCGGGGCCGATTGATTTGTACCAATCGGCGCCGCGATTGATGATGTGCGGGACGTTCGACAGCGTCTCGACATTGTTTACGACCGTCGGGCATCCGAACGCCCCCTGGATTGCGGGGAACGGCGGGCGATTGCGCGGATACGCGCGCTTGCCTTCGAGCGATTCGAGCAATCCGGTTTCCTCGCCACAGATGTACGCGCCGGCACCGCGATGCGTGTAGATGTCGAGGTCGAAGCCGCTGCCGAGGATGTTCTTGCCGAGGTAGTTGTTGGCGTATGCCTCCGCGACAGCTGCGTCGAAAATTCTCTTCTGCACGGTGAACTCGCCGCGCAGGTAGGTGTACGCGGTATGCGCGCCGACCGCGCGGCATGCGATCGCGATACCCTCGATGATGCAGTGCGGATCGAATTCGATCTCGTAGCGATTCGCAAACGTGCCGGGCTCGCTCTCATCGGCGTTGCAGCACAGGTACACCGGTTTCTTGGAATCTTTGGGAATGAAACTCCACTTCACGCCGGTGGGAAACGCCGCTCCGCCGCGTCCGCGGAGATTCGAGTTCTTGACCTCGTTGATAATCTCCTCGGGCTTCATCTCGAACAGCGCCTTGCGCAGCGCCTTGTATCCGCCGTTGCCGACGTACACGTCGAGCTTGCGAAGATCAGGGATATCCAGCCAGCGAGTCAGTATCCGTTCCATTTGAGTCCAGTTTCCGTCAGGCGGGATGCTTTTCGCTGAGCGCCATCAGTTTCTGCTTCTGCCCCTGGATTTTCCGCTGCAACGCCATCAGCGCGTCGAGCACGCCCTCGGGCCGCGGCGGACATCCGGGAACATACACGTCAACCGGGACGATCCGGTCGATACCGGGAAGCGTCGCATAGTTGTCGTAAAAACCGCCGGTCGAAGCGCACGCGCCAAACGCCATCACCCATTTCGGCTCCGCCATCTGCTCGTAAACCCGGCGCAGAATCGGCCCCTGGCGAACCGTCACGGTGCCGATCACCATCAACAGATCCGCCTGGCGCGGGGTGAAGCGCGGCAGCAGCGCGCCGAAACGATCGATGTCGTAGGGCGTCATCGAGAGCGACATATATTCCATCGCGCAGCACGCGGTCGCGAACGGATACGGAAAGATCGAAAATTTTCGCGCCCACCCGATAGCTTTGTCGAGCCGGGTCAGGACCGCGGTATCGCCGAGCAGGATTTCGTCGCCCTTGGCCGACTCGAGCCCGCTTTTAGTTAATGCCATTGATGCCTCTGGCGCTTGATATATAGGTTAATTCGTTACAGTTGAAGGCTAGCAAGCATCCCGTCGACCCGTCAACGAATACTAATGAAGCGGGCTTCCTGAGTGAAGCGAAACTTTCGCTGTTAGAGAAAGTTGAAGGTCTCTGAACCATCCACGAAGAGGTAGCCCATGGAAAGAACGCCAGCCCGTTTGGTCACGTGCGCGTTGTTGCTGCTCTTCGTCGTAGCTTTCATCGTCGATGCGGCAGCGATCGCGTCGGCGCAGTCGCAATCGCTCGCGGACGCGTACCGGACAATCGAGTCCAAGCAGTTCGTCGATTTGACGCATTCGTTCAGTCCCTTGACGCCGGTGTGGAAAGGATTCGGCCCCGCAACTTTCTCCGCGGCCGCGGACCCCGCGACCGGCCGGCCTTACACTATCGATTACGACGGATTTCGCGCGCAGTTCTTCGCGATGGTCGGACAGTACGGCACGCATATCGATCCGCCTGCGCACTTCGACGCGGCAGGCGCAACGGTGGACGAGATTCCCGTCAAACAGATGATCCTGCCAACTGGTGGTTTTCGATCTGACCCCGATGCTCAAGAGCGATCCCAATCACCTGCTCACCGTCGACGACATTCAAGCGTGGGAGCAGATCCACGGCCGCGTCCCGGCGGGCTGCTTCGCCGCGTTGCGCACCGACATGTACAAGGACTGGGACAACAATCCCGCGCGCTTCGAGCGCAATCCATTCCCGGCGTGGTCACCCGCGGCGATCCGATTTCTATATGAGCAGCGCGGCATCATCGCGAACGGCCACGAGTCGATGGACACGGACCCGACGCCCACTCTCGAGTCCGAGACCTGGCTGCTCAGGCACGGCCACTGGCAGATCGAGGTGATGGCGAATCTCGACAAGGTGCCGGCCACCGGCGCGTTGATAGTAGTGAGCTGGCCGAAGCCACAGCATGGCCTGGGCTTCCCCGCTCGCGCATTCGCGATATTGCCGTAGCGCTTTACGCGTGAAAGCTAACTACGCCGCCAGATCTTGGTTAACTCGCGACAGCTCTCTTCGAAGTTTTTAGAAAAATCGACACGCTGCAGGCTCGCGAGCGTCCATGACAACGCTTCGGTGTCGCACGGCTTGTAAAGCAACGGAATAATCCGGTTTTCGTAGCGATCGTCATTCAACGCGTACATCAATTCCCGCTTTACCCATTTGGATCTCACCGCCGCAGGAGAAATAACCACCAGAAACCAATCACAACTCTTGAGTGCTTTCCCGATCTCATCGTGCCACTGCTGAGCCCCTACAAGATGACGCTTGCTGTACCAGAAAGGGATTTTTCGTCCCATCAGAAATGTAGCCAGCCTGTTTACGAATGGACGGTCTACGCTCGCGTGCGAAAGGAATAGCTTTTTTGGAACCGGCACCAGATCGTCAGTTTGCTGATGATTCTGCCGCCGTTAGTCTCTTGAGAATTCGCTTGCTCACCCTGGACGGATCTCCTTTTTCAGGATTAAGGTGCCGAAGAATCCAAGGCAACTTGGGCGTGTCTTTCACGATCACGGGAATAAGGCGATCGCGGAATCTTTTTGAGCCAAGGGCGTACTCAGTCTCGCGGCGAAAAGACTCAGATTTTATCGCTGAAGGTGAGACCAGCAGAACGAGCGCATTAGAGGATTCCAGCGCTTTTCCGATCTCAAGCGACCAATTGTCACCCGGGAAGAACTCCGACCGAGGGTCCCGAATCTTGAGTCCTTCCTCTTCGAGGTGCGAAATCAGCTCTTTCGCCCACTTTTGATCGGTCGATGAGTAGCTTACGAAAACGCTCATGCCTTGAGGATGCATCCCGGCCTCGGCGTAGTCAACGCGACTACGAGATCCTGAGCACCCCTGCTCCCTTGATTTCGTCGTGCTTCAGCATCTTGAGCGCGACGTTTGCTTCGGCGAGGCCGAAGGCCATTGTGCTGATGCGAACGGGAATCTCGGCTGCGAGTTTCAGAAACTCTTCGCCGTCGGCGCGGGTGTTGGCGGTCACGCTGCGAAGCTCTTTTTCATAGAACAGATGTTTTTCGTAATCGAGAGTGGGAATCGGACTTAGGTAGATTCCCGCGACGGCGAGGATACCACCGCGATCGAGCGCTTGCATCGCCGGCAGCACGAGATTTCCTGCGGGCGCGAACAGGATTGCCGCGTCGAGCGGCGCGGGCGGCGTATCTTCCGCATTGCCGATCCATTCGGCGCCGAGATCCTTCGCCAAATCGCGATGCGCTCCGCCGCGGCTCATCACGAACACCCGGCATCCCCAATGCCGCAGCACTTGGATCGCAAGATGCGCCGAGCCGCCGAAGCCGTAGAGGCCAACCGTCGCGCCGGGCTTGATGTCGGCGCGCTTGATTGCGCGGTATCCAATTATTCCGGCGCACAGCAGCGGCGCCGCTTCCTCATCGCCGAGCGAGTCGGGGAGCGCATACGCGAAGTCCTCCCGCACGACAGCGTATTCGCAGTAGCCGCCGTCGTGATCGTAGCCAGTGAAGCGCGCGTTCGGGCATAGGTTCTCGCGGCCGCGACGGCAATAGACACAGACGCCACAGGTCTCGCGCAGCCATGCGATACCGACGCGATCACCCTGCTTGAATCGAGCCGCGCCGACACCGCGCTTGTCCACGACGCCTACAATTTCATGACCGGGAATTATTCGCGGATGACGCGGCGGCAGGTCACCCTCGGCGACGTGAAGGTCGGTGCGGCAAACTCCGCAGGTCTTCACGCGGACCAGAATTTCGCCGGGACCGGGTTCGGGAACGCGCGCCTCGACCGCGTGGAGCGGATCCGATTCGATCGGTGCCGGCTTTTCGACCACCATCGCCTTCATTGGAAATATTGTATTCCATGCGCCCGTCATTGGCTTGCCAAACGGCCTGTTAACTCATCGAAAAGCGGCGAATTGTGCTACCTTTTAGCGGCGTGCTATTGAGCCGCATCGATGGAGGCGCACAAACAATCCCAACAATCGGGCGAACTTTCGTTTGCACGCGCCGATAACTCGACGCTGGTCCTCCGCCTCGCCGGCGATTGGCATCTTCGTCGCGGACTGCCGTCTGCGGCCTTAGTAGAAAAACAACTCGACACCGCGCCGAAGCCAACCAGGCTGACCTTCGACGCCGCCGATCTTGGCGACTGGGACAGCGGATTGCTCACGTTCCTGATGGGCGTCAGCGAGATCTGCCAGAAGCGCAAGTTGCCCGCTGAATGGAGCCCGCTTCCCGAGGGCGTGCGCGGCCTTATCTCACTGGCCGAGGCGGTGCCGGAGAAAACCGGAGCGCGGCATGAAGCGTCGCATTCGTCGTTTCTCGCGGAGGTTGGCCACGAGGCGCTCTCGTATGCGCAAGGACTCGACGAATTCCTGCGCTTCCTCGGCGAAGTCGCGATCTCATTCGCCAGGCTGACCGTCGGCAAGGCGCGTTTTCGCCGAGTCGACCTGATGATCATTATCCAGGATTGCGGCGCCAACGCGTTCGGCATCGTCACCCTGGTCACCTTCCTGGTCGGCGTGATTCTGGCGTTCATGGGCGCAGTGCAGTTGCAGCAATTCGGCGCGACAATTTACGTCGCCGACCTGGTCGGCATCGCGATGAGCCGCGACATGGGAGCGATGATGACCGCGATCATCATGGCGGGCCGCACCGGCGCCGCGTTTGCCGCGCAGCTCGGCTCGATGAAGGTGACGCAGGAGATCGACGCGCTGACCACGATGGGCATCTCGCCCCTCGAATTCCTGGTGTTGCCGCGCGTCCTCGCCCTGTTCCTGATGATCCCGCTGCTATGCGTTTACGCCGATTGCCTGGGCGTCGCGGGCGGCGCGTTCGTCAGTGCGACGATGCTGCACATTCCGTTCGGCACCTATCTTCGCGAAACCAAGGCGGCGATCACGCTCGGCGATATCATGGGCGGCGTCTTCAAGGCTGCCGTTTACGGAATTATCATCGCAGTCGCCGGATGCTTGCGCGGCTTCCAGTGCGGCAACAGCTCGTCGGCAGTCGGCGATGCGGCGACTGAGGCAGTGGTCACCGGAATCGTGTACGTAATCGTGGCGTGCGGGATCTTCGCCTTCGTCTTCAACGTGCTGGGAATCTAAGTGCCTATCCCGGTAATTCACAAACCCCGGATCGCAACGCGGCTCGTGACGCTGTTGGTCAGCATAGCGGCTGTCGTCCTGCTCGATTTGCCCGCGAGCGCCGCGGCATGGACTCAACCGGCTTATCTCTACCGCTATTTCGTGTGGGGTGCGCAACGTGTCGTCTCGCCTCGTTCCGACGATTACCTGAGTTACGGATATCATACCATCAACAAGTCGCCGGCCGCGTTTCATTTCGCGCCGGGCGGCAACGATCGGATTCCCACTACGGTGGAGTATGCCGACGGCGATGTCGTGAAGCGGGTCGCGTTGCTCGACCTGCTTCGCACGACGCGCACTCATGCGTTCATTGTCGTCAGGGACAACCAGCTGCTCGCCGAGGATTATTTCAACGGTTTCTCGCGCGACTCTCTGTGCACGGCATGGTCGCTGTCGAAATCCGTCACCTCGGCGCTGGTCGGTATCGCGATCGCCGAGGGCTATATCAAAAGCCTCGACGATCCGATCGTAGACTACCTGCCGGAGTTGAAGGCGCAGGGCTTCGGCGCGATTACGGTCAGGAATCTTCTGACGATGGGCTCGGGCATTCAGTACCGTATCAACTTCTTCCCATGGGACGAATTCGTGCTGGCCGGCTATTACCCCGATATCCGGCAATTGCTGTTGTCGGATCTGAAGATCATGGAGCCGCCGGGTCAATCGTTTCACTACAACAATTTCAACGCCGAACTGATCGGCATGATCCTGGAACGAACCACGCATCGGCAGCCCAGCCAATACTTGCAGGAAAAAATCTGGCAGCCCATCGGCATGGAGTATCCGGCCACCTGGAGCATCGACAGCCACGCCGATGACTTCGAGCTGACGCCCATACTGCTCAACGCGCGAGCGATCGACCTCGCCAAGTTCGGCAGGCTCTATCTGAACGGCGGCAACTGGGACGGCAGGCAGGTCGTCCCCGCCAATTGGGTCCACGAATCGACTGGCCCCGATCCGAATGACCATCGGCCCTGGGAAACCTTCTCTCGATGGCAAGACAAGGGTGGTTACTACAAATACTTCTGGTGGGGTATTTCGCAGGGACCGAGCGACTACAGCTTTATAGGCATCGGCACCTACGGCCAGTTCATCTTCGTCTCGCCAAGGACGAAAGTCGTGATCATACGGACGGCCGACGACGATGGAATCGACCCGCGACAGTGGCGCGAAGTCTTTCAGTATCTCGCCGATCAAATTAGCCAGGGCTCCGGTCGCGAGACTGAGCGCGACGCGCTGAAATGAGCACGACGCATCCATCGATAACGGCCTCCGACGGGAAGCCGGTTTCCAAGATAAAGTTTCCGAAGGACGGACCGCCGCCGATCACGGTGAAGAATCTTACGATGGCGTACGGCGATTTCGTGCTGATGAAAGATATAAACTTCACCGTCAATCATGGCGATATCTTCATCATCATGGGCGGCAGCGGCAGCGGCAAAAGCACCCTGCTCCGCCACATGCTGGGACTCATCGAGCCTGCCAAGGGCGAGGTCTGGTACGGCGACTTCAATTTCACCAAGGGCGAGCCGGAAGAGCGCGAAGAGATGCTGCGGCACTTCGGCGTTCTGTACCAGAGCGGTGCGCTGTGGAGCTCGATGACCCTGGCGGAAAACGTCGGACTGCCGCTCGGCGAATTTACCGATCTGTCGCAATCGGAAATTCGCGAGGTCGCCGCGTTGAAGCTCGCGCTGGTCGGGCTGAAGGGCTTCGAGGGTTACTATCCGAGCCAAATCAGCGGCGGGATGCAAAAGCGGGCGGGACTCGCGCGCGCGATTGCGCTCGATCCGGAAATTCTTTTCTTCGACGAGCCGTCGGCCGGCCTCGATCCGATAAGTTCGCGCCTGCTCGACGACTTGATCCTCGAGCTGCGCGACAACCTGGGCGCCACCGTGGTCGTCGTCACTCACGAGCTGGCCAGTATTTTTGCAATCGGCAACAACAGCGTTTTTCTCGACGCGGAGAGCAGAACGATGATCGCGCACGGCGACCCGAAAGATCTGCTCAAGAATTGCAAAGATCACCGTGTGCAAACTTTCCTCACCCGCGGAGCAGAAGAAGGCAAAACGGAAACATCAGCGAGGGATCATGGGTAAGCGAATCAATCCGGCAACCGTAGGCGCGTTCGTTCTCGGCGGGGTGGGCCTGATATTGGCCGCAGTCGTGATCTTCGGATCGGGCAACCTGTTCCGCAAGACGCACGAGTTCGTCATCTACTTCGCCGGCGATATCAACGGCCTCAGGGTCGGCGCCCCGGTCAAGTTCAAGGGCGTCGAGATAGGCCAGGTCAAACGCATCAAGCTGCGCCTCGAGCAGCAGGTAAACTTCCAGAACGGCCAGCTCCGCGCCGACGTCCGCATCCCCGTGATCATCGAGCTGGACGAAGACAAGATCGTCTCTCACGGCGGCACCTCAATTGACCTCGACGACCCGCACACCGTTCCCAACCTGATCCGCGAGGGGATGCGCGCGCAGCTCGGCTCCGACAGCTTCGTCACCGGCCTGATGTACGTGGCGCTGGACATTCAGCCGAACACGCCGATTCAAATGGTCGCGCCGCCCGGCTCTCCACTCCAGGAAATTCCGGCAGTTCCGAATACGCTGGAACAGGCGCAGGCCGTTGCTGTGCGAATTTTCGAACGTCTCGACAAGGTGGACTTCGCCGCCGTGTTCAATCAGGCGACGAGTACGCTGGATGCGATCAGGCAAATCACCTCGTCGCCGGGACTCAAGGAAGCGGTGAACAATTCCGAAAAAACGCGTGAGCAACTGGACCATACGCTCGCCGGCGCGCAGGAAACGCTCAGCACCGTGAACCGGCAGGTGCCTCCGCTGTCGAGCTCGTTGCAGAAAACTTCGCTATCGGCCGACGCCGCGGCGAAGCAGGCGACCCTGACGCTCGGCACGGTGCAGACCACGATCGAGCCGAACTCTCCGATAAACTACCAGGCGGTACAGACCCTGCAGGACGTCTCCGCCGCCGCCCATTCGATCAAGGAGCTGGCCGATTATCTCCAACGCAACCCGAGCGCGATCGTCCGCGGCCGCGACTTCAGCCAGGACTAAGCGATGACCTTGACCAGAGTTTTTAGAATTTTCCTCGCGGGCGCGATTGCGGCGTCGATGACGGGATGCTCGTACATGGCGAAGGCGATTCTCGCCCCGCAGAAAGACATCTCGAAGTTCTATCTCCTGACGCCCACCGCCGACACCGCGGCGCCAGCAACCGCGCAGACTACGAGCGGTAATTTCACACTCGGCTTGGGACCGATCAAACTGCCTCCATACCTTGATCGGCCTGAACTGGTAACGCGCGCAGCGCCTAACCGTCTCGAGCTGTCGAAAGAAGATCGATGGGGCGAATCGATCCAGAACGGTTTCACGCGAGCAATGGAGCGCGACCTCGCCGCCCAATCCGGCGCCGCAGTGATCGTGTTCCCCTGGTACAACACCGTGCACATCGACATGCAGGTGCAAATCGACGTCTTCCGCTTCGAGACCGACGCCCAAGGCACGGCGACGCTGTCGGCAAAATGGACAATCCTCGACTCGACGGGAAAGAATGTTTTGTACACGGTAGAGTCGAACCTGACCCAGCCCTCGAAACCCGGCGACAACACCGAGGCCGCTGCTGCGCTCAGCCGCACAATCGGCGACCTAAGCAGTCAGATCGCCAACATGCTGCAACAGTTACGCACGCATCAAGGATCGCACCCAGCGTAGGCGGTTCGTCGTAGGGACCGAACCACTTCGTCATTCTGAGCGGAGGCTGCCGCAGCGAAGAATCTCGACGGACGCTCCTGCGCCCGGCGTCTGCAGTACGCGCTACGCGCGAGATCCTTCGCTGCGCTCAGGATGACGGAACAGAAAACGAATCAGAGTTCGAAGTCGGCTTCTTCGAGGATGCGAGCGGTGCGATAGAGAAAGCTGTTGCCCAGCACGCCGTCCACCACGCGATGGTCGTACGACAGCGCCAGGTACATCATGGTGCGGATTGCGATCGCGTCGGCGCCGTCAACTTCGACGACCACCGGCCGCTTCTTCACTTCGCCCATCCGCAGGATGCCGACTTGCGGCTGATTGATGATCGCGAAGCCGTACAAATTGCCCTCGCGCCCGGGATTCGACAGCGTGAAGCTGCCGCCGGTGAGATCATCAGCCGTGATTTTCTTCTCGGCGACCTTGCGCCGCAGAGTTTCGATCGCACGCGCAATCCCGACCACCGACATTCCTTCCGCCGCCTTGATTACAGGGACCAGCAGACCTTCGTCGGTGTCCATCGCGATGCCGAGATTTATCTCGCGGCGGATCGCTACGGAGTCGCCGGCCACCGACGCGTTCATCCGCGGAAATTCCTTTAGCGCGCGAACCGTTGCCGCTGCCGCGAGCGGCAGGAACGTGAGATTGAATCCCTCGCGCCGCGCGAACTCAGTTTTATGCTTTTCGCGCAGACGCATCGCATTCGTAACATCGACTTCCGCAACGGTGCCAACATGCGGCGAATGCGTCTTCGAATAGACCATATGCTCGGCGATCAATTTGCGCCGTCGAGTGAACGGCTCGACGACGTCGCCCTCGATCGGCTGATAGACGGGCGGCTTAAACCCCGGCCCCGATTGCATCGGCGGTTGCGGCGACGCGGAGGTAGCCGTCGCCGGACGCGAACTTGTCTGCGCGGCGCCATTGGTTTGCGGCTGCGCGGTAGCGCCGACTCCGCTCTTGCGCAACGAATCGAGGTAGCGCTGCAGATCGCGCTTGCTGACGCGCCCGCCGATTCCGGTGCCAGGAACGCGACTCAAGTCGATTCCCTCTTCCGCCGCGATCTTCAGCACGACCGGCGAAAATCGTCGCGGACCGCCGGTCTCGGATTCAATTTCATGAACGCCGCCACTCGCCGACTGCATCGGTTGAGGGGGCGGTGCGGGCTGTGGCGAGGGCGCGGGCTTCGCTTGTACTGGAGCGGGTTCCGGCTTCGGCGCGGCTTTCGGCGCGACGACTTTCAGTTTCGCCGACGCTTCAGCGCCCGCCGGCTCGATCACCGCGAGCTTCGCGCCGACCGGCAACGTCTGCCCTTCTTCCGCGACGATCTTCGCGATTCGTCCCGCGCCCGGCGACGGAATCTCGGTGTCCACCTTGTCGGTTGAAATCTCAACCAGCGGCTGATCCTCGGTGACGATGTCGCCTTCCTTGACCAGCCACTTCGCGATCGTGCCCTCGACGACACTCTCGCCCATCTGCGGCATCGTTACTTCGATCGCCATTTCAATACGCCGCCAGGCTGCGAATCGCTTCCACGATTTTGTTGGTGTTGGGCAAAATGAAATCTTCGAGCGGCGGACTGAACGCGACGGGCGCATCCGCAGCCGCGACCCGGCGCACCGGCCCGTCGAGATACTCGAAGGCGTTCTCCATGATGATCGCCGAGACCTCGCCGCCGATACCGCCGGTCAGTCGATCCTCGTGCACGACGAGAATCTTGCCGGTCTTGCGCGCAGTCGCGAGTATCGCTTCGCGATCCAGCGGCAACAGCGTGCGCAAGTCGAGCACCTCGACCGAGAGACCGTCTTCCTTCTCGACGATTCGCGCCGCGTCGATCGACTGCCCGAGTGTGCCGCCATACGTGATTATCGAGAGGTCGCTGCCTTCCTTGCGTATTTCAGCGACTCCAATTGGCACTGTGAAATCGCCCTCGGGCAGATCCTCCTTGATACTGCGATAGAGTCGCTTGTGCTCGAAGTACACGATCGGATTGCCGTCGCGAATCGCGCTCTTCAAAAGTCCTTTCGCATCGTAGGGCGTCGCCGGCGCTACAACCTTGAGCCCCGGCACCCGCGTGAACCACGCCTCGGGATTTTGCGAATGGAACAACGCGCCATGAACGCCCGCGCCCGACGGTGCGCGAATCACCAGCGGGCACGCAGCCTTGCCGCCGTGACGGTAGCGCAACGTCGCGGCAGTGTTGACGATCTGATCGAAGCCGCACGAGATAAAATCCGCGAACTGCATCTCGACCACCGGACGCATCCCGAGCACCGCCGCGCCAACTCCCGCGCCGATGATCAACGCCTCCGAGATTGGCGTGTCGATGACGCGTTCCTCGCCGAACGCGTCGAGCAGTCCTTCAGTCGCCTTGAATGCGCCGCCCAACTCCGCGACGTCCTCGCCCATCACGAAAACGTTTTCGTCGCGGCGCATCTCCTCGTGCAGCGCCGCGTTGATCGCCTTGATGTAGGTAGCTTCCATGACTCAGCGATTTCCGTTGGAGGAGGAGTTGGGCGAATTTGGAGAATTCGAAGCGCCCGGCGGCGCGTAGAGATCTTCAAGTGCTTCTTGAGGTTCTGGCAGCTGGCTGCTTTCGGCAAAATCCACCGCCGCCTGCACCGTCTTGTTCACCCGCTCGTCGATCTGTTCGCGGATGCTCTTGATCTCGTGCCCTTTCTTTTCGAGGTAGTACTCGAAGCGCGGAATCGGATCGCGGCTCTGCCATTCGATCAGCTCTTCCTTGTCTCGGTATAGCGCCGCGTCGTGCTCGCTATGCCCCCGGTAGCGATAGGTCTTGCATTCGATCAGCACCGGTCCTTCACCCGCGCGGGTCTTTGCGATCATCCGCTCGCTCAGCTCGAGCACCGCGAGCAGATCGTTGCCCGAGCACACGTGACCCTTGAAGCCGTAGGCCTGCGCACGGTCCGCGACGTCCTCGATCGCCATCTGCTTTTCGAGCGGCGTCGAATACGCGTAGCGATTGTTCTCGCACACGAAGACCACCGGCAGCTTGTGAACGCCCGCGAAGTTCATCGCCTCGTGAACGTCCCCGCGCGACGCCGCGCCCTCGCCGAAGAAAGCGACCGCGACGTTCGGGTTCTTTTTCATTTTGAATTTGAGCGCCGCGCCGACCGCGACCGGCAGCGACGATCCAAGCATCGAGGTCGATCCGAAAACGCCGTGTTCCAAATCGCCACCGTGCAGAAACGAATCTTTCCCGCGCGAGAGCCCGGTTTCCTTGCCCATCAACTGCGCCATCAGGCGCCCCGGATCGACGCCGCGCATGATGAACACGCCCATATCGCGATGGATCGGCGCGGTGAAGTCGCCGTCGTGCAGCGGTGCGCAGATACCGGTGACGATCGCCTCCTGGCCGGCGCCGGAGTAAACCCCGCCGAGGATTTTGTTCTGACGATGCAATCGCGACACGCGCTCCTCGAACGCGCGAATCAACTTCATCCAGTAATAGAGCTGAAGCTCGTACTCGACGCGCGGAGCGGGCTCGGCAACACCGCGCGCAACATTGGTTTCGGGCATCTGGTACTCCGGTCTCGCCTATCCCGTTCAGACTAACTCCGGTGGCCAAGCGGGGCAAAACCTTTTTTTGTCGCAATCGCGACAGTCAACCCAACAATTTTCTCACACGGTCTTTCAATTCCGCATCGCCCCGAAACAGCAAGTCCGGCAGTCGCAGCGTCAGCTCGATCCAATTGCGATCGCGGCTTCCGACTTCGCGGAGTATTGCAAGACCGTCGTCGATCTTGCCGAGACCGAGCAAGGCAATCCCGTGCCAGTAGCGCATTTCGGGATTATTACCGATCAGCCGCTCGGCCGCCGTGAATTCGCGCTCGGCCGTTTCCAGATCTCTGCGCTGAGCCGCCTCCTCGCCAAGCCGCATATGAATGTACGCGCGGCGGACGGCGACGAGACGGCGAATCTCAACCAGCGGCTCCGATGCGTCGTCAACCCGAAGATCGAAAATCCTGTCGATCCACGGACGGCCACTGCTCTTTGGTTCGACGATCAGAATCGCCGCCGATTGCCGCCCACGAATGTCACCGCCTTCAGCCTCGGCCGCGTCGAGCGCCGCGAGAAATCGATCGACCAACTCTGTTTTCGAGCTACGGAACGCCTCGGCCATCGCGGGCCACACCGTATTCTTGAGCATCATGTTGGCCTGCACGGAAAATCCTTCGCCCACGATGTGCCCAGCTTCGGGAATCGTCGTCGAACCCGTATGCGCTGCAGCCTGGCCCTTCGCATCGACCATCGCGACTTGCCGCACTTCTTTCATCGGATCCGCCGCGAGCAGACCCGCGAGACGTGTCCGGCGCGCTCTTGCCCGCACGCATCATGTCGAGTCCGAGCTTCCCGTACGCCGGATCGCCGAACGCCTGCGACGCGACTGCGCCTACACCAGCTTCTGCCCACGCGACGACGAAAACGCCGAAGTAGTGCGACTGCACGGCGACGCCGAGCTGCCCGGTATCGGGATCGCGCGCGACAATCGAGTAAGTGTGAACCAGTTGGTCGGCGGTCGGCGTCATGATTTGTCCTCCCAGGGTCAAATGATTGTGATATCTCACCCACCAGATCGCTAGCGGAATTCGCGGTTCAAACGACCGGAGAGTAAGATGCGGCAAGCAATACGGCTGTCGGGGGGAGCTAAACGATGGACCGGGCACTAGCATCGAAGTGGGTACTCTTCATCGCGATCGGTCTCGTCGCGGTGTACGTGTGGAACAACTACTATTGGCTCAGCAACGCGATCAGAGTGGGTGTCGATAACTGGTGGCGCTGAATCAGGCGCCTCACCTTCATTTGCGATCTGGACAGTGCCCGCTCGCGAGAGCAGTTTTCTTTTGCAACTAGGTTGCCTCCCCGTACCTGATGGCTTATAAACGCGATTGATGGCCTCGATTCATTCATCGCTCGCATCCGCGCCGCGAGAACGCGCGCCGATCCGCGAAATCCTCGATCGCGCGCTGGCCGGCGCGCGCCTCAGCGATGGTGATGCGATCGCGTTGATCGAATGCCCCGACGGCGACCTCGACAGTATGCTCTCCGCGGCAGCTGAACTTCGCGATCGCGGCAAGGGCCGCGACGTTACCTACTCGCGCAAAGTTTTTTTACCGATTACCAATTTATGCCGCGATCGATGCACCTACTGCACGTTCCGCAAAGATCCCGGCGACCCAGGCGCGTGGACGATGATGCCCGACGAGATTGCGCTCTGGTCGCGGCGCGGCGCTGAGCTTGGATGCAAAGAAGCGCTGATGTGCCTCGGCGACAAGCCGGAGGTCGCGTTCAAGGAATATCGCGACGTGCTGGCGACCCTCGGCGTCCGCACGACGATTGAATACGTCGGCCGTGCGTGCGAGATCGCACTCAACGAAGGATTGCTGCCGCATACCAACGCCGGCCTGATGACCTCCGACGAGATGCGCGCGCTGCGTCCGCTCAACGTCAGCATGGGCCTGATGCTCGAAAATATCTCGCCACGGCTGCGTGCGCGCGGCGGTGTGCATCAGGCGGCGCCCGACAAGGATCCCGCGCTCCGTATCAAGATGATCGACGACGCGGGTGCGCTGCGGATTCCGTTCACTACTGGAATCCTGCTCGGGATCGGCGAGACCCCGGCCGAGCGTGCGCTGAGTATCACCGCGATTCGCGACACTCATGAGCGCCACGGTCATATCCAGGAAGTGATCATCCAGAATTTTCGCGCCAAGCCCGAAATCGCGATGGCCGACGCGCCGGAGCCTGACGCTTACGACATGGCGCGCGCGATCGCGACTGCGCGGCTGGTGCTCGGCGCCTCGATGAACGTGCAGGCACCGCCGAACTTGTCGCCGCGACAAATCGAATTGTTCCTGAATGCCGGAATCAACGACTGGGGCGGGATTTCGCCGCTCAGCAAGGATTACGTAAACCCCGAGGCGCCGTGGCCGCATATCGATCGCCTCGGCGATCAATGCGCGCGCGCTGGTTTCACGCTCGGTGAAAGGCTCGCAATTTATAACGAATACATCAATGATGAATGGCTCGACCCGGCGGTCGCGACTAAAGTGCGCGCGATATGGGATCGACCTGTCGGAGGCCAATCATGAACCTGGAGTACTGGCGCACTTACGTCGATGAAATCGAGGCGACTCCCGTCGAGGCTCTGCTCGGCCTATCGTCGCCCGCGGTGCGTGCCGCGCTCGAGCATGCACTCCTGAAAAAAGAGCTGACGCCCGAGGAAGGGCTGCTGCTCTACACGTCGGAGGGCGACGATCTGCGGGCGACGGTGAAATGCGCCGACCTCGCGCGCGCCGAGGACATCGGCAACGAAGTCACCTACGTCGTCAATCGCAATATCAATTTCACGAACATCTGTTTCGTGGGATGCCAGTTCTGCGGCTTCAAGCGTCAGCGCTGGGAGGCCGACGCCTACGATCATTCCGACGAGACGATCGTGCGCAAAGTGGCCGACGCGGTCGCGCGCGGAGCAACCGAAGTCTGCATGCAGGGCGGCATCAACCCCGACATGCCACCGTTCAAGTATCGCGACCTGCTCGACGCGATGAAGCACGCGTTCCCCGAGATTCACATCCACGCGTTCTCGCCGATGGAAATAATGTACGGCGCCAAGCGCGTGCGGATGGACTACCCGGAATACATCACGATGCTCAAGGAGCACGGCCTCGGCTCGATTCCCGGCACCGCGGCGGAAATCCTCGACGACGGCGTGCGTGAGATCCTGAGCCACAAGAAAGTCGACGTTGCCGCATGGGTCGAGATAATCACCACCGCACACGCAGTCGGCGTGCCGACGACCTCCACCGTGATGTACGGGCACGTCGAGAGTCCGCAGCATGTCGTGAATCATCTCGATTTGCTGCGCACGATCCAGAAACAGACGCATGGCTTCACCGAGTTCGTGCCGCTGCGGTTCATCCATCAGAATACGATGCTCTACCGCAAAGGCCTGGTGTCGCCGGTCGATCGCGGCCAGCTCGATTTCCAGATGTACGCCGTCTCGCGTCTGTTCCTGCGCGGGCAAATCGACAATATCCAGACCTCCTGGGTGAAGTGCGGCATCGATCTCGCCGCGCTCACGCTCAAGGCTGGATGCAACGATCTGTCGGGCACGCTGATGGAGGAAAGCATCACGGCGCAGGCGGGCGGCGACTCGGGCGAGTTCATCCCGGTCGATGTGTTCGAGGAAAAAGCGCGCGAGATGGGCCGCGTCGCGGTCGAACGCACCACGCTCTACAAAAAGCTCTACGGAAAAAAGGCACCCAATGGCGCGCGGCCAATCGCGATCCCTCCCACCTCGGCAGATAACCACGCTAGCGGGGGGAGTGGGTGCGGCTAAGTTCATCCGGGGACTTGGTCGGCGAATCGATCCCGCGCGGCTGACCGTCGTCGTCAACACCGGCGACGACGAAACCTTTTACGGGCTGCACGTCTCGCCTGATATCGACACCGTCACCTACACGCTCGCGGGCGTAGTGAATCGCGCGCAAGGCTGGGGCCTCGACGGTGAGACGTTCAACCTGCTCCCGGCGCTCGAGCGCTTCTACGGCAAGCCGTGGTTCGGTCTTGGCGATCGCGACCTCGCCACTCATCTATATCGCACCGAGCGAATCCGTCAGGGCGCGTCGCTCAGCCGAATCACCGCGGAAATCGCGGACGCATTCAAAGTGAAATCGCGCATCCTCCCGATGAGCGACGATCGCGTGCGAACCTTCGTGAAGCTGCGCGGACGTCGAGCGATACCGTTCCAGGAATACTTCGTGCGCGGACGTGCACGCGGCGCTGTCGAGAAGATCGAACTTCGTGGAATCGGCAATCGCGCGCCCTACTCCGGCAGTCCTCGACGCGATTCGCAAATCCGCCGCAGTCATCCTGGCGCCGTCGAACCCATTCGTCTCGCTCGGCCCCATCTCTGCAACTGACCGGCGTGCGCGACGCGCTCCGCCGAGTGAAATCGCGGGTCGCAGCTATCAGCCCGATCGTCGGCGGCAAGACGATCAAAGGTCCCGCCGACAAAATGCTCCGCGGCCTCGGGATGGAAGTCTCGCCGCTCGGAGTCGCGCGCCTCTATCGCGACATCGTAGGGCTGTTCGTTCTCGACAACGCCGACCGCCGCTACGTCGAACCGATCGAGCGCCTCGGGATGCGCGCGCTCGCAACCGACACCATCATGACCACGCCCGAGCGCGCCGCCGCGCTCGCTGAAGTAGTTCTGCAAGAGCTACATGTGTAGTACTCTGGTCCGGCAATGCGCACGATAAGTCTCACAGCGGTCGAGAACATCCCGATGGTCAAAGCGGGCGACGACCTCGCCGCGCTGATCGCCAAAGGACTGGCAGATACCGGCTTCAAGCTCGCGGCCGGCGATATTCTCGTCGTATGTCAGAAGGTAGTCTCGAAGTCTGAGGGTCGCGTCGTGAACTTCAAGGATTTCGAGCCCTCCGAATTCGCCAAGGCCTACGCCAAGCGATGGGAGAAAGATCCGCGCGCGATCGAAATCGTGTTGCGCCAAACCAGCCGAATCGTCCGCAACGATCGCGGCGTGCTGATCGTCGAGACCGGCCCCGGATGGGTCTGCGCAAATGCCGGCGTCGACGAATCCAACAGCCTCGAGGACGAACGCGCGATCCTGCTGCCCGAAGATCCCGACGCCTCCGCGCGACGCCTTCGCGACGAGATTCGGCGCCGTCTCGGCGTCACCGTCGCCGTGCTGATCACCGACACCTTCGGCCGTCCATGGCGCGATGGACTCACCGAAATCTGCCTCGGCATCGCAGGCATGAATCCGATCCTCGATTTGCGCGGCACCACCGATCTTGGTGGCCGCGAATTGCATCACACGGTCGTCGCGATCGCCGACGAGATCGCATCCGCCGCCGGTCTGCTGATGGAAAAAGCGGGCGCCATTCCCGCAGTCGTCGTGCGGGGCTTCCAATACGAACCGTTCGAAGGCAGCGCGAAGATATTGATTCGTCCGGCTGAAATGGATTTATTCCGTTGATCCGATTCACGATTTCACTGAGAAGATGAAGAGAGCCAAGGCAACACAACTCGCCGCCGCATCGACGCCTGACGCGTTGAACCCCGCGCGCCTCGTCGAAGCCGACCTCAATGCGGTCGAGGCGAAGCTGTCGCGCCTGCTCGACTCCAAAGAACCGATCATCGCGGAAATTTGCCACTACCTCGTCGACGCCGGCGGCAAGCGCCTGCGCCCGACCTTCATCATGCTGGTGTATCGTGCTTGCGGCGGGCCCGACGCGCGAGTCGACGAGCCGATCGACGCGGCAATCGCACTCGAACTGATCCATTCGGCGACGCTGCTCCACGACGACATCATCGATCGCGGCCTGCTGCGCCGCGGCAAGCCGTCGGCCTTCGCCCGCTACGGATTCGGCCCGTCGCTGATCGCCGGCGACTACCTGTTCTGCCGCGCGTTCGAGGTCTCCGGCCGCTTCGAAGAACGTCTCGTGCGAACCGCGGCGCAGGCCTGCATCCAGCTCACCGAAGGCGAAGTGATGGAGAGCAGGTTCCGTCACAACGCGGCTGCGACGCTCGCCGATTATATCAACGTGATCGATCGCAAGACCGCGTCGCTGTTCTACGCAGGCGGCAGGCTCGCGGCGGAACTGGCTCGCGTATCCACCAGGACGATCGACGCGATGGCGAAGCTCGGCACCGCGATGGGCCTCGCGTTCCAGATGGTTGACGACCTGCTCGACATCCTGGGGCCCGAAGAAAAAATCGGCAAACCAGTCGGCTCCGATTTGCGCGCCGGCATTCCGTCGCTGCCGGTCGTGCTCGGCGTCGAGCGCAGCGCCGAACTGCGCGCGCTCTTTCAGAACGGTACTCAGATGGAAGGCGCGGCGTTCGACCGCGCGCTCGACCTGCTGCGCGATCCTGAAATCATCGGCGCCGCACGCGGTCTGGCCGCGGAGCAGATCGCAATCGCGCGCTCGATTGTCGGCCAGCTCGAACCGTCGCCCTATCGCGACGGCCTCGCAACCTTAATCGACGACCAGACCTCGCGCGAAGTCTAATGTCGGGCGCAATCGTCGTCGGCGCCGGACCCGCAGGCGCCCTGCTCGCCTACATGCTCGCCCGCCGTGGCGTGCCCGTCACTTTGCTCGAACGACAGACTGATTTCTCCCGCGAGTTTCGTGGCGAAGTACTGATGCCGTCGGGAATCGCCGCGATGCACGAGGCTGGACTTCGTCCGCAGTTCGACGCCTTGCCGAACCGGCCGATTGGAGACCGCCCAGATTTTTCGCGGCGAACAGCTCGTGGTCACCTTTCCGCTTGACGGCCTCGCGGTGCGCCCGCGAATCGTGCCGCAGCCCGCGATGCTCGAGATGATTGTCACCGAGGCCGCCAAACTCCCCGGCTTCAAACTCGAGCGCGGCGTCACCGTGCGCGATCTCATCTACGAAAAAGATCGCGTAGTCGGGGTTCATGCCGACGCGCACGACGGTCCGCGCGAATTTCGCGGCGACTTCGTCATCGCATGCGACGGCCGCGCCTCCGCGATTCGCAAACGCGCCGCGCTCCCACAGGATCGCATCATGCAAGGCTTCGACGTGGTGTGGGCGCACGTCCCCGGCCAATTTCCCGACACTCGGACCGCGCGCGGCTACATCGGAAACGGCCATCTGCTCATCACGTATCCGTCCCCCGAAGGTCACACGCAGATCGGATGGGTGATAGACAAAGGCACCTTCGGCGATATCAAAAAGATGGGCGATCGATGGATCGACGAGCTCGTGCCGCATGTGTCACCCGACCTGAGACAATATCTCGCCGCGAATAAATCCGGACTCGCCCGTCCGTTCCTGCTCGACGTCATTTGCGATCGCTTGCGCGAATGGACCGCACCCGGCTTGCTGCTGATCGGCGACGCCGCCCATCCGATGTCTCCGGTCGGCGGACAAGGCATCAACGTCGCTCTTCGCGACGCAGTCGTCACCGCAAACCATCTCGGCCGCGCGCTCAAGATGCGCGAAGACCAAGCCACGCTCGACTTCGCCGCGCGCAACATTCAAGCCGAGCGATGGCCCGAAATCACAACCATCCAGGACATGCAGCAAATCGGCCCGCGCTTCCTACTCTCGAACTCGCTCCTAAGCCGCATCATAGTCAGCGCCCCGATGATCGCCTTCGCCAGAACCTTCCTGGCCGGCTTTATCACCAAGCGCTTCGGCCCATTCCTGAACGGCGCCACCCGCGTCGTGACGGAGCAGTAATCGTGGTTGATATGGTGATTTGCAGCAGACGCTGAAACCCAAAATTGCGGGTTTTCTTAGACCATGGACAGACGCGAAAGATTCATTCATCTTGTAATCGAAGCACCGGGGAAAGCACGCGAGTTAAAGACGTTCGCGCTTACCCAGAATCGAAAGCGAAAGCCGCAGGACTAATGGCGCGCGTACAGAAAAGCCAAAAGACGATGGAGGCACTGAATCAGGCTTCCGCGTCGAACGGAAAGGGTTTGGACAAGGCCACGCTGGATAGCGCCTTGGATCGTCTGATTGAGACGATGGATGGCGTCAATCGCGAACTGGACGATCTCCTCGCTAAAGCCAAAAAATAGGCGCGTCTCGCGCATCTTTGAATGGGCCGGACTCGCAAGGGTTCGGCCTTTCGCTTTTCTTATTAACCGGCATCGATTGTCTTTAGAATGCTTGCGAACCATGAAGTGCTTTTCGGAGCGTACTCCACTGGGTTCAGATGACAGACAAATTGATAGATCTTATGGTCGAATGATGCGCTGAACGTCTGACGAAAACGAGTCTTCAACGCTCTTGTAGAATACTCGATGTATCCAGTGATGCCGATGCCCACTTGATTCTCGCGAATGTGGTCCCAAAGCACCCAACCGTTAATCGTGATCATCAAATCCAAATAGCCGGAATTCGTTTGTTTCGGAGAAAGCGTCCCCACTGCACCCCCGGACGTGGACGATGAATGCGCCTGTGCGAATCGGCCAGTTCGGAGAAATTCAACTCTCTCAGCAACCCGCTCGCTAGTGTTTGTCAGTGCGAACCAGATTCGTACTACATGCCCCTCTTTGATGATTTCGACTTGAGGAATTTCGAGAGCAAAATGAACGTCGTTATCCTGCTCGCTCAGGCGAGTACGCTCCGCATTCCAAGCGACAAAACTTGCAAAGAAGATCATCGCAATACCAAGAACGAGGACTGGTTCTTTCTGAACGTGGTAGGTCTGTAACCATTCAGCGAAAGTAGGAGAGAAGAAGCCGACGATCCCAATAGTCGTAGCTCCTGCACCAATCCAGCCGAGAACGCCGTCGATCAGCACGGCTTTGAGCCACAGCAAGAAATTTCGCATCGAATGCACCCCCGCCAATGGCTTAGACTCTTCTTCGCCATTTGACGAGGGATTATCAGGCTAATTTTCATAGCGTGTCACCATCCGGATAATCGCCGTTGACATGTGGCGAAGAAAGAGCGAAAACGTATCTTGTGGCTGCTCTTCCGACACCTTCGTCATTGATGGCTCATTCAATCCCGATTCAGGTCGTCAAAAGACCGCAACAGCTTGAATTTTCAGGGGTTTTTCGTGGGCATGAGCTTACTCGCAAGGACCGGCGATTAAGCTCCGGTCTCGCACCGCTCGACGCTCTGATCGACGGCGGAATTCCGCGCGGGCGAATCAGCGAAATCACCGGGCGCGCCGGTTCAGGCAAGACCTCGATTGCCGCATCGTTCGCCAGTTTCGCCACCCGCTGCGGCGAGGTCGCCGCATGGCTCGACAGTTCGGGCAGTTTCGATCCCGAGAGCATGGCGGCCGCCGGAGTAGAGCTTCGCCGGATGCTGTGGGCGTCGATGAAGACGGCGGCGGCGTCGCGGATTCTGCCGCACGCTCGCTTCGCAGCCGGCCCGCTCGCGCGCCCTCAATCGGCGATCGTCAAAGCTGCCGAGCTGGTGCTCGAGGCCGGCGGCTTCGGCCTGGTCGTCGTCGATTTCGGCGAAGCACCGCGCGCACTCAGCTATGCGTCATCGCTACGAATCGCGCGCGCGGCCGAGCGCAGTGGCGCCGCCGTGATCGCAATCGCGCCATGGCGGATGTGCGGGACGTTCGCCGCGCTCAGCATTGCCGCCAGCCGCGCCGAGACGTCGTTCAGCCGGCTCGCGCCCGGCGCACCGGTGATGTTTGACGGACTCGCGGTCGATGCGATGGTCGCGCGCAACAAGATGGGCGGGACGGGACGGCATGTTCGCGTGCGCGCACTCGTTGATCCAATTCCAAATCCATTCGAGGCGCATCCGCACTCCGATCGGACCGAAGCGCAGGTTCTGATTTCCGCAAGCAGCTGACACGGTGTTCCGATGGCTCGTATCGCGTGCATCATGGTCGCAGATTTTTCTATTGCGGCTCTCGTGCGTTCGAATCCCGCGCTCGCGGACCAGGTCCTGGCTATAGCGAAAAGCCTCGCCCCGCATGCCGAGCTCGACGCTATCTCGCCGCGCGCGCGTGAACTTGGAATCCGCCCCGGCATGACGATCGCGCAGTCGCGCGCGATCTCGTCAGATCTGATCGTGGTCCATCGCTCGCCCGCCGCGGAAAGCTCGGCGCATTCAGCGCTGCTCGACGCGGTCGAATCGGTTTCGCCGGTGGTCGAAGCGGGCGCGCCGGGATGCGCTTGGGTCGATCTCGCGGGCCTGAATCGCATCTACAATGATGAAGAAGAAATCACCGCCGAGCTGGTTCGATGCGTGCGTCGAGTCGGGATGGAACCCGCCGCCGGCGTCGCGGCCAACAAGGAATTGGCGCATCTGGCCGCGCGATGCGGCGGCGTGCGTGTGATCGAAGCCGGCCGCGAGCGCGAATTCCTGAACTGGCTGCCGCTCGACATGCTCGGGCTCGGCAAATCGGATCGCGGCGACGACCTCGAAACCACGCTCGCGCGATGGGGGATGCGCCGCCTTGGCGAGCTGGCGCGCCTCAATCCCGACGCGGTCGGCACGCGGCTCGGACGTCGCGGCGTCGAGCTGGTGCGCCTCGCGCGCGGCGGCAGTCACGCGCCGATTGTGCCGCGCCGCCGCGCCGAGTTTTTCGTCGAGATGGTCGATCTCGAATACGGAATCGAGCTCCTGGAGCCGCTGGGATTCGTCATGCGCGCGATGCTCGAGCGGCTGGCCGATCGGCTTTCGCTTCGCGGCATGGTGGCCGGCGACATCACGCTCGCATTCGGAATGAGCGGTCATCGCAGTTTCAATCGCCGGGTCGAGGTGGCGGCGCCGTCGAACGACGTCCGCGCGATTCTCACGCTCATCAATCTGAGTCTTGAATCGGCGCCGCCTGAGGCCGCCATCGAATCGATTCGAATCGAGATTGCGCCGCGCGTCCCGCGTCCCGCGCAGACCGATATGTTCCTGCCGCCCGCACCCGCGCCCGACAAGTTGCAGACCACGATTGCGCGCTTGGCGGCGCTATGCGGCCCCGGCAACGTCGGCATGCTGAGTGCAGAAAATTCGCATCGCCCCGAAGCGACGCGTCTTGATTCATTCGCGCCGCCGCCCGCGCTGCCGATCCCCGAAAATGCGCCCGCGAAAAATGTGACGCAACTCGTGATACGCGCGATTCGTCCGGCCCGTGAAATCGAGGTGATGTGCTCGCGGGAGATTCCGGAATTCGTCCGCGGCGAGAATCTCGGCGCGCGCGTCATCTCGATCGCCGGCCCATGGCGGCGCGACGGCGAATGGTGGCTCGGATTCACCGGGGACACTGATGCGCACGCAGATTCATCCGACAAGACAAATTCCGCACCGAAGCACGGCCTCGAACTCCATGACGGCCGCATGTTCGGAGCGCATCCGCGCCAGGTGTCGGCGGAAAATCTCAAAGCATTGTCCTCGCTAACGCCAACGCCCTCGCCCACTTCGCATCTCAATGGCGCTAACGGAAACGGTGCGCGATCGGAAATGAATGGCGCCAATAAATGCGGCTTCATCCGCGATTACTACGAACTCGCACTCGAAGACGGCGGCGTCTACCGCGTCTTCCGCGACCTGAATTCGCACAAGTGGTTCCTCGACGGCACCTACGACTGACCAATCGTGTCGCATCGCCATGAACTCCGATTACATCGAGCTTCGCGCGCGCAGTGCTTTCAGCTTTCTTGAAGGCGCGACTACGCCCGAGGATCTCGCGGCGCGCGCGGCGCAACTCGGCTACCGCGCGATGGCGCTTGGCGATCGCGACGGACTTTACGGTGCGCCGCGCTTTTACCTGGCCGCGAAGGCCGCGAACATCCGGCAAATCGTCGGCGCCGAGCTGACCCTCGACGACGATTCGCGCCTCTACCTCCTCGCACCCGATCGCAAGCGCTACCAAAATCTCTGCCGCATGATCACCGACTCCAAGATGCGCGTGCTCAATCCCGGCGCGCTCTCTCGCGACGGCTCCATCGCGGCACCCGTCTATCCCGCCAAGACTGAGAGCCGAATTACGCTCGACGAGCTCGAACGCTATGGCAGCGGACTTATCTGCCTGGCCGGCGGCGTGATGAGCCCGTTGTCGCGGATGCTTATTCGCGGCGACGATCCTCGCGATCTGTGCAACCGGCTGAGCGGGATTTTCGGTGCGAACAATTTCTACATCGATTTGCAGCGGCATCTCGATGCCGGCGAGGAGCGCCTCAATCGCAAGCTCGCCGCGCTGGCCGATGCGGCGCGAATCCCGATTGTCGCGACCAACGACGTATGCCACGGCGGCTCGGATCGCAGGCTACTCGACGTGCTGACCTGCATCCGTCTCAAGACCACGCTCGAGGAGGCTGGCCGCGCGCTGTGGATCAACAGCCAGCGCCATCTGAAATCTCCGGCCGAGATGAATGCGCTGTTTCGCGATATCCCTGCTGCCGTCGCCACCACGCGCGCGATTGCCGAGCGATGCACTTTCCAGCTCTGCGACATGGGTTATCGCTTCCCCGACTATCCGCTCCCACCCAACGAAACGCCCGACAGCTATTTGCGAATACTCACATACGCGGGTGCGCGCGAACGATGGCGCGGCGCGATCGACGATCGCACTCGCCGTCAACTCGAACACGAGCTCGGGATCATCGAGCGGCTCAAGCTCGCCGGATACTTCTTGATCGTTTGGGACATCGTCCAGTTCTGCCGCGAGAACCGAATCATGGTGCAGGGGCGCGGCTCCGCGGCCAACAGCGCGGTGTGTTACGCGCTCGGAATCACGGCGGTGGACGCCGTCAAGATGGAACTCCTGTTCGAGCGCTTTCTGTCGGAGGAGCGTGGCGAATGGCCCGACATCGATCTCGACTTGCCTAGCGGCGACGATCGCGAGATGGCGATTCAATACGTCTATCGCCGCTACGGCGAACGCGGCGCCGCGATGACCGCGAACGTGATCACTTATCGCACTCGCAGCGCGGTGCGCGAAGTCGGCAAGACGCTCGGCTTCTCGCCCGAACAGGTTGACCGGCTCGCCAAGCTCAACCAGGTGTACGAGTTCCGCGACCATCACGACGATCTCGTCGCGCTGCTCAAGCGCGGCGGCGTCGATGCGGAAGCGCCGCGAATCAGAATGCTGGTCGAGCTCGTGCGCAAAATTCAAAGCCTGCCGCGTCATCTCGGGCAGCATAGCGGCGGCATGGTGATCGCCGCGCAGCCGCTCGATGAGATCGTGCCGCTCGAGCCGGCCTCGATGCCCGGCCGCGTCGTGATTCAGTGGGACAAGGACGACTGCGCCGACCTCGGCATCATCAAGATCGATCTGCTCGGACTCGGGATGCTGGCCGCGCTGAAAGAAGCGATCCCGATGATCCGCGCGCATGAGGAAGTCGAGATCGATCTCGCGCATCTACCGGCCGACGATCCCGACGTGTACGCGATGCTTCGGCGCGCGGACACCGTTGGCGTTTTCCAGATCGAAAGCCGCGCACAGATGGCGACCTTGCCGCGGATGAAGCCCGAGCGATTTTACGATCTGGTGGTCGAGGTCGCGATAATTCGCCCCGGCCCCATCGTCGGCAAAATGGTGCATCCCTATCTCGATCGCCGCAACAAACGCGCGCCCGTCGAGTATCCGCATCCGTCGCTCGAGCCGATACTGAAACGCACGCTGGGCGTCCCGCTTTTCCAGGAGCAGTTGCTGCGAATGGCGATGACGGTGGCAGGGTTCAGTGGCGGCGAGGCCGAGGAGCTGCGCCGCGCGATGGGATTCAAGCGCTCGGCGGAGCGGATGGAAAAAATCGAGGCACGCTTGCGCGCCGGGATGCTGCGAAACGGCCTGCAGGGCAGCGTCGCCGACGACATCGTGCGCTCGATCACGTCGTTCGCGCTGTACGGATTTCCCGAGTCACACGCGGCGAGCTTCGCGCTGATCGCATACGCGTCCGCGTATCTGAAGTACCACCACCCTGCAGCGTTCACTGCCGCGATGCTGAATTGCTATCCGCTCGGCTTCTACCATCCCTCGACGCTGGTCAAAGACGCCGCGCGGCACGGTGTCGTCGTGCTGCCGATCGACGTGACCCGCTCGAACTGGAAATGCACAATCGAAATTGTCGATGGGCGCCCCGCGATGCGGATGGGACTGCGATACGTCACCGGCCTGCGCGAAGAAGTTGGACTTCGTATTGAGAGCGAGCGCGCCCGGCGACAGTTCGATTCGATCGCTGATCTTACTGCGCGCATCGGACCGAACCGCCGCGAGATCGACGCGCTGGCCTACGCGGGCGCGTTCGCCGAGTTCGGCCTGGCGCGGCGCGACGCGATGTGGAACGCGGCCGCGGTCGAACGCGATCCCGCGAGCCTGCTGGCTGGCGTGAAACCGCGCGATAGCGAGGTTCCCCTCGCATCGATGACGCCGATCGATGAAACGCTGGCCGACTACGCCGCGACCGGCCTCACCACCGGCCCTCATCTGATGACGTATCTGCGCACCGATTTGACTGCGCGCGGAGTTCTCAGCGCCGACGATCTAACCCGCGCCAAGCATCAGACGTGGGTGAAGACCGCGGGCGTCGTGATCGTGCGTCAACGTCCCGGCACCGCCAAGGGTTTTTTGTTCATCACGCTCGAGGACGAAACCGGGATCGCCAACCTGATCGTCACGCCCGACTTATTCCAGCAAAACCGTTTGCTGCTGCGCAGCGCCAGTATCCTGATGGCGGAAGGGGTTCTGCAACAGGTTGACGGCGTGACCGCGATTCGCGCGCGCCGGTTCGAGGAAATCAAGATTCCCGGCACCATCCCGCCGTCGCACGATTTTCATTGATCGCGATTTCACACATGGCTCGATGCGGTGTTGTATGAGTCAATAAACCCACGGAGGCAACCATGAACCGCGACACGCAACGCGCCAAAGCTGAAGCATTCCGAGCGATGCACGATCGCTCACGACTTTTAGTGCTGCCCAACGCATGGGACGCGATGAGCGCGCGCGTTATCGAAGACGCGGGCGCACGCGCGATCGCGACGACCAGCGCCGGAGTCGCGTTTTCGATCGGCTATCCTGACGGCGAGGCGGTTCCGCGCGATGAGATGATTGCCGCGATTGCCCGCATCGCGCGCGTGGTGACGGTTCCCGTCTCGGCCGATATCGAGTCCGGGTTTGCGCATGACACTCGCGAAATCGCCGACACTGTTCGCCGCGTCATCGACGCCGGCGCTGTCGGAATCAATCTCGAAGACCAGGTTCACGACGGCTCACATTCTCTCTACGATTTGGACGTCGCAGTGGATCGCGTGAGCGCCGCGCGCGAGGCTGCCAACTCCGCTGGCGTCCCGATCGTCATCAACGCGCGCACCGACGTGTATCTTCTCGGAATCGGCGAGCCCGACACGCGTTTCGAGCACGCAATCCGCCGCGCCAACGCATACCACAAGGCCGGGGCTGATTGTCTCTTCCTCCCGGCGGTCTCCCGTCGCGCTGACATCGAGCGAATCGTGCCAGCGCTCAATGGTCCGCTGAATCTTCTCGCGTTCCCCGGCATCCCTGCTCTTGCCGATCTCGAGCGTCTCGGCGTGGCGCGACTGAGCGTCGGCACGCGCCTGACTCTCAACGCGATGTCGTCATTGAAGAAGACCGTGGCTGAATTGTTGAGCGCAGGCACGTACCAATCGACGCTCGAAGCGACGACCACTTACGCCGACGCGAACCGTCTGATGGCCAATCGCCGCAATTAATCACCGCCACGCACGCGGCGCGCGTAACCGGATTTTTCCGGATTAACGTACATTCAGGTGAGAGCGATCGCCGCCAATCAAGGTGACGATCCATCACTCAAGGAGTTTGTTTTTATGGTTTCGAAGTTCTCTCGCGGTATTGTTCCGGCAGTTTTGGCGATCGTTCTGGTTGCCGCCGTCGCGCATGTCGCTTCGTCGAGTTCGGGCGGGATGGGTGGTCATATGGGTCATCGTGGTTTTCATCACGGCGGCGAAATGGACGTGCTCGGAATGCCGCTTCCGCTCTTGTTGAAGACCGCGAATCTTACTGACGCCCAAAAACAACAAATTCACACAATTTTCGAGAACCGGCGCGCTTCCCGCAAAGCAGAGATCGATCAGCTCAAAGCCGCCAAGGAAGCTCTCGCGGCCAAGTTCACCTCGAGCGGCGCGGTAGCAGCGAGCGACTTGTCGGTCCCGGTTTCGACGATTACTCAGGTTCACGATCAGATGATGAATGAGCAAATTCAGGACGCGATCGCGATCCGCAACGTGCTGACTCCGACTCAGCTAGCGCAGATTTCCGCGACCAAGGCCAAGCTCGACTCGATTCACGCCGAGATGAAGGCCCTGTGGCAAAGCGCCAGCTCGACTGGCAGCTCAACTTCCACCCCGACCGAATAGCAACAATTCCGTACCTCCATCACCCAGGCGGGGTCGCGGCCATCTAGGCCGCGGCTCCGTCATTCCACATAAGACCTCCAAACAGGGACGAAGTCCCGCATCTTTCGGTGGGTGCAGGGGTCACCCCTGCCGAAGGAAGTGTGAAACCCACCGCGGGTTTCACATTAAATAAAGTGAATTGCATCCCGCTAACCGCATCGCACTGAAATGCGCTAATCTCGCGGCCAATGGAGCGGTATCAATGAGACTCAAAGGAAAAGTAGCGCTGATCACTGGCGCTGGCTCTGGAATGGGTCGCGCGGCGTCAGTCTTGTTCGCGCGCGAAGGCGCGAAAGTCGCGGCCATCGACGTAGTGGAGTCCTCGGCAGCCGAGACTGCGCGAATGATCAAATCGGCCGGCGGTGACGCTATCTCGTTGCGCGCCGACGTCTCCGACTCCGAGGACGCGCGCGCGATGGTCGAAGAAACGGTCCGCGCGTTCGGCGGACTCGACGTGCTTTACAACAACGCGGGAATTGAAGGCGAGTCCGGTTTCATGGCCGAGCTCAGCGAGGAGGCCTTCGACCGAGTGATCGCGATCAACCTGCGCGGCGTATGGCTCGGAATGAAGTACGGACTGCCGAAACTCGTCGAGCGCGGCGGCGGCGCGGTGATCAACACCGCATCGGTGGCGGGGATCGTCGGGCTCAAGGGCGCGGCCGCATACTGCGCGGCCAAGGCCGGAGTGATTTCGCTGACCCGCGTCGCGGCGCTCGAGTACGGGCGCTACAACGTTCGCGTCAACTGCATTTGCCCGGGAGTGATTCACACGCCGATGGTCGATCGGATCACCGGGCCCGACGGACTGCAACCGCGATTCATTCAGCGCAGCTCGGTGCTGGGCCGCGTCGGCAGCGCCGACGAAATCGCGCACACCGCGCTCTTCCTCGCCAGTGACGAAGCCCCGTTCGCAACGGGCGCTCCGTTCATCATCGACGGCGGTTGGATCGCAAGTTGAAGTAGCTTTATGACCCGTCTGACCGGCAAGGTCGCAATCGTAACCGGCGCCGCGCAGGGAATCGGGCGTGCAATCGCGTCGCGACTCGCCGATGAAGGCGCCAAGGTCGCGTTGGCGGATATTCAGTTCGATTCCGCGCAGCGCGCCGCTGAAGAAATTCGCGGCGACGGAGCATCCGCAATCGCGGTCGCGCTCGACGTCACCAAACTCGACGAGGCTATCGCAGCTGCCGATCGCGTCGAGCGGGAACTCGGCCCGATCGACATCCTGGTGAATAACGCCGGATGGGACATCCTGATGCCGTTCGTCGAAACCACTCCCGATCTTTGGGACAAGGTGATCGCGATCAACTATCGCGGGATGCTCAATTGCTGCAAGGCGGTCGCGCCGCGAATGCAATCCCGCGGCTCCGGTAAAATCATTTCGATTTCCTCCGACGCTGCCCGCGTCGGCTCGACCGGCGAAGCGGTTTACGCCGGATGCAAAGCCGCTATCATCGGCTTCTCGAAAACGCTGGCGCGCGAGCTCGCCGCGAATCACATCAACGTCAACGTCGTCTGCCCCGGCCCAACCGACACCGCGCTACTCAAAACCGCGATGGCGGGACGCGAGAAAGTTCTCGAATCGATGGCGCGCGGAATCCCGTTTCGTCGCCTCGGCCAACCCTCCGACCTCGCCGGCGCGGTCGCATTCTTCGCCAGTGCCGACTCGGACTTCGTCACCGGCCAGGTCCTAAGCGTAAGCGGCGGCCTGACGATGGCCGGTTAATCTTTTGCGCACGCGTATTTTTGGAGGTACCCAATGAAACACCCGATCCGCTTCGGAGCCCAAATCGTTCAGCAAAACTTAACCTTCGATCAGATACGCGATTTGTGGTCGAAAGCGGACGGATGGGGATATGACTCATTGTGGGCGTTCGATCATTTTTACCCAATCTTCGTGCCCGATCCGACCGGACCTTGCATGGAAGGATGGACGCTGCTCAGCGCGCTGAGCCAGCACACCAAGCGCGCGCGGATCGGAGCGCTAGTCAACGGCAACACCTATCGCAATCCCTGCGTGCTCGCCAAGATGGCAGCCACACTCGACATCGCGAGCGGCGGACGACTGAATCTTGGACTCGGCGCCGGATGGTTCGAATTGGAGCACAGGAGCTTCGGGATCGATTTCAAAACCGTGGCGGGCCGGCTACAGGCACTCGACGAGTCGTGCCAGATAATCAAGGGAATGTTCACGAATGACAAAACTACGCTCCATGGGAAGCACTACGACGTAATCGACGCGGTCTGCAGTCCGAAGCCTCTGCAGAAGCACTTGCCGCTCATGATTGGCGGCCACGGCGAACGCGTCCTGCTGAAGATTGTCGCCAGGTACGCCGACATGTGGAACATGACCAACGCCGACCTTCCCGAGATGGAGCGCCTGATCGGGGTCATCGAGCGGCACTGCGATACGGTCGGACGCGACGCTGACGAGATCGAAAAAACCGAGATGATGGCGATGTGCTACAAGCCAGCCAAACAGCGCGAGGAGATAGTGACAGGGCTAATTGCGATGATGGCGCAGACCACGCCGGAAAAAGCGCGCGATCGAATGATCATCGGCGGCAAGCAGGAGTGTATCGATACGATCGAACGCTTCGCGAAGGCGGGAGTCACCCATTTCATATTCATGCAGGGGCCGTTGACCGCCGAGGACGAGCTGCAGGCATTCGCGGAAGAAGTCATCCCGCAATTCGCCGGATCCTGATAACATCGCGCCGCGACCGCACGATTGACCCGGTCTGCCTCCAGTGATAACTGAACTATCGTTCAGAACATCAGCACAGGACGGCAACACAGCATGAGCAATCCACCACCTGCGACCGATATCCGCTTCGCGAGCCCCGACGGTCTCCCCGCCGACTACAAGGATCTCCTCATCCGGATGCTCTCGATCCAGTCGCGAATCGAGTCCGAATATATGCTCGCCCCCGAACGCACACTCATGAAGCCGCTCGCGATGGCTCCCACAGCCGAAGACAAGGCCGAGTACGCTGCATTCTGGTCCGACGAAGTTCGTCACGCGAGCTACTGGATGAAGCTGCTTGAGGACCTCGGCGTCACCGTCGACAGCAGGTTCATGGCGTCTCCGATGCCTATCTACATTTTCGAAATGCGCGACCAGGCCGAGGATTGGCTCGAGTACGGCCTCTTCAGTTTCTTCGCCGACCGGCAGGGCGCCTACATGGGATACGAATGGGTCGGATGCAGCTACGAACCGCTCGCGCGAATCGCCGAGCGCGTGCACAAAGAGGAACTCGGCCATGCCGCCTTCGGCTATCGCCTGATTCGCAGGTATCTTCAACGCGAAGGCGATCCCGGACGAGAACTCCTGAAAAAACATCTGGCAAAGTGGTATCCCGCGGGACTCGATATGTTCGGAAAATCTGGATCCAAGCGGCAGTTCGATTACGTACGATGGGGCCTCCGGCGCCGCAGCAACGAGCAAATGCGCGACGAGTTCACCGAAGAGGTCAACAATCTGCTGACCAAGCTCGAGATTCCAATTCCTGACCCGGCTTCCGGACGCCGATTCAGTTGAGGTGATGAATTGAAGAAATCAAATCTCGATGAGGCGCCGAAGCGTGTCGCGCGAATCAAGCCGGCGCCGCGCGCGATTGCGCCAGACGAGCGCTACGACGCGAACGTCGATCACATCTTGAGCTCGGCCGCCGCGGTTTTTGCCGAGAAAAGTTTCGGCCTCGCCTCGATTCGCGACATCGCCGCACGCGCGCGAATCTCCTTTCCCCGCATCTACTATTACCTCCGCAACAAGGAGGAGCTCCTCTACCTCATCTCGCGCCGCGCGTTCGAGCAACTGGTCTCGCTCGCCGAAGCGCGAATGTCCGAGACCGACGACCCCGAAGAACGCTTGCGCCTCTTCATCCGCAGCCATCTCGAATATCACATGAGCAATCTCGCCGAGATGAAAGTGCTCGTGCGCGAAGCTGATTCGTTGACCGGCCGCTATGCCGCCGACATCACGCGCCTCAAGCGCGAGTATTCGCGCATCTGCCGCCGCCTGCTCGAGGCCTACGCCGCGCATCGCAACAAAACTCTCGACCGCGAGCAGACGCGAATCCTCACCTCGCTGCTGTTCGGCGCGATGAACTGGTTCTATACGTGGTACGAACCGGCGCGCGATTACGAACAGCGCAGCCGCATCATGGACGAATGCTTCCGCATGATCGCGGGAACGCTTTCCGCGCGCTGACCAACGATGCTCGAAGGATGCACGCCATTCCCCGCCGAATTCGCCGAGCGCTACGTTCGCGAAGGAATCTGGCGCCGCGAAATTATCCCCGATGCAATTGCAAAGGCCGCGGCAAATCGCCCCGACTCCATTGCCGTCACCGATGCGACCCGAAGCCTGACCTGTTCGCAGCTGTTGGATGAAGCAGGATGCGTCGCCGCCCTCCTCTCTCGCAATGGGATCGAGCGCAACGATCGCATCATCATTCAACTTCCTAACTGCGTCGAATTCGCAACCTTAACCCTCGCATGTCTCGAAATCGGCGCGATTCCGGTCATGGCGCTTCCCGCCTTCCGCAGAGCCGAGCTCGAATATCTCCTGTCGTTCTCCGACGCAAAGGCAATCGCTATCGCACCCGAACATCGCGGATTCGATCACGCTACGCTGGCGCGAGAGCTAAAGCCTCATCTCATTCTTTCAACGACCTCGGCCGCGGGATGCGTCTCGATGCGCGAGAGCTCTGCCTCGCCACGTGCATTCGGATCTTCAAACAGCGGCGACCCTTTCGAGGTCGCGCTATTCCTTCTTTCCGGCGGCACTACCGGCCTGCCGAAACTCATTCCTCGCACTCACGCCGATTATCTGTACAACGCGCGTGAATCCGCCGCCGCAACCGGCCTCACCTCCGAATCGCGAATCCTGATCGCGCTTCCCTGTGAGCACAACTTTCCGTTGGCATGCCCCGGGTTGCTCGGCGCGATGCTGGTGGGAGCGCGCACCGTCTTCACCCAGTCACTCGCGGCGGCTGATCTCGCGAACACGATCGAACGCGAACAAATCACCCACCTGCCATGCGTCCCTGCGATTGCCATCGCTCTGCTTGACCTTCCGTCGTCGTCACGCACCCAACTTGCGTCGCTGCGCGTAATCACGATCGGCGGTCAACGGCTCCAGGAGCCAACCGCGCGGGCTCTCAAAGGCAGTTTTTCTCACCTCATCGTGCAGCAGGTTCTCGGCATGGCCGAAGGATTACTGTGCTACACGCGCCTCGACGATCGCGACGAAGTCGCCTTCACGACACAGGGCCGGCCACTCTCGCAGGCCGACGAGATACGGATCGTAACCCCCAACGGAGCCGACGTAGCGACCGGCGCGATTGGCGAACTATGGTGTCGCGGACCATATACGATTCGCGGTTACTACTGTGCCCCCGAGCGGAATCGCGACGCCTTTAGCGCCGACGGATTCTACCGAAGCGGGGACCTGGTGCGCCTCGATACGTCCGGGAGCCTCGTGGTCGAGGGAAGAATCAAGGACCTGATCAATCGCGGCGGTGAAAAAATCAACGCCGAAGAAATCGAAGCACATTTGCTCGCGCATCCTGCCGTCAGCGCCGTCGCCATCGTGGCGATGCCCGACGCTATCTTGGGTGAAAAGGCGTGCGCCTATTTGTCGCTGCGCGATGGAGACACGCTGGCGCTCTCCGCCATACGCGAGTTTCTTGCGGCTCGTGGCGTAGCGCAATTCAAATGGCCCGAACGGATCGAGATCGTAACCGAATTGCCGCTGACCAACGTTGGCAAGATCAGAAAGTCTGAACTGCGCCGCGATATCGCCGATAAACTCGCCGCCGAACGCGCCGCGTTGGCTTCCGGAGCCGTTGCTCCGCAAGGAACTTGATCATGGATGTCGAAAAAGGAACACGCCAGCTCAAAGCCTTGATCGAGAAACTCGAGCGGAACAATCGCACGCTTCGGTCACATCCGACGATCGAGAAGATTGAACGTGGCGAGTTGTCATTGCCGCAGCTCCGCCATTGGGCGACCCAGCTCTTCATCGGCAACAAGGCGCACAACGCCAATATTCTCGGCCTCATCTACGCCAAGTGCGACGACTTTCCGGCGCGCAAGGCGATCGTCGAAAACCTGATCGAAGAGGAGCTCGGCCGCGTCTCCGGCGCCAATCGATCGCACCCGGAACTCTATCTCGAATTCGGCGAGGCCATCGGTATCCCGCGCGCCGACTTGCTCAACGCGAGCATGACCGCCGACGCGACTGCGATGATGCATTGGATGTACTGGCTGGCCGAATCGAAGCCGTGGTACGTGACCCTCGCCGGCATCAGCCTCGGCTCCGAGCTGTTCAACCCCGATGCTTACGTCCGCGTGATCGACGGACTCAGCCGCCATTACAAACTCTCCGACGACGCGCTGCTGTTCTTCAGCGTCCACGTCAAGGTTGACAAGGATCACGGCGACTCGAGCGCCGGTTCGATCTTCCGTGCCATACCCGAGAGCGCCGCGGCCGAAACGCTGTGGGCGGTCGAGACACATATCGAGTTGATGCGCCGGCTGTGGTCGGACATCAACCCGCTTGCCTAGAGCCTACTAGCGTCGCAAGTCCTGGATGATCTCCTTCAGCACGCCGCGGTCGTGATCGGTCTTCACGGGCATGTCGAATGAGAGGCGATTCACTCCGGCGAAGCGTTTCTTGATCACTCCCGCGATCTCGTCGTAGGTGCCGACTGCCGCGAACGCATGCACCATCTCGTCAGTCACCAGCTTCGCCATCTCGGGCCATTTCTGCTGCACGGATAGTTTGTGCAACTGGTCGGCAGTGTCGCCCCATCCGTCGATTTCAAAACTCGAACGATACGATCGGGTCGATCCGTAAAACGCGATGGTCGATTTCATTCCGTTGACGGCGCGAGCGAGCGAGTCCTTATCTTTCGCGGCGCATAGAAAGCCGCCGCCGCCGATTTGAAAGTTGCTCCACTCCGCGGCCGGCTTGCCCGATTTGTCGAAGCCCTTTTTCAGATTCGGGAATGCGATCTGATCGAGATATTTACGCGTGACGATTCCATGTAGGCGCACACCGTCGCAGACTTCGCCCGCAACTTGCAGCATCCGTTCCTGCACCGCCGCAATCAGCACGGGGATGTGCGGATTCGACAGGGGCGGCGGCGCGAAGTTCGGCGTCATCAGCGAGAGATTGTAGTGCTCGCTCTGAAAGTTGAACGGCTCGCGAGTCTGCCAGGTGCGCCAGCACGCGCGCATCGCACCGACGTAGTCTTTCATCCGCTGCGCCGGCTTCGACCACGGCATCCCGAAGCGCCGCGTCACATGACCCTTCACCTGCGAGCCGAGTCCGAGATTCAGACGCCCACCGCTCATCCGCTGCAAGTCCCACGCAGTGTACGCCGTCGCGACGGGACTCTTCGTGTAGGCGAGCGCGATACCGGTCGCGAGCTCGATCTTCGACGGCTCCTGCGCGGCAATTGCGAGCTCGAGATACGGATCGTGCTGCGTTTCGACTGCGAGGATCGTGTCGTAGCCGAGCGCATCGGCCTCGCGCACCTGGTCGCGAATCGTGCTCCAGGTAGGTTCGGGCCGCTTTCCGCCATCCTGCATGTCGGGCGTATACGGCATCCCGAGATGAAGGCCGCGTTCAACTTTTATTTTTGCCATTCAGCTTTCATCATCACGGACAGGTCGCGCCTAACCTGGTTACGCTTGAGAACTCGCCGCTGGTGAACCCCATTTCATAACATTTGCCGACGTAGCTGTAGCCTCCCTCGAGGCTGGTAGGGGTCTGGAAAGTCCCATGCCCCTTGATATTGCACCCATTGGCCATGTGGCCGTGAAACGTGAACTTGGCGGACGAGACCTTGCCGATGATCGGTCCGTGAACGGACACGGCGGGCTCAATGTCGAGGGTGCTGTGTTTCTTGCTGAGTTTCTTTCCCGTCTGTTGGAAGAAAAACTGAATACTGGTGTTGCCCTGGCTATCGTTGAACGCGTTGCCCTGCCAGCATCCGGCGATATTCGGACCATTCTTGTCAGGCTGCTGCGATACACCGGCGCTACTCGAGTCCTGAGCGCGCGCCGTTCCACAGGGCGCCAGAATCAAAATTGCCGCTAACGAACTCCACGCAAGGACAGATAAAGTTCTCTTGAAATAATCCATTGTGCCGAACCTCCCCTGAAATCAGGAACCTCGAACCATACCATGGGGCGGGTAACAAAGCCCTATTGCGTGAGTGCGATTCCCGGGGCGGGGAATTTTCGGCACATCTCGGTGACCGCGGCGGCAATTCGTTTCAGGGCAGTCTCGTCGCCGGCCTGCGCGATCGCCTCGTCCATGAATTTTGCGATTTGGCGCATCTCAGCGTCGCCCATCCCTCGCGACGTAACCGCAGGCGTGCCGAGGCGCAGGCCGCTGGGGCTGAAGGGTTTGCGCGGATCGTACGGCACGGTGTTGTAGTTGCAGACGATTCCGGCCGCGTCGAGCGCCTTCGCGCCTTTCTTGCCGATCACCTTCTTGTTCGTCAGATCGACCAGGATCAAATGATTGTCGGTGCCGCCCGAGACGAGACTGAAGCCGCGCGCGAGCAATTCGTCGGCGAGAGTTTTGGCGTTGCTCACCACTTTCCTGGCGTATGTTTTGAACTCCGGCGTCGAGGCTTCCTTCAACGCAACCGCTATCGCCGCCGTCGTATGATTGTGCGGACCGCCCTGCAAGCCCGGGAACACCGCCTTGTCGATCGCTTCGGCGTATTCGTTGCGGCACATGATCATCGCGCCGCGCGGACCGCGCAGAGTTTTGTGCGTGGTCGTCATGATCACGTCGGCGTACGGCGCGGGATCCGGATGCACGCCGCCGACGATCAGTCCCGCGACGTGTGAAATGTCGGCGAGCAGGAGTGCGCCTACTTCCTTCGCGATCTCGCTGAAGCTCTTGAAGTCCCACAGGCGCGGATACGCCGTGCCGCCGGTCACGATTATCTTCGGCCGCTCCTTGCGCGCCATCGCGCGGACCTGGTCGAAGTCGATGACCTGACTTTCGCGATCGACCACGTACTGCGCCGACTTCCAGAACTTTCCGGTGATGCTCACCGGCCATCCATGCGACAGATGCCCACCGTGCGGCAGCGAGAGGCCCATGATCGTATCGCCCGGCTCGAGCAACGCGAAGTAGATCGCGACGTTGGCCGGCGAGCCTGAGTACGGCTGCACGTTGGCGTGATCGACTTTGAACAGCGCCTTGGCGCGGTTGACGGCCAGTTCTTCGATCTGATCGATGTTGCGCTGACCCTCATAGTAGCGGCGGCCGGGGTAGCCCTCGGAATATTTGTTGGTGAGAATCGAGCCGGTCGCTTCGAGCACCGCTTTCGAAACGTAATTCTCCGACGCGATCAGCCGCACCGAATCGATCTCGTACCGCTCTTCCTGTTTTATGAGGTCGAATATTTCCGGGTCAGTTCGCTTGAGTTCGTCCACACCGCACCTCCGTTGTCGTCATCGAAATGAGCCTACAGTCGCGTCCGCAACGAGGCAAAAGAAGGGGGGACGCCTGCACCCAGTATTAAGAAAAAATCAGCCCGGCGCGACTTTTAGTGTAGGTCGGGAGGCGTGACTTTGGCGATCCAGGCACGGTAGTTGCCGTCGTAGCCGACCGCCAGTTGACGCTTTCGGACGTGACCGAGTAGTCGCGCGACTTGTTCGGGTGCGATCTGCTGGCGCGAGCTTAATGCGCCCGCGATCTTTTCGGCCGACGCCGCCGCTTCTTTGCGCGCGCCTTCCGCAATCTTGAGTTTCTCGTCCGACAACCCCAGGTATGCCTCGGCGACGAGTGTGCCAATCTCGGTTCCGTTGTCGAGCGAGTCCTTGATATTGCCCTTGCCGGTCAGCACGTTGCCGGCGGCGAACACAGCGGTCGGGCCGTCCATCAGCAGCCCGATCTTCTGATCGACGTAAGTATAGGTTTCGCCCTTCTGCGGAATTCCGGGAATCGGTTCGGGGATGCTGCCGATCGAGCTGATGATCAGCGGCGCGCGCGCGGATTCGGCAGCCTCCTGCACAATCCGCACTTGTCCGTCGGCGACTTCGGTGCGGCTGAAGATTACGCCCGCCATCGCGCCGTTCTCGACGACGATGCCGCTCGGCGCGCGCAGTTCCTGGAACTCGAACAAAAATTTGCGCTGAGCTTTTTCGAGAATCTTCGCGCGCGCTGCTTTGAGCGCGTCTGCGCGCTTGGCCGGCGCGTCGGGCGGAATGTCCGAGAGCGGCATATCGAGCACGCGCCGGCGGTAGTACAGCTTGCACGGTGCGACGCCCAGGTCGGCGTACTTGAGGCCGCTCGCAGCCAGCACCGGCTCGATGCCTTCGCGTTCGAGCGCGACCATCTCTGCGGCGATGCCGCGCGCCTTGAGCGCCGCCAGGGTCATCTCGATTTGCAGCACTTTGACCACGTCGATCGACGCGAGTCCGCCGCCCACGACGATAGCCCCGGGAGTCAGGTCGTAGCGCGGGCCGTTGTAGGCCTTTTCCGGGTAGTGATTGAACCAGTAAATGAGCTTGTTCTGATAAACGAGGCCGCGATCGATGAATTCGTCGGCGCCCTCGACCGGAAACGCGCGATCGCGCCACGCGCCGTGGGTCAGCACGATTCCGCTAAGGCCCCATCCGGTGCGCAGGTCTTCGAAGTCGAGCTCGCGCCCCATCCGGGTCATCGGCACATATTCGATATTCGGATGGTCAAGGCGCTGGTTGATTTCTTCGTACTCGTCTCTGCGCTGCTTGACGTGCCATCGCGGTAGCCCGTCCTCGATTTTTCCGTACGGACGCGGATTCTGCTCGAACACGATCACGAGCGCGCCGCGATCGGCGAGGATTCGCGCGATTTCCGAACCGGCAGTCGCAGCGCCGACCACCGCCATTACGTGGCGCGAGGATTTATTTTCTGAATCGGCCATAAGGGTATATTTGATTAGCGTCTGCCGCTCTGCCGTGCAATCTCAATCGAATGCAACGGCAATCGCGGCAGGTTCAACTTGCGTGCATCGACCTCTCATGGTTTCCTAGCAGGGTGTTGAAAAAGACACCCTGCATAAAAGCTGGCCGCTTTCCTTTATCTTCTCTCCCGCTCTGTTGCGGGGGAGATAAGAGAGGGGGAGCAGGCCGTGATTTATCAACGGCCTGCTAGCATTGGTGATGAGCGCGGCGCGGCATGTGTTTCGGCAATTTCCAAAAGTCGCGATCGTTTTCTCGATCCTGCTTCTCAGTGGATGCTACTACGCTCCGTACTACGCCAACCGCGCTGAGGGCGGCGGCACCGACGCGGCCGTAGGCGAGCAGCGCGATTTTCCATACACCGCGAATGACACCTTCGTTCTGACCCAGGACGTGCTTCGTGGCGAAGGTATCCTGTTCGAGGTTAAGCCCGAGGACAAGCTCGTCACGCTGTGGAAGGATGCCGACGTTCCGGTCGGTGTGCTCGGCGATCTGGTCGGGAAGCATCCGCAATATCGCTACGAGATTGAAGTCGTGCCGCTCAGCCCTCGGACCTCGAGAGTGGTCGTCAATGTCCGCGTCGAGGACGTCGCCGACGAGGACATCTCCAAATATAACGCGACCACCCGCCTGAATCTCTTCGCCAAGATGGATCAGCTGGCCGCGCAATTTCCACCGTCAGGCGGAACGCCCAAAGAAGGTGGCGTCAACTACGCGCTCCTGCCCAATGAAGACCTGAAGGGTCTGGCGCAGCGCGCGACCGGCAACGCGGATAATTGGCGGCAAATAGCGCAGGACAACGGGCTCAAATCTGTCACCGACGGCACCGGGCTGCCGAGCATCTGGGTCAGGAACACCTTACTGAGCAGCACGAAAAAGGGCTCGGCTGGAGAGAATTAAGACGAAAATCTACCGCCCAGAAAATCGATGCCCGCCCGAGAGAACCCGGGCGGGCGTCGAAATGATCCGGAGCGCTATCGCGGAGGATCAGTCGTTAGGGTACGATGCCTCGCTTGCGTCGTATTCGGGGCTGAGGCCGGCCGGACTTACCGCCGCCACCACGGCCAGGAACTGTTCAAACGTCATCTGAAGATTGAGGAATCCACCTTGGCAAAATACCCAGCCGTAGTAGTCCAGAATCTCATCGGGAATCATCACCGGCAAACGTGGCAGGGTTGAAACAACCGGAAACGGATGCGGCTCGCCGGGATTGATGTTATCCCAAACCGCAGACTGGTCGGGCGTTCCGTCGGACTCGACCGCATTCACTTCCCTTAAGGGAATAACTTTGCCTCTGGCAACTCGATTCATAGGCAATAATGCCTCCCACTACCCGGAATCTGCTTTCCGCTAACAGCCACCAATTCTAGACCAAGTAACGGGCCGGTCAAGGAGCAACTTAGACATGTTTTCACCTAATGGCGAGTTTCGTAGGCATAGGTCTCAACCGGGACAATTGTGGATAAAACTCGCGCTTTGCTCCTAAATAGCTGAAATCATTATGTTTTCTGTATATCAGGCTATCGTTCTAGGGATCGTACAGGGTCTGACGGAATTTCTACCCGTGTCCAGTTCGGGACATCTGATCCTCATCCCCTGGCTGCTCAAGTGGCAAGAGGATCCCGGGCTCGCCTTCGATGTCGTGCTGCATCTGGGATCGCTGCTGGCGCTGCTGGTCTTCTACTGGCGGGAATGGCTCGAGATGGCGATGTCGCTGGTCAACGGTAATCGCGACCAGCGCCGGCTGCTGCTCCTGTTGATAGTCGCGTCGGTACCCGGCGCGATCATCGGAGTTCTGCTCGAGAAGGAGGCCGAGACGATTTTTCGATCGCCGGTACTAATCGCCGGCACCTTGGCTATCCTTGGTCTTCTTTTGTGGGCTGCTGATGCGATTGGCTCCAAAAAGCGCAAAATAGGCGACCTCACCTTGGTCGACGCCATCCTTATCGGCCTTAGCCAGGCGCTCGCGATCATCCCCGGCGTCTCCCGCTCCGGCGCCACCATCACGACCGCCCGCTTCCTCGGAATCGAGCGCGCCGACGCCGCGAATTTCTCCTTTCTCATGGCGACGCCGATCATCGCCGGCGCCGGCCTGCATGAAGCACATCACGCATTCCAGGCGGGCCTGACGCCTCAGCTCGGATGGGGGTTTGCGGCCTCCGCAGTCTTCAGCCTGATCGCGATCGTCTGGCTGCTGAACTACGTGCGAACCCACAGCTACCGGAGTTTCGCGATCTATCGAATTGCGCTGGCAGTGCTCGTCGTCGTGGTCGCGTTCGCGCGAAGCTAGTCGATGCCCACCGACACCTCGGCGAGTCCGATGCCGCCGGTCGCCGACGCTACCGCAATCGCCGCCCGCGCCCGCGCGTTTCAGGTCGGCGTGACGCTATGCATCATCAATACGATCATCGGCGCGGGCCAGCCGGTCATTACGCGATGGGGCGCGGTTCATCTCGATCCCCTGCTCTTCTGCACCGGCGCAACGGTGTTCGCGACGCTCTGCACGATTCCGCTTCTCCAATATACCGGCGAGTTGCGGCTGATCTTCGACGCGCGTTACCGCGGACGGTTGTTCATGGTCGCGATCGCCGGGACCGTGATGACCAGCCTCACCCTGACTTACGGACTCACCCGAATAGGCGCCGTCGCGGGTGTGCTGCTGCTGCAAACCGAGCCGGTCTATTCGCTGATCCTCTCGACGATCTTCGTGGGCGAGCGTCCGTCGATGCGGCAGATGCTCGCGACGGCAACCGTCCTGGTCGGCATCGGATCGGTGTTCGCCGGCGGCGGCTCATTTTCACCGTTGTGGGCGAGCGCAATCATCTTCACGACTCCGTTGTTCTGGCAGGCATCGCACGTGATGGGACTGAAGCTGATGCCGCCGCTGACGCCGACCTCGATGACCGGCGGCCGCTTCTTCTATGCGTCGATCGTCTTGACCACGATGCTGCTGATCTTCCGCCGCGAGTCGATCGTGCAACTCGCCGACCCGACTACGCTCGGGGTAATCGTCGTGACCGGATTCTTCGTCTATTTTCTCAGCGGGCTGACCTGGTATGGCGCGATCAACCGGCTCTCGCTGGCATGGACGACAGCCCTGGTCGTACCGGGTATCCCGATACTTTCGATTCTGTTCGCCGTGATGTTCCTGGGCGAGCGCGCAACGACCCGTGAGGTCGTCGGCATTCTGATTTCAGTCAGCGGCGTCCTCGCTCTGGTCCTCGGCGCCGACGCGCATCGCAAGCAACCGCCCTCAGAAGCCGCCGAAGCAATCCACGAACCGCTGATCTAGAGAAATTTGCAAACCGCGCAGGCCCTTGCTGTCATCCTAGCAAAGCGAGCAACGCGAGCTTCTTGTGTCATCCTGACAGAGCGAGCAACGCGAGCTTCTTGTGTCATCCTGACAGAGCGAGCAACGCGAGCGGCAGGAAGGATCTCGGACAGCTTCGCGCCACACGCGAAGCCGGTTCCGGTCTCTGAGTTCGCGCGCTGCGCGCGCTCCACCCTCTGTCATCCTGGACGGAGCTAGCTACACTCGCGTTGCTAGCTTCGCTCTTGGACGCAAACTGTGTCATTGAACGGGTTGCGGATAGGCGCGCTTGGACAAAACCGAAATCCTGAAGTGGGGAGTCATCGATGGACTATGACGATATCGTTGTCGGAGCGGGCTCTGCGGGCGCTGCGCTGGCTGGCCGGCTCAGCGAGGATCCGAATCGCAATGTCTTGCTGCTCGAGGCCGGTCCCGACTACTCAGTCGTCGAGCAGACTCCCGCCGATTTGCTGACCACCTGGGTTTCCGCCGGACCTCATGACTGGGGTTTGACGGCGCAGGCCACACCGACCCGGGAAATCCCCTACCCGCGCGGCAAGGTCACCGGCGGCGGCTCGGCCGTCAACGGCCATATCGCGCTGCGCGGCACGCCGGGTGACTTCGACGAATGGGCGCGATGGGGCAATCACGAATGGAGCTTCGAGAAGGTCCTGCCGTTCCATCGCAAGCTCGAAAACGATCGCGATGCGCGCGGCGATTTCCATGGAGTCGCCGGACCAATATGGATCGAGCGCCCGCGCCCGGAGAACTGGCAGCCACTCAATCGCGCATTTTTCGACGCTGCGCGTGCCGCAGGATTCGCGGAAGTCGCGGACCACAATGATCCTCAGTCCACCGGCGTCGGACCCTGGCCGCGCAACCGGCGCGACGGCGTCCGCATCTCGACCGCCATCGGCTATCTTGCGCCCGCCCGTCATCGCCTGAATCTGACGATTCGCTCCGCTGTCCACACGCACCGGGTGATCCTCGAGAACGGCCGCGCCGCCGGTGTCGAGCTCGAATCCGCCGGAACGCTCCAGCAAGTGCGCGGCCGTCGCGTCACGCTCTCGGCCGGCGCCATCCACTCTCCTGCGCTATTGATGCGTTCGGGGATCGGGGCCGGTGATGAACTCGCGGCGCTGGGCATCAAGTGCCAGGTGAACTTGCCGGGAGTCGGCCGCAACCTGATCGACCATCCGATGGTCTTCGTCGTCGCGACGCCGGTGTCTGGAATCCCGCACAATCCCCAAGTCACCAATCCAATCGGTATCCGCTATACCGCGCCGGGCTCCGACGAATTCAACGATATGCAGATGTACATATTCGAGCTGTTCGACACAAATCTCTCGCCGGGGCTCGCGCTCGACCTTCCTGTCCCTAGCGTATCTCTGGTGCCCGGACTCCAGCGTCCACGCTCGCGCGGACGGCTCCGTCTGCGCAGCAGTAATCCCGACGTCCCGCCGATTATCGATCTAAACTATCTCGACGACCCCGAAGACATGCGCCGGATGGCCGACGGCGTGCGCATGGCGTGGCGCCTGATGCAGGAAGGGCCATTGGCGCCTATGCTTAAAGAGTTCGTGAATCTGACCGCGGAAGTCGTGAACTCCAATTCCGCGCTGGAAAATTTTATCCGCGAAAACTGCACGACGATCTTTCATCCGGTCGGAACCGCGAAGATGGGCCCGGATAAGGATCCGATGGCGGTGGTCGATCAGTATTGCCGCGTGCGCGGGGTCGAGGGACTGCGCGTCGTCGATGCGTCGATAATGCCGAACATCGTGCGCGCCAACACAAATCTCACTTGTATTATGATCGGCGAACGCGTCGCCGATTGGATGCGTAATTCGGATTGATGCTTAAGCCGCGGGAATTCCTCCGAGCGATGGGTTGCCCGGTTTCTAGAGCTGTCCGTTCACGGTGCTCACCAGCGCGTTGACCGTCGTGCCTGTCGATTGGTAGCCGGCATACACGACCACCGCTACTGCCGAGACAATCAGCACGTACTCCGCCATCGTTTGACCGCGCGCGAAGCCGTCGGCCTTCACATATAATTTTCTGAGCAAATCCATCGAGTGTCCTCCCTCCATGAACGCGTACCAGCGCCCGTCCCGGGGCGCCTTTACTGATTGTAGAAGAAACTAATTACTATGTTATGAATACCTACTTAGTAGTATAAAAATATGTCCAATGGACAACTCTAGTGGCTATTCGAAGTATATTAGTACGTACTGTGATTTACTAAATGGGCCATGCTGGAGTCAAGCGCACTAGACGCTCTTGTTACTATCGTAGATAGCAATAACCTTGTAGTTACTACTAATAAATCGTTCTACTCCTGTTGAGATGCCTAAATACGCTTTACAACATGCGTAAACAGACTCTGACCCCTCAGGTGCCGACTCCGCCGCCTCGACGCGGCGTGCCTTTCTGTCTTTCGCCAGTGATGCTAAACCCTCACGCATGGCTGAAGATCTCCTGACGGTCAGGCTCTACTACGACTACAAGAGCCCCTTCACTTATCTTGCGATGCATCCTGCGTACGCCTTGATGGAGTCGCATCGCGTCCGCCTGCATTACATTCCCCACGAGTTTAGCGTTCGCGGCATTTTCGGTGGCGAGCTTGACCAGCGACCCGAGCGCGATTGGCGCAAGGTTCGCTACCTGTATCTCGACGCTCGCCGGTACGCGAACGCGCGCGGCATGATCATTCGCGGGCCGCAGAAAATCTTCGACTCCACGCTCAGCTTGATGTCCGGTCTGTTTGCGGACAAGCACGGACTCTTCCGGCCTTATTCCGATCGCGTCTTCGAGCGCTTCTTCAAGCGCGAGCTCGACATCGAAAACCGCGCGGCACTCGCCGCTGTGATGAAAGAAACCGGTCTCGACCCCGAGGCCTTCAATCGCTACGTCGCGAACGATGGCCCGCGCGAATTGTCAGAAGCATTCGCGGCCGGCGATCGCGACGGGGTCTTCGGCGTGCCGACTTTCATCGTCGATGGAGAGCCGTTTTGGGGTAACGATCGAGTCGAATGGGTCGTCAAGAAGCTCGACGCAATGGGCCTGAGGAGATAGCTGCCGATGACCGAGTACCAATTCTACGCACTGACCACCGTGATCCTGTTTTTCAAGATGTTCGCGAACTCGATCGTTCAAGGCGTCGGGCGATTCAACGCAAAAGCATTCGTGACCGCTGAGGATGCGCGCTTCTTCGCACACGCGCCACCCGCGCCGGAAGAAGCGCCCCTCGTCAAGCGCGCCGCAATGTGCTGGCGCAACGACCTGGAAAATATTCCCATCTTCCTGTTTCTGGGATTGATTTACGTCACGCTCGGATGCTGGCCCGAAGGCGCGTTCGTGTATTTCACTATCTTCATCATTGCCCGGATTCTGCACACGATCGCGTTCCTGAACGGACTGCAGCCGTGGCGAACAATTTTCTTCACATTCGGAATGGCTATGTGTGTTGCGCTCTCAATCCAGATTCTGACAACGGTGCTTTAACCCGCGATGAAATTAATTCCCATCGGCACGAAAGGCATTCACGCGAAGACCGTCTCCACCGCCGACCTCGCCAGCCATCTCGACCCGTCGCTGGCCGCGGTTTTGTCCACGCCGACGATGGTCGCGATGATGGAACAAGCGGCGATCGAAGCAATCAAACCGTTTCTCGACGACGGCGAAAGCTCGGTCGGCATGACGATCGAAGTCAGTCACACCGCCGCGACTCCGCCGGGTCATCGCGCGCGCGCCGAAGCCGAAGTGACCAAGGTCGAAGGCCGGCGCCTCGAGTTTTCAGTTCGCGCTTTCGACGACCTCGAGCAGATTGGCTCCGGGACCCATCGCCGCGCCGTGATCGACGCCGCCAAGTTCAACGATCGCCTCAAAACCAAGCAGAAGAATTAACCCCGACAGGAAATCACGATGGCTGACGAAAAGAACATTTTCGATCGCAAAGAGGTGTACGTCGGCCGCGACTTCGGCGGCATCTCCTGCGACATCACACCCGACCTCGTAGCGACCTACGTTGCCGGCACCGGCGACGACAATCCGTGGTACCGCGGCGATTCTCCGCTCGGCGGTCCGCTCGCGCCCGCGCTGATTCTTCACAGCGCCGTTTATCAAACGCTCGGCTGGTACCTGCCGAACATCTACGGCAACCTGCACGCGCGCCAGGAATGGAGTCTGTTCGCACCCGTGATGCTTGGCGAGCGGCTCACGACCCGCGCCGTCATCGTCGATCGTTACCTCAAGCGCGACCGCGAGTACGTCGTGAACGAAGTGCTGGTCAGCAACGCCTCGGGACAAATCGTCTCGCGCAGCCGCACTCATCAGAGCTTCCTGCTCCCTGAACAGACCAAAGCGGGATTCGTGGTGGACAAGTCGCGCGAGAAGGATTCATCGCGCTCGTTCAAAATCGGCGAGCGCGGCGGCGATCCGATCGACGCGCCGATGCGCAAAATCACCGAAGAAATGTGCATGGCGTTTTCCGGGCCTGCGCGCAATTACCACAACGACAAGCAAAAGGCGGTCGAGCTCGGGTTCCCGGAAATCGTTGTGCAGGGGATGCTCTCGGTCTGCCTCGTCGCCGAAATGATGACGAAGCGCTTCGGCCTCGGCTTCCTGTACGGCGGCAAGATGGATCTGCGGCTGGTCAACGTCGTGTGGGGCAACGATCGCACCGGACCGAAAGGATTGATCGTCGAGCGTCACCCCGAGGGTAAGCGCATCCGCGCCGAGGTCGAGGTATGGTGCGACAAGGCCGACGGCGCCAAAACCATCGTCGGCAGCGCCAGCGCTCTCGAACTGTAAAGTGTGCGCGCGAAAGCAATACTCGTCATCGCAGTCGTATCTGTGCTGACCGCCGGATGCGCCAATCGATGCGACTATGCACGGACCAAATGCCAGTACCAATGCAATCGCAACTACCAGGTCTGCGAACTACATGGTAATGACGAATTCTATTGCCGAAACGAAATAGATAATTGCTGGCAAGGGTGCGACGTCGCTCACAGCGGCTGCCATTCGTGGGCCCTCTCCCGCGTCTGGTTCCCCTTCCCCCTCGGGAAGGGGTTAGGGGTTAGGTTATCCGCTACAACCGATCCGCTGATGACTCGTAGCAGCAAAATGACTATTGAAGTGACTATTGCGCAGTAGTCAGTGCTTCGACCTCCGCGACTGACTTCGGTGTCGCCCCGGTCATCACTTCGTGACCGTTTTCGGTGACGAGCACATCGTCTTCGATCCGAATCCCCAGTCCGCGAAAACTGTCGGGGACATCGTCGTCGTCAGGCGCGATATACAAACCCGGCTCGACCGTGAGCACCATCCCGGGTTCCAGCACTCGCGACGTCCCGTTCACCCGGTATAGTCCGACGTCGTGCACGTCCATGCCGAGCCAATGACTCGTGCGATGCATGTAATAGCGCCGATATGAGCCCTTCTCGATTATTTCTTCGGCTGATCCTTTCAGGATGCCGAGCTGCCGCATGCCGTCAACCAATACGCGCAGAGCAACTTCGTGCGCATCGTCGAAATGCGCGCCGGGCTTGATCGTGTCGATCGCCTTGAGCTGCGCTTCGAGCACTACTTCGTACAAGCTACGCTGCAAACCGGTGAAGCGCGCGCCAATCGGCGAGGTGCGCGTGATATCCGCCGCGTAAAAATCATATTCGGCGCCGGCGTCGATCAGCAGCAGCTCGCCCGTGCGCATCTCGCGATCGTTGTTGATGTAGTGCAACGTCGCCGCGTTGGGTCCCGACGCGATGATCGACGGGTAGCTCGGTCCAGCCGCGCCCTGCGATCGAAACGCGTAGTCGACCTCCGCTTCGATTTGCCATTCGCGCATCCCGCCGCGCGCCTTCGACATCGCGCGGCGGTGCGCGTCTGCCGAAATCGTCATCGCGCGCCGCATCGCTTCGAGTTCCGCCGGCTCCTTCTTCAGCCGCGCTTCGTGAATGATGTCGCGTGGATCGATCAGCGACGACGGCCCTACCCCGATTCGCGGACGCATCGAATGCGCCCATCGAATCAGTTTCATCACCCGCTCATCCATCTTCTCGTTGAGCCCCAGCGGGTAATGGACGCGCTCGCTCTTTTCCAGATAGCGCGGCAAAATCTTCTCGAGCTCGTCGATCACGTAGGCCTTGTCCGCGCCGTATTCGATGATCGCGCCCTCGATACCCGCGCGCCGCCCCGTCCAGGTCTCGCGCTCCTTGTCGCGCGGCCGCACGAACATCACGAACTCGCCGTCCGGATGCCCCGGCGAAAGCACCGCGACCGATTCCGGCTCCGCGAATCCGGTCAGGTAGTAGAAGTCGCTGTCCTGCCGATAAACGAACTCGACATCGCCCGATCGCACACTCACCGGCGCGCTCGGCAGGATCGCAGTTGCACCAGGCGCGATCGCCTGCATCATGCGCTTGCGCCGCGCGCGAAAATTATCGCCGTGCCCGTCAACGCCCATAGAATTCATTACGCCACGCCGTCCCGCCACACGCCATAGGCTTCGCTCAAGGCAATCCCGCGCGAGGGACTTCGACTTGAGTAGTCTCGATTCTCCCACCTCGCGTCGCGCGACATTTCTCGGGATCGGAATTCGGCGACGTTGCGACAAACAGCGTCCGTCCGTCGGGACCACCGAGCATGCACGCGAACGCGTCCGTCTCGACCTTGATCCGCTCGACCACCTCGCCGCCCTGCTTCACCCGAATCACTTCCGACGCCGTCGGACACGCCACCCAGATTGCATTCTCGCCATCCAGGCAAATTCCATCAGGCAGACTGTTTCCCAAATCAGCCCACATCCGCCGATTCGTTAGACGACCATCAGCGCCGATATCCAACGCCGTAAGACGCCGCCCAAACGTCTCGCCGACAATCAGCGTCTTCCCATCCGGCGTGATGACCATCCCGTTCGGGAACATCATGTCCTCGGCGACGACCCGCGCGACGCCGTCCGCACCAACCATCACCAGCGTCGTCCCACGCGGCGTTTCGTTCTTGTGCAAATCGAATCCGAAGTTGCCGACGTATGCGCGGCCGCGCGCATCGACCACCATGTCGTTGCAATCAAAGGGTGCGAACTCGCTCATGTCCGCGACCGTCTTCAGCCCGTCGACGTCGAGCCGCATCAGCTTCCGATCCGTCATCGACACCACGAGCATCCGTCCATCCGGCATCCATCCCAGCCCCGACGGCCGATTCGGCACTTCGCAAATGACTTCGCGCTTCCCCGCCATATCGACCGCAATCACCTGATGCGCATGCATGTCGGAGAAATAAAACAGTCCGTCATGCCATCGCGGCCCCTCAGGAAACGCTAGTCCGTCGATCAACACTTTCAGCCTACGCATGGTTCTGATCCTCTAATCGAGCGCGCCCTTCGCGCGCAGCGCATCGACCTCGGCCGCGCTGTATCCGAGCAGTCCGGTCATCACTTCGTCAGTATGCTGGCCGAGCACGGGCGCCGCCGCCTTCACTTCGCACGCCGTCCCGCTCATCCTCCAGGGAATCCCGCAATGCTGCCGCTTGCCGACTTCGAGATGCTCTCGATAGACGAAGTATTCGCGCTCGTTGAGATGTGGATCCTCCGATAGGTACTTGCTATCGGCGCACGCTCCGGCTGCGACATGCGCCGCTTGCAGGTCCTTGACGACATCTGCCACTTTTCGCTTCGCGGTATACTCACTGACTATTGCTTCGAGTGCGTCTTCGTTCTGTTTGCGCGCCGCGAGCGTCTTGAACCGTGGATCATTAGCCAGTTCGGGTTTACCTATTGCATTAGCCAGTCGCGCCCACTCCGCGTCATCCGCACATACTATCGCGACCCACTGATCGATCGTAACGTCGAGGATTTTCTCCGGCAGATCGATGCACTTGAACAGCCCGTGCGGCGCCATCAGCGGATCGCGATTCCCGGTGCGCTCGGGCTCGCGCCCGTTCATCGTGTATTCGAGAATCCCTTCTGCCAGCAAGTCCATCGCGCATTCCCACTGGCTCATGTCGATATATTGACCCTCGCCCGTCTTCTTACGATGGAACAGCGCGCTGATGATCGCGAACGCGCCATGCACTCCCGCGTTGGGATCGGCGTAGCTGAATCCTGCGTGCATCGGCGGAAATCCCTTATAGCCAGTCAGCGCCGACAGTCCCGACAGAGGAACCTGCGCCGGTCCGTACGCGACATAATCCTTGTACGGCCCCGTATCGCCGTAGCCCGACAGAGTAATCATGACTACATTTGGATTTACCTTCTTTACGGCTTCGTAACCGAATCCCATTTTCTCGAGGACGCCCGCCGCGAAGTTATTAATCACGACGTCGCTATTCTTGATCAGCCGCCATGCCGCTTCCTTGGCCTCGGGATGCTTGAAATTCAGCGACAAGGATTTCTTGCCCTGGTTGTACTGATTGAAGTAGCCGGACTTGTTGAGGCTGTTGAACACGCCGTCGGGCCACGGCGGCAGCATCCGCGTCACGCACGGCCGCGTCTTGGTCTCGATCCTGATCACTTCGGCCCCAAGATGCGCCAGTTGCAGGGTGCAGTACGGTCCCGCCCACACCCACGTGAAATCGCAAATTCTGATTCCGGACAGAGGTGGCTTCGCCATTTCTAGATCACACCCTTGCGCTTGAGTTCGTCGATCCGCGCCTGCGACATCCCGAGCTTGTCGAATACTTCCGCGTTATGCTGCCCGAGCGTCGGCGCCGGCGACCGAATTTCCCACGGCGTGCGCCCGAACTTGAGCGGCGCGCCCGGATACTTATGCGTGCCTGCAATCGGCTGCGCGATCTCGACGAAAAATCCGCGCGCCTTCAGATGCTCCGAGTTGAGCAGGTCGCCCATCGTCGATACCGGCGCAAACGGCACTCGCTTGGCCTGCGCCTTGCGGTACAAATCCAGCACAGTCTGCTGGCTGACCCATTCCTCGAGCATCGGTCTCAGCGCGTCCCAATTCAGCGCGCGCACCAGCCGGTCCTTGAAAATCTCCATCTCGGCCCACTCGGGATTGCCCATGATCTCGACGAAGTTGCGCCACTGATGCTCCTCGATGCAGCAAAGATAAATGTATCCGTCCTTGCATTGCATCGTATCGATCGGCTGCAGCGGCTTCTGCCCGAGTCGCGTCGCGATCATCTTCATGTACGGCCAGTACTCGAAGGTCATCTCGAGGATCGAGGCGATCGATTCCTGCACCGACACTTCGATATGCTGCCCCGCACCATCGCTAAGTTGCGCGAACGCCGCTGCGATAGTCGCGGTCGCGCCGTGCACTCCGCCCTGGTAGCCGGCCTGATGCCCCGCAGTTTTGAGCGGCGGCAACTCCGGATGCTCCGGCCCTCCTCCGTTCAGCACGCAGACGCCGCCCGCGCACCAAATCGTCAGATCCTCGGCGCGGTAGTCGCGATACGGACCGGTCAGCCCGAACGGCAGTATCGACGTCATGATCAATTTCGGATTCGCGCGCTTCATCCGATCGTACGTGAGGCCGACGCGATCCATCTCGGGCGGCGTGACGTTGTGAATTAATATGTCGGCGCCCGCGACCAGCTTCTCGAGGATCTCGAAACCTTCGGGCTTGGTGATATCGAGCGTGACGCCGCGTTTGTTGGTGTTGAGATAGAGAAACAGCCCGCTCGTCTCGGGATTCGGCTTGTCACCCGGAAACGGACCGCGGGTGCGCGCCCGATCGCCAACTCCCGGCCGCTCGACCTTGACGACCTCGGCGCCCATGTCCGCCAGCAACTTGCTGCAATACGGCGCCGACACCATCTCGCCAACTTCGACAATCTTTAAACTGGATAACGCTCCCGCCATCTAGACTCCTGCTACTCCGGAAACACCTGCCGGAACGGCTTCACCTCGACGCGCGCGAACACGCCGCTCGTCACATACGGATCGCTGTTCGCAAACGCGACCGCCTCCGCCTCGCTCTCCATATCCACAATGATAAGACTGCCGCTGCCGTCGGTGAATGGTCCCGCGATCTTCACTTTGCCCGCCTTCACCAGCGGCCGCAGATTTTCGAGATGGGCCGGCCTGACTTTGGGCCGCAGCGCAGCGCCGTCGGGTCCATCATGGCCGATAATCACGAACAGCATCGCATCGTCCTTCTGAAGAGAGCCGGAATGAGCCCGTGTTACTTAGCACGGCCCACCCAGTCCCGCAAAATCACCGTGCCATCTGATCGAGCAGGTGCAGTATCACCCCAATTCCCGGGATATTCACTTCGAGTTCCTCAGCCAGCGTACGAATCACGCGAACTCTGTGCAGAGCTTCGCGATCGTAGAGCGCCTCGAGTCGTCCGTGAACCCGCTCGATACGCACCGGCGCGATCAGATCCTCGCGCTCCCACGAGGCCAGCTCGCGCTCGCTGATTCCGCCGATCGTGCAGAACACGCCGCGGCTCATCAACACGACTTTTCCGCGAGTCGAGTTCTTGTTTGAATTCCGCCGCGCCATCGAATTCAACTCTTGATCACTTCGACGCCATCAATTCCGCACGCGGATCGGGGACGCCGCGATCCTTCAGACTGTTGGCCAAATCCTGCATCAGCGCGCGCTCTTTGGGATTCAAGTCGGTCGGCGCCAGCACCTTAAGCTCGTACAGAAGATCACCGGCCGGCTCCTTGCCGCGCGCCGGCAGCCCGCGCCCGCGCAGTCGCAGCACGCGTCCCGTCTGGCTGCCGGCCGGAATTTTGAGCGACACGCGTCCGTCAACCGTCGGCGCTGTGATTTCGGCGCCGAGCGCCGCTTCGTAATCCCACACCGGCAGACTCACGCGCAGGTCGCGGCCCGAGATCGCAAACACCGCATTCGGCTCGATTTTGATTGTGAGGAACAGATCGCCGTTCTGATCGGGACGCGGCGCGCGTCCGCCCTGCCCCTTGAGTCGCAACTGCGTGCCGTCCGTCACGCCCGGCGGAATAGTCACTTCGAGTGTGCGCCGCGCGGCGATCACGCCTCTGCCGCCGCAGGTCGGACACTGCTCGGCGGATCGAATGACGCGCGCTTTGCCCTGTTTTTCCTCGCGCGCGATCATCCCGCTCCCGCCGCAGGTGGCGCATTCGTCCTCCGCGACGAGATCGAGCCGCCGCTTTGCGCCTTTGACCGCATCGAGCAGTACAATTCCGACTTCCGCCCGAAGATCGGGCGCGCGCGCCGGCTCGGTGCCGAAATCGAAATTCGAAAATCCCCGTGATGCGCCGCCGCGGCTGCGTCCGCCCGCGCGCCGCGCGCTGCCGCCGAAGAATTGCGAGAAGAAATCGCTGAAGTCGCCGCCGCCGAGGTCCGCGCCGAATTCCGCGCCACCGCCGCCGCCAGCCGCCGATCGCTGCTGAGCGTATCGGCGCATCATCTCTTCCTGCGACACGCCATGCTCCCAGTCGGCGCCGAGCTCGTCGTATTTCTTGCGCTTCTCGGCGATCGCTGACGACCTGGTAGGCCTCGTTTATCTGCTTGAATTTGGCCTCGGCTTCCTTGTTGTTCGGATTGACGTCGGGATGGAATTTGCGCGCGAGCTTGCGGTACGCGCTCTTGATCTCGGCGTCGCTCGCCTTTCGGTCAACGCCGAGAGTTTTGTAGTAATCTTGAAATTCCATCCGGGATACTCAGTTCGGAAAATCTGGCTAACTAACTGACTATGCTAACTTGCCGCGCTTGATTAGCAAAATCACGCGTCAGGCTGTGATTGCGACGACGTTGATGTTGACGCGTCCGACTCCTGTGTGAGCGCAGCCATCCGCGCCTCCAACGTGCGAAGTTCCGCGTCGAGCGCGGCCTGGCGGCGCCAGATGAACATCACGTACAGAAAAATCACCGCGAAGATGATGCTGTAGGCGGCGAACAGGTATCCAAAGTGTTCCATCAGCCCGGTTCCATCACTTGCTTATCGGATGCGGCCGCTGTTGCGAACGCGATTCTGACCGCCAGCGCGCCCATTCTGCTGCGCGTCCGCAACTGCATGAAACGAAGCATCAACAGCCATGCCCAAAACACTGTGAATGCGGCCAGGCATACCAGCAGCGTCGTGACCATCCGCGGATCCTCGAGGCCATGCCCACCCTGCTTCGTCACCAGCACCGCCGGATGTATCGTGCGCCACAGCCGCACCGAAGCGATCACGATCGGCACGTCCAGTGCCGCGACGATTCCGATCACGGCGCCGAAGCGCGCCACCTGCGGCGTGTCGTCAGCACTCGCGCGCAGCATCAGGTAGCCGCCGTACATGAGCCACAGGATGAAGGTGGTCGTCAGCCGCGAGTCCCACGTCCACCACGTTCCCCAAATCGGCTTGGCCCAAATCGATCCCGCGACAATCATCAGCGTGCAGAACACCATCCCGGTTTCAGCAGCGGCGTAGCCGAGGTCGTCCCACAGCTGATCGCCGAGCCACAGATAAAATATTCCCGCGATCGCGACAATCCCGAACGACGCGAATGCGACCCACGCGAGCGGCACGTGAAAATAAAATATCAACTGCGCGATTCCCTGCTCGGCTTCCGGCGGTACGTAGTCGAAGACCATGAACAGCGCGACGATCATCAGCGCCAGCGTCGTGTATCCAAGCCCGTTTCGAATCGCGGAGTTCATGTTGTGCGGATCGACCTCGCTTCCATGGAGTCAGGTTTCACTGAAAGAAACCACGTGCTCGAACAACAGGTAACCGGCGGTGACGAACAGCACGTCGAACGCAACCATGATCTTCAAGCCACTCAGTCATCGAGTCGAGCGGCGCGCCCGCCAGCGCCGCTGCGCTCGCCTTGACGCCGGCAATCAGCGCCGGCACGAAAATCGGCACCGCGAGAATCGGCAATAACATATCGCCGCCACGAGTGCGTCCTGTGATAGCGGAGAGCAACGTCGCCAGCGCCGAGAATCCAATCGCGCCGAGCGCCAGGATTGGCGCGATCCGTGCAGATCGACGCGTCGAACTCGAGATTGAAAAACAGCACCATCAGGATGACCGCGCCAACTTCCGCTACTGCCATGAAGATCAGCGCGGCCGCGAGTTTGGCGGCGTAGAGCGTGCCGGGATCGAGCGGGCTCAGCAGGAGGCCGCGCATCGCGCTGTTGTCACGCTCGGCGAGCAGCGCGCGATTCGCGCCCAGCATCCCCGCGAATACCATCGCGACCCACAGCGCGCCCGCCGCGACGTCAACGCTGCGCACCCGCGCCGCATCGAGCGCAAACACCAGCACCACGAGCACCAGCATCGACAGCGCGAGCAGCGCCAGCGTGCTTTCGCCGCTGCGAAGCTCGAGGCGCAGGTCCTTGCGCAGTACCGCGGAAAATCCAGACACCTCTATCTGCCGAGCAGCGAGCGGATTCGCCCGCCGCGCCGGACCTCCTCTTTATGGACGTGCGATGCAAACCGGCCGCGCGAGATTTCGTAAACCGCAAACTCGACGCCTTCGATTTCGGGGACCGCATGCGCGGTTGCGATAACCGCGGCTCCCCGTTCAATCGCCCCGCGAATCAGCGACGCCACGATCTCGGAGCCGTCATGGTCGAGCGACGCAAACGGCTCGTCGAGCAGCAACAACAGCGGCTCGGCGATCATCGCGCGCGCCAGCGACAGCCGCTGCTCCATCCCACGCGAGAATGTACGCATGCGGGCGTTGGCAACGCCGGCCAGGCCAACCCGCTCAAGCCACGACTCGGCAGACGCACGCGGATCCGCGATCGAATACAGCTCGGCGTAGAATTCCAGATTCTCGCACGCGGTCAGATTTGGGTAGAGAAAACTCTGATGCGCCATCATTCCGATCCGACGCCGATAACGCGCCGCGAGCTTGCGCGTGTCCTGCCCGAAGACCAGATCGCATTGCCGCTGCTCGGCGCTTCGAGTCCCGCGAGGATTCGCAGCAGCGTGGATTTGCCCGCGCCGTTGCCGCCAACCACGAAAGCACCCGCGGCCGGCATCAGCCTGAATTGCACTTCGCGCAGCACCGGCGCCAGACCGTAAGTCTTGGCGAGATTGTGAATCTCGACGACCGGCGCCGCCATTACTCGGACCGGGCGATCGCGGCGCCCATCGGCTTGATCGCGATACCGCATTGCGCGCAGAACTTCGAATCGACCGCGGCGCGCGTTCCGCATTCCGGACAGAAGCTGATCTTGCGCGAGCCGGTCGTTGACAGCGATGCTTGCGGCGGGCGCGGCGGTTCGTTGTGCACGACGAGAGTCGGTATTGGATCGATGCGGCGCGGCGCTGGTGCGGGTCGGCGGATCGCAGTGGTCAGCGGAGTGACGGCTGGTTTCTTCGCGTTGGCGGCCTTGTCGGCGGCGTCGCGAATTGTCTCGACCGCGGTCATCGCGGTGAGCGCTCGATCCTCGAGCGCCTTGTGCATCGATTCGTAGTCGGCGTCCGACAGCTTGCCCATCTCGCGATCGAATTCGAGTTCGCGAAGACCTTGCACCGCCAGCGCGCGCTCGTGCTCGTGGCGCTCGACTTGCTCCTCGCCCGCCGACTTGGCGCGCGCGCCGACCAGACCGATGCCGAGCGGGGCCGCGACGAACAGCGCGACTCCGGCGACGATCAGCGCGGCGGCCAGGATGAACACCGGTTACCTGCGCTCCTCGAGTTCCTTTTCGAGTTTGCGTCTGAGTTCCGGATCGAATGACGTCGGCGCTTTTCGCTCTCCTTCGAGTTCGAAGGCGCCGACGAATGCCATCGGCCAACGGCCAGCACCATCAGCGCCGCCGCCGACTGCGATCGCGATGAAGGGCATCGTCCACGCGAGGATGTTGAAGCCCTTCGGTGGTCGGTGCCGACAGAACTTTCTCGCCGTACTGATGACGATAGAAGGCGATTATCTGCGCGCGAGTCTTGCCTTCGCCAATCATGCGATCGATTTCGCGGCGCATCGGCACTGAAAAGCCGCAGGTCGGCATGTTGCAGTTGGCGACCGTCAGACCGCATCCACATTGGCAGGTCAGACCTTCGGAAACCTGCGAATTCGTCGGAGGTGAATCGGCCTTTAGTTGAGGCGAGCGAAAAACCAATATCGCCACGACGAGGAACACGAACGACGATGCGAGCGTGAGTTTCGCGCGCACCGGATTCAGTCGCCTCCGGGAGCGCCGATGTCGGCAAGTTCGCGCTCTTCGGTAGTCGAGCGGCTGAGCGCGGTGGCGATCGCGGCACGTTCGCGCACGTTCGGCCACATCACGATCACAGTCCCAAAGACCATCATGAGGCCGCCCCCCCATAGCCAGAAGACCAGCGGCGTCAGGAACACTTCGAAGGTTGCGGTATTGCCGCTGTCGTCGATTCCGGCGAGCACGACGTAGAGGTCGCTCGCGGGAGTCGAGCGGATTGCGACCTTCGTTGCCGGCTGCTGCGCGCGTTTGAAGAACAGCTTCGCCGGCGACATCACGGTGATCTCGCGGCCGTCGGAGCTAAGCACCTGGACCCGCGCGGTCGCCGCCTCGAGATGAGGCGTATCGCTTTCATCCAGACCCTGGAAGCGCAGCGTGTACGAACCGATCGTGAAGCTGTCGCCTACGTGCACGCTCTTTTTCACTTCGGTACGGAAGAACGAAGACCCGACGATTCCGACGAACGCGACGATCGTGCCGATGTGGATGATATAGCCGCCGTAGCGGCGGTTGTTCTTGGCGACGAGATTGACCAGAGCCTTTGCGCGCGGTTCGGAAACCATGTGGCGCCGCGCGTTCATCCCGCGGCGAAATTCGACCAGCACGGTGCCGAGTACGAACGCCGCTAACGAGAACGCGGTCAGCACGTACCATTGGCGGATGCCCGCAGCGGCGGCGACGATTCCGGTTGCGACGCCGATGATGACCGGCGCGGCGAAACTGCGGACCAGATTGTCAGCCGTCGTCCGCCGCCACGCGATCAGCGGCCCGATTCCCATCAGGAACACGAGGCCGAGCGCGAGCGGCCCGTTGACGCGATTGAAGAACGGCGGGCCGACGGTAATCTTCACGCCGCGCACCGCTTCCGACAGCACTGGAAAGATCGTGCCCCAGAAAACCGCGAACGCGATCCCCACCAGCATCAGGTTGTTGAACAGGAACGCCGCCTCGCGCGACAGATACGATTCGAATTCGGCGGGACTGCGCAGTTGCTTCGATCGGAAGATCAGAAGGGCCGTGTAGCCAAGCGTCACCGTTATCAGGAAGCTCAAAAAGTATGGTCCGAGGCCGGACTGCGTGAACGAATGCACCGACGAGATGACGCCGCTGCGCGTGATGAAGGTGCCGAACAGCGTCAGTCCGAATGCGAGCCCGATCAGCGACAGGTTCCAGACTTTCAGCATGTCCTTGCGTTCCTGGATCATCACCGAATGCAGGTACGCCGTCATCACCAGCCACGGCATGAAGGCCGCGTTCTCCACCGGATCCCAAGCCCAGTATCCGCCCCAGCCGAGAACTTCGTAGGCCCATCGCGCGCCGAACATATTGCCGAGCGTGAGAAAGAACCACGAGAAAATCGCCCAGCGCCGCGTCGATCGAATCCATCCGTCGTCGAGCTTGCCTGTGATCAGAGCGGCGGCGCCGAACGCGAACGGCACCGTCGCGCTGACGTAGCCGGTGTAGAGACTCGGCGGATGTATCGCCATCCAATAATTTTGCAGCAGCGGATTCAGGTCGGACCCTTCGGCGGGGACCGCCGCAAGCAAGTCGAATGGACGAGTGACGAAATTCAGCATCAACAGAAAAAAGATTGCGACGCCGGCCAGCACGGCGAGCGCGTACGGCGCGATCTCGGGATTGCGGCGGCGATTCTGGAACGCGGCGATCGACGTGAAAATAGACAGCAGCCACGTCCAGAACAAAAGCGATCCCTGCTGCCCGCCCCATAGCGAGGTGAATTTGTAAACGGTCGGCAGCGTGGTGCTCGAGTATGCGGCGACGTATTCGAGCGAGAAATCGCTGCGCAGCAGCGAGATCCACAACACCACGACCGCAATCGTGACCATCGCGCACATCGCCCACAACGCATGGCGCGCGCTGACGATGAAATCGGACGCATTTCGGCGCGCGCCGTAAATATTCGCGACGATCGAATAAACGGCGAGAATCAGTGCGATCGCAAGCGCGAGGTTGCCAAGTTGGGGCATCAGAAAAACCCGCTGCTATTGTGCTTGCTTAGGGCTTGTACTTGGAAGGGCAACTCGTCATGACCTGGGTCGCCGCAATCGTGCCGTCCGGCCCGATCTTTCCCTCGACGATAACGTCGCGGCCGGGCGCGAACATGTCGGGCTTGGGCTCACCGGCAGCTACGACGCGAAACGAGACGGGATCGGAAGCTACAACAGAAGAAACCGGTTTGACCGGCTCGCCGTCCGCACCAACCTCGGGAAGCGGTCCGATTGCGAATCTGAGGGTGAGCGTGTTCGGGTCCCATCCGATGTTGCCCGGCTTGACGCGGCCGGCGACGCGAATCGCCTGTCCGCCCAGCTCGCTTTGCCGCGCGGCCACTTCGGGAACGGTAAGGTAGTATTCGGACGTGGTGCGAATCGAGCTGAATATAAGGTAGCCGATCGCGACAGCGATCAAACCTACGCCAATGAAGAATCGAGGACGAATGCGCATCGCGTTGTAATTGTTTCAGGGGTTGGCCGTCAGGGCAATCGGTGAAGAACGCGATTGTATGATTTTAGTGGCACAGGCTTTAGCCTGTGATTTTCTGGTTCATGATTCAGGATTCGGAATCGTCGGAAGATTGCCGGTCGTGCGGGCCGAAGGCGACGCCACGTTTCGAGGCTTTGATGAAATTTATCATCTCTGACACTTCAGCAGTCGCGTCGCCGGATTTCTCCAGGCGCTCGATTGCCAGTTTTAGATTTTGACGGGCGCCGAACAGGTCCGTGAACGCATGCCGCAGGGCGTGAATCGATTTCGACGGGATGCCGGCGCGTTTGAGGCCTACCACATTTATTCCGCGCAGCGTGTGGGTGCCGTCCATGATGCAGAATGGCGGGACGTCGCGGCTGGTGCGCGACAGCCCGCGCATCATCGCGAGCCGTCCGATGCGCGTGTACTGATGCACGACGCAGTTGCCCGAGACCAGCGCGCGGTCGCCCAGCTCGACCCATCCTGCGAGCAACGCGCCGCCCGCGATAATCGTCGAGTTGCCGATGCGACAATCGTGCGCGACGTGTGCATTCTGCATCATGAAGTTGTCGTCGCCCATCAGGGTGACGTCGCCATGCTCGCATCCGCGATGAACGGTGGTGTATTCGCGGAAGACGTTGCGATCGCCGATTTTCACCGATCGCGCGACGCCCGTGTACGTCAGATCTTGCGGCTCGTCGCCGATCACCGCGCCCGGATGCAGCACGTTGTCGGCGCCGAGTTCCGTGATTCCGAGAATCGTGACGTGGCCTATCAGCCGGGTGCGCGCACCGATGCGGATTTTCCCGTCGATCAGACATAGCGGGCCGACTTCGACGCCGGCCGCCAACTCTACGCCGGGACCAACCACCGACGTCGGATGGATCCGCGGCGTCGCCTCGCTCAATTGAGGAGCCTGCGTTTTTTCAGATCGTCGGGATGCTCGTGATCGGCGGGCTTCGATTCATTCGCCTCGTAATCGCCGGACACCCAGGTGCCGAGATCGATCATCTGGCATCGCTCGGAACAAAACGGACGGAAGCGATTTCGTTGCGACAGATCAGCCGGCTTTTTGCAGATGGGACACTGCATCTTGTCTAAAAATTGTCAGATGAGCGCACGACGCGCAAACGCCGGGGAACTGGAACTCCCGCCCAAGCGTCGAAGCTCAGGCGGGAGTGCAAAATGCAGGAATCCGCTTACGGCGTTATGCCGCCGCGCTGGACGAACACGCCGCCCTTGGGTCCGATGCGCACGCAATTGATGTCGGTGCGATTGAATTGAGGCGTGCAGAGCGGCTGATCGATGGCCGGGCACTTGTAAAGGTTCGGTTGGATCTGCTCGCATTTTTCGAGCGCGAAATTTGCGGCGATCGGCTTTTCGGTTGGCTGATCAGCACTCTGCGACGAACATCCGCCGAGCGTCAGCATCCCAAGCGATACCGCCATAGCCGCTGCGGAAATGATTCGCAGCCCACGTTCACCAATTTTCGAGACTTTTCGCGTCCGCATCGTGTTCTCCCTCTCAACCGGGTTGAGGCGGCCGTCCGCCTGTTTCGATCCCACGCTACCCGCGCGGTAGGTGATCACGCGCTGACGAATTCTTTACACCAAGGGCGGGCAACCTCAAAGGGGGGTCAGAAGGCACGTGTTCGTCGTCGGGCATCGCGGAACCGCATAGCCCGACTTTGTATTCGGGGCTGACATTGCGCGCTGTCGTCCACCTGCCTCGCCTCGCGGTCTCCTTCCCCTTGAACCCGAGAGCAAAAGCGCGTCCTCGCGATTTTGCGATTTTCTTTTCTTAACACTGGGTGCAGGGGTCACCCCCCCGCGACGGTGTCGATGCCGCCCGCCGCGCAGGCGTCTGACTTTCTTTTCCGTTGACACCGCGCGCTACGGAACCGAGAACCAGATCACCGCCAGCGGCGGCATCTCGACCGCGATCGAATGCGCAAATCCATGCCACGGTATCGAGTCCGCCTCGACGCCGCCCATGTTGCCGATGTTCGTTCCGCCATACGCGGACGCGTCGGTGTTGAGAATCTCGCGATAGAACCCGCGATTCGGCACGCCGACGCGATAACGGCTGCGCAGCACCGGCGAGAAATTGCCGACGCATATCACGCGGCGGCCGGTACTCGGCGCGACCCTCATGAAAGCAATCATGTTGCTGTCGGCGTCGTCGGCCTCGAGCCATCGAAAGCCCGCGGGATCGGTGTCGGCCTCCCACAGCGCGGGCTCGTCGCGATAGATGCGATTGAGATCGCGCACCAGCACCTGCAATTCGCGATGGTCGGGGTAGTCGATCAGGTTCCAATCGATACTCGTGTCATGATCCCATTCTCGCCACTGGCCGATTTCCTGCCCCATGAAAATCATCTTCTTGCCCGATCGCGCCCACATGTAGGCGAACAGCGCGCGCTGATTGGCGAATTGTTGCAAGCGATCGCCCGGCATCTTCGCGAGCATCGAGCGCTTACCGTGTACGACCTCGTCATGCGACAGCGGCAGCACGAAATTTTCGCTCCACGCGTAGAGCAGGCCGAAGGTGAGATCGCGATGGTGATAGCGGCGGTAGATCGGATCGAGCGTGAAGTACTCGAGCGTGTCATGCATCCAGCCCATGTCCCACTTGAAGCCGAAGCCGAGCCCGCCCATGAACACCGGACGGCTGACTCCCGTCCACGCTGTCGATTCCTCGGCGATCATCATGATGCCGGGGTTGAGGCGGTAGACGTCCTGGTTGAGCTTCTTGAGAAACGAGATCGCCTCGAGATTCTCGCGCCCGCCGAACGCGTTGGGAATCCATTCACCCTCGCGCCGCGCGTAGTCGAGGTAGATCATCGAGGCGACCGCGTCCACTCGCAGGCCGTCGGCGTGGAACTCAGTGAGCCAGTAGAGCGCGCTCGCGGTCAGAAAGTTGCGCACCTCGGCGCGGCCGTAGTTGAAGATGTACGTGCCCCATTCGGGATGATCGCCCTGGCGCGGATCGGCATGCTCAAACAGCGCGGTGCCGTCGAAGCGGCCAAGGCTGAATTCGTCCTTGGGAAAATGCGCCGGCACCCAGTCGAGGATCACGCCGATGCCGCGACGATGCATCTCGTCGATCAGGTAGCGCAAGTCGTCGGGCGTCCCGTAGCGCGAGGTCGGCGCGAAGTAACCGCTGACCTGGTAGCCCCACGATCCGGTGAACGGATGCTCCATTACGGGCATCAGCTGGACGTGCGTGAAGCCCATCCGCGAGACGTAGTCGCCCAGCATCGGCGCCATCTCGCGATAGGTCAGCGGGCGATTGCCCTCTTCGGGCACGCGCCGCCACGAGCCGAAATGGACTTCGTAGATCGACACCGGACTCTTGATCCATTCGCGGCGCGCCCGCTCTGCAAGCCAATCTGCGTCATGGAATTGGTATTTCGATTCGGTGACTACCGAGGCTGTGGCGGGCGGCACTTCCATCCGCTGCGCAAATGGATCGCTCTTCAACAGCAAATTACCGTCGCGCGTTCGGATTTCGTATTTGTAATTGGCGCCGACGCCCACCCCCGGGATGAACAGCTCCCACACGCCCGAGCTGCCCAGCGTCCGCATCATGTGGACCCGCCCGTCCCAGCGATTGAAATCGCCGACTACGCTGACGCCGCGCGCGTTGGGCGCCCACACCGCGAACGACACGCCGCGGATGCCCGACATCTCGCGCAGGTGCGCGCCGAGCTTGTCGTACGCGCGGTCGTCCTTCTGCTCGCCCCACAGATGGAGGTCGAGCTCGCCGAGCGTCGGCATGAACGAGTACGGATCGTAAATCGTGATCGATTCGCCGCCGTAGTGAATTTCGAGTTGATACGGAAAGAGCGAGACCCGACCGTCAACCGCAACCTCGAACAATCCTGCCGGATCGCGCATGCGCATCGGCCGCGGCGCGTCATTGGGCACGATCAGATTGATCGACGTAGCGTCGGGCCGAAACGCGCGCACGACGAAGTGATCGCCGTCTTGGTGCGCGCCGAGAATCGAATGGGGATCGTAATGCACCAGCGCCAGCAGCCGTTCCAACTCATCGTTATGTGCCCGTGATCCTGTGACTTCAGCCTTCATTTCAACTGGCAAGTCTAAACGATAGATCCGTTGGTGTCAGTGGGCGGGCCGCCGTGCCCGCCCTCTCCCCTTCTGTTCCCCCTTTCCCGCCGGAAAGGGGGTGAGGGCGACAGGCCGTGATCACACTCCCGCGAATTTCTGCTCTGTTCCCCCTTTCCCCGCTGGAAAGGGGATTATGTCTAACTTGACACCCGCATCCCCTTGCTTACAAAATGGGCAAGGCGATGTCCAGTCCTGAGCGGCAGATACCGCAGTTTGATCTCCGCTTCAATGCGTGGGCAAATCCATGCCTGAAGAGGGGAGAAATATGCCGATCTCTCGTAAAACAACCGCTGAGGGTTTCCTTACCCTCGGATTATTGGGAACCGTCTTTTGGGTGGTGCGCGTCGTGTTCGAGATAATAGGCGACGCAGAAACTGCGAAGGCCATCGCGAAGCATTCCGCGAGCATTAGTCATTTCTTCGCATCCGGCCTCGAAACGATTGTCGGGTTTTTGTTTTCTCCATTGGGGAGTTCCGTCACGGTATTTCTTGCTGGCGGTTATTTGTGGATCGACAATCGTCGTCATAAAACGCGCGCCACGTCGGCTACCAGAGTTCAAGAGACGCGACCGCTACAAGTTGTTAATCCAGTGCCGGAATTACCTGCTGTAATTGCGAATGCTCAACAGTTGCCAGAATCCGAGGAACGCATTTTCATTGACCTCACACCACGTCAACTAGTCGAGCCATTCAGAAATCAAGTCTCAATGCAGGCTCAGAAGTCAGTTCAGCGCTACATAGGAAAATGGTACCGCGTTAGCGGTTCTGTTTACGAAATTAATCAATATCCTGAGTTCTGGACCATACGATTCTTCGTTGACGAACTCATCCAGATCGCATTGGACTGCGATTTAACGTGGACCGAACGAATTGAACTACTGGACCGAGGAACGAAGATTCAAGCTATCGGACAAATCATGGAAGTAAATACTCAGTTTATTAGACTAAAACACTGCAATTGGATTACTGAGCCTTCGACCTGAATTTCTTTATTTTCCGCTTTCTGCGTTTGGAAGTAATGCCGACGCTATCAGGATCAACGCGAACCAGGTGCTTGAGTGCTTCATGGAAAGTTAACGGATGGAGTGAAATAGGTTTTGCTTTTGGCATTTTATGAAATCACCTAATGAACGAATTGCTTGGATGTCGAAGTTCATTTTGCCTTCAGACATTCGTCGGAAATCTTCTAACAAGCATGATCGAGTCCCGCACTATTTGTTGTTGATGCTTGGTGAGTCTGGGGAGTCTCGAAAGCTGAGTGAGATACTCCAATACGGTGTCCTTGAACTCAGGCCGGTCATGGATCATCGCACCAAGAGTAGCCATGGAAAGCGACGCCACTAGTTCCAAGTTTTCAATAACGTCATTCAACTTTTTCCCCGAAGGGATGAGTCTGACTACTGATTCGGTGGGTTTTTTCATGGCTGATGTTTTTTACGTAATACCCTACCAAAGGGCAATCGGAATTGTCCGCCCCTGTCCACAATCAGGTGACTGGCCTTGTCTGGCTGAGGCTTCCGCCAGTGGGCTGACCTCAGCATCCTGCTATCACGTCGAAGAAAATATTCTTGTTGTCGCGATTGTTGAAGCGATACTGAAACTCCGCGAGATAGAGCGGCAAATACTTTTTGCTCACGTTATGGTACGTGCCGAGCACTCCGCGCTTGAGCAGCGACCAGAACGATTCGACGCTGTTGGTATGGACCTCGCCGCGCACGTATTCATTCTCGCTGTGCTTGATCGACTTCATGCGGCATCGCCCATTTCAGGTAGCGATAGCCCGCGTGCTCATCGGTCGCGACCAGCTTCACCTTATCACTGACGGTATCGCGCACGAATCGAGTGAGCGTTTCCGTATCGGTGTTTTCGATCATCTTGCAGACGACGTTACCCTTACGCGAGATCGCGCCGATGACGGGAATCTTTCCAGTCGTGCCGCGTCCGCCCTGCTTCTTGTCCGAAGTGGCGATTCTTCTCTTTGCCGCCGATGTAAGTTTCGTCAACCTCAACGGTGCCGAGCAACTTTGCCAGTCCGTCATCTTTCATCGCAGCACGAATGCGCATGACCATATACCACGCTGTGCGGTAATCGCCCGATCCAATCTGTCGATGGATTTGCAGTGCGCTGATTCCTTTCTTGCTCTGAGTCATCAGGTAGATCACCTGAAACCAAGTCGAGAGCGGATAGTTCGTATTCTCGAAGATGGTTTTGGTGATGACGCTGAAGCGATAGCCGTTGCGTCCGCCGCAATCTTTGTTCTTGCAGACCCAATGCCACGGCTTGGATGCGAGAGCGTACACCTTCTTGCTCTTACAGCGCGGGCATTCGACGCCATCCGGCCAGCGCATATCGCGCAACAGGGTTTTGCACGCGGTCTCATCGCTGAACTGCTTCATCAATTGAGCGAGTGTAATATTGGGCTGAGTGCAAAGCGGCTTGCCAGCTTCAACTTTCTTGTTCATGCGCCTAATATACGCATTTCAGGTGCGAGTGTCAAGCCCAACATAATCCCCCCTGGAAAGGGGGCAAGGGGGATAGGACATGGCGGAATCGGGGCTTCCAAATCCCCTTCCCCATCCTGGTGAAGGGGCCAGGGGTTAGGGCTCTGTTCTTCAAGCGATTTGAAACCAGGACACCACCCGGATAAAGACAGACGATGAGTTCCACGCCCAATCCAAAACAATCGAACACCCTCCCCGGCTTCGACCCGATGATGGGACAGCTCGAAGTGCTCGAGCCGGGAATCGCGATGTTTCACGGCTTTGCCAACGTCGCATTCGCCTACGGACGCGGCGAGATGATCGTCGTCGATACCAGCTCACGCCAGATGGGCGCGATGGCGGTGCGCGCGATTCGCGAGGTCACTGAGGAGCCGTTCGCGTTCCTCATCTATACTCACGGCCACGGCGATCACGCCTTCGGCACCGAGGCCTTCATCACCGACGCGCTCACCCGCGGGCATGCGCGGCCGAAAATCTGGGCGCACGAGGACGTCGCCGGCCGCTTCAAACGCTACGCACTCACCCGCGGATGGCAGTCGCATATCAATCGCCTCCAGTTCGGTGGCGCGTTCGCGACCGACGCCCTCTTCGAGCCCAAGTCGTTCAGCTACCCCGACCTGGTTTATCGCGATCAACAATTTCTCGATCTGGTCGGCGAACCGGTCGAGATGCATCACGCGATGGGCGAGACGGACGACGCGACCTGGGTCTGGATGCCGACGCGGCGGCTCGCGATGGTCGGCGATTTGATCGTGTCGTCGATGCCGAACACCGGCAATCCCAACAAGGTGCAGCGTTACACGCTCGAATGGGCGGAGACCCTCGAGGCGATCGCGAAATGCGCCCCGCGATACCTTCTGCCGGGCCACGGACCCGCGTATCGCGGCGAGGAACTTTGCAACGAAGTGTTGAGCGAGACGGCGCGCGCGCTGCGCCTCATCCACGATGAAGTCGTGCGGCGGCTCAATGCCGGCGAGTGGCCAGTGGATATCGTCGAGGCGGACATTTCGATTCCGGCCGACCTCGCGGCGAAACCGTATCTGCAACCGATCTATGGATGCGTCCCGTTCGTGGTGCGCGACGTTATCCGGCGCTATGCGGGATGGTGGTCGGGCGAGCCGTCGCAAATGTTCCCGGCGACGCGCAAAGAACGCGGAGCCGACATCCTGGCGCTAATCGGCCGCGACGCGATCCTCGCAAAAGCGCGCGCCCTCAAGGATGCGACCGACCTCAAGCGCGCGCTGGCCTTGGCCGAGATTGCGCTGAACGCGAATCCATCCGACTATGAAGCAATCAAACTGAACGCAGAAATCCTGGAAGCGATGGCGTCCGTCGAGCGATCCTTCATCGCGCGCAACTTCTTCGCCGGCGCCGCCCGCCAACTCCGCGACCGCGCGAAGTAGGAAATCTACCAGTGCAGCTTACCGACGCCGACGACGGACATGAGATCGAAGTGCGGGTGGGAGAGACCTTCGAAGTCTCGCTGACGGAGATTCGAACCGCGGGATTCAGTTGGAATATCAAATCCGGAGGAGAGCCGGTGTGTTCGGTCGTCGCGGACTCGTTGGCAAATCCAAGTGCCGCCCCGGGGAAAAGCGGCACGCATCAGTGGCAGTTCAAGGTTGATTCGCCCGGAAACTCGACCATCGAGCTACACTATGGACGTCAGTGGCAGAAGGCAGCGCCGGCGCGAACCTACACATTGAGAATTCGGGCCGGCGCTTAGCCACTCAGCGGATCACGTAGAACTTAGTTAACCACACTGACCTTCCAGAAATCGTCCGACAGATTCGACTGGGTCAGGTAGGTGTAGGGCATGGTGAAGTAGCCCGCCATTCCCCAGGTTGTGCCCCACGAGTTGCGGACGATGAACCTTTGCTGGCTGTCGTCGTATCCAACCGCCATCACGGCGTGGCCGCCAACTGACTTTTAACTCGGCGCGGGCATCGGCACCACACCCGTGCTGGCGACTTGCGGAGTTTCGAAGCTCTGGTAGACGGTGAATCCGAACACGAACGGAAATCCGGACGCGAGACATCCCTTCATCTGCGCGAGGTCCTGCATAAGCCGCTGGTAGAGCACGGCCTTGTGCTTCTTCGCGTCGGTATACGTCTTGGGCGACGGCTTCATAGCGAACTTCGCGATGTCGTACGGCCAGTCGGTCTCCGGCGCGTCACCCTGGTGCGCGATGCTTTTGATACCGTCGCGTATCATCGCGCCGCTGTCCGAGTTGACAGTGCCCTCGATCACGCGCTCGTTGTAGTAGATGAAGAGTCGCGACGGAGTGAACACCGGCTTCGACTCCTTCATCAGATCGAACTGGACCGCGCCGGCAATCGCGTTGGCCGTGCAACTGCCAAGATCGCCCTGGTCGTAAACCGCTGGGCATTGGGGACGAAGATCCTTCTGCGACGGAAACGTCGCCAAATTTACGACCGGTGCAGCGTAAAGTTGATCGCGATGGTCGGGAAGATCCGGGACCCATCCGTAGCGCTTATTCTGCGGCATTGTTTTCACCTCTGATTTCTATCGAGTGCTGTTATTAGACCTCTTGGCACCGTCGCTGCTTGCGTCGCAGTGTTCATTACGAACACTGTTGCGACTCAATATCGTCGCAAAGTACTCCAGAACCTTCCTTCTGTAGCGGCCGCCCTCATTATGAAAGGCGTTACGCCGCGGTGAACGAATGGTTCAGCGGATTTTGATGACGTGGGTGAAAATCAGACGAAGTCGCTTATTGCGATGTCTTTTTGTTTGTGTGTCGTATCTTTATGTCATCCCAAACGAAGCCAAAGCACAGTGAGGGGGATAGATCACACTCTCTTGAATTTTCTGCTCTGTTCCCCCTTTCCCGCGGGAAAGGGGGCGAGGGGATAGGACATCGCGGAATGTTTCTTAAAATCCCCTTCCCCTTTGGGGAAGGGGCCAGGGGTTAGGGCTCTGTTCCTGAAAGATACTTGCGGGACATCACACTAGAATGACACAGGAAAAGAACCTGAGAGCGAAATGTCGTCCTCGACATTTCGCGATTAGTACTTTTCACCGGGTGCAGGGATCACCCCTGCCGAGGAAGTTTGAAACCCACCGTGGGTTTCGAATTAGATCAAGTTTTCCTCTTCCCTGTCTTCTTCGCCGCGGCCATCACTTGCTAAGCTGAACGACGAGGCTACGACCGAAATGATCTTTCGCGAACTTAATCACGGCAAGTGCAAAACTTACCTCGCGATCGCGGAAGCAACCCGCAAGGCCGCCATCATCGACCCGCTGCGCGACAAGGTCGAACGTTACCTCGCGGTCCTCGCCTATCACGGACTGCATCTCGACTTGATCATCGACACCCACACTCACGCCGATCATCGCAGCGGCGCGATGGAGTTGGGCGCGCTGGCCGACGCGCCCGTCGCGATGCATCGCCTTGCACCGGCGCCGCACGTCAGTATCCACGTCGAAGACGCTCAAACGCTGAAGGTGGGCGACGAGCAGCTACGAGCCCTCCATACTCCGGGCCACACTCCGGATTCAATTAGCTTGCTCGCGAAAGATCGAGTCTTTACCGGCGACGTATTGTTCATCCACGGTACCGGCCGCGCTGATTTCGCGGGCGGCGACGCGGGCGTGCAGTACGATTCGATAACCCGCAAGCTGTTCACGCTGCCGGATGAGACGCTGGTTTTTCCGGCGCATGACTATCGCGGACATACCCAGTCCACCATTCAAGATGAAAAGCGCTCGAACCCGCGGCTGGCCGGCAAATCGCGCGACGACTACATCAACCTGATGAACAATCTCGGCTTGCCGCTGCCCGACGGAATCCAGGAATCACTGCAACCCAACGAATCCGACCTCGATGCCGGCGCGCTGAAGTTCCCAACCCTCTCCCAACTAAACCAGGTGCGTCAATTGACCGCCGCGGAGTTGCGCGACCGCCTGGCAAGCTCCAATCCCCCGATACTCATCGACGTCCGCGAACCAGACGAGTACCGCGGAGAGCTAGGCCACATCGCAGGCGCACGCCTGATCCCACTGAAGGAACTTCCCGAACGAACCGACGAGCTGGCAAACATGAAGGGCCTCGACATCGTCGCGATATGCAGAGTAGGAGTCCGCAGCGCCACCGCCGCCGCAATCCTGACCGGCCTGGGCTTCGAGCACGTCTGGAACCTGAAAGGCGGCATGCTCGAATGGAAAGACGCCCACCTCCCAGTCGACCGCGGCGCCTAAGCGCCGGGTGATTGAAATCAGAATCTAAGTCGCGCGCGAAAAATCGCGCGCTGTATAAGGACCCTCACCTTAATCCTCTCCGTTACAGGGAGAAGGGAAGAAGGATCCGGGATTCTTCGCTGCGCTCTGAATGACACAAAGATGGAATGGCCGAAACAACACGAAAACAGCGGTGGAAGGACGGCTCCTACCCATTTGACTTCGTAACAGGGACGAAGTCCCGCTTCTTTTCTTAATACTGGGTGCAGGGGTCACCCCTGCCGCGGAAGCGTGAAACCCGCGAAGGGTTTCACATAAGATGTAATGGCTTCCCCCTTCCCCACCTACACCTGATCCTTATCCAGCGCCGAGCTCCACTTGCGCGACGAGCGCCCTTCCCAGCCGCGCTTGTGGTATGCGTAGCCGACGATTAGCGGGACTGCGATTGTCGCCTCGCAATACACCATTTGCTCGTAGGTCGTATCGACTTTGCCCCAGCTGCTGGCTTCTTTGAGGGTGCTGCCTGAGAGTGCGCCGTCGCGCACGTCAGCGACGGTGATCTGAATCGCGTACTTGTGCATCGGCACGTCATGCCCGAGCACCTCAGCCGCGACGACGATATCCTGCGCGAAGTTTTTCGGGACGCCGCCGCCGATCATGAACAGTCCCGTGCTTTCGTTCTTCACCTTGAGCCGTGTCAATTCGTAAAAATCCTTCGCGCTGTCGATCGAGACCTTGGGCTTCCCATGCCGCGCCGCCTGATGCGCTACCAGTCCGAAACCCGCCGAGCAGTCGCTGAACGCCGGACAGAAAATCGGGACCTCTTCGCGATACGCCTCGAGCACGATACTCGCGCCGCTCTTCGCGCCCGTCTCGGCCAGGTACTTGCCCATCTCGCCGACGAATTCGCGCGACGAATACGGCCGCGGCTCGAGGCTGTCGGTGATTTTATGAATCGTCTCGTCGCACACGCGCAGTTCGTCTTCGTCGATCAGCGTGTCGTAGATTCGATCGATATGCAGCTCGCGCAGCTTGTCGTCATCGAGTCCGTACTTGAAGCGATCCTCGGCCATCCAATGCTTGAAGCCGAGCGCCTCGAAAAAATCCTGATCCACGATATTCGCGCCGGTGCTGACGATCGCATCGACCATGTGATTGCGAATCATGTCGGCAAACACCCGCTTCAGCCCCGCGCTGATCAGCGACCCCGCCAGGCACAGGATCACGCCGCAGTCGCGATCGCGCAGCATCCGATCGTAAATCGTGGCCGCGCGATGCAAGTCGCGCGCGCTGTACGCCATCTGCCCCATCGCTTCGACAATCGGCACCACGCTTTCGCGCGTGATATCGACATGCTCGATCGGTTTTTTCAGAAACTCTGATTTGACACTCATTACCGTTCCCCGCGATGTCTTCGATTTGCCAGCCGATAGTAAGCATCGGCGAAGTTGTTCGCTACTTGAGTTATTTCACTAATTTGCTATTTCACGGGCCCGATTCCGCCCAGCCCCGTGTAGTACAGCATGAAATATACTGTTCCGAGGCCGATCAGAAACGCGAACGCCGCGATATCCGCCAATGTCACCGGGTATTCGATAAACGTCGTCGGCTCGTGGATAAAGCCGAAGCCGCGCGCTTCCAGAGCCATCGCCATGTTATTCGCCTTGCGCAACGCGCCCATGAAAACCGGAATCACCACCGGCACGTAGCGCCGCACGCGCTCGAGCGGACCGCCCTGGTTGAAATCGTAACCGCGCAACCGCTGGGCATCGACGATCGTCACGGCCGAGTCGATAAACAGCGGCACCAGCCGGAACGAGAGCGAGATCGCGAAGCTGACCCGATACGGCACCCGCATCCGCTGCAGTCCGTAGGTGAACTCCTCGATCTTGGTGGTCGACAGAAACAGCACCGACGCCGCCAGCAATTCCGCCAGCTTGATTCCTCGCCCCAGGCCAAACACCAGCGACAATCGGCTGACGTGAAATACCGGGATATTCACCAGCACCGCGCCCCGCCGATAAAAAACCATCCATGCGATCGTTGTCGTAAAGACCAAAATCGCAAACAGCCAGCGCAGCCGGTAGAAGTTCGGCCACGAATCGGTGAGCTGCGCAATCCACAGCATCACCAGCCCAATCGGGATCAGCGCAACCGGATTGTCCACCCAGTACACCGACCAGAACATGACGAACAGCGAGAACACCTTGACCGTCGGATGCAGCCGATGAACGAAGGTGCCGCGATCGATGTAGAGATAAATCGGCATCAGGATCGCCCCTTCACCCACCCGACGAATTCGTCGGTGGTCAGCGCCAGCGTCCCGAAACGGCGGCTCAGCTCGGTTATTTCAGGAGCGCGGAATGACGACGATTGCAGCAGCTGCTCCTGCATAAAAAACTCGCGCACCCCGCCGTCGAAAATCTTCGCGCCCTTGCGCATCAGCACCACCCGCCGCGCGTACTCCGCGACCAGCCACGGCGTATGCGTGATTATCACGATCGCGATCCCACTGCGGTTGAGGTCGCGCACCAGCCCCATCATGCGAAGTTGTTCGCGATGGTCCAGCCCGGTGGTCGGCTCGTCGAGTATCAACATCCGCGGCCGCAGCACCAGCACGCTCGCGACTGCCAGCCGCTGCCGCTCTCCCTTGCTGAGCATAAACGGATCGCTCTGGCGCTCGTTCTGAAGTCCTACCGCTTCGAGCGCCTCGTCGCATCGCCGTCGAATCTCGCCGTCGTCCAGCCCGAAGTTGCGCGGCCCGAATGCAACTTCATCATCAACCGTCGCGGCAAAAATCTGATGGTCCGGATTCTGGAAAACGTACGCGACCTCGCGCGCCGTCTCCGCCGGACGCATCTGCGCACGGTCCTTGCCGTCGATCGTGATTCGTCCCGTCGCCGGCTGCAGCAGTCCCACAATATGCTTCGCGAGAGTCGTTTTCCCGGAACCATTCTGCCCGACGATCGCGAGGAACTCGCCGGCTTCAACTTTGAGATCGATCGAGTCGAGCACTCGCGGCCCGCCCGCGTAGCTGTAGCTCAGGTTTTCGATCTCGATAAACGCCGGACCGGCGATCGCATTATCCTCCGCCTTCGGCGCTGCGGGCACGCGAGACCGCGCGATACTGTCATACGTCGTTCCCACCACGCTCGGATACGCGCGCACGATCACCTCGTAAGCCTGCTCGACGCTCTTCGCCTGCGCGTCGATTCCAAGCAGCTCGAGTGCGCGGCCCAGGCCCGGCGGACGCACGCCGCACGCGGTGAGCAGCTCCGTCCGCGCGAACACTTCCGCCGGCGGTCCGTCCGCTGCGACTTCGCCCTCGCGCAGCACCACGATACGGTCCGCGGCGCGCAGCTCCTCCGACTCATGCTCGATCACGATCAGGCTCAAGCCTTGCCCGCGCAATTTTCTGATCAGCTCGAAGACTTCCGCCCTGCCCTCCGGATCGAGATCGGTGGTCGGCTCGTCGAGCACGATAACCGACGGGCGCAGCGCCAGCACCGACGCGATCGCCAGCCGCTGCTTTTCGCCGCCCGACAACGACATCGGATCGCGATGCTCGAAGCCACGCAGCCCGACGGCTTCCAGTGCGGGCATGATTCGGCGATCCATTTCGGCGCGGTCCATTCCGACTTGCTCCATCGCGAACGCAACTTCGTGTGCGACGTTGGTCGAAAACAACTGCGACTCGAAATCCTGAAACACCATGCCGACCTTCGGCGCGAGGTCGCATACCCGCAGATGTTCGATCGATTCGCCGGCGATACGGATCGCGCCGTGAAAATCGCCGTCCTCGAACTCCGGGATGATCCGATTGAGGCACTTCGCAAAAGTCGACTTGCCAGCGCCCGACGCACCCATCACCCCGATCATCTCGCCCGCATTCTGCACGAGACTCACCGCCCGAAGCGCCGACCGATCCGCGCCGTGATACGTGAAGGTCACTCCCTGAACCGACACTGCGTGCTGGCCACGATTCACTGAAAAAACGGTTTTCACATCATTAAGAGTCCCGCGAACGCCAACACCAGGAACGGGCTGACTATAATCAGGATCGGTTTATCGTACGGCGCGACGATCATCCACGCCGGCAGGAACTTCGGCGCCCAGTACCCGGTCGAAAGCAGATTTCCAAAAATCCACGCGCCAGCCTCGCCCGTTATCAGTATCGCGAAACCCGTAGCGCGTATCGGCACCGGCTTGAGCTTCACCTCCGGCATCACGTCCGTGTAAAGCATCCGGCCTTTTTTCACCCGCGGATAGACCGCCGCCAGGATGAACGGCGAGAGCGCGAGCGCAGAAATCATGTTGTTGAAAATGATCACGTTACCCAGCATCGCGAACGGCCGGATGACCAATACGTTATCGGCCCATCCGACCAGGTCGGCGCACAAAACGCTCGCAGCCAGGCATGCGACAACGTACTTGAAAACTATCCGAGGGGAATTAAGAACCGGACTCTCGCCACGCGCGATCAATTCCCACACTTTGTACGGGATCCATCCATAAGCCAGGTTCGCCAGGAATCCCGCGATGTCGCCCGGCGATACGCCGCCGAAAAAGTCGCCAATCATATTTCCGATCGCGGAACCCCACGCCGCGGCCGGCCCGAACAGGAACGAGCAGACTACCGGAATCGCGTTGGCCGGACGCAGTTCGGTGACGCCCGGAATCAACGGCACCACCTTGAACGGCACCAGCACGGCCGCATACAGCGCAGCCGAAATAGCGCACAACACGACCATCCGCGTGTTGCGCCACATCAGCCGAAGGTCACTCATAGACGTGGCACAGGCTTCAGCCTGTGATTCTTTCCTGGACTTGCATGAACCAGAAAATCACAGGCTAAAGCCTGTGCCACCAACATCCGAATCAAAAGATCGATCGCCACCTTCATCTCGACGCTGATTCCCCAAAAATCCGCTTCCCCTTCCCGCTCGTCCGGTTCCCCATCCCACTCGTCCGGTTCCCCTTCCCACTATGGGAAGGGGTTAGGGGTTAGGTATCCGGTTCCCCTTCCCGCGAGGACCGAAAAAAGGGGTTAGGGCTAGAGCCTGCCCTGAGCAACGCCGAAGGGTTCTTCGGCTCCAAGTATCCCGACCCTTCCACCGCAATCAAGCCTCTTGTGTCACCCTGACGACGGGAGCGTTAGCGACGGGAGGACATGGCTTCTGGCTTCCGGACACCTTCGCGCCACACGCGAAGCCGGTTCCGGTCTCCGAGTTCGCGCGCTGCGCGCGCTCCATTTCGCCCGCTGTTCAATTCGCTCACAAGCTCTAACAGCGGATACAATCGGATGACATGCCGATCTACGAATATCGTTGCGAGAAGTGCCGCCGTATTACCAGCGTCTTGACCACGCGCATCAGCGAAAAAGTCGAAGCGGTCTGCACCCATTGCGGCGGAAAAAAAATGAGCCGCCTCATGTCCCGCTTCGCGATGCCGCGCAGCGAGGAATCGCGGATGGATTCGCTCGCGGACCCATCGAAGATGGGTGACATCGACGAGAACGATCCAAAGAGCGTCGCCCGGATGATGAAGCGGATGGGTAAAGAAATGGGCGACGAATTCAGCGGCCCAGACTTCGACGAAGCAGTCGAGCAAATCGAGAGCGGCGCCGATTCGGCCGACGACTCAGGCGAAGACGACGCCTAGCGAGATTAAAATGAAACCCGCGATGGGTTTCAAACTTCCTTCGGCAGGGCTAAGCCCTGCACCTTAGTGACAGGAAATCGCGAAATGTCGAGGACGCCCTTCCGCTCCCAGGTTCTTTCCTTGTGTCATTCTAGAGCGAAGCGAAGAATCCCGGCTCCTTCTTTGAGTAGTCTTGCCCGGCCGCTCGCCGCCTCCAAATACCTCGCCCGTTACTTTACGGGAGAGGCGGCCGGCGGGCGCAGCCGCCGGTAGGTGAGGGTTCTGCGGATCAAGATGTATATATGGCACGTCGACCGTAAGGGTTTCGTGTTGGCTCTCCTCTTTGTGTCCTTCGGAGCGCAGCGAAGAATCCCGGCTCTTATCTTCGCCTCGTCCCACGATGGCGATGCCCCGCCGACGCGCGTCCGCGCGCGTCGGGTGAGGGACAACATTATTCGTGTCTCAGAATGGCCACGTTCCGAGCCAGTGCCGCCGCGTCAGCGTGCAATACGACGCCGAATAATTCGGTGCGCAGCAGTAGCCGAACGATAGAAGGAACCAGATTGCTAAGGTAGTCAGGGGCGCATCTAACGGCATCGGCTCGCATCCGTATCGGATAGGAAATAGCGAGGGGGTTCCCAGATCGGCGGGCCCTCGAATCCGGCCGGGTTTATTAGGCTTAGACACAAAAGACACATTTCTTTCAGAGACTGCCACGTTTCCGGTTGGCAGATTAACGAGCAGACTGTGGACGGTTATCGAAAGCCAGATTGCGCCGTAAGGCGACGCCGCGTAGTTATCTAGAGGGAAGTTTTCCGTTTTAGGGGGACGAATGAAGAAGTTATTGAAAGACCATGAGAAGATCTGCTGGCCTCCGAGATTAGGGAGTGCGGTTGCGATAGAGTGCGACCGCCGCACACCGGGCGATCCAAATGTCTACGTCAGTCTTGTCGTACGAGAAGTGCTTGAACCCATGCCCGACGAGGAATGCGTTTTGGTAAGATGCAGCGATCCGGGAAGTGCCTTCCGCGCCAAGACAATGCTGAGTTTCGGGGTCAAAGACATCGCCCTACAAAAACCACTGTTCGCGTTCCTTTCCAACCTGACGGGAAAGACAATAGGGCAAGTCGGTGAAACGGAGGCGGACTTCTAGTCTGCCACCTTGGCCCTGTCCGCAAAAGAATATGAACTGTAGGTTCGCGGCCACGCTCGCGTTCTTGGTTTGTCTTCCTCTCTGCGCCTGCGACAACAAGTCCCAAAAGGAGCACCATTCGACGTTGCTGGAAGTCATTGACGTAAAAGGTACTTGTTATGAAGACCACGTCCGAAAGGCGGATGGCTACACCGGTCAAATTGTCCGCTGGCAGGACTACGAAACGAAGCAAGTTTCAACTTACGGCTATGTCAGAAACACGGGTGATTTGGTGGACCGCGTCTTGGATCAGACACGTCATCCGACCGCATATCAAACGCCCTTTATAATTCAGTTTTTGGACATTCAGATCGACACAAATGAGCCCGAATGAGTGTTGCACGGTGTTTCCGATTCCGGCGACGAGGAAGGCGAGGCGCGTGGATATGACTCAACCTGCCAAGTGGTCGTGATAAAGCGCGGGAAAGAACTAGATCAGCGTCCTACTCCGTTGCCTTGAACCGCAGCACCCTCACCTACCGGTCGCGATGCGCCCGGGCGCCTCTCCCGTAAAGTAACGGGCGAGGTAAATCCTCGGCCACCCGCCTCCTCCCTAGAACCTGAGAGCGAAAGGTCGTCCTCGACATTTCGCGATTAGTACTGGGTGCAGGGGTCACCCCTGCCGCGGAAGCGTGAAACCCGCGAAGGGTTTCACATTCAATTCAGTCGCGCGCACCCCCAACATCTCAATTCGGGCAACATAACTCCGCACCCAGCGTCACTTGCTCGCGGGAGATGGATGCGGGGTGAAATCGGCCTTATGCAAGGTCGGGTTCACCACGATTTGCCGCTGAACCTGGATGCTGAAACCCGACATTCCCGAGCTCATCATTGCCCGCATACTGACCATCTGCTCTTTCATGTTCTTGATCGCCTCAGCGGTTGGCGTCTGGCCCATCGACTGAATGACCTTCCTGGTCTCCTCATCGGTCATTTCCGGCATTTTCATCGGACCGCTGAAGTCGTCTCTTATCTGCCGGAGCAACTTTGATTTCTTCGAGATCCAAACGGTCACTCCCATCGCTCCGGTTTTTTCTGCGATCGCGTAGCATGGGTCGTTTTCAATCTCGGCGTCCGGTTTGAATGCGGCGTCCTTGCCGGGCTTGAGGCGGTTGTTGTCCAAGCCAAAGAAGATTTCAGGAATGGTTCCCGCAGCTCCACCTGAAATTCCTGTCGCCATTGGCAACGCAGCCGACATGTCTTTCGGCCGCATCGGACTCGCCTGCCCTGGCACGGTTACGAAATTTCCATCGCCGGCCGACCAGGCCGCCCCGCTGCTGACCATGTTAGGCGCGCGTGACTCCCATTCGACCCGATAGAGATTCGGCCGCGCGAGCTTGATCGAGAAAGTGTAATGCGCCTCGACGGGTCCCAAACTAGGCATTGAGATCTTCGACGTTATATCACCCACTGACGAGTAGCTCTGCATATTGTCATAGGTGGCTTGTACCTGACCCAAAACATCCGCAACCGATGGACGCGTCTCGGCCCCGAAGCTCAGCGTTCGAACGCCCAGGAACAAAACCAACAACACCGCACCGAGAACTTTCGAAATCATTTCCAGCCCCACTTTCAAGGCATCACGCAGGCGATTTTCTCAAGCCTGATAGTGAGCGGCCAAACTTCCATACGCAAGACGACACAGAAAAAAAGAACCTGAGAGCGAAAGGTCGTCCTCGACATTTCGCGATTCACCGGGTGCAGGGGTCACCCCTGCCGAAGGAAGCGTGAAACCCACCGCTGATTTCACATTCAATCACGTGAATTCGCCCACCTCTGCCGCGCCACTTTCCCGATTTTTCCTTTCCGCCTCCAACTGCTAATCTTCACCCCGAAAATTGCCCTAACCTCGGCACTGGAAAGGAGACCGCGACCATGACCATCAAAGAGCGAATCGGGTTTGTCACCCTGACTCTTGCTGCCGCATTCATCGGAGGCGCCGTGTCCGGCCATTTCTTCGCCACGCGCACCGTCGACGCGGCCAACGCGCCCCGAATGATCACCGCGCAGAAATTCATGCTGGTCGACGCCCGCGGCAAGACCCGAGGCGCGTTCGACGTGTCCAACAAAGGCGTCGCGCAACTCGCGGTCTTCGATGGGACCGGCGCGCTCCGCGCCGGACTCGGCGTCGGCTCCGACGGCGCCCCGGCGCTCGGCATCTATGGCCACGACGGCAAGCCGCGCATCGAAGTCGGCCTCACCCACGGCGTCGCCCGCGTCGTTCTGTTCGACGAGAATGCGAGCCCGCAGGCCACCCTCGGCGTCGCCCCCGACGGCCAGTCCGGTATCGGTCTGATGGACAAAGCCGGCAATCCGCGCGCCTCGATCATCGTCGCCACCGACGGCACTCCGACCTTGCGCCTGGGCGACGACCACCGCGGCCGCATCGGCATGGATCTCACGCCCGACGGACGCCCCGGCCTCGCCCTGATCGGCACCGACGGCAAGACCCGCGCCTCGCTCACGCTGAACTCTGACGGCGCCGGCGCGCTGACCTTGTTCGACGCCACTGGCAATCCAGTCAACTCCGTCCCCTGATTTACGCCCGATGGGGCGGCCCGCGACGGCCGCCCTTTCTTTTCTCCGCATCGCTCGATTGAAAAAGTGAAAAGCGAAAAGTGAATAACGAACTGATACCGCGACGCCCGACCGCCTCGACCATCCTCATCCTAATGCTTACCGCATTCTCCGTCGCGCTCGCCGGATGCGGTTCGATAAAACCGCCGGAGCCGCCGACCCCCGAGCAGCAGGCCGAGCAGGTCGAGCCGATGCTCGCGGCGGCCGGCTTCCGGATGCTCCCCGCGGACACTCCCCAGCGCCAGCAGCAACTCGCGTCGCTGGTTCCATTCGACGTCAACTACTACGTCGGCAAGACCGGCACCCTGCACTACTACATGGCCGATCCGAATTTCTGTAAATGCATGTACATCGGCACCGAGGAAAATTATCAGCAGTACGAAAAATTGAAACTCAACCAGCAGTTCCAGGCCAAGGAGGGCGAGCTCTCCCGCGAGAACCTCGAAGCCATCCAGATGCAGGATATGGAGGAGCAGGAAGAGATGTTCAATCCGTACGGCATGGGCCTCGTCGGCCCGATGGGCCCCGGGATGTATTGGTAAGGTTAACCTGGCTGCTCGCAACACTTTCCTGAAAATATGAAGTTTGACGATTTCCTCGAGCGATGCCGCGCGCAATGGCCCGAATTTGCCGACTCGCGACGCCTCGCCCGCTCGACCCATCCCGCTTCGATCGCTCGCTCTCCCACATCCTCGACGAAATTCCCGGGATGGCCACCGAGAACAAGCTGCGCCTGCTCAATTCCGCCGTCGCATCGCTCGACGAGGGCGAAGTTTACGTTGAAGTCGGATGCTATAAAGGGGCGAGCCTGGTCGGCGCCGCGACCTCCAACCCGCACGCGCGCATCGTTGCATGCGACAATTTTTCGCAGTTCGACGGCGCCGCCGACGCGCTCCGCCGCACCCTCGACGAGCACACCGCAGTGGGCCAAGTCACCTTCCACGACATGGATTTCCGCGACTTCCTCGACGCCGCGCCATGGCGTCCCGCCCGCATCGGCGCCTACTTCTACGACGGCGGCCACTCCTTTCGCGATCAGTACGACGGTCTCGCCCTCGCCATCCAGCACTTGGCCGACGACGCAGTAGTCATCATCGACGACACCAACAAGCGCGCCGCCCGCTCCGCCAACAATCTCATCGCGCGCGCTCTCGCCAACTTCAAACTGATTCTTGATCTACGCACCCCGCGCAACCACTCGCCCACCTGGTGGAACGGCATCCAGCTCTATCGCTACCGCCGCTCCCCCACCGACTCTGCAGTCCACTTCCCCACTTCCGGCTTCGCAATCCGAAAACTCATCTACGACGACATCTTCTTAGAGATGAAACACCGCCGCAGAGCCCGCCGCCAAAGAAAACGAACCGGCACAAAACCCTGACCCCACCCGCACGCCAGCGACTGGCGACAAATGTCGCCAGCCGCGAGACACTCCCCCCACCCAACTTCGAACAGGGGCGAAGCCCCGCATCTTCTCTTAACACTGGGTGCAGGGGTCACCCCTGCCGCGGAAGCGTGAAACCCGCGCAGGGTTTCACATCAAATCAAGTGATCTCCCCTTCCCCCATCCCCCCCAATCGCCCTGAGCACCGCTTCCCCCTTCTCCGCCTGCGCGATCCCCAACTTGTCGAGCACTGCCTTCTGCCCCACTCTCAACCCTCGATCCGCCAGCATCGCGACAACCTCCGCAAACACTTTCACGTCGCTGTCATCCGGCAGCCCCAACTCGATCCTCGGATATTGTTTTTGCGGCCCCATATTCAGCTCGACGATCGGACGCACCAGGTCTCGCGCCAGCGTCGCCGCCAATCGCCGCGCGTCGGCATTCAGGATGTCGCGACGGACCGCGTCATGTACTTGCGCGGCGGCTCGCGACCCTCCTCCATTAGGCATTTCAGTAGTAAGTGTCTGCCCGAGCACTGCCTTACTCACCTGCGCATCTAAGTATTCGCAAAATCTCTGATACAATTCCGAACTACCATCCTGATGCGCCTCGGTGAACTCTATTACCATCGACTCCGGCATTATCGCCGCCGCATCAGTGCCTATTCGCGATACTGCATTGAGTAATGCCTGTTTATCCTGTTCCGACGCGCCGGGATGGTATTTGCCCACCCTCAGTGGTTGTCCGAATACCTCAGTGAACGTTACCCAGTCCTTTAGTACGTAGTTCTTGAACAGGTACGCCCACCCGGCCGCGCGCGCGAGGCCTCCGCGTATCGGCAGGCCCGCTTTGGCCTTGGCGAAATGCGTGATGAACTTGTATGGGGTCAGAGGCGCGGTCATCGGCTGCATCCCGATTCCGGGATTCATCGACGAGTGTATTCCGTCGCCGCCGAAATGGGTCGGGCGGGCGGGCGATTTGCCGTTGGCGACCGGGACCATTTCGCCTTTCAAGGTGCGCACCAGGATTTCCTCACCGGATATCCAGTCAAACGCGAACCAGCGCGGGTCGCGCCATTTCAATTGCGCGGGAAACCATTGGCGCCCAGTGGTATTCCACATTATCTCGGTCGCCGAAAATCCCTTTCCCACCGCGTCGAGCACGTCGAACAGGACGCTGTCGAGCTGTATCGGGCCGTCGCAGATCATCTCGCGCACCATCGCCGCCGCGCGTTGATCTTCTGCTCCACTCGACGCCGCCCGCACGATCACGTCGAGTTGCGCGACCGCATTCTTGCGAGTTCCGAGTACGGCGAGGTAATGAAGGTCCTTCTCCTCCATCTCCTCGGCGAGTTCGAGATACAGATAGGGATCCCCGAACTCGGCCTCCCGCAAGATTCGCGACAAGTTCTCCGGCGTCAGTCCGATTGACGGATGCATCACGGAATATATATTTCGGACGCCCGCCATCGTCGGAGCCGCCTGCTCCTGGCGCAACATGCCGGTATCTACTTCGCGTCCATAAGCATCATAGAGTGTCATTGAATTACTCCAAGCGGACTAGTCAGTTCGATACTCTTTTGTCGCCGCCTCGCCAATCTTTAGAAACCATTCGCCGCCGCATCGATGGCACGGTCGTGGCAATCGGATGAGCGCGAGCAAGAACTCGTACCCGCACTCTTCGCACTTCCATCTCCAGTAGCTATTCATCTACGCATTTCATCCGGACCGATCCTAACCTCCCCTTGTCCGAGGGGAGGTCGGCGCACGCCGAAGGAGTGCGACGGGTGGGGTGCAAGGTGGGACTGTCGCAACAATGCCCGTTGTGCTGCCGTCGAGCAGCGAACCAGTTTCTCTGCATTCAGATTAGACGAGTCGGCGTTGGTGGGGTGTCGCACTTTGCACCTCTCCCGGCGACACCGCTGCGCGGCTTTCGCCGACCTCCCCTCGGACAAGGGGAGGTTAGGAATCGGAAGTCCCAATTGTGTTTCACATTCAATAAAGTCCCTCAAAATCCCCTCACCCTCCCACCTGCCATCTCATCATCGACCGGCGCCGCCCCAAACGGATTCCCGGCGCCGTCGTATATGTTTCTCGTCTCTGCTTTCCTCACTGCGGTGTACGCGATAGCTCCCACCTCTGCGCGCGAGGCGTAGAAAGCCAGCGCCGCGGCCATCGCCGAGTCGCCGTGGCGGCCCTTGCCGTCGATGACGGCGCGGCGATCTGAAATTTTTGCGACGCCGTTCTCGAGCGTGATCGCGCGATGGTCCGACAAAACATCGGCGTCCTTTGGAATCTCGATCGTGCCATCCTCGAACGCCGCCTTGTAGCGCGGCATATTTTCGCGGTACCACGCCTCCGACAGCATCACCTGCGCGATTCGCGCGCCGTAACGCTGCGCCGCGGTCTCGGCGAGATATTGTCCGTTGCCGCGCGCGTCCATCGCTCCGGTCGTGAAGCGCGGCAGGCGGTCGATAATATAAAAGAGCACCTGCTCCTGATTTCGAAACGGGATATTGCGCAGCTCGACTACGAATGGGGTCCGCCGGGTCAGGTCCTTATCGATTTGGAGCGGCCAGATTACCGTCAGGTCTCCGGAACGGCCGAAGTCTTCGCCGAAGAAACTCGCGCGCGCCGGATCGAGTGCGATGAGAGCCGGTGCGATATTGTCCTCGCACCACGCCTGGGTCTCCGCGTATCGATCCGCCTCCGGACGCCCTGAAAATTCCGCCGGCATCTCCCATCGCAGGATAGGAATTCCGGCTTTCATTCGCGCTTCGATCAGAACCGAGCTCAGGTACGCGCCCGACGACGCGCGCGGGATACAGAAAAGTTCTTCGCCGACGTTGTCGCCGTAGTAATCGACAATCTGCTGACGCCATTCGCGCTGCTTCTCTTCGCTCCACTCGGTTTCGGTCTGCTCGCAGATTTTTTTGTATAGGCCGTCGGCCAGCGCCTCGTCGAATGTCGTACGATGGAGTGAGTATGGCCTCCGGCCCGCCCGAATCTCACTGACTAGTTCATTGAAGGCATTATGCGCGCCGTTGTGAGTACTGATTATCCGCACCAATCCGCCCCACATCGTGAATGCGAGCGCCGCTTTCAGCAGTCCGGGCAGGTCTTCATGGAACGCGGCTTCGTCGATCACCGCGCATCCGTCCTTGCCGCGGAGATTTGAAGGCCGCGACGACAGCGCAACGATTTTGTGCCCTGATGCGAACCGGATTCGGTACGCGAGGATAGCGCTGCGCTCGTCGTCGAGGACAAGCTCCTCGATAGTTTCGGCGGCCCGGTTGAAGCGTCGCGCCCATCGCGCGGCGGCCTCGATAAACTCGAGCGCCATGTCCTTGTTGTACCCGATATACCATCCGTCGAGTCCGGCGCGTCCGCTGGTAGCGGCGCCCAGGGCGCGGTCAGCAGCCTCGGTCCAGGTGATCCCGATCCGCCGCGATTTCTCGCTGACTTTGACTTGCGATTGATCGGCGAGCCATCGCCGTTGATAGGGAAGTAGTATTGAGAGTGGTTCGTTCATTTAGTTAGTTTTTGGTTGCTGCTCCGTCCGTTCCTAACCTCTCCTTGTCCGAGGAGAGGTCGGCGCGAGCCGAAGGTGAGCGACGGGAGTGGTGCAACGCTGGACAGTCGCAACAATGCGCGTTGTGCTGCTGTCGAACAGCGAACGAGTTTCTCTGCATTGAGATTAGACGAGTCGGCGTTGGTGGGGTGTCGCACGTTGCACCCCTCCCGGCGACACCGCTTTTCAAGCGGCTTTCGCCGACCTCCCCTCGGACAAGGGGAGGTTATTAATGCGGCCATCGCTCGCGACTCTGATGGCATCCCCCTAAATCTCCAACAACACTGCCTTAATCTGCTCCGCCGCATCCTTGCTCAATCCTTTACTGCGCGCCTCATCCACCTTCTTCTCCGCCTCCGCCACATTCGCCCGCGCCCGCTCCGCCCATTTGCGATGCTCGGTTTCGGCCCTTGCCAGTCCCGACACGCTGCGTGCCAGCGCCGTGACATTCACCGGCGCGACCCTCGTCCCTTCATCATTCTCACTCTTCGGCTCCGATTCGCTGGTAGCCGACAGCACTTCAAACAACCGCGTCTGCACCAGCCTCATCAGCGCACTCTGCATCCGCTCGTCATCGTCCTTGAATTCTTCGCAAACGATTCGCGCCTGTTCCGTCGCTATCCGGACCGCCTCGAGCCGCCGCTCGAACTTCTGCCCGTACTTGTGAATCGCCGCGTGCGAGATCTCGAACCCATTGTCTCCCAGCCACTTGGCGAGCTGCCGGCAGCTATGCAACGTGCCTTCGGTAAGCATCCGATCGAGTTGTTCCTTCAAATCCGGCGGCAACTTTTTTATCTTCCACGTCTTGAACGGAATCGGATCTATCGGCACGCGCTTTGGGTGCGCGGCGGGTTTCTTTTTCTTGGCCTCGCTCTTTTTCTTCATCGCGCGCGCCTCACCAGTATTTGCGCGGGCGGGCGATGCCGGCCGGTGATGCGGAGGTGTACTCGACGACGTCGACGCCGTTGGCGGTCAACTTCGCGAACCAGGTTTCCGCGTCCTCGCCTTCGAGTTCGATAAGTCCCAGGTCGCGCAGGTAGGAGAGTTCGCGGCGCACGGTGTTGAGCGATAGCGACAGCTTGATATCGGCGAGCACCCGCCAGACTATCTGCTCGGAGACGGCTATCGGACGGCCCGCGTCAACCACGCGCAGCATCCGCCAGCGCGCTTCCTCGCGATTCTTTTGTTCAAGGTCAATTGCGTCCGGCATATAGCCTTTCCTTTACTTCGCCAATCTGTTCGCGTACTTCTTCGCGCATCGCATCCAACTTCGCGTCCAAGGTGCCGCTGAATCTGATCCAGTCCTCGCGGCGCACGTACTCGAGCGGCATGCTCACCCGCAATTCAGTGAGCGCGTCTTCCAGATCGGTCACCCGGCTGGAGTCGCGTTCACGCTGATCGTCGCGCCGCTTCAGCAGCCATTGGATTGTGCTGGCATTGACAGCAACGAAGGCGACAAAAGCGGCGGCCCATCCGGCGGCATTGCCTAGTTCCAATCAGATCGCTCCTGGAGTTTCAGGCTTGAGGAACCTAACCCCTAACCCCTTCCCTCGAGGGAAGGGGAACAATCGCAGGAAGCTTAACCCCCTCCCGAAGATTAGGATTGCGGTTGAATAGTGGAACCTAACCCCTAACCCCTTCCCGAGCGGGAAGGGGAACCGGATGGTTGGGGGTGACCCCTTTTTTTCAGTATTAAGGACGCGTTCCGTTCTCGCGCGCGGACCTCGTGCGCGATTGTTCCCCTTCCCTCGAGGGAAGGGGTTAGGGGTTAGGTTGCTATATGCCATTACTCACCTAACTCTTCACCGCTCCTGATGGAGCCGTCACAGGTGCGGGCGCTGTGCCAATCGGACAGTTACCCAGCGTCACCGTCTGCGGGACGATTAACTGATTGCTCGAATTGGTGTAGCCGTACACCTGGCATGAGAACTGATTGCTCTCGGTCTGATAGGTGGTGTTAATCGATAGCGGCAGCGCGGGAGTCTTACCTTCGCAGTATAGGACCAGGCCCGCGTAATCGACCTGTGCTTGTGCGTTGCAGAAGTTGGTCGCCTCCATGCTTAGCGCGGCGGCGCTGGGCACGATTGTGTTTTTGCCGCTGATGATCTGTTTCGGAGTCGGCTGCAGGAGGCCGCCGCCTTGCTGGGCGCATGCAGAGAGAGACGAGAGCGAGGGCGCAGAAAGTCAGACGACGCAATAAATTGCGTCCTACTAGAACGTTTCGGATCTTTGAACTCATGTGAGTGTCACCTTTTAGATGCGCGGGCGTTTTGTTTCTGTTCTTCCCCTCTCCCGTCGGGAGAGGATTTAAGGAGAGGGACCTTGTCCAGCGCGCATCTTTCGCGCGCGATTCAAGATTCTGCCTCCGCTTTTTGTTTTCATGGCACATAAGTTATGTGGGCGGCGGCAGTGCTTAAGGGCGTCGATAGCTGGCTCAGGCCGGTGTCGATTGGGGTTTCGATATCCATCGTGACGACGCCGGCGCTGTCGCATCGCGCGATCGCGCGATGCGACGGCGAGAGCAGCGGGATCGGGCTGGTCGAGACGTCCAGCGCCATCGCGGTGCCCGGCGCCAGCTCGCCCGCGAGCGGCGCGCGCCCGATGGCACAATCGAGGGTGAACATTTTTTCGTGGACCTGGGAGCACGATGCGGCGAAGGGGAGGATCGAGATCAGGATTGCGGTGGAATAGAGGAACCTAACCCCTAACCCCTTCCCGCACGGGAAGGGGAACCGGATAGATCGGAACCAGTGGCGCGGGCCGCCGTGCCCGCGATTGTTCCCCTTCCCTCGAGGGAAGGGGTTAGGGGTTAGGTTCTTCGCCTCCACCTCAATCCCCCGCAACATGTTTCACCGCCCTCTCATACGCGTCGCGGCAGTAGTCGCGATCGTCGTGAAGAATCTTGAAACGATTCTGGCGTATCGCGTCCTGGTCATGCGTGAAACATGCGGCCAATCCACTTCCATCGGGACATGGCGATTGATCCGCATCCGGTAATTGCGGTTTGGGATCCAGCGCCGCCAGTTTTTCAGTGGACGTGCATTGCGTCGCGATCTGAGGTGATATTGCCGGCGGCGAGTCGATATGCGACTCGAAAGTCGGCGCGCATCCCGCGGCTAACACGCTAATTCCCATGGTCAGCGTCAACCGCAACTTTGCTTTTGCGTACATCTGCCTTTGCCTCCTCGACGTCAGCCTCGGATTGGTCGCTGATCGCGAGCGGCGCGGTCGCGACGATACGGCCGTAGAGCGCAAACCCCGCCGTCATCAGCGCCGTCATGTTGCCGAGCGTCGCGCCGTTGGCTGCCATGTCGCCGACGATCAAAACGATCGTGCTGACGCATCCGTAGAATGCTTTGGATTTGTAGAAGGCTTTTTTCATTTTTCAGTGTCTATGCGGCCTCTGGCTCGGGCGTGAAAAGCTGGCGACAGCGGAGGGCGGGCACGGCGGCCCGCCCCACTGGGAGAGGGTCAGGAGCGGCGGTTGATATGTCCACGTCTCAATCGCTCTGCGATCGGCGCGGACGTTTTTGAGGGGGAATCAGAGGGTTTGGCGGCGCGGCATAGGGCGAGGACTTTGTAAACGTAGCGCTCGGTGCATCGGAGCTCGCGTGCGATGTGCGAGATGCTGACGTTTTCAGCGCGCAGCATCACGATGCGCGCGCGGCGGCGCGCATGACTGCAAGTGGCCGGAATCAGGATGCGGTCGCCGCCGAATGCTCGCGCCATCGTGAGCGCCGCGAGCAATCCAATCGAGCGCGTGATCAAATCGCCGCGCGCAGGCGCGATCGGGATATACAATCGACGCCCGCCGAAGTCGGCGATCAGCCGGTCGGCCGCGTCGGCGCCGATTGAATCGCCGATCTGATCGTAAAGCGTGTGGCGCATCGCGACCACGAACGGATTGAAACGCGGCTCCGGCGACATCGCGCGCCCGAGCGCGGGCATCCGATTGGCCGCGACGTTCATAACCCGTACGCAACCCGAAGATTGGCCGGCACCGCGCCGATTTTGCGATCGCGATCGTAAATCACCCGCCAACTGAGCTCGACATTGTCGTGAACGCAGCCTGGACACAGACCGTGGTTGCGAATGATCTCGGCTTGGGTGGTGTCCCCATGACACCACAGACAGGAGACCAGGCGGCCAGAACTACTACTGGGACGAACCGGAGAGATCGCGGGTTCCATAAATCCTCCGCGCGAGTTGGGTGGGAAACCGGTGGTGCGTCGATGATGAAAACGATCGGAGCAGATCGGAAAGAACGACGGGGCTAAGGAGAGAAATCCGGGGCGTGGCGGGCACAAGGTGGCGAACTGAGCTAAAGATGTGTAGTCGCGGAGAGGTGCGGGGGAGGCGCGCATCGAGGTAGGCATGCGGCGGGGGAGGCCGGCGTTTAACTTGAGAGCGGTTTGCTTGAGGCGGGAACATGCGCTTTAAGAATCTTATTTCACATTAGGAGATTTATGTCAACTACAGTGGTTGACGCCGCATTTCGCTCGCGGCTGACGCAAGTGATTCAGTCCTTTGGATCGGTAGTCGCGCTGGCGACCGCGGTCGGGGTATCCGACAACGCAATTTACAAATGGCTAGCGGGGCGGGGACAGCCGAGCGTGGCGAACCTGGTGGCGCTGGCGCGAGCTGCGCGGGTGTCGGTGGAATGGCTGGCGACGGGCGAGGAGATATCGCATAGCGGGCAGGCGGTCGCGCGGGCGGTCGAGCATGGGGATTTTATTTTCATGCCGCGCAGCCGGATTCGATTCTCGGCTGGGCGCGAGGGGATCATGCGCAGCGAGCAGGTGGTGGATTCGGTGGCGTTTCGCGCGGACTGGGTGAAGCGGGTGCTGCGCGCGGACCCGCGCGATTTGATTCTGATCGAGGTGGTTGGCGATTCGATGGCGCCGACGGTTGAGGACTCGGATTTGATTCTGGCTGATCTCGCGGAGCCGCGCTTTCGGCAGGACGGAATCTACCTGCTGCGGCATGACGGGGGGCTGACGGTGAAACGAATCCAGCGGCGGCCAGACGGGAAGATTTTGGTGCGCAGCGACAATCCGAAATACGAATCGATGGTGGTGCCGAGCGTGAAGATAATCGGGCGGGTGGTCTGGGTCGGGGGATGCGTGTGAATTTTTTCAGTATTAAGGCCGCGCTCCGTTTTTTTCAGTATTAAGGCCGCGCTCCGTTGTCGCGCGCGGATTTTGAAGTATTATCCACCAAACGTGGCATCACGAAATAAAGATATCGAGATTGTGCGGGCTGACCTTGCGGAGGTGATCGGGCGGCATGAGGTTGGGCTCGATGCGGCGCGGCCTGACGCGGTGGCGCGTCGGAGGAAGACGGGGCAGCGGACGGCGCGCGAGAATATCGAGGATTTGTGCGACGCGGGGACGTTCGTCGAGTACGGGCCGATCGTCGTAGCGGCGCAGCGAAGGCGTCGCACGATTGAGGACCTGATCAAGAATACGCCGGCGGACGGGCTGGTCACCGGGCTCGCGACGGTCAATGGAAATCTGTTCGGCGCGGAGCGGTCGCGATGCGTCGTGATGTCGTACGACTACACGGTGCTGGCCGGGACGCAGGGGCATCAGAACCATCGCAAGAAAGATCGGATGTTCCAGATTGCGCGCGAACTGCGATTGCCGCTGGTGCTGTTCGCGGAAGGCGGCGGCGGGCGTCCGGGAGATACTGACGGCGGTTTTCAAAATTCGCGATCGTTTCATGATTTTCCGAAGCTGAGCGGGCTGGTGCCGCTGGTCGGAATCACGTCGGGGCGGTGCTATGCGGGCAACGCGTCGTTGCTGGGATGCTGCGACGTCGTGATCGCGACCAAGCGATCGAATATCGGGATGGGCGGGCCGGCGATGATCGAAGGCGGCGGGCTCGGCATCTTTCGTCCCGAGGAAATCGGGCCGATGGAAGTGCAGGTGCCGAACGGGGTCGTGGATATCGCGGTCGAGGACGAGGCGGAGGCGGTGAAGGTCGCGAGGAAATATCTGTCGTACTTTCAGGGCGCGGTGAAGGAATGGAGCTGTGCGGATCAACGCATACTGCGAAATATCATTCCGGAGAATCGACTACGGGTTTACGACGTGCGCGACGTGATCGAGACGATGGCTGACACGGGGTCGGTGCTCGAGATTCGGCGCGACTTCGGGCTGACGATGATCGCGGCGTTTGTGAGAATCGAGGGGCATCCGTTCGGCGTCGTCGCGAATAATCCGAAGCATCTGGCGGGCGCGATTGACAGTGACGGCGCGGACAAGGGCGCGCGGTTTATCCAGTTGTGCGATGCGTTCGACGTGCCGATTTTGTTTTTGTGCGACACGCCGGGAATCATGGTTGGGCCCGAAATCGAGAAGACCGCGCTGGTGCGGCATTCGTCGCGGATGTTTCTTACGGCGGCGAATGCGACGGTGCCGTTTTTCACGATCGTGCTGCGCAAGGCATATGGACTCGGCGGGATTGCGATGGCTGGCGGGAGTTACGATGCGCCGATGTTCACGGTGGCGTGGCCGACGGGTGAGTTCGGGCCGATGGGACTCGAGGGCGCGGTGAAGCTTGGGTATCGCAATGAGCTGGCGGCGATTGCGGAGCCGGCGGCGCGCAAGAAGCGATTCGATGAGATGGTCGCGACGATGTATCAGCGCGGGAAGGCGATTAACAATGCGTCGCATTTCGGGGTTGATGACGTGATCGATCCGGCGGAATCGAGGAGGTGGATTGCGGCGGGATTGAGATCGAGTGCAGCGGCCGGAGCCGCGGAGCGGGAAGAAGTATCCGTATATCGATAGCTGGTAGGTTTCGCGGCCCGCCAATGCCAGATGATGGAGTTCCGATCAAGCCGACAACGCTCGCTGCAGTGGCGAACATCCATAATGACAGAATGACATTGCGCGTAGTCCAGAGCAAAAAACTACCCGGAACGCCGTCAGAAGAGCTTTACGATCAATATACCTTCTTCATACCTTCTTCCGGGAATGAGTCGTTTTAGTGTTAAGACCTCGCTCCGTGTCGCGAATACGCGCGCATTCCGCGCTCCAATTCCCTCTCCCCTCGTAGGGCGAGGCGAAGACTCGCTTCGCTCGGGATTAGAAATGGGTGATCGGCGATGGGGTTGATCAGGAGTGACTATTGGCTGGAGAAGAGTCAGCCGAGTTGGGGTTTGTGCTGGGAATGGTGGGTGAGGTATTCGATTTTGAATAGGGTGGCTCAAGTCGGGCGAATGACCCATGCAACCTAACCCCTAACCCCTTCCCGAGCGGGAAGGGGAACCGGACTTAGAGGATCGGGCGCGATCTGCATTGAAAACGACAAGCCTTGGTGAAGTTAGTTTCTTAGGAGAGATGTTGTGATCAAGACGTCCGAAGAGACCGTCAATATTGCGGGCGAGAAGCTAGTCATGCTCAAGGCGGGGACGGGGAAGCCTGTCCTGATTTTTCATGATGAGCTTGGGTATCCGGGGTGGATGACCTGGAATGAGACGATTGCGCATGAGCGGACGTTGTTCATTCCGTTGCAGCCGGGGTTTGGGAGGACACCGAAGATTGAGTGGGTGCGGACCTATCGCGATCTTGCGGGGTTTTATTCGCAGGTGGTGCGGGAGCTGAAGCTCGATCCGGTTGATGTGATTGGGTATTCGGCGGGAGGGTATATTGCGGCCGAGATGGTTGCGGCCGATCCGCGGATTTTTTCGAAGATGATCCTGGTCGCGCCGATGGGGATTAAACCCTCAGAGGGTGAGATTATGGATATTTTTCCGATCACCATGCGGACGCATCTGCGGGCGACCGTCGCTGATCCGCATAGCACGCCGGAGTTCCTCAAACTCTATGGCGGTGAGATGACGCCGGAGCAGTTCGAGGCGTTCGAGGATGCGCGGGCGGAGACCGCGCGAATCGGGTGGGAGCCGTACATGCATAATCCGGCGCTGCCGTATTTGCTGCGCGGGACCAGGACGCCGACGCTGTTGGTGTGGGGGACGCGCGATCGAGTCGTGCCTCGTGGATGTATCGATGAATACAAGAAGGCGATACCGGGGGCGAAGGTTGCGACGATTGAAAGTGTCGGGCATCGGCCTGAAATTGAAAACTCGGAGGAGTTTGTGAAGATAGTCAGTCGGTTTTTGAGTGAGTAGGAACCTAACCCCTAACCCCTTCCCGAGCGGGAAGGGGGACCGGATTATTGGGACTTTGGAGCGACGTATTTGGGCAGAAGCAGAATCTTGAATCGCGCGCAGAAAGGCGCGCTGTATAAAGTCCCTCTCCTGAAATCCTCTCCCGACGGGAGAGGGGAAGAAGGAGCGGGCCGGGTAATTTAAAGATCTCAGTTGCGTTGCGAATAGTTATTCAGGAGTCACTATGCAAATTGGATATTTCACGGAGCGGCCGGTGCGATGGATTCCTGAGGAAGTGATATTGCGAAATGGGGGGCATTTCGCGGTGTCGAATAGCTACTTCGATCGGGAGCGGGCCGCTGAAGATTACAATTACTATATCGACGAGAATCTTTATGCCGAGGAACTCGGGTTCGATATCGTCGCGCTGAATGAGCATCATGGGAATCCCTTCTGCATGGGGAGCGTGATGAACGTCGAGGCGGGAATCCTGGCGCGGCTGACCAAGAAGGCGAGGATTTTGCTGATTGGGAATCCGCTGCCAGTGATTAAGCATCCGCTGCGGATGGCCGAGGAGCTGGCGGAGATCGATCTTATTTCGCGCGGGCGGTTGATCTCGGGATGGGTGCGCGGCGCGGGCAGCGAGCAATTCTTCAACAATGCGAATCCGTCGTACAACCGCGAATATTTCGAAGAGGCGCACGATTTTATCATACAGGCATGGACGCGGCCGGGGCCCTGGCGCTACGAGGGCAAGCATTTTCATTATCGTCACGTGAATCCGTGGGCCCTGCCCTATCAGAAACCGCATCCGCCGATGTGGATTCCGGGAACGCTCAGTCCGGAGACGGTCCGATGGTGCGCGGAAAAGGCCTATCCATATTTTGGATTGGGCACGTCGCTGGGGCCGACTTGCGACTTGTGGGACTTCTATGCCGATGAGGCGGCCAAGCACGGATACGAAGCGGGATCGGAAAATTTCGGCTACGTGCTGCCGACGTTCGTCGCCGAGACCGAAGACCGGGCGCAGGAGCTGGGCAAGAATTTTCTGTTCGGAGGCGGGCAGAACTCATTCGCACGCGTCGAGCATACGCTGCCGCCGGGATACAACTCGAAAGAGGCGATTCGAAAACTGGCGCATCAGCCGCAGGGCAGCTGGCTCGGAATAAGCGGCGACAAGATGCGCCAACAGGGCGAGGACGTCGAGATCGATCCCGCGGCTGTCAGAGCGAAGCTGATTCCCGGATATCAGAAGGCGCAGAAGGCGATCCAGCTGGTAATCGGCACGCCCAAGTCGGTCATCCCGAAGCTCAAGGCGATCCTGACGGTGCTGCGGCCGGGGTCGCTGGTGATATTCAGCGTGCAAGGGCCGGTGTCGAATGAGGATCGGCAGACGAGCATGCGGTTGATCGCGCAGGAAATAATTCCAGTGCTGAAGGAGCATGCGAAGTCGATCGGGCTGCTGGACGCATTCGAGCGCGCGCCGGGATCGATCAAGTTGAGGGCGGGAGTCGCGCGCGGCGCGGTGTCGGATAGGGGACCGCTGAAGGAATTGGGGTTGGCGTAGCGTTTTGTACGTCACGGGATTTTGTGCTTGATGCTTGCGACCTAACCCCTAACCCCTTCCCATAGTGGGAAGGGGAACCGGAGCGGGGAGGTTGCGGCGTGCGTCCTAACCCTAGCCCCTTCCGATCGTGGGAAGGGGAACTGGAGGATTTGCTGCGCTCAATTCAGTTCGCAGATTCTTTCACTGAACTTAGAGAAATAAAATCGACATGAAAAAAGTGTTGATGGTTTGTACCGGGAATATGGATCGCAGTCCGACGGCGGCGATGGTGTTGGCGGAGATGTGTGCGCCGATGTGGGTTACCTCGGCGGGGACGGAGCCGTGGGCCAAGAATCAGGTGAGCATCGAGCTGGTCGAAGAAGCGGACGTGATTTGCGTGATGGAGGAGGCGCATCGCCGACATATTCGCGAGCGATTCGGCGAGGTGCACGCGGAAAAAGTCGTGGTGCTCGACGTACCCGACAATTACGTTTGCTGGGAAGACAAGCTAATTTTGCTGCTCAAGGGCAAGTTGCGCACGGCGTTGGGATTGACAAGTTCAAAAAGATAGCTATTGAAGAAGTGGGAGGAATCAATTTGTTATATGAAACCCACAGCGGGTTTCATTTTGCGCCTGCTTTGGTTGAGCAGGAAAAACCTCCTTCGGCTCCGTTCAGGACGGGGTGCTGCACAGTAGTTTAAGAAAATAGACGCCACCGCGAGATGCGGACTTTGCTCTGTCAGAAGGTGCTGATGGGGGGCGGACGCATGCCCAAATGCGCACTACAATCCGTACTCCTCGAGCAGTGCCTCCCGCAACCTGGTGAAATGAATCAGCCCGGCCTGATATTGGTATCTCTTCTGGAGGGGCAATCTTTCGAAATCGAGGCCATAACGGCGCGCAGTGTCGAGGACGGCCTTCGCGGCTGGGCGTGATTTTACGGCTTCACTGACAGGGAATCTTCGGTCCCGCGGTGCCCCGAATAATTTGTCAGCGATATTGCGCGGATTGATCCCGAGGCTCACCAGCACGTCGGCGGCGAGCTCGCGAGGATTGTTCAGATGCGACTCGTATCCGGTCTGGCGCGAGAGCTGGACCAATTCGTTGCGGGTGGAAAAGATTTCAGCGGTAATGTGATGCCCTACTTCGTGTAGGAAGGCGGTTGCGACCGCGGCCGGATGATGCGCGCCGTTCAAGCAGATGAGCGGGCGCTTTTCCAAACCGGAGTCTTTGCCCAGGTAGAAACCGAACACAGCGAGGCCTGACGGCCACGGCATCCTGGCGATTCGAAAATCGGCGCCAAGGGAAGATGCGCGCTCGGCGAATTGTTTCATTGAGCCGAGGCGGACTGCCTCGTCATTCAGATGAGGCCACGCGGCGCGCTTCGCCTCGCGCACGATCTCGCGCACTTCCGCCCGGCTCAGGCTGCTCCGGAGTGAATATCCGTAGTCCCTCTCCCAGAGACGAGCAATTTCATCCTGAGTGGTGGCAGCAGAGGGTTCACGCTCATTGGAAGCGGTTTCAGCAGTTCTAACTATATCTGCCGTAAGCCCAACGATGCGCGAGATACGTTTCTTTACGGTCATTGGTCAACCATCCCCGAGTGCCAAATTATAACCAAAAGTACTGAATTAATGCTAGATAGGCAACAACCCGTTCGTTTTATCTATATTCAGCACAAAAGTGCCTTGCTTTGCTCGATAATTCCTGCGTAATTACGCGCGGGCCCTACAATTTGACGTATTTTTAAGCTTGATGTTGTGGTTTTGACGACGATTTTTCGACCTCCAGCCGCATCGCTCGCGTCGATTTCTCGGCCGCATCGGCATTATTGCATGCCGCGGCCACCGCCGCCGCACGGTCCCAATTTCCAGGAAACTTGCGCCTACATATCAACCTATCGCGACGAAACTAGCCCCCGGGGAAGGAGCTACCTAATGGAACTGCGTTTGCTATCAACCGAAAACGAACGAAGAATTTTCGCCGCGCGCACTGAGCAGATTCGTGCGAAACACGGAGTCGGATTCAAGGAACGACCGCGCTCGCGGCTCGCCTCGATTCATCTGACGTACGGCAATCTGTACGCGCTGTTCGAGAACGACGGCGAGCCGGCCGAGAAGATGATCGCGGGGCTGGTGATGCACGATCTCGAGATGTTTCCGCAGACTTGTCCGAAGCCGGACCTGTCGCATCTGCCGCCGCGATCGGTGCTGGAGGTCAGCGAGCTGTGGTCGCGTGCTATTGGCGCAGGGGCGCTGGCGCGAGCTGGCGCGGCAATTTTGGCCGGACTGCTTGACGCCAAGGCGATCCTCGCTTACCTGGGCGTGAAGCCGTTCGACGGGACTCCATTTTATCGTGCGACGGGCTTCGTCAATGCGGGCGAGCCGGTCGAATATCCGTATCTCGAAACGCTCAAGGGAGAAGCGATTTGGGCGCAGCCGATGATTCTGGAAGGGGAATCGCTGGCGAAGCTGACGCGGGTATTTTCGCAATTGATCATCGAGACAAACGACGACCATAGCATCCTGCGTTTCAGGAATTTCCTGAAAGGTAAAACGGCAGGAGGCCGTCCGGCATTCGTGGACGAAGATACGGCGCCGACAGCCGGATCGCGGATGGTGCATGAAGAAAACGCGGCGCAGATGTAATGGCGGCAATTCTGGCAGAGCGACTGAATCGGATTCGTCCAATCAGTACGCGTGAGGGGAGAATGAATTACAGAACATCAACAGAGCCAGTATCGGAATCGGGACGCCTCGGCGATATCGGCGCGAATATTCCGGTCAAACTGACGAAAGAAGAACTGACCGAGCTGTCCACCGTCAAGCCGTGGCTCGCCTGCATGCACGTCGGCGCGGAGTGGGCATTGATCGCAGCGACAATCTATCTGTGCCAGCGATTTTGGCATCCGATGTTGTACGTGTTCGCGGTCGCGTTCATCGGATCGCGGCAGCATGCGCTGCTGGTGCTGATGCATGACGGGGTGCATTACCGGCTGCTGCGAAACCGGCGGCTCAACGACTGGATGTCGGAGGTGATCCTCGCGTGGCCGCATCTGGTTACAGCGCGGCAGTATCGCAAGAATCATTTCGCACATCATAAATTTCTCAACACCGCGCAGGATCCCGACTTGAAGCGTAGGGCGGGCGATCCGGTGTGGGTGTTTCCGCAGACCGTGCCCAACCTGGCGAAGACGCTGTTCCGTGACGCGACCGGATTGAACGCGCCGGCGATGCTCAAGCTGGCGGCTTCGGTGGCGTCGGCGGACTCGGTGCCGCGGGGGTTTCTGGTCGCGCGGTACGGATTCTACGCGGCGGCGCTCGGCGTCATTGCGTACGCCGGCGCGCTGGAGGGTTTCGCGCTGTACTGGGTAGTCCCGATGTTCACGTGGCTGGTGATGATCATGCGCATCCGCAGTATCGCCGAGCATCACGCGATCGACGAACCGGGCAGCGCTTACCCGCGGACGCGAACAACTCAACCGACCTGGTACGAGAAGATTTTTCTCGCGCCGAAGAACGTCAACTACCACATCGAGCATCACTTTTTCCCCAGCGTGCCTTTCTATCGGCTGCCCGAGCTGCACGCGATCCTGATGTCGAAGCCGGGGTATCGCGAGGGCGCTCACGTGACGCGCACGTACTGGGGCGTGCTCGAGGAATCGGTGGGCCGCACGCCGTCGAATAGCCGCAAAGACCGCGCTGAGAGTCGATCGCGAATCGCACGCGTCGCGGAGGCGACAATTTGATGATCTGAGACTGCCGATATCAACCTTCTGTTAATCGCCGGCCGGCTCAACCGTTTGCACACTGCGGGTTGAGACTTGTAGAGTTGCGCCGGGGGCGAACCGATCGAATGACAGCCAGCACCGAGATGGATCGCGTCCGGCGGCGGATTTCGACGTTTTCACTCGGTCGTGAATGGCTGTAATCCCGATAACATACAACCTTCGGAGCCTGATGGTCCGGCGGACGACGTCGCTGATGACCGCGCTTGGGATAGCGCTGGTGGTGATGGTGGTCGTGATTTTGCTCAGCTTCGTCGGCGGCCTGCGGCAGAGCCTCGAGCTGGCGGGAGAGCCGGGGCATTGGATTGTTCTCAGCCGCGGCACCGTGTCGGAGGGCGAGAGCTACATCCCGCGCGAGGAGGCGGACGTCCTGCGGACGCGTCCCGAGATAGCGACCGACGCTTCGGGCGCTGCGCTCTTTTCTCCCGAGATGGTGGTGCCGTTCAATGCGGCGATAAAACGGCCTGCGGTTCAGTTCAGGCCGGCGTCGTTACGCGGCGTGTCGGCGATCGCATTTCGGATGCGTCGCGGACTCAAGCTGGTGGCGGGTCGATGGCCGGAGCCTGGCCGCGACGAGATGGCGATTGGACAGAAGCAAGCGGCGCGATTTCCCGAGCTGGGCGTGGGCACGACGTTCAAGTACGGGCGGCGCACGTGGACGATCGTCGGAGTGTTCTCCGATCGCGGCAGCGCGCTCGAATCGGAATTCTGGACCGACATCGACGTGCTGCAGCAGGATGCGCGGTTCGAGAATGGCTATTCGTCGTTTCACGTGGTGCTGAAGCCGGGGACCGAGGAGACTTTTCGAAACGCGCTCACCGAAGATGCGCGACTGACTGTCGATGTGATCAGCGAGCAGGATTTTTTCGCGGAGCAGGCCAAGGTCGCGGATCGGCTGCGCGCGCTGGTGCTGATCGTCGGCCTGATCGTCGGCACGGGCGCGGCGTTCGGTGGCATGAATACGATGTATGCGGCGGTTGCTCGCCGCACGCGCGAGATAGGAGTGTTGCGCACGTTGGGCTTCAGCCGCGGATCGGTGCTGACCAGCTTTATGGTCGAGAGCATAATTCTCGCGGTGGCCGGCGGCGTGGCCGGCGATCTGATGGCGATATTTTTGGGGCTGGCGGCCGGCCTCGATCAGCGGCTGATGAGCGTCGGCACGGTGGTGTTTTCGTCGGCGTTTTCGATGAGCGCGCTCATCGGCGGAATCATCGTGGCGCTGCTGATTGGAATTGCGGGCGGGCTGATGCCGGCGTGGCGCGCGGCAAATCTTCCGATTCTCGAGTCGTTGCGCGAGGCCTGAGCCGATGCAATCTGTTCGACTAGTCTTCCGCTACGTAATCCGCCAGCCCCGGCGCGCGATTCTGACGATGCTCACGTTCGCGGTCGCGACCTTCATCTTCACGGTGCTCGCGGCGATTCCCAGCTCGATCGACATGATTCTCAAAAAGACGGCGGAGACGCTGCGGGTGTATTCCTACAACGCCGACGGGCGTTACATTGGCGTGCCGGCGCGCGATTGCAGAGAGATCGAGAAAATTCCCGGCGTCGTGGTATGCAACCCGATGGTGGTGCTGCGCGCGAAGTATCAGAATGCGTCGGAAACCGTGCAGGCGTTTGCGCTGGACGCGGACAAAGTCGCGCAGATGTATCCCGACTACAATCTTTCGCCGCAGGTGATCGAGCAGTTCAACAAAAATCGCAGCGCCGCGGTTGCGGGACGCCTGCTGATGCGCAAGCATGGCTGGAAAGTCGGCGACGTGGTCACGCTGCGCGGCGATTCCAATCGGCTCGACATAAAATTCACGATGGTCGGCGAGATACCGGCGGACAACTATCCAAATTTTTTCATGTTCCGGCGCGACTACCTGGTCGAAGCGGAAAAAGCGATCGGAATCCCCGAAGAAAAGCATCCGGCGGGTTTTTTAGTGACCCGAGTGGATACCGCCAGCCATGTTCCATCGGTCATTCATGAAATCGACCGCAATTTTCACAACTCGGATTTCGAGACCGCATCGATGACCGAAAGCGAGGCGGTCTCCGGCCTGCTGTCCACGGTCGGGGACATCCGCGGCATCGTCTCGGCGGTCTCCGCGGTGATTGCGCTGACGATTTTTCTGATTGCCGCCAACGCGATGTCGATGATGGTGCGCGAGCGACTCCGCGACGTGGCGGTGTTGCGTGCGCTCGGATTCAATCAGCCGTACGTCGCGCGAATTCTGTTCGGCGAATGCGCGCTGATCGGCACGGTGGGCGGCGCACTCGGATGCGCTCGTGGCGCTGTGGCAATTCGGCAGCGGGACGACGCTGCGCGCGGTGCTCGAAAGCGCGGGCTATCTGACGGTAACTTACGGCGCGGCGCTGGAAGCGCTGGCAGCCGCGATCGTGATCAGCATCCTGAGCGCGGCGATTCCGGTATGGGGCGCGATGCGAGTGACGCCGGCCGACGCGTTTCGCAAGACGATCTGAACCGGCTATCTGCCGACTGTCTTGGAGAGTGATGGCGCATCAGGATAGCCGCTGAGCATGCAGCTGACGGTCGATTTCTCCAGAGCGAACAAGTTCTTCGCGCTCACGATGCGTCTTCTCCTGATCGGCTTAGCGATTTTCTGCGGGGCGGGCTGCTCTCAAGTTGAGTTCATCAACCGCAAAGGCGCTCTGCCGACGATGTGTCGTGCGTCTTATCCACCTTCGATCGGCAAGGACCTTGTGGTGGGCGAGTCTAGCGACGAACTTTTACGCAAAGTCGGCAAACCGAATGTTGCCATGAAGGAAGACGGAGATATCTATTACATTTATTTTGTTCAGCCGTATTTGTTGTCGGGGTTCAGATCAAAGTTCCTGGATGAATGCTATGCGCAGCCAAACGAAGATTCATCGATGTACTTCGTTACTTTCGACGCCGATAAAAAAATCGAGTCCATAGTTTATTACCTGCTGGCGGGCGCTGATTCGCAGCAAGTGAAGGTGCCGGGCACTGACGGGCTTATGCTCCCGGCGACTCTCTATCGGCCGCGTGGATGCGGCACCCAGCATGAACCGGCAATCGTTCTACTCCACGGCTGGAATCCCACCTGGCACGAAGCGCTGCGCGATCCGCTTTTGGACGTGGGGTTTTTCCTCCACTATCCGCTGCTGGTCGTGAGCTTTCTTCTCGACTCCTTGAACCCCACCAGCTGGCGCGACAAGGGAGATGCGGTAACTGGGCTGGAACTTGAAGCGCAGCTGTTAGCGGAGCATGGCTACGTCGTACTGCTGCCATTAATGCGCGGGTGGGGCGGCGGTCAGATCGACTGCGGGCTCAGCCAATCAGCTGATACAACACAAATGATCGAATGGCTCGCCTCGCAGCCCGGTGTTGATCCCGACCGTATTGGGGTGATGGGGGGATCGTTCGGCGGCCAAGTTGCATTGCTTACCGGTGCGCGCAGCCATCGCGTCAAGGCAATCGTCTCGTATGACGGGCCGACCGATTTGGTTAGCGCGAACGCCCAATCGCCTTGGTATGATTGGCCTCCAAAAGAATGCCGGTCCGACCTCAAGAGCCCCTCGCCAGTTAACGTGGCTAGCCGGATTAAAGCGCCGGTGCTTTTGATTCAGGGGGATGCCGACACGAACGTACTGCCCGAGCAGGCTGAAGAAATGGAACAAGCGTTGCGGAAATCGGACGGCAGTGTCCAGTTGCATCTTGTGAGTGGCGCGGACCACCTCGACGGAGATGATCTATTATTTTCCTCGTGGACGGCCTCGCAGCAATTCCTGGAGGCAAACCTCGGCAACCCGAGCTGCGTCCAGACAGCGCATGCGACGAGTCCGTCAGCGCAGCCGACTCCGCGAGCTTTGGAAGCTCAATGAAGAACGGTCTGCTCGGCTCGACGAGCCGAATCTGAAAAAAAGCATCCTGAGCGCGGCGATTCCGGTGTGGGGCGCGATGCGAGTGACGCCGGCCGACGCGTTTCGTAAGACGATCTGAGCCGGCTATCTGCCGACGGCGTGGCGGACTGTGTTCAGAATATAGATGAAGTCGCGGGGCGAGCGGACTTCGCCGAGCAGCGCGACGCGCTCGAGCATTTCCATCTCGTCGGCAGTGATGTTGTGAACCCGCCGCATCTGCTCATCCTGGCGAAAATTTTCCCACGCCGACTTCGCGTCTGTGTGCGGCTCGGGATTGAGGAGTGCATGCGCCCGCGGGTTGGCGAGGAAGAATAGCTCCCGCCGATCCAGTCCGAGCACCTCGGCCAGACGCGTGACGATTTTGTCCGACGGGTGGCGCTTGGCCGATTCGAGATGCCCGATGTAAGGGGTCGAAGTCTTAATCCGGCGCGCGACTTCTTCCTGGGTGAGGTCTAACTGCCGACGGCGGTCGCGAAGTACCTGACCAAAACTGCGTTCCTTGGTCCGTGCCATGAATCTGGTTCCCCTTGTGTGCTTCTCGCGCAGCGCAGGATCAACCGCGTTCCCAATCAATTGGGTGAGATTTGACGCTGCCAGTATGTACCATCCAAGAGCCTATAAGGCAAATTCATCTCAAGAGCCTGTCCAGCTTGGGCTTCCTGCAGATCGCCGCCCTTGACGAGGGTCGCCCAAAGGTCTTTTGGGTCGCTGAAAATCAGATCCGCCTTCGCGGGAATCACGTACCAGGCGCCGGCCATGACCTCGCCCAGCAGTTGATCGTGAAGCCACTGCGCCTTTCCTGAAATAACGCGGAAATCGGTGATCCGCGGATCCTTGAAGACCGCGGCAATCGCGTCGCGTCCGTTCGCGACGTAAACGTCATCGAAGACCCGCGTGGCGGAGCTTTGCGCCGATGACGCCCGGAAAATCACCGACACCTGGTCGGGCTCGACCGGGCCGCCGGTGTAAATCGTATCCTGCGGGCGCTTCAGATCGCGTCCTTGCGGGAACAAATCTCGAACCCGCTGTTTAGCCGGATTGTTTATGATCAGGCCGGCGAGCAGCGGCGGCTCGGTCGATGGCACCATCAGGATTACCGAGTGCTGAAACGCCGGGTCCTGCAAGTCGCGCGTCGCGACCAGGAACGACGGCGTCGTGAGGTCGGTGCAATGCGCGTTCTGCGAGGTCGCGACTATCGCGAGCATCGCCGCCGATGCCGCCAGCGCGCAGAGGTTAATGCTGAATCGACGCATCCACCAACTAATACCGTCAACTCGAAGCGAGGTTCAACGGCGGCTCATCGTCCGGGCACTGACGACGGCGCCGTTTACTCCGCGCTGGGCGCTAGTGCGATGTCCCGCAAATATCTTTAAGAGCGGAGCCCTATCAAGAAAGTTAATCGCCTACGCGGCGGGCGGCAGGGGTGACCCCTGCACCCAATGAAAAGTGAAAAGTGAGAAGTGAGAAGCGCGAAATGTTGAGGACAACCTTTCGCTCTCAGGGTCGGTGGGGGGAGGATGGCTGGGCGCGTGTTCCAGAACGAACCGAACCATTTGAAAGATATTTCTGGGACGCGACAGTAGAGACTCTTAATGATCTGTAACCTTCGCCGCGATCCGAGCGTCATTATAAGCGCAGCCGGCAATTCATGCCCGCGAGGATTTTCGTTTTTCGTTCCGACGGCGAATCCAGATGGGCGGCTGCTCCATATGAAGGGGGCCTGTTGCTTCTGTCGGCGCACCCAAAGAAATTTTTACCGCGAGAATGGCTGCGCCTCCTGATTGCGCTGTCCGCAATTTTTCTTTTTCTGTCGTGCAAAACGCACGATCACATCATCGTAAAAAAAGCGCGCGCCTCGGCCGGCGATCCGCCGGGGCCGCTCAGGATAGTTCCGGCCGCGCACCCATCGCCGATGGGAAGTCCGAATATCATCTTTGTGCTGACCGACGATCTCTCACTCAACCTGCTGCAGTTTATGCCGCACGTTCTGGCGATGGAGCGAAACGGGACCTCCTTTACGAATTACTTCGTCACGGACTCGCTATGCTGCCCGTCGCGATCGTCGATTTTCACCGGCGAGTTCCCGCACAACACCGGCGTATTTCGCAACGTCGAACCTGATGGCGGCTACGGCGCGTTCAACGCTCACGGTAACGAGACGAACACATTCGCAGTAGCGCTTCAGCGCGATGGCTACCGGACCGCGATGCTCGGAAAATATTTGAACGGCTACCATCCGAGCATCAACGGTCCTGCGGCAGGTTGGAATGAATGGGATGTCGCCGGCTACGGCTATGGCGGGTTCAAGTACTTGCTGAACGAGAACGGCAAGGTGTTTTCCACGGCAAGAGACGCAGCGACTATATGACTGACGTGCTCGCGCACATCGCGATCAAATTCATCCAGAAATCGCAGGACAGCGCCGTTCTTCATCGAGATTGCCACCTTTGCGCCCCACGCGCCTTATATTCCCGCTCCGCGCGATGCGCGCGCGTTCCCGGAACTGGTTGCGCCGCGCAACCCGGCGTTTAATGCCGCTCCCGACGCCAATGCGGCCAGTTGGCTGGCGAGGTTCCCGCCGCTTTCCGAGTCGGACATGATTTCGATCAATAGAAAATTCCGCATGCGCGCCCGATCGGTGCTCGCAATCGACAAGATGATCGGCGATCTGGAGGCCGCGCTTGCGGCGGCCGGCGAAGAGAAAAACACTTACCTTGTTTTCAGCTCCGACAACGGCATCCACATGGGCGAGCATCGCCTGATGCCGGGCAAAACGACCGCCTTCGACACCGACATCCATGTACCGCTGATAGTCACCGGACCGGGAGTCGCGCCGGCGCAGGTTATCAATGAGGTCGTCGAGAACACCGATCTCTGCGCGACCTTTGCCGAGATCGCCAGGGCCGGAGTTCCGGCGACAGTCGATGGACGCAGCCTGGTGCCGCTGCTCCGCGGGGAGCACGTTCCAACGTGGCGCACGCTGGCGCTGATCGAGCATCATGGGCCGTTGAATGAGTTGGAGGACGACAATGACCCTGACGTTCCTGCCAAGCGCAGCGGCAACCCGCCGAGCTACGAGGCGATCCGCGCGCGCGATTCTCTTTATGTCGAATACGATGACGGGACTCGCGAGTATCATGACTACGCAAGCGATCCGTACGAGCTGCGGAACTCGTTCTCGACGCTGTCGCCAAGCGCCAAAGCATCGCTGCATGATGCGGTGAACGCACTCCGAATCTGTCACGGCGCGCAGGCATGCTGGCAGGCCGCTCGACCAGCGAAGACCCGGACCGTATCGAGCGGGCGCTGACCAGCTTCGCGTCAAATGCTATTGCTGTGAGGCTGCGATGAGCACGAATCGAAAAGCGGACGTGGCGATTGTCGGGGCCGGAATCCTGGGCCTTGCGCATGCGTACTTCGCGGCGAAGCGCGGGCGCAAGGTGGTCGTGTTCGAGCGCACGCCTCGCGCGCAGGGCGCGTCGGTGCGCAACTTCGGGATGATCTGGCCGATTGGGCAACGCGCAGGCGTCGTGCATCAGATGGCGATGCGGAGTCGTCAAATCTGGAATGAGATCCTCGACGCGGCGGGATTGCCGTATCGTCCGACTGGATCGATGCACGTCGTTTATCATCAGGATGAAGCGGACGTTGCGCAGGAGTTCGTGGAGCGCGCACCCGTGCTCGGCTACAACTGCGCATGGCTTTCGCCTGCCGAAGTTTTGAAGAAGAGTCAGTCGGTCAATCCGAAAGGACTGCTCGGCGGTATCTGGAGTCCTACTGAACTCACCGTCGATCCGCGGCAGATACTTGCGAAGCTGCCGGCGTATCTCGCAGAAAAATTCGGGGTTCAATTCCGCTTCGGCACGGTGGTGAAATCGATCCAGTTACCGCGCATCGAAGCTGGATCGGAAATCTGGGACGCGGAGCAGGCGGTGGTTTGCGGCGGCGATGATTTCGAGACTCTCTTTCCAGAATTATTTGCGGCTAGCGGGATCGATCGGTGCAAACTACAGATGATGCGCACAGCGCCGCAGGAAGCTGGATGGGAGCTGGGCCCTGCGCTCGCGGCCGGTCTCACCCTGCGCTTCTATCCAGCGTTTGAAATCTGCACACAGACCTTGCCGAAATATAAGGAGCGGGTCGCGCGCGAGCTGGCCGACTACGATCGCTTCGCGATTCATACGCTGGTGTCGCAGACCGCGGACGGCGCGCTGACGCTAGGCGATTCGCATGAGTACGGTCTGGCGGTCGATATTTTCAACAAAACTGAAATCGATGAGCTCGTGATGAAAAACGTGCGCGAGTTTTTGATTGCGCCGGATCTCTCAATCGCGGAGCGATGGTACGGCGTGTACGCTAAGCATCCCGACAAGCCGTGGGTGGCGATCGATGCCGCGTCCGGAGTGCGCATCGTCACCGCGGTCGGCGGATCCGGCATGACGTTGTCGTTCGGCCTGGCCGAACAGATGATCGACGAGATGCACATATAATGAAGCAGCCGTATTCGGGGCCGGTGAGGGCGGTGATTCTCGATTGGGCGGGGACGACGGTCGATCACGGCAGCCTCGCGCCGGTGCGCGTTCTGCAGGAAGTGTTTGCGAAGCGCGGTGTTCCAATTTCGGAAGAGGAAGCGCGTCGCGACATGGGCGTGCTGAAGATCGATCACATCAGAAAGATTCTTTTCAGCGAAAGCGTCTCGGGTCGGTGGGCCAAAGCCGTTGGGCACGAGCCGACCGAGGCGGATGTCGAGAGTCTGTTCGCGAACTTTGTGCCGCGGCAGATCGAATGCCTCGTGAAATACTCGACCGTGATCGATGGAGTCGCGGAGACTGTCGCGCGTCTTCGCAAACGTGGAATCAAGATCGGCAGCACGACCGGATACACGCGCGCGATGCTCGAGATGATCCTGCAACCCGCCGCTGCGCAGGGCTACGCGCCTGAATCCGCGATCACGCCGGATGACGTCGGTGCCGGACGCCCGTATCCATGGATGATCTACACGAATGCCATCCGGATGAAGGTCGAGCCGCTCGAGGCCATCGTGAAGATCGGCGACACTCCGGTCGATATCGAGGAAGGATTGCGCGCGGGTGTGTGGACGATCGGCGTCGCGCGCACCGGCAACATGATCGGGTTGTCGGCGGAGGATTTCGGCGCGCTCGCGGCAGCAGAACGAGCGAGCCGGCTCAAGAGTGCGCGAGCGGCTCTGTCCGCGGCGGGCGCGCATGAAGTGATCGATGGGGTCGATGATTGCGAGCGGGCAATCGATGCGATCGAGGCGCGCATCCGTAACGGGGAACGGCCGTAGAGGACAGAAGCAGAATCCTGAATCGCGCGCAAAATAGCGCGCTGTAATCGGACCCTCACCTTCATCCTCTCCCTAACAGGGAGAGGAGACAGAAAAATCAATAGCGGGGGGCGCGGCGGGTTATTGGGCCGGTGTCGCTTAGGGTGATGTGGGTTAGGGTTTGCTCGTCGTGGTTCATGCGCCATGACAGGAGTTTTTGTGTGTACTCGAGGACTTGCGGCGCGTACGAAGCGTCGCTTGCGAGGTTCTTGAATTCGTTTGGGTCCTTCTGCAGGTCGAAGAATAGCGGCGGCAGATTTGTGAAATGGACGTATTTGTAACGATCGCCGCGGATGATGTTCATCGTGCATTGATGCATCGTGAGGTCTAGTGCGCGCTCGGCGGAGTCGTCGGCGGGATCGCGGAAATCGAACTCCCAGTGCGCTTCGCTGCGCCATTTGGCGGGACGGCCCGCCCCTTCGATGAACGGCGCGAGTGATGCGCCGTCGCATTGTATTGGAATGTCGGCGCCGATCGCTTCGAGCATCGTGGGCATGATATCGACGTTCTCGGTGAATGACGAAACTACCGAGCCGCGCTCGGCGGCGGCTTGCGGACGCGGATCGCGGACGATTAGCGGGATGTGGTACGAGCCGTCGAAGTAGCCGCCCTTGCCGATGAGCCAGTGATCGCCCATCTGCTCGCCGTGATCCGAGGTAAAGATGATGAGCGTCGAATCCCATCGCCCCGACTCTTTGAGAAAACGAATTAGTCGCCCCAGCTCCGCATCGACGCGGCTGATGAGGCCGTAGTAAACGGCCTTCAGCCGTCGAAGGCGCTTCTCGTTGTCAGTGGCTCGGTAGATTCGGCGACTTAGCTGATGCGCCAGCCATGGATGCTGGCGCGCTTCATCTCCCGCGGTTGGCAGGCGCGTGAAACCGGGCACCTTCGCAGGATCGTACATCGAGTTGTAAGGCTCGGGCGCGACGAACGGCGGATGCGGACGCAGGAGCGACAGGTGCGCGATGAAAGGACCGGTTGCGCTCTTAATGTAGTCGATGGTTTTGCCGACCAGGAACGCGGTGTCGTCGAACTCCGCCGGATACTTGAGTGGCTTGGGATTCGGCGCGCCGTCTTCGTAGTCAGGACCAGCATCGCGATTGCCGTAGGCGAAGCTAATATCCGCTGGCACTTCGAAGCCGAGAGTCTTGAGCCAATCGGTCCACGGCTTGGGGACGTCTCCGATCAGGCAGATCGGCCGGATGCCGGGCAGAGGACCTCCGTAAGTCTTCAGCCATGGATCGTCGGCCGCGAGCTCGCGCGGATCCTGGCTGGTGTCGGTGTAGCCGAACAACACCGGATCGTAGCCGTGCGATGCACTCTCCTTGGCCCAGTTGGTATGGCGCGCATCGAGCGGAGTGCCGTTGGTGCCGGAGCGATGATTCTGCAGATACATCCCGGTGTGCAGCGACGCGCGACTCGGACCGCATGGCGCGGCATTGGCGAAGTGACGGCGGAAGAGCACGCCGTCAGCCGCGAGCGCGTCGAGATTCGGCGTGCGGACGCAGGGATGGTCGAGCGCTGAAAGACAATCGCCGCGCCATTGATCGGCGGTGATGAACAATACGTTGAGCGGCGATCCCACGAATGCCGATACTAGCCGCCGCTCGCAATTGGCGTCCAGCGTGGAGGCCCGGCTAATCTATTGGGACACATTCACGGGCTGGTTTTTGTGGAGGCTGGATGATTCCTTTTGCTGGTAGTCCTCTCGATCGCGCTAGCGAGAAGCGGACCGATTCGAAATGGATCGAGTCGAAGCGGCGTGATCCTTCTTCCTTAATACTTCCGATGTGGCGGCTGGAGCCGTTTCTGCTCGGGTCCGAAAAGTCGGCGCCTCCGATCGAGCTTGGGCTGGTGCGAGCGGAAATTGTCGATTCGATCGCGGGTGCTGAAGCTGTTTGCATTTTTTTGGGGCTCGATGGCCAGCGCGCGCTGTTTGCACTCGACGTTTCCGAGCTCGCCGATCCGGCGAACGCCGGGCCGCTTAAGGGCCTCGGATATTTTCGCGATGCGCGTTTCGCTGGATCAGTCGTCTCGATTCAGGATTCCGCGATCATCGCGCAGGCGAAGGCGATGATCGATTGGCATCGCCGGCACGGCTTCTGCCCGGCATGCGGTGCGGCGACGAAAATCATGGACGCGGGTTATCGCCGGTTGTGCGGTGAGTGCAAGGCTGAGCATTTTCCGCGCGTCGATCCGGTGGTGATCATGCTGGCGACATTCGGTGAGGCGTGCCTGGTGGGACGCGGTAAGCAATTTCCGCCGGGGATGTTCTCGGCGCTGGCGGGCTTTGTCGAGCCCGGCGAGACGATCGAGGAGGCAGTGCGGCGCGAACTGATGGAGGAAGCGTCGGTAAAAGTCGGCGAGGTCACCTACTATGCGACGCAGCCGTGGCCGTTCCCGTCGTCGCTGATGATTGGATGCTTCGCGAAGGCGGAAAGCCGCGACGCCAAGGTCGATGAGAACGAACTCGCGGAAGTGCGGTGGATCGAGCGGCGCGTCGCGCGCGAGTTGATCGAGGGAAAGCAGGTGGACGGTCTCCGGGTGCCGCCGCCGGTCGCGATTGCGCATCATCTGATCAAAGCGTGGGCTCTACGTTAATCGCCTGCGCGGCGGGCGGCATCGACACCGTCGCGGGAGGTGACCCCTGCACCCAGTGAGAAGCGCGAAATGTTGAGGACAACCTTTCGCTCTCAGGGTCGGGGGAGGATGGGAAGGGGATTTGAGTTGACGATTCCGCGTTGTCCTATCCCCCTCATCCCCTTTCCCGCGGAAAGGGGGGAACAGAAGGGAGGTCTGCAGACGGCAATTAAGGCTCTTGTTCCCGCCGGACCCGGGACTTCCGAAAGTGAGAATTGCGGATAGTCCTACAGTTAGTATCGTTCCTTGCCAGCTGCTAAACTCTCCGCAGCGAAAGATAGAGTCTGGTTGGGGGAGAATTGGTGGGGAGCAACCGGAAGTCATTTCTGCGATCGATGCCGCAGGCCGGCGGGCCGGGGATTCTTGTCGCGATAGTCGCGGCGATCGCGTTCGGCAGCGCAGGATGCATGCTGCCATTGCTGGGCGCAATACCGTCGGTAATCAGCGTGGCCCATGCGGCATACACGGCCGCCACCGGCGGCACGAAGGACGACGCTGACGCCAAGGATCCGGACGCCGAACTGCCAACCGAAGAGGCGAGCAAGCCGCCTCCGCAACTGACCGCTGCGAATCTATGCCAGATGATGGCGCTCTCGCATCCGGATATGGTGCTGGTCGAGTTGCGCAAGAACAGCGCGGGCGCTCCCGAGTATCGCGAACTCCATCTGCAGAACTCCACGGACGAAGCGCATTGGACTCCGACGGTAGACAGCGAGACCGGCCCTGACGGCTGGGTACCGGCGGTGAACTTTCTCAAGATGAACTTCCAGCCGCCGCTGAGCAACTCAATTCCCGACGTCGGGACCTGCTATCTCGCGTATGCTCCAATCGTGATGGACCCGAACGATCCCTACCAGGTCGCGGAACTGAAGTCCGAGACTGGAAGCGGCCTGGACACGTTCTCCTGGGGCGGGCGAGTCTATCAATACACGGTAGCGCGCACCCTGCCCTGTCTTTCTCCTTCTTCGTAGCAAGCAGTCGCATAGCTAAAGCCCGATCGACATTGCCGGGAAGGTGCATCACCTTCCTATCGCGGCATGTGGAGGTTGGTGTACGAATCGCGCGTTTATGAGACAGCCTCGTCCATTGATTAGACCTTGCTCTACATAAATGGCACAATTCGCGATGCTTTGTTCCAGAACTGCTTGAATCTCAGGGAGGGATTTCGTGCATAAGTGGAAAAATTGGGTGGGATTGTTTGCGACTGTTGTCCTTTTGACCGTCTCGTCGTGCTCGTCATCGACGCCTGCGCCGACGGCACCTCCGCCTCCGCCGCCGCCAGCAGCTCCGCCGCCGCCGGCGGTCCAACAGAAGATCGTGCTACGCGGAGTGCATTTCGATTTCGGAAAGTACCAAATCCGCACGGGTGATGCGGCCGTTCTTGATGAAGCCATCACGATTCTGAAGGCGAACCCGCACGTCGTCATCTACGTGAACGGCTACTGTGACTCCATCGGCGACGCGGATTCTAATCAGAAGCTGTCCGAGTATCGCGCGAATGCGGTGACCAATTACCTGTTGAATGGCGGAATCAACGTGCTGCAGCTGAGAGTGCTCGGTTACGGCAGTACGAACTTCGTCGCCACCAACAAGACCGAGGAGGGTCGCGCGCAGAACCGGCGCGTCGAACTGGTGCCCCAACAGTAAGTCGATACTAGAGATCGGTTGAACCGGAGGCCGCAGTCCCGTCGGGGGCTGCGGCCTTCTTATTTCAGCTACGGACTATTCGGTTTGATTCTGTCGCTGCTGCTGAAATTGCTGCGCGGCAGGCGGTTGCACGACGCTTGGGCTGGCAGCCGCAGGCGAGTTGCTCATCGGAATTGCGCCGATGCCGCCGGTTGCGATCTCGCCGCCGTCCCATGAAGTGGTACGCGTATCAGTCTGATGAGTCTCCTCGTTGAGGACGGTCATCTGAATCGAGGTGTACTCGCCCTTGGGGAAAAACACGTAGCCGTTGATCGAATAATTCGGATGGGCCTCGCGAGTCTGCAAGGACAGCGATGAAATTTGAGTGTCGGCGTCGTGATGAGCCGCGGCCTGACCTTGCGCTCCACCGTACACACCGCCTCCAGCGGCTCCGACGCTACCGCCGATCGCAGCGCCGACCAGAGCGCCTTGCGCCGGCGCAAGCACTATCGAACCTACTGCGGCGCCGATAGCGGCACCGGTCGCCGCCCCCACTAGCCCACCGATCACCGCATTCTTGGCGGCGCCGGTCAGTCCCGCTTTTAATGCGTTCGCGTTGCCTGCTTCCTGAATTGCTTCGTTGGCCGGCACCGGCATGATCCTTTGACCTTGTTGGTTGATAGCGAAAACCTGATCGGGTTGAACCAGATAGGGCTCGTCGGTTCCGTTTGCGATCGAGACATCCACGGGAACTATTTGTCCGATCGGCGCTCCGGGCCGCGCCTGCATCGTGACGTCGCCCTTGGTCGGGGTGAGCGCAACCCTCGGAGTGATCGGAATCGGACTCCACGTCGTGGCGCATCCAGCAAGGCCGAACGCCAGCAGAACCGCAAGCGACGACGCTATCGCCGCCCGATAGACGCAACCAGTCGAAACCATTTTTGTTGAACCCCCCGAGCACAAATTGAGAGAGCCTCAACAGTCCCCCGCCCCGATACAGGTTGTCAACGCCCATTTCGAGCAGATAGGTGGCGAGATCCTGCTGCTCGGGAGTTAGCCGCTCAATTCGGCGAGCAGAGCCTTGGCGTCCTTGAGGTCGGCGGTGTCGAAGCCTTCGGTGAACCAGTTGTAGATGTCGGCGAGCATCATGCGAGCCTCGTCGCGACGATTGCGATCGCGCAGCAGCCTCGCGAGGCTGGTGGTCGCGCGAAGTTCCCACAGTTTCGCGCCCATCTTCTGCAAACGCGAGATCGCCTCGCGTAGGTCCGACTCCGCCTCATCGAGATGACCAAGCTTCTGATTGAGTTCGCCACGCACCCGAAGCAACTCGGGCCTCATTACTACTTCCTGAGGATTTAGCTGGAGCGTTTCTTCGATCGTCACCAAGGCGTCATCGAGGTTGCCTTCCAGGGACTGAGCCTCAGCCAGACAGAGATAGCAATCGAAGATCACACCGCCTCCCCTCACTCCCAGCTCTGCCAGCCCCTGACGAATCAGTGAAACACCTTCGCCGGGGTTGCCAAGGTGTGCGAGGGCCCAGCCCTTTAAAGCAAGAAGGCCTCGTCCAACCGGACTAAGGTCTCCGGCGAACGCCAACGCTGCTGTAGCCACGGCATCGACGCGCTTCGGGTCCTTGAGATGCCGGTGGAACGAGGACTCCATCTGGCCGGCGACGATCAGGGTAAAGGGGTCCTTGGTATCGCGAGCTGACGCTACCGCCTCGCCGATACGTTCACGGGCCAACTCGATGCGGCCCATCTGACAAGCGCACCAGCTGGCGAATGTCATGACAATGGTTGAGGCCGCGAGGTCGGACGCGTGCTGGTAGTTACGCCAATGAGCGAACGCTGCTTCGGCGCCTGCCAGGTCACCCTTGTAATATTCTGCCTGGACTTTGCCATGATAAGCGGCCGCGAAGCTGGCGGCGCTGCCCTCGCGTTGAGCGAGCTCGAGCATGCGATCGGCAATTGCCTCTGAGTTGGCGTAGTCGCCGGTGCGCATGATCGGGATCCTGATCAGATTGAGCTGTTGGATGAGCTCAGCGAGGTTGCCGGTCTTCTCAGCAAGGGCGGCGGCGCGGGCGGCCATCTCGCGGGTCTCTTGAGAATCGACACCCTTGCCGCGCCATAGCGTCTGGACCAGCGGGACAACCAGATCCAGCTCGCGCCTGGCGCGCTCGGCCTCGGGCAGGGTTCGAAGAAACTCGAGGCCTCTCTTCAACTGAGCTTCCGACTCGGCATAGGCAAACCGATCCAGCGATTGCCTGCCCGCCAACGTCAGATAGCGCAGCGCCTTGTCAGCATTGGCGCTGCGAGCGAAGTGATGCGCCAGCTCCGACAAGTGATCGTCGAGATGGCCTGCGTAAAAGGCCTCGATCGCCCCGCCGGCGCGTTCGTGGAGGGCTCGGCGCCGTTCTGTCAGCACCGAGTTGTACGCGACTTCCTGCGTCAGCGCATGCTTGAACGTGTACTCGACGTCGCCCATGGCCGGCTGCTCGTAGATGAACTCGCCGAGCTGCAGATCGTTGAGCATCCGGTTCAGATCGTCGCCGCCGCGTCCGCTGGTGGCACGCACAAGACTCAGCGGGAACTCCTTGCCAATCACGGCCAGTGTTTGCAGCAGATCCTTCTCGTCGGCGGGCAGTCGATCGATTCGTGCGGCCAGGATTGCCTGCACGGTCGGCGGAATCTTGAGCTCTCCGAGCGGGCGCGTGAGCCTGGTCGTAGAGCCGTCGCGCAGCAGAGCGCCCTCGTCGAGCAGCACCTGCACGGTCTCCTCCATGAAGAACGGGTTGCCCTCGGTGCGTTCGACAATCAGCCGCTTGAGTGGTGTGAGTCCGGTACCATCGCCCAGCAGCGCCGACAGCATCTCGTCCGCGCTTTCCTTGCCAAGAGAATCGAGCCGTAACTGAGTATAGTAAGTCTTGCTATTCCACTGATGTGAGTATTCGGGACGGTAGTTGACCAGCAGCAGGATTTTCGCCGTGCCGATCGAGTCGGCGAGCAGATTCAGCAGCGCCTGCGTCTCGTCGTCGATCCAATGGAGGTCCTCGAAGATGACCATCAGCGGCTGATTAAGCGATTCGCGCAGGAGAATCCGTTTGATCGCATCGAGCGTGCGCCGCTTGCGCATCGTCGCATCCATATCTGTCAGCGGATCGGCGCCCTCGGCGATTCCCAGCAGCGCGAACAGGTACGGCAGCGTGTCTTCCAGCGAACGGTCGAGCGTTACGACGGTGCCGTTGACCTTCACGCGGCGCGCGCGCTGGTCGTCCTCGCCGGTGATCTTGAAATATGAGTGCAATAGGTCGATGACCGGGAAATACGCCGACGCTTTCCCGTGGGAGACCGAAAACGTCTCCAGCACCGTCCAACCTGATTGGTTCTTGGCCTTGAATTCGAAGAATAGCCGCGACTTGCCGGTGCCCGCTTCCGCCATAGCCGCAATGATCTGTCCGCGTCCTGCGCGCGCGAGCTCGGCTGCGTTGCGCATCGCTTCCATCTCGCGATCGCGTCCGACGAACTTCGTCAGCCCGCGACCCGCCGAGCGTTGCAATCTCGTGCGCAGCGGCCCCAGACCAGTGACTTCGTAAACGTTGACCGGCTCGGTAACGCCTTTGACCCGCGTCGGGCCGAGCGGCTTGAGCACGAAGTAGCCTTCGCACAGCTTGCGGGTCGTTTCGGTCACCGCGATCGAACCGACCGGCGCCGCGGTCTGCATCCGTGACGCGAGGTTGGTGGTATGTCCGATGGGCGTGTACTCGACGTGACCCGCGCCGGTCTGAATCGAACGGACTACGACTTCGCCAGTGTTGATGCCGATGCGGCACTGGATTGGTGTACCGCCGTCGGCGACCACGCCTGCCGAATAGCGGCGCAACTCCTCCTGCATCCGGAGCGCGGCGTAAAGTGCGCGCTGCGGATGATCCTCGTGCGCGATGGGCGCGCCAAGCAGGGCGAAGATGCCGTCACCGGTCGATTGCACGACGTAACCGTCGAAGCGATGGACCGCATCCATCATCAGCTTCAGAGCGGGATCGATAACGCTGCGCGCTTGCTCGGGGTCGAGATCTTCCATCATCTCGGTCGAGCCCTTGATGTCGGCAAACAGCGCGGTGACAGTCTTGCGCTCGCCGTCGGCGAGGTCTTCACCCGGCGCGTCGGAGGCTACGCGAATCGGCGCAGCACCCGATATTTGGGCTGTCGATGGACGAGCGGCGGCTGCCAGTGCGGCGCCGCAATCTCCGCAGAACTTCTTCTCGACCGGATTGTCCGCGCCGCATCGGGCGCATCGGTTTGCAAGCGCGGCGCCGCAGTCTCCACAAAACCGCTTGCCCGCCGGATTGTCCGTTCCACACTTCTCGCAGCGCATCGCTCCCCCGCTAAGTCGGACTCGAATTCCTAGTTGCTATGTCCCGCAAATATCCTACTAAGAACAGAGCCCCAACCCCTGGCCCCTTCCAATAAAAGGGAAGGGGATTTGAGCTAACTATTCAGCCACGTCCTATCCCCCTCACCCCCTTTCCAAGGTGAAAAGGGGGAACAGATCAGAAATTCCGACACTAGTTGTGATTGTAGCCGCCGGCTTCGTTTTCGGTTAGCGGGTGTGAGATGGGATGCTTTTCGAGCAGCGCGATCGAGCGGCGGATGTCCTCCAGCAGCAGGTCGCCGAGGTCGCGGCTCACGCCGTGGCGCACGAGGATTCGCTGGACGACGAGATCGGTGCGGTTCGGAGGCATCGAGTAGGCGGGCACCTGCCATCCGCGGGCGCGGAGCCGATCGGAAAGATCGTAAAGTGTGAAGCCGGGGCTGGCGCCCTCTTTGAGCATCCAGCAGACTGCGGGAAGTCCGCCGCGTCCGTCATGGATGACGCGGAACGGGCCCATTTTGCCGATCTCAGCCGCGATATGTTGCGCGGTGTGGTAACAGGCGTTCTGGATATTGCGGTAGCCTTCGAAACCCAGGCGCAGGAAATTGTAGTACTGGCAAACTATCTGGCCGGCCGGCCGCGAGAAGTTCAGTGCGAAGGTCGGCATGTCGCCGCCCAGGTAGTTGACGTGGAAAATCAAATCTTCGGGCAGGTCCGCGTGATCGCGCCATACCACCCAGCCGACACCGAGCGGAGCCAGGCCGAACTTGTGCCCCGAGGTGTTTATCGATTTGACCCTCGGTAGCCGGAAATCCCAGACGAGGTCGGGATCGCAAAACGGCGCGAGGAAACCGCCGCTAGCCGCATCGACGTGAATTGGAATGTCGAGTCCCTTAGTCTTCTCGAGATTATCGAGCGCTTGAGCGATAGCCTGAACCGGTTCGTACTGGCAGCAGGTGGTTACGCCAAGCGTCGGGACGACCATGATCGTATTTTCGTCGCATCGCGCGACTGCCTGCTCAGGTCCCATCAGTAAACGGTCGCCTTCGACTGGAACTTCGCGGACTTCGACATCGAAGTACTGGCCGAATTTGTGCCAGCATACTTGCACCGGCCCGCAAACCAGATTCGGCTTGTCAGTGGATTTGCCCTGGGCTTTTCGTTTGGCTCTCCAGCGCCATTTCGCCGCGAGACCGCCGAGCATCGCCGCTTCGCTGGAGCCGGTGGTGGAACATCCGATGGTGTTCAAGCCGTCGGGCGAATTCCAGAGATCGGCCAGGATATGAACGCATCGCGCCTCGATCTCGGCGGTCTGCGGATACTCGTCCTTGTCGATCATGTTCTTGTCGATGCACTCATTCATCAGGGTGAGCGCTTCGGGTTCCATCCAGGTGGTGCAGAAGGTCGCGAGATTCTGTCGCGAGTTGCCGTCGAGCAGCAGCTCGTCGTGAATGAGTGCGTAAGCGGTGCGCGGCGAGCGCTCGTCGCGGGGGATTCGATGCTTGGGAACCGACAGGGAAAGATCGCTTGAAGCATAGATGACGTCCGACGCTTTGCGGCCGGAGTCATGTTTTCTGTGAAGTGACATTTACGTTTTCTCCAGGAGCAGTTCGAACGACTCTAATCTAGCGATTAGCCAGCGATATGCGCGAGGGCGCTGTAGCCGTTCCAGATAATTTCGATGCCGATGCAGAACAGGATGAAGGCCGATAGTCGCACCACCACATTGGTCCCCGACTCGCCCAGTGCTCCGACGGTCTGTTCGGCAAATCGATAACAGACATATATGGAGGCCGCGATCGCGACGATACCGGCGAAGGCAGCGGCGCCGAGGATCGCGAGTTCGGGCAATGGCACGCGCGGACGCTGGCTGCCGATCGTGATCGCGACCGCGATCGAACCGGGGCCAACCGTGATCGGCATGGTGAGCGGATAAAACGCGTCGGTTGGAATCTTCGGCTCATGGGCGGTTCGGTCGTCGGCAAACTCGTCTCTCGCCTGGAGCAGGCTCCATCCGGTTGCCGCCACGACGAGTCCGCCGGCGACCCGCACGATCGGCAAGGTGATACCGAAGAACTCGAACACATACGAGCCGACGAGCAATGAGCCGAGCAGCAGGAAGAAGCTGTTGAGCGTAACGCCGAGTGCGAGCGCGTTGCGCTCCTCGTCGGTACAGTGCCGGGTCAGGCCGAGGAAAATCGGCGCGCCGCCGATTGGGTTTATGATCGGGAACAGTCCCGCATAAACGAGAAGAAAGGCATTGGCGATGTCGTAACCGGAGATCATTCCGCGTCAGTCCTCGTCGGCGAACGATGCAGTCTGATGCGAAATGACTCTCCAGGTCAATTCGAGCCAACCCCCACGCCAGTGATCCCCGTCGTGCGGGCGTTTCTCACGCCTCGATTAATGAAGGTTCACGCTAGCCCGCAATTCCGAACGAACCACGCGGCCAGCGAACCGACTTGAGGTATAAGAAAATGAAAATCACAAAATTAGCGGCGACAATTGTCGGAGCCTCGGTGCTCCTGTTTATTCAACCGGTCTTTGCGCAGACCTACGGCGGTTCCGCGGCGCAAGCTTCCTCGGATGGGGACGCCTACGATCCTTCATTCGAGGAGCCGTGGGCGGACGGCCCGGTTTTGGCGCCGGCGCCCTCGCAACCTGAAGACAGTGAACCAGGATCGATGTATGTGCCGCCGCCGCCCGTCGGGCTAATCGAGCCGTTTGGGCATCCGCCGGAGTCCCCGGACAGCCCGACCTTGATACCGCCCGACTCGATGGGCATCCCGGCCGGCGGATTCCACCCGGCATACGCATTTCACGGCCCAATTCGGTGAAATCGCGTAGCACGCTGATCGTGCGCCGATTTTTCACGCCTTTTTGGTTGAGAGGTTCAGAACAATGTACACGAAATTCCCCATAAACTACCGACATTTTACCAGGGTTATGCCCCACGAGACGAAAATCGTTCACCCGCGTGCGATTCCGTATGGCTCGTACAATGAGGACACCGCAGCACTCGCTCTCGCGATGATCGGGCTGGCGCTGATGGTCGTGACCGTCGTTTCGATGTTGGTGGCTTTCTCAATCATTTAGCGATTTTTCGCGAATTTTCGTTTTCGCTTTTCGTTGGAGGGACCAGACCATGATTTCGCAAAATTCAACGATTGGATTCGTAGGGCTTGGCGCGATGGGACAGCTAATGGCGCGCAGGCTTCTCAACAGCGGCTTCAAACTGGTCGCGTACGACCATACGAGTCGTAAAGCTGGCGCGCTGGTTGCCCACGGAGCGACCGCCGCCCCGAACGTTCGCCAGCTCGCGAGGAAGTCAGAGGTAATAATCTCGTGCCTGCCCAACGACCAAGCGGTGCTGAGCGTCTATCAGGGTCCAGAAGGAGTTATCGCCTGCGCGAATCCCGGCACCGTCGTGATCGAGATGAGCACCATCTCGCCGGACACGTCGCGAGTGCTCCATCGGATGGGCGTCGAGCGCGGGATCGAAGTCCTGGATGTCGCGATTTCCGGTAGCACCCCCGCCGCAGAGAGTGGGACGTTGACGCTGCTCGGTGGCGGCGATGTGAAGGTGTTCGACGCATGCCAGCCGATCTTTGCCGCGATAGCGAAGCAGTATTTTCTTATGGGGCCGAGCGGTTCCGGGACCGCGATGAAGCTGGTGGTCAATGCTTTGCTCGGGGTGAACATGCAGGCAATCGCGGAGGCCGTCGCGTTCGGAGAGAAGGCGGGCCTCGACCGCAAACGCCTGCTCGAAGTCCTCGCCAAGACGGCCGTCATTTCGCCGGCACATCAAAACAAGCTGCTGCGTGCGGAGCACGATGACTATTCGCCTCAGTTCCCGCTGCGCCTGATGAACAAGGACTTCAGATTGATTCTCGAGAAGGCGGGCGAAGTCGGCGCACCGATGCCGGTGACTGCCGCCGCGCTTCAGATCAATGCGGCGCGTACCGCTGTAAATGGCGACGAGGATTTCTCGAGCGTGATCAGCGAAATGGAACGCCTCGCGCGCGTCCATGAGCCTCAGCCGGCCAGCCTGACTTCAAGATTAAAGATTCAAGCAGCGCGATGAGCAACTGAGACGTACAGGGAGGTGATCCAGCCATGATGTGGATAGTACGACTCGCGCTGCGGCGTCCGCTCTCAGTGGCGGTTATGGCTCTGCTGATGCTGGTGATGGGTACCTTGTCGTTCACCATGATGAACGTCGATATTTTCCCAGCTATCAATTTGCCAGTCGTGATGGTGGTTTGGAGCTACCCCGGGCTCAACGCGGTTGATATGGAGCGCCGGCTGGTGATCATCAGCGAGCGCGCTTATTCGACGACGGTCGACGGAATCGAGCATATCGAGTCGGAGTCGATTCTCGGGATCGGCGTGCTCAAAGTTTATTTCCAGCCGGGCACGGATATCGGCGCCGCCATAGCGCAAATCAATGCGGTTTCGGAAACGATTCTGCGCCAGGCGCCACTCGGCACCACCGCTCCAAATATCATTTCCTACAACGCGGCGAATGTTCCGGTCGCTCAGCTCAACATCTATAGCGAGACGCTCTCGCAGCAACAGCTCTTTGACTACGGCTTGAATTTCATTCGACTGCAACTGTTCACGATACCCGGATTTTCGTCGCCCGCGCCGATCGGCGGCGTACAGCGCGCGGTCGTCGTCAACCTAGATCCCAAACAGATGTACGCCAACGGCCTGTCGCCGGTGGATATCGGCAATGCGCTCTCGACGACCAACGTCGTCATCCCGTCGGGCACCGCTCGCATGGGCAACTACGAGTACGACGTCGATCTCAACATGAATCCGACCAAGGTGTCCGAGTTCAACCGGTTGCCGGTCAGAGTGACCAACGGCATCCCGATTTTTCTCGGCGATATCGCGCCGGTCAGCGACACGCATCAGCCGCAGACCAACGTCGTGCGTATCGACGGGCGACCTGCAACCTTCCTGCTGGTAATCAAGCACGCGGCCGCCTCGACGCTGTCAGTCGTCGATGCGGTGCGGGCGCGCATCCCGGAAATTCTCGCGGTCGCGCCCAAGGGCCTCAAGGTGGCGCTCACCTTCGATCAGTCCGCTTTCGTTCGCGCGTCGCTATGGGAGGTGGTGCGCGAGGCGGTGATCGCGGCGGCGCTGGTGGCGTTGATGGTGCTGATATTCATCGGATCGCCGGCCAGCATGCTGATCGTTATCGCGTCGATCCCGCTCTCGATTCTTACCTCGATCTTTTGCCTGCACCTGGCGGGTCAGACGATCAACACGATGACGCTGGGCGGAATTGCGCTTGCGGTCGGGATGCTGGTGGATGACGCGACGGTCGAGGTCGAGAATATCCATCGCAATCACGCGATGAACAAGCCGCTGCTGGTTGCGATTCTGGACGGCGCGCATCAGATTGCGACGCCGACCTTCATCGGCACGCTTTCCATCTGCATCGTGTTTCTCCCGGTCGTCCTACTGACCGGCGTCGCTCGCTTTCTGTTCACTCCGCTGGCGCTTGCGGTCGTGTTCGCGATGCTGACCTCGTACCTGCTGTCGCGCACGCTGGTGCCGACGATGGCCTCATACCTGCTGCCGGAGAAGCACCAGGAGGTCGGGGGCAACAGTCTGTGGCGCCGGTTCCTGGGCGGATTCGAAGCCGGCTTCGAGCGCATCCGCAAGCATTATGTGTCCGGCGTGAGCGCCTTCATTGCGCATCGCGGCCTCGCACTCACTTGTGCAGCGCTGATGATTCTCGGCACGCTCCCGCTGCTGTACGTCACCGGCGAGGATTTCTTTCCGACGGTGGACGCCGGGCTCATGAAGTTTCACGTGCGCGCGCCGAGCGGCACGCGCATCGAGCGGACCGCGGTGATTGTCGACGATATCGAGCGCGAGATCCGGAAGATCATTCCGCCCGATGAGCTGCAGCAGATAAGCGACGACATCGATCTGCCGCAGCCGTATGCGATCGCGTTTTTCCCGAGCGACAACATAGGTCCGCAGGACGGCGAAATCCTGATCCAGCTCAAGCCCAATCATCATCCGAGCGCCGTTTACATGGATCGCATCCGCCAAATGATGAGCACGAAGTTCCCGAATATCACGGGCTATTTCATGGCCGCCGACATCGTGAACGAGGTGCTGAACTTCGGACTTCCGGCAGCGATCGACGCTCAGATCAACGGCAACGATCTCCACTCCGACTACCAGATCGCCGCGCGCCTCGCCGCGAAGATGGCGCTGATTCCGGGCGTCACCGATATGCGGATTGCGGAGCCGCTGGACTACCCGTCCTTCAAGGTGAAAGTCGATCGCGCCAAGGCGCTCGAGCTCGGAGTGACCGAGCAGCAAGTCGCGTCGGGGCTGCTGTCGTCGCTGAGCGGCAACACTCTTATCTCACCGAACTACTGGCTCGATCCGGTTAACGGCGTCAATTACAACGTCGTGACCCAGGCGCCGATCGAGACGACTGCGTCGGTCGATCAAATTGCCAATACGCCGCTCACCAATGGAACCAGCACGCAGGCGGTGCAATTTCTCGGCAACGTTGCGTCGATCAGTCACAACGTCGACCCCGCCGTGGTCGCGCACTACACGGTGCAGCGAGTTATCGACGTGGATTGCGGCGTCAGTGGACGAGACCTCGGCAGCACGACCAGCGCGGTGCAAAAGGCGATCGACAGTCTCGGCCAACTGCCGGCCGGCACCCACGTCGTCATTCGCGGGCAGAGCCAGGCGATGAACCAATCGTTCAAGACGATGGGCCTCGGGCTGATCCTGGCGATCGTCCTGGTCTATCTGCTGATGGTCGCGAATTTTCAGTCGTGGCTCGAGCCGTTCATCATCATTATGGCGGTGCCGGGCGCGCTGGCCGGCGTGCTCTGGATGCTGGTGCTGACCGGCACAACGATCAACGTCGAGTCGCTGATGGGCGCGATCATGGCGGTGGGCGTCGGCGTCGCCAACGGCAACCTGCTTATCACTTTCGCCAACGAGATGCGCGAGGAAGGGATGGGGCCGGTCGAAGCTGCGATCGAAGCGGGCCACGTCCGTTTCCGGCCGATCATCATGACGGCGCTCGCGATGATTCTAGGGATGCTGCCGATGGCGCTCGCGATTGGCGAGGGGTCGGAGCAGAACGCGCCGCTGGGACGCGCCGTCATCGGCGGACTTTTCGCGGCAACCTTGATGACCCTGTTCGTGGTGCCAGCGGTCTACTCGATCTTCAGCCGCACACTAATCACCAAACTTCAGCGCGACCAACGCGTACAAGCGATCTCAGAGCCAGGAGCCTAACAATGAGTTCCACCGATACGCAGGCAGAAGAGAACCACAATCAACGCAGGCCGGGCCGGTTACTGATGATCGCGTTGTTTGCGGCAGTGATTATCGCGTTCACCGTCTCCGGGGGATTGGTGCTGGCGCGGCAGCAACTCATCCAACGGCAAACGACGGAGCTTTCACAGACCGCCGCGCTCGGACCGCACGTGCTGGTGACGCAATTGTCGGGCGGCGATTCGTCGCGGACGATCGAGCTTCCGGCCAGCATCCACGGCTACATCGAGACTCCGGTCTACGCCAAGGTCGCCGGATACATGAAGACCATCAACGTGGACAAGGGCGACCACGTCAAGGCTGGCCAAGTAATCGCAATCATCGAGTCGCCTGAGACCGACAAGCTGGTGGCGGATGCGCGCTCGTTCTATTGGATTCAAGACGTCACCGACATTCGCAATCAGGAACTCGTTCGTCAGCAGGTCGTTCCGCAGCAGACCGCCGACATGACTCACTCCGCGATGCTCCAGGCCAAGGCGGCCTACGAACAAGAGCTAGCGATGCAAGGGTACGAGGTAGTGCGGGCGCCCTTCGACGGCATCGTAACTGCGCGCTTCGTCGATCCTGGCACGTTGATTCCGGCGGCCACCGCGCCCGTCTCTTCGACGCCGAACGCAGTTTTCTACTCCACCAGCAGCACCTCGACGCCGATCGTATCGCTGTCAAGCCAGACGCCGCTGCGGGTTTACGCTTTTGTGCCGCAAAGCATTTCGTCGTTTATCGAAGACGGCGATCCCGCCAGCGTAACCGTCATCGACTATCCGGGCCGCACCTTTACCGGCACGGTCACGCGTCATCCCGAGGCGCTCGATCAAACCACCCGCACGATGCAGGTCGAGGTCGATCTGCCAAATAAGGATCGGTCGCTGGCCCCCGGGATGTACGCGAACATGAAGATGACGGCACACGTGACGGTCTCAGGTCTGACCGCGCCCGACGACGCGCTCGTATTCCGCAATGACAAAATCTATTTGCCGGTGGTGCGCGAGAACCATCTCAAGCTGGTCGAGGTGACGCTCGGCCATGACGACGGTTACACGGTCGAAGTCAATGGCGACCTTCGCGCGGGCGATCAGATCGCGGTGAACGTCGGGGAGGCCGCACGCGACGGCGAACCAGTTCAACCAGTCGAGAACAGTCCAAGTAAATCGTGAAAGGAGAAAAAATGGAAACCATCAGAATCCCAAACGCGGATCTCCAGTTTTCGCGCATCGGTCTTGGCACGTGGGCAATGGGCGGATGGATGTGGGGCGGCACGGATGAAGCGGAATCGATCCGCACGATCCATTCGGCGGTCGATCGCGGAATCACGCTGATCGACACCGCGCCGGTGTACGGTTTTGGCAGGTCAGAAGAGATTGTCGGAAAAGCGATCGAGTTGGGCGGTATGAGAAATCGCGTAACGATAGCCACCAAGGTCGGACTCGACTGGGCCAACGAACAGCCGTTTCGCAATGCGACCCGTAGCCGAATCTTTGCGGAGGTCGAGGCCTCGCTGAAGCGGCTCAGGACCGACGTGATCGACATCTACCAGGTGCACTGGCCTGATCCGATGACTCCGATCAGCGAGACTGCCGACGCGATGGCCGCCCTGCTCCACCAAGGCAAAATCCGCGCGATCGGGGTGAGCAATTTTTCGTCGGCGCAGATGAATGAATTCGGGCTGGTCGCTCCGATTCATACCGCGCAGCCGCCCTACAATCTCTTCGAGCGCCAGATCGAAAAGGATGTCCTGCCCCACTGCGCGTGGGAAGGAATCGCGGTTTTCGCTTACGGCGCAATCTGCCGCGGACTGCTTAGCGGCCGGATGAATCGTGACACCAAATTCGAAGGCGACGACCTGCGGCGAACCGATCCGAAATTTCAGCCGCCGCGATTCGAGCAGTACCTCGAGGCGGTCAGGCTGCTGGATCAATTCGCACAGAAAAATTACGGCAAGCGAGTCATCCACCTCGCACTGAGATGGGTACTCGATCAGCCGGGCGTGTCGGCCGCGCTGTGGGGCGCCCGGCATCCGAACCAGCTCGACCCGGTCGGCGACGTGATGGGATGGACGCTCGATACCAGCGCGCTTCGCGCGATCGATCGGATCGTCCGCGACACCATCAAGAAGCCCGTGGGCCCGGAATTCATGGCGCCGCCATCTCGCGGCAGTTCGAATGCGACGGATCAGAATTCCGTGAGGCTCGCTATCACCCGGACAGGTGTTTAGCGAGAGCCTGGATCATCTCGATGTGGCGCGGCATCCCGATATGCGTGTAGGTCTCGAGCGCCTCATTGAGTAGTGTTTGCGCTTTTTCGCGATCGCCTCGGCCTGCGCGGTCCCTGAGCATCATCGCGTGGAAGCGGTGTATCTCAGCTTGTTCGGGGCGATCCGGAAAGAAATCGGCCTGCCGCATCGCGACCTGAAAATGTTTTTCGGCGGCTTCCCACTGACGTGCCCCAGCGGCGGCGAGGCCGGCGACAGTCTGGGTGTAGCGTGGGATCGGCCAAACTACGACTGCTCCAGTGTCGATCAAATCGCGAACCAGCGGGTAAAGCTCTCCGGCTTGCGCATGCTCTCCGAGCATGAAAAGGCCCTCGACCACCAGCGCCAGCATCCACCACGATCCTCTGGTATTCTCCCGGCCGCTGACCGGCAGCGAGGTGCGATGGTTTTCAAGCAATGCCAATGCACCGTCGCGATCGCCGGCATATGCCATCTGCCGAAAAAGAGTTCCCTCACCGAAGCCCTGGATTGAACTCATTTGCGGATCGATACGTGAAGCGTTGCGAGCATGCGCTAGAGCGCTTGGCCAATCGCCGCGAACAAAGTCCAACGCACTTAGTTGTACCTCGGAGAGTACTTCCCAAAAGGGAAACCTCACCTTCGCATCGGACTTCGCCACTTCCTGGAAGCCGGCATCGAGCTTGGTCAGGTTGGGCTCTCTGACAAATTCGAGCCAGGTTCGGGTGCTCAGGCAAAGCGCGATGGAATAAGCTTGCCCTATCTTGGTCGCCAGCGGCTCAAGTACTGCCGCTATTCTGAGAGCCTCGTCCAAACGCCCCAGAGTTAACAGTGCCTGATGTAGAACTCGCAGTTGCGTGGCGCGCTGCCACGGAGGCGCTTCCGCTCCAGCCAGCTTTTCGCTAAGAAGTCCATCGGCGGCGGCTTCCTTCAATCGGAAGAAATGCAGATTTACTATACACCGAGCGCCGAGCACCCTGGCCTCAAGCTTTGGATCGGAAAGGTTGGATGCAATATCCAGGGCTTCCCGCAGCGCCTCACAAGCCTTTTCGTGGCCCGCGGACGCCGCGCTAGCGTGGCCAAGCGCAGCGAGAAGGTTCAGCCGGTTGGCGCTGACGTCCTGGCCGAGGTAGTCGAGTCCGCGACGCGCGGTTTCGCTCGCGTCCCGGAAGCGGCCAACCCAAACAAATGCATCGGCCAACTCGGCAAAGCTCTTGCCGATCATCTGCCGGTCGCCGAGATTGGTGTAAATTTCGAGTGCCTCGCGAAGACTGGTGAGCGCAGCGTCCCAATGCTCAAGACTTAGATCGGCAATCGCGAGGCTCGCCAACAACTCCGCTTTTTCCCGCTGCTCAAGCGCACCTTCATACGACAGCGCCGACCGAAAACTGCGCCGCGCTTCCTCGAATGCAGCAGCTTCGAGTGCGTTCTTGCCCGCCAGCATCAGGTAACGCACCAATCTCCGGCCGTCCGCGAACGATCCTGCCTTGAGCAGATGGTCAGTGATCTCGCCGGCGCGCTCATTGATGAAACGGGGAAAGACCAGCTCGATCGCATCGGCCACCGCTGCGTGCATTTGTTGTTTGCGCGGAACCGACAGACCGGCCAGCAACGTCTGACGCACCAGTTGATGAGCGAAGGTGAACGGTTTCTCGGGTCCCTCGGAGCTGGCGACGATGATTCCCATCTGCTGCGCCTTATCGACGACGGTGAAGAGTTCGTCAACGTCGATCTGGCTGACCTGAGTCAGGAGTCGGAAACTGAAGCCGCGCCCGATCATCGCTGCTGCGGCCAGCACCCGCTTTTCGTTCTCGTCGAACCGCTCGAGGCGGCGGCCGATGATCAAGCGCACGTTTTCCGGAACGTCGATCTCGTCGATCTTGATCGCTGTGCGGAACTGGCCAGCCTCGTCAAAAACTTTCCCCTCTTCGACCAGATGCCGGTACACCTCCTCGACGAAGAAAGGATAGCCCTGGCTCTCTTCAAAGATGAGGCTCACCAGACTTTGGGGAGCTTGTCCCCGGCTGAGAGACTGCAACATCTGTCCGACGGCTTCGCTTGATAGACCGCTCAGCTTCAGCGGACGATTGCCCATCCGAATCAGCTCTTCGAGGGTTCTGACCAACATCGAGTTCCGATCCGCATATCCGTCGCGATAAGTACCGATGATCACAATCGGGAGCTGAGCGACGCGATTGGCCAGATGAATCAGAAGCGCCAAGGTCGATTCGTCAGCCCAGTGAAGATCCTCGATGACGTACACGTACGAACGGGTTCGAGACGCGCGCGCCAGGCCCTCCGAGATGCTCTGAAAGAGATAGCGGCGTTTCTGCGCGGGCGGCAGATCCAACGGAGGCGGGATATCCGGAAAAACTCGCCGAAGGCTGGGAGCGATCTGGGCAAGCTCGGGCGCGTTGTCGCCCATCCGCCGACGGTATTCCTCCAGGCTCGGCGTCAGCGACAGGCCGCTTTCGATAATCTCGACGATAGGTAGATATGGAAAAGGCTCGTCTCGTTCGTAGCAATGCCCAACGAGGTATTGAAAGCCAACTCGCGACGCATACTCGGCCATCTCCATCGCCAGGCGGCTCTTGCCCACGCCGGGTCCGCCTCCGAGCATCACAACTGAGCCGTGGCCGTCGAGCGCGCGATCGATCACCGTGCGAATCAGATTGCGCTCGGCTTCCCGCCCCACGAAAGCAGTCCGTTCGGCGAGCGAGAACGGCGAAACCTGTAACACCGGCGACGAGGGCCGCGGACGATCGATACGCGAAGGCGCGGGCTCGACACTCGAAACCGGCTCCGGGTCAGGCGGCGTAGTTTCCGCACCGAATTCCCATGCGATCGGAAAATCGGGATTGGGCTGGTAGGAGCAGTAGGTGCCCGTCGTTATAGATCGCGATAGGAGCTCGCCGAGCGCCGCGTCGCTCTGCTCGATTCTTTCCAGGACCGCCTTGATCGTCTTGGTGACGCTCTGTCGGGCTCGCTCCGAAGCTGACGCCGCCCTGCGATTACGTCCTCCCAGTCCCACTGCGCGCGACAGTTCCCTGGTCAGCGCCTCGATCTCTTCTTCCGCCTGCTCGGCGCGTTCGACGTTTCCCGCTTCCTTGGCTTCTTCGAGCTCTTCGCGCAATTCGGAAAGCCGGCGTCTGTATTCGACCTTGGCTTGATCGTCGAGCATCTCGCCCGCATCGCCGAGGCTGCCGATATGGATGCCGGCCTTTTCGAGATCCTCGTCTCCGCGCGGCAAGCCGTGCGCCGATCCGATGCTGTCGTCCTCGTCATGCCGGCCCGCAATTCCGCCGACCAGATCGAGCACGTGGAATTCGACCGCGGGATGACGCAGCAGATGGGCGAGGTACCCGAGACCTTTAGTGTCTTTTAGACGGAAGGACTTCCCGCCGTAACCGACAGTCCAGTACTCACCCTCTTTGCGAAAGATGCCCTTTTGCGCCGGATGGATTTTTTGCACCGACCCGCCCGTTCCAGCCGCGGCCGATCGAGCGCTCCGCGTATCAGGTGCCATGTGAGTTCTCTGGACGATTCGACCAATTTCTGGCGAACCGCGCGTTTGTAAAATCGTACCACCTGCGCCGGATAGAGCCTAATTCCATTGTGCGCCCATTTTTCACGCCTTTATGTCAGAAGGCCGAATATGAGGTGGGAAGCGAAAGCTTCCGCATCCGGTTGCAAAATTGAAAAGGAGATTGAGTCAGATGAAAAAACTATCAGCGATTTTAGCCGCAGGAACGATGGCGTTGGCGCTCTCGACGCCGGTTCTCGCGGGACCCGTCGGAATTTCGAGAAGTTACCCGACCGCTCAGCCCGACGTGCAGACGATTGCCGACTTGCAGCAAGCCTCGGAAGCTGCGCAGCGCGAAGCCCGCACAGGCAACAAGGACAACCCCGCCTTTGCGCAGAAGAGCTACCAAATCGATCAGTTGGTCGAGCGCATGAAGACTGGGCAGCAGGTCTCGCAGAACCAGGTTGACGACGCGCTTCAACCGGTCCGGGTCTGGTAACTGGCAAAAGGACGAACCCCAGGGAGCCGGCGGAGAAGGTTCGGGCCTCCCGCCACCTCCCGGACTTTGTGCGGCGCGATTTCACGCGTTATGGATTGCCGCAAATTGAGCGGAGAGAGTGATGGATTCCAGAAAGACACTGACAACCGATAATGGGGCGCCCGTTGCCGATAATCAGAACTCGCGGACTGCGGGTTCGGCCGGGCCGGTCCTTGTCGAGGACCATCACCTGATCGAGAAACTCGCGCATTTCGACCGCGAGCGAATTCCCGAGCGCGTGGTGCACGCCAAAGGTTCGGGCGCATACGGATACTTCGAAGTACTGGCCAACGTGACGCAGTGGACGAAAGCCAAATTTCTAACGCCGGTCGGAAAGCGAACCGACGTTTTCATGCGCTTCTCAACCGTCGCCGGCGAGAAGGGCTCGGCCGACACGGTGCGCGACCCGCGTGGATTCGCGATCAAGTTTTACACCGAGGATGGCAACTACGACCTGGTCGGCAACAATACGCCGGTGTTCTTTATCCGCGATCCGCTGAAGTTTCCCGACTTCATCCATTCGCAGAAGCGCGACGCATACACCAACATCCAGGAACCTGACAACGTGTGGGATTTCTTCTCGCTTAGTCCCGAAGCGACGCATCAGTTCACGATTCTGTTCAGCGACAGGGGCATTCCCGCCAGCTTTCGCGCGATGGACGGCTTCGGCTCGCATACTTTTCAGTGGGTCAATGTGCGAGGCGAAGTGTTCTGGGTGAAGTATCACTTCAAGACCGACCAGGGGATCAGGAATCTCGTCGCCGCCGATGCGGCGCGCATCGCGGGCCACGACGCCGACTATCATCAGCGCGATCTGCTGCGCGCGATCGATCGCGCCGAGTATCCGTCGTGGACGCTAAAGATGCAGGTCATGCCGGCGGCCGACGCGGCAAAGTACCGCTTCAATCCGTTTGATGTGACCAAGGTCTGGTCGCATCGCGACTACCCGCTGACTACGGTCGGCAGAATCGTGTTAAATCGCAATCCGGAAAACTATTTCGCCGAAGTTGAACAGGCGGCCTTCAATCCCGCGCACTTCGTGCCGGGCATCGGTCCCTCCCCCGACAAGATGTTGCAAGGCCGCCTGTTCAGCTACGGCGATACGCATCGCTACCGCCTCGGCGCAAATCACATGCATCTGCCGATCAACGAGCCGCATGCAGCTCACGTGAACAATTACAGCCGTGACGGCTCTATGCGCGCGGATGGCAATCATGGGCGCGAGAAAAACTACGAGCCCAACAGCTTCGGAGGTCCCAAACAGACCGGCGAGCCGGTGTGGGCGCCAATCGAAGTCGAGGGGCTCACCGGAAATCATGCACCGGTGCATCATCGCGATGACAACGACTTCGTTCAGGCCGGAGATCTTTATCGGCTGATGAACGAAGAGGAGCAGCGGAGACTGGTCGCGAACATTGCGGCGAGCCTCGGGCAAGTCAGCCGCGAGGACATTATCGAACGCTCGATCGGGCATTTCCGCAAGGCTGATCCTCAGTATGGCAATCAGGTTGCAAAGGCGGTGGCAAAGCACCGGATGGCACGATGAGCAGTCTCAAGAGAAACAATCAATCGAGGAAAAGAAAATGAAAAGCTCTGCAGCTCGAACCAAGACTCTTTGGGAAACACCAAGCGACCTGACCGGTGATGCGGTGGTTGAAATATCGGGAGCGCTGCGCAAATTACTTGCCGACGTGTTCACGCTTTACGTGAAGACCAAGAACTTCCACTGGCACATTAGCGGGAAGCATTTCCGCGACTACCATCTGCTGCTCGATGAACAGGCGGAACAAATCTTCGCAATGACCGACGATATCGCGGAGCGCGCGCGCAAAATCGGCGCAACGACTCTGCACTCGATCAAGGACATCGCAGAGCATCAACGTCTGAAAGACAACAATGCCGAATTCGTCCAGCCGCACGACATGCTCGTCGAGCTGCGTGATGACAATCAGCAGCTGACCCGGGAGCTACGATCCACCCATAAAATTTGCGAGCAGTTCGACGACGTCGCCACCGCCAGCCTTATCGAGAACTGGATCGACGAGACCGAGCGCCGCACCTGGTTCCTGTCAGAGACTGTTGCCGAGCGCTAGTCGTATCCAGACCGAAGCTTTGTAGAACTGAGCCGCCGGAGCGATCATATCCTCCGGCGGCTTCGTCATCGATGTGGGTCCATTACCTACCCGCTGCCGATCAGGTTGATGTTGTGCGAACTAGTGCGATCCCGTGGGACGGGTGGCTAACAGCTCGCACGTAGCTCCCAGTGTCGCGACAGTGGCTCATACGGACCCTCGGCGATGACTAAGCGCAGGTCAGCTCAAACGAGTTCAATCGAGTTCCAGTGGATTTACACTAGTTTGTCTGAGTGCTACCTTCGGGTCACAAACGCAATCTCGAAATGGCTGAGCGATTGGACGCGGATCGAAGGAACGGAACCGCAGCCGAAACCTGCGGCGCGTTGCTTTTCTTTTGGGGGTTTCTTTGGCGACGATTGAGAGAGAGTCAGAGGACCGTGTACGGGGAGTGGAATCTCCCGGAATTGCAGCGGCGGCGACTGGCACTTTTGTTTCGTGCGGTGACTTTTGGACCCTCGGCTACAGGGACACGACCTTCTCGCTCAGGGACGTTAAGGGTCTCAGTTATATCCAGCGCTTGCTGCAGCACCCGGGCGAGGAATTCCATTCACTCGATCTGATGAACGATCGAGAATCGATGAGCCACAGTCAGATCGATCATGGGACTTCACTACGAATTGAGGGTGCCCACAGCGTAGGCGGACTCGGCGATTCCGGCCCGATGCTCGACGCGCAAGCGAAGCAGGCATACAAACGCAAGCTGCGCGAACTTAACGAGGAACTCGAAGACCAGCACGAGCGCGGCGACCTCGCGCGCGCCGAACGGATCGAGTCTGAAATCGATTTTCTCAACCGCGAGATGGCACGCGCGGTCGGAATGGGTGGGCGCGACCGGCGCGCGGGCTCGGCCGCGGAGCGCGCGCGGCTCAACGTCACTCGTGCTATCAAGACTGCGCTGCAGAAAATCTCCGAACAGCAAACCGAGCTCGGAGCCATGCTCGATCGGAGCGTCCGGACCGGACTGTTCTGCTGTTACATCACAGACCCGCACGCTCCAATCAGCTGGCAATTCTCACTCGAAGGCATCAAAAACACGGTTGAAGCGGATGAGATGACGGCGCCTCTACTCCTCCGCAGCGAAACGGATTTCCTGCGCGAGCTTGAGGATCAAACCAGGTTCGTAGGCAGAGAAGAGGAGCGCGCGGCGATGCGCCGCTCTCTTGAGGGTATTCGACGCGGACAGGGGCGCGCGTTGATGATCGGCGGCCAGCCCGGTGTGGGCAAGACTCGCATCGCGAAAGAGTTCGGCGCAGAAGCTGCGCAGCGAGGTTTCTTGACGCTTGCCGGTGGCTGTTACGACAGAGAGGATTCGGTCCCGTTCTGTCCATTCGTCGAAATTCTGGAGACTCTGGCGCAGGCGGCCAGCCCGGTCTCGTTTCGTGCGGCGCTCGGACATGATGCCGCCGAGTTGGCGCGGCTCGTGCCCCAGCTCCGCCGGATGTTCCCGGATATCCCCAAGCCCCTGGAGCTTCCACCAGATCAGTCGCGCGAATCGCGGCGGCTCTTGTTCAACGCATTCCGGGAATTCCTGGCCCGTAACGCAAGCGAGCGTCCGGTATTTCTGCTTCTGGAGGATCTGCAGTGGGCTGACGAAGGGACCTTATCGCTGCTGAACCACGTGTCGCGGTCACTCGGCGAGATGCCGGTTGTAATCGTCGGCACCTATCGCGACGACGAAGTTGAGGGTGGTGGACCGTTGGCGCAAACACTCGACCAACTGACTCGCCTCCACCTCTCCGAGCGCATCGGTTTGCGCGGGCTTCCGAGGGACGCGGTCGCCGAGATGATTCAGGCTCTTAGCGGGCATGAGCCGCCGCCCGCCCTGGTGACCCTCATCCACTCCAACACGGAGGGCAATCCGTTTTTCGTTGAAGAGTTGTATCGCCATCTGGCGGAGCGAGATCAACTCACGGATTCCAACGGCGAGTTCCTTCGCGATCTGAAACTCGCGGACGTCGATGTGCCGCATAGTTTAAGGCTGGCAATCGGCCGGCGGCTGGCGCGCCTCGGCGGCGAGACTCAGAAAATTCTCGGTACGGCGGCGGTGATCGGACGATCGTTCACCTTCGATCTGCTGGAAGCCGCAACCGGTGTGGATCCGGACCTACTGCTCGACCGGGTCGAAGAAGTAGAAAAGGCTGGTCTGATTTCCTCGACCCTGCAGTTCCCTGAAGCGCGATTCCAGTTCTCTCACGAACTTATCCGCAAAGCGGTGCTCGCGGATATGTCTGCGCCGCGGCGTCAGCGATCGCATCTTCAGATCGCCGAAGCGATCGAGCGAGTTTACCCCGGCGCGCTGGAGGAGCGGGTCAACGATCTTGCGCATCACCTGCATCAGGCTGGTGTGGTCGCAGACAGTGCGAAAACAGTTCGACTCTTGTCGATGGCCGCCAGACGGGCTCGCTTGCAAGGTGCGCTGACCGAAACTGGAGATCTCTATCGCGACGCGTTGCAGGTACTCAAAAGGATGGCGGATACACGCGAGCGAGACCAACTCGAACTCGGCTTGCAGCTCAGTGTAGGTGCGGTCTTGATGGCGACGCGGGGTTACGCCGATGCCAGGACCGCCGCGGCATATCGGCGCGCGTCCGATCTGGGCGAAAGGCTCGGCGATCCGACGCAAGTAGTTCTCGCTCTCACAGGACTTGTCACGCCGCCCCTGCTGCGCGGAGAGCTTGACGCCGCCAAGGCCATCGCCGACCAGGCGTTGGCGGCCAGCCAGCGTCACGGCAAGTCGAAGACACAAATCTGGGGTCATCATATTGCAGGTGTCGTTCAGTACCATCGAGGGCAATTCGAGTCAGCCTGGGATCTCCTTGGTCAGGCGCACTCGGAATACCAGGAGGAAGAACACAGCAAGAACCCGCACGATCCCGGCATACTGGTGCTGGAATACATGGCTCTGACTGCGTGGCAACTCGGCATGGCCGACACCGCACGCCGTCGGATGCGGGAGGCGCTCAGTCTTAGCGACCGGCTTCAGAAGCCGTTCGGGCTCGCACGCTGCGGCTTCTATGCGGCGTACCTGCATGCCTTAATGCGGGACCCAGGACCAGCGCTGGAATTTTCCGAGAAATCGATCAAATGGTCCACCGAGTATTCAATTCAGCTTTACCTTGACGCGAGCCGCATTGTGTATGGCTGGGCGATCGCCAAACAAGAACGCGGTGCAGAAGGCGTGGCGTGCTTGCGCGCAGCGATCGAGAGCTTTAAAGCGGCGGACAATCGCCTCGGAATGGCAACCTACCTGGGTTTTCTGGCGGAGGCGCTCTTATGCGCTGGATTACCTGAAGAGGCGATCGCCACAGTAGAGCAAGGGCTCAATCTGGCGCTGCAGGAACCTATGAATTTCTCCTACCTTTGGTGGTTGAGAGGAGAACTGCTTCTCAAAAACGCCGGTCCTGAGGGAATCGTCCAAATCCTGCGGCTGGACAAATCATCGCTGGACGAGGCTGAGAAGAGTTTCCGAACTGCACTTTCTCTGGCTATAGACATCGGAGCGAAACCTTATGCGATTCGCTCAGCTACCAGCTTGGGAAGGTTGCTTCTGGCGCGCGGAAAGGCTATCGAAGCGAAGGGAATTGTCGAACCTCTTCTTAAGAGCGTCACCGAGGGACTCGATACGCGCGACATCGTAGATGCCAGGCAGCTTGTCACGGATTTGAGCTAGTGTAGTTCGACAGAATTGCCACTTACATAGCCCGGCCGTAGCTGGCGCCGCGCCTAGCAATCAGTCTTTTTCAAAGGGAGGGAAAGGGGATGATACGCCGCAGCCAGATTCGCCTGATTTTTCATGGCGGAGTCTTCGTACTGATTTCCACAATGTTTGCCGCTTATCCTGGACTTCCGAGAGCTTTTTTCCATTTCCTGAACGATCCCGTTCGCCAGTATTTGAGGCAGGGGCACGCCATCCTATTGGTCACCGGAATATTCATGCTAGCTGCGAGCATGGCTTTGCCTCTGCTGGAGTTGACCGCAAGGGGAGTGTCATGGCTTGTCTGGTCGTTTGTCATTAGCGGTTACACATTCATCGCAGCGCTTGCAGTGCTCTTTGCTGGTTTCGCACACCATCCTCCCGACGCGACACTGAATCAATGGCATCAGACGATGGCCATACCATTCCCTCTCAACTGGCTAAACATAGTATTGGTGGGAGTGAGCGGCGCAACGTCATTTCTTCCCGGTGTGCTCATTGTCTTAGGAGCGTATAAGGCGTCTCAACACTCAGTGGTGTATGACGTTCGCTAGAAATCAGGGGAACTGATCCATGACTCTTCGCGATCGTATAGGTCAGGTCGGCAGTTTCCTTGTCTCCCTCGTTCTTCGACGTCCCGGCGATATTCTTGCGTCCAAGCTATCCTTTCTCGGTCTTCGACCGGGTTATGTGCAGCAGAGCGGGATGCTGATTTTGACGGATATCGAACCAGCTAAGAAGGACGCTCTATCTCAGACGCTGGAAGACATTCGTACCAGACTCAATGGAAATCAAAACGTCTCGTTTAACAACACCGCGACTGTGCATTACGCCGCGTGGATGATCCTCCCTGGAATTAACAATCCTGATCCGAAACAGCCTGCTGGACCAGCGAAGCTTGCGTTCGAAACGAACTACGACGGAAACCTCGAGGATCATCTCAAAGACCTGGTCGCCAACTGCCGACAGGAACTCGATGAGGTTTATAGCTACTTTCCAGGTTATCCGCCTAAAGGATCTGACGCGCCGTCGGTCGAAGCTTTTTTGCTCGCCAAGTATCGGAACGGACCGCATTCCTCAATAGATACCTACGCTTACTACGTCGCGTTACCGGGTCGATCGCTCAAGGATATAAGAAACGCGATAGCCGTTTACGATGAAGCAAAGGACTTCATCGATAACCCATCGAACAAGAGCAGCGACCCGAAAAAGCTGGCATCCAGTCTTATCGAGCATTTCAAAACGAAGGCGCCGGAGAAGCCTATTCGATTTCCGGTCACGCAGAACGGGCTCAGGCATCTACTCGGTATGAATATGGCGGTCCTGACACTGCTGTGTCTCGCGTTCCCAATCGTCTTGAGTCCTTTGTACTGTTGGTGGAAAGGGCTCACCAGTTTGTTCGAGATAGGTATGGTCGCGGGCCTGACGTTGCTGTGTCTCTTACCACTACTCTACTTCGGTCGTTGGATCGTGATTAATCTTGCTGGGCGATATTTTGAGGATGGGGAGGAACGGAGTCCGGGACTGTTCGATCCAACCTGGCATTCGCCGGTATACAGGCTTCTGGATCTGGGCCGTCAGAACCATATATGTACCTATGCAACCGTCAAGCCCGGCTGGTTCAGAATGTATGTGCTTAGACGCGCGCTATGGCTCGGACCTGTACTGTTCAAATACTTTTTCATACTTGGCAAACTGGATCAGATGAGTACGATCCATTTCGCGCGCTGGACGCTGATCGACCAACAGCTAATCTTTTTTTCAAACTATGATGGCAGCTGGTCCTCTTATCTGAGCGATTTCTCAGACGAAGCGTGGGGTGTCAACCTGGTATGGGGCAACACGATCGGTTTCCCGGAAACAAAGTTTATCACCTTGGACGGCGCCCATGATCTGGAAGGCTTTGAGACGCAGGCAGCCGAGCACTATGCGCCCGCGCCGGTATTTTACTCCGCCTACCGCAACTTCTCTTTAGTTAATCTGCTGCGGTACGTGGAGTTTCGCGACAGACTCCTCGACGAAATGGCTATAGGCCCAATCCGCCGGCGAGTTCGCAGTCTATTGGCCTTGGTATAGCTATGAACATAGTAACGACCCCGAGAGTGGTGAACCGCGAAGATATCCAGGGAATCGTAGCCAGCGGATATGACCACCTGGACTATTCCCGTTTCGTGCTTCTCGAGATCAGAGATCCCGACGCGACGAGACAGTGGCTAGCCGGCATTGTTTCTCGAATCACGAACGCGCGGCATCCGGGCGATAACAAGGCCGGGGTCTGCGTCAATCTCGCGTTTGGTTCGACGGGACTCAAAACATTGGTTCCCGATCTCCAAGACTTCTCGCATGAGTTCGAAAGGGGAATGAACGGAAGTGACGCTGACTTGGTATTGGGCGATAAAAATGAAGATGAATGGGAGTACGGCCGGCAGAAGCAACCTGCCCTGCACGTGCTACTCATGCTTTACGCTTCAACTAATCAGTATCTGCAATCGTTGCACGGCCAAGTCACTGGCTCTCCTCAATTTAGCCAAGGACTGAGCGTGATCGCGGAGCAGGATTCTGTCATCCCGCCCGGCGACGAAACCGAACCTTTCGGCTACCGCGATGGAATTTCGCAGCCTCTCGTGCAAGGACTCCTGGGGCGACGGAAACAAGCCGAATCTCCGATAAGTACCGGAGAGTTCGTACTCGGCTATGAGAACGAGCTGAATCATCTGACTCAAATTCCAAGTATCGCGAGTTGGGCTGATCCGTTGGGCGATTTAGCCGATCATCCTTCGAGACCCGGCAAACGTGCGTTTGGACTGAACGGCACTTACCTGGTTTTTCGGAAATTGATTCAGAAGGTTGACGAATTCCGGAACTACATCGACAACAGCGCCGCTACCCGGGAGCAGCGCGAGCTCAATGCCGCGAAAATAGTTGGCCGATGGCGAAGCGGCGCTCCGCTGGTGTTATCGCCCGATGCGCCCGGCTCGGAACCTCGCAACGATTTTCTTTTCATGGAGACCGATCCCGACGGCACGGTGTGTCCGATCGGTTCACATATTCGACGTGCCAATCCGCGCGATTCGCTGGATATGCCGCCATCGAGATCAATTCTGATATCCAGGCGCCATCGCCTGATCCGGCGAGGACGAAAGTTTTCATCGCCAACCAAGGGCTCAGCCAAAGACAATCCCAAAAACGAGCAAGGCCTGTATTTTATAGTGCTCAATGCTGACCTCCGGCGTCAGTACGAATTCGTTCAGCAACAATGGATTAACGATCCGTCCTTCAATGGGCTGGATAACGATAGGGATCCGCTGGTCGGCGATAGTTCCAACAGTGGAGAATTCACAATTCAAGCAAAGCCGATCAACCGTCATCTTCGCCGACTTCCGCAATTTGTTGTGATGAAAGGGGGCGGCTACTTTTTTGTTCCGGGAATTCGAGCAGTACGGTTTTTAGCAAACTATCGGCCCTGACGATCAGGTGCCGCTCGACGGACAGGCGGAGGACGCAGTCAGATGCGAACTCCTTTCTTCACCGAAACGCTTCTCGAAGGCTGTTCACCCGCCCTTCTCAAGAATATGAGCGACGCAAACGGCGCCGACGCCCACCATGTGAGCAAGTCCGGTCTTCGCGTTCGGCTGTTGTCGTACGCCGGCTTCGCCACGCAATTGGCGCGTCATCTCGGCGATCTGTCCGGCCCCTGTCGGTCCGATCGGATGGCCCATCGCGAGCAGTCCTCCTGACGCGCTTACCGCGCAGCGGCCGCCTATATCGAACTCGCCCGCGGCGATCGCGGCCGCGGCCTTGCCCGGCGCGCACAACCCCATTGCCTCCAGGTACAGCAGTTCTTCAATCGTGAACGCGTCGTGAAGTTCGATGAGGTCCAAGTCAGCGGGTCCTATGCCGGCCTCGTCAAACGCCTGCTGGACCGTTTCGCGGGTCAGCTCCGCGTCAAAATTCTTGGCTCCGCGGTAGACCTGCTCCGTTCTTGTGACCGACGCGATGACTTTTACCGCGCGACTGCGATCGATTCCGAGTTGCGCGATCGCATCGTCTGAGGCGACGATCACTGCGGCTGCGCCCTCGCCGACGGGGCAGCATTGAAGGCGCGTCAGCGACCCAGAAATAGCCGGGCCGGCCATCACCTCCTCCAGAGTCACAGCCTTTTGGCGCTGCGCGTACGGATTATTCGCGCCGTTGCGGTTGTTCTTGACGGCGACCTGGGCGATTTGTTCTGCGCTCACGCCGAAGCGCGTCATGTACTCCTGCGTGAGCAGCGCGAAGTGCGTGAACGGCACCACGCGTGAACCGACCAGGTCGCGCATCCGGGTCTTACCCGGCGCCATCGCGACGGGACCCGGTTTGTCCACTCCCAACGCGAGCGAAACATCAGTCAGGCCGCTGGCGACATCGATGCACGCCTGGCGAAATGCCGTCGATCCCGAAGCGGACGCGTTCTCAACCTGGGCCATCGGAATTCCGGTCGCGCCGAGGTGACGCAGCATCGGCCGCGACGCCGCCATCCCGATTAGCGCCGTGCCGGTGTAGGCCGACTCGACCGATCGCCATTCAAGTGCAGCATCCGCAAGAGCCTCCCGTACCGCGGTAAGACCGAGCGTCACGTATGGAGTCTCGCTGAGGCGCTGATATCGATGCAGACCGACGCCGACCACATGAACCGGACGCATATCACGAAGTTTCTTTTTCACTTGTCTGCCTCTGCCTTGGCGAAGCGCAGCTCGACCATCTCTTTGCCTTGCTCATCGGTGCCAGCCGCAACGAGTACGCTCTTCATGCGGTCGCCGATGGCGAGGCCTGCGTCTGTGCGGTTGGTAAGCGTGGATCGAACCGCAGGGCCGTCATCGAGGACGATCAGGCCGATCGTGAAAGGAGCCTCGATGTCCTTGCCCATATGCAGATGAACAGTTGCGTATGAATGAAGCGTGCCGCGTCCGGCCAATTGAACTGGCTCGAGCTGGTCGGGCTGCGCACCGCAGGATTCGCATCCATAGCGCTGCGGAGGAAAGAAGACATAGCCGCACACGCGGCATTTGCCGCCGCTCAGGGACGGATTATCGGCGGAGCCTGGCGAGTAGAGTTCGGGATGAACGGCCGTGCGGTTGGGCATGATAGCCTCCCGCTGGAGACGATAGGACTAAACTTTCGTCTGCGTCAATTTTGCATGGTGACCAGCATGTATGTATGTTTCGGCCCGATGACGAGTCCTGCGCATCGCGCCGCAATTGACAGCGGGAGCCGCCCTCATGCTCGATGACGTTCGCGTGCTGGAAATCTCCGCGCCTGAGACCATGATGGCGGGAAGAATCCTTGCGGACCTGGGCGCGGATGTCGTCGCAGTCGAGCCCCCTGCGGGATCGCCGGGACGGCGGCTTGCTCCATTTCTCGGCGACATTCCCGGAATCGAACGGAGCCTCACCTGGCAAGCGCTCAATTACAACAAGCGCGGAATTACTCTTAATCTCGCGTCGCCTGACGGAAAGGCGCTGATCCGAGACCTCGCCAGAAAATTTGACATGGTGCTCGAAGCGTCGGGCGAGGGCAGAAAGTCGTTGCTCGACTCGGTTGAGTTCGCGCCGCGCACGATCCGATGCACGATCACTCCATTCACGCCCAACAACTCCAAGAGCGAATACGCGGCGACCGATTTTACCGTGATGGCGGCAAGCGGCGCGCCGGCGATGACCGGGGACCTCGATCGTCCACCGCTCTTTTTCCCAGTGCCGCAAGCGATGATGGAGGCGGGCGCCGATGCGGCGATCGCGACGCTCGCGGCACTCATCGCACGCGACCGCGACGGGACGGGACAGCACGCCGAGGTGTCGGCCAGGATCGCAGCGATGATGGCCGCATTCGGACAGGCTCTTGTTCCAGGCTCGGGCAATCCAGAAGCCAGACGCACGCAAGGCGCGATGGTGATCGCGGGCGTGCCAGTGCCGAGTGTTTACGAGTGCGCGGACGGGTTCGCGTTGATCACGATAGGCTTCGGTCCAGTGTTCGGGCAGATGACGCAACGGCTCGCGACGTGGGCCTCTGAAGAGGGGCACATGGATCGGCGAATCGCCGAGATAAGCTGGCCGTCGTTCATCGGCGACCTGCCGGCGCGAAAAACCTCACCGTCGGATCTGAAAGCGCTGGTTGACGGACTCAAGTCGCTCGCGCGGTCCAAGAGCAAGGCTGAGATCGCAGAATTCTCGCGGCGTCTTGGATTACTGGCGGCGCCCGTGATGAACATGGCGGACGTCGCCAGCTATGAGCAGTACCGCGAGCGTGGACTCTTTGTGCCGGTGAATATCGAGGCGGGCCGCGAAATCGATACGCCTGCGCGATTTGCACAATTCTCGAACTACTCGATCGAGATAAAACGGCCCGCGCCGAAATTGTCCGAACACTCCGCCGAGATCCTCGAAGCGGAACTCGGTCTTTCCAAAACTGAGATCCAGGCGCTGTTCGTCGCAGGAGCAGTCTGAGATGGCAGCACCGCTAGCGGGCGTGCATGTGCTCGATTTGAGCTGGGTCATGGTTGGACCGGCCAGCGGACGCTACCTGGCCGATATGGGCGCCGATGTGATCAAGGTCGAGAGCTCGAAACGCATCGACCCGGTTCGCACGCTCGGTCCGTTCAAGGACGGGAAGATGGGCCCCGAACGCTCGGTGAGTTATCACAACCTCAATGCGGGAAAACGATGCATCGCGATCGACATCCGCCGTCCCGAAGGGCGAGAGATTGTGCTCCGGCTTACTCAATGGGCGGATATCGTGCTGGAAAGCTTCACACCCGGCGTGCTGGAGACGCTTCATCTCTGCTATTCGGATCTAAGGCAAAGAAACGAGCGGATCATCATGGCGTCGACGAGCCTGCTCGGACAGACCGGACCGTATGCGAAGGGCACCAGTGGCGTCGGAACGATGGGTGCGGCGATGTCGGGTGCGACGTATCAAATCGGATGGCCCGATCGTGAGCCAGCGGGACCTTTTGGGCCATGGACCGACGCGGTGACGCCGAGGTTTATCGTCGCGAGCATCCTCGCGGCGCTCCACCGCCGATCACGCGGCGGAATGGGATGTTATATGGATGTCGCGCAAGCGGAAGCGGGAATTCAGTTCATGATGCCGGCATATTACGAGTACGCGGCGAACGGAACGATTCCGGAACGCCGCGGAGTCGCGGGATCGCCCCTGCAGATTCCACAGGGCGTGTACCGGTGCAGCGGGGAAGATCGATGGATCGCGATCGATGCTTCGGCCCCGGCTCATTGGGACGCACTTCGCGCAGCGATCGGTGGGAAGCTGCGCGACGCGGACTTCGACACCATCATCGGACGGCTGCGCAATCGCGCCAAGCTGGAGGCAGTTATCGCCGGTTGGACGCGCGAACAGGAGGCCGAAGCGATCGAGCATCTCCTTCAAACCGCGGGAGTGCCGGCTCATGTCGTTAGCCGGAGTAGCGACCTCGCCCGCGACGCCGATCTTCTCGAAGCAGGACACCTCAACAAGATTGACGATCCGGTTTTCGGCGAAGCGGAAATCGAAGGGCCGCGCTTCTCGCTCGGTCGCACCCGCCTTCCCGCAACTCGGCGGGGACCGCGAATCGGAGAACATACGAAGCAAGTGCTGGCGACCGTTTTGGGAATGTCGGAGACGGAAATCGCACAATTGAGCGAGGCGGGAGTGCTCGTCTAGAACGCAGATTACCGGGAGGAGAAAACTTGGGCGTTAACATCCTCGATCTCAAGGGACGCGTCGGCCTGGTTACCGGCTCAGGACAAGGCGTAGGCCGCGCGGTCGCGCTTCGCTTCGCCGAGAACAACGCGGGCGGCGTAGTGGTCAACGATTTCCGTCTCGAGCGTGCGGAAACTGTCGCCGCCGAAGTTGAAAAGCTCGGCGTCAAAGCTCTGGCGGCGCAGTGCGACGTCACCAGTTTTGCGTCGGTCACCGCGATGTTTGAAAAAGCGCGAACTGCCTTCGGCAAAGTCGATATTGTGGTGAACAATGCGGGCAACGCCGGCGCCGATCCGAGGGCCGTCGCACGCAAACCTTTCTGGGAGCAGGAGCCTAAAGACTGGGAGCCGTTCCTCGGCACCAACCTTTTCGGTGTGTTGAACTGCGTGCGAGTGGCGGGACCCGCGATGATCGCGAACAAGTACGGCAAAATCGTGACCGTGATCTCCGATGCGGGCCGCGTGGGCGAGCCTAATCTTGAGATCTACTCGGGAGCCAAGGCGGGTGCCGCGGGTTTCATGCGAGCCGTCGCCAAGGACCTCGGCCGTGCGGGAATCACTGCTAACTGTGTCGCCCTTGGCGCAACGCGCACGCCGGCTATCGAGCGCGCCACGTCCGATCCCGAAGCGGTCAAGCGAATGCTGAAGGCCTACCAGATCAAGCGCGTGGGCGAGCCGGAGGATGCGGCCAATATGATCCTTTTTCTGAGTTCCGATGCGTCGAGCTGGATCACGGGACAAACAATTCCAGTCAACGGCGGTTATTCGTTCGCGATGTAGTCGAGGGAGAGCAGCATGAAATACGAAACGATAATCTTCGAGCGCAAGGAAGGAATCGGCTACCTGACGCTGAATCGTCCCGATCGCGCGAACACGATCAGCTTCCAACTCATGAAAGAAGTGGTAGCTGCGATGGAGGAGGCGGAAGCGGACTCCGAGTACCGTGTCGTCATTGTCACCGGCGCCGGCAAACACTTCTGCGGCGGGGCCGATCTGCGCGACTTTGCTGAGCGCGCTCGCGAGCGAGCGGCTGGCGGCACGGAGCGTCGGGGCAGTGGAGACTTTGTAACTCCGCAGCGCGATCTGTTCAGTGCGCTCGAAGAATCCCGCGTGCCGGTGATCGCCGCGATCAACGGCGCAGCGATGGGTGGCGGGTGCGAAATCGCGCTGGCATGCGATGTCAGGGTCATTTCAGACACTGCGACGATTGGGCTTCCGGAAATCCGGTTTGGCGCTCTGCCTGCCGGCGGTGGAACGCAACGGCTTCCACGCCTGGTCGGCGCCGGCGTTGCTAAAGAGATGATTTTCAGCGGACTGCCATGGACCGCGGAAGAAGCGTTTCGAGTAGGGCTGGTTAATCGCATCGCTTCGTCAGCGGAGTTGCTCAACGAGTGCGAGAAGATGGCGCGGGTGTATGTCGAGCGGGCTGCGTATGCGCTCAAAGCCGCAAAGCAGTTAGTCAATCGCGGGGTCGAATTGCCGCTGAAGGACGCTCTCGCTCTCGAGCGCAAACTGATTGCTGAGATGGCTACTCCGGAAGAGCGCAGAAAAGCGCAGGAGCAGGCGGCGGCAACACAAAAGACCTACGCGCGCATCTTCAACGATCGCTCGTAACCCGCGATCATTCCGGCAGATTCAGCTGTCTGGCGAGGCGACGGAGTTCCTCCTTGCGCCCTGGAATCGGCGCCGGCGTTTGCAGCATCCTGGATTTCTTCAGTTCCTCGACGACTTTAGGATCGCGCGGGAACGGATTTCCGTACTTGCCGAGGAAGTATTGCTCCTCGAACGGAGGCCGCGGCCGCTGCCCGCCAGCTTCGCGAGACTCCAGCGAGTAACCGACGCCGCCAGCGCGGTGACCGGACAGGTCATCAGCGTTGACGGCGGATTTATGATTTAGCGCGCCGGACTATTCGAGGTGATCGATCACCTTGCCGAATCCTGGCGTCATGTCGCTGAGCATATAGCTCGCCTGAATCACTCGCTTGAGCGGCCAACGATCGAGGCTACACGCGCCGCTCGACGTGGCAGCGCTCTACGGCCGCGCACCGGTCCCCCAGCCGATCGCGTTGCGCAGCAGCATCTCGAACTCCGCGGTCTCCCATGAACCGCGGAACACCTGGGGAGTTTTGCCGGAAGGCTCGACGCTCGAATCGACAAACGGCTGGACGTTACTAATCGGCGAATGGCAGTGGCCCAGCGCGACATAGGTGACCGCGCCGGCGCCGACCTCGCGGGTGTAGCCGAGTACGCGCGTCTTGCCATCGGGCATGACCGAGCTGTCTCGGTCGTAAACGAAACCGAATCCTCTGGGCGAGGGATCGGTAGCGAGTTCGGTCGTGAGCAGCGTCTGGCATGCCGACGGGTCTTGAAGCTCGATTAGATACAGCTCGTCCATCACCTCGAAGGACGCCGGCAGTCCCCTGGTGATGAAGTGCCCGCGATCCGCAACCTCGACGCGGAACTTGCGCAGCGGCGGATGATTCAGGAAAAAACAGCCGAGCGTGTCGTGATAGCGGCCTTTGACCATTTTCCTGATGTAGCGCTGGTCGCCGACCGGCGCCGCTTTTCCGCCGCTGGTCCCGTGCAGCGCAAGCCATCGCCCGCCCGACTTGAGGAAGTTGCGAATAATCTCATCCTGAGCGTCATCCGGAAACGGGCCGGCGACATAGGTGATTAGAAATTGGCTCCCGGGCAGCCACTTCGCGACATCCGTAAAATCGTTCGCGCTCGTCGTGAGCACTTGCGAATTCTCCTGCAGCAGGCCGAGCAGACGCAGCCGCGCGTAATCCATGTCATGGCCGGCGAACGAACCAGGTGGAAATCCTCCGGTGATAAGATGGACTCGAATCGGTTTTGGCATCTTGCGCTCCGTGGTCTAGTGAAGAGAGTCGGGCGTTTCTCGCAATCGAGTCTTCAACGGGAACTTCATCAAGAAACCTGATTTCCAAACCAGCGTCGAGGGACGCGTACTTGTCATGTTCCAGATTGTAGAGCGTGTCCATGCACAAGCATAATCTACTTCTCCAGGATTACTTTCGGGAAACCGGCGCGCATGGCTAACAACTCACCCATCTTGATCGTCGGGGCCGGCACAACCGGGCTCGCAATGGCATGTGAACTGGCTCGTCATGGCGCACCGGTCCGCATTATCGACAGGCAGTCCGGAATCAATCCGCATTGCCGCGCGTGCTCCGTGCACGCACGGACGCTGGAGATTTTTCACGACTTAGGCATCGTCGAGGAGATTCTTGCCCAGGGTCACAAAGTGCTCGGCATGAGCCAGTACGCCAACGGCGAGCGCTTCATGCACTCCAGCGGCGGCGAGATCGACGGTCCATATCCCTTCAGCGTGAACCTCGAGCAATGCAAAACGGAATCAGCGTTGGAGCGCCTGCTCGGGACGTACCGCATCCAAGTCGACCGTGACACCGAGCTCGTGGCGATTTCCGGGCGGCCCGACGCGGTCTTCGCAACAATCCGCCGCGGCACCGGCTCTGAAGAAGTGGTCGAGACTCCATGGCTCATCGGGTGCGACGGGGCCCACAGCCGGGTACGCCATCTGAACCACATTCACTTTCCAGGCAAGGAAGACCTCCATCAGTATTGCCTTGCCGATGTGCTGATCGAAGGCGCACTTGCGCCCGACGAAATACACTCCTTCATGACCGACCGTGGACTGCTCTTCTTCTTCCCACTGCCGAACGCGCGGTGGTTAGTGGCTGCTGACCTGCCAACGCAGCACGACGCGGTCAAAGAGCAGCCCAGCCTGGAAGATGTGCAGGCAATCGCATCCGAGCGGGGACCGGCCGGCATCCGTGTCCGCGACCCACGCTGGCTGGCCTACTTCCGCATCAACTACAGAGCCGCGCGCCACTATCGCCACGAACGCATCTTTCTGGCCGGCGACGCCGTGCATATCCACAGCCCGATGGGCGGGCAAGGCATGAATACCGGCATCCAGGACGCGTACAACCTGGCCTGGAAGCTGGCGCTGGTCCATCGTGGCCGCGCGTCGGCCGACCTGCTCGACAGCTACGAGAAGGAGCGGCGGCCAGTTGCCGAAGACGTACTCGCCACCACCAAGGTGCTGACCGACCGCTTCGAAGGGTTCATCAATCTTTCACCCGAACAGCGCCAGCAGATGTACGTCAATATGGTCGTGCCACCGGAAGTAGCCAAGCGCATGGCGCGACACATTGAGCAGTTGGACCTGAATTACACGAAGAGTCCGATATGCCATCAGCACGAAGGCAGCCACTTTGGAAAGACGCGCTTCACGGCCGGCCCCCGACCGGGTGAGGAGGCGCCCGACGCCAAGCCGCTGCTATACGACAATCGCCCGACGACTCTGTTCGAGTTGATGCGCGGGCCAAAGCACACCTTGCTCCTGTGCCCCGGCGCCGACCATGAGGCTAAGTCGTGGGGCCGGCTGGCCGAATTGGCTCAGTCGGTCGAGGGCGGTCTGCACGACCTGATTAACATCTACTTCGTGGCCATCGAAGCAGGCAGCGTTCCTTCGAACGAGAAGTTCCATGGACGCCTCATCCTCGATCCCGAACGTTCGCTCCATTACCGCTATGGCGCCGAAACCGAATGCATGTACCTCATCCGTCCCGACGGTTACGTGGGCTATCGCAGCGAGCCCGCAACGGCAAGCGCCTTTCATGACTATCTAGGCCGTATTTTTTTAAGCTGACACTTTGTCCTCTCAATATCTCTCGCGTGCACCGCTGGGCTTGAGTTTGGGTCATCACTGACAATGAGTTCGTCGCCGAGTTGTTTTCGGATCGGTGAGGAACGATGTGATCTCGCACTGTGCGCGTGGAGACTCGGGGGCTGCGAAATGTCCGACCGCTGGGATGACCAGGACCGTTGAGTTGGGAAGCGTTTGGGCCGCGATTTGTCCCCAGCTTGGCGGTGTGATGGCGTCAAAGCTGCCCGATAGGATGAGGGCTGGAACGGTGCTGCGCGTAGCCGAGCGTTGCGCCAGGGGGGCCTTGTGTACCTTCCAGCCGCGGCAGTCATTGTACACATAGGTGAAGTGCACGGCGGGCGCCAGCACGCTGTCCGGATAGCTTGGGAAAGCGCGCCGCCCCTGCAACAGCACGTCGGATTCGCTCTCGTAGGGCACCCACTCGCCGCAGATGACGCCGTATGTCAGGCCGTAGCCGATGTAGCCTTCGGGAGTGGTCAACACGGGCTTTGCGATCGACAAAGCGATTTTCTCCGGATTTCCCTTGGCGAGATCACCGATCCAGTCCGGCACATGCGTGTAGTCTGCTGTCGCGAAGGACATGTCGACGAGCCAGTTCACCAGCTTCCCACCGTCGATCACCACCTTCACCGGTGGCTTGCCCTTTTCCGGCATCACGCTAGTGGTGATCGGATGGGATTCGAGCTCACGCACCAAGCGGGCGAAGGTCTCGCTGAGGCCAGTTGGACGGCTCCAACAGCCACGCTTTTGCTCGCACGCGCTGAAGAGGTTGTCGAATCCCTCGCGAGCGTTGCCCCAGTACCTTCCCACGTTTACGACCGACGGCGGTTGCACTGAGTCGAGGATAGCGCTGCGGATGCCCTCTGGATGCTCGCGTATCAGCGTGAGCGCCAGATTGGTGCCGTAAGAAGCCCCGAACACGTTCCACTCGGTGATTCCGAGCACCGTGCGTAAGTCGGCGAAATCTGCCGCGTTCTCGGTCGTGTTATATTCGCTGAGGTTCCGTCCGGTCGCGGCCCAGCGAAGGTAGCAGGCTCGCGCCGCCGCCGCATGGAGGCGTCCGGTCGAAGGAGCATCCAAGGCGAGACCGAGGCTGCGCACGAAGAACTGGTCAACCTCCGGGCAGGTCAGCGCCGGCTCGGAGTACAAAGTACCTCGCTGATCCATGAGGATAAGATTCCGGTCGTGGTTGAGGCCGGTGGCGACGGCCAAGTCCGCCTCATTGATAGCGATCCCGCCTGGGCCGCCCGCGAGGTAGATGACTGGGTCGGGCTCCGGCCTCGCCGAGCGGGCGGGGATGATCGCGACGATGAGTCGGATTGTGCGGCCGCGCGGCTGGCTCCGATCCTCCGGGACTACGAGGTAGCCACAGCTGGCGTTGGCCAAAGCCTTTACTGGCAGTGCCGGGCAGGCCGCCGGCTCGAAGCGCGGCACCATGGGAACGGATGCGGTGGCCGATTGTCGGACTGAAGTGACCGACAGGAGCAATAACGTGGAAAGAGCAAGAGCAATGCTGAAGCGGCGCATATTGTCCCTGGTCAACACCTAAACCAGGACGTATTGATGATGGAGCGCGCCGAAGATTGGTATCCTGTCACCGGCCTTTGAATTGGGGCTTGCGCTTTTGGGCTTTGGCCGCAAATGCTTCCCGAGTGTCCTCGGTCTCGAACATTCTGAAGTGGCGTTCGGTTTCGAGCGCAACATACCCCGCAAAGTCCATCCGTTCCGAGTCGACAAAGTTCGCCTTCAGTGTGCGCAGTGCGATCGGCGCACAATCGATAAGCCGGTTCACGATCGCATCGACCTCATCGCGAAATCGAACATCGGGGAAAACACGCGTGACCAATCCAATCCTCAGCGCCTCGGCCGCGTCGAACTTGCCGGGCAGGAAATAGAGTTCGCGGGCACGCGCCGAACCGACGATTCGCGAGAGGCTCCACGGCCCGCCCATATCGCCCGCAACGCCAACATCCAGAAACGCGACGTTGAAGCGCGCCGACTCCGCCGCAAATCTGAAGTCGCACGCAAGCGACCATCCCAGACCCGCCCCCGCGCAGGCACCGTTGACCGCCGCGATCGTTACGGCCGGCATGTTGTGCAGCAGAATCGGTACGCGAAAATCGTCCGCAGTGAGAGGATCGTCCGGCGCCGCGGACGCGACCCGGCTGATGTCGGCACCGGGGCAGAAGCCCTTGCCCGCGCCGGTCAGGACCAGGACTCTGAGTTCGCGATCCTCGGCGGCGGCCGCGAGGGCATCGCGCGTCTCGACCAGCATCCGATTGGTCATTCCGTTGAGCCGGTCGGGACGATTCATCGTGAGCCGCGCGACCGGGCCCGACTTCTCATAGATGATATCGCGGCGAGTGCTGCTCACGGTTTTTCTCCTCTAATTCGCTTGAATCGTGGCGCGCGGCGCTCGACGAATGACTTGACGCCCTCGGTCGCGTCGGGATGCATGAGCGCTACTTTCATAAGGCCATCGGCGTCGCGAAACGCGCTTTCCATTGCGAGCGACCAGTGGCGATACACCTCGGATTTGATAACGGCGAGCGAGTTCGGCGAGACGTTCGCTGCGAGTTCGCGCAGATAAGCCTTGGTCTCGTCGAGCAGAGTTTCGTGCGGCACCAGGCGATCGACAAACCCGATTCGATACCCCTCGGCGGCATCGAAGCGCCGCGAGCTCCACAGCAGATCGAGTGCGCGACTGGTGCCCACAATCCGCGGCAACAGCCACGCCGTGCCATGCTCGGCAATCAACCCGCGCTTCGAAAATACGGTCGTGAAGCTCGCGTCGGACGCTGCGAACCGCAGATCACACATCATAGCGAGGACGAAGCCGCCGCCTGCCGTGACGCCGTTGACTGCCGCAATCACCGGCTTCGGCACGCGCAGCAAATAGCTGAACAGCGCCGGCAGTTCATCCGGGGCAGTATCGGGAGCGCTCGGCGGCGCGCCGCCCTTGGTGGAGCGCGCGAGATCTTCTGTATCGAGCCCGGCGGAAAAGGCGCGACCGGTTCCCGTGACAATGATTCCGACCACGCCTTCGTCCGCGGCAGCGCGCTCCACCGCATCGCGAATCTGATCGATCATCGCGAACGTGAAAGCGTTGAGCTTCTCGGGCCGATTCAGCCGCACAGTAGCGATTGAATCATCAAGCTCATATTCGATGTTCGATGCTTCGGAATTCATGCCGACACCGTGCTTTTTGGACGTCGTACTCGGCTTTGACGCATAGCGAGAGTCTGTCCCGGAACGCAACCGCTCCGAGCGACTGACTCTGAGAGGACTTTGCTCTCGGAGCGCAGTCATTCGAGCCGGAAGGGGACTTTCGCCAAGAGCCGTTCTTCCCTTTCCGATTCGTAAGTTCTAAGACGTTCGCAAAGTCCCCTCCGAAAAGTCGAAACAGAGAGGAATGGCAAGAATCTTGGCGGATCGTCGAGAAAATGAATAAGGTTTTCGCCGCCAACCTATGTCACATTTCGAAGGGCTACCCCGTCTAACCATTGGAGGCTAGAGGTTCGAAAATCTATGAAACGAAACTTCGCCATTGCACTCGCCGCCCTGGTTGTAACCGCCCTGTTCGGGGGGCTTGTGTATGGTGTGCTGGTCGCCGCACACGTTTCCGAGCCAGCCTCCGTCACAGTTTACGGCATTACCGCGCGGAGACTCTGGGCCACCACGGTCGCCATGGTAGCACTGGTCGGCGTGGCCATCGGTGGGCTGGCTCTGGCTCGTCCCGCCGGTCGCTTCGGTACGGACTCCGGGCGACTCGGAGCCATTGTGGTCCTGGTGGCGGGTCTAATCGCCGTGAGTAATGGCTGGCTGAATTTGGCCGTCGCCAAAGGTGGTCCTGGCACCGGCAATGGAGTAGTCGGTGGCGCAGCGGCGTTCGTGTTGGGGATAATTGCCCTGGCCCTCGGCGGGCTGGCTCTGGCCCGCCGCCGCCGCACTGCCGCAGAGCCCGAGCGAATGACGTGAGTTCCACGAGCTTGTCGAGTCCCGCCGAAAGCTTCCAGCCGTATCGCCGGCGCTTGCTCGGTCTTGCGTATCGCATGCTCGGATCGATGGCTGACGCCGAGGACGCAGTACAGGAAACGTACTTGCGCTGGCATGCCTCCGACCGCCTCAGAGTGTTGGACCCGAGGGCGTTTCTCATGACTACGACGACACGGATTTGTCTGGACATGCTGACGTCGGCTCGCGCCCGGCGCGAGGAGTACGTCGGCCCGTGGCTGCCGGAGCCGGTTCTGGACACGCCAGCGCTCGCGCCCGACAGCCGCACGGAATTGGCTGAAGACCTATCGATAGCGCTGCTCTTGATCCTCGACCAAATGTCACCGCTCGAGCGTGCCGCCTTCCTGCTGCACGACGTGTTCGATTTCTCTTTCAGCGAAGTTGCCACGACATTGGATCGGAGCGAGACCGCATGCCGGAAGCTGGCCACCCGCGCACGCGCTCACGTGCGCGCGTTACGACCACGCGGCGCCGCTACGCCGACGCCGCGTCCGGGCGAGATCTATGCGAAGCATGCACAACTCCTGTCCGCATTCGCGGCGGCAACCCAGTCAGGCGATCTCAATGCGCTCACGCAGTTGCTGGCGAGCGACGTGCGCATCGTGACAGACGGCGGCGGCAGAGTGCGGGCGGCTCTGGACGTGATCGAAGGTGCCGATCGCGCGGCGCGGTTCCTGATTGAAGTCTCGCGCAAACGTCCAGGTGCGTGGTGGCGCCAAGAGTTCAGCACACGCTTTGCAAACGTCAACGGCCTGCCCGGTATCATCGTGGACGCACCCGAGGGTCCGGTGCAAACTGCGGCGTTCGAGATTGAAGATGACGTCATTCGAGCGCTGTACATCGTGCGCAATCCGGATAAGTTACGCCACTTGATGCGGGCGCGACACGAAAGCGGTCCCGAATGAACGAGCATCGGTTGATTCGAATTGCGGCAACTCGCCGTGCGAGCGACATCGGATGGGAATCACGAGGGCGAATCAGCGGCGACCGGAGTGTCTACCTATGAATTCAATACAAGAGAGCGAGAAGCAACACTCGGAGTCATCGCATACGACACAGGCTTTCATTGTGGGGCTTTGGGGTGTTCGATATCAGGTCAAAGATGTTCAGCGGGCAATTACTTTTTATACGCAGACGCTTGGTTTCAATCTGGACATGCAGAACTTGCCGGCTTTCGGCCAGGTTTCAATAGGTGGCCTCAAGTTGATCTTGAGCGGTCCTGGGGCATCTGGGTCGCGACCAATGTGCGATGGCCGTCAACAAGAGCCCGGCGGATGGAACCGTGTGCTCCTTCAGGTCCAAGATTTGCCTGCGCGCATTGCGGAGCTGAAAAAGGCGAGTCTGCGTTTTAGAAATGAAATCGAGGTCGGCCCCGGTGGCAAACAGATTCAAATCGAAGATCCCGACGGCAATCCGATTGAGCTGTTCGAGCCCGCTCGCCATTGAGGTGTTGAAAGCGGTCTTTCAGCTTTCTGTTCGCCGTCTGCGTGGGCTTTTCGCCAGCGGAAGCCCGGATTTCTCTGCTTCGGAGACTTGCTGGCGGAGGGGGTGGGATTCGAACCCACGAGGGACTTTCATCCCTGCCGGTTTTCAAGACCGGTGCCTTTAACCACTCGGCCACCCCTCCAGGATTTATAGGATTTATCGCATCTGCGCGGACGGTGCGACATCGCCGTTGCCCGCTACGTCTATGCGGCTTTCTTCACCACCGCTTGATCCTGCCATAGCTTGATGCCGCCGAGCAGGCCGTCGGTGTTGCTGACTATCCTGACGTTCGACGGCAGTTTGAAATTGATCGTCGCCGCGTTCCCGCCACCGATGTACAGGCGGTCGTAGTTGAAGGTCTTCGCCAGCTCGTCAATCGCCTCGCGCAGATGCTTGTTCCATTTCTTTTTGCCCTTCTTCCGGAACGCCTTGATGCCCAGTTCGTCTTCGTAGGTCTTGCCCTTGTGAAACGGATGATGCCCCAGCTCGAGATGAATCCGGTGCCCGTCAACGAACAGCACCGATCCGAATCCGGTCCCCAGCGTGATTACCAACTCGTCGCCGTGGCCAGTAACGCATCCGAGGCCCTGAACGTCGGCATCGTTGGCGACGCGGACCGGCTTCTTAAGTTTTTTTTCCAGCACCGCTTCGAGGTTGAAGGCTTTCCATCCCTTGCCGAGGTTTGCGGCGGTGTAAACCACGCCGCTTTTGATCACACCCGGAAATCCTACCGACACGCGATCGAACTCACCCGCCATCTTCGCGAGTTCCTGTATGATCGCGATCACTTTTTTGGGCGTCGCGTTGTGCGGCGTCTTGATCTTTTGCCGCTCGGTGATCATCTTGCCTTTTTCGTCGAGCGCGGCCGCTTTGATTCCAGTCCCGCCAACGTCAACTGCCAGCGTGGTAATCGATTTGGGAGCGACCTGAGTCTTTCCGGCCTGTGTCTTTGCAGGGTTTTCTTCTTTCATTTGCTCACTCTGGATGAGGGCGTGACGGCAGTGCGTGTGCTCGCGTTCGCTCATTTATATAGCAAATATAACGAACAGCAACTTGCACGGGCTGGGGGACGCCTTCGATTGGCATCGCGAATATCAAATTACTTCGGGCTCGAAGCCGCCGGCACCACGGTTCGGCGCGAGATGATCGCCGGCGTCACGACGTTCGTCACGATGTCGTACATAATCGCGGTCAATCCCGCGATTCTGAAAGCCGCCGGCATCCCCGAAGGACCCTCGATGGTCGTGACTATCATGACCGCAATCGTCGGAACGCTCGTGATGGGTCTCTACGCGAACCGCCCGTTCGCGATCGCGCCGTACATGGGCGAGAACGCATTCGTCGCATACACGGTAGTGAAGGTCCTCGGCTACAGTTGGCAAACCGCCATGGCGGCGGTGTTTCTCGCGGGCGTGATGTTCACGCTGTTGACGGTCGCGCGCGTGCGCGCATGGATGGTCGAGGCGCTTCCGCCGGGCCTCAGCTACAGCTTCGGCGTAGGAATCGGATTGTTTCTGACTTTCATCGGACTCAACGAATCCGGCATCGTCGCGATCGGGGTGCCGGGCGCGCCGGTGAGGCTTGGGAATCTCGCGACGCCTTCAGTCGAGATCGCCATTCTCAGCTTCGCGCTGATCGCATTCCTGATCGTGCGACGGGTGCCTGGAGCCATCCTGCTCGGGATTCTGATCTCGGCGTCCACCGCTTTTATCACCGGTGTCGCGAAGCCGCCTTCGGCGTGGGTCAGCATGCCGCCCAATCCCGCACCGATCATGCTGCAAATCGATCTGCGCGGCGCATTGAGCGTCGGGTTCTTCGGCGTGATGCTGACAATCTTCGTGATGGCGTTGATCGATACGATGGGTTCGCTGATTGGAGTGTCTGCGCGGGCAGGATTTCTCGACGCCGACGGCAAGCTGCCGCAGATCGAGCGCCCGATGCTCGCGGACGCGGTCGCCACGATGTTCGCGGGGCTGGCGGGAACGACGACGGCGGGCGCGTATATCGAGTCTGCGGCCGGCGTCCAGGTCGGAGGGCGGACGGGGCTGACGGCGGTGGTGGTGGCGACACTGTTTGCGATGTCGCTGTTCTTCGCTCCGCTGGTTGCTGCGATTCCCGCGGCAGCTTACGCACCTGCGTTGATTATCGTCGGCGCGATGATGGTCGCGCCGGTCGTCAAAATCGATTTCGATGATTACACCGAAGCGATTCCGGCGTTCACGGTGATCGCGCTGATGAGTTTCACCTTCAATATCGGCGTGGGCATCACGGCCGGCCTGGTGCTTTATCCGCTTCTCAAGACTGCCGCAGGCCGGTATCGGGAGATTCGTGCAGGATTGTGGATTTTGTGTATTTTGTCGCTTCTTTTCTACATTTTTTATCCATACCGATAGCCACATTAGAGACTCGCTGGACCACGTGAGTTGATTTAGATTGACGCTCAGCTTATCTTAGCGGTGCCCAAACCTAATGAGCGCTGTCAGGGGGCTGAGATGGCTATTTTCACAAAGCGATTCTCGAACGCCGACGAGTACGAAGAATGGCTTGAGCACGCCAACGCGCGAGTTAACGTGCTCGAGATCGCCAATCCTCCCTCCGTATTTGGTTCGAGCAATCGACGACCCGCCGGCTCACCTGTCATCGTAAAGTACCAGACTCACGACAAGGCGTTTGCTCCCACGCAAACCACGAAAGGAAAAGTCGTGGAATACGCGATCGTTGGGGCGGCGTTCTTCGCGCTGTTCGCCTACATAATTGCGGAGCTTTAGTTCCTCAGGACCTGAGAGCGAAAGGTCGTCCTCGACATTTCGCGATTTCTTATCACCGGGTCCAGGGGTCACCCCTGCCGAAGGAAGCGTGAAACCCACCGCGGGTTTCACATTCAATAAAGTGATTTCCCCTTCCCTGCCCTGACTTGGTTCCTACTCACTCCCCTCCGTAACCGGCGCGGGGCTCAGCGAGCCGGGGGCTCGCACGATATGATCGGACTTGAGGCGCAGCTTGCGGGTCTGCTCGTTGAACAGTTGCGAGTAAACGCCGGTGCGCTTGAGTAACTCCGAGTGCGGTCCAATCTCGACAATCTTGCCGCGATCGAGCACGACGATCACGTCGGCGTCGACGGCGCTCGCGAGCCGGTGCGCAATCAAGAATGATGTCCGCCCCTTCATCAGGCGGCGCACTGCGTCGTGAATCAGGTTTTCGACTTCTGAATCGAGACCCGAGGTCGCTTCGTCGAGAATCAGGATCGGCGGGTTCTTCAAAAACACGCGCGCGAGCGCGAGCCGCTGCCGCTGTCCGGTCGATGGACGCACACCGCCCTCGCCTATCATCGTGTCGAGCTTGTCGGGCAATGAATCGACGAAGTCGCGGATGTTGGCCTGATCGAGCGCACGCCAGATTTCCGCATCCGGCGCGCCGGGCCGCCCGTATTGCACGTTCTCGCGAATCGAGGCGCTGAACAGGATCGCGTCCTGCGGCACTATCCCGATCGAATCGCGCAGCGACTTGAGCGTCACGCTCGAGATGTCGGTGCCGTCGATCAGAATTCGGCCGGCGGCCAACTCGTAGAAGCGCGGGATCAAGCCGGCCAGCGTGGTCTTGCCGGCGCCCGAGCGTCCGACCAGCGCGACCGTCGTCCCGGCAGGCACCCTCAGGTTTATGTCGTCGAGCGTGATGCGAATCGGACCGCCGTCGAGCGGCTTGTAGCCGAAGCGCAGATGCTCGATCTCGACCGTCCCGCTTTTCAGGTTGAGCGCCGACGCGCCCGGGAGGTCGTGCACTTCGGGCGTCTCGTCGAAGAAGTTGAAGATACGCTCGATCGCCGCAAGCGCGGTCGCCACAATCACCGACAATTCGGAGAAGCGTTGCAGCGGAAGGTAGAGCGCGGGGAGCAGACCGAAGAACGCGACCACGGTTCCGATGGTCATTTTGCCGCGCATGATCATCAGCGCGCCCGCCCAGACAACGATCAGAGGTGCGCCGCGCGATATGAACTCGGTGAACATCTGATGCGTCGACGAAAGCTTCACGCTCTCGATCGTCAGGTCGTACATTTCGGTGGTTCGCTGATGGAACCGGCGCGCCTCGTCGGCCTCACGCGCAAACGATTTCACGGTCGAGACGCCGGCGACGCGTTCCTGCAGCTCGCCGGAAAATTCCTCGACCACTTCCTGCAGGTCGTGGCTGGTCTCCTTGATTCGCGGCGACAGAATCCTGATCACGGCGACATAGAACGGAACGATGATCAAAGAAATCCACGCCAGCCGCACGTTCAGAGAGAACAGCAGCCAGATCACGAAGCCGAGCGACACGCCGTCCATCCAGATGTTGATCATGGCGGAGCCGACGAAGTTTTGCGCCATCGAGATGTCCGAGATGAAGCGCGAGACGACCGCGCCGGACGTCGTGCGATCAAAAAATGAATGCGACAGGCGCTGCATGTGCTTGTAGAGCGCGTAACGCAGGTCGAAGATCAGGCGATGACCCGCCATGGCCGCCCAGTAGTTGCGGTAGTAGGTCGCGATCGCCTGCACCAAGAATAGCGCGAACAGCGCGGCCGTCAGGGCTTCAAGCTTGGCGGCAGAGCTCACGCCGAGATGCAGCGTCGTCGCAATCGCGATACACCATCGATCGATCGTCGAGTTGAGATGCTCGAGATGCGGCTGCGGGACCAGCAGAACGTCGAAGACGTATTTGAAGGCCAGCGGAAACGCGAGCGGCAGCGTGAACTTGAGAATACCCATGACGGAACCGCCCGCCACCAGCCATAGATGCGGCCGCACGTAACCGAGAAATCGCACCAGCGCGGTGCGCGGAACGACGCGGTCGAAGATGCGCCCGAGAAAGCCGCGGCTACGTTGGTCAGGATCGTCGGACGCGGCGGCCGGATCCGCAGAGGAACAATCCACCGTCTCCGGCGCGCCGGCGATTACTGCAGAACTGCGATTTGGCATGCGGCGTAGTTTAGCAGTCGCGCAGATGCCAGAAAACACATTCCTAACCTCTCCTTGTCCGAGGAGAGGTCGGCACGAGCCGAAGGTGAGTGACGGGAGTGGTGCAACGCCAGACTGTTCCAACAACGCCCGTTGCGCTGCTGTCGAGCGGCGAACTGGTCTCGCTGCATTGAGATTAAACGAGTCCAAGTCCATGTTGGCGCGGTGTCGTGCGTTGCACCCCGCCCGGCGACACCGCTTCGCGGCTTTCGCCGACCTCCCCTCGGACAAGGGGAGGTTAAGATTCGGAATTCTTCGCCGCGGAGGCTCCGAATGACAATAGAGAAGTTCTGCCTACGCGGTGGCCGAAATCCGATCGATCATCGTGGGGATCTTGCTGCGCTTGGCGTGACCGGTCAGGCCGGCGGCGGCGATTCGCTCCATGTATTCGCTGACGGCCAGCTTGATGAACTTTGCGGTCGCGGCGCGGCCCTTGTCCACCTGCGCCTTTTCGAGTCCGCCGCCGCAGATGATGATCATCGGCTCGAGCAGCTCGGGGCTGCCGATCAATCCGAGCAAGGCGTGCTCAGTGTGATCGAGGTAGCCTTCGATCGCGTTCGCTTCGAGCGGACGATGCTTCAGATGGTAGCGCAGTTGGCCGAGACCGTAGGCGGTTTGGCGCGCTGCGTCCTGCATCGCATAGCGCATGATCTTGCGATCGACGTTGGTCGGTGCGAACGCGCCCACCTGGCGATATAGCGTGAGGAGAAATCCGGCGAGCGACAAGTTGATCGAGACTGATCCTTGCGGGAACTGATCCGCCCACAGCCATTCCTTGAGTCCCTGCTCCGCCGTCGCGCTGGCGCGTCCGAGGCCCGCGCCGCCGAACAGCGCACGCTTGCGGAACACTTCGAACAAGCGTGACGCGTCGAGCATCTGCGCGCACATCCAGCTCTTGAGCTCGAGGAAGTCCTGGTTGATCAGCGCGACCCACTTCGATGGAAAGTCCATCGACACGATCTGGCATTCCTGCAGGAAGGTGTAGAGCTGTGCGCAGGCCATCTCGAGGTCATGTGGAAGCGGCTTGGTGTGGAGCTCGGTCCATGGAATATCGGTCGCCGGAACCCATCGCCGCGCCTTTACCTCTTCGTAAAGCTCCGCGACGTTGTCGGACCATACGTCTGACTTGCGATTGACGACGTAGCCCATGTCGGGAAGTTTGCCGACTTTCTCACTGCCGCGCGAAACCATCGACTGGCTGGTGCGGACGTCCTCCGGAATGTTGGTGTAGCCGTAGGTGCCGACGTTCAAGTCCTGGTAGGTGAGTCCGCGCTTGGGATCTGACGGGCGACCGGCTAGGCGTTCAGTCTTGGCGTCGTACCAATGAAGGCCTAAGTGTCCCTCCATCACCTTCTGGGCGGCTAGGAGGACTGTTTCGTCTACTGTGTAATCTTTGTCAGCGTAAAATGCCATTCGGAACCTAACCCCTAACCCCTTCCCTCGAGGGAAGGGGAACCAATCTGCGGAGAGTAACCTCTTCCCGGCGGGAAGGGGGACCGGAATGCTTGAGACCTAGTTCAGTTTGATGCCGGCGTTTTCGGCGGCGGCTCGGCCCATCTCGTACATCTTATAGAGCTTTGAACGCTCGCGACGCTCGGGCATCCCACACTTATCCAGGCGCTCGAAATGCTCCTGCATTTGTTTCAGGTTGAACTGGGTCGTGATCTTGATGCCCTGCTCGATGTTCTCTTTCTTCAGTCCGCCACCGGCGAGAATGATAAAAGCTTCGGTCAGCTCGGTTGCGGCGGCGCCGGCGAACGAAATGTTCTCGGCTTCGTCGAGATGCGCGTGCAATACTTCGCGCTTCTCGGGGAAATGCTCGAGCACGTATTTGAAATGCTGCATGCCATAGCCGACGTGACGCGCTTCATCCTGCATCACGAGCCGGAAGATTTTCTTGTCCACGTCGGTCGGTGACAGATATTCGCTGAAGCGGAACAGCGTCAGCACGTTGCCTTCTGCCACAAGATGAAGCGCGACGGACATCTCGCTGAAAGAATCGGCGTCGCGCAGATGCTTCAGCGCCATCTCGTTGATAGGACTCGCCTGCATCAGGCCCCATCCGGTCGTGAGCGCGCGCTTGCGGAAGACCTCGGCGTGACGCGCCTCGTCCATCGCCTGCGCCGCGATGAACGCGCGCACTTCGATAAAGTCCGGATTGAGACGCGGCAGCCACATCGCAGGCGTGTCAGTCGCGATCATTTCCACTTCAGTCAGGAACGTCATCAACTGCGAGAGCGCCTTGCCGGTTACTTCCGGTAGCTCGACGCCATCAAGCCTGTCCCATGGAATGTCAGTGGTTGCGTTCCACTGACGCGACACAGCTTCCTCGTAATAGCTCTCGGTGTTGAAAGCCCATAGCTCGCTCTTGCGCGAGACCCATGGCTGCGCATCGGGAACGCCTTCGGGAATCTCGGCGCCGCGGGGCGCATAGGATCGATTGTTGCGCACCTTCTCCGGAATGTCGGTGTAGCCATAGGTGCCGACGTTGAGGTCGCGATAGGTCAGTCCGCGGCGCGGGTTAGCCTCTTCGGGACTGATTTTCTCAGTCGCGGATTTCATCCACGACAGGTCCATCTCGCCGGTCCTTATCGTGTACAGCCACTTATCGATGAAGTCCTTGTCCTGGGTGAAGTCTGTCGTCGAAAGATATGCCATCGTCGGAGCGCCTCCGCGCCTGCTTAGTTAAACCTTAAAAACTTACTTCGAGCTTGCTCGACAGGTCGAAAAATTCCTGGATCGATTCCATGAAACGGTAAAGTTTGTCGTGCCCGTCGGGATCGTCGTAAACAATTTTCAGACGCTCGCCGAAATGCGCCAGCGTATTGATGTCGTGCGATGAGTCGGCCTCGCCGTTGCGCCGGATGTTCTCGATCATCTCGCGCCACACCTGCGAATCGCCCTGGATCTGGAAATCCACTTTCTTCAGATCGATCGCCGGCACTTCGCTGATGTTTTTGAGGTCGAAGACTTCGAATTCGAGCACGAAGTTGCGGGCCTTGCCGTTCTGGCCGACGCTGACGCCGAAGGTGGTGTCGATAAAGCCGAGCCGCCGGAATTTTTCCTCGTTCGCGGCCATCTGCGCTTTGAGCGCCTCGAAATATTCGGTCGAAGGAAAGCTAATCGCCATAAAATCGATATCCCTGCCGGTCTGTCAGATGAAATTGATCAGTACTGAATGAATTTAGGGTGAAACGAGGAAGGAAGGCAAGCGGCTGGCCGTTTTGGAGGTTGGTACGGGGGGTTGCCGATCACAGGAACCTAACCCCTAACCCCTTCCCATAGTGGGAAGGGGAACCGGATTTCAGAGAGGAAACATTTTCCGCGCGGGAAGGGGAGCCGGATTGGTGAGAAACGAGAAGTCCGGCGCTGGCATGGAGCCAGCGCCGGAATGGAGTGGTCGCGTCGAGGATGTTCTACTTTGCCGAGGCCTGATTAGTGCTGCCGCCGTTGGCCAGCTCGTCGTCGATCAGGTCTTCGAACTTCGGCAGGGGCTGTGCGCCGGTCAGCGGGCGGCCGTCGATAAAGAACGCCGGGGTTCCATCGACGCCGACTTTCTCGCCAGCAGCCTGGTCGGCTTTGATCTCAGCGTCGAACTTCGACTTGTCAAAGCACTCATTAAACTTCGTGGAATTCAGCCCAAGCGTTTTCGCGGTCGCCTTGAGGTCGGCGGGCGCCAGCTTGCCCTGATTGGCGAACAGCGAGTCGTGGAATTCCCAGAACTTGCCCTGTTCGTTGGCGCATCGCGCGGCGGTCGCGGCGTCATGCGCGTGCGCATGGAACGGCAGCGGATAGTCCATGTGCACGAGGCGAATCTTGTCGCCGTACTTTTTCTCCAACTGTTTCAGCGTGGCCTCGCTTGCCTTGCAGAACGGGCACTGGAAGTCGGTGAACTCGACGATCGTGACGGGCGCATCCTTGCCGCCGAGCGCCGGATGCCCGCTGCTGTCGACGACGACGCGCTTGGGCTCGAGCAGAATCTTCACCGGCTGGCCCTTGCGCAGGCGATCGAGCAGAGCCTGCCGGTTCATCATTTGAAGCAGCTGCGGTTTGATCTTGTCGTAAGGAGCGGTGCCTGGCTGCTTGTTCTTGTCGTAAAACGCTTTCGCTTGTGCGTCGGTGACGGCCGATTTTCCGCTGTACTCTTTCTTGATGTAATCCGGGACGCTCAGCTTGTCGTGATCGGCGGCCTGCTGGAGCAGGTAGTCGTCGGTCATCGTTTCGAGCGTCTCGCGCTTCAGATCAAAACTCTTGTCGGCAATCAGTTGGTCGACCCGCTTCTCGAGCGCCGCGCGCATCTGTACGAGCTGCGGCTGCACCTTCGCATCGAGATCTTTCGCGGTGATTTTGTGATCGCCGACGGTGGCGACAGTTGCGTTAGCATCGTCGGCCCATGCGCGCGGTGACGAGACGGCCGCGCAGATTGCGACGGCGGCAATAGCGAAAACGATACGCCACCCGGATTCGAGGCGATTTCGCCCCGGCTGATTCGTGTTTAGTTGCATCGGATAAAGTTCGAACTCCTCATTGAAGATAACCGTCGAATACTAGCACGCGGCGGAGGCGATGTCGCGATACCAAAAATTATGCATTTGCCCGCGCCGCCATGACTCCGCTACCCTGCCATTTACTTTGAAAACCAATCTCGCATCATCAATCGGAATGCTCGCCCTGATTCTTCTCATCTTCCCGGCGCATGCGCGAGCGGCAGGAAACGAATCCGACAGCAAGCTCAGCGTTTTTGTGGATTGTCACTGCAGCGATCCGGTCGGCGGAGATTTTTGCTCGGCGCTCAAGGACAAGGTCGGCGATTCGGCCGCGTATCGGCTGGTCGATCACACCGATACGCTCGGCATCGGGGTACATCTGTGGTGCGTGGACCTGTTCACGGGACTCCCGGGAATCGACAAAAAGCTCGCCGGGACGATGTCCGCGGTGTCGGTCACGTTTACCATCTATGCGGACCGGCTGCCCGGCGAAGTGTATGAAGACTCCTCTGTGTTTCGAGTCGGCAAAACCGCCACCGACGAAATGTCGCAGAGAATTCTGACCGCTCTGGGTCAACTCGCGACCGCGAACAAGACGGTATTCGAGCACATTCGAGCAACTCCCAAGGCGGCCCCGACGCCGACTCAGCAGATCATTCAGTAAAAAGCCGCGAGCGAAACGCTATACATGCCTCTGCCACTCCGGCAGCGGGCGCGGCTCCGGGATCCACAGATTGCTCGCCGTGACGATTCCGATCAGCCGGCCATGCTCGAGCACCGGCAACGCGCCGATCTCGTTCGATCTGAGCAATGCGACTGCGTGTTCGAGCGTCGCCCGCGGTGAAACGGTGACAGGATCTGGCGTCATCGCGGCTTCCACCAACGTCGTGTCCAACGATTCGAGGTAGCGTCGCAGGTCATACTCGCTAAGGATGCCGACCAGTTTGTCGCCGACCATGACTGGCAGTCGGCGGAATCCGCCGGCCCGCATCCTGGTGTGGGCGCGGATCAACGTATCGCGCGGCGTCACTGTCACTGGCTCTTTCGTCATGTTTTCCCGAACAAGCATTTTTTGACCCTCCCGCGAGATTTGGATCCGTATGCTTTAGATAGAGCGCAAGAATGGGGCCACGATAAGTTGCAAAAGACCCTGATTTGACCACCCGCAACGCGATGCGCGTTGTTTCCGATCGACACACAGTGAATCCGATCGCTACTTCGAAGGCATCCGGGGGGTCTTCTGCTACTGCGAGGCGCGTTCGAACGAATGTAGAACTCTGAGGATGCGTTCATGATCCATCGGTTTCGAGGTGTAGTACTGGACGCGGTATTTGCGCGCTCGCCGCTCATTCTCGGGAGTGTGAATAGCCGCGATGTAGGCTACGAGGGCCTGCGGGGCGCATTTCCGCACCTGGTCGAGGAGCCATCCGCGCATTGATTCGTCGACCGCTTCGTCGTCGATCACAACAATCCTGACGCCGGGCTTGAGCAGCAAGGGGCGCGCCTCGTGCGGATCGTCGAACTTTTCGAGGATCCAGGAATCGTTGAAGCCTCCGGCGATCATTTTCAAGATCGATTCATCGCGCGAAAGAACAGCTATCGCCGGGCGCGTTTCGATCGCGGCCGATCCGGAGTTCAATTGATTCTGCTCGCGTAACATTGACCTGCAAACATCTCGAAGCTCTACTCTTGCTTGAAGCATGCCAATGCGGACGCCCGCCAAATTGCCATTGAAATCCCTATAATTTTGGTTTCGGCTAGACGTATGTTAAATAGGTTTGTCCCCGCCGGGAGCGTTTTGGGGCCGGCGTGACGCCTTTCGAGCCAGTCCAGATGAAGCCCGACGTCCCCCCGATTCTTCCCGCTTCAATGCCAAGCGGACGTCCCCGTTACTTTCACTTGTTGTGGGAGGAGGAGCTCGACGATCTCCGTTCGGTGCTGGAGTCTGTCCAGAAGAATCGCGACCGCGTGCTGGACCATTGGTACCAACTCTACGTGCTGCACTTTGCCGATACTCGCGCGCTGAGCCGCGTCGAGTTCGTCGAGATCTTCGGTAACGAGCTCGATGCGACGCTCAGGGACTTACTCGACAAAGACATGGACCGCTTCGCCGCCGACATCGCGCGAATCGGAGAGCTGCTGGCTGAGCGCGGCGTGCCGTTCTCGGAACTGATCGTCTCGATGCATCTGTTCGAGGAAAGCGCGGCCACCGTATTTCCGGTGTTTCCGCCCCTGATGCCGCGAATCTACCAGTCGTTCGACAAGCTGAGTCACATTCGAATGATCGTGCTGGCCGATACCTACTTCCAGTCGAAGACCGCCGTCGCGGGAGCGCGAATACAGGCGCTCGAACGCGAAGCTGCGGCGATTCCGAAACATTCGCGCAGCCGGTTCCACGGCCTGGTCGGCGCCAGTGGCGCAATGCGTCAGATGTACGACCGGGTGGAAGCTGCGGGCGCGACGCGCGGCACGATTCTGATCGTCGGCGAGAGTGGCACAGGCAAGGAGCTGGTGGCGCACGCTATCCATGAATGCAGCCAGCAGCCGTCGGCGCCATTCGTCGCGCTGAACTGTGCGGCGATACCGCGGGACCTCATCGAGAGCGAGCTATTCGGATACAAGCGCGGCGCGTTCAGCGGCGCGAACACCGAATATTTGGGACTGTTCCGCGCGGCGGAAGGTGGCACGCTGTTCCTGGACGAGGTCACCGAGATGAGCGCCGATACGCAGAGCAAACTGCTGCGCGCTATCCAGGAGCGCACCGTGCGTCCGGTCGGATCTACCAAGGAGGTCGCGGTGGATGTGCGCCTCATCGCCTCGACCAATCGCGATCCGCAGGAGGCAGTCGATGCGGGACGGCTTCGCAACGACCTCTACTATCGTCTCCAGGCCGGAGTCATACAGATACCGCCGCTGCGGGAGCGCCTTGAGGACGTCAGTCTGCTCGCCGAACATTTTATCGAGGTGTTCAACGCCCGCCAGATGCGAGCGGTGCCCGTCACCGGAATCGAGGACGCTGCTCTCGAGGCGATGCGCCAGTATTCGTGGCCGGGCAACGTGCGCGAACTAGCCAACGCGATCGAAGGCGCATTCACGTTCAGCCGCACGCCCGTGATCCGATTGCAGGATCTGCCCGCCTCAATAGCCGGTTCGCATTCCTCCGAACGCGCATCTACGCTGCCGGCAGTTCCGGTAGGTAGTTTTGCCGATGCAGAGCAGGCGCTAATCCGCGGCGCACTCGAGGCGACCGACGGCAACAAACTGCGCGCCGCCAAGCTGCTGAAGATCTCGCGCAAAAAGCTCTACGCAAAGATCGCGAAGTACGGTATCGAGTAGCAACCCGCGACATTCCCTCTCGCTAGCGTTTACGGCTGCACAATCTCGTTGGTCGCCTGCACGACGTTCAGAAACGCCCTGAGCAGATCGGTCGTGGTAACGATACCGACCAATCTGCCACTAGCGACAATCGGCAACCCACCGATCTTGTGCTTCAACATCAGGCGCGTCGCATCTTCCACCGTGTTGTACGGCGTGATCGTTATGAGAGCGGTGCGCATCGCTGCGTTCGCCCGTGTAGATTCCAGAAAGCCCGAATATTTGTGCAGGTCGCGCTCAGTCAGAATTCCGACCAGTCGCCCGTCATCGACCACCGGCACTCGTCTGAAGTTGCCCGCTTCCATGATGCACTTCGCTTTCGACAGCGTGTCGTCCGAGCTAATCGTCAGCGGGTCCGTAGTCATCAAATTGACAATCTGCATTGATTCCTTCTCCTCATGGTCACTATTAACGAGTGCAATTCGTCTGCCAGCGGCAATCGAGCATTAATCGGACCGTTTGGCCGCACTTACCAACTATGAGTGGCGCGATCGGATACAGCCCGGCGCGATACGCCACAGAAATTCCTGATCTCCTCGATGGCACGGCATTCGCTAGTAAAAGGTGAATGCGGCAGACCAAGGAAGGAGAAATTTTATGACGGCGCAATTCCGCAGAATTCTTTGCCCGGTGGATTTCGATGACAACTCCATGCAGGCGCTCGATACCGCCGCGAATCTAGCTCGCGAGAGCAATGGCACCGTTTACGTCTTGCACGTCGTGCCGATGATCATCGAACCGACCGGAATGCCGGTCTATGTCGACCTCTACAAAGGGCAGGAGGACGCGGCTCGCACCAAGCTGCTCGAGATTGCGCAAAGGCGGCTTGCGGACATCAAGTACGAACTGCTGATTCATTCTGGAGAGCCGGCCGGCACGATCCTGAACGCCGAGAAAAAGACCAATGCCGATGTGATCGTGATGGCGACGCATGGGCGGCGTGGCTTCAAACGCTTCTTTCTCGGCAGCATTGCCGAACTGGTGCTGCGCGAATCCAACTGCCCGGTGCTGACGGTGCGATGCACGCCGACTCAGAACGATCTCGTCAGCACCTGGATGACCAAGAATCCGGTCACCGCGACGCCGCATGAGAAGCTCGACACCATCGCGGGAAAGATGCACGCGGGAGGCTTTCGATCCGTGACGATCGTTAGCGACGGGGCTCCAGTCGGTATCGTCACCGATCGCGACATCCGTCAGCGCACCGGATTCCTTGATCAAACCGAGGCGTTCAAGGCGATGAGCGAAGCGCTGATTACCGTAGCGCCAACGAGTCATATCGCTGAGGCCGCGCGTTTGCTCCGCGAGCGGAAGATCGGCGCGCTGCCCGTAGTCGAGAATGGCAAGCTCGCCGGCGTGATCACCACCTGCGATGTGCTCGAAGCGCTCACCCACGGGACTGAGCATCCCGAATAGACCAGCGTGATCTATGAACCTCGCCGCCGAAACCATGGAAGCACGCGCAACGCCGGGAGCTGAGACAGATTCAGCGGGACGCTTGCCGCCAGTGATTGAGGCGATGACGCGGCCGGGGTTCTATCCGGATTCGCCCGCGCGTGTCGAGCTCAAGCAGACGCACATCTCCTACGTCTTCATCGCCGGCGACTTCGTTTACAAAGTGAAGAAGCCGGTTCATTTCCCGTTTCTAAATTGCTCCAGACTCACGCAGCGGTTCCTCTTCTGCTGCGAGGAGGTCCGGCTCAATGCGCGACTTTCGCCGCGTGTTTATCTCGGCGTGTTCGCGATTCTGAAACGCGGCGACTCCTTCGTGCTCGGACCCGAAGTGGACGCCGAACATCCTGAGGCCGTCGAGTACGCAGTCAAGATGCGCCGGCTGCCCGAAGACCGGATGCTCGACCAGCTCCTTGCCGCGGGCCAGGTGGGGATCGACAAGGTTCGCGCGATTGCGGCGCGCATCGCGGCATTTCATACCAGCGCCCCGTCGAATCGTGCATGGACCTACGGTTCGGCGGCGGCGATTTGGCGCGGCATGATCGAGGACATCGCGCAGAACGAGCCGTTCATCGGGCATACGCTGAAGCAATCGCAATTCGACGGGATCGACTCCTTCTGCCGCGGCTTCATCGCGGCTCATTGGCGGCCGCTGAACAATCGGGCGCTCGAGGGCCGCGTCCGCGAAGGACACGGCGACTTGCGCGCCGAGCACGTCTGTATCGAGAGCAACCGATCCGAAAATCAGATCGAAGTGATCGATTGTGTCGAGTTCAGCGAGCGGCTGCGCTATGGCGACGTCGCGTCGGAGATCGCATTCCTCGCGATGGACCTCGATCGACTAGGCACGCCCGCACTCGCCGACGAGCTGGTCGAGTCATACGCGGAAATCACCCACGATGACGAGCTCGCGGTGCTCGTACCGTTTTACAAGTGCTACCGCGCCGCGGTGCGCGGCAAAGTTGAGAGCCTGAGAAGCCTCGAGCGCGAAGTCGGCGATTCTGAGCGCGAGCGCGCCCGCCAGCTCGCGATCAGTTATTACGCGCTGGCATCGCGTTACGCGCGTAGCGCGTCGCCTGCGCTAATCGTGATTTGCGGGCTGTCGGGATCGGGCAAGTCGACCGTCGCCCGCGCGCTGCAGCATCGCAAGGGATTCAACGCGATCAACTCGGACCGTGTGCGCAAGCGGCTGGCATCAATCTCTCCGCACGAGCACGTCCGCACGGATTACGGCGCGAACATATATTCAGACAGATTTACCAAGATTTCCTACGACGCGATGCTCGCCGAGGCGGAAAAACTTTTGAACGAAGGATGCGGCGCGATTCTCGACGCGACTTTCAAGGCGTCCGCCGATCGGCAGCTTGCGCTCGCACTCGCAACGCGGCATGGCGTGCCGGTTATCTTCGTCGAATGCGTCGTCAGCGAGGATGAAGCGATACGCCGGCTGAACGAACGTGCGTCGAAAGCAGGTGAGGTGTCGGACGCCACGCCGAAGATATACAAAAAGCAGCGCGCGGAGTTCGAGCCAATTCGCGAGATCCCACCGCGCAACCTCCTGCGCATCGACACGACTCGCCAGCGCGAACACCTCGTCGCCGAAATCGAACAAGCTCTCGAGCGCCTGGTCTGAGACTACTGACTCGCGGGAAATGCCGGCACGCTTTCCACGGGGCCCGGCAACCTCTCGTCGGAAAGCATCGTCGCGTTCGGCACGCCAGGCGGGCCGAGCGGCCCCTCGAACTTAAGCAGGCGATGGCTCGAACCGGAATCGAAATAGGCGTCGAATGTCGGTACGAAGAAGTACGCCAGCGGTCGCAGCAATAACGGAGTGTCGACTATCGGCGTCAGCTTCGCATGAATCGCGCGCGTGTCGTCGCCACCGAGAGCAACCGTCATCATCCCGTCGCGGTGAATGGTCAGCTCGTTCACCTCACCTGAAAAATCCATCACATGAAAACTCGCCTCGTCGCTTCCCTGGGGAAGCAGACGTGGCAGGAGCGCGCCGAGCGTCATGTCCGCCGCGTACAAGTCAGCAGGAAGATCCTTTTGCGGATCGTTAGGGAAGGCGGCCTTGCGAAAGAAAATGAGATGCCTGCGCACGATCGCACCGCGCGACGCATAGCTGCGATCGTCCAGATAAACCGTGGCCGGCGATGCGCCGCGGTCAACTAACGTGCGACTCTCAGTCGCCAACCCATTGCTGAATGCGACACGAGCTACCAGCACCTCGCCCGCGGGTGTCAACGCGCTGGCGAACGTCACGTGACCGGCGCGATCTCCTTGCGTGAAGCTGCCGGAGTTGATCGCATGGAGACTGGGCGGTTGGTCGGCAGAGGCGGCCTGCCCGAGTTCTGCAGGTATCTTCGAATCATTCGCGGTCAGTTTGCTAATCGAGGCGAGCTCGATCACCGTGTTCTTGTGCAGCTTGGTGTTTGACGCGCCAAATCCCGCCATCTTGAGCACGTAGTAAGGTTCACTGCGCGTAATCCAGATCGTGAAATGCGGCTTGACCAGCTTGAGAAAGAGATCTGGCACGTGCGGAAAAACCTTGCTCAAGTCGAGATCGATGCGAACCCGCAAAGCATCGAAGCTGCCGGCTGGGACAGTCAGCTTCTCGTTCTCTTCGGGTCGAAAAATGGCCCCGACCGATCCGCCGTCGGACCAAATCCACGTCTCGATCTGACCGCCCCGCACCAGCGTCGGCAAATCGAGGGCGCTCTTTGACACGCACGCGCCCGGTTGTGCGTCGCGGACAATCGGCTTGGCGAGAAACGGATAGTAGCTGGGATCGAACGTGTCAAAATCCGAGCGCTCGAGCTCGCCCGTTTTGCTCCGCATGATCGATCGGAACATCGTGGCCGGCTGCGCGAATCCTTTTGCGAACGTGCATTCGCTTATCACCTCGCTTCCGACCGGGTAGGTGGTGGCTGTCAGCTCGCGCGCGCCTTGTGCATCCGATACCTGCGAGCTCCGCCTGCGTTCCAGTTCTTCTCCCGAATCAAGGTCGAGCGTTCGGTAGGTCATCACCTTGCCCGGAATCGATAGCTGCGCAAATGCGTGCGACGGGAGCACGAACCCGAGTGCGGAGACGAGAAGAAACGCGAGCGAAGAGGATCTGAATGTCATTGCGTGGGATTTGCTCTCGGGGTGCGCGCGTGGCGAAGTTTCCCAAATCGCGCGCCGAAAGACCAGTGCAAGAGCGAAGTGAAGTCCTTCGCACCAACGTCTGCCAAAAGAGGGAATTCGTTAGGTCATCGCGTTTCAGCTTGAATCAGTCGGCGTGGGCCTTCATGGCGATGCCCGTCACTGCCCAACCGTAGTTCCGCACGCGCCAGCCGCCTGCGTGCTTCACGAGCACGAAGGCCCAGCCGCCGGTTTCGATGAATGAGCTTGCGCCGATTGTGCCTCGCCAGGTCGTCGGCAGGGAAAGGAACGCAAGCTCGCCGTCCAGCTGAAAATCGTGCGGGTTGCCGAAAGAATGTCGAAGCTCCGTGATATTTTTCGCATGCTCCGCGAAACCCTTCGCCCAGCGCGCAACTGCATCGCCGCCCTCGAAAACGTAGGGCGGGAAATTCTCGATCAGCACGACCTCCCCGTCCGCGAAGGCCTCGTTGAGAAACTGGGAATCGAGACTTTCCATGAACCGCGCGATCCGCTCGATCGGCGCCATGATCTCCGCATCCGGACGTTCGCCAGCCACGCCTGACCTCATAGTATCACCGCTTTGCTCCGCGCAAGGCTCGAGATGAGCCAAGGCCGCACGGACCCCGTTTCTGGAAATCGAGCCCGAGCGCAAATGGCCAGTTCCCGCCTGCGCGTGATCTACTCCAAATTCTGCGCTTGGCGTAAGCTTCCACCCAAGAGAGGACAAGAAATGGCCAGATTTTTTGCCGCGAACGAAGCAGATCCCGCGGTCCTCAGCGGCAGGACCATCGCGATAATCGGGTACGGCAATCAGGGACGATCGCAGGCTATCAATCTGCGCCGGGCAGGTCATCAGGTAGTCGTCGGCAACCAGGAGGACGACAGTTGGCGCCAGGCGAAGGCCGACGGTTTCGAGACGCTCGCGATGGACGCGGCCGCCGATCGTGCGAACGTCATCCTACTGCTGTTGCCCGACGAGATCGCACCCGACATCTACCGGCGCATGATCGAACCGCATCTGAGCCGCGGCAAAACGCTGGTCTTCGCCAGCGGTTACAACATCACTTACAAATTCATTGTGCCGCCCGCAGAGGTCGACGTCGCGCTCGTCGCGCCGCGGATGATTGGCCAGGGCGTGCTCGAACTGCCCGCACGCGGCGAGGGATTTCCTGTGCTGGTCGGCGTCAAGCAGGACGCCTCCGGCCGCGCCCTCGCAACGACCTTGGCGATCGCGCACGGAATCGGCGCCTTTCTGCCGCATGGCGCAGTGGTGGAGTCGAGCTTCGAGGAGGAGACGCTGGTCGATCTGTTCTCCGAGCACACGTGGGCCGGCGCGATGCTCTTTCTGCTTGAACGAGCTTACAAACTTCTGACCGAGGCCGGAGTGAGTTCCGAGGTCGCGCTGTTGGAACTGTACGCATCGGGCGAGTTGGGCGAGATCGGCCGTGCGATGGCGTCGATGGGGATTTGGAACCAGCTCAAGTTGCATTCGCACACCAGCCAGTTCGGACAACTCACACACGGCGCACAGTTCATCGGTGACGATGCGGAAGCGTTGATGCGTAAAGCGATCGACGAGATCCGCAACGGTGCTTTCGCGAAACGCTGGGCGGCGGAGCAGGCAGCCGGCTCGCCGAAGTTTCATCAGTTGCTGGGCGAGGTGCACGAATCGCCGGTTGCGAAGGCCGAGACTGATCTGTTTGCGAAGCTGGGGCGCTAGGAAGCCCCGCCGGATTTTCTAGCGCGCCAGATATCCGCCATCGATGATCAGCGGGGTACCGGTAACGAACGAGGACTCGTCCGACGCAAGGAACAGAATTGCGTTGGCGATCTCCTCGGGCTGCGCGTTCCGTCCGACCGGCTCCGCGCGCGATGCGTCGCGCCAGAACTCCGCAACTTCAGCCTGCGTGGGCCGCTTGAGGATGTTGGTCTCAACGTTGCCGGGACATACACAGTTGACGCGAATGCCGTCGGACGCGTAACGCGTCGCGAGTGACTTCGTGAGCTGCAGTGCGCCGGCCTTGGTGATGTTGTAGGCGAAAGTGCTCGCGCCGTTCATCTCCTGTCCGATGAACGATGAGATCGACGCCAGATTGACGATCGCTCCTTTCCGGCGCTCGAGCATGTGCGGGATGACATGCTTGCAGCACAGAAACATGCTTTTCAGATTGACGTCCATCAGCCGGTCCCACTCCTCGACGGTCATCTCGGTGATGTCCTTGACGAAGTGAACACCGGCGTTGTTTACCAAAATATCGACACAGCCAAACGCCGCGATCGCCTCACCCGCGAGCCGTCGCGCAACGTCCTCGTCCGCCACGCTGCCGATGACGCAGCGCACACCTTCGTTCGGCAGCGTCCGCACGAGTTCGTTCAGCCCTTGCGCGTCGATGTCGTTCAGTACGAGGCGCGCACCTTCACGAGCAAAGAGGATTGCTGTCGAACGGCCGATGCCGCTCGCTGCGCCGGTTACAATCGCAACTTTTTCTTTCAGTCGCATGGTGGTCTTTAGTTTCGGCAATCAGCCTGCCCATCGTTCTTCTGTGAGTAACGCCCCCCAAACCTGCCCAGAGCCTTGGGCATACTCGACATTTGCGCAAGCCTGGAGAACTAGATGCAGCATTCCTCTGGCATCGTCAAGAACCGGAAACGGTTATGTATTTATTTTCGTCTCATCTATTTCGATCTGGATTTGGATCGACAGTGAGTCAAGCCAAAGTCGCAAATCTCCAACTCGATTCGTCGAGCCGATGTTGTTTGTGTTCCATGCCTTCTTCCGCTGTGCCAGACAACTTGTCATAGTCCGGTTGTTCTCCAAACCAGCTCGTTTGCTGCGCTGGCTTTAGGCGCCTTGGTCAATTGGCACGTCCGTTTGGCGGCTCGAAGTTCGCCAAGGAAGCGGTTCGTGATTGAGACCGGGATCCAAAATAGAAGGCGAACGATATGTCTTTGAATTCGACCGAAGCGTCCTCATCGGTCAGGTGAAGGATGTTCAGCTCACTATCCGACGTGCGCTGACCGAAATTTCGATGGTCGCGGCCGAGAACGTGTTCGACAAGCCCCTGTCCGCAAAACTCAAGCGAAAGGCGCGCGAGCTTGACCGCATGGCCCGACGCCTGGACGACTTGGGCAAGAGGCTGGCCTGGGCGAAATTCCACCGTGCGAGGAAGTAGCGCGACCGGCCCAGCACCCTAAAGCACAGTTTGAGATTTGCCGCTCGTCTGATTGATCGCCCGCCATACCGAAATACTGAGCCCCAAGCGTCGCTTGAACCAGCGCGAAAACGCACTCAAGTCGGAGAAGCCGAGCATCTCGGCGACGACTTCGAGGTAGTCGGTCAGGCTGGCGCTACGGACCAGGCTTCGGCATCACCTAATTGTTACGACAGATGCCACTAAATGTCAAAAACGTCCCTTATTGTCAAACACTGAGTTGTGCACTTAAATAACTTCAGTCATGCATAAACACTCAGGGGGGTTGCTTGTGTCTATTCGACATTCGAAACACAACCAGACAAGGAGTCATATCAGGTCTGAGCTGCATAGCGAACGAAGCTGCTTTCAAGCGGACCAGAACGCTCTCGTCAAGGAACTGAAATTTGTCGGAAACGAGATCGAAAACGGCGCAACAGAGATAGCGATGATCGCCGCCGAGAGCGTGTTCGACGCGGAGGTGTCAAAGATTCTCACTGGCGAGGCTCGTGCCTTGCGCCGGATGGTGCGCGGACTCAAAGACCTACGATTTGAAGTCGCACGCGCGCACCTCCCCAAGAATGGAAAATACCGCAATGACGCATAGAAAACGCTGCCCTCTCGACGCGAGGGATGCGGCAGCCGACTGTGTTTCCGTCGAAATCAGTCTTCTTCGAATGACTGCCTGATCGAATTCAGAATCCAGAAATATGAATCCGGCGACGAAATCTTGCTCAACCGGGATATCTTCCGCAGAACTGCCATCTCCTCAGGAGTTACCGAATATCGGCTCGCGCAGGCAACGAAGCGGCGCCATGTGGACTCGCGCCTATCGGTTCGTGGGTGGGGCAATGTAAGCGGTCCCAATTCGGGATAGGCGACCAGGAATAGTTCCTGCTGGTTGTCCTGCAGACTACGCGACAACCTGAATAGGAGAGAATGCGAGGGACGCCGCCTGCCAGACTCGATAAAAGCAATGTGCGAAGCTGTCGCCCTGACGCTGCGCGCCAATTCGCGCTGTGTTAGCCCGCTTTTCTCGCGGAGAATTTTTAAGATGTCGCCTAATTGTCGCTCTTTCATCGTCGACTTCAGCGTGATGACATTTCGAAACAATCAGACATGAATGAATGTTTAGGTTTTTACAAACCCACAACTAGTACGTCATCGAGCGAAGTTTCGATTCATGACTCTCTGTCGCGAGTCTTGACCTGAATGCCGGCTCCTGAAGGTGATGGCTTTGGACAAGCCGGCCGCCGTTCTCCACCCGGCATCCAACACCCCTACGTTTGTCTCTATGGAGCCCGGCGAGCGGAAGCCGAACGTTGACGTTGCTGATCGAGTCGCCCACGCTTTCGGAAGCTGTCCGCGCTTATCGCGAAGGCTGAACGCGTCCGCGCCGACCCCCCGATCTGTTGCCAAGAGCCCCGTCGTGAAGAAGCCGCCTCAATAGCAATGCGGCCCTTCAACCGGTCCCGGTTTTCCAATATTTTCTAACTCACGCGAGAGTGGCGGAATGGCAGACGCGCTGGACTTAGGATCCAGTGCCGCAAGGCGTGGGGGTTCAAGTCCCCCCTCTCGCACCATCTCTTTTAGACCAAGTATTATAAGGGGTTTTGAGAAATCTGGGCGAGGCGCCCCTCGCCGGGCGCGATGCTCGGCACTCTATTTTTGTCCACTTTTTGCCCACTTTTTTTCGGTCCGGTCTTAAGCAGGTTTCGGACGACGCTCGCCATAGCCGTCGTCTTGGTCGCGCGGAACCAATGCGCGTAGACGTTTAGGGTGATCGCCGGCGAGCTGTGACCAAGGATGGATTGCACTTCTGTGACGGGGCTGCCTGCCGCGATCAGGGCGGATGCGAACGAATGCCGTAGGCTGTGGATATTGACGCGCCGGAGCCCTGCCCTACGGAGCGCGGGCCAGAGGCCGCGCCGGAGGGCTACAGACCGCCTCAGGGGCTTCCCTTCGGATTTGGGAAGACAAGCTCGTGTTCTCCCGGAGGGCACTGTAGCTGCCATTTTTTGAGGACGGTCGCGAGTTCCGGCGGGATGGTGATCGCTCGGTGGCCGGATTTTGTTTTCGGTGGATAGAAGCGCGGGCGCACGTCCTCGCCATGAACGCGCGTCCAGGAGAGGGAGCGCCGGACAAAAATCTTTGGCTCGGGTCCGCCGAGCTGGCAATCGGACCAGCGCAGGGCCAGCGCCTCCCCGGAGCGCAGGCCCGTTGCGGCAAGAAACGTGAGGAGAGTTTTGTAGAGGCCGGGATCGGCGTTGCCGAGCATGACGCTGATTTCTTCCGGCGATAGCACCGTCTCAGGGGTTGCCTGGTCGGCTTGGATATCTTCGCCGCCGTTGAGTTCTCGGTCTCCCGCGAAGGCGCGTTCGACGCGGTCGGCGGGATTGGCTGTGCAGAGGCCGCGGCGGATTGCCATTTGATAAATGCCGCCAATCATTCGGATGGTCGCGTTGATCGTAATCGTGGAGCGGCCGAGCTCGCGCATGTCGTCGCGCATCTTTTCGATGGGTGCGACGGAAACTTGGTCGAGACGCAGAGGGCCGAAGCGCGGCAGAAGATAAATGTTGAGGCGGGCGCGCAGCGCCTCGGTGTAGCTGGGCCTGCGGTCCATCTTGGACTCGAGCCATTGCCCCGCCGTGACGGCGAATGTGGGAACTTGCCTGCGGTCGAGATACTCGCCGCGCGTGACCTTTATGGATGTCTGGGCAAGATGCTTCTCAGCCGCCTTCTTGGTCGGGAAATAAAGCCGCTTGCGTGGCCCCCTAGTTCCGAGAGGCCGGTAGTCAAGCCGCCACGCGCACTCGCAATTCTCGCCCTTACATCCGCTCTCGTGGAACCGTTTGATTGAAGCCATGGCGCCCTCACCTCTTCCCAATCCGCAACTTTTCTTCGGCGGCGATTTTTTGGAGCAGTCTGGAGGCCGGTTCGGAGATCGCCATTTCGCCGCGCTCCCAGCGAGCCACGGTGTTCGAGGTTACTCCCACGGCCTCGGCCAAGGCCATCTGAGTCCAGCCCAATTTCTCTCTGAGCGCACGAATTTCCACCGCAGTCATACTATACGCAGCGTATAGCACGACAGAAGCGGAAGTCAAGCGGCTTGATTGGCGCGTTCTGTGAGGTAGCGTTCGACTTCTTCAATCCGGAAGCGAACGTAGTGGCCGAGTTTGAACGATGGAAGGTTGCCGAGGCGAGCCTGTTCTCTGACCCACGATTCCGGGACGCAGAAGAGCTTGGCGAGTTCGGGCGCAGCCAGAAGCGCACTGCCGACGTTCCTGGCGCCGCCGTTCGCGACCCGCTGACTTAGCATCAGGGCGAGCAGCGCGCCCTCGAGTGTTTTCAGCGACGCGACGCGCGACGCAACTTGCGTTAGAAGTTCGGGCACCGATTCGAGGACCAACCCTCTTGTACGCGATGGATCTGTGAGGAGTTCCTCGATAGTCGCGGACGACAATGTTGTCCGCGAAGTGATTTGGTGCGGCGGTTGGTACGACATAGAAGACCCCCGGCATCGAAAGATCCCCGCAACCACACACACTCATCCGACGCGTCATTGAGCAACTGCAGTGCCGCTTTTGGATTCTATGCGCAAGGCATGACCGTTCATGTTCAGGCCGTTCTGATCGAGACGGAGGTGTGGACCGATTCGGCGATCAAACGGCCAAAATGCATGTGTGCATGTGCAATCTTTGCACACACGATCGTAAGTGTCCGTGGCGATTTCGGAATTTGGCTTGCTCTCCTACATGTGTGCAAACTTTGCACACAGAGCACGGCGTCCGGCGGAACAGTCTAGATTGCGCCTGTGGCGCGGGTGGAGAGGTTGAGCGATCAAATGGAAACACGATGATTTGACGATATCGCTCCCTGGAGTCCGAGTTAGGACGGAAAGGAAGCCGTCGCCAAGAGTAGCTGACGCTACTATTAAGATTCTGTGAACAGCAGAATGTCACCAAAATTAACCTGTTGACAACTTATCCACAGCCCGATTATTTTCTGCGAACGTGCCGGCGGGGCGGGGGGTTGTGATTTTGTATCTCGCGAGCGAACATTGGTTGGTCAGTCGCTAGCGATACGCCGGGCCATACGCCTGATTGAAGAAGCCGCTCCTACGAGCGCGCCGGTGATCATCACTGGCGAGAGCGGTACGGGGAAAGAGCTGGCCGCACGCGCGATCCACGACAGATCGCCGCGGCAAAACCGACCGTACGTCGCAATCAATTGCGCGGCAGTCCCTGAAAGCCTGATCGAAAGCGAACTGTTCGGCCACGAGCGCGGGGCCTTTACGGGCGCTGATCGCCGCCGCGAGGGATGCTTCGAGCGGGCGAACGGCGGCAGCCTTCTGCTCGACGAGATCACCGAGATGCGGCCGGAGATGCAGGCCAAACTGCTCCGTGTTCTCGAAGAGAAGAGAATTCTCCGTCTCGGCGCAAGCAAAGACCTGCCGATCGACGTGCGCGTCTTCGCCGCATCCAATCGTTCGCTGCATCAAGCGATCCGCGAGGGGCGATTGCGCGAGGACCTCTACTACCGTCTTAACGTTTACACCGTCGAGCTGCCTCCGCTGCGCGACCGGCTCGAGGATTTGCCTTTGCTCGTCGGGCACTTCATCCAGGAATTCAATCGGGAACACAAGAAAAAAGTCCAAGGCATGGGCCAAGACTGTCTCGATGTCCTCCGAGCTCACGCGTGGCCCGGAAACGTTCGAGAGTTGCGCAATGTCGTCCAACGCGCAGTTATCAGGTGCCCCTCTTCGATGCTCTCGGCAAGAGATCTGCCTATGGAGTCCGTTCCTTCCCATGCCGCAGAAGCGCACTTCATGGTTCGCGTCGGCTCGGCAATGTGCGAGGTCGAACGCGAGTTGATTTTCCGGACCTTGGCCTTCGCCGGAGGAAATAAGGCTCGCGCATCCAATCTTCTCGGAATGAGCCGACGGAACCTCTACAATCGGCTTCAACGCTACGAAGTGCACGAAACGAATGGGCATCTCAACGGACACCCTTATCGTAACGGGCGCAATGGTAGCTCGTGAAGAAACTTCGCCTCGCGTCGCGGGGCCATTGATCGTTTCACTCATCGCTGACAGTATCCAGCGTTTGCAATTGCAAACGCTGGGCCAGCCTGCTTTTGCTACACGCGCGATGTGGCAAACGAGGAGGCTCTATTCCGCCGAAGGCTGCGCGAGATCGTAATCCAGAAATACGGCTCGCTGGATCGCTTCTATCTTGAAACAGATTTCTCGAAAGGGCACTTGTCGCAGATCCTGCGCGGCAAGCGCAGCCCTTCGTTGGCGACCATCGTGAAGCTCGCCGAGAGCCCTCGACGTTCAAGTGGCAGAGTTTTTTGTCCGGTCGGACCGGAAGGGTGGCACTACACCGTAGCAATTTTGACGAAGATCGGTCCTTACATACTCGTCTCTGGCGCTCACCTCTTATTCGGCGGCAAAATGAGACCACCATCCAATTCGTCGGTTGCGACAGATTCATCATGCCTGTCAGTCCGGTTTGTTGGGCCGGATGCTCCTTCGGACTCGGATTGAAACTTGATAACCTAAAATGATGCCCTCGAATGGGAGGTACTGCCATGCAACCTGATGGGAAAATCGAGCCGTTTGTGCTCAAGAACAAGCAGTTGTTACTCCCCGAAAAGGCTCCGAGATCTTGGGAGATTTACGACAACGACCGTCAGTTGTGGATAGACGCCAACTCTGGCGCGCCCCTTGTTCAACGGGCCTATGTCCAGGGCGAGAATGCTCTTTCTACAACCGAATTCGGCGAAACAGCTCTTACGAAAACTCGCGAGGGAACAGACCAATCTGAATCAAGCACTGTTTCGTCATTTGGGGAAACCGTCCTGACGCGAACTCGGGAAGGGACGGATCAGACGGAAGGTCTCAGGTCTTCGCAGTTCGGTGAAACCACTCTCACAGAGACTAGAGAGGGGGTGGATCAGACAGAGCACGCGACGGATTCTGCAGAACCTGGCGTCACCCACTGGTCGGAAGATTTGTCGTAGGTATCCGGTTAAGCCCTCGCGATGTTGCTCATAGTTACGAACAAAGAAGATCTGACCGCGGATTTCCTGATCGCCCATTTGATGGAAACCGGTCACCCCTACTTCCGGATCAATTCCGAAGAACTTAACGCGGCAGAATACTTGTTTTCGACGAACGGCCTTCAGACGGTGCGTCGATATACAATCGGCCGACGGAGCGTGGACCTGAATAGCATCCGAAGTGTGTGGTATCGACGAATGATATCGCCGCGCAGCGCGGAAGTCATTTATTCGGCACAACGACCGTTCGTTGCCGGTGAATTCCGTCATCTAATCGAAGGGCTGATTTTAGATCCCTCAATTCTTTGGGTTAACCCGATCGATGCGTACCAATCGCCGAAAGAAAAGTGTTCCAATTGCGACTGGCGCAGGAACTCGGGCTCATGATTCCGCCTACTATAGTCACCAACGATCCCGACTTGCTTCGCGAATTTGAATCTACTTATCGCGATGGTGTGATTTGCAAGCCAATCTATCAGGGTCTGGTTTCTCAGGGCGGCGAAAGATATGCGGTGTACACGAGGCAAGTGGAATCTGACGAACTTTGTGACGACGAACAGCTCCGGGCGTGCCCGACACTCCTCCAAAAGCGCGTTCCAAAAGGAACAGATATCCGCGTAACATTTATTGGTAGAGAAGTGTTCGCTGTTGAAATCGATTCGCCGGATACAAAGCCTCTTGATTGGCGCCGTCCCGGAGAACACCTCCGCTATCGGTCGGTCAAGATTCCTGCGGGAATCGAGATCGCTGTCGGCAGCTTCTTCGAGGTCTTCGTCTATCGTATGGAGCATTCGATTTTGTTCGATCTCCTGATGGCGACTTATTCTTCCTCGAGGTGAACCCGACCGGCGAGTGGGCTTGGCTCGAACAGACGCTTGGCCTACCGATGCGGAAGGCTTTTGTGAAACTGTTTTATTAGTAACCGAACTCAACAAAGATGGTCGAAGAATCGCAGCGATCGAAGGCAAATGGAGAAGGGGAACGAGCACGTCAATATTTTGCGGGATCCCCTGAGCGGCGGCCTATCTCACGACAGATCATTGCTCAATGGGGTAAGAATGTACGTCACCTGTTTTCTCACACCCTCTCTTCTTATCAGGATCTTCCTCCCTCTCCTCAGTCGATAACGCAGGCTAAGCCTGAAGGCACCATCGATAAAGACCAGCTCTCAATATGCAAGCTCGTCTATGAAACGGAGGAAGCTCGGCAGGAGAAGTTAGAGAGAAAGTCAACGGCGACGATTTCTCTTGTTGCGGCGATAACTCCCTTCATTGTCGCCGCCATGGTCTATATTCGCACTTCCACTGGATTGTCCTATAGCGGGCGTGTCGCTACCTTCGTGTTATCAATATTGGCGTTCCTTTCCCTGCTCCTGGCGTTCATCGC
>CAWCDG010000002.1:0-680142 GCA_963794325.1 uncultured delta proteobacterium | reverse complement strand
AAGCGGATTGCTTATTAGTTGGCGCGGTCGGGGATTAGGGCCTTGGAGGGGACGATTTCGCGGTCTGAGGTGTCGGGGGTTTTCCAGTACAGGTGTAAGTACGAGCCGCCGCCGGTGTTTCGCTCGCCGACTTCTATTCGATGGGGGCCTTCGGTCAGGTGGATGATGCCACTGTCATGAGGCTTGTTAATCGGGCCGGGATCGTGAATTACCGGCGTGTCGTCGATCGTGAGCCAGCCTGAGTCGTCAACGTCGATAGTGAACTCGTAGTTGCCGGTGGTGGGCGCGATGAGATGGCCGCGCCATGTGTCGCATGACGGAAACGGCATCGCGCCCATTTCCGCGATGTCATCGAAGTCCATTCGCGAGTCGACGCGCACGATGTGCGGCGGCGTCGCGCCGCATTGATCACCGACGTAGTATCGGCCCAACAATCCGTGACGTCCGCTTTGCAGGAACGGCTGCATGACTCGCTGGTTCATCGAGATCATGAACACCGACGCGATTGCCACCGTAAAGGCGGTTTGCGTCAGGCGCCGCGAGGGCCGATCACCCCAGACGTCGAGCGTTTCCGTCAAATCGAATGCGCCGAAGATCCAGAACGCGGCGAGCGGCCATAATTGGAACGGTCCGGGCAGTCCGGCTAGTTTGCCGAGGTTGAACGCGACCGAGTCGCGCACGATCATGCCGCCGCCGAAGAATGCGTCGCGGTTGGTGGCGAAGTCGCCGCGCATGAATTGCTGCAGCGCGAAATCGCGCACCGGGTTGTCGTATTCGTAGGGGAAGTGCGGATTGGTGGCCGTCGCCATGAGCATGATCGCGGCCGACAGCGCGCCCATCGCGCCGAGCAGCCAGTTGAACGCGGCGGGTAGAAACGCGAGTGCGAGCACCATGAACGGGACTGAGGCGACGATTTGGCGCGGACCGGTCGCGGTGCCGCCGCCCCACGATACGATCGATTCGCCATACGCGGCGTTGAACAGGATCAGCACGACGAAAGAATAGACGGTGACGATAAATTCTGCGCGCCACTTTTTGAACTCGGCAAAATAGCCGACACCGACGATCGACAAGAGCAGGACCGGGTTGCAGAAAAACAATCCGCGCTGCGGATCGAGCAGTACGTTCCAGAGAATGCGCATCTTCGGATAGGTCAGACCGACGAAGCCGACCGCCTGTTCGGGGAATTGATGATTCTCGGTGGGCGCGGCCTTGAACGCCTGGTAGCTGAAGAAGAAGGGATTTCCGAATGCACCCCAGTTGAAGGCGAGCATGATTGCGACGGTGATCGCGGCGCCGGCGGAAAACGCCGCCAGGAATTTCAAATCGCGCAGCTTGAACAACGCGTAGATTCCGATTGCGGCGGCGACCAGGAAAACCGGGTAATCGTTGAGGACCGCCCATCCCGCGAGGAAGCCGGCGGCGAAGGCACGCATAGACGAGGGACGAGTGGAGAACGTCGCAAGCAAGTAGAATGCGGTGAAGACGCAAACTGCGGCGACCGGCTCGCCGGTGAGTTCAGTCGCGTATGGAAACGCGATCGTGCCGAGACCGAGAATCAGCGCGACGCCGGTAGCGCGGCCGTCGGACGCGCCGAGAAATCGCGCGAAGCGAAACATGACGACGCACATCGCGGAGATAAGCAGGCCGGTCGTGAATACCGTGGTCAGGTAAGTGACGAACGCCCAGTACAGCGGCTCGTGCGCCGCGCTCATCGGCAGCAGCGCGATTCGGAAAACCATCCACGGGATCAGCGCCGTATATGATGTGCCGGGCGCTTTGACGGAATAGATGTGGCCATGGAAGGTGATGATGTCGGCGGTGTTGTAGCCGCAGAAATCGTTGATGTACAACGCGCCTTTTTCGATCATCGAGCGAAGCAGATCGAAGCGGCAGGCGACGCTCTGGTCGGCGCCCTGGTAAAAGTAGGCGTAGGTGATGAACGGGATCAGGAAAATCGCAGCCTCTAGCTGGCGGCGACGATCCTCGGGCGAGATCGCGCGGCTGGAGTTCGCCACGCCAGCGCTCATCGCTTCTTCGGGCGCGTCGCCATCGCGGCGCGGAGCGGATCGAAGAGTCGATAGTCGTCGTCGCCGAAGATGCGCCATCCGGCCAATGCGATTCCGGCCAGCGCCATGAAGGTGACGACCAGCGAGATTGGCGATCCAATCGGCACCGGCGCCCCCTGCTGCCGAATCGCATTGAGGTCGTAGGTGGGAGTCGCGTTGGGAGGCGGTGCGGCGATCGCGAACATGGTCGCGTTTCTGAAGAATGCCTTGCCACTGTTGAGGCTGCCGAAGCCGCCGATGCGCAGCGCAACATCGATGTCGGCGCCTTTGCCACCGACCTTGAGATAGAGCGTCACGCGCTGCCAGTCGGTGGTGCCGTGGATGTCGGCGGACATGATGCCGTCTTCCATCACTGACATCGACGCGCCGGATTCCTTGGCGCCGACGTTTTCGGTGCGGACATCGACGCTGAGTTGATACCATCCCGGCGGCACGGTGAGCGGTTGCATCCAGCGGCCGTCGTTCGCCTTGAGATTGTCGACCTCCATCTCGCTGGGCTTGTCGGTGTACGAATGCCAATGGGTCGCGAACGAATCGGGATCGTTGATCCAGGCCTCGGTGCGCCAGGAGTCGGGCTGATCTTCGGATCCTTTTTTGAAATCGCCATTGAGGAGCAGATTTTTCTGATCGGCGGCGTGGACGGGGCGCGGGATGGATACTGCGACGAGCATCGCGCAGAGAAGAATTGCGGCGAACCTAACCCCTAACCCCTTCCCATAGTGGGAAGGGGAACCGGATTTGGGTACTAACCCCTTCCTTCGACGGAAGGGGAACAATCGAGCGCGGTAGCGGTGCGGGGGCGCGATCATATCCAGTTGCGGACTCCGCCGGCTTGGAGCCACATGCGCGCGTAATATCCTTCGCGGCTGATCGGCATACCGACCCAAATGGGGAAGTAGTAAACGAACAGAATCACCGCGGTGAGCGCGAACACACTGGCGACGTACCTCCCCGCATAAGGAGTCCTCAGCAGAATGTAGAAGTACGCGCCGACCACTACGAAAAATACCAGCCACCCCCAGGTCGGCGGGAGCCCGAGGAAAAACACCGGCGTCATCGTCAGCAACAGCGCTAGATGCTCCCACGGCTCGGCGCGCTCTTTGAAGCATTCGGCGAGCAGAATCGCCAGCGCCAGATAGCCGAAATAAACCGAAGCCATGTAGTGGTAGAGGAAAAGCGTGCGGCCGATCCACGCCCAGATCAGCAGGTAGCTGAGATAGCCGATGACGAGGAACGAGCGGGTCAGCGACGGACGCTCGAGTGCCTGCACGGCGGTGATAGTGATTGCGGTCAGTGCGCCCCACCAGAGCAGCGGATTGCCGCCGCCCCAGACCGTCTGCACGTCGCCGGTCTTGGGAAAGTTCTGCCAGTACGCGATCGGGCGCAGCATCAACGGCCAACTCCACCATCGCGAAGAATACGGATGGGTGGCGGACGAAACGCTCTTCTCGTACCAGACGACATCGCTGTAATACTTGAACAGATCGGAGATGCCGCCCCACCATCCCAGCCAGAAATGCGGCAGGAATACTGCCAGGTACGCGATTGTGGCGATCGATCCGACCAGCAGAACTGCGCCGATAGTCATCGGCTCGAGCAGGTCGCGCATCGAAGGCAGCCGCCATGATTGCGCGGTCGATGGCGCTGAGCGGTTACGCCAATAGATCTCAGCCAAGCGAATTGCCAGCACGGCCAGAATGGCCAGGACGATGTATCCGGCGGTGGCCCCGCTCAGGAATAACAGCGATCCGAGCACGATACAGATCAGCGCTATAAAGAGCGCCGAGGTCTGGTCGAAAAGATTGATTCCGACCGGAACCTGCACGGGCGCTTTGCCTTTCTTCGATTTGGACTCGACCACCGGCTTCGGCTCGACTCGAGGCGGCGGAGGCGGTGCGGCCTGAAGATGATCCCGCGTGAGTACATAGACGATAAAGCCGACGACCAGCAAAAACGTGATCGCTGGGATGTAGAGTTTGCTGGCCAGACACAGTCCGAGCGCCAAACCGATCCATGGCAGGATTCGCCGGCGCGCTTTTACGTCGTGCGTCTCCGCGAATTTGAAAAAAAGCACGTACGAAACTGCTGCGCAGGTGAGATAGACGATGTCGATAACCGCATAGTGCGAATCGACCAGGTACATCCCGTCGCACAGTATGATCGCGCCGGCGAGCGCGCCGACCAGCCGCGATCCCGATATCCTGCGCCCGAGCAGATAGGTGATTCCCACCAGCGCGGTGCCGATGGTCGCGTTGCCGACTCGCCATCCAAAGGGCTTATCGCCGAAGAGCAGGATGCCCAGTGAGATTACAAGCTTGGCCAGCGGGGGATGAGGATCGAGGAACGACTCGCCGTGCAGATAGTGGCGTCCTTGAGCGACGAAATGCACTTCATCGAAGACGATCTCGGCCGGATGCCCGAGGTTCCAGAAGCGTGTGATTGCCGCCGCGATCAGAAGGAGCGAGATGATGATCGTGTCGGTGGTAATCCACGGCGGCGTCGATGGGGCTTCCTCGACGTAGTCTTCGACCGTATGGGTCGGCATCGCAAATTTCCCGACGAAATCGCTCAGCGCGGTGCCGCTGCCGCCGTCCTGCATGCGCATCGAACCCCAATAAACGGCCAGCCCGAGTGCGACGACGTTGAGCGCCGAGGTCAGCATCGCAAGCCCGTCGCGAGAGTCCAGGAACACCACGGTGTTGAGCGTGTGCAGAATATAGATGAGATTGATGAAGCAGGTGATCGTGATAATCACGAAGACTGCGAGCATCTCGGGCGCTTCCAGAGCCAGCGGCACGGCCAGCGCGATTGCCGGATAGAGATAGCGCTCGTGCATCCGGGGCGCGACCATGAAGAATCCAAAAATTGCGACGAACGAGGCGAATAGCAGGCGCGTCGGCGTCCGGCCGCTCCACAAAATCCACGCGACGAATGCGTACAGCGGTACCAGCAGGCTCATGCCGAGCGCGAAGAACGAGACACCTGCCAGTGTGTTCGTATCCGCCTGGCGGAGTCCGCCGAGCAACGCCATCAGGTTGAATGCGTTGACCGAGGTCTCGTGATAGTACGCGGCGGTCGAACTATAGAGTTTGATGATCCAGTTCCATTCGTGGCCGATTTGGAACGGCGCGACGCCGATGATCGCGACGGCGATGAGCGCGACTCCCGATCTGATCCACGTCGCAAAATCAGTTTCGAGCATCGTCCAAAAGCCGAGCACCGGGAGCATCATCAGTCCCTGCGGCTTGACCAGCACCGCGATTGCGGCGAGTCCCCATGCGATTTCGTACTGCTCACCGAGAATCGCGACGATGCTGAGCAGAGTGACGAAGGTCATCACCGAATCGCTCTGCCCCCATACGACGGTGTCGAACAGCAGCGCCGGATTCAGCGCGACCATCAGCAGCGCGATGAAAGCCAATTCGCGCCGTGCGCTGCGCCGCATGTACGCGTACACCAGGATCGCGAGCGCGAAGTCGGCGACAATCGCGGGACTTTGGATTATTACGCGGTAAAAATCTCCGGTCGCGCCGATGCCGTGCGCGATGATCCCGACGACCCACAGCGCGTAGAGATAGCCCGGCGGATAGTCGAGGAAGAATCCCTGCTGATAAGTATGCGCGGGACCGAACGTCGCGATTTGGCTCGCCCACGCCTGGTAGTCGCCAACGTCGGGGCCGAAGCCGGGAAAATACGGCATCACCAGAAGCTTGATGATGGACAGGGCGGCGAGTACCAGCAGCGCGCGGAACAGGCCGGAGTCGGGATCGTCGAGTAAGGGGCGCAGGTAGTCGAAGGAGGCGTAGATGACCAGCGCGATCATGATCGCGCCGGCGATGAATCCCGGGAATTTGCCGGTGGCTGCCGCGGGAGTCGATGCGGCTGCGATCGCGGCTACCACCAACGCGGCAGCTACCCACGACGCAACTCGCGTCCACGCAACCCACCCTTGAGGCCGGTCCCCCTCGACCTTCAGACTCTCGATCATCCTGCTATTGCCCACATCGCGCAGCCGCTAAAGATAGCGGTTATTGAGCCCACGATGAACACCTGCGGGTCGGCTGGCGAGGGCGCTCGCGCGCAGTCTATGATGCGGCATTGCCGCGAAGGAGGCAGCCTCGATGCGACTGATCCACACGCTCTACGAGCCCGCGGGCGAAGGGCCACATCCGACACTGATTGCGATGCACGGGTTCGGCGCCAGCGCGCTCGACCTGCTGGGGCTCGCGCCGTACATCGCCGACGGCCGCTTCATGGTGATTTGCCCGCAGGGTCCGATGGAAGTGCCAATCGGCCCGACCCGCGGCTACGCGTGGTTTCCGATTCGAATGGGCGCATCGCCCGATCGCGGCGCAATCGACGACGCCAACAAGATGGTGACCGAGTTTCTCAACGAAGCGCTGAAAAAATATCCGGTCGATCGCAAAAAACTGGTGGTACTCGGGTTCAGCCAGGGCGGCATGATGGCGTATCGGCTGGCGATTCGAAATCCGTCGAAGTTCGCGGCGCTGGTGGCGCTCTCGACCTACTTTCCGCCCGACTTGAAGGATGAGGTTAACGATCCAGCCGCACTCGAAGCCTTGCCGACGATGGTACAGCACGGCCGCGCCGACGACATGATCGAGATCACGAGGGCGCGCGCGTCGGTGGAATCGCTGCGCGCATTGAAGGTGCCACTGACATTTCACGAATACGATTGCGGCCACGAGATAACCGGCGAGGGCCTGACCGACCTCTCAAACTTCCTCACCGAGAAGGTCCTCGACCCGATCGTCAAACCGTAGTTACCTCGCCCGATACTCGCCCTCTCTTTTCCGGTCCCCCTTCCCGCTCGGGAAGGGGTTAGGGATAAGGTTCCTATTCCCCGATGACGGTGCTGACGCGGCCTTTATTCCTCCACAATCGCGACCGGACGCACCCATCCCGCGCTCCCGCCGGTAATCTTGATCGGCAGCGCGCTCACCTTGAAACCGAACGGGCGCGGGATCGCGCCGAGGTTGGCGAGCTTCTCCATATGCAGATGTTCGCGCTCGCGGCCGACGAAATGCGCCGGGAACAACGCGTCGGGCTGCCCCTCGCGCAACCCGCGCGCCATCGTGGCGAACGACACGTCCATTGCGATCGCGTCGATGCCGATAAGCTTTACGCCCTGGTCGAGAATGAAATTCTGGCCCGCGACTGAGAGGCCTGCCTGCCGACGGACGTATTCATCGACGTTGTCGAGATACCGGTCGCTTCCCGTCCATAGCAGCACGATGTCGAGCGGCTTGAGCGTGTACTCGATTCGCGCAAGCTCGCTCTTGATGTCCTCGACGCTGATGTCGTTGCCCTCGCGATGGCGAAAGTCCAGCCGGACGCCGTCGCCGTAGCACCACTCCAGTGGAATCTGATCGATCGTGCGCGCGGGGCGGCCCTCGCATAGCGGCCCGAAATGCCACGGCGCGTCGATGTGATTTCCAGCGTGGCCCGTCAGCGTGATGGTCTCCCATCCGAGCGCCATCGAACTCGGATAGTCGCCAACGTCGGAACCCTTGAACAGGCGGAGCATCGCGCGAGCGCCTTCCTCGTGGCTGACTCGTTTGAAGCGATAGTTCCAAGGCGGATAAGGCGCGGCGTCGAGCGGCACCCCGATGTCGATGATTTTCATTGCCCCATTGTGCCATTCAGAGCCGCTGCGGCGAAGAATCCCGGATCTTTCCAAAAACAAAGCGTGCTAGGATCGTCGCCATGAGCGACAACACCACCGCTGCGGAAGCATTTGCGAAACTGCTCGCAGTCGTCACGGAACTGCGCGAACGATGCCCGTGGGATCGCGAACAGAAACTCAACGACACGCCGCGACATCTGATCGAGGAAGCGTACGAGGCGGCTGACGCGATCGCACACGGCAACCCGGCGCATGCGGCAGAGGAACTTGGCGACGTAATCGCGCAATGCGTGTTTGCCGGAGTGATTCTTGCTGAGGATTCGGAGTTCGATATCGCGACGGTCGTCAAGAACGCCGCGGAAAAACTCATCCGGCGGCATCCGCATATTTACGGCGATACTCACGCCGAGACAGTCGAGCGGGTCCTCGAGAATTGGGAGAAGATCAAACAGCAGGAACGCGAGAGCAAGAACGAGGACGACGACAGCGCAAAGAGCCTCGCGCACGTCGGCCGCGGCCTGCCGTCGATGATGCGCGCGGAGAAACTCGGCGAAAAGGCGCGGCGCGCCGGCATGGACTGGGCAAACATCCGCGAGGTGCTGGCGAAGGCTCGCGAAGAACTCGACGAAGTCGAGCAGGCGCTCGATCGCAACGACACCGCTCACGCCGCCGAAGAACTGGGCGACCTGATGCTCGCAATCGCCAACGCCCCGCGCTTCATCAACAAGGATGCCGAGACAACCCTGCGCGCCGCCTGCGACAAGTTCGTCGCGCGTTTCGACGAAGTCGCACGAATCGCAGCTTCGCGCGGCCTCGATCTCAAAGCGATGACACCTGCAGAAATCGACGCTCTGTGGAAAGAAGCAAAAGCCGCTCTGCGCTCATAGTGGGGCGGGCCGCCGTGCCCGCCATCGACGCGCGGGCGCCGCGCCCACGCTTACCGATGAGTGACGCTGGGGTGTGGCCGCAACATTAAGGAGAGGGCGCGGGCACGGCGGCCCGCCCCACTGTAATCAGGACCACTACCGATCTTCGCTGTATTGCCCCCGCTCTCGCGCACTGTTAGAAATGACTGGTTATGCCTCATATTCCCGTTCATCCGTCGGCCGAGAAACGTCATCGGCAAAGTCTTAAGCGCGCTGAGCGCAACCGCGTCGTTCGCACACGTGCCCGCACGTTAGCAAAGACCGCCGCGGAAACTATCGCCACCAGCAGCGACGAGGCCGCGGCGCGCGAAGCGCTCAAGCAGGCGACCAAGGTGCTGTACAAGGCGATCAGCAGCGGCACGATACATCGCAATACGGTGCGGCGCAAAGTTGCGCGGCTGTCCGCCAGCCTGCATCGCAAATTCAAGAAAGCGTAAGTCGTCCGCTCGAATGATGGCTGCCTAGTCGGGCGCCGTCATCAGATCGAGGATCAGTCCGGCGAGCGCTTCCTCGCGCCCTTTTATCGTGCCGTCCTTGAATCCCGCGTCCATCGCGCACGCGCGCCAGTAAGCGCGCTCGAGGCGCGCCAATCCGAAGCGCCGCGCTCCTTCGATTGCGCGAGTCGCCAGTCCGCTTTGCGGCGGCAGTCCAAGCGCAGCGGCGACATCGCCGGGACTTCTGCGCGACGCCATCATCGAGGCCGCGATCATCATCCGGCGCATCATCGGGATGATCTCGACCGCGAGAATCTCGAAGACCTCGCGCCCGAGCGCGAGCGCGCGGCCCAACTGCGCGAGCGCCGCCGTGGCCCGGCCGCGAGCGACGCTCTCGGCAAGCTCGAAGACTTCCGGCATCCGGCGCGAGCCCTCATCCAAATCTCCCGGCTGCACCAGTTTGCCAGGCTCGGCGAAAATCGTAACTTTGCCGAGCGTGTTGGCGACCGCCGCCAAATCTCCGCCATGGCGCGAAATGATCAGGTCGAGCGCCGCTGGCAACAGTTTTAATCCCAGCGCATTCGCGAACGCATTGACGTACTGCTCGATCTGATTATCGAACGGCCGCATGCAATTCACGAGCAGCGCCGGTTTTTCAGCCGCTCGGCGGACTTTCGCGGGCGCACTGTCTTTTTCGTAGAGCAAAATGAGATGGCCGGGGCCGCGCGCATCCTCGATAGCCGCGACCAGCGCCGCCTCCGAGCCGCCGCCGCCCGACCCACGCGTGTCGCCGCCGTCAGCATCGCTGGCAGTCTCCGCCTTGTCGCGCCGCGACTTCAGGATTCGGCATGCGATCGCGCGCCGAGGTGCGAACAAATCGGGGGCGTTAAGTTCGTTCAGCGCGGCGCCATAGTCGTCACCGGAGCCAATCTGAAAGCTTCGATACTGGCAACCGTCAGCGATGAGCTTGCGAACGACCGAATCGAGAACGTATTCGCGCAGGAACGCATGCGGTCCGAAGATCACGACCACCGGCGGGATTCGCTTTCCGGGATCTCCGCCCGCCCCTCGAATGTACGCCAGCGCGGTTTCCAGCGGCATGCGCAGACTCGCTAGAAGCCTTCGGCCATCTGACTATAGAGGTTTTGCGCGACCCGCTGCATCATCACGTCGCGGTAGGCCGAGGTTTCCGATTGTGCAGTCTGGATGTCGGTCAGATTTGCGATGTCATTGGCGCGCAAATTCTGCTGCAGAAAAGTTGGCGTCGTCGCCACGGTGGTTTGCGGCACGATAGGCGTATGCTCGCCGGCGCTGACGTTGCGCGTAGTCCAGATAGTCTTCTTGGCGCGGACATCTCTGAGCGACGCCGAGACAACGATGCTCTGGTTGTATTGGGTCGGTTCGAGAGCCGAGTTGAAGTTCGACGGCGTCTGGTTGACAAATCTGACATCCCCCGACAATTCCAAATCGGCCGCATCGGGACTATCGACGACCTTGAGTCTGCGATGCAACGCGATTTCGTCCTTGATGTAGCGCATCAACTCGTCGTTGACGCCCGTCAGGCGCGTGCTGTTGCTGAATCGCGAAACGTAAATCGTATTGGCGCCACTCGGCAACGCGTCGCCCGACGCCGCGAAGTGATAGCCGCATCCGGAAAGAAAGAGCGCCGCGCCTATTATTAAGCCGATCCGCCTACTCGGCCTTGGATAACGTGACATCCTCACCCTTCTGCTTGAGCCCCAGCCGTCCCGCAATTTCGTCCAGCACCCCATTGACGAAGCGTCCCGATTCGATGTCGCCGTAACACTTCGCCAGCTCGATTGCCTCGTCGATCGTAACGCGCGTTGGAATGTCCTCCATCCGCAGCAATTCGTAAAGCGCGATTCGCATGACGTTGTGATCGACGCGCGACAGCCGCTTGACCGACCAGTGTTCCAGCGCGTCCGCCAGATGCTTGTCGAGCGCCGGCTGCTCGCGCCTCACCCCTTCCATCAGCTGGACGGCAAACTTGCGCGCGTCATCCTCGACCGGAAAACTTTCGAACAGCGCGGTCAGGTCGTCGCTGCTCGCGCCGCCGCAGATATCAATCCGGTATAGGGCTTTGAGCGCAAGCTCGCGCCCCTGATGTCTTAATCCCATTGCAATTCCACAGTCGCTGGCAACGCGCGCTGCGCCGGCGCAGCGGCTTACTTTTTCATGTGATCAGTTTCAGCTCCGAAAAAAGATGGCCGAGTTTTTCCTTTTTGGTTTTCAAGTACCCGATATTTCCGGCGTGCGGCACGACTTCGATCGGCACGCGAGAGACATTCACCCCGTAACGGCGCAGGCTGTCAATTTTGTGCGGATTGTTGGTGAGCAACTGCACCTCGCCGACGCCGAGGTCGCGCAAAATCTGCGCGCCGATTCCGTAATCGCGCAGGTCCTCCTCGAAGCCGAGATGCAAATTCGCTTCGACCGTGTCCATCCCATTGTCCTGGAGCGCGTACGCGCGAATCTTGTTGCCGAGCCCGATACCGCGGCCCTCCTGATGGAGATAAATCACCACGCCGCGCTCCGCCGCCATGATTCGATCGAGCGCCTCCTGCAACTGCTCGCCGCAATCGCATCGCGCGGACGCAAACACGTCGCCAGTGAGACATTCCGAATGGAGCCGCACCAGCGCCGAGCGTCCACCGCCGACCTGACCCTTGATAAGCGCGAGATGCTCGCGGCCGTCAACGACGTTGCGGAAGACGACTGCATTCAGCATGCCGCCCTCGATCGGGAACGGCTGCTCGGAAACCCGCTGGACCAGGACTTCATTCGTCAGGCGATGCGAGACGAGTTCCTTGACGTAAACGATTGGGATCGAATGCTTCGTCGCGAATTCTCGAAGTTCCTTGAGCCGCGCGGCTTCGCCGTCCTCGCGCAGTATCGTGCACAACGCCGCGACCGAACCCATTCCCGCAGAGCGAACCAGGTCGACCGCGCCCTCGGCGCGCCCTATTCGCACCATCACGCCGCCGCTCAGCGCCATCAAGGGCAGGATGTGTCCCGGCATAACGATATCGTCGTGACGCGACTCGTCGAATGCGACTACCGAAATCACGCGTGCACGATCGCTCGCCGAGATGCCGGTGGTGGCGCCCTCGCGAGCGTCGATCAGCACGCCGGCCTGTTCGTTGGAATCGCCGTTGTCGGTCGAAGGCTGGAGCGGAATGCCAAGTGCGCGGAAACGCTTCTCGGGAATCGCGACCGAAATGACGCCGCAGGCCTCGCGCGCCATGAAATTGATATCGACTGGGGTGATCTTCTCGGCCGCCATCACGAGGTCGCCCTCGGCGTCCTCGCGCTCCTCCGCGACCATCACGACCATCTTTCCGTCGCGCAGCGTGGAGAAAATTTCTTCTAGAGAGGCCGGTTTCATCTGATTCAATTCAATGATGGCGATATTATCACCGGCTGGAGAACCTAACCAGTCTATTCAGTGAATCAGCTCTTGGGTTGAAGATTGAGTTAACATTTTCTTCCTGTCCGGCGCACCCGACCCTCGAACAGCCAGTCGTCGCCGACTTGACGCGCCGAAAGATCCTCAAGTTGGACGGAATCGCGCACGCTGCGCGATTTCATTCCCTCGATCGCGGAGAGGCCCGCACCAAGGAGTTTGGGCGCGACGAAGAATGCCACCCGATCGACGATTCCGGCACTGAGTGCGGAGCCGGCGAGATTTGCACCGCCTTCGATTAAAACACGGCACCATCCGCGATGCCCAAACTCGAGCATCAAGCGATCCAGCTCGATGATTCCGCTATGAGTCGCGACCGAGATCACCTCGACACCGCGACGCTCATATCTCGCTCGCGCGCGAGCGAGATTCGCAGGCGTCGTGACCAAGATAGTTGGGGCCTTCGAGCGCTGACGATATACGAGTGCGCTCGGCGAGGAGCGCAGGCGCGCGTCGACGACGACGCGCGCCGGATCGCGTCCGCCCGCGATTCTGCACGTCAGTCGTGGATTGTCGGCGATCACCGTGCCCGCACCGACCATGATGGCGTCGCATTCGCGACGCCATCGATGGACCAGTTCGCGCGATTCGCGCGAACTGATCCATCGCGAATCGCCGCTGCTCGCGGCGATTCGCCCGTCCATCGACATCGCAAGCTTGAGGGTGTTCATCGGGCGTCCCTGTCGCAGCCGCGTAATGAACCCTTCATTGAGCCGCAAAGACTCTTCTTCGAGCACTCCGGCCGTGACGACTGTCTTCGCGCGCTTCAGGATTGCGATTCCTCGACCGCTGACGCGCGGGTCCGGATCGACGCATCCCACGACGACGCGCTTGACGCCCACCGCGACCAGCGCGTTCGCGCACGGCGGCGTCTGCCCGAAATGTGCGCATGGCTCGAACGATACGTACGCGGTCGCGCCGCGCGCGAGCGCGCCCGCCTCCGCGATTGCCACCGTCTCGCCGTGCGGACGCCCGCCCACGCCGGTGACGCCGCGCCCGACGACTTTTTCGCCGCGCACGATCACGCATCCTACGGACGGATTTGGAGTGGTCAGCCCGAGCTGTTCTTGTGCGAGCGCGAGCGCGTCGCGCATGAAGCGCTCGTCCCGAATCGCAGCCGAATCAGGCGGCGCCGTTGCCTTTCTTTTCACCGGCGCGATGCGCGGGAGCTTGCTTGCGTTGATTGATGAGGTCTTCGAGCTCGTGCATGAACTCGTCGATATCCTTGAATTGGCGATAGACCGACGCGAAGCGCACGTACGCGACCTGGTCGATTTTGTGCAGCTCGTTCATCACCGCCGCGCCGACCACGCTGCTCGCCACCTCGCGATCGCTCTGTTCGGTCATCGCAGTCTCGATGTTGTTGGCCAGTTGCTCGATCGTTTCCATCGAGACCGGCCGCTTCTCGCACGCGCGCTTCAAGCCCGCGACTATCTTGGCGCGATCGAACGGCTCCCGGCGTCCGTCTTTCTTGACCACCATCGGCGCCGCCTCTTCGACTCGTTCGTAGGTCGTGAAGCGCCGCTTGCATCCCGAGCACGCGCGACGACGCCGAATCAACATGCCGTCGTTCGCGAGCCTCGAATCGATGACGCGATTTCCCCGATGGCGGCAGAAGGGGCACCGCATGGACTAACCCCGGGTCCATCCGGCGATTCGCCGCGGCCCCGCCGACTTGTAACGAACGAGTTTTGCGCCGCGGAGCTTCAGCTCTTGTGAGCCTCGATGTAGGTGACGACGTCTTTGACGGTTCGGATTTTCTCGGCGTCTTCGTCAGAGATTTCGATGTTGAACTCCTCTTCCAGCGCCATTACCAGCTCGACGATATCGAGCGAGTCCGCGCCGAGGTCCTCGATGAACGAGGCCTCCGGAGTTACTTCGTCAGCGGCCACACCCAGCTGTTCGCTTATTTTCTCGCGAACTTTGGTTTCGATGTCTTGAGCCATCGTGCTCTAGTTCCTCCTGGCAGCGGGATCGTAATTTGGCCGCCAATCAATATTCTAACATTATCCCACTGCCGCGCAGACCAGAGGTAACCGGCGAGAGGGTCGGGATTAAATTATCAGGGGATCATAAGGACTGAAAGGAGCGGACGCAAGTTCTTCCCCTCTCCCATCGGGAGAGGATTTAAGGAGAGGGACCTTATGCAGCGCGCTCTTTTGCGCGATTCAAGATTCTGCCTCTTCTCTGGACCAGTATCCCATCATCAATCCTAACCTTTGGCGGCGGCCGGCTCCGATACCGCCTTCAGCGACGCGAGGTCCTCGAGCGGCCGCACGCGGATTGTTCGGTACATCCGGCGCATCAGGCCCATCAGCACGCGGCCACAGCCGAATTCGATCGCTTCCGTAACCCCGCTGCGCGCGACCACGCCCATCGATTCTTCCCATCGCACCGGCGAGGTTATCTGTTCGAGCAGCAGCGGCACCACCCGAGCGGGATCGCGATTGACTTCCGCCGTGACGTTCGCAATCACGCCGAACCGGAACTCTCCAACTGTGAGCGCGCGTAACATCGGTTCCATTCCAGTGCGCGCCGGCTGCATCAGTGGGCAATGAAACGGCGCGCTCACCTTCAACTCGACCGACATCGAGGCGCCCCGCTCTTTTGCGATCTCGAGCGCGCGCCGGACCGGAGCAGCATGTCCGGCGATAACGATTTGGCCGGGCGCATTGAGATTCGCCGGCACCGCAAGCTGGCCGTCGCCCGTGACTTCCGCGCAAATCTCCTGCACTTGCGGCAAGTCGAGCCCGATCAGCGCCGCCATCGCGCCCTGCCCTTGCGGGACCGCTTCCTGCATCAGGCGTCCACGCTCGCGAACTGCCCGCACCGCGTCGGCAAACTCAAGAGCGCCGGCCGCGACCAGCGCGCTGTATTCACCGAGGCTGTGACCCGCCGCGATTTCCGGCTCTCCGCCGATTTTCTCGCGATAAACCCGCAGCGCGGCGATTGAGGCCGTCACGATCGCGGGTTGCGTATTGGCGGTCAGGCGAAGTTCGTCTTCGGGACCTTCGAAACATAGCTTCGATAATGAAAATCCAAGTGCTTCGTCGGCTTCCCTGAACGTCTCGCGCGCGACCGGGAAGTTGTCGGCGAGCTCCTTGCCCATCCCGACGCGTTGCGATCCCTGGCCTGGGAAAAGAAACGCCAGCTTCATCTATTGGCGGCGCCTCACGAATCGCTCTTTGGGCGATCGGACGATTTCGCGTCGGCGTCCGGTTCACCTTGCGGATGCAACTCACCTGATTTGTGCGACTTGTCGATGCCTACCGCCGTGCCGTTGGTCGCCGGCGGTGTCGCGACTACGTCTGCGGTCTCGACCCGCGCCTCGTTCTTAAGCGAGCCGCTGCCAGGAGATCGCGAATGGGTCGATTCATAATTGGCGCGCTCAATTTTTGGATCGGGATGGTGATCCGCACCGTGCTCCGGTGACGGCTCGCGCAGTGGGCCCGTACCGCTCGTCACCGGATGCGATTCGTCGTGCTTCGCATCGTCGTGCCTACCGGCCTCGCCTTCTTTCTCGCGACGATGCAATCGTCCGCGCATCTTGCCGAATAGAGCCCGGATCCCCTTGCCCGCAGCAGGCTTGACCGGTCCGACCGGCTGAATTTTCCCAAGAATTTCGAGAATTTCAGCGTTCACGTGATGCACGAGTTGCTCGTTCGCCGCGGCTCGAATCGCGTTGCGAATCGCCTTGGGATTCGACGAGCCGTGCGCGATGATCGACACGCCGCTGACCCCGAGCAGCGGTGCGCCGCCGTATTCCGACGGATCGAGCCGCTCGCGCATGGCGGTGAGGTTTTTTCGCACCAGCAGGTACGCCAGCCGCGTGCGCCAATTTCCGCCGAACACTCCACGCAGGCTGCCGAGTAGAAACGACGAGAATCCCTCCATCGTCTTGAGCGCGACGTTGCCGGTGAAGCCGTCGGTGACGACGACGTCCGCCTTCGCGCGGTTGATATCGCGTCCCTCGACGTACCCGATGTAATGCACGTAAGTCGGCATCTGCTCGAGCATCGCGGCCGCGGCGCGCGTGATGTCGGTGCCCTTGGAACTTTCCTCGCCGTTCGAGAGAATCCCGACGCGCGGGCGCGAGACGTTGCGAACGTAGCGCCAGTACACGCTCCCCATCACGGCGAATTGCACGAGGTTGATCGGCTTGACGTCGGTATTCGCGCCCGCATCGATCAGCAGGCTGAAACCTTCGCTGGTAGGCACGAGCGACGCGATCGCGGGCCGATCGACGTAGTTGAGATTGCCCAGGATCATCATCGACGCCGTCATCACCGCGCCGGAGTTTCCCGCGCTGACGAATGCGTTCGCGTCACCGCGCTTGACGAGGTCGAGTCCGACGTGGATCGACGAGCGGGGCTTGGACAACACGGCTTCGAGCGGCGAGTCGTCCATCAGCACGACTTCGGGCGCGTGTTCGATTCGAATCGGAAGGTTGGCGGCGTCATGGTCGGCAAGTTCATGCGCGAGGATCTCGCCATCGCCGACCATCACGACCTCGATACCGAAGTCGCGAGCCGCCAGGACGGCGCCCTCAACGGTCGCCTTGGGGGCGAGATCACCCCCCATCGCGTCGAGCGCGATTTTCACGGCAGTGCTCCGAGCGCCTATTCCTTGACTTCGGCCAGCTGGCGGCCGCGGTAGGCGCCGCAATGACGGCAGATTCGATGCGGCATCACGGGCTCGCCGCACGACCCGCAGGTGCCCGGGTTGACGGCGCGGAGTGCATCATGCGCGCGGCGCATATTTTTCTTCGAGTGCGAACTTCGGCGTTTGGGTGCTTGCATGACGGATTACTTCCTAATGTTGAGGTTGAGCTTATCAGGTGCGCGGCAGTTTAAGCGACCGAATTGCTTCCAGCCGCGGATCGACGATTTCCACGCGGCAGTCGCACGTATTGCGATTCAGATTCAACCCGCAATGCGGGCACAGACCGCGGCAATCATCCTGGCACAGCGGTCGCGTCGGCAATGCGAGCAGGACTTGCTCGCGAATCAGTGGGCCCAGATCTACCTCGTCGCCCTCGTACAGCGAAAATTCCAAATCCTCGGCGCGAAGATTGTCGTCGTCATATCCGATCGACTTGGGCGACAGCACGAACCGGAACGGACGGTCGCCGGCCGCATCGAAATCCTCGGCACATCGCGCACAGACCGCACCGGTCCGCGTCTTGAGCTTGCCCTCGAAAAACAGCTCGGTGCCCGCGCGATAGAATGACACCGACACGTCGACCGGCCCTTCCAAGTGATACTCGCGGATCGGCCCTTCGCCCAGGATACGGTTTATTTCCTGCTCAGGCTCGGCGAACGCCAAATCCTTGGCATCGGCCGTTATGTCCTCGATTCGGATTTTCACTTTTCACTTTTTCATTTTTCACTTTTTCACTGCTCACGACACGCCTGGGACGCAGTAGCGGAACGCGAATTATTGCATTTCGGCGGCGATGTTCAAATACATCGGGTTGGCGGAGTCGCGATTTTAGCTGTAGCGTCGGAAGGATATTCGTTTTCGTTTTCGTGGTCGAGGGTAAATTCAGATGCCAACTGAACGTTTCACTTTTCCCGACAATTTTCTTTGGGGCACCGCGACTGCCGCCCACCAGGTCGAGGGCAACAACCTCAATTGCGATTATTGGGTGCTCGAGCACACGCCCGGTTCGCCGTTCGTCGAGCCGTCGGGCGACGCATGCGACCAGTATCATCTGTATGCCGACGACATCGCGATGCTTGCGCGGCTCGGCTTCAACTCTTACCGCTTCTCGATAGAATGGGCGCGAGTCGAGCCCGAGCCCGGCGAGTTCTCGCGCGCCGCACTCGACCATTACCGGCGCGTGCTTGCCTGCTGTCACGAGCACAAAATCACGCCGGTCGTAACCTTTCATCATTTCACATCGCCAAGATGGGTCACGGGCGACGGCGGATGGGAAGAGAAAAAGACCGCCGAACTGTTCGCCCGATACTGCGAGCGCGCGGCCGCTCATCTGGGGGATTTGATTGGCGTCGCATGCACGATCAACGAGGCCAACCTCGGCGCCTACCAATATCTCGTCGGCACGCTGCCGTTGAAGCTCGACCCGTCGCGATTGCCATGGCTCGCGGACGCGGCGCGGCGCATCGGCGCCGATCCGAATCGCTTCGCACCGTACCTGATGTGCGATCAGATGAAGGCGCGCGACGTGATGCTCGAAGCACATCGCCTCGCTACCGCCGCGCTGAAATCATCGCGCGGCAAATATCCGGTGGGAATCTGTGTCGCGCTAGGCGACCTGCAGGCGATGCCGGGCGGCGAGGCTCGTCGCGATCGCATCAAGGCGGAGTGCCAGGAGATTTTCTACGAAGCAGCGCGCGGCGACGATTTCATCGGCGTCCAGACCTACACCCGCAATCGCATCAGCGCCGACCGCACGCTGGGCCCGGAGGCTGGCGTCGAGACGACCTTGATGGGCTACGAGTTCTGGCCGGAAGCGCTCGAAGCAAACATTCGTCAGGCCGCCGCGATCGCCAAAGTGCCGGTGATCGTCACCGAGAACGGCATTGGCACCGACAAAGACGATCGCCGCATCGAGTACGTTCGGCGCGCATTGAACGGCGTCGCGCGATGTATCCGCGACGGCATCGACGTCCGCGGATACTGCTACTGGTCACTACTGGACAACTTCGAATGGATCTCCGGCTACCGCCCAACCTTCGGCCTGGTAGCAGTGGATCGCACCACGCAAAAGCGCACCATCAAACCCAGCGCCGAATGGCTAGGCACCATCGCCCGCACCAACGCGATGGATATCACCGACTGACCTACGCCCAAAAATCCTCCCGCTCGGCAAGAGGTTACTCCCACAATCCGGTTCCCCTTCCCGCGCGGAAGCGGTTACTCCCAACAATCCGGTTCCTCTTCCCACTCGGCAAGAGGTTACTCTCTCCCATCATTCCGGTTCCCCTTCCCACTATGGGAAGGGGTTAGGGGTTAGGTTCTTCGCGCCTTCCCCACGCCAATCCTCGGACAATCATTGGCGATCGCGCAAATCTCGCAGAGCGGCTTGCGCGCATCACACACCTGGCGCCCGTGCAGGATCAGCCGCATCGAGAACGGCGTCCAATCCTTGGGCGGCAGCATCTTCTGCATATCGATTTCAATCTCGGCCGGATCCGTATGCTTAGTAAACCCCAGCCGATACGTAAGCCGCCGCACATGCGTATCGACGACGAACGCCGGCTCGCCAAAGACATGCCCGAGAATCACATTCGCGGTCTTGCGCCCCACTCCCGGAATCTTCACGAGCTCTACCATCGTCGATGGAACCTCACCGCCGTAGTCCTCGACGATCTTCTTCGCTGCTCCGATCAGCGCGCGCGTTTTCTGCCGAAAGAATCCCGTCCTGACGATTAACTGCTCGACGTGCCGCGGGTCCGCCGTCGCCATCGATCGCGCGTCGGGATACTCCTTGAAAAGTTGCGGCGTCACCTTGTTGACGCCGACATCGGTGGACTGTGCCGAGAGGATCGTCGCCGCCAGGCATTGCCACGGCGTGTTGAAATCAAGGCTGATGCGGGCTTTGGGGTACAGCTTCGCGAACGCGCGCGAGACTCGGGCAGCGCGCTTTTTCAGATCCGCGATCGATTCGCGCGCCGCCATCAATCCTCACGCGACGACGCGCCGGCTCTGCTGCTCATGCGTGAAGCTGGCGGCTTCGGCAGCCTCGCGCGCGCGATCCCATCCGAGCTCGGCCGCCATGATTCGCGCGACCGTGGCCGCCGCGGCTTCCGCCTCGACCGGGGATCGCCACGACAGCGAGGTGCGTCGAATCAGAAAATCGCCGACCGAGTGCGCCATCTCGCTGGCGACCGCGTGCACAACCTCCGCGCCAATCGCGGGACAGTTGCGCGACAGCGGCTCCGCAAGCTCGGGCCGTCGCGATGCGATCCGGGCGACGAGCGACGCGCGCGTTCCATAACGTGCTTTGAGAATCTCAGCCGCCGCTGACGGAATACTTCGCATCGCCGCACTGGTACCCGAGCTGTCGCCGTCGGGCAGCGCGCGCGCACCAGGAAACGGCGTCATGAGCGTCGGACAAACACCCGATGGACGCCCGATGCGTTTCATCACGAGATCGACCAGCTTCTGCGCAATCGCGCGATGCGTCGTGAATTTCCCCCCTGCGACGGTGATCAGTCCCGACAGACTTTCCAAAATAACTTCCTCGCGCGGAACCGACGACGGCGAATCCTTCTCTTCTCGGACAAGCGCGCGCAGCCCGGCAAAACTCGTCGCTACATCGGTGCTAGTCAGTTTGATTCCGGGCAGACTTTCGGCCAGCACCGCGAGCAAGTATTCGACGTCGGCAATCTCCGTCCGCACCGTGGCGGGATCGCCGGTAAAATCAGTGTCGGTGGTACCCACCAGCACGTAGCGGTCATGGGGCATCACGAACACGATTCGGCCGTGCTCGTCGGCGAGCACAATCGATTCGCGTACCGGCAGAACCGTCCGCGCGAACACCAGATGGACGCCCTTGGTCAATCGTACGCAGGGCTTCGACTCCGGATGCGTCCATCCGGCGGATGTCGTCGACCCACGGCCCGGCCGCGTTCAGAAACTTCTTCGCACGAATCTCACAGACGGCGCCGCCAATCAAATCGCGCACCTTCGCCGACGCGATCTTGCCGTCGGCCATGTTGAAACTCTCGACCCCCGCATAGTTCGCGACCGCCGCGCCATGCAAGTCTGCGTCGAGCACATTTTCGAACGTGACGCGCGCGTCGTCGGCCCACGCGTCGAAGTACATCGCACCGCCGGTGAGCCCATCACGGCTGAGCGCCGGCTCGGTCTCGCGCACTTCGGCAGGGTTGAGGCTCGAGTGCCATTCCTTGAACGGCATCCGCGCGAACAGATCGTACAGCGTCAGCCCCATCGCCATGGTGAAACGATTGAAGCCGCGCCGCTTATAAACCGGAAGCAGAAACTGAATCGGATGCACCAGATGAGGCGCGGTGCGATGCCGCAAGCGCTCGCGCTCGCGCAATGCCTCATACACGAGTTTGAACTGCCCCTGCGGGAGATAGCGGAATCCGCCGTGAATCAGTTTCGACGATCGCGACGATGTACCGCCCGCGAAATCGCCGCGGTCTATCAGCGCGACCCGCAGCCCGCGCATCGACGCGTCACGCGCGACCGCGGCGCCATTGATGCCCGCGCCGATTACCGCGAGATCGAATTCCTCGTCGCGAAATCGCGCCAGGCTCTTCTCACGATTAAGAGTAGCGGCCAACGAATCCGACCGGTCAGTCTTCGGGATCTTCCTGGAACGAGTAGCGCTCCTCGGTCCAGGGGTCGGCGTGATTGTGATAGCCGCGAACTTCCCAGAATCCGCGCCGATCGATATCTGTGAACTCGATCGCGCGCACCCACTTTGCGCTCTTCCATCCGTAGAGCTTCGGCACGATCAGGCGCAGCGGAAATCCGTGATCCGGCTCGAGGTCGCGCCCGTCATGCCGATTCGCCAGCATGACGTCGTCGTCGAGAAACTCGTTCAGCGGCAGGTTCGTCGTGTAATCGCCGTCGCAATGGATAATCACGTGACGGACTTCCGGACTGAGCTTCACCAGCTTCATCAGATCGGCAACCCGAACACCTTCCCACGTATTGTCGAGGCGCGACCAGGTCGTCACGCAATGGAAGTCGGCGACTTCACGGGTTTGCGGGAGAGCACGGAATTCCTGGTATGAAAATCGAAGCGGCTTCTCGACCAGACCGACGACTTTGAAATCCCAGGTCTTAGGATCGAAATGCGGGGTGGGACCGTAAGTGAGAACCGGAAAGTTGTCAGTCAGGGTCTGTCCCGGAGGAACCCGCGCGGCATCGTCCTGTGAGGTGAGCGGTTTTGACATACGGCTGACTATTATCTGACGGATAGATCTGGTGGAAGGGTTGATCTGATCACGTGGCACAGGCTTTAGCCTGTGATTCTTTCCTGGATCTGCATGGACCAGAGAATCACAGGCCAAAGCCTGTGCCACCAAAATCAGGAACCTTCGAGCGAAAGGTCGTCCTCGACATTTCGCGATTAGTACTGGGTGCAGGGGTCACCCCTGCCGCGGAAGCGTGAAACCCGCGCAGGGTTTCACATTCAATGAAGTGATTTGCCCCCTCCCTCAACCCCGCGACATTGCCTTGACGATCGCCGCCGTCACCTCCTGCGTCGAGGCTTTGCCGCCGACGTCGCGGGTCAGCACTTTGCCCGCGCGCAGCACCGACGCGGTCGCGGCGCGAATTTTGTCGCCGGCTGCGCGATGCCCCAGGTAGTCGAGCATCATCGCACTCGACAGGATCATCGCAATCGGATTTGCGACGCCTTTGCCCGCGATATCCGGCGCCGTGCCGTGAACCGCTTCGAAAATCGCGCCCTTGTCGCCGTAGTTCGCGCCCGGCACGAGTCCCAATCCGCCGACCAGTCCCGCGCACAAATCCGAAACGATATCGCCGTACAGATTTTCCAGCAGCAGCACGTCGAAGGATTCCGGATGCGTCACGAGCCGCATGCATGCCGCGTCGACGATTTGCTCCTGATACCGAATCGTCTTGTAGCTTTGCGATACCGCGCGCGCGCACTTCAGAAACAGCCCGTCCGACAGCTTCATTATATTGGCTTTATGGATCGCGGTGATCGATTTGCGCTTACGCTGGCGCGCATACTCGAACGCGAACTTCGCGATTCGCCGCGACGCACGCGCGGTGATCACCTTGATGCTCTCGACCACGCCCGGTGCGATCTCGTGCTCGATACCCGAGTAGAGGTCCTCGGTATTCTCGCGCACGACGATCAGATCGACGTTGCTGAACGGCGTCTGCACACCGGCGAAATTCATGGTCGGGCGCACGTTGGCGTAGAGGTCGAAGGCGCGCCGCAGATGCACGTTGATCGAGCGCCATCCCTCCGCCACGCGCGTCTCGAGCGGCCCCTTCAGCGCAACGCCGGTGCGGCGGAGCGATTTGATCAGCGCGTCGGGCACCGGAGTTCCGAAGCGCCGAAACGCGCTCATCCCCGCCGCCTGCCGATCCCATTCGAGCTTGATTCCGGTCGCGTCGATCACCGCAAGCGCCGCGCTGACCACCTCCGGCCCGACTCCGTCGCCCGGAATCAATGTGACCGGGCGATTGTGATTTTTCTGCGAGACCGCCGCCTGACTTTTCTTTTTCAACTTCAATTAGTAATTCACCAGCCCGACAAAAATGTCGCTGACGTTGGTCCCGGTCGGCCCTGTGATGAACAGTCCGCCCGATGCTTTGAAAAAATTGTACGCGTCGTTGCGCGTCAATGCGGTCGCGGCGCTGACGCCCGCGCGCGCTGTGTCTTCGACCGTGCCTGGCGACGCGAATGCGCCCGCGGCGTCGGTCGGCCCGTCGATTCCGTCGGTGCCCGCGAACAGCGCCGCGATTCGCTTTGATTGCCCGCGTCCGATTTTCGACAGCTCGATACTCATCGCGAGTGCGCATTGCTGTGCGCGTCCGCCCTTCCCGCCACCGCGAACCGTCACGACCGGCTCGCCTCCTGCCACGACGCATACTCGCTCATTCGTGATCTCGCTAAGATACTCCGCGAGCGTGAGGCCGACGTCGTTGGCTTCTCCATGCATCGGCTTCCACCGCTGCGGATGATACCCAATCGCGGCCGCGGCGCGCTCAGCCCCCTCCTGAGCCAGGTCGTTGTCGCCAATGATCACGTTGGTCACGCGCTCAAGGATCGGATCGTTGGTCTTCACCGTCGGGCCGACTTCGTTCGCCACCGCATTTTCGAGATACGAGCGGACCGTCTCGGGCGCGCGCCCCCATACGTTGCGCCGCTTCATCACCGAGATCGCATCGCCGACGATGCTCCAATCGCCCGCCGTCAGTCCCGAGCCGATCGTCGCGAGATCGTTGCCGGGCACATCCGACAAAATCAGGCCGAGCACCCGCGCGCCGCCGCAATGGCGCAACAATCGCCCGCCCTTCACCGCCGACAGATGCCGCCGCACGACATTAACTTCGCGGATCGACGCTCCGGCTTTGAGCAGCGCTTGATTGACCGCAATCTTGTCCGCCAACGTCAGCCCCTCGGGCGGCATCGTGAACATCGCCGACGCGCCACCGCTCACCGCGACGATCACCAGGTCATCCGCCGTCGCGCCGTGCAGCATCTCGCACGCCGTGCGCGCAGCCTTCTCCGACGACTCATCAGGGACAGGGTGACTCGATTCGACGACGCTAATTCTTTTCTTTTTTTTCAGTATTAAGGCCCGCTCTGTTGTCGCGGCGGAGATTCTTGGCACGATGGCGAGTCCATCGGCGAGCTTGTCGCCGACTCGGCGTTGAATCTCGCTGGCCATCTCGATCGACGCTTTCCCCACCGCCAGCAGCAGGATTCGCGACGCACCCGCAATCAAATCGGGAACCCGTTCCGCGCCGCGGCAATCGCCATGCATCGCGAGTCCAACGAGGCGCGCCGGATCGACCGCCGCAACCGCCGCACGATAAATCTTTTCGAGGTCCGCCCGCGCCGATGGTTGTTGAGTCACTGCAGCGCGGCTCTCTTCCGTCATCCTGAGCGCAGCGAAGGATCTCGCGCGCAGCGCGTACCGGCAGGCGCCGGACGCAGGAACGTCCATCGAGATTCTTCGCTACAGCAACTTTCGCTCAGAATGACGGGCATGGTTAACGCTTGAGGACGCGAATCTTCCCCGATGCTTCCGCCACCAGCACCACGTCCGCCATCGCAATGAACAACCCGGTGCCGACCACGCCAGGAATCGCGCGCAGATCGCGATCCAGGCGCGCCGGATTCGTAGTCTTCTTCACGGCACAATCGAGAATCACGTTCCCGTTGTCCGTGACGAACTGCTGTCCATTATTTTCGCGAACGCGCGGTTTCATCCCGAGCGCTTTGATCTTCGCGCTCACCAGCGGCACGCCGAACGGGACCACCTCGACCGGGATACTCCCCCGCTCTCCGAGCCGCTTCACAATCTTCTCGTAACCCACGAGCACGACGAACCGCCGCGACGATGCAGCCACGATTTTCTCGCGCACCAGCGCGCCGCCATATCCCTTGATCAGATTGAGCCGCGGATCGACCTCGTCAGCGCCGTCGAAGTCGGTATCGATTTTCCCCGCCTCCGCCAGCGTGACGATCGGAATCTCCACCGAGCGCGCCAAGTCTTCGGCGGGGCTCGAAGTAGGCACTCCGCGAACGCTGATCCCGCTGGCTCCCAGCGCCCGGATGAACGCACTAGCCGCCCTCCCCGTCCCCAGCCCAATCGTATGCCCCGGCTTAACAAAGCGCAGCGCATACTTTCCCAGCGCCTCCAGCGATGCGTCGTCAGCAGCCATCACTGTAGAACCTTGCAGTGTGTATCACGCAGGGCTACGATACACATCGGGTGATTACCGATGCGGACAAATATAGTAATTGACGACCAATTGATGAAGCGCGCGATGCGCGTATCGGGCGCGACCACTAAACGCGAGACAGTCGAGCGAGGGCTCGAATTGATGGTGCGCTTGGAGGAACAGGAAAAGGCCATACGATCCCTGCGCGGCAAGGTCCATTGGGAGGGCGATCTGAAAGCTATGCGCCGTGACCGCAAACCGCGGAGATGACTGTGGTCGACTCTTCGGTCTGGGTCGACTATTTCAACGGGCGCATTACCGACCAGACCGACGCTCTCGACCGAATACTCAACGCACGGATCCTTATCGGCGACCTTATCATGACGGAAGTGCTGCAAGGCTTCGCGTCCGAAACTGATTTTCAGCGCGTAGCGGGAGCTCTCGCGCTGCTCGAATTTCGTCCTATGGGCAGTCGCGAGATAGCAACTGCTGCTGCACGCAACCATCGCACACTCCGAGCACGCGGCATTACTCCCCGGAATACCATTGATACGATCATCGCTACGTTCTGCATCGCCGAGGGCCATGAGCTTCTTCATTGCGACCGCGACTTCGATCCCTTCGAGCGCCATCTTGGCCTTCGTGTGCTGAAGACCTGAGTGCTCGATACCGCACTCCACCAGATTCGCGTTTCGTTCTCCTGAACTAAACTGCCAAAAACGTTTCACGTGAAACATTTTCGCCTAAAAAGTACAGCAAATCAGCCCTGTTCCCTCGAAAAAAAGCGAAACTCGCGACGCATTTACGGCTTGCCGTTGCGCAGTAGTTGCATGAACTCCTGGCGCGTTTCGGTGTTGGTGCGGAACACGCCCAGCATCGCGGACGTCGTGACGTAGGAGTTCTGCTTCTCGACTCCGCGCATCCGCATGCATAGATGCTCGGCCTCGAGGACCACGGCGACGCCGAGCGGATCGATCTCCGACATTAGAGTCTGCGCGATTTGCGTGGTCAGCCGTTCCTGCACTTGCAGGCGCCGTGCGTAGATCTCGACCATCCGCGCCAGCTTCGAGATTCCGACGATCTTGCGATTGGGCAGATACGCGACGTGCGCCTTGCCCATAAACGGCAGCAGGTGATGCTCGCACAAGGAGTAGAAATCCAAATCCTTGCACAGGATCATCTCCTGGTAGTCTTCCTCGGAGAACAGCGCGCCGTTGATCGCTTCCTTCGGATCCTTGGCGTAGCCGCTGGTCAGAAACTCGTAAGCCCTGGCGACGCGGGCAGGCGTGCGCTCGAGGCCTTCGCGATCCGGATCTTCGCCGATATGCCGCAGGATGACGCGGACCGCGTCTTCGACCTTGGCGGTACCCGTCGCGCCGTTCTTGTCGGCGCCGACTTTCGATCGTGAACCATTTGCATGGGTACGGTTCATTTACCGATCTCCTTGCGCCAGCGGCTGAACTGAAGCGCCAGCTCGATTGCGAGCGACGGGCCGCCACCGCTCATGATGATGAACCCACTGGCGTCGCGAGCCAACGACTTCATCAGCGCCAGGTTCTCGCGGATCGACATCGCGCGCACCTCTTCTTCGCTCATCCCGGCGAATCTGTCCAGATGGCTCCGGGCGCCGCTGAGGTCCTTGACGCGGTCGATCAGGTAATTCGCCATCGCCTCGCGCTTGACCGGCAGAATTCCGAGCATCGTCCTGATTCCGAGGCTGTTCGCCTTCGCGACGAAGCGGCGTCCAGTCTCCGCATCAAACACCGGCTGGGTGATCACGAACTTCGCACCGGCCGCGGCCTTGCGTTCGAGCAATTCGAATTCGCGGTCGATATTTTTTCGATTTGGATTCGCGACCGATCCCGCGACGATCGACGGGATCGCCTTCAACAGCGCCTTGCCCTCGCCGGTATCGCCCCGATTCAATGCGCCGACAATCGCGAGCAGTCCGTACGCGTCGATATCGTGCGAGACGATCGCGGCGCCATCGGCCCCCGGCGGAATCTTGTCGCCGTTCAGCGCGACCACTGCGTCGATTCCAATCGCGGCAGCGCCCAGCAGATCCGATTTGAGCGCGAAGCGGTTGCGATCGCGACACGAGACGTTCAGCACGACCGGAATTTTTAAGCGATCCTTGATAGCGGCGCCGAAAACCAGCCCCGACATTTTCACTTTTCCAAGTGCGTTGTCGGTCAGGTTGATCGCATCAACGTGCCCGGCCAGCTCGCCGAGGCGTTTGAGCAGCGGCGCCGGATTGATTCCGCGCGGCGGAGAAACCTCGAGCCATAGCGCGGGCGTCGATGCGTTCAGGCTGTCGAGGATTGAGGGCAACGGATTTCTCCGCGGACGCGAAGGTCAGGATGCCGGCGTCAAGCCTGGCGGCGTTCGGTCGCTTTGACCTTCTGATATTTGCGGTAGTCGTATCCGGTCGCCATCGCCATCAGCAGCGGTTCCATCCCGCCCTCACGCTCGCGGCGCAGCACGCGCAGGCGATCGAAGAACTCGCGGAAGTCCTTGTCCACGCGATTCTTGCCGTCGATCGGGGTCAGAAAGAAATCATGCAGCCGGGTCACGGTGAAGCGCAGCGACGAAAATCGCAGCTCGTTGGGAAACGCGTCCCATTCGGCGAGCGACAGCGTCCGCACCGATTCGTAGCCCGACAGCAGGTAGCGGAACCGGTCGAGCGAGTAGCTGCCATCGACGAAGCACAGCGCGTTGACCGCAGTCGCGATATCGAAAATAAATTTGCCGCGGCACGCCGCGTCGAAATCAAGCATCGCGGTCAACTTCTCGCCGCGAAACAGCAGATTGTCCGAAAAGATATCGCCGTGGATTACGCCCTTGGGCAGCTTGCCCTCGAGGTAGCGCGTCAGGTACTCGACCTCGTCGTCGAGCGTGCGGCAGATTTTGCGGAAGTAGTTCGGCAGCCGGTTGCGCACCGTCAGATAGAGGTCGGCGATTCGCTCGAAGCTAAAACGGTTGTCGATTCCCTTTTTGTAAGCCTTGCCAATCACGTGCAGGTCGCCAAGCGCGTGGCCGATCGTCTCGAGCTGGCTCGGCTTCATCCGCGCAGGCGCGAGCACCTTGCCTTCCTGGTACTTGAACAACGAGACACAGCGATTATTGAAATTGCGATAGAAGCGGCCCGTCCGATCCTGCATCGGATGCGGGCATGGGAACGCGTGCTTGCGCAGGAACGACAGCAAATCGATTTCGCGCTTCAGCTCGTTCTCGCCTTTGACCTCGTCGATCCGCAGCAGGAACTTGCCCTTGGCCGCTTCGAGCACGTAGTTGGAGTTAACCGAGCCCTCGGGGATTCCAGTCGCGCTGGTCACGCGGCCGAGACCGTAGTCGTCCGCCAACTCTTTGAGAAACGGTTTGCTTAGCTCGGTGTAAACGGCCATAGGGACGCGGGGGCGATTCAAATTGAGGACTGTCAGCCCGCCAAGTCTAAGGGGTGGCTGCCACCTCGTCAACTAGGGGCCACGAAACCCTTATAAAATGGGGGTTTCGTGATTTTCAGAATACCTTGAGTGCGCCGCGGCAGAGTGTCCGGGTTGCGACAACCAGCGGGCGCGATTAAATCACGTTCATGCCGACATCCAAAAAGCTTGGCCCCAAAATCATGAAGAAGCCCGTAACCGCGACGGCGAAGAGCGCCAGCGCTGCGCTCGAAGGAAAAACAGCGCCGGCCTTCGAGCTGTTCGATGCTGACGGGAAATCGGTCGCGCTGAAGCAGCTCATCGGCGCGAACAACCTCGTGCTCTACTTCTATCCCAAGGACATGACGCCGGGATGCACGATCGAGGCGTGCAGCTTCCGCGACAACCTTGCGCCGATCAAAAAGATCGGCGCGAAGGTCGTCGGCATCAGCGGCGACTCGACCGACTCTCACGGCAAGTTCATCGCCAAGCACGATCTCAACTTCCCGCTGCTCGCGGATCCCGGCAACAAGGTCTGCAAGCTGTACGGCGTGTACAAAATGAAATCGCTCTACGGCCGCGAGTTCATGGGTATCGAGCGCACCACGTTCATCATCGACAAAGCGGGCGTCGTGCGGCGGGTGTTCCCGAAGGTCAAGGTGAACGGCCACACCGAGGAAGTGATCGAGGCGCTGAAGGAGATCGCGTAGCTCGGCAACGGGAGTGGTGGTCGATGCCGGCGACCTAACCCCTAACCCCTTCCCATAGTGGGAAGGGGAACCGGAAGGGTTTCGTCGGATCGCGTCGTCCTATCCCCCTCACCCCCTTTCCGATGCGGAAAGGGGGAACAGAGGCAGAGGCGCCGCCCTCCCCCAAACGAACTTTAGAGCAAAATGGCGTCCTCGCCGTTTTGCGATTTCACTTTTCACTGGGTGCAGGGGTCACCCCTGCCGAAGGAAGTGTGAAACCACCGCGGGTTTCACATTTAATAAAGTGAATTTTCCCGTGCTTTCTACGAGGCGGCGGCGCTGGTTGTGCCGAGCAGATTGTCGCGCAGGAATGCACGCAGTTCGGGCTCGACGCGTTTGCCGAGATCGTGCGACGCCGCCGGGAAGTACAGGGTTTCGACTTTCGCGCCGTGAGCGCGCAATGCGCCGGCGAGCTTCACCGCCTGTCCGACAGGCATCCGATTGTCCTGCTCGCCGTGCATGATTAGCACGCTGACATCGAGCCTCGGCGGCAGATGCGCAATCACGCTGCGCTCTTTCAGGATGCGCTTGCTCGGCCATACTTCGCGCAGGATCGACAGCTTGGTGCGCAGCGGCGCTTCAGGCCACAGCGTCAGCGGATCGTAGCATCCGGATTCGAGGATGAGTGCGCGCGGACGCGAGTCGTAGTCCATCAGCAATCCCGCGGCGAGTGCGCCGTGCCCGAGTCCCCAGACTGCGAGCCGCGACGAATCGACGTCGGTACGCCCTGCGAGCATGTCCAATGCCTTGCGCGAGGCCAGCACCGACGGCTGTCCAACGAAGCGGCTGGGTCCCGACGAATTGCCGTAGCCGGGAATACTCACGCAGGCGACCTGGATACCCATCGCGGCGATTCCCTGGCTCATCTGGACGCATCGATCGACGTTGCCCTCGCCGCCATTGAGGACCAGCAGTCCGGGCCGCTTGCCCAGCTCGGCGCTGCGCGTCAGGTATCCTTCTATGTGATAATTCTTGGGCCCTTGGGCGACATCGAAGTTGAACTGATCGACGTTTTTATAATTCGACGCGATAGATTTTCCAGGAATGTGGCAAGCGGCAAGCGCCGTCGCCAACACGAGGGCGGCGACGTACAGGAGTTTCGAAACTGTGGATGAAGCGCGCGGATACATCGCTGAGGACGAACGAACAAAGGAACGTGGTCGGTTGTCTAACATCGCTCCGTAATCTACACGTCTTGTCTCTAATTAAAAACCGTCTGGCAATTCAGGGCAAGTCGTAAAGACGAAGCCGCATTGAATCGGACAGGAGATTCGCCGATACTTCTTGATTCACAAAGGCATTTTTTGCGCGGTGACAGTAATGGCGACACAGGCACAGAAAACCAATTCAGCATCGGCGGCAATTGATTTCGACAAGAATGGCGGCGTGGTCGCCGCGATCGCGGTCGATCATTTGAGCCATCGGGTGCTGATGGTTGCCTATATGAATCGCGAGGCCTTCGACGAGACGGTTGCGACCGGGCGCGCGTGCTACTTCTCACGATCGCGCAACAAGCTGTGGCGCAAGGGCGAGGAGTCGGGAAATTTTCAAGTCGTGCACGAGATTCGCATCGACTGCGACGCCGACGCTATCGTGATCGCGGTCGAGCAGCGCGGCGACGCGGCTGCATGCCACGAGGGCTACGAGTCGTGCTTTTTCCGCAAACTCGACGATGGCGCGTGGAAGGTCGTCGATCAGCGCAAAGTCGATCCCACCAAGTACGGCCCCAACTACGGGCATCAGAAGAAGTCGGCCGGCTGATCGATATGGCTGACCAGGTTTTGAAATTCGGCATCCCGAAGGGAAGCCTCGAGGATCAAACGCTCGAGCTGATGCGCAAGTCCGGCTGGCGGATCACAGTTGGATCGCGCTCGTACATCCCGACCATCGACGACCCGACGCTAAGCTGCCGCATCCTGAGGCCGCAGGAGATGCCGCGGTATATCGCCGACGGATCGCTCGACGCGGGTATCACAGGCAGCGACTGGATCGTCGAGAACAACGTGAAGCTGCATCAGGTCGAGAGCTTCATCTATGCGAAGGCGACGCTGACGCCCTCGCGATGGGTGCTGTGCGTGCGCAACGACTCGCCGGTCCAGCGGCTCGAAGATTTGCAGGGCAAGCGAATCGCGACCGAGCTGGTGCAGTTCGTCAAGCGAATCCTCGCCGAGCGCAAAGTTAAAGCAGAGGTTGAATTTTCGTGGGGCGCGACCGAGGCCAAGGTCGCCGAAGGGATTATCGACGCGGCAATCGACGTAACCGAGACCGGATCGTCGCTACGCGCCAACGGACTGCGCATCGTAGAGGAGTTGCTCGTCTCGAATCCAGTGCTGGTCGCCAACCCCACATCGTGGAACGACCCGTGGAAGCAGGCCAAGATTCGCCAACTCGGTATCCTGATTCGCGGCGCGCTCGACGCCGAGAATCGCGTCGGCATCAAGATGAACGTGGCGAAGGAAAATCTGGAAAAAGTGATTGCGTTGCTGCCGTCGATCACCGCGCCGACGATTTCGCACCTATACCCGAGTGCCGCGCTCAAGGGCGTCGAGTGGCTGGCGGTCGAGACTGTGATCGCGGAGCAGACAGTGCGCGAGTTGTTCCCGAAGCTGCTCGAAGCGGGCGCGGTGGGAATCGTGGAGTTTCCGCTGAATAAGATTATTGGCTAGCGAAGCGCATCTTTCTTTTTTCCGTCATTCTGAACGAAGGCTGCCGCAGTGAAGAATCTCGACGGACGTTCTTACGTTCGGCGCCTGCGGGCAGACGCGCTAACGCGCGAGATCCTTCGCTGCGCTCAGGATGACGGAGGGTGCATTGGTAAGCGCGGACGCGGACGTCCGCGCGTCGATGGCGGGCACGGCGGCCCGCCCCACTATCACAGAGTTCCCTTCCTTCGCTCATTGTGGCAAAACAGAATCAGTCACCACGGAGGTCGGAATTATGGGTTTGCCCAACGGAGTCCATCACCTCGCTATCTGCACCAAGGACATCAAGAAACAGATCGAGTACTTCTCCGAGGTCGTCGGGATGGAGTTGGTCGCGCTCTACTGGATGCATGGTGTCGACAACACCTTCCACGGCTTTATGAAGCTGAGCGACAGCTCGTCGATCGCCTTCGTGCAGCATCCCGAGGTCGCGACGATCAAGCCGATCAAGGGCGTCTCGCACGCCGGGCACACCACGCAGAACGTCGCGCCCGGCGCGATGCAGCATCTGGCGCTCAACGTCGACAGCACCGCCGACCTGATGGCGATTCGCGACCGCGTCCGATCGCATGGGCATTGGGTGATGGGCCCGCTCGATCATGGTTTCTGCAAATCGATCTACCTGGCGGCGCCGGAAGGAATCATGCTCGAATTTTCGACCTCCGACGGCGGCTCGATCGACGCCGAGTCGTGGATCGATCCTGAAGTGCAGGCGCTGGCCGGAATCAGCGCCGAGGAAGTCGAGAAGTACAAGCATCCCTCGCAGTTCGAATCGAAAGGCGGGACGGTCGCGCAGCCGAAGCCCGATCCGTCGAAGCCGCTGATGGATTATCCGCCGGATGATCGCATCTGGGCGATGAGCGACGAGGAAGTGTCGCGCCGGATGAGCAATACGACACCGCCAGTACAGAAGAAATCGAAGGCCGCCTGACTCTTACCGAGCAAGTTCTAACAGGGACGAAGTCCCGCATCTTTTTCTTATCACTGGGTGCAGGGGTCACCCCTGCCCAAGGAAGTGTGAAACCCACGGTGGGTTTCACGTTAGATCAAGTGATCTCCCCTTCCCTGTTTCGCTTCGTCCTCTGCTATATGCGAGTCCCATGAAGACGCTCCGCACGGAGACACGCAACGGCGTCGGTATCATCACGCTCACGCGCGCCGCCGAGTACAACACGATCACACCCGAGCTGCGCGACGAGCTTGCCGACGCTATCGATCGCGCTGACGCCGACCACGACGTCCACGTGATCCTGCTGCGCGCGGAGGGGCCCGCGTTCTGCGCGGGCTACGCACTCGCGGGATCGACTCGCGCGCAGGCCGGGGAGACCGCGCGCAAGCGCGTGTGGGACTCGGTCGCCGACTTCGGGATGATCTCGCAATACGTCAACGTGTACATGAAACTCTGGTACGCGAAGAAACCGACTATCGCGGCCGTCCACGGATGGTGCATCGGGGGCGGCACCGACATGGCGCTGTGCGCCGACTTGATTGTCGCGGGCGAGTCCGCCTCGTTCGGCTATCCGCCGTCGCGCGTGTGGGGCACGCCGACCACCGCGATGTGGGTCTATCGGATGGGGCTGGAACGCGCCAAGCGCTACCTGCTTACCGGCGATGAGATCCCCGCGCCCGAAGCCGCGCGTATCGGACTGATCCTCGAAGCGGTGCCCGACGCCGAACTCGATGCGCGCGCGACCTCGCTCGCCGAGCGGATGGCGCAGGTGCCGACGAATCAACTCCAGATGCTTAAGCTGCTATGCAATCACACCGCCGAGAACATGGGCCTGGCGACGTCGCGGCTGGTCGGCTCGCTGTTTGACGGAATCGCGCGGCACACGCAGGAGGGCCTGGATTTCGTTGCACGCGCACAAGCAGCGGGATTTCGGCAAGCAGTCCGCGAGCGCGATGATCCATTCGGAGATTATGGATCAAACCCGCGCTCGAAGAATCGCGCGCCGAAGAAAGGCGGGAAGAGGAAAACTTGATTTAATTTGAAACCCACGGTGGGTTTCAAACTTCCTTCGGCAGGGGTGACCCCTGCACCCCAGTATTAAGAGAATCGGCACCGCCGCGGGATGCGGGACTTCTCCGCGTCCGGTTCCCGTTCCCTCGATCCGCGCGCGACAACGGAGCGCGGCCTTAATACTGAAAAGAGGGGTTAGGTTGCTGTGAATCGATAACCGTATGATGATGGGTTCCGATGACCACCACTGATATTAGCTTCCCTTCTCACGACGGGCGTCCGATGCGGGCGGCGTATGCTGCGCCGGTTGATTCGCAGAAGCGTCCGGGCGTGATCGTTATTCACGAGATCTTCGGGCTCAACGACGATATCCGCCGAATCACCGGGATGGTTGCTGACCTTGGTTACGCGGCGCTCGCGCCTGACCTTTACGATCGGGACGGTGCCCGGCTCATTTGCATAGCGCGCACACTGATGACGCTGAATCGCGGCGACGGTGATGCGTTCAAGGACCTCGATGCGGCGCGCAAGTTTCTCCAGCAGCAGCCGGGCGTTGACGCCGCGCGCATCGGCGTGATCGGGTTTTGCATGGGTGGTGGATTCGCGCTGATGTACGCGGCGCGCACTCCGCTCGGCGTCGCCGCGACGTTCTATGGCGACGTGCCCAAGACCGTCGAGCAGTTACGCGGCGTGTGCCCGGTGCTCGGCGGCTACGGCGGCCAGGACCGGATGTTCGCGGCGCAGGGGCGCAGGCTCGAAAACCTTCTCACTGAGATGGGCGTCGATCACGACGTCAAAGTTTACGAGGATGCCGGCCACAGCTTCATGAGCCGCAACAGCGGGTTGCTGCCGTGGATAGGAAAAATTGGGCCAATGAAGGCCGAATACAATCCGCAGGCCGCCGATGACAGTTGGAAGCGTATCGCAGCGTTCTTCGGCCGCTATCTTGGCCACTAAGCATTCAAAGCGCTTGCCTGTTCGCGTAATATTATTGCATTAGCTAAAGCTTTCGCAGAGTGAACAAGGCGCGACGGGGTTGGTCCGCCAGGGGAACTGCTGATGCAATGCCCGTCATGTGCGTCGGATAATCCCGACGAGGGCAAGTTCTGTGCGCAATGCGGCGCGCCGTTCAAGCGGCGATGCGTCAAGTGCGGATTCGAAAATTCGGCGGCGTCGCGATTTTGCAGCGATTGCGGTTCGCCAATAGGCGGCGTGGACATCCGGCGCGCTCCGGATGCGGCTATCTCCGACGGCGAACGGCGCCATCTTACGGTGCTCTTCTGCGATCTCGTCAGCTCCACTGAAATCGCCGCGCGTCTCGATCCCGAGGACTGGCGCGATATCGCGGCTGCCTATCAACGCGCGGCCGCCGAGGCGGCCACGCGCTTCGGGGGCCACGTCGCGAAGTATCTCGGCGATGGACTCGTCGTGTTCTTCGGCTTCCCCGAGGCGCATGAGGATGACGCGCAGCGCGCCGTCCGCGCCGGGCTTGCGATCGTCGATTCGGTCGCAGCGCTGAGTGCAAGCCTGGCAATCGCGCAGCAGGTAAAGCTCGCGGTGCGCGTCGGAATCGATACTGGATCGGTAGTCGTCGGTCACGGTGGCGGGATGGAATCCGACGTGTTCGGCGACGCACCCAACATAGCGGCGCGGGTGCAGACTCTCGCCGAGCCGGATTCGGTCCTTTTCACCGCCGCCGTGCACGCGCTCGTCTCAGGTCTGTTCGTGGTCGAGGACCGTGGCGCGCAGCCGCTCAAGGGTATCGAGCATCCCGTGCAGCTTTATCGCGCCATCCAGGCTATCGCGACACGCCGTCACAGGGATGACCCCGCAGTGCACGCGATGACGGCGTTCGTCGGGCGCGACGACGAGATGCGCCTGGTGCTCAATCGATGGGATCGCGCGCGGCAGGGACAAGGCCAGTTGGTGCTGGTGACCGGCGAGCCGGGAATCGGCAAATCGCGCCTGATCGACGAGTTCCGCGCGCGGGTCAAGGACGAACCACATCTTTGGATCGATTGTGCCGGCGAGCATATCTTTCGAAGCACGCCCTTCCACGCGGTGACTCAAATACTCGATCAGGGGCTGGGTTGGCGCGGCGATGAAAGTGCGGACGAACGGATTAGTCAGCTCGAGCGCTCGCTGGAATTGGCCGGGATGAAGCTCGACGAGGCGGTGCCGTTGATCGCCGAGATGCTGAATCTGCCGATACCGGATAAGTACCCGCACCTGCTGTTTGCGCCGGACCAGAAGCGTAAACGGCTGCTGGCGAACCTACAGACCTGGGTTCTCAACGTCGCTCGGCTGCAACCGATGGTAATCGCGATCGAGGACGTTCACTGGGCCGATCCCTCGACGCTAGAACTGCTGCAGACCCTGGCCGAGCAGGCCGCGACGGCGCCATTGATGTTGCTGTGTGCGGCGCGGCCGGGATTCCGCGCGCCGTGGCCGCCGCGGGCGCATCATGCGCAGATCACGCTGAGCCGGCTGAACGACGGCCAGACCCGCGAGATGGTGATCGGCGTGATCGCGCGTATTGGCCTGCCCGCGAGCGTGATCGACGCGGTCGTCAAGCGCAGCGACGGCGTGCCGCTGTTCACTGAAGAGCTGACGCGGCTGATGCTCGAGGCCGACGGGCGTTCCATATCGCGCGAGATTCCCGCCACGTTGCACGACTCGTTGACCGCACGGCTCGACCGGCTCGGCGCCGCCAAAGAGGTTGCCCAGGTCGCCGCCGTGATCGGACGCGAGTTCTCGTACGAGCTGCTTCGCGCGGTCGCGTCGATGCCGGAAATCGATTTGCAGTCGGCGCTCGATAAACTTGCCGACGCGGAAGTGATCTACACCCGCGGCACCGCGCCCGACGCGACCTACCAGTTCAAGCACGCACTCATCCAGGACGCCGCGTACGAGGCGCTGCTGAAAAGCAGGCGCAAGCAGATGCATCGCAGTGTCGCGCAAACTATCAGCGAAAAATTCCCCGCTATTGCGGAAGCGCAGCCGGAAGTCGTCGCACGCCACTGGACCGAGGCCACAGAGGCGAAGTTAGCTATCGCGGCATGGAAGAAGGCGCAGCACGCGGCATACGGGCGCCGCGCCTTCAAGGAAGCCGAAGAGGACTATCGCAATGCACTCGCGATGCTCTACACGATGCCCGAATCACCCGAGCGTGACGTCAGCGAGCTCGAGCTCACGACAGGACTGTCCAACCTCCTGCTTACGACGAGTGGTTTTACCGCTCCAGCAACGGTCGAGATGGTCGGCCGGGCGCGCGTAGTCGCGGAGAAGACCGGTAACCTGAAGCTGCTGGTCGCGCAGGAAATCCTCAATTGGAGCGGCGTGCTAGTCTCCGGCGACCATCCTGCCGCCGCTGCGCTTGCGGACCGGGTACTGGCTTTGGCACAACGCGAGGGCAGCGACGATAACCTCGGACGCGCACAGATCGCCCAAGTGCACGTCTGCTACTACCGCGCCGATCTGTTGGGAGTCCGGGAGCATTTCGCCGAGCTGATTCCCTACCTTGAGACGATTCGCAGCAGTGGATTCCCCGGTACGCCGAATGCCGAGGGCTTCGCCAGCGTCAGCGAATGGGCGCTCGGCTATGCCGACCGCGGGCGCGAACACGCGGCGCATGCGATCGCTTTTGTGCAGGACGGCAAGAATCTGCACGACATCGCGTTCGCGCATTACTTTGCCGCGTGGTTTTACCGATTTCTCAGGGAACCGCGGCTCGCGGAAGACGCCGCCATGCAAGCGCTCGCGATGTCCGAACAGCTCGGCTTTTCGTACGTGAGCAATTTAGCGCGATGCTTCCTCGGATGGGCGCGCGCGCATCTTGGCCACGCTGGCGAAGGCGTCTCGCTGATACAGCAAGGTCTGTCTGACATGCTGGCGGCAGGCTCAAGGGCCGGCGTCAGCGAATTTCTATCGGTCCTGGCCGAGGCGCAGGCTCTCGACGGCCAAATCGAAGAGGCCCTCGGTACGTTGGAGAATGCTCTTGAGGCGAACCCCGAGGAGATTATCTTCCGACCGCATATTCTTACCTGTCGCGGGGACCTGCGATTCAAGCTCGGCCAGAACGAACTGGCCGAAGCCGATTTTCGCGAGGCGATAGCGCTGGCGCGCACGATGAGCGCGAAGTCGTTCGAACTTCGCGCCGCGACCAGCCTCGCACGCCTGCTCACGAAGCAGGGCAAACGCGATGAGGCTCGCGCAACGCTCCTCGAAATCTACAAATGGTTCACTGAAGGCTTCGACACGCCCGATCTGAAAGGTGCCAAAGCGCTGCTCGACGAATCGCTCGCCTAGCAGGTCTACTCGAACAGAAACGCGTTACTTGCCCAGACCGACTGCCTGCCGCGACTTGGCGATTCGCTCGCGTGCAGCGACCAGCGCTTCGACATTCCTCGCGCCGCGGTAGCCCATCTGATCTGCAAGATATTCGGCTAGTTTTCGCTCGGAGATCTTCGGCTTCTGCTTGCGTTTATCCTGGGCCAGCTCGGCCAGAGTGGTCCGGAGCGTGTCCTCGGAATCCCTGAGCGTCTCGAAGATCGGAGAAGGAATCACAGAATTAATCGCCATGCATGTCACCCATAACGCTCATTGTAGCACAATAACGCCAAATCGCGTGCATGGCTAAGTCAAACGAAAGCCTCCACTTTTGGTCAGAATTTTTGTTCCCCTCGCAACATTTTTATCCGGAAAATATAACGCTAGCTCTGAGGATCCTTCAGGTGGGGGCGGGTGGCGTAGAAGTAATCGATGCCGAGGACGCCGCGGGGGGTTTCGTCGCCGAAGAGGATCGACACTACGCCGTAGAATGCTACGATCGTCCAGAATGCGCCGGTGCTGACTGGCGGCAATGCTGCGGTCGTCGCGGAGATGAGCAGCATCGTGAGTGCGTCGTTCGGATTCACACGACGCTGAGAGTGACGCCCGCGATGGAGTCGGGTATTGTCGATCATCTTTTCTCGTTCGAGGATTTGATTGGAGTCGTAGACGAATGGGAAGCGAGTCAGAAGGGACAGACTGCGTAAAATGTACTGGCTAACACTAGCCGCGACGATCGTGTTTGGTTCGTTGGCCGCATGGTTCGTGATTTGGCCTGAAGGCGTCTTTCGCGTTAATCCCAGGATGAGGGAAGATTACAGCATCACGACGCTTCGACTGACTGGACTGGTCGTTCTGATCTTACAGATCTTCTACTTTTGTTTTCAGCGTTCAAACTGACCCACTGCCCAGAATCGACATGACCGTAGAAACCCATCCAATACCGATCCCAAGTACCGGAGCATGTTCGCGTTGCGGTAGAATCCGAAAGCTCTGGCGCGTTCTCAGCGTTCGACTGTGTCGTTCATGTTTGAAGATTCAGCGGCTCGCCCCAACTTAAATCGCGTGAAATTCAAACTGAGACACTAGCGACGATTGGTCACGCTTTTTGTTCTTCCCGCTACATTTTGTGGTGGAAGAAGAGCGCTAACTTTGCGGATCCTTCAGATTCGGGCGCGTCGCGTAGAAATAATCGAGCCCAGCTACACTGCGCGACTAGGGACGCCCGTCTTAGTGCGGTGGCTGGACAGAGTGGGATGCGTTCGCTGGAGGCATTGAGTATTGCCACAACTTATTCACGCCGCCCACCAAAAGGTTCTCACGCTTGCCGTCTGGCGCGGGCATCACGCCGAGCGCTTCGACCGGTTCCGGAAAAACCTCGTGGTAGACAAGATTCCTGTTCGCGTCGAACACGAAGAGTGCACCACCAAACCTCTCGTTCTTTCTCCTATAGGGCAGTTCGCCAGCCACCGCTAGCAGTGGCCGTTCGTTCTTGTCCAGACGAACGGCCACACCACGCGGCTGATACATGTACCCGGCGGCGAGCTCTGTCACCTCTTTTTCTCCATCCGAAGTGAGCAGAAAAATCTCGTCGTTCGTGCTCACGAGTAGGCACTCCTCCGCACAGACACTGGGCCAGCGAACCGGGGAAAAAGCATGAAAATATCCTCCGGTAGATGGGGTTCTCTCGAAAAGGCGTTCACCATGTGGCCCAAGACCTATCAATCTGCCAGATTCGACAGCGAGCAGCTTGGAACCTTCACCGCCATCCGTGCTGATAACCGCAAGCTTGAACACCATGTGACCGGGCTGCGTCTGCCATACGATCGCGCCTGAACCATTCCGAGCTTCGATTACAGCATCCGGCGTTCGCGCAAAGATAAAGTCCTCGGTGCCGTCGCCATTTAGATCTCCGAAGGTGCTGGCAAAAGGGTTATAGGGCGTTCGCCAGATCTCTTTGCCGTCAGCGTCGACCAAACTCGCGTAGGCGGCGTATCCATGGCGAAAAAAACGCATTGCGTGTGCACGGGATCGGCTCACAATATCGGCCGAGACTTTAAGCCCGCCGGGTTCTCGAACGGCAAAGTCCACGCTAGCGCTCGGTCTTCCCGCCTCGTCGAAAAACCTGGCGCCATAGTTTCCCGCAATTCCCAACTCAACCTTCCCGCGAGCGCGAAGTTCTCCATACTGAATGTCAGTGAGTGAGCCCATCCCGTCAGCGGTCGCGTACAGTCGCTCGTCGAGAACGCCGGCTCCAGTCCGCACTCCGGGCTGCATCCAGTCGGGCAACGATTCGGATCCTGATTGAGCGCAGCCGATCGTCAAACCGATAAGCAAACCCAGCGCCGAAAGAAAATGTCTTGCGCGAAAGTGCCTGACACCTGTCATCTAAAGGGCTAGCTCTGCGGATCCTTCAGGTGGGGGCGGGTGGCGTAGAAGTAATCGATGCCGGGGACGCCGCGCGGGGTTTCGTCGTCGAAGATGATCGAAACTACGCCGTAGAATGCGACGATCGTCCAGAATGCGCCGGTGCTGACTGGCGGCAACGCTGCGGTGGTCGCCGCGGCTAGCAGCATCGCGATTGCGTCGTGCAGTAGCCAGAGTTCTTGCATAAAATTCCGGCGACCTAACCCCTAACCCCTTCCCATAGTGGGAAGGGGAACCGGATTATGGGGAGTAACCCCTTCCCGCGCGGGAAGGGGAACCGGATTATTAGTTGCCCCTTCTCGAACGGGAAGGGGAACCGGAAAAAAGGAGAGATGGGCGCGGCGCCCTACTCGCCGGTCCAGTTGGGTTTTCGTTTTTGCGAGAATGCCAGCGGGCCCTCCACTGCGTCTTTCGATCTGAATAGCTTCGACTGCAAATCGTAATGCTTGGCGAGCGCGTCCTGGGTTGGCAGCCCGAGGCCGTCCATCGCTGCTTGCTTGGTGGCTTGCACCGACAGCGGGGAGCATTCCATGATCTCGGCGGCCCATTTCTCGGCGGTGGGAATTAGATCCTTGAGCGGTACCACCTGGTTGGCGATTCCGAAGCGGAGTGCGTCGGCGGCTGTGATGTGCTTGCCCGTCAGCATCATGCCCATCGCGATCTTCAGAGGAATCTGACGCGGCAGGCGATGCACGCCGCCGGCTGCGGCCATCAGGCCGACGCGCGGTTCCGGCAATCCGAAACGCGCGTGCTCGGCGGCTATGATGATATCGCACGAGAGTGCGATTTCGAATCCGCCGCCGAGCGCGAATCCGTTCACCGCCGCGATGATCGGTTTGTAGATATCGTAACGCGCGGTGATTCCTGCGAAGCCGCCCTTGCCGCGAATGGTCTTCTCCAGTTCGCCGCGATTCTCCGCGGTCCAGCGCAAATCGTTGCCCGCGGAGAACCCTTTGTCGCCGGCGCCGGTGACGATTGCGACCCATGCCGACTTGTCGGCGACGAAGTCGTCCCACACGCTGTCCATCTCGACGTGACACGGCGGATGCAACGCGTTCATCCGCTCGGGCCGGTTGAACGTGATGTAGGCGATATGGTTGCGCTTCTCGTATTTGATGAATTTCAGATCCATATTTTTCTCCGCGCTTAATCCGGTCCCCCTTCCCGCTCGGGAAGGGGTTAGGGTTAGGTTGCTGGCATTTATATTTTACTGCTCATCTAACAATTCGAAAAAGGCGTCGATGCTTTGCATCAGCTGGCGGCGGATTTGTACTCGCGTGCCTTCGATCAGATGCATCGTGACTCGGCCGCTGGTGCCGTCGGCCAAGCTGACCCGCGCATCCTCGACGCCCGCAACGCTGCCCTGGCTGAATATGCGCATCCCGTAAACCAGTGAGCCGCGCTGCGACCGCCCTTTCACCAGAGTCAGCTTACGCGCCATCGGGTCCTCCCTCGTTCATATTCGTTGCTCTATAGCATAACGTTGACAATCAAGGATGGCGCCCACAAAATCTCGTCGATGGATGGAATGTCGATAAGTACCTTTTTCGGGAAAAAAGTCCCGTTTGCCCCCTTCGCCCTGCCCCTGATCGTATCGGCGGCGCTGGTTTTCGCCGGATGCGGCCTCGCTTACCAGGCGGGCACCCGAATCAAGGCGACGCGGATGTCCGATTCGTTGCAGGTCGGCCAGACCTCGCCCCAGGTGCATCATTCGTGGGGAGAACCCGATATTCGGACCTATTTGCCGGGCGAAACCGAGGTCTGGAGCTATCCTTATAAGCCCAACAGCAACGACGTAACAGCCGCCCTGCTGTACACCTCGTCCAAGGACGGGGACAAGGGGACGTTTTTAGATTTGAAGTTTGTTGACGGTAAACTCGTCTCATGGCAAGAAGCCGAGCACACTCTGCCGCCGAAAGGGCATACGGGCTTCGGAATGGGGATCAATCAGGGACCGATAGGCAACGGGACCGAGCAAATGCCCGGTGCGGTGCACTACTAGCGGCAGCGGGGAGCTGCGAAACTAGCGGTGCGATGGGGAAACTATACTTGCAACCAGTCGGAAGCATCGTGTCTAATTGAGCCTCGATGGGGGCAATGGTGGTATGTTCGGTGGGGTGTCATTGTCGTTGAAAATAACCCGATATGACCTGAATCGACGAGCCGTGTCGCCGGCGTCTGGACTTGCCTGATGGCGACAGCACGCAAAAGTTTCGAGGCAATTCTGTTAGACCGGTCGTGGGTCTCGGAGCAGGATCTCGACAAGGCGCGTCAGCGCAAGAAGCCCGGGCAGGAGCTGGCCGACGTCCTGATCGAGATGGGCGCGCTCGAGCCGCAGCGCCTGGCGCGGGCGCTCGCGCAGGAATACCGGCTGCCCTTCCAGGCCCATATCGACGAAAACTCGCTCGACACCAAGCTCGTCTCGAAGATTCCGATCAACTACGCAAAGAAGAACCGGCTGCTGCCGCTGTCGAGTATCGACGGCGCGGTGACGGTTGCGATCGCCGACCCGGCCAACTACGAGGCGCTCGACGATTTGCGAATGCTGTTCGACGCCAAGATACAAGCGCTGGTCGCGCCGTCGGAAGTAATCGCGGAAGCGATCAACCGCGCATACGACCAGGCCTCGGCCACCTCGGCCGAAGATCTGATGATCGATCTCGAGGAAGAGCGGCTCGACGTCGTCGCCAACGAACTCGCGTCGGAGCCGCTGGACCTGCTCGAATCCGACGATTCCGCACCGATCATCAAGCTGGTCAATGGCGTGCTGTCGCAGGCGGTCAAGGACCGCGCGTCGGATATCCACGTCGAAGTTTTCGAAAAGGAAATGGTGATCCGGTTCCGGGTGGACGGCATGATGTACGACGTACTGTCGCCGAATAAGCGGTTTCAGCCGGCGATCACCTCGCGCGTCAAGGTCATGGCGGGCCTCAATATCGCGGAGAAGCGGCTGCCGCAGGACGGCAGAATCCGGCTGCGCATCGCGGGCCGCGATATCGACTTGCGCGTCTCGTCGATCCCGACCGCGTTCGGCGAGCGTATCGTGCTGCGACTGCTCGACCGCGCGCAGGCGGTCGAAGCAATCAACCTCGATCATCTTGGTTTCTCCGGCGACAATCTTCAGCGGCTCGATCGCCTGATCAGGCAGAGTCACGGGATCATCCTGGCGACCGGACCGACCGGATCGGGCAAATCGACGACGCTGTACGCGTGTCTCACGCGAATCAACTCACCCGAAAAAAATATCATTACGATCGAGGATCCGATCGAATACCAGTTGCGCGGCGTCGGCCAGATGCAGGTGAATCCGAAGATCGAGCTGACCTTCGCCAGTGGCCTGCGATCGATTCTGCGCCAGGACCCCGACGTAATCATGGTCGGCGAAATCCGCGACAGCGAAACTGCGGAAATCGCGATTCAAGCCGCCCTCACCGGCCATCTTGTGTTCTCGACGCTGCACACCAACGATTCGTTCGGCGCGGTGACGCGGCTGGTCGATATGGGAATCGAGCCGTTCCTGGTTTCGTCGTCGATTCTCGCGGTGCTCGCGCAACGCCTGGTCCGCAAGCTCTGTGTCGATTGCCGCGAGCCCTATAAGGCCAGCGATACCGAGCTGGCACGAATCGGACTCAAGGGCGTCGATCCGATGAACAAGATTTGCCGTCCGAAGGGATGCCGCAATTGCCGCAACACCGGTTATCGCGGACGAATGGCAATCCAGGAATTGATGATCATGGACGACGAGATTCGCGCGCTCGTGATGCAGAACGCCGACGCCGCGACCCTGCGCCGTAAATGCGTCAGCACCGGAATGATGCTGCTGCGGCAGGACGGAGCGGCGCGCGTGGTGCGCGGAGAGACCTCGATCGAAGAGTTGCTGCGGGTCACGCAGGAAGATATCGAATAGCGCTCCCGCTTAATTTTTTTCACCGATGCCAGTATTTGCTTATCGAGGACTTGGCGCCGACGGTCGTTCCGTCAACGGCGTGGTTGACGCGGACAGTGCGCGAACCGCGCGCGGCAAGCTGCGCGCGTCAGGGATTTTCCCGACCGACCTCAACGAGGAATCCAACGCCGCCGAACGCCAGGCCGCCAAGCGCGACTGGCTGCCCTCGCTGTGGCGGCGCAAGATGCCGGCGTCGGACCTGGCGCTGCTCACCCGGCAGTTGAGCGCGCTGCTTGGTGCTGGCGTGCAGTTGGTCGATGCGCTGACTGCGCTCGCTGACCAATCGACCCGCGCCGCGACCAAGCGGATGCTCTCGCAGGTGCGCGAGCGGGTGCGCGAGGGCTCGTCGCTGGCCGATGCGCTGAGCAATCATCGCGACGTGTTTTCAGATCTCTACATCGGGATGGTCCGGGCCGGCGAGCAGGCGGCGGCGCTCGAGGCGGTGCTGGACCGGCTCGCGGAGTACAGCGAGCGCCAGAATGAATTCGTCACCAAGGTGCGCGGGGCGCTGACCTATCCGATCATCATGATGTGCGTCGGCACCGGAATCATGGCGTTCCTGGTGGCATACGTGGTGCCGCAGGTCGCGACGATTTTCGAGCAGCAGCATGCGGCGCTGCCGCTGGCGACCAAAGTCCTCATCACAATTTCGGGAATCGTCACCGGCTACTGGATTCCGCTGGCACTGTTGCTGGTCGGCATCGTCGCAGGATTCAGCGCCGCGATGGCGACGCCGCGCGGCCGCAGAATCTACGATACCGCGATCCTGAAGGTTTACTACATCGGGCCGACGATGATTCGAATTATCTGCGCGCGCTTCGCGCGGACGCTGGCCACCCTGCTCGCCAGCGGCGTTCAATTGCTGCCCTCGCTCGACGCGGTCAAGGGCGTGGTGACCAACGGTCTGCTCAAGGACGCCGTCGAGAAGAGCCGCGAAAGCATCCGGGAAGGCCACGGCATGGCGCAGACGCTCTCGCAAAGCGGACTGTTCCCACCGCTGCTGATCGAGATGATTCGGGTCGGCGAACGGTCGGGCGAGCTCGAGCGGATGCTGGAGCGGGTCGCGGACAACTACGAACGCGAGGTCTCGCACTCACTGAGCCAGATGACCACGGTGCTGGAACCTGTGATGACGCTGGCGATGGCCGCTGTTATCGTGTTCATGATGCTGGCGGTGCTGATGCCGATTTTCCAGCTCAATCAGTTGATGCAGTAATGAAGACGCAGTCGCGCAGTTACAACGCCGAATCCACCTACGAAGTCAGCGGCGCGCACAGCTGTTCAACCACCACGACCAGTCGGTTAATTGGGCTCTTAAAGTTAATGGCTGGCGCGCTGGTAGGGCGGCAGGGACGGCGCTCTGACAACCGATCGGTGAACGAGGTTGGCGGCGCGTTGACCTATCCTCTCGTAATGCTGACCTATGGAACGGGGATCATATTGTTCCTGGTGGCATATGTGGTGCCGCAGGTAGCGACGATCTTCGTGCAGCAGCATGCGTCATTGCCACTGGCGACGAAACTTTTGATGAGATTCTCAGCGCTCATCACGGGCCATTGGCTGGCGATGGTTATTCTGTTCGTCGGGCTCGTCGCCGGAACAGTGGGTGCGCTGCTAACCGAGCGCGGACGGCGGCTCTACCACTACTGTGACCACTCGTCCCAGATGACCACTGTGCTCGAACCTGTGATGACGCTCGCGATGGCCGCTGTTATCGTGTTCATGATGCTGGCGGTGCTGATGCCGATTTTCCAGCTCAACCAGTTGATGCAGTGAAAAAATGAAAAGTGAAAAAATGAAAAATGCGCCGGAGGTAATCGCGATGAAATCGCGCCGATACAATCAGGATGGTTTTACCCTGATTGAAATCATGGTGGTTATTCTGATCCTTGGCCTGCTGGCGACGATCGTTGTACAGAGTCTCCGCGGCGCCGCCGACAAGGCCAAGCGCACCAAGGCGCAGGCCGACCTCGCCGAGATCAAAACTGCGCTCGATCGCTATTACCTCGACAATGGTTTCTATCCGACCACCGACCAGGGTTTGAATTCGCTCGTTTCGCCGCCGTCGAGCGGACGCGTGCCCGCCAACTACGAGAGTGGCGGCTATATCGAACGCCTTCCAATGGATCCATGGGGGAACCCGTACTTCTTCCAGAGCGATGGGAACTCCTATGTGCTGAAGTCGTTCGGCAAAGGCGGCACCGACAGCGGAGACACTTCCAGCGTTATAGACGCCAGCCAATCGCAGTGACGACGCAATGAAGTGCCGGCCCGAGCCAGCTTCTCGCGATGCCACCGCGAGCGCGCGCCGTGGCGCGAGGTCCGCGGCGCCGGGCTTCACGCTGCTCGAGCTTGCGGTCGTAATTTTTATAATGGGCCTGATGCTGACCCTGGCGATGCCGTACCTTGGCGGATTTCGTCAGGCTGCGCTCAAGAGCCAGGCGCGCCGGCTCGCGGGCCGCGCGACTTACTTGTACGACGAGGCCACCGGCCACAAACTCGTGTTGAAGCTAATCTTCGATCTCGACAACAACGGCTATGCGGTCGCGCAGCTCGATCCGTACGCGATCAAGCCAGTATTCGCGCCTGACACCAGCATGTCGGGACATCCGGTCATGATGCCGTCGGCGATTCGGATTCGCGACGTGACGGTCGAAGGAATCGGCACCCTGAATCGCGGCACTATCGCGACCACCTTCTATCCCGAGGGCTACGTCGATGCGACCGTGGTGCATCTCGAGGACGCCTCGGGCGACGTGATGACGCTCGAATTCTCTCCGCTGACCGGCCAGGTCGCGATTATCAACGGCGACGTGATGCCGGCGGGCATCAAGGTGCCGCAGTGAATCTTCTTCACCAGCGCGCGCGAGGATTTACCCTGCTCGAGGTGATGGTTGCGATTGCGATCCTCGGGATCGCGCTGATGGGCCTGCTCGGACTGCAACATCAGAGCATCCAATCCGTGATTCGGGCGCAGCAATCGACGCGGGCCTCGATGCTGGCGCAGGCGGTGATGACCGAGGCGGAGCTCGAGCGGTATCCGGACCTCGGCCGCAGCAGCGGCGATTTCGAATCGTCGTTCCCCGGCGAGTTCCAGGATTTCCGGTGGGAACGCGAGGTCGCCGCGTCAGGCATGTTCCCCGACGTTCGCAAGGTCAAGATCGTGATTCGCTACGGCCCCAAGCTTGAGCAAAGCTTCTCGCTCGTCGAATTTCTGCATTCGCCAGTCCCGCTCGATCCAAACGACCCGCAGGCAGCGACGCCATGATCAACCGGCGTATTTCGACGCGTCGCGCACCGCGCGGCTTCACGCTTATCGAGATGATGCTCGCGATCGGCGTGCTGGCGATGATCCTCGCGATGCTGGCGAGCTCGTTCAGCGCGATAGCGCATAGCAAGGTGCATGCTGAGGGGCGCCTCATGGTCGATCGCGAGGGCCGTGCCTTGTTGTGGCAACTCACCAAGGAACTGCGCAACGCCGTGCAGACTCCGTACACTACCAGCAACGTCGCCATGTTCGGCGCCGGCCACATGAACGGTGGCACGGCGGTCGATACCCTGACGCTGTCCACCTTCAGCGCGGGCCATCGCCGCGCACTTACCGGGATGACGGCCGAAACGATCGTCACTTACAATTTGACGTCGAATCCTGATCAGCGGGGCTGGTATGTGCTGCAGCGCTCGCAGCAAAGCGGACTGCTGACGAACGCCGTCACGCCGCAAACAACGGTGCTCGCGGACAATGTGCTCTCGCTTCACTTCCGTTATTTCGACGGACAGCGGTGGGGAGAGAGTTGGGACTCGCCGAGCCTGCCGCGCGGACGCCAGTTGCCGGTCGCGGTGGCAATCCAGATTCAGATGGCGGCGCCCGGCGGACGCGTGATGGACTTCGCGACTCAGGTCACTCTGCCGATGGCGATACAGCAATGGTAGCGCGGATGCGAAAGAGCGAACGCGGCGTCGCGCTGCTGGCGGTTCTGCTCGGAGTCGCACTGATGACCCTGGTCGTCGTGGAATTCGCGATGACCTCGGGACTCGGGTTCGTGTCGGCGGCGAACCAGGCCAACGAGCTGCGCGCCAGTTACCTGGCGAGGTCGGCGGTCAGTATCGGTCTCGCGCTGCTCGCGGCCGACGCGCGCGCCGATGCGAAATCGCAAACCCCGACCGACACCTTAAACGACGTGTGGGCTATGCCGTTTCCGCCGATGCAACTCGAGGGTGGCACAGTGTCCTTGTCGATCGTGGACGAAGGCCGCAAAATCAATTTGAATGCGATGGTTCAAAACGGCCACCCGAACCAGCTTGCCGTTTTGAAGGTCCAACGGCTTTTCACGATACTCGACGTGAGCCCCGACTTGGTTCAAGGTATCATCGACTGGATTACACCGAATAATGGCACCGGGCTCGGCGGCGGTATCGGGGATTATTACGCGGGACTGAAGCCGCCATACCAGCCGCGCTACGGGTCGATGCCGACGATGGGTGATTTGCAGATGGTGCAGGGGTTCAACGAGGCAGTCTTTAACCGGGTAAGCCCGTTTCTCACTGTGATGCCTGAGACGGCGGTTAACGCCAACACCGCGTCGCCGCAAGTACTGGCGGCGCTGGAACCGGAGTTGACCGAGGATCAGAAAATCGTGGTGTCGATACTGGACGCCCGCACGATTCGGCCGTTCAGCCAGCCTACCGACATCGCGAACCTTCCAGATCTCGGCGAAGTAGGCCAGCGCCTGCAGAAGGACGTGGATATGAGGAGTCAATTTTTTACGATCACTGGAAACGGAACTTATGCGGGCGCGCGGAAAATTATCACCGCAACCTTCCATCGCGAGACCACCGGCGTCGGCACCCTCGCCTCATGGCACGAAGATTAGGCACGAAGATTAGGACCAAGGACGCCTGATGGCTCAACGAATACTAGCGCTGGAAATGGGGGCGGACCGGGTGCTTGCCGCGGTCGCCGAGCGCTCGTGGAATTCGTTCACGCTGGCCGGCGTTTACGACAAGGTTCGCGCCGACGACGAGGCCGACTTGAGCGGCGCACTGTCGCGGCTGGTGGTTGACGCCGGTCATCCAGACATCGTCATCTCGGCACTGCCCGCCGATCGCGCGGTCAAGCGATTGCTCGAGCTGCCGTTCAAGGATGCGCGCCGCCTTCACCAGGTAGTTCCGTTCGCGCTGGAAGAGCATCTCCCGTTTCCGGTGGACAATGGCGCAGTCGCGTTTACCCGCGTTGGACGCGAGGGCGATCACACGCTGGTGATGGCCGCGATGGTGCGCAAGACCGATCTTCAGAATCATATCGATTTGCTGCGAAAGGCGGGACTCGATCCCAAGACCGTCACGCTGGCGCCGCTGGCGCTGGCCGCGATGTTCACGCGCACCAGGAATGGAAACGGCGCGAAGCCGATGGCGCATCTGGTGGTCGAGGGCGACGAATCGTCCACCTCAGTCGTGCTGGTTGACCTGGGAGGAACGCCGCGCGCTCTCCGTTCGATAGTCGGCGGCCTGATGATGTCCGACGGATCGCTGGTATCCGAGGATGCGGCGGCGCCGATTCTCAACTCGGTGCGTCAGACGCTGCTGGCCAGCGGCGAGGAAACCGATCAGACCGAGGTAATCATTGCGGGCGCGGCGGCGACGTCTTCGAAGGTGCGCGGACTGTTGTCCGATTCGCTGGCGATGGCGGTACGCGACGGCGGTGCGTTCGACTACACCGGAATCTTCGAGGGCGCTATGCCGGGTCCCAACACCGGCAAGTATTCATCGTGCATCGCGATGCTGCTCGGCGAGTTGCCGACTAAGCCGGCTGAGCTGATCAATTTCCGGCAGGGCGAATTCATGTTTCGCGGACGCGTCCGCGGCGATCTCAGCCCGTTCTACACTTCGGGGATTCTCGCGGCTGCGTTGTTGGCGGTGACCATCGTTCATTTCTCGCTCGGGGTGTCCGCCAAACTCCATCGCCTGAGCCAGGTCAACGCGGAAATCGCAGCCGTCGCAGGACCGGTCCTCGGCGAAACCGATCCCGCCAACGCCAAGACGCAGTTGCAGATGGGAATCGCGAAGATGAACAAGCGGCTGAATTTGATTGGCGGCAATCTGACTCATTCGCCGCTCGATACCCTGGCCGCCGTATCGCGAGCGCTGCCGCCGCGCTTTCCGGTTCAGATGGCTGACGTTCAGATCGATTCGCAGGGCTTGCGCGTGACCGGACAGGCCGATTCGTTCGCAACCGTCGATCAAGCCAAGCGAGCGCTCGACAAGAGCGGCTTCTTCGGCACGATCGAAGTCGCGCACGCCAAGGCCGGCTCTGATCCGAGCAAGGTGGATTTTCGGATGGACGCGGATTTCAAGGACGCCGTGCGGTCGAGTGATCGCGGCGACGACGTCGAAGAATAAGTGAAGAAGCCCGATGCTTAGAGAATGGCTCGACAACCTGCGCGCGCGAATGAGGGACTTGATCCGTCCCTTGCTCAAGCAGGGCATGACGCGCATCGATCCGCTGCTCGCGCAGGCGCGCGGCCGCTACCAGAAACTGGAACCGCGCGAACGCATCCTGGTGCAGATCGCCGGCGGCCTGCTCGCAATTTTTCTCATCTACAATTTGGTTTACGTGCCGATCGTGAGCCTGAGCTCGGGACTCGAGGACAAGATCGCTGAGCGCCAGCACGACCTCGCCGAGGTTCGCCGCCTGGCCGGCACTTATGCGCAGCTCAAGGCCAACCTCGCCAATGCCGAGAAGCGCACGGTTCCGCTGGGCAAGGATTTCTCGCTGTTCTCGGTGGTCGAAGCCTCGATGACCAAGAGCGTCGGCCGCGAAAAGATTGGCTCGATCACCCCCGGCTCCGATCGCAAGCTCTCCGACGGATTCACCGAGTATAGCGTGCAGTTGAAACTCGCCAACGTGAATCTGGCGCAATTGATCGACGCACTCTACGGCATCAATTCGCTGGCGACGCCGATTGGCGTCTCGACGATTCGGATTCAGCGCCGCACGCCGGATACGCATTCCTACGACGTTGACCTCACTTGCGTCGCGCTCGCGAAGAACACCTGACGTGCGCGCGATCCCGTCGCAGCAGTACCAGCGACCCCGCTTCCTTCGAACCGCTTACACAATAGTCGGGTTATCGCTGTTCGCCGCGTACCTGATTTCAACCTTCCCGTACTCCAAAACACTCACCAAAGTCCTCGCACCGATGGGCCTCGAGGTTTCCAGCGCGAGCCAGAGCGCCAGCTTCCCCTTCGGTGCGCGACTGTCGGGCGTCCGCCTGATCTCAACCCGCGCGGCGTCAGGCGGCCTGCTAATCGAGAGCCCCGCCGTCACGATCGCGCCCGCATTCCTCTCGATGCTCACGATGCATCCTGGGGTCCGCGTAAAAGCCGCGCTCTACGACGGCATCGTAAACGTCACGCTGCGCCCCAGCGGCAGCGGCACCGCAATCAGCTACGACCTCGACTCGTTGGATCTAGCGCGTCAGCATTTATGGACAATCCCCGGCGCGAGCGTCGTCGGCGCGCTCTCCGGCACCGGCAGTCTATTGCTCTCCCCGGCAGACATCGCGGAAACCGGCGACGGCATACTAAGCGCCGCCGGCCTGACCTTCATCTCGGCCCTGGCGAGCTCACCAATCCGTTTGGGCGAAGGCCATTCAAAATTTAAATTGGATCAGGGAACATTGACGATCGAGCAGCTCGCAACCACCGGCGGTGACTTGACCCTCAGCGCCGAAGGAACGATCCAACTAGCCCCCGACCCAGGCGAAAGCGAGCTCGCAATCCAATTCACTCTATCGACATCCCCCGCGGCCGCTTCGCAGTTGGCGATGCTCCTTGCAGTCCTGCCCCACCCTCCAGGCCCGCAGCGCTATCTCTTGACTGGTACCCTGAACGCGCCGCGGATCCACTGAAGGTGGCGAATTCTAAAACACAAACCAACTCGATCGCCCCTATTCCGGTTCCCCTTCCCACTATGGGAAGGGGTTAGGGGTTAGGTTGCTCGCACATTCGCAAACTCAGCGGCCTACGCCGGCGCCGCCTTGAAAAACTCCAGCACCTCTTTCACGTAACGCGGGTCGCTCGGCGCGCTCAGATGATCCTGTCCTTCGAGCATCACCAGTTTGCTGCCCGGTATCGCGCCATGCAGTAACTTCGGATCGCCGACCAGCAAATCCTTAGTCCCGATCACGATCATCACCGGCACGCGAATCTTCTTTGCCGCAATTTGCTCGGCAGTGAAATCCTCGCGCTTCGACGCCATCACAGCCGCCAATGCCTTCAAGTCGTTGCCGGTGGCCTCCGCAAACTGGCGAAAATCCCGCGCACGCTGCTCCTTCACGCTCGAAATATTTTCGGCGAGCAGCGCATCGACGATCGGCTTGCGATTGAAGCTTGGCGCCGCCGCGCTCGCCGCGCCGATTCCGCCGAGCACCGCCGCGCGCAGACGCTCCGGATGCAACATCAGCAGCCCCGTCACGATTCGCCCGCCCATCGAGTATCCCATGATGAGCGTGCGCTTGATTCCCAGATGATCCATCAGCCGGATCACGTCGTCGCCCATCGTCTCGCCATCGTACGCCGCCGAATCGTGCGGCTTCCCGCTCTTGCCGTGACCGCGGCAATCCAGCACGACGACGCGATAATCCCGCGCGAGCGCGTCGATCCATCCCCCGCCCCAGTTATGCTCCCCGCGCGACGCAAACCCATGCACCAGCACAACCGGCTCGCCCGTTCCCGCGCTCCTCAAAATAAATCTGCACGCCATTGGAATCGAAGTAAGCCATCTTCAACGCTCCTGTGTCTTGCAGCCATAATCGATTAGCCGCACAATCTGCGCAAATCAAAATCGCACGGACGCATCAATGCCATCAACCCAAAAGCTCGGACTTCAGACTAATGTCGGCGTCGGTGCCGACGCTCTCCCCGCTCGCCTCGCGCTCATCCGCGAGGCCGAGGACCTCGGTTACACCTCATTGTGGATCGCCGAAGTCAGCGGACCCGACGCGTTCGTCAGCCTCGCCGCGCTCGCGGTCAATACTCGCAAGGCTGAACTTGCCACCGGTGTCATCCCGATTCAGATTCGCACGCCGGGCGCGATGGCGATGGGCTTCCTCACGATCAACGAACTGTCCGGCGGCCGCGCGATCGCGGGGCTCGGCGTGTCGAGTCCGATCATCGTCGAGCGATGGCACGGCGCGGCGTATCGCAAGCCGGTCACCGCGATGCGCGAGTGCGTCACCATCATGCGCCAGTTGTTCACCGAGGGCCGTTCGAAGTTCCAGGGCGAAGTGTACAAGTCCGACTTCAAGTTGAGCATGCGCATCACGGCGCCGCATCCGCCGAAGATTTATCTCGCGGGCCTGAACGCCCCGATGCTCCGTCTCGCCGGAGAAGTTGCCGACGGTGTCCTGATGAACTACTCGCCACCGGAAGCGATGGCGCCGATGGTGCAGCACATCGCTGAAGGCGCAAAAGCCGCGGGCCGCGATCCGTCGGCCGTCGACGTCGGCATCTACATCCGCATGTGCATCACCGAAGATGAGGACAAAGCGGTAGATTCGTTCCGCCGCGAGCTCGCCAGCTACGCGTTCGTGGACAGCTACAACAAGATGTTCGCGCGTTACGGTCTCGCCGCCGAGTTCGACGAAGTGCGCCGTCTGTGGAAAGAAGGCAAGCGCGACGAGGCTCCCAAAGCCATCTCGGAAGCATCGTGCCGCAAAATCGCGGTATTCGGTAAAGCCCAAGCCGGCCGCGATTTCGTTGCAAGGTTCCGCGCCGCCGGCGTAACGCATCCGGTAGTCTTCCCAATCGGCCCGGCCGCAACGTCGGCGCGGGACTATCCAAACACGATGCGCGCCTTGGCAGGAGCTTAGCGCTGCGGAACGGAAAGAATCTTGAATCGCGCGCGAAAGCAGCGCGCTGTAATCGGACCCTCACCTTCGAGGGTTAGGGAGGTTAATCCTCTCCCTTATAAAGAGGAGCTTTGCGTAAATAACGCCGGCCGCAGGAACGTCCGTCGAGATTCTTCGCTACAGCAGCTTTCGCTCAGAATGACTCAAGGAGTCGTCCTGTTCTTTGTGTCATCCTGAGCGCAGCGAAGGATCTCGCGCGCAGCGCGTCTCGCTTTGCGCCGCCGGCGTGAATTTATGCAAAGGCCTCCTAACAGGGAGACGGGCAGAGAAGATTGGCGCTATCTCCCCTTGTAATTCGGCGTGCGCTTCTCCATGAACGAGCGCGGGCCTTCCTTGGCGTCCTCGGATTTCATGACTTCGCGCGCGATTTCATTTTCGATCTTGAAAGCCTCTTCATACGGACGCCCCGACGTTCGACGCACGGCCTCTTTGATCTTCCGCACTGCCAGCGGACCGTTCTGCGCGATGGTCGCCGCAAGCTCTTCGGCCTTCGCGATCAACTGCGCTTGCGGCACGACGTAGTTCACGAGCCCGAGACGCCACGCTTCCTGCGCATCGATCCGGTTGCCGGTCAGGAGTATCTCCATCGCCTTGCAGTACGGAATTTGCCGTTGCAATCGCGCGAGCGAGCCCGCCGCCGGAATGATCGCCCACTTCACTTCCTGCAAGCCGAAGCTCGCATTCTCCGACGCGACACGAAGATCGGTGCCCTGGATGAATTCCATTCCGCCTGCGATGCAAAAGCCGTTGACCGCCGAAATCACCGGCTTATCCATGTCGTAGCCGCGCAGCAATGCGATGTCGCCGATCTTGCGGTCCGCGAGCAGCTTGCTGTCCCATTCGTCCTCCGGCTTTCGCGCGCCGGTGAAGAGCGGGATCAGCTTGCCCAGGTCAGCGCCGGCCGAGAACGCGACCTTGCCGGCGCCCGTCACGATCGTCGCGCGAACCGCGTCGTCGCCATCGATCTCCTTCCACGCTGCCGCAAGACTGACGAGCATCTCGGGATTCAATGAGTTGTGAACCTCGGGCCGATTCAGCGTGAGATACGCGATGTGATTTCGTTTCTCGAATATAAGCGCAGGCATGGGGTCTCCTTTTGCGTTTACGCCGCGAAATTACCATCAAACTGTATTCGCGGGCCACACGACCGCCTTTACCAGCCGCTCCACGAGCCGTTATGATCGTGAGAGGCTTGCAACCTCACACCAGTCAGGCTCGTACCTGTCAAGGAGGAATCATGAAACTCCGCGCCGCATCGATCACAACGCTCCTGCTTATCTCCATCTTCGCGACCGCTTTCGCGATCGAAACGCCGCGCATCGTTCCGCGAATTCAGGAGATAGCCAAGCCCGAGCGAGAAGTGTTCGCCTCCCTCAAGCATTACTTTTCGGATTCATCGCTGAGTCACTTTCAGATCGTCAGCGCCGATGAGCGCACGCACACCCTGGTCGCCAGGCAAACCGCTCTCGATGACCTGACGTGGCGCAACTGGGCATTCTGCGAGACCGGTCCGGTTCAGATGATCTACAAGTTGCAGGACGGCACAGCCATCGTCACTGTGAAACTCGATAAGGCGACGCCGCATTCGACGCTCGCCTCGGTGTCGGCGGATTTCCAGGGGCGTTACGCGCTCGGCGGCAATCAAAATACGGTAGCTTGCAAATCTAAATTCACCCTCGAAGACCAGATACTGGCGGCCGCGGGCGCCGCGCCCGGCAAGTGAGTCGATGCGATTCGATTGAATCCTGAACCGACAGTCGCGCCGCCACCCCCTGCCAGCGAACTGGCATTTCCCGACGCTCGCCGGCTGCGTTCGCGCGACGTGTTCCGCCTCGTCGCACGCGCATGGCCGTTCATCCGCCCATACCGGCGCCATCTGGTGTATCTGTTCCTGCTGACGCTGCCGGCACTGATCGGCGGACTGGTCGGACTCACGCTGGTGCGCGTTTTCTTCGACGTCGTTGGTCTCGGCGGCGCCTTGAAACCCGGCGAGGCGTGGATGCTCCGGGTGCCGCTGCATGCGGATCGGCAGACTATCCTCATTCACGCATGCGTTGTCGGCGGCGTCATGTCGGTGGTCGCGTTGATCGCGGTCGGATTTCTCCTCGGCTACGCAGTCTGGATTCTGCAGCGCATCAGCAACCTCTTCCGCGTCAATCTCTACACCCGGATGCAGGAACTGAGCGTCCGTTTTCATTCCGAAGAGAAAATCGGCGATGCGATTTTCCGGATGTTCCAGGATTCCGCCGCGATTCCCAACGTGATCGACGGCCTGATCGTTCAGCCGGTGATTTTCTTCCCGGCCGCCATCGGCTCAATCCTTTACCTGCTCTGGTACGACTACCGGATGGCACTGATCGTCGTTCTGCTGATGCCCGCGAACTTCATCCTGGGCTGGATATACGCCGATTCGCTGCGCGCCGCGTTCATCGGCGAACGCGAAACCACCGCACTCGCGACCACACGCATCGAGGAGACGCTCGCATCGATCAGAACCGTGAAAGCCTTCGGCACCGAAGCTCGCGAAGCCGAGAATTACGCGCGCGACAATTGGACCGCGTTCCTTGCCGGACGCCGCGCGCGCCTGATGCTGGCGCGATATCGCGTCGCGACCAACACTGTTCGCGGTCTGGGCTATGTCGCCGCGATGTACGTCGGCGCAACGGAAGTGCTCGCGGGCGGAACCGCGGGCTTCTCGCACGTCGCCCTTTCGTTGGGATTGTTCCAGGGATCGATCACGCTGTTTTCGAATATCAGCAGGCGCACCAGGAACATCACCGATCAGTGGGGCAGCATGCAGGACGTCGTCGTCGCAATTTCGCGCGTCCTCGAAATGCTCGGCCAAACGCCCGAACAAAGCGTGCGCAGCGGCCACGCACTCCCGCCCAAGTCCGCGACGACGATAACTTTTGATCAGGTGACCTTCGGCTACGACCCGCGCACGCCGGTACTTACCGGGGTGAATCTTGAGGCTCGAGTCGGTGAAATCAGTGCAATCGCCGGTCCTAGCGGTTCTGGCAAGAGCACGATCATTTCGCTGATAGTGAGATTCTTCGATCCGACGGCGGGCCGCATTCTGCTCGACGGCGAACCGATTGACAGCTTCGATCTTTCCGCATGGCGCGGGATGCTTTCCGTCGCGCTCCAGGAGAATCCACTCTTCAGCGCGACCATTCGCGACAATGTCGCATACGGACGCCCGAACGCATCGACTACCGAAGTTGTCGAAGCGATTCAGCGGGCGGGACTCGGCGACTTCGTCCGTTCTCTGCCGGCCGGACTCGACACGATGCTTGGCGAAAAGGGCTCGAAGCTTTCGGCCGGGCAGGCGCAGCGGCTTGGCCTCGCCCGCGCGATTTTACGTAACGCGCCGATTCTGCTGCTCGACGAACCGACCTCCTCGCTCGACGTCGCCACTGAAGAAGCTGTGATGCTCGGCTTGCGCGATTGGGTGAACGCGGCGCCCGACAGCCGCATGGTGATTCTCGCGACGCATCGGCGCACCACCGCATCCCGCGCCGACCGAATCTATCAGCTTGCGGCCGGCCGTATTGTTGCCGCGGACGGATCGGCGCTCGTCGACGTACCGATTCGCGAGGTCAGTCATGGCTGACGCCGCCGAATCGCGCGACTCGCGCGCCAATCTGCTCTACGCCGACGAACAAGCGCCGCTCACCTTGCGCGAGGCCTGGCGCATTCTCATCAAGAGCTGGCCGTATGTCAGCCGCTATCGGCGGCTCGTAGCGATCAAGTGCGCGCTGGTGTTCGTATCGCTGACCTTTTTTCTTATGACGCCGTGGCCGCTGAAGATCGTCATCGACAACGTCATCGACGGCCATCCGCTGACCGGCGTTCCCTCCGCCATTTTGACGCCGATGGTCGGCACCAGCCGATCCGGGCTACTCCTCGCCGTTTCTTTGTTTCTCTTTCTCACCGTCATCCTGATCGGGATGGTTCACGGCGAAGCGCAATCGCTCGGCACCAACGTGAACAGCGGCGGTCTCGACCAGGCGGGCATCACCGCCAACGACGCCAACGACGGCGGCAGCCTGTGGAACGGCCTGTTCGGCTATCTCGAGTCGCGAGTGACGATCGATCTCACGCAGCGGATGAACCAATCGCTGCGCAGCGCGATCTACGAGCGATTTTTGCGGTCGCCGCTCGCGCTCTACGCCGATCAGAAAATCGGGGACGCCGTGTTCCGCGTGATGTACGACTCCGCATCGATCGGGCCGGTATTTTATCGCGGCGTGCTCGCGCCGATCATGTCCGTGTTCATGTTCGTGATGGCGATCATCGTGATCTCAATACAGTTCAGCAATCAGCCGGTGATCGTCGCCGTCTCCATTTTGTTTTTGCCGGTGGTCGCAATCGGCAGCAGTTTATTCGGACGCGTGATCCGCGCTCAGAGCCAATCAATGCGGGAAAGCGGCAGCAACGTAATGGCCGCGTTCGAAGAGCGCGTCGCCCAGGTCCAGCTTATCAAGGCATTCGGACAGGAGTCTCGCGAGACCGCCGCGGTGGACGCCGCAAGCTGGCAGTCATTCCGCTCGACACTGCGGATGCTCGCGATCTTTTTCGTGATCGTAATCGTGCTCGCGCCGGTCAGCTGCGCGCTGATCGGATACAGCCTCTACTACCTGATGATGCAAGTAATTGTGGGCAAGATGACGCTCGGCGATATCGTCCTGCTCGCGGGCTACATGGGGATGCTCGCGAGTCCGATGTCTACCATCGGCAGCACATGGGCATCGATACAGGCGTCGGTCGCGGGACTGAGACGCGTGCATAGCGTGCTCGACAATCTTGCCGAGCCGGTCAGCGACGGTAGTGGCGACGGACTCAGCGGACGCCTCAACCGTCTCGAATTCAACGGCGTCGCAGTCGGGTACGGCGCGACCACAGTGCTGAGGGACGTCACGATGTCGATGCGCGCGGGCGAGATGGTTGCGCTGGCCGGTCCCAGCGGATGCGGCAAGACGACGCTGATCCACTCGATCCCGCGTTTTGTCGAACCGTCGGCGGGAACGATCGCTTTCGACGGGATCGATTCGCGCGCCGTCGCGCCTGACACGATTCGCGCGCGCGTCGGATTCGTCTTTCAGAATGAGTCGCTGTTCTCGACCTCGATCGAGGACAACATCCGCTATGGCAGTGATAGCAGCTCGGATGCCGATGTTCGCGAAGCTGCCGCGATGGCTGGTGCCGCGGAATTTATCGACCGCCTTCCCGACGGTTACTCGACGATGCTCGGGCGGCGCGGCGCGCGCCTGTCGGTCGGGCAGAAACAGCGAATCGCAATCGCGCGCGCCCTCCTCCGACGCCCTGAAATTATCGTTCTCGACGAACCGGCCGCGCCGCTCGACCCGGCCTCGGAATCAGAACTCCTGAAAACGCTGACCGAGCTCGCGCGCAATCGAATCGTGATCATCGTCGCTCATCGCGCCGGCACCCTCGCGGCATGCGACCGCGTCTTGTTCGTTCACGGCGGTACGATCGCCGCTTCCGGCACGCATGCCCACCTGCTCGCGACGGACCGCGACTACCAGGCGTACCTGGCGCAAACCGACGCCGAAATTCCCGCCTGAGTCTGGCCCGTCGATTGCTCTTAAAAGACACCGGCGGTGCTGGCGATGCTGAATTACGCGCCAGTCAGGGCGGTAGGGTGATTTGCGATGAATTCGACTGTTTCCGAAACAGGCAAGGCGGTGCCCGTTTGGGCGGCGTACAAGTCCGACGCGAGCGTTTTCGACGAGATGATGGATCTTTCTAGCCAGCCGCGAATTGGCTGTGCGGGCGTAATCGATACGTTGTTCTCGATGACGCCGGCGCAGTTCACCGAGATTTGCGCGCGCGCTGACCGCATGTTCCGCCGGATGGGCGTCACCTTCAATGTGTACGGCGCCGCCGACGGCTCCGAGCGCATCTTCCCGTTCGACCCGATTCCGCGCGTGATCGACGCGGCTACCTGGGCCACACTCGAGGCGGGCCTGATTCAACGCGTGCGCGCGCTCAACGCGTTTCTCGCCGACGTTTACGGCGACGGTTGCATCCTGTCCGACGGCGTCGTCCCGCGCGACCTGGTTCTCGGATGCCCGCAGTTCCGCCGCGCCGCCGTGGGCATCAAGCCTCCGCTGGGCAACTTCGTCACCGTCGCGGGAATCGATTTGGTGCGCGGCGTTGACGGCCGCTTCTACGTCCTCGAAGATAACGTGCGCACTCCAAGCGGCGTTTCTTACGTGATCGAAAATCGCGTCGTGATGACGCGCCTGGTACCGACCCTGATGCGCGCATCGCGCGTGCGCAGCGTCGAGCGCTACCCCGCCGACCTTTTGCAATGCCTGAAGGAACTGTCTCCCTCCGGCAAGTCGAATCCGACGATCGCACTGCTCACGCCTGGGCCGTACAACTCGGCGTTCTTCGAGCACGTCTTCCTGTCGCAGCAGATGGGCATCGAGCTCGTCGAAGGCGTGGATCTCGTTTGCGTCGATCGCAAACTCTACATGAAAGACGTTCACGGGCTCCGCCAGATAGATGTTCTCTATCGGCGCATTGACGACGACTTCCTCGACCCGCTGGTCTTCCGCCCCGATTCTCTGCTCGGCGTTGCCGGCCTTACCGCCGTTCTGCGCGCTGGAAACGCGGCGATTGCCAACGGCGTCGGCACCGGAGTCGCCGACGACAAGGCCGTCTATGCGTACACGCCCGCGATGATTCGTTACTACCTGGCCGAGGAACCGATTCTACCGATCGTCGAGACCTACCTGCTGCGCGACCCTGAAGTGCGCGATCAGGTGGTCAAAAATCTCGAGCGCTATGTCGTCAAGCCGACCGGCGCGTCCGGCGGCTACGGCGTCGTGATCGGATCAAAGGCGAGCGAACAGGAACTCGCGGAAACGCGCGAAAGAATCCTCAACGATCCGTCGGCCTTCATCGCGCAGCCAGTCATCGCGCTCTCGGTGCATCCGACGATCATTCACAATGGCTCCGCGAGCGGCATGCAGATGTTGCCGCGGCACATCGACTTTCGCCCGTTCGTGCTGCTGGGCGCCAAGCCGCGCGTGCTGGCCGGCGGTCTGACCCGCGTCGCACTGCGCGAGGGCTCGTTGATCGTGAACTCATCGCAAGGCGGCGGCAGCAAGGACACCTGGGTGCTCGAGGCCTGATGCTCCGGCGAATCGCGAGCCACCTTTTCTGGACCGCCTGCAATCTGGAACGTGCCGAATGGCGCGCGCGGCTGCTCGACGTCAACTACCAGCTGCTGATCGAAAGTCCGCCGCGCGACGCGCAGCCGTGGGCGCCGCTGCTTGCGATTTTTGGCGAGCGCGAACTATTCGCCGAGTCGCACTCGACCGCCGACGACGCTTCGATCCTCAACTTCTTCGCGCTCGATACCGACAATCCAAATTCGATTCGCAGTTGTATCAACACCGCTCGCCAGAACGCGATTTCGCTGCGCCATTACATCTCGTCCGAGCTTTGGCTCGACCTCAACACGCTGTACCTCAATGCGCAGGAATGGACGCCGGAGCTTTTCGTCTCGCCCGGCGTGTTCGCGTTCTTCGCCGACCTAAAAGACAACTTTTATCGCCTGTCCGGCATTCGCCAGAGCACCATCCCGCGCGACATCGCGTACGACTTCATGCAACTCGGGATCATGCTCGAGCGGACCGAGGACGTATCGCGGATGCTCGACGTCAAGTACCACTTCCTGCTGCCGCGGCTCGAAGATGTCGGCGGCTCGCTCGACATCCTGCAGTGGGCGGCCGTGCTGCGCAGCGCGTCGGGTCTCGAGGCCTATCGCAAGCGCTTTGGCAACTCGATCAGGATTGACAACGTCGTCGAGATCCTGCTGTTCGATCCGACCTTCCCGCGCTCGGCACGATTCGCGCTCGCGATGCTCGAGACTTCGCTCAACCGCATCAAGCGGCTGTCACCCGAGCCGTCGCCGCCATCGGCACAGCTCGAAGAACTGTTGGCGCTGATGCAATCGAAGCGCTCGCTCGAGGTGATCAAATCCGGTCTGCATCAGTTTCTGCTGCAGATTCAGGACGGATGCGCCGCGCTGGGCGACGAGGTCTTTCAACGCTACCTCAGGACCGATTGAACTGTGACGCGATGCTGCTTCGGATCTGCCACACCACTCGCTTCGAGTACCAGGCGCCCGCCTACGATTCGCACAACGAAGTGCGAATGCGCCCGCTGGAAGGCGCGAATCAACGATGCGTCGAGTTCGATTTGGATTTGACCCCCGACGCGTCCACCTTTGAATACGACGACTACTATGGCAATCGGGTTTACGGATTTTCGCTCCACGACCCGCACCCCGAGCTAATCGTTATGACGAAATCTCTGGTCGAGCGCACGCATGATTCGCAGCCGCCTTCGATACCGATGCCGTTCGGCGAGTACCTGCTCGAGGATCACGTGCGCAATCGACTCGAGTACGATTTCCTGAACGCGAGCCGCAATGTTCCGTTCAGCGACCCGATGCGCAAATTTTTCTGGCTGGCGAAACCTGATCCGTCCGAAGATGTGGCCGCGTATGCGAATCGCATCGTCGCTTTCATCCGCGACCAGTTCGTTTATGAGCCGGGAATGACGAAGGTGCACTCGACCGCCGACGAAATTCTCACCGTCGGCGGCGGCGTATGCCAGGACTTTGCGCATCTGACGATCGGCGTACTCCGCCTCGCCGGAATCCCGACGCGCTACGTCTCGGGCTATTTGGCGCCCGCGGCAAACAGTGGCGCCGCCAGCATCGGCGCGCAAGCGAGCCACGCGTGGCTGGAAGCGCAGCTACCGGGCATGGGATGGACCGGCTTCGACCCGACCAACGGATGCATGGTGGACGAGCGTCACATCCGAGTCGCCATCGGCCGCGACTACTCCGACGTCCCACCAATGCGCGGCGTCTACAAAAGCCACGGCGGCATGCAGTTGATGTCGGTAGATCTGAAAATAGAACCGCTCCCGGACCCGCCTCGCCCGCTCGATCCCAAAGACACCTCCAACCAGCAAAACCAGCAGTAACGAGTCTCGTTACCTCTCCCTTCGGAGACCTTTGCATAACTGCACGGCGTCTCTTCCTCTCTCCCGACGGGAGAGGATTTAAGGAGAGGGACCTTGTCCAGCGCGCATTTTTTGCGCGCGATTCAAGATTCCGCCTTTGTGTCATTCTAGAGCGAAGCCAAGAATCCCGGCTCCTTCTTCGCCTCGCCCTCAATGGGGAGAGCGACTGTGTTGGGAATCAAGGGAACCGGGTTGCCCACAGGGTCCACAGGCTGTGGGGTCCAAGGAAGGACCCCGCCTGTGGACTTGTGGGCAACCCGGTTATCTACACGGTGATGGCGCATGGAGGCCTCCAGGGCGAGTTGGTTTTGAACATCGCGTTGAGGATGACGAGCAGCTTGCGCATGGCTGCGATGATCGCGACCTTGGCCGGTTTACCGGCCGCCCGCAGCCGGCGATAAAAGCTGCGCAGCACCGGGTTACAGCGAATCGCGGACAGGGTGGCCATATACAGGGCGCTGCGCACCTCGGCGCGGCCGCCGAAGATCGAGCTACGCCCGCGCCACTCACCGCTTTGATGGTCATACGGTGCGACTCCGACCAGCGCCGCGATCTGCTTGGGCCCGAGCCGACCCAGCTCGGGCAGCCGGCTGACCAGGATCGCGCCGGTCACCGGCCCCAGTCCCGGCACCTGTTCGAGTTGCGCGCAGCGGTGCGCCAGGCGCGGATTGTTCCGCAGTCGTTGTTCGATCTGATGGTCGACCGCACCTAGCTCGCGCTCCAGCGCGCGGACGATGCGCTTGACGCTGGACCGCACTGAGCGCGGCGCCTGTTGCACCCGGGTGCGCTCCGCCGCCAGCATCTTGACTACTTGGCGCCGGCGCACGGCCAGGGCTTTGAGTTCTTCATCCGCCGCCTCCGGCGGAGGCAACGGTGCGGGCTGCATGCGCAAGCCAAACTCACATAACCCGCGCGCGTCGAGCTGATCGGTTTTAGCCAATTGCCGATTGGCCTGGGCGAAGTGATAGGCGTCGCGCGGATTGATTAGCGCAGTCGGCACCCCCGCCTCCCACAGCGCCAGGTAGGCTGGGCTCTCATATCCACCCGAGGCTTCCAGCACTACCAGCGCAGCCCCGCTTGGCCGCAGCCGCGCCAGCATCTCGCTGATCCCGTCCTCGTCGTTGGTAACGCTGAAGCCGCCACCGCTGGACAACGCCACTTCCAGCGTGCGCTTGCTCACATCGATCCCGACCACCACCGCTGCTGCTTGCATCCCACCGCCTCCATGGGTTCCGGCACCGCCCATCCTTGCGCGATTCGGGCTCTGCGCCGTGCGCCGCCCCAGCGACTGTTCGGGCTCCTGGCCGGAGTTATGGGCGCGGCGACCACGCTCTCCCTCGGTCTCTATCGACCTAGGCCGAATCGGCCTGCCGCGCCCTCGTCCTACTTCATCTTCGGACTTTGACCGCAACATACAAGGCCGACGCACGTCCCCGTGCGTCGGGTGAGGGACAACCGCGCGCCGCGATTGCAGAGCAACATTAGGGATTCCCGATTGTATGGGTTCACCTCAGCACCTATAGCGTTCCAAACCATGTCGAGTGATCGTTGGATCATCGGCCTGATATCGTCCGGAATAGTCTCAACGTAGATCTCTGGCAGCAAGATCTGATCTCGGTTGAAGGGACGATGCGTACCACTTCCGCTCGGCCCGAAGAGGTAGAACTCTTTGATTGAAAGAAAAGTAAAAAACACAAAGAAGGGAGGAGAGACGCCGAGTCGATTCAGACCTATCATATATTTTCGCAGAAGCTCGATAAGGTTTGGTAACCATCCGTCACCCCGGATGCCGGATCGCTCTTCCCCTGGACTATATTGAAACCTCCTGTATGGGAGCAGCCAAAGTGCTTCGAGCACTCCAGTTCGATATATCTGAACGTAAGATCTGCCCGCTGCTCGACCATCGGCCGCCGTGGGGATAACGACCGGCCCTTCCAAATTGACAAACTGATCCCAAGAAAAAGTATGCGAAAATGGTTCGAAACTCTTCCAGCCGAAATTGTCGCCACTGTCGGAGAACGCCTTCCGTAGAGAATCCGCTAAATCTAACTGGACAAATGGAGCAAATGCAGAAGGCGGAATAATATGAATTAGAAGCCGGGGACCCTCGTCGATTGGGGCCGGGAGATCGTCGCTATAGACCTTTGAAATACGATCGGCCCGAAAAGCGCCCATCCTCTGAGAGATTGAATCGGAAAGACCAAATGCCTGCCGAAGCTGAGCAACGTCGAGTTGAAACTTGCCCGCCGAATTTCGCGCATAAAACGCCCCATACTCGCCCAGACGATGCGGTCCTATCCAACTCTGCCACGCACGAACGATTAGGACGTAGCGGCCCGAGTTCAACCTAAAATAGTGAATATCGTGGCGTGGAAGAGTAGGACGTAGGCCTGACTGAAGGTACTGCTCCAAGCGTAATTTCTCTTCCTCAGGATTCGGAAGGTCCAACCCCGGAATAGAAGTCGGCTCTCCAGTTCCGGAGGGTGCTTCGATCCCATAGATTAAATCCCCTCCCGAAGTGTTCGCGAAGGAGGACACATTAGCTAGGAATTTATCTCTATCTGTAGGAGTCCTGGCGGGAAGGTCGCGCTTGTAATCGAGCGTTTTTCTCTCAGCGATACGTAACTCGATTAAATCCTGAAGATCGCGTTCTATAATTTGGTCGATTAGTTTTGAGATCATCCGTCAATCTTACAGGGATGACTTCGTAGCGCCAGTTCCAGCAGGCGAATCAAAGGAATCGGACGCAGAATCTCGAATCGCGCGCGAAAAAATCGCGCGCTGCACAAGGTCCCTCTCCTTAAATCCTCTCCCGCCGGGAGAGGGGAAGAAGGATCCGGGATTCTTCGCTTCGCTCTGAATGACACGGGGACAGGGAGAGGGAGAGAGGCAGCAATCAGTTATGCAAAGGTTTCCCTCGGGAGAGGCACGCCTTAGCGCGGGTGAGGGCGCGCGCACTGCGCTCGATGCGTGCGCCCTCGCCCGTGCGCGGCACAAGTGTCGCCGCACGAGCAAGTAGAACCTACCCTTCGACGCCCAGCGCGAGCGGCGGCATCGTCGTCGCCGCTTCCTTCTCGCGCGTTCTGCCTTTGAACAGCCGGCGCGACCAGGCCTTCGCGATCAGCTTCAGCATCGACGACTCGAACAGCGCCGACGGCGGCTTCATCATATTGATCACTTCGCCGATACGTTCGCCGATCGCCGGATCGTCATTCGCGACCTGGAACATTTTGCCTATCAACGGATCCATCACGCGGCTCATCAACGGACGCTTGCCTTCGGTGCCCGGAACTCTGAAATCGGACGCGGTCGCGAGTCCCCATGGCTCGGCCTGGAAGCGCGCCTGCGCGGCGAAAAATTTCCGCGGGATTTCGACATCGTTGATGCCGTTCTTGTCGAGGCACTCGCCGAGCATCAGCGCCGACAACGCGCCCGACGTCATTCCCTGACCGTAAACCGGGTTGAATGCGCACGACGAGTCGCCCAGCGCGACGAAACCGTCGAGCCGCGCCGCCCACTTGTCGTAATGGCGCCATCGATTCGCCATCTGCCGATACGAATAGACCTGCGACATCGGCTCCCCGAGCGCGACTTCTTCAGAGATGATCGGCGAGCGGAGTTGCGCGAGCTTGGCGGTGAATTCGGCCTCGTCACTTGGCGGATAATGCCCTCCGATGCCCGCCAGCGAGACGATAAATCGATTGCCCTCGACCGGAAACAGAACGCCGGCGGTCGAGAAACTCTCCGCGATCGGATCGATCCAGATTCCCTTCCACCACCACTCCTTCGGGCGCCGCTCGGGATTTGCCTTGAACCATCGCGAGGCGTAGCCGGTATGCGAATCGACCACAGTCTCCGGCGGCAACGGCAGGCCCATCGCCTCGATCCACGACGGAACTTTGGTCGTGCGCCCGCTCGCATCGACGATGAGATCTCCTTTCAGAGTGAACGCAGCGCCGCCGTCGCGCGGATTCACCTTCACTCCAGCCACCCGGAGCGCGTCGCCGCGCACCGTCTCGAATCCGACCGCCTCGGCGCGCTCGATCAGCTCGACGTTCGGAATGCGACGCAGCAACTCGCGCACGGTCTCCTCGATCAACACGCGGCTCGCGAACAGCGTCGTAATCGAGTTCGGCCGCCGCTCGGCCCATCCGTCCTGCCTGAGCGCGGCGAAGTCGCAGCCGAAATTTATGTCGATAGCGCCGCGCTGCAGCATGGTCTGCTCGAAACCCGGGAAGAGCCCATCGAGTTCGAGCCGCCCGCGCATCAGCAGCGCATGAACATGCCGGCTCTGCGGAACGCCGGGCCGCTCGTGCGCGCCGACCGGATAAGCGTCGCGATCGATCACCGTAACTTTGTCGTAGAACTTGCTCAGCACGCGCGCAGCACAAAGCCCGGCCATGCTGCCGCCCATCACAATCGCATGAGTGTTTGCCATCTAGCTTTCCTCGATCCTCTTAACGGGATTGTTCCCCTTCCCTCGAGGCAACGGGTCACGGGTTAGTCGATCATTCGCTGCGCGCACGCTGACGGGTGAAAGCCGAACATCACACCTTTACGCTCGCCCTCCTCCCCGCGACCCTGAGAGCGAAAGGTTGTCCGCAACATTTCGCCCCTTCTCACTTTTCACTGGGTGCAGGGGTCACCCCTGCCGCCCGCCGCGCAGGCGATTATTTCTTTGCGTCATTTTCATCGACACTCTCTTGTTAGGTTGCTGCGCGTTGTCCGCGTCTGGATTTCTTTTCGCTGAGCCCGTTCAAAATGACGTCCAAAGTCTCGGCCACCGCCCCCTCGACATCGATCTTGCCGTCGTTGCGCACCCATGTATAAATCAGCGCGAAAAACGCCGCGGAGGCGGTCAGCGCTACCACCGTCGGCTCCACGCGGCGGCGGAACTCGCCCGACTTTTGCCCTCGCCGGATAATTCCCGCGAGCAGATCAACCAGGCCGGCCGCCTTCTCATCGTGCTCGCTCAGAACTCGCGGCCGCGCCAGCATTTCCCGCATCACCAGCCGGACGACGTCGGTATGGCGCACCGCACGCTCCGCCAGCATCTTGAGCGCCATCCGAAGCGTCGAGGTCGCGCTGCCGCGATATTCGGCAATGGCGGCGGCCAGCTCGTGGTTGGCGCGCTCGCCGTACTCGATAAGCAGCGCTTCCTTGGCCGGGAAATGCAGAAAGAAAGTCGCCCGCGCCACGTCGGCGGCCTCGCAGATATCCTCGATCGTAACCGAATCGAAACCGCGCCGCACAAATAAATTCATCGCGGCGCTGTAGATATCAGCGCGAGTGCGCCCCTTCTTGCGCTCGCGCCGCGACACCGGGGCGGATTGGGTGGTGGAGGTTTCGATATACTCAGCCATATAACTAGACTCTAGTCTATTAACTGACCGCGGTGCACGAAGCAAGTGAGTCGAGTCTCCTTTGGTCCGCGCGTCGCGCCCTGTTACACTTTTGACCGACACCAGCAGCAGGACCGATCAGTTTGCCAAAAGGGAAGAACATTCCGGAAGGTATCAAGGAACCGACTGAGCCGCCGCGGGTCGTCGTCGACTTCGAATTGCTGCGGAGTTTCGCGGCGCAGAATTTCCGCGATCTGGGAGGTCATCCGGCCGCCAAGCAGCGGCGCGTCCGTGCCGGCAAGATATTTCGCTCGTCGCATCTTGCCGAGGTCCCGCCCGAGAGTCCCATCAGCCAGCTGAAGCTTCGCACCCTGGTCACTCTTCAGAGCCGCGCCGAAGTGAAACACCTCGGCTCGCCAGCGCCGGCCGCGCGCAGCGGCGTGCGATGGGAACACATCCCAATGGGCGACGAATGGTTCAATGACCAGGGCTACACGCGAGTCGCGCCGGAACCCGGCCGCGAGCATCTCGCGCTCGTGATGCAATTCCGGCACGACTGGCGGCGCTTCTTCAAATTGCTCGCCGAGCGCGACGTCTATCCCCTGCTCTTCCATTGTTCCGCGGGCCGTGACCGCACCGGAGTCGGCGCCGCGATGCTGCTGTCGATGCTTGGGGTCGAGCGCGATCGAATCGTCGCCGACTTTCTCGAAAGCAATTTGGTCTTCAAAAAGATTCCCCTCGCGGCCGAGCAACTCGACCCGGTCTTCGAGCTGATGGATGAGAACGGCGGCATCGAAGGCTTCATGCGCAAGGTAATCGGCCTCGACGCGCGCGAACTCGCGATCATTCAGGAAGATTTGCTCGAAGACTAACGATCAGGCCGGCAGGTAGCCGTCGCGCAGCAGCGATTTCGCGATGATCATGCGCTGCACTTCGCTGGTGCCCTCGCCGATCTCCGACAGCTTCGCGTCGCGCATGTAACGCTCGACCGGGAAGTCGGTGACGTAGCCGTAGCCGCCGTGGATCTGCACGGCTTTGATCGTCGACCACATCGCGGTCTCGGATGCGAACAGCTTTGCCATCGCAGCCTCACGCGCGAACGGCTTGCCCGCATCCTTGAGTGCGGCGGCGCGGCAGATGAGCACCCACGATGCGTCGATCCGCGTCGCCATGTCGGCGAACATCCACTGGATTGCCTGGAACTCGGCAATCTTTTTGCCGAACTGCCCGCGTTCGAGAGCATACGCGCGCGCTTCCTCGAACCCCCCGCGCGCGATGCCCGCCGCGAATCCCGCGATTCCGATTCGTCCTGCTTCGAGCACCTTGAGTGTCTGCCGATAACCGGCCCCGAGCTCGCCGACGAGGTTGCGCGCCGGCACAGTTACGTTTTCGAAGATGACTTCGGCGGTGTCGGACGCGCGCAATCCGAGTTTTTCGATCTTCTTGCCATTCGCCAATCCGGCGGTTCCGCGATCGACGATGAATGCCGACACGCCGTCGCGTCCGCGCGCCTGGTCGGTGATCGCCATCACTACATACACGTCGGCAACCGTGCCGTTGGTGATGAACATCTTGGAGCCGGTGATCGAATAGTTGTCGCCGACGCGGGTCGCCTTCGTGCGCATCGCGGCGGCGTCGGAACCGGAGCTGGGTTCGGTGAGGCACCACGCGCCGAGCTTCTTCGCCTGCAGCATTTCGGGAACGTAATGATTGCGCAGAGTGTCGGATGCGAATGCCGCGATGTGGCCGGTCGAGAGCGACATGTGCGCGGCGCAGGTGAGGCCGATCGAGGCGTCGTAGCGCGAGAGTCCTTCGACGACCAGCACTTGCGACAGAGTATCGGCGCCACCGCCGCCAAATTTTTCAGCGAACGCGACGCCCAGAAACCCCAACTGCCCGAGCTGCTCGATGATATGCCGCGGGAAGGTCTCCTCCTTATCCCACTTGGTCGAGTATGGCTTGATCTCGCGCTCGGCGAAGTCGGTCAGCGTCTCGCGGATGCGCCGCTGCTCTTCGGTCAAATCGAAATTCATTTGAAACTAAGTGCGGGCCGCGACGTTCTCGCGCACCCATTTAACGATATCTTCAGTTGACGCGCCGGGGGTGAAGATTTGCCGGACGCCCATCTGCTTGAGCTTGACGGCGTCGTCGTCGGGAATAATTCCGCCGCCGAAAACTGCGACCTCGGCAGCGCCGCGCTCCTTCAGCAGCCGCATCACTTCGGGGAACAGCGTCATATGCGCGCCCGAAAGTACGCTCAGCCCGACCGCGTCGGCGTCTTCCTGCACTGCGGCCTCCGCGATCATCTCGGGGGTCTGATGAAGGCCGGTGTAGATGACCTCGAAGCCGCCGTCACGCAGCGCGCGCGCGATAATTTTCGCGCCGCGATCGTGGCCGTCGAGCCCGGGTTTCGCGACCAGAATTCTGAGTCTCTTTTCCGCCATCGCCTAAATCCAGCCTGGGTCTGTGTACACGCCAAACTCCGCACGAAAGATATCGCACACTTCGCCGACCGTCGCGTCGCGGCGCACCGCCTCGCAAATCGGTTCCATCAGGTTCTCGCTCGAGCGACACGCCTCGGCAACGCGCGCGAGCGCTTCCTTGACGGCGACGGAGTTTCGTTCGCGCTTGACCTTGCGCACGCGCTGAATCTGACGCTCTTCGATCTCGGGATCAATCTTGAGCGTCGCGATCGGGATCTCTTCCGGGATCGAATACTTGTTGACGCCGACCACCGTCTTGATTCCCTGCTCGAGCTGACGCTGAAAATGAAACGCCGCCTCGGCGATCTCGCGCTGCGGATAGCCGGTCTCGATTGCCTTGACCATCCCGCCCATCTCGTCGATGCGTCGAATGTAGTCGTTCGCCTCGCGCTCCATCCGGTCCGTGAGCGCCTCGACCGCGTAGCTGCCGCCGAACGGATCGATCGTATTGGTCACGCCGGTCTCTTCGGCGATGACTTGTTGCGTGCGCAGCGCGACCATCACGGCCTGCTCGGTGGGCAGCGCGAGCGTCTCGTCCATCGAATTGGTGTGCAGCGACTGGATTCCGCCGAGCACTCCGGCCAGCGCCTGGATGGCGACGCGCACCACGTTGTTGATCGGCTGCTGCGCGGTCAGCGACGCTCCCGCAGTCTGTGCGTGGGTCCGCAGCATCATCGATTTCGGATTCTTCGCACCGAAACGATCCTTCATGATTCGCGCCCACATCCGGCGCGCGGCGCGGAGCTTGGCGACCTCTTCGAGAAAATCGTTGTGCAGGTTCCAGAAGAACGACAGGCGCTGCGCGAAGTCGTCGACGGGGATCCCGCGCTTGACGGCCTCATCGACGTAGCAGATGCCGTCGGCGATCGTGAACGCCAGCTCCTGCACCGCGGTCGAGCCGGCCTCACGGATGTGGTAGCCGGAAATCGACACAGCGTGCCATCGCGGAACTTTGCGCGCGCAAAACTCGATCATGTCGGTGACGATTCGAAGCGCCGGGCGCGGCGGGCAAATCCATTCCTTCTGCGCGATGTACTCCTTGAGCATGTCGTTTTGAATGGTGCCGCCGACGCGATCCCACGGAATTCCATTGCGCTCGGCCACGACCAGGTACATCGCGAGCAGGATCGACGCCGAGCAATTCACGGTCATCGAGGTCGTGACCCGGTCGAGCGGGATTCGATCGAACAGCGTCGCCATGTCGTAGACCGTCGAGACCGAAACGCCTTCGCGTCCAACTTCGCCGAGCGCGCGTTCGTGGTCGGCGTCGTAGCCCATCAGCGTCGGCATGTCGAACGCGGTCGAAAGCCCGTCCTGGCCCTGCCCCAGCAGAAAGTGAAAGCGCGCGTTGGTGTCCTCGGCGAGTCCGAAGCCCGCGAACTGGCGCATCGTCCACAAGCGTCCGCGATACATCGAGCCGTACACACCGCGTGTGTACGGATACTCGCCGGGGTTGCCGAGCGCGTCATCGTAGGATCCGGTCACATCGTCGGGCGTGTAGAGCGGGTCGAGCTCCATGTCGCTTACGGTCGAGAAGCGAACCGGACGCGCGCTGGCCTGCTGGTAGGTCGTCTCGAGCCATTTCTTTTTGTTGCTCACAGGCCGATCCTCACCGATTTTCGAGCACACTGCTCGCTATCACGAGCCGCTGAATCTCGGACGTGCCTTCGTATATCTCAGTAATCTTGGCGTCGCGGAAAAAGCGCTCGACCTTGAACTCCTTGGTGTAACCGTAGCCGCCATGAATCTGCACCGCCTCGACCGCGGACTTCATCGCGGTCTCGGCGGCGAACAGCTTCGCCATCGCGGATTCCTTGGTGCACGACTCGCCGCGATCCTTCAGCGTCGCCGCGCGATGCGTCAGCAGTCGGGCGGCATCGATCTCTACCGCCATGTCGGCGAGCTTCCACTGAATCGCCTGGTATTGAGAGAGCGGCTTGCCAAATGTCAGCCGCTCCTGCGCGTACTTCAACGACGCCTCCAGCGACGCGCGCGCGATTCCCAGCGCCTGCGACGCGATCCCGATCCTGCCGCCGTCGAGCGTCTTCATCGCGACCTTGAACCCCTGCCCTTCTTCGAGCAGCAGGTTCTCGCGCGGTACGCGCATATCCGAAAAACTCAACTGCGCGCGAGTGCGCGCCGTGAATCCCCATTTTGTCTTCGACGCGCGTGACCGCCCATCCCGGTGTGTCCGTCTCGACCGCAAACGCGCTGATCCCGTGATGGCCCTTGTCGGGCTGGGTCATCGCAAACACGATCGCGACCTTCGATTGCGGGGCGTTGGTGATGAAATTCTTGGTGCCGTTGATTACGTACGAATCGCCATCGAGCACCGCGCGCGTCTTCTGACCGGCAGCGTCGGACCCCGCTTGCGGCTCGGTTAGCGCGAAGCATCCGAGCCAGCTCCCGGTCGCCATCTTCGGCAGGAAATGATTTTTCTGGTGGGTTGTACCCAGACCTAGAATCGGCCACGACGCCAGCGAGCAATGCGCCGACATGATGACCGCGGTGGACGCGCATTCGACCGCGAGCTCCTCAAGCACCAGCGAATACGCGACGTGGTCGAGGCCCGCGCCGCCGTACTGCTCAGGCAGGAAGATGCCCAGCATCCCGAGCCGCGCGAGTTCGTCGATTGCTTCACTGGGATACCGATGCGAGCGATCGGCCTCGACGCCGATTGGCCCGAGCTTCTCGCGAGCGAAGCGTCGCGCAACATCGCGCGCGCCGCGTTGCGCTTCAGTGAGTTCGAGATCCATCGCAATTCATTTGTAGCTTAGAGTGATGGGCGGGGTCGATAGAATCGCACGCCGATTTTACATCTCGCTCTGAACGTTTGCTCTGATTGATCGCTCCAAGATCATTTATACAAGTTCCAGGCGAAGTTGACGACCGACAGCGGTGGCTGCTTTCCGCAGCGTGCTCAACGTCACCGCGTCGTAGTCGGGATCGAGCAAGCGGTCAAGCGCGGCGCGGCTGGTGCACATCCTGCGCGCCATTTCCGCCTTGGAAAAATGTCTCTCCTTCATAGCGGCCTCAACCTGCCGGGCGAGGACGCGCTTAATGGCGTTAGCCGTGACTTCCTCGTAGATGCCTTCTTCTCGGAGCCAGCTGTCGAAAGATGAGCCAACGTGCTTCTTTTTCATGTGGCTACTCCTGTTCTCCGTTTATGTGCCAGGTCGATGTCGTGTCGCGACGTCTTCTGGGACTTCTTGATGAAGCCGTGCAGCAGCACCATGCGCCCCTGCTCGATGCAGAAAAGGACCCGCGCAATGCGGCGGCGCGGCAATCTGCTCCGGACCTCCCACAATTCGCGGCCAAGCGGACGAACGAGCGGCATCCCGATCGGCCATGAAAACTCAACGTCCTTGATGTCCTCGCCGATCACTTTCCGGTCCTCCGGCTCAAGGCTCTTGAGCCACTCGCGTACTGGCTCGCGCCCGCTATCGGAACGGTAGAACGATGCGGGCAAGCGCTTGAGAACTCGATTCATATTTCTAGTACCATTTTTGGTACTCAGGGTCAATCCGCGTTTGACGCGTGACGTACCGTTTCAGTAATGCCTCGCAGCGGCGCTGGCGGGACGATAAGGATTGGAGCGCCGCTGCGTGCACGGAAGGTTCGCACGGTCATCTGGTCAGGCGTGGCATCGACCATCACGGCGCCGGCGAGGTCGGTGCGCATCAGGATGACGCCGGCTTCGAGGTAACGTTGAACAACCGCGTCCGCGGGGAAGTGAAAGTTGTTCAAATAACCGTCCGAGATTACCGCGGCCTCCGGATGCACCGCGGCAATGAATGCTGCCGTCGAGGAACTCGCGCTGCCGTGATGCGGCACCTTCAGGATCGTCGAGCGAAGTTCAGCACGGTTCTCGATCATCGCGCGCTCGCCGGCCGATTCGATATCGCCGGTGAACAGAATCGACGTGGTGCCGAAGCTGAATCGCAAGACCATCGAGCTGTTGTTGTGCGATCTCGTGACGGCGGCGTCGCCGTTGAGCGACTCGATCTCAACTCCGCCGATGGCAGCGAGGGGAGCGGCCTTGAGGACCTGCACGATAGGAATTTTCGAGCGCTCGAGGTCGTTCATGAAGCGGGCGTAGCTGAGGTCGAGGCTCGACACGCCGGTGGTCCAGAACGCGCGCGGCGCAAAGTTCATCGCGATGAAATCCAGGCCGCCGAAATGGTCGAGGTCGGGATGGCTCAGCGCGAGGTAATCGACGTGCATGATTTTCTGCGACCACAAGTACGGCGCGACGATTCGTTCGCCCGCGTCAAAGCCGCCGTAGGAGCCACCGCCATCGATCAGCATCACGCGCGAGCCGGGAAATCGAATCACCGCGCCGTCGCCCTCGCCTACTGACAAAAACGTCACGCGCAAATCGGGATTGAAGAAACGATCGTAGGTCCAGTATCCCGCGTCAATCGTCAACACGACTGCCAGGACAATCGCCGATATAACAGGCCAACCGAATCGCGAGGCGCTCGCAATTTCGTCGTGAGCATCACGCGAGCTTCTTCCGGTTATCGCGGCAGCAAGCGGGGCGAGTAGCCAAATCATCAACAATGCGTATGCGATTGTGAGTTCGAGAATTGTCGGCGTGAAGATGCGGAACCACGCGAGCGGCAAATCGACGAACCATGCAGCCAGTCCGTTGCCCATCGCGAGCGCGCCCGCGCCGAATAAGAGGATCGGACGAGCGGCCGGCTCCGAGACGAAACTCAATGCGGCCGCGATGAGTCCGCTGATGGTTGCTCCGAATGCCATAATCGGCACCACCACGGCGTTTGCGACGATTCCGATTATCGCGAACTGGTTGAAGTGATACGCGGTGAGCGGGGCCGTCCCGACCATCGCCCAGAACGATACCGCGAGATAGCCGCCGCCTGCTTGAAGATATCGCCATCGCGGTAACGACGGTTCGCCGCGCAGCATCCCGAGGCGTTTGCGACGCGCGAACCACGCGGCAAATCGGCGCATGCCGAGCACGATCGCAATCACTGACGCGAAAGAGAGCTGGAAGCCGATGTCGGCGGTAGAGCCGGGGAGCGCGACGCAAATCACGATTGCCGCCAGCGCCAACGACGCCATCGCCTCGCGAGAACGATCGATCGCTACGGCGAGCATGTACGCGAGCACCATCGTCAGCGCACGCACCGTCGACACGTGATGCCCCGCGATCGACGCATACGCGCAGACTGCGAGCATCGCGGCGAGCGCGGCAAACTTGTTCGCATAACCGCGGTTCGCCAAATCGGGTAACAGCATCATCGCAAGGCGCACCGCGGCGAACATCGCGGCCGCGACGATGCTTAAATGCAAGCCGGAGATAACCAACAGATGCGCCATGCCGGTGCGCGCGAATGTCTGCCGAAGCGGATCGCCGATCTCGCCTTGATCGCCGATCACGAGCGCGCGCATCTCGGCGTTTTCGGGATAACTGAGGTTGCGATCGAAAAACTCGCCGATCTGAGTTCTAATCGATTCGATCTGGCTTGACGGAAAGATCGAACGATGCCCGGTGATTTGAAACTTCGCCGAGCCGAGCGAGTTCTTCGGTGCGGTCATGGTCGCGTCGATGCCGTCGCGCGCCATGAGTCCCACGTAGTCGAACTCTCCCGGATCCCCGTAGTTGCGCGGGAAATGGATTCGCGCGCTCAGCCGAATCTCGTCACCCAACTTGAAAGATCCGCCGCCGAGAACCGCGATTCGAACATTGCCGCGAGACTCGGACATCAAACCACCCTGCTCCGCGGCGCGTTGGACCTTGAGGTAGATTCGATCCCCGTAAGGTTCGTGCTCGGTTTCGCGGTACACCCGACCTTCGATCGTGACGTGCGACCCTTCCACCGTCGTTGCGATGCTATGCGGCTTGCGCGTCGGAGCGAGCAGATTCGTGACCGCGACATTCGCGGCGAGCACGATCGCCAGATACGTTGCCAGAAGACCGAGAGCAGTTCGGGAACTAAGAAACGCGCCGAGTGCTACGACAGCGAACGTCCACGCGACCCACGGCGCAATCGCGAAATGAAAGTTGCCAAGCGCGTCACCGGTTACGATCGAGATCGCAACCAAATAGATCGGCGCGACTCGTTCGACCGCGCTGACTGCGGGAATCGGAGGCAGTAGTTCGAGAGAGCGAACCTGCTCCAAGCCGCCAGGTCGCGCGACTGCGCGTCTTACGGAAAGTGCTCCCGCAGCGATAAGTACGCACTCCTTTGCTCATCACGGACGGCGTGCGGATGATGTTGACTGATAGATTATAGGTCAACACATACAGATAGCGCGATTGAGATTTGTGCTCGAAAGAACTTTCGGATCAATCTCGCGTGGGCGAATCGTTGACTCGAGCGCCGTTATCCCCGGCGGGAGTCGCGGGCGGTTCCAATGGAAGACCCGGCTGATCCGCGGGGTCGGCAGATTCTTCGACGTCGAGCAGCGCAGTCATTTCGTCGAGATGGCGGCGGATCTCGGCGGCGAGATCGCGGTTGAGTCCCTTGACCTCCGCGATCTCATCGACGGTCGCGTCGCGAATCCGCTTGAGACTGCCGAAGTGGCGGAGCAACGCGCGGCGCCTTACCGGACCGACGCCGTCGATATCGTCGAGGACCGAGCGCAGGCGCGCCCGGCGCCGCAGTTCGCGGTTGTAGGTGATCGCGAATCGATGGGCCTCGTCGCGAATCCTCACGAGCAGGAACAGCGCGGTCGAGTTCTTCGGCAGCACGATCGGATCTTTGCGGCGAGGAACGAAGACGCGTTCCTCGGATTTGGTCACTTCCTTTTCGCGACGATCGTTGAGAACGTGCTGCTTGGCCAACGAGACACAATCGATCTGATCGAGCAGCCTGAACTCGCGCAGTACTTCGAGCGCGACGTTCAATTGCCCTTTGCCTCCGTCGATCACCCACAAATCGGGGTAGACGTTTTCACGCACCGCGCGCTCGATCCGGCGCTTGAGGACTTCGTACATGCTGGCGAAGTCGTCCTGGCCTTCGAAGCTGCGAATCCGGTAGCGACGGTAGAGATTCTTGCACGGCTCGCCTTCGTCGAAGGTGACCTGCGAGCCGACCACCATCGAGCCCTGCAGATTCGAGATGTCGTAACATTCCATCCGCTTCGGCGTGTTGCGCAGACCGAGCTTGACGCGCAGATCCTCGAGCATCTGCTCGCGGGTTTTTTCGTTGTCGCGGCGCGAGGCGAAGCTCTGGCGCGCGTTGTCCATCGCCATTTCGAGCAGGCGGAGCTTCTCGCCGCGTTGCGGGACGATGACTTCGCATTTCTTTCCGCGCCGCTCTGAGAGCAGTTCCGAGCGCACGTCGGCGTCCTCGAGCTCGACTGGCAGGATCACTTCGTCGGGGATATTGCGTGCTCCCGAGTAATACTGGGTCAGCAGATCGGAGAGAATTTCGTGCACCGGAAATTCCAGATCCTGGAAGCTCCATCCCTGCGTGCTGGTCAGTTTGCCGCCGCGCACGATTAGCACGATCGCCTCGATGTAACCGCCCTCGCGGTAAATTCCGAACACGTCCTCGTCGATTCCCCAGTGATGCAGGACGGTCTGGCGCTCGACGGTTTTTTCGATCGCGTGAACCCGGTCGCGAATTCGCGCGGCCTGCTCGAACTCGAGGCGCGACGCGTGATCCTTCATCAGATCGCGCATCTCGCGGAGCAGCTCGAGATTTTTCCCTTCCAGCAGCATCTGCGCGGCGTGCAGATGGCGGCCGTACTCCTCGCGATCGACCGGCAGGCAGCACGGCCCGAGGCATCGTTTGATTTGATATTCGAGACACGGACGCGAGCGATTGCGGAAGACCGCGTCGGTGCAAGTGCGAAGCGGAAATACTTTGCGGATGACGTCGATCGTCTCGCGCAGACCGTCGGCCGAGCCGAAGGGACCGAAGTAGCGACCGCCGTCCTTGACGATCTTGCGGGTGACCGTGATTCGCGGCCACGGACTATTGGTAATCTTGGCGCTCAGGTACGATTTGTCGTCTTTGAGGCGGATGTTGTACCGGGGTTTGTACTGCTTAATCAGGTTGTTCTCGAGAATCAGCGCTTCCTTCTCGCTGGCCGTGACGATCGTGTCGAAGTCACGCACCCGCTTCATCAGGAAGCGCACCTGGAAGCGGCCGTCACCGCCGTCGCGAAAGTAGGCGCGCACCCGCGAGCGCAACGACTTCGCCTTACCGACGTAAAGCACCTTGCCCGCGCGGTCGCGCAGCAGGTAGATGCCGGGTTCGGTGGCAGTCGCGGCCAACTTCTGATCGATACGCGCTGATTCGTCCTCGAGGAAGAGGGCCTCGCCGCTTTGGGCGGGCGCATCCTTGGGATAATCGATCAGCGAGCCGTAATCAGGGCCGGTCCGATCTGCCGAAGCTTCGTTCGCGGCGCGTTTTTCCTTTTCCTCTTCGGGCACCATGGTCGCGGCTATTGTATCACGGCAACCTAACCCCTAACCCCTTCCCTCGAGGGAAGGGGAACCATCGCGCAGAAGGAGGGCGCTGCAATTTGTCCCATGTGGAGTGGTTTTGTGACGGCTACCCGACTCGGGTGAATCATTGCTATTGAGATTTTGAGATTCACATCAAAGGCGACGCGCGACTCGATGCGCGCAGGAGAATTGGCAATGGGCAGAATCGATGGAAAGGTTGCAGTGATCACCGGGGCCGCGAGTGGGATGGGACGCGCGACCGCGCTCCGCTTCGCGAAGGAAGGCGCGAGTGTGGTGCTTACCGACTTGAATGCGCAGGGCGGAGAGACCGCGGTCGCGGAATGCGCGGCGGCGGGCGGGCGCGCCGTGTTTCAGCGCACCGACGTGACCAGCGAGCCGGATATCAAGGCCGCGGTCGCGCGCGCGGTCAAGGAATTCGGGCGGCTCGATATCATGTTCAACAACGCGGGCGTTGCCGGGGCGGTCGGGCCGATCGAGAAAGTCGAATCGACAGACTGGGACCGCACTATCGCGGTGCTGCTGCGCGCGGCGTATCTCGGCATGAAGTACTCGATTCCCGAGATGCGCAAAGCGGGCGGCGGATCGATCATCTCGACCGCGTCGGTTGCGGGACTGCGCGGGGTCGGCTATCTGGCCGCATACAGCGCGGCGAAGGCGGCGGTCGTGAACCTGACGCAGGCGGTCGCGATCGAAGTCGGGCACGACAAGATTCGGGTCAACTGTATCTGCCCCGGAGGCGTCAATACTCCGCTGATCCATCGCGGGCGTCCTGGCGCCGAGGAACAATCGGAGAAATCGATGGCGCGGATGCAGCCGATACCGCGCGCGGGAAAGCCTGACGACATCGCGTCGATGGCGCTGTTCCTCGCGAGCGACGAGGCGAACTGGATCAGTGGGACCGCGATGGTCGTTGACGGCGGAATCAATACCGGCAACGCGCGCTTTCGTTTGGCGGGGCTGCCGGGCAGCGGATTTTCGGGGCCGTCATTTGAGATGTAATTTGCATCGCTATCGTACGGAGGTTTGAATGAAATATCTGGTGGTCGGTTCACAAGGGCCCGGATGGGCTACCCCCGACGAAGCCGCTCAGCTTCTGAAGGACGTCGTGGTTCCCGGCCTCGATGCGCTCACAAAGCTCGAGGCGGACAAAAAGATCCTCGCTGGCGGAGTTGAGATCGGCGACCGGGCGGTTGCCTTCATCGCCGAGGCGGCATCCAACGAAGCGCTGGATCGTATGCTGCGCGAAGTCCCACTGTGGGGAAGACTCAAGTGGAGGGTCACACCGATCGAGAGCTTCGAGAGCCGGGCCGCCGAGGAACGCCGGATGCTGACCCGCCTCCACCCGGCCAAGCGCTAGCACGTAGTCTGCGCCGCTATCCGCTTCGAGTCGCTGTCTGATAATTACTGCTATGCGCGTTACGCGCGTTGCATGGCGACGTAATTTTTCAAACAGAGGAAATTCTAAATGGACAGGCTCAAGGGTAAGGTAGCTGTGATCACGGGCGCGGCGAGCGGGATTGGGCGGGCGACTGCAATCAAGTTTGCGGGCGAAGGCGCGGCGGTTGTGATCGCGGATCTCAATGTCGAGGGCGGCGAATCCGCGGTTCGCGATTGCAAGGAGAATGCGGGGCGCGCGGTCTTTCAGAAAACTGACGTGTCCGCCGAAACTGAAATCAAGGCGCTGATTGCACGCGCCATTTCGGAGTTCGGGCGTCTCGACATAATTTACAACAACGCCGGAATCGGCGGCGCGATCGGACCGCTCGAACAAATTTCGGTCGAGGACTGGGACAAGAGTCAGGCAGTGTTGCTGCGCGGCGTGTTCCTTGGGATGAAGCATGCGGCTCCCGAGATGCGCAAAGCCGGCGGCGGCTCGATAATCTCGACCGCATCAGTCGCCGGCATCCGCGGCTTCGCGTCGCTGCATGCCTACTGCGCGGCGAAGGCCGGCGTCGTGAACCTGACGCGATCGGCAGCGCTGGAGTTCGCCAAGGACAAAATTCGTGTCAATTGCATCTGCCCCGGGGGAATCAATACGCCGATACTCCATCGCAATCAGCCGGGCGTGAAAGAAGCGATGGAACAATGGATGGCGAAGTCGCAACCTATTCCACGCGCGGGGCATCCGGAGGATATCGCCGGGATGGCGTTGTACCTCGCGAGTGACGATTCGGAATTCGTCACCGGGCAGGCGATGGTGGTGGATGGCGGCCTCACGATAGGCAGCCAGTTCTCACAGAATGCGGCGGGACAGAGTTCACCGTCGCCGATCGCGCCGAGTACCTTCATGGGGCCGTCGTTCGAGGGATGACAGAGAAGGAACCTAACCCCTAACCCCTTTTTTCGGTCCTCGCGGGAAGGGGGACCGGATAAAGAGGCGCGCCCGAATGGACGCGCCTCTTCAGTTTACTGGCGCGGATAACCCGGCAGACGTGATTGCATCGCGTCGGGGTACTCCAGGGGCAATGCGCTTGCCTTGTTGAGTGCGGCCAACTCAGCGGCTTCGAGGCGGAATCCGATTGCGCCGAGGTTTTGCTCGTTTTGCTCTTCGGTTCGCGCGCCGTAAATCACCGAGCTGACGCCGGGCTGCTGATTCACCCATGCCAGCGCGACTTGCGAGATTGCGCGGCCGCGTTCTTTCGCGACGTGCTCGACTGCTTCGAGCGTCGAGTAATTGCGCTCGTCCGCGAGCCGATTCCACATATCGATCTTCGCCAGCCGGCTGTCCTCGGGCGGACGCTGACCCGAACGATACTTGCCGGTCAGAAATCCGCCGCCGAGCGGACTCCATGGAATCACGCCCACGCCTTCGTAGCGGCATAGCGGCAGAATCTCGCGCTCGATCTCGCGCGATATCAAGCTGTATTGCGGCTGCAAACAATCAAAACGCGCATAGTTATGTTTATCGCTGACCCACAGACTCTTCATCAGTTGCCACGCCGTAAAGTTCGACGCGCCGATATACCTGACCTTGCCGTGACGCACGAGGTCGTCGAGCGCGCGCATTGTCTCTTCGATCGGCGTTTCGAAGTCCCATGAATGCACCTGGTAAAGATCGATGTAGTCCATTTTCAGGCGGCGCAGACTGGCCTCGACTTCCGACATGATATGGCCGCGCGAGAGTCCGATTTGATTCGGCGCGACTGTCTTGCCCATGAAGATATTCGCATTGAAACGAACTTTGGTTGCTACGATCAGATCTTTTCGCCGCTCGCCGAGAATTCGACCGAGGATTTCTTCCGACGCGCCGGCTGCATAAACGTTGGCCGTATCGAGGAAATTGCCGCCAACCTCAATAAACCGGTCGAGAATTTTTCCCGCAGTTTTTTCGTCTGTCTCTCGTCCAAACGTCATGCATCCAAGACAAAGCTCGGAAACTTTGAGGCCGGTTCCACCTAATCGCCTGTATTCCATTGCTTTTTCGTATCCTCCGACGTCGAGTCTAGTCCGACGTGCGGCGGCTGCAAATGAAAAATTATTCGAACTTGAATAATCCCAGAATTGAATCGTCTCAATAAACAGGTGCGAACGGCTCTGGCACCTGGACCGGTTGGTTTGTTCCTCCCAACTAACCGGTTTACCGTCCGCAGCGTACGCGGACGGCCGCTACGAACAGGCGGGCATTGGAGAGTCCCCCCCCTCTTCAGATGCCCGCCATTTTTTTGTTTTCAGTCAATCACCTCCGGATTTCTCGGTAGTCGCATCCGGCTTTTCGGGCGCTTCTGAAGAGCGAAATCGCGCATCAACTTGACACCGGACGCTGGCTTCAGTCATAGGTGATGCCTTCATGTTGTCGCGGTGGCTTAGATGGCTGGTGGTGGGGCCAGTTGTATTGTTCGTTTTCGGAGCAATTCTGTTGAGTTGCAGTAGCAGCGGCAGCGGAACCGCTACTGCAATCCCGACTCCTGGCTTCGCGCTCGGAGCAATCGTGATCTCGACCGGCGCTCCGCCCTCGCCCACGCCGTCGATGACGCCGCCGCCGACGAAAACGCCGACTCCTAAAAAAACCGTGACGCCCACGTTGACGCCGCGCGCGTCGGCGACCAGCACATCCATCGAGCCGGGCAGCGTGCCGACTGGCGGGACGGTTTCGTTCAACGCGATCGGCACCTTCACCAAAAAAACCCAGGTCAAGCTCGTGGATATAACCAGGGGCACCTCGACCATGTGGATCTCGACGGACAATACCGTTTTCCAGTCGCCTTCTACGGCCGCGCAGGGCGGCATATTTACGACCGGGTTTGCCGGATGCGTCTGCATTCTCGCGAGCAGCTCCGGGGTGAGCAGCCAGTTCGTCAGCGTCGGGGTTTACGAGGACGTCAACAATCCGGCAGGTGGGCTCAATTGCACTCCGGCGGTCCCGTTTGTATGTCCGATCCCCGGCACCGCGCAGACCGAGACGGCGAGCACCGCCGCGCAATCGGCGCGCAGTGCGGGCATCCTGATGTGGACCTTCGATCCCGGCGCCGAGCTGCGCGGGCGAATCGCAGTCGGCGCCGACGGTTCGATATTCTTCATCACGCTAGATGGCGAGCTGCACGGCCTGAATTCCAAGGGCAAGGAAACCATGCGTCGCCCTGCGGACGGCTCGTCGTCGGCAGTCCTGGCCGATGGGACCGTGATCGCGATGTCGTCGAAGTCGGATCTGGCGGCTTTCAGCCCTGACGGCGCGATACTCTGGCATCTCGAAATAGGCGACAGCGTTGGACCGATCGCGACGACCGACCACGCGATTTACGCATCCAGCGGGGGCGACCTCGTGTCGGTCAGCACCGGCGGCTCGTTAAATTGGCGCGTCAATCTCGGACGGGTCACCAGTGCCGCAACGACTTCGGACGGAGTCGTGGTGGGAGCGTCGCAAGGTGCGGTCACGGCTCTCGGGTCAGATGGCGCGGTGATATGGACGTTCCAGCCGGACGGCGGATTTTCGGGCGCGGTCGGCTACGCTGACGATGTCGTTTATGCAGGCTCGGCCAGTGGCGGCGTGTATGCGATCGATGCGCGCACGGGCGCTCCGATTTGGAACGTCAACAGCGCGCATCCGGTCACGGCGGGACCGGTGGTTGCCCCATCAGGAACGATCTTCGCCGGCTCCGATACGATTTATGGCGTGACTACCGACGGCCAGGTCCGATGGAAAGACTCGACGTTGATCCCCGGCGACGCGGGCCTGACTGTGCTCGGCAACGACGGCGCCTTCGATGCTTCGACTGAAGACGTGGGCGCGGTGCTGATGGGCGACGGCAGCAAAGTCTGGACGTCGCGCAGCTTCGGCAAGATCACGACCGCCGCATCGTCAGCATCGGGAATGCTGTACGTCGGTACGTCGAGCGGCCGTATTTTCGCAGTCAGATAACCCGATTCAGTCGAACGCTTGACCGCGCGCTGTGAAATAGCGTGACTATAGAGCTATGAGCGCTATCGACATCATCAAGCGCCGGCTCAAGGAAGACCGGATACCCGAGACTCCCGAGGAAGTCGGACAGAAAAAAAAGCGTCCGCGCGAAGTCGCGTTCATGGACGTGAACCTGTGCTTCCCGTGCGGCAAATGTCCCGAGTTCTGCCCCGTGCAATGCATCGATTACCTTGCGGCCGGCACGCTTCCGGGACGCGGCGTGCAGCCGGTGCAGGATCGATTTCAGGAATGCATCGGATGCTACATTTGCGTCGAAGTATGCGCGCTGCTGACGGACTACGACGCGGTCCGGATGTACGAAAGCAATCTGGTCGAGGACGTGCTCGGCGTGAAAATCACCGACACGCCTCCGGCAGAGGAGATCCCGCCGCAGCCATACGAGGAATATTTTTCAGAAGGCGGAGAATATCGGCATCTGGGGAAAGGATCGCGCATCCGCGAAAAAATGACCGCGGAAGAGCGCGCGATTTTCGCGCGCGAGCGCGTGCGGGGGTGAGGCCGACCTAACCCCTAACCCCTTCCCTCGAGGGAAGGGGAACAATCGCAGGCGAGAACTTATTTGCGCGGGGCGTGCCAGACTTCGGGCTTTATCCCCGTTGTCATTTCGGGCAGGGAGGTTAGCTCGACGCGATCGGGTGTTATCAGCATCAGGCCGAAGTCTTTGGACTCGGGACCGCCCGGCCAGAACTGCGCGAGATCGTAATCGAAGACCTTGCTGTTCCAGATTCGCTTTTTTTCGGCGATATCTTCGACGAATTTCGCGTTGCCGGTGACCGTCAGATGAACCATCTCGGCGCCGATTTGATAGAACAGCTCGACCTTCGAGTTCTTGTCGATATGACGGGCCTTGGCCGACGCGCGTCCGGTCGCGACCCAGACCCGCTCGCCTTCGAACGCGGGATGCACGACGCGGACCTTCGGCTGAGTCCCGCTGGCCGTTGCGAGATACGCCCAGGTCGCCTTCGCGGCGGTCGCATGGACCTTGTCCCAAAATTTTGAATCGCTCATCTGATCCTCCAAAGCACTTTCGTAGCACGATCACGGGGCGTGGTGAACGATGCAAGGAACCTAACCCCTAACCCCTTCCCTCGAGGGAAGGAGAACCGGAAGTTTCGTGGGAATCGCGTCGTCCCATCCCCCTCACCCCCTTTCCGACCCGGAAAGGGGGAACAGAGGCAGGGAAGCGGCGCGGTCCTATCTTCCAACTTTTTAACACCGGGTGCAGGGGTCACCCCTGCCGAAGGAGGTGTGGAACCCACCGCGGGTTCCACATTTGATAAAGTGATTCACCCTTCCCCCGATTACTGATTTGACACTGCGCGCCGTCTCGAACTACGCTGAAAAGTATCCACGGAGAAGCCGCGATGGAACGTCAAGCCCGACGCGCGCAGGTGCTGCGTCACGCCAAGCGCATCTTTGCCCGCAAGGGATATCATAGGACTAATGTCGCGGACATCATTGCCCGCGCCCGCATCGCGCGTGGCACGTTCTATCTTTATTTCCAGAACAAGAAGGACCTGTTCGAGGAGCTGCTCGAGCAGGCGGTCACCGAATTGACGCTTCGGATTCAGCGGCTGCGCCCGGGACCCGGGGAGCCGGACCCGGTCGATCAGTTGCGGGCGAATCTGACCCGGGTGCTGAGCTATGCGATGGCGGAGCGGGAGCTTACCGACATACTGCTCAATCATTCGACCGGATTCGATCACGAGCTCGACGACAAGATCCAGGATTTTTACGATCGGATCGCAGCGCTGATTAAACGATCGCTCGATCTCGGAATCGAGATGAACCTGGTGCGCAACTCGGATACGCGCGCGGTGTCGTACGCGATCCTGGGCGGAATCAAGGAATTGATCGGGATGCTCTCGCGCGGCAACGACGTCGACCCGTCGGCGTTGGTCGAGGAAATACTGCAGTTCGGCTTGTGCGGAGTCGCGCGTCCGGAATTGTTGAAATTCGTACCTAAGCGTGAAGAAGCGGCTGGCGATAGACCGGTGGGCAATCGCTCTTTTTTTGGGCCTCAACTAGACTGACATGTCAGTTCCGAATCACAAGAAAGCATTCAACGGCCACGCCCCCAAGGCTTCCAGGCCTCAGAAGCGCCGCGTGGCATTCTACGATCTCGACGGGACGCTGGTTGATCTGAACCTGGTGCATGCGGCGATTTTCACACTCGCCAACGTCGGCGAATGGAGCGGGCGCGTGTCGTACATGCTCGGATTCGCCGCGCGAATCCCGCGCTTGTATATCGCCGAGAATCGCGACCGCCGAACCTTGAACACGGTGCTGTTCGAGGCGTTCAAAGGCGTCTCACGCGACCGATTATTTTCGCTGGGCGAGGAATATTGCGAGCGAATCCTCATCGGCCATCTTTTTCCGCGCGCGGTGGAGTTGATCGAGGCGAATCGCGAGGCCGGAATCGAGCCGGTGCTCGTCACCGGTTCGCCGGATTTCATCGTCGCGCCGCTCGCGCGTCATCTTGGAATCGCGGAATTCGCGGCGAACCGATTCGTTTTCAGCCGCGGCCGCGCGACCGGCCGGCTGGCCGAGCCGGTGATGGCCGGTGATGAAAAGGCGGTGTGGTGCGACGACTACGCTGCGTCGCACGATTTGGACCTGGCGGATTGCTGGGGTTACGCTGACTCGCACTACGACACCGCGTTTCTCGCGAAACTCGGGCATCCGGTCGCAGTCAATCCCGATCGCAGATTGCGCGCCGCGGCGCTCAGCCGGCAATGGCCGGTGATCCATTTCGAGAAGGCAGCGGATTCGAAGCTGCGTGACGATTTCGACAACGATCCTGATTTCAACAACGACAGTGAACGATCGACGCGAGGCTCGGATGGCGCGGCCTGAAGCAAAACTCAAGGAACTGAAAACTGCCGAACTGCGGCATGAAATCGGCGCGCGCAGCGATCTGGTGGTCAAAGTGAATCGGCGCTCGGAGCGCCGCATCATTCCGTATGGCGAGGAATTTCTGTTCGAGAAGTTGCCGGTCGGCACGCGCGTGATCTATCCGCCGCCGCCGATGGACCCGGTCGCCGACGCCGACCAGGCGATTCGCTACGCCCTGCTCCATCCCGAGAACCAGGATCCCCTGTTCGCGCAGTTGAGTCCCAACATGCGCGTGACGATCGCGATCGACGACATCAGCCTGCCTCTGCCGCAGATGCGTCGGCCCGACATTCGCGAGCGGCTGCTCAACCAAGTGCTCCAGACGCTGGCCGACTATGGCGTTGACGACGTGCATCTCGTGATCGCGACGTCGTTGCATCGACGGATGACCGAGGCGGAGATTCGGCGCATCGTCGGTGAGCGCGCCTTCAAGCAGTACTGGCCGGACCGGCTGTACAACTTCGACGCGGAAAATCGCGCCGAGCTCGCGATGCTCGGCAAGACGGATCACGGCGAGGAAGTGTGGCTGTCGCGGCGCGCGGTCGATTCGGACCTGCTCATTTATTTGAACATCAACCTGGTGCCGATGGACGGCGGGCACAAGTCGGTCGCAGTGGGACTCGCGCCGTATCAGAGTTTGCGGCATCACCACAACGTCGGGACGCTGCGTGACTCGCACTCGTACATGGACCCGACGCGCTCGGCGCTGCATCGCTCGTCGGACCGGATGGGCAAGCTGATTCACGAGTCGGTCAATATTTTCCAGATCGAGACCGCGGTGAATACGCGGATGTACGGCGGGATGCTCGATTTCCTGCATAAGAACGAGGACCAGTTCACCGACTGGGATCGCACGCGGCTGAAGGGCTTTCAGTGGACGATGCGGAATATGTCCAACGAGATGCGCCGCAGCGTGCTGCACAACTACGCGGCGCCGTACGGAATGATCGGCGTGTGGGCGGGCGATACCGAGACGGTGCATCAGAAGGCGCTCGCGCGCGCGTTCCAGCAATACGCGGTGCCGGTGAAGGGACAGGCCGATATTTTGATCGTCGGCGTGCCGTATATCTGTCCGTACAATGTGAACTCGATCATGAATCCCGTGCTCGTGCAGTGCACCGGCCTTGGCTACCTGTTCAACATGTATCGGAACAAGCCGCTGGTGCGTGAAGGCGGCACGATGATCATCTGTCATCCGCTGCGCGACGAGTTTCATCCCGAGCATCATCCGAGCTACATCGAGTTTTTCCATCGATGCCTCGCCGAGACGACCGACGCCGTCGAGCTCGAGAAAACTTTCGAGCGCGAGTTCGCGCGCAACCCGACGTACATCCATATGTACCGCTACGGCAACGCGTATCACGGCGTGCATCCGTTCTACATGTGGTACTGGGGCGAGCCTGCGCGCCAGCACGTCGGGCGGGTGATCGCAGCGGGATGCGAGGAGCCCGAAGTTGCAGCACGCCTCGGATGGGAAGCGGCCGACACGCTCGACGAAGCGATCGCGATGGCGACCTCGGAGCTTGGGCGCTCGGCCGAAATAACTTACCTGCACCTGCCGCCACTGGTAATTGCGGATGTCGAGTAGCAACGGCAAGCGCAACGGAGCCTCCACGCCGGGGCTCGAGCAGGTGCTCAAAGGCCGTCGCATCCTGCTGACTGGCGCGACGGGATTTCTCGGCAAGGTGTTTCTCGCGATCCTGTTGCGATGGCATCCCGAGATCGAACGCGTATATCTGCTGATTCGGGGCGATCGGCGGAGCAGCGTCGGCCGCTTCCGCCGCGAGATTCTCGACTCGCCGGTATTTGCGCCGCTGCGCGAACAGCTTGGCGCCAGCTTCGATCGATACATCGAAGAAAAGATCGTCATCGTTCCCGGCGACATCACCAACCAAGGCCTGCTCGCCGAAGAAGCGAAGCGGTTCAAGGCGGGCAGCCTCGATGCGGTCGTGCATAGCGCCGGGCTGGTGAACTTCGAGGCGTCGCTGGAGAAAGCGATCGAGGTCAACACGACCGGCGTCGCCAATGTGATCGAGTTTTGTGGCAACGTCGGCGCCGCGATGATGCATATATCGACGTGCTACGTCGCGGGGAGCGCCGACGGGCATCGCTACGAAGACGACATCCCGCACGACTGGTGTCCCAATGGGCGCAAGTCGTTTCGACTCGAGCGCGAAATACGCGATGCGCTTGCGGCGATCGAGCGAGTGCAGGCGGAGTCCCGCGATCAATTGCGGCATGCGGAGTTTCGCCGCGAGGAAGACAACGAAAACGACAACGATAGCAATCCGCGCGAGTCCGCGGTCGAGCACCGGCGCAAGCAATGGGTCGAGGAGCGCCTCAAGGACGTCGGGCGCAAGCGCGCGCAGAGTTGGGGATGGCCCAACACGTACAGCTACACCAAGAGCCTCGGCGAGCAGTTGGTGCTCGCGAATCGTGAGAGGCTCGAGGTGACGGTTGTGCGCCCGGCGGTGATCGAAAGCGCGCTGCGCGATCCGTTCCCTGGATGGAACCAGGGCGTCAACACCAGCGCGCCGCTGACTTACCTCGCGGGCCGCGGCTACCGATTTTATCCCGCCAAGGCTGAGCTGGTGCTCGACGTGATCCCGGTCGACCTCGCGGCGCACGCGATGATCCCGATTCTTGGCGCGCTGCTGTCACGCAAGCACAAGCCGATCTACCAACTGTGCACGTCGGATCGGAATCCGCTGCCGATGCGCCGGCTGGTAGAGCTGACTGCGCTAAGCAATCGCCGCGAGCATCGCAAGGACAGTGGCTCGATGCGCTGGCTCGGGCCGCATCTGGAAGCTGTCGTCGTCTCGCAAAATACTTACGACCTGGCGAGCAACACGGTTCCGCGGATTCTCAAGCAAGCGGCGGCATTCGCGCGCAGCGTGGTGGGTGAGGAAAATCAGCGCGCGAAAAAGATCGCGAGCGGGATCGACAAGTTCAAGGAAAACACCGACCTCGCGCGCGAGCTGGTCGAAGTCTATCGCCCCTATATCCAGGAGCTCGTTTATACTTTTCATGCGAGCAACATTCGCGCGCTTTATGCGTCGCTCAAGCCCGCCGACGCCGAACATCATCCGTTCCGTCCCGATCTGATCGATTGGCACGACTACTGGATCAACATTCACCTGCCCGGCCTGCGGCGCCATATTTTCCCGCAGCTCGATCTGCACACGCGCGGCAGAGCCAAGTCACTGCCGCGTCATCGGAGCCTGGTCGATATGCTCGAGCGCGCCGCGGACCGCTACGGCTCGCGAGTCGCGATGATTGCGCGGCGGCCGTCGGGCGATCAGACGCAGACGACATATCGCGAGCTGCGCGACCGGGCGCATCGCGCTGCGTTGCTGCTCGCCACGCGTGGAATCAAGCCCGGCGATCGCGTGCTGCTGATCGGTGAGAACTCGCCTGATTGGGTGCTCGGCTATTTCGCGATTTTGTGTGCGGGCGCGATTGCCGTGCCGCTCGACCACCTGATTTCCGCCGAGGAGCTCGTGCCCCTCTGCAAAATCGCGGAGCCCGCGGCTGCACTGCGTTCGAGCACAACGCACAAGCGCTTAGGCTCCGCGCTAAAGGACGATCATCCGAAGCTGATCGAGATCGATCTCGCGGAACTCGCTCGGCCATTCATCCTGCGCGGCGACGCGAAAACTACTCCTCCGCCACCTGAGCGAAAGGCGCTCGCGTCGATCCTGTTCACCAGTGGCAGCACCGGCGCGCCCAAGGGTGTGATGCTGTCGCATGCGAACTTCGCCGCCGAGATTGCGATGCTCTCGCGCGTGTTTTTGCTGGGCGCCGACGATGTCGTACTGTCGCTCCTGCCGTTGCATCACGCGTTCGAGTTCACCTGCGGCATGCTGCTGCCGATCGCCAGCGGCGCGACGATTGTCTATCCGCTCGAGGTCGATGCGAAGACCCTCTCGCGCACGCTCGCCGACGTTCGCCCGACCGCGCTGATAGGAGTGCCCGCAGTGTGGGAAGCGGTCCATCGGCGGATTGTCGATGAAGTCGAAGCGCGCGGCCCTTTCTTTCACGCCGCCTTCGACAACCTGCGAGATCTGAATCGCCGGCTCGACACGAACTCGGGCCTCAACTTCGGCTCGATTGTTTTCCGCCAGGTTCATTCCGCACTGGGCGGACGCCTGCGGCTCGCCGTCAGCGGCGGCTCCGCCCTGCCCCATCGCGTCGCCGCGTTTTTCAACGATATCGGAATCCCGCTGCTCGAAGGTTACGGTCTGACCGAAGCGGCGCCCGTGCTGGCCGTCGCCCGACCGGATGAACCGCTGCAAGTCGGCGCGGTTGGAAAGCCGCTGAACGGCGTCGAGATAAAGTTGATGCCGGCGACCGGATCGATAGGCGAGATAGTCGCGCGCGGCCCGAACGTGATGGCGGGTTACTATCGCAATGAAGCCGCGACCGCCGAAGTCTTGCGCGACGGATGGCTTCACACCGGAGACCTCGGGAGCTTCGACGACGACGGGCGTTTGTACATCGTCGGCCGCGCCAAGGAAGTCATCGTCGATTCCGGCGGCAACAACATCTACATCGAAGAGCTCGAGGAAATTTACGGCCGCTCGCAGTACGTCAAGGAGATGGCGGTCGTCGGCCTGAAGGTGGGCCGCGGTGAGCAGGTGGCGGCGCTGGTCGTGCCTGCCTACTCCCGCGGCGAGAGCCGTCGCGCGGTCGAGGACCAGCTGCGCAGCGACTTCGACAAAGTCGCGCGCGAACTCAGCTCGCACAAACGAATCAGGATTCTTCGCTTCACCGACACCGAACTGCCGCGCACGCGCACCCGCAAGATCAAACGCGCCGACGTAGTCGCGACGCTGCGGCGAATGCTCGACGTCCGCACCGGCGACGCCAACGTCGACAGCAGCGGCTCCGAGATCGAGACATGGCTCGCGGAAGCGCTGGCGTCGGTCACAACGGAGCAGGTCAATATCACGCCGGCGACGCGGCTGATCGAAGACCTGGGCCTCGACTCGCTCGCGCTTGCCGAAATCGGCGAGCTGATCGGCGAACGCGCGAGTCGCGATATCGCGGTGGAGGAAATTGCCGATCTGCGCACCGTCGCGGACTTGCAACTGCTCGCGACTCAGCCCGGCGGCAACGGACGTCCGCGCATGCCCTCATACGCGAAGTTCGCCGAGCCTTACACTCCGTACCTGCCGGCGCCGTTAAAATGGATCGGCCGCTTTGCAGTACGCGGTGCGTCGCGCGCGGTTTTCGACGGATGGCTGAAGCCGAAAATTCTCGGGCGCGGGAATATCCCGGCCAATCGCAACTTTATCGTCGTCGCGAATCATTCGAGTCATCTCGATTTCAGCCTGGTCGGCTACGCGCTCGGCGCGATTGGCGACGACATCCGGGTACTCGCCGCCAAGGATTATTTCTTCAACACCCCGGCGCGACGTTTTCTCGCCGCAAACTTCACCTCGATGATGCCGTTCGATCGCGAACGCGCGCAACTCGAGTCGCTTGAAGACGCGCTCGCCGAGCTTGCGCAGGGACGGAGCGTTCTGATGTTCCCCGAAGGCACGCGCTCGGGCGACGGCGAGATCCACGAGTTCAAGAGCGGCGCTGGATTCCTCGCGTTGCGCAGCCGATGCGACGTGCTGCCGGTGCTGATTCGCGGCACGCATGACGTGATGGGCAAGGGCAGTCTCATTCCGCGGCGCCATCCGGTGGAAGTCCGCATCGGTCGCGCGATCACCGCGGCGGAGCTTCGCGAACTCGCGAACAGCTCGGAAGGCGCGGGCGCGTATCGCAAAATCGCAGACCTGATGCGCACCTCAGTCGTCGCGCTTTCCGGTTTGCGTCCAAAATTGAAGCTGACTCGCGAAGCCGATGATGCGGCGTCGAATGAGGCTCCGCACGCCAAACGAGCGAGCGCTAAAGTTGATCGCTCGACCGAACTGCCTAGAGGACACGCCAAGGCGTGATGCGTCCCGGATGACGGTGGAATATCTACCCTCTGGATGGTTACATTTGAATCATGGTTGATTGGTTCAGCAAACGCGCCGAGCACGCACCGCGCCCGACTCGCAACGGACGGCGGCCGTCGGTCAGCGTTATCTCGGATGAATTGTTGGTTGGCGAATATCCCGGTCATGCCGATATCGCATGGCTCAAGGACACCTACGGAATTACCGCCGTTCACAACCTGCAGGACGACGATGATCTGCGGATGAACGGGTTGGATAACCGCGAGCTGCGCGCGGAGTACGATGCGCACGGAATCGATTATGTGCGCACGCCGATCCAGGATGGCAGCGCGGATGCGATGGCGGAACGGCTCGAGGTTGCGCTTAACGATCTTCGCGATCTGGTCGCGCCGGGCTCGCGCGTCTATCTTCACTGTAATGCCGGGATGAATCGCGCGCCGACGCTGGCGATTGCGTTTCTGCGTGCATATCGGCAAATGTCTCTCGAAGAGGCGATGATACTCGTGAAAAAAAATCGCGCATGCGGACCGTTTATGACGGTGCTCGAAGAATACTTCGGGCCGCGCGACTACAAGCCGGACAAGTGATTTGAGCACCTCAAGCGCTGCCGGAAGTCTGCCGCGGGCATTCCCGAGTCAGAAATTTCTCACGGCGTGCGCGTGGGGCGTACATCTATATACCGCGCTTGGCGCGGCGCTCGGCCTGCTCGCGATCTTTTTCGCCTCGCGCGGTGACTTCCGCGCGTCATTCCTGGCGATGGGCGCCGCGACGATTATCGATTGCAGTGACGGCCCGCTCGCGCGCTGGCTGATGGTCAAGATACGTGTGCCGACCTTCGACGGCGCGCTGCTCGACAACATCGTCGATTATCTGACGTACACCGTGGCGCCGGTATTCCTGATGCTGGAGGCCGGCATCATCCCGACCTCGCGATGGGGCCTGGCGCTGGCCTGCTTCGTCATGCTCGCGAGCGTTTACGGATTCTGCCACACCGAGGCCAAAACCCCCGACCACTACTTCCTCGGCTTCCCGAATTACTGGAACCTCGTCGCGTTTTATCTTTACAGTCTCGGGATCGGCACCGTATTCAACGTCGCCGTGCTGCTGATTCTCGCGGTGATGGTGTTCATGCCGCTCAAGTACATCTATCCAAATCGAACCGTGCCGCTGCGTCCGCTCACGCTCACGCTCGGAATCATCTGGGGCTTTCTGACCATCGCATCGCTGCTGATGCTGCCGGCGGTGAACCCGATCATGCTGTGGGCCGGGCTGAGTTACATCGCTTACTATTTCATCGCGTCGTTCATTCTCCACGCGCGATTTGTGCTTGAGTCCCATCGAGCGGCGTCGATCTGAGAAATGTCTGAATCCGGGGTTCATACCGCAACCGCGGCCTCCGAGGCATGGCTCGAAGTAATCGATTCCGATTCTCCCCTTCTCCTGATTGCGCCGCATGGCGGCCACGCGGAACCGCGCACGCGCTCGATGCTGAATCCCAAGGTCAACGACCTTCACACCGCGGAAATCACGCGCGGACTGGCGGCGCGGCTGGGCGCGTCGGCGCTGATCAACGTCGCGATGGATCGCAACCGGCTGGATTGCAATCGCCTCTCGCAAATAATCGAGCGCGCGCCGTGGCTGCTCGAAATGATCGCGGACCGGGTCGACGCCATCGTCGCGCGTCATGGCCGCATCACCGTTCTGCTCATCCACGGATGGAACATTATCGAGCCGCGCCTCGATTTCGGGCTCGGTCTGAGAAACTCGGGAGGCGAACTGCGGCCACCCGGGTCCGCTTGCGTGTCTGCGTGTGACGATTTTATCAACGGTCCGCTGGCGGGACTCGCCGAGCGCCTGCATCGCCACGGAATCAAACCGACCTACGGGATGCGGTACCCGGGCGGCGGGTTGCAGAACCTGCTGCAGGCTTTCACCGCGCGTCATCGGCAGAGTCCGAACGCGCCGCTTCGCTCGATTTCCGAAATTGCGATGAGCGGCGTGGTCGATGCGGCCCAACTCGAGCTGTCGGTCGCGCTGCGAATGCCCGGAGAATTGCGCGCCCGATGCGAGGACTCAATCGCCGATGTTTTTTCAAGAAGCGGCAATCCGCAAGTGTCGCGATCGCCCATCGTGATAAATCGCGCACCGCGCCCGGCGGTCGCCAAATCCGAAATCGGGGCAGCCGCGACGGTTGCGGCGCCCGGACGTATCGGCATCGAATTCTATGATCCTGACGCGCGGTTCGGTGCGATGGCGAGCTTCGACGTCGGCGGCGCGGGCATGGGCGCGCGAATCATGATGTTGTTCGATGGCCACTGCGCGGCATTGTTCACTGCAGAAGGCCGGCCGGCGCGTTCCGCGAGCGCCGTCACTCACGGCCCGCTCTCGCTTCGTCGCGAAGGCGAATCGATCGTCCTGGCGTTCCACGGACCCGCCGTAATCGTGCCCGATGCTACCGCGTATCTGAGCATCGAACGCGCGCTCGCTTCCGGGCGACTCGACGACGCCACCGAAGTGGAGATGCGTTTCGAAAGCGATCGCGCGGGCGGCGAGTTCGACTTCGATCGGATTCTATCGGCGGATGGAGCTGGGGCGGATGCGCTGGCGTCGAGCGTCGCCTTCGGTCGCGTTGTTGGAAAGGTTTGCATCGGCGGCGCATCGCGAACGGTCAATGGATTTGCGCGCGCGGGAATGTCGTTCACCGGACTGGGCCCGCAGAAATTCACCGCACGCCGAATGATTTGGGCACGCTTCGAGGACAGTGATGCGCCGCGTGCGATCGAAGCGCGCTCTGTCACGACGGCAGACGCAGCGCCAAATCGAAGCGCACGGATTCTCGGCCCCAGTGGATGGGCGCCGTGCGATCTGCTCGATCTCACGATTGAAACAGCGTCGGTCGAAGAGCCGCCGCATCGTATTTTCGCATCGTTGACGCGCCCGGACGGATCGTCGTGCGAACTCGAAGGCAGCGTCGAATGCTTCATTCCGCTGTCGCGGCCGGGGCCGGAGCAGTCGCGCATCTACACGTCACTCGGATTCGCGAGCTTCCACGCGGGCGCACATCGCGGCGCCGGGATGTTTGAATATTCGCGGGTCGCCGACTCGGTGCTGACCGCGGCCAACGAAAACGAGAACGAAGATACCGATAGCGATTGAGAATCAGGCAGCGGGGGTCTTTTTTCAGTGAATCAGCTTGGTGCTGGGTACCTTGAGGGAAATTTCCTTTCTGTCGCGCGCGGCATCTACGCGGGCGTATTCAGACCGCGACTGCGCGCGCCGACGATTGCTTCGACCTGATTCGCGATTTCGACGAGCACTTTGCCCGTCGGCGTCGATGCGTACTCGCGGACGAACAGCACGCCGCGATCGGTGCTGTCCGCGAGGCGCGGTTCAAACGCAAGCCGCCCCAGAATCGGCACCCCACTCTCGCGCGCGACTCCGTTGAGATCACCTTCCGGCCATAAGGGTCGCACGCTGCGGCATCCGTCGCAGTTGAAGCCGGCCATATTCTCGACAATGCCGGAGACTGGCGCACCGATTGCGCGTCCAATCTTTATCGCGTGACGCGCGGCGCTCGTGTCCTGTGCCGACGGATGTGTCAGCAGCAGCACGCCGTCGAGCGTCATCATAGGCGCGAGCGCATGCAATCGATCGAGTCCGCTAGCCAGATCGATCAGCAGCAAATCCACGTTCCCAAACTGCGACTCCGCCAGCATTCGACCGAGCGCCGCGCGATAGCCGAGTTCCGCGGGACCCGTGGGCGCAGGTGCGGCCGGCTCGCTCCCGTTCCCGTCGGCCTGATCGTAATCCTGGATAAAGCTGATAGGTGGCGGCTCGCCGCCCGGGAGTTGATCGCTCGAGACCAGGCGCAAGCCATGCGGCCCGGCCACAAACTCGATTCCGCTGATCGTCGGGTAGCGCCGCTGCGCTTTCATTCCGAGCATCGCCGCGATGCTGGGCGAATTCAGGTCCGCATCGATGATCGCGACCTTGCGGCCCTTCATCGTCCACGCCGCGGCGATATTCACCGCGAGCATGCTCTTGCCGACTCCGCCGCGTGCGCTGGCAAGGACGATGGTCGCGCCGACGCCGGCAAGATTGGTGCGAATTCGCTCTCGAGTGTCGGCATGTTCGACGGACGAACCGTCGGATAGGCCGGTCTCAATGTCCGAAAATATTCTCATTAATTGGTTTATAAAGTCTGATGCGGTGATGCTGGTTGTGGTTGAGGACCGCTGATGCGCGCGAGTTGTCTATCTAGAATGACTGGTTTGGACGGCGCGGTAAACAACGCCACCGCGGGGTACTGGCCTAATTACAGGCGCAAGCCGCGACACGTCACGAAAAAACACTGAGTCGTGGGCGACCAAAGCGGCTTCAGGTCACGGTTGTGTCGTGGCGATCTGCCCGGAAGAGCGCGATCGTCATTTCTGCGGCCGTCGCGCCGACGAAAAGGCCACCGACAACATCCGACACGAAATGCCATGTCGCCAGAACCAAGCCGATCATCACCGCGCCGATGACGGCGCCAATGAAAATTCTAGCGCGCGGGTAGAAAACCCAGAACACCAGCAGGAAAGACGATGCGATAGCCACATGACCGGAGGGAAACCCCGAGTTCGAATTGCCATGAAACGGCTTGAAGCCATAGAGATTGGGGTGCGCAAGATAGGTCGCTATCTCGATGCGCCCAAACGCCGGCTTCAACAGATAGGCAGTGCTCGCCAATCCCCACATCAGGCTGAAACCCGCGAGCATCGTTGCCTCTGCCAATCGTGGCAAGCTGCGCCCTGCCAACACGGTGCAGCCGCAGCCCAAGATAGTCAGCGCGCCGAGCGGAACGAATAGCAGCACCAGGTCTAGCGAAGTGGCGAGCGAATTCTTCGGTGCCAAATGGGCGTTCGCGAACAGTGCTACCGGTCGGTCGACGAACTGAACGCATAAGGCCACCACGATGCCGCAAAGGACCAACGCGCCGATCCAACGCCCAAAAGCAGAGGATTTCATCCGCATCGTTATTCCTATTGCTATTTCTATCTCGAGGGTTGAAGGCGCTTTAGCCGGAATTTCCTTTTTCTTGTCGTTATTCTTTTTCGCTGTATCTAGGCGTTATCGTCGTCGGCGTCGGTCGAACCGACTTTGCGATAAGCATTGGGCTCATCATCGGGTCGCCGCTGCGATTTCGCCTCGCGCTCCTCATCCTGCTGACAATCACGGCAGAGACGCGTGAACGGCATCGCTGCGAGGCGTTCCTCGGCGATCTCCAGTCCGCACGACTCGCAGACGCCGTAGCTGCCGTCGTCGAGCCGCTCGAGCGCGTCATCAATCTGCTTCAGCTTGACGCGTTCGCGGTCCGACAGGATGAAGTTGATCTCGCGATCGCGCTCTTCCGACGCCAGGTCGTAGGCGTCCATCCCTTCGTCCTTGTTACCTTCGCGTTCAGCGCGCATCTCCGAATCGATCTCGCCGAGCAGTTTGGCCTTGGTATCGAGCAGTTGTTCGCGCATTTTGGCCAGGAACTTTTTTCGGTCCGCGCCAACTGTATTCTTGGTCATTGAATCCCGACTCCGATTTATATTTAAGCGGCCGCACCGGCGACCGTTGCATGCAGATCGTAACTGAGCGCCTTGTCGATTCGGGCGCGGACGAACTCGCCCGGCTCGGCGTCGCCCGCAAGGAACACGCCGCCGTCGATTTCGGGCGCCTGGCCCGAGGTGCGCGCGCGCAGCCGCGTCGAGCGTCCCGGCATCGGCCCCTCAACCAGCACTTCGACTTCGCGTCCGACCATCCCGCGATTTTTCGCGAGCGAAATCTCCGACTGCGTCGCCATCAGGCTTGCGCGCCGCGCGCGCTTGACGCGCTCGGGCACCTGGTCCGGCATATCGTACGCGGCTGTATTCTCCTCGCGCGAATACGTGAACACTCCCACCCGATCGAACTGCTCAGCACGAACAAAATCCACCAGACGCTCGAAGGCGGCGTCGGTCTCGCCCGGGAACCCGACAATGAACGAGGTTCGCAGCACGACGCCGGGAATACGTTCGCGCACGCGCTCGAGCAGCTTGACGAGCGCCGACCCTGAGCGCTCGCGGCGCATCGCGCGCAGCATCGCGTCGTCGGCATGTTGCAACGGCATGTCGATGTACTTGACGACCTTGGGCAGCTCCGCGATTGCGTCGAGCAGCTCGGCGCTCACGAAATTCGGATAGCAGTAGAGCAATCGTATCCAGCGCAACTCGTCGATGGTCGAGAGTTCGCGCAGCAGTTGTGCCAGAGATGACTGCTCCTTAAGATCGCGGCCGTATGCGGTCAAATCCTGCGCGATCAAATTGATCTCGCGCACGCCGCCGGCGACCAGATTGCGCGCTTCGGCGACCAGATCGGCAGTCGGGCGGCTCTCATGCAGGCCGCGAATTTTTGGAATGATGCAGAAGGCGCACTTGTGATTGCAGCCTTCTGAAATCTTCAAGTAAGACGTGAAGAAATCTCCGGTCTTGATTCGCGGGATTGCCGAGGTCGGCAGCAGATGCGCCGCGCCGGCATATGGAATCGGCCGCGATTCGGGCGCTTCGGTGCGCCGCAGCAACTCGGGAAGATCGAGGAAGTTCCCGGTACCGACGAACACGTCAACCTCGGGCATCGTCGCGGCGAGCTCGGTCGCGTAGCGCTGCGACAGACATCCCGCAACCACCAGCCGCTTGCCGAAGCCGCGCTTCTTGACCTCGGCCGCCTCGAGGATCGCGTCGATCGATTCTTTCTTCGCCGCCTCGATAAACGCGCAGGTGTTCACCAGCAGCACTTGCGCCTCTTCGGGGTCGAGCGTGATCTCGAACCCGGCCGAGGTCAGCGCGCCGAGCATCAACTCGCTGTCGGCGAGATTCTTGGGGCATCCAAGCGTGAGTAGGTGAACTTTTTCCATTTACGGGACCGGGAAACTTAAGGGGCTTTTAAAAATACCCGTCGCCTAACGACGAGGCAATCGCGCACCCGAGTTTCGGCGTTTGATCAGTATTCAGTGTATCAGATCATTGCGGCGAGGCAGGTGCGGTCACAATGTCCGCGCCGGCCGGCGCGTTGAAAGCGAAAGTCGAATCGGGCAGCTCCACATTATCATGAATGTCGCTGAAATCGATCTTCGTCACGTCGCCTAGCTGGTCGGTGAGCGTCAGCTTCATGAGATTGTAGGTTTTCGGATCAAGCCCAACTTCGATTTTGTAGCCGCCAGTCCGGGCGTCGAGGATCAGATTCACCGGCCCGTCAGGCGCCGGCGGATTCGCAAATGCGGCTTTGAAGTCGCGGTTGATATTTCCGATTCCGAGCAGGAACGACGTCGCGCTGCTCGACTTGATCGCCTGCTTCAGCGGAGTCTCGACGACCTGGTTGAGATCCGAGTCGTAGGAATAAAGCGTCTCGCCGTCGCTGACGATCGTTTGTTTTTCCGGTGTCTCGAAGTCCCATCGCATGCGCCCGGGCTTGCGAAATGAGACCGTGCCCTGACGTTGTCGCTTCGGCGCGCCGACCGCCGCGATCTCCTCGTTGAATTTCGCCGAGAACGATTTCGTGTCCCGGTAATGGCGCTGCAGGCGATCGAGCACCTTCTTCAAATCTTTGCTGAGGGGCGGGCCGCTCGGCACCATCGTCTCGGAATGCAGCGGCGCCGCGACGAGAACCACCGCAGTCACCGCAAAAAATGCCGGCCACAATTTTCTAAAAAGATCGCGGAGCATCATCGAGCGTTGTGCAACCGGACTTCTCGTGGCTTGGCGCCGTCGGCGGGCATCACGATTCCTTCGCGTTCCATCTGCTCGACCATCCGGGCCGCGCGATTGTAACCGATTCGAAGCCGCCGCTGGATCATCGAAATCGACGCCTGGTTGGTCTCCATCACGATCCGCACAGCCTCATCATACATCTCGTCCTGCACCTCGCCACCGAGACCGTCGCCGCCGTCCTCGCCGGGCGGCTTGGTGTCGAGGATTTCCATCCGGTACTCGGGCGCGCCCTGCTCGCGCAGAAAATCGGTGAGTTTGCGAATCTCGTGCTCGCCGACGAACGGTCCGTGCAAGCGGCGAAGTTTCGCGCTGCCGGGCGGCATGAAGAGCATGTCGCCGGCGCCGAGCAGGCGTTCGGCGCCGATCGAATCGAGGATCGTGCGCGAATCGACCCGCGATGTCACCTGCAGCGAGATTCGCGCCGGCAGGTTGGCCTTGATAAGGCCGGTGATCACGTCGACCGACGGCCGCTGCGTCGCGAGGATCAGATGGATTCCCGCGGCGCGCGCCTTTTGCGCAAGCCGCGTGATATCGCGCTCGACGGTCTTGCCCTCGCTCAGCAGCAGGTCGGCGAGCTCGTCGATAACGATCACGATCTTGGGCAGCTTGCGATGCTCGATCATCCCGACCGCCGGCTGATTCGGATCGTCCGACGCCGGCGCACTTTGTCCCGCCATCTTGAGCTGCGCGAGGGACGCACCCGACGCCAGCGCATGGTTGTAGCCGTCGATATTGCGGACGCCCAGCTCGCGCATCCGCAGGTAACGGCCTTCCATTTCCTGCGTCGCCCACAGCAGCGCGGACGCGGCCTTCTGCGGATCGACGACGACCGGCACCAGCAGATGCGGAATATTTTCGTAGACCGACAATTCGAGCATCTTCGGATCGACGAGGATCAGTCGCACGTCGTCGGCGGTCGCGTTGAACAGAATCGACGCGATCATCGTATGCAGCGAAACCGACTTGCCGGTTCCGGTCGCGCCCGCGATCAGCAGATGAGGCATCTTGGCGAGGTCGGCCGCCACCGGACGTCCGGCGATATCCTTGCCGAGCGCGATGGTGAGCTGACTTTGCGCGGCGGAGAATTCGTCGGCTTCGAGAATCTCGCGCAGGAAAACGCGCTCGCGCTTCTTGTTCGGCACCTCGATTCCGACTACGGCCTCTCCCGGCACCGGCGCCTGGATTCGTACGGCGGCCGCTCTGAGAGCCATCGAGAGATCGTCCGCGAGATTGACGATCTGGCTCACCTTTATTCCGGAGCCGGGCTCGAACTTGTACATCGTGACGACGGGGCCCGGCTGCACCTCGACCACGCGACCCTCGACTCCAAAGTCCGCGAGTTTCTGCTCGAGCACTCGCGCGCTGCGCTCGAGCTGGCCCTCGTCCACTTGCGCATGCTCGGCGGGCGGCAAATCCAGCAGCGACTGCGGAGGAAGCTTGAATGCGCCCTTTTGCCGAGGCTTCGCCGCCGCCACCTTATCGCGCTTCTCGCGAATGTCGAGCAACCTGACTTTCAGCGGTGACGGTTTGCCGTTGATGTTTTCCGAATCCATCTCGACTTCGTCGCCTTCGCTAAGTGAAAAAGGGATTCGCGATCTGTCGCCGGGTTCGAACGCGTCGCGGCGTGAGCGTGGGCGAATCTTACCGGCGATTCCCGCGAGTAATTCGGTCGGCGCCCTCTTAAGCATCAGCGCAAGCCCGCAGATGAATCCCAGCGCGACGGCGATCAAGCCTCCTGCGACGTTGATCGAGTCATTGAGCAAAGTCGCGATACTCGCGCCGACTTCACCGCCCATAGCGGCATCGTGCAGATCCCACAATGCACTGGCGGTCGCGAGCGCGAGAATCAAAAGCGCGCCGCCGCCAATCTCGCGCGCGATGGTGACGACTCTCGCGCCGGTCCATACGCGCTGCGCCAGCCACCCGACCAGTATCATCGCAGTGTACGATTGGTATCCGACCAGGCCGCCGAGCATCGCCGCGATCGCCGCGCCGACCGGGCCGCCGAGGTTGGGACTACGTCCGATATCGACGCTAATCAGGCTCACCGTGCCGAACGCAGCGAACGCCAGCAGCGCCAGTGAAAAAAGCTCGCGCGCGATCCGGCTGCTCGCCGACGGCGCAATCGAAACCTCCTCGACCACCGCCGGTGGAGGCAATTCGATAACCGTTTTCTCCTTGCGCGCGATGGGTTTCACACCTCCGTCACGTACGGAACTACCAGCGGCCGCTTGCCGAGCTCGTCGCTGAAGTAGCGCCGAATCGCGCGCACGATTTCTTCCTTCAGGCGCGAATCGTTGGCATGCAGCGGGCCGCCGAGCGCATTGATGCGCCGGGTTAATTCTTCTTTCGCGCGCCGCATATGCGCGGAAGTTCCATCGCCGCTGACGAGGCCTCGCGACAGGAGATCCGGACCCGCAATGATCCGTCCGGTCTTCGACGACAACACGATGATCGCCGTCACGGTGCCGTCGCGCGCGAGCACCCGCCGCTCGCCGATCACCTCGGGATCGCCGCCGTCCATAACGTCGAGCGCGACGCGACCCGCCTCGACCGTCGAGCCGCGACGCGCCTCACCACTGGCGCTCAGAATCAGCGAGTCGCCGTCTTCGAGCAGAAAGCAGTTGTGCTCGGGAATTCCCGCCGCGATTGCCAGTGCGACGTGACGGCTCAGATGACGATACTCGCCATGAATCGGGACGAAGTGCCGCGGCCGCGTCAGCGTGATCATCTCCGTGAGCTCGTCCTGGCTGGCATGCCCTGAAACGTGCACCGGAGCGACCGCGTCGTAAACGACATCCGCGCCCTGCTTGTAGAGACGGTTGACCAGCGTGTTGATGGTGCGCTCGTTGCCCGGGATGAAGCGCGACGACAGCACCACCACGTCGCCATGCTCGATACGCACGCGCGGATGCGCGTCGCCAGCGATCTTCGCCAGCGCGGAGAGCGGCTCGCCCTGGCTCCCGCTGGTCAGGTAGCTCAGCCGGTTGCCGTCGAGAAACTCGGCCTCACCGGGATCGACGAACATCGCCTGCTTGAATGGAAGCTGACCAGTCTCGAGTCCGAGCCGGACGCTTTCAGCCATCGCGCGGCCGAGCGGAACCACGCGGCGTCCGAACTCGTGCGAGACCTCGACCACCTGGCGAATCCGATGCAGATGCGACGAAAAGGCCGACAGGAAGAATCTGCCACGCGCACGCGAGGTCAACTCGCGCAACACCGGCTTGAGCGAGCTCTCCGATCCCGAGCGGCCGGGACGTTCGACGTTGGTTGAGTCCGAGAGCAACAGCGCGACGCCCTCGGCGCCGAGTTCGGCAAAGCGCTCGCGATCGAACATCTGGCCGTCGACCGGGGCGTCATCGATCTTGAAGTCGCCGCTATGAATGATGATTCCCGCCGGAGTGCGAATCGCGAGCGCGGTCGAGTTAGGCGTCGAGTGCGTGACGCGAATCGGCTCGACCGTGAACGGCCCCGCCGCGAACGCCTTGCGCGGCTCGATTGTCCGCAAGTCGACGGGATCGTCGAACTCCTCATCGGCGAGACGCCGTCGAGTGAACGCGAGCGTAACGTCGGTGCCATAAACGGGAACGTTGAAGCGGCACAGCAGATGCGCAAGCGCGCCGATATGATCCTCGTGGGCGTGGGTGAGTACCACCGCCTCGACTGCGACGTGGCTGCGGTCGAACCACGCCATCTCGGGGATGTAAGTCCCCAATCCGAGCCCGGGCTCGTCGGGGAACATAACGCCGCAATCGATCACGATCGCGCGCCCGGCGCATTCGATCGCCATCAGATTGAGGCCGATCTCGCCGAGCCCGCCGAGGGCTACGATTCTGACCGGCGCGGTCGTGGAAGTGCTTGCCGCCATCGCCTATCCCTGCCTCCGCACCGAGGCGGATTATATCGGTCACAGTTTGGATGCGAAAGCCAATCCTCGCCGTGAGAAAGCTATCCACAGGGCCGTCCGCGTGGGGGTTTGCCTTGCGAACGGGGCGGGACTACTTTTCGATCACGAGGTGGCGAAGATGTCGGCGTCGGTAAATAAGGTAATTCTCATCGGAAATCTCGGGCGCGATCCTGAAACTCGCTTCACCAACTCGGGCTCGTCGGTCACGAGTTTTTCAATCGCGACCACAGAGTCGTTCGCCGACAAGAGTGGCACGCGGCAGGAACGCACCGAGTGGCACAACATCACTGTATGGGGCAAGCAAGGCGAGGCCTGCGCTCAATACCTGAAGAAGGGCAGCTCGGCTTATATCGAAGGACGAATTACTTACCGCGAGTATGAAGCCAAGGACGGCAGCGGGAAGCGCAAGGCCACGGATATTGTCGCGATGCGGGTACAGTTCCTGAGCTCGCGCGGCGGCGCTCCCGCCGGCGACGATGCCGGTGGTTTCGGCGGCGGCGGTGCGCGTCGCGCACCCGCGGGCGGCGGCGGTGGAGGCGACGACGTCGCGCCGATGGACGACGAGGACATCCCCTTCTAGCCCTGATCGCGAAAGGCGAGACACAAAAAAGGGCCGCCAGATTTTGGCGGCCCTCTTTATTTTTCGAACTGTCGTCGATCGATCTGACTAGTCGCGACCTTCCGACTGCTCGACCGCTTCATGCCGCTCATGCGCGCGCTCGACCGCGTTTCCAGCGCCTCGGGCCTCGCTCTTCATCTCGTGCACCTTGCTGTCGATCTTGCTGCCGATCGTGCGATGCCGGTACTCGGTGGCCTCGTGCCGGCGATGCGCGGCGTCGACGGCGTTCACTGCGCCTTCAGTGCCATCGCGAACCTCGTCGGTTTTCTGATCGATATCTCGCGCGACCTGCGCGATCTGGATACCGGCGACCGGTCTGATCACGGTGTTGCCAGTATTCATCGGTGGCACCGACGCGCCCGCTGGAATAGTAAAAGCGCCAAGAGAAATCGCCAGCGCCGCGCCAACAACAATTTTTCCGTTTAAAATTTTCATATGCAGCCTCCTTGGCTCTACCAAGGGAGCAGCAATAACTGTTCCATCCAATGAATATCAGGGTTTTTCGCTCCTCGATTAAGGTTTTTCGCGAAGGCTGGTTGTGTTCTCGGAAACAATTACCTTGGCAAATGGTGAGAAACCTTCGCGCCTTCCTTCGCTGGACTGGCAGTTGGCCGCGCGTATGAACTAGCATCCAACGCAGCGGTCATTTAGGGGGGTCGGGAACATTCTACAAAAGCGCACCACGATTGGCTCGTTAGTCCTCGCTGCGATCTGGTCAATTGCCTGCACGATTCAAATCGCGGCGGCCAAACCTCCATCGGACGCGCAGGGATTGTGGGTTGGCGGATACAAATACTTCTCGGAATTCCAGGGAAACGCGCTTTTGAAAAGCGGCACACCTAAGGCCCGCGTTGCCTTCGGGAGCCAAGTTTACAACGGACCATTTTCAATCGCCTTCGATCGGCACGGGGACCTCTGGGCCGTATTCTATAGCATCAACAATAATCTCCCCCCACCAGCGCTCGATATCACTAAGGGCGATCTCGCCGCGCTCGCAAGCCGTGGGCGCGCAAAGGCTAAGCTCATCACGATCAGTGGAGGTCAGACCGATCAGTTCGTAATACCCGTGAGTATAGACTTTGACCCGAAGGGAAATCTTTGGGTCGTCGACGATGGAAGGCGAGTCGTTGAGCTTCTTGCCGATCAGCTAAAAAAGACCAGCACACAAAGCACCGCCGTATCTATCGCCTCGCAAGTCGCCAGCCCCACGAAGTTGCGTTTCGACAGATCCGACAACCTCTGGGTGGTCGAGTTCCCGCTGCCTTTCGATCCCTCGCGTCCGATGATCTGGCGGTTCACCCCAAGCGATCGTGCAGTTAGCGCACCGAATCCGAGTCTGACCGTGAATCTGCCCGAAATGCTGGACCCTGTTGATTTCGCCTTCGATGATGCAGGGAATATGTGGTTAGCAGGCACAGCCTCCAACAGCGATGAGATCGAGATGATCGCAGCGAGCGATCTCAGCGGTTCGGGACAAATCTCTCCTCAGGCGGCTGTTATCATTACATCGGCTGCATTCGGTTCCTCGTACGATTGCATCGGTGGAATCGATTTCGACCATTCGGGTGATCTCTGGGTATCGGTAGGAACCGACGACTGTGGCTCCGGTAAGGTGGGAGACCAACTCGTCGAATTCAGCGAGACCCAATTAACCATGGGTGGAAATCTCGATCCGGCAGTGATCATCGGCCAGAATGGCAGGAAGACGAACTTGTTCATTCCCGGTCCGATCAGGTTCGGCCCGGCGATCAAATAAATCGAGCGCGACGTTGCTCGCTTGCATCTTGAGTCGCGGAACCGGAGGCGTGCGCACGCGCGAAGAACCTAACCCCTAACCCCTTCCCGAGCGGGAAGGGGAACCGGATTTATAAATATTGGGTGCAGGGGTCACCCCTGCCGCGGAAGCGTGAAACCCGCGGAGGGTTTCACATTCAATCAAGTGTTCCCTTCCCTTACTTCGGCGCGTCCGGGATCAGCTTGAGCTTGGTTTGTTTGGTTGGACCTATCGCGCCGGCTGCGGCGCCCGTTGCTGCGCCTGCGCCGCGGCGGCCGCGGGTTTTCGTCGGGATACCTTTCTCGGCGGTATCTTTCTTTGGCCTTCGTACCGCGGCTGATGCGCTGAGCCGGGTGGTTGTGACGGCTGCACTGGATGGCGTGGCTGATCCATTCCGAATGCGTGACGCTCCAACTTCTTGATCTGATCGCGCAGGTCGGCGGCGCGTTCGTAGTCGAGTTTCTCTGCGGCCTCCATCATCTGATGGCGAAGTGCGGTGATTCGATCGGGCAGCTCGTGCGCCGGAATGAACTCTTCCTCGTGCTTGTCGTCGCCGATTTCCGGCACCACCGCCCATTCCGGCGAGTACATCTCGACCAGCGATGCGTCGATCGCCTTTATGATCGAGGTGGGCGTGATGCCGTGCTGCTCGTTGTAGGCGACCTGTTTTGCACGCCTGCGGTTGGTCTCGCCGATCGCCTGTTCCATCGATTTGGTGATCGTGTCCGCATACATGATGACGCGGCCGTTGATATGGCGCGCGGCTCGGCCCGTCGTCTGGATCAGCGAGCGCGCTGAACGCAGGAAGCCTTCCTTATCAGCATCGAGAATCGCGACCAGCGACACTTCGGGCAGGTCAAGGCCTTCGCGCAGCAGGTTGATTCCGACCAGCACGTCGAAGTCCCCCTTGCGCAGGCTGCGGATAATCTCGACGCGCTCGATTGTCTCGATGTCCGAATGCAGGTAGCGCACGCGGATGCCGAGGTCGTGGTAGTAGTCGGTCAAGTCCTCAGCCATTTTCTTGGTGAGACAGGTGACCAGCACGCGCTCGTTCACTGCGACGCGTTTGTGAATCTCCTCGAGCAGGTCGTCGACCTGCGTGCCCGCCTTGCGCACTTCGATCTGTGGATCGATAAGTCCGGTCGGCCGAATCAACTGCTCGACGATAAGCCCCGACGATTTCTGCTGCTCGTAGTCGCTGGGTGTCGCTGAAACGTAAACCGCCTGCACGACATGCGATTCCCATTCCTCGAAATTCAAGGGCCGATTGTCGAGTGCGGACGGCAGCCGGAATCCGAAATCGACCAGCACTGATTTGCGCGAGCGGTCGCCTCGATACATCCCGCCGATTTGTGGAATCGTCACGTGGCTCTCGTCGATGAAGAACAGCGAATTGTTCGGGAAGTAATCGAGCAGGGTCGGCGGCGCCTGTCCGGGGAGCCGGCCCGTCAGATGACGCGAGTAGTTCTCGATTCCGGGGCAGAAGCCCATCTCGGCCAGCAGCTCGAGGTCGTACATCGTGCGCTGCTCGAGGCGCTGCGCTTCCAGCAGCCGATTCTCGGTGCGAAAAAACTCGAGGCGCTCCTTCAGCTCGGTGCGGATATTGCGCACCGCGATTTCCATCCGATCGGAGGTGGTCACGTAATGCGACGCCGGATAGATCGCGATGCTCTGCAGCTTGCGAATGACCTTGCCGCGCAGCGCGTCGATTTCGTACATCGCCTCGACCTGGTCGCCGAAAAACTCGACCCGCACCGCACGCTGCTCTTCGTACGCCGGGAAAATCTCGACGGTGTCGCCGCGCACCCGAAACGTCCCGCGATGAAAATCGTAATCGTTCCGCTGATACTGGATATCGACCAGCTTGCGCAGCATCTTGTCGCGGTCGATAGTCTGCCCCTCTTCGAGGAACACCAGCATCTCGAAGTACACTTCGGGCTCGCCCAGGCCGTAGATGCACGAGACCGACGCCACTATCAGCACGTCGTTGCGCTCGAGCAGCGCCTTGGTCGCGGAATGGCGCAGCTTGTCGATCTCGTCGTTGATGCTCGCGTCTTTCTCGATAAACGTGTCGGTCGAAGGCACGTATGCTTCGGGCTGGTAGTAGTCGTAGTACGAGACGAAGTAACGGACCGCGTTTTCCGGGAACAGGCTCTTGAACTCGTTGTAAAGCTGCGCGGCGAGCGTCTTGTTCGGCGCCATTACGAGCGTCGGCCGATTCACGCGCGCGATCACGTTGGCCATCGTGAACGTCTTGCCCGAGCCGGTGACGCCGAGCAGCACCTGATGCGGCACTTTGTCGTTGAGATTGGCGACGATCGATTCGATCGCAGCCGGCTGGTCGCCCTCAGGCTTGTAGCCCGAGACCAGCTTGAAACTTCCCTCTTTACCGCGCGCCAATGAAAGCATGATGAAAAATCCAGTGTAGCAGGGTTCCGCTTTTCGCGGAATTGGCCGCCGCGCCTTGCGGTCGCTCAGGACAACCGCTGACACCGCCTCTTAACCGAAATCTGGCGGCTCATGCACCTTTTCGGGAGACGCGAACCCTGACGCGGGAGAGGATAGGTATGCATCCCGCAGATTTGCTAGGATTCGCCGCTAGTGAAACGTGGCATATCGATTGCTCCCCGATACCAACTGTTCGAATCTCAGGAGAAATCACATATGAAGCATCTCAGAAGCACGCTGGCCCTCGCTGTCGTTATCTTCGCGATGGCGATGCCGTCGATTTCGGCGGCCCAGTTCTACCACGAAGAGCGCCTGGACCACTTTATTGATTCACGTCCCGACTTGAGGAACCAGCTCCAGCACAATCCCAACCTGATTTACAACAAGGCATGGCGGGAACGGCATCCTGACCTCGAATCGTTCATGCAGCAACACCCCAACACCTGGGGAAAGCTCGAGGGCAGCAACCGATATGGCGCGTACGGACCCGACCATGCGTGGCACGAGTCTGACTGGTGGCATCAGAACGATCCCGGTTGGATGTACAAGAACCATCCCGAATGGGCCGAGGCTCATCCTGATTGGAAACGTGATGCCGACGGCGACTTCGACGAACATCACGAATGGCACGATCGCAGCTGGTGGAACGATCATCACCCCGATTGGGTAAATGCGCATCATCCGGATTGGTACAAGCATCCGTACGAGCATCCGATCGCTGCCGAAGAGCACAAGCACGAAGTGGAAAAGCACGAAGTGGAGAAGGAGCACCACGGATCCGGCGGACCGGGCCACGACCACCACTAAATCGACTCTCAGGACCGCGCCGGACTGTGCCTCCATGCAAGTCCGGCGCGTCTTTATTAGTCGTGCCTGACCGCATAACCGGGGCAATTAACCGACAGTTATCCACAGGTTAGGCCGGGATTCGGCGGAGGAACCCCCGATGAACCCGCAAAAAATCTCACCGATTTCAGCCGGGACGTGTTGCATTCTTGTTACAAATATAACTATATTTCCCCGTCAATTGGGTGGGTAGCAGGCGTTTGGACATGATCTAGGCTCGGGGGCCAAGTGAGGAGTACGCCTCGCGCATAGACGCACTTGGGTGAGGAGGAGTTCATGAGACTGAAATCCAGGCTTCTAAATGCAGTAGCCGGCATCGCGGGTTTAGCATTGCTCGCATCCGGCGTGAGCGGTTGCGCATATTTGCAGCAGCCGCGCCATTGGGGATCCTGCGCGCTCATCGGAGGGTTGCTAGGCGCAGGCATCGGTGCAGCCTCTGGCATTGTCATCGTCGACAACGCCACCAGCGATAACAGATCCAGTAACCATGACGCCCGAGCTTGGGGCGGTCTGGGTGGAGCAGCTGCCGGTGCCCTGGTCGGCACGTTGGCTGGCCATTACCTATGTGATGAGGTGATTCCGCCGCCGCCTCCGCCGGCTCCGCCACCTCCACCGCCGCCGCCTCCACCGCCTCCTCCGCCGCCGCCGGTCAAGGAGAAGCTGGTGCTACGCGGGGTGCATTTCGATTTCAACAAGTCGAAGATCCGTCCGGGTGACGCCGCAGTTCTGGATGAGGCCGCGACGACTCTGAAGGCCAATCCGAACGTGACGATCAACGTCAACGGCTATTGCGACGCGATCGGTGGCGAGGAGTACAACCTCAAGCTGTCCGATCGGCGTTCGGACGCCGTCGTGGATTACCTGGTGAAGGCGGGTATTCCGTCGAGTCAGTTGATTCCGCACGGCTACGGCAAGACCGACTTCGTTGCCACCAACGACACGGCTGAGGGTCGCGCTCAGAACCGCCGCGTCGAACTGGTACCGAATGAGTAGATCGGACCGCGACTGAGATTGTCCGCCGGCGGCCGCAGCCCCTTAAACGGGCTGCGGCCGCCTTTTTGTATCGATTCTCTTGTTGCGGAACTGTTACGAATCCTGCTGTTCAGGATGCATTCGACTTCCAATAGACCCAGCTTCCAAAAAAAGGCAGAATTGCTGAGACTTGATTCCGGAATAGCTCAAACTTTATGGAGGGGTACTAGTGACTAGCTGGAAAACTTGGATTGGCGCGGGAGCGACCGTCGTACTACTGACGGTATCGTCATGCGCGTCATGGACGCCCGCGCAAAGGGAATATACCGCAGGGGGAGCCGCCGCTGGAGCGCTGATTGGCGGTGGCCTGGGATGTGGAATCGCCGCGGGCGTAAGCGGCTCGAAGGAGAGCTATGAAATCGGATGCCCGACTGGCGTCGTCGTCGGCGCTCTGATCGGCGCAGTTAACGGCTACTTGCTGGCGCCGAAACCGGCACCGCCTCCGCCGCCACCTCCTCCTCCACCGCCGCCGCCTCCACCACCGCCCCCACCGGTCAGGCAGAAGCTGGTGCTGCGTGGCGTGCATTTCGATTTCAACAAGTCGAAGATTCGTCCGGGTGACGCAGCAGTTCTGGATGAGGCCGCAACCACTCTGAAGGCCAATCCGAACGTGACGATCAACGTCAACGGATACTGCGACGCTATCGGCGGCGAAGAGTACAACCTCAAGCTGTCCGATCGGCGTTCCGATGCGGTCGTGGATTACCTGGCCAAGGCGGGAATCCCGTCGAGCCAGTTGATTCCGCACGGTTACGGCAAGACCGACTTCGTCGCCCCCAACGACACGGCTGAGGGTCGCGCTCAGAACCGGCGGGTTGAGCTGGTGCCTAACGACTAGAGGCCCGGCCGAGACTGAAACGTTTGGCAACGGGGCCGCAGTCCCTCAAACGGGCTGCGGCCCGTTCTTTTGTAAACGAACCATTACGGAATTCACGCTATTGGGCGGATTCTCATCCCGAATGGACCTGACTCGCGGAAAATGGCAGAATTCACGAAGTTCGTTAGCGGCAGGATCAGAAACCCAGGGAGGGTTACCTAGTGCATAAGTGGAAAAGTTGGATAGGCGTGTTTGCGACCGTCGTGCTTTTGACGGTCTCGTCGTGCTCGTCATGGACGCCTGAGCAGAAGGAGTACACCGCAATCGGAGCCACCGGCGGCGCGCTCATCGGCGGAGGCGCGGGCTGCGCAATCGGTCTTGAAAGTGACGAGGATGACGCACAGACGGTTGGTCTTGGATGCGGAATAGGAGTGCTGACTGGCGCGGTCGTCGGCGGAATCGCCGGCTACCTGCTGGCGCCGAAGCCCCTACCGCCGCCTCCTCCGCCACCGCCTCCTCCGCCGCCCCCACCGCCACCGCCTCCGCCGCCTCCGGTCAGGCAGAAGCTGGTGCTGCGTGGCGTGCATTTCGATTTCAACAAGTCGAAGATCCGTCCGGGTGACGCCGCAGTTCTAGATGAGGCCGCGACTACTCTGAAGGCCAATCCGAACGTGACGATCAACGTCAACGGATACTGCGACGCTATCGGCGGCGAAGAGTACAACCTCAAGCTGTCCGATCGGCGTTCCGATGCGGTCGTGGATTACCTGGCCAAGGCGGGAATCCCGTCGAGCCAGTTGATTCCGCACGGTTACGGCAAGACCGACTTCGTCGCCCCCAACGACACGGCTGAGGGTCGCGCTCAGAACCGGCGCGTCGAGCTGGTGCCTAACGATTAAGTCGAGCCAGAGCTAGGGGTCCTTAACCGGCCGCAGTCCCTCACCGGGCTGCGGCCGCTTTTTTCCACATCCGCCTCTCGAGGTGCTGACGGCAGGATGCATTTCTGCTATAGAAACCATCGCTATGAACTTTGTACGGACTGTAGTGGCGGGGGCTGCTGTCAGTGTAATCGCATTCGCCGTGCTGATGGGAACATCGCCGGTGTACGCGCAATCGGGGCCTCCAAACGAGGCCACATCGACGACGTCCGCATCGCCGCCCGATAGCACGGCGCTTACCGCCGCAGCCATATCACCGGCGAACAAGAAGACGCTGGGTCAGAAGGTCAAAGCGCTGGTCGCGGACCTCACACCCGACCGCATTAAGCGCGATATCGAATTCAGGAAAGCATCGGCGCTGTTCCCGGATTTTTGCAAACACTGGGAGCAGGATCTGCACGACCGCGAGACGAACAATCTGTCGAACTTGAAATTCGTTCCCAAGGAAGGCTACGAGACCGCGACCTACACCGGCTACGGCAAGATCGCGGCCTGCGAATCGCATCAATCGAAGGACGGCTACTCGATCGGCAAGATTACCTACGAGGAATTCGAGTACTACATCGCGGGCAAGTCACAGGACGAGGCTCGGCGCTCGGAGCGCAAGACCGTCAGCGATACCCACACCACGGAGATCTTCCGATGGGACAACGGCAAGTGGTTCTACTAAGCAGCGCGAATTAAGCGCGGGGCTGCGCGCCCCGCATTTCAATTCAGTTCCTTGCTGCTGTAGTTCAGGATCCTACGCGCGATAATTATCATGTTGATCTGCTGGGTGCCCTCGAAGATGTCGTTGATCTTCGCGTCGCGCATCCATTTCTCGACCAGGATTTTGCGCGAGTAGCCCAGCGGTCCGAGTAGCTCGACCGCTTTCTGCGTGATCAGCGTGACCGCGAGGCCCGCTTTCGCCTTCGCCATCGAGGCTTCGAGGCTGTTGCGCTTGCCGGTATCGAGCATCCATGCGGCGCGCCACGTGAGCAATCGCGCGGCCTGCAGTTGCACTTCCATCTCCATGAAATCGCGCTCGATGGCGGTCAGACGCCGCGGCGAGATACCGTAGCGAACCGGCACGTTCTGTTCCTTGAGGAAGTCGCGGACGAAATCGAGCGCGGCGCGCCCTACTCCGATTGCCATCGCCGCGACGATCGGACGGGTCGCGTCGAACGTCGCCATCACGTCCTTGAAGCCGCCTTCCTTGCGAACCTCGGCGCTGCCCAGCAGGGCGTCCAGCGGAATCCGGCAGTTGTCGAAGATGAGCGCGGCCGTATCTGACGCGCGGATGCCGAGCTTGTTCTCGACTCGCGCCACCGTCATGCCGGGCGTGTTGTGCTCGACGACGAACGGCTTGATGCCGGGGCGTCCCGCGCTCTTATCGACCGTCGCCCACACGACGACGAAGCCGTCGGACTTCTGGGCCGCCATCTCGCCGGCGGTGCAGAAAATCTTGGTGCCGTTGATCACCCAATGGTCGCCGTCGCGCGCGGCGGTGGTCGTGACTTGCGACGAATCGGAACCGAAGCCCGGCTCGGTGATCGCCATCGCGCCCCACTTCGGCTTGCCTTCCTTGAAGCGCTTGAGAAACCGCTCTTTCTGTTCCGGCGTTCCCGCTGCCATGACGGCTGCGCCGCCGAGTCCCGAGTTGGGGGTCGAGAGGTACAGCCCGGCGTCGCCCCAGCACAGTTCCTCGGTGCTGAGGACGGACAACAGGTTGGCGCGTCGCGGTGGCGCTCCGGCGGCATCGGGCTTCTTGCTCTTGTCGTTGCCGACCTGGATATCGGCGGCGGCTGATGCCGACCACATCGAATCGTAAAACTGCGTGGGCTTGGTGTGCTCATGCTCGTCGCAGTCGCGCGAGATCGGCCGCATCATGTGCTCCGAGACGGCGTGGTACATCTGCAGCCGGCTGAGAATTTGTGGTTCGAGTTCAAAATCGATCATGATTTATCTCCGTCGCGGCCCGTCAGACCGTTGCGATTCCTTCGATTGCGGAAAACCCACGCGCGTTGCGCAGCCACATCTCGACCGGATGCTCGCGGATGTAACCGTGGCCGCCGAGCACCTGCACGCCGTTGTCAGTCACTTTGAGCGCGCTCTGAGCGACGTAATTTTTCGCGAGGTAACTTGCCTTCAGCGCGTCCCGGCCCTTGTCGAGTTCGTACGCCGCTTCCCACACCAGCAGGCGCGCCGCGTCGATTTCAATCGCCATGTCGGCGAGGATAAACGCGATCGCCTGCTTGGTCGCGATTGGCACCCCGAACGCCTTGCGTTCCTTGGCGTAATCGCGGGCGTATTCGAACGCGCCATTCATCACGCCAACGCCCATCGCGGCAAACGCTACTCGCGACTCGCTCATCAAACGCGAAAAGTCGATACCCTTGTCGCCGCCCAGTCGCGCGTCGGCGCCGACGCGGCAATCTTTCAGCGTGAGTTCATAAGTCGCGAGCGGCTTGAGCCCCATGTTCTTCTCGCGTTCGGAAATCGTGACCCCTGCCGAATTGCGCTGAACGATGAAACCGTCGACGCCTGCATAACCCTTCGACGCGTCGGTCGTCGCATAGATCAGAATCGAATCGGATTCGGCTGCGAGCGGCACGTAGCACTTGCCGCCATTCAGGACGTATCCAGCACCGTCGCGTTTGGCCGTCATCTGCTGCGCCGACAAGTCGAAATCGAAGCGCGGCTCCATCACGGCCGCGGTTGCTGCGGCGAAGTCCGCGCCGGCGAATTTTTTCAAGTACTTGGCGCGTTGGTCGTCGGTACCCATTTCGACGATCGGAAATGCGAACAGGCGCGGCGCGAGGATGTGCAGTCCGATCGAGATGTCGCCGAAGCCGAGCTCCTCCGCGACGATTGCGCCGGTCACTGCCGAGCGCGCATCGCCACCGCCGCCGAACTTCTCGGGGATACTGCCGCTGACGAATCCGAATTGCCACGCCTTGGTGACCAGTGCGGCGGGAATCGTACCGCTTTCGTCGGCGGGCCGCGCCGCGGGACGAATCTCCTCGCGCGCGAATGCACCGACGCTGTCGCGGATCATCTGTTGTTCTTCGCTGAGTTCAAAATCGATCATAAGTGAGGAGGCATCCCTTTGGATTAAAGTAACGCTTTAAGTTTAGAGTTTCACCGTAGCGCCGGTGCGCGCGGATTCATAGGCCGCTTCGACCATGCGCTGCGCCGATACCCCGGCGGCAAATTCGGGATCGGGCTCACACGCGCCCTTGAGCGCGGCGACAAATGTCGCATCCTCGGCGGCGTACGGGATCATCAGGCGATCCTTAATCGGCGCGAGGTACGGCCGCTCGCGCAATATTTGGTCGGTGAATCTCGCCATCACTTCGTCGGCAGTGATCGTCTCTTCCTGGGCGCCGGATCCGCGCTGAAAAACGATCGGACCGAGCGTATCGGCGTCGCAGCCAACAAACAAGTTCTCGGCGAACACTTCAAGTCGTCGATTGCTGGCGCGCGCAATCATCCGATGCCAGATCGAAGTGAGCTGTCCGTGCCAGCCGCCGGCAAATTCCATCGAGGTCGCGCCGAAGTCTTCGACGCCGTCGGCGCCGTTCAGGTTGCGGGTGCGGCAATAGAGGCTGGTGACGGGACCGAACATCCACGTCAGCAGATCGAAGTCGTGGACGCTGTGCTCGATAAGAGTGCCGCCCGCGGTCAGCGACGGATCGTTACGCCATGCGCTCGCATGCGCACCGCGCGTCGGAAAATCCTGATCGTCGCGCATCGTGACGCTGAGCAATCCGCCGACATCCGGCGCTTCGAACATCGTCTTGATCACGTTGTACACCGGCGAAAATCGCAGCACGAGTCCGACCTGGCTAATCACGCCAGACGCTTTGATAGCAGCCGCCATCGCGGATGCTTCCGCCGCGGTCATCGCGAGCGGCTTCTCGCAGAAGATATGCTTGCCCGCTTCAGCGGCGGCAATGCAGACCTTGCGATGCATCGAAGTCGGCGTGCAGATCCATACCGCGTCGATCGACGGATCGGCGATTATCTCCTCAGCCGACTCGAACGCGCGGGCGCCCTGCCATCTCGCGGCCAGACTCTCAGCCGCTGCATGCGACAGGTCGGCGACGGAGACCACGCGCACGCTTTGCTCGGTGCGATCGGCGACGTATCGGAGCATCATCGAATGCAACTGGCCGATGAGGCCGGCGCCGATGATCCCGACGCGAATCTGTCCAGTGATAGGAGTCGGCATCAGTGTCTGTCTCCTCTCCCTGTAAGGGAGAGGATTAAGGTGAGGGTCCGAATACAGCGCCCTGCGCGATTCAAGATTCTGCCTCCGTCCCAACGCGCACGTTACTCATTCAAATCTCGCTCGCGGCGGAGTCTTTCCAGCTCGCGCTCGCGCTTGTACTTGGTCGGATCCTCAATGGTTTTCGACGGCGGCGCCATCGGCTTGCGAATTTTCGCGATCAAATCGCCCGGGCGAAGTTTCTTTGGCTTGCGTTGAGGCATGTTGCTACGCGGCAAAGCCGACGAAGCTCATCTGAAGGCCGGTGACTGTTCCGCCGGCCGCACGACGCGAGAAGAAACGATCAGATGAGCATCGAGTGCATGGGCCAACACTTGTGATGTTTGTGGGCGCGAGTCCTGCGCGTTCGAGCTGGTCGCTCACGACGCCGCGCAAATCGATGAAGGCCTTGCCCGGACGCCCTGCCCTCGTGTGATTTGATGCGCCGGCGATCTCACGGCCAAAGCGATCGCCAAGATCGGCGTCCACTTCGAAACAGCACTGGCCAATCGATGGCCCCATCGCAGCGCTAATGTCGGACGCGACGGCGCCGAGATGGACCATCGCGCGCATGCCCGCATCGGCGATATCCGAGATAACGCCGCGCCATCCCGCGTGCAATGCGCCGGCTATTTTGTGTTTCGAATCGACCATCAGGATCGGCACGCAGTCGGCGGTGAATATCCCCAGCATCACGCCGGGCTCGGCAGTGACGATCCCGTCGCCCGCCGGCCGCAACCCCTCAGTGTCGCGAGTCGCGGCGTGAACGACGTTGCCATGGACCTGGTTCAGCCGCGCGACCATTTCGAGCTCCGGCACCTCGCGACGGAGACGCTTCCAGTTGGTATCGACCGCGCGCTCGTCGTCGCCGACCCAATAAGAAAGATTCATCGACGCGAACGCGCCCTTGCTGACGCCACCCGCGCGCCCGATGAATCCGTGGCAGATCGCAGTATCGGGCCACGCGCGCACGATTTCCAGGTTGGCGGATTTGCGTGACGATTCAGTATGAGTTTCCACAGGCAAGGTGCTCGACGAGGTCGCGGGCTATTCGCTCGTCGCAGGATAACCTATAATTCTGATCTTTGGAATTTGAGGTTTTAGCGCCTATGAATGGCTACGAATACCTGGTGGCGCGAAATCGCCTGATGCAGCGGCTCGAAGAGGAACTGGCCCGGATCGCTCCGATGCCGGTCGCCGAACGCGAGGCCGAAACCCGCCGCCTCCAGGCGAAATTCGACGTCCAGCTCGCCGAGTTATACGCAAAAGTCGCCGACGAATATCCGGGCGAGCGCAAAAAGAAAGCGCGACCCATCGCAGACCCTCGGTAAGTGGCTGGGAGAAGCTTGGATCGCTCAATCAGTATCCGGGGCGCGCGCACTCACAACCTGGCCAATATCTCGCTCGAAATTCCCCGCGAGAAGCTGACCGTCGTCACCGGAGTCTCGGGCTCGGGCAAATCGAGCCTGGTCTTCGATACCGTTTATGCCGAGGGGCAGCGGCGCTACGTGCAGAGTCTGTCGACCTACGCGCGCTTGTTCCTCGAGCGGATGGAACGGCCGGATGTCGATGCGATCTCGGAGATTCCGCCGGCGCTTGCGCTGCGCCAGAAAAACACGATCAAGAATGCGCGCTCGACGGTCGGCACCGTCACGGAAATCAGCGACTACCTGCGTCTGCTGTTCGCGACGGTCGGGCATACCATTTGTCCGAAATGTGGCGGCGAGGTTAGCCGCGACAGTGTCGAGAGTGCGGGCGCGCGAATCCTCGAGACAGTGGGGCTGTACGTCATCCTGGCGCCGTTCGAGGCGGGATCGCGATCGATTCCCGACGCGGCCGGCTATCTGATTCAGAACGGGTACCATCGACTGTACGCTAACGACGCGATCACCGAGACGGCGGAGTTTGCGGCGCGCGCAATCGCGGCTGAGGCGCTGAACGGTACTGCGCCGACGCCGCAGCCGCCGATCGACAACACGATGATGGTCGTCGTCGATCGTATTTCGGTGAATGGTGAGGGCGAGATCGAGCGCGTGCGCGAGGCGCTAGAGAAAGCCTTCTATCTAGGCAGTGGACGTGCGCGGGCGGTACGCGTCGAGCGGGATAACGGCAATACGCATAGCATCGACGCGATCGATTTCGATCGGCGCTTCAATTGCTCGCGATGCGCGACGGCGTTCGCCGAGCCGACCACGGCGCTGTTTTCGTCGAATAGCCCAATCGGAGCGTGTCCCGAATGCGAAGGCTTCGGCCGCACCGTCGAACTCGATCTCGACAAGGTGCTTCCGGATCACAGTCGCTCGATGCGCAACGGGCTGGTCGCGCCGTGGCGCACGCCGGCGTATCGCGAGATGAACGACTGGATGCTCAAGCTGGCGCGCCGCAGAAAAATTCGCACGTCGGCGCCGTTCCGCGAGATGACCGACGAGGAGCGCACGTGGCTGCTCGACGGCGATGAAGGTCCTCGTGCGAAGTGGGACGAAGACAAGTGGCCGGGCGTGCACGGCTTCTTCAAGTGGCTCGAAGGACGCCGCTACAAGACTCACGTGCGGATTCTGCTCGCGAAGTATCGGCGCTTCGTCACCTGCCCCGCATGCGGCGGCGCCAAGCTCAAGGCCGAGGCGCTGAACGTGCTGGTGGACGGCAAATCGATCGCCGACGCCGGGCGGCTCTCGATTCGCGACCTCGTCGAATGGCTCGACAAAATCGGAACGATACCTGAAGTCGCGACGCGCGCCGCGGTCGTGATGCGCGAGCTGCGCAATCGCGTCAACTACCTGCTCGAAGTCGGGCTCGGCTACCTGACGGTCGAGCGGCAGGCGCGCACGCTGTCGGGCGGCGAGGCGCAGCGGATACATCTCGCGAGCGCACTCGGCAGCGTGCTGGTCGGGACGCTCTACGCGCTCGACGAGCCTACCGTCGGCCTTCATGCGGCAGACGCGCGGCGGCTGCTCGCGGTGCTGTACAGCCTGCGCGACTTCGGCAACACCGTCGTCGTCGTCGAGCACGATCCTGCGATGATCGCGGGCGCAGATCACGTCGTCGAGCTTGGCCCCGGCGGTGGCAGCGAAGGCGGCGAGCTCACGTATTCGGGAGTGCCGGCCAAGGCGACGCTCGACAGCATGGCGTCGTCGCCGGGGCGCGTGCTGCTGATGCGCGCGCTGGCCAAGCAGCGCAAATTTTCAAAGCGCGATCCCGCGATTCGAATCGTCGGAGCGCGCGAGCACAATCTTGCCGGTATAGACGTCGCGCTCCCGGCCGGCCGGATGATTTGCGTGACAGGCGTTTCCGGATCAGGAAAATCGACGCTGGTCGAGGACGTTCTCTACAACAATTATTTGCGCCACTCCGGCAATACGTCGGCAGAGGCTGGTGAATGTGAGCGTATCGACGGCCTCGAGCTGATCGGCGAGATGGTGCATATGGGGCAGGAATTGCCGACGCGATCGATGCGATCGAATCCCGCGACCTATCTGAAAATCTACGACGACATCCGCAAGCTGTTCGCCGCCAGTCCCGAGGCGCGCCGGCTGGGCGTGCAAGCGCGGCATTTTTCGTTCAACGTCACCGGCGGGCGATGCGAAAAATGCAGCGGCACGGGCACCGTCACGATCGAGATGCATTTCATGGCGGACCTCGAAGTGAAATGCGACGCGTGCGACGGCCGCCGCTTCCAGAGCCATATTCTCGCGATCAAGCTGCGCAACTACAGCATCAACCAGGTGCTCGATCTGACTGTCGAAGACGCGCGCGCGTTTTTCATCCATCACCCGGCGATCGTCAAGCGGCTCGACGCGCTAATCGCGGTCGGCCTCGGGTACATCCGGCTCGGCCAGACCACCTCGACGCTGTCCGGCGGCGAGGCGCAGCGGCTCAAGCTCGCGCGCTTCCTGCTGGCCGACCTCGAACCGGCTCCTGCGGGCGAGGACGGGAAGCACTTGCCGCGGATGTTCATCCTCGACGAGCCGACCACCGGGCTCAGCTCGACCGACATCAAGCGCCTGATCAAAGTGCTCAATCGGCTGGTCACCGAAGGCAACACGCTGGTGGTGATCGAGCACAACCTCGAGTTCATCGCGAACGCCGACTATGTGATCGATCTCGGACCCGGCGGCGGCGGCGACGGCGGGCGCGTCGTCGCGACTGGTTCCCCGCTCGATATCGCGGCGTGCGAGAAATCGGAGACCGGTCGCGAGTTGCGGCGATTGTTCGGATTGCCTGAGCGAGGCCGTCAAGTCCGTTCGGCATTGCGCACAGCGGCGGGAGTATAGTGGTGCATCGGTAAGGAGAACGAATGCGGCGATTCAATCGTCATGCGCGCGGCGCAACCCAACTCGGCTTCGTGGATATTCTCACCGTAGCAATCCTGCTCGGCATTCTGCTCTACGCTGCGACCATACAATTTTCGGTGTACAACCGTCCGCCAGCAGCAACTCCCACAAGCGCCGCCGCGAGCCACTAAGTAGTTTGCCCGACATAGCAAAAGAACGGCTCGATCATTACCTGGTGCGCACTGGGTTCGCGTCGTCGCGGCGGGTTGCGCAAGAGCTGGTCGAGCGCGGGTTGGTGCGGATCAACGGGCGGCGCTCGAAGAAGAGTGAAATCGTCGGCGCCGACGATCGCATCGAAGTTGCTTCGACCAATCGACGCGCCGTGATCGAGCCTAACGCCGATCTACCGCTCGAAGTTGTCCATGAAGATGCGAGCGTGATCGTCGTGAATAAAGCCGGCGGCATGCCGTGCCATCCGCTGAATGCTGACGAGCGCGACACCGTCATGAATGCGGTCGTCGCGCGGTTTCCCGAAATTGCGACGGTTGGCGAGAAGCCGCTCGAAGGCGGATTGGTGCATCGGCTGGACAACGGCACTTCGGGCGCGCTGCTGATTGCGCGCAATCGCGGCACGTTCGACAAACTGCGCGATGCAATTCGTGCGGGAAAAATCGCGCGCCGCTATGAGGCGCTGGTCGCCGGCGTGCTCGAAAGCAAGACGGAGATTGACGCGCCGATCGCGCATCATGCGAAGAACGCGCGCAAGATGATCGTCGGCGATCCGTCGAGCGCGAATCCGAAACGCGCCGGCCGTCCCGCGAGCACTGTCGTCGATCCAATTCGCCGCGTCGGAGCGTTCACCCTGCTATCAATTGCGCCGAAGACCGGCAGCCGCCATCAGATCCGCGTGCATCTCGCGAGCATCGGGCTGCCTATTGTTGGCGACACTCTGTACGGCGGTCCGGCGAGCGAATCGCTCGCGCACGGACGCTTCTGGCTGCATCTTTGCGACATCGCTTTCGACTCGCCGGCAGTCGGTCACGCCAAGGTGACTGCGCCGCTTCCCGAAGATCTGAAAAAATTAATCGACTAAGTTAGTTGCAGGCGCATCGCGAGCATTCGCTCGTCAACGACGTGGTCGTAGAGCGTTGCTGCAGGAAGGATTGGCCCACCGAGGTGTTTACCTGCGCGCGCTGCGTGAACGCGGTGCCGTTGTAGATCGTCGGCCTTTGCTGGTTCAGCGTAGATCCGTTTTGATTGATGTACGGCGACGGCGCGTTCGCGTTCAGCAGATAGTTGGCGCACTGCCCGCGCGCGGACTGACTCGCGAGGACATAGCTGGACGACGACACGATACCGGCCCACTCGGTCCAGGTTCCCGGCGCCCCGCAAGTACATCGAAACGCGCGCGGCGTCGCGGCTATGCTCGCGACGGCCGCCGGAGTGAACCCCGGTGCCGCTGCTAGAGAGGGCAGCGCTCCGATCGTCGAGAATGGCTGCGGCTGACCCGGAGCCACCGGTGCAGTCAGTGGCGCGGGTCCGGGCGCCGCGGTAACTTGCGCGAAGGGTTGCCGCGCGAGTTTCGGCTCGCCCAGCGCGAGCATAATGATCGGCGACAGGATGAGTACTACGACGAGAAATCTGAATCCGCGCATGCCATCTCCAGATGCGGCTCGGCTCGGCTCAATACCGCAAGACAAGGCTGACCGCCTTGGCTATAATCGCGACCTGATTGGCGCCGCGCAAGCGCTTCGCTTCGATTCGGTGCCGGCAGTTCGATCGCAACTGCGGAGTCCAACCGCGTAATCGGCGTGTGCGGAAAGTGGCGGGCCATCGCCGGTGATGGCAACAGGTACAAGGAGGTCCGTTAGAATGTCGAGAAGTAAATTCATCTCTCTTGCAATGTTGATCGTTTCGGTGCTCACGATCGGTGCCTCGCCGGGGCACGCGCAGGTCCCAAGTGCTAATCCGAGTCCGAATCCACTCGCAGTCAGGGGATCGCTGCCGACCACGCCATTGCCGCCGCCGGATCTCAACGGACCGATCCAGATGCAGTCGGTGCCGTGGAATGGGCCGCAGACGCCGCCGCATGCCAGTGTGCCGCCGAGCGCGTCCAACCAGTTCGAGCATCACGACGACTTGTTGAATCTGCCGCGCATCTTCGCGCATCAGTGGTCGCTGACCAAACAAATCGCGCCCGACGACGTGATCAGCGAGCGCTACCTGCACTCGGAAGATTCCTCCGCGCGCGGTCTGACACTCAAGGAAGCCATCTACATCGCGATGCAGAATAATCCGTCGCTGAAGGCCTCCGAACTTGACCCGGTCGCCTCGATGGAAACGGTGCGCGAGGCGAACGGGACTTTCGATCCCAATCTCACCGCGCAGGGAGATATCGAGAAGAGCGTCGTGCCGGTCACTTCCGCCTTGCAGACCGGTGGCAGCACCGCGTTCGTGCAGAAATTTTACGATTGGAACTTCGGCCTCAACAAAGTCTCCTCGGTCACCAACGGGACCTGGGGCGTGACGTTCAACAACGATCGCGCGCTCTCGAATTCGACTTTTGCAGGAGTGAATCCTTCGTACGCGCCGAACTTGGCACTCTCGCTCTCACAGCCATTGCTGCAGAACTTCGGCTGGCAGTTCGCGACAATCAACGTGCGGATAGCAGAGTCGGGTCAGAAGCAGGCGCAATGGAATTATGGGCAGGCGCTGCAGGATTTCGTGCAGAAAATCGGCGGCGATTACTGGAACGTCGTGCTGTCCGAAGAAAATCTCCAGGTCGCACGCGCCGCGCTGCGCTTCAATCTTGACCTCGTCCGGCAGAACGCAATCAGCGTTAAGGTAGGCACGCTGGCGCCGATCGATCTGCAGGAAGCGCAATCGGCGGCGGCGACTTCGGAGGCTAACGTCTATACCGCCGAGGCCAACCTGAAAAATTCGCGCACCCAGCTTCGGCAGGACGTGATGCTGAATCCGTACGGCACCTTCCTGCCCGAGGAAATCCAGCCGCTCACGCGGCCGAATCCGCAGGAGCAGGTGGGCGTCGATGAGGAGCGGGCGCTCGAGCTGGCCGTCCAGTACGTACCGTCACTCGGCAGTATGCGCGAGGCGATTCGCGATGCATTGTTGCAGGTCAAGTTCTCGGAGAACCAGGTGCTGCCGCAGCTCAACCTCGGCGCGCAGTTCGGCCTGACTTCGACAGCTGGAACCACGCCGTGCCAGGCAAGCTTCAGCAAGACCGTCGCGAACCCGAACTGCTTTATTCCGAATCCGACTCCGCCCCCTACGAACGTCCCCGGCAACAGACTGCCGTTCGGCGGAATCTACGGCGACGCGCTCGATCGCCTGTGGGGCTTCACCTACTACAACTACGCCGCCGTGCTGACGTTCCAGATGCCGCTGGATAACGCGGTGCCGCGCGCGGCTCTCGCGCAGGCGCGGGTGCAATACGAACAGCAGCGCGTGCTCTATCGAGCAGCGCTTTCCCAGACGGTGGTCAATGTGCAGAGCGCGCTCGCTAACCTGTATGCGGACTATAAGCGCGCTTCCGCGACCGCGTCGGCGACGTTCTATGCTCGACAGTCGCTGCATGATGAGCAGATCCGATTCCGCGTCGGGATGGCGACCACCCACGATCTGCTCCAATTCCAGGAAGAGGAAGTGAGCGCCGAGGGCAACCAGGTGCAGGCCGAGGTCGATCTCGAGAACGCCAAGCTCGCGCTTGAGCACTCCGACGGCACGCTATTACAGGCGTTCAATATAAATTGGGAAGTTCAGAATCCGCACGAAGTCCCATGGTACGCCGCCTTCTAGGGACGTAGTCACTGAAAAGAATGCGGCGCCGGATCGTATTCGCGATCCGGCGCCGCTTCGTTTCTGTTTAGGGGAGAGGTCGCGTGTCATTCAACGATGGCCGCCACCACCGCCGTGTCCTCCTCCACCTCCACCGTGAAAGCCTCCGCCGCCCTCATGACCAACCTCACCGCCGCCGTGGTAAAACTCCGTATGATGGCCGCCGTAGCCGGAATGTCCCTCCCACGAATGGTGCTCGTCGAAGTCAGGACGATAGCCCCAGCCATTTCCCCAACCCCCGCCCCAACCATATGAGTACGGCGCATAGCCATACGAAGGGTAACCGCCGCCGTAGTAGCCGCCTTCGTCATAGCAGCCGCTCAATGCGATCACTCCGAGCAATACGGCCGCTCCAATTACACGACCCGGCCTGAAATATCTTCCCTGTGCATACATGTTAGGGAGCTCCCCACCCCGGCTTGCCGTCGTCGTGATAGAACGACAAGCCCGGAGTGCCCTTCTTCGGGATATCCAGCGCGGTTCGCAGATGGCCGTCGGGACCGTAGAGACCGACTCCGGGTTGGCCGGCATCCCCAAGCGCCATAGTTGCGCGGACCTTGCCGTCCTGATCGTAGAGGTCCACACCGGGAGTACCGTTCGAAGCGAGATCAACAGTCACTCGGGTGCGGCCGCTGGGGTCGGAAAGATTAAGTCCCACTGCGCCGTCGGACAGGACGCCCATCGAGCCGCGCAACTTGCCGCTACTGTCGCGCAGCAGGAACTGTTGCGCTTCCAGGGTGTCCGGCACCGTGGAGCTCGTCTCCGCCATCGTGAACAGCGCGCCGCATAGCAGCATCAGCGCGCCGGTCATCATCCGCAGATGCTTGTTGCTGCGCTGGAGACTGGCCTGTTGCGACTCCAGCCGTGATAGCCGGCTGATCAGCTCACCTGTCGATTGATCCATAATTTGTCCTCAACCTGCGGTTTGAAAGGTCACGCGCGGGCTTGCGCTCCGATGCCCTCTTCCGAAGAAACGGGACACTATGAAAATGCTATCAGAGTGGGAAAGTGGGTCCAGCGAAAAATTCAGGTCGCGCGCCTGCGCCTCAATGGTGCCCGAGGATCGTAACCTGGCGGCTCGCAAAGCGCCATCCCGCGGGAATCTTACGCAACTGGTCGGTGTAGTAGCCTACCGTCGATTGCTGCACCCTGCCTTCCTTGCAGTGGTAGTACAGCAGGTAGGAGATGCCACTGCCGCTTTGGCCGTCGAGATCGAAAGCGGGATTCGCGACCACGTGCAGAATCTGCGCGCCGCCGAGCGACTCCTTGTACATCGCGGTGAATCGCTTGAGCCCGTCGCGTCCAGCGTGCCGGCCGAAGCGCGGACTCTCGAACACGCCGTCCTCGGTGAAGCAATCGATCCACTCGTCGAAGCGGCCGGTGTCCAGCATCAGGCAGTAGCGCGCATGCAGCACGCGGACTTCTTCGCGGTCTTCGATTGATCCTGTGATCGCCATTGCGTCAGCTCCTCAAGGTTCAAATCACGTTGGCTTCGCGCAGCCGCGCGACATCGTCCCACGAGTAACCAAGCATCTCGGTCAGCAGCAGCTCGGTATGCTCGCCGAGTTCCGGCGCATGCCCGCGCGGCTCGCCCGGCGTCGCGCTCAACTTCACCGGCATCCCGAGCAGCGTCAGATTTCCGAGCGCGGGATGATCGTAATCGACCACGTAATCGTTGGCCCTGACCTGTGGATCGTCGGGCAGATCAGTCACCGAATTGACTATCGTATAGATGAAGTCGCCGCGGCCCTTGAGAATTCCCATCCACTCGTGGCGCGGGCGCGTCGCAAACACCTCGTCGAATATCGCCACCACCGCGGCCGAGTTCTTGCCCCGAGTTTTGACTTCGGCGAAGCGCGGATCCTCGATCAATTCCGGCTTTCCGATAACTTCGCAGAACTCTTTCCAGTAGCGGTCCGGCTGAAGCATCGCCAATGAAATCCATTTGTCGTCGGCGCATCGATAGTGATTCCACAGCGGATTGTACGCGTTGGCCCGCGTGTTGCGCGGAAACTCCTTGCCCATGATCGTTCGCGCGACGACGTTGAGTCCCTGCAGCGCCATCATCGATCCCAGATGCGACGCGTCAACTTCCTGCCCGAGGTTGGTGCGCTCGCGCGCGAACAATGCCGCCAGCACGCCGTATGCGAGCATTATCGCGCCCATCTGATCGGCGATTCCGCCGTATACGTAGGTCGGCGTCGTGCTCCCGCTGCCGACTGCGTTCATGATTCCCGATCGCGCCTGCCCCAGGTAATCGAACGACGGCTCGCCGCTGTCGGGTCCCTCGGGGCCGTAGCCCGACGCGCTCGCATAAATGATTCGCGGGTTAATCGTCACGAGGTCCGCATAGCCGAGTCCGAGTCGATGCGCGACGCCCTTGCGAAAATTCTGCACGAAGACGTCGCTGTGGCGCGCCAGTCGATGCACGATCTCGCGCGCCTCGGGCTGCTTGAGATTCAGCGCGATACTCTTCTTGTGCTTGTTGTTGGCCTCGAAATAATAATTGCGCCCGCCCTTGTTGGTCGCACTGCCCGCGACCGCCGTTATTCCGCGCCCCGGGTCGCCCCGCTCGCGCTCTTCTATCTTGATAACCTCGGCGCCCAGGTCGGCGAGCATCTGCGTGGCGACCGGCCCCTGCTGCCAGATCGTCCAGTCGATAATTCGAATTCCGTCAAGCGGTCCGCTCATGCATTTCTCTATACCACAACCCTCTTGAGTTTGGGCGCTGGCGGACGGATCAATCATATATGCCCGCGCTCGCCCAGGTTCTGGACTTTCTCTACCCGCCCCGATGCGCCGCGTGCGGGACGCCGCTGGCCGGCGAGCCGGGACGCCGGGTTTGCGCGCGATGCGTCGCGAGAGTCGAGCTGGTGCCGAATCCGCGCTGCGAAATTTGCGGCGGACCGCTCGAGTCCGCCAGCAGCGGCGCAACCCGCTGCGCGCGATGCCTCGCGCATCCGCCGCACTACCGAATCGCACGGACTATCGCGCGCTACCGCACCACCGCGGAGGACGAGCCCGGCACTCTGCCCGCACTGATTCGCCGTCACAAGTACGGCCTCGACCAGTCGGTCGGGCGCGCGCTGGTGGAATATTTGGGCGACGATCTGCCGGTACTGGCTGCCGATTACGACGTGGTGATTCCAGTGCCGCTTCATTGGCGGCGCTTGTGGTGGCGCGGATTCAACCAGGCCGCGCTGCTCGCCGCCGAAGTCGCGCATCGTCTGAATCTCCCGCTCGACACCACCGCGATGACGCGCCGGCGCTTCACCACGCCGCAGACCTCGCGCCACCATGACGAGCGCATCAAGAACGTCCGCCGCGCGTTCGCCGTGACGAATCCCGATCCCATCAAAAATCGCCGCGTACTGATCGTTGACGACGTGATGACCACCGGCGCCACCGTCGACGAATGCGCCCGTGTGCTGATCGCCGCAGGCGCGGCATCCGTGGACGTCTTCACCCTCGCCCGCGTGCTATGAGCGAGGCGGGCCAGGCCAAGTGGGACGAGCGGCATCGCGGCAAAGCGGCTGGCGACGCGGAGCCGTTCCTGGTCGAGATGCTCGCGCGAATCCCGCGCGGCGTCGCGCTCGACGTTGCCGCCGGACGCGGGCGTAACTCGTTCGCGCTCGCGCGAGCGGGTATGACGGTCGTCGCGGCTGATTATTCTGCCGAAGCGATGCGCCTGCTTGCCGCGACGGCGCGCGACGCCCGGCTCGGCATCTGGCCCGTGGTCGCAAACTTGGATAACTTCCATCTCAAGGACGAATCTTTCGACGCTATCGTGAATATAAATTTCCTCGACCGCGCGCTGTTCCCGAATTTCTGCAGCGCGCACTGCGGCCCGGCGGCGTTCTTATCGCCGACACCTTCTTGATTGACCAGGCCGCGATCGGCCATCCGCGCGATCCGCGTTTTCTGCTCGCGCACGGAGAGCTCCGCGCACTGGCAGCCGGACTCGATATCGAGGAATACCGCGAAGGCCGCGTAACCTACCCGAACGGCGATCACAGTTTCCGTGCGTCGATACTCGCGCGGCGGAGGAAATCGAACTGATGGCGACCGCGATGACTTACAAAGAGGCCGGCGTCGATATCGCGTTGAAACAGAGCCTGATTCCGCTGTTCGGCTCGATCGCGAAGACCACCTCCGGCGCGCACGTCATCGGCGGCGTCGGCGGCTTCGGCGCGCTGATCGGACTCAACGGCGCCCGCAAGATGCGCGCGCCGGTGCTGGTCGCGGGCACCGACAGCGTCGGCACCAAGCTGATGATCGCGTTCGCGACCGGCCGTCACGACACCGTCGGCATCGACTGCGTCGCGATGTGCGTCAACGACATCATCTGTCACGCCGCGCGCCCGATGTTCTTTCTCGATTACATCGGCTCGGGAAAGCTCGAAAAGAAGACTGCGGTCGATATCGTCAAGGGCGTCGCCCGCGGATGCGATCAAGCCGGGATGAGCCTGGTCGGCGGCGAGACCGCGCAACTCAGCGGACTCTACAAGCCCGGCGAGTACGATTTGGCCGGCTTCGCGGTCGGGATCGTCGAGCGCGCGCGAATCCCCGAGCCGTCGAGCGTCCGCGCCGGCGACGTGCTGATCGGAATCGCTTCGAGCGGACTTCACTCCAACGGCTTTTCACTGGTGCGCCGCGTTGTGCAGCGCGCGAAACTCAAGCTCGCGTCGCACATCGACGAGCTCGGATGCACGCTCGGCGAAGAACTCCTGCGCCCTACACTTATCTACGCGAAAGTCGTCGGCGAACTGTTCGAGCGCTTCAAAATAAACGGCCTCGCCAACATCACCGGCGGCGGCGTGCTCGAAAACCTGCCGCGCGTGATGCCGAAGGATACTCGAGCAATAATCGAGCGGGGCAGCTGGCCGACGCCACCGATTTTCAGCTTGATCCAGCGCCTCGGCAAAATCTCACGCGCCGAAATGGATCGAACCTTCAACAACGGCCTCGGGATGGTCGCGATTGTGCCGGCACGCGAGGCCGACCGCGTGGTCGCTCACCTGCTCCGGCGAACATACGCGGCCTATGTTGTCGGCGAAGTAACGCGCGGCAAGCGCGGAGTGTCGATTCGCTGAGCCAGTGAGCAACAGCAAAAGCTAATTCGATGGCGGAAAATTCGACGGTCAAACTCGGCGTTCTGATTTCCGGTACCGGCTCCAACCTGCAAGCGATAATCGATGCGATTCTGCGCGGCGAGCTCAAAGCCGAAATCCGTCTCGTCATCTCCAATCGTCCGGACGCGCAGGGACTCGAGCGTGCCCGCCGCCATGGAATCGAGACCGCCGTCATCGAGCATCGCAAGTTTCCGTCGCGCGAAGATTTCGACCGCGCGCTCCTTGCCGCACTGCGCGATCGTTCCGTCGAGCTGGTCGCGCTCGCCGGCTTCATGCGCCTGCTGTCGTCCGTGATGCTCGACGCGTTCCCCGGCCGCATCATGAATATTCACAACAGCCTGCTGCCGTCGTTTCCCGGAATCCACGGTCCAAAGGACGCTCTTGAATACGGCGTCAAGATCGCTGGATGCACGGTTTTCTTCGTCACTCCCGGCGTCGATGTCGGGCCGGTGATCGTGCAAGCTGCGGTGCCCGTGTTGCAGGGCGACGATGAGGATCGTCTCGCCGCGCGCATCCTGCAGCAGGAGCATCGCATCTTCCCGCACGCGATCTCTCTGTTCCAGCAGGGCCGTCTCGAAATTCAGGGGCGCCGCGTGATCATCAAGGGCGACTCCTCGACGTCGAATTCTCCGCCATTGGTAAATCCTCCGGTGGATTGATTCGGAAATTGAAAACGCTTTCGGTAATCGTGCCGATGCTCAACGAGGCGGCGACTATCGCGCGCACGCTGCAAGCAATTCGCCGCGGCGCTCGCGAAGCGGAAATTGTAGTCGTTGATGGCGGCAGCGCCGACGCGAGCGTCGACATCGCACGGCCGATGTGCGATGTGCTGCTAGCAGGATCGCGCGGCCGGGCGCTTCAGATGAACGCGGGCGCGCGCGCATCGCACGGCGACGCATTGGTGTTCGTACATGCAGATACGATCGTGCCGATGACATTCGTCGCTGACATCGCGTCGGCGCTATCCGATCCCTCGGTGGTCGGCGGGCGCTTTGACGTGAAGCTCGATGCGAATGCCCTGCCCTATCGAATCATTGGTACGATGATCAGCCTACGCTCACGAATCAGCCGCACTGCCACCGGCGATCAGGCTATTTTCGTGCGGCGCGGCGTCTTCGATCGTCTCGGCGGATTTCCTGAGTTCGATCTGTGCGAGGACCTCGAGTTCTCGCGACGCCTCAAGCGCGCTGGACGCGTCGCATGCCTGCGCTGCCGAGTGACCACGTCGGCGCGGCGATGGACTCGCGACGGCATCGCACGCACCGTCGTCCGGATGTGGTTGATTCGCTCGATGTACCTGATGGGCGTGCCGCCCGCCCGCCTCAAACGCATATACTCCGACACCCGCTAGCAATCCGAAAGATACTGGACAGGCTTTCGCGCGCGGATAACAATGATTCCAGCGAGGTACGCCGTGGCGAAAGTCGAAGTCTATACCACCACCTACTGCCCGTTCTGCACGCGGGCCAAGAGCCTGCTCAAGAGCAAGAATATCCCGTTCGTCGAAATCGACGTGACCGATGATGACGCGTTGCGCGCGAAGATGATCGAGCTGTCCGGCGGACGCCGGTCGGTCCCCGAAATTTTCATCAACGGCAAAATTGTCGGCGGTTTCGATGAATTGAAGGCGCTCAACGACGCCGGCAAGCTCGACGGTCTGCTGGCCGAGTCGGCGCCCGCCTGAATCTCCAACAGTTAGAACTGCTGAAACACCACGCAGACGTCGGTCTTGTCGAGGACGCCAAACTCGCGCGCGCCCCACGGCTTCTTCTCGACCGTTTTCGAATTGGGATGAAGCATCTCGGGCGCTCGTGATTGAATCTCGCGATACAGCTCGTCGATATCATCGGTCTCGATAGTGATCTGCGGGCGATCCTTCGCAGCAAACTCCGCATTTTCGATCAGATGCGCCTTGGCGCCGTCGCGTTCGATCACCGCGAGCGTCGCGTTCAGGTGGAGCACCTTGAAGCCGAGGCAAGTGACGAAAAGGTCGAGCCCGTCGCTCAACCTGCTGTAAAAGATGTTCGGCACCATTCGCTTCATCATCGGCAACCCTCCTTCAAAAAAAGGGCGCATCGCGGAATTGTTTCCGCGACGCGCCCGCTTCAGGTCCAGTTGTACGCGAGCCGCTAGTTGCCGTTGGGCGACGCGACCATTCCCTCGTTCATGTGATGCAAGGCTTCGCGGTCAACCGACGAGTCGTATTTGATCGCCTTCGCCGTGACCGTGATCTGCGAGCCGTCGGCCGAGGTGGTCTGATTCTCATCGACGATCGCGTCGATGGTATCGGGCCATTTCGCAAACGCCATCGCCTTCAGCTTGTCGCTGATCTTCGCCTCGTCGATCGCGTCAGGCGAGAACGGTTCCGTGTACGTCAGTTCGCCAAGCTCCGAGTACGGCTTGCCGGCCGCCGGTGCTTCGGTCGTGACCCAGATATGCGCCATATCGACGCGATGCTCGAACACCTGCTGCTTTTGCACTTGCTCCTGGCGAGCTGCTTCCATCGCGCCGCAGGCGGAAAGCGCGAACGCCAACCCGATTGCCAACAATGCCAGAATTTTCGATGACCGCATGTTCTATCCCCGTAAGTCCTGTCTGTCTCAGTTCAATTATAGTCGCGCCGCGGCGGATGTCTAATCGTATCTCGTCGCATCCCCAACTGACACTTTATTCCACCGAAGGGCACAACCGGGCAAGCGGTACGGTGTCCGCGATGCGCCGCGACCGGTAGTATTCCCGCGTGACCAGATTTGCCGCCTGCTTTATCCTGGTATTCGGAGAGCTCGCCTGGGGCGGGCTCTTCGCGCTGTCGATTCCGCCGTTCTTCAACGTCGAGCGTGGCTTCTACAAATCGAGCGCTTCGGTCTATTTGGCCGCATCGTTGACGACTGCGATCGGATTGGGACTGCTGGCGTTGCGCGGCGGCGCATCCACAGGGCCGGGCGCGGGCGCGTTGTGGACCGCGGCTGCAATGTGGACGTTGTCGAGCGCCGCCGTCGCCGTCTATCTCTACACGCTATGGACCGAGAACGGTCTGCTGCGATCGCGAGCGTACGCGGCGGGCCTCGTCCTCGGCCTCATCGCCCTGATTGCCAACGTGATGCTCTTGATGCCGCCGGGCTTCGGCGCAGTCGCGGCGCTGGCGTACGCGATGACCGCAATCACGTCGTCGCTGGTATTGGGGCTGGTGAGCGGCGCGATGCTGTTCGGCCATTGGTACCTGATCGATCTCGATATGCCGGTCGATTACTTGCGCACCTTCGTCCGACTACTGGGAATCGTGCTGGTCACGGACCTGATCGCACTCGGCCTCGCGATCGGACTCCCCGCGATTCTCGGCAGCGCCAGCGCAGCCGCCGCCGTGCACGATCTATTCACCTCGCATCTCGGACTACTCGCAGTCCGCCTGATCCTCGGCCCAATCGCAACGATCGTACTGGTCTGGATGTGCTGGCAGACGCTAAAGATCCCGCAAACAATGGCGGCAACGGGCCTGCTCTACATCGCAGTAATGTCGGTCCTGGTCGGCGAAATGCTAGGCCGCTTCATAATGTTCCGCACCGCAATCCCGCTCTGACTCAAGAACTAAGTAACCGTGTCCGCGCCCCGGCGAGCTATCATTTAGCGAATGACCTGGCGTGAAATGCTTTTAGAGATCTCCCAAAACATTATCGCGTCCTCAGCGGTCAACTTGATGCCGTGTGAGTATTCCTTCTGCGGGTGAACGTAGTTTCGATAGTCGCGAAGCACTTCACCCACGTCCTTCGCCCCCTGCGAAATCCAACCGAATTCGTGGGCGACATCTATGAAATTTCGCAGTCCCCATTCTTTGAGTGGGAGAGCTTTACCCGCAACTTTTGGAGCAGTGTTGGCCTTGAAGATTGGGTCCTTATCTCTTTCACGAAGAATGCGGGCCAGAAGTAACGTTTCAAGAAGGCCGCCCATCATTACGGTTGCGGCCATTGGAGCCGAAGCTTCGATGCAAGCTATGCACTCCGCCCATCGCCGTTCCAGAATGGCCTGCATAGCTTTATCGGGAACTAGAGGAGCGAAGTTCGGTGGTACGTCTGGGCTTGCCGGTTTGGCGCGCCATGCCAGCAGTGCGGGCCGCAGTGCTACGAGCAACTCTACCATCGTTTTGAGTTGGCGAATGTAGATCAGTTTCGAAGTGGCGCGCTCTGAGGAGTCCGCGAGGAAATTGTATTCTGCATCTAACTGAACAAGAGAATCCTCGTCAGTCCCGGCTAGCAGAACCGGACGGTGATTTCTGAACCAAGCGTACGCGGTGGCCTTGATAACCGCTTTGTCCTCGGAATTACGGACCTGCGCGGATTTAAGTTTTGTAATACGAGCTCGCAAACGTTTCGATTCCGAGATTGCATTCTCAATCGATTCGATCAGATCAGACATGCAGCATCCAGAGGACCTTAACGCTTACCCTATTTGCGGCGGACCTTCGGCTTGGATGCACGGCGAGGGCGCTTCATATTGGTCTTACCGGAAACAGCCGCGCCAGCCGGAAGAGTCATTGCGACAAGGTTTTCTCCGACCGTGTTGATGCTGTACGTTCCTTTTTCCCCCCTATCGAGAAGCCCAGCCCCGTGTGCGTTGACCAGCGTTTGTGCCGGGTTCTTCAGCCGAGGCCGGTCTGCGAGTCGGCAGGCTTCTAGGAGATTTTCTCTCGTTATCGTTTCTTTCTTTTGATTCTCAGGCGCCTCGAATTGATAGTAATAGGCAACGGTGGCGGCAAATTGATTCTCGCTCTTCGGGTCTTTCTGCTCAATGAACTGTTTAATAGTCCCCCCGCGAGACCCTGAACCAGTTGAACTCGGCGCTGGCGGTGTCATATGTGCGGGTGTGATCGCTTGAACAGGCGGTTTAGTAAGTCCAAGCTTTTCCGACGCCCACCGAATGATTCTATGGCGGTCCTCTGTGTTGAACGGTTCTAGGGCTGCTGTGACGACGCGCACCGCTTCAAGGTCATCTTGCTTTTCTGACATTTCCCCTCCTCGTTGCTGAAAGGCTTACCCATGCACAACAAAACTTCAAGTCACCACAGGGTCCGGCGATGACACAGTCGCGCCCGCTATCCTTTCGGTATCCAGAGGATAGCGACCTCGGCGCTGGATGACCTCCGGGGAGTCTCCGGGAGTCACTAGGCATACGCGAGATATTCGCAGTGCGGGAAACCCGCGTCGGAGTGTGGCGCGCCCGGAGGGATTCGAACCCCCAACCCTCAGATCCGAAGTCTGATGCTCTATCCAGTTGAGCTACGGGCGCGAGTGCTTTTGCGGCACGCCCTAAATTAGCAGATCGAGTGCGGCTTTAAAGTCCCGAACAGATGCCGCTACTGGCCTGGGGAAACTCCAGCATCTCGCGAATCGTGGTTGGGAACAGGGACGGCGGTGACGGCGCCAGATAATTCGTCGCATCGAAATCGCGGCCGTAACTCTTCATCACCACTTTGCCGTTCTTGAGCACTTGCACCAGGGTGAATCCGTAATAGAAATCCTTGCCGGCCGCCTCCCATATCGGGTCTTCCTTCGAGCCGCCGTTGCCCGCGATGATTTGCACGGTGTGCTGCATGCATCGAGATCGGAGAGACTGGCGTGCTGAAGTGCCAGAGGTGGGCGTGGGCGACCAGGTAATAGCCGACGCCGGCATTATTCAACTCGTCCCAGAACTGGTTGCGATTGTCGGGATTGGAATCCAGCGCCTGCTCCGAGTTCGAATCGGCGGGACTAAAAGCCTGCTTATGACCCAGCACGAACATATGCTTCAAGTGATTGTCGGCTCGACCGCCGCCATCAAATCCCCATGGAGCCAGTTAAGTGGGACCGTCGCCACTGCTCCAAACGGATCTGTGTTCAGAATCACGAAATGTGAATCGCGAAAGTCGAACGAGTAGGTGAGCTGAGCCTGATCGGTTTGCAGATTGTCGGGGCCGCCGGCTGGGGGACCATTGTTGCCGGCGATATACGGTTGCATCAGGCTGAGCCATACCGCTTCGGCGCCGGGATTCGATTGCTGCGAACCCTTCACGCCGAACAGCGATTCGTGATTTCCGGGGAGCGCGATCAGTCGAATCTTCCGGTCCCGGCCGAGGTCGGAGTTTTGGTACACGTCGGTCCAGCTCGCCAATTGACTGCGCAGCACGTTCAGGTCGGTGGTCAGTCCAACCACCAGGTCGCCGGTGAAAACGACAAACTTGGGGCGCGGCCTGAGCGCCGCGATTTCCGTGAAGCTGCGCTCGAGTTGGGCCAGATTCGCAGTGCTCGGATTGTCAGGCGATATGTCGCCCTTCAAGATCCGGTTACATCCCATGAACACGAACGAGTACTCGATTTTGTTGGCCGCGAGCGGTGCCGCGAAGTCGTTGTCGTTGTCCTGGTTGTCGGTACTCGCCGGCCGCGCCGGACTTGCAATCAGTAGAACGAACGCGAGCATCGAGAGCGCCGCACGATATCGCCAAGCGCGGCGATACTCGTCGATTCCCTCTCGCCCTGACTCGTAACCCTCTCGCGGCGCGAACCGGATCGGTGCGCCTCCCCTCCGATCGGACATTTGTATTTCCCCCGCCGATATGTCGGCCCCACTCTACAGCCAGCTCGGCTCCGCAGCTCGTAGAGTCCGAATGAACGGTACCATCTTCAGAGGCCGTTGACTCGCTCCTGTCGGCCATTCATATTATGACTGACTGGTCAGTTTATGAATAGAATACAAACAAATTCGGCTGGAATCTCCAATGGTCACCCCTTTCAACCTCACGACGAGCAGTCTGCCAAGCGCCAGCGGATCCTCGCCGCTGCGCTCAAGCTGTTTGCCCATCAAGCCTACCAGGCCGTCACGATGGACCGCGTGGCGGAGGCTGCCGGGGTCGCCAAAGGGACGTTATATCTCTACTTTCCGTCGAAGGACGCCCTCTACCTCGGCGTGCTCAACGACGGCCTCGACACCGCCTACCGCACCTATCAGGCGAGCGCCGATCCGAAGTTACCGGTGGTCGAAAGGATGCGCCGTTCGATCGCGGTGACGGTGGAGTTCTACGATCAGCGGCGTGATTTTCTTCAGTTCTTCGCGATGGAGGAACCGCGCCTGTCCGAGGCGCGCAATCGCATCATCGAGGGTTCGCGCGAGCGCGGCTTCAACTTCTTCGCATCGCTGATTGAAGAAGGAATCCGCATCGGCGTGTTCACCCGCGTCGATCCGCGGCTTGCAACGCTAACCATCCAGGGTGCGATTCGATCGCTGCTGCTCTACTACGGACCCAGCCGCCCGGTATCAGAAATAAGCCGCGAGCTGGGCAACCTGATTTTACGATCGCTCGGCGCGGACCCGGCACAGACTTTCAAGCCGGTGCATCCGCAATGATCCGAACCCTGGTTCGCCGGATCATTCGGCTGGCAATCCTGGCCGGCGTCATCTTCGGATTTTATTTTTTCGGACGCGCCTACCTGTGGCCGCCTGAGGATCGTTCGACGATCAAAGTCGTCGGGATGATCGAGGCGCCCGAAGTAAATATCACCAGCCGAATCGCCGGACGCATCAAGCAGCTCGATCTGATCGAAGGCGATCACGTCAAGAAAGGACAAGTCGTAGCGCTGATCGAAGATATCGATCTGAGAAATCAGCTGGCGAAGTCGAAAGCCGACCTCGCTCATGCGCAAGCCAACCTGGCGCAGGCGCGGCGCGACCTCGTGCGGGACGAAGCACTGGCCAAAGCCAACGTGGTTGCGACCAAGGTTCGCGACGATGCTATCACCACCGTCCAGCAGGACGAGGCCGACGTGCTCAGCGCGCAGGCCAACGCAAAGTACTACTCGGATCAGATCGTGGACACCGAGATAAAAGCACCGGTCGACGGCGTTATCGTCAGCAAGGCGCTCGAAGTCGGCGAATGGGTGACGCCCGGTGTGCCGATTCTGACCGTCGATGACCTGTCGACGATTTGGGCGCGCGTCGACGTCGAGGAGACTGACCTGGGCTCGCTGTACATCGGCAAGTCGGCGCAGGTCGAACTGCCGACGACGCCACCGCAGATTTTCACCGGCCGCGTGATGGCGATCGGACAAGAAGGCCAGTTTGCGACCGAGCGCGACGTGCGCCGCGGACGACAGGACATTCGCACCTTCTACGTCAAAGTCCAGGTGCTGCAGGCCGAAGGCGAACTCAAACCGGGGATGACCGCGGAAGTCACTTTTCCGCGCAACGATGGAACCCGACTCACCAGCAATACAAACCAAAGACCTGACTAAGCGCTTCGGCGCGTTCACCGCGGTCGACAAGGTCAACTTCGAAGTCCGCCGCGGCGAGGTCTTCGGACTGCTCGGGCCCAATGGCGCCGGCAAGACGACAATCGTGCGGATGCTCACGACGCTTGTCACGCCCAGCGGTGGCCAGGCATTCGTCATGGGCTTCGACGTCGCGCGCCACCCGCGCCAGGTGCGCGAGAACATCGGCGTTATACCGCAGGCGCTCACCTCGGACCTTGATCTCACCGGATGGGAGAACGTCGATATCTACGGCGAGTTCTTCGGCCTGTCACGCCGCGAGCGCCGCGAACGCGGGCATCGCCTGCTGCACCTGGTCGGGTTGACCGAGCGCGCCAACGATCTGGTCGCCACTTATTCAGGCGGGATGCGCCGCCGGCTCGAAATCGCGCGCGGCCTCATTCACTCGCCCGACGTATTGTTCCTGGACGAGCCGACTATCGGCCTCGACCCGCAAAGCCGGCGCGCCGTGTGGGACCTGCTCGAGACGCTGCGCAAGGAAAGCGAGATCACCATCTCGCTCACGACGCATTACATGGACGAGGCAGAGTCGCTGTGCGATCGGATCGCAATCGTTGACGGCGGCAAGATAATCGCGATGGATACGCCGGTCGGACTCAAATCGATGGTGCCGGGTGCGGATCGGATCGATCTGGTCGTCGAAAAAAATCCTGCGGCGATCGCCGAGATGCTGAAGCCTATGCCGTATCTGCGCGAGGTGAATCTCGACGGCGGCAACCGACTCCAGCTTTCCGCCAACGACGGTGCTCACGCGATTCCGATGGTTCTCGACGCCGTCGAAAAAGCCGGCGATCGCGTGACCTCGATCACCGTGCAGAAACTTTCGCTCGAAGACGTCTTCATCCACTTCACTGGGCGCACGCTCCGCGACGAGCCGGCCAAGAAGGTCAGCTTGTTCGTCGGCGCCGGGATGCCGCAGCAGCGCTGAGGACAATGCGATGTTCGGGCTGAAATTCCTCGCCATCATGCGGCGCGACTTGAAGAAGCTGTCGCGCAATCCGATCACGCTCGTCTCGGTCATCCTGATGCCGATCGTCTATCTCGTGATCATCGGCAACTCCTTCCAGGGCCAGCTCAAGCATCTGCCGATTGTCGTCGTCGAGCAGGATCACGGACTCTACGCGCGCCGGATCGTCGAACAGTTGCTCGCGCTGCAGGCCGGACCGAAGACCGTCGACGTCACCTTCGAGACCGACCCGGGCAGCGCCGTCAACGAAGTGCGCGACGGGATCTACAAAGGCGTCGTCGTCATCCCGCCCGACTTCAGCCACGACGTCGCCGAAGGCCGCATCGCGCAGATCGGTCTGTTCACCGACAACGTCGACAGCATCAGCTCGCAGACGCTCGAAGGCGTGCTCGATCAGGCCGCCGCCACCGTGAGAGTCGCGTTCGTCACCGCGCGCGAGCCCAAGCTCAACGACATCTCGCTGCGCCCGGGCTGGCTGTTCCCGTACGTCGACTACGATCGCTCGCTCATCCCCGGCGTCATCGTGATGGCCATCTTCATGGGCTCGCTGATGTCGGGCGTGTTCAACTGGGTGATGGACAAATTCATGGGCGTCACCGAATGCTACCTGGTGACTCCGCTCTCACGATGGGACATCGCCGGCGGCATCCTCGCCAGCGGCGTAACCGTCACCAGCATCGGCGGCGTGCTGGTCTTGTTCCTGGGACTGCTGATCACCCGCGGCCATCTCATCGGCGGCCCGACGGCGCTACTGATGCTGATCGGAATAATCATCATCAGCTGCGGCCGGCCTGCTCGCGATGACGTTCTCGATGCTCGGCCGCGCCGGCCATCCGCGCCTCGTCGGAACATTCTCAGGATTTCTGAACGTAATCCTGTTCTTCCCAAGCGGTGCGATCTATCCGGTTGAAAGCTTCCCGCCATGGCTCCGAACCTTCGCCCACTTCAATCCCGAAACTCATTCGGTGAGCGCCATCAAACAAATCCTGTTCAAAGGCGCCGACTTCACCGCCGTAAGCGGCGACATAGGATTCCTGCTGATTTTCATGGTCCTGATGCTGGTCCTGGCGAGCGTCTCGTTCAAACGCACCCTCTAACTCAGTCCTCGTTTGTTTGCGGTGGCTACATTTGGTATCGTTTCGAGTGTAAGAGCGCCCAAGCTGGGTGCAAGCGCTCGCCCGCCGGAATTCCGGTTCCGGTTTCCACCCAAGTGTGGTGATAGCCAAGAGGTTCCCAGCGGATTTGGAAAAAGGTCCTTCTGAGAAGGGCCTTTTTCATTTTGGCTCCTTGATTCGCTTTCCTGTGGCCGTGTTGTACGCGATGACCGAGAAGCGAATCGGACGCGGCGGATGCGACCGCCTAAGCGGCACGCGACCGCCACGGACGTAAGCGCTCTCAACTCGCAGAGTAAGCTCGCGAGGCTTCGAACGCCGCGACACTTTGAAAAAGATCGTATATTCGATCCGGTTTCCTTCCTCGTCCAGCAGTTCGACCGTGAAGAAGTTGCCTCTACCCGTGTGGAAGCACTTTCGCGAGCCGATACCTCCGAGGATGCCTGGTAATTTCTTTGAGAGATGATAACGGCGCTCGTCGAACAGGCGAGTCTCGCGGCCGCGACTGTAAGTCAGTGCCCTGGAGAAGTTTTCACCTGGTGCGATTCCGCGGGTGAAACAGTGCCAGCTGAAAAGGACGTCGATTGCATATCGTTGCTGCGGCCTTCCGCCCTTTTCAAGCACACGAACTCGAAAGTGAATGGGTTAAGATGCGACAGGTCGTTAGATGCTGCCCACGATCGTAACTTTACCGAAAGCGGCGGTAGTCCGTTCACGTGCCATCGCTGGAATCGTAGCGGAATCAGCCGGGACAGTTAGGAATCCCTCGTGCGCGTCGGTCAGTGCGCTAGTGCGAGTGCTTCGACGATCACACGCTGCAGCTCCGCGATTGACACTGGTTTCAGGAGTGAGAAGTTTGCTCCTGCGGCGTGGGCGGCGTTGTTCAGTTCGGGGGTGTTATGGCCCGACATCACGATGATCGGCGTGGTCTGCGACTTCGCGCGGATGTGACGAATGATCTCGATGCCGCTGGTGTCGGGCAGACTCAGGTCGGTTATCACCAGGTCGGGCGACTGCTCGTCGATTAGCTGGATTGCTTCATTTGCATCGAATGCGGCGATGCATATGTGACCGGCGCGCTGGAGGAGCCTGACGTATGCGTCCACCAGGTCGCGCTCGTCGTCAACAATCAGAATTTTTGTTTGCGCAGCCACCGGCTAGCTAGCGACCCGATCGACTGGTTCGCGCCGCGGCGATTTGTATCGGCTCTGGCCGTTCTTCACGCGCAGGCGGTACACGCTCCGACGACGACTCGCCCATCGTCGGCAGAGTTATCGTAAAGGTAGTGCCTTTGCCGACCTCGGACTCGACCGCGACATTGCCGCCGTGGTCCTGGATGATCCGCTGGCTCAGCCATAGACCCAAGCCAGTCCCCTTTGCCTTGGTCGTGAAAAAAGGCTGGAACAGTTTGCCGAGCACGTCGCTTGGGATTCCCGCGCCGTCGTCCGAGATCGACAACCGAAGACTCGCGGCACGTCCGGGCGCCGGCCCCGTCTCGATTCGAATCAGGTGCGCGCCCGCGTCGCGCGCATTCAGAACAAAGTTGATCAGCACCTGCTCGATGCCGGTGGGCTCGGCCATTATTGGCGGCAGCGACCGATCGAGGCTGGTTTCGTAGCGCAGCATGACACCCTTGGGCTCGGCGCCGACAATCAGCATCGCCTCCTCGACCGCGACGTTCATGTCGACGGTCTGGCGTGAGCCGGGGCGCTGACGCGCGAGCGACAGCATGTTGTGCGAGATGCGGCTGGCGCGCTCGATGTTCTTTTGCAGGACCAGCAGGTCGTTGCGGGTCTGAATGCTGAGGTCCTGATCCGAGGCCAGCATCAGCTCGATTCGCGAGGCCATCACGGCCAGCGGATTATTGAGTTCGTGCGCGATTCCGGCTGCCACCGCGGCGAGCGCGTCGACGGTTTCATTGCGGCGCGCCTCCCGCTCCATCGCGCGGCGCTCGGTGATGTCCGAGATGAACGCGATCACCAGCTTTCCCTTATGCATATGCACGACGTTGAGACTGATCTCGACGGGAAATTCGCTGCCGTCTTTTCGGCGTCCCGCAATCTCCATCCCGCGGCCCATCGCGCGCGATCTCGGCGCACCGAAAAATGCCTGACGATGCGCCTCGTGACGATAGTGGAATCGCCGCGGCACCAGGATTTCGATCGGCTGACCCACCAGCTCCATTTCATGGTAGCCGAACATCTCCTGACCGCGCGGATTGAGCTGGCGAATCATCCCGTTGCTGTCGGTTGAAATAATTCCCTCGACCGACGACTCGAAATAACCGCGCGCACGCACCAGGGCTTCCTCTCGCGCGGCAACCGAGATGCGAATTGTCTTCATGTAACGGGCGGCGACCAGGTAGAGCAGCAGCGCGTTCACGCACACGAACATCAGCCGGTTGAGGGTGTACGAATGCGCCGGCATGAGCGACAGCACCCGATCCGACATTGCCACCCAAATCAGTCCGCCGAGCGCGTAGTAGAGCGCGATCCGCACCGGCCGGCTGGCGTAGAACGGCACATGATTCAATGCGCCGTGCTCGGTGAATTGGTGAGTGCCGTTATCGCGAGCCATCAGAACGGCTACTTTAGTCCACCGCAGTGCGCCAAGGTAGCGGGTCAAGCACCGGCGTGGTGTCCTGGTTTCAAAATCGCTACGGCCGGTACAAAAATAGCGCAGTTACCATGAATCAGAGCTTCTGGTTTTATAGTGGGGCGGGCCGCCGTGCCCGCCATCGACGCGCGGGCGTCCGCACCCACGCTTACCGATGAGTGACTCATTTTACTTCTACCGCAGGCGCCGGCCGTAATAGGGAGCATCGCTGGACGTAGCCGCAACCTTGAGGAAGGGGCGGGCACGGCGGCCCGCCCCACTGAAACCAGGACACTGCGAGCGCCCGCTAGTCGTCCGCAGTGCGCCTCAACGCTGACGCCGATATGTTCATTCGTACAAGAGCTGCGCGTGAAGGTCCTTCCTGACACTCTTGGCGAATTTCTTGTACTCGGCCGCGACCTCCGGCCTGCAGACCGGCCCCGGCGTGCGATCCTCGATTTCCCGCATCGCGGTTACCGTGCCGTCTTTCTGCTGATAGGTCGCTTTGTATGTCTGGTACATGCCTTTGATCTCGACGTTCCGCGGTATGGCGAGCACCTTCACGTCCTTGGGCAGGTTGTAGATGAACTCCTCTCTTGAATAGCCGCCGCCGCACACGAAATTGACGGTCGGATCCGGGTCATTGCTGCCGCGCAGGAAACTTCCGACGCCGCCTTGCCATTCGATTGGCGAGCGGAGAGATATCGCGCCCGGCCCCGGCAGGTCGATCGCATCGATCAACTTGTAATCGCTGCCGAATCGATACGACGGGCTGATGTCCTTGATATTGCCCTTGATAAGCGTCCCGGTTCCCGAAAAGCCGTTCCGCGTCAGCGCCGAACGCATCAGCGAGTCTTCCATGTTCGGCTGTATATAGGTCATCCGGTACCGGGTTTCGTCCGCATACTCGCCCTTGGCATCGACCTGCGTTTCGCCCTCCGAGGAGCCGTCCGAATGGAAATTCATCACCGTCTTGCTGTACGACCCGTTCTCTTTCCAATTCTCCTTCGGGGTATGCCGAATACCGGGGAAATTGGCGGTCAGCAGGACGGGTTTGCCCGCTTCTGCGACTGGAATTGATCCGAACGGCGTAATCTCAGACGTCGAATCCGCAAATAGATCGAGCGAAGGAATGTAGCTGATCACGTGATCGAACACTTCAATCGACGGCACGTCGGGCAGCGTGTATGAGGAGCCTGAATTGATCAGGGCAGGTATGCTCGCGATACCTTTGGCGGCCAGCAGCGCCTGCAGCAAGGTCGTGTGATCCTTGCAGTCGCCCATCCTGTTCTGACGCACCTGATCGGCGGCGTGCGGCACCACCGAACCGACCCCAACCTCATTGTCGACATACTTGATATTGTGCGACACCCACTCGTAGAGCGCTTTGGCCTGTTGGCGCGGCGTATGCGCATTCTTCGTCAGATCGTCCGCCAACTTCCTGATGCCATCGGTCGGCTCTGCTTTAACTTTCGCACGGGCATTGTAAGCGTCGGCCAATGCCCCGTAATCCTTAAACGTCGTGACGACGATCAAGGGGCCGTAGTCGAGCGGTGAGACGGAAGCGGTCTCGGGCGTCGCTACATTCTGGTTTTTGTACGACCACGCCCAGTTGCTGCGACCGTCTGACGACGGCGCCTCGCCTCCCTCGACGCCTCGCGCGTAAACGCGCAGGCCCAACGACTTGGGCGCGCTGACGCTTATCTCCACCGCGTCGTAAACCTCGAACTTCGAAAACGACTCGAGCAACGAGAAATTCCCGGGGAACGTCGCCTCCTTTTGCGTCAACCGATACGACAACACCACCGAGTCGCCGACCGCGACGTCCGGAAACGCCACGGTCCTGGTCCTGATATCCGAGAAGATCGGCGCCTGGTCGCCCTTTCCGACGTTCGCCTCGTCCTGGAAGTTGGTCTTCGGGACGTCAATTTTGCGTCCGTCGCTCTTGAGCGTGTAGGCCGAGAGAATTTCCAGGGTCTGCAGGCGATCGCTGAAACTCACCGACGCCTGCTGCGCCTCGGCCACTCCCTGCTCCGTCAGCACCTTGAGCGACCACGCCTGCTTCTCGACATGGGTGCCGTCGGCGTTCACGTCGTAGTGCGCGCGATACCACTGGTACTTGGTGTAACCGGCGAACTGATTCTTCGCATTATCGGCGCGCGCCGGTGGCGAAATAAGCAGCGCGGCGGCCGCTGCAATCAGAAACGAGAGAACGGTCGAACGGATACCCCGTTGGCGCATGAACCCCCTCCAGACTGCAAAAAACAAAAACTACGCATTCAGAGATAATGAGGCTCATCATTACGAAGCAATTTCTTCGTTGATGCAACACCCAAAACCGCTCAAATGGTCAGTGTTGAATCTGGATGGCTAGTGGATGCTGCTCGAAGCCAACGCGTGCCGCGGCGGATGCGATTCATCACGCACACTCGACACCCCCGACTCGCGAATCTGTCTGCCGATCTCCGTCGCGATGAACGCGACGCTGGATACCGGGCCGTCGCTCCGACGCATCGGCAGTATCGTCATCGAGACGGGAACTTCTGCGCCATCGATCCGGACCAGCACTGTCGTGAATCGAGGCACGATTTCCCCGCCGAGCGCCCGCTCATGCAATCGTCGGATATCGTCGCGCCTTCCGACCGGTAGCAGGATCTCGTTGGTGCGTCCGATGATCTCGAGGTCGGCGCAGCCGTACATCCGCCGGGCCGCCGCGTTAATTGCGATGATCCTTCCGGAGGCATCGACGCAGTGAACGCCATCGGGAAGCGAGTCGACGATCAAAGCCATGAGCTGCTCGAAATCTTCGCGCTGCTTACTCTTCATCGCGGCCCCGGTCACGGCCGCGAGCTCGTCGAATCCGTCGGGCTTGAGCAGGTAGTGATACAGCCCGTGCTTGAACGCGTCGGCCACCACCTCTTCGCCGCCGTTGCCGGTGAGCATGATGACGCGGCTCCGCGGCCATCGGTCGCGCACCCGCTGGAGAATCGATAAGCCGTCGCTCCACCCCAGCCAATAGTCGGTGATCACGACATCGCAATCGTCGCGCCGGAGATGCTCATTCATCGCGATCGGATCGTCAGCGGTCATGACCTGCGCGCTCGGAAACGCCCGCCGCAGCCGCGCCTGGATTACCATCCGATCGGTAGGATTGTCTTCGACCAGCAACAAATGCATGTGATTGTCCTGCCGCCTCCGCCCAGCCATCTAGCGAAGGAGCAATCAACATGCCGAGGCACATGTAATCTTGGCCGATTCCAAAAAACGCGAGAAGGCTATGAATCAGGAACGTAAGACAATCGAAAGCGTGCGGGCGCCAATCGATTCGTACCGAAAGCAACGCAGCCGCGTCCCAATATGAAACACTTCGCGGACAACGTGACGAAGCTTGTTACTAAGGTGCAGGGGTTACCCCTGCCCAAGGAAGCCGTGAAAATGAAACCCACGGTGGGTTTCAGTACAGTCAGTTCCTGGCCTCTAGTGCGCCTTTTTCTGCACCAGCGGCTTCTTTGCCTTTGGCGGACGTCCGCGACGACGCTTCTCGACGCCGGTCGCTTCCAGCTCGTCTTCATCGGGGCCGAATGCGCTGTCCACCTGTACGTCGTCGTCGGAGACGGGCGCTCGCTCGACGTGCTCTTCGGCATCGTCGGGGTTGGTCAGCTCTTCCGGTCCGGTCCATCGGCCGCCAAATGGCTTGGCCATTCCGCTTTGACCGCTGCGAGCTTCGGTGTTCGCTTCGTTCTGACAATCGACGCAATATTGCGCGAACGGGATTACCTGGAGCCGCGCCAGCGGGATTTCGTCGCCGCATCGCGCGCAGACTCCATAGACTCCTGCGCCGAGCCGCGCGATAGCCGCGTCGATCGCGCTGAGGCGTTCCTGCGCACGATCGAACAGCGCCGCATGCGTCTCGACTTCCGACAACGACCGCGCCACATCCATCTCGTCAGCCGGCGGCTGTCCGCCGTTGCGAGCCTGCTCGCGCATCAATTCTTTCACCCGGGCAAGTGTCTCGGCACGCTCTTTGGTAAGCAGGCGCTTGAGTGCGTCGATCCTCCGTCCGCCGGTGTTAACTGCGGATACCATCTTGGTCTTCTGCCTCTTGCTGTTTTTCGTAGGTCGAGTTTTTGTTCGAGTTTTGAGAGTTTTCATAGGTTCGCGCTGTTCAAGCGCCTCGAGCCAATTTTTAATATCAGCATTGATCGTGCCTCGCGCCACTCTGCAAGAGATCGAGCGGACTCAATACTCTTTCCGCGCGCGCTTCGAGTCCAGTAGTTCCATATACGGAAATTGTTTCAATTTGGTTGCCTCCATGGAGGGTTACCGACTCCCGGACCGCGGCAGTCTAGCCGGATCCAAGGCCGTGCGCGAGAGCCTTATAAAGATTTCGAGAGGCTCCGCTGAATCCCTATTGCACAACCGGCGACCGCATTGATGCCGCATAATTGAGCAGCATCCGCCATCGTCCGCATCGCAAAAACTCTCATTTACCCGCTGATTTCCTGCTTTAGCGTGCCAAAGACGAGTTGGCACAGACCATGCTGGCTGGCAAGAGTTCAGTTCGGCGCAAGGAGGGTCCAGTTATGTCTGTGGCAGCATCAGAACAGGTTCTTCAATACGGACCTTCGACTCAGACCCGGGTAATCGACGAATGCGCAGGGCCAGACCCTTGGTTGAGCGCGCGCTTCGAGCCCGATTTTCTCGTTCCGGTTCAGTTTTTCGACCTGACCCGGCGCCGCTCGATGCTCGACGGCGAGACCCGGCTGGTCTTCGCAGTGCTCGAAGACGCGGTCCGATGCTACGTCAAGACCGTGAACTCGTCGCGGCGATGCGATCGTGAGCAATACGACGAGGTTCAGCGATGGTTCCATGCCGAGGCGGGGATCCACAGTCCGTTTTCCTTCGAGTACGTATGCGACGTTCTTGGAATCGAGCCGGCGTCGTTGCGGTCGCGGCTCGGACTGCTGAGCGTCGATGATCTGCCGACCAAGCAGATGCGCTCGGTCGGCCGTCGGCAGGTGGTGCGCGCCGGGCGCTCCTCGCGCAAACGCTCCAGTGGCGGCGATCCCGGTTCGTCCGCACGAGCGGCGGGAATGCGGGAGGGTGCGGGTTTCTAAGATCCTGAACACAAAATCGCGCAGTCTGATTTCTCCGAGTTTCGCGGAAATGTTATCGTGATGCGAAGTCTCGATAGTGCTTCGCTGCGACGGCGATGAGCAACGCGCTGGGAAGATTCGAATTCCGAATTTGGGGAAATCACCTTAGCCCATATCAAGATCGGCTGGCTGCAATCGCGACGCCGTCCGATCCACGCGAAAGCGCGGAGACCTACATCCTCTCGCGCGCGACCGACGCCGCCAACGTCAAGATTCGTGACGAACTACTCGACATCAAGCTGATGAACGAGCAGGTCGGCCGGCTCGAGCGATGGCGCCCCGTACTGAAATCGGGGTTCCCGCTGGACTCGCGGACGATCGTCGAGCAGGTGTTCCCCAATCTAGGCGTTGCGGCCCCTCAAATCACGCAACCGTCGTATACCCACGGCGAATTAATCCGCGATCTTGTACGGCCCAATCGCGACCTCGCATTGGTCGAGGCGGTAAAAATGCGCATCCAGTATGCGTCCGAAAGGTTCACGGCGGAATTTGCCGAAGTTCGAATCGGCGCCGGCGCAACTTCCGAAACAGTCGCGATCGAATCGGACGACCCCGCCGCCGTTCTTCGAGCGATCGCCAAACTTGGCCTGAACTCTCACGCGAATATAAACTATGTTCGTCATCTGAAGCTGATGACCGGGATGACGCCGCGCGCCGCCGCGACGGCAACCTGACCGCGCGATTTACGTCGGCGACGTTCGGTTGTCTGCGGGGTGGGTGATACTAAATAGAGATGGCGAAAGAGATTGAACGAAAATTCCTGGTGCATCCGCGCAAATGGAGCGATCTCGAACCCGGCCTCGCGATTCGACAGGGTTACCTGTGCGCCTCGAAGCAGTCCTCGGTGCGCGTCCGCACCTACGGAGACAAGGCCTTCTTGACGATTAAAGGATCGACCTCAGGCATCACGCGCGACGAATACGAATACGAGATTCCTATCAACGACGCGAACGAGATGCTGGCAAACCTCTGCGAACACCCGCCAATCGAAAAGACGCGCTATCGAATTGTGTTCAAGGGCCATACCTGGGAGGTTGATGAGTTCACCGGCGAGAATCGCGGATTGACTGTTGCAGAAGTAGAACTCAAGAATGCCAAGGAACAGGTCGAGCTGCCGGATTGGATCGATCGCGAAGTGAGCGGCGACCCGCGCTACTACAATTCGAACCTGTCGACCAAGCCGTTTTCCACCTGGAAATAATTTCAATCGAATACCGCTGTGAGGAGTATAACTCAGTGAAAGTCGCTGATTTGATGACCCCCGACGTTAAAACGTGCACGATACATGACTCGTTGAACGGCGCCGCCCGGGTAATGTGGGATCACGATTGCGGGTGCGCGCCGGTGGTCGACGCGCAAGGCAAACTCGTCGGAATAGTCACCGACCGCGACATCTGCATGGCAGCATACACGCAAGGCGTTTCGCTCGGATCGATTCCCGTGGAGCGCGTGATGTCCCCGAAGGTGATCTCGTGTTCGCGCACCGACGATCTCGACACCGCGCATCGCCTGATGCGCACGCATGAGATTCACCGTATCCCGGTGGTCGATTCCCGCAGCCGGCCGATCGGGATTCTGTCGCTAAGCGACGTCATAAATCATTGGCACGGGGATCGCGCCGCCGAGCAGGCAGTCGAGATAGCAGCAACCTTCTTGGCGATTCGCCGCCGCCGCGAACGCGCCATTAGCGCCGCCGCTTCATCGAACGGCGACGCGCACAACGGAAACGCTCCGCGCGAATCGAAACCGCCAAAGAGAAAACGCCCGCGCACCACGAAATCTTCCGCCGATCCCCGGTAAGACACCAACACTGCGCATTAAGCTCGCACTCTGGTAGAATCCGCCAATGGCTGAAAGCCAGCCGCGAATTACCAACGCCGGTACCCGCGCCGCCGCCGTTTACGCATTGATGTTCGGCGCGCTGGTGCTGCTGTACCTGTGGATCCGCTCGTACGGCGACACGCTCGGCGCCCCGCCTCAATTGGGGACTAATGTTTTCGGCTCGCCCGCATCGCGCACCAGCGAAGGCGACCTGCTGCACGTGCTGCTCGCGCTGGTGGTGGTTATCGCGACGGCGCGCGCGATGGGCTGGGTCTTCCGCAGCGCCCGGCAACCGCAGGTGATCGGCGAAATTCTCGCCGGGATCGTGCTCGGGCCTTCGCTGCTCGGACGTCTCGCGCCGGGCGCCGAAGGATACCTGTTTCCGGCGGCAGTGGGGCCATTTCTAAATATCATCTCCCAGGTCGGTGTCATCCTTTATATGTTCCTGGTCGGGCTCGAGCTCGATCCCGCGCTGCTGCATAATCGCGGCCACGCAACGGTCGTGATCTCGACCGCGAGCATCATCGCTCCGTTCCTGCTCGGCGCGACGATTGCGCTTTATCTTTATCCGAGCCTCTCCACCAGCGATGTGCCGTTCACGTACTTCTCGCTGTTTTTGGGCGTGTCGATGTCAGTGACGGCGTTTCCGGTGCTCGCGCGAATCCTGACTGATCGAGGAATTCATAAAACCCGGATGGGTGCGATCGCGCTGACCTGCGCCGCCGTGAACGACGTGACTGCGTGGTGCATGCTGGCCTTCGTGGTCAGCGTGGCGCGGGCGGAGACCTCTGGCGCGCTCGCGACGATCGCGATGGCGCTCGGCTTTATTCTCCTGATGATCCTCGTGATACGGCCGGCCATGGTGCGGCTGTCGCTGCTCTACGGAAATCGCGGGCGGCTGACCCAGGGCGTGATGGCCTCGATATTCATCGCGCTGCTGATCTCCGCGTCAGCCACTGAACTCATCGGAATCCACGCCGTGTTTGGCGCGTTCGCGCTCGGCGCTGTTATTCCGCACGACAGCGGGATGGCGCGCGAGCTCACCGACCGCCTTGAAGATTTCGTGATCGTCCTGTTGCTGCCAGCCTTCTTCGCGTACACCGGACTGCGCACGCAAATTGGGCTGGTCAACGGATCCGAGCAATGGCTGATGTGCGCGTTGATCGTGATCGTCGCATCGCTCGGCAAATTCGGCGGCAGCGCAATCGCGGCGCGATTTACCGGACTCAACTGGCGCGACTCGTCGGCGCTCGGCGTGCTGATGAACACGCGCGGCCTGATGGAACTGATCGTCCTGAATATCGGCCTCGAGATGAACGTTATCTCGCCGACCCTATTCGCGATGCTGGTGATCATGGCGCTGGTTACGACTTTCGCGACCACGCCGATTCTGCATCTGATCACGCGCCGCCAACCCGGAGAGATCGAGCCGTTTCCGGAAATCGGCACCTTCTCGCCGGAGCCGGCTGTCGCGCCCCAAGCCCCGGTTCGCGCACCGCATCCCGCGCCGCATTCTACTCCGCGAGTGCAGCCGCCCCAGCGCCCGATGCTCGTGGGAACGGAGCACAGCGCGATCCTGGTGCCGGTATCCAACCCCGAAGGCGTCGGTGTGCTGGTCGAGCTTGCGCTGGCGGCCACCCCGCACGACGCACCGCCGCCGCGCGTGCTCGCATTGGTGAAGACTCCGCCGGGCGGTGTGCGCTCGGGACTGCGCGAGGCCGAACAGCGCGTGCCGCCCCGCTCTCCCGCTCTGTCTGCGGCGCTGGATCTCGCACTCGAGCGCGGCAGCATCATCACGCCGCAGGCGGTGTGGACGACCAATCCCGCGGCCGACATCCTGGCCTTCGCCAGCGAGCCGCAAATCGGATGGCTGCTGTTGGGATCGCATCGCGCAGTCTTCGGCTCCGACTTCATGGGCGGCGTCGTCCGCGAGATTCTCGACAAAGCCCGCGCGCTTCCGGTTCACGTCGCGGTAGTGATTCACGGCGGCGAGCGTCCGCTCGACCGGGTGTTCGCGGTGGTCGATCGAGGCACCCATGGCCGCGCGGCGCTCGACCTCGCGCTGCGAGTGGCACTGCGCAAGAAGTCCGGCTTGCACGCAGTGCTGGTACCGCAGGACGGCAACGCGGAAGACTACCGAACTGCTCGAATTGATTCGCGATGCCGGCCGGGCGCTCGGACGCCGCCTGCATACCGACGTGCTAAGCGCGCCTACCGCCGCTCAACTCGCCCGCCAAACCCCCGGCGGTCTGGTGATCGTCGCGACCAACCTGGCCGACAGAGTCGGCCTCTCGCCCGAAGATTTCACCGACCCGAAGCGATGCGTCGTAGTAGTCCAGGGCTCCGAAACCGCCCCCGCCAGACTAGGCGCCCGCACCATCGAACATCACAGAAGCGCGAAACCGTAGCACTTCTATGTCCGCGCAAAATGCGGACGGCGGCCCATTGCTGGTCCGCCGCCCAGTCACGACTTTGTCAGTTTTCGACTCGCCCTAATTGCGGCACGTGATCACGTGCGTGGTCACACCGATCATCGGACACGCCGACGTCAGGGTTGCCGTTTCCGTGATGCTATCCAGTGCCCCAGGGCTGCAGGTGCACATGAAATTGGAATATACCGCCGACACACTATTGCCCGGAACAAAGGCGACGGTGTTCGTTATGCCGAGCGAGCAGATCCCATCGGTGTTCACGTTACCCCCTGGTCCGAACTGCACCTCGCAGGTAGCGGGGCTGGTGCTGGCCACTTTGATAAGTATCGGCACGGTCGCTCCTCGCGATACCGCGGTGGCCGGCGCGACGATGTTTGTCAGTGAGCCCGTCAGCCCGTTAGAGAGCAAGGTGCAGGTTGCCATGCTGCCTGCGGGCACGGGGCCGGTACCGGTGTGCGCCAGCTGATTAGGCCCGATCGCGTCAGTAATTATTGAGTATGCGTTCTTCTCGGTGCTACCCCACGCCACGCTGCTGGTAAAATAGCCGAGTGGGTATTGATCGGTGCACGTCGCCGAGCTTCCGCTGATCAAGAGAACCGCATTGCTGGCGCCATCTGCAAACTGCGACTGCGGGCTTTCAAAAAACTGCGATAGTGGCGCAAGCAGGATCGGACAGTCGTTACGGAAAGCCACCGGGTGTCCAGCCCCGGCTCCTCCCGGCACTAAGTTGTCGTTGCTGTTGAAGCTTATGCTTCCGCCGCCGGCGTTCGCTGTAGGGTCGATGTTGATCGGGAAGATTTGAAGGGCGCCAACGGCGGAGCCGAACGAACCCAGGACTTCCAGCGAATTGTCGATCATCGCGTAACGGTCGCTCAGATTGGCGCTGTAGGAATTGCAGCTGATGACAGAATCACCGAGGTACGGCAGCGCACCATAGACAATCGGGACGTTGGGTATCCCGGTGGTGGTCGTGCCAATCCTCTGCATCGTAAGCGTCAGGATCGGCGACGGACCCGATTCCCCGGCCACGCTCGGCGTGCTGGTGCCGAACACCGTCGCCGCGCCGAGCCCGTTTTGTAGGGTGAATTCAAAGGGCATGCTCCCGATAGAGTTGGTTCGGTTTAGCCACGTGTAGCCTGCGGCGAACTTCAGATCGAGCGATCCGTTGCCGTTGGGTCCCGGGCTTGTAATCGATGCCGCAGTAAAGTGATTGGCGCCGTCGAAACACGGAAACGCTATCAGCGAAGCATCGGGACACGCGGCAGGTCCGAAAGACCCGCCAAAGGTGGGAAACGTTTGAAGATCGCCGTCGTTGAAAATCAGTTCGCCAGTAATCGTGCTGCAGTCCGGGCTGAAGGAGATCGTGCCGACTCCCACGGCAGCCGTCAGCGCGCCGGGCAATGAGGAGGTGCCGTCCGCCTGAACGCGGCTGACCTGAGCCCCGTTCATCAGCATCGCATAGCTCTTGCCGCACTCGCCGGGCACCGCAGCCCTTGCTATCGGCGCCGAAGCTATCACGAGGCAGCCTGCCACGATCAAACTACATCGAGTAGTCCTCATCTATCCCTCCCAGGAGTCGAATCCATTTTAAAGAGTCGAATCCATTTTAAGACCGGGATTGCGCGGCTCGAACGCAGAAAGTGTCGTGTGACGCTACTACAATAATGCGCGCTGGCGATAGCTCTGCCAAAGAGCCGAAAACTGATCTCGGGTAATCGAAGTGAACGCGCGAATCGCGCGGTCGCGTCGATCACCGACGCGTCAAGCCTTAGCTGGGCCGGTTTCGCGGGCTAGCTGCTCGTTGGTCTTTTGCTCGACGCCGAGCCAGTTGTAGAAGAAACCGCCGACTGCTGCGCCCATGATTGGCGCGACCCAGAAAAGCCATAGCTGCCCAAGCGCCCATCCGCCGACGAACAGCGCGGGGCCGGTGCTGCGCGCGGGATTCACCGAAGTGTTGTCGACCGGGATGCTGATCAGATGAATCAGCGTGAGAACCAGCCCGATGGGAATTGGCGCGAAGCCGACGGTGGCACGCTTGTCGGTCGAGCCGAGGATCACGATCAGAAACATGAAGGTCAGCACGAATTCAGCGACGAAGGCCGCGCTCATACTGTAGCCGCCCGGCGAATGCGCGCCGTATCCGTTGGAGGCGAAGCCGCCGCTAAGGTCGAATCCCGCAGCGCCGCTCGCGATCACGTACAGCACAGTTGACGCGAGAATTGCGCCGATCAGTTGCGCGACGATGTACGCTGGAACCTCGCGGGCGGGGAATCGCTTGCCGGCCCAGAGCCCGATCGTGACCGCAGGATTGATATGGCATCCCGAGATCGAGCCGATCGTGAACGCCATCGTCAGCAGAGTCAGGCCGAACGCGAATGCAACTCCCAGAAATCCGATTCCAGTCTTCGGGAAGCCCGCTGCCAGCACCGCGCTGCCGCATCCTCCGAAAACCAGCCAGAAGGTGCCGATCAACTCCGCTGTGAAACGCCGCGACATGCTCATGGCGACTCTCCCCGAGAACCCTGAGACGTTAGATCCGACTCAGGGCTATCGCGGAGCAGAGTTAAAGGCAAACAAATTTCTACTTCTTGATCACCTCGACGTCGATTGAAATCGCGATCTCGTCGCCGACCATCACGCCGCCCGATTCGAGCACCTTATTCCAGGTGAGCCCGAAATCACTGCGTTTGATTTTCGCCGTCGCCGACGCGCCCGCTCGCGTGTTGCCCATCGGATCGTGAATCGGCGCCGCGCTTTGCTCAACCTCCAGCACCACCGGCTTGGTCACGCCATGTAGCGTAAGATCGCCCGTCACCTTCCACTTGCCCGGGCCGGCGTCTTCGACCTTATTCGATTTGAAGGTGATCGTCGGGTACTTCGCGACGTCGAGAAAGTCCGGACTCTTCAGATGCATGTCGCGCTTCTCGACTCGAGTGTCGATTGACGACGCGTCGATAGTCACATCAATCTTCGCCGAACCTGGATCGTTGCCGTTGCCTGTGATCGTGCCCGAGGTTTTCTGAAACTGCCCCTTCACGTTCGAGATCATCATGTGCCGCACCGTGAACTCGACGTTGGTATGCATGGGATCGATTTGCCACGTGTCCGCATTCGCAAGGACCGGCAGCGCGACGAGCAGCGCGATCGTGATTGCAGCTTTCGAGATCCAGGATTTCATCAACGGGGCTCCTTGAGTTCAAACAGTTTGCGAGCATTGAACACACCAAGTGGCTGTCTGGCAAGCTCGAAACTAGGACGGTTCCTCGTCCATACCGACCGACTTAAGGCTGGTCAGCAGCACGATCCCCGAGATCAGAATGATCGCTCCGCATATGACGACCGTCTCCATCGGACCCACATGCGAGCCCATGTAGCCGACTTCGAGCGCGCCGATCGGGGTCATCCCGACCGCGGCAAGCTGATAGGTGCTCATCACGCGGCCGCGCAAGTCGTCGTTGACGAACATCTGCACCAGCGTATTGTTGCTCGCCCTGAAGTTGGTCAGTCCCGCGCCGATTACGAATTGCGCGGCGAGAGAGAGTGCGAACGATCGCGACATCCCGAAAACGACGATTCCAATCGCGGAGAGAAAAAGCCCGGCCAGCAGATTGTTCCTCATCCCCCGCGTCGACACGCGCGACGCGAGCGTGACCGCGCCTACCACTGAGCCGAGTCCCTGTATCGCGACCAGGAATCCGTAGGTGCGCGCATCGCCATGCAGCACCTGTTTTGCGAACAGCGGAACCAGCACCAGGTACTGGTAGCCGAAGCCGTTGGTCACCGCGGCCAACGCCATCTGGTAGAACAGCGGCCGATTGCTCCATACGTACGCAAGGCCCTCGCGCAGTTGATGAATCATGCGCGCGCCGACCCCGGAGATCACCCGCGCGGGGATATCCATCTGGGTCAGGCTCCAAATGACGGCGAGAAAGCTAACCCCGTTCAGGAAAAAACAGGTGCCGATGCCGAGCCATGCGATCAGCAATCCGGCGGCTGCGGGACCGAGCATCCGCGCGCTGTTGAACATCATCGAGTTGAGCGCGATCGCATTGGCGAGATCGTCGTAACCTACCATCTCGACCACGAACGATTGGCGCCCGGGCATGTCAAACGATCCGACAGTGCCGTTGAAAGCGGCGAGCAGGATCACGTACTCGACGCGGACCGCACCGGTCCAGGTCAGCACCGCCAGCGTGAAGGCGCTCAGCATCAACAGGATTTGCGTCGTGATTATCAGGCGGCGGCGATCGACCCGATCGACCAGCACGCCGGCGAACAAACCGACCAGCAGGATTGGCGTGAACTGCGCGAACGATACCACGCCGAGCATCGTCGCCGAGTTGGTCAGCTTCAACACCAGCCACGCCTGCGCCGCACTTTGCATCCAGGTGCCGGCGAGCGAAATGAGCTGGCCGAAGAAATAAAGGCGATAGTTACGATGGCGCAAGGCGCGAAATGCGCCGCGGCTCGCACTCGAATCATCATCGGGCGGTTGAAGCTGGTCGGGCTGACCAGTCTCCACCGCAGGCGCGCCGTCGCTCTCAGGCACGGCGCGCCGACTTGCTGTTAAACGCACTGATACGCTCGCGCATGTCGGGACCGACGCCGGGGTTTCGATAGACCTCGTGCGCGAGGCCCGCGCCGATCGACAGGCCGTCGGTCTCGATCAACAGGCGTTTGTTGGCGCGATGACTGAACCAGGAATTGGCGAGGATCGTGTCAGCCAGCGCGCGCAGTTCCTGGTCGAACGAATCGTCAGGCACGCAGATGTTCGCGAGGCCCATCGCAGCCGCTTCGACGCCTGAGTAGGTGCGGCAGGTGAGCATCATCTCGCGCGCCTTCGACGGACCGACCCGTCGCGGCAGCCGCTGGCTCATCCCCCAGATGGGAGTCAGCGCCCATCGCGCATGCGTGTCGGCGAACTTCGCGGACTCCGCGGCGACGATCAGATCCCCCGCCAGCGCCAGCTCGAGCGCGCCGGTGTAGCAATGTCCATGCACCGCGGAGATAACCGGTTGCGGCAGATTCGCCAGATGCTCGATCGTCTCGGACTGGAAGTTCGGCTTGGGCGGACGCTCGCCCTTCGCGATGTCGCCAAGGTCGTGCCCTGCAGAGAAGCACTTACCCGCGCCGCGCACGACTACCAGGCCGACGCGATCGGTTTCGCCTGCGATCTGATCGACGTGCGCGCGCAATTCGACGAACATCTCGACGTTAAGCGAGTTGAGTTTTTCGGGACGATTCAGCGTCAGCGTTGCGAGACCGTCCCGGTCTTCGCGAAGTACTAATCCAGCCATGATTGTCCTCCGATCGAGATCGCAGACTAATCAGCACGTAGCAGCTTCGCAAATCTGCGAGTCCGAAATTCATCCAGGCGTTTGACAAGTGACCGGGTTTTTACTAAATAATGAGCACGCTCAAAACTGAGCGCGCTCAGTTTCAAAAGCACAAATGCTGAACGACAGTCCAGGCCGCATCGAACGCAGCAAGCGCGATAAGCTCGAGCGGATTAAACGCGCCGCGCGAAAACTATTCGGCCGCAAGGGCTTCGAGGCCACCACCACTCGCGAAATCGCCGCGGCCGCGGATATCGGCGCAGGCACCCTGTTCCTCTATGCAGGCACCAAAGAGGACCTGCTCGTGCTCCTTTTCCGCGAGGAAATCGGTCGCGTGGTCGCCGATGCCCTCGCCACGATGCCGGCGCGGCCGCTGCTCGATCAGATGCTGCATCTCTTCGGAGCGATGATCGCGCTGCACGAGCGGGATCGCGGCTTGGCGCGTGTATTCGTGAGAGAGCTGCCTTTCGTCGAAGATCGTCGTCACGGCATTGCGGAAATGATGGCTTCGATGTTTGCCGGAATTGCCAACCTGATCGAGCAAGCGAAGTCGCGCGGCGAGCTTCGCGCCGACGTCCCGGCGGCGCACCTCACACATAGCCTGTTCGCCCTCTACTTCGCTCAGTTGCAACGATGGCTGGGCGGCGATCCGATAACCAGCCGGCAGCGCGACGAAGGCCTGCGCGTCGCACTCAAACTGCAGCTCGACGGTCTCCGAAGCGAGTCGTCGAAAATTCTTGCAACCAGAAAATCCAATCCAGTCCGGCGCGCCGCCTCTACCGTCGCGACCAGCCGGAACGGACGGAGAGGTCGCTAAATGGGAGCACGCACCGGTCGCGAATTTCTCGCGGGACTGTCCAAGCCGCGGCAACTCTGGGTCGGCGACGACAAGGTGTCGGACATCGTGTCGCATCCTGCTTTCGCAGGAGCCGCGAATACGCTAGCGCAGATTTTCGATCTTCAGCATCAGGCGCGCGACGTCTGCCTGATGCCGGATCCCGAGACCGGCGAGCCGATCAACCTGAGCCACATGATTCCGCGCTCGCTCGACGACCTCAAGCGCCGTCACGCGTGCCTGCAGACCATCGCCGAATTCACCGTCGGTTTGATGGGCCGCACGCCCGACTATATGAACGTCACGTTCGCGGGCTTCGCAGGACGCGCTGACGAATGGGCCCGTGAACGGCAACGATCGCGGCGCGGCGAACCTCGTCGCATACCAGAAGTCCCTCGCGCGCAACGACATCGCGCTGACCCATACGATCATCCACCCCACTATCGACAAGGCCAAGGGTGATGTGCCCGAGCCCGGCAACGAGGTCGCGCTGCACAAGGTCGCCGACACCGCGCACGGAATCGTCGTGCGGGGCTCGAGAATCCTCGCGACGCTGGCGCCGTTTGCCGACGAAATCGCGGTCTATCCTGCCGTGCCGCTGCTCGAGGGTACCGACGCGTACGCGCTTTCGTTCTGTGTGCCGATGGACACGCCGGGCCTGAAATTCCTCTGCCGCGACAGTTGCGCGACTGCGCCCAATCGCTTCGACCATCCGCTGTCGAGCCGCTTCGACGAGCAGGACGCCTTCGTGATTTTCGACGACGTCGAAGTCCCGCGCGATCGCGTCTTCATCAACGCCAACCTCGCCGCCTACAACACCGTGATGGCGACAGGCTGGTATCCGAACATCATGCAGCAGACGATGATTCGCGCGCAGACCAAGCTCGAATTCGCCTACGGGCTGGCGAGCCGGATGGCGGAAGCGATCAACGACTCTTCGCCGGCCACAAAACAGATGCTCGGCGAGATCTGGACGTACGCGGAGTTCGCGCGCGCCGCTATTCAAAGTGCGGAGGTCGAGGCCTTCGAGTACGGCAACGGCGTATGGTTTCCCAACGGCGGTCCGCTGGCCGCGTTGCGCGCCGCGCTGCCGACCTGGTTTCCGCGGGTCGGCGAAATCATCACGCTGCTCGGCTCGCACAACCTGCTCGCCGCACCGACCGAGGCGCAGCTTAACGATCCAACACTCCGCCCGCTCATCGACCGCTATCTGCGCGGCGCGGGCGAAATGAAAGCGCAGGAGCGTGCGCGAATCTTCCGGCTGGCCTGGGACTTCGTCGGCAGCGCGCTGGCCGGCCGCAACGAATTGTACGAGCGCTTCTATTTGGCATCGGGTGCGCGAAATTATCAGTTGGCACACCTGCTCGCGCCCAAGGAACGCGCCCGGCGGTTGGTGGACGGCATCCTTGATGAGCCGGCGCGGACGGTTGATGAGCAGGCAATTCTGGAGAAACGGAAAATCAATCTACCCAGGGAGATTCGCAGATGAGCACCGCGAAAGTCGCCGGCGTTGACGTATCTACCGATCACTTTATCGACGGCAAGCGTGTCGGGTCGAAGCGCACATTTCAAGATTGCTCGCCGATCGACGGCAAACACCTCGCCGATGTGAGCAGCGGCGGTGCCGCGGAAATCGATTCGGCCGTCGCAGCCGCTCGCCGCGCGTTTCCGAAATGGGCGGCGCTCGGACCCGAGGGACGTCATCGCATTCTGAAAGAGTTCGCACAGAACATCCTCGATCACGCGAAGGAACTCTCCGCCGTCGAGACTGCCGATAACGGATCGCTGCTGATGGGCAATCTCGCGCGCGTGATTCCGCGCGCCGCGCTCAACATCGAGTTCTTCGCCGACCGCGCGCTGAAATTGGATCACGATCAAATCGATTCGCCCGAGGTTGTGAACCACGTGCGCTTCGATCCTGCCGGGGTGGCCGCGCTGATCACGCCGTGGAACGCCCCCTTCATGCTCACTACGTGGAAGGTCGGACCGGCTCTGGCGGCCGGCGACACCGTCGTCGTCAAGCCGCCCGAATGGGCGCCGCTCACCTGCTCGATGATGGCCGATCTCGCCACCGAGGCCGGCCTCCCGGCCGGCGTGCTGAATGTCGTCCAAGGTATCGGCGAAGAAGCCGGCGCCGCGCTCGCGGCTCATCCCGACATCGACCGCCTGAGTTTTACCGGCTCGACCGACACCGCGAAATTGATCGGCCAGTCCACCGCGCGCTCGCTCACCCCGATCAGTTTCGAGCTCGGCGGCAAATCTCCGTACATAGTGTGCGCCGACGCCGACCTCGACGCCGCCGCGCAGACCGCCGCCGGCCAGTACATTAATGCGGGCCAGGTGTGCCTCGCGGGCACTCGCCTGTTGGTTGACGCGTCGATTGCCGACGAATTCCAGACCAAGTTACGCGCGGCTGCAACGCACATGACGGTCGGCGATCCGCGCGAGAAGAGCACGCGTGTCGGCCCGCTAATCACGGAGGAACATTTTCGGCGCGTCGAGGGATTCGTCGATCGCGCGCTGAAGTCCGGCGTCAAACCGCTCTGGGGCGGCAAGCGTTCCAGCGTCGGCGAACTATACTTCGAGCCCACGCTGCTCGAAGGAGCGCGGCAGGACATGGAGATCGTGCAACGCGAAGTATTCGGCCCGGTGCTCACGTGGCAGACATTTCGCGACGAAGACGAGCTGATCGCGCTGGCCAACGGCACTCACTACGGACTCGCCGCGGTGGTCTTCAGCAAGAATCAGGAACGCGCGATGCGCATCGCAAGTCGCATCACCGCCGGTACGGTGTGGGTCAATTGCTACTTCGTACGCGAGCTCGCAGCCCCATTCGGCGGCAGTCGCGACTCCGGCATCGGCCGCGAAGGCGGCAACTGGAGCTTCGACTTCTATTGCGACGTAAAAAACATCGCCGCCCTGAAAGGCTCATTCGCATGAAATCTTTTTCTTGATCCGGTCCCCCTTCCCGCTCGGGAAGGGGTTAGGGGTTAGGTTCTCGTACTCAACTGACTATTGGAGGAATACCCAGTGAATGTACTCGATGGCCCGCGCGAAGAATGGCGCCGAATCCTCCACGAAGGACAGCCCAAATGGGTCCGCCCCGATCGCGATCGCCTCATCCTCGGCGACGGCCGCACGATCGCCGATTCAGAGGCGACTTACCTGCCGCCATGCGATCCCGCCAAGATTCTATGCATCCATTTGAACTACGACTCGCGCCGCGTCGAGTTCAAAGCGCCGATGCTCGAGACGCCAACCTACTTCCAGAAGCCTGTCACCGCGCTCAATTCTCATCGCGGCGTGCTATGCCGCCCCAGTGGGCACAAGTATCTGAACTATGAAGGCGAAGTAGGCGTGATCATCGGCAAGCCCGCGCGCAACATCAGTCGCGAAGAGAGTTGGGACTATATCGCGGGGTTCGCGCCTGCCAACGACGTCGGATGCCAGGACTATCGCGAGACCGACGCGGGCTCGATGCTCCGCGTGAAGGGCCAGGACGGCTTCTGTCCGATCGGTCCGGGAATAGTCAGTGGAGTAGATATTCGCAAATCAACTTTGCGTACTTACATCAATAGTAAGATGGTCCAGGAAGGCGCCATCTCCGAAATGCTATTTCCAATAGACTATATAATCGCCGACCTGTCGCGATTCATCACCCTGCTGCCCGGCGACATCATACTGTCCGGCACTCCGAAGAATTCGCGCCCGATGAACATCGGCGACCTCGTCGAAGTCGAGGTCACCGGCCTGGGACGCCTGTCGAACAAGGTTGTCGAAGCCCCCGCGCCCGTGCATAAAGTTGGTCATCAGCCGACGGACACCGATTCGGTGCGCCGCGTCGCGTTGGGTTCTGATTGGGTTCGCACTGACGCTCGATGAATTCGGAGGAAATGCAAATGATCCAGGTAACAGAATTAGGCTACATGGGACTCGGGGTTAAAGATCTCGACGCGTGGAAAAATTTCGCGACTAACATCGTTGGGTTCGAGCTGACCGACGAAGGCGAGTCCGATCGATGCTACCTGCGGATGGATTACCTGCATCACCGCCTCGTCCTGCATGCCGACGGTAGCGACGACCTGGCATACCTGGGACTCCGCGTCGCAGGCGCCGACGAATTCGCGCAGATGCAGCGTCAACTGTCCGAAGCCGGGATAAAGTTCCGCGTCGGATCCGAGGACGAAGCCGACGAGCGCCGCGTGCTCGAAGTTCTCAAGCTGAACGACCCCGACGGCAATCCCGTCGAGATCTTTCACGGTCCTTTTATGCAGTTCAGCAAGCCGTTCCATCCGGGCCGCCCGATGCATGGGCGATTCAAAACCGGCACCGGCGGTCTCGGCCATTGCATCGTGCGCGAGCGCGACGTCGATGCGGCCCAGCGCTTCTATGCACACCTCGGAATGCGCGGCGGCGTCGAGTACAAATTTCGTGGCGGCAAGCGGACCATCGGGCTGGTCTTCATGCATTGCAACGACCGCGACCACACGGTCGCCTTCGGAATCCCGGGCGGCGATCGCCGGCTCAATCACATCATGCTCGAAGTGGACAATCTCGACGACGTGGGGATGACCTACGATCTCATCCGCAAGAACAATGTTCCCGTAACCATCACTCCCGGCAAGCATTCGAACGATCACATGTACTCATTCTATTTCCGCAACCCGTCGGGCTGGATGTTCGAATACGGCTGGGGCGCGCGTCCTGCGACCTATCAGTCCGAATACTTCGCCGAAGACGTGTACGGTCACCACCCGGAAGCCGGCGGCTTCGACATCGACATCGGCAAGAAGTAAGCGCGGTCGACGATAAATGATTATTTCCCGCTCCCGCTGACCTTGACCTTTACTGACCGATGCTTCGGATCGCTGCTCTGTATGATGAGCACGCCGTGCATGGATCCCTTCGCCGTCGGCGCAAACTCGATCGCCACCGCCATCGTGCCATGCGGACTGACGATAAAGTCCCCGCCGCTCACGACGAACGGCGCACCCTGCGTCGGCACTGCAGCATCCATCGTAGCGGAACTGGCGTTCCTGATTTTCAGGATGTGCACCTTCGAATGGCTCCCGACCGGAACGCTGCCGAATTTTATCGACTTCGGACGCAGCTTGAGTTTGCCGCCAGGCTCGGGCGTCCGCGTTGGTGTCGCGCTCGGCGATGCGGTAGGCGTCGAGGTCGCCGTGGTGGTCGCGGTGGCGGTCATAGTTGCCGTCACAGTCGGGGTTGCTGTCGCGGTAGCCGTAGCAGTCGGAGTCACGCTCGCGGTGGGCGTCGCGAGGATCCCGTCATAGACCATCGATCGATTGTTTTGAGTGTCCGCGACGTAGAGATCGATGTTCGCATCGACCGCCACCGCGGACGGCGCGCACAAACTGTCCGCGCCCAGCCCGAACAGGTCCCCCGGCGCGATTCCCGCGTCGCATCCCGCCGTCGTGAAGTTGCCGCTATCGCCTTGCCCGATCACCATCGTTGCCGGATTATCCGAGCTGAACGGCGCCGCGTATTCGAGTACGCGATGGTTGCTCGCATCCGCGACCCACAGGTTGCCGAGCACGTCGAGCATCAATCCCGCCGGCGCGCATAACGTGGACCCGCTCGGTGCCATCGCATGCCGATTGCATCCCGACGCCGTGAAATCGCGGGCCTGGCCGAACACCCGCGAAGCATTCTGCGTGCCTTCGAGCGGCGCGTCGATTTCAATCACCCGGTTGTTGCCGGTATCGGCCACAAACAGATTCCCCGACGCGTCCATCGCGACGCCGCCCGGATTGCACATTGCGTGATCGCTCGCTGGCGGATCTCCACCGACGCCGTCGGCGCATTGCCGGTCCGAGAAATCAGCCACCGACCCCTGCCCATACACTCGACTCGCGATCGCATCCGACGCACTTGGCGGATTACCTGCCTTTGCGAACTCCAGCACGCGACTGTTCCCCGCGTCCGCTATATAGATGTTGCCGGCACCGTCGATCGCCGCCGCCGACGGATTGCACAAGGTTGTCGCATTCGCGCCGCTCGGATTGCAGCTCCAAGTCGTGAAACTGTCCGCTTGCCCGTAGACGAAATCCGCCGAGGCGTCGCCCGCGCCCGGCTCTCCACTTGCCGCGTTGAACGGCGTGTTGTACACCAGCACCCGATTATTGCCCGAGTCCGCGACGTACAGATTCCCCAGCTGATCGACCGCCATCCGCGCCGGTCCGCACAGACTGTCCGCGCCGAGTCCAACAACGTCCCCCGCCGCCCTACCGTTATTGCACTTGTTCGAGAAAAGGTCGGGCTGCCCGATCACAATATCCGCCGGCTGTGCCGCGAACGCCGTCACGTCTCGCCATCCGAGCACGCGATTGTTCACGGTGTCGGCGACGTACAGATGCCGCCGCGGCGGTTGTGACGTCGCGTCGATCGCAATCCCGCCCGGCGAATTCTCTCCGACCGCATCGACGAAGTTCTGCCCGTTGTGCGCCCGATCGATCTGCCCGCCCGCGCCGTTAGCGACCTTGTTGCCCGGCGCTCCGAATTCGTTGAACTCGAGCACCCGATTGTTCGCCTGATCGGCGACGTAGAGATTGTTGACCCCGTCGATCGCCAGCCCCATCGGGAATTGCAGCGATGCCGCATTCGGATTCTGCGCCCCGGGTCCAATTTCAAGGTTGAGCAGGTCCGTCCGCCTCAGCGGCACCGGCTGCGTGTACTCGTACACCTGATTGTGCGCTTCCGACGAAACATAAAAGTTCTGATTCGAGTCCGCCGCGACCCCCGACGGCTGCGCCAGGTTATTGCCCTCGAAAACCAAATCCGCCGTGACGTTATTGGTCTGCCCATAACCGAACGGCCCGTTGTATTCGAGCGCCCGATTGTTCAGCGTGTCTCCAATATAAAGATTGTCGCCGCCATCGACCGCAATCCCCACTCCGAAAAATCCCCCGATACACAAGCTGGCGAGCGTCGCGCCCTCGCCCTGGTTGCATGCTCCGCTGACGAGGTCCGGCTGCCCAATCGCCACGTCCGCCGTCGCGTCGCCAAAATTCCCCGGCGCCCCCGAGAGCATCGTCATCGGAATCGGCGAGAAAAAAATCAGCGCGCGATTGTTATTCCCGTCAGCCACGAACAGGTTCCCGCTCGCGTCGATCGCCACGCCCTGCGGACTGTCCAGGCTGTTAGCGCCGATCCCACCTTGATTCGCAATGTTGGTGATAAAGCTGCCCGCCTGCCCAAATACCGCGAACGCCGCAAAGTCGCTTGCCTGATGGCCGGCGCCGGCGAGCGCCGCAAACGGATCGTCGTACACCAGCACCCGATTGTTCTGCGCGTCGCCGACGTACACGCGATGCGCCAAGTCGAACGCCACTCCGATCGGCCGGCATAACGTCGTCGCATCGGGCGCCGCCGAGTTCTGATTGCATCCCGACGAATTGAAATCCGGCTGTCCGATCACGAGGTCCGCCGCACCGCCCGCCGCGAACGCCGCCGCGCTCACCCACCCCATCACGCGATTATTCTGCGAATCCGCCACAATCACGTGACCGTTGGCCTTATCGATCGCGACCCCGGCCGGCGCGTTCATTCCGATCGCATCGACAAAGTTCACCTGGTTCTTGATGAAATCGATTTGCCCAATCACGCGGTCCGCGCTAACCGCGCCAACTCCCGCGCGCACCGCGGCCACGAGCGCGCCCGCGACGATCAGTGAAACAATCCCGCCGGTTCGTAATCCAGGGCGCACCCGCTCTCCTTCGCCCGCCTGGAAGTGCGACTCCCGACTCGGTGCAACTGTGAGAAGACTAAACGGAAGGCGTCGTCAGGCTGCGTGTTAACTATTTGTCACGCATAGCATAGCCCGATGTGGTACGCTCTCAAACACCCCGGAGTTCCTCAAAGCACACATCTTCGCTTTTTTTGTTCCTTCCTGAAATTGCCTCGGGTCGAGGACGACGCACGCTGTTTCGCGCGACCGGCGTCTACGAATCGGCAACTGCGCCATCCGGCAGCTGCGATCGGAACCGCGCACAGCGGGCAAAAAAATGCCTGTTGTGTCACTGGTTGAGCGCGGCGGCGAAATCCCGTGATTCGTGACGGCTGGCGTGACGGCGGTAAGCGTCCGGGGGATTTTCGTCGAGAACGTAAGCCGCGACTCCTACCCGATGACGGATAGTGCGCGGATTTGCACAAAGCTTCGTCATAAGGCCATTTGCGCGATGCGGAATCACCTCGCCGTAGAGGTCAATACGCGAGATGGCCGAGCGCTCATAGCAACACCGCGGAGTCGGCATTCTCTTTGCTCAAGCGTAGTATCTATGGAACTTTCCACAACGTTAGCCGAAGACACCTGCATTGGTACGTCGCGGAGTTTGATTTTTGATGGAATGCGCGCAAAGTTGATGGTGGCAAACGATTGGCGCGGGAGGTTCGCGCCGCCCAAGGTAAGCGCTTGCGGTATCGCGAGCCAGTTTGCCAAGGTTCTCGACGGTCGGGTGCAGGGGAGGCTATTCTGATGGGTGCGGTGGAAGAAGCGGTAGCCCACAACGGGAACAATGCCCCTGACAATACGCCCGAAGGCTTGAGTGCGCTTCTGCGCGCCAATGAACGCTCTCGGGCGAAGCCGTGGCCGCGTCCCTTCAATCGAACCGTTCATCGTCTGCATTTGGGAGATGCTCGAGATCTGTCATGGGTCGCCGATTCCTCTGCGCATCTCATAGTGACTTCGCCACCATATTGGACGCTCAAGGAATATCGGCGAACACCCAATCAGATGGGCTTCATCAAAGACTACGATCTGTTTCTCGATGAACTCGACAAAGTGTGGCGCGAATGCATGCGTATCCTCGTTCCGGGTGGGCGCATCTGTTGCGTTGTGGGCGACGTGTGTATTTCACGAAAAAAAGGAGGACGCCATTACGTGATGCCGCTCCACTCCGACATCCAAGTACGGATGCGCGGCACTGGCCTTGATTGTCTTACGCCCATCCTCTGGTACAAAATTGCTAATGGTGCGAGGGAAGCGGAAGGCAACGGCGCCGGATTCTACGGAAAACCCTACCAGCCGGGACAGGTAATCAAGAACGACATTGAACACATTTTGTTTTTTCGCAAGGGCGGGCAATATCGATCAGTGACTCCGACACAGAAGGCACTTTCAATGCTGACCAAGGGCGAGATGAAAAGTTGGTTTCGACCTTTTTGGACAGAGATTGCAGGCGCATCAACGCGGGAGGGCCATCCGGCACCATACCCAGTCCAATTGGCAGAGCGGCTTATCCGCATGTTCTCATTTGCAGGCGATACGATTTTGGATCCTTTCGTCGGAACTGGATCGACGACCGTTGCCGCTATTCGTACTGGACGAAATTCTATCGGGAATGAGATTGAGCCAGAATACTTGAAGCTCGCGCGTGTGCGAATTCTCGGCGAGGCAAATCATTCTCGTCTCTTTGGTGCCCAAGAGGCCGTGCTGGTTTGATGCCCGTCAGTCTATCCGAGGCCGTTGATGATCTTCTCCAGCGCAAGAAACAGGACGCCGGGCGGCTCAATCTTCTAGCACAGTACTGCATTGAATCATTCGAACGTGCCGGTCTTATCGGTGTGAGAGGCGGAAAGGCGGACGAAGTCGGTATTCGCGGGCTTGGCCGTCAAAAAGATTGGGATCTTGCATTTGTTCTCGCAGGTAAGCCTCGCCTCCTGGTTTCCCTCAAGTCGATATTAAAGAATCTATCTGGCGTCGTCCCAAATCGCCTTGATGATCTTATGGGCGAAGTTGCGAACGTGCAGCAACTTTCGCCCGAAATCGTCATTGGCTACGTTGTCATCATGGACGAGAAAGAAAACAGGCCACGTCAAGGGGCCGATGGCGGCACGTGGATTGACCACTTCGAGGCTAACCTACGCAAGATAGCGATTCGTCGGGCTCCACTTTTGAATCAGGGCCTGATCGAGGCCTCATGGCTCATCCGGATCGATAGTGGGAAACCAGCAGGCCAGCGTGTCGTGAGCACCGCTGTGACGGATGCGGCTGGACTTGGCTTTTTTCAAGCACTGCTCGATGAACTTTACCTTCGCGAACCGACCTTAAAGCGACCAAACTAGGTCCGAAAGACCTCGATTAAAAAAGCGCGCCCTGCCGCGAGGCAGGGCGCGCGCACTTCACTGCTCAGAACAACTCTCTAGTACCACGACCGGTAGTCGTTATACCCGTAAAATCCCACGCCACAGCTCCGCTCCGCCCGACGCAATTGCGGGATCAGGTCGGACGCAGCCGCCGGATGCCCCGTGTACATGTCCCGGCGATACACGTTATGCAGATGCCGTGCCCATCCGCACGCGCCACCCGAGTAACTGTACGGCATCACCCAACCACCTTCGGCGTATTGACGATCATGATCGTAATCATCGTGATCGTAATCCCGGCCATAGTTGCTGTAGGCATGGTCGCCGCGCTCCCAGTCATGCTCGTTGTACTTTCGATCGCGGTCGCCATTGTCATGGCCGCTTTCAGTGCGATAGTCGCGCGACTCACGATTCGCGACTGCCGGCGCGCTGTAATTGCGGCCGTTATCGCGGACCTCATTATGACCGCGAGACGCCTCGCGATTCATATTCGCCGGCGCTGCATTCCGATTCTCGACGCGCGCCTCATGCTGACCGCCTCCGCCACCGCCGCCCTCGCGTGCCTGATGCTGTTGGGGGGCCTCATGATGGTCACCGCCGTTATTGTGATTCGCCTGTTCCGCATGATGCGCATCCGGATGCGAATCATTTGAATGCGATTGCGCCTGCGCCTGATGCGATTCGTTCGCGCCCCGGTCATTATCCTTGGCCGCGGCGGTTATCGGCACCGCAATCAACGCAAGCCCAACCAACCCCGTCATTAGACTTCGATTTAATTTCATTGTCAGAGCACCTCTACCCGGAAGGTAGAGCATCAAAGATGCCAATGACGCGGTGCGAAAAAACTCCTTGAAAATCGGTCGCTCTTAGCGATCGCCAGTCCCAAAGCCATTGTGAACAGAGAAATCGGCAATTTTTGCAATGCCTGTTTCAAGCAAGGCGAACCCCAAAATAGCCACGCCAAAGAGCAGATTAATGTGCGTTTAAGTCGCGGGCGTCGTTTATAGTGGGGCGGGCCGCCGTGCCCGCCATCGACGCGCGGGCGTCCGCGCCCACGCTTACCGATGAGTGACTGAACCCAGGACGATCCCATCGTCGCGGGTGCATTGACAATTTCCTTGCTGACGCCGTAAACGGCGCGATCGATGCAGCGTGTCGTGGCAGGCCGGTTCCGGTTTCTGAGACCGCGCAGCGCTCCTTCATCGGATTCCTAGTCAGCTTCCAACATCACGATCGCCGCGGCTGCCATGCCTTCGCTGCGGCCCAGTGCACCCAGACCTTCAGGGCTTGAGGCTTTCACGTTGACGCGCGATTGATCTGCACCGAGCGCACCAGCGAGCCGCTCGCGCATTCCGTCGAGGTACGGCTTCAGGCGGGGTTCCTCGGCGAAGATTGTCAGGTCGACGTTGCCCAGGCGCCATCCTTGACCGCTGGCGAGTTTCCATACGTCCGCTAGTAGCACGATCGAGTCAGCGTTTTTGTATTTCGGATCGTTGTCGGAAAAATGCCGGCCAAGGTCGCCTGCGCCGATCGCGCCGAGAATCGCGTTGGCCAGCGCATGCGCCGCGACGTCGGCATCCGAATGCCCGCGAAGCCCCATCCCGTGCTTGATTTCGACGCCGCCCAGCACCAGCCTGCGGCCCGCTTCGAGCGGATGGAAATCGAATCCGTTGCCTATGCGAAAATGCATCGCCATCGCTCCATCTCTCGCGCTCTCAGGGGGGCGGGCCGCGGTGCCCGCCCTCTCAGCACGGTCGCGGCCACAGCCAGCGATAATAGGTGAGCCATTCCTCGGTAGGCGTGGGCGCGGACGCCCGCGCGTCGATGGCGGGCACGGCGGCCCGCCCCACTAGTGTTTGCGCTGCGCCCGGCTGCGTTGACAACCGCTATCTCAGTAGCCAAGCTTTTGCTCATCGCCCCTTCAGGAGGATCGCCCGCGATGCCCGCATTTGCCAAGAACCCGAAAGTGATCATCGGCACGCTAGTGGTCATATGGGTGGCATACATTATTTACGCGAACTTCCAGATCGACATGGTGACGTTCTACCTGCTGCCGTTTAACATCCTGAAACTTCAGCTCAGGCTGTCTGCGGTGATAATCGCCGCCGCGATCTTCGGCTCAGTCGCAACCATCGTGATTCACTGGCTCTGGGTACGACCCTCGAACAGCGTATCCTCCGCCGCATCACCGTCCACTCCCAAGAGCAGCACGGTAGCCTGAGCGCCAGCCTTCAAAATCGTTTCGGTTGACGGACCGATCAACAGGCCGTCGGCACGCGAGAGCGAGCTTAGAATCCCCGATCCCTGACTGCCGGTGGGAGTGGCCTGGTAGCCGTCTCTATCACTTTCGAGTTTGACCCGCACGAACTCGGTCAGGTCTTTCGAAGTTTTGATATCGACAGCGCATCGCGCATTAACGCGCGGCAGACCGAGGCGCCGCCTGCCACTCATCTTCAGCAGCGCGGGCCGCGCGTACAGATAGAAGCAGACCAGCGTCGAAACCGGATTCCCCGGCAAGCCGAAGATCGGACGGTAGCCGACGGTGCCGAATTTCAGCGGACGCCCGGGCTTCTGCGCGACGCCGTGAAACAACTGGCGCATCCCGAGTTCGTCGAGAGCTCCCTTGACGTGATCGAACTGGCCCACCGACACGCCACCGGTCGACAGCACCGCGTCGAAGGTCATCGCCTCACTGAGGCGCTCGCGAATCTCGCGCGCATCATCGCGCGCCACCTTAAGAATCACGGCTTCGGCGCCCGCCTCGCGAATCGCTGCGGAGAGCGCATACGCACTGGAATTGACGACTTGCGCGCCCACCGGCGGCTGATCGACGTCCACCAGCTCGTCGCCGGTCGCAACGATCGCGACGCGCGGCCGGCGAATCACTTCGACCATCGCGCGATTCACCGACGCGATCATTCCAAGATCGGCCGGCGTCAGTAGTTTGCCCGCCGAGATGACGGGTTCGCCAAGCCGCAAATCCTCGCCGCGCGGCCGGATGAACGCGCCCTTCTCCGCGGCGGCGAGAAACTCAACCTGATCGCCAATACCGCGGGTCCGCTCTACCGGAATGATCGCGTCTGCGCCTTCCGCGATTGGCGCGCCGGTCATCGTGCGAATCGTCTGGCCCGCCGCGATGCGACCTGTCGGCATCTGGCCTGCGCCCACCGTCTCGACGACCGCAAGCTTGACCGGATTCCCCTCCGACGCCTTGGCGACGTCGGCGGCGCGCACCGCGTAACCGTCCATCGCGGAGTTGTCGAAGCCCGGGATATTGCGTGACGAATTGATATTCTCGGCGATCACCCGCCCGAGCGCTTCGAGAATCGCAATCCGCTCGACGCCGAGCGGCGCCACATTTTCGAGAACGATTTGCAGTGCCTGGTCCGCGCTAATCATGCGGACACGATGATACGCGGCTTCCGGTCGCGATTGAACCTGTGACGTCGTCACTCGTCAGTGGCCTCGCCGTGGCGTGCTTCGTGGTGACTGCTACCGTGCAGGTATGACCGGCCATTGCCGATCCGGGCAGGGTAGCTAAAGGAGACTGAAAAGAGCCCTAAAAGACGACGCGCTCTCTGCTGGCGTGGATATCCGACGACAAAGGAATGCGGACGCTGTACGAAGCCTGATCCGGGGGGACGACGTCGCGCAGCAGTGCCGGGTTCAACTCGCGCAGATGCTGGAGCGTCGTCCCGTGATCGAGCGCCACTCGGCTGAGCGGAGTGCCGCCAGTGACCGGCAGCATCTGGTATGCCGGCGGATCGTCGAGTTTGACAGGCGTGATTCCGTAGCTGTTCGCGTGATGCGCGATGTACGCGACTGCCATGAAACGTCCCATCAACCCACGGGTTCGTCGCGGCAGCCGGCTGCCAAAATGTTCCATGTTGCGGCCACGCAGCGACCAGTAACGATTGATTGCACTATCGCCGGTGTTCCATGCGATCAGCGTAACGGGCCAGTCATCGCCGGCTTCGTCATGCAGCGTCGCCAGATATTCGGCGGCCGCCTTGGTGGAGAGCACGGGGTCGCGCCGCTCATCAACATAGTTGTCGATTCGCAGCCCGAAACGCTTGGCCGTTTCGCTGGTGAACTGCCAAGGCCCCTGACCGATCTTCGAAAATTCGCTTTCGGCGAAAGCCAGGTAAACCAGGTCGTCGGGCAGCCCGTAACTTCGAAGGACGCGTACCATATCCTGCAAGTATGGATGGCTCCGGTCGAACGTATCTTGCAGATGATACGGAGAATTCATGAAATCAGAAACGTAGTGACGAACTGACCGATTAAGCAGAATTGGGAACGGGGGAACCGGTTGAGGAAGGGGCAGCACATACGATGTCGAGATTGGTTGGGCGCCGGCTTCCGCAGGCGTCTCCAAATCAAATCCAGCTGTTGGCCCGCTCAGGCTGGCCGACGATGGGCCCGACGGAGTCCCGGGCTCTTCAAAATCTTCGGCAAATGCTCGAGTGGACGCCCATCCGGCGACAATTAGGACCGCCAGCAGCGAAATGAGCACTCGATAGATAAGCTTGGTCGTATGCATTCTCCCCCGAGAAACTGTTTTCAACCGTACCGACCGAGGCGACCGGGATCAACCAATTTGGGGTGGATAACCCATTAAAAAGTCTAATGTTAAAAAATCACATTCTTAGTTAGTGCTTGCAAATACTCACAAATCTTGGAGTTGGACGGCTCAATATTCGCGGCCGCTACGTTTAACCGTTCCTCATTCTTTGTGTTACGGTTGGTAAATCGTACCGATCGCAACGCGCCTGACCGGCGAACAAACATTGAATCTCTGGCACGACATTATCGACAGCCTAACCGACGGCATCCTAGTACTTTCGCCCGCGATGGAGCCTCAGGTGGTCAATCCCGCGGCTGAGACGATGCTCGGGGTTTCTCCCGTGAATGCCGCGACGGTGGCCGACCTCGTCCGTCAGAACGATTGGCTCGGCCGGATGGTCGGCACATGCCTCGAGAGCGGTCAGGACCTTGGCGACATGGAGACGGTCTTGGCGACCGGCCCGCGCGAGCTGGCAGTTCGCGTCGAGGTCTCGCCTCTGCTGAACGCCGAGGGACGCCCCGGCGGCGTCATCATCCTGCTTCACGACCTGGCGCACGAGAAAGGAGCCGCCGAAGCTGCCGTCACTGGCGACCTCAGCCTGCGGCTGTCGCCAGCCGGCCTCGCCCACGAGGTCAAGAATCCGCTGACCGGCATCAAGGGCGCCGCCGAGCTAATGGCCGGGATGTTCCCCGACGACCCCCGCGCGCAGCAGTATTGCAGCGTGATTCTCGACGGCGTCAATCGCATTGCGTCGCTGGTCGAGCAGGTCCTGATGGTCAGCGGCCCGCAGCGCCTCGTGCAGGAGCCGGTCAACATCCACATGGTGCTGCATCAGGCGATGCGCATGGCGGGTCTTTTCCCGCAGCCGCCCGAGGGTGTCTCGGTTCTCCAGGACTTTGACCCCAGCCTGCCCGACGTGGTCGGTGACGCCGGCGCCTTGGAACGAACCTTCCTGAATCTGATCAAGAACGCGGCGGAGGCGATCGGTGAGTCGGGCACGATCCGCCTGCACACAAGAATCGAGCGCGAATTCAGGATGACCGCGGAAGGTCGTCGCCGCCAGTTCCTGCGCGTCGAGGTAAGCGACAGCGGCGTCGGCATCCCCGAGGATCAGCTCTCACAATTGTTCACCCCATTCTTCACGACGAAGCCCGCCGGCACCGGCCTCGGCCTCGTCCTATGCCAACGAATCATCGCTCTTCATGGCGGTCGCCTATGGGCCCAACGCGGCGGCGTCGATCGGGTAAAAGGCACCGCCTCGAAGGAAGGCGGCATGACCTTCAAAGTAACCCTCCCGATGATGCTGCGAGAAAAGCACCCGCAGTAAAAGACTTGCCGCTCCGCCCCGACGAAGAATACTCCCGTAAAGGCGCTCGACCTGTACCAAAGTACAATGGCGGACCCGGATCGAAATTAGTCAAAATTTGCTTTGAAAAGACCGCGAGCGTTGATCGAAGAGTGTGTCCGATTGAGCGCGGTGGTCTGTATCCAAAGGTTACACAATCCGGAAAAAACCGAATCCCCTGAAACCGGTTCTCCAGGGCATGTTTGATGCTATGTGACCGCTCAGGAGGAGATCGAGTCATGGACGGAGTACGGAAACCCAATGTGCGTCTCGTAGGACGCGCTGACAGAAAATCTAGTGCGGGAGAGAAGCCGACCGCGATATCGTCGCGCTCTCACGCCGAAGATCAGTATCGCACCGCGTCAGAGCGTCGCGCCGAAGGCAAAGCATTGCGCGAGAACGTGCCGCGCGAGGCCCACGCAGGATGGAAACCGCCGAAAGATCGTCGCGATCCGGTTGAGCTGCTGCTCGCAACCGAAGAGAACAGGCTGCCTGAACTTCTTCCGATCCGTTACGGACGGATGGTGTCATCGCCCTTCGCTTTTTTTCGCGGTTCCGCCGCGCAGATGGCCGCCGACCTGGCACGCACGCCGTGCTCCGGACTCAGGGTGCAGGCCTGCGGCGACGCCCATCTGATGAACTTCGGCGGTTTCGCCACGCCCGAGCGCAACATAATCTTCGACATCAACGACTTCGACGAGACTCTTCCCGCCCCTTGGGAATGGGACCTCAAACGTTTGGCCGCGAGCGTGGTCGTCGCGGGGCGTCATCTCCGGCTGTCCGACAACGAATCGGCGCGGGCTGCGATTGCCACAGCCAAGGCCTACCGGGAGCACATCGCTGACTATGCATCGATGCGGGCGCTTGAAGTTTGGTACGACCGGATCGACATCGAACGCGTCATCAAGGAAATGCCGAGCGAAGAGGCACGCGAACGGGCCGAAGAGCGAGTCGAAAAGACGCGCAGTCGAACCATCACTGAGCACGACTACCCGAAGATGGTGGAACATCATGGTGCCTTGCCCCGCATAAAGGACAACCCACCTCTAATATACCACCCCACAGCAAAACTGGCGCCGGGACTCAAAACCCGATATCACGAGGGGCTCGCGGCCTACCGCGAGTCGCTGGCCGAGCATGTCCGTGTGTTGTTCGACCGCTTCCACTTTTGTGACCTGGCAATCAAGGCCGTCGGTGTGGGTAGCGTCGGCACCTTCTGCGGCATCGGACTTTTCCTGGCAGCGGACGACGATCCGCTTTTTCTGCAAGCCAAGGAAGCAAACGCATCGGTGTTGGAGCCGTACGCGGGCAAAAGCTTGCATCGTAATCACGGCCAGCGAGTCGTTGTAGGTCAGCGCCTGATGCAGTCGGCGAGCGATATTTTTCTTGGCTGGGCGCGGGGACTCAACGGACGCGATTTCTACTTTCGTCAACTTCGCGACATGAAGATCAGCGCAATCATCGAAGACTGGGATTTCGACCTGTTACGGACATACACGAAATTGTGTGCGTGGGCTCTCGCGCGTGCGCATGCCCGCTCTGGCGATGCCGCCATGATTTCGGGTTACATGGGTTCAAGCGACAGGTTCGATGACGCGATTGGAGAGTTTGCAGCCGAGTATGCCGACCAGAATCAGCGCGATTACCGGGCGTTCGTCAGGGCGGTCCGAGAGGAACGGGTTAAGGCGATTGTTGAATCCTAGGTTCACAGTTTGGACTGCCGGATGGTGCTCGATCCTGCTCGTAGCACTATGGGCTGTGACGCTGCCCATTGCGGGGTACGCCCAGACTCAACCCCTAACTGAGGAGGAGAAACTGGAACGGGACTTTACCGACCCGCTTTCGACTCTGCCACAGCTCCTCGTCCGCGATAGCTATACTCCGGCCAACTATGGACCTGGACCTTGCACGTCCCAGGTATGCCTCAGAGATTACCAGACCAACCAACTCCTCCTTCGGCCCTTGATCCCGCGCATACCTCCTGCGTCCTTGCTGCCTTTTTCGCAGCTGATCCGGCCGACCTTTCAAATGGTAACAGTACAAAGCTCGCGGGGTGGAACACGGACCGAGTTCGGCGACCTGCCAGTCTTCGATGTAGCAGTTTTGCCGTGGCCAGACAGGCAGAAAACCGGCCTTCTGATCGGTGTCGGGCCAACCTTCGTATTTCCCACCGCAACTTCCAAGAGCGCTGGAGAGGGCGCGTGGCAGGCAGGTCCGGCACTCGGCGCAATTTACACTGGTATTCCTGGATTGCTGATCGGTTTCGTCGCGCAGAACCCGATCTCCTTCGCGTACACGAATCCTCACCGCCCGCCTCAAAACACTTTTGAATTCCAACCCGTTTTCGCGCTCCATCTGTGGGACAAATGGTACCTGCGATCCGCCGAGTCTACCTGGATGATGGGTTGGCGTCGTCACTACCCCACGACTTTGCCGCTGAGCATCGGGCTCGGACGAACGATTGTGCGTCCGGGGCTGCCACCGATGAGTATCTTTGTGACGGGATCGTGGATGGCGTATCGGCAATTCGCTCCGATCGCGCCGCAGACAACGATCAATTTCGGTCTAACGGTCGCGTTCCCGCAGTTCAGAGATTATTTCACTCGGTAGGTTCCCCTTTGAGGACTTCCATCTCTCGCAGCACACTGCTTACGGCGCTCGTAATCGCGTTGCTGGTTGTCGCGACGCCGCTCGCTATCGCCGAATTTTTTAGGACCGGCGAACTCTACCTGCTCTCGACGCGCTTCATAGATGACCTTGTCGCGCGCCTCCATGGACCGGGCCGGCTGCGATTCATCCTTCAACCTTTGGTCGCGATCATGCTGGGTGCGCGCGACGGCATCAAAGACGCCCGCGCGGACCGACCACCGTTCCTGCGGAATCTGCTTTTTCGCAACGCTGATCGCCCAAGACTGATGCGAAGCGCTCTGGCATCGGTAGGTGACCTTCTGGCAGTTGCGATTATTCTCGACGTCATCTCGCAATTTCTGATTTTTCGAATGGTCCACCCCGCGGCAGCCCTGGTGGTAGGACCGGTACTGATCGCCTTCCCTTATGCCTCGTCACGCGCACTCGCGAACCGAACGCAGAAATGGCGATCCGGGCGTGCGTCAAAAAAGTTGCACAGATATCGCGAGAGCTCACAGGTCGAAATCAAGCATCACGTGTAGGGCGTTCGGCGGATCAGGGAGGGGAGTCGTTGAGGAAAGGTCTTCGTATTCTAGCGGTCGCGATGATTGGCGCCGCAATCGCTGCTTCTTCGTATGCACAGACCGCCGCGCCCGCGGGCGCATCTGCGCCGGTCGAAACCCCGGAGCTTCGTGTGGTCGCGTTCATTGCTCCACCGAGCATTATGGAACAGAACGGCACCCTGACCGGATTCAGCGTGGATCTTTGGAACGCGATTGCCGTACGGCTGAAGGTAAAGACGCGTTATCTGGTCGTGCCTGATGTGAGCGCGCTGGAAGAAGCGATGCGATCCAAGAGCGCCGACCTCACCCTCGGCCTCTTTATAACCTCGGCGCGCGACCAGGACTTCGATTTTTCGATCCCAACCCTGCAAGCGGGCTTGCAAATTTTGGTGCGCGATTCGGGCGAAAAAGCGCAGACCACAAACCCCTTGTCGGACCTGCTCCGTTTGCTGTTTTCGCGAACGACCGTATTGTGGCTCGGCATGGCTCTGCTGATCGTCCTGATCCCGGCTCATGTGATCTGGTTCCTTGATCGGCGGGACTCGGACAGCATGCTTTCGAACCGGAACTACTTCCCAGGGATCTTCGAGGTAATTTATTGGGGCATAGCGTCGCTGACGTCACAGGCGCAGACAATGCCGCATGAATGGTTGGCTCGCGCGCTCTCAATCTTCTGGATGTTTGTCGGTGTGGTTTTCGTTGCGCTCTATACTGCGCAGCTGACGACGGCCTTGACCGTCGAGCAGATTCGCGGCGCTATCGAAGGGCCGAGCGATTTGCCCGGTAAGCAAGTCGCCACTCTAGCGCATAGTACCGCTGCCGATTATCTTCGGGCGCAGAACGCACAAATTGAGGAGTTCGCGACCACTGATCAAATGTTTAAAGCTCTCCTCGACAAGAAAGTGGATGCTGTCGTCACGGCGGCGCCATTACTCCTTTACTATGCGGCCCATGACGGAAAGGGCCGGGTCAAGACGGTCGGTCCCGAATTTAATACTGCGCCTGCCGCCATTATGGTGCAGCTGGAGAGTCCGCTCCGCCGAAAGATCAATCTCGCGTTGATCGCGCTTCGCGAGAACGGCACCTATCAGCAGATCTACGACAAGTGGTTCGGAACCCCTTAGTCCGAGCAACTTGGAGTGCTGCGTTTGCAATCCCTGCCGCCCGCTTCGTTCCTTGTTTTGCTGCTGACCGCCTTTCTGGCCGCGTCGGCGCAAGCGCAACAAGCCTCAACGCCTGCACCGTCGCCCAGCGCCCTGAGCGATCAGCAGCTGGCAATCGCCGTCCACAATCCGTTCGAGGATTTCGTCAAAGTCCCCATTCAATCCACGACCGGATTTCAACTGGGCCGGGATCACAAAGTCGGCGACGCCGTGAACATCGAGCCCGTAGTGCCGTTCTCGCTGAATGCAGATTGGGACCTGATTGCACGACCGAGTATTACCGTCGCTTACGCCCCCACTCCGCATGAACAATCCGGGCTGGAAGACTTTCAGGCTTCTTTCTTTCTAACGCCGCACAAAGAGTCCACCTGGATCTGGGGCGCGGGTCCGATGTTTCAATTCCCCACCGCCAGCAGCTCGGAATTGGGAAGCGGCCGCTGGTCGGCAGGACCAACTGCGGCGCTGGTGTACTCCGAAGGCCCGTGGCTCAACGCCATACTCACATACCAACTGATGTCGTTTGCCGGAAATCGCGATCGCGGGAGCGTCAATCAGACTTACATCGAGCCTATGATCAGCTACAACTTAGAGAGCGGATGGTACGCCGACGTCGATCCGCAGATGACCTTCGATTGGACCGCTGATACCGCCAACGCGTGGACAATTCCGATGGGCGCGGATATCGGCAAGGCGTTCAAGATGGGCTCCCAAAGTTTGAGCATGCAGGTTGGCGCATACGATCTTCTGAAGCGACCTGATGGCGCACCGCAATGGGTACTCCGCGTGAGCATGACGTCCCTCTTCCCCTCAGGTCGCTAATCCTGCCACGGTCGGCGTATTCCCATCTTTTCCAGCGGATCGAGCGAGTCAAAATTACAGCGCACCCACTCGCAACACCGGCCCGATGCATATATTTTGGGCGGCTCTCAGCCCGTTGGCGACAAGATCGAACTTACTGTTACGATTGTAGCCCGTGAGCACAACCACCATGGGCGTTAGCAGCGCATCGAGCAACTTTCCCGAACGGGTCAAAGAACCCGGCAACGGCGCGGCGGTTCTTATCGCCGACGACGATCCCGCGATCCGCCTCGTTTTGAGGCATCGCCTCGAAGCCGACGGCCATCGCGTCGACGAGGCGGTCGACAGCGTCTCCGCGATCACGGCACTGCGCAGCAATCGATTCGACGTCGCCCTGCTCGATATCATCATGCCCGGCAACGGCGGCCTCGACGTACTCTCGGCGGCGCACAGCGAAGGCATCCGCACGCTCATCATTGTGATCACCGCGGCGAGCACGATGAACAACGCGGTCGAGGCGATGAAGCGCGGCGCTCATGATTACCTGACCAAGCCGTTCGCCAATCTCGATCTGGTCGCGGCGGCGATCAAGCGCGCGGTGGAAGTCGGCGCGCAGGCCGCAGATCTCAACCGGCTCAAAGAGGAAGTGAATCGTCAGCTGGTCGGCGGCGAGATAATCGGCCGCAGCGCTGCGATGCAGGAAGTTTACAAGCTGATCGGACGCGTCGTCACCAACGACGCGACCGTTTTGCTCAGCGGCGAGAGTGGCACCGGCAAGGAGCTGGTCGCACGGGCGATCCATTTCAAATCGGCGCGATGGCGCTCGCCATTCGTCGCCGTCAATTGCTCAGCTATCCCGCACGGCCTGCTCGAGAGCGAGTTGTTCGGACACGAGCGCGGCTCGTTCACCGGTGCGTCCGAGCGGCGCGCCGGCAAGTTCGAGATGGCCGATACCGGCACCATCTTCCTCGACGAAATCGGCGACTTGCCGGTCGAGTTGCAGCCCAAGCTGCTGCGCGTGCTGCAGGAGCGCGAGTTCAACCGCGTCGGCAGCGTCGAGACGCTCAAGCTCAAGGCGCGCGTGATCGCCGCAACCAACCAGAATCTCGAGACTCTGGTCGCCGCCCGAAAATTCCGCGAGGACCTGTACTTCCGCCTTCGCGTGATCCCAATTCAGATGCCCGCGCTGCGCGAGCGCCGCGACGACATCAGCGAACTCACCGACTACTTCGTCTCGAAGGCGGTCCAGGAGATGGGCGCGCGTGCGACCACGATGAGCCCCGAGGCACGGAGCAAGCTGGAGTCCGCTGATTGGCCAGGCAACGTGCGCGAACTCGAAAACGCCGTGATGCGCGCGGCGCTGCTCGCGCCTGGCACCACGATTCGCGGCGATGATATCGAGCTCACGCGCCCGGGCAGCGTCGGTGGAGCGCCAAATACGGCGGCCGACGGAGCCGAGCTCGGCGATATCATCTCGTCGCGTATCGCAGGATGGTTCGATTCGCCGGGCGGCGAAGAGCCGCGCGACCTCTACCATCGACTGGTGGCGGAAATCGAGCGACCGCTGGTCGAACTCGCGCTCAAACGCGCCGGCGGCAACCAGGTTCGCGCCGCGCGGATGCTCGGCCTCAATCGCAACACGCTGCGCAAGAAGATCACCGACCACAAGATCGTACTCACCAAATTCCCCGGCGGATGACGCGACTCCCCTCGCACTTCTACGCGATGGTCGATCCCGCCGGCGGACATGAGCCCGTCGCACTCGCCGAAACCCTGCTCGAAGCCGGCGCACGAATCATGCAGCTGCGTCTGAAGGACGTAGAAGGCCGTGATTTTCTGGCAGCCGCACGCACGATTGCCGAGATGTGCCGCAAGCGCGGCGCCACTCTCATCGTCAACGATCGCGTCGACATCGCGATTCTCAGCAATGCGCACGGCGTCCATCTCGGCCAGACCGATCTTCCGCTTGATGCGGCAAGACGAATCCTGACTTCCAACGAAAACATGACTATCGGAATCTCCACCCACAATCTCGAGCAAGCGCGCGAGGCTGAAGATGGCGGCGCGGACTACATCGGATTCGGCCCGATCTACCCCGGCGGCCTGCGGAACAACCCCTCCGGCGTCGGCCTCGACAAGCTTCGCGCAATCCGTGCCGCGGTAAAGATTCCAATCGTGGCAATCGGCGGCATCACCGAATCCCGCATCCCGGAAGTCCTCGCCGCCGGCGCCGACGCCGTCGCAATCATCACCGACGTAGTAAACGCCCCCGACCTCGCAGCCAAAGTCCGCTCGATCCTCACGCTCGCGTGCGGATGAGTCCGGTTCCGAACTGAATCAATTCAAGGGGTTGCACCAAAGTACAATAGGCATAATAGACGTGCCGGAGTATCGGTTCAGGAAAGAACTCAAAGAGGAGATCATTTTATGTATTTCACCGACGATTCGTTGCTGCCGGAGAATCAGGAACCGCTGATCATCACTGCCGCTCCGTATGGGCCGGTCTGGATGCCGGCCGACTACCCCGAGGACATTCCGGTCAGCTGGGATGCCCAGGTTCAGAAGGCGGTCGATTGCTACAACGCGGGCGCCACCGTGCTGCACGTCCACGTCCGGGATCCGGAGACCGGCCACATCTCGAAGAACTTCAAGCAGTACAGCGATCAGATCGGGCGTCTGCGCGCGGCCGTGCCCAAGATGATCCTGCAAATCGGCGGCTCGATCTCGTTTGCCCCGGAGGGCAACGAGGCTGCGCACTGGCAGAGCTACGACACCCGGCACATGCTCACCGAGATCGATCCGAAGCCGGATCAGGTAACGGTCGCCATTGGCTCGTCACTGTATGACATGACGCCACTCACTACCTTGGAAGACGTCGAAGGGACTCACATCGCGAATCCCAAGGCCATGTGGCAATACGCCCAGATGGTCGCGGACTCGACTCCGGAGTTCTATATCGAGCACCTGAGGCGCCTGAGGAAGAGCGCGATCCAGCCCTATTTCGCGCTCGCCTCGATCTACCAACTAGCGATCGTAGAGCGTCTCATCCGCCAGGGTGTCTACATGGGGCCGGTGAACGGGTTCTTCAGCATGGTCGGCGGGGGTTGTGCAGGCGCCAATCCCATCGACTGGATGGATCTGATCCGCCGCACGCCCCATGGTTCGGTGTGGACCTATCAGACGATGTTTCGGTACAGCTGGCCGCTCGCCTCCTTCATGATCACACTGGGGCAACACACCCGCGCCGGCATCGAGGAGAACCTCTGGGACGCGAAGAAGGGCGGCAAGCGCATCACATCCGTGCAGATGATCGAGAAGAACGTGCGGATCGCACGCGAGCTTGGCCGTGAGATCGCGAGCCCTGAAGACGCGCGCCGGATCATGAAGATCGGGACTTGGTACAAAACCGTCGAGGAGACGCTCTTCAACCTCGGGTTGCCGCCCAGCCGGACCGACGGCCAGAAGGGTTTCCTCGTGTACGACAGCGAGGGGCGGGTCCCCAAGGCGGCACCGGCTGGACCATCGAGTCCGACGCACATTCTGTAACGTCGGGTACGAATCCGGAGTGAGGCGGTCGTCATGATGATCGTGGGTATGCCGAGGTGAGAAAGCAATGAAGCTCTGGGCAGGGCAGCGGTTGGCAGCCGGGGTCGACGACCTCGATCGGCAGCGCACGTGCCGGTGATGTCGTCGAACGCCCCTGCCGAAGGGGTTGCGCGGTTTGGCAGGCTCGCCATCGCGAATCATCGAGCACGAAGATCTTTCGGAATTAGCTGGGAGGAGACCACAAATGACTAGAGACCAAATGCGGGAAACGGGGCCGTGGGACGCGGCGCTGGCACAAATCCGCGAATGGGACCCTGCGTGGGCCGACGCTTGCGCGAAAATGACCACCAATCCGTGGAACTCCGGCGTTTTGCCGCGCAAGACATCCGAGTTGATCAGCCTCGCGATAAATGCAGCGTGCACCAATCTAAATCCTGACGGCACTCGCCGGCACATTCGCGCCGCACTTCAGGCTGGTGCCACCCGCGACGAAATTTTGTTCGTTCTTAAGGCGGGTTCTCTTATGGCGATCCATTCGTGCAGCCTGGGCGCGCCTATACTCCTCGAGGAAGCTAAGGCGGCGGGTGTAACGCCGACGCCGAAAGCGACTGCCGCTACGCCAGCCTGCGACGCGATGCGCGCGATTGGACAGTGGAATACGGCATGGGATCCATTCTTCGAGCTTGATCCGGTGTGGACCGATGAGTTTTTTGCGACCGCGATCCCGATGTATAAGAGCGCCGCGCTCCCTCCAAAGGAGATCGAGCTCCTCAGCATCGCCTGCGACGCATCCTTCACGCACATGTACGCGCCCGGCACGCACCGTCACATTAAGGCTGCGCTAAAGCTCGGCGCGACTATGGAAGAGATCATGGAGGTGCTGAAGTTGTGCGTCGCGCAGGGAGTTCAGGCATGCAACTTGGGCGTGCCGATCCTCGCGGAAGAGATCGCGAAGCTCTCGGCAAAGCGATAAAGCTACTCAACCAGCTCATTCAGATCTGTTCGTAGCCTCTATGCACCAATCGCGGGAGTTACAGTGCAATCGGTCAAACAATTCTTCGTCGGCCTGATCCGCGAGATGGCGCCGGTGGTCCTGTTCTTCTTCATCGCGCTCCTGCTGATCGCCGTCATGTTCAAGCTGTTCGTCGCGCAGTACTCGATCGAGTTCTCCGCGTTCACCAAGGCGGCAATCGCGGCACTGATCCTCGGCAAAGTGATCGCGCTGCTGGACTGGGCGGAAGCCGGGCGCGGTCCTGATAACACGCATCGCCGCATCGTGGTGGTCGCCTTCAAGACTTTCGTCTATGCGCTGGTCGTCATCGTGTTGGGGATAGGCGAGAAAATCTTCGAGGCTTATCGCAAGGCCGGCAGTCTCGGAGAAGCAGTTTCCCGATTGATGGCCAACGCCAGCGTCGACCATTTCATGGGTCTGGTGCTCCTGATCAGCATCGTCGTCTTCATCTACCTTGCGATGCAGGAAATCGAACGCGCGATGGGCAAAGGCAATCTGTTCCGCCTGTTCTTCAAACGGCCCGCTTAGAAACGATACGGTGCAGAGCGATCTACGCAGTAGCTGGCACAGGCGCGGACGGTTGGCGGGCTTGCTCGGATTCGAAGCTGCGGCACGAGAAGGTTACTGCCGCGCCTAGGATGCACATCACGACGAACGCTTCGAATGAGAGCACGTAGCTGCCCGTGAGATCGTAGATCTTGCCGGCACCGACCGGTCCGACGAAGGCGCCGAGTGTATTGAAGATGCCGGCGATGCCGCCGATCGAGCCGAAGCGCTTTAGTCCGAGCGACTCCGCCACCAGCATCGGGACCAGCACCAGCGGCGCGCCCAGCGACAGACCGAAAATCAGCACGAATGGAATCAGCACGGCGGTGCGCGCGGCACCGAAGATCAGGAGCATCCCGACGCATGCGAGGAGAAAATTGCACGTCAACGCGATTCTTGCGCTCACCCGATCCGCGAACAGGCCCATCCCGAGCTTGCCGAAGGCGGCGAACACCAGCACCAGGCTCGCCATCCCGGCCGCGAAGGATTGCGTATAGCCAAGTTCGGTGAGGTAGGTGATCAGATGGAGCCCCGCGCCGGCCGCGACCGCGGCGAAGAAAAATTGCGCCGCGGATATCATCCAGAACGAACGCGAGCGGAACGCCTCGCGCAGCTCGAAGCCGGGCAAGGCTGCGCTCGCTTGCGCGACGGTGATGCCCTCGGCCTGCGGCGGCCTCGTCCTTACGACGAAAATTATCAGCGGCACAACGACCAGAAACATCGGAATCGCCAGCGCGACGTAGCCCGCGCGCCAGCCGTCGCGCTGGATCGCGAAGTTACCGACCATCGTCATCGCAGCGCCGCCGAGCGAAGTGCCCGCGAACGCCAGGCCCATCGCCAGCCCGCGCCGCGCACCGAACCAATTGGCGATGACCAGCGAGCACGGCAGCAGCGTCGATGCGCCGATGCCGACACCGAGCAGGACGTAGGCGCCGAACAGCGGGCCGAAAGAATCGACGCGGCTGGCGATGAGGAACGAGACGCCGGTCATGATCGCGCCCGCCACCATCACGATCCGCGCCTCGACCCGATCGAGCAGCCATCCAATCAGCGGAGCGCAAGCGCCCGCGGAAATCGGCAGCGCAAAGCCCTGCAGCGTCGAAAGCTGCGTGCGCGACCAGCCGAAATGTTTCAGCAAATGCGGAAAAAACAGGCCGCCGGTGTTGTAGCCGGAACCGAAAATGAACACCAGCACCACGAACAAACTCGCGACGATGATCCAACCCTGGCGTTCCCGATCCGTCATTCAGAGGCTCCCTCGCTGAGACTTATAGCGACACGACCACGGATCGTCGAGGGCGAGAGAAGTTATTCGAGCGCAGTCGTCGGGATGAATCCTTCGAGGCCGTTCTTCATGCGGATTCGCATGTAATTCAGCGCGAGGCCGACGACGTGAACATTGTGGCCCTGGTGAACCTCCGCGAGCTTCTTGGCCCATCGATTCGGCTTGTCGAGAACGCCGGCGTCATGCGTGAGCACGAAGACTTTGTCGACTGGCCTGACCATCTCGACCGCCGACGGATCGATGTAGCCCGTCTGCCCGGACTTCAGCTTCACCTGCAGATAATAATGAGTGGAGCCGGTCACCTCGACAAACTTGCCGGGCGTCAATTGCTCGACGCGCTTGCTGCTTTTCGCCGGCGCGGCATACACGGGAGCGGCTTGCAGCACCTTCACCCGGGCCTGCGCCGGTTCGATTTCCGGTTCGCGGACCGTGTTCCTGGTCGACGCGTGGTGCGCGGGAGCCACGTGCTTCGGCGGAGGCATCAGGACCATGCTGGACGTCGCCGGGCTGGTGACCGATGACGGAGAATTGGCTGGCGCGGCGCCGCTCGGACCTTCAGCGGGAACAATCGAAGTCGAGGGAACGTCTTCGTCGCCAGTTCCAGCCGCAAAGGACGGCGCCGACATTGCGACCGCTATCACGACGGCGGCTACCAGAGCTGCTATCCGCGCTGAACGAAAATCACGATGAACCATCTTCCTCTTCCTACCCCTCCTCTGAAGTTGTGCAACTATTCTAGCAGGCGCCGCACACGGTGCATCGCTCGACATCGCACGGCGGACTCTGATGCTCATGATGCGCTTTCTTTCGTTCGGCCAGCAGAAACCATTTGTGAATGTGATGATCGATAAAATCCCACGGCAGCAGTTCGTCGTGGACGTAATGCCGCGTGACGAAGAAATCGGGATCGGGCAACGACGAAAACGAACTCTCGTCTGCCAGGACCTCGCGATGAATCTTCGACAATTCGTGCCAGATGGATCCGGCACTGTCGCAGCCCGCGGCCTCGAGCCGTTCGAGGATACCGCTGACGCGGCGATCGCCTCGCGACACCATGGTCTGGAAATACGCCTCACGCGGCGACTCCGCATCGAGCTCGACCTGTCCAAGACGCGTGAGGTGCTGGCGCAGCATCGCAACCTTGCGCTTGATCGAGCGCGCGTCCTGCATCGGATCCCATTGAAAGGGCGTCCACGGCTTCGGCACGAACGGATTCAACGAGACCGTAACCGAGCCGATACGCGTGCGGCGGGCGCGGGCGCGCTCGAGCACCTTGGCGACCAGATCTGCAATCGCAAGCACGTCTTCGTCGCGCTCCTCGGGCAAACCGATCATGAAATAAAATTTCAGGTTGCCGACGCCCTCGCCCAGCATCATCTCGGCGGCGTGCAGAATCTCAGCCTCGGTGAGATTCTTGTTGATGACCTTGCGCATCCGCTCGCTGCCCGCCTCCGGCGCAACTGTCACGCTCTGATTTCCGCCGCGCGCCAACGCCGATGCGAGCGCGGGCGAAATGCAATCAGCCTTCAACGACGACGGCGACAGCCGACCACCGCGATCGACGACCGCCGATGCGATATCGGCGACGCCGGGCACGCTGGCCATCTCCGCGCCGACCAGGCCGATCACTTTGCGCTCGCCAAGACCGCGCTCAGCCTCGGCAATCAGCATTTCAGGCGCGCGATAACGAATCGGCCGGTACATGAAACCGGCCGCGCAGAAGCGGCATCCCCACTGGCATCCGCGGCTCGCCTCCACCAGGAACATATCGCCGAAGACACTCTCCTCGGTGAGAATCAAGGACGATGTAGTGAAACGATTGAGGTCGCGAATCAATCGGCGATTGACCTGGCCGGTGCCGGGTCCGCTGTATTTCACCGTCGCGAGGCGGCCAGCATCGTCGTAAACCGGCGTGTAGAAGTCGGGAAGATATGCACCCTGAACCGATGCGAGTTCGCACAGTTGCGAGGGCGAGCCGCGCGTCGCGTCCCATCGCTCGATAAACTCCGGGACCATCTCCTCACCCTCGCCGATCAGAAACAGATCGATGAAATCGGCAATCGGTTCAGGATTGAGAAACACGGCGGAGCCGCCGGCGATGATTAGCGGATAATTCCGGCCCGCGCGTTCGGCACGGCGAGCAGGAATGCCGGCCATGCGCAAAACGCTCAGGACGTTTAGATAGTCAGTCTCGAAGGAAATCGAAAACGCGAGAATATCGAAATCGGAGAGCGGGCGTCCGCGCTCGAACGAGACGAGGCGCTCGCCGCCCTCGCGGAAACTGTCGCGTTCGTCGGCGTCGGGCAGGAATGCACGATCTGCGGCAACCGATGCATCGGATTCGAAGATGTGGAACACGGCCTGGAAGCCGAGATTCGCCATGCCGAGCCGGTACGTGTTCGGATAAATGACGCAGACCGAAATGTCGCCGCCGGGTTGGCGCGCGTAGAGCACTTTTTCACGCGCGATGCGCTCGAGTGCGCGCTTACGCGGATACATTCTGCGACTCCGACATGATCATACAGAGTATCGCCGCGCGGATAGCACGCTCAAGAGCAGCGTCGAAGCCGTTGGGGCTCAGCGCTTCCACGCCAGGTACGCGAAAAACTCCGGCGGCTCTCCTTTGAGAATGCCCGACGGCTCGACGGCCAGGATTGCGGCGCGGAGGTCGCGCTCGAAGGCCTCGACGCGATCGCCGAGCACTCGCCGGCTGCAGAACGACATCGAGTAGAGATTCCCAATCATCGAGTCAACGGTCCATTCGACGTCGAAAGATTCCTGGTAGCTGGTCAGGTCTTTGAAACGTGAACGCGCGATGTATGCTTGATGACGCTCAGCGGGCGCCGGACCCGGATATTCCCATGCCAATCGTCGCTCAGGTAGATAGCGCATCAGCACCGTGTTAATCGCGGCGCGCCATCGCGTCGGAGGCGGAAGAGGAATCGGATCGCCATGGCCCACCACCGCGATCCCGCCGCCTTCCGTCACCAGATCGTAGAGCGCGTCGAGCGTGCGCGCACGATCCATCCAGTGGAATGAGTTGCCCATCGTGACGAGACGGAACTGTCCTAGCGCGGGCGACAAGTCCTTCGAGCCGCCGAATCGCCACTCGATATTCGTTGATGCCGCGTTCGCGTGCGATGCGATCGCCCTCGGCACGCATGCCATCGTCGGGATCCATCGCGACGACTTTTCCGAAGAGATGCGCGAGCGCAATCGCGACTGGACCGGGGCCGCAACCAAGATCGAGCAATCTGCCTGTGCCGTCGAGTCGAAAATGCTCGCGCAGAAGGCTGACGAGCGACGGCGGGTACTTCGGACGAAATCGCGAGTAGTACCACGCGGTCCCCTCGTAAATAGTCAGATCGTACTTGCCGGTCTCGCTCACGTGCGTGGATGCGTCAGGACGCGATGCGGTCGGGGCGGGTGTAGATGTTGAAGCTGCCGTCGCGCAGGAAGCCGACTAACGTCGTGCCTATTTCTTCGGCCAGTTCCACCGCGAGCGAAGACGGCGCCGAGACCGCGGCGAGAATCGGAACACCGGCGGCGGCGGCCTTCTGCACAATCTCGAAGCTGAGGCGTCCACTGACCATCATTATATTGTGCGCCAGCGGGACCATCGCATTCGTCAGCGCGTACCCGATCACTTTGTCGACCGCGTTGTGACGGCCGACATCCTCGCGTATCGCGAGCATCGCTCCATCGAGGCTGAAGATCGCGGCGCCGTGGAGTCCTCCCGTCGCGGCGAACACGCGTTGGCCAGCGCGGAGTTTCTCCGACAGCGCGAGCAAAGTGGCAGGCGCGACGCGCGCAGAATCCGTGGCGGGCACGACGCGGCGTCGAATCGAGTCGATGCTGGTCTTGCCGCATACTCCGCAGCTCGAGCTCATTACGAAGTTACGCTTGAGGCGGGCACGCAAACCGTCGGCGGGCACGTTCAGCACGATGTCGATCGCGTTGGGCTCGGCCGCACCTTTGCGTCCGCGCACACGTCGAATCTCACCGAGTTCGCTCGCATCGTTTATGAAACCCTCGGCAAACAGAAAGCCCGCGGCGAGCTCCTCGTCGTGACCGGGCGTGCGCATCGTGAGAGTGAACCTGCGACCGGCGAGTCGAATCTCGAGCGGCTCTTCAACCGCGAGCTGTTCCGTGCGCTCCGAACGATTGCCACTTTGCCATCTGATCGCGCAATGCTCGCGAACTTCGTCGCGAACCGCATCCGTCGTTTCGTCATCACTCCGGATGTGCGCGGAGTCGGTTTTCATCCTTCACCTGTCTCTTCCGATTCGACGACCGACTCGGTCGCGATGAACGCAACGGCCTCGCTAACGAGCGGGCTCAGCGCATCGCCACCCTTTGCCACGTAGTCAACAATCTCCCGACGCATGCGGGCCTCCCAGAAATTGCGGAGGTGGTTCGCGACGCCCTCGACGGCTTCATCCTGATCAGGATAGGCGGCGAAGTAGGCGCCGATGTCGTTGGCCATCATGATGAGGTGATCAATGTCAGTAACGCGAATAGCTACTTGGTCCTGTTTGCGGCCGTTGGTGCTGCGTTCCGGCGCGACCTGGACGGCGGTGACTTTGAACTCGGGACAGTTGGTTGCCCAATCGGAGCGATCGGTCATCAGGTCGTTGGTGCGCGATTCGGGGTGATGGAAAGTAGTATATACCACGCCTGGCTGTACGCGCTCGGTCAGCGATGCCCGCAGACGAGTCTCGCCGCGGCGCGCCCGCACCTGGAGCCAATCTCCGTTGCGGATGCCGCGGAGTTCGGCGTCGCTCGGATGTATCTCGAGGAGGTCTTCGGCGTGCATCGCGGCATTGAGGGTGCGCCGCGTCTGGGTACCAACATTGTATTGACTGAGTATTCGGCCAGTAGTCAGTATCAGCGGATATTCGCTATTGGTGCGTTCCTCAGTGGGTACGTACTCGGTAATCGTGAAGCAGCCTTTGCCACGCACAAAGTGATCGGCGTGCATGGTGGGAGTGCCGGAGGGTGCGGCGTCGTTGCATGGCCATTGCACTGAGCCGAGCCGCTCGATCTTTTCGTAGCTGACGCCGGAAAAAGTAGGGGTCAGGCGCGCGATCTCGTCCATGATTTCCGACGGATGTGAATATTTCATCGGATAGCCGAGCGCGGTGGCCAGATCGCAGGTGATTTCCCAATCTTCCTTGCCGGCGAGCGGCGCCGCGACTTTGCGCACCATCGAGATTCGGCGCTCGCTGTTGGTAAAGGTGCCGTTCTTCTCGAGGAATGACGAGCCGGGGAGAAAGACGTGCGCGTATTTCGCGGTTTCGTTGAAGAACAAATCCTGGACCACGACACATTCCATCGCGCTCAGCGCCGCCGTGACGTGATGGCCGTTCGGCTCCGATTGCGCGACGTCTTCGCCCTGCACGTAGAGACCCTTGAAGCTACCCTCGAGCGCCGCGTCGAACATATTGGGAATGCGCAGGCCCGGTTCCGGATCGACGCGCACACCCCACGCCGCGTCGAAGGTCGCGCGCACTACGTCGTCGGAAATATGGCGATAGCCGCTGAACTCGTGCGGGAACGAACCCATGTCGCATGAGCCTTGCACGTTGTTCTGGCCGCGCAGCGGATTCACGCCGACTCCGGGCCGTCCGATATTGCCGGTCGCCATCGCGAGATTTGCGATGCCCAGCACCATCGTACTGCCCTGGCTGTGCTCGGTGACGCCGAGGCCGTAGTAGATGGCGCCGTTGGGCGCGGTCGCATACAAGACGCGCGGCCGCGCGAACCTTGTCGGCAGGCACGCCGGTGATTTTCTCCATCGACTCCGGCGAATTGTGCGGCGCCGCCACGAACTTCTTCCACGCCTCGAATTCGGGCAGGTCGCATCGCGCGGCCGCGAACGCCTCGTCGGTGAGTCCCTCGGTCACCACGACGTGAGCGATTGCGTTGATCAGCGCGACGTTGGTGCCGGGGCGGATTTGCAAATGGTACGACGCCTGCACGTGTGGCAGACGCACGATTTCGGTGACGCGAGGATCGACGACGATAAGTTTCGCGCCCTGGCGGATTCGGCGTTTCATCTGCGCCGCGAAAACCGGGTGACCCTCGGTGACGTTCGCGCCGATCACCATAATCACGTCGGCTTGCATCACCGAGTCGAAGTCCTGCGTCGTCGCGGAAGTGCCGAACGCGGTCTTGAGTCCGTAGCCGGTCGGCGAATGACAAACGCGCGCGCAGGTATCGACGTTGTTGTTGCCAAACGCGGCGCGCACCAGTTTCTGAACGAGGAAAGTTTCCTCGTTGGTGCATCGCGAGGACGTGATACCGCCGAGTGCGCCGCGCCCGTATTTTTCCTGGATGCGCTTGAACTCGGACGCGGCGTATTCGATCGCGTCGTGCCAGGACACTTCGCGCCACGGCTCGGCGATCGATTTGCGAATCATCGGACGGGTGACACGATCCGGATGGGTGGTGTAGCCCCACGCGAAACGGCCCTTGACGCACGAGTGGCCGTGATTGGCCTGGCCGTTGGGGTTCGGCACCATCCGCGCGACTAAGTCGCCCTTCATCTCGGCGCGGAACGAGCATCCAACGCCGCAGTATCCGCAGGTGGTGACGACGCTGTGATCGGGTTGGCCGAGTTCGACCACCGATTTTTCCATCAAGGTGGCGGTCGGACACGCTTGCACGCATGCGCCGCACGAAACGCACTCGGATGCCGAGAAGGGGCCGTTCTGTCCGGGCGAAATCACCGACGAAAAACCACGACCGTCGATGGTCAGCGCGAAGGTGCCCTGCACTTCCTCGCACGCGCGGACGCATCGCGAGCACACGATGCATTTTGACGGATCGAAACTGAAATACGGATTCGACTGATCTTTCTCGGCGTGAATATGGTTGGCGCCATCGCCGTTGCGGTAGCGCACCTCGCGCAGACCAACCGCGCCCGCCATGTCCTGCAACTCACAATTGCCGTTGGCGGGACAGGTCAGGCAGTCGAGCGGGTGATCGGAAATGTACAGCTCCATCACGCCGCGCCGGAGCCGCGCGAGCGCGGGACTTTCGGTACGCACGCGCATTCCGGCTCGCACGGGAGTGGTGCACGACGCGGGGTAGCCGCGCTGGCCGTCGATTTCGACCAGGCACAGACGGCATGAGCCGAACGGCTCGAGCGAATCGGTCGCGCACAGTTTCGGGATATGGATTCCGGCTTCCGCCGCAGCGCGGATCACCGACGTACCTTCCGGCACGGCGACGCCACGTCCGTCGATTTCCAGCGCGACCAATCTCGCGCCGGGCCGACGCGGAGTGGCGAAGTCGCTATCGCTATGCGAGCGCATGGCTGTTACCAGTTCCTGATGTCGAGATGGCCAGGTCTGCACCGATGAAATCAACGTCGCCGGCCGTCAGGCCGAAGTCATCGGGAAAATATTTCAGCGCACTCAGGACCGGAAGTGGCGTGAGACCGCCGAGAGCACACAGCGAGCCGAACTTCATGGTGTCGCAGAGATCGCGCAGCACGTCGAGATTCTCGCGCGGCTTGCGCCGATTGACAATGTCGTCGAGCAGCTCGGTGCCGCGAATCGAGCCGATACGGCACGGGGTGCATTTGCCGCACGATTCGAGCGCGCAAAACTCCATCGCATAGCGGGCCATCCGCGCCATATCGACGGTCTCGTCGAAAACCACGATTCCGCCGTGCCCGAGGATTCCGCCATGCGCCGCGATTGATTCAAAGTCCAGCGCTACGTCGAGCATCGACTCGGTGAAGTACGCGCCGAGCGGCCCTCCGACCTGAACAGCGCGGACCGGCTTGCCGCTAGCGGTGCCGCCGCCATAGTCATACACGAGTTCGCGAAGCGTTATGCCCATCGGGGTTTCGATCAGCCCCGGACGCTTGACGTTGCCGGCGAGTTGAAACGGCATCGTGCCGCGCGAGTTGCCGACTCCGTAGTCGCGGAAAACTTCCGCACCGCGATCGATGATGATCGGCACCGTCGCAAACGAGACTACGTTGTTGATCACGGTCGGCTTGCCGAACAGCCCTTCGATTGCCGGAACCGGCGGTTTGAAGCGAACCATCCCGCGGCGGCCCTCGATGCTTTCGAGCATCGCGGTTTCCTCGCCGCAGATGTAGGCGCCGGCGCCGAGGCGAATCTCGATATCGAACGACTTACCGGTGCCAAGGACGTTCGCGCCCAAATAATTTTTCGAGCGGGCAGTCGCGATCGCTTCGATTAGCGAGCGACGCGCGTGCGGATATTCAGATCGCAGGTAGATGTAGCCGCGCGTGGCGCCAACGGCGAGCGCCGCGATGGTCATGCCTTCGAGCAGCACGAAGGGATCGCCCTCCATGATCATGCGATCGGAAAAGGTGCCGGAGTCGCCTTCGTCGGCGTTGCAGACGACATACTTCGGTGTGGCCGGCGCGTCCGCCGCGGTCTTCCATTTTATGCCGGTCGGAAATCCGGCGCCGCCGCGGCCGCGAAGACCGGATTTTGTGACCTCGGCGATCACTCGGTCAGCGCCGAGCTCGATTGCGCGCGCGAGGCCGCGGTATCCGCCGTGCGCGAGATAGTCGTCGAGCGACGCCGGGTCGATAACGCCCGCGCGCGCGAAGGTCAGCCGGGTCTGCGACTTGAGCCACGGTATCTCGCCGGCGACGCCGATACGCAAGCGATGATCGCGGGCGTCGAGGAAGTTCGAATCGAACAGCGACGCGACGTCACCCGGCGTCGACCGGCCCGTATGCGATCCGTCCAGCGCTGGTCGCGACTTCGACCATCGGCTCGTGCGAGAACATCCCGCGCGAACCGTTGCGCACTATTTTCACGTCGAGCTTGCGCGAAGTCGCTTCGCTGTCGAATCGCGTCGGCGACCGCATCCGCGCCGAGCGACACGGCGCTGGAATCGCGCGGGACATATAATACCGTGGTCATCCAGAGCGCCCCGAACGAGACACTGAAAAGAGAATTTCGTCGAAGCGTTCCGGGCTGACACGGCCGTAAAGATCGTCGCCGACGACGATGGCCGGCGAGCATGCACAGTTACCGAGGCAGTAAACCGGCTCGAGGGTGACATCGCGGTCGGCGCTGGTTTCTCCGAATTTAATGCCGAGACGTGCTTGAATATGATCGGCGAGCGCGACCGCGCCCATCGCCTGGCACGACTCGGCGCGGCACACGCGAATCATTGTTCGGCCGGGGCGCTCCGTGCGGAAATCGTGATAGAAGCTGATGACGCCGTGGACCTCGGCGCGCGAAAGATTGAGCGCCTTGGCGATCGCCGGCACGGCTTCCGGCGGGATGTGTCCGAGGCGTTCATTGAGCGCGTGCAGGAGCAGCATCAGGGCGCCGGGCTGGTCGGCGAGGCCGGCGACGATGTCGTCGATCATGCGCGGGTCGAAGGCGGGGTTGCCGTTGGTGGAATTCATCGGAGGCACATCAATCGCTATACCACGATTGATGATGGTGATCTTGATCCGGGCGGTTGCATATTGCAACCTGAGTACGCGAGCAAAAGGCCTCGCATGCGCCATGGTTGTGGTTCGTCGGCTAGCATCCAGAAAGATCCGGGGTCCCTCGGCTACGCTCGGGATGACACAGGGAAAAAATCACAGACAAGGAAAATCACAATACGAGAACTCGGCTGCGAATTTGTTTGGCGCGACGCCTCGGAGGTTCAGATGATTCGCAAATTTAAATTTGAAGACGAGATGCACGAGAGTCTGCAGTGCGTTCCGATGGCGGTGCGGCGCAAGCTCGATCGGGTCGGGCTGAAAATCGGGCTTGAGCAGTGGAAGTCGCTCGACCGCGGCGAGCGGCTCGCTATCTGTCATTTCCCGGTCGATTCGGCTGAGGAGTTGGACGGGCTCGGCGTTTTTATCCGCGAGGCGATGAAGCGTCGATTCGGGGCCGAGCCGAAGACTCTGAGCGATGCGCAGAGAGCGTCGGCGGAACCGCCGGCGTCGCCGCCGAGCCGGGTCGTCGCGAACGTGCGCACACAAGGATTCAATCTGAATCCGGAAGTCTGGTCGCGGCTGGACGGCGACGAGCGATTCGCTCTGATGAAGATGGCCGACGCGGAGACGCCGAGCCACAATCTCGGCGCGGCGTTGAAAGAATTTGGGGTGCCGCGCGATCGCGCGAGCTGATCGTTAGTCGCGCGCCAAGTGATCGAGGAGCGCGCGACCCTTTCCCTATAACCCCATCATCGAGAATCCGGCTTTGGCGTTCCGGTTTGATCGACCATACCTGCCAGTGTCACCCCAACGTTTTGAACATCGCCGTTCGGACAGACTCCCGGACTAAACTTTCCAGTTATCTCCAGGTTGGCGTTCACCGGACCAAGGAACTTTCGCTTTGCCTTGAGCATAACCTGATAGGTGCAGGTTGCACCGGCGTGCAGACGCTTGATGGTACTGCAGCTTCCGCCAGTCACCGAAAAGTCATTGGCGTCGGCGCCTGTAATCCTGGTTGAGAGATCAAGCGACCCAGCCGGCTCGTTATTCGTGACCATGAGAGGCGCCGTGTGCGGATGCCCTTCCGCGACGACCCCAAAGGGGAGCGTGCCGTCGGGATTGGTGCTCAGGTAAAGGAAGCTGGGAGCGCATCCCGGTGTCGCCGTCCCGGTTGGACTAGGCGTCGCCGTCGGGGTTGCGGTTGGGGTTGCGGTCGAGGTCGCCGTCGCGGTGATAGTGACAGTCACCGTCGCGGTAGAGGTCGCCGTTGAGGTAGCTCCGGTTGCCGTGGCTGTTGGCGTGGCGGTGCTGGTCAGGGTTGCGGTTGCCGTGACAGTTGCAGTGGCGGTTGCGGTCGGAGTCGAGGTCGCCGACGAAGTTGCGGTTGCGGTCGCCGACGAAGTTGCGGTTGCGGTCGAAGTAGGCGTAGGCGTCGTCGTTGGACTGCCCGATATGCCGCCGAAGATTACCTTGTAGTTGACGTTCTGCGTGCAATTGAATCCGCCCGAGTTGTCGTCGTATTGAAACGGATACTGATTCGGGCAGGCATCTGTGATCGTTTTGTAAAAGGCCGTGCCGCCGCCAGCTACCGTTGCGGCCGCCTGCCATTCCGGGTTCAGCAAACCACCCTCTCCCGAGTAGAACGGGCTGGTGAAAGTTCCCAGACCGACGTTCTCCGTCGAGATTGGCGGGACGCATGCAGTAGGTACATCCGCAGAGGTGGTATTTACACAAGTGTAGCCGTAGGCCAGCCCGCCATCATTGGCGAGATATTGACCGCATGGATCGCCGACCGCTGCGTTGCCGCACTTTCCAGGTACGTTGCAGATTCCGACATCGGCGGGGAATCCCGGGACCACGCCGATTTCGCAGGTTTGCCCAGGGGCACAATCGAGGTTGCCCCAGCAGACGGGCGTACCCCCGTTGGACGAGATCATCGTCTGGTATTGATTCGCCGAGTCTATTGCTCCCGAATAGTTCTTGACCAGGTACATATCCACGAAGTCAGCGCCATCGGCGGTGAAGCCGGCTCCGCTTGGAACGTTGGTGCAGCACTGGAGCGCCCCGTCGTTGGCTGGATTGGTGCAGTTCGGGTCGATACTGGTGCACTGGTCGCCGGGATCGTTGCATCCGATCACGCATGTCTGGTTCACGCATGCGCCGCTTTGGCAGTAGAGTCCGACGCCGCAATTGATCGGTCCGACGGTCGCAGTCGGCGCGGTGGTAATCTGCAGGGCCGAGGCACAGGAAGTGAGCAGATCGGAGACGCATTTGGATCCCTGGCAAGTTCCCGAGGGAGTGATCGAAGGCGTAACCTCGATCGGCACGTTGTATCCCGAGGCGAGGCTGACGTCGTAGAAGGTCTTGTTGTCGTTCTGATCGACGGTTGGCTCAAACAGAGAAGTCGGCCCCGAGGGACCAATCCTGGTTACCGTCCCTTTTGAACTAGTGGTACACGAGTACTGCCCGTTGCAGTCTCCGGTCGCGCAAATCGGAGTCACGAGGCAGTATTTACTGTCGAAGCAGGTCGCATTGGGATTGCCGGACAATTGTGTCTGGCAGTACGCGTCGGTCTGATCACCGCTGCAATCGGGAACGCATCGCCCGCCGAAGCAGTCCTCACCGGCGCCGCACTTGTTCGTTTTGCTGCAGCTGGTCGGGTAGTAGGTGTCGAACTGGCACTCGGTGCGGGCCCAGAAGTTAGCGCTCGCGTAGCCCTTGGGCAGGCAAAGATCCACGGACTTGCCCTTCCCAATTTTCCAATCGATGTCGCCCTTTACGATCGGCGCGATGACGGACGGACCCTGCTCGCCGAGCCAGATTGGATAGCTCAGCTCGTTTTTGAACTCGATGCCGACCGCGTTAGATCCGCAGCTCGGAACCGCAGCGGATGAGTTCCGCGCGTAAGCTGCGCTCGCGCCCCAAAATGAGAGCGCCGCGATCATCCCGATAGCTGCAATGCCAAAAATTCCCCTGCGCACCATACCAACGTTCCCCCTTTCCCCCGGGCCGGCATTTAAGCTACGAAAAGTACACTTTTAATACCATTCGTTCGCTCGACGAAGCAATATCAACCTCGCAAAATCCTTTTTTGGTAAATTTTTTACTTTGGAGTTTGATGCTCGCGGGCAAGGCCAGCGCGCGACGAAGATTCAGCTGCGCGCGAAGTGATCGAGGAGGGCGCGGCCCTTGCCCAGTTTGAAGCTGTGCCTGAGCGCAGCGGTCACGTAGCGTTTCGCGCCGCGGACCGCGTCCTCTAGGCTTGCGCCGCGCGCCAGATGCGCCGCGATCGCCGCCGAGAACGCGCATCCTGTTCCATGCGCACCGCCGCCTGCGATTCGCGGGCTTTTGAGCTCGATGAAACGGCGACCATCGTAAAACAAATCCTTTGCGTACCGGTTGTCCCTGCGATGGCCGCCCTTGATGACGATCGCTCGCGCGCCGAGCTTGATTATCTTGATCGCGGCCTCGCGAATCGCGGCGTCGGAATCGATTCGAATGCGCGACAGCACTTCGGCCTCGGCAATATTGGGCGTCACGATACGCGCGATCGGAATCAGCCGCTTGCGAATCGCGCGCTCGCCTTTTGGCCCGATCAGCAGCGCGCCGCTGCTCGACACGATCACGGGATCGACCACGGGCGCCGGCAATTTGAGACGTTCGATGGCGCGCGCGACCGCCTTGACGATCGACGCGTTGGCCAGCACCCCGGTCTTGACCGCGCGCGGAACGTATTCGAGGGCCAGCGTGTTAAGCTGCGCCTCGACCATCTCGACAGTTACGTTTTCGACCTCGGCAACGCGAAAGCTGTTCTGCGCGATGACCTCGGTGATGACGGAATATCCGTACACGCCGAGCGCGGCGAAGGTTTTAAGGTCGGCCTGGAGGCCGGCACCGCCGCCGGGATCGCTTCCCGCAATCGTCAGTGCGACAGGATGTTTCGAGTTGGGAGAGGCCAAGAATCGGCTCTGATGCGATGTGAAAGATCTTATCTGAGGGCGCGGTCAAGCGAAAGATGCGGGCTTAGTTGATCGGTTGTGGAAGCGCGCGGTACTTTGCCTTTGATGCAACACATGCGGCGAGGCATATGGCGGTAAGAGGCGAATCGGAATTTCTGAATCTTCCGTTCCAGGAGAAGCTGGAATTCCTGTATGGCCTTCCTGCGCGTCAGAAGCGCGACTTGATTCTGTCGGCGCCCGAGGCCGAGCGGCTGGTCCAGTCGTTTTCGCCAGAGACGCTTTTCTACACGCTCAAGGAAATCGGGAGCGCGGACGCCGGCGATCTGCTCAGCCTCGCGATGCCGGAGCAGGTCAAGTCGCTGTTCGATCTGGATTGCTGGAATCGCGACCGGCCCAACGTGCATCGGATGCGCGAATGGATCGAAGCGATGGCCGACGGCGGGCGGCGCAAACTTGCCGATGCGCTGATGGGGCTCGACATGGAGATGATGTCGATCCTGCTGCGCGGCTATATAAAGGTGCATCGGATCGATGACGCCGCATCGTCACCCGACGCGACCGCGAACCGCTTCGCGCAATATGATGAAAATTATCTGATCGAGTTCATCCGTCACGACGCGATCTCGCAGCACATTTCGGATTTCCTCGAAGAGGCGTTCGAGCGCGACTACAACTACTTCGGCGGCCTGATGGAAGAAATCTATTGGGGGGTCGAGGCCGAGCTCGAGGAAGAGGCCTACCAGTTCCGGCGGGCGCGTTTGAGCGATCGCGGCTTTCCGGACTTCTTCGAGGCGCAAAGTGTGTTCGCGTACCTCAAGCCTGAGCAGTTTTTGACGATTCGCGCCGGGTACGAGCCGCCGAGCCGCGCCGACTTGCCCGACGATAACGAAGTGATCAGTCCCGAGATGGCGCCGGCGATTGCCGACGGCGACGTGTCGCTGTTCAACACCGCGCTCACCGCGGGATTCGCCGCGCAGGGGAAACGTCAGCTTCGCAGCGAGATGGCGATGGTCAGCAACCAGGTGCTGGTCGCGCGCGCGGTGGACTTCGGCGATCTCGAAGCGGTGCGCGTCGCAGTCGAGATGACGCATCATTATTTGAACCTGGCGCTCGAGCATCTGGCGGGCGGCGACTTGCAGAGCGCGATCGAGCATCTGCGCGATACGCCGCTGAAACTACTGTTTCGCCTCGGGGTCAGCTTGACGATCGATCTGCGGACCAGCACCGAGTTGACGCTCAAGAAACTCGGCCTGTCGAGCGTCAAGGTGCGCGAGATTTCGTACCTCGACTCTCCTTATAAGGAGGCGCTCGCAGGTTTCATGGCGCGACAGCCGCGATTCTACAGCGGGCTTGATGGCAGCGGCGCGGTCGAGATGCGCGATTTCAGCAGCATGCGCGATTTGCATCTCAGCTACGCGATTCTCGATCAGATCGATTCGGCCGCGGAATTGTTCCGGGCGTTGTTTGCGATCGATATCTCGTCGCCGAACTTCCGCGCGCAGATGGCAGCGCGCGACGTGCGCCTCAGCCAGTTGGTTCTGACCGGGCTCGCGCGGCTGGCGCTCGACGACCGTTTGACGATCGATCCGATCGAGGGCAGCCGGCTGAATGCGATGCGCGCGGCGATTATGACCGGACAGCCGGGCGTCCTCAGCGACGCATTTCGCACCAGGATAAATCACGCGCTGGCCGAGCGGATGGACGACGCGACGCGAAAGCGCACCTCGGCATTCCTGAATTCATGCTTGAATCTGATCGAAGAAGAATTCGCGAACCTCGGCGGCGAGCGCGAGATCGATTCGCGGTTCATCGAAAGCGTGCTGGTGAAAGTGGGATAAGAACGCGGGTGGCAAGCGAATCGCGGAAAGCGGAGTGCAAGCAGGATGCAGGAATCTTCGCGCCGGTGATCGATCGCACGCGATGCGAGGCCAAGGAAGATTGCGTCGAAGCTTGCCCCTACGACGTTTTCGAAGTGCGCAAGCTGGCCGATGAAGACAAGCATGCAATCCCGCTGGTCGCGCGAGTGAAGGCGTGGGTGCACGGCAATCGGCAAGCGTTCGCGATTCGGGCCGACGAATGTCACGCGTGCGGACTGTGCGTGATCGCGTGCCCCGAGCATGCGATCAAGCTGATGCGAGTAGCGAGTCCCGCCTAGCGAGATCCATCGGCAGCAAGCGTGACAGTGCGGCTCGCGCCGTCGCGGCTCAAGGTGAGCGTCGCGCCGCCGTTCCTGACCTTGGCAGCTTGCTGATTGAAGTCTTCGAGCGCTTTGACGTCGCTCGTTCCGATCTTGACCACGATATCGCCGCGCGCGACGCCGGCCTTCTGCGCCGAGGAATCGACCTCCGACACGAGCACGCCGCGTCCAGAGGGATCGCCGAACGCGCTCGCAAGTTCGGGGGTCAGCTGTTCAACGGTGAGTCCGAGTGCGTGCGCAGTGTCGGGGATTTTTCCGCCGGGGGCGAGCCCTGTCGCGGGAGCCGACTCGAAGAGTTTGTTGTTCACGTAAATCGGCGCGTTCATGTTCATCGCGAGTGCGATGGCGTCGCTGGGCCGGCTGTCGATCGTGTAGCGGCCGCCGTCCATGAAAATCGTCGCGTAATAGATCTCGTCGCGCACGTCGCCGATTTCGATTCGATCGACGCGGTTGCCGGTCTGACCGATGATCGAACGCACCAAATCATGGGTCAGCGGGCGCTCGGGCTTGATTCCATGGAGCGCGAGGAGGATCGCAGTCGCTTCGCTCTCGCCGATCAGGATTGGCAGCGTGCGCGAGTCGCTCTCGTCGAGCAGGAGGACATAGTTCGCGCCGGTTTCGTTGTCAAAGCCGACGCGCGCGACCTGGACTCTCACTTCGTCGGGCGAGACCTTCGCGGCGGTGGAGGAACCGAATAGCGAGCGGCCGCATGAGCAGGCCGCTACGAGGCATGCCAGCAGCAACAGGCTGAGACGACGGCCGCCGACGGCTCTCATATCCAAACTTTACGCGCGTGCGGATTCTGAAGCCAAGCGGTCACTCGTTGGTAAGCGCGGGCGGGGACGCCCGCGCGTCGATGGCGGGCACGGCGGCCCGCCCCACTATAAACGACGCCCGTGCGTGATGGCGGGCACATAGGCCCGCCCCACTATATAAAAACCCATGAGCTCCGACTCTCGATAGCTCCGCCATTTTGGACCCACTGAAGAGATTTTGAAATCAAGACGCTGCGTCAGCTGCGGAAGTCGCGGGCTACGACGTACAGCTCGGACGAGCCGGGGCGGCTGGCCTTGGTGCGGGTGACCTCGACGCTGGCGAAATGCAGCTTGAATGAATCGACGATTTGCTTGAACTGGGCGCCCATGAAGAGCTTTGCGACCATCGCGGCGCCCGGTTTCAGCACCGTCGTGGCGAACGTCAGCGCGCAATCGATCAGCTCGCGCGATCGCGCTTCATCGCGCGCGGCAATCCCGGTCAGCTTCGGCGCGAGGTCGCTGGTCACGAGATCGGCGCGTCCGCCGAGTTCGCTCTGCACTCGGGCTGCGACCGCGGGATCCAGGATGTCGCCGGCAATCGCGATCGCGCCGTGCGGCGGATTCTTCACCGGCGCGAGATCGACTCCCACTACGCGCCCGCTTGTCCCCGCCGACGCGACGAGGATCGCGAGCCATCCGCCGGGGGCGCATCCCAGGTCGACGATTCGCGCGCCATTGGCGACGAGCCGGTTGCGCGCAATTATTTCTTCAATCTTGAATGCGGCGCGCGACGGCAATCCCAGCGCGCGCGCCTTGCGATAAAATTTGTCGTGTGGTTCGTAGGTCGCCACAAAATTTTACGCGTTCGCTTTGCCACGCGAGCCGGAGCCGCTATCTTGATTTACTCCGCTCCGAAGTTTTGAAGCTGCGACGGTCACCGTGAATCTCGATGAATTGAATCCTGAACAGCGCGCTGCCGTGCTCGCGCCCGACGGCCCGATACTGATTCTGGCCGGTGCGGGATCGGGCAAGACTCGCGCGCTGACCTACCGTATCGCCCACATCCTGGCCGAGCGCAAGGCGGCGCCGTTCGAGTTGCTGGCGGTGACGTTCACCAACAAGGCGGCCAACGAGATGCGCGAGCGCGTCGCGGCGCTGGTCGGTGATGATTCGCGCTTGCCGTGGGTCAGCACGTTTCATTCGGCGTGCGCACGAATCCTGCGCCAGGAAGGGCACGCACTGGGCTACGATCGCAACTTTTCGATCCTGGACGAAGGTGATTCGTTGACCACGGTTCGCCGCGTGCTCGAAGATGCAGCGCTGGCCGAGTCGCCGCCGCTGGAATTGGCGCGCGCGCGAATTGAGCAGGCGAAGAACGAGGCGATCTCGCCTGAGGATATGGCCGCGAGCGCTCAGCCGGGACGCGAAGCCTCGATCGCGCAGATTTACCGGCTGTACCAGGAGCGGATGCGCACGATGAACGCGATGGACTTCAGCGATTTGCAGTTGCAAACATGGATCCTGTTCCATCGCTTTCCTGAAATCCTCGAGAAATGGCAGCGGCGCGCGGCGCATCTGCTGGTCGATGAGTACCAGGACACTAATCGCGTGCAGTATCTAATCGTGAAGATGCTCGCCGCGCGGTCGGGAAATCTGTGCGTGGTGGGCGACGAGGATCAATCGATTTACCGATGGCGCGGCGCCGACATTCGCAACATCCTGGATTTCGAGCGCGACTATCCGGCCGCGCAGATTTTCAAGCTGGAGCAGAATTACCGGTCGACCAAGACTATCCTCGCCGCGGCTGGCGGCGTCATCCGCAACAACACCGAACGCAAGATTAAAAATCTGTGGACCGAGAACGGCGCCGGTGAGCCGGTCACCTACTACACCGGGGTCACCGAGCGCGACGAGGCTGATTTTATCGCGCTCGAAATCGCGCGGCTGACCGGCTCCGGCGGATTCAGACCCGCCGACATCGTCGTTTTCTACCGGGTCAATGCACAATCGCGCGCGATTGAAGAAGCGCTGGTGCGCCGCAAAATCCCGTATTACGTGGTTGGCGGCGTGCGATTTTATGAGCAGCGCGATATCAAGGATTTGCTCGCCTACCTGCGGGTGATCGCAAATCCGGCCGACGCGGTCAGTCTCGAGCGGATGGTTGGTACGCCGCCGCGCGGGATTGGCGCGAAGTCGTTCGAGGCGATCACCGAGCTGGCCGCGCGCCAACGTATCACGGCGTTCGAGGCGATGGGCCGGCTCGAAACTTACTCGAAGGTCGCGCTCAGAATCGCCAAGCAGGCCGGGATGCTCTATTCGTGGATGCACGATCTCGCGGGTCGGCTGCCCGAGTTGAGCGTTCGCGGAATCGTCGAAGAAGTCGTGGCGCGCAGCGGTTTCGAACCGTACCTCGACACGCTCGACGACGCCTCGATGCGCAAGCAGAATCTCGCCGAGATGCTGACCGCGGCCAGCGCCTTCGACGCCGAGAAATCCGGCGGTGGTCTGCCCGAGTTTCTCGAACGGGTCGCGCTGGTGAGTGATAGCGAGCAGATCGATTCCCGTGGCGGGCGCGCGGCGCTGATGACGCTGCACACTTCAAAGGGCCTCGAGTACCCGATTGTTTTCATCGCCGGTATGGAGGAAGGACTGTTCCCGCATAGCCGGAGCGCCGACATTGACGACGAAGTCGAGGAGGAACGCCGGCTGTGCTACGTCGGGATGACGCGGGCGCGGCAATTGCTCTACCTGACCAACACGCTCTCGCGCGAAATCTACGGCGTGCGGCAGGAGTCGCGTCAATCGCGATTCATGCGCGAGATCGACCCGGCTTTGATTCGGCGGATCGCCCCGGAACGCCACACCGCAGTGGTACGTCCGCTCTCGCCGCGCGAGGCTTACGTCGATTACGCCGACAGCCAGCTACCCGACAACGAGCCGGGGCCGGGTGGCGATGGTTTTTCGATCGGCGCGCGCGTGGTGCATCCGACCTTCGGCCGCGGAGTTGTTCGGCGGCGCGAGGGGCGCGGCGACGGGGCGAAGGCGTGGGTGAATTTCGAGCGCGGGGGCATTAAGTTGCTGGTGTTGAAGTTCGCGAATTTGAGGGTGGTTGGGGAGTGAGTGTGGTGGGTGAATTGCGGGAAAGTTGGAAGGGTAAATCACTTCATTGGATGTGAAACCCTTCGCGGGTTTCACGCTTCCGCGGCAGGGGTGACCCCTGCACCCAGTGTTAAGAGCAGGATGCGGGACTTCGTCCCTGTTAGAAGTTCTTTGTCTGAGATACTGAGCGCAGCGAAATGGTGGTCGATGCCGGATAACCTAACCCCTAACCCCTTCCCGAGCGGGAAGGGGAACCGGAATAGATAGGTAAGATTCGTAGCGTCAATCGGGAGGGGCTAATGGAAAAAATTATGAAGTTATTTCTGGTGATCGCAGGCGCACTCTTGCTGATCGGCGCGAGGACTGTTCCTGCGGGCGCACAACAAATCGATCGCACTCAGTTGCCGATACCGGATACGCAGTACAAGTATCCGGGGAAGGTTCCGCTTGATGCGCGCGATGCCAAGTTTCCGCCGATCAAGCCGCTGCGGCCGCCCGAGGGTGCGCCCAACGTGGTCGTCATTCTGCTCGATGATATCGGCTTTGGCGCGCCGAGCACCTTCGGTGGCGGGGTCAACATGCCCACAATGGACGCACTGGCGAAGGAGGGCCTGCGCTATACGCAGTTCCACACCGCCGCGCTCTGCTCGCCGACACGGCAGGCGCTCCTGACCGGACACAACCATCATTCGGTCGGAATGGGATCGATCACCGAACTGGCAACCAGCGCTCCGGGAAACAATGGGATGCGGCCGAACCAGGCGGCCACCGTAGCCGAAATCCTCAAGTTGAATGGGTACAACACCGCGGCCTTCGGCAAGATGCATCAGACGCCGACTTGGGAGATCAGCGTATCGGGACCCTTCACACGTTGGCCAATCGGCGATGGGTTTGAAAAGTTCTACGGGTTTCTGGGCGGCGAAACCAACCAGTGGGCGCCGATGGTCTTCGACGGAGTGACGCAGGTCGAGCCTCCGCACACGCCGGGATACAACTTCATGACCGATATGACGAATCAGGCGATCGCGTGGATGCGGTTCCAACATACGATGACTCCGGACAAACCGTTCTTTGTCTATTTCGCGCCCGGCGCACTCCATGCGCCCCATCACACGCCCAAGGAGTGGAGGGACAAGTATGCGGGCAAGTTCGATGAGGGATGGGACAAATATCGCGAAACGACGTTGGCGCGTCAGAAGCAGCTAGGCGTGGTGCCGGACACCACGCAACTCGCCCCATGGGCGCCGGGCGTCAAGCACTGGGATGAACTCAGCGCTGACGACAAGAAGGTGGCCGCGCGGCTGATGGAAAACTATGCCGGCTTTGGCGAATACGCGGACCACGAGATTGGGCGTTTGCTCGACAGTCTCAACGAGCTGGGAGTCCGCAACAACACCCTCGTGATATATATCGCAGGCGACAACGGCATGAGCGCAGAGGGCGGTCTCGAGGGGACTCTTAATGAGATGGCCGCGTTTAACGGGGCACCTGATACAACGCAGAATATCCTCGCCCATCTAGACGATATCGGCGGCCCGAACAGTTTTGCGCATATTCCAGTTGGATGGGCGCTCGCGGGCGACACGCCTTTCCAGTGGACCAAGCAGGTGGCCTCGCACTACGGCGGCACGCGCAACGGCATGGTGATTTCATGGCCTGCGGTCATCAAGGATGCCGGCGGTATCCGCCCGCAGTGGCATCACGTGGTCGATATCACACCTACAATCCTGGCGGCGACAAAACTGCCGCAGCCGAAGACCGTTGACGGCATCAAGCAGAAACCGATGGAAGGAGTGAGCATGGTTTACTCCTTCGCCGATGGCAAAGCGCCGACCAAACATACAACTCAATACTTCGAGATGTTTGGCAACCGCGGGATCTATCACGACGGCTGGACCGCGGTGACGCGGCATAGCATTCCGTGGGACGTCGCCTACATACCGCCCAAGTTCAGCGAGGACAAGTGGGAGCTCTACAACACCAACGACGACTTTAGTCAGTCGCAGGACCTGGCGGCGAAGTATCCAGACAAGCTCAAGGAGCTTCAGCAGCTATTCCTCGCGGAGGCGGAAAAGTACAACGTCCTGCCATTGGACGACAGGCGCGTTGAGCGTTTTGTGCCGACAATTGCGGGCAGGCCTTCGCTGATGTGGGGGCGGACGTCGGTGACGCTTTATCCCGGCATGTCCGCGATGATGGAGAACGCGACGCTCGATATCAAAAATCGCTCGCACACCATCACCGCCGAAATCGAGATACCGCAAGAGACGGCGCAAGGCGTGATCGTCGCGCAGGGCGGGCGTTTCGCCGGTTGGAGCCTTTACGTGAAGGATGGGAAGCTCAAGTATTGTTACAACTGGCTCAATCGGGAGCGCTACACGATCGAGTCAAAAGACGCGCTGCCAGCCGGCAAGGTCACCGTGAAATTCGCGTTCAACTATGACGGGGGCGGAGTCGGCAAGGGCGGCACCGGGCAACTCTTCGTCAATGGCGACAAGGTCGCCGAAGGCCGAATCGATCGCACGATACCGTTCATCTTCTCAGCGGATGAAACCGAGGATGTCGGCGAGGACCTCGCCACGCCGGTGACCGAAGATTACAAGGAAGGCGACAACAAATTCACCGGCACGATCGATAAGGTGACGATCGCGGTGACACCGCCGGCCCCGGAAGTCCAGAAGGAAGAGGAAGGTCAGGACGCGGTGATCGACGAAGGTATCAACTGAACAGAGCCCTAACCCCTGGCCCCTTCCCCAGAAAGAATGGGGAAGGGGATTTGAGGTAACGATTCCGCATGTCCTATCCCCCTCACCCCTTTTCCCGTGGGAAAGAAAGGGGGGACAGTGAATCCGAGGTTGATTGCAGGCTGATCGCGCCGGTACAATTTCACTCAATGCGACGGCGTCCGCGAGACTTTTCACTGCTCGCGCGGATTCGCCGCCAACTCACCTGGGGCTTCATGAAACGCTTTATCAATATTTCAGCTCGATTATTCCCTGCCATAATGCTGATTGCGCTGGTCGCGATTCCGGCGGCGCATGGCGCGTGGACCGAGGACGAATTCGAGAAACGTCCGCTCTACGCCTACCCGCTTCCGCACGGCAAGGACGATATCATCGGCAATCTGATCACGTACCAGCTACAGAAGGGCGACACGCTGCTGGACGTTGGACGATGGTTCGGCGTGACGGCGAAGGAAATCTCCAACGCCAACGGCGCCATCGACTGGTGGGCGCCTCCGGCCGGCCGGGTGATCGTGCTGCCCGACGAGCACATCCTGCCCGATACCCCGCGCGTCGGTATCGTGATGAACATCCCGGAGATGCGGATCTACTATTATTTTCCGTCGCCGACCGGCCCGCTGCATACCAAGCCCAAGGGCAAGGTGACGCCCGCCAAGTTCGTCACCGGCAAAAAACACACGGGAGGAGGAGTCACCCCGTCGGTGGTTTACTCATTTCCGGTTGGGCTCGGACGTTTCGATTGGAAAACTCCGGAGGGAGTTTTCACGGTCCGCGGCAAGACGCGCAATCCCACCTGGGTGGTGCCCGATGACATCTACCAGGAACATCTCGAGCGTGACGGCGAAGCGGAACACGTGGTCTCGGGCGACGATCCCGACAATCCGCTCGGGCACTACCGCATCGAGCTGACGCTGCCCGAGTATGCGTTTCACGGGACCAACGTGCCGTGGGGCGTAGGGATGGAAGTCAGCCACGGATGCATCCGGCTCTATCCTGAGGACATCGAGCGGTTCTTCAACAAGGTGAAAATCGGAACGCCCGGGATGTTCGTCTATCAGCCGGTGAAGTTCGGATGGCGTGGCGACGCGCTCTACGTCGAGGTCCACGAAGACTTGTACGGCAAGTACGCGGGCCTGTGGGCCTACGCGCAGAAGGAAGCCGATCGCCGGGGACTCACCGATCAGATCGACATGCAGAAGCTCGAGAAAGCGGTCGAGCAGAAGACCGGCGTCCCGACCTACATCATGCCGGGTCCGGCACCGGGCAGCGCCAGCTAGTTTCGCTTCTGGTCGGTCGGCGCGGTTTTCGGCGGGATTTCATCATCCGCGACGTGCTTCTCGACCAGGTAGAAGTATCGATGGCCGAGTCCGAACGGGCCGGGCCACTTGAGGCGGCGCACTATTTCGGTGCCGGGGATCGGTCCGCTCGCGATAGTGTATTCGTTCATCTTCGGCGACGTGATCATCGGGATTCCGCCTTCAAGTTCCATCGTTTCAATTCCATGCTTTGGATACCGATAGAGATCCTCGCCGTTGAGCACGTAGCCGGCGTCGATCGCTGAGCGCGGAACACCCTCGCGCTCCAATTCGTTGCGCGTAGCGAGAATCACCTGCATCCCGCGCTGATATGCAAAGGTCCCGCCGAGTGAGAGCAGGCCCATCGCGAGCGTCATCGCGAATGCCGCAGCCTGGACCGTTCTTCTTCGCGGCAAGGGCGCGAGTGCCAGCACGATCGCAGCCGCCGGGACTATCACCAGGTAGTAGCGATCGTTGTAGAACCAGAGCGGGATGGTCGCCGCCCAGTAAATCAGCGCAGCTATCACGATCGCCGCTGCCGCGCGTCCGAGCGTTTTGAAGATTGCCAAGAACGCGACGATCAAACCCGCCGCGCCTACGCTCGCGAGCACCAGGAAGACATACTGCCAGCCGTCGTCCCATGAAAAGCGATTGTCCTGTCCGCGCAGGATCAGCACGTTGTGCCATCCGCCGAAGCAACTGTATTCGGGCGTGACCGGCAATGAATGGTCCATCGATGTGAGGATCAGCGTGGAGGCAAGAATCGCGGCGCCACCGATTAAGACGCGACGCCATCGCGGCGTCGCGAGCTGCATCAGCGCAAGCGGCGATAATACCGTGCCCAGGTAAAGCAGTGGACCGAGCACGCCCGCGCGCAGGTAGAGCGCCAACGGCACCAGAAAAAGAAAATGGAAATGATTTTCGTTCATCTGCAAGTCCCATGGCTTCGGGCCAAATACGGTCAGCCAAAGCCACAGCGCGGTGCAGATCGCCAGCGCGACGGCGAACGGCGCGATCATCTTGATCCAGCGCGCGCGATCCCAACGATTCGTTCGCGGCGCGCGCCCGTCGTAAATAATCATGGCGCCGACGCATCCTGCGATCGCCATTGCGCCGAACGGCCTGATCATAAATGCGATCACTGCAATTGTCGCCCGCCAACCACATCCACAACTGCTCGTGCCGCCCTTCAGCCTTGGCGAAGGCCAGATGAGCCGCGATCATTGCGGTCAGGAACGGAATCTCGGTCATGAACGAAAAACTCAGGAAGGTGAAACAAGGATTGCAGATCAGCAGGCCGGTCGCGGCGAGCGCCTGCCATCGCGGCGCGCCGCACTTGATCGCGAGCGCATGGAACATCAAGCCGCACAGCACCGCGAGGATCACGGTGGACATTTCCAGCGACACTGAGTTGCCGCCGAATGCGTGCGCCCATCCGACGCCGTAGAAAACCTGCGCTATCGGCATGGCCTGCGTGAAGCCGGCGAACCTCATCTCGCCGGTGCGCAGAAACCGCCGCACGGCAGAGCCGTACAGCCAGCTGTCGACCACCGGCGCGTCGGTGAGCGGATGCAAAATCCAAAGCGCGAACCCATACCATCCAATCACCGCTGCTGCCGCGGCCCATCCTGCGCGCCTCATCGAGTCCTGCCTTGCTCCCGTTTTGACGTATCCTTTATACTCCGAAACTGACCCGCGAACGGGACTGCGCCGAATTCAACTTTTCACTGAATCACACACGATGCGACAAATAGCATTTCATCGTCCGTCGATCGGACCCGACGAGGAGCGCGAGGTTCTCGACACGCTGCGCTCCGGATGGATCACCACCGGCCCCAAGGCCAAGCGCTTCGAGAGCGAATTCGCGGAGTACGTCGGCGCGAAGCACGCGCTCGCGCTGTCGCATTGCACCGGCGCGCTTCATCTCTCGTTGTGGGCGCTGGGCATCGGGCCCGGTGACGAGGTTATCACGACGCCGTTCACCTTCACCGCGACCGCCGAGATTCTCGGCTACCTGGGCGCGCGGCCGGTGTTCGTCGACGTCGATCCCGGAACCTTCAACATCAATCCCGCGCGCATCGAGGAGGCGCTCGAGAGCGGCGCGCACAAACGAGTCCGCGCGATCCTGCCGGTGCACTTCGCCGGGCACGCCTGCGACATGGATCGGATCCTCAACATCGCGCACAGCTACGATTTGAAAGTCGTCGAGGACGCCGCGCACGCGGCCGGATCCGCGCGCCATATGGACGGCCGCGGGATGGCGAAAATCGGCACGATCGGCGACCTCACATGCTTCAGCTTTCTACGCCACCAAGAATTTCACCACCGCCGAGGGCGGCATGATCACCACGTCCGACGATGCGCTCGCGGAAAAAATCGCGGTCGCCAGTTTGCACGGGATGAACAAGGACGCGTGGAAGCGCTACGACAAGAGCGGCTCGTGGTATTACGAAATCCACGACATGGGCTTCAAGTACAACCTGTCCGACGTGCACGCCGCGATCGGATTGGCTCAGCTCAAGCGCGCCGACGACTTCATGCGGCGACGCGGCGAAATCGCGCGCGCCTACAACGAGGCCTTCCGCGGCGACGACGCGCTGCAGGCCGCGTATTCCGAGCCCGGCATCGAGCACGCCTGGCATCTCTATGTGCTGCGCATCCGTCCCGAGCGCCTGAAGATCGGGCGCAATCAGTTCGTCGAGATTCTGCGCGAGCGCGGCGTCGGATGCTCGGTGCACTGCATCCCACTGCATACGATGCACTACTATCAGCGCATGTACGGTTATCGCGACGGCGATTTTCCGGTGGCCGAAGACATTTTCAGCCGATGCTTGTCGCTTCCAATCTACGCCGCGATGACCGACGAGGACGTCGCCTACGTTATCGAAACCGTTCGCGCCATCGCGCGCGAAAACCGCCGCTGAGCAGGGAGGCCCCCGTGCGAACACTGGTAACCGGCGGCGCAGGATTCCTCGGCTCTCATCTATGTGAGCGCTTACTGAACGACGGCCAGGAAGTCATCTGCCTCGACAATTTTTTCAGCGGCAAGCGCGCCAACATCATGCACTTGCTCGGCAACCGGAACTTCGAATTCATCCGCCACGACGTAGTCGAGCCAATCCTGCTCGAAGTCGATCGCATCTTCAGCCTCGCGTGTCCCGCATCGCCCGTGCATTACCAGTACAACCCGGTGAAGACCATCAAGACTTCCGTGATGGGCACGATTAACATGCTCGGGCTGGCCAAGCGGGTGCACGCGCGCATCCTGCTCACTTCGACCAGCGAAGTTTACGGCGATCCCGAGGAGCATCCGCAGACCGAGTCGTACTGGGGCAACGTCAATCCGATCGGCGTGCGCTCATGCTACGACGAGGGCAAGCGCGTGGCCGAATGCCTGATGATGGACTATCACCGGCAGAACAACGTCGACACCCGGATCGTCCGCATCTTCAACACGTACGGCCCGCGGATGGCGATCAACGATGGCCGCGTGGTTTCGAACTTCTGCGTTGCTGCATTGCGCGGCGAAAATCTGGAAATTTACGGCAACGGCAAATCAACGCGATCGTTTGCGTACGTCGATGACATTATCGACGCGCTGGTACGCATGATGAATCAGGACACGCACGTCGGTCCGGTAAACATCGGCAATCCGGATGAATTCACGATGGAGGAGCTCGCCAAGCTGGCGATCCAGCTTTCGGGCAGCTCGTCGAAGGTAGTGCTCAAGAATCCGCGCGCCGACGATCCGGTCCGTCGCAAACCAAATATCGAGCTCGCAAAAAAAGTCCTAGGATGGGAGCCGCACACCGCGCTGCGGCCCGGCCTCGAAAAAACCATTCAACACTTCCGCGAAGTGCTCGGCCTCCCGCAGAAATAACCCTCGCCGCGGCTGCTTAAATCGCACTTGCGATCGGTTCAATCTGGCGACACAATAATCGCAATCCTTTCTTTTGCGCGATTCAGCAGCCATCATGAATGCAAGAATTTCGCGAGCCGCGTTCCCTGTAATTTTATCCATCGCGATCGCGGGATGCGCCGCGAAACCGCCGCCGGCGCCTGCCCCACAGTCGATTGTCTATATGCCGCCCGATCCAAATCCGCCGCCGCCTGACGAATGGAATTTGCTGCCCGACCCGACCACCGGCCAGGTGGACGTCTATCACCAGGGCGGCTACGTCGGATCCGTCACAGGTAAAGAACCCGCGGACCAGGACCCCCCGATTCCGCATCCCGTCGAGCAGGGCGGCGCGCCACCTGCGGAATAACGCGGAATCTTGAACCGCGCGCACGCGCGAAGAACCTAACCCCTAACCCCTTCCCGCGCGGGAAGGGGAACCGGATTGTGGGAACGCGCGTAGTCGTCGCGCGCATGTTTTTTAATACTGGGTGCAGGGGTCACCCCTGCCGCGGAAGCGTGAAACCCGCGAAGGGTTTCACATTCAACAAAGTTCTTCAGTTCACTCCTTCAACAGATTCCGCGCGATTACGACGCGTTGGATTTGCGACGTGCCCTCATAGATCTGTAACAGCTTCGCGTCGCGCATCAGCTTCTCGACGGGATACTCCTTCATGTATCCATAACCGCCGAAAATCTGCACCGCGTTGGTCGTGATCTCCATCGTTGCGTCGGCGCTGAAGGCCTTCGCGTAAGCGGAAATCGTATTCGCGCCCTCGCCCTTATCGACCAGCCATGCGGCTTTGTAGGTGAGCAGCCGCATCGCTTCGATCTGGATCGCCATGTCGGCCATCATGAACTGGATCGCCTGGAAGTTCGCGATCGGCTGCCCGAACGCGGTCCGTTGCTTCGAGTACTTGAGGCATTCGTCGAGTGCACGCTGCGCAATCCCAATCGCGATCGCGCCAATCTCGGGGCGGCTGTGATCGAAGGTCGCCATCGCGTACTTGAAGCCCTCGCCCTCGCGACCGACCAGCGCGCTGGCGGGAATCCGCACGTCCTCGTAAAAGATTTCTCCGGTGTCAGCCGCGCGCTGCCCGAGCTTTCCATGCATCCGGTTGCGCGTGATTCCCGGCACGTTCGACGGAAACACGAAGCACGATATTCCCTTGTGCTTAAGGCGCTTGTCCGAGGTCGCAAACGTGACGTACCAATCCGCGCGCGAGCCGTTCGAGATGAAATGCTTGGTGCCGTTGAGGATGTACTCGTCGCCCTCGCGCCGGTAGGTCGTGCTCATTGCGGCGACGTCCGAGCCCGCACCCGGCTCCGTGATCGCGAACGCGCAGAAGGTCAGCTTCTTGATTAACTGGCCGAGGTAGGTCCGCTTCTGATCGTCGTTGCCCGCGATCAGAATCGGCAGCGTCGCGAGGTCATTGGCTCCGATCGCGTTCGAGATTCCGGCGCATCCGTAGTTCAGCTCCTCGACGATCAGGCTGGTGTCGAGCACGCCGAGTCCCGGGCCGCCCATCTCTTTCGGGACTCCGAAGTTCATCAGGCCTGCGGCGAACGCCTTCTCGCACACGTCGACCGGAAAGATTTCTTTCTCGTCGTATTCGCGCGCGCGTGGAATTATTTCCTGCTCGGCGAACTTATGCGCCAGTTGTTTCAGTTCGATCTGCTCGTCAGTCAAATCAAAACCAAGCATCGTGATATTCTCCCCTGATCGATCTCGCTTTTGGCTTTTCACCGTTAACCGACCACGCGGCACAATGAAAGACCGCCGGGCGCGGATCGATTCGCCTTGAAAAACCGCGCGCATGTCGATACGAGGGTAGATGAGTCTGAAATTCGAAGGAGACCGACGATGCCGATTACCGTAATTGCGAAACTGAAAGTGCAGCCCGGCAAGGATGCCGAGTTCGAGGCCGCGGGCAAGGAAATGATCGCGACGGTGAAAACCGCCGAGCCCGGCACGCTGTCCTACGTGCTCCACAAGAACACCAAGGATCCCACGGAGTTCATCTACTACGAGGTTTACCAGGATCAGGCCGCACTCGACGCGCACGGCAAGACCGATCATATGAAAAAGTTCGGCGGCAAGATCGGCGCGCTGCTTGCAGGCCGGCCGGAAATTTCGATCCTCGCAGAAGTGGCGCGCAAGTAGGCGGACAACCTAACCCCTAACCCCTTCCCATAGTGGGAAGGGGAACCAGAGTGGGAGGGGAACCAGAGTGATTTTACTTAATATTAAAGTAATCGTTTAACTTTAATTGCTGATGCCCTCGACGCTCGCAATCCTTGGCGGACAGCCGCTTCGCACCCTCCCCTTCCCGGCGTGGCCGGTCTTCGACGCTCGCGAACGCGCGCAGCTCGAAGATGTACTCACGTCGCAAAGCTGGGGTGGGTATCCCAGCCCGAATCGCAAGGCCAGTGAGTTCGCCGCCGCATTCGCCGCATATCAGAACGCGCGCTTCGCGATCCCGACCACGTCCGGCACCAGTGCACTCGAGGTCGCGCTCAAAGCACTCGGCATCGGAGCCGGCGACGAGGTCATCGTCCCCGCAATCACTTTCGCCGCGACCCCTTACGCAGCGATCGCATGTATGGCGCGTCCGGTGTTCGCCGACGTAAGCGCCGTCAACGCATGCATCGATCCCGAATCCGTCAAGCGCCTGATCACGCGGCGCACTAAAGCGATCATCCCCGTCCACTACGGCGCGTCACTCGCGGATCTCGACGCACTCGCAGAAATTTCGCGCGCGCATTCGATTCCGATCGTCGAGGATTGCGCGCATGTCCCGGGCGCTCAGTTCCGCGATCGAGGCGTCGGAACTCACGGCGCTCTCGGATGCTTCAGTTTTCAATCCTCGAAGCCGATGACGGCGGGCGAAGGCGGAATGATCACCACCAACGACTCCGAACTCGAGCAGCGATGCCAGTCACTCATCAATTGCGGACGCCGCCGCCCCGACGACGATTTCGAGGGCCCGCTGATGGGCGCGAATTACCGGATGACGGAATGGCAGTGCGGCATCCTGCTCGCGCAGCTTGCGCGCCTGCCGGATCAGATCGAGCACAAGAGCCGCGCCGCCGCCCGGCTGCGTAAGGGCCTCGCAGCAATCAAGGGACTGAGTCCCGTCGCTCGCGATCCACGCGTCACTCGCGAGACGATCTACGCTTTCGTTTTCATGGTCGATGAGACCACGCTCGGCCTCTCGCGCAATCGCTTCGTGCGGGCGTTGCGTGCTGAAGGCATCCCATGCGGCGTGTCCAACGATCCGGTCTATCGATCGTCACTGTTCCCGCGCGAGTCCGCCGCGTATCGCAAAGCGTGTGAACTCGCCGGCGCAAATCCCGATAACATCTCGATCGATTGCCCCGTTGCCGAGCGGTTGTTCGAGCGTGCGCTCGTATCGATACCGCATGAATGCCTGCTCGGCGGCGACCGCGATTTCGACGACATTGTCGGCGCGGCCGCCAAAGTGGCTTCCGGAGCAGCCGAGATCGCCTCGGCCAAACTGAAATGAGTGCGCTCTATGCCGGCGCCGCGCGCGTGAAACTCGAACCGCCGGTCGGACTCGCGATGCTCGGTTATGGCAATCGAGTGGGCCTGAACGCAGGCGTACACGACGACCTCGCCGCGCAGGCGATCGTGCTGAGCGACGGCAAGAACAAGATCGCAATCGCGGGCGTCGATGTGCTCGCGATCGGGATCCGCATCGCCGACGACATCCGCAATCGCGTGGCCGCAAAAACCGACATCCCGGCCGATTCGATCCTGGTCTGCGCCACTCATACTCACTCCGCGCCCGCCTTCAATATTTTCGCGACCCCTCGCCCGGACGCGAAGCCCTCCGAGGGCCGCGACCTGGAATGGGAACGCGCGCTGCCGGGCATGATTGCTGACGCAATCATCGAGGCGAACGCCAATCTCGAACGCGCAACGATCCGCGCGGCGGCTGCACCGTTCACGCTCGGCACTCATCGCCGGCTGCTGCGCCCGAGCCATCAGATTCAGATAGCCGCCAACCACTCCGGTCCGGCCGATTCGCAAGCGTCGGTACTCGGCGCATACCGCGCGGACGGCAGTGCAATCGCGACCCTGATGAACTATCCGTGCCACGGCGTCGTGCTGTGCGAGGACAATCTGCTCTACTCGCGCGACTGGCCTGGCTTCGCGATGGACGAAATCGCATCCGCGGCTTCCGCCGGCGGCCCGCGACCAGTTTCGATTTTCATCCAGGGTGCGACCGGCAACGTCGATCCGCGCAGCCGCGGCAATTTCGAAGTCGCGGAAAACAACGGCCGCGCGATGGGTCGAGGCAGCTTCGACGCGCTTGAGCATGCGCACTCGATCGCCGACGCGCGCATCGCGGCGCGCCGGATCCCGCTGAAGCTCGCGCTCAAGGACAACGACGCCGATCTCGCGACCGCACGCGCTTGCGCCGCGCAGACCCAATCCTCGCTCGACAACCATCGCGGCGGCGACGGCTATCAACTGAAGCGCCTGCGCGACCATCACGCGCAATCGCTGACCTCGCTGGCCGCTCTGGAAGCCATCGAGGAGCAAAATCACCGCGACCGCCGCGTCAACATCGAGCGGCACGAACTCGCAACCGCGATCACCGTCGTCACAGTCGGCGACATCGCAATAGTCGGCATCCCGGGCGAACTCTTCGTCGAGCTCGGCCTCGCGATAAAAGCTAACCCGCACTTCGCGCAAACTTTCGTCGCCGGATACTGCAACGATCTCATCGGCTACATTCCTACCCGAGCCGCGTACCCCGAGCGCGGTTACGAAGTCGAGACGGCGCGCATCGCCGCCGGCAGCGGCGAGACCATCGTGCAAACCGCGCTCGATGCGCTGGCCGCAATGCGGCGCTAGACGTGCGTGAAATCCGGCATCGTGAACTCTCCGCGATGCTCGCCGCTCGCGCAGTGCAGATCGTCGACGTTCTGCCCTCGCACGAATACCGGAGAACGCACATTCGCGGCGCGATTCATCTTCCTGTCGGCCGCATCCTGCTCGATGCCCCGAATTTGCTCGACAGCAACTGCCCGGTGGTCGCCTATTGCCGCGACTCCTTGTGAGATCTGAGCGCGAGAGCTGCGGCGCAGCTCGAATTGATCAGCTTCACCGAGGTCCGCCACTACTTCCGCGGCAAAGTCGATTGGATGATTCGTGGATTGCCGATGGATCCGCCAGCTCCGCTCTCAGAGCGGCTGCGCGCGCTTCGATATTTCGTGAACAACCTTGCGCCTGGCCTGCGATCGTTCTGGATTCATTACTCGGACCGCGTGCGGATCGCCGAATTCATGAGCGATGATCTCGCGCGCCTTGGCCCCGACGATTCCGTCGATCCGGCCGCGGCCCATTACTCGGCGCCGCGCGCCGTGGTGCTCAATTCAGACGGAGTGCTGCTCGGGACGATCGACCAAGCTGGACCGTCGCCGCGCGCGCTCGATGCGATGAACTCGAATCCACAGACAATCCGCCCCGACATGACGCCGCGCCTTGCCACGCGGTTGCTGAAGTGGAATCCGTACCTGATCGTGACAAGTGAGAAGGGCAGGTATCTCGGCCGCTATGTTCCAGCGAAGTAGCCTAACGCTCGATCACACCATCCCTCGAAATATCCAGATGGTACGCGACCTCACGCGCAAGCTCGTCCGGCCGAGCGAGAAAGAACTCGACTTCAGGAACTCCAGGCAAAGCTCCGAGGACATCTCCGACGGGAACCACTCTGAAACCGTGACGATCAAACAGCGACGCAGCCTCGGCGCTGAAACAATACAGATGACGCGCGCCACGCGTATGCGCCGCCTTGCGCGCCGCCGCAATTAGCGACGCGCCGATGCCGCGTCGGCGCATCGATTCATCCACGTACAGCGAGCGTATCAGTGCCGCGTCGATCTTCGGCTCGATTCCGATCACGCCGACTGGGTCATCGCCGAAATAGGCGACGAGATAGCACGCGGCGGGCCATTCGATTCCTTCGGTCGTCAAGCCGCCGCGCGCCAGCATCGCCCGCACGATCGTGAAATCGCGGGTCTGCTCGATTACCAGCTCGCCGGCGCGATGCTTGCGTATCGCCACTTTTGGGTCCGTCGTCTACTTTTTCGGCGGCGGGAAGAGCTGCACGCCGGTATCGTCCACGACCGTGATCGCCTTGACCGGACACGAGCGCGCCGCCGAGATGATCACCGAATCGCCCGCGCCAGTCGGGTTGACGACTTCGGACTTGCCATCCGCGTCGAGTTGAAACACGGCCGGCGCCGTTTCCACGCAGTCGCCGCTGCCGATGCAACGGATCTTGTTCACAGTGATCGAAAGTTTCGCCATCGCTTCCTCCGAGTACTGAATGAACAATAGAATCCGCATCGAGCCCGCGCAATTGAATCCGATCGCATCGCGGCTAATACTCATTCGCGATGAGCCAGATCGCAGGCACCGGAATCGACGTCATCGAGGTCGATCGCATCGAGCGCGCGCTAACGAGGCCCGCAACCGGCGAACGTTTTCGCGCCCGCGTGTTCACGATCGGCGAGGTCAAGTATTGCGAGTCGCGCGGGCTTCCCCGCTACCAGAGCTATGCTGCGCGTTTCGCGGCGAAGGAAGCGACGATGAAGGCGATGGGCACGGGATGGAACCGCAACGTCGGATGGAGCGAAATCGAAGTTGTGCGCGAGCGCGGCAAAGCACCGACCATCGCGCTGTCGGGCAAGGCCGCCGCCTTCGCACAGCGCAAACAGATCACGCGATTTCACCTGAGCCTCACGCATACGGCGGCTCAGGCGATCGCGCACGTAATCGCCGAATCTGAAGTTACTGGATCCAGCCGCGATCCTGGAACCTCAACTTGAGCTGCTCCGCGATTTGATCGGCAGTCGCCTTCGCGCGACCCTGGAGTCCGCTCCTGCCACTGGTTTCGCCGTAGATTTTCGCGCCGCCGACAACGATCAGGCCGATCGGGTTGGCGGTGGCAATCGCCACTGCGGCAGGCACGACCATCCCCGGCGTTTTGTTCCCGGAGGAGCTAAGCGTTCCCGACCCGAGTTTGCGCCAGCCTTGCGGCGTGACCGCATAGCCTTCCACCACCGTGTCCATTTCCGAAGTTCCAGCGCCGAATCCGATGACGAAGCGCTGGACTGCGCTCCCACTCTGCACCGATACGAGATAACCGCGGATCACGCCGTCGCCAACTTGCGGCGAAGATCCCGGCCCGGCCTGTATGGCGGAGAGTCCCATCGCATTGATGTCTGCGACGAGTTCCTGAGCGATGAGGGCGCCGAGCTGACGGCCCTCCTGGATTTGCTCGGGCGTCGGAGGCGTGCTCGGCGCACCGACCTGGCCGCCGATCGAGGAGTTTGCGGGCATGTCAGCGGGATTTGCGACGAAGTTATACACCCAGATCTGATTGGGTCGCGGGAGCCCCGGGCTACTCAAGGGCGTTTGCTGGGTGACGTTGGTCGAAGCGCATCCGGCTGCGACAAACACGGCGAGCAGACACAAAACGATACGGCTGACAGCCTTCATCAGAATCCTCCTCCTGTAACGACGCAGCAGATTGGCGGCTCCGTCAATCCTAATCCTGCACTAAGCGAGCAGTGACGGAAATCGCGCTTGAGTGCAAGCCTCCGACGTCGCGCGAACCAACTCTCTGCTCAGAACCGCTTAGGCCATTTCATCGCACCGTGAAGTACGCGCAACACAGTGACAGTGTCGTCCCGATGAAGATATGCGACGACGTAAGGCAGTCCCGCGATCACCAATTCGCGGGTGCCATCGACGCGGCCCGGTCGTCCGATACCCGGGTGTTGGGTCAGTATTTCCACTTGTCCAACGATTTCTGCGAGGGCTCGAAACGCAGCTTCAGGATTGTTGCGCCCAATGTACTCCTCGATCGAATCGAGGTCGCTAGCGGCGTCTCGAGCCCAGTCCAGCCGCACGCTTTCGCTCCAACCTCTTTACCACCTCGCCGTGGCCCAGAACCTCGCCCGCTTCGACTTGCTTGAGCGCATGCTTGACCTCGCCGACGAACCATTCTTCGTAGTCGAGGTAGCGTTCGACCGCCTGATTTATCACCCATGCACGTGAACGGCTCAGAGCATTAGCGAGACTATCGACGCGTTTAAGGGTGCGGCTTTCCATACGCACTGTCGTTGTCTTTTCAGCGGCCATTATTCACAAAGAATACATCCGAATGCATTCGATCAGCAAATCCGGGCGACCTAACCCCTAACCCCTTCCCAAGTGGGAAGGGGAACCAGAAAGAAAGGGCTACTTCGACGGCGGGAGCGGTTCGGGGGGTTTTGCCATGTACAGAGGCGCGGGTTTGTTTAGTTGCTCGAAGCTGAAATCGCTCAGTGAGTACACCGCTTTGCTCCCGGCTGAGGTGGCGTAGTATTCGGACCGCTGCGGCGGCTCGCCCGGGATTGGCGGGGCGGTTAGCTTGACGCTGATCTTTGCGAGCTTGATAGCGCCCAACTGCTTGCCGTCTTTGCCTATCAGCGTGACTTCGAGTGCGGGATTGTCGAGGCCGAACGGCTGCGCACTTGGCATCGGATCGGCGACGATCGATTCGCCTTTAAGATCACGGAGCTGATTCAAGAGCCGCTCGACGACCGGAATATCGCCCTCCGTCGTCTTACCGCCAACTAACACGTCCCACTTTCCGACTGGCGCGCGCTTGAGCGTGAACTCGCCATCGGAGTTTTTGATCTTGACCGAATCGACCGACTCGGGATCGACCTTCACAATCGTCTTGTCGCGGAAATCCAGCGGCGACTTGTCCAGGCTGGTCATCACGTACTCGGCCACCGCGTAAACCGGGGCGCGCTCTCCGCGCCGCACGTAAATCCCGGTCTTGCCCTCCTCCTTTTGCTTGAAGCCGAACAGCATCGATTGCTGCTCGCCGTTCTTGAGCACGACGGTTGCCGTCAGATGAGGTTTTTCCAGGCCGTATTGATTGACGTTCGCGGGCGCATCGTTGATAAAGTCCGTCGCCTTCGCGTTGACCAGCGTGCTGAGCGCCAAGCGGACGGCGGTGTCGTCGGCTGGCGACGGCGCGGGTTTGACCATCTTCCAGTTGTCGCCATCGCGATCGATTTCAACCGTCTGTCCATTGTCGCGCGCGATGATGAGTTTCTGAACGTCGTCCATCTGGAACGCCATCAGGTCGCGGACGCGCAAATCGTTGACCGTCTTGTTCATCCCGGCCGAGAACGCGCCTTCCGTCAGCAGCACCGCCGGACCGCTGGAGAGCCGGACGTAAGTGTTGAATCCGATCGGCGTCGACTTGCCGACTTCGATCGACGGCAACGTCTTCTTGTCGAAAGTGGTAACGGTGACAGTGGTAGTCGGCGGCTTGAGCCCGAAGGGCGCGAGGTCGGCCGGCTTGTCATCCACGGTGCGAACCAGCGCGCCATCGGCAATCGCGTGCGCGAGATTGTTGGACTGCGCCTGGTCGGCGTCCGTACCGATTGGCTTCACGAGCCGCCATGGCTTGCCTTTGTCGCGCTCGAGCACGATGTCGCGGTCAGAGTACTTGAGCTCGATCTTCGCGATATCGTCCTGCTTGACGTTGATCAGTTTCTGCGTCGCCTCGGTCTGCGAATAATGCGAGACGATAAAGGCGTAGCCGCCGACAATCGCGAAAAGGACCAGGACGATAATAGTGTTGCGCGGGCGCATCGGTGATCAGGCCGGATTCGCGGGACGCCTCAATTACGCCGTTCCCACCACACGACGATCCCGGCAATCAGCAGCAGCTCGGGCAGCAGCAACACCGCGAATGCGAACACGATCGAGAACTGTCCCTCGGTCAGGCGGAAGCGCGACGCTCGAATCGATTTAGGCCTGATCGAGATCGAGTTTTCCTCGCCGGTCAGCCAGTCGGCGCTGTTGATGAAAAAATCGCGGTTGAAGAACTGCGTGACGTATTGGTTGTCGGCGAACTCGGTGCTGCCATACACCACGACGCGCGCATCGCCCTTGCCCACGCCAAGCTGATCGAGGTTGCCGTCCACTGCCATCACCACCGCGATCGGACCGCGGGTGTCCTTGGCGGTCAGCTCCGCCTTCTGCTGCCGGAACAGCGTGTCGAGATCAACCTCCGCCCACGAGGTATCGCTGGTGTTCGCGATCGGCGTGACCGTAAGTCCCGGTTTCAGATTGGGTTCGGCGGCGAGCGATCGCGTCATCGGAAACATGGTGCGCTGCTTGAAATCCTTGGTAATCGGATGCGCGCCGTAATTCTGCACGAAAGGATTGAGGCCGAGCGCGGGACCTTCGAACAGGCGCACCACTTGATCCACGACGATATCGTTGCCGACCTTGACGCCCCAATCGCTGGCCAGCTTCACCATCGCGTTTTCGTCGATCGGATTATCGGGGCGCTGCGGCCGGTACATCGCAATCACGCGCCCGCCATGCTTCAGGTAGTCGTTCAGCGCATCGATCTCGTGCTGGCCGAGCGGTTTGATCGGTCCCGCGACTACGACCAGGTTCGCGTCATCGGGCACCTTGGCAAGTTGCGCGAGCTCGAGCTTGCGAACCTCGTAGCCCTCGCCCTCCAGAGCTTTCTTGATGGTGCCGTATCCGTCCTGGCCTTCCGCATCGTCGATATCGGCCTCACCGTGGCCGTCGAGGAACTCGATCACCTTCTTGGTGCTCTTGGTTGCGCGAATGATCGCGTTGGTCAGCGCTTCCTCGTTGAGCTCGGTGACGTTGATGCCCTCGCCTTTGTCGCCGCCGTACTGCAGATGCGTGGTGCCCATTACCGACACTTTGAAAAGCTCGGCGAGCTCGGGATGCTTGTCGGGATCGACCAGCTCGTAAGTGAGCTTGGGCGAGTAGTACGCGAAGGTCTCGTAGAGTTCGCGCGCGGCCGGATTCTCGCCGCCCTGGAAGAAGCCGTACAACTTGAGCGGCTTCTTCAGACCCTTGACCACGTTTATCGATTGGCTCGACAGGCTGTAAACCTTCTCGCTCGTGAGATCGAGCCGGGTGTGATGGAGCGACGAAATGTAGTTAATCGCGATCAGCAACCCAATGAACGCAATCGAGTAGATGGCGGCGTTGGCGCCGTAGCGGGCCGAGCGTCCGGTGGTGATCGAGGCCAGCTCTGTACGGCTCGACGTAATCCACAGAACGAGCGCGAAGACGCCGCCGGCCAGGTTGACCCATACAAACAGCCGAAAGCCGCTCGAAATAAAATAGTCAACCAGCCCGAACGTGAGCAGAACCAGGCCGAGAATTCCGTACAACGCCGCCGATCGTCGCATCCGCCCCTATCCCCTACCGCCAGCGCGCGGACTCGACCGAACGTTGGGTCAAGAACAGCGCCACGAAGATGAGACTCAGGAAATACACGATGTCGCGCGTGTCGATGATGCCGGTGACCATCTGCGCGAAATGGTCCGGCAGGGACAGGTAGCGCAGCAAATCGGAGAACGAGGATCCGCCCGCCTGCGCCGGCCATGAAATCACGAACAGCAACAGAAGCAGGCCGAAACAACTGATCGCCGCGATGATCTGATTCTGGGTCAGCGAACTGGTGAACAGTCCGATCGACACGAACGAGATCGCGAGGAACGCCAGCCCGAGATAGCCCGCGAACATCACGCCAATTTCCGGATTGCCGAACGCGATCAGGATCAGCGGGAACATCCCGGCGAGCCCAATCATGATCAGCATGAACGCGGCGGCCGCGATAAATTTTCCCGCGACAATCTCGCCGGTGCGAATAGGCGCGGTGAGCAGAAGCTCGTAAGTGCCGGTGCGCTTCTCCTCGGCAAAACTGCGCATCGTGATCGCCGGGACCAGGATGACGAGCACGATCGCGAGATTGTGTAGCATCGGCTCGATGACACGCTCGTTGAGATTCAATTTCTGCAGCACTTCAGGATTTTGCATCGCGGCGTATGCCGTCAGCGTCACTTCGAAGTAGCGCAGCAGCGCGAAGAAAAAGAAGCCGCCCAGCAGTAGGAACACCGTCATCACGACGTAGGCGACCGGCTGCAGGAAATATCCCGCGAGCTCCTTGCCCGCGATTGTCAAAGAATTTTTCATTCGAGCGACACGGGTGGTCTAGGTATGCCCCGCTCCGACCTCCTCCAGCTTTTCCTCGGCCGTGGCGCCGTCCTCGTGATGCTCCTTGGTAATCGCGGTCAGGAAAATATCTTCGAGCGAAGTCCCGGCGGGCAGCTTCTTCAGATATTCCTCGAGCACGACGCGGCCGTCGGCAATGATGACGACCTTGTCGCAGATCTGCGAGACCTCGGGCAGGATGTGGGTCGAGAGCACGACCGTCCGATTGCCCGATAGATTGTGAATCAGTCCGCGGATTTCGTGAATCTGACGCGGGTCGAGACCGATGGTCGGCTCGTCGAGGACCAGCACGGGCGGATCGTGAATCAGCGCCTGGGCCAGCCCGACGCGCTGTCGATAGCCTTTCGAGAGTTGGCCACATATCCGATGCGCCATGTCGGTCAGTCCGCAAACGTCGAGAACGTGATCGAGCGCCTGGTCAATCTTTGCGCGCGGAACATCGCGCAGTTTCGCGACGAATCGCAGATAAGCCTCGACCCGCATGTCAGGATACAGCGGCGGATTCTCGGGCAGGTAGCCGATTTTGCGGCGTGCCTCGAGCGACTGCGAGAAAATATCGAGTCCGTCAATCACCACGGTGCCCGCAGTCGCAGGCATGTAGCCGGTGATGATTCGCATCGTCGTGGTCTTGCCAGCGCCGTTGGGGCCGAGGAAGCCGAGGATAGAACCGCTCTCGGCTTTGAACGATACGTCTTTAACCGCGACAAAGTTGCCGTAGGCTTTAGTTAGGTTTTTAACCTCAATCATTCAGGTCGTCCAATTCCAGAGCCATCGCGATGGTTCCAATCAATTGACGAACAGAGTGGCACGACAATTCGATCCACCACAAGGCAACCGACTAATTAAACACGCCAGCCCAAACTGTCAATACAGTTGCTCGATGCTCAAGGGTTCGGTTGGCCGGTCCGAAAGGGGTGTGTTAATCTCAGCGGTAGAGTCGCGCATGAAAAATCGCACCAACAGCAAGCGCTCTGGGGTCAGAAATACCAAGGCGAGCGTTCGAAACCTGAAGCGCGATGGAATCATATCTGAGAGTCGCAGCTTTTTCGGCACTCTTCCTGAAATAAAGTTAGCCACGAAAACCCGACTGGACCGAATCGTGAGAATCGCCAAGCGATAAGTGGCTTTCAGTTGCCCGCGAATCGGCATCTCTTTAGCTGGCAGGAGTTCCGCAGATTCGCGCATAGCTGACGCCGGACGCCGGAGCGTCCGCCGAGATTCTTCGCTACAGCAGCTTTCGCTCAGAATGACGCGTGTGGGCATTTGCTTTTTGGTGTCATCCTGAGCGCAGCGAAGGATCTCGCGCGCCCAGCGCGTTTCGCTTCAGCACCAACATCGACTCTCTCTGCATTCTTGAATCCCTGAAATTGTGGGGAGAGCTAATGACCCAAGCGATTTACTTTTGACGATGCTTTTGTTTTCAGAACCGTATCGGATAGTTTCGACTGATGGCTGCGGAACGGAAACAACTGATTCTGGTCGATGGCTCCGGGTACATCTTTCGCGCGTTTCATGCGTTGCCGCCGATGAATACCTCGCGCGGGCTGCCGACCCAGGCGGTCTTCGGCTTTATCCGGATGCTGTTGAAGCTGCTCAAGGACGCGCGTCCGTCGCATATCGCGATCGTGTTCGACTCGCCCAAGAGAACTTTTCGCGACGACCTGTTCGCCGACTACAAGGCGAACCGCAGCGAGGCGCCCAACGACCTGATCGTGCAGATTCCGTATATCCATCGCGCGGTCGAGGCGTTTCGAATCAAGTCGCTGATGATCGAAGGCTTCGAGGCTGACGACGTGATCGGCACGCTGGCCAAGCGCGCGGCGAAAGAGGATTTTGTCGTCACACTGATCACGGCCGACAAGGATTTCATGCAGTTGGTCGGGCCGCACGTGACGTTGTGGGACACGATGCGCGACCGGCGAATCGGGACGCGCGAGGTGCGCGAGCGCTTCGGCGTCGAGCCGTCGGCGCTGATCGAGATTCAGGCGCTCACGGGCGACACTATCGACAATATCAAGGGCGTGCCGGGAGTCGGCGAGAAGACGGCGGCGGCGCTGATTCAGAAATTCGGCGGGATCAAGCAACTCTACGAAAACCTCGATCGCATTGAAGAGTCGGGGATTCGCGGCGCGAAAAAAGTCGCGGGGCTGCTCGCGGAGCATCGTGCGGCGGTGGACCTCGCGCGGAAGTTGGTCCGCATCGAGACCGACATGCCGCTCAAAATAGAGCCCGACGAGTTCGCATGGCATGGCGTCGACGAGAAGCTGGGCGCGGAGCTCATGCGCGAGCTGGAGTTCAATTCGATTATCCGCGAGATATCGCCGTCGCAGGCGGACCTGCCGGGTCTGGAGTCGACGGCGAAGCCCGCGGCAGCGGTCCGCGGAAAAGATCTGACGGATGCGCTCAAGGTGCTCGCTGCTGCGCCTCGGATTGCAGTCGATCTCACCGAATCTGAAACAGGGCAGGACACGTTGCAGATTGGTGGCGCCGATACGACGATCGTTGTCGAACAGGATGAAATCGCAAGCGCGGCATCTCTGCTGAGCGCCGAGCATCCGCTCAAGTCGTGTCACGATCTGAAGAATCAAATCGAGGCGTTCGCGCGGCATAGAATCGCGCTCAAGGGCGTCGATTTCGACACGATGCTCGCGGGCTTTCTGATCAATTCAGGACAGGGCGAGCCGTCGCTGACCCATCTTTATCACGAATATTTGGCTCCGCTGGGCGCCAGCAGCCCGCCGGGCACCAACGCGGCACTCATCAGAAATCTTCGCGAAGCGCTTACGGAGCGTCTGGAAGGCGACGGGCTCACCTCGATGTACAACGAAATCGAGATGCCGATCGCGCCGATACTGGCCGAGATGGAAACCGCCGGAATCGGAATCGACGGCGACGCGCTCAAGATCATCTCGAAGGAATTCGCCGAAGAGATGAGCCGGCTGGAGCGCGAATGCTACGAGCTGGCGGGCCGCGAGTTCAATCTCAACTCGCCCATCCAGTTGCGCGAGGTTCTGTTTACTCATCTGAAGCTGTCGGCCAAGGGACTGAAAAAAACCAAGAGTGGATTTTCCACCGACGCCGACACGCTCGAAAAGCTCGCTGCGGTGCATCCGATGCCGCGCAAGCTGATCGAGTACCGCACCGTTTCGAAATTGAAATCGACGTACGCCGACGCGCTGTCGGAGGTGATCCGATCGGGCACCGGCCGAATCCATACAACGTGGCATCAGGCGCTGGTGCCTACGGGACGGGTCAGCTCGAGCGATCCGAATCTGCAGAATATCCCGACTCGCAGCGTTGAGGGGCGCCGGATTCGCCGGGCATTCGTGCCGAAGCCGGGGTGCGTGTTCGTGTCGGCCGATTATTCGCAAATCGATCTGCGCGTGATGGCTCATCTGTCGGGAGACAAAACTCTGGTCGAGGCGTTCACGACCGGCGAGGACATCCACATCCGCACTGCAACCGAGGTGCTCGGAGTCACGCCGGACAAGGTCAACGCCGAGGCGCGGCGGCTGGCGAAGGTGATAAACTTCGGGATTATCTACGGGATGGGTGCGCAGCGGCTGGCGGGCGAGCTCGGGATTGCGCTGTCGGAAGCCTCGGACTACATCAAGCGCTACTTCGAGCGGCTGCCGGGCGTGCGCGCATGGCTGGACGACACCGTTCGAATCGCGCGGACCACCGGATACGTAACCACAATGTACGGGCGTCGGCGTTATCTGCCCGAGCTCAACTCGCAGCCGGGCGGCGCGAGGGCGCAAGCAGAGCGAATAGCTATCAACACCCCGATCCAGGGCACTGCGGCAGACCTGATAAAACTCGCTATGATACGACTGGACCGGGTGCTCAAGGAACGCGGCCTCGGCGCTCGAATGATACTGCAAGTGCATGACGAACTACTGCTCGAAGCACCCGAAAACGAATGGCAAGAAGCGGCAAAACTGGCAAAACGCGAAATGGAGGGGGTCGCCGAACTCAAAATCCCACTGAAAGTAGAGCTGAAATCCGGTCCGAACTGGGCCGAGATGGGCGGCGCGGCCGGATGAACACTTCGCTGAATTTAGTCGCCCGCAACTGCGTCTACTCAAGTTGAGAACACCAGGCCGCCACGACGGTGATGAAGCCGAACTTATCGAACGCTCGCGCAAGGGCGATTCGGAAGCGTTCGGCGTTTTGGTGGAACGATACCAGCGCCGGGTGGTCGGCGTCGCGCTGGCAGTGGTGCACAATCAGGATGATGCGATTGAACTGGCGCAAGAAACTTTTGTCCGCGCCTACGAAAACCTGTCGAAGTTCGAATCCCGCTCGAGCTTCTCAACCTGGCTTTATCGAATCGCGGCCAACCTCGCGATCGATTTCTGGCGGCGCGAGGGACGCCACGTTGTTCTTCACGGAGAAGATGCCGAAAACGAGATCAGCAAGCTGCCGACGACCGCAGGAGACTCGTTCAAGGAAGTCAGTCGTAGTGAACTCTCGGCGCGGCTAAAGCAAGCGCTGGAGGAGTTGACGCCAGAACATCGCGCAGTGATACTTCTACGCGAAGTCGAAGGAATGTCGTACGACGAAATTAGCGACGTTTTGCAGTGCCCAAGAGGAACGGTCATGAGCAGGTTGCATTATGCACGCACGCACCTGCGTAACATCTTGAAGGACGTGGGCGGGAACTGAGCGACATCTATGGCTGAATGTAGTGAAATAAGCATGATGCTCGGCGCGTTCGAGGACTCTGAACTCGAACCGAACGAGATGCAGGAAGTCGCGTTTCATCTGGCGCGATGCGAATCATGCACGGCCGTTCTCGGAGACTATTCGACTCTCGGACGAAACCTCAGATCGATCACAGCCGCGCCTTCGCTGGCTGGATTCTCGAGCGCGGTAATCGCGCGACTCGATCGTCTGCCGCAGCCAGTGCTCACGAGAATCGAACGTTTCATTCGGCGCCAGTTGGACTCGGTCGGATCGGGCGTCGCGTGGGGCGGTGCGGTAGCAGCGGCAGCGATCATGACGATAGTTCTGATGACGCCGTATGCGCGCCAATTCGCCAATCGAGGGACGCAGCCGACGGTAGTCGCCAGTTCAGATCAGAACGCTTCCGCCCCGCCGGCCAATCAAGTTGCGACCGCGGCAGCCAACGAGCCCACGATGGAGGACAACGATTCTCACGCCGACATCTCACGACTCGAGTCAGCCAACCATTCGGTCGCAGTCTGGAGCGAGCCTCGAAGAGATACGACGGTCATCTGGCTGCCGGATCAGCCGTAGGCCGCTATGACGCTGCGTCCCGGTAGGCTCACCTTTCTCATCATTGCGATCACGACCTTTGGAACGCAGGGTCTGCCATATGCGCAGCCGCCGCCAAAGCAGGTCTATGTTTACATCGACTCGGTAATGGCGGCGGATACCAACGAAGGTACGGACCCGCGGCTCGGTGGAATGGACAAGAAGCTGCGCGGGCTTTTCGGATTTACGACCTACAGCCTGATCGGTCACAACGAAGGGGAGACCGATTGCGGCAAGATGATCGCGTTCACGCTGCCGGGCGGCAAGATTCTCCATGTGCAACCCCGCGCGATCGATGCCGACATGATCGCGATGGAGATCGTGCTGTTCGACGGGACGCGCCCGATGATGACCACCGACCTCAAGCTCAAGAACAACGGCACGTTGATCGTCGGGGGTCCGCGCTATGAGCAGGGGATGATGATCATCTCGATCGGCGCGAGCACCAGCGGAACCCCGCCCACCCAGGCTCAATCCACCCCGGCCGAAGCGACTACTCGCTAGAACCTCACAGCGGATCGAAATACGGCGCGATGCGGCCGTCGAAGTGGAACTCGCGCGCGAGTCCGATCCACTTGCGATCGAGCGCATGCATCGGCTCCGGCAGCCGATCGAGCGGAAAGAACCTGGCGGCAATCGCTTCGAGCGGATTCGGCGTCAGTTCTCCGCCGACGATTCGGCAATAGAAAAGCATCGAGTAGATATGGCGGGCCGGTGAGCCATATTTTTTGTTGTCGATCACGCCGATCAGACGTTCGGGTATAACGATAAGCCCGGTCTCCTCGCGCGCTTCCTTGGCGACATTCTCGGCGGGCGATACTCCGACGTCACAGAATCCGGTGGGATACCACCACTTGCCGGTCGGCCGCTGAATCATCAGCAGCTCGTTCCGATGGTTGAACGCGATGATACCGACACCAACTGCCGCAGTGACGTAGCCGTCATAGCCCGCGATCACCTGCTCACGCCATTGGCGGCGCAATTGTTCCGCGTCGTCGTCGCTCGCACCGGCGACGATCGAATGCATCCTGGCAGCCTCCTTGAGCAATTCTTCGTAGCGCTCGGAGTCGAAGCCGTCGGGCTTGAAGGCGAGACCAGTCCGGGCGATCGCGGTGATGCGTTCGATAAAGCGCGCCAGTTCGGCCAGCAGATCAGAATCCGGCATTGAAAATTTTCCTTGTGGAGAGTTCGGGGAGAAATATAGCATGAGCCAGATCCGTCATCCTGAGCGTAGCGAAGGATCTCGCCCGCAGCGCATACTGACGGACGCCGCACGCAAGGCGTCCGTCGAGATTCTTCGCTACAGCAGCTTCCGCTCAGAATGACGCAAGAAGTGAGAAACGGATTTGTGCGATGAAGCTGATACTCAGTCGCAAGGGATTTGATTCGGCCAATGGCGGGTGTCCGAGTCCAATTATCGACGGGCGACTTTGCTCGCTTCCGATTCCCGATGCCGACGCGCCGGCGTCATACGCGAAACTTTCATCGTTCAACGGGTCATCGATCGCGCAAATTGTTGAAGACCTGACCCATAGACGAGTCCGCCGTCGCGACGGTGCGCATCTCGATCCGGATTTGCGCCGCCAGTCGATTGCGCGCGCCGCGGGATGGCGTCCAATCTTTGGACAGGCCGGCGCCGCGCAGAGCCATCTCGCGCGCCACGACGTCGGCCCAGGCGATCTGTTTATTTTTTTCGGATATTTTCGCCGCGCCGAGAAAGTCGGAGGTGCGTTCCGCTTCGTCCGCGACGCGCCGAAACTTCACGTCATCTTTGGATGGCTGCAGGTCGGGGACGTCGCCGCAGCTACCAGAGACATCGCCGCCGAAAAGCCCTGGGCGGCCGGACATCCTCATTTCGCGAGGCGTCTAGTCGAATACGAAAACAACACTCTTTACTTCGCGAGCGACCGCCTTTCGTCGATTGGCCTCAAAACGAGCGGTGCTGGAACTTTCGATCGGATCAGACCTGAGCTGATACTCACACGCAGCCAATCGAGTCGTTCGGTGTGGGAGCTGCCGCCATGGTTTGCACCTGGCGGGCGCCCTGCCCTCACCTATCATGGCGATCCGAGCCGCTGGACTGACTGCGGAAGCTCGACGCGCCTGCAGACGGTCGGCATCGGGCAGGAGTTCGTGCTCGACGTCGAGCAGTATCCGGAAGCGCGCGGATGGTTGCGATCGATCTTTCGCGCCGCCGCTCGCTAGTGACCCGACGTCGAGTTGCACACCGACCACGCTGCGTCGGCGAGCGCTGGGACTCGTTCCTTGCTCAGTGCGAACAGCGGATCGTCGGTCTGGCCGAGGACGAAGCGGGCGTAGCTGCCCTCCATGATGATGGCGAGCTTGAACAGCGCAAACGCCTGGTAGAACGGGAAGTCGCGCATCGCACGTCCGGTGACGCTCTCGTATCGATCGATCATCTCGCGACGCGTCAGCCATCCTTCGGCGGCCTGCATGCTGGCGATCACGCCGCCTGATGCGAGGTCGGTCGGGTCGGGCCAGTAGGTCAGCATCCAGCCGAAATCCGCGAGTGGATCGCCAATCGTCGACATTTCCCAATCGAGCACGGCGATCGCGCGCGAGGTTTTCGGATCGAACATCACGTTGTCGAGCTTGTAATCGCCGTGGACGATGGTCGGCGCAGGCGACTGGGGGATTCGCGCGCGCAGCCACTCTTTAACTTTTTCCATCACCGGCAGCGGCCGCGTATGCGGAATCGTACGTTCGAGCTGATCGGTCCATCGCTTGAGCTGGCGCTCGAGGTAACCGTCCGGCCGCCCGAACCCTTCGAGGCCGGCCGCGCGCCAATCGACCTCCTGCAGCGCGACGAGCACATCGACCATCTGCTCGCTGACTTGGCGGCGCAGGTCAGGAGTCTGCGCGAAGTGCTTGTTGTCGGCGCGCACGACGTCGCCGCGCATATACTCCATCAGGTAGAACGGCGCGCCGATGTATGACGAATCGTCGCACACGGCGTACACGCGCGGCACGGGGACAGCGGTGTCCTGCAGGGCTTTGATGACGCGATATTCACGCATCATGTCGTGCGCGGTCGGGAGCAACGGTCCGCGCGGCGGGCGTCTAAGGGCCCACGAATGGCCGTCGAAGTGAATCAGGTGAACCTCGTTGGAATGGCCAAACGAAATGTTTTCAGATCGAAGAGCGGCCGTGTCGCCGAGCTTGCGCTGATCGAGGAATCGTTTGAGGCCGGCTAGATCGACGGTGGCCGACGGACCGGTTTTTTCCTGGGTCGAAGTACTCATCGAGCGTACTGTTTTCGCATCCGCGGCCCGCGGTCAAGTGCCAAAGTCATCTGGTAGTGTCCGGGTTTCAGCGGGGCGGCCTATGTGCCCGTCATCTCTCCTCCAAGTTGCGGCCGCGTCCAGCGATACTCTGCAGTGCGGCAGGCGTCTGCGGTAGAAGTGAGAGGAGTCGTTCATTGGTAAGCGTGGGCGCGGACGCCCGCGCGTCGATGGCGGGCACGGCGGCCCGCCCCACTATAAAAAACAAGACACCACCGCCATCTTGCGGCAGCGAAGCGCGGACCTATACAACGAAATGCAATGAATGCGGCGACCAAGCTGGACGATAGTTCGCAGACCGGCGGGATAAGCGCGATATTTCGCCTCGCGCGGCCGCATCAATGGATCAAGAACGCGTTGGTGCTGGCGGCGTTGCTGTTCGGCCAGCGGCTGTTCGTGCTCCACGACGTGGTTCTTGCAGGCATCGCGTTCGTCGCGTTCTGCGCGCTTTCGAGCGCCGGCTATATTCTGAATGACATCGCTGACCGCGAGGCCGATCGGCTGAATCCCGAAAAGTGCAACCGCCCGCTGGCGCGTGGCGACATAACGGTTTCCGCCGCCACCCGTGCCGCGCTGACGCTGGGCGCGATTGCGATTGTGTTGAGCATCGTGCTGGGCCGCGAGTTCGTCGGAATCGCGCTGCTGTACGTCGCGCTTCAGTTGTTCTATTCGCTGTGGGCCAAGCACCACGTGATCATCGACGTGATCGCGGTTGCGATCGGCTTTGTGTTGCGCGCATTCGCGGGCGGCGTCGCGATTCATGTCGAAGTATCGCCATGGCTGGTTTTCATCACGTTCGTGCTGGCGCTGTTCCTGGTGCTGGCGCGCCGGCGTCACGAGCTGATCGTGCTCGGCGACGACGCTATCGCGCATCGCAGCGCGCTCTCGGAGTACAGCGTCCGGCTGGTCGATCAGATGATCTCGATCGTCACCGGCGCGACTCTCGTCAGCTACATGATTTACACTGCGTCGGCGGAAGTCGAATCGAAGCTCGGCACCCACTATCTCTATTTGACGGTGCCGTTCGTCGCGTTCGGAATCCTGCGCTATCTCTACCTGATCGACGAGCGCGACGAAGGTGGCGACCCGGCGCGCGCGTTGATGCGCGATCGGCAGCTGATGCTCGCGGTCGCGCTGTGGATCCTGGCGGATATCGCGTTGCTTTATTTCTAGCAGGCCAAGGAGCGGGCGGGCACGGCGGCCCGCCCCACTGAACTTAGTAATTCGGCAGGACTCCGGTTGGGGAGCCGACCAGGCCGCGCGTCTGGAACGGGTTGCGTCCGAACGGACTGCGTCCGACTGAGCCCAGGCCGCCGAGGGTCAGCTGGAACTGGATCTGTACTTCGTTGGGATTGGTCGAATCGATAATTCCAAGATCGGCCGCCCAACAATCGCATGGAGATTTCAATCGTACGCCGTATTCGGTCGACAGGTTCCGGTTGTCCGCGAGATCGTAGCTGGGGGCAATGTAAACGCCGAGGCGATCGAATACGTCGGTGTACGCGCGTCCCGAAACGAACTGCGCAGCGTTCTTGCTGGTCGCGGGAAAGACCGTCGCCGTCCGGCTGGCGTAGTTGTATGCGAACTCGATGAACGAGCCTTGCAGCGCTTTGCCGAGGTAAATCGGCGCTCCCTTGTCGCCCCACGGCGGCTGAATAGCCAGGGCCGCGTTGGCAAAGGTTATCCCTGAATGGGAGCGTGGATTGTAATCGAGCTGCGAAGACAGCGTTGCAATCTGGGTCGCGTAAACGTTAAGCAGCCCCTCGATGTCTGAGATCTTCGATCCGTCAACCGTCACCTCGTTCGATACGTCGTACGCCTGCTGTATCGTCAACGAGCCGAGTTCCTGGGAATGCTCGCCGTCGCGGACGATGCTCCCGCCGTGTGGCGCCAATGAAGTCGAGAGCGCATCTTCATGGAACGGCCCGACGTTGGAACCGCCGGTACCCGTTATAGCTTGGGTCGGGGTCGCGTCAGTAGTCGTCTGCTCCGGAGCCTCTTCCCTGACCTTTGCGAACAACCGCGTCGTGAATCCGTAAGTGATGAGACTGCGCGCATTCATGCGATCGGTCTGATCGAACAGCGGCAGATTGCCCTGGTAGATGCGCGGCACGTACGCATAGTTGGCAAACGGCTCGATGGTGTTTTTGAGCTTCTCGATCGATTTCCATTGGAAATCGTAAACGCGATCGAGGACGGTTGAAATTCCGGTTTTTGCGTATGGGATGAGCCGCGCGGTTGTTCCGCCGTTGCTGAACGGGCTTAACGTTGCACAATTGTTGAAGGAGAGCTGAACGCCGCCGCCGCTGGGACAGGTCGAGTTGGCAGCGACTTGGGCGGGTGTCGTTCCGACGGGAAAGATCTTGATGTTGCGGCCGGTCGTATCGTACCCGACGGCTTGCGCACCGACCGTCCCGTAACCATTGAGGTAGTCACCCAAACGCCATGGCAGCGTGACCCGGGGATTCGCAGAGAAGCGCCCGCCATCGATACCCTGATAGCGGTAGAAGTCGACCGCCTCAGCGTCGTAATCCGCGAACATCAGGTTGTTGAACAATTCCTGGCGGCCCGACACCGTCGCATCAGGCAGCCGCTGCAGGGCGAACTGCTGCGGCTGAATCAGATCCTGATTCCAGGTGCCCTGCATCCGCGCGTACGCGTTGTTGAACTGATAGAGCAATCCGAAATCCGACGGCGCGTTGGTCGTCGAGCCGAAGTTGGTCGCGCCCTGGCCGAAGGTGAAGCCGCGCGACAACGTCCACACATCCATCTCGCGCAAGTACAGGCTGTCGCTCACGGAAATCGTGTCGCCGTATGCGATCAGATCGTCCGTAATATGTTGCCGCGTCATCGCGATAATTCCGTAGCGATCGATCGGGATATGCGGATCGGCGATTTGCCCATCGACGATGTCGTTCTGACGATTCGCAGCCGAACGGAGCGATTCGTTGTAGAATGCGCCGTCCGCCCACAGGTAATCGTCCTTGCCGTTGACCAACCGATACTCGGCCAGCCCGCCAACCCGCTGCGAGGTCTCGACATCAAACGCAACGGTCGCGTCCGAACTCTTGTTGATGGCGATATAGTAGGGCTGCAGCCACTGGAAGCCGCGCAATCCAGATTGACCCTCGCGTCCGCTCAGCAAGCCGCTGTGCCGATCAGTGTCGGCCGGAAAAATCAGATACGGCGTCGGAATCACCGGATAGCCGGCTACGTTGAAGGTCGCATTGGTGGCGGTCCCAGTCTGCCCCATGTTCACCACCATATGCTGGGCATTTATCGACCATGACGGCGTGCCCTTCTCGCATCCGCAGGTGGTAAAGAATCCGTTCTTTACCTCGTAGGTCTGGCCCTCCTGCTTTATGATCTGCTTGCCTTCGAGATGATAAATGTTTTGTTTCGCCAATATCTTGGCGTTGTTCAGCACCATCGTCTCATTGGTGATGTCGATGGTGCCATCAGTCGCCCACATCTCGACTTCGGGATCGATCAAATGGACATTGCCGATCGCGCGCGCCTTGCGGTCGCGCCGCATGATATCGATCTCGTCGGCCTTGAGCACGCTGCCGCCCTGGGTCATGACGGCGTCGCCCTTCACGACGAAGGTATCGGTCTTCGAATCGTAGATGGTTTCCTGGCCGGTGACGTTGACCGGCTCTTCATGCGCGGCGCGCACCGGGGAGGGAATTCCAGATTTCTTAGAGTTCGATTTGGCGGGGCCTGTGGCTGGCGTATCTGCTCTCGCGATAGCCGGTGCCAGCGTTGCTGCCAACAGCCACAACATCGCAATCGCGATTCTTTTAAGCGCCGGCTTCAGTAAACAACCCACTCCGCCCCTCGCGGGTCAAAAAATACGGGTAAACTTCGCCGATAAGATACACTGATCCCGTAACGAGTGCCACGTCATCGGGCCCCAATTCTGAAATCACGCGCTCGATCGCTCGCATTGGGTCGCGCTCGACGCGCGCCGGACAATGCCCCGCGAAATGCGCGACGAGTTCCTCCGGCTCGAGCGGCAGCTTCGGTTTGGCCCGCGTCAGGGTGACATCGCGCACGCGCGGCGCGAGCATCGCAGCCATCCGCGGCCATTCCTTCGCCGATTGGCATCCGAATATCAGCCGCGGTTTCACATCCGGGCCAAGCTCGACGGTCATCGTCTCGAGCAGCGCCGCGATACTCATCTCGTTATGCGCGCAGTCGAGAATCACGAGCGGCCGCTGCGATACGACGTCGAAACGTCCCGGCCAGTAGATGTCCCGAAGACCCGTCCGGATTGCGTTCTCGTCAATTTGCCAGCCCTGCGAGCGTAAGGCTTCGAGGGTGGCAACCGCAATCGCGGCGTTCTCATGTTGAAACGGCCCCGCCAATCCAATCTCGAGATCGCGCAATTCCAGGCCGAGGCCGTGGTAGTCCAATCGATGCGCCGGCGCGTGCGACTTGTAAGAAAAATCGCGATCGATCAGTCGCACCGCACTTCCACGCTGGCCTGCGATAGAGGTTAGCGTCAGCCGCGCCTCGGCATCGCGCGCGCCAATCACCACCGGAATGTCGTTCTTGATGATGCCACCCTTCTCGCCCGCAATCGCCGCGATCGTGTAGCCGAGATATTCCATGTGATCGAAACCGATCGGCGTGATCACGCTCAATATCGGCGTCACGACGTTGGTGGAATCGAGCCGCCCGCCAAGTCCTGTCTCGACGATCGCGATATCGACGTTCTCCTTAGCGAAGTAGAGGAACATCATCGCGACGGTGAACTCGAAGAACGTGAGCGCCATGGCCGCGCGGTCGTAGATCGCGCGCAGCCGCTCGATATAGTCGAGCATCAGCCCCGCGGGAATTTCGGCACCTGAGATTCGCGTCCGCTCCGCGAGGTTCACAAGATGCGGCTTCGTATAGAGTCCTGTGCGGTAGCCAGCCTGGCGCAGGCAACTGTCGAGCATCGCGGCGACAGAACCCTTACCCTTGGTGCCCGCGATATGCACGGCGCGAATTCGCCGATGCGGATTGCCGATGAGGTCGAGAGCAGCCTCCATCCGCTCGAGCTTGTAAATCTCGCCGCGCGCCTCGAGCGAATAGAGCCAGTCGATAGTTTTGGAGAGCTGGTCCATGGTCAGCCCGAAGTTTAGCGGCTCACGATGGAAGGCGGAAGATTCCCCCCGTGCAGGTCAGCGCTTACCCTTCGACGCGCCCTTCCCTGCGCCGCGGTTGCCTCGCGGCTTCGTTAGCATCGTGAGGATTCGTGCCAGCGTGAAGCGCATCTGGTGACGCGGGACGATTGCGTCGAGCATGCCGTGCGCGAGTAAAAATTCGGCGCGCTGAAAATTTTCCGGCAGCTCCTGACCGCTGGTTTGCGCCGTCACCCGACGGCCAGCAAAACCGATCAAGGCTCCCGGCTCGGAGAGATTCAAATCACCAAGCATCGCAAACGACGCGGCCACGCCGCCGGTAGTCGGATCGCAGAGTACCGAAATGTACGGCAGGCGCGCGTCGCGATATCGGGCGATGGCGGATGAGACTTTCGCCATCTGCATCAACGAGAGCGCGCCTTCCTGCATCCGCGCGCCACCCGATGCGACGAAGATGATCACCGGGAGTTTGCGTTCGCCCGCGAGGTCGAACAGCCGCGCGATCTTCTCGCCGACCACCACACCCATGCTGCCGCCCATGAACTCGAAATCCATCACGCCGATCGCGACCGGCCGATTCTCGATCTTGCCGATTCCCACCACCACCGCGTCGTTGCGGCCGCTGTTCGCGCGCGCCTGTTCCATCCGCTTCGGATAGGGGCGCGAATCGACGAAGCCGAGCGGATCGCCAATCGCCATCTCGGCCATCAGCTCGCGCCAGGTACCGCGATCGACGCTGATCGAAAGCCGCTGCGGCACCGTGACGCGGAAATGATAGCCGCACTTGGGGCATACGTTCAGATTGCGCTCCACTTCCTTGCGGAACGCCATCTCCTTGCACGACGGGCACTTCGACCAGATGTCGTCCGAAACTGCCTGCGTCGCAATCGGCGTCGGTTCGCGCTCAGCCATTTGAACTCTCCACCGTGGGCGCAATGCGCGCCGACTTCATGGCGCTTTTCATTGCATCAATAAGGCCGCCTACTGCCTCCGGCACGTCGCCCGACTTTACGTGGGCCTCGATCAAAAGCGAAATCGCACTGCCGACCACCACCGCGTCCGCCATCGTCGCGACCTCGGCGGCCTGCTCGGGCGTCGAGATTCCGAAGCCGACGCCAATCGGCAAATCGGTCACGCTGCGAATCTCGCGCATGTGCTCGGCGATGCCCGTGTCGAGATGCGCGCGCGCGCCGGTCACGCCCGTCACCGACACATAGTAGAGAAAACCGCTGGCCGAGCGCGCGATCGCGCGGCTCCGATCTATCGGCGTCGTCGGCGCGAGCAGGTAGATAAGGTCAAGGCCGTTGGCACGCGCCGGTTTCTTGAGCTCGCCAGATTCTTCGGGCGGCAAATCGACCACCAGTAGTGCGTCGACACCCGCGCGCGCGGCGTCGGCGCAGAGCCGCTCGCATCCGTAGTGAAAAATCGGGTTGTAGTATCCGAACAGGATCAGCGGGATCTGCGTATCCGCGCGCAGCTCGCTCACCATCGAGAGAATCGCAGCCAAAGACGCGCCCGCGCCCAGTCCGCGCGCCGACGCACGCTGATTGGCGGGCCCGTCGGCCATCGGATCGGAGAACGGCACGCCCAGCTCTATCAGGTCGGCGCCGCGCGCTTCGAGTTCGAGCACCAGCTTCCGCGTCGTATCCATATCGGGATCGCCGGCCACGATGTACGGGATCAGCGCCGCCTCGTTGCGCGCGCGCAGCTCGCGAAATTTGCGTTTGATTCTATGCGCCGCTGCCATGTTTACACCGTCACCCCGAGCGCCTTGGCGACCGTCTGCATATCCTTGTCGCCGCGTCCCGACAGATTCACGATCATGATTTGTTCCTTCGACATCTGCGGCGCCAGCTTGATTGCATGCGCCACCGCATGAGAACTCTCGAGCGCCGGAATGATCCCCTCGGTCTCGGACAGCATCTTCAAAGCGTCGAGCGCTTCGGCGTCGGTAACTGACGTATACTCGGCGCGGCCCACGTCATTCAGCCACGAATGCTCGGGGCCGACGCCTGGATAATCGAGGCCCGCCGCAATCGAATGAGTCTCACGAATCTGCCCGAGCTCATCCTGCAGCAGGTAGGTCTTGTTGCCGTGCAGAACGCCGACACTGCCGGTCGTGATCGTGGCGGCATGATGCGGGCCGCTGATGCCGAGACCGGCGGCCTCGACGCCAACCATCTTCACGCCGGTGTCTTTGATGAACGGATAGAAAAGTCCGATCGCGTTCGAGCCGCCGTTGACGCATGCGACCAGCACGTCGGGCAGACGGCCCTCGTGCTTGAGAATCTGGCGGCGCGCCTCGCGCCCGATGACCGCCTGGAAGTCGCGCACGATCATCGGGTACGGATGCGGCCCCGCCGTGGTGCCAATCAGGTAGTAAGTATTGCGCACGGTCGCGATCCAGTCGCGCAGCGCCTCGTTCATCGCGTCCTTCAGGCTCTTGCTGCCGCTCTCGACCGGAGTGACCTTCGCGCCGAGCAGCTTCATCCGAAAGACGTTGAGCGATTGGCGCTCGACGTCCACCGAACCCATGAAGACCTCGCATTCGCGGCGAAACAGCGCAGCCATCGTCGCGGTCGCAACGCCATGCTGTCCCGCACCGGTCTCGGCCGTGATGCGCGCCTTGTTCATCCGCACCGCGAGCAGAGCTTGGCCGAGCGTGTTGTTCACTTTGTGCGCGCCGGTGTGGCAGAGATCCTCGCGCTTCAGATAAATTTTCGCGCCGCCGAGTTTCGATGTGAGATTCTCGCACAAGTACAGCGGCGTCGGTCGTCCGACGAACTCGCGCGAGCGAGTTTCGAGTTCCTCGCGAAATTTCGGATCGCGACGCGCCTCCTTGTATGCGCGCTCTAGCTCGAACAGCGCGGGCATCAAGGTTTCCGCGACGTACTTTCCGCCGAACTGGCCGAAGTGGCCGCGGCTATCGGGAACGTTTTGCATTATTGACGAAGCTCCTCAGTTTATCGTGGTCCTTTACACCCGGCGACGATTCGACACCGCTGGCGCAATCGACTGCGTAAGGTTCGAGCGCCGCGACTTCCGCAACGTTGTCGGGATTCAATCCGCCGGCGACAAACGCGTGGCTCAAGTCGAGCCGGCGAAGCAGGTCCAGCTGGATGCGGCTGCCGGTGCCGCCCAACAGCTCTTCATTGAAGGCGTCGAACAGCACATAGTCCGCGCGATGCGGCGCGATGCTCGATTCGTCGCCTTGCCTGAACCGGCGAGTAACAATCGACGGAACTGGCAAACCCGGAAGCGCCGCGTCATCCTCGTCGCCGGAGAACTGGATCATATTGAGCGACACAGCACGCAGTCTTTCATCTATATAGCTGCGACTCGCGTTGACGAAGACTCCGACTACGGATGCGTGCGCGCCAATCGCCTCGCGAATCTCGCGGGCACGATCGATCTCGATGTAGCGTGGACTCTTCGCGTAGAAGTTCAGACCAATCATATCGGCACCCGCATCGATCGCTGCGCGCGCGTCCTCGACGCGAGTGATGCCGCAGATTTTGACTCGTACTGTCATAGCGCTCGCATCAGCTCGTCGAGTTTCGTGCCCGGCTTGCCCGCTTTCAGCAAACTTTCGCCGACCAAAAACGCGCGAGCGCCAGCAGCGTCGAGACGCCGAATATCGTCGGGCGAATCGATTCCACTTTCCGTGACAATCAGCGCGTCGCCCTTGAAGCCGGCAAGCAGACGTTCGGTCACAGCGATATCGGTCACGAAAGTATGCAGGTCGCGGTTGTTGATGCCGATCAGGCCCGCGCCGATTTTCCCGGCCAGTGCGAACTCTTCGAGATTGTGCGATTCGACCAGCGTCGCCATTCCAAGTTCGCGTGCAAGCGCCGCCAGCGAACGCAGCTCGCCCTCTTTCAGCATCGCGGCGATCAGCAAAATGCAGTCCGCGCCGGCGGCCCGCGCTTCGTACACCTGGTATGGCTCGAAGATGAAGTCCTTGCGCAACAGCGGAGCGTCCACGGCGGCGCGGACGGCTCGCAGATCGTCGAGCGTGCCTTTGAAATGGACGTCGGTGAGAACCGAGATCGCTGCGGCTCCGCCGGCGACATATTCGCGCGCGACGTTGGCTGGATCGAGCCCCGGCATGATATCGCCCTTGCTCGGAGACGCGCGCTTTATCTCCGCGATAATCGCGGGACGATGTGCGCGAAGTGCCGCGACGAAATCGCGCGGCCTGGGTGCGCGATTCGCCTCGGCGACGATCGCCATCGGCGAAACGATCGCGCGTCGAGCGCGCACTTCGACGCGTTTGGCCGCATAAATATTGTCGAGGATCGAGCTCATTGTATTCCGTTGCTGGCGCGGCGCAGCTTTTCAAGGACTTCCAGTCCGCGGCGCGTGGCGATAATTTCGCGCGCCGCATCGACACCTTCTTTTATCGACGCGGCCTTGCCACCGAGGTAGATTGCGGCGCCGCCGTTGAGCGCGAGGACATCTTGCGCCGGCCCCGCGCCGCCATCAAGCGCGCCGCGCAGAACCCGCACCGCATCATCTATATTCTTGATCACCAGCGCGCGATGGTCGCCGCGCGAGACGCCGAGGCTCTCCGGTGTGATTTCGTATTCCGTCAGATCGCCGTCGCGGAGTTCCACAATTTTCGTCGGGCCGCTGATCGCGATTTCGTCGATTCCGTCGCCGCCGTGAACGACCATCGCGCGCCGCGTGCCAAGTGCCTTCAGCGCGTTCGCCATCGGCCGGATCAGATTCTCTTCGGCGACGCCCAACAAATGAAAGCGAGGACGCGCCGGGTTGCCGAGCGACCCCATCAGATTGAAGATGGTGCGGATTCGGAGCTCGCGTCTCAGCGGCGCAATTTTCTTGAACGCGGGATGATACGACTGCGCGAAGATGTGACAGCATCCCGCTTCGTCGAGGCATCGCTTCAGCCCGTCGGGATCGCAATCGATCTTCACGCCCATCGCTTCGAGCACGTCGGCCGTGCCGACGGTGCCGCTGATCGCGCGGTTGCCGTGCTTGGCGACCGGCACGCCCGCCGCCGCCGCGATCAACGCGGCGCCAGTCGAGATGTTGAAGGTGCTGGCGCCGTCGCCCCCGGTGCCGCAGGTGTCGAGCACGTTGCCGTCGCGAAGATTGAGCGGACGCGCCCGCTTCAGCATCGCGCGCACCGCACCTGCCAGCTCGTCGGCCTCGGCGCCTTTGATTTTCAACGCGACCAGGAATGCACCGACGACTGCGTCGGGCTCGCCTCCGTCCATAATCTCGCCGATCGCGCGTTCGGACTCAGCGTCGGTGAGCGAGCGACCGTCGATGAGCGCTTGCAGTGCGTCGTGCAGTTCGTTCATCGTGCGATTCCGTTTTTGTTTTTGTTGAGGCCGTCGAGAAAGTTTTGCAGCAGATGCTTGCCCTCGAAGGTCAGAATCGACTCGGGATGAAACTGCACGCCTTCGACCGCGTGCTGCTTGTGGCGAAGGCCCATGATTTCGTTTTCCGCTGTGCGGGCGCTGACGTGCAGCGTCGGCGGAATCGACGCGGCGTCGACCAGCAGCGAATGATAGCGCATCGCGTCGAACGGACTTGGGATGTTCGCGAAGATTGTTTTGCCGTCGTGGATTATCGGCGAGGTCTTGCCGTGCATCAGGCGATCCGCGCGCACCACCTTGCCGCCGAACGCCTCGCCGATACATTGCAGGCCGAGGCACACGCCGAGTATCGGAACTTCGCCGGCCATCTCGCGCAAAAGCGTCAGCGAGATTCCGGCCTCGGTGGGAGTGCAAGGACCCGGCGAGATGACGACCGCGTTGGGATGAAGCGCGCGGACGCCGGCGACGTCGATGGCGTCGTTGCGCTTGACTGTGACCTCAGCGCCGAGCTCGCCGAGATACTGCACGATGTTGTAGGTAAACGAGTCGTAGTTATCGATCATCAGCACGTGAATGTTTTTATTTCCTGCCATGCGACTTACCTCTTCGCCGCCGTTTCGAAATCGCGCGCGGCCTGGAGCGCCCGCACCATCGCGCGAGCCTTGTTCACCGATTCCTCGAACTCGGCGCCGGGGTCCGAGTCGGCGACGACGCCGCCGCCCGCCTGGATATAGACGCGATTGCCTTTGATCAGCAGCGTGCGCAGCGCGATCGCCGTGTCGGTGTTGCCGGTGTAGCTGAAATAGCCGACTGCGCCTGCGTACACTCCGCGCCGCACCGATTCGAGCTCGTCGATGATTTCCATCGCGCGGATTTTCGGCGCGCCGGAGACGGTGCCTTGCGGAAAAGTGGCCGCGAAAGCGTCGAACGCGTCGCATCCTTCGCGCAGCACGCCGGTGACATTCGACACGATGTGCATCACGTGCGAATAGCGCTCGACGACCATCAGCTCGGTCACTTTCACCGAGCCGATTTCGGAGACGCGGCCGACGTCGTTGCGGCCGAGGTCGACCAGCATCACGTGCTCGGCGCGTTCCTTGGGATCGGCGAGCAACTCGGCTTCGAGTTCGCGGTCCTCGGCTTCGGTGACGCCGCGGCGGCGGGTGCCGGCGATCGGCCGCAGCGTTATCTCGCGGCCTTCGACCCGGACCATCACTTCGGGCGAGGCGCCGACCAGCGTTTGATCGCCGAGGCGCAAGTAGAACATGTAGGGCGAGGGGTTAATCGTGCGCAGGCTGCGGTAGATGTTGAACGGATGCGCGGTGAGCGGTGCCTCGAAGCGCTGCGACGGGACGACCTGGATGACGTCGCCGGCCGCAATATATTCCTTCGCCGCGGAAACCATCGCCATGTAGCCCTCGCGCGTCACGTTCGAGGTGATGGAGGCGTCGTTGATGGGGACGTTGCTCGCACCTTCAAGAAACGGCGGCACGGCGGGACGCTTGAGGCGCTCGAGGACCTCGTCGATTTTGATGCGCGCGCTCTGATAGGCCATCTTCGTCGAAGCGAATTCCTCGACTGGAACGTTGGCGATGACTTTGAGGGTCTGGCGGACGTTGTCGAAGCAGAGCACCGTGTCGGTGAACATCAGGTGGAAATCGGGCGTACCGAGATCGTCGGTGGCGGTCTCGGGAATCTTTTCGAAGCATCGCACGATGTCATACGCGAGAAAGCCGACGGCGCCGCCGAAGAAGCGCGGCAGGTTGGGCAGCTCGGGGGAGCGGAAGCGCTTGACCTCGGCGCGCAACTCCTCAAAGGAGTTGGCGACGGAGCGTACCTCGACGCCGCGGCCGGGCCGGATGATATCCATGCGGTTTTTGCGCGCGCGCATTACCATGAAGGGATCACTGCCGAGGAAGGTGTAGCGGCCCCATTTCTCGCCGCCGCGGACGCTTTCGAGCAGGAAGGCGTAGTCGCCGCGCGCGATTTTCAGGAAGGCGGAGACGGGAGTCTCGAGGTCGGCGGCGACTTCCTCGAAAACGGGGATGAGGTTGAATCCGTCAGCCGCGAGACGTTCGAATTCTTTTTCCGTGGGCTGCAACATTCCAGTTTGCCTCGCTTACTTTCGACTCCGTCGTTCAAATCCAAAAAGAAAAGGGCCGCAGGTTTTGCCTGCGGCCCTTTTGGGAAATCGGTTTTGCGATGAATTACAAAGCCGGCGCGCAGGCGGGTGCATCGAGGTGCCAACGCCACCATCCCGCGCAAACATTTCGGCTCGTGAGTTTCATCTTAGGATTAATGATGAAGGTGAGCCGAGTCGTTGTCAACTGTGCGCGCTGACCCGACTATACCGACGGTGAAATTTAGGGTGGTGAAATATGGGACGAAGAGGCCGGCGGATTCTGTGACGTTGAAGTGGTGCGCGATGCGCTTGATCATCTGGCGGTCGTCGAAGCCGGCGTGTTCGTGACGGGGGATTCGGTCGGTTTGGCTTAGGGCGCCGTTCAGTAGATCGCGCCAGGACAGGCGATCGCCGTACATTCCGAAGATGCGATAGCCGAGTTGCTTCGCCACCAGCATCGCGCCGCGTTCGACCGGGATCGTGAAGAAGACCGGGCCGCGCACGACCTTTGCAAGAATCTCCAGGTAGCCGTCGACGAGTTCGTCGGGAAGATGCTCGAGGGTTTCCATGCAGATGCCAACGTCGAAGGTCTGAGACAGGTCGATGTCTGACGCTGACGTCGATTTCAGGATCGTGATTTCGGGGCGCGCAGCCCATTGCTCCCGCACGCTGTCAACGAGGTAGTCCTCGGACTCGTAGCCGACGTATCGATTGACGGTGATATCGCTGCGTTCGAGGTACGAGATCGTCTTTGCGTCGTAGCATCCGATCTCGATTATGTCGGCGCGGCGCATGCTCAAGCGGCGCAGCCGATCGGTCAGCCACCAGAAGCGGCGTTCATGCAGGAAGCGGCGCGCGCGATTGCCGTTGAAGAGGCGGTCGTTGTAGGTGTCGGCCATTAGTAGGACGAAATTTATTTCGTCGATTCTTCTTGAGGGAATAAATTCCGCTGCATGACGGAATAAATTCCGTCCTACTCAGTGCGAGGTCGTGTAGGCCTGCTTGTATTTTTCGCGCAATTCGTTTTGCGCGGCGGTCGCTTCGTCCGCGCTGTCGTAGGGTCCGATGCGGACGCGATACCAGGTCTGCCCGTTGAGCGCGACTTTTGTTTCCTGGGCGTTGTAGCCCAGTTCCTTCAGCCGCGAGACCATCTCGTCCGCCCCGCTCTTGTCCATCACGGCTTCGATCTGAATGTTGTAGGGCTTGGCGCCGGGCGGTAGCGCGCGCGATGGCGAGGTGGGAGCTGAAGCCGTTTCAGTATCCTCGTCGGTGTTTTCATCTTCCGATGTCGGCGGAGTAATCGCCGGCGCTTCGCGCGGCGGTTTCAAACGCGCGACGGCGGCAGGTGATGGATGCGAAGCGGGATTGGCGTCGCTTTCGCTGATCGCGGGCGCCGGCGGTTTTACCGGGACGGTTCGGGGAGCCGGTGCGGACGCGATCGCCGCCGACGCCTGAGCCGCGGGCGACATCTCGGATACGGGCGCGGGCTTTTCGGGCGCATTCGGCAGCGGGTAAGTCGAGGAGATTTGATTCACATCGGGCTGCGTCTGACGGGCCATCTCGTAGCCCGCGACCAATCCCAGCACGAAGACCGCGCCCGACAACCCGACTAGTCCGAGCAGAATCAGAAAGCCGCCACCTGCCTTGATTTCGAATCGCATCCCCTTCTCCGTCCCTTCACATCCGCTCTGGAGCGCTCACCCCGAGCAACTCGAGACCGCCCGCGATCGCGTCGTTGAGAATTTGCGCCATGTACATCCGCGCCAAACTGAGCTGGCGATCCAGCCCAATTATACGATTCGCGGGCTTGTTGTAGTAGCGATGGAAGTCGCCGGCCAGGTCGAGCAGATAGAATGGAATTCGATGCGGCTCGAGGGCCTCGGCGGCAGCGGACATCACGTCGGGGAGTCCGAGCGCGCGCTTGGCGAGATCGAGTTCCTCGGGGCCGAGCAGGTTGAGGTCTATCGAAGAAGTGTCCGCCGGGAGTATCAGATCTTTCGCGGCGCCCTCGCGGAAAATGCTGGCGAGGCGCGCGTGCGCATACTGGACATAGAAGACAGGATTCTCGGGCGCCTGCTTTTTGGCAAGCTCGAGATCGAAATCGAGCTGGCTGTCGGATTTGCGGAACAGAAAGAAAAATCGGACGACGTCGGCGCCGACTTCGTCGATCAATTCGTCGAGCGTGACGTAGGTCGCCTTGCGCGTGGACATTTTAACTTTCTCGCCGGCGCGGGTGAGCGTGACGAACTGGTAGATGATTGCGCGGATGGGAGCGATGTCGTAACCGAGCGCCTTAACGGCGGCGACGACCTCCTGATGCTCGGCGATGTGATCGGCGCCGAAGATGCCCACGATCAAGTCGAAGCCGCGCTTGAGCTTCTCGATGTGATAGGCGATGTCCGGAGTGCGGTAAGTCGGCTGGCGGTCGGGGCCGCTGCGCACCAACACCGCGTCTTTCGGAAGTCCGAGCGGCTCGCCGCGCAGGTAAACTGCGCCGTCCTGCTCGAAGGTCAGGCCCGCATCGTGGAGAGCCTTGAGGACCGCATCGACCTTGCCGGAGTTGAAGAGATCGAGCTCGTTGGTGAAGACGTCGAAGCGGATTCCGAGGCGCGTGCAGGTCTGGTTGATGTCGGCGAAGATGGCTTTGACAGCCACCGAGCGGAAAATTTCGAGATCGGTGACAGAGATGAGCGAATCGCCGCGCTCGGCTTTCAGAGCGCGCGCGATGTCGACGATGTACTCGCCCTGGTAGCCATCGGGAGGCATCGGGGCGTCGATGCCATGGGCCTGCAGATAGCGCGCGCGGACCGACTCGCCGAGCAGCTTCATCTGGCGGCCGCCATCGTTGAAATAATATTCGCGCGTCACGTCAAAGCGCGCGGCCTCGTAGAGACGCGCGATCGTGTCGCCGAGGACTGCGTTGCGGCCGTGGCCGACAGTCACGGGGCCGGTAGGATTGGCTGATAGAAATTCGACTTGCACTTTCTTGCCAGCGCCAGGGCGCAGTTCCCATGCGCGAGGTTTCCAGAAATCGCGGCCAGCGGCGGCGGCGCGGCGAATCTCAGAATGCCAGTACGCCGGCGACATTTTGAAATTGATGAAGCCGGGACCGGCGACTGAGACTTCGCTCACCTCGGCGGGCAACGTGACGTGCGACTTGATTATCTCGGCAATCGCACGAGGTGATTTACGCTCGGGCTTTGCGAGAATCAGCGCGATGTTCGAAGCGATGTCGCCGTGGGCAGAATCGCGCGGCGCCTCGATTCCGATGGCCGGAATTTCGGAGGTTAATTGACCGGCGGCGCGCGCCCGCCCGATTGCGTCGCGAAGGATGGAGACGATCAGTTCTTTCATTGCAAAGGCCGTGGGGCGCTTACCGCAATCGTGTCAGATAGAAGGAGTCATGTTAAGGCGGTTGACCCTCGCGACGGTGCGATGTGAACTTGGACGACGGAATCTTATAGAGGTTATCCACAATGGAACTCGGACTCGGCGGTAAAGTGGCGATCGTCACGGGCGGCAGCAAAGGAATCGGGCGCGCGACTGCAATCGGGTTCGCACTGGAAGGCGCGTCGGTGCTGGTATGCGCGCGCGGCCGCGAAGCGCTGGATGAAACCGTGAAACTGGCCCGCGGGCGCGACGGTGCGCGCGTCGAGGCAATTCAGGCGGACCTCAACAAGCCGGAGGATGTGAAGCGAGTCGTCGCGCGATGCGTCGAGGCGTTCGGCAAAATCGACATCCTCGTGAACAATGCCGGCAGCGCGCGGCCGGGCGACTTTCAGAAGCTTACCGACGACGAGTGGCTCGAGGACTGGAATCTCAAATTCTTCGGCTATGTGCGGATGGCGCGCGAAGTCTTGCCGCAAATGCAGCGCCAGGGTCACGGCGTGATCGTGAATGTGATCGGGACCGGCGGGCTGATTCCGACTGGCGGATATATGATTGGTGGATCGGCGAATGCCGCGCTTAACCATTTTACGAAGGCGCTGGCGAATGAGGGATCGAAGCATGGCGTGCGCGTGGTCGGAGTGAATCCAGGGCCGATTTTCACCGACCGGTTGCGCGTGTTCACCGAGCGACGCGCCGCGGGCGGTAATATGGATGAAGTGCTGAAGCGAATGACGCCGCTGGGACGTCCCGGCAAGGCTGAAGAAGTTGCGGACCTGGTGATGTTCCTCGCGTCGGATCGCGCAGCGTTCATTCATGGCGCGAACGTCACGATCGACGGCGGCGCGAATCCGGGGCTGATTGGGTAAAGAAGTTTATTGAATGTGAAACCCTCCGCGGGTTTCACGCTTCCGCGGCAGGGGTGACCCCTGCACCCGGTATTAAAGAAAAGATGCGGGACTTCGTCCCTGTTAGGAAGTTTTTGGGGGGAGGGTTAGTCCTTCTTCCGGGTCCAGGCTGGATCGCTGTTGAGGGTTGGGTAGCCCGAGCCTAGTTGGATTAGTACTCCGTGCGATGAGCGCGGGGAGATGAAAGATTCGAAGCTGGTGGACGACCATCGGGTTTCGTCGACGATGCGAACGCCCTGCTCTTTCAAAGCGGCGGTCTTCTCTTTGCAGTCCGGGACGTTGAAGGTCAGGTGATGCATCCCCTCGCCGCGCTTTTCGAGAAATTTGTGCAGGAACGAATTCTCTCCGAGCGGCTCCAGGAGCTCGATTGACAATCCGCTCAGATCGAGCGCGGCGAGCTTGTAGCCGGCTGCTTCGTTGGCCGCTTCGAACACGAAGCTGGCGCCGAGCGTGTCCTCGAAAAACTTGCGCGCCTCGGCGACGCTCTTAACCGCGATTCCGATATGGTCGAGTTTGCCGATTGGTGGATTTGCCATCGCGTTTCTCACTTTTTCATGGTCTCCAGATTGATTGACGTGATGTCGAATATGATCGATTAGAGATGGCTATGCCAGCATCGCAGTGGAAAATGCCGCCGCTGATCAAGGTGTACGAGGCGCTCGGCGCGATTGGCGACGGACGGGTGCGAATCGAGGACGAGCGGCGGGCGACGGTAACCTCGTCGGACGGAGCGAAGACTTATGAGGTCGAGACGTCCGCCGACGGGCGCGAGATCGCGTCGAACGACAACGCGTCGTACTGGCAGGGCTACGTCGGTTATCCGGCGATCGCGGTGCTGATCGCGCGTGGATTTTATCGTCCGCCGGCGAATGTCACGGACGCGCTGGCGGGCGTGGCGTGGAAGGAGCTGAATCGCAAGTACAAGAACGATTGGGCAAAGACTATTGCGGACGTCGAGCAAGCGCTGGAGCAAGCCGGTCACGATCCCGATGCGGTGCGATCGGAGGCTGAGGCAGTGATGAGTTTTCTTCGTGCGCTGCGGCCGGTGCGCGGCAAGCGCAGCCGGCCACCGTCGGAAAAGCCCGCCGTCAAGATCCGCTAGCTGCAGGTGCCGCTGACTGACACGTTGTACGACTGGACCAGAAAGAAATCTCGCATCTGAAGCTCGGTCGTCACGCCCGACACTTTGCCGGTGGCGCAGCTGCTCAGCAGATTCGAAAGCGCGGTCTGGGTCAGTCCTTGCGGCGCGATCAGGTGAAGGTATCCGAGGTCGCTCGCATTCGCGGTGATCGGATTGCCGGCGCCCGCACGATCGGCGATCGCACTCGATTGGACGAAGACGCATCCGTAAGCGTGCACGGATCCCGCAAGCAACGCGGCCAGAAGAATCGAGTTGAGGCGTTTCATCTTCGCGATCGTAGTTCGCATCGCGAATCTGAGTCAATCGCGCTGTTGCGCGATGCGCCCAAGATGCTAGCGTGGCGAGAGTCGCAGCGAGACAGCTTCCATGGCCGACGGGACCGGCAACTCAATCACACCTTTCTTTACGATATGGACGGAGCCGCGCGCGACGATGCGGCGAATCGTCGATACCGATCCGACGCGCAATGTAATCATACTGGTTGCGGTCGGTCCGGCGATTAGCGCGTTGGCGGAGCAATGGTCGAAGGCGCTTGGCACTAACGCGAATCTGTCGGTGCTGTGGCCGCTCTGGGTCGCGGTAAGCGTCGCATTTCGAGCAGCGCTCGGAGTTCTGTTTCTTTTCATCTTTGGCGCGGTCTTCAAATGGTCGGGGAGCCTGCTCGGCGGCGTCGCGAGCCGAGTCGAAATGCGCGCCGCGATAGCCTGGTCGCAAGTGCCCGGAATCGCCGCCGCGACTGTCCTGTTGCTCGCAGTCCTGATGGGCATCCCGATACCGGTTCCAACGACGCCGGGAACGATGCCGGCGATCGATCCCGCATTTTACAAAGTTATGGTGGTCGAGGGTGTGCTCGCGGTGTGGGGATTCTTCGTCTCGCTGAAGTGTATCGGCGAGGTGCATCGATTCTCCGCGTGGCGCGCGCTGGCTGCGGTTCTGATACCGCCGCTTATCGTACTGCTCACTGTCGGGGTCATTGTGTTCGCGATCGTCCGTCTGATGGGACACCACTGATTTATCAGTCCACGTGCAATCGGGCGGCCAAGCGCGAGAACCGCAGGCGCTCGTCCTGATTGCGCACCGCCTGCTGCAGCGCGCTCTTCGTTCCGACCAGCACGCATACCCGCTCGGCGCGTGTGATTGCGGTGTAGAGCAGGTTGCGGCGGAGCATCAGGTAGTGGCTCGAATGTATCGGCATCACGATCGCGGGATACTGGCTCCCCTGGCTCTTGTGCACCGAGATCGCGTAGGCGAGGGCCAGTTCGTCTAGTTCGGACAGATCATACTCAGCGTGAGTCTCTTCGAACGTGACGCTCACGCGCGCTTTTTCAGAATTGATTGCGACGATCCGGCCGATCGAGCCGTTGAAAACGGCCTTGTCGTAATTGTTGCGCAATTGGATGACGCGATCTCCCTCTCGAAACGTCCGGTCGCCGGAGCGAAGTTCGCGACCCGATGGATTCAGCAATGCTTGCAGCTCGCGATTCAGAAGATGGGTGCCGAGTGGGCCGCGGTTCATCGGAGTCAGCACCTGGATTTCGCGGGGGTCGTTGATTCCGAAGCGCCCGATCAGCCGTTGCTGCACGAGTTGTTTGATGGTGGCGAGCACGTCCTCGGCAGCGTTGCGCTCGAAGAAAAAAAAATCGCCTTCGGCGTCGTTGGAAAGCTGCGGGAACTCGCCGCGATTCAGGCGATGCGCGTTGGCGACGATCAAGCTGCGGCGCGCCTGCCGATAGACTTCCTTCAACTGCACGACCGGGACGAAGTCCGACGCGATCACGTCCTTGAGCACGCTGCCGGGACCGACCGACGGAAGCTGATCGCGATCGCCGACCAGCAACAGCGAACAGTTCGGCATCAGCGCGGAGAGCAGGCTCGAGGCGAGCTCGACGTCCATCATCGAGGCCTCGTCGATGATCAGATAGTTGGTGCGCAGCGGAAAATTCTTGTTGCGGAGAAAGCCGCCGCTCTCGGGAGCGTATTCGAGCAGCCGGTGAATCGTCTTCGCGTCGCGCCCCGCGGCGTCCTGGAGCCGGCGAGCCGCGCGTCCGGTCGGCGCGGCGAGCGTAGGCTTCAAACCGACGTCGGCGAGCGCAACCAGCAGCGAGCGCAGCAAGGTGGTCTTTCCGGTACCGGGACCGCCGGTGATTACGGTGACGCGGCTGGCCAGCGCGCATCGCAGTGCGCTCTTTTGCTCGGCTGAGAGTTCCAACTCGGATGATTTGATGGCGGCCGCGACGGCGCGATCGATCACGTCCTTGTTCATCGCGCGGCCTGCGTTCAGTTCCGCGATTCGCTTGGCAACGTTGACCTCGGCCTCGTGCAGGCGGGCCAGATAAATCGCGATGTGATCGTCGGCTTCTTCGGCAATCACCTCACCGCTGGCGGCGAGCTCGTTGACGGCGTCGTGGGCGAGGTCGGGGTCCATGTCGAGCGCGGTGCGAAACTGGCCTTCGAGATACTCGAACGGCGAATAGACGTGGCCCTCATCGGACATGCGTTCGAGGATGTAGAGGACGGCGGCGCGCGCGCGCTGGATAGAGTTGCGCGGGATGCCGAGTTTTTCCGCGATAGCGTCGGCGGTGCGAAATCCGATGCCGTGAATGGTGCGCGCGAGCACGTACGGATCGCGCTTCACGACCTCGAGCGCGTCCTTGCCGTAGAACTTATGGATACGCCGCGCGTGGGTCGCGGCGAGGCCGTGACCGCGCAGAAAGACGGTCAGCTCGCGGAGGCCAGATGCGTCGCGCCATGCGGCGGCGATGGTGCGCGCGACCGCGCCGCCGATGCCGGGCACCTCGCGCATCCGTTCGGGCGCGTTGTCCAGTACTTCGCCCAGCGTGTCGCCAAAGTGCTCGGCAATTCGCCGCGCGAGCCTGCGGCCAATCCCTTTGATCTCCGAAGCGAGGTAGCGTTCGATCGCGACGGCTCCGGCGGGGCGCAGCGTTTCGAAATCGACGACATGGAACTGCTCGCCGAAGCGTGGATGATTTTCGAAGCCGCCCAGCGCGCGGATGGTCGAGCCGACTTCGAGACCGGCGAGATTGCCGACGACTGTGACGCGGCGAAAGTCGCCATGCTCATTCGGGATGACGACGACCGCGACCGAGTAGCCGGTCTTGTCGTTGGCGAACAGGACCTGATCGAGGATGCCCTCGATCGTCTCGGTCGCTTTCTGCGCTTGGGCCACGGCAACAGGATTACGCGCGACGGAGGCGGCGTCCAGTTGGCGACCCTCGCGCGCATCAACAGGTGCGGCGGCGATCGGCGAGGACGGTATGAGCGGGTCGGACAATTCGGCACAATGTATTCGCGATGGCTACGGCGATTCCGATCAATGAGTGCGAGTTCACGCGTGCCGGAGTTGTCGAGGCGACCGGCGGCACTGTCGTCAGCAGCACCTCGACTATCTCGGCCAGTGATCGGATCCGCGGCGTCAGCATCGATACACGATCGATCGAGGCCTGGCGCGATATTTGTCGCACTGCGAGGCAGTGGGTCCGATGGCCATGACTATCTCACGCAGGCGGCCGCGCGCGGAGCGGTAGCGGCGATTGTCACGCGTGCTCAAAGTCATGCGGGCCTCGATTGCATCGAGGTTGCCGACACTCTCACCGCGCTGGGACAGCTCGCGCACCATCATCTGGCACGCACGCGCGCGGCCCGCGCCCTTCCGCTCATCGCGATCGGCGGGGCGGTCGGAAAGACCACGACCAAGGAACTCACTGCCGCGGTGGTTCGCGCGCTGTTCGGATCGACGCTCTCTACGTTCGGCAACCTGAACAATCTGATCGGCGTGCCGATGACCATTTTCACGCTCACCGGCGAGCATCGCGCGGCCGTGCTCGAATGCGGCACCAATACGCGCGGCGAAATTCCAAAGCTTGCACAGATCGTCAAGCCGGACGTCGCGATGGTCCTCAACGTCGATCTGGAGCACAGCGAGGGTCTGGGCACGCTTGACGATATCGCCGATGAAGAAGCCGCGCTGTTCTCGACCTCGCGACAGTATGCGGTCGCGTCCGCCGATGAACCGATGGTGCTCTCGCGGATTCCGAAACATCTCAATCGAATCACATTTGGCAAGTCGCCTGACGCTCACGTTCGGCTGATCGGTCGAAGCGCCGGCACCCGCTCGCGTATTCGCATCGAAATCGATCGCGCCCTGGTAGCAGAGGGAGTCGCGCCTCTCATCGAAACTGAAATTGCGCTGCTGGGAGAGGCCGCCGCGATCAACTGCACCGCCGCTATCGCCGGGGGTGCCGCGATGCGCGCCGCGCCGCTCGAATCGCACGAGCTCGCCGCGATCGCCCACGCTCTCGCCGGCGTCCAGCCGGTCGCGGGCCGGCTCGCCAGCACTTCGATCAACGGCATCTTCGTAATCGATGACAGTTACAACTCGAATCCGCGCTCGATTCGCGCCGCGCTCGCAGCCGCGCGCGAGGTCGCCGACGGTCTCGGCGCCCGCCTGGTGATTGCGATGGGCGATATGCTCGAGTTGGGCGAACAGTCGGCCGCGGCCCATCAGGACGCCATTCGCGACGTGATGCGAGCGCGTCCGGCCGCATTCGTCGCCGTCGGCCCCGAAATGAATCACGCGCGCGAAGTCGTCTTTCGCGATACAAACGCGATCGACGTCCTCACATCGCCCGACAGTGTCGCCGCCGCAAAAATAGTCGCCGGATTGATCCATCCGGGCGACGTTCTGCTGGTCAAAGGTTCACGCGGAATCGCGATGGAACAAATTATCGAGCGTCTCGGTTGACGCCGATCAATGGTCGCCGATGCTGCGGCTGAGCTCGAGCCAGTTGGCGCCGTCCCACTTCAGTCTCAACACGTCCACGTAGCCGCCGGCGATGCTCGAGGTCGGCGCCGAACCGCCGGTCCATTTGATTGCGCCGCTTGAGGTCGCGAATACAGGGCCCGCGGAAATTGCGCCGGTGATGTAGGACTCGATGGTCACAACTTGATCGGCGACCAGCCCGGTCGTCGATAGCGTATAGGTGAGTCCGGTCGTCGCGGTGGAAATTTTCTGGCACGAATTGGTCGAGAACACGAGCGTGGTGCTGGTCGAGACCGCGCCGGCGTTCGAGCATGCTTCGATGTTCGGTGTATGGCTCAAGTAGCCGATTCGAACGGCGCCGGCTGCAACCAAATCGGTAAACTCAGTGAAGAGCACCGTGTCGGGCGAGTTGCTGCCGTCGCCGTTGCGAAACGGGATCGCGTCGCCGTAATTGCTCTGCATCGAAAAAATCGGGTTTGGACTCGGCGCGTTGCCGTTGCTGATTCCGCAAACCGTAGTCCCGCCGCTGCAAACCCATGAACTTTTGATTGCGATTGGCCGGCTCAACTGCATCACGTATCCGTTCGGTCCCGGGGCGTCCGCGATTCGGCTCGCATCGACGATGAAGTTCGAGGGGTTGCTGCCCGAATTGTCGTAGATGAAATATTGAGCGCTCTCGCTGGTCACGCCGGAAAACATCATGTTGCCGTCGGCACCGCCGCCGAAGCGATCGATAGTCCATGCCTCGATTTTGTTCTGCTCGAAGTCGGTGCCGTAAATTTCGAGTTGTCCGACGAATGCCGAGACGATCGCGACGTCATGGCCGGCGATCAGGCCGCCGCGGATCTCTTCGTTGTACGTCTGGCCGAGGCCGCCGAAGAAGTAGCCCCACATGCCGCCCTGCCCGTTCGACGGATTCGAGATCTGCACGTCGCGAAAGCTCAGGTCCTGGACGTTGGCGCCCGATCGATTCGCGACGCGAATGCCGATGCCCGCCCGGCCGAGTTCCAGCCGCTCGAACGTATCGTTCTGCGTCGCCAGATTGTCACCGCTTCCGCCGGTCGGGTAATTGTCCACGTCGAGGATCACGCCCGCCGTATTCCCATTGATTCCCGAGACTGACAGCCCCGCCACTCGGGAGTCGGCCGCCTTGTTCATATTGATGACGGTGCCGCCGGTGACGCCGTGCCACTCGAGTTCGACCGGACGTCCGCCGTCGCCGTTCTGAGCGCCGGTCACTGAGAGCGTGACGCCCCAGCATCCGTAGAGGTTGAGCGACTGGGCGAGTGGGTAAGTCGAGGTCGCGGGGAACTCGACGATGCCGCCGACTGTGCCGGTCGTCGCGCTATGCGAGCAGATCGAACTGATCGCCGCGTTGATCGGCACGCTGTCATCGTGGCGCATCGTGGACGATCCAGTCTGCGCCGGCGCTACCGACAGAGTCACGTTGGTCCCGCTTACGCCCGTAATCTGCGCGAACAGATCCTGCGCCGCGCTGCTCGAGCGGATCGCCGTACCGAAATCTTCATCGGTGCCGAACGCATGCCCGAAGTCGCGATAGGATTCCGCCGTGGCGCCCAGCGGTCCGGCGTGAGGCACTACCGCGTGCAGGCTCGGCGTGCATGAAGCGCCACTGCACGAATAGATCAGATACGCGATGTCGTTGGCAGCGCCGGTCCAACTCAACAGGAGGTTATTGTTTGTGCTCAGCGTCGCCGGCCCCGCGCTGGTCGATACCGCGCCCGTCGGCGCCGACCATCCGCCGCCCTGGCTCACTCCGACAATCTGATAGGTATACGAAACGTTGCACGCAGTGTTGTGCGCGCTGTTAGTGGTGGCGGTATCGACCTGACAGCCGCCGCCGTTCGCCACAGTTTTAGTGATATCCGAGGTCGGATTGGGATTCATCCCGTAACTGTTCGGGACCACGGTCACGCCGGTCGGAGCATTCGCGTTCGAGGCGGCGCCCGCATGATCGAGCTTCACCCAATTCCCGATTTTGAAATCCCCGATTGAATTGACGGTGACCGTTGCGTTGCCGGCGATGGTCGTAGCCGACGCGGTCGCCAGCGAACCAGTCGCGCCGAATGCTCTCACGTTCTTGACGCCGTTGACGCTGACGTTCGAGATAGCGTCGCTGCCGTCGAGCTTCGAGCCTGAAATCGTGTTGAGCTGCGCTCCAGTCTGGCCAAACGCGACCGCGTCTCCATTGACGGTGCCGCTCGCAAGGTTCGAGACCTTATTGCCGTTTGCGTTGAGAGTGGCTTCCAGAGCCGCGCCCGCGCACGCCCACTGTCCGCGAGTGCCGAGAGCAAAAGCACCCGCTCCGCCACTTACGCACGGCGTCGCGCTCTTGCAGTCCTTGCAGAAGAGGAGCATCCCGTCCTGCTCGGGCGGCAGGTTGACGAAGGTAGGGGTGACGATTGAAGGCGCGATCGGCTGGTTGCCGGCGAAGCGCTGGTTGATCGCTTCGCGGAACTGCAATCCCGCACCTACCCCGGTGAAGTTGGGAATCGGCTGATAAGCTCCGGGCGGCGGCAGATTCTGCGCATTTGCCCCGTCACTAACTACCAGCAGGATCAACGTGGCGAACATCGCGCGCCAAATCGCCGGCGAAATCTTTTGTCTCACATTCATCTCCATCCGCCGGCTCCCGTCGATTTCCTAAAATCCAATCGCCATCCAGTAGAAGCCATCGTTGGGGAGCTGGCTTGCGACGCCGCCGATAAGATCCGATCTGAAGGTTCCCGTGGTCGTCGTGAAACTGACTATGTCGACTATCAACTGGCCGGCATTCCTTAGCGCCCGAGAGTTCGACAAGGTCGCGCTCGACCACACGCATGCGTTGGGAAAGGCAGTCGGCCAGGTCACCGTGTAGCTTGTGTCGTTGTCGAGCCCGCCGCCCGGAAACATCGCGCCCCACTGGACGATCGCGACGATCGATCCGCGATTCACGTCGGCTAGCGGAATAGCCAGGTAGCCGTTGGCGCCCATCGCGCCGGCGAAGTTCGCCATGAAGGCCTGCAACAGGCCGATATTCGAGATATTGACGTCCTGGCGCTGCTTCAAGAACGCGGTGCGATTAGCCAGTTGCTGATGCGGTTGATTCGAAATTCCAGTACCGCTGAAACTCGCTCCAGTGGCGGCGCCTTCGACCGGATCGGTCGCTTGTATCTGGTAAACCTCATTTGAGGTGAACTCGGCTGCGTCGATTAGTGTAGCCATTGACTACCTCAGAAAGTAAGCGTCCACGTACCGCTAATACTCATTCCCGCGCCAAACACTATTGGTGCAATAGTCTTGCGCGCGAGCATCGGGGTCGGCGCGGCGGTTCCCGGCAGTATCGCGCTGCCATGATTCGCGAATATCGCCAACTCCTGGATCGTTATTCCCTGCGCGCCGGTGTCCGCCGTCGTCAGCGACCAGTTGAGCGTCAAGCTGCCGTTGCCGTCCTCGCTGTGACCATCGAGCGCTTTGTAATACACAGCCGCGGTCAGCGCGGTGTCGGTGACCGTCGGCGCTGCCGAGCCGGAACCAAATCCCACCGCCGCAGCAAATTCACCCGCGGTGTCGCCACCGAGCAGCGCCGCGAGCGCCGGCCGCCCGGCGTTCACGAAAAGATTGGTTCCCTCGTGTTGCCAGACGACGCGGCCGCGCTCGACAACTCGTATCCGCACGATTCCTATCGGCCTTCTCATTTCAACCTCCGTGCAAAACGGCCGCGCCGTTAAGGATAAGCGCCGAGTCCGCGACTTCGGGTTCATTGGCGCCGTGAGTGATCCCGCTATGCCGATAGTGGCCGTCGTAAGCGGGGACAATCGGACCGTGCGGGTCGGTGAGCGATGCCGTCGCAATCGCAAAAGCCAGCGCATTGTCATTGGGCGCGGGCGCGGCGTCGAGTTGGTACTTCACGATTCCGCCGAGCGTCAGCTTGTCCGACGGCTTCGGCCCCACGTCGGAAATCCCCGGCACTGCAAACCATACCGAATCGAGCCACGCGCGCGCCGGCTTAAAAAAATTCGCCGCCGCAGCCGCCGTCGCCGACGCGCCGATTGAGACGCCCTGTCCCACGGCGAGATCAATGATGACGCGAAAGACCGCCCAGCCCTGATTCGACGGATACGAGACGCCGCCCCAGCTGGTCTGACCCTCGAGCAAAACGACCTGCTCCCATCCCAACGATGCTAGCGCCTGCTTGATTGCCCACGGCGTACCGCGAAATCGATGCAGCCCGATTGCGTTCTTGAGCAGTTCGCGCTGCGCCGCCTCGGTCAGCGTCAGCTCCGTAACCAGGCCGCCGGATTCGATCAGGTTGTCGACGTCGATCAGCAAATCGATGTTCGTCAGCGCATCGACCCCAATCGCCACCGGCGCAATCAACTGCCACAGCGGAGAAAGGACGTCGAACTGCCACGCCAAAAATGGCAGTGCGCCGTCCACCACCGAGTCGATTCGGTAAACCAGCAGCGTCGTGAGATCGAGTGCGGCGAGCCGCGAGATCAACTCCAGCAGCGCCTGCGTGCGCGTATCGTTAATCGAAGGAGCGGCCGACAGCTCGGGCATCAGCTATGCTCCGTGCTGAACGCTGTCGTCAGCGCGATCGTCGTGCAGTTCGCCCACTGCCCATAGGTGAGCGTCGTCAGAGTCGGCGACGTGAGCGTCACGCCATAGACGCCCGCCACCGATAGCGCCGCAATTATCTGGCTCGGCACGATGTCGCGCTGAATCTTGGCCGCCAGCTCGAGCGCCAGTTCGGTGACGGCCGCCGTTGCCGCGACGATCGTCGCAGTGGGATCGGCATCCGAATACAGCGTCACCGTCGCGGTGATCTGGTAGTCCACCTCGGTCACTGCAAGCACGTTCACGGTGTCGGTCAACGGACGCATCGTGTCGGCATTCAGCACCGTCGCGACTTTTGCAAGCAACGCGGAGTTCGCGACTCCCGCGCTGTTCGGCGCCGGCGCAGGCTGTTGCGTCACCGGTCCCGTCAGCACATACACATTCACCGATCCGGGAGAGGGACTGACAATTTGCGCATCGACGATCGACGGGTCCGCGCCGATCGCAAAGAACCGGTACGCCCCGCTCGGTCCCGCGACGCTGAATTGATTCGGCGCAGCCTGGATGCGCGTGCGCAGATGATCGTCCGTCTCGGGAGCAGAGCCACCGGTGGTCGTGCTGGTGTTCGTCACGCTCGCGATCAAACTGTTCGGATTGAGCTGGACGCTGACTTGTCCCGCCAGGTATCCATTCGCACCCGCTCCTGGAGCCGTCGCGGCGGCAGCGACACTTGCGATGGTTGCACCGGCCGCGAGTGTGATCGTCGCGCTGGTTGCGAATGCAAACTGCCCATCGCTCGTGCCGACCAGGGTTCCCGCAGCAATCGTAAACGGCACCGTCAGCGCGCCGGTCAAGGTGAATTGAATCGTCGTCACCGCGGGCTGCGAGGCCAATCGATTGACGCTCAACAGTTGACCTAGATAATCGAGCATCGGGAACGATGCGAACGCGAGCAGATTCTGCTCGGCCGCATACTGAATCGCGTTGCGCACCAGCGATTCGCGGTACGCATACAAATTAATGAGCAGGCGCTCCACCTGGGCCGGTTGAAGCGTCCGGCCCGACGCCGCCTCGAACTCGGCGATCATGTCCGCGAGGATCAGGTTTGGATCGAGACCGTCCGCGTCGTTGACGAACACCGGCGGCGGCAGCGACGGAATTCCTGCACCCATCAACTCATCCTTTCATCGCGTCGGCGCGGCCCCGGCTAGACCGCCGCTCCCGGGATTGTCACGGTCGTGATCTGAACGGGAGCCCCGGTGACGCCCAGCTTGAGCCGCCAGCTGAGCGTGACGTCGAGCTGCGCGCCCGATTGCGCAGTCGCATCGTTGACGCTTTGCGCCGTCACCGAAACAAGATTCACGCGCGGCTCCCAAATTGTGATCGCCGAGGTCAGTTCGCTGACGATTGCGGGTAGCGCAAGACTGATCGGAAAGTCGATGTACCGCCAGATATTCGCGCCGAAGGTCGGCCGCAAAGGGTCGCTCCCGCGCGGCGTCGTCACAATAATTCCCAAACACTGTTCGACGTCGGCGATCCCCTGCACTACTTCGCCGATGGCTCCTAGAGCCAACGACCAATCAGCCGATCTGATATCTGCAAGTGTAATTGCGCCTGCCGGCATCGTCATCCCGCCAGCACGTCGGTGCTCGCGCTCACGATCGTTCCGGTCGCCTCGCCGACTTGCACTCGATCGCCCAGCCGAGCGACACCTGCCAGCGGGCCGTTCCCGATCTGAACCAGCCCTCCACTCTTGATGACGACGTTGCCGTTCGAGTCGATCTGAATCTGCGCACCGTTCGCCGAGAGATTGAACGCCGCACCCTGCGGCAGATTCATGCTCAGAACATGCTCGGTACCGTCATACTGCAGCTCCGCCTGATCCTGAAATTTCAGATCGAGCAGATGCACCCGAGCGTCGTATTTGAGTTCCGTCGTGTCCTGGAAAAGGAGATCGAGCAGATGCGCGACGCGATCGTAGTCGAAGTGCGCGCCGTCCCTGAACGCGAGATGAAACTTGTCAGCGCTGTTTACTGGCGGCGTGTCGGCGCTCGAATAGATCGCACCCAGCACCGCGCCGGCCTCGTCGCGCAGGTCCATCAGGCAAACGACCTGCTCGCCGATATCCGGAATCCAGTACACCTTGTCGTTCTGGGTCTTTGCAAAAACAACCGGCAGCCACCAGCTGATCATTTCGTCGTAATCCGGAAACACCACCCGCACCTTCGCATGCGCGGGGTCCTGCGCCTGCACAATCCCGACCCGGAACGTGGGGTTCAGCGCAGCAAATCGCTCGCGGTATTCAATTATGTCGTTCATGGGTTAATCCGTCGCGCTGCAATTGATGTTGTGTATCCCGTCGCGCGCGCCATGTGATGCTTTGCGGTCTCGATCAAATACTTCCCATCGAGCGCGCCCCATCCACTGAGCTGCACGTTGTTCCCGGCCACCAGCACCGTGTTCCCGGGTCCTTCAATCGACGCGTCCACCAACACCATGTTGTGCAAATGAAGTCCGGCTGCTGCTTTGACCTGCGCCTGCTCTGCATTTTCACAGCGCGCAACGATTTTCAGGGTATCGCCCGTCGGCGAAGATCCGTCCGACGGTACCGACTGAGTAATCAGCTCTTTCGTATCAGGATCGAAGTACGAGAAGTCCGCGGCGTCGTAGATTCGGCGCGCCCGGTTCCGAAATGCGAACCGCAAAGTGTCAGATCGCGTAATCAACGTCGCGGCCGGAATAGATTCGAGCGCCGCTCGCTCGTAAAAGATCAGTTGACCGGCACGCACCGTGAAATCAAAATTGTGCTCTCTCCCCAGGCGCTTCAGAAATTCCAAATCCATCTGACGCCGCTGCGTCACGCGCGCAAACGTTATGTCGTTTTCCGATTCGGACGACGCCATCACCACCGTCAATCCATACTTCGCCGCGATTTGCGCCACGATTTCTACGATGCCCATGTTTTCGTAGGCCACAGTATTTGCGGTCCGCATCGCGGTCGTGATGTACGCGGCAAGGCATCGCAGTCTCATAACGTCGGGCGGCCCATCCGATTCCAACTCGTCAATCTGGAATGTTCCGCAGTCCAGCAATAGCTCATTGCTATAGCCAATTTGCAGACTGACTATGTCGCCGATCACCGGATACCACGGCCCCTGCCACAGCTTCCCTGAGTCTTCGAGTTCAATCTCCAGATCGCTCGAGGTGCCGTCGAGCCGATCGATATACCTGATTGCAAGAACCATCTCCGATACATCTGCCGTAATGTTCACATCCGAATAAGTGAGTATCCACTGCGGCGATCGAACTATATTAAATGCCCCCGCAGCCATTACCCGCTCACCGCTTGTGATACTTTCCAGGGCGGCAGGTTGGCCGTCGCCATCGCGCTCTTCTGCTGAAGCGGTATCGCTATTGAGATGCCGGCATCGAATACCGGTTCAATAGCTACATTCGGATTAGCCATTATAATCGGCGAATAGTCAGTCGGATCACCGTAGTATCGCCAGGCTAGCAGGTCCCACCGTTCACCCGCCGTCGTGACGTGAAGTATTAAACGTCCCGAAAGCATCATCGCCCCGCGCTCCTCACGATAGCTGGGGCCGGCACATCGCCTGCCTCAAGATTGGGACCGCTTGTCCCCGCCGCTAACGGAATACTGAGTAATACCGACACGCCGGACGCGATCGCGTTCGCACGGCCACCCGCCTCCTGCTGCGCAATCACGATTCCCAGCGGCGACAATCCAGTCAGCGGCTGCGTTCTGGACAGCAGCAGAGGATCTGCTATCGATTCCTTGAGTGCCAGGGCAACGCGGATTGCAATCGGGGATCCGCCCGCCGACAGTTGCTGCGATTTCACATTGATCGATTCGATGACAAAGAAGCCGCGAAATCCCCCGTTGCCAAAGACCAGCGGCAGTGCGAGGTGCTCTGCGGCCGTCGCGCGCAACTGCGCCAGCTGCGCCCCCGGATTCGTGAATGACGCGTGCCACATCAGCTCGAACTTCAGCCGTTCGAGATCGTTGCCAACCCACTGCAGCAGCGGCTTACTCTCGATCACCTTCTGCTCGGCGAAGTCATACGCCGCCGCGGATTCATAGGTTTCCGGAGAGCCAACCACTTCGAATTGAATGTCGCCCAATGCTGCGAACAAGTGCATTCTCCTCAGAACTGCGCGCGCTCGCGTCGCGCCGATTCCCGTTTCAACTCATCGAACAGTTCTTCGCGATGCGCTCGCAATGCGCCAATCACATCATTCTGCATGGCGCCGCTCGCAGGCGCATTGATCACGACTGTCGGCGATGAGTTGATCGTAATCCCGCCTCGCCCGCCGGTTTGATTAGAACCGCGCACGTCGCCCGACGGCTGCGCGAACTCCCGCTGCGAAACACTCGCGGGCAGTTTCGCTGCGCGAATCGATCGCGCAATACGGACGCTCGCTAATTTGCCCGCGCCGGCGAGCGATGGTTGTCGCGCTTCCGGACTCCCAAGCCCTCGGCCCGTCGTATTAGACTTGGACACTGACGTAGGCATCGAGTATTTTCGCAGCTCTGAAATCGCTCGTCCCGCGCTTCCCGACTCGACCGAGCGTTCAATCCGCGCCAAAGCCTTCATCGCCTGAAACAATTCCGGAATCTGTCGGCGCGAGCGACTCGAGGCCTCGACCAATGCCGCCGCGCTACGCCGCCCAGGTTCTGCAGTCGCGATATTAGTCCTGCCGCCCCAACTCGCACGCTGAACCGCCGCCAGAGCCATCGCGAGCAGTTCCTCGCTCAATGCGCGAGTCTTCTTCAACAAACTGAGCCTGCTTCAAAAGCGAAGCCCCCGCAGAGGGCTGCCAACGAAACTCTCGAGCCCGCGCAACGCTCGCCGCAGCCCGCGAGATTCGACGGTTCTCGCGCGCGATACTAGTCACTCGATCAAGCTGCCTAAGCGCGCGCGCGGCGTCCGCGCGCCTGGTCCCCCCTGTCGGGTTGATTGGTCTGGATTGCTTTGCCATGTGCTCGCTGCGATGCCCCGTCTTTCGGTGTTTCTACTGCGGGCGCGCGGCGTTGCGGTCGAACGGGCGACGATGCGAGGTCGCTGCTTCCACTCGCAGAGGACGCCCTGCCAGTTCTTTGCCGTTCATTGCCCGCAGCGCGACCGCGGCGTCGTCCTGAGTCTTCATTTCGACAAAGCCGAATCCGCGCGAGCGTCCGTCGAACCGATCGCGCACGATCTCAGCCCGATCTACACCGCCTATCTCGGCAAAGGCCTCACGCAAATCCCCATCGCCCAACGAAAAACTCAGATTGCCAACGAATAGTCTTATTCCCATCGCCTCACCGTCTCTTGTGGATTACTCACTACGCACACTCTGGTATAGTCACTGCGATTACTAGTCACGACTCGCCCCTCCGCCGCGTTCGACGCACATCCGTTGATACTCAATCATTGCGTCCAGCCAGTACGACAGCTCCGCAAAATCCATCCCGCTCAATTCCTGGACCGAGAATCCGAATTGGATGAGACCTGCGAAGCTCGCTGCGGAGGGCGGTCGAAATTTTCGTCAATCACCTCCGCCTGTAACGCCATAACGTCCGCCAGATCCATCTCGAGCACGTCCTCGTACACGATCTTGCATCCATTTACGCGAGCTACCTCGGCGATCAAAGCAAATATCACTGCGCTCGCGTCTCCGCCGACCGCTGCCCGTTGCGCCCGCATCAGGTCTCGCCCATAGCCTTTTCGCACCTCGGCATGAGCGCCCGACGGCAGCTCGATCGATCGTGCACCCGCTTCGTCAGCGGCTTCCTTGCCACCTATTCGCACTCCATTCACTGTTGTGTCGTCGGTGTTCATTAGTCACTCACCCGCCAAGACTCGATCGGAACGTACTCAGTTGATCGACGCCGCCTACTACGTAAATATTGGCGAATACGTCGTACAAGTATATTTGGACGCCGGCGACGAATAGTTCACAGTGGTAGATACTTACTATTGAAGTAGTCTCGACCATCTGATGTTGCCGGAAGGTGGGACTCCCCGCATCTTTGAAGACCCCGGTCATCAGATACACCACCGGAAGCTGCGCGGTTCTTCCCTGGCTGGTGTACTGCTCGAGATTCCCGCGCGCTTGAAAGGAGTGCGTTTGAAATGGGCTGCTCGACATCGTGAGCGTCTCCGCGTCGAAAGACGCCCACTTGATTTTTGACTCGAGCTTTTCGACACCCGCCCACAACTCAGCCGTGCCGGCCATCCCCAAGCCCTTGTAGTCAATCATCTTGTGCTTGGGATTCGCGATCTCGATCTCTTCAGCTCGCCCGAGTAGTCCAATGCCGTCGATGTATATATTCGCATTAGTCAGTGAGTTGATCTGGATGTTCATTGTGTACCTCTCGTGTCGGGCGAGTTATGCCGTCGCCCCCGCAGCTACAGTGATCGGGCTCGTGCTCCCTAGTTGCTGCAGCAACGTTACATCGATGAATGCTTCGAACGTGATTCTTTCCGCAGGCGGCGGCGGCATTACGTCGATATCGAATACCAGCTGGCCTCCCGCAATTTGTGCCGATGGATTCTCTGCCGGGTTGAAGCTCGCCGCCCCCGCGACCAATGCTCCACGCTGGATGAGTGATCTGATAAAGGCATTCGCACTGGCCAGGATCGCATCGATCAGCGCGTTCGAAATCGGCTGATCGATAAACTGCAGCATCGCCAGCTCCACGGATTCCTCGATTACATCCATCGTGCGACGTACCGAGATAAAATTGTCCGGCGTGGTCGCAGTCGGGTACCCCGCGCTCCGGTTTCCCCACACGCGAAGTCCTGTGCCGAATGCGTTGAACACGGTCACGATTCCCGCGGCGTTCAGACTGTTCACGTCCGACGACGCGTCGAGAATGGACGCATAGAGCTGAACATCAGGCCCGAGCATTCCAGCAACCGGCGTGTTCGACGGCGACCACCAGTAACCTTGCGCCAGGTCCTTCGCCGCCATCGCTCCAGCCACCCACTGCGAATATGGCCCCACGGCGTTCGCGTTGAATTGCGATGTCAGCGGGATTCCGGAAGCGTTAAGCGTCACTCCGGTCGGTACAATTCCAGTGTCGAAAAACGTCTCTTGCGGGTAGCAGAGAATCGTTCGCTTGCTCGAAGTTGCGAAGCTGTTGCCGACTACGCCGCGATTCGTTGTCGCCGCGGCAGCCGACGTCCCGGGCGGCGAATCGACCAGCGCCATCGCTCGAACCTTGGTCGCCATCGCATCGAGAGCGGTCGCGACAGTGGGGTCTTGCGAATAGCTCGGTGCGATCAGGATCTTCGGAAAGAATCCCAACGTGCCGTAGGTCGTCTGGAATACCTGAAGTCCCGTGTACACGCCGCCGGTGATTGCCCCGATCACATCAGCGTCCGTCACCTTCGACGGATCGGCGTAGTCGAACGCAATCAACACGCTGGCGCCGGCGGCAATATGTCCTCCCGAGGCGATTGGCACCAGCGATACCGCTCCGTTCACCGCGTCGAGCGTGTAGTCAGTGCCCGCGATGTACATAGTACCAGTTGGATTACTAGTGACTACTACATTCGACACTCCCATGTGCCCGAGGTTGATAGCGTTCTGCGCGTTGAACGTGAATGCGGTCGCAGCTATGGCAGTGAAGTGTCTCGTCGGATCGAATACGTTGACGACGATCGCCTGTCCCGCGCCTTGCGCCTGGATAGCTGCTAAGGCATACGGAATCGTGTATCCGCGAACTGTCGGCCCGAACTCTGCGGCGTTGAGCGCCGACGACACCAGCGTCGGCGTATTCAGCGCCGCCGCTACTATTGGCGGCGCCACCGCCCATGTCGGCGCCGTCCCGACCAATCCGATCACCGCCGATTTGACGACGGTGACCGGCACCGGCCCATTAGGTACTTCGATTACTTCAACTCCATGCAGGAAACTGGCTGGCATGTATCACCTTTACTCAGTCGGATGAGTTACTATTAGTCCGATTAGTTAGTCGGCTCGGTCTGGCCTGCGGTCGCGATAGCCCCGTCGGCGTATGAGTACGCAATCTGCACCGTTTCGCCGGCTGAAATCACACCGCCGGGAATCGCAATGACTATTCCGTTCGCGCGATCCACCGAAAAGTCCGCGCCTTCGATCAACTGCGCGTTGCCGGGACCTGTGACGCTGACTGCAAACGCATTACCGTGGGGAAGCTGAACCTGGAGATTCGAGTTGAACGAGTATGCCGACGCGCCGACGGTGAGTGTACTTTCTCCCCCTTCTTCGAGCGCGATGCCCTTGGTGAAGAATGGAAAGTCATCGGCCTGCGAGCCTTCGACTGCAACCGTGCTCAGCGCGAAGGTCGAAGCGTACGTCCATACGCCGCCCTGCTTGTCGCGCTTCACGAATTTCTCACTCACCGGGAACATTTTGCGGCAGCCGGGAACCTCAAAGCCGGTCAGCGCGGTCCGGACCGCTTCGATAATTGCGTATGCGCCCGGACTAGGCCCCGCCGCCTCGCCACCGACGGCCCATCCTAGATCGCGCATCATGATTGAGATCTCGAACTCGAGTTTGCGTTCCTGGATTGTTGCTGCGGTGTCGAGCAGGTCGCCGTAGTGCGCGCCCTTGTACATCACCAACGCCGCTCCCACGCGATGGGTCATGCGCCAGGTTTCGGGACGATCCGGGTAGTGTGTGATTTCGATCGAGCTGATTTGTGAACGCAGTTGAGTAACGATCGAGTCTTCTATCGTCGCGATGTCGATCGCGGAGGGCGGTGTGAAGACCAACCCGTTCCACGGCGCGTCAAGCGTCACGCCCATTTCAGTAGCCCCTCAGATTTTTGCGGCTGAATGTGCGATCAGGCCCTTGTACCTTCTCTTGCATTTCTGTCACTGGTGGTTCCTGGCCGTCAGCCGACAATCCGAGGGTGAGCTCGCCGGCCGCTACCTTCACGAGCATCGCGACCGCGTCCTCATATCGTTTCCGCGCATCTTCCAGGTCGTGCAGAGGGCGGAGCGACTGCATGCGGTACATCGCGATATCGGTGGTGAGACGGTTGAGGACGGCGGGGGGATCCGTCAGCGGGAGGGTGAAGCGGCCTTCGATGTATCCGTCGATTTCCGCGGAGGCGTCGGCCAGGGCTTGAGTGATCGGTGCGTTGTTTATGGTCGTCGCGGTTGGATCTTCATTAGTCAGTTGGACCAGATCCCGATTAGGGTATCGATTGATCATGTCCTGGGCGGTCGCGTAACTCACTGTACTAACCTCGTCGCATCGCAAGTGACTATTCGACTGAAAGGTCTCTCCGCGGGCGCTGAACAATGGAAGCGCGCCCGCGGAGAGTTGCCATGCACTCCGGCGCTGCGGGCAGGAGGGGGACCCGCGTCTGGCCGGCTCAGGGAAACTGGATTCATCGCTGTTCCACTTTTCACCGCGTCCTTATGCCAGGAACTCGCTGACGATAAGGTCCGCGCTGTTGCGCCAGATGTTCGAGGTCGCGACGTTCGCGCTCGCGCCGGCACCGGCCATGAACTCTGAGTTCAACAGTTGCCGCGCGACTTCTTCGAGAGTCGGGGGGACCAGCAGGTACACACCGTCGCGGCTCGAGAGCGCGCCAAACGGCTGTCCCGCATCGGTTTTGAACGCTCGCATCGCGGCGCGCACCGCGCCGTAGTTGGTCGGATTGCTGAGATCGGTGTTGCTGGCGTAGGCCAACTGCCACAGGCCGACGCCGGTGTTGGCGCGGCCGTCCACGCCGTAGCGGAATTCGCGGCGGTTGAAGACCGCCTCGTCGGCGACATTGGTCATTCGCGTCACTGCGTATTCGCGACGGAGCTGAAAGATGAAGGGACGAATCACTCGCGACGCGTCGATCAGATACCAGTAGGCACCCGATCCGCTTGAGTTGATATTCGCCGCGGTGTTTCCGGTCTGACCCATCAGGCCGACGGGATGGCTCGCCGAAAAGAACGGGACGCCGTCGAAGCCGACGACGTCGCCGGGATTAGCTACTGCGTCCTTGATCATTGCGAACAGCAGCATGTCGGGATGCACCTTGGTGTCCCATCCGAGCTGCTCGATGATCGGCTCATAGGCGCCGTAGGTGTCGTCTTCGATGTCGTTTCGATCAATAGCCACTGTATCTTCGAAATTCCGATTGACTATTGTGTACTCGTGCGTTTCGAGCGCCTGGATTACCCTGTCGCCCAGCCATTCGCGAAACTTGGTAGTGCGTCCGAGCCACGGATAGGTAGTCTGGCGCGAGGCCGAGCGCACGACGCTGGTGATCTGCTCGTAGTATGACGGCGGCTTTTCGAACCCGCGCTGGAAGACGACGTCGAAGCCGGTGAACAATGCGGTCAGATTCGCTGCGCTGATTTCCATTTAGTATTTCCTCTCTTTTTAGCCGGTGAACGTCATCGTCATGCGGATGCGGTCGCTTGATGCCAGAAATCCACCCAGACCTGGCCGCTTGGATCGATCGCGACGACAATGCCGGCCGCCGCGTATTGCTGGACATTGGCACCGCTTGCGCGATCGGTGGCGGTAACGTTGTTGTCGTCGAGCGCGAAGCAGACGAGTCCGACCTGGGCTGCGCCGACCGAGCCGTCGGTCGCGTAGAGGAACACTCCCTTGCGCGCGGCGATCGAAATCGCGGCGGCGGCGCCGGGATTGTTGATCGCATTCTGACCGGGGATTCCGTTTTTCACGTATTCCGCGCGCCCCACGACCTTGAGCGCATTTGCGACGGTGGTCGTCGCCGACGCCGGCACCGCGTTGCCGGCCGCGTTGAGCGCGACCATCCCGCCGAGGTAAACGTTGGTGTTCGCCTCGACCGGGTAAACGCGCATCCTGCCGCCGTCGGCCATCTCGGGCGTATTTCGCGAATTGGTTAGAGCCGCCATCTTTTCACCTTTTTCAGTATTAAGAGCGCGAGTTTTTTCAGTATTAAGAGCGCCTCGTTGTTCGGTTATCGTAAGGTCCGCGTTCCGCGGCTGCCGCGTTTCGCAGATCCGCATCGGCGCGTTCGAGGCTCAGGAAGTCCGCGCGGCCGCGCTTGCGGCGGATGAACTCGGAATGCTTGAGGCCGAGCTGCGCGCAGATTGCGAGCTCCGCCGAGTTGAGCCCGCCGGCGCGCCGGTCGGCAGGCGGCTCTCCCGACAGCCCGAGATTTTCGCCGAGGATGGACGGCTGCTTGGCCGCGAAGGCCTGGAACCCGCGCGCATCCGCCGCGCAGTACGCGATCGCCCATTCGCGCTGCGCGGGTACCAGCTTGCCCGCGCGAATCGCTTCTTCCACCGTATGCGCGGCGCGTTCGCGTGCGTGCTCCGCTTTGAGCGCGTTCAGCTCAGTCAGCGCGCGCTCGAATTCGGCGATTGCGACGTAGTGCGCGGGGTCGTGTGCATGCGTGCTAATCGACTGTGACGACGCCGCATCGCCGGCCGCGCGCAGTTCGCGCACTTTTGCGACGATATCGGCGACAGTCGCATCGCCCTCGAGGTTAAGCAGGTCGCGCAATTCCTGAGTTGGAAATTCCATCTGTTGGTCCTTCGTTTGGTTGTCGGACGCCGATATTTGCGACGCCGCAATCGCGGTCAAATGAAGATTTGGATTGTTGGTGAGCCCGGCTCGCAGCAGCCGCGTCACGCTTCCGTCTTTCGGATCGAACTGGAACACGGGCGAGACGTAGCGGTACTCGCGCGCGACGATCGAACTCGATGCGCGCGCGGTCCATTCGACCCGGCCCCACACCGCACCGTCACGCACTTCGAATTGGCGAATCCATCCGGCGGCGGGAGCGGGCCGTCCTTCGGGCGCACCGAAGTCGGTGGCATGATCGTAGTCAATCGGGATGCCCGCGTTCATTTGCAATGCGGTCGTCGATTCGATCACCGCGGCCGGATCGTCGAGGCGAAACGGCCCGCGTCCATCGCGGCCGTAGAAGACGCCCGACGGGAGCAGCTCGATCCATTCGGGAGCTGAGGCGGATAAGTCTCCGGAGGCCGGCGCGGTGGCGGGCGCACCGGCGGTATCGATCACGAACGAAGGAATCAGTTTGCCCGCCTGCGTCTCGCTTTCACCGCCGGTGCGTGTAATGAGGTGCTGCATCGAGGGGCATTGTGCGCCGGGGAAAGAGATTGCATAAGGCTGAACAGTTCATCCCTGAACTTTTCTGCCAGTGCGGGAAATCCGACGGAATAAATTCCGTCCTACGAATCTGGAGGCTCGCATTCAGACAAGGCGGGCTGTTAAAAGTTTGCGCACGATGAAATCTAGTGTGCCTGTGATTGAAGTGAGTTCGCTGCGGGTTGAGCGGGAGGCTGTGATTCTTGAGTCGGTTGATTGGCGGGTTGCGCGCGGCGAGCATTGGGCGATTCTTGGAGCCAACGGGTCAGGGAAGACTTCGCTGTTGCGGGCGCTGACCGGATATCTGCCGCCGACCGCGGGCGAGATTCGCGTGCTTGGTGAGACTTACGGGAGATTTGATTGGCGCGAGCTGAGGACGCGAATTGGGCTGGTCAGCTCGAGCGTGCATCAGATGATGGACGACAGCGAGACCGCTCTCAAAGCCATCGTCAGCGGACGCTATGCGCAAATCGGCTATTGGGGTGAAATGCGCGCCGAGGATCGGCGCGCCGCCGACGCAATATTGCGTCGTATCGAGGCGCGCGACCTGCGCGATCGTCCGTGGCGATATCTATCGCAAGGCGAGCGCCAGCGCGTGCTGATAGGACGAGCGCTGATGGCATCGCCGAGGTTGATGATCCTCGACGAGCCGTGCGCGGGGCTCGACCCGGTCGCACGCGAGCATTTCCTGCAATTTTTGCAGCGCATCGCCCGTGCTCGAGGAGCGCCGACAATGGTACTGGTCACCCACCATGTCGAAGAAGTCGTACCGATATTCTCACATGTGCTGGTGCTGAAGTCGGGTCGCGTGCTCGCGGCCGGACCGCGTGCGCAGGTGCTGACGTCGGCGATGCTGTCGAGCGCGTTCGCGGCGCCGGTGCGGCTTAGCCGAGCGCGGGAACGATACTCACTTAGCGTGCGGGCGCATCGTGGGATTGTGATTTGATTTTTTCAGTATTATGGCCGGGCTCCGTTGTCGCGCGCGGACCGCTGTATTCTGAATGAAAAAGCGGCGAGCCCTAAGGCTCGCCGCTTTATTACGCGCGTCTGTCGAGACCTACTCGTCTATTTCGCCGTGCCTTGTATCAATATTTTGATCGCCTTCTTATGCTTGGGATCGTTGCTCGTGATAGTGACCGAGGTCTTCGACTTTCCCTTCTTCGTCGGCGAGTAGGTGACTATCACCTCATGAGAGCTCATCGCGGGGATAACAATCCCGGCTGCCGCGCCCGTCTCCGAGAACGGAGGATTAAGCGACGTGGGACTGACATTAGCGGTCAGCGGGCCAGTACCCGTATTGTCGATGGTGATAGTGCGCGTGGCCATCGCGCTCGGCAACGCTTTCAGGTTCAGCTTCTTCTTCGGTATCACCTTTATGTGTCCGGTTCCCGCGGTCGCGGTCGCGGTGGGAGTCGCGGTCTGAGTCGCCGTTGCGGTAGCGGTTGCGGTCGCAGTAGCGGTCGCAGTCCTGGTTGCGGTCGCAGTCGGCGTTGATGAACCGGTTGATGTCGAAGTCGCCGTCGCCGTAGCAGTCCTGGTGGCCGTCGCGGTCGCGGTTGCAGTAGACGATCCAGTTGAGGTCGAAGTTGCAGTTGCGGTGGCGGTCCTGGTCGCCGTCGCGGTCGCGGTCGCGGTCCTGGTCGCGGTTGCGGTCGCCGTCGCACCAGTCGTACCTGTCGCGGTCGCAGTCGCGGTATTGGTCGCGGTCGCCGTAGCGGTCGGCGTCGCGGTCGCTGTCGCGCCGGTCGCAGTCGCGGTCGCGGTCGGCGTCGGGAACGGCGTCGGACAGCTGGACCCGGTCGGATCGAGCACTGTCAGGAACGCGTTGGTCGAACTGTTCTTGTTGCCTTTATTCGCGAACTGGAACGCGTTCGGCGTGATTGGGAAATCGGTCGAATAGGTAAGTCCCGCGACCACCAGATTTCCATTCGAATCGACCGCGATGCCTCCGCCGAGATCCGCCGTACCGGTCCCGCCGAGCAGCGTCGAAAAGACCAGCTCATTTGAGGCCATCGCTTGCGAGGTGTCGAGCTCACTGGCAAACGCCACGATTGGAATGTCGATCAGGCCACCGCCGAAGCTGAATCCGGCGCTCTGGTTGTCATCGAGGCGATACCCCCCGGCGCTGTTGCAGGCGAGCGCATTAGCGCTGAGCGGGAAATCATGTCCCGCAAGGGTGCCGCTGGTGGTCGCGCCGGTGAGGTAGATCTTGCTGCCGACCGCGGCGATGCCGGTAGCGGCGTCACCGAATCCGATCGACCCGGTCCCGAATCCCATCGGCGCAGCCACCTGGATTCCGCATCCGCCGAAATATGTGGAATAACGAACCTGGTTCGAAGTGGTTTGATGAACCGGGTCGAGCTGCATGACGAAAGCGGCGGTGGCCGGCGGATTGGCCGTGTTGGGAGTGCAGTCGGTCCGGCTTCCAGCCTCGTTGTGAGATTGGAAAGAAGTCCCCACGTTGCCGGGTATCTTCTGAAAATCAGTGGAGGCGGTAAGGCCGGTCACCCAGATATCGAAACTGGAATCTACCAGGATTCCGGTTCCGAGGTCGCCGACCGTCAGGGTAATCGACTTCGATACCGGGAACGTGATGTTGACCGTGCCGCTCGCACCGTGGCCGCCGAGGTACGTCGCGTAGATCAGCGAAGCGGTATTCGGCACCGAGCCGGCCTGGTTCGGGTTGAATTGAGCGACAAAGGCGTTACTGGTCTTCGGACTGTTTCCGCCGCCCTCGTAGGTGCTGAACGCCGCATTTGCCAACGTCAGATCGGTGGAGAACGTCGCGCCGGTTATGTAGCCGTCGCCGTTGGAGTCAACCGCAACCGCAACGCCCGCATCGGCGTTCGTGCCATTGCCGGTACCACCGTACTGAGTAGCGTAATCGAGCGACTGTCCGTCTTCATGCACCACGATAAAGGTCGCATTGCTCTTTCCACTGGTTGCCCGCAGGTCCATCTGGAACCGGTTCGCAGTACCAGGGAAGCCCTGGGCGATCGTGCTCTGGGTCGAGCCCGACATATATGCTTTGCATTGCGTTCCGACCGTGGCTCCGCATCCTACGGGGTACAGCGCCACGCGCGACTCAGTCGCGTTGTCTGAACCGTCGATGTAGCAGGACCAGATGACGTCGGAGCCGGTGGAATTCAGCTTGGAGACAAATCCCACGTTGGTGGAGGCAGCGCCCTGGTCGTTGGTCTGCCCAAACGCTCCGCACAAATGCGTCCCCGGGAAACCTGTCGTTGTATCGGTACCTGACGAATAGGTCTGACCGACCACGAATGCCTGGTTTCCCGCGTCCACCGCGACTCCAAATCCGAGATCGCCATCGCCGTTACCCGCGTCCCCTGGGACCTGATCGCCCGCACCACCGAGATAGGTCGAATAGACCAACGACGCGGCGTTGGAGGCCGACGAGTAATTAAATTTGGCGACGAACGCGTTCGGATTGGTATTTGGCTGCGCGTTCGCACCCTTCAACGTCGTCTGGAACGCGCCGGCAGTAGTCGGAAAATTCTTCGAATACGCGATACCCGTAACGTAGGCATTGTTCGCGGAATCCAGCGCCACGTCCAAACCGAGGTCGGCCACCGTGAGTGCGGTGCCGCCGGTGACTCCCCCGAACTGCTCGAGGTTCACGGGACCTCTGCTCGACGCAGTTCCGCCGAGGTAGGTCGAGTAAACCAGAATCGAGGCGACCGGGTCGATTACTAGTTCGCGTGAATGGTCGTAGGCGGCAAGCTGGAAGCTCACATCGCGCCGCTGAATTCTATTTTCGATGGTGCCGTCTTTGGCCAACACGAACCCGCCGCCAACCGGCGTCCGGCTACCGTCAGCACTCTGCTGATAGACGATCGGCTTGTGCATCACGACGACGCCCGCCGCCGTTATGATCTGCAGATTCCCGTCCTTGTCGATCGCAGTCGTGGCGTTGCCTTCGACTGCGAGTTTGATCTTTGAAGTATCAGCGCCCGGCGCCGCCACGATGTCATATTCGAGCGAATCGCCGATGCCGTAATGGACCACGTCCACGCCCGGATAGACGCCCGAAAATTTCACGCGCGAGAAAGTCGGGATGTTGGTGTGCCACTTCGACTTGACGTCGCCGATAAGATAGTTCACGCGACCCGGCAGCGGTTCCAATCCCGCCACCGCTGGATGAGTATTGGCGCCGACCAGGCGGATTCGCACGTCGGACTCGACCAGCCGATCTTCATCGGGCTTGGCCGGCGGATTCGACATCGCGAAGGCCGGCCCTTTGTGAATCTGACCGCCGACCATCGAGATAACCGTCGTCGCATCGCCGGTCAGGAACATCGAGTAGCGTCCCGATCGCGACAGGTACTTGACGCTCGGATCGGTCTGACCCTGGTTGCGCTCGAAGTACGTCGGCATCGAGGCGATCATGCCCTTGGCTTTTGCAATCGCTTCAGCCTTGTTTGCCGGACTGGCCACGTTGGATGTCGCCGAGCCGGAACTCGCCCCGGGCAGGGCCGCCGATGCGGTTGACACCGCGGCGCCCATTCGCGATCCCAAGGTCAGGACCACGATTGCCATTACAAACACGACCCCAATCGATACCGCTGCAGTCCTGTACCGCGCGCGCGGCGCTACGCCGGAATTACGAACAGTCATATGTGATTACTCCCCACCCTGCGGACTTAAAACTTTAGGCTGACGATAAAGCTTATCGCGGGCACAAAGTTGTAAGGTAGCGAGTTAGTATCATTACGCCCACCTAAAGACAAGGAAATCGCCGGTGCTAACTAAAACCATGCTCAAAATAGCACGGAAAATTATGGGTGATAAAATTATGGGTGATGATGAGGTGTCGTCGGGAATGGAGGATGGCATCGCGACGTCGTCGCATACGCTCGCTCTCATGCATTCTATTCGGTTTAGGCGCAATGACGGTCTTGGTGGAAGGATCACGATCGAACTGATGAACGTCGAAACCTTGAATCGTGCGGACAGACCTATTAACACGAGATTCAACTATGGAAAATCTTGAAACGTTCCGAAAAGACACCCGCGCATGGCTCGAGGCCAACTGCCCTTCTGAAATGCGCCGCCCGACGCAAACTGAAGAGGACACCTGCTGGGGCGGGCGGCATTGGAAATTTCAATCCGACGCTCAGCGAACCTGGCTCGAGCGCATGGCGGAGAAGGGCTGGACCGTGCCGGAGTGGCCGCGCGAGTACGGTGGCGGCGGACTCTCGCGCGACGAGGCAAAAATCCTGCGGCAGGAAATGCGCGCACTCAATTGCCGCTCGCCGCTCGACAGTTTCGGCATCTGGATGCTCGGGCCCGCGCTGTTGAAGTACGGCTCCGAGGAACAGAAGCGGGAGCATCTGCCGAAAATCGCACACGGCAAGATTCGATGGTGCCAGGGTTACTCGGAACCCGGCTCAGGTTCCGATCTCGCCTCGCTGCAGACCCGTGCCGAGGACAAGGGCGACAACTTCCTGGTCAACGGCTCGAAGATCTGGACCTCATATGCGGACAGGGCCGACTGGATTTTCTGCCTGGTGCGCACCGACCCCAACGCGCCGAAGCACGAGGGCATCAGCTTCGTCCTGTTCGACATGGAGAGCGCCGGCGTATCGACCAAGCCAATCACTTTGATCTCGGGCGCATCGCCCTTCTGCCAGACATTCTTCGACGACGTACTCGTGCCCAAGGCGAACCTCGTCGGCAAACTCAACAAGGGATGGGACATCGCGAAATATCTGCTGACTCACGAGCGCGACATGATAGGCGGGATGGGCAGCACGTCGGAAAATCGATCGCTGGGGCAGATTGCGACTGACACCGTCGGCACCGAAAACGGGATGCTCGCGGACACCGTCCTGCGCAGCCAGATAGCCGCGTTCGAAATCGACGCGCTCGCTTTTCGACTCACGATGGATCGCGCCGGCGACATGGCCAAAGCCGGGCAGGCTCATCCGGCAGTCTCGTCACTGCTGAAATACTACGGCACCGAACTCAACAAGCGCCGGATGGAACTGGTGATGTCGGCGGGCGGCACTGACGCGCTGGAATGGGAAGGCGAGCGCTCGCGTGAGGGCCGCACCGCCCGCGCATGGCTGCGTTCCAAGGCGAACTCGATCGAGGGCGGGACCAGCGAGGTTCAACTCAACATTATCGCCAAGCGCATCCTCGGCTTGCCGGGTGCGTAGCCGCGATGGCGTTATTACTGAACGACGAACAGACGATGCTGCGCGACAATGCGCGCGGCTTCCTGGCGAAGAATGCGCCGATCGCTCATCTGCGCGCGCTGCGAGACAATCGCGACGCCGACGGATTCTCGCGCGCGCTCTGGAAGAACTTCGTGGATATGGGCTGGGCGGGAATCCTGGTACCGCAAGATTACGGCGGCCTCGGACTCGGACACGTCGAGGCCGGGGTCGTTATGGAGGAGCTGGGCCGCACGCTGACGCCCTCCCCTTTTCTCTCGACCGCAGTTTTGGCCGCGACCGCGATCGCGCGCGGCGGTAACGACAAACAGAAAGAAAACTATCTGCCGAAAATTGTGGCCGGTGAATTGATTGCCACATTGGCGGTCGACGAAACCGCGAAGCATCATCCGGAAAAAATCGCGATGCCTGCGTCTCGCACCGGCAACGGCTTCAAGCTGAGCGGCGCCAAGACTTATGTGATCGACGGCCACGTCGCGAATCTTCTGATCGTGGCCGCGCGCACCTCAGGCAAAGCGGGCGATACCAACGGAATCACGCTGTTCATTGTGGACGCAAACGCGCCCGGAGTTCGCGCTGAGCGCACCTCAGCCGTAGATACTCACAACGCCGCGCGAATCACTTTCGACGACGTGAAGGTCAGTGCCGACAACCTGCTCGGCAAGATCGATGCGGGCTGGGGCGTGCTCGAGGGCGTGCTTAATGTAGGCCGCGCCGCGGTTGCGGCCGAGATGGTCGGCGCCAGCGAAGAGAGTTTCGGCCGCACCGTCGCATACCTGAAGGAACGCAAACAATTCGGCAAGGCGATCGGCGAATTTCAGGCGTTGCAGCATCGCGCGGCGCATCTCTACTGCGAGCTCGAAGTCACCCGCGCAGCTGTGCTCAAGGCGCTGCAGTCCCTCGACGATTCCAGTGACCGCAGTGGTGCGATCGTCTCGGTGGCAAAGGCCCGCGCCGGTCTGAGTGCGACGCTCGCCGTGAATGAAGCCGTGCAGATGCATGGCGGCATCGGAATGACCGACGAGTTCGACATCGGCCTCTTCATGAAGCGAGTCCGCGTCTGCCAGGAACTCTTCGGCGACCCAAATTTCCACGCCGACCGCCTGGCCCGCCTGAACCGCTACTGAAACTCCTGTGTCATTCTCGAGCGAACCTTCCTTGTGTCATTCTGAGCGAAGCAAAGAATCCCGGTTTTTTTGAACGCCGGGCCGACGCACCCCCAACCACGACGCATGCGAGGCTCTCTGCATCGTCAATCCGGAGGCAGAATCTTGAATCGCGTGCGAAGCGCTCGCTGTACAAGGTCCCTCACCTTAAATCCTCTCCCGATGGGAGAGGGGAAGAGGCGGCGAGCGGTTGTGCAATGGTCTCTGTTTAGGGGAGGACTTCGATGAGTGATCGGGATTTGGTCACGGTTGCGATCGTTGGCGCGGGCGAGATGGGCGCCGCAGTAGGCCGCCGGCTTCGAACATCCGGCGTGCGCGTAGTGACCTCTATCGCGGGCCGCAGTGCCGAGAGCGTCGCGCGGGTTCGCGAGGCCGGCCTCGAAACGGTAAGCGACGACGATTCGTTGGTACGCGATGCGAACTTCGTTCTCTCGATCGTGCCCTCCGGGCGTGGCAGTAGAGGTCGCAGAACGCCTTCGTGGTCCGCTCAGCCGCATCGCATTCGAAGCCCGCCTTTGTCGAATGCAATGCGATCTCACCCGCGACTTGCCGGCGTATCCGCGACATTCTCGACCCCATCACTTTCATCGATGCCGGAATTATCGGAGGCCCACCGGTCGCAGGCACTCAGGACCCGGCGAAGGGTCCGCGCTTTTACGCGTCGGGCGCCGACGCGCATCTGCTGACCCGGCTGGCCAGTTTCGGTCTCGATGTCGCGCTTCTCGACGGTCCGATTGGCGCCGCCTCGGGCCTGAAGCTTTCTTACGCCGGTCTCACCAAGGGATTCACCGCACTATGTGCGACGATGCTCGGCGCCGCGGAACGCGAAGGCCTTGCTGATGCGCTTCGATCCGAACTCGAGCGCACTCAGCCGAGCTTTCTCGCGCGCATCGATCGCGCGATTCCTGATATGCGCCCGAAGGCGTACCGCTGGGTCGCTGAGATGCAACAGATTGCCGAGTTCGTCGGCAGCCCCGAAAACGGCGCGACGATTTACGAAGGCGCCGCCCTGCTCTATCAGCGAATCGCCCGATCATCTTGACGCTCGCTTTGCCCCTCCTAAGTCGCTTCCGTTGCTCTGACCTCCCGGTGACGCTTCCAAGATTGTGAGGCACGACAGTTGCTCGTTCTCTATTGCACGAGCATAGAAACGCCTCTTTGAGGAGTATTGGTTTCAGAATGGGACGCCACCAGACCGATATCGCCGACGATGAGATCAGCCGGCGCCTTGCCGCCGAGCGCGAACTCGAAGCCGTCCGCGCCGAGTTGGCCGAGCAGGTCGCCGCTCGGTACGAAGCCCAGGCTCGCCTCGAACAGGAAGTTGCGCAGCGCGACCAAATCATAGCCGAGGGTGAGCTGACCGCGGCCAGCTTGCGAGAAAGTGAGTCGGCGCTTCGCCAACTCTTCGATCAGAATCTCGACTCCATGATGATTCTCGATCTCGAAACCGGCAGATACGTTGACGTCAACGAAGAGTACACGCGGCACAGCGGCTACCAGCGCGAAGATGTAGTTGGGCACCGCTCACGCGAAATCACGTCATTCGCGATCCCTGAGGAGAACGCGCGCCTGGTCGCCGAGCTCAAACGAGCAAGCGTGGTCCGAAACATGGAAGCGACCTTCCGCCGCAAGGATGGGAGTACCTACACCGGGCTAATCTCCGCGCTCAACTTGAAGTTTCGCGGACATTGGTGCTGCATCACGATCACTCGCGATATCGGCGAGATCAAGGAGACGCAGCGTGAGCTAATCGCCGCGCGCGAAGCGGCGCTCGAGGCCTCGCGCGCGAAATCAGACTTCCTCTCGAGCATGTCACACGAGATTCGTACCCCGATGAACGCGGTGCTGGGCATGGCCGACATGCTCGCCGAAGGGGACTTGAACGTCGAGCAGCGCCACTACCTTGATATCGTCCGCAGCAACGGCGCCACTTTGCTCGATCTGATCAACGACATCCTCGATCTCGCCAAAATCGAAAGTGGAAAGCTAAGCTTCGAAGAAGTCGATTTCGACATCCGCGATCTGATCGATGCGGTCGCCGAGACGGCGGGGCTTCGCGCGCATCAGAAGCATCTGGAACTCACCAGCCAGGTCGCCTCCGAAGTTCCACGCATCCTGGTCGGCGATCCGCTGCGCCTGCGGCAGATGATCGCCAATCTGCTTGGCAACGCGGTCAAATTCACCGACCGGGGTGGAATCGTGCTCAGCGTGGATGTCGAGCGTGCGGATTCCGAATCGGGCACCGATCTGATTCGCTTCTCGGTCACTGACACCGGCATTGGAATCTCGTCTGACAAAAGGAAGTCGATCTTCAGCGCCTTTACCCAGGCCGACTCGTCGACGACGCGTAAATACGGTGGCACCGGGCTCGGTCTCACGATCGTTAAACGGCTGGTCGAGTTGTATCGGGGCGAGATAACCGTCACCAGTGAAGTCGGCAAGGGCAGTACCTTCAGCTTCACTGCCGAGTTCGGGACTCACTCGCACCAGGTCGAGGTCGCGGCCGCCGGGCATGCGCATCTGGCAGGCATGCGTATTCTGATCGTCGATGACACTGCCGCCAACCGTATCATCCTTGAACAGGCGCTCACTGCGCGCGGCGTTTTGGTTACCTGCGCCGACAGTGGCCAGGCCGCGCTGGATGAAATCGATCGCGCCGCAGCGGCCGGCGAGTCCTATTGCGCGGTGCTGCTGGATTGCCGGATGCCGGCGATGGATGGGATAGAGGTGGCCGCGAGGATTCGCGACAGTCCGCTGGCGCCGCGCGACCGCCCTATCATCCTGATGCTCACCTCTGATGATTTGGGCGAAACCATGATGCGTGCTCGCGCAGTGGGCATCGGAACTTTCATGATCAAACCGATAAAGAATGTTGATCTGTTCGAAGCGATTAACCGAGCGCTTGGAAATACCGGCGTCTCATTGCGGCCGACCTCACCTACTGCTCGCGGCGTAGTCGATTCAATTCCGTGCGCCGACGCTCTCAACCAGAGGCGCCCGCTCAAAATCCTTTTAGCTGACGACTCCCGCGACAATCGCCTGCTGGTCAATGCCTACTTCAAGAAGATGCCATACGCTGTCGACGAGGCCGAGAATGGCGCAATCGCGGTCGAGATGTTCAAAGCTGGCAACTACGATCTGGTTCTGATGGATATCGAGATGCCGATCATGGACGGCTACTCGGCCACCAGTGCTATTCGCGCAATCGAGCGGGAGACCGGACGCCGGCGCATACCGATCCTTGCGTTGACCGCGTCAGTCCTCGCCGAGGCACTGAGCAAAGCAATCGACGCCGGATGCGACGCGCATATCGCCAAACCTGTGAAGAAAGCCGTCTTGCTCGGCGCGATTCACAAGGCGATGCACGATGCCGATCTAAACGGCCCGGCTCGTTAACCATTCAAACAGCAATCAGCCGGTGTTTGCGCTGAGACCACCACACTGGCCGCCGGACATGTGACATGGCGAAGCCGCCATTGTACCAAAGATCAATTTACGAGGAGTTGTCAGAAGCGCAGATTGTCAGGGCGGCGGCTAATCAGCTAGCTCGTCGCGGAAGGAAGTGAACAAGGCAACGGGGGATTGTGAGCAATCCGATGCGCGTCATCGTTTCTTGCCTCGCAACGCTATTTGTGGTGCTGCTGGGCTGTTCTTTGTGTATCGCCCAGCAGACCCCATCGACAAATCTGACCGAGGAGGGGCTGGCCGAGAAGGAATACGATCCGACCGCCGCACTGACGCAGTTCAAAATTCAGGATATCTACACCCCCTCCGAGTTCGGCACGAATGCGCAGCCTAACACGTTGCAACTTCGTCCGCTTCTGGCAGTTCGCCCACAATTGTTCACGCCGCTGGAGCAGCTTATTCGGCCGTCGATTCAAGTCGTCACGGTTCCCCGCAACAAGGGCGCGACAACCACCACCGCGCTCGACGACTTCCAACTGCTCGATCTGTTCGTGATGCCGTGGCCGAACGAAAAAGAGACTCACTTCCGATGGGGAGTCGGGGCTTACTTCGTATTTCCTACCTCCACTAGTGAATTTGCCGGGAAAGGGGCATGGCAGATGGGCCCGGCCTGGGCATTCTCGTACAGGGGAATTCCAGGGCTGAATATTGCCGGGCTGTTTCAGCAGGCGACGTCGTTTGCGTATTCCTCGTCGCATTCGGTGCCGGTGAGCTCGCTGCAGATTCAACCAATGCTCTCCTATCAACTAGGTCGCGGATGGTATGTGAAATCGAGCGACGCGACCTGGACAATCAATTGGCGTCATAACACTTCGACTCAAATTCCGGTTAGCGCCGGATTCGGGAAAGTCTGGAAATTCGGCGAAGGTTACGCAATAGACACGTCCTTCTCAGGCGAATGGATGGTCTATCGACAGTTCTCGACGCAGACCGAGCAATTCGCCTTGAGATTTCAAATGAACCTGCTCCTGCCACAACTGGAACTCTGATAGGAATTGAACTCCGCTCGCTCAGAAGGAATTCACTACTGAAGCGAAGCGGCGGATGCCTTCGGCAATTTGCTTTTCCGGCTTCGACGCGTAACCAAGCAAGAGCCCGAGTTGCTTCGGCGGTTTCAGATAGAACGGATCCACTGAGTACACGCCGACCCCGGCGCGCGCCGCACGCATCCGCAACTCGCGCGATCTCGATGCGGGCAAGTCTCGCAGCCAGAGCATTAGATGAAGGCCGGCATTGATGCCTGACACTTGCGCGCGGGCGCCAAGGTGCCGCTCGATTGCGTCGAGCATCGCGGCGCGGCGGCTGGCGTTACGCGTCCGCGTGCGATGCAGATGGCGTTCGAAATGGCCCTCGCGAATGAAATCGACCAGCGCTGCCTGCGCGAGATGGGGTCCTCCGGTGTCCATCAGCGCCTTGACTGAACGGATCGGCTCGATAAGCCGCTCGGGAAGAATCATGTATCCGAGGCGCAGCGAAGGAAACATCACTTTCGAGAACGTCGCCGCGTACAGCACGCACCCGCTGTCATCGAGCGCGGCGAGCGCCTCGATAGGCCGCCCTGAATAGCGGTACTCGCTGTCGTAATCGTCCTCGAAGATGCAGGCGTCAGAACGCCGCGCCCAAGCGAGCAGCTCGAGTCGCCGTCCCAGCGGCATCACCGCGCCGGTCGGAAACTGATGCGACGGAGTCACGATTGCGAGACGGCTGGGCGTGCGGCGCTGCGCGAGTTCGGCGGTGCGCAGGCCATGCTCGTCAACCGCGATCGTTTCGATCTTCGCACCCGCCGCGCGCATCACGGTTCGCGCGCCGCGATAGTGCGGCTCTTCCAACAGCACGACGTCGCCAGGATCGACCAGCACACGCGCTGCGAGGTCGAGCGTCTGCTGCGAGCCGTTGACGACGAGGATCTGATCAGGCGTGCACGCGATCGCCCGCGCACGGCCGGCGTAGTCGGCAATCGCTTCGCGCAATGCGGGCAGTCCTTCGGGCGAACCGTAATCGAGATCTCGAATCGAGACGCGCCGCGCGCGCCGAGCCACGATGCGGCACCACGTTTCGTGTGGAAAATCGGTGAACGACGGCGGACCGTAGCGGAAATCGTAGGGCAGCACGTCGCGCCGCGGCTCCCACGTGAACTGGACACCATGCGAAGCCTCACGAACGCGACGTGCGTACGCTGATAGATGCAGAGGCGCACTGGTCCGCGTCCGCGTAGCACGAAGAGGATGCCTAGCGGGGACGGTCGCGAGATGGCGCGGCAGTTCGCGCGCGACGAAAGTCCCGGCGCCCTTGCGCGCTGTCAGGTAACCTTCGTCGAGCAGTTGCCGGTACGCCATTATCGCGACGTTGCGCGAGACGCCCAATTCGCGCGCGAGGTCGCGGGTGGCCGGCACCCGCGCCGCCGCGGCCAATCGGCCACCGAGAATCTGGCCTCTGAGCGCACGGTAAATCTGATCGTATAAAGCGCCGTTAGCATCGAGCCTCAGGAACATCAGGGCACCTCTTCGAAATCGACCGTACTACGCCCGCAATGGGAGGCGAAAGTGGATCCTTAATTATTTCCTAAAGTGGAACTGTCAATGGTCCACTCGCACCGGAGCTTGAGCCCATGATGACCGTTATGGACGCAATCGAACAACTCAACCGCGACATGCTGCCGTTTGCCAAGCTGCTCGGAATCAGGTTCGTCAGTGCGACGCCGGAATGCGTGACGGCGGAAATGACGGTTCGCGAAGACCTGTGCACGCGGCCCGCGATACTGCATGGCGGCGCGATGATGGCGCTGGCCGATACGCTCGGAGGATGTGCGACCTCGTTGAACCTGCGCGACGGTGCGATGACGACGACGATCGAATCGAAGACCAACTTCGTTGGCCCAGCGATGGTTGGTACGACCGTGCGAGCAGAGTGCGTCGCGATACATCGCGGGCGGCGCACGATGGTATGGCAGACGCGGGTGACGTCGGATACCGGCAAGCTGCTGGCAGTGACCACTCAAACACAGATGGTGCTACCGGCCTGATCTCAAACATTTCGCATGGAACGGAGGACGACGATGAAGCTCTACTATTCTCCCCTGAGCGTTTACAGCGCCAAACCGCGGATCGCGATGTTCGAAAAAGCGATCGCGCACGAAACCCGGCTGGTCAACTGGACGCCGGCCACCGGATGGATCAAGCCTGAGGAGTTGCCGCGGCTTAATCCGAAGCTGCAGATTCCGGTGCTGGTCGATGGCGACGCTGTGATTCCCGACTCGACGATCATTCTCGAATACCTCGACGAGCGCTTTCCGAAGCCGGCGCTGTTTCCGACCGGTGCGGCTGAGCGCGCGCGATGCAGGATACTCGAAGATCTCGGCGATATGCTGCTTGCGCCCAATCTTGGAGTGCTGGTGCGCGAGGTGCTGCTGAAGCCCGACGCATCGACGCGAGACGCGGCGGCAGTCGCGCAGACGAAGGCCGAGCTTGCGCGCCAGTATCAGCGGCTCGATCGCGAGCTGGGCAAGAACGAGTACCTGTGCGGTGAGTTCAGCGTCGCCGATATCTCCTGCTTCTCGCCAATCAACATCGCATCGTTGATGGAAGGCGCACCGTCGCCAGAGTTTGGCAATGTCGCGAAATGGTTATCGCGAATGAACAGCCGGCCGAGCGTTGCGCGCTACCTGGCTGAGTTTTCCGAAGCGACCGCGCCGTTGAGAGCGTCGAGTCAGCCGGCATCCGCGCACGCCTCGTAGCAAGGCGGGCTACTGCGCAGAAGAAGGGGCGGAGGAGGAAGCGAATCGCCTTTTTTTGGGCTTCGCTCCCTCCGCCGCAGTATGAGGTTGCACTGACGCTACGACCATTCGATGATCGAACGTCATGGCGGCGATGCTTTTCGATGGGCCCAAGAAGGCGGCGAAATCATTTTTGTTTGCGCATAGCGCGGGAGCGCCGATGGATTCGCCGTTCATGCTGCGCGTCGCCGAAGGAGTTGCAGCGTCCGGCGTTAGGGTGATCCGGTTTGAATTTCCCTACATGCAGCGGCGGCGGGAAACCGGGAAAGGAGGCGCGCCGGATCCAGCACGCATCCTGATGCAGTCGTTCCGCGACGCAATCGAAGAGGTTGGCGGTAACCAACTCGTGATCGGCGGAAAATCGATGGGCGGCAGGATAGCGAGTATGGTCGCCGACGACGCGGGGGTTCTCGGCGTGGTGTGCCTTGGGTATCCGTTTCATCCGCCAGGAAAGGTTCAGAAGACGCGAACGAAACACCTCGAAACGATCCGAACCCCAACGTTGATCCTACAGGGAACGCGCGACAACTTTGGCCTTCCGGAAGAGGTCCGCACCTACCAGCTATCGCCCGCAGTGCGGGTCGAATGGCTCGAAGATGGCGATCACTCCTTCAAGCCGCGCGCACGCAGCGGCCGCACCGAGGCCGACAATGTAGGCGCGGCTATTGCGCTGGTCGCTGGCTTCATAGCTGCATAGCAGGCGGCGGGTCAGTTTCTCTCCGTGCTCTCGCCTCTCGAATGCGTCGTGTCAGTACGCGCCACAGTGCGATCCCGATTTACTTCAACTGCATGCTGGTTGGTGACGCGATCTGCACGGCGGTCGCGATTCTCACTTGCTCGTACTCCATTCTGATAGCCGCTGTTGTACGAACTTCCATAGCTTCGCGGATACGAATATCCGCCGTTGTAGCCGCTATAAGGATAGGAGCTTCCATAGCTGCTGTAGCTGCTATTGTAGCCGTAGCCTCCGTTCGAGTAACCCGAACCGCCGCCGCCGTAACATCCTGCGGCCAAAGTCGCTATCAGGATTCCACCAAACGTCATTGCGATTTTTCCATAGTTAGTCGTTTTCATATTTCTGTCCTTCGGAATACGCCTTCGCCCTTTCGTTCCTAGCGGCCTTCAGTGCTGAGGCATTCACTCGATCTGAGCCTCCATCGCCGTAATGCCGTCCGTGGAATCGATCGGAGTCGCCGATTTGGCCGCGGACTGCGGCGTAGCTCTCAGTCCATTCCGGGTGATGCGAAGCGACCCAGTCGTGGCGGTTCTGCAGCCACCAACTCGCGTCATGCCATTGCTGTTGACTGTCGTAGTCGCCCCATGATTTTTGCCAGGGGGTTGCAGCACATGGTGGCGCAAACGTCAGGAGCATCGCTCCGACGATGCTGAGCGCGGCCAGAGTGTTCCGGATCGGATGGAAACGAGGTCGTCCCATTAGGGTCTCCCTCAAGCCTTGATATCTCAGGATTTGGGTTGGTCTAGCGGAGCGTGGTCAAAGGCGAGCAGGAAGGGCCACAGGTCAGGCTGGATCAAAGTCGGGCTCGATTCGTTTTGCGATTCCGACGAATGAAAGTTTACCTCGTGTGTCGAAGTATGTCAAATTAGCCACGCTAATTAGTAAGTGACTAATGCCTAGTGACTATTTAGTTAGTATTACTCAGTTGTCCTCGCGCGCGCTTACTGACAGAACATCGGTGACGGCGGCCCGCTGGCATAGAAGCACGCACCGGCGACGTCACTCGACGCAGGATTAAAGGGGAGGTTCCAAAGCGGATCGGTTTTCGGGAAGCAGGACGGATCTGGTCGAAGCGCATCTCGCTCCGGCTGAGTGGCGGCGGTTACAAAGCTATCTCCCAAAGTGAAGGAAAACCCATATGCACCCGCGTCGGGGTAGTCGACATCGCTTACCGCCCATTTGCAAAACGCGGTGCCGTTGTCTTTCATGCAATCATCGCGCAGATAGAACAATCCCAACGGATCGTTCTGATTGTCGCTGATGTTGCACTCGCAGTCTGAGTTCTTGGTGCTCCACGCGCACATCGTTGACGGCTGGCAGCGCGTCTGCGTGGGGTTGTCAGGATTGAAAATCGACTTATCAACGTCGTCCTGATAACCGCTGCCGCCCATCGTGGACAGATTTATCGTAACCGTCAGAATCCCTCCACCCTTGTGGGTCGTGGGATCATCATTGGGCTGATAGCTCTTCGACCATCCCGTCGGGAAGTTCGGCTGGACATTGAACTTGGCCGCCGCACTGGATACATCCACCTTCTCGAAGTTGACGGAATTTTCGACAGTCGTCTTATCGAGTCCCTTACCTACGAATATCTGGTAAGTCTCTTTGGTGGTGTCTTTGGCGAAGAGAAGAAATACGTGGTAAGTCTTGTTCTTCTCAAAGATACTGAACTTATTCCCTGTGGTGGACTGCGTGCCGCGGTCAACAGTCGTATCGATGTAGTAAACGCCATTGTCGGGATTCATCGTTTCGCGCTGGCCGGTGGCTTGAGATGCAAGCCGGATAAAGGGCGCAGTGGTTTCGCCGTTATTCAGGAGCTGGCGATACATCGGGACGCCGTAGCACGCTGAATCGGCACAGTCGTAACTCCAAGTATCAGTGCCATCGTTGCAAGCTCCTGGATTGGGTTTCTCACCTGGGCCCGTCCACGGTACTTTTGCGCAATCCGGATACACTACAGTGGTGACGTAGTCATAGGGGCTGGTGACTGCGGTCCCTTCGGTGTTGGCGAGCACGTCGGATTCGCACTCAGTATCCTGGGTGGGTGCGTGGAAGAAATCATCCTGGTTGACTGAGACTGTCCCAATCAGGCCAGTCAGCGAACCGTCATCATCGTTCAGCTCAGTCTGTCGATCGATGTCAGTAAAGTCAGGACTGAACATCTGCGGCTGGCGATTGCAATAGCGTTCCTTGGTGGCTTGATCGTCGGTCTTATAGCTGCCAGTCAGAAATCGAGGGAGAACAACGTAGTGCCGAATTTCGACGTCGTTGAAAAACAGGTTGGTCGAGTGAAAGGACGGCGGATAGTAAAAGCCGTTAGGCTGCTTCCATGCGATCGCAGCATTGGGTAGATAGCAGGACTTCGGCGGCTTGCCGGCACCCGCAAAGATTCCCGGAAGACCCAGGGTCGTTCCCTGCATCCATTTGCTGTTGAAGCATCGGAAATCGATGTCCCCGGTAAGAAGACAATCGGTAATCTGAGTCGCCGTAATGTCGAGGAAGGCGTTCGAGTCCTCGAGCGCAGGGCCATCGTAAATGTTGAAGAATCGCTGATTCACGCCGAAGCTCACTCGCGAGAATGAAACTCCCAGGTCATTTCCGTTGGCGTCAACCGGTGCGCAGAAGCCCGTGGCAGGCTGCTTGTTGCCGCATTTGACACCCTCAGGATTCACCGGGCCGGCATTGGTCGCGTAGGGATTGGCAGCAGGATCCTGGCTGTTGCCGATGAAAACGCTTTTCCTCGCAACGTCCCAAATCCCGGGCAGCGCATCGGCTCGCGTATAGCCGCCCCCGGTCACGAAGGTAAGACCGCCGTTAAGCACGTCGGTCATCGCACTGTTGAGAACGAGATTAAATTGCGGACGAAGCCATATGGCGGCGAAATTCTCCTCGGCAAAGTTAAAGGAAGTTGTAAAGCGATCCAGCACCATCACCATACAGTTAGCCAGATGACCGCTAGCGCAGGTCTGTGTAGTGCTGCAATCGCCGCTAAGGTTGTCGCATTTCGTCGGCTGACGATTTCCGCCGGCGTTCACCCGCGGATAGAAGGTTTCATTCGCCGGATCAATTCCCATTGGCTTGCCAGCCTCCGCCTTTTTGCCCTTCGGCAACGGCAGAAGATCGTTCTTAATCGAATGGAACTGTTTGCCAGCTTCTGCATCACTGAACTGGGTATTTATACCTGCGCAATAGCTGGTGTTGCCGTTGATATGAAAAGCCATCATCGCGGTCGAACAGGTATTGCCGAGAAACTCCTGCAGCGGCGCGGTGCCCTGGTGATCGAAATTCTGCTGCAGGGACGCGTAACCCTTCCAGTTCATGTCTCGTGATTTGCCGCTGTTGGCAGCGGGCGGCATCCAATAGCAGTTGCCGCACATTTCGGCGCCAACTGCCATGTTGTACTCGAAATCGTTCCAGCCATTCATGATCCAGAACAAGGATGGGTGCTCATAGTCGGAATCGTAAGGCGTGTTTTCGGTGTTGGGAGGATAGGCCTTTCCGTCCGGATCCCTGTACGAAGCAAGTATCCCGGGAACCAGGCGGGTATTGGCCTTGTCGTCGACCGCCGAAATTGCTGAGACTCCCAGATTTGCGTAGAGCTTGTTGTTGATCTCGGTCCCGTCCTCGAGATAGTAGCCCATTCCTATCGACCGGTAGCCGACGTTGCGAGCAAGCAGGACGCCCTGGGTAGCATGAAGGACGACCCATCGCGTCATCGAGTCCCAGATCGAGCTGTCCTTAATAAAGGTATCGGGCGGGACCTGGCGCGCCATATGAAAGTGCACTGGATAGTGCCCTATCCTGCCGCCTTCTCCCAGTTGATTAAATTCAACTCCTTGAATCTGAAGTTGCTTGAACCCCTGCCTGAAGACCACGTGCCCGCCGAAATAGACCTTCGGATCAGCAACCGGTGGTACTTGAGGACTGGGAAGATCCGTCATCGGCTTGTCGCCGCCGGACACGATGGTGATATTTCGCGTCAAAAGCCCCACTGCTGCGCGCGTATCCACGGACGTAAGGTCGGTAAAATTCCGGCCAGCCGGAATCCGCGACGTCAGATCGATCGCGGATGCGTGATGCGGAAACGCGAGCCCGGGTGACGCGATAGTAAGCGTGTTGCCGTTCGCGTCGGCCGAGAGCGTAAACTGCTCGGTGTGCGAAGTCAGGTAATCGGTCGTCGTAACGACAAACTTGTCGCCCATTTTCCAATCGACCGCACCTGACAGAGTTAGAGTTGTGGCGCCGGGCTGCAGGACGCCGTCCTTACACTTGGGATCCGAGGTTCCTGTCGCACAGTTGTTCAAGCGCACCCAACTGGTGCCGCTATTCTTTGGATCGATTGTGGTATCGGGATAGGTTGCGCCTTCTTTCCCGTAGAGCCTCAGGGTGCCGCCGTAACCTATACCCAGGACTTTGTAGCCGTAATAGGCCGGCACATTTCCGCCGTCGTCATAAGGCATCGAATCGTACATGTAGAAGCAGTCGTCGTTAGGGAGCGTACCGCCTTTTGCCGAAGCTGCTACGCAGGTCGTCGGATTGAGGGTTTTCATCATGTTCGATTCGAACAGGGCTGGTGGGATTCCACATGTCTTGTCATGGCACGGCACACCTACCGCATGTTCCTTGCTGGACTGCTGCGCACCATACAGGTGGATCGTGATTTTCCCGCCCGGGTTGGTGCCGACCGGAGAGATCGTCACACCATCAGGCGCCACGCCGGCAGTGAGGGTTCCGTTATTTTCTATCAGTATAGACTCGGCCCAGAAGTCGATAGGCGCGTCCGCAAAGGCAAGCGATCCTTTGGCCTTGCCGTCGGCGCTGCCGTAAATGAGAACGTTCTTGAACACATAGGTGCCCGCGGCAACTGTGCATGCGCCGGTGACATCGAGATCCTTCACCGGCGTCGCCATCATGTGGGGCGTCAGCGATCCTCCGCTGCAAGTTATTTCCCCTTTGCTCTCTTTAACGTGAGGCATTACCGCGAACGTCTTGGCATCCGACGGGCGATCGCCGCGCAACAATGCCGCGAACAAAAACCCGACCACCAGCATCAGGACCACGTTTCTTATGCGATGCCTTTTCATCGAATTATACAAACGCACACTAATTTCCTCCACCAAAAAAACGCCGGTCGCTCAATAAGAGCCCTGACTCGTCGTGTTGAAGCTCGGCTCATCTATGCAAAAGGTTCTCTGCTACCTGATATTCGGACCAAAGGTGAACAACGCGGGCTGGTTCAAGTTTGTTCCAGCCGGATTCGAGTTCAGGAAGATGCTCGGCGCCGGAGAGCCACTCTCGGTTATTTGAGAAGAAGTGAACTCGACGATGCTACCTTGGTTGTCGCTTAGAGCGTTACTCACCCACAAGTTCCCGCTCCTATCGAATGACAACCCTTGCGGACAATCAAGGCTGAAAGAGTTGCCCGGAGGAGTGCTGACGGTGGTTGCGCTTAGCACCACGATTGGGGTCGGGCTGCCGCTAGCGGCTACGTCGGAGGCGGCAAACTCCGCGACCGTGTCGCCGAGACAATTTGTAACCCATTGATTGCCCGATTTGTCAACGAGCACGTCAGTGGGGCCGTTAAGCGCGGGCGACGAATTAACGATGTCGGGAGCAAGGTCGGCAATCGTACCATCGGCAGCTGCGAGGGTAGCGGCCTTGAATCCAAACATTTCAGACTGAGCCACGTCAGCGACCCATAGCGTACCGGCGCTATCGAACTGAATTCCCTCGAGATTGCCGAAACTGGTCGACACGATTTCCGTGTTCGGGAACTGCGCTCCGCCAACGTTCAACTGGCTTGGCGTGAAGTTGATCAGATTGGCCGAAAAACGATTGGATGCCCAGAGACTGCCGTCAACCCCGAATGCGATGCCGTATGGACAACCGAAAATGCTGAAAGTTCCGTCGTCCATCAGAATCACATTCGGAGTAGGACTGGAATCTTTAGGCAAATTCTCGAGCTGATTATGGGTGAACTCTGTGATCGTCCCGGCGCCGAGTTGCAGATCGGAGCAATTGCTCACCCAGAGATTGCCTTTTTGGTCGAAGAGCGCTTCCTCGGGCTGATCTATAAAATCGCTGTTATTCGTCAGAGCCGCACTGGGCGTGCCGCTCTGCGTACGCTGTCCGGGCTCGATCTCGATTAGGTTGTAGCCAAAAAAATTGGGCACCCAAAGCCCCGGTTGCATTGACGGTACGGGTCCACCGCCGCTGCTCGATCCGCCATTGCACGCCCCGACGCTGAACGCCAAGGCTGCAACCAGCACCATCATCCAGAGATTTGTTTTCCGCGATTGTTGAAGACTTCCCGTCCCCCGAACAGACATCGTCCCTCCCGAACCACGCACAGCAAATTGAACTCCCGCCTTGGACCAGAATCCCTCCCACAACGGCGGAACATATGGAGAAGTACGCGCACCATAGCGTGCCAAAGCAAGTATTTGCAAGACTCTTTTTGTAATTAGTCAGAAGGCTCGCAAGAACGTCCCCCAGGCGCTTCCAAAAAGGGATCTCGACTTCAGCTGATGACGGAGGATTCGGGTCCGTCCCGAATAGTATGCGGTTCCTGGCAGATGGGGCTGGTCGGCGTAGGTCTGGCAGGCACGCTAAGGGTTCAGAGACCTGATGATCTCCGGGCCTTTCATGGGAATGCTCGTGATGGTTTTGGCATCGAGCGGCATCTTCATCAGGTCCACCGAACGAATCTCGCTGTTCTCGTAGGTCCGGAAGTAGTAGCGCTTCGCTTTCAGATCGGAAGCGCTCGTCCAAATGGTGTGATCCGAGATGATGTTCCCGTGCGCGTCCTTGTGTTTCTCACGCGCCGCGCCTTCAGGAATGTCGAAGTTGTTCAGAATGTGAAATGCCTCGAGCACCTCTTCTTCACCGGTCGCGGATGGCACCACCGACGTGCTGTAGGCGACCGCGCGGACAAACCGCGATGGCGGAGTAAAGTCGCCCGGCATCCCGAGCATCCCGGTGCCTTGGCCCAGCGCGGTCAGCCTGACGCCGCCAATTTCCAAGGGCGGCTTGTTCACAATTGAGAAGTTCAAGTAGTTGCGGAGATTTGTCATATGCCAGTCGAACGCCGGCGAATTGGTCATCACTCCAATCACGTTATCGTAGACATGCAGTTTTCCCTCGACGTATTCGATCACGATGCTCTTGCCCGAGGCATCGTGAACCACATAGTGGACCGGCGGCACGAAGCCCCATTGCTTGAACATGACCTCAGCAACGGTCACGCTTCCAATGTTCTGCTTGACCTCATCGACCGTCGCGAAATTCTCCAGGATCCACGAACCAACCTCCCATGGCGCGATCGTCCGGTAGGCTTGCGCGCTGTTGTACTTCAAGTAGCCCGCGGTTGTGGGGAAGTAGAACAACCCCGCAGCCAGGCCTTTTTCGTTCACGCCGTCGAACAAGAGTGGAAGGCCCACGCCATTGGCGCCGACCGAGGCGTACTTTGAGTTCCACTTAAGCCCATTCTCGCCATCCGGCGTCGTACCGCTCCGGGCGTAACCTCGCGGCACCACGAGCACATCGGAATCCAGGTCAACATTGAATTCGAGCGTGCGCGCATAAACCACAGTCCCGTCGGCGGCTATAAGCCTGATGCCGGTGCATGCCTGCGTCACCTTTGCAAAGAAAAACGAAAGCGCAAGGATAGCAAGACACGCCAGTCCCGGATTTTTCTTAAGAGCACTGATTCCCATGGATTGGTTCTACCTCGCAGTTGCGACAGGTAGATGAGCAAGAAGAATGCCGCTCGGGATATGTGCCAAGTGCCATTGTTGAAGCAAGCAAAGGAAAAGACCTATAGCGCAGAGAATCGCGCGCAGCGACCTGAACGACAAGATTTTGGCGGGCGAGATTCAGGCGGCGTGGCGGTTTTGTGCCGATGCTAAAGCGCCGTCGGCGCGACATCCGCACAAAAAAGGCTACTTGCCGATATTCATCAGGGCGTTACGCAGCGGGGCGCTGGAAATCTGAATTACCCCGCCGAAGGGGCGGTCCAATTCCATTATCAAGAAGATCGCACCCGAAACAGAAAGCGCGCACAGGAATAGAGTTACGATAACCGTCGCATTGTGCGGCGCGAAAAGTCCGAAGCTTAGAAAAATAACGGTCACCCAGAAGATCAGCAGCACCAGAAACGGCATCGGGATCGATCGGACACCCTGCTCGAAGAGCATCAAGCGCGCCTGTCCAACCGCAATGCTCAAACTAATGGCTTGGGCCTGAAGCGAGTGCTGCATTTCGTTACGAGGCGTGAGTTCCTGGATCTTGTCGAAGAATAATTCACCACCGGCGGTCGTAGGCCCCAACTTCGCATTTCCGACAGCGTCGTTAGGCCAAATTCGATCGATCATTCCCGCAACGGAGAGCTTGAGAAGATCGCGAGCCTCTTTCGTCTCTGGTCCGTAATGAGCCAGCACGCGATCGACCAGGATGATGTTAGCGGCGGCTTGGGTGACTTCGTTTCGCTGCGCATCATAAGAACCTTTCGCCGAGTTAGTCAGCAGCGCCAGGACCAGAGCCGACATTGTGGCAATCAGTCCCATCCCAAGCTTGATTACATCTTTGGATTCCGCGCTCAGATGCGGCTCCGGCAGCATCCTGTGAATAGCCATCCCGAGTAGCGCGCCTCCGAAGACGCTCGCCAGTACGATACTAACCGACTTCGAATGGGCTCACCAATGTTTCCTCCGGCTTCCCAGACCCGCTCCTAGCTAGCGCCCATCAGCCACGCCAGGATAAGCCTGCAGCGCGGTGTCTCATTTCTCTTTCTGCGCCAGTGTCGATAGCTTTTTGTTCAGCGTGCTGAGTTGGAGACTGAGTCATCTGCATCCCGACCAGCCGCGCGACCAGGATTGCAAGATAGAACTGTCCGGTGATTCCCTCTGCCACGGCGGCATAGCGGGCCTGGAGAGTTACCGGGGTTATGTCGCCAAATCCGATAGTTGAGAGGGTGGTCAGACTAAAATAGCCGAAAACCGGGAAAATGTGTTGAAAGCGGGTCGACTGGCTGGAGCCTGCGGCTACGATACCAGCAAAGGAATCCGGATGCCGCTGGAATATGATTGCGTACAGAAGAGCCCAGCAAAAGCCCATTAGCAGGTACACCGACACAGCCATGCAAATGGTTTCTCCGGTCACCTCTCGCTGCCTGAGAACGCTGCGCAACTGGCTGGCCGTGACAAATGCGACGAATAGCAGCCAGCAGACAGTACCGATCATGTCGAGCGTCGGGCCGGGCGCAACGATGGTCGCTATTCGTTCTGTTCCTGCTGCGGCTGCTAGCATCCAACCCAATAGTCGGCGGTGCCTCGCCTGGTTCAGCAGCAAACCTCTTTCACCGACCAACTCATCGACGTTGATGTTGTACAGCGCCACCAGCAGGAGGAAAACCAGCGCGACACTGAATAGTATGAAGCCCGCTCCTTTCTCGCCGATGACGGCGCGCACCCCGAACGCAGCGATGAGCGCCAAGAGCAGTGCACTATGCCGGTGCGGACCGAATCGAGTATGGACTTCCTCTCGAAGTTGGCCGAGAAACCTGGTGTCGACTGACGTCTTTGCCCGAGCCCTCATTGTCGCGGGGCTTACTCGTCCACTTCGTCCCAGGTCTTGTCGGGATTGTATTCAGAGATCGCGGTCGCGAGCTTTGCCGTGTCTGGCCCAAGGTCCTTTTGGACGATGACACCGTCCTCATTGATCATGAACGTCATCACACCTGACGCGCGGTACTCGGCGGGATAGGCCAGGAAGGCGAACCCATTGGTCATCTTACCATCGACCACATACTGTTTTGCGCCGCCTGGAGCGTTCTTGCCTTGCCCGGTTAGTACTTTGTAGTAGTACCCATGAAACGGGATAGGAGTTCCGCCTTTGTCTCTCTTGTAACCTGCGGCAGTGGCAGTTGCGACCATAGGTCCTATGGGACTCTCCGGCTGACCTTCGCTGGTTTCCCAATACAAACCGTTCTGCTTACCGGGATCGCTCAGAATCTTCTGCGCGAACTGTCCTTCGACGGCGCCATCGTGCGCATCGCTGGCATATTCGGACTGGGCTTTAGCGAGATCTTCGAGAACCTTGATTGTGAACAACTCGTTCCGGCCTATTCGTCTGAAGAGTAGATCTTCTTTGCCGGCCGCTGTATCGAAAACCCAACTGCTATCCTTCTTTACGAGGGGAATCGGAACCGGCCAGTTCCCGGCGCCGATATAGAGAATGACGCGACCCTTGTCGTCGTAGGCCAGGCGATGCATTTCCTGATAGCGGCGCGCGAACTCGTCGCGCGCGTTCTTGTCGGCGACTGGATCTCCGGATGAAAGGATCTGATCCGCGTCTGGACCGAGTATTGAGCTCAGCGCTTTCATGTCGTCCGCTTTGGCAGCTGCGACCAGCGCGCTGGCGGCGGCGTCAGGGGTCGGAAATATTTGCTGAGTGGCAGCGTCATCGGCTGACGCGAATGGCGTCAGGAGCAACCACGTTAGAAGGAGCATTGAAAGAGCGACGGAGGTTTTAGCCTTTACTGTAATCATTTTCATTCGCCTTTCACCTGCCCTTTTTCCCGCCGCCTCGATTTCCACCGCCGCCGCCTCCGCCGCCTCGATTTCCGCCGCCACCCCCGCCACCGCGATTGGCGTTGCCGCCTCCTCCACGATTGCCTCCGCCGCCAGCGGGTTTCTGATTTCCCTTGAAGCTGGATTGCCCGCGATCGCTGGATGCTCGCGCGTTTCCACCGGGCTCATATCCACCTAGCGCGCTATTGCGGCCACCCGTGCTGCTGTTGTCCTTAGCGAAGCCTCGGGCCGGGTCGGCCGGACGATTGGCAGGCTTGGTGGCAGGCCGATTTCCGCCGGCAGGATTAGCTGGACGATTCTCGGCGATAGGGTTAGCCGGCTGATTGGGTCGATTCTTCCCAACCTCTTTCTTGTTCAGATTAGAACCGGCTGGATTGTTAGGGAGTGTGCTCGACTTGGGGAAATTAGGTCTGGCGATATCTGGATTAGCCGGCCTTGCGGTCTTCTTGTCGTAGGGCCGCGTCGCGGGCACTCCTGGATTGTTAGGACGACTATACCCGCCGCCACCGTTGGCCGGCCTGGTCGCCGGATATTGCCCCGGTCGTGGTTGGTATCCCGGGTATCCTCCATTGGGCGGGCGATATGCAGGCGGACGGTATGCAGGCGGACGGTAACCGCCACCACCGGCGGGATAGCGCCCCGGGTACACGTTGTTGTTAGTGACGTAAACGTTGTTGTTGTACTTGACCGAGCTACCGCCGCCTCCGTACCAACCGCAGTTCCAATTGTTGTTCCCGTTATTGATCAGCGATCCAAGCAAAATCCCGGCTCCGAACGATAAGACACCTGTAAGAAGCAAATCGCTGCCGCTGTATCCTGGTGGCGCTGCGACCGGTGCACCGTAAGCGGTAGTCGGATTGTACTGGGGGACGTAAACCGTGTTCGGCTGCGCCGGTTGGATAATAACCGTCTGCTGAACTGAGGGTTGCGCGCTACCTTGCGCGGCGGGAGGACTCGGCTGGACTTCAATTTTCTGTTGCTCAGTGGACTTAAGTGTTCCCGCGTTCACTGCCATGTTGCGCAGGACCTGAATAGCATTCATCACGTCCGCGGGCTGATTGTAGTACGCCTCGCCCAGCTCAGAGGTCCACGCCAGGCTATCGTTCATCGTTTGAAGAACCGAAGGAAACTGAGTCAGCGACTTGATGCTCGGATCCCACGCTTGCTGATTCACCTGGTTGGCCAACTGATCGCCGGTGAGGTTGGGGTTCTGCTTCATCCAACGATCGGCTTCCACCACCTGCGTCGGATAGGTTGATCCGGCGAGGATTTGCGCCACGAGCACGTCGGGATAAAGAGCAATTGGTGAGACCAGTTCCTGCAACTCTTGCGCAGTTGCAGCACCGGGCGGCGGTCCGGGTTCCGCGGCAGCCGCGGGAGGAGGAGCCGCAGGCACTGCCGTCGGAGCGACGCTCGGCTCCGCCTGGACCGACGGCGCCGCGGCAGGTTGATCATCCCCGCGCGAGCATCCGGTGATCACCGGCGACGTGGACATTAAGACCGCCGCTGTAAGTATCAACGGCAACGATCGGCCCTTGGGCCGCGATAGTAGTTTCATTCTGCTCATTGGGTCATTCTGTCCTTCGCTTCAACTAAGTCTCTCGCTAGATTGACTGTTAAGACTTCTGCTCGGCTTCGGCGCGAATCGCCGCTGCGATGTCGCCGCTCATCTTTGCTATTGCCTGACTGTGCCCGGCCGCAAGCGCTTCGAAACCCTGACCCTGCACGGGTTCGCGCGCGACGGTGCGTCCCGATCGAGTCTCACCGCCCGCGCTCTTGCGCACCGTCCATACCGCCTCGAGCGTAGCTGCCTGACCTTGAACCGACTCGAAGCGCTGCACGTCGATCGTCACTCTGTAATCCGGAACCCAATTCGCCAACTGTGAACTGGCGACGTCTGGCGTGCCGAGCAGGACGACGAGATCGCCGGCGACTGCGCGAGCTATCGAATCACCCAGCGGCGAAACCCATCGATTGAACTCATCGACTTGAACGCGGTTCGGGGCGACCTGCACCACAAACTCAGGCTGATCTACTGCGGCGGGTATCGAGACCGGACCTACCATCACCGAGCCTGTGGTTGGCGGCGTGCCGTCTGCAGTTGCGGTCGGGGCCAAAGAGTAGAACCGCGACGGAGCAGTGCTGCATCCTGATACAAGCGCAGCCACCAACCCGATCGAGACCAGTTGCGCGATACGTCGTGCCATCACTTCGCCTCCCCCGTCTTGCCTCGAAGGAGCGCCTCGGGATGACGCTCGAGATAGTCTGCCAGCACGCGCAACGATCGCGCGGCGCGGCTCACTTCCTGCAAGGTGCTGCTTACTTGCTGGACCTGCGCCGAATTTGGTCCGGTGAGCGTGGTGGTATTGTCGAGAGTGCCGCGCGCGCTGGTTAGCGTCCCTTGTGCGCTGACCAAGGTTGCATCCAGCTGGGAGATAGCCTTTTGTAGGTCTACCCCGATCTCCTGGAAGGGCACCTTGTCGAGCTTCTTGACGATATTCTCGACGGTCGCCTCGGTCGCCTGGAATTGTCCGGGAGTAGTCGGAATCTGGGGCGGCTGCTGCGACCAGTCCACCGTCGCCGGCGGCGCTCCGGGGAAAAAGTCGATCGACACATAAACGGCTCCGGTCAGCAGGCTGCCAGTCGCGAGCTGCGCACGAGCGCCGTGAGCTATCAAGCTGTCGATCAGCCTCCGACGCATCGACCCGAGATCCACGAAAGCCGACGCATCAACGACCTTTACTCCGAGCCGGGTCGGGTCCAGCCGAATGGTCACCGGTACTGAAAACTCGAAATTCTTCAGGTCGATTTGCGCGCGAATATCCGCTACCTCGCCGATTGGAATACCGCGGAACTCGACGGGCGCCCCTACTGTCAGGCCTCGAACCGACTCCTTGAAAATGAGCACGTAGGTTTGCGGATTGCGCGGAGGTGGGTTGAAGGCCTCGGTCCGGTTGCTGTACAGGGTAAATACTGCATTCTCTTCGGACGGTGGCAAGACCAAAACGGTCGGTGCGGTTTCGAACGCGATGCCACCTATAAGGATCGACAACACCGACTGAGTCTGTACAGTAAGACCGCTCGCCGAGAGCGACACGTCGACTCCGCTCGCATGCCAGAAGCGAGTGTTAGGGTTGACGTACTGGTCGTACGGCGCTTGCACGAACGCCTTGACAGTCAGATTCTTACCGTCCTTGTCGAGCGCATAGGATGCGACCTGGCCGACTTGTAACCGCCTGAAGTAAATTGGAGTGCCGGTGTCCAGCGAGCCTAAGTCAGGTGTTTTCAAAATGAAGAAGCGCCCGGGAATATCGCCGGTTATGATGGGAGGTGTTTCGAGCGCCACAAAGTCGTTTTGCTCTTCCTGTGAAGAGCCTATTTCCACACCTATGTAGGCTCCGGAAATAAGCGTGCCGAGCCCCGTAATGTTGGCGCCCGAGATTCGCGGCCTCACGACCCAGAACTTGGTATCTTTGACGAGGAAGGTCTCTGTCTTGGGCGCCATCTGCGCTTTCAGGATCACGGTTTGATGATCCGGCGATAGCTCTATTGTTCTTACCGTGCCGATATCGACGCCGTTGTAATGGATCTTTGTCTTGCCAGCCTCCAGTCCTTCCGCCGATTTCATAACGATCGTTATCTTGGGGCCTTCGCTCAGCACTCGCGTCACAGCCACCCATGCGCCGACAACTGCCGCCAGAATCGGAATGAACCAAACCAGCGACAGCCGCGTGCGCTTCTTAGGCACGTTCCTCGATTCGGGGACTGACGAGCGTGGCGGATCGCGATCAGGCATATGTAACCTCTTTCGAATTTGCCTCTTGCGAACTGATGGAATCCCAGATTAGCCGTGGATCGAACGCTTCGACCGCGAGCATCGTAAACACCACCACCGCCGCGAAGAAGATCAGACCCGGCCCCGGCTCCACTGACATTAGTGGCTGGAGCTGAATCAACGCCGCCGTGAAAGTATCGACGAACACGTCGACCATCGACCATCGTCCGATGAACTCGACCATCCGGTACATTCGGATCCGCTGTTCGTTATTGGCGACCGAGCCGCGCTGGGTGGTGATTAACAGGTAGCCGAGCGCGAGAATCTTCGCGCTGGGAATCATGATGCTCGCGACGAGCACGATGATCGACAACGGCCATCCCGTCGGCGACCACAGCAACACTACACCTTGCATAATAGTGTCCGACTCGGCGCCTGCCGCCGTCGTCGTCGTCAGCACGGGAAGCACATTGGCCGGGATGTAGCAGACTGCGGCCGCAATCAGGAACGCCCACGTCCGCTGGAAGCTGTCGGGCTTTCGAAATTCAAGTTTTTCGTCGCAGCGCGGGCATCGCCCTTCTTGCTCGCCCGGCTCGGGACGCGAGAGCAGCCCGCAGCCTTCGCAGCTTTGCAGACCTTGCTGCATCGCGGTGATACCAGCAGAGCTCACGATGTTCCCTCCGCAAGAGCCTCACCCGCAGCGTCGCGCTCGGCTTCGCCCGCCCACTGGATTCTCTCCCAAACATCTCGCGAGTCAAAGGCAGCCGACATCCCGGCGAGGACGAAAACAAGTATCCAGAGCACGAATAGCGCCATTCCCGGAATCACGGTAGCGTAGTCCGCAATCTTGACCAAGGCGACCAGCACACCGACCATCATGACTTCGATCATGCTCCAGATGCGCGTCGTCGGATGATAGCGGAGCAGCGTTCCTACCCATCTCGGCGGTCGCGCGCGCATCCCTCCGAGCACGATAGCCAGCATCAAGCCGATCTGAAGGGCAGGTGCGATGACTGCGGTGAAGAGGACTAACACTCCGACTATCTTCTGTCCGTTATCCCACAGATGCTGCGCGCCTCCGATTACAGTAGTCGAAGCGTCGCGCCCGACGATGGTAAGACCGAGCATAGGTACCGAGTTCGCGATTACGTACAGCAATGCCGCGCCTAGGGTCAGTGCGAGGGTGCGGTTGAGTGAGTCGACACGGTGGCGCCATAGCTCCTTGTTACATCGCGGGCAACGCGCGGAAGCCCCGGGCTCAAGATCGGGGATGCGCTGCAGCAAATCGCAATGCAGACATGCGATTAGCGAGGTATCCCCGATTGGTTGGTTATAGCTCATTGCGCGATTGCTATTGACGGAGACTATCTGCCTCTTCGGCGCCGCCCAACTGTCGAACGCTCATAATGCACCATGCGGTCATCGCAGTATGCAGCACGACCGCCGGCCATAGCGCTACACCGACGCGCGGCGACCCGATACCTAAACTGCCAAGGATGAACACTGCGCCGACGTTGTAGAGCAAAATCGCGGCGATCATTCCTTTCGAGGCACGGCTTTGCGCGTCACCGCGAGCGAGCCAGAACGCGGCACCCAAAGTGAGCAAGGCCATTCCGCCGACGCGCGCGACTGTCAACGCATCGGGCGTATCCAGTGGCGCGCCGAGCAGGAGTCTTGCCGCTCTGGAAGGAAAAATCAGTAGCGCGAAGCCGGCTCCTGCCTCAATCACCGCGGTCGCAAACTGCAGAGCGTACACTGACGAAGAACTATTCATCAAGATGGCCGCAGATTCCGTGATTCCAACGCCAATGGCCTAGTCCCTGGCCCTTGCCAGTTTCTCTGCGATGGCCTTTCGATCCGCGTCGGTCAGTTGCTCCGGACCGAGGTTGAAAGTCAGCTTGTCGATCGTGCCGGTGAAGCGGAACGGCAGCTTATAGTCGTCGTTCACGGCGGTACGGGTATCGCTCCCAACGTCAAAGGTCTCGTCTATCGACATGAGTAATGGAATCGTGTGCGGAATCTTCTTGCGAGCTATCTCTTTGCCATCGACAGTGAACACGCCTGTACCACCCTTGCCTGGCCCCGGTCCGTCGTATTTGAAATCGAATACTATCGTATGCTTGCCCGGCTCGAGCGCATCAGCCGTCAAGCCGTGGCCTAACACCCCGCCCTCCCAGCGGTAGTGAGTCAAGTCGAGCATATTATAATCGAAGACCGGCTTGCCTTTGAGCAAATAGAGGCCGTAGCCGCCGAAGCGGCCGCCCAAGGTCACTATCATTCCTTCCGCCCCACCTTGCGGGACCGTCACGTCGGCAGTGATGGTGTAGTCCTTGTCCAAAATGCTGGGAGCATTTCCCACCGGAATGTTGGAGTTCTCGCCCGTGTAGGTGAAAACCGTTCGCCCGGCAACTGCGCTTGGACGCGGAGTAAGGAGTCGCGAGAAGCCCGTGTTGTCGAGTGGCAGGACCTGGTATTTTGCGGCCTCAGTCAGGAACAACGCCTGCATTTCCTTCAGCTTGTCCGGCATCTTAGCGGCCAGGTCGTTGTTTTGCGAGTAGTCTTCGGTGATGTGGTAAAGTTCCCAGTTGTAGTCGTTGACGTCGGTCAACTTGCCCGTTGCAAGGAGCCACGGCGCGGCAGGAGGCGTCGTCGAGGCGATCCAACCGTCGTGATAAATCGCGCGGTTACCGACCATCTCGAAATACTGCGTGTCGTGTTTCGACGGAGCGTTGGCGTTTGCCTTGTCGAACGTGTAGGCCATGCTCACGCCTTCAATCGGCTTCTGCTTGATCCCATTAACCTCCTCAGGCGCCTTGATGCCGGTGGCTTCGAGCAGTGTGGGCACAATATCAATCACATGGTGGAACTGCGGGCGGATGCCGCCGACGTCCGTGATGTGGCCGGGCCATGAAATGGCCATCCCTTGCCGCGTGCCGCCGAAATGCGACGCTACCTGCTTGGTCCACTTGAACGGAGTGTCAAACGCCCACGACCAGGCCACTGACATATGAGGGTAGGTCTTGTCCGAGCCCCAATCTTCGTAGTGCAGCATCTGCAGAGGCATCGGCAGGGTAAGCAGGCCGTTGTAGGCGGTCATCTGGTTATATGTTCCCTCGAGGGTGCCTTCCGCGCTGGTGCCATTATCGCCGCTGATATAGATGATGAGCGTGTTGTCGAGCTTGCCTTCGTCCTGAACCTCCTGGATCACGCGGCCAATCTCATGATCGGTGTAGGCAGCATAGGCGGCGAAGACTTCTGCTTCGCGGGAGTAGAGCTTCTTCTGGAGTATCGAGAGCGAGTCCCACCTCGGCAGTTTTGCGCCACCGTATGCGGTTTGCCCGTCGGGCCAGGGAGTCAACTGGGTATCCGCGGGAATCACACCGAGCCGTTTCTGGTTGGCGAATATCTGCTCGCGCAACTTTTCATAACCCATGTCGAACTTGCCATTGAACTTCTCGATCCATTCCTTGGTCGGCTGGTGCGGCGAGTGGGTGCCACCCGGAACGTAATAAACAAAGAACGGCTTGTCGGGTGCAACCGCGCTTAGATCGTGCATGTACTTGATCGCATCGTCCGCCATGTCGGTGGTGAGGTTATATCCTAGCTTACCGATCCACGGGAACACCGGGGTCGTATTTCGATAAAGGTAAGGCGTCCACTGGTCGGTCTCCCCGCCGAGGAACCCGTAAAAATACTGGAAGCCCATGCCGACCGGCCATTGGTCGAAAGGCCCTGCGGCGCTGTATTGAAAGGCGGGAATGTTGTGGTCCTTGCCGAACCAGGAAGTGGCGTAACCATTGTCTCGCAAAATGGTGCCGATGGTGGCGTCGTCGGGCCCGATGATAGAGTCATAGCCCGGATAGCCCGTGGACAATTCGCCGATCACGCCGAAGCCCACCGAGTGATGGTTGCGCCCCGTGATCAGCGCCGCGCGGGTTGGCGAGCAGAGCGCGGTGGAGTGGAACTCGGTGTAGCGCAAGCCGGCGTTGGCGATGCGATCCATCGCAGGCGTCGGAATGACGCCGCCGAAGGTGCCTGAAACACCGTAACCCTGGTCGTCAGTCATAATTAGAAGGATGTTGGGCGCGCCCTTGGGCGGCACTACCCGCGGCGGCCACCACGGCGTGGAATCCTTGGCGCTTTCCTTGATCACGCCACCGAACGGCAGTGGTGGCGGCGGGAGTTGTTTGCCATCAAGCGTCATAGTGGAGCTGGGTGAGCCAGGTACGCCGCTGATTTCTTGAGCCGACACTCTGGTTGCGCTGAAGCTTGCGACGATCAGCAGTGCAACTACCGCAAGAATCGGTACAGTCTTTTGATGTCGAGCGTTCATCAGACGATGCCCTCCCACGGCAATTCCACTTCGACCTACAGCAATCAAGAAGTCCCCTTCGCCAGTTAGATAAATCAATCTGGGGTAGGCACCACGCGATAGTAAACGCCGTTCGCGCCGTAAGAAGGCAGGAACCAGGTATTGGTGTTGCCGTAAAAGTAGTAGGTCGTGCCGTTGACGTATTGTTGAATGGCGCCCGGGGGTGTCATCGGATAGATCGCTCCCATCGCGTACGCTGTATTGTAGCTGCCGGCAGCGTAGCCGGAGTTGTACGCGTTCGCCGCGTTTGCATTCGAGTTCGCATTAGCTACTGTCGCACCGACCACCGCCCCGACCGCGACTCCCGCAGCAGCGGCGCCAGCGGTGCTCCAGCCTCCGCAGTTGGAACAACTGCTGCCGTAGTAGTTGACAGTAGTGGGTGGATGATAGGTGCTATAGCTGCCGCCGTAGTAAGTTCCAGTGTTGCTATAGGTAGTCGTCGCGTAGTTGTTGCTCGCGTGGTAGGTATTCCCGTTGTAGGTCGACGTATTGCCGTAATAACTGTGATTATAGGTTCCACCGTTGGCGCCTTGGCCACCCCATGAGCCTTCGCCTCCCGATGCGCTGCCTCCATTGGCTCCGTGAGCATTCCACGATCCTTCTCCACCCGAAGCGGTTCCGCCATTTTCAGTATGACCACTCCACGAACCGCCTCCACCTGATGCGGAGCCGCCGTCGCCGCCTTTGCCGCTCCATGAACCACCTCCACCCGACGCGTGGCCGCCGTTGCCACCCCTGGCGTTCCAGGAGCCGCCGCCGCCTGATGCGGAGCCGCCGAAGGCGCCTTTGCCGCTCCAGGAGCCACCTCCGCCCGACGCGGAAGCCCCACGGGCGCCATTGGCGTTCCAGGAACCACCTCCACCGGATTCAGAGCCACCATATCTTCCGGCATGAGACCAGGCTCCAGCGAGGCCGGGCAAAAGCGCCACGATCGAGAGACCTAGTAAGCCGATCAGAGCTTTTTTCATGATGCGACTCCTCAATTTGCCGTCGATGACATGGTGCGCTTCGGAGGCTTGATACCTGGCGGTAGCTGCGGGTCCGGTCGGCTGAACGAGATTCGCTTCGCCGATGCGAGGCCGGGCGATGTGAAAGCATCCGCGGCAATTACTGGATCGATTTGCCAATTAGAGAATTCGATCTGATGGCGCAATCCGACTGGGTCGGCGTGGAATACTGCGCGAGCCATCCGGGGCAGCTTGTCGTCGGCACCGATCCAGAGTTGTTCAAACACCCAGCTGTTGTTGACTGCGACCATGTCCGTCGTGACCCCTCCCATCACGTGCGATTGCCCAATGTAGAAGGCGGTCGTCATCCCATCGGCGATCCCCTTATAAGGATCGGCGACGATCACATCGGTGAAGGGGTAGTAAATGGCGGCATCTCGCTGGGCCGCATCCAGCATCGCGTCGATCGTCGGCGGCGCACTGGCCACTGCGATGAGGTTCTCAGCCGGTGCGATACGCGGACATGGTCTTGCCGTCATAGTAGAACTCGTTGGCAGGACCGTCACCCGGTGTTATCACCTTGAGTTTGTCGGGACGCTGCAAAGTTACATCGTCGCGTACGGTATAGATGAGCGGAGGGCCAAGCCGGCTCGGGTTCTCGTAGCTGATGACCGCGGTGAAGGACATCGAATGGGCTGCGGCAAGCTTGGCGCATGCGGCTTTCAGAATCGCGATAGCCTTGGGCTCGAGCACCGGCGCGGGCGCCGGCATAGCCTGGACCGCCGCCTTCGAAGGCTTCGAGACCTTGTGCGCGGTCTGGGCATTGGCAGGCATGCTCAGAAATACGCTGAACGCGATTAGCAGAGCGCAGGTTGATTGGTATCGAGTTGCGGCGCTCATGGTATCATCCCGCATTCGAACATCTTGTTCGCGATAGGCGCCGCTACTCGGTCGATGAACATCCTGCGCATCTGCGGATCGTTGTGCAGAAAGTTAACCGCCTCCTGTTCCCGCTGCGATTTCGGCTGCCCTCGCTCCTGCCACAATTGCTCGCAAGATGAGTTCTGGTATTTCTGAATTACTTTATTGGCGACCCGGTCCAGTACCGGGTACTGACCGTACTGAGCGCTGGTTACTCCAGCGAACCAGAGCACGGTAAGGACGCCGACGGCGGGCACGACAATCCGACGGAGCACCGCTTTTGCATTCCACATGCGTGTTCTCCTTGATCCCAATTCTGTTCTCTCGCTTCAGCGCCATCGAGAGAGTTGAACTTGAGTTTCGAGGAACACATTCTGCGTCGCATAGAAGTTTCCGGCTATTGTACCAAAGTACAATACCTTCCCGGCGAAACCGGTTGAGTTTCCGAAGACTTCAACCTTTTGAAGAAGCGGAAAAAGTACGCCGCGCTTGGCCCAAGTCGCCAGCGGATGGCTCTTTGCCCATTTTGACGGCGACGTTTGGCAAACTGTCGAGACTCTCTTTGCTCTCCGACGCGATTCGATTATACATATTGTAATAATATGACTCTTTCTGTCATATCGCGCCGCATGCGATCGCTCCTTACGGTTTTGACGCCGCTGCTGTGCTGCGTTGCGCTGCCCGCTATCGCCCACGCGCAAACCGACCAGTCCGTTTATTCGGACGCCCTGGTCAACGGCTGGCAGAACTGGAGCTGGGCGACAGTGAATCTGAGCAACACGACGCCGGTACAATCAGGAACCGACTCCATCAGCGTTAGCGCGGGTCCTTACCAGGCGCTCTACCTGCATCAAGCCGCTTTCGATTCCAGCTCCTACGCCGCGTTGGTCTTCTGGATTAACGGCGGCCCGGTTGGTGGCCAGTTGCTGCAAGTACAGGCGACGCTCAATGGCACGGCGCAGACCGTCGTGACTCTGCCTGCTCTTGCCGCGAACACCTGGAGGCAAATCACTCTCCCACTGTCTTCGCTGGGGGTGCAGAATCAGCCTGACCTCGACGGATTCTGGATCCAGGATCGCAGCGGCACCACGCAGCCGGCGTTCTTCGTAGACACGATCTCAGTCACGGCGCAGCCGCCCCCGAGCGTCGTGAACGTTACGGTGAATGCGGCACAGCCGGTGCGTGTCGTCGATGCGCGCCACTTTGCAGTTAACACCGCCGTATGGGATTCCGACTTCGACACGAGCAACACGATTAGTCTGTTGACCTCGATGGGCGCGCAGGCGCTGCGTTTCCCCGGTGGATCCCTCTCCGACGACTATCACTGGGCCACGAACACTACAGACAGCAATACGTGGCAGTGGGCAACGTCCTTCGACAGTTTTGCTCAGGTAGCAACCGCGGTCGGCACTCAAGCCTTCATCACCGTCAACTACGGATCGGGCACGCCGGCCGAGGCAGCCGCATGGGTCAATGAATCCAACGTAACACATCACTATGGATTCAAATATTGGGAAATCGGGAACGAGTGCTATGGATCGTGGGAAACCGATATTAACACTGTCGCTCACGATCCTTACACCTACGCGCAGCGCTTCAAGCAATACTACGCGCAGATGAAAGCAGTCGATCCTACAATCAAGATAGGCGCCGTCGCTGTCACCGGCGAGGACAGTTACGCGAACAACACCAATCATCCGGTGGTTAATCCGAGAACTGGGCAAACGCACAACGGATGGACGCCGGTGATGCTCGCTACGCTGCACAGCCTCGGCGTGACGCCGGATTTCCTGATTTACCATCGCTACGCGCAAGCGCCCGGTGCCGAGAGCGATCCGGGTCTGCTCCTTTCCAATGGTACCTGGACTACTGACGCCGCCGATCTGCGTCAGCAGTTGAACGACTACCTTGCCGCTGCTGCCGGCGGTGTCGAGCTGGACTGCACTGAAAACAATTCCGTCTATTCGAACCCCGGCAAGCAAACGACCAGTCTGGTCAACGGTCTGTTCCTCGCCGACAGTATCTGCGCCGCGATGAACACCGAGTTTAATTCGGTCGTATGGTGGGATTTGCGCAACGGTCAGGAAACCACCAACAACAATTCCTCATCGCTCTACGGATGGCGTCAGTACGGCGATTATGGCATTACCGACAGTGTCGATCCGGCAGGGCCCGCTGATACCTATCCTACGTTTTATGTCGACAGGCTCTTGCAACACTTTGCACGTGGCGGCGACCAACTCGTCGGCGCTGCCAGCGATTATCCTCTCGTCAGCGTTTGCGCCGCAGAGCGCACTGCCGGAGGGTTAACGCTGCTGGTCGTGAACAAGAGCCCGAGCAATGCGTTCAACACCAACATCAGCGTCAGCGGCGCGTCGCCGGGCAGCAGCGGGACGCTGTACTCTTATGGCATACCACAGGACAATGCGGCGAAGACGGGTGTCGGTTCTGCCAATATCGCTAGTACTCCTATAACGGGGCTATCGACAAATTTCTCGTACAACTTCCCGGCCTACTCGGCCAACGTGATAGCATTTGGTACCGGCGGCGCGCCTTCGGCAACGCCTACTGCTACTAGGACTGCTACTGCAACGGCGACCGCCACGGCTACTCCGACTGCGACCTCCACGACTACGCCAACGAGTTCTTCCACTCCCACCTCGACCAGAACGGCGACACCTACCTCGACACCGACCACGACTGCGACAGCCACGCCGACTGCGACACCGACCACCACCGTGTCCGTGACCGCTTCGCTCGCGTTTGGCAATGTTGCCTTGGGGCAGACGCTTACCAAGAATCTGACGGTCGATAACACCGGCGCGACGCATCCGCTGATCATCGGGAGCACGACGTCGTCCGACCCGGCTGAATATGCACTAAGTGGGACGGGCACATGCGGTGCTATCCCAATCACCCTCGCGCCCAAGACCAGCTGCACGCTAGGAGTGGCGTTCATGCCGAACACGCTCGGTTCACACAGTGCAACGCTCATGATCTTCGACAATGCTACTACCAACCCGCAGCACTCGACCTTATCGGGCGCCGGCATCGCCGGTTTGACCACATCGAAGAGCAGCCTGGTATTCGGAAGCGTGAAGTTTGGCGGCAAGGCGTTGCTGTCCTTGAGCGTGACCAATCATCAGACCCGGACAGTGACTCTCAGCGAAAGCTTCGGCGGAACGAATGCGGCCGACTTCTTCGTAACTGGCGGAACGTGCGCGACAACCCTTGGCGCTGGCCAAGCGTGCTCGATATTCGTAACGTTTAAGCCGGGCGCGCTGGGAACAGAATCGGCGACGCTGTCGATCGCTGACAGTCCCGATCCACTCAGTCCACATACCATAGCGATAAGCACCGGACCGACCATACCAGCGACAGTCGCGCCGACTTCGATCGCGTACGGCACACTGACGAAGGCGTCGAAGACGCTGAACGCGACAGTCACCAACTTGTCGGGATTCTCGCTGCCGTTGGGCGAGAGCTTCAGCGGCGCGAACTCGAGTGACTTTGCAGTCGCCGGCGGCACCTGCGGAACATCGACGGCGCCACACTCGTCGTGCACGATAGCGGTGAAGTTCACGCCCACCGCCGGCGGTGCCGCGGAGAGCGCGACCATGACGGTGACCGTCGCGAGCGACCCAACCAGCCCGCACAACATCGGCCTGACAGGAACCGGACCGTGATCGGGTAATACAGTCGATATCAAGCTTGCCGCACTTCGCTCGCGGACACGGCCCATTGCTCCAAAAGGCTATATCCCAATGCCACCAGCGTCGGTCCAAGGAACATCCCGATAACACCGAAGGCGAGCGCTCCTCCTAGAACTCCTAACATTACGAGAATCATCGGGGTCGATCCGCCGCGACTGATGAGCAAAGGCTTCACGACATTGTCCAGCATCCCGACCATCAATCCCCACACCAGCATAAAGACCGCCCACGCCATCGATCCTTGCCGATAGAGCCAGAAGGCAGCCGGTGCCGCGACGATCACCGGTCCGCCTGGAATAAACGACATCACAAAGGTGACGAATCCCAGCGATACAGCTCCAGGGACTCTCGCGATAGCGAAGCCGATAGCGGCGACTACGCCCTGCAGAAGTGCGGTTCCAAGAACACCGTAAACGACGGCCCGAATTGTCGCGCCCGCGAGATCAAGAAGGCGCTCGCCGCTCCCCCCTGCGATCCGACGAAGCGCGGCGTGGAGTTGATTCGCCGCGGCTTGTCCGTCGCGATAGAAAAAGAACGCAATCAGTAAGCTCAAAGTGATCTGAAAGATTCCGGCGGCCAAAGCGCCACCGCCCCATATGACGATTGTTTTGGCAGCAGGCAATAGCCGCGCTAACTCCTGCAGCCTCACCGAACTGCTCTCATTCAAGTAGTTCCAATAGTCAGCGAGGCGGCTGCCAATCAGCGGCACACTCGCGACCCAGTCAGGCGGACTCGGAGGGCCCTGCTGGATGAGTTTCTGACTTGCCGCGATCAAGCTCGATACGTTGTCAGCCAGCGTGGCTCCAAGGATCGCAACGGGAACGACTATAACCGCGGCCAGGAACAAAGTAGCTAGCAGCGCCGACAGTGTTCGTCGTCCGCCCAGAATCGATTCCAGCCTCAGGAACATCGGCCAGGTCGTGAAGCAGAGGATCACCGCCCACAACGAGGCAGATATAAAAGGCCTTAGTACAAGAAGGCACAGAGCGCCGAGTAGGATTGCAGCGGCACCAGCAATCCATAGCTCGATCGGAGCTCGTCCTTTGCCATCTACCGACGAATCAGCCATGGGAATGCTCATGTAGGTCCTTCAGCATCTGTTGAACTTGCGGATTGTCAGGCTCGAGGTCATTGAGCCGATTTGCATAGGTCAGCGCTTTGGCAGAATCACCTGACTGTTGCAGGAAGCCGACAAGCGCGGCAAGTGAATCGCGGTCATAAGGATGCGCCTTGATAGAACTGTCCAGTGTGCTGATTGCGGCGGCAGTCTTTCCTGCATCATTTAACGCGATCGCGTAAACGTAGGCATAGCGCGCATTGCCAGGATCGCTGTGCGACGCTGCCCCTAGCAGGTCGAGTGCTTCGGCACCGTGCTTCTGACGCACCATCAGGAGACCTAGCGCGTGCTGCAGCGACGCGTCATCTGGTGAACGACTGAGCGCTTCCTTGAGGACGCGTTCGCCTTCATCGTCCCGGTTCTGTGCGCGATAAAGGTCGGCAAGGTTGACGGCTCCCGGGGCAAAGCTCGGGTCGAGCAACAGTGACGTCTTGAGTTCCGCCTCCGCCTTATCCAGGTGATTCTCTCTCGCATACAGCAACCCAAGATTCATGTGCGCTTCGGGGCGGTTCGCGTTCAGTTCCTGTGCACTAATGTATTCATCGGTGGCGCGATTGAAAGCAGCGGCATCATCCGCGGGTAAGTTATTCGCGGGTAACCCAGCTAACACTTCTGCGGCTTCAATCCTCACAGCGCGCACAGGATCACTAAGCAGCGGCGTTAGTGCATTCGCGCTGGCCGCAGGATCGCCGTTGGACAATGCGCGAGCTGACGAGCGACGCACCAACGGCCAATGGTCGCCGACTCCGGCGCGAACCGCCTCGTCGGTTGGAGGCGGCGCGAAAGCGGCGAGCATCGAAAGTGCCGTGGCGCGGGCAATCGCCGGCTGCCCCAGGTCCGCGACTAACCGCTCAAGCGATTGTTGTGCGCCCGGTGCTCCCTGCGATCCGGCATTTAGCGTCTCAGCAAAGTGTTGAAATCCGTCCGGTGCGTGACCGTACCATTTGTTCACTGAATCAGATGCCCACTGGGCGGACTTGTCGTTATGACAATTGGTGCAAGCGTTGGGAGTGCCCAGCTTTATCGACAAGTCGGGACGCGGAATCCTGATGCTATGGTCCCGACGCGCGTCGACGACCATATACGTGCGCGTTGGCATATGACACTCGACGCATCGCGCGCCCGCCGATCCCACTTTGTGAAAATGATGGGCCGGCGAGTCGTACTTTTGCGCCGAATGACATTGCGCGCACACGCCATTGCCTTCGGCCCGAAGCCTGGAACTGTGCGGCTCGTGGCAATCGCTACACGTCACACCCGCGTGGAACATTCTGCTCTGGATGAAGGAGCCGTATTCGTAGTCCTCCTCTTTTATCTGGCCGTCAGGAAAATAGTGGTCCTCATCGAGCAGCGCGACGCGGTAATCGTCGCCCACCGGCTGACCATGTACATAGTCTTCGTCGATCTCGCCGCGCCGCGCATGGCATCGCGCGCACGTCTCAATCTCTCGCTCTGATTGACGCGCAGAGCTTCGACGCGCATTCCCGGTCGCAGGATCAATCTGCCAAGCAACGCCTTTGCGCTCGTCAAGTGCGATCGTGAGGCCTTGGGTCGCGTCAAGTTTCTCCCAATCGCCCTGCTTCTTCGCCCATGTCACGTGGTTCGAACCGGGACCGTGACAAGCCTCGCACGACACATCGATCTCCGAGTAGGAAGTCGCAAACGTGCGCGTGCGGGCGTCGTAGTTTTTGCGCAGGTTGGTCGAATGGCAATCGGCACACATGTAGTTCCAGTTCTGATCGATACCGGTCCAGTGGCGAGAATCGCGCGGCGTTATCTTCTGGCCCGGGTATAGAAAGAACCACCGCTGGCCACCACTCTCGCGCGGCCGTGTGTCCCACGCGATCCCCAACGCCTGCAAGCGTCCGCCCGGCATCGCGATCAGATATTGCTGGAGCGGATAAACACCGAACGTGTACCCGATTTCGTAGTCATGAAGCGCACCGCCCGGGCCGTCGGTGCGCACCATGAACTTCGAACCCTTGCGGAAGAAGTTTGACGTGACGCCATTGTTGTCGAAGCTCGCGTGATTGAAGTCGCCCAGCACTGTCGAATCCGTCGCCGGCTGCATGGCCAATTGATGATGCGATCCGTGCCAGAGTTCGTTCTCGTGCTGATGACAGGTCGCGCATTCTGCTGCACCGACGAATTTCGCGCCGAGCACGACAGGTGTTGTTGCGACCGGAGAGGCCGGTTCTGGCGCCCGTCGGAGCACAAGCGCGACCGCCACTCCAGACAGCGCAATTAAAGGAAGCAACCAAAGGAGTCGAGGCTTTGACGACGCGGCAGGCAATTGCGAGCGCGGCGGCTTTTTCTTCCTGCTCAATGATCAAATCTCGAAAGCATTCCATTCACGATCGCAGCGAACCCGCAATACAGAACACCGTCCCTATCGTACGAATCGGCAATCTGGCTACGATGCGTAGTCGTTGGAGGCGCGAGCGAGACCTGTTCTCCAGGGAAACAAAGGCGAATCATGTCTGACCAGAGTCCATTTGCTCGTTTCCATGAACGATTTGTACTATTTTGCCAAGCTTCGCGGTGAAATTCTCTGGGGAGTGAATTCGTGTCGATCGCAAAGATTAAAGTTGAGGACTTCGGCTCTGCGGCGACATCCGCGCGCATCAAGGTCGCGGTTATCGAGGACGACGAGAGTATGCGGCAAGCCCTCTCGTTCCAGCTCAGCACCGCCGGTCTCGAAGTCGTTGCCTACACTTGCGCCGAAGAGCTTCTCGAAGCTTCCGATGCGCGAGAATTCGATTGTGTCGTGGCCGATATCTACCTGCCCAAAATGAACGGGTTGCAGCTGCAGGAGGAACTCAGCCGCACCATTCCCTTTGCGTCGATTGTTTTCATTACCGGTCACGGCGATCTGTCGCTCGGGATGCACGCGATGCGGAAAGGCGCCGTGGATTTTCTTGAAAAGCCGCTTGATGATCATGCCATTTTGAGCTCAATAGCTCGCGGCGCCGAACTTTCCCGCCGCCGTCGCGCTGAGAGATCGCAGCTCGTCGAACTTGAAGAGCGGCATCGCTCTCTGACCTCCCGCGAGCGTGAAGTCTTCGTGCTCATCACGTCGGGTTTACTCAACAAGCAGGTCGCCGGCGAATTGGGAACGACCGAACGGACCGTCAAGGCGCATCGCGCAAGCGTGATGACCAAGATGGGCGCCGATTCAATAGCTGATTTGGTGCGTATGGCTGGAGTCCTACAGCTTTACTCCGGGTGAATGACGAAGCAGTCAAAAGGGTCGACGACCCAGCAGAGGACATTCAATCGAGGCGTCTCGATGCGCTTAATCGTTTCCGTTCGGCGACAGGAAGAGTGAAGGTAAAGGTGGTGCCCTGCTCCGGATTCGGTGATGCCCAAATTCTTCCGCCGTGACTCTCCACGATTGAGCGGGTGACGAGCAGGCCGAGTCCCATTCCGTCGGTCTTGGTAGTAACGAATGGCTCGAACAGGCGTTTCGCGATGACCGGAGCAATGCCCCCGCCGCTGTCGCATACGCTGACTCCCACCCATCCGATCTTTTCCGACTGCACCTTGATTGCGACCTCGCGTCGAGCCGACTTGGCCTCCGTGATCGCGTCGAAGGCGTTCATCAGGAGGTTCAGCACGCACTGCTGCAATTGGATCGAGTCGCCGATGACTCGTTGTCCGGGCGGCGAGATCTCGGTTTGCACTGAAATCTTCCGCACCGAAGCCTCGCCGGCAGTTAGCTTGACCACTTCGCCAATCAAGCGGCCGATGCCGATAGCGGTTTTGTGCTCAACTTGCCCCTTGAACATTGAGCGGATCCGACGGACGATTTCAGCGGTCCGCTTGGTCTCGTCAATCGCGCTGTTAACCGCTTCCAGAGCCATCGCCGGCTGTGGATTTCCCTGGTTCAGCAAACGTGCAACACCGCCGAGGTTACTCAAAATCGCGCCGAGTGGCTGGTTGATTTCGTGCGAGAGGGAAGCAACCAGCTCGCTCATCGAGTTGCGGCGCGAAGCTACCCTGAGTTCGGTACGCACCGCGCGGATTGCCGCCTCGGCTTGTTTCCGCTCGATCGCGCTCCCAAAAAGTCGCACGGCCAGCGCCAGCTGATCGAGCAGCTCAGGCGGCCATTTCCGAGGCGAGCGGAACTTGCCGAAAGTCGCCGCTCCGATGACTTTGCCACCGGCCCACATCGGGATCGCCGCGGAAGCCTTGGGTCCATATCGCTCTACGAAGCGCCTTGCATCTTTGTTTTCAGCCGGAATCTCGCTTGGACGCGCGAACGTAAGCGTATTGCCCGACATGACCAACCTGGTGCTTCTCTGAAAGAACTTCTCCGGATCGTAGTGCGGCGGGAAGGGCGGGAAATTCGGTCGAACCCAGGTATGCGTTGCGCGCACCGGTTGGTCCAGCGAATCGCGCTCGTATACGGCGCTCCGGTCCAGATCAAGCGCTCGGCTGATTTTGCCTAGCCATAATTCGATTTCGCCGTCGACTTCATCAGCTGGCACTCGCGCCATCGCAGCCGACAGTTCGCCGACCAATGATTCGAAGCGCACCACCTCCCGCCGCTCGCGGGCGACGCGCGCACCCCGGTCTCGTTTCAGCGCGACGGTGGCATTGGGCGTTCGAGGTTGCATCAATAAAAACGGATACCGCGCGCTCAGATCGAATGCCCTGGATCCAGACCGAAAAACGGAGGATGAGGACGGTGACGGAACGATCCTTTCGTTGGCAAACTTTACAATAAGTACTCGCGGAAAAGCCAACCTCCTGCTGTGAAAAAAAGCGGCAGGAAGTCAGGATCACGGGAATTTAATGAACAAAATTGAATGCGCTATTGAGTCGTGGACGGCTCCAAGTCTGGAGGATTCGATCGATCCGGCAAAGCTTTCCTAATAGCACGTAGAAGGCTTTTTTCGTCAAAGGGCTTGAGCAGGCTCGCGACCGGTTTTGCCTCGCGCATCGTTTTCCGGGTCTGCGGATCGTCGCGCCCGCTGACCAGGATCGTCGGCAGTCGCCGTCCTGATTCTTCCATTTTTCGGCACAATTCGATTCCGGTCATCGCGGGCATATAAACGTCCAGCAGAAGGCAAACGTCGCCGGTTGGAAGTTCGCTCGCCAGAAATTCTTCCGCGCTTGCGAAGTCTAAGACGTTGAATTCCAAAATCCGAAGTTGCCTGCGCAGCGCCCCGCGGATGGACGCGTCGTCATCTACCACAATCACTGTGGCCGGCGATTTCTTCCCCAAGTAACGATACCGGCTTTCGCGGGACAACGGCCCCCCGTCATCCGCACGGTTCCTTGCAGTCAAACTATGCATCGCGCGGCGCCTCTCCGGCCATTGTACCAAAGTACAATATCGCCACCCGGAAAAATGGACGATTCTGTCGCCAATCAGAAGAGGCAGTCCGAGGAGAAAATGAAACTGAACTCGAAAAACATGAAGCGTGCGACAGGCTTGCTGTCGGTTCTGCTCGCCGGATTTTTGCTGGCGAGTTGCTCTCAAACAGCGCCTTCCGCACCGAGCCAGGCTGCGCAAGCGCCGGCCGCACCGTCAGCGCCTCCGCCGCCGATGGCAGCGATTCAACCGTCCCAGCTTGGCGCAGCGGGAGGACAATACGAGGAGCCGCCGGTCGTCAATGTGGCCGAGCTGCTGCCCGGGGCTCCACTTTCGGGACCGGGGTATACCGTTCAGCCGCAAGCACCGACTAATGGCGTGATGGGCCAATACACCATCGTGGCCGACCCGAGCGTGTTTCATGACGACGCGGGCACCTACTACGTCGAAAGCCTCGACATGCTGAAGATACGTCTGTCTGAGATTCCAGCTATCGCGGAGCTCGATGGCATGAGTAACAGCAGCGTGTTTGCCAATGCGCTGGTTACAAGCGCTGTACGTCCGGTAGCCGCCGCGGGAAATATGATCATGCATCCGATGGATACGGTCACCGGCTTGCCGAGCGGAGTCGGGGACTTGTTTGGCCGCGTCAGCCTGGGCGCGACAACGATAGCATCGTCGGCTTCGAATTCCTTCGGCAGCGGTAAAGCCGCCGGTCAGGCGGGCAACGCTACACTTACAGCGCTGGGCTACGACCAGGTCCGTCGACAGCTGGCGCATGAACTACACGTCGATCCTTACAGCTCCGATCCAATCCTCACCAAGAAGCTGAACCATGTCGCTTGGGTCATGTTCTCCGCTCGTATGACGGTCTCAGCGGCCATGATGGCCGTCCCCGGCTCAATGATCATCACAGCCGTAACGGTCACCAACGATCTCGTCTATCAGACACCTAGAGCAGACCTGATCATCCTCGTTCAGAAAAAGTTGAAGAGTTTCGGCTTGTCGCAGGAAGAAATCGTGGCGTTCAGCACAAACACCGCGATTCCTTTGAGTCTACAGGTTGACGCGGTCAAAGACCTCGAGGCGCTCGGCAACATACCGGGTCGTCGCGCGGCGGCGGTCGCTATCGGCAACATGATGACCGAATACCAGGCGCGTTTCCTGGTCACTTCGCTGCACATGCTGGTTCAATGGAGTCAGCAGCAAGCTCCTATAACAGGACTCAGAGTTCCCGGACCGATAGTCGCACGCGATCAGAATGGCGCCACGATTCTGCCCGCCCCGGTTGACTACGTATCGTGGACACCGCGTACGGCTGGTTTTGTAACTGATCCTCAGATGCTGGCTATGCACCATCGCGTTATCTTGCTCAACGGCCAGATGACTCCGCTCGCGCGTCAGCAACTGACGGCTAATGGATGGAATGTGCGTCAAGGTCAATAACGTAAAGGGCCGTGCAGGAGGATATTTTCATGCGTGTCTGGAAAAACAGGTATTTCGCGATCGCCCTCATCATCGGGGCGATCATCGGCTTGAATTTCGCACATACTGCATACGCGCAGAACAAGAAGCCTAACATTCTCGTCATCATGGGCGACGACGTGGGTTGGTTTAACATCGGCGCCTATCACCGCGGTATCATGTCGGGCAAGACGCCCAACCTCGACAAACTTGCCTCCCAGGGCATGATGTTCACCGACTACTATGCCGAGGCGAGCTGTACGGCTGGTCGCGCCAATTTCATCACCGGCGAGTTGCCCCTACGTACCGGTTTGACCACCGTTGGCCAGGCAGGTGCCGACGTAGGGTTGCCAGCACAGGCCGTCACCCTGGCCACTGTCTTGAAGGCGCAGGGTTATGAGACAGCTCAATTCGGGAAAAACCACCTCGGGGATCTGAACAAGTACCTGCCCTGCGTCCACGGCTTTGACGAATACTTTGGCTACTTGTACCACCTCGACGCGATGTCGGATCCGTATTGGTTCGACTACCCGCAGGATTGGATAGACAAGACTGGGCCGCGCAATCTGACGCACTGTTGGGCATCCGACACTGACGACGCTACCGTGATGCCGCGCTGGGGTAAGGTAGGCAAGCAGAAGATCGTAGATGAAGGTCCTCTGGCGCCATTTCCCAACATGAAAGACATGCAGAACTGGCAGGAAGGTCGCAAGGCCAAGTACGACATGGAGACCTTCGACGACGTGCTGGTAAAGAGTACGAACGGGTTTATGGACAAGGCCAAACAGGACGGCAAGCCGTTCTTCATCTGGCATAACACTACCCGCATGCACGTCTTCACCTATCTGCCGCCGAAGTACCAGGCGATGATGAATGCAAAGGACAACTACAATGTTGAAGAGGCCGGCATGGCGCAGATGGATGAAAGCGTCGGCGAGATCCTGAAGCACATCGAGGACATCGGCGAGGCCGACAACACCATCGTCATCTTCACCACCGATAACGGTGCCGAGGTGTTCACCTGGCCCGACGGCGGCATGACCCCGTTTAAAGCTACCAAAGGAACTGTCTTTGAAGGTGGCTTCCGCGTTCCTGCCATCATCCGCTGGCCGGGTCACGTCAAGCCCGGTGCCGTTGAGAACGGTATTTTCTCCGGACTCGACTGGCTGCCGACACTCTCTGATGCGGCCGGTAATCCCGACGTGACCAAACAGCTTCTGCAAGGAGTGACGCTCGGAGACCGCGAGTATAAGAATCACCTCGACGGTTATGACCAAATGGATGTACTGACCGGTAATGGTCCATCCAAGCGTCACGAGGTCTTCTACTTCGGTGGACCGCACTTGGGCGCTCTGCGCATCGACGACTTCAAGTATCAGTTCTTCCAGCAGCCGTGGGGTTGGCCCGGAGAGAAGGTCACGACCGACATGCCGACCATCGTGAACCTCCGGCAAGATCCGTTCGAGCGCACGCCCGCTACTCGCGGCCAGAGCACCAACGATATGGGCGGAGGCTATTTGAACGATTTCTACGCCCGCGAATTCTGGCGCTTCGTGATGGTTCAGAAGTACGTGGGTCAGCTAGCGATGACGGCGATCGACTATCCTCCGATGCAAGCGCCGGCATCCTTCAACCTTTCGGCGATTAAGGCCCAAATCGATGCAGCAATCAAGCAGCACGAAGGCGAATAGTTGAACTGTGCGCGGAGGGCGGCATACGTGAACTGCCCTCCGCGCCTTCCGAAACCCGAGTGGAGAAACATCGATGGTGACAGAACTCTCAGGAGTGAAGGCACTACCAGTGGTAAAGCCGATCTTTTTAACCATCGCACTGCTAGGACTGTTGGAATTGGCCGGGTGCTCGTCGTCGTCCGAACCATCTGCGGCCCAGCAAGCGGCACTGGCGAAGACCGAGCTACACTTCGATATCAATCAGTGCCAGCAGATCGAACCAGGCTTGTTCAAGTGTGCTGCCGCTGACAAACCAATCTGCAACCCCGACTACAACGGACAGGCCGAATGCGTCCGAATCGGGCCAAAGGGTAGCGTCTTCGTCCAGAGTGGATTAGTGAACTAGCTTGGTTCAACAGCGACGCCAGTCAGCGATAAAGGAAGGAACTGTGATGCGAACATTCGTAGCGGTGACATTCGGCCTCTTGCTGCTTTGCTCGGGATCGGCACGCGCCCAAGGTGTCGTGCTGCCATTGCCAGCGCAGGATCAGCAGAATATAACCGCTCAGCTTGGTCCGGGCGTGGTGGGCGCCGCATTGCCGAGCAATCCTATCGGCGATCCATCTTCTTACTTCCCGCTTGCAACAGAAGTCGCAGCAATTCCAAGTGATGGCCGGACCTAACGCCGGCACCGTTCAGACTCTTGGGCTGTGGAAGACCCGGCGTCCCGGCGGCAGGAAGGCCTGGCGCTTTCAGATGACTCCATCCTTAGCGGGCTTCATGCGCGAGACCGAACAGGGCGATATCATAATGGCCGCGCTCACCGACGCTGGCGAAGGAGTGGTAGTAGTCACCACACCGGCTAATCCATTCGTGCCCAAAGGCATGCAACCTGGAGAGTCGCGATCCTACACGCAGCAAGTCTCAGTAAATTATCTTGACGATCCCAGCGACCAGAAGTACTCAGGATCGATCAACGGCACCTACACGTACGTCGGCACCTACCAGGTAACAGTACCGGCTGGGGTATTTCCGGCCGTTCTGTTCCGCGTTCAGTGCGAGGGCAAGGTTGGACCGGCCCACACGCAGAACACGGGCTACAACTTCTTTGCACCGGGCGTAGGCATGGTCGCAATGATCCTTGAGGAGGACGTGACTGCCTTCTGGCTATTCAACATCGATAGCACGACCGGCAAAGTATTGATGTCGAAGTGAAACTCACAATGCAACCGCAATTGCGTAAAGTTTACAGAACTATATCTGTCGCGACACTCATCCTGCTGACTTTCGTCACCTGCGCGCGAGCCGCCGGCTTGTTGCTGTACGAGACCGGCGCGCCCGACCTCGGCACGGCAAGCGCCGGACGAGCGGCGATGGCCGCGGACGCCTCAACGGCCGCCGCCAATCCCGCAGGGATGACTCTCCTCGACCGTTCACAGTTGCTGGGGGCATCTGGCGCCATACTTCCCTCCAATAACTTCGACGTGGCACCGCAAACGACAACCGCGGGCGGAGGTGGTGGCAACGCCGGAGTGTTCATGCCCCTCGGAGGTTTCTTTTACGTTTACAAGCTCTCGGAACGCGTTCGGCTCGGCGTAGATGCTGTCTCCGATTTCGGAGGAAACTTCAACTACGGAAAGACATGGACGGGACGATACTACGTGACGCGGCAGCCACTCCTCACCGGCAAAGTCAATCCGTCAATCGCTTACGAGGTGAATGACTGGCTCTCGGTGGGCGCGGGTTTCAGCTTCTCAGTCGGACGTCTGCTGTTTCAATCGAAGATTAACAGTGCACTTCCGCGCGTGCCGGACGGCAGCCTCGCGTTCGAGTCGTGGGATGAGGCATTCGGCGGTAACGTCGGCCTATTGCTCAGGCCGATCGCTAAACTCCGCGTCGGTCTCACCTATCAGTCGCCGATCGACTACAAATTCGGCTTTCGGCCGCACGTCACGGGTCTTGGTCCTATTCTCAACCGTATTCGACAGAGGATCGGCGGCACAAAGATCGAGATCCCGATGGAAGTGCCGCAACAGGTAATGCTGAGCGGACTGTACGACGTCACCTCGAACTGGAGCCTGATGGGTAATGTCGGATGGCAGAACTGGTCTGCGTTCGGAGAGTTCCCGGTTGGAATTTCCGCCCGCAAGCAAAGGACGGTTGAGGCCAACCTGCATTTTTCGGATACCTGTCAGATCGCGATCGGACAGCAATTTCGGTTCGGTGAAAAATGGCTCTGGTCAGCGGGATTTGCCTATGACAGTTCGCCGGTCTCGAAGGCGAACCGAGTGCCCAGCTTGCCGCTCGATCGCCAGCTGCGATATGGCACCGGCATTCAATATCAAATCAATCGCGACATAACGGCCGGCCTTGCGTGGGAGTTGCTGGACGCGGGCCCTGCACCTTACAGTGCTCGCCGCGGACCTCTCGCTGGAACACTTCAAGGCCATCTTTCATCCGACTATTACAATTTCCTCGCGCTCAACGTCATCTGGAAATTTTAGATTTAAAGACAATTGCGTCGCCCAACGTTGCCAACTACGATCCTCCTGCGACGCCTCAGCAAATTCGTTATCGTATGGTGCCCAAAAATGGACAAGCACATAAGCAAGCACCCGGAAACGCAGCATCTCGCCAGCGACGTAGTTCACTACCGCGAGTATAAAATTCTGCTGCAGCCCGATCGGTTCGTGAGCAAGAAAGGGTTTCTCGAATTTTGGGAAGAGGCATCCAGGACTCTTAAAAAACTCCACATCAAGGTGGACGTCGATAAACACGCATTCGACAGTCAGGTCCGCGAGGTGCTCTTCTATGACACTCCGCAGTTCGATCTCTACAACCACCACTTCATCCTGCGAAAGCGCACCTTCTACGATCAGGGATGGCCGCGTGCTGATCACGAGCTGACCTTCAAATTTCGCGCGCCCGACCTCAGAGAAGCGGCCTCCGTCGATGTACGTCCGCAATTGGGTGGACACGACGAGGTAAAATTCAAAGAGGAATTGTTACTCGAGCGCGACCGCCTGGGCGGGATGCGCAGCGTCTATTCTCATGGATGCGTGCTTACGTCGCCCAAGATTGAGCTCGACCGCGGCGTCGAGGACATCGCCCGCGCGTTTCCGACCCTCAAGAAAATCGACATAAGACCCAGAACCAAAATGATGCTGGTGAACAACGTGGCGGTCGAGGAAGTCCAGAATACGATGGGCATCATCCACTTCGGCCATCACTTCAAGGGCAAGACCACCATCGCGATCTGGCGCAGTCGCGCTCTGGAAAAATCGCTATCCGGGGAGTTCGCGTTCCAATGCAAGTTCGATCAGATCGACGAAGTGAGCAAGGAAGCTCTCGATCTCTCCGAAGAGTTCTACAAGAGGGTACAGCTTGACTGCGCCGAATGGATCAAACTCGGCACCACCAAGACCGCGATGGTGTACGGGCTCGGCGAAAATCAACAGGTGAGTAATCGCGAATAAATGGAGCGGGCGACCGGGGTCGAACCGGCGACGTCCAGCTTGGGAAGCTGGCATTCTACCACTGAATTACACCCGCTCTGACGCGAGTTTAGGTACTGCCCCGCGGACTGTCAATTGAAGCGCCGCTCAGTCGCGTGCAGTAGATCTCCGACGAATACAAGCAGCCACCGGCATTGACTTCCTTGCCTCCGATCGAAAACTCTCTGTTATGACTCTTTGCTCTTGGCCCGCCGCCGCGTGGCCCTCTCTGCGTCCTCCCCCTCGGATCGTTCTTTCGCTATTCGTGGGATCGCTGACTCTCATCTCTGCTGGATGCTCTTATTTTGGGGCCAAGCCGGTTTCCGCGATTCCCCCGACTCAGCAGCAGCTGGAGTCTTACGCTCAACAGCAGATCGCCATTCGCAATGAAGCCAGCCGACCCGACCCAGCATCGCAGGAACATTGCGATCAGCTCGTCGCGGCTACACCCGGTGTTGAAGAACTTCGAATCAACCAGGGCGCTCCCGAGAGCCGCCAATGGACGCTGATCGGAGACGGCACTGCGCATCGGTGGGTGTTCGTGAGGACGCCGGACGGCTCTGCCGCGGGTTGGGCGCCCAAGCCTGGGCTCGACAAGCTCAATTTCCAACCGCCCGTCGAGTCGTCACTCGCGCCTGGCTCCAGCCACTTCCTCGCCTACGCTCCGGTTCAGACCGCCGATATCGCGGAAAGCGAGAGATCCGCCACCATGAGAGATGCGTTCGGCCCGGCGCAAGGCGAATTCACCTGGCGCGGACGAAAGTACAGCTACACGGTGGCGCCCGAATTGCCTTGCTTTCCCAAACTACCGTAAAGCTATCGGCGACTGAGTCGCGAAAGCTGCCGCGCGAATTTTATGCTCGGCCGGTCTTGCTCGTCGCGCGCGAGTGTATCGGGAAAGTCCTCGTGCATCGCACCGGCCAGGGCATCGCGGCCGGACGAGTCGTCGAGGTCGAGGCCTATCGCGGTCCTCTCGATCTTGCCGCACACAGCGCGCGCGGACTCACCAAACGAACCGCCGCGATGTACGGACCTCCGGGCTATGCGTATGTGTACCTGCTATACGGAATCAGTTGGGCGATAAATATTGTTACAACCGCTGATGGCGAGCCGCACGCCGTATTGATCAGGGCAATCGAGCCGTTGCGAGGTATAGCGTTGATGGCCCGGCGGCGGGGCAAATCGCCGGATTCCCGCGAACTGACTAATGGCCCCGGCAAACTGACTAATGCACTGGCTATTACCGGCGCCGATTACGGACGGGACCTGTGCGGCGGCCAGCTGTACCTGGAGCATTCCGATCTCCCAGTCGGCAAGGTCGGCCGATCGCCCAGGATCAACGTCGACTACGCCGGAGACTGGGCATTGAAGAGATGGCGTTTTTATGAGCGCGGCAATCGCTACGTCTCAGTTGCGCCTCGCGACTAGTTGACCGGAACATTCCGCGCGCCCGCCATGTGACGCGACAATACCATCACATTCTTGAATGTCCCCACGACTAGCGGATACTCACGGCGAATCTTGGCGATTTGGGCGGGCGCAACCGTCGGCGAAACCACCACCACCGGCGGCGCCTGGTCCTCAGCTCCACTAAAAGGGATTCGAACTACGTGTACACTGTCCCGCTCCGCCGCGGGGATGTAGTAGCTGACGACATAGTACTCGTGAGCCGCGCCTACGCGCCTTTCAGACCCTAGTTTGGTCAGCGCCATGTTGCACGCCTCGCGCCAGCGATTGTCTCCGGGCCTGAAATCTGACGACACTCGCAGTATTGATAGACTTACTATCGCGACTATAGCCACAGCACGATAACTTCCTACTGGAAGAGACTCAATGCCTATCGCAGTGAGTATAAACAACGGCACGAAAGAGGATATCAAATAGCGCGTCACTAGCATCGGCGTAACCACATACGATCCAGCGAATAGGATAAGCGGCGGCACGACGATCCAGAGAATTAGAAGGACTGCCTGATCGCGATGCGCACGCCACCAGCGAACCGCGCCGGCGATCGCGAACAGCGCAAATAGCGGGAACGGAAGAGTGCCAAGCGCGCTCTCGAACGTCGCGAATGGCTCCCAACGACCAGGCGGTTTGATCCAGTCGTAATCGCCCCGCTTGACACCTTCGACGCCGTATCGCAGTCCGGCAAAAAAAGGCAGTAGCAACACGATCGCCGCAAGCAGCGACGCTCCGATCCACCAGAGCCGCGGGTTTTTCAGATTTCGCGCATCGCTATCCGCAAAGTAGAGGTAGATTAGCCACAGTGCTTCGGCGACGATGACCAGCGCCGCAGTAAAATTGGTCGCCAGCGCGATCGCCGAGAAAAAAGTGAGGCCAGCATAATTCGCAAAACCTCCGAGCCGCCTCGCTCGATACAGGAAAATCACCTGCGCGAGAATCCACGCCTCCATCATCGAGTACATTCTCGCCTGGCGCGCGATTTCGACCGACGGAAGCCCAACCGCAAAGAGCAGCGCGCACATCGCCGCCACCAGGTAGATTCGGTTCCGACTCTCCAACCTCTCTTTCACGGGAGAGCGGGGTTCCCGTGGCGCGGACTCTGAATCTGTGCTTACATCCGCTGCCGCCAGCAACACCTCCACCGCCAGAATGAACAGCAGCACGATCGACAGCGATCCGATTAGCGCCGGCAATGCACGCATCGCCGTCTCGCTATCTCCAAAAGTCCTCATCCATCCGTGCTGCGCGATTTCATAAATCGGGAATTTGCCCGAATCCAGCTGATGCTGTACATGCAGCACTGCCTTGATGTTGTGCCCGGACGACTCGGCCCACGAAAGCGATTCGTCGATCGACAATTCGTGCGCGCCGAGCCTGAAAAATCGCAGTATCGTGCCCACCGCGAGTGCGATCAGCAGCACAGCGCCAGCCGGTTCTCGCCGATCGTCCGGCGGAAGTTTCTCGTTCATTGAATTTGATTGACGCGATTTAATCGATTCCGAATTGCGCGACCTCGCTGTTTCGCGGTCTACTACTGCGATGCCGACGCTCGCGCGAAACCCCTTTCCGCTCGCGATTATAACTGATTTCGGCTACCGCGATAATTACGCCGGCGTGATGAAAGGCGTCATCGCGTCGATCGCTCCCGCCGCCACCGTCATCGACATCACCCACGGCGTCGTTGCACAATGCACAGCCGCCGGCGCGATCGCTTTGCGCGAATCCTGGCGCTATTTCCCGCCGCGAACCGTGTTCCTGGCGGTGGTCGATCCCGGCGTCGGCACCGCGCGTGCGCCAATCGCCATCGAAACTCGCGCCGGGGCCCGCTTCGTTGGACCCGACAACGGCCTTCTGTGGCTGGCCGCCAGTCAGGCTGGAATCAAGCGAGTCGTGAAACTGATTTCGGCGCGCCATCGTCTTACCAACGTGAGCGCTACCTTCCATGGCCGCGACATCTTTGCTCCCGCCGCAGCGTATCTGTGGCGAGGCACGCCTATTTCCGCGCTGGGGCCCCCGCTCGACCCGGCCTCGATCGTGCAGCTCGAGCTGCCGAGTCCAGTGGCGTCGGCGCGCGAAGTGCGTGGTGAAGTGATCTACGTGGACGGCTTCGGCAACCTGGTGAGCAATATCGATCGTGCCGCCGCCGAGCAGTTCAGCGCTCGCTTTCGCCACAAATCCCTTTCCGTTAGGATCAATCGTGGCGCGGCGATGCGATTGCTTGATGCTTATGGTGACGCGCCCAAAGGTGCTCCTCTCGGAATATTCGGAAGCTTCGGCCTGCTCGAAGTCGCGATTCGCGACGGCAACGCTGCCATGCATTTCGCCGCTGGACCCGGCACTCCGGTATCGCTGATCGCGCGCGCAGGCCGCACTTGAATCATGGATGAAATAATCACACACAAGGACACCCCCACAGTCCTCACCGAAATTCCGCGCTACACCGCGCCAGCCGAGCCTGCCGCTCGCACGCTCGACGCGCCGCGAATTCCACCGTTGAATCTCGCGCTGCTCTTGCTCACTCTTCTGACCACTACGACCGCCGGCGCGTACATGAACGGCGAGGACATCTCCTTCCGGCATCCGTTCCTCGCCGTCGCGGGGCTGCGTTCGGGTCTTTCGTTCTCGATTCCTCTCATGATGATTCTGCTCGCGCATGAGATGGGCCATTACCTGACTTCGCGCTATCACAACGTCGACGCCTCACTGCCCTACTTCATCCCGGCGCCGCCGTCGATTTTCATCATCGGGACTTTCGGAGCATTCATCCGGTTGCGCGAGCCGGCGCGTACTCGCCGCATAATGTTCGATATCGGCGCTGCCGGTCCATGGGCAGGCGTGATGCTCGCGATACCCGCCGTTATCATCGGGCTCTATCTTTCCGACGTGACCCCGCTCGACAAATCCGCCGGAGGACTCGAGCTCGGCAACTCGCTTCTGTTCCTCGGCCTCTCGCATCTGGTGCTCGGTGTCGATCCTTCGACGGTTAACGTGAATCTGAATCCGATCGCATTTGCCGGATGGATCGGACTGTTCGTCACGACGCTGAACCTGCTTCCAGTCGGGCAGCTCGACGGCGGTCACGTGATCTACGCGCTGTTCCCGCGCCGCCATCGCACGATCTCGGTGCTCTTCGTCATCTCATGCGTGTTGATGGTCCTGGTGCCGCTCGCTCTCGGACTAAGTTTCTGGGGCGGATGGCTGATATGGGCGCTGCTCTCGATAGCTCTGGGATTGGGACATCCGTCCACTATCGATCGCGACACACCGCTGAACCCGCGCCGCGCTTTCGCCGCATGGGCAACAGTCACGCTGTTCATCGTTACCTTCAGCCCGGTGCCGCTCGCATTCGTGCAACCGGAAGCTCCTCCGCCCACTCCTGAAACCAGTCACAGCCAGGAAATAATTCATCACGCGCCACAGTATGATCAGATGCTGCGGCAGCTACGGCGTGTCAAAATCTGATATCGTTCGAGCGATTTACCGAGGAGAAATTCTTGGCTGAGAGTCCGACTAACAAACGTCCGCAATCCGCGGCCCCTCGCCCAAGCTGGGACCAATATTTCATGACGATTACGCGCCAGGTCGCCGAGCGCTCGACCTGCCTGCGCGCACAAGTCGGCGCCGTCATCGTTCGCGACCGCAGTATTCTTGCGACCGGCTACAACGGCTCGCCGGCCGGATTGCCGCATTGCACCGAGGTCGGCTGCCTCGTCTACGAATCGCGCACACCCGACGGTGAAATCGAGCAGAACTGCTTTCGCACGATCCACGCCGAGATCAACGCGATCTCGCAAGCGGCTCGCAACGGCGTCGCCATCCGCGATGCCGACATCTACGTCACCCACACGCCGTGCATCCAGTGCCTCAAGGTGCTCATCAACACCGGCGTCCGCACCGTGTATTACGCGCGCCCTTACAAGCTCCACACCGTCGCCGAAATGCTCAAGGGGGCCAGCATCAAGCTCGTCGAAGTCCTTTCCGCAGAGCCCAAATGACGCCGACGACGCCCGCTTGCGGAATCTGCGCGATGATCGATCGCATCAAGGCCGGCTCGTTCCGCGATTTCATCGCAGAGCTGAAAAGCTGCTACGTGATCCTCGGCGATCAACAATTCTATCGCGGCTATTGCGTGCTCTTCGCCAAGCTCCACGCGACCGAACTGTACCTGATGCCCGCCGACTCAGCGCGCTTGCTCGCAGACGAGATGCGCCTGGTTGCCGAAGCGATCGCCGCCGTCGTCGAGCCGTGGAAAATGAATTACGAGTGCCTGGGCAATTCGGAACCGCACGTCCATTGGCATCTGCTGCCACGCCAAGGCACCGAAACTGACGAAATGCGGCGTGGACCGATCTGGTTGCGCCCCGAATCTGAACGAAAGGTCCCGCTTGAGGAACATGATCGCCGCGCGCTCATCGAGTCGATCCGCCGGCAGCTTGCCTCCCGCTTCCCCGATGCGCGCATCCCGGCCAGCTAGCAAATTTCAGCGCGCTGCGATCGCGCTCGCGCTCGTCTTCACCTCGGCATGCAAGCCCGCGCAGCTGCCCGACGCGGCCAGCCCAAGCGCGCAGCTCTACGTCAGCAAATGCGGCAACTGCCACGTGCCCTACAATCCGCACGAAATGACGGCGTCGATGTGGGATACGCAAGTCACGATGATGGAAGGTAAAATTCAAGCAGCCGGCATGCCCCCGCTGAGCTCCGACGAACGCGAATCGATCGTCGAGTATCTAAAACGCAACGCCGGCACCGAATAATTTCGTTCACCGCACAGTCGCCAGCTCCGCATTGACTCTGCGACTCGGCTGGTCTTAAGTGAGCCACAGGTCACACCGCACTAAAATCAACGCGAGGAATTTTTCATGGCCCGAATGATCAGACACGAGAAAAACTCACCGTACGAAGTCCCGGAAGGAACCGAGCTGCCGCTTTACATCTGCGCGTGCGGACTCTCGAAGAACAAACCTTTTTGCGACGGCTCGCACAAAAAAACGCGCGACGAGAATCCTACCGACGTCTATATATACGACGACACCGGCCGCGCCCGCGTCAAAACCGAATACTAGCCGTTCCGCGCCGTTCCGACTCTCCGCGATTGTCCCCCTTCCCTCGAGGGAAGGGGTTAGGGGTTAGGTTTCCCTAACCATTCGAATTGAAACTCCCTGAAGCGACGATACATGCCGATTCCCAACCTGCCGCGCTATTGGACCGCGACGCAACCCCTCCCGATTGGCTCAACTACCTTGCGCAGCCGCGTCACGCGTGGCCAATCCTGCTGATCGTCGGCGTCGCCCTCTATCTCGTAAATCTCGGCGGCTACCCGCTCTACACCAAGGGCGAACCGCGCGAGGCCGTCACCGTCTTCGACATCGTCCACGGCGGCGGCGTCATATTGCCGCAGCGCGCCGGCGTCGAAATTCCCTCCAAGCCGCTCCTGATGCACTGGATGGCGGCGCTCGTTTCGCTCCTCTCCGGCGGTGTGAACGAATTCTCAGTGCGGCTGCCCTCGGCGGGCCTCGCCATCGCAGGCGTGATCGTTTGCTACTTCTACGTGCGGCGACTGTTCGACGACGTGACCGCACTCATCGCCGCGCTCATCCTCGCCACGACGTTTCAGTATCTACAAGCCGCGACCGGCGCCCGTGTCGACATGACGCTGACCTTCTTCATGGAAGTCGCGTTCTTCGAATTCATTTTGATGGCCGAAGGATTGACGCACCGCCGGATGCTCCTGTATGTGGCCATCGCGCTCGCGGTTTTGACCAAAGGTCCCATCGGTTTGATTCTTCCGGGCCTGGTCGCGCTGGTTTGGATCGCTTTCGAAAAGCGCTGGAGCTTCCTGCCCCAGATGAACCTCGTGCGCGGCGCGATCGTCGTGATCGTGCTCGCAGGAGGATGGTACGTCGCGGCGCTGATCGAAGGCGGTCCCGATTTTTTCCGCAAACAGATTCTCACTGAAAACGTGCTTCGCTTCGCGGGCGGCGGCGATTTTCACGAGGGCCACGTCCACCCCTTCTATTATATGGAGCTAGCGCTGTTCGCCGGCTTCATGCCGTGGACGACTCTGCTGCCGATCGTTGGCGTCGAGGCCAGGCGCGCGCCGCTGACCGTCGATCCGCGCATCAAATACATCTTCGTCTGGTTCGCGACGGTTCTGATCTTCTACAATCTTCCGCACAGCAAGCGCGGCGTGTACCTGCTGTGCATGTATCCGGCCTTTGCGACGATTGTTGCGATCTACATCCGGCAGACGATTGTGCGTCCCGCGCCGGCGCAACACTATGTCCGCTGGATTGCGCGGCTGTTGGGTTTGTCGATGCTGCTGCTCGGCAGTGCGGTTCTGGTTGCGCTCGCGATGCTCATCGCGAGACCGGCGACTTTTGCCGACGTCCTCCAGGCGGCTGGCATTCGCGCGCCCGCATTCCCAGTCGTCCTGGTCCTGACAGTTCGCGAGCATTGGATAGTCGCGCTCGCGATGCCGCTGGCAGTCGCCGTACTCGGTGTACGGCTGCTCGTTACCCGCCCGAATATGGAGCGGATGTTCTTCGCGATCTCGGCCGCAATGGTTTTGATTACAGTTGCGGTCAACGTCGTGGTGGTGCCAGCTATCGCCAACTCTCTCTCGCTAAGAAACTTTACCCATAACGCAATGAAAGTTGTGGACGACGGTCGAGTTGGATATCTCGGCGCACTCAATTACGACGTCGCGTTTTACAGCCGCCGCACGATTCCGATCGTCTCGCAAAGAGATCCCGATCTCCCGCAATATCTGATCGCCTGGCGCACTCTGTTCGACGCGCTCCCCGCATCGAAGCGCAACCGTTTCGACATCGTGATGGTATCGAATCCGACTTCGCTCGACGGCTCCGACCAGATGCTCCTGCTCCGCCAGCGCGCCGGCGCACCAACTCCGCCGCAAAAACCTTCCGACGAATACATTTCAGGCCGCGCGATAAATGAGGGAACGGGTAGCAGCACGGAATACGCGCGCGACAGCGGAGGGCGGCCTTAATACTGAAAAAAAGGGGTTAGGGGTTAGGTTCCTAGGACAACCCCTCTCTTCTCATCTCCCCGACCGCTTTCGCCAACCGCGGCAGCACGTCCGCCGATGTTCCCCGCAGGCTGACGTCACAAATCCGCGTGATTTCCGATTCGTAGAGATTTACTTCGAGTAGAGTTCCGCCGCGCTGCTTCACCTCGAGCGCGAATCCCGCAGCCGGGTAAACCGTCGCCGAAGTCCCGGCGACGATCACCAGGTCGGCCTTCGCCGAATGCTCCGCGCACATGTTCAGCACATCGATCGGAATCGGTTCGCCAAAAGAGACCGTGTCCGACTTCAACAAGCCCGCGCATCGCGGGCACTCCGGCGGCAGTTTCTCCAGGCTGATCGCGTCGCCATGAAAGCGCGTCCCGCAGTCGAGGCATCTAATCAACGTCCAGTTGCCATGGATTTCCGCGAGCGCCTTCTGGCCGGCCTGCCGATGCAAGTCATCGACGTTCTGCGTGATCACGAAGCGCAGAACTCCGAGTTGCTCCAGCTCCACCAGTGCAAGATGGCCCGCATTTGGCTTGGCGACGGTTAACGGTTTGTAGAGCTCGTCATTGCGCCTGCTCAGCCGCTCCTCCCAGGCCTTTTTCGGATCGGCCATGAAGCGCTGGAAGCCGTTCATCGGCGGCTCGCCGTACTTGGTCCACAGCCCGCCCGGCCCGCGAAACGGCGGTATGCCGCTTTCGACCGACATCCCCGCACCGGTGAGCGCAATCGGATAACGCGCCGCCAGGATCGTGCTCGCAGCTTCGCGAATCTTTTCGTCGCTCGCTCTCTCGCTCGATTTTGTCATCGGGAATTACAGCCTCCGAATAGTCAGTCGCGGTCAACTGGCTACGCACGAAATGAACGTGAATGCGTATACGGCCAATCCTGGCGCATCCGCTCGAATAGTCAGTGAGCCTGAAACCACTGACTCATTCGCGACGAGGTTGTACATTCGCGGGCTGTCCACCGTAATAAATCCGCGCTCGCCTTCGAACTTCACATCGTCGCCGGCGCGCTGCCCACCTTCTAGAGTAATCTCCGTGCGCACACTCGTGTTGGCCGGCGGCGCCATCACCAGGTTCACGTCTTTCGCGGTGTACCTAAGCGAGATCGCCGCGCCCGGCGCTTCGCTGCGAGCGCTCTCCTGCTCGACGAGCCATCGGCCCGCGAGATAACTCATGGCCTCGACGTGCGGCCCTACGTCGCGATAGTCATGCGGCCGATCGCGCACCACGCCATCGAAATTCCCGAACTGGCCCCGCGCGTAACCCAGGTAGAGCTCCGGCGTGACGCGATAGCAGACCGCACCAGGTCGATCGCTGTCGCGCACCGGCTCCATCGGCGGCGGCAAACTCGCGGCAGGATTCAGTTCGCGGATCAATCCCTGAATAGCTACTTCGGTTTCCTGGTACGCGCCTTCGCCGAAATGGTAATAGCGAATGCGTCCCTTCGCATCGACCAGGTATTTCGCGGGCCAGAAACGATTCGAGTAGGCTCGCCAGATTGCGTATTCGTTGTCGAGCACGATTGGGTATTCGAGTCCGAATCGCGCGGCTGCTTCCGCGACGTGCGATTCCTCGCGCGCAAACGAAAACTCCGGGGCGTGCACACCGACAACCACCAGGCCGCTGTCCTTGTATCTTTTGTTCCACGCCACCACGTACGGCAGCGTCCGGATGCAATTGATGCAGGTGTAGTCCCAGAAATCGACTAGCACGACTGCCCTGTCGCGCAGCGCCTTGAGGCTCACCGGCCCATGCTGAATCCATTGTCCGCCTTCCAGTTCAGGGGCGAATATCGTCTCGGACAATTGTGGCATCGCGTTCTCCTGGATGATTCGGAGAGTAGCATAAGCTCGGTTTCGCCTCTAAGCAGAATTGACGGTTCGTCCATCGCGCGCTAGTCAATCGTTTGTGAGTAACACTTCGCGCATCAAAGTGATCGCGATCGAATCGCCGGCCAACATGCAGCGGGCGCACGCGATTCGTCGGCGCGTTTTTATTGAAGAACAGAATGTTCCCGAAGAAATCGAAATGGACGCTGACGATCAGCGCGCATTTCACGCATTGGCGATTCTCGACGGCAACGCCGTCGGATGCGGGCGGATGCTCGAGCACAGCGACAGCGAAGTAAAAATTGGCCGGATGGCCGTGCTGCCCGAATTTCGGAAGACCGGGATCGGCGCCCAAATCCTCGGGTTTCTCATCGAGCGTGCGCGCGCGCGCGGACTCCGCAAAGCGATCCTGCACGCGCAGCTTACAGCAGAAGGCTTTTATCTCAATCAAGGATTCAACCCGGTCGGCGGCGTCTTCGACGAAGCCGGAATCGCGCACCGCAAAATGGAACGCGATCTCTAGCTACAACCCAGCGGCGAACTCTTCGATTACGCGCGCAACCTCCGCCGGCTTCTCGAGGATCACGTGATGGTGTGCGTCGGCTATCGTCACGAGCCTCGTCTGCGGATTCGACGCGCGCGCATTCTCGGCAGCTTCGGCCGTCATGATACGGCTGTGCTCGGCGCGCACCAGCATCGTGGGAACCCTGATTTCCTTTATCGTCTCAAGAACTTCGAGGCCGTCGCCGCCGAGAAAACTTTCGCGATCGAACTTGAGCGTCCATCGCCCTTCATCAGTGCGTGCCACGCTTTTTTCGGCGATCTCACGGAGCACGTCGTCGGGTATTCCACCTTCATTCGGCATCAGGCGGAAACGTGCTTTCGCAGTCGCTAGATCGGGATACGTCACCACTGGCAGCCCCTTCAGGCGGCGCAGATATCGATCGCGTCCGCGGCTTGATGTGACTGCGACGTCAATCGCCATCGCGCCGGGCACGCTCTCCGGATGTTGGCGCGCGAACGCCAGCACGTTCAGCCCACCCATGCTGTGGCCGACGACGACCGGCTTATCCGCATTGGGTGCGATATGCTCGACGAATCTTGCGATGTCATTTGCGTAGTCCGTCGGCGAGTAAGCAGCGGGACGCGCCCATTCGCTATCGCCGTGCCCGCGCTGATCGAGCGCCAACAGCCGATACTCCGGCGAAATCTGTTGGGCGAGAGGCTCCCACCACCACGCATTCGCCGAGTTGCCATGCAGCAAGACGATCGTGCGCGATGCGTGCGGATTCCACTCGAGGTAATGGAGCCGCGGGGAGCCGTCGAGCAGGTGGCTGTGCGGAGAATTCACTTGAACTCGCCGACGAAATTTCGGATTACTTCAATCAGCCCTGACGGATTGTCGAGCATCACGTGATGATACGAGTCATCGACTTCGGCCAACCGCGCGTTGGGAAATTGCGCGACCATTTTCCTGGCGATTTCGAGATCAAGCAGCGGACTCCTGGTGATTTTTACAATCAGCGCCGGACACGTGATTCGATGCAACGACTTCCACACTCGCGATGGTTCGCGAATCATCGTGCGCCGATCGATTTTATGCACCCATGAACCGTCATCGTCCTGCCAGAAACTCCGGCGCGCGACGTGTTCGAAGATTTCCTTTTTCGCCAGCGTCTCGCGCGGCAGAACCTTGAAATTCCGCGCCGCCTCATCGAGCGAGGCGAATCTGCGCGCTGGTTTTTCCGCGATCGACTGCAGGAATTCGACCGCGCGCTCAGTGTAGTCGGGCGGCGGATCGAGCGCGACGATCGCGCGCAGTTTCTCGCTGTGCTCGGCAGCGTAGGCAAGCACATTGTGTGCGCCCATCGAATGCCCAACTAAAATCGGCGCGCCGAATTTCCAATTGCCGATCACTTGATCCAAATCCGACACGTAATGTCGCGAGCCGTATGCCCATTCATCGGCCCACTCGCTTTCACCGTGGCCGCGTTGATCGAGCGCGAGTGCGTGAAAATCCTCGACGAATGCCGGCGCGACAAAATCCCACCAATGCGCGTGAGCCGATCCGCCGTGCAGGAACAGGAGCGGCCGCTTGCCGTCGCCGCCGTAGTCGAGGCAATTCAGCGTGAGTCCATTAGCGATGAAGCGATGGGTTTTCACCATTTCGTTGGTCTCGCGCATTTTTCATTGGTCATGTCGAATCACCCGGCGACATCTACCGTGACCCTCTCCCTTTTTGAGTGGGAACAGCAGGATGATAGCTTTGCATCGCGGCCCTTTCATGCCACCATTTAGAGACTGATCCTGTGCACGACCTGACGCCATGCGAGACCGAACCGCGCTGAAACCACTGACTCTCGTTGCCTTCCTGATGCTCGCGCTTGCGTCATTTCCTTTTTCCGCGCGCGCGCAGGATGCCAATGCAGCCAAGGCCCGGGCGCTGGTCGATGCCGCAATCAAAATGAGCGACAGCGACGCCGCGGTAAAGCTGCTCTGGCAGGCTACCGACATCGCTCCGGCTGACGAAGACGCCTACGTTTATCTCGGCCTCTACTATAACTCCCGATCCGACTTCGCGAACGTCGTCAAAGTTTATCAGAAGCTCGTCAAGTATCAGCCCAAGCAGGTCAGCGCTTATCTGAATATCGGCGAGGCGTACATGTCGTTTTCGCCGCCGAAGACCGACGACGCGTTGGTTTACTATCGCAAGGCATACGAAATCGATCCCAAGAACACTTTCGCCGCGCTCAGAATCGGACAACTACTGGCGCAGAACGGCCAGCGCGACGATGCGCTGAAATATCTGAAAATTGCTCTCGGCGACAGCGCGAAGAATCCTACCGTGGCGTCGGAGGCGGAGAAAACTCTCAAGCAGATGGGAGCGCTTTGAAAAGGATCTCCGCCACATTGGCCCTCCTCATCCTCATTGTAGCTAAATTAAACTTATAGTTTCGTCCCTGGAGTCATGCTACGCTGGGCGCAGGCGACTTCGGAGGAGACTCTAATGCGAATGCGGATCAGTTTGATTGTTCTGTCGGCAGCCTGTTTGCTTGCCGGTTGCGCCACTGCGTATCAGCCCGATGGAGTCTCCGGCGGATATTCTCAAAATTTGCAGGGCAGTACTGCGCAGATTTCTTTTCGCGGTAACGCGATGACCACGCCCGAGACGCTTCATTCCTTCGTTCTCAGAAGGTGCGCGGAAGTTACGCTGCAAGATGGCTACAGTTATTTTGTGGTGGTGCACACTGAGACGCCGAACGATGCAAACGACAAACCTTACAGCATGAAGGTCGAAACGGCGACGATCGAAATGTATCCGGCCAATAAACCCCAAAAGGATGCGCACGCGTACGAAGCAGCTTCCTTGCTCAGGACGACTCTTGCGGAACAAGGTGAAAGTGAGGAGCCGGCACTCCCTTCGGCTGTCGCAAGCACTAACAATGTAGTGACCGCAAACGCGGCGCCTTCCTCGCCCGCGCAATCACTAATCGCAAACCCGAATCCGAACGCCCTGACTAACGACGCCGTCCATTTCGATCACTGGTAGACTAAGCGCGAGCCTCGCGCGAACGCGATTTGCCTGACGCGCCGACCAGCGCATGCAGCGTGTACTCCACCGTCTGACGCGCTTGCTCCTGAGTCAGTTTCTGATCGCGTCGCAGATGCTGCCAGGTCGAGAAGCTTAGCGCCTGGTCGAGCGCCTCGAAAAATTCTTTGTTCTTTCTGAGCACGGCCGGCAACGCGGTCTCGAGCGCAGCTCGCTCGGCGCTTCTCATTGTCTGGTAATCCTTGCGCAGAAAAGCGGAACGATGGCGATGAACGTCGGCCGCGTTCTTGAACGGCATTGCGCGCTCGAACAGGCGCGAGCGCCGACCGACTATCTCGTCGAGCTTGCCCTTCCAATCGAGCGACCCGAACGGAGCGGAAACCAGGGGCTGCAATTCACTGCGCATCGCCTCGGCCATTTCACGATACAAACTGTCCATATCGTCAAAATGACGGAACACCGTGCGCAAGCCGACGCCGGCCCGCTGCGCGACCTCTTCCGCTCCCGGCGAGATGGCGCCGGCCCGCACCAGCTCGAGCATCGCCGCGACGATCCGGCGCCGATTGTTGTGCCGCCTGACTATGCGTCCATCGACGCTTTCAGGTTTTGTCCGCGCCTGCACCATTCGTAACCGGGATGCTAAAGGCTCTCCGTCATGATCAGGAGCTGGCCCTCGAGACCGGCCTCGCGATGCACGCTGATTTCATTCACCTCCGGCAACGTCACGATTCGCTGGAACGCGGCGCGCGACGGATATTCCATTATCGCGGCGACGTCCCACACTCCCTCGATTTCGCCGATCACCACGCCTGCGATTCTGCCGGCGAACAGGATCCTGCCGCCTTCGCGCTCGACAATTTTCGTCATCGCGTTGGAGTATCGCTGATATGCCTCGCGGCCCGAGATATCGTCGGGCCGCCCGTCCTTGTACACCGCCTTCGCGCGGAACTTGAGCAAGTTCAGCATCGCGATCTTGCCCGGCGACGAATCGCGCGCCAGTGCCTTGATTCCGTCGGCGGCCGGATAAACTGCATTTTCAACCTTCATTCCGTTCTCCCTTATTTTGTCGACGCGATAAATCCGTGGATCACATCCGCGATTTCGTCCGGCTTATCTTCTTGCAGGAAATGGCCGCCGTCCTTGATTGTCACGTGCTTCTGCCCCTTCGCCCCCGGAACGCGGCTCTGAAAAATCAGATCGCCGCCTTTGGTGACCGGGTCCGAATCGCTGAAGGCCGTTAGAAATGGCTTGGTGAACTTTTCCAAAACTTTCCACGCGGCTTTGTTTTCGGCGACCGATCCATGTTGCGGCGTGATCGGAACCAGCGCAGGAAAGCGGCGCGCACCGGCCTTGAACGATTCGTCAGGAAACGGCGCGTCATACGCCGCCTTCTCGGCCTCGCTCAAGCCGCGCTTGCATCCCATTCCAACAATCTGACCGACCGGCAAGACGGGAATGCTCTGGCTGAATTCCAGCCATTGCTGAAACGCGGCGCTGAAGCCCTCGCCAGTCGGCAGCCCGGTGTTCGCCACGATCACGCGCGCGAATTTTTCGGGAAATGCCGCCACCAGCCGCAGTCCAATCAGGCCGCCCCAGTCCTGGCAGAAGAGCGTGATGTTGCTGAGCCGCGTGGCGGCCAGCCAGTCGCTCATCCAGCGCACGTGCCGTTCAAAAGTGTAATCGGATTGTTCGGCAGGTTTGTCGGAGCGGCCGAAGCCGACGAGATCCGGCGCGACGACACGATGCCCGAGCGCCGCCAGGTTCATGACTATCTTGCGATAGAGAAACGACCACGACGGCTCGCCATGCATCAGCAGGACGGGACTCGCACTCGGCGGACCTTCGTCGAGATAGTGGATTCGCAGCCCAGTGCCGTCGGAATCTTTCACTTCGCAGTAGTGCGGCGCGAATGGAAAATCCGGCAGATCGGTAAATCGCACATCAGGAGTTCTCAATATCTTCAAAGCACACCTCCCACTAAATTAGTTGGACCAATAGACGTACTCGTCGTTGGGATGCTGCGGGAACGACAACGGATGATCGATATCGATCGGCCCTTCGAGCAATGACGGCCACAACGGCTTGGCCTGCTGCCGATCGATCGCGTCGAGTACCTGCACCATCTCCTTAAGCTTGTCGGACTGGCTCGACGCGAGATTATTGTGCTCCGTCGGATCCGTCTTCAGATCGAACAGCCACATCTTGTCCGGCCGCGCCGAGACCTGCAGCTTCCATTCACCGTCGAGCAGCGTCTTGTACGATCCCGAGCGCCAATAGAGCGTAGTGTGTGGACTTCCGGTGCTCGCCCCCGTGACAAAGGGAATCACATTCACTCCGTCCATCACGCGATCAGCGGGCAACGGCGCGCCTGCGGCCGCCGCGACAGTCGCGAAAATGTCGGTGTGCGCGATCGGCAAGTTGTATTTCGTACCAGCCGCAATTTTCGCCGGCCATCTCATGAAAAACGGCACGTGAATACCGCCCTCGAAAAACGTCGCCTTCCAACCGCGGTATGGCCGGTTGATATACGGCAGCCCGATGTAATTCGCGCCACCATTGTCGCTGGTGAAGATCACCAGAGTGTTCTGGTCGAGCCCGTTTTTTTTCAGCGCTGACATTACGTTGCCCACGTTGCGATCCAGCGCGCGGATCATCGCGCCATATACGCGCAGGCGATGATCGCTGATTTGCGGCAGAGCGTCGTAGTCGGATTTCAGCGCCTGCAGCGGAACATGCGGCGCATTGAACGCGAGATAAATCAAAAACGGGCGGTTCTTATTGGCGTTGATCGCCTTGACCGCTTCATCGCCGAGGTAATCGGTCATGTATTCCGAGGGATAGAATCTATGGCCGCCGTTGCGGGTCACGGCGAACGGCAAGTTTGCCCACAGGAATTTGTCGATCGGATCGAAGTCCTGGACCGAGTTCTCAACCGCGGGATCGTTCGCCCGCAGATACATCGACGCGCCCGCCAGAAATCCGAGCGTCTCGTCGAAACCCCGGTGGTCAGGCCGCGCTGCGTCGGTCTCGCCGAGATGCCATTTGCCGAAAAACATCGTGTGATAGTCGCGAGTCTTGAGCAGTTGCGCGATCGTAATTTCGCTCGTCGGCACCGCCTCATCCGCCATCGGCGGTTCGTGACTCACCAACTCTTTGTGGAATATCGGCTTGTGCGGGCCGTAGTCGTACATCGAAATCAGCCGTTCGAATTGCACCGGCGCCGGCGTGAACTCGAAACCAAAACGCGTCGCAAAGCGCCCTGTCATGATTGCCGCGCGCGACGGCGCGCACGTCGCGTCGCCGGCGTAGCCCTGCGCAAACGACACGCCCTCATGCGCGATCGCGTCGATATTGGGCGTCGGCACGGCGCCGTCCGCCACGCCACCACCGTTGACCGTGATGTCGTTGAAGCCGAGGTCGTCGGCGAGAATAACGACCACGTTCGGCGGACGCTGCTGTGGCGGGGCGGCCGCAACCGCAGGTCCGCTTTCCCACGTCACAGGATGATTCGCCTCGATCGGATTTCTGATGCTAGCGACTATGCCCGGGAGGTAGTACCAGTAACGCTGAAACAGAATCCAGCCGATCGCCGCGACCACGATCACAGCTACAATTGCGGCCCTTCCCCTCGTTCCAATTCGCATCGACGCCTCTCGACTTTCTGACTTTGTCAATGCGCTCGAATCGGCGCCGCCGTTTGACGCGCGCCGCCTGCTCGCCGCCAGTAAATCCATCCAAGCGCGAGCCACAGAATCGCAAGCGTCAGCGGCGCGCCGACCATCCCGGGAGGATGCCCGGGCGCCGGCTTGTACGACACGAAAACCATTTCCGCCGCGGTCTGCTCCAGCGTGTGGAACCACAGCAACGGTATCGCGAGCCATCGTGCGCGAAACGCGACGATCAAATCGACCACTCCCAGCGAAAGCTGCTCGATACCCATCACCGCGAACAGAAATACGATGGTCTGGCGCGAATGGCTGAGGTCAAAGCCCGCGATGACGCCCGCGCCACCGTCGGGCAGGAATGTGTGTATGCTGCCGCGAAACACGTTCAGGATTCCCATCAGCGCCACGACCTTCCACGCTAGTGCGTCGCCGACCCAGGTAGATTTCGAGGAGTCATTCATCTTACAGCCGCTCTGTTTCCCATGGTGGCGCGAACGGGCGATTCAATGCAGGACGCGGCGGCGTCTCGAAGCTCGGCAACTTGCCGGCATGATCGACGTAGTCCGCAAAGTACGACCGGATTCCCGCGCGATCGAGGATCGCGTCCAGTGCATCGCTGCGAAACTCGACGTAGCGTGCAAGCAGTATCGCGCGCGATTCGGCAAGAAACGGGGTGACTGCTATTTCGATCCGGTGTCCGCTCGCGAATACCAGCTCTGCTTTCCCCTCCACCGCCGCGCGGCTCACCCATGGCAAGTAGAACCGCCCGAGTTCGGCCAGAATCGCGATCAACGTCTCGGGTATTTCGCTCGGCGCCATCCACTCACCGAACTTCTGATCCTCGGGCTCCATGATGCGATGAGTGTGCGTGACAATCGCGGGCGCGTCCTCGTCGACCCATCGGCGGCACAGGGGATCGTTGATGAAGTGGGCGGCGTCGCCGCCGAAGAATGCGAAGTCCGCGAGCGATGGACGCGCGCCGAGGAAATATGGATGCGAACTGAGATGCACGCCGGTCACGCGAAACCACGGCCGCAGAATTTCGCCGATCCACGAGTCGATGTTCGCACCCGTCACGCCGAATGGTTCGCAAGTGGCGGTCACGTACTGCTTAACTGCCGCGTACGCCTGGTCTGTGGACATCTTCACCTCGTGGGTGGCGTCGCGGGCAAGCTCCCATCCACCAACGCGATGATTTTCCTCATAGAACCATCGCGATCCGACGGCGGGCCGATAGAACCATTCGTCAAGCGCATCTTCCAGGATGTAGTCGATAAACCGCAGCTCAGGATCCGCCGGAAATACGCGCGGCTCATGAAAGCGCGACTCGAGGTGATGAATCATCGACGTCGTATCCCACATGAATTCGCCGTCCGGCGTCATCACCAACGGCATGGCGCCGGGCCAACCGGCCTCGCGCGCCGCGGGATTCGCGCCCACGAATCGCCGCAACAGATACGGGATTGCCTTGTAGTCGAGATAACCGGTGAGCTTGCGGGTGAAATAGGATTGGCTCATCCCGAACACGCGATAGCGTGTATCGCGATCAGGCTGCACGATTATTTCCGAATGTAAGATCCATCTATTGACACTATGAGTGTCATTTTCTTCCTGGCCGGTCAAGACCGAGCGGCTGGTTCATATCGAGCTTTACTCACTTACCACGCTGTTGAACGTGAAATTTTCGTATTCTTGCGAATTCTCGGCGTCATCTTCGTGTTCGTTATACTTACTCGGAGAATAGCTACTCACGGAGTCGCCTGTCATTGACTAATTTCTAACTAGCTACTTCAGGTTCGTATGTAATTATGACAAGATCCTCGATCGCAACGGGGCTCGCAGCAGTTGCGGTTGTACGGGTTGAGGAGGTGGTCGGATGTCCGTTGTTAAGCAACCGTTCCCCGGTTTCTCCGGAAGCGGCTCGAACGATCAAATCGCCCAAAGCAATCTAGTCAGGCTGACCGACGCCGACCGCGTGCGCGATGAGCCCAGGGAAACCGCGTTTCGCCCCGGACCGCGAGATACCTCCTCGACATTTGTTTTTGAAACAAACCTGCGCGGCGATTTGGGCAAGCCGCCAGGACCGAGCGATGCGTTAGAGCAACTGCCGCCGCGCGAAGATGAATGGTCGGGCCTCGAAATCGATCAGACCCTCGGCCAGCTCATGACCGAGACGCGCAAACATTCGGGTCTCTCACGAGAGCAGGTCGCCGATCGGACGCGCATTCCCGCCTACTACGTCAAAATGATCGAGAGCGATAGCTACGACGCGATCCCTGATCAACTCTATCTGCTTCCGTTTTTCCGCCGGTACGCGGATTTTCTCGGCCTCGATGAGAAGAAGGTAGTCTCGCGTTTCATCTGCGACTTCGAAAAGGCCGAGAACCAAGTTGTCGCGACGCCTGCGCCGACTGCATATGCCAAGGCTCTTCAGAGATGGCGCCAGGTTGCTGCCGCAACGGTGATCGGAGGAATCCTCCTCCCATGCATCGCATGGGGAATCGGAACGATGCGCACCGCCTACCGGCATTCGGCCGGGAGTTCGTCGGCCGTCGCCAGCTCGCTCGACCAGCGGCCGTCAACTGCAATCGCTTCGACCGACGCGCGACCCGTTACTACTCGAACTCCCGGTCCGGTCGCGGTATCTCCAGCGACGGTGCCTACAGCTTTAACTGAAACAAATTCAGGATCTCAGGTCGTTCCGCCGTCGCATGCTCAGACCAGGCTGCAGCGGGCGCGTCACGGCCATCGGCTGACTCGCCATTCGAGACGTTGGCGGCAGAGAGCCGGTCATCTCACTTAGACGACGGTCCCCTCGACTAGGTACTAATTCTGTGGCGCGGGAGGCGCCGGCTGAGCAGGCGCGCCTTCAACCGGCGGGAGGTGATCATCATTGTCTTCGTCGTGATCGCCATGGTGCCCGTGATGCTCCCATGGATGCGTGAAATCGCGATCGAATATCTTCTGCTGATCCGGGGTCAGCACGCCGCGAACCTGGCCGAGACCCTGCCAGAACAGGGTATGCCGTTGGTGGTCAAAATCCTGCCGCGCCTTCATCACTTTGAACCGTGTGTCGCGCAGGATGTCGCCGATTTGATCGCGTTGCGACGGTGTCAGGTTGAGCTCCAGATTCATTCGCTCGATCAATCCCGACCCCGGCACCAGCAGGTAGTGGTCCCGGTACGCCATTGTGCTGAGGGCAAAACCAATCAGGAGGCACGAGATTCCAATTACGAGGCCGAACCAGATATTCGATTTAGCTGGCAAGATCGTTCTCTGTCAGTGGCATCTCCGGTGCCAATGGATCGCCCGCCGTTTCGGGACTCAAGCTCAACTCGGGAACCGATAACGCCTCGCCAAGAGACTCGTTCGGCGAGCGCGTCGAAAGATATGCCGCGCTGGTAGCGAATACAAAAATCGCGGCAGCCGCCGCCATTGGGAGCCATCGATTCGGGCGCGGCGCCTCGCGCGTCACCGACGCGAATCGGCGCGGCCTGTCTGCCAGCGAGAATTCGCGACGCGCGGGCCGCGCTACCCGTGATGCCTGCTGGTCCATCTCGCCATGCAGCACCGGCGCCGTCAACGCAAAGACGCGAAACGCATGATCGCATTTCTCGCATCCCTTCAGATGCGCCAGTAGTTCGTCCCGACGCTCCGCTGTCAACTGTTTGCGCCACAGCGCGGGAAATTCCTGTCGTGCTTCAAAACAATTCATTGCCGTTACCTGTTGCGCCCCGCTGCGAGCATCCGCTCTGCCTGTTTGCGCAGTGCCTGCCGAGCGCGGAACGCGCGGATTTTTACCTTCGCCTCACTCCATCCAAGCGTCTCCGCGATTTCGCTGACGCTTAAATCTTCACTTTCTTTCAGCACCATCACCATCCGGTCGTCGGGCTTGAGCGTATCGAGCAGGCGATGCGCCAAATCATAAGCTTCGCGCCGCTCTTCGGCATCACCGACGATATCCTCCGGCGACGCGACGTTCGCCGTCTGCATCCATTGCACTTCCGGCGCGCTGAAATCCCCGACCAGTTCCTCGGGACGCCGTCGCCGCCGGCGCAACTCGTCGTAGCACAGATTCACTACGATCGCGCGGAGCCATCCGCCAAACGGCATCTCCGCTCGATACGTCGCCAGCGCGGTGTACGCCCGGATGAAACTCTCCTGCGCGATGTCGCGCGCCATTTCTTCGTCCGAGAAAAATCGCCTGCATAATCGCTCAACTCGTGGCCGATGCCGCCCAGCCAGCTCGGCGAAGGCGTCATTCTGCCCGCCGAGGACTTCGGCTATCAGTTCCTCGTCGGGTTTGTCGCTCAATCTCCACCCTGCCCTTCGACGCGCCGAGCGACCCAACATAACTGTTTATTAATACGCTTCATGTCGCCAACGGTTACACGTTTTCGCCCGACTTATGCCCCGGGGGTGGAGGTAAGCCTGCGCGGATCAGGTCGGACGGCGTGTCCAAATCCAGATTGATTCCCGGATCGGGCAGGTCCACACAGAATACCCGCGACGGGTTGGCGTTTACCACGTGGCGGGCGCCCTCTTCTTCGGGGGCCGCCTGGAGTTCATAAAATACTGCGCGATCGAAAATCACCGGATGGCCGCGGTGGCCGTCGTGGCGTGCGACCAGGATTGGCTTGTGAGTTTGATTATACGAATCGACAACTGCCCGGAACGTTTCGACCTTGACCAACGGATGATCTCCGAGATGCACCAGCGCGCCCGCCGCGTCAGGCTGGAGAGCGCCGAGGCCAACCTTCAGCGACGACAACTGTCCGCGCTCATAGTTCGGATTCTCGACGATCGCGATACGAGCATCATTCGGAATCGCCGCGCGAACGCGATCGCCATGCGCCCCGATTACAATCACCAGCCGCGGCACGACTGCGAGCATCGTCTCGGCTATCTGCTCGATAAAAGTTCGATCACCGATTTTCAGGAGCGGCTTCGGATAGCCCATCCGGCGCGATTCGCCCGCGGCCAGGATGATTCCCTCGAGATGATCCCGCATCAATAAGGTTGCTACTTCGAGCGTTTGAGATTGCCGAAGCGGACACCGAGTGTGAACTCGTCCCGCTCTTCGGTGCGGCGCTCGCGAATAATTTCGGCGATGATCGAAATCGCGATCTCCTCGGGCGTCTCGCCGCCGATCGCGACTCCGAGCGGCGCGTGAACATCGGCCAGGCGCTCTTTAGAAATACCGCTCTCGCCGATTCTCTCGAGCATGGCTTTCACCCGGCGGCGCGAACCGATCATCCCGACGAATCCGCAAGGCTGCATCAGCGCTGCCCGCACCACTTCCTCATCGAACGAATGACCGCGCGTGACGCTCACCAGGTAGCAGTGGCCGTCGAGCGCGAGCGAGTCGATCGCCGCCTTGAAGGGCTGGACGATTATTTCGTCAGCCTCGGAAAACCGCTCGCGATTCGCAAACGACGCGCGATCGTCGATGACTGTCACGTGAAATCCAAGCATGACTCCAAGCGCGCACAACGGCACCGCGATATGGCCCGCGCCGGCGATTATCAGGCGCTGCGCACCGACGATCGGATCGACGAACAAGCGCACACCGCCGTTCGGTTCGAGATGCGTAATCGACTGAAGCGATCCGGCGCCATCGACTTCGAGCAACGCGGGAATCGCATCGGTGGTGCGTTCGATGATCTCGGCGAACCCTGCCGCAGGCAGATCGATCGGCCCCGCATCGCGGGCAGCCGCATCATGAGGATCGATGAACGTCCGCGAACCAACCGGCAGCTCCGATCGCGAACCGGAATCGACCACCGTCAGCAACGCACCGGGAGCACTGCGGCCGGCGGCGTCGGCCAGTTTGCGCGCGATTCCCAGATCGCGGGCGGGCGACCACAGGTCCACGAACACGTCCATTATTCCGCCGCATGTCCCGATCTCACGCTGGTCGAAATCGCCGGTGAGATCGACTTCTGCCAGGCGTGCGCCGCTGCTTCCTTTTTCTTCAAGTAATACACGAGCTTTTCGAAAAACCTCGGCCTCGCCGCATCCGCCGCCGATCGTGCCGAACTGCCCATCCTCGCGAACGATCATTTTGGCCCCGACCTCACGCGGCGTCGAGCCACGAACGTTGACCACCGTCGCCAGCGCAAATCGCTGACCGCGCTCCAGCGTGCGCAATGCCTCAGCCCAGATTTGATCCGAACCACTCATTTCGAACTCGCAATTAGAACTTACCAGAACCCGCACGCGCTATGAAATTAGTGGGGCGGGCCGCCGTGCCCGCCATCGAAGCGCGGGCGTCCGCGCCCACGCCTACCAACAAATTAGGCTGGGCGCGGCCGCAGCCTTGAGGAGAGGGCGGGCACGGCGGCCCGCCCTACTGATTGCGCCGCAAGCCGTCAGTCGGAGAGCTGGCGCAGGATCGCGCGCGCCTGCAGCAGGCTGTCCTCGGCCGATTTGTAGTCGCCGGATTTGATCGCCGCCTCACCCTTCTGCTCCAACTGGCTCGCGTCGAAGAGCTGTTTCCGTTTGGCGGGATCGGTGGGTCCGCTGTCACGCACGTGCGCCAGCTCGAGAGAGACCTGACGCTCGAGATTGACCAGCTCCGGCGAAGGCGACGCGGCCATAGCAGGGAAATCAGCGGCGAGAATAGCGAATGCGGCAAGCGTCGCAACAAGTCGCGCAAACTTCATCATAGCCAAGAAATTCTTATCGAAGCGCGCGAAGTTTTCCAGCCTTCGCGATTTCGGCGCAGCCTCAGCCTTACAGCGTTGGCTGGACCACGAGGCGGTGCGGATTCTCGGCGATACCGTAGCGGGTCAGCATCCGGTATAGCGTCGAGCGTGACACGCCGAGCAAGTCGGCGGCGCGGCGTCGATTTCCTTCGGTCTCTTCGAGCGAGCGCACCAGCGTCTTCTTGATAACGTCATCGAGCAAAAAGCCCAGCGGCTCGGAACCGAAGTCGATCGGAGGCCCGCGATGCACGACTGGCGCAGGCTGATGACCGTTGGAGTGGGTTTCCACTTGCGAGTTCAACAACTCAGCGCCGGTTCCATCCACCACCTGCTCAGGAAGATCAGATACGACAATTCGATTGTTCTCGCTTACGATAACCGCGCTTTCGATCGCGTTGGAGAGCTCCCGCACATTTCCCGGCCATTGATACGCGCACAGGATATCGATAGCGGCGCGCGAGATCTCCGAGACATCTTTGCCGAACAGATGATTGTATTGTTCGATGAAAAATCCGATGAAGGCCGGGATTGCCTCGCGGCGCTCGCGCAGCGGCGGGATAAAGATCGCCGCCGCACTCATCCGGAAGTACAGGTCGTCGCGAAAGGTCCCCGCTTTGACCATCGCGCGCAAGTCGCGATTCGTCGCCGCGACCAGCCGCAAATTAACCTTGTAACTATGCGACGAACCGACCGGCTGAACTTCATGCGTCTCGACAGAGCGCAGCAACTTGGGCTGCAGCTTGAGCGGCAACTCACCGATCTCGTCGAGAAACAGCGTGCCGCCGTTCGCCGCCCGGAAATAACCCTGAGACTCCTCGCGCGCGTCGGTAAAGGCGCCACGTATGTGACCGAACAACTGCGACTCGGCCAACGCCTCGACCAGGTTGGAACAATTCAGCGTCACGAACGGACCGTTTGGAACCGGACCCAATGTATGAAGCGCGCGCGCAACCAGCTCCTTGCCGGTTCCCGATTCGCCCGAAATCAGCACCGTCGCCTTGTACGGGCTCAGCTGCGATACCGACTTGAGCACCTTGCGCACCTGCGCCGAACGCACCACCATCCCCCCAAGGCGGTCCGCACTATGCACTATCTGGGATAGCGAGACGATCTCGCTAACACCGTCGCCGACAGTCGCCGATACGGCCGTGGATCCTGTTCCTCCCTGAGTGTCCTCGCGCTGCACTAATCCCCCTGCTCCCGCCTGCGATTGCGGGTCGATAGCTATTTCAAGAGAGCAAATGAGGGGCCACTGTCGCAGAATCGGGACACTCACTGAACGATTGTCTGTGGTAACCAACAAAGCGCAACGGTCTGCATCGCGCACTCGATACGGCAACTCCGTGGCATCGACCCTCAGGATGCGACATTGATTTGCCGCTGCCTGGATGCCGGTCAGTCTTACCGCTTAAGCAGAGTCGGCAAGTCGCGCAGGTCCATCAGCACGACATCTGGGACGGGATGGCTATCGGTGAGCGTTCGGTTGCGACGATTGATCCAGACCGTGCGGATTCCTGCGTCGCGGGCGCCGACGATATCGCGGTCGAGACTGTCGCCTACCATTACCGCTTCGTGCGGCGCGACTTTCAGCCGTTCCAAAGCCAGTCGAAAAATCCTGAGGTCGGGCTTTCCGAATCCGTGTTCGCCGGAGATGATGATCGTTTCGAAAAAGCTGGCGAGCTTCGAACCGTCAATTTTGGCGCCCTGGATATCAGGCGCGCCGTTGGTGATTAGCCCGAGCCGAAAATCTTTCTTCAACTCGTGCAGGACCTGCTCTGACTCGGTGAATACGACATGGCGGCGGCTTCGATCGATCATGAAGAAATCGACGAGCTCCGCGGCGAGCGGCGGGTCGTCGACGCCGACTTCTTCCAACGCCGCCGCCCACGATCGCAGCCTGTATGTGGGCATCCAATTGCGAAGCTGCGCGAGCCGAGGGTCCTCGCCGATGAACGAACCCCATAATGCTTCGCGCGTGCTGATGCCGATGTTGCGGCAGTAGTCGATCATCGGGCCGGCGAGAAACAGCTCGCGCGAGCGTTTGCGCAATCCGGCTAGCAGCGCGACCCGATCGACGCCGTGGCGAGCGGCGGCAATATCGGCGGCAGTCAGAACGGAAGCGTCGTTGGAGGCCTCTTCTTCGATCAAAGTTTCGTCGAGGTCGAAGATGACGGCGCGGACTTTCATCTGAGGATGCGCCATCGATCACACGCCGAGAACGTCGGCCAGCACACGCGCCGGATGGTCCCGAGGATCGACCTGGTCGTACACTCGTTCGATCGCGCCGCTCTCGTCGATCAGAAAACTCACGCGGTCGGGATACCTGGCGTCCGATCCCGAACACGCGCCGTATGCCAGCGCGACGGCGCGATCGACGTCGCTCAGAAGCGGGAATCCGAATTCGTGCCGGCCGGCGAACGCCGCATTGTCATCGATCGAGTCGAAGCTAACGCCGACCACACGGATATTGTTTTCGTCAAAATATGATTGATGGTCGCGAAAGCCGCGTCCTTCGAGCGTGCAGCCGGGCGTGTTGGCCTCGACGAAAAACCACAAGAGCACTTTCGCCCCGCGAAGACTCTTCAGCGAGAGTGTTCCGCCGTCGTGTGCGGCCAGCGTGAAATCGGGCGCCGACTCTCCAACTTTGATCATCTCAATTCAACAGGGCGCGGAGTTGTTTCAGCGCGGATGCGCACGTTGGATCGCCGGGCGCGAATCCGAGCGCACCTTCGAATTCGTCGATGGCGCGCTTCACCATTCCCTTGGCCGCGTAGATTCGACCCAGATTCATGAACGGGAAGTGACGCGGATCGTAGCGCGGCGCCGTCTTGGCTTTCTCGAGCCACGGAATCGCCTCGTCGAGCTCGCCCTTGGCGATCAGGTACGCGCCGATATCGTTGTACGGATTGCCAAATGCGGGATCGACTTCGATAGCGCGGTGGCATTCCGCGATCGCGTCGTCGATTCGCCCCATTCCCTCGAACGCCCACCCGCGAAACGTGTAAGCCTCCGCGGTTGGAAAAACTTCGATCGATTTCGTGTAGAGCTCTACCGCGCGTTCGAGCTCGTGGTTCATGTGAAAGCGGATCGCCTCGTTCCACAGTTCGAGGGCGCGCGTGCGCGGTTCCGAGTCAGCCATGATCGATCGGTATTGCGCCGATCCGCCCGCGTCAAGAGCGAGGGCTGCTATTGCGTATGAACCCCAGTGAGCGCGCGCATGATCTGAATCATCGCCGGGCCGACGATCACGCTCATCATCGCGGGCAAAATGAACAGCACCAGCGGGAACAGAATCTTGACGGTGGTTTTGGCGGCCGCTTCTTCGGCGCGCAACCGGCGGGTGGTGCGCATCGTGTCCGAGATCGAGCGAAGCGCGGGGCCAATTTGCGCACCCAGCTTTTCGCTTTGCACCAGCGTTGCGGCCAGCGGCTTAATGTCCTCGACCGCGGTGCGGTCGGCGAAACTCTTCAGCGCCTGGCCAAGTGTGCTGCCGGCGGAAAGCTCAGCAGAGACCATCGACAGTTCAGCGCCTATTTCCTGCTTTTGGCGGAGGCATTCGGAGCCCACGATCTTGATCGCCTCGCTCAGGCCGAGACCGGATTCGACGCACACTACCAGCAGATCCAGCACGTCTGAGAGTTGGCTGGCGATTTGGTCGCGCCGGTTCCGGGCTTTGCGGCCGATGTAGTAGTTGGGGATGAACACGCCAACGCCCGCCCCGACGATTATAGCCACCAGCGGCTTGATCCCGTGAAAACCAAAAGCTATCGCGGCGACCATCGCAAGCAGCGCAGTTCCCGCGGTCGACGCGAGACGGATGAAGTGAAAGGTGCGGACCGCGCCCGACCCCGAATACCCGGCCCGGACCATAGTCTGCGAAAGCTTCTCGCGCTCCGGCGTGTTCAGCGCCGGTTCCGGCAGATGTTTGGCGACCCACCGGAAAAGCGTGTTCGCGAACGAGTCCGAGTCCATGTCCACGTTCTCGGGATTCCCGTAGGCGACCCGCATCTTGACCCCGATGTCGGCGATCCGATCGTCGAACGGGCGATTGATCCCATAGATGGCCGCGTAGATCGCGACGGAGACCGCGCCAAACAACAGAAACACCGTCAGACTTGCATAGATCGCCGGCATGGCAGGTACTCAGTACTTCACCTTCAGCAGCTTGCGAATTGAGAGGAACGCGAGAGTGTCGAGCACGGCGGCGACTTCCAGAATCTTTTGCCCCGTCGGATCGAAGAAAAGTGTGTTGGTGTAGCTCGGCTGAATAATGCTGAACGCAGCCAACATCACGATCGGCAGGAACCCGACCAGTATCCCGCTCATTTTGGATTGGGCCGTGAGCGCCTTGATTTGCTGCTGCAGGCGTTGACGAGTGCGAACGATTTCCGACAGGCGCCCGAGAATGATCGCCAGCGAGCTGCCCACTTCCGATTGCACCCGCACCGCAACTACCAGTAGGCGCAGATCGTCCTGCGGCACTCGCTTGAGCATCTCTTCCAGTGAGCGCGGCAGAGGCAATCCAAGGCGGCTCTGCTCGATAGCGGAACGGAATTCGGTGCCGATAGGATCAGGGAACTCTGCCACTACCACTTGCAGACCACGCAGCAAGGTATGGCCGGCTTCCAGCGACGATTTGATCAAATCAAGCGCGTACGGCAGTTGCTTGGCGAACGCCTTCAGCCGCCGCTGCCGGCGCACCCGGATGTAGATTATCGGCAGGCTCGCCACCGCGCCGCCTATCGCCATCGAGATAAGTATGTGGCCCGAGAGAGCCTCGCCGGCGAACAGACCCGCCGTGAACAGCAGCAGGATCACAAGCAGGACGTCAGAGATGCGCGCGTAGATTCCCGCCTGCCAGAGGTTTTCCTCGAGCTTTTGGAGCAGGTGCAGCGCATAAAACCGGCTTAGGAATTCACGACCGGTCAGACGACGAGTGTCGGTCTTGGTGATACCACCTTCCAGGATTGCGTCGGGACGCGACATGCGTCGCATCACGGTGCGCGTGACGCCCGGCCGAGAGCCGCGGCGCACGAACCACAATGCGCATAGCACCAGCACGAAGCCGGCCACCGCAACTGGTATCAGTAGATCGTCGCGGCTCATCGCGCCGCCGCTTTGATAACCTTCGATTCGGTTTTGTAACCGGCGGTCTCGAGGCGCTGTGTATAAGACGAACGGATACCGGTCGAGCGAAAACTCCCGTTGATTTTTCCCGCCGCGGTAGTGTCCGCGCGGACGAACTCGAACAGGTCCTGCATCATAATCATCTCGCCTTCCATCCCGCTGATCTCGGAGATCTTCATGACCTTGCGCGAACCGTCTGACAGGCGGGAAACGTGAACGATAATGTTGACCGCAGATGCAATCTGCTGGCGCATCGCGCGCTGCGGAATCGAAACGCCCGACAACAGCATCATCATCTCGAGGCGGCCCAGACATTCGCGCGGACTGTTGGCATGGATGGTCGCGATAGAACCGTCATGGCCGGTGGACATCGCCTGCAACATGTCGAAAACCTCGGCGCCGCGGACCTCGCCGACCACGATTCGATCAGGGCGCATCCGAAGGCAGTTCTTGACCAGGTCGCGCTGCGTGACTTCGCCGCGGCCTTCGAGATTGGACGGCCGCGTCTCCAGCCGCACGACATGCGGTTGCTGCAGCGAGAGCTCGGCAGAATCCTCGATCGTTACGATTCGTTCGTCTTCGGGAACGAATGCCGAGAGGCAATTGAGCATCGTGGTCTTGCCCGAGCCGGTACCGCCGCAGACGATTACGTTAAGGCGCGCGCGAACGACGGCGAGCAGGAACTCGACCAAGTCCCACGTCAGAGCCTCTTTTTCGACCAGCGCGCCGATGTCGAAGCGATGCTTGCCGAAACGCCGGATTGAAAGAGCCGGTCCGTCGAGCGCCAGCGGCGGTATGATTGCGTTGATACGCGAGCCGTCGGGCAGGCGGGCATCGACCATCGGCGACGATTCGTCGACTCGCCGGCCCACGCGCGACACGATGCGATCGATGATCAACATCAAATGCGCGTCGTCCTGGAAGACCACGTCGGTTGCGTGCAGCTTGCCGCGCTTCTCGACGTAGACCTGATCGTGGCCGTTGACCAGGATGTCGGTAATCTCGTCGTCGCGGAGCAACGGCTCGAGGGGCCCCAGACCGAGCAACTCGTTCTTGAGTTCCTCAATCAGGCGATTACGGTCGATGTCCGTCAGCAGGCGGCCGTCTTCATTGAGTATGTCGTTGATAGCGGCGGTAACTTTGCTGGACACCATCGCGGGCTCGAAGGTCTCGAGCTTCGAAACGTCGATAGTCTCGAACAGCTTGTTGTGAACCTTGACCTTTAATCGGCGCGAGCTATCAGCGATTGCGTCCTTGCGCCGGCGCACCGTCGCGCCGATAAGGGAGCCGCTGGCACTGGCACCCTCTGGAGTGTGTCCCCCCTTGGTCGCGTTCGAGAGTCTCTCAGATAGTCCCATCTCGCCTACCTCACTGATTCAAAAAACGCGGACTTCAATGCGCACCGAAGGCGGATTTGAGCCGCGACATGAATGTTTCCTGGAGCGCCGCCGGTTCCACCCGCGGCATTACGAGCGCCGCCAGATCCAACATGGCGCGCGCCACCGGAGAATTCGGCGCCACATGGAAAAGGTCCTGCGCCTTCAGCTCGATTGTTTCGAAAGTCCGGTCATCTGCCGGAATTTTTGCGTAAATGGATTTGGCGAGCGTCGCTTCGATCGCCTTCTCAGTCAGTGGATGCGAGGGATTATAACGATCGAGAATGAAGTGCGGCTCCAGCGTAGTCAGCCCCAGCCGCTCGAACAGGTCGATAAATCGCCATGCGGACCGCGCCGCCGCGATCGATTGATTGAGAACGTAAAAAAGATGCTCGGAGCGCTCCCATGCGGCAACCGCGTTTTCGTCCACGTGATCGCCACAATCGACAATCACGTAGTCGAACAACTGACGAATCAGGTCGAGCACCGTGCCGACCGTCAGGTCCGAGACCAGCTCGCCTTCTTCGATTCGCTTCGGCGCGGCCAGCAGACAGACGCCCGACGAATGCTTGGTCAAAGCGGATTCGAGCTGAATCGAATCGAGTTTACGCTCGAGCCGCACCAGCGGCATGATTGTCACTTCCGGATCCAGGTTCAGAAAAACCGCCAATCCTCCGGTTTGAAGATCGAGATCGACCATCGCTACGCGCTGATGCAACGATTCGAGCGCCAGCGCGAGATTGGCCGCCAACGAAGTGACACCGACGCCGCCGACGAGGCTGGTGACCGAAATGACGACGCCGCCTTCGCGGCGCTCGGTGCGCCAGCGCGCTTCGCTAACCTTCAGCAGGGCGCGCGTCGCCTCCCCCGGGTCGAGCGGCATGAACAGTATTTCGTCGGCACCCGAGCGCAGCGCCTGCTTCATCAGACCGGGCGATCGCGCGCTGAGCAGGGCGAGCAAGGTCGGCCGCGGCGAATGGAGCGACTGGCTCTGGAGAAAGCTCAACGCCGCTTCTTCATTTCCATTGACCATCACCAGGGTTGCTTCCGGCGGCGCCGAAACATTCTCCGAGAGATTCGCGGCGGTGGCGGATTCGCCCTCGACGATCTCGAGTTGAGGCTCCGTCAGCGCCGCCAGAACCGTCTTGAGCTGACTGCGCTGCTCGCCGGGATCGCCGACCAGCATCACCTTCATCGTGCTGCGGCGACTCTCGCTCTTCGATCCGTTTAACGGCACTGAATCATTCTCCTGCGCATCGGGGCCTAAAAGCGTGGCCGTGCCGGATCGGGCGGCGTGAGGGTCTGAGTCTTGATTTCGCCTTCAGTCAACTCGCCGCGGCCGGTGGGCAGGTACACCTGTCCGTTCGGGGGCAGCGGCCGGACTATCTCGGGCGTCACGCTCATGACGAGGTCGGATTCCTTGTTGGTCCAATAGGTATTGCGAAAAAGACCGGCTACGTAGGGGATGTCTCCGAGATAAGGCACCTTCTGCACCTGCGAAGTTTTTTGATGAAGAATCAGGCCGGCGATGATAAGAGTCTGGCGGTCCTTGAGCCGCGCCAACGTCTCAGCCCGGCGGGTGACGAAGGCCGGAACGGTGAACCCGAAAAGCATGACGCCGTGAGTGTAGTCCGGTTCAGAAACCTCGGTTTTCACCAGCAGCTCGATATCGTCGCGGCCTACTACGGTCGGGATGAACTCGACTGAAGTGCCGAAGGTTTTGAAAACGATGGTCGAGTTCAGAGCCTGCGCAATTACGATTGGTATCTCGCCACCCGAGAGAAATTTGGCTTTTTCGCCGGAGTTCGCCAGCAAATGCGGCTCGGCGAGAACTTTGCCGAGGCTGTGAGCTTCGAGAAACTGGAAAAATCCGTTCCACGCAATGTTCGAGTTTTGGGCAGACAGACCGTAGGTCAGGTTCGGCGACAGCAGCAGGGGAATCAGCTGGCCGCCAAAGGGCAGGAGTCCGCCAGAGGTAGAACCTGCCGAGCCCGAGCTCGTGATCATGGAATTCGCGCTGTAGGGCGTGGCGACATTGCCGGGCAGACCAACCAGCGAGATACCGATTTTGGTAAGCGCGACTGACAGGTCAACTCCCTGATTCTCCAGCTCAGTCCGGTCGAGCTCGGCCACGATAGTGTTGAGCATCACCTGCTGTTTGCCGCTCGCATCGATTCGCACCGTCCGTTCTTCGTACTGTCCGTTCGCATCCCAGACGGCGAGCGTGGTAAAGCCGGGCTGATGGGCGATCAGATTGAGCTGGAACGGATCGATCACCTGCACGTCGGCAATCTTGGAATCGGCGACGGAAATTCTCGTGATACGCCGCTGAAAATCGATTACCTCAGAGGTGCCCATCATGAGCGACACGGCTTCCTCCGGCAGATAGTGCTTTCCACCCGAGACGCTGTCGCCCAGGTATCCAGGCCCCGCATCCAGCACCGACGGATCGTTCCGATAGCGAGCGGCGCCGGTCGCCTCCGGAGCAACCGATTGGCGCGGCTCATAGGTTTGCGCTCCCTTGGCCGGCGCAGGCGGCACACTCCATGAGGCATCATCGTAGGACAGAGGCGCTTTGGCGGGGACCGTCAGGCTGTATGGTGAAGCTGCCGGTGGAGTCGTGCGCAGTGACGGAATGGTTTCCAACTCGGGCATTGCAGAAGATGTCGACGGCGACGCGCCTTCGCCCGGCCGCGCCGCGAGGTTGTCATCGCTCATCGCCGGCGGCGCTTTTCCCGGAGTCAGCGGCGCACCATCCTTCGCAACCCGGAAAGCGTTGACGTCGTAGCTGACCTCGCGATCCGAATTATTGGTGACTGTGACTATCCAGCGCCCCGCCTCGGCGCTGAGCATCGTGAGTTTGCCCGGCGGCGAATCGTAGGTGACGAACGCATTCGGATTCCGCTCAACCTTGAACAAAGGTTTTGTCCCCGGCTTGATATCGTTGATCACATAGGTCTCGCCGGCGTTCATCGAAACCGGCATCCATGCGTTCGCTTCGATTGCCTGGGCCCGTGCAGTGGCCGCGGCGACGGCCAGTATCAATAGAGCCGCGCCGAGCAGCCAACAGATTCGGTCTGCGGCCGAAGTCTTTGCGTATATGTTTTTGTTTCCCATCATGGCTTCCCCCTTTGTAGCCGCCTGGCGATCACGGAACCTGATAGGTCTTTGGCGCCGGCACGTACCCCGGCTCACCCGGCCTCAGCGGCGCGAGATTCTCTGGCGCATGACCTTCAATTGCGGCCCTTCTAACCGCCGCGAATGCACTCGGCGGTGGTTCGCTGAAGGCCGCGGACCACACCGGCTTGGCGGACGAAACCGGCGATTCCGGCTCCTCCTCTGACGGTGGCGGCGGTGCGGGCGGCGGCGGCTCCGAAACCGCAGGCGTATCGTGATGCGCTTCAAATGAAGATCGTGCTGCTACGCCGGAATGCACAAACGACATCGCCTCCGACGATTTGCCGTCGCGCATTACTTCGATTCGAAATTCTTTGGGCGCGCGTGACGCATGCGCGGTCATCGCCATCGCCGGCACCGGCTGTATTTGCATCAAGGGCAAGGTTGCGCCGCCCCTGCCGCCTTCATGCAGCAAGTCGGGTAGGCCGATTCCCTTGGTTGCGACTATCTTGCTGTCGCTGTAGTTGCGCATCGCAAGGCGCAGAAGTCCTTCGCGACTCGCCAGGGTCAGTTTTTCGGCATCGACCGGAGTCACCAGCAGCGTGACGACTTTCACCACTTCCGGCGCATCCTTGACGTGTTCGATTTCCTGGGCGACTGCCAGCACTTCGATGTTTTGTAGAACGATGCGTGAGAAAGACGGCTCGCCCGGGCCGGTTCCAGCGACCGCAACCAGGATGTCGACTCGCGTGTGCGGCGCGACGAAACCCGCGATGTCCGAAACCTCGTCCACCGGCACCGACATCGCCCGCATCCCGGGCGGAATCAGAAGCGGCATCACACCAGCAGTCTTCTCGCCCATGAACAGCTTGTTGGCGACAATCGGCTCGTTTGCCACGAACTCGTTCCTGGCGAACGAACCCGCTACCGCCTGCGGATCGGTGTATGCCCCCTGCGGGACACTGTCGCGAGACCATCGCACCAGCTTGACGGCGTCGGGCTCGAGTTTCGCGCCGATCGCGATGTCTTTCGCCGCGACTACGACCTCGACCGTATGCGCCATCGCGCGCTGCACTTCGGACTCGCGTTTTCTGATTGCGGAAAACACCACAATCGCGGCCAGCATCGCGCCTATCGCCGCAAGGATTACGAACACTATCGGCCGTCTCATCTATGCCCCCCTCTCTCGATACTCCCCGGCTCGTGCGACTCGCTGCGGCTCTCGCGCGCTCCCCAGCGCGCCGCCGATTCGCTCACACCCGTTTCGGTGGGGCGGGCCGCCGTGCCCGCCCTCTCCTCGGCTACCTTGGCGCTTCGAACCCCAAGTTGAAGCGGCGGGGCATCTGGCCCCCGCCGCTCGCCGCGCGACTCGATTCGGTCACGCGGGTTGCGGGCTATCCTCATGCACCAGACAGCGTCGAGGTCACGTTCGAGATGATCGTGTTGATTCCACCTTCGAGACCCTGGTACGCGATGTAGCCGGCTACCGCGATCGCCGCGATAATCAGCACATACTCAGTCATCGTCTGACCTGATTGGCTTTCGCGGCATCGACTGACGAGTTTGTCGAAATACTTCATCGTCGATTTCCTCCTTTGCGCGTTTGCTTCATGCATTCGCGACTTGTTGCGAAAACCAACGGCTTACGCACCCGTCAGGGTTGTCGTCACTTTCGAGATGATCGTGTTGATTCCACCTTCGAGGCCCTGATACGCGATGTACCCAGCCACCGCGATCGCCGCGATAATCAGCACGTACTCAGTCATCGTCTGTCCGGTCTTGCTCTCGCGGACCCGAACCATGAGTTTGTTGATGTAGTTCATTATTGATGTCCTCCTTTGCGCGTTTCGTCAGCGCAATCGATTTTCACGCCAACCGAACAGTTGATCCCAGCCGTTCCTGTTGCCTGCCGAATCGACTTGGTCTTTGAGACAGCCCGTGTCCTTCCACTTCGATCTCCGCTTCGTTCGGTTTTCAGCTGCGTGCCTGTTGAGAGGTTCAAGTGCAGCACTCGTGCCAGCTAACGACGCGACCCAACGACGACGTAGCCCGCCCTCCGCAAATCGTGCGGGCCAATCTGCGACTGCCCGTGTCGCGTCCCGGTACATCGAGTGACTCACTCGCTGAAGCGGCCGCCGCTTTCTCATCTTTGCGGTTAGGCATTCGGCTCCCGCCTTTGCCATAATTGAGCTATGCCGAGCCAAAATCGCACATCTGTTCCGCCCCTCTCTTTCGTCCGGATTGCGGGCCAAGCGATTGCCGCCATCGCCCTCGCCGCCGCGCTCTCCGCATGCGCCCCGTCGGCGCTCAGCACCGCGCGTAGCCAGATTGCGTCCGCCAATTATCCGGCAGCGCGGCAGGAACTGGTCGCTCTGTCAGCGCGCTCCGATCTAAGCGACAGTCAGCGCCGCGAAGTGAAGGACGACCTCTGTCTGTGTGATTTCAAAATAGGACGCCCGACCTACTCGCTGGCCGAGCAGCGCGGCGTATGCCTCGAGGCGTCGAAAGAGCCCGGCAGCCAGAGCAACTCGATTATCGCGCAGATCGACGAGGCCCAGCGCAACAAGGATGCGCTCGAGGTCGACGCCGCCCTGAAGGTGCATGACCTCGCCGACGCCGAGCGCGCCGCGACCGACTATCAGCGATTGCCGGGAGGCGATCCCGCCGATGCTCGCGCGATGGTCAAAGGAAATCTGGACGCTGGCCGACGACCAGGTCTTCGCCGATTCCGCCGCCAATAAGCGTTCGCTCGGCAGCGCGATTTCCGAGGCACGCAAAAATCATCCGAATGTCGCCAAGATGAACAAGAGTCGAGTTCACGCAATGGGTCGTCGAGACTTCAACCGTCTCCGGCACGCCGCTGGCGTCGAGCGTCCATCTGACCGACTCGACGCTCAGCATTGCTATCAGCGACGCCAACCTCCCGATCGCCGCGCTCAGCCTCGACAAGCTCGCCGCGATCAACGACGGGATGGCCGCGCGATGCGGCTGCGACGCGCGCACCAACGTCGCGGTAGCCGAAACCGGCTTCCCCGCCTACTTCATAAGGCTCGACCCCGAAACCAAAATGTCCGAAGTAATGATCCTCCCCCACGCCAACACCGGCATCGTCGCCGCCAACTCAAACTAGTCCGGCTTCTACGCCATTGGCGCGGCGTTTAGTCATAAAAAATGTTTTGTGCTACGAATCTGGGCTGATCGAGATTGCCAATTGCGCGGCCGCCTCGGGGGCCGCGCGGTGTTGGGGCTGCGAAAATCTTGTACGCACTTATGCAGCGCTGGTGCTTCACGATTGCCGTCATCGGCTGCGCCCCCGCCGCCGCGCTCGCCAACGACTGGGGGATGGGCGATTCGAACTCGAAGATTCCTCCGAGCAGCGTATTCGATGCCGTCTCGACCCCGGCTCACGAAATCAACACCGTCGCATTCTTCGTCATCTCGATCACGGCCGCGATTTTCCTGATTGTCGCCGGCCTGCTCGCCTACAGCATCGTGCGTTTCCGCGTCCGCCCCACTGACGACGGCCGCGAACCGCCGCAGGTGTACGGCAGCAACCCGATCGAGTTCGCCTGGACGACGGTCCCCGTTCTCATTGTATTGGTGCTCATCCTGGTCACTGCCCGCACCATATATACCGTGCAGGCGGCGGCGCGCCCGCCCGATGCGCTCAGCGTCCACGTCATCGCGCATCAGTGGTGGTGGGAGTTCCGCTATCCCGGCCCTCGGCGTCGTCACCGCCAACGAGCTTCACGTTCCGCTCAGCGACCCCAATCAGCCCACGCCGACCTTTCTCGACCTCGAGTCCGCCGACGTGGCGCACAGTTTCTGGGTGCCTCGCCTCGCCGGCAAGACTGACCTAATCCCCAACAAGAAGAACTCGATGTGGATCGATCCGCATGTCGCGGGAACCTACCTCGGACAATGCGCCGAGTATTGCGGCACCGAGCACGCGATGATGCTGCTGCGGGTGATCGTCGAGCCGCGCGCCGACTTCGACCGGTGGGTCTCTGCGCAGAAGCAGCCGCCGGCGATGGACCCGTCGGTCGTCCACGGCCGCCAGGTCTTCGAGGCCACGGCCTGCGTGAACTGTCATACGATTCGCGGCACCGCGGCGGACGGACGCTTCGGCCCCGACCTCACTCATCTGATGACCCGCGAAACGATCGGCGCGGGCGTCGCGATGAACACTCGCGATCACCTTAAAGTCTGGGTGAGCGATCCCAGCGTCATGAAACCGGGCGCGCTGATGCCGGCGATGAACCTCGGCGACAAGGACCTTGACGATCTCGTCGCGTACCTCGCGACCCTGCGCTGATTGGGGAGGCCTGGGCATGGCGGGAAGCATCGACACTGGAATCGCAATCGGCGCCCTTGACGACGCGCAGTCGTTGCCGATTCTCGGCAAGCTCCACGAATGGGTCGTCACCGTCGATCACAAGCGCCTGGGCCTGATGTACATCGCGGGCGGCCTGTTCTTCTTCCTGGTCGCCGGCCTGCAAGCCGCCACGATTCGCCTTCAGCTCGCGATCCCCGACGCCGGCATCGTGCCGCCGCAGGTATTCAATCGACTGCTCACCATGCATGGCACCGCGATGGTCTTCCTGGTCGGGATGCCGATTCTGACCGGCTTCTTCAACTACCTGGTGCCGCTGATGATTGGCGCGCGCGACCTCGCTTTCCCGCGACTGAACGCCTTCGGCTTCTGGCTATGGTTCTTCGGCGCGCTGCTGCTCTATTTCAGCTACCTCGGCGGCGACGGTCTCTACGGGGCGGGCAGCGCGCCTGACGTCGGATGGTTCGCGTACGCACCGCTCACCGAGCTGCCGTTCTCGCGGGGCAACAGCACTGACTATTGGATACTGAGTATATTTCTGACTAGTGTCGGCACGACTGCGACCGCCATCAACATAATCACCAGCGCCTTTTGCATGCGATGCGAAGGGATGACGCTCAGCAAGATGCCGGTGCTGGTGTGGCTGGCGGTGGTCGTCGCATTCATGATGCTGGTCGCATTGCCGCCGCTCTCGGCCGCGCAGGCGATGTTACTACTGGACCGCTTTCTCGGCGCGCACTTCTTCGACACTCAGGCGGGCGGCTCTGCCATTTTGTGGCAGCACTTCTTCTGGATCTTCGGACATCCCGAAGTTTATATCCTGGTAATTCCCGCCTTCGCTTTCGCCTCGGAGATCATCCCGGTCTTCTCGCGCAAGGTGATTTTCGGTTACAGCGTGATGGTCGCGGCTTCAGCCGCGATCGGGTTCATCAGCCTGAGCGTGTGGGCGCATCATATGTTCTCGGTCGGCATGACGCCCCCCGGAAATTCATTTTTCGCCTTGTCCACGATGCTGGTTGGGATACCGACCGGCATCAAGATCTTCAACTGGCTCGGCACAATCTGGGGCGGGAAACTTCGCTTCAAGGTACCGATGCTGTTCAGCCTGGGATTTCTCTTTCAGTTTCTCGTCGCGGGTCTGACCGGCATCATGCTCGCCGTCGTGCCGTTCGACTGGCAAGTCACTGATACTTACTTCGTGGTCGCTCATTTCCACTATGTACTGGTCGGCGCGATCGTCTTCATGGATTTCGCCGCTATCTATTACTGGTTCCCAAAGGCTACTGGGCGAATGCTCAGTGAGACATTAGGCAAATGGCATTTCTGGCTATTCCTGATCGGCTTCCATTTGACCTTCGATACTATGCACTTTGCCGGGCTGCGCGGGATGCCGCGTCGCATCTACACCTATCAACCCGGACGCGGACTCGAAACGCTGAATCTGATCGAGTCGATCGGAGCGCTGGTGCAGGGCGTCGCGGTGCTCATCCTGGTGATCAATGTCATCCGCTCGCTCCGCTCGGGCGAGATTGCCGGCAACGATCCCTGGGATGCGTGGACGCTGGAATGGTCCACGACTTCTCCGCCGCCGGAATACAATTTCGCCGAACCACCGAAGGTGCGAAGCCGCCGCCCGCTGTGGGACTTGAAGCATCCCGAAGATCCAGATTGGAAGTACGAATGAACCGGAGCGCATCCTAGTGGCAGCAGCATCGACAACAATCCCAGTATCCACCGCGCGATGGAGCGGCACTCTGCAGCAACGCGGGCGCGCCGGCATCCTCGCGCTGATACTCACTGAATCGGTGTTCTTCTCGATTTTCGTAGTCGCCTACATTTTCTATCTCGGCAAGAGCCTGACGGGCCCATATCCGAAGGACGTTCTCTCACTTCCGATCGTAAATACGATCTGTCTGCTTTCGAGCAGCATCACGATCGTTATCGCAGTACGGGCATTGCGCGCAGGATCGATTCGCAGTTTCGCAATCTGGTGGTTCGTCACCTTCGCGCTAGGCGCCGAATTCATGACCGGTACGGCCTTCGAATGGTACCGGCTCATCTATCACGAAGGATTAACCATTCGAACTAATCTTTTCGGCACTACCTATTACTCACTGGTTGGATTACACGCGCTTCACGTCACGGTTGGACTACTACTCATCCTGCTCGTGATGATTCTGACTATGTGCGGATACATGAACGACCGGCACATCGAGCGCACCGAAGTTCTCTCCTGGTATTGGCACTTCGTGGATGCGGTGTGGGTAATAGTATTCCTGACAGTGTACGTGATCGGTCGATGAGCTAACCGAATGGCTATTCAAGAAAGCGCCGACAGGGTAATCGAAGCACCCGCACCAACCGCATGGCCGATGATCTTTGCGCTGGGCCTGACGCTCTCATTCGCGGGCCTCGTTACCAACATCGCAGTCAGCCTGGTCGGCTTCGTACTTACGATAGCGGGCGCCGTAGGATGGTTTCGCGAGGTGCTGCCGGTCGAGCATCGCGAGGCGGTTCGCGTCGAGCCTGCCGCGGAAGCCATCGTCCCGGCGAAAATTGGCGTCGACTATCTGCAAGTCGGCGAGTTGGGCAATCGGGCCGTCCTTCCGCTGGAAATTTATCCTTACTCAGCCGGAATCAAAGGAGGTATCGCGGGAGGTTTGGCGATGGCGGTTCTCGCGGTGATTCAGGGAATCGCCTTCCACGGCAGTCCCTGGTACACGATCAACATTCTCGCCGCGACTGCGATGGCGAATCTCGCGCACGCCGACACCGCGACGCTGTCATCTTTCATCCCGCAAGCATTCATCGTCGCGCTGGTCATTCACGCCTCCGCCTCGATCCTGGTCGGATTGCTCTACGGCGTGATGCTGCCGATGTTCCCGCGCTACCCGGCATTCTGGGCCGCGATCGTCGCGCCACTTTTGTGGACCGGCCTGCTGTGGTCGTCGCTGAACGTGATCAACCCGCTGCTCGACTCTCGCATCGAGTGGCGATGGTTCATCCTGTGCCAAATTGCATTCGGCGCGGTCGCCGGATTCGTCGTCAACCAGACGGAACGCGTCCATACGCTGCAACATCTCCCGTTCGCCGTTCGCACCGGGATCGAGGCGCCGGGCCTCGCAGAAGAGCGCAAGGACTAACCCCAAGTTGAACGCGCACAGGCTAAAATCGCTTTTCGCGAGCTTGTCGTTGACGACAATCCTGCTCGGCGGATGCGATCGATTGTCCGGCCGCCCGACGCAGGCCGATCTTCCACTGCGCCCGACCAGCGTAACTGATTTCGCGACACTGTACAGCGAGAATTGCGCGGGATGTCATGGCGCCGACGGCAAGTCCGGCGCCGCAATCGCTATGAACAATCCCGTATACCTCGCGCTCATCGACGATGCTGCGATGCGCCGCGTCATTGCAGGCGGCGTCCCGAGCACCGCGATGCCGCCGTTCGCTCAAAGCGCCGGTGGTTCGCTCACAGATCATCAGATCGACCTCGTGATCGCCGGCATTCGAAAAAGCTGGACCGGCGCCCCTGATGCCGCCGCGGGCGCGCCGCCTTACTCCAGTTCCGCGGCCGGTGATTCGAATCGCGGCGCTCAGGTCTATGCGACCGACTGCCAATCGTGCCACGGTCCCGACGGCAAGGGTGGGAAGGCTGGTTCTATCGTCGATGCTTCCTACCTTGCGCTGGTCAGCGATCAATACTTGCGCACGATCGTGATCGCGGGACGCCCCGAACTCGGCCATCCCGATTGGAAGAACGAAGCCGGCGGACAGCCGCTGACGCCCGAACAGGTTTCCGACGTGGTCGCGTGGCTCGTATCAAAACGTCTCCCGCCACCCCTGGCCCAGAGCAATTGAAATGGATACTGAAAAGATTGAGATGGCGCCCACTGCTGAAAAGACTACACGCCGCAATTTTCTATTTCGAATCGGAATAGTCATTAACGCAATAGCCATTGCACTATTCGCGATACCTATTGTCGGCTACGTACTATCTCCTGCTCGGCGTTTCACTTGGCTCGACTGGATAGCGCTCGGCTCGCTGACTGACTATCCGGAGAATCAGACGCGACTGGCCGAATATATTAATCCATTCAAGAAATCGTGGGACGGCGAAACGGCGAAGATCCCGTGTTGGGTGCGCCACATGGAGGGGAATGAATTCCAGGTGTTCGCGATCAACTGCACTCACCTGGGATGCCCGGTGCGATGGTTCGCTGAGTCCGGTTTGTTCATGTGCCCGTGCCACGGCGGCGTATTCTATTCTGACGGCAGGCACGCATCGGGACCTCCGCCGCGTGCGCTCTATCAATACAAATACAAAGTCGAAGCCGGCAAACTCTGGATTTACGCCGGCGAACTGCCGACGCTGGGCAACCCTCACGCATGAGCGACGTGCTCAAATCAGTCTGGCGATGGCTCGACGCTCGCCTGCAAATCGGGAGCACGATCGCCGGGATTGCCGAGCATCCCGTGCCGCGCAGTTCCGCGAGCTGGTGGTACATCTTCGGCAGCGCGACGCTGGTCGTGTTCATTCTGCAAGTAGTCACCGGCATCTGCCTCGCAACGGTTTACACGCCGGCCGCCAATCGCGCGTGGGACAGCTTGATCTACCTGAACTACCAGCAGCCGCTGGGTTGGTATTTGCGCGCACTGCATGGATGGGGCTCGAATTTCATGGTCGCCCTGATGTTCGTGCATATGATCCAGGTATTCCTGTTCGGCGCGTACAAATTTCCGCGCGAACTCACCTGGGTCGCGGGATGCGTGCTGCTCTTGTCCACGCTCGGAATGGCATTCACCGGCCAGGTACTGCGCTTCGATCAGAATGCATACTGGGGCCTCGGAATCGGCGCGTCGATCGCGGGACGCACTCCGATCATCGGCGCCGCTGTGGTGCATCTCATTCTGGGCGGACCGATCATCGCCGGCGAAACCTTATCGCGATTCTTCACGCTGCACGTGTTCGTGATTCCCGGCCTGCTAATCGCATTTGTCGGACTACATCTCTACTTAGTATTGCGATTAGGCATTAACGAATGGCCGATGCCCGGACGAATAGTCAGACGTGATACCTACTTGCAGCAATACCAGGAGCTAGTACATAAAGACGGCGAGCCTTTCATGCCGTACGCGGCGCAGAAGGATCTGGTCTTCGCAGGACTGATTATCCTGAGCCTGCTGGTGGTCGCCGCTATCGCCGGCCCGATCGGTCCCAACGGCCAGCCCGATCCGACGATCATCCAGACCGTGCCGCGCCCCGACTTTTTCTTCCTGTGGCTATTTTCGCTGTTCGCATTGCTGCCGCCGTGGACTGAAACCGTTCTGATGCTCACCGGTCCGGTCGCCGTCATCGGGCTGCTGTTCGCCCTCCCCTTCATTTCTCCCACCGGCGAGAAGAGTTGGCGACGACGACCTTTCTCGGTGGTGATTGTTATTCTGATCGTGACGATGATCGGGACTCTCACCTGGCTCGGGACGTTCTCGCCGTGGTCGCCAGTGATGGACGCGTGGAGCAGCGCTCCGACGCCGATCGACTACGTGAAGGGGCGCACTCCTCTCGAGCTGCAAGGCGCGCTGCTCGTTCAGAGCAAACAATGTCGCAACTGCCATTCGCTCGGCGGTGAGGGCGGGATGCGCGGTCCTGCGCTCGACGATACGGCGACGCGGCTGACGCGCGATCAGATCGTGCGGCAGATAATTCAAGGCGGCGGCAACATGCCGGCCTATGGCAAAAATCTGCGCCCGGCGGAGGTCAACGCGATCGTGGCGTTCCTCGCCACGATGCATCCGGCGAACGAGCCTCCGGCGCGCGATTCCGCGCGCCCGGCGGCGCCGGGCGCGGGCGAGTGATCGCGGAATTCATGAAATGAATTCCGCGATCCAAACCGCCCTCGATTCGTGGACGCCGCCCGTCGCCACGATCGCGGCGTTGCTCGCGATCGCCGCGCTCTACGCGCGCGGCTTCGCGCGCCTGCATCGCCAGATGCCGACGCGCTTCGCGCGCCGGCATCTGGCGGCGTTCCTCGCCGGCATCGCGACGCTACTCGTCGCGATCGCCTCGCCGCTCGAGGCCCTCGACGACCTGCTGTTGCAGGTCCATATGACCCAACATCTCATCTTGATGATGGTCGCGCCGTCACTGCTGCTCGATGGCGCGCCGGCGATCCCGCTGGTGCGCGGCTTGCCGCCGCGCATCGCGAAAGCCGTCGTCGGCCCGCTGCTGCGCTCGCGGGCGGTCCGACGCATCTTTGATTGGCTGACCAATCCGCTCGTATGCTGGATCGCATTCGTCGCAGCGACCTGGGTATGGCATCTGCCCGCGACGTTTCAGCTGGCACTTCGATCCGACGGATGGCACGTAGTCGAGCACGCATGCTTCTTCACGACTGCGCTGATGTTCTGGTACCCGGTCGTCCAGCCGTGGCCGAGCTTCGCGCGATGGCCTCGATGGGCGATGCTTCCTTATCTCCTGCTGGCGGACGGCCAGAACACCATCCTCGCTGCGCTCTTCATGTTTTCCGATCGGTTGATCTATCCGTACTACGCGAGCGCGCCGCAGGTCGCGGGCTTCACTCCCCTTGGCGACCAGATTGTCGCCGGCGCTATCATGTGGGTGCCAGGCTCGATTTTTTACCTCGTGCCCGCAGCGCTAATCATGTTCCAGATGCTCGCGCCGCAAAGTCTTTCATCTCCTCTCGGAAGTAGGACGGAATTTATTCCGTCGAATTAAGAAGGAGTCCGCTGTGCCATCAACATCAGCTTCGCTAACCAATCGCCCTGCGTGGAAAGCCTTGCAGGCCCATTACAATGAGATTCGCAGCCGCCACCTGCGCGCGATGTTCGCCGAAGATCCCAAGCGCGGCGAGCGCCTCGTCGTGGAGGCCGCCGGCCTGTACTTCGACTACTCCAAGCATCGCGTGACTGACGAGACTCTGCGGCTGCTGCTGGCGCTGGCCGACGAGGCGGGACTCCGCGGACGCATCGACGCGATGTTCCGTGGCGAGAAGATAAACGTCACCGAGAAGCGCGCCGTGCTGCATATCGCGTTGCGCGCGCCGCGTGGAACTTCGATCGGCGTCGACGGCGATGATGTGGTGCCCAAAGTCCACGAGGTGCTCGATCGGATGGCGGATTTTTCCGCGCGCATCCGCGACGGCTCGTGGAAGGGCCACACCGGCAAGCGCATCCGCAACATCATTAATGTAGGTATCGGCGGATCCGACCTCGGCCCGGTCATGGCTTACGAGGCGCTGCGTCATTACAGCGACCGCAACCTGACGGTGCGCTTCGTCTCGAACGTCGATGGCACCGATTTCGCCGAGGCCACCCGCGACCTCGACCCGGCCGAGACGCTGTTCATCATTTCGTCGAAGACTTTCACCACGCTCGAGACGATGACCAATGCGCACACTGCGCGCGATTGGAGTCTCAAGGCGCTCGGCGACGAGAAGGCGGTCGCGAAGCATTTCGTCGCCGTCTCGACCAATGCTGCCGAGGTGACGAAGTTCGGTATCGATACGAAGAATATGTTCGGCTTCTGGGATTGGGTTGGCGGCCGCTATTCGATGGACTCCGCGATAGGATTGTCCACGATGATCGCGGTCGGCGCCGACAATTTCCGCGCGATGCTGTCAGGCTTCCATGCCATCGACGAGCATTTCCGCACCGCGCCGTTCGCGCGCAACCTGCCGGTCCTGATGGGTCTGCTAGGTGTCTGGTACAACGACTTCTTCGACGCACAAACCTGTGCCGTGCTACCCTATGAGCAATACCTGAAGCGCTTTCCCGCCTATCTGCAACAGCTAACGATGGAATCGAACGGCAAGCACGTAACTCTGGAAGGTGCGCCGGTCGATTACCAGACCGGACCTATCTATTGGGGCGAGCCCGGCACCAACGGCCAGCATTCGTTCTACCAGCTAATCCACCAAGGCACGAAACTTATCCCATGCGACTTCATAGGATTCTGCCGCGCCCTTAATCCACTAGGACGGCATCATGACCTGTTGCTCTCCAACATATTCGCACAAGCAGAAGCGCTGGCCTTCGGTAAAACTCCCGAGCAGGTAAAGGCCGAAGGTACTCCAGACTGGCTAGTGCCTCATCGAGTATTCGAAGGCAATAGGCCATCGACAGTAATCCTGGCCGACGAGCTGACTCCCGAGACCTTAGGCAAACTGGTAGCTCTCTACGAGCATAGCGTCTTCACCCAAGGCACAATCTGGAACATAGATTCTTTCGATCAATGGGGAGTGGAGCTAGGCAAGATGCTGGCGCAAAAAATAATCCCGGAGCTGGAATCGGCGAAGGAACCCGACCTAAAGCACGACAGCTCGACGAATGCGCTGATTCGGAGATATCGCGCCCGCCGCAAAGGCTAGCAGAGGCTGCACAAGTAGGTCCGGCTCTTGCGTGGTCGATTCTCCTTCAGTACATATTGTACTGTTTTAGTACTATCGTCGTACAGGCGCTCTCTACCAGGGGCGTCTCGGGGGGGACGCTATGTTTTTATCGAGACCGACTCGGACCGCATTTTCCGGATCGATACTGGTGACTGCGTTGATACTGGCGACCACGATCGTCGCCGGTCGCTCAGTCGTTGGCGCGGACTCGGGTGCCGTGCTGAAGCTCAATCCGGCGACGCATAACTTCGGCCAGGTCACTGCCACCAAGGATAGTACGCCGCTGATTGTAACTGTCACGAACAAATCCAGCTCGGCTATCACTTTTACCAGTATCGTCGCTGCGGAGACCTTCTCGATACAAAGCGACAAATGCTCCGGGGCGCCGCTGCCGCCCAGCAGGTCGTGCAAAGTCGAGGTCGTGTTCCATCCAATGGTCAGCGGCAAGGTCAACGCCCCCGATGGCCTGACGTTTAACGACTCGGCGCCGAACAGTCCCCAGCAAGTCCAGCTTGAAGGCCAGGGAACGCTCGGCAGCTTCCTTTAGACAGCGGCCTCGCTGGTCAGTTCTCTCCCAGCCTGCCCGGAGCAATTTGGCGCCTCGGGTACGGGCTGCGCGCAAACGTCAGGCATGTCTGGCGGCTGACTCTCAGTTTTGTCGCGGCATTTTTATGCCGCCGCTGGCATCTGAATGTCATCAGACCTCTCTTCCGTTGGCTTGCGGCGCGCCCAGCGATTCGCGTCGCGCGGCATGAATCTTGGACTCTTGGAATGAGCCGTCCCTTACCCACAGAAGAGAGGACAACAATCAGTGAGCGAAGACCTCCACCCGAAACCAGGCCACGCGGAGTTGCCTCGTCGAGTCACTGAGCGTCAGCGCACGGATGACAAGTTTCGCGCGCTGCTCGAGTCGGCGCCTGACGCGATGGTGATCGTAGGCAAGGACGGTCGCATCTCGCTGGTCAATGCGCAGACCGAAAAGCTCTTCGGCTACGCGCGCGCCGAGTTGCTCGGCAACACGGTCGAGATGCTGATACCCTCGCGCTTCCGCAATAAGCATCCGCAGCATCGCGACGGTTATTTCGCCAATCCGAAGGTGCGTGCGATGGGCTCCGGCCTGGAGCTCTACGGCCTGCGTAAAGACGGCACCGAATTTCCAATCGAGATCAGCCTGAGCCCGCTCGAGACCGGGGAGGGCCCGCTCGTCTTCGGCGCCATCCGCGACATCACCGATCGCAAGCTGATCGAAGAGAAAATGTCGCAGACCGAGGAACGCTTTCGGCTGCTGGTCCAGGGGGTCAAAGACTACGCGATCCTGATGCTCGATCCGCAGGGCCGGGTCGTCAGCTGGAACGAAGGTGCGCAGCGAATCAATGGCTACACCGCCGAGGAGATTATTGGCCACCACATCAGTCGCTTTTACGCGGCCGCGGACGTCGAGGCCGGCGAGCCCGCGCACGAGCTGGAGATGGCGCTGCTTAACGGTCGCTTCGAGAACGAAGGATGGCGGGTGCGCAAGGACGGTTCCCGCTTTTGGGCCGACGTGATCGTCACCACAATGCACGACTCGAAGGGCGAGCTGCGCGGCTTCAGCAAGGTTTCGCGCGACATCACCGAGCGCAAGGAGGCCGAGGCAGCAGTGCGGACGCTCGGCGAATCCGAGCGGCGACATGCCTCGCAGCTCGAAGTCGTCAATAAGGAACTGGAGGCGTTCTCGTATTCGGTATCGCACGACCTTCGCGCGCCGTTGCGCAGTATCGACGGCTTCAGCTCGGCGCTGATCGAGGACTATGCCGACCAGCTCGATCAGGAGGGTATCGGACATCTCAATCGAATCCGGGCGGCCACTCAGCGCATGGCCCAACTGATCGACGATCTGATCAAGCTGGCTTTCGTGACGCGCAGCGAGATGCGCGCCGAAGCGGTCGATCTGACCGCGTTGGCGAATGCTATCCTTGCCGACTGCCGAAGGGCCGATCCGAGTCGCCAGGTCGAGTGTGTAGTCCAGGAACATTTGGTCGCCCGCCATGGGGATCCGCTTCTACTTCGCTCGCTGCTCGAAAATCTGCTCGGCAACGCCTGGAAGTTCACCAGCAAGACGCCGCGGGCAATGATCGAATTCGCGGCGACCGATCAAGGTGGCGAGTCGGTCTATTTTGTCCGCGACAATGGCGCCGGCTTCGACATGACTTATTCCAAGAAGCTGTTCGGCGCCTTCCAGCGGCTTCATACCGCATCGGAATTCCCCGGCACCGGAGTCGGACTGGCGACGGTTCAACGGATCATCAGGCGCCACGGCGGCCGAGTCTCGGCTGAAGGCGCGGAAGGCAAGGGCGCGACATTTTCATTTACGCTCGAAGGCAAGCAAGGGGGCAACGATGAAAGAGCGGGTAATCCTGCTGGTGGAAGATAACGCTGACGACGAAGCGCTGACGATGCGCGCGCTCAGGAAGAACAAAATCACCAATATGATCGTGGTCGCGCGCGACGGGGTCGAGGCGCTCGACTACCTGTTCGGCACGGGAACGTATGCGAATCGCGACACTAGCGAACAGCCGGAACTAATCCTGCTGGATTTGAAGCTTCCCAAGCTGGACGGTTTCGAGGTCTTGAAGAGGCTCCGTGCGGATGCGCGGACGAAGCTGCTCGCGGTGGTTATCCTGACCTCCTCCAAAGAGCAGCAGGACATCGTGAACGGCTATGGCTTTGGCGCCAACAGCTACGTCCGTAAGCCGGTCGACTTTCAGCAGTTCGTCGATGCGGTCCTGCAGCTCGGCCTGTACTGGCTGGTCCTTAACGAAAGGCCTGAATACGGCTTGGGGAACGGCAATTGAACGACACGCGGCGCATCCTGATCGTAGATGATTCGCTGGACGACGCCGAGCTAGCGGTGCGGGCGCTGCGGCAAGGCGGTTGCGACCTCAGCTACGAGCGGGTCGACACGCCGGAAGCAATGCAATCGGCGCTCGGGGAGGGAAACTGGGACCTGGTTATCGCCGACTACTCGATGCCGCGCTTCAACGGGCTGGCGGCATTGAAGATGCTGCGCGAGACCGGACTCGACCTGCCGTTCATCCTGGTCTCGGGAACGGTGGGCGAGGATGTAGCCGTGGAAGCGATGAAGCGCGGCGCAGATGACTACGTATTGAAGAGCAACCTGGCGCGGCTGCCGCTCGCAGTCGAGCGCGAGCTGCGCGACTCCGAAGTGCGAGTCGAGCGCAACCGCGCAGAGGCGCGCTATCGCAGCCTGGTCGATCGCGTGCCGGTGGGACTGTTCAGAATTTCGCCGGCTGGAGACATTCTCGAGTTCAATCCGGCCCTGATCGATATGCTGGGATTCCAGGATGGCGACAGTCTCAAAAAGGCGGACGTCGCAGAGCTATGGTTGCGACCGCAGGAGCGTGCCCGGTTCGAGGCGGTCATCGAAAAAGAGGGCGTCGTCAAGAATTTCGAGATGGAGATGCGCCGGCGCGACGGCAGCATTATCTGGTGCGAGCAGAGTGCGCGCGCGGTTTATGACGCGGCAGGCAAAGTCGGACACTGGGAAGGGGTGCTGGTGGACGTGACCAGCCGCAAGCTCGCCGAGGAAGAGGCCAATCGTGCGCGCGATTCCGTGCGCGATCTTGCTCTCGAAACAGCGCGTCTGCGCTCGGATTTCCTGGCCAGTATGAGCCATGAGATTCGCACCCCGCTCACTGGAATCATCGGAACGGGCGAGCTGCTGACGCGTTCCGATTTGACGCCCGAGCAGCGCCGCCTGACTGAGATCATTCGATCGAGCGGCGAGCTGTTGCTGACCGTGGTCAACGACATCCTCGACTTCTCCAAACTCGCCGCCGGCAAGTTCGTGCTGGAGAAGCTCGACTTCGACCTCGTCGAGCTGACCGAAACTTTAGTCGATTCCTTTGCCTCGACCGCTCGCGCCAAAGGGATCGAGCTCGCGCTGCACGCGGACATACATATGCCGACCGGCCTGCGCGGAGATCAGAGCAGGCTGCGCCAGATTCTGAACAACCTGGTAGCGAACGCGATCAAGTTCACCGAGCGCGGCGAGGTAACAGTTCGAGCCACCAGGGCGGAAGAAACCGCAGGCGACGTGCTGGTGCGGTTCGAGGTCGTGGACACGGGGATTGGAATTCCATTGGCGGCGCAGGGACGGCTGTTTCAACCGTTTGTCCAGGCGGAAGGATCGACCAGCCGGCGCTTCGGCGGCACCGGACTCGGCCTCGTAATCGCGGCGAAATTGACCGAACAAATGGGCGGCGAAATCGGATTTGAGAGTGAGTCCGGAAAAGGCTCGAACTTTCATTTCACCGCGCGTTTCGAGAAGGGATCGGAGATTGTTCGTCCATGGATGGCTGCGACGGAGGTCCCGTGCTTCGACGGAATGCGGGCGATCGTCGTCAACGACAGCCCTGCCAGTCGCCGGGTTATCTCCGAATACCTCACGCCGTGGGGAATTGAGAACGAGGCCGTCAGCAGCGGGGCCGAAGCGCTGGAGATGTTGCAGCGGGAGGCGGCCGGCGACGAGAAGCAACTCGTGGTGCTTATCGACGAGCAGACCCCTGACATGGGCGCGCTCAGACTCGCGCGCGCGATCAAGGATCATCCAAATGTCAGACCGAGGAAGGTGATCATGTTCAGCGCGGAGGACGGGCCGCGGAGTGCGGGCGCACCCGTGGATGCATGGATTACCAAGCCGGTGCGTCCGTCGCATCTGTTCAGTTGTCTGCTGGACTTGAATGGAAATACCGATCGCCTTCGTGCCGAGAAAATCGCTACTGCACCGGTCGTCCCCACTGGCAATAAAATCCCGGAGTGGCGCAAGGCAGTGCGGGTGCTGTTGGTTGACGACAATCAGGTGAATCGAACCATTGGGGCGAAGCAGCTTTCTGCACTCGGTTATACCGCGGAAATCGCCGAGAGCGCGCAGCGCGGGTTGGAAGTCGTATCGAGCGGTGGCTGCGATATTGTCCTGATGGATTGCGAGATGCCCGAGATGGACGGATACCAGGCGGTCGCCGAGATTAGACGGCGCGAAGGAACCGCCCAGCATACTGCGGTAATTGCTTTGACGGCGCACGCCACGGAAGACGATCGCGGAAAATGCCTGAACGCCGGCATGGACGACTACTTGAGCAAACCCGTTAAGCTGGACGTGCTCGCAGAAAAGCTCGATGCCATGGTACGCAGCAGGCTCAGCCACATGGCCACTTCGTAGCCCTCAGCTACGGGTCTCTCTCAGACAAAGCAGACGTCAAGCTGCGAGGAGTTCGAGATTATCCGGCGCCGCGCCCTGGACCGCTCGAAGAGATATCGTCGAATCGAACGTGGCCAGCCGGCCTTGGTTCGATACCGAGAGGGCTAGCAGGTAAATGTCAGTTAGCTGGCGATAGCCTTGAACGTGATTCCATCGGAACCGCTCGTTGTCGCGAATGCTGACCGAATCGGACCAGAAGACATGCAGACGATCCGAACAGAAGACCCGCAAACGCGCCGCTGCATCCACTACCGTTGTGCGGCGGCCGGGATAGGACGCATTGGACAGTACGCGGACCAGTGCGTTTTCCGTGAGCGGACAAGTCGCCCATCGGTGGCTGCGATTGCGACCGAACCACAGGTGAGCCGCCTCGTGGTGCAAGTGGACGGGATCAAACAGCGCCACCAGGACGTTTACGTCAAGCAGAGCGATCATCCGCAGTATGGCTGCTAAGACTCATCACGGAGCCGATTTACAATTTCCGGTGTGACCAACCGCGTCCCTCGCTGCTTGGGCAGGAGCGGCACCCCGTTGCGTTTGCGCGCGGAGTGATCCCGAGGCGCCAGCGCGCTACGCGCGAGCTCGGATAGAACACGTCCCGCGGTAGTGCGCCGCCTTGCCGCGAGCTCCTTGGCGCATTCGAGAACGTCCTCATCTATGTCCAACGTGGTGCGCATGGCCCATCATCACGCATCAATCATCAGATGTCAAAGATGCTCCATGATCCTCGGCGCGGTGGACGCGGCGATTCGTCGCGGGTAGATGTAGCTGCTATGCCGCTGGAGTCATCGATCGTCGGGAGCGCCGGCGCGCCAATGGTCAGCGAGATCGATTCGCGCTGGACGATGGCCTATGCCGCCGCGCTTGGCGACGCATTCCCCTGTTACATGAACACGGTTCGCGGCGTGATCGCGCATCCGATGTTCCCGGTCTGCTTCGAATGGCCAGTGCAGGTCGCGATGCGTGCGCAGTTCGAGGAAACCACATCGCTTACGCGCGATGAGGCGATGCGCGGTGTGCATGCGACGCACGACACCGTAATATATCGTCCGATTCGGCCGCCCGAGCGGCTGACTACGCAGCTCACCGTCGCAGGCGTCGAGCGGCGCAAGCCGGGCGCCTACATGGTCACGCGGCTGGACACTGTCGATGAGGCCGGCAGGCCGGTATGCACGAGTTGGTACGGCGCCATCTATCGCGGCGTCGAAGTGAAGGGTCCGGATGCTGCGGCGAAGATTGCGCCCTCGCCATCGGAACCGATCGTCGAGGAAGGCGAGCCGCTTTCTGAATGCCAGGTCGATGTGCCCGCCGGGATGGCGCACATCTACACGGAGTGCGCGCGAATTTTTAATCCGATACACACCGACGCCGCGGTGGCGCGAGCGGCGGGGCTGCCTGAGATCATCCTGCACGGGACTGCAACGCTCGCGCTAGCGGTGTCGCGAATTGTCGAGAGCGAACTGGGAAAGGATCCTGCGCGAGTAGAAAGAGTGACGGCGCGTTTCGGCGCAATGGTGACGATGCCTTCGGTGCTCACAGTCCGCGTCCTGGCGCGCGAAGGCGCTGCCGTATTCTTCGAGACGCTGAGCGGCGAAGGCCGCCTCGCGGTTCGCGACGGCATCGTGATGCTTCGCGCGTAGCCTCTTCAATTGCCTCTCCCGTTCGTGAGCAGAGGCCGACGTGCGTCCTGCTTTTATCCGGTTCCCCTTCCCACGTGGGAAGGGGTTAGGGGTTAGGTTCCTCGCATCGAGTTGAACGTTCAGAATGTGCGGCGCAACAGACAATCGCGCCGCACAGTTGTCCCTCACCCTCTCCCCACGAGGGGCGAGGGAACCAGAACTGGGAGCGAACGTGAATCAAGATTCGTCGGTGGGTTTTACTGCGCGGAACTGGATTAGCAGCAGGATGTCGTAGATTGTTTTCAGAACGCCCGCGCATATCAGCGGCCATCCAAATTTCGATGCATTCAGCATCGCGCCTGCCGGCAACGGGGCAAGTGCTGACGCCAGGCTGCGCGGCACATTCGTCACCGTAGCTGCGGCGGCGCGCTCCTCGGGCGGCACCACCGCCATCACGTACGACTGGCGTGCGGGAACGTCCATCTGCGAGGTCGAAGAGCGAAGCAGCAAAAATCCCATTGCCAGCGCCGGTGTCGGCATCAGCGCCGCTAGTATCAGCATCGCGTTCGACGGCAGATGGCTGAACACCATCGTGTTGATGCGGCCGAACCGCGCCGCGAGCGCCGCCGAAACGAATTGTGAAAATGATCCGAGCAATCCTGCCGCAAAGAAAAATGCACCAGCTACCTCCATCGAAAGGTTGAAGCGGCGGAATAGCCATAACGCCAGCAGCGACTGAATCACGAATCCGCCGCCCAGCGCGTCGATACTGAACAGCGCCGATAGCCGGATAACGATTGCGCGCGACTTTTCCAGTGGCGCTCGCCTGATGGGCTGGCGCTCGACTTCGACGTCGGGCGAGAGGCGCCGATAAAACGAAAAAGCGATCACCGCCAGGATCGAATACGCGACGAAGCCCGAGCGCAACGCCGGCGCAAGGGCCCATCCGTGGCGCGAGGCGAGTATGGCGGGGATGCCGCTGGCGAGTGCGCCGAATGCACCAGCCATCGCGCCCGCGACGTTGTACAACGCGAACATCGCGGTCAGATCGCGCGGATCGGCGGCTTCGGCCAATGCCGCCTGCTCGACTGGCAGGAACAGACTGACGTCGCCGGCCGAGGGATTAAGCGTGCCGACTACGGCGACGAGGAACAGCGGCCAGAAGCTCGCGGTGATGGCGAATCCTATTCCAGTCAGCAGCATCAGCACGCACGCCGCGAGCAGGACTCGACGCCGTCCTAATCGATCGGTGGCCAGCCCGACCCATAGCGTCAGCGCCGCCGATCCCAGCAGCGTTCCGAACACGATTGCGCCGACCCGCAGCGGACTGAATCCGATCGCCGTGAGGTAGCCCGGCAGCAACACGCTGACCGCTCCATCGGCAAGGCCGCGGAGCGCGCGCGTCGAGAGCAGCAGGCGTGCGTCGCGCGTGGCGCTCTGCGGGAACCATCGATTGGCCGGACTCAGCATGATGCCGAACGAAAGCTAACCTCATGCGAGATGCGGAACAATCGCAGTGTCGATTTTCGTATTCACCGAACGACTGGATAGTGTGCGACAAACTCGAGCGCTATGGAGATTACCTATGCGATATTTGTGCGCCGTTTACCTGGAACTGAAGAATATGGAAATGCTGTCACCGGCCGAGGGGACTACGCTCAACCGCGACTCGATCGCTTACGATGAAAAGTTGCGCAAGAGCGGGCACTACATTGCGTCCGACGCCTTGCAGCTTGCGACCACGGCCAAAACTCTGCGCGTTCGTAAAGGCAAGTTGTCCATCATGGACGGCCCGTTCGCCGAGACCAAGGAGCAGTTGGGCGGCTTCATTCTCGTTGAGGCCAAGGATATGGACGAGGCGATCGAGCTGGCCTCGAAGATCCCGATGGCGAAGCACGGCAGCATCGAGGTGCGCCCGGTGATGGGGATCTCAGCGAAGCCTAGATCCTGACGCGATCTCCGCGTCTACTATTTGTCACCTGTCGCGCCCGGCAGAAGGATTTTTGGCATCAGGGGCCGTTTGCTCTTTGGCTCGAATAGGGTCATTAAGGAGGGTCTAGATTCGTTAACTTCCCCTAACATAGAGAGGTCGAAACAAATGGCGTCAGGCAAGCCAATCGGCGAATTTTCGCTCAAAATGGTCACTCAAACCAACACACCCGGACCGGCCGGCAGCGTTCTCGTCCAGGTTAATTTCGAAGGGTCGGGCGCAGGATTCGGAGCGATCTTCGACACCTCCACCTTCGTCGGCGGCGGCAGGGACGGAACGTTCAGCCAGGTCGGGTCGGCATATCTCGACAATGGCGACGTCCTCAGCGGCGTCGGTCAAGGGACCTACGAGAGCAAGGCCAAACACCGGTGGTCCACGCAGTCGGTCATCCAGATCTCCGACGGCCGCCGACTCTCCAGCACGGGCGAGATCGATTTGGCCGCGCGAACCTGGAAGGGCACGCTGTCAGACATCAGCTAAGAGATAGAGTGAATTCGGACGCCGCGAAAGCGGCGACGGACTAACTTTAGTCATCCGAGGGGCCGGCTCGCAGCCGGCCCCTGCTTTTTGATTAGCTAAATCGCAAACCCTTCATTTCGCCGTCTTCGCGCCATCGCTTGATCAGCTCGTGGAACTCGACGGGGCCGCCGCCGTATAGCTCGCCGGCGAGGCCGAAGCCTTTTTCGGGCTTGCCTTCGTTGTTGTAGTAGCCGGGCGTACACGCCTCCAGGAAATCCTGGTTGTTCATCGCCTTCTCTTTGATGGTCGCCACCCACTCCGTTTCGGCCTCGACGGTGGGCTCGATGCATCGAGCCTCTTGCGATTTTGCATGCTTGATAAGCTCGGCTATGTGGCGCGACTGCTCCTCGAGCATGTGGGGAAAGTTCGCCGTCAGAGCATTCTGTGTGATGCCCATATGGAAGCAGTTCGGGAATCCGACGCTGCAGAAGCCGTGCAGCGTTTTCAGGCCGTTCGCCCAATTCTCCGAAAGCGCCTTCCCGCCGCGGCCGTAAACCTCGAAGCCCGCGCGCCGCGTGTAGGCCGTGCCCACTTCGAATCCGGTGGCGAAGATGATGCAGTCGGCCTCGTACTCGACGCCGTCGAAGACCAGCCCTTTCTCGGTGATGCGATCGACGCCGCGGCCCATCGTATCGACCAGCGTGACGTTCGGCCGGTTGAACGCGGGCAGATACTCGTCATTGAAGGTCGGGCGCTTGCAGAACTGTCGATACCACGGCTTCAGCGCCTCGGCGGTCCGCTTGTCTTTCACAATCGCGTCCACGCGCGCGCGGATCTGATTCATCTTTTTGAAATCCGCGATCTCGGCCAGGCGCATAATCTCCGCCGGCGAAATCTCGGAGTTGGTATTGTTCCTCGCGATGAGCAACCCGCCGAGGTTGCGGATGATGTCGGTCCATCCGTCGTTGACGAGGTCCTGGTCCTGGAAGCCGCCCGAGACCAGCGAATTGAAATTTTCCATCCGATGCTTCTGCCATCCGGGCTTCAGCGTCTTTACCCATTCGGGGTCGGTCGGACGATTCCCACGTTCGTCGATCGATGAGGGCGTGCGCTGGAACACGTCCAGATGCTTCGCGTACTTCGCGAGAAACGAGACGCATTGGACGGCCGTCGCGCCGGTGCCGATAACCGCGACGCGCTTGTCGCCGAGCTTGTGCAGATTCCCGTTGGTATCGCCGCCGGTATATCCGTAATCCCAGCGGCTGGTGTGGAAAGTGTGGCCCTTGAAGCTGTCGATACCTGGAATCGCGGGCAGCTTCGGCCGATTCAACGGCCCATTGGACATCACGACGAAACGCGCGCGCATCCGGTCGTCGCGGTTGGTGGTTACGATCCACCGGCACTCGTCCTCGCTCCAGGTGAGTGCCTCGATTTGAGTCTGAAAGCAGGCGTCGCGATACAGATCGAACTGCTCGCCGATACGCCGCGCGTGCGCCAGAATTTCCGGCGCGTACGAGTATTTCTCTTTCGGGATATAGCCGGTCTCCTCGAGCAGCGGCAGATAGATGTACGATTCGATATCGCATTGCGCGCCGGGATAGCGGTTCCAGTACCAGGTCCCGCCGAAGTCGCCGCCCTTCTCGATGACGCGAATATCTTTGACGCCGGCCTCGCGCAGACGCGCGCCTGCCAACAGCCCGCCGAAGCCGCCGCCGATGATCACGACGTCAACCGCGTCGTTCAGGGGTTCGCGGGTAAAGCCGGGATCGACATAGGGATCATCGACGTAGCGGCTGAAATCGCCCTTCACCTCGACATACTGATCGTTGCCGTCGGGTCGCAGGCGCTTGTCGCGCTCCTCGCGATACTTGGCGCGAAGGGATTCAGGATCGAAATCGAATTCTTGCTGGCTGTTGGTGGTGGACGAAACCTTTTCTGCATCATTCATCGGCCAAACTCCAAAATTGATCAGAATTGATCGGAAACGCTTTGAGCGTTACCCAAGTGCGGGAAAAGTTGCAAGTACATCGACTGCGACCGCCAGCCTTGGTCGATTCTGAACGGAATTAATAGTGAGCCGGCTGGGACTTGAACCCAGGACCCTGTGATTAAAAGAAATAGCACACGTTCGCGCAAGATTGCGCTCGGTCGCTTTCAGTCTGATTTCTATAGGCTTTTTGCTCTTGCGCTGCTCTCGGCATCTGTCGATTGCTGAGCGTCTCGCGTCAAAAGCTTTACAATCTATTACAATTTGGCCCTTGCAAACCTCGCGCGCGGGTTGAGGAGGACTGGCAATTTGTCGTGTCAGTCGCTGACCTCAAGCCCGCGAGCTTGCTCGCGCTCGACGACGATTCGGGACAAGCCGGAACAAAGTGGGATCGCGGACCAGTGCGGACTATGCCGGATGAGGACGGACCAAGCGATCGGCAGCCGGAAGGGCCAGACATTCGCGGCAGACTCCGTTTTCATGCGCAATGCCGAACTCCCTTTCGAGCATCTTCCGCACCCGCTCGCTGAGCGGGAACTGGTCGATCTTCGCTTCGATAGGCGACTTCTGACCACATAGCAGGCATCGCATAAACGAACGGTAGCCGATCTGTGGCTGAGTGCTACCACAACCGGAAGGTTCTTGCCGTTACCAACCTGAGCGTAGTTTTATCGCTAGTTGTGGATAAATATTTGTTCTCTGAAGGACAATTTTTGTCGTTCTCTCACTTCTCTTGAACTGAATTTGCGTTTGCATTATAAAAACTTTAGAAGATCCCGTCGCAAAAGCCTGAAACTAGGAGGGACTTTCCCATGAGTCGCGACGCGTGGAACAGCCATCAGTGGTCTAGTCCGAAACCTCGCCAAGTAGAGATCGAGCCCGACAAACCGCTCCGCCAACATCATTGCTCCCGTTGCGGACGTGATTTCGTCGAGTCCCTGTCAGGGGAAAGATGGGCAGTTCACGTCTCAGTATTCAGCTTTCGAAGACTACCGGATCACATCAGTACGCAATGGCTCGGCGAGCTATGTCCGGGCGCACCGATGGCTTTCGACAACGAGGTCCGCAACAGACTGACCGAACTTCACTCGAAGTAAGAATTGGCTCTGGTATTCTCCCCCTCTGGAGCCGTCGGCACGCTCGGTAAAACATGCACCCACTAACGGTGAGCCGAGTGTGCCTTATTTTTTGCTCAACCAATCGCGATATTTGCGAAACCATTTTCAGACGCTCAACGCGAAAGACTGCGCGCGCTACTCGTCGCGTCTGTCGCTAATCTCAAGCCCGCGCGCTCGCTCGCGCTCGATGACGATTTGGCAGTGCTGCGCGCACAGTTCAATTTGGCGAACGTGACGGCCAGCAGTATCGACCTTCTCCGCGACCAGCGTCGCTCGCTTGGCCGTCTGGTCATTCACGACCTGCGCCGCTCAGCCGTTCGCAATCTCGTTCGTGCAGGCGTCAGCGAGAGCGTGGCGATGGGTTTCACGGGGCACAAGACGCGCAGCATTTTCGACCGATACGACATCCTCGACAAGCGGGACCTCGAAGCTGCGTCAGCGAAGCTCGCGAGCTATGTGCGCGAGCGCGCTCAGGAAGAACCGAAGGTGGCCGCCCAGCTTCCGCAGCGCAAGAGCGCGTAAGTAACAAGGCAGTCCCGTAGCCTCGCTATTCTTCCTGATGGCAAACGGCTTCTATGTTGTTGCCGTCGGGATCCTTCACGAAGCCGCCGTAGTAGTTGGCGGAATATTGGGGACGGAGACCGGGCTTGCCGTTGTCCTTGCCGCCGGCGGGCAGAGCGGCATCGTAGAACGCCTTCACGGCAGCGCGGTTCTTGGCCACGAATGCAAGATGGACAGGTCCGGTCGGTTCGCCCTTGGCCAAACACAAGGCGGGCGCGTCCTTGGGGCCAAAGACCACTATTCCGTCCGCGTCGTACTGCACGCTGAAGCCAAGCGGCGCCAGCGCGGCGCTGTAGAAGCGCTTGCTCGAGTTGAGGTCCTTCACCTTAAGCATGATGTGATCAAACATGACTCTCTCCTTCTCTGACTTTCGTTTTTCTCGACCCGGACGGCTCTCGTGCCGCGCCGCCGGCGCCTAACGACACGCAAGAGCGCGCGCAGTCGTGTGAACGCTGCGCGCGCTTTTTTCGTCCGCCCTCAAAAGTTTTACAAACTGTTACAGTTTTCGCATCCTGCCAATCGCGTGGTCATTTGAAGCGCTACAAAGCATTGAATCCAAAAGGGTTTTGAGTGAGCCGGCTGGGACTTGAACCCAGGACCCTGTGATTAAAAGTCACATGCTCTACCACCTGAGCTACCGGCTCGCCTGAGGGGATTCCAATGCTTACAGGTAATTCAAAGCGTTGGAAATAGACTCTGGACTCCAAATGGCCCAGGGGTTCGAGTCGCCGCCCGAAGGCAATGATACCTCAGCCGCCTTCGAGGACGTCGACTGCGATATCGGGGCATCGAGATAGAGAACTGTCCCCCGTCAAAAAGACATCGGCCTTCTCTTCGATTGCCGACGCCAGATGGATCGCGTCTGGTGTCTTGAATCCATGGCGCGCGCGCAATGTTGTGGCGCTCTCGACGATCTCGGCAGTTATCTCCACAATCAGCATCCGGTTCGCTCCGAAAAACTTGTCATACGATGCGAGGAGCCTGCGATCGTTGTCTCTGATGGGCCGTGTTCGACACTCCAGACGTGACAAACGCGAAGTCAATAGTCGCGACGCTGGATTGGTTTGATGTTGCAGCAGGCGGCGGACGACTACTGCGTGGAAGGGACTCTCGGCTTCGACCAGGTGGATTATGGAGCACGCATCAAGATAGATGCGGCTCATCGATAATCCCACGAGGCGCGCTCCTCGTGGATCTGCTGGTCGATCTCAGCTTTGGATCGTGATCCAGGGCCAAACGCCGCAATAATTTTAAATACGTCGGGGGTTCGACTTTTCGGCAGTTGCCGGATTGTGATTTCCACCTCACCCCGGATTTTGGGCACCGGTTTCGTAAGCTCTATGTGCCGTGGGTCTGAGAACTTTCCGCGAGCGACAATGTTCCGTCTCATGGTGTTGCCTAATTTGCATGCTTACAGGAATGCGAAGTATTGAAAACAGTCGCGATTCCAGGATCGCTTACAGTCCTGGGTCGCCGCGAGCCCTTCACGGTTGCGGTGCTCCGCCGAACAGCGAGGCGAACGCGGAGCGATAGTACCACGCCAGGAACAGCTCGAGCGCGACGACGATGAATGCGATCACCAACTGCGCCGGCACCGGCGAGAGGTAGAGGTGGAACGCGATGATATTCACGATCACCGGCGCCAGAATCACCAAGGCAAAGGGCACCGCTACACCGAGCAGAAGCAATGCTCCGCCTAAAACCTGCGGTCCAAAGATCAAAGAGAACATGTATCCGGTCTTGAACAATGCGCCAAAAAATTCCCCCGCGGCAGGTGTTGGCGGCGGATTTGGCATAAAGTGCAGAAAGCCGTTCAACCCGAAGACAAAGAACACCAGGCCCAAGAGAACGCGAGCGATGATCACCAGGGTTCGCATCTTCATTTCCTCCGACGCTATTAATAGCAATCGTGGGCGCGCTCGACTATCGAGAATCCGATAATAAACCTGAACATTTTCAGGATGATCGTGAAATATAAGGTCAACGCTTCGCCGATTTCAGAGCTGTGGATAACGTATGGAAAGCTTGATCTTTCAGTCGGTTAAGGGGGATGATTGCCGGGGCTCGAGTCGTCGGGCCGATAGCTGAGAGCGTAAGGAAGCCTAGGCTATCGATAAGTTCGAAACCGCGGCATCATTGGCCGCCGGTCGTCATGATGGGAGGAACCTTGGGTAACAGAACACGAGGGAACTCGCTTGTGCTAGAGACAGCCGGTAAAATCGGGGCACAACGGCTTGACACACCAGGCGCTACTCGATTATATCCAAAACCCTACAACTAGTAGAGAAGATTTAGTAACTAGTTGTAGGTCGAAGTCTAGCAGCGGAGAAGGAACCAAAGATGCGCCTTCAAGAGTACTCGGCGAACGGATCGCCGGTCGCGGCTGCGATGGATAATCTTCGCGCCGCACCGACGGATGCCGCGTGCGAGTGGTTCAGCCTGGAGCATCTTGCGCACGGGTCGGAGCGGGTGGGCGGAATGGTGGTGCGGTCGGCGCAAGTGCGCAAGGTATTGAAAACCATTTCACGCTTGAGTCCATACAAGGCTACTGTTCTCATTCACGGTGAGTCCGGGACCGGCAAGGAGCTGGTCGCGCGAGCGCTTCATACTCTCGGCTCTGCGCCGGGCGGCCCGTTCGTGACCTTCAACTGCTCGAACCTGGTCGAGACCCTGGCTGAATCGCAGCTCTTCGGACACGTTCGCGGTGCTTTCACCGACGCTCGCGAAGATTCGCTCGGCTATTTTCGCTCGGCCAATGGCGGGACGCTGTTCCTGGACGAAATCGGCGAGCTCCCGCTGCGCCTGCAGCCCAAGCTGCTGCGCGCAGTCGAGACTCACGAGATCCAGCCGGTCGGTTCGTCACGTTCCTACTCGGTTGATATTCGGCTGGTCGCGGCGACCAATCGCGATCTGCGCGCGATGGTCAAGGCGGGTCAATTCCGCGACGACCTGTACTACCGGCTCAATGCGGCCGCGATCCTGGTTCCCCCGCTGCGCGAACGGCGCGAGGCAATCCCGGCATTCGTCGCTCATTTCATCGAGCACTACAATCGACTGTTCGGCAAGGACGTAAAAGAAGTATCGCGCGCGGCGCTGGACACAATATGCGCCAACCAGTGGCTTGGTAATGTCCGCGAGCTCGGCCACGCAATCGAGAGCGCGGTCCTGATGACCGAGAACGATCGGATCGATATCGACGACCTGCCTTTCAATCACGACGATGCGACCCCCGAGGCGGTCGGGATGCCTGTCGAAGCGATGCTAGCGGGTGGCGAACCTGACCTGGCAGAGGCCAGCGGGAGCGCCCCTGCGAAAGAGTGGCCCTACTCGCTCGACGCGGTGATTCGCGAAGCCTCAAAGCTCGCGCTGATTCGCGCGTTGCAGGCAACTGAGGGCAATTGCCATCGGGCTGCCGAGTTGCTGGGCGTATCGCGCTATACGGTTTACCGGATGCTCAACCGCTTCGGCCTCGCCGAAGGGCGCACGTACCGGACTTTCCGCAAACCAACCGTCCGCCGCGCATAACAGAGGCGGAACGAATCGAATGTGAAACCCTCCGCGGGTTTCACGCTTCCGCGGCAGGGGTGACCCCTGCACCCGGTACTAAAGAAACTTGCAGGCTGCCTCGTCTTAACCTCTCCTCGTCCGAGGAGAGGTCGGCGAAAGCCGCGAAGCGGTGTCGCCGGGAGAGATACAATGCAAGACAGCCCACCAACCCCGACTCGTTTTATCTCAATGCAGAGAAACGCGTTCGCTGCTCGACAGCAGCACAACTGGCGTTGTTGCGACGGCTGGCGCTGCACCACTCCCGTCGCTCACCTTCGGCTCGCGCCGACCTCTCCCCGGACAAGGAGAGGTTAGGATCCGGATTCTCCCGGAGTCTGTATCCGCCCGTTGAGCAGCCTGCCACCTGCCGTGTAACCTGTCGCGAGGGCCTTCGACCAAGTCTGCGTAGCGCCCAACCAAATCGTGCCTCGCGTTTCCGTAATTATTCCTGCCTACAATGCCGCCGCGACTATCGCCGGCACCGTGGACAGCGTCATCAGTCAGACTTTCCAGGATTTCGAAATTATCTGCGTCGACGATGGCTCAGCCGACGACACTCTCGCAATCATGAAGCGGTTCGGCGGCCGAGTTTTGCTCCTCGAACAGTCCAATAGCGGCCCTGCCGCCGGACGCAACAATGGCGCGCGGCATTCGTCAGGCGAGTATCTAGCCTTCCTCGACGCCGACGACGTCTGGGCGCCGCAATTCCTCGAGTGTAGCGTCGCCGCCCTCGATGCCGACCCTGCTCTCTCCCTCGTCTACTGCAACTGCGCGCTCGCCGACAGCGAAGGCGTGCCGCTCGACACTTCCCTGGTCGGCGACGGTTTCGATCATGCCCCCTCGCTGAACGAACTCCTGACGAAACTGTGGCCGATAATGCCAAGCGCTGCCCTGGTGCGCCGCACCGCTTACGATGCGTGCGGTGGCTATCGCGACGCCTTGAAGGGCGCGAGCTTCCGCTTCGAGGACGTGGATTTCTGGATCAAGATGCGCGAGCAGGGCCCGTTCGGCTACATTGACGAGCCGCTGATCACGTGGCGTTTCGCATGGTTTCCGAAGCAGCTCAAGCGGCTGCCCGATTACTCGAAAGCGCTGCACGTCTTCGAAGCTTATCTGCAGGAGCGCTACGGCGTTTCTGCGGCGCCACTGGTCGATGCGCGCGCTCGGGCCCCGCGAAGTATACTCGCGACGATCGGGCTGAAGGCGATGCGCGACGGCGATGGTCCGCGCGCTCGCGCTGCATTCGCTCGCGCGATCAGGGTCGATCCGTATCGGTTCAAGAACTATTTGCGATGGATGCGAACATGGCTGCCGCATCGGCTGGCGCAAAGCCTGTCGGGCGGAAGCTCGCGGCGCGCTCGATCTGATCGCGCATATCAGGAATAAATAGGCGGCGTATCTCTGCTGTTGGAGGCATTTTCAATGCGGGTGATTGTAACTGGTGGGGACGGATACCTCGGATGGCCGCAGGCGATGTACTTGTCGAAGCGCGGCTACGAAGTCTGTGTGGTGGATAACTTCAGCCGGCGTCTGTGGGACCTCGAAGGGGGCACCGAGAGCCTCATTCCGATCGCATCGCTGCACGATCGGGTCGCCGCATGGCGCGAGACCAGCGGCAAGTCGATTCAAATCGCGGTCGGCGATTTGACCGACTTCGGCTTCATCAGCGGCGTGGTGCGCGAGTTCAAGCCCGACGCGATCGTGCACTACGGCGAGCAGCGCAGCGCGCCATTTTCGATGATCGATCGGCGGCACTCGGTCCTCACTCAGGTTAATAATCTGGTCGGCACGCTCAACGCCGTCTACGCGATTCGCGAGCACGTGCCCGAATGCCACCTGGTCAAGCTCGGCACGATGGGCGAGTACGGGACGCCCAATATCGATATCGAAGAAGGCTTTATCGAGATCACGCACAATGGACGCACCGACACGCTCCCGTATCCAAAGCAGCCGGGTTCGTTCTATCACCTGTCCAAGGTTCACGACTCGCACAATATCCACTTCGCGTGCAAAATCTGGGGCATCCGCGCGACCGATCTCAACCAGGGCGTCGTGTATGGGATCGAGACCGACGAGACGATGCTCGACGAACGGCTCGCGACGCGTTTCGACTACGACGGAATCTGGGGCACGGTGCTCAATCGATTCTGCATCGAGGCCGCGATCGGCCATCCGCTGACGGTTCACGGCAAGGGCGGGCAGACGCGCGGCTACCTGAACATCCGCGATACGATGCGATGTATCGAAATTGCGATCGAGAAGCCCGCCAAGCCGGGCGAGTACCGCGTATTCAACCAGTTCACTGAGCAGTTCTCGGTGGGACAGCTAGCTGACCTGATTCAGGCTGCGGCGAAGCACAAAGGCCGCAATGTCGAGATCCAACACATCGCGGACCCGCGGGTCGAAGCCGAAGTTCATTATTACAACGCGAAGCATACCAAGCTGATCGATCTGGGCCTCAAGCCGCGGCTCCTGTCAGACACGTTGATCGACTCCGTCCTCGACAAAGTCGAGCACTACAAACATCGCGTTAAAAAAGACCGCATCGCGGCCCTGGTAAACTGGCGCAACACCAGCAACGCAATCGGCTACGGCTCGATATCGGGTTCTAACGCGGAGGAGACTGAGGCAAAGCCGAAGGCACGAACTTCCCGCGCCAGCTAATCTGTCTGATTCCCTCGCCCCACGAGGGGAGAGGGTTAGGGTGAGAGACATTTGTGCGACGCGATTGCCTGTTGCGCCGCACATCCGGAATCTTCGGCAACTAAGGTCCCTCACCCGCCGCGCTCGGACGCACGTCAGCGGGGCTTCCCCCTCGTGGGGCGAGGTAATTCAGGAAGGAGCGTCAGCGCCGCGCGAAGCTTTCCCGCCCAGCGCGCGGCGAAGCGGCGCGGGCAAAAACGTGCGCGCTATTCGCATGTAACTCTTCACGTGCCCAGCGTCATACTTCAGCACGCGGACGAAGCATCTGCGCGCGCCGGCCATATTTCCGCGGCTCATTTCGATCACCCCGGCATTGGAGATCATCCTCACCCGATGCCGCATGAAATCGTCCACCAACCCGTCGGCGCGCGATCCGTAGCGGCTGCGGATCAGATTGATAAACCCTTCGGGACCGACGTCGCGTTTCAGGATTTTGGGGTATAGCTGACCGAAGGTGAAGCGCACCAGGCGATCGGGAATATAAATGAAACTGCCCTGCTCTCTTATCCGCGGCCAGAAATCGAGGTCCTCGCCCAGGCTCTCGGTAAATCCGCCCGTGCGATCAAATGCCGTGCGGCGCATCACGACCGTGCTCGGCATGATTGGCCAGATCCGCGCGAGCATCTCGTCCATCGTTGGCGCGTGCGCAGTGTCGGCTCCGACCGGGGAAGCGCGCGATTCTTCGCCCGCTTCGTTGACCACAATTACGTCCGAGTAAACGAGTGATGCGCCGCGGTCGTTTTGAAGGGCCGTTACGCTGACCTCGAGCATTCGCGGGAGCCATTGGTCATCGTGATCGATGAGCGCGATCAATTCGCCATGGCTGGCGGCGACAGCGGCGTTACGAGCGGCAGGGAATCTGCGGTTGGACTGACGGATCACCCGTATCCGGTCTCCGAAAGCTGCCAGAACCGAAGCTGTGTCGTCGGTCGAACCGTCGTCGCAGATTACGACTTCATAATCAGTGAAAGTTTGATCGAAAACGCTTTTGAGCGCGCGGCCGATTGTCGCGGCGCCGTTGTAAACCGGAATTATTACCGAGACTCGTGGCATCGGTGGACGCTCAGACACCGCGGCCGTCCGGGCTCGACGGCGCGCGCGCGGTGCGGGGCTTGATAAAAGTTTTCAGATACCGGTAGTACGCCTTCGGCGACGCGGGTTCATAGTGGAGTACGCGCGCCAGGCATCGGCGCGCGTCGTCGGGGCGGCCCTCCTCGATGAGAACGCGGCCGAGATGGCGCAACACCTTGACCCGCGATCGCCGGAATCCGTCGATAAGTCCAGCGGCCGACGCGCCATAACGCTGGTGGACCAACTCGACAAAGAGGTCGCATTCCGGCTCGCGTTCGAGCGCCTTTGGATATAGCGGCCGGGTCTCCTTGCGCAGAAGAAATTCGGGCATGCATCGGAAGTGGCCGTGCTCACGAGCGTTCAGCAGGAAATAAAGATCCTCGCATGAGGTTGTGAATCGTTCATGAAACCCGCCGCATCGCTCGAAGACCTCGCGGCGCACTACGAACTGGCTGGGCACGACGTTCCACGGATGCGCCAGCATTTCTTTCATCGTGGGCGACTCGGCCCCTTCGGGGCGTGCCTCGGGTGTAGCGGTCGGCGAGCCCTGCGGATCGACTCTGAGGGCGAAGGTGTAGGCCAGCGCGCAATCCGGGTCGGCGTCAAGGATGGGAACACTTCGCGCAAGCTTGGTTTGCATCCACTCGTCGTCGTCGTCGAGGAATGCGAGGTACTCGCCGCTCGACGCGCGTGCGCCGGCGTTGCGCGCGGCTGAGAGACCGCGATTGGGCTGCGTGATTACGCGAATACGATCCCCGTAGCGCGAGAGCACCGAGGCTGTGTCGTCGGTCGACCCGTCGTTGACGACCACAATCTCGAAATCGCCGAAGGTTTGCGCGAAGACGCTCTCGAGCGCACGGTTAATTGTCGCCGCCCCGTTGTACACGGCGATTATCACCGATAATCGAGGCGAGGATCCGCAGCTCTCCAGATTATTTTGAGATGCCATCCGGCCTGGCTCAGGCTTACCGTGCGCCCGCGCGTGGGCTCGAGCGGGTTGGCAAAAAAGTTTTCAGATATTTGCGGTACGCCCGCGGCGACGTAGGTTCATAGTAGATGACGCGCGCGAGGCATCGACGTGCGTGTTCTCTGCGGCCCTCTTTCATCAGCACGCGGCCGGCTTGCTTGAAAACCCGGGCTTGTTCGCGGTTGGAGCCTGCTATAAGGCCGTTGGCAGCAGCGCCGTACCGCGCGCGCACCAGCTCGAGGAACAATTCATATTGCGGTTCGCGTTGCAGCATCGTTGGATAGAGCGGGCGCGAGGTCTTGCGCATCAGCTGCTCGGGCACGCAATGAAAATGGCCGAGCTCGCGCGCCATCAGCAGAAAGTACCGGTCCTCGAATGCCGACAAACGCTCGTGGAAGCCGCCGCACTGTTCGAAAGCTCCCCGCCGCACCACGAATTGGCTTGGCACGACATTCCACGGCCGCTCGAGCAGTTGCTTCATGGTAGGCGATTCGGAGCCTTCGGTCTGTCCATCCAGAGTCCCGACGCTTCGCCCGCACTGATCGAGTTTGAACCCGCGGGTGTATACGAGGACACAATCAGCCTCGCGGTCGAGAACCGGCACGCTTAACTCCAACTTTCGCGCCATCCACTCGTCGTCGTCGTCCAGAAACGCGAGATACTCGCCACTCGAGGCACGAACACCGGCATTGCGTGCCGCGGAAACCCCGCTGTGGGACAGGAGGATCGCTCGGATTCTATCGCCGTAGCCCGCCAGCACCGACGCGGTGTCGTCAGTCGAGCCGTCATTGACTACCACAATTTCGTAGTCGGTGAAGGTTTGCGCCAACACACTCGCCAGTGCGCGGCCAATCGTGGCGGCGCCGTTGTAGACAGGGATTATTACGGACACCTTTGCCATCGCGACGCTAACTTTCCTGGAGTGAAGCTGCGCGGGTGACGATGGTACTGCTGCGGCCGCGAGGAGTCTTCCATGCGGAGAGGTCGCGTCCGATCATTTTCTCGAGCGCCTCGATTTCGGGACGCATGAGTTCATGCAGACGCGCTTCGATTGCCGGATCGAGCGGCGGAAATTTTGGGCCGCCGCCGAAAACCAGCTTCCACGCACCCGCCTGTTCGAGAAAGTTGCTGGTGCCGTAGGCTTGTTTGTCCTCGAGCCAGTGCATGAAGTGGCGCGCCTTGCGCGCGACGCGGGGAAACCGGGGCAAGTCGTTAATCGAGTTGATCAACTCGCCTTCGGCCGCAGCAGCAGGCACGAGGTAATGCTCGATACCGATGAAATCACAGACGCAGTCGAGGTACGCTTGCGGATCGCTCCGCAGATCGTCGTTGAGCAGGACCAGCACCCGGTCGTCGCCGAAACGCGCGCGATAGTCAGGCAGATGCGTCGCGTAGCGCGTAACTTCGATCACCTGCGGAACTTTTACCAGAAATTTATCGAGCGGATCGTTGGTCAGCGTATAGTGACGCCAAAGTTTGTAAGCCGAGTAGATTCGCTCGACCGGATTGCGGAACGAGCAAATGATCTTGCAGCGCGGAATATGAATCGAGATGCGCTCTGCGGCTTCGGGGAAACCGAAGTATGGATTGACCTCACCGATCGGGCGGAGGCGGTCGGCGTCGCGAAAGTGATGCGCATACCACTCGATGCCCTTGCTGTAGTTGGTGGTGAAAAAATCAGTCTCTTTGATTCCGGCCGGCAGATTGACGCGACCCTTGAGCACTTCATGCAGCCAGGTCGTGCCGGTGCGGCCGGGCCCGACGCCGATGAAGTCGGGAAGTCGCAAATCGCGTGCGCTATTCGAAGAATTGTCCATCTACTTACGCAACCGTCGCGTGCCGCACTTGCGGCTTCTTCCATGCCGAGAGATCGATGCGGAGCAATTCCTCGAGCGCCTCGACTTCGGGCAGGTAGCGCTCGCGCAGGCGATGTTCCTGTTCCTCCGTGAGACGGCCGAACGGCTCGCCGCGTCCGTAACAGAAATCCCACACGCCCACTCGCTCGAGCAGGTTGATGGCACTGTAAGCCTGATGGCCTTGCAACCAGTACATCATCTTCCGCGCGCGGCGAGCGAGTATGGGGCTTTTGGGAGCACGCGCAAACGAGTGGACCTCATCGCCGATTTCAGGGTGCGCGGAAAGTGCGACGCGCTCGACACCCATGAAATCGGTCACGCGATCGAGGTACGACTGCGGCTGCGCGCGCAATTCATCGTACATCGTGACCAGCACGTTCTCGCGGCCGAACAGGTCGAACCAGGTCTTGAGATGCGACGCGTAACGGTTGCCGCTGCCCAGGTTCGGCCGCGATATCAGCACCTCGTCGAACGTGCCGCGCGCCCATGCGAAGTGAAGGACCAGCTTGTACGCCGAAAACGAATGGTCGACGGGATCGCGCAAAGTGGTGATGATGCGACAATTCGGAATGTGGGCCTTTATCCGGCCGGCCGCGAGCGGATGGAAAAAGTAGGGGCAGATTTCAGCGATCTTGCGCGCTCCCGTGGCGTAGCGAAAGTGACGCGCGTACCAGTCGATGCCCTTGTCGTAGAAGGTATTGAAGAACTGGGTCTCCTTGACGCCGTACGGCAAATCAACGACGCCCTCGAGCACGCGATGCAACCAGGTGGTGCCGGTGCGGCCGGGACCAGCGCCGATAATTTCCGGCAGTCGACGGTTGACGGTTGCGCTCATCGATTGGCTATTGCTTCAAGCGGTTGGCAGGGAATTTTCGACGACGCGTGGCGCGCGCGGTTTCTTCCACGCGGACAAATCGATCCTGAGCAGTTCTTCCAGCGCTTCGACTTCAGGCAGAAAGCGCTCACGCAAACGCGCGTCCTGTTCCGGGGTGAGCGGCGAATATAGCTCGCCACGTCCGTAGCAGAAATCCCAGATGCCCGCCCGCTCGAACAGGTCACTCACAGCGTATGCCTGATGACCCTGCAACCAATACATCAGGCGCCGGGCGTTGCGCGCGAGTTTGCTGCTTTTGGGCGCGCGTGCAAACGAGTGCACGTCACTCTCGATTTCAGGCCTCGTCGAGAGGGATATCCTTTCAATGCCGCTGAAATCCGTCACCCGATCCAGATAGGACTGTGGCTGCTTGCGCAATTCATCATAGAGAGTGACCAGCACATTCTCGCGGCCGAAGATGTCGAACCATGCTTTGAGATGGAATGCGTAGTTATAGCCTCCGCCGAGCTGAGGCCTCACTTTGAGCACCTCCTCCAACGTTCCGCCGCGCAGCCATCCGTAATGCCGCCTGGTCTTGTAGACTGAATAGATTCGATCGACCGGCTCGCGCAGCGTGATGATGATCTTGCAGTTCGGGAGGTCGGTCTTGATGCGGTCGCGAGCTTCGGGACTGAAAAAGTAGGGACAAATCTCGGCGACCTTACGCTCGCCGGTCGCGTAGCGAAAATGGCGGGCGTACCAGTCGATGCCCTTGTCATAGAAAAGGGTGAAATAGAGCACTTCTTTGACGCCATAAGGCAGATCGACGTGGCCCTCGAGCACGCGATGCAACCAGGTCGTGCCGGAGCGTCCTGGACCAACGCCAAGAATCTCCGGCAAGTGGCGCTTCACTGCCGGGCTCATCCCAGGGCCAGCCGCGAAGGCCGGCTATCCTTCGGAAGCCCGCGATCGGTGCGGGGCTCTTTCCATGACGAGAGATCGATCCTGAGCAGTTCCTCGAGCGCTTCGACTTCAGGAAGGAAGCGCTCACGCAAACGCTTCTCCTGCTCCGGGGTAAGGCGCGGATATATCTCGCCACGGCCCTGGCAGAATTCCCAGACGCCCGCGCGCTCCAGCGCGTTGAGCACGGGATAGGCCTGGTGGCCGTTCAGCCAATTGATCACTGCGGTTGCGCGGCGGGCGAGCCGGCGATTTTTGGGCGCACGGGCAAAGGAATTTACATCGCTGCCAAGGTCGGAGTGCGGGGCGAGCGCTACTCGCTCGACGCTGATGAAATCGCAGACCCGATTCACATAAATCTGCGGGTCCGCTCGCAACTCATCGTATATGGTGACCAGGACGTTTTCGCGGCCGAAGCTTTCGAACCAGTCCTTCAAATGCTCCGCGTAGCGGTTGCCTGAGCCCAGGTTCGGCCATGCATTCAGGATCTCGTCGAAGGTTCCGCTGCGCACCCATCCGTAACGACGCAGGAGCTTGTAAACGGAATAGATTCGGTCCACGGGATTGCGCATGGTCGCGACGATTTTGGACTGCGGAATGTGGGTCTTGATAAGCTCGCGGGCGCGGGGTTTGAAAAACGCGCCGGGACATATCTCCACGACTTTTCGTTTACCGGTCGCGTAGCGAAAGTGATCCGCGTACCAACCGATCCCCTTTTGATCGAAGTAGTCCAGGAAGTGCGTATCCTTGGCCCCGTAGGGCATGTCCACGGAGTCACGCAGCGCGTTGTAAAGCCAGGTCGAGCCGGTGCGCGGGGGCCCGATTCCGATGACGTCGGGGAGCCTCATAAGGCCATATTTCATACGAATTGGGCGTGCAGTGCCAGCGCATGTCGGCGAGAGACTGCGCATTCATCCGTTGACTAGTTGCGGCAGCGTGCACAGCGGAGAATTTTTGAGGACCCGCGGCGCGCACGGTTTTTTCCCGGTGCTTGCCGGTCGCGCTCATTTGTTGGTTAGTCGCGACAAGGGATCTTCGGCAACGCGCGTCGCGCGCGGTTTCTTCCAGACGGAGAGATCGAGCATGAGCAATTCTTCGAGGGCTCCGATTTCGGGTAGGAGGCGCTCCCGCAACCGCGCATCCTGCTCGGGTGTGAGCTGTGGAAATGGCTCTCCGCGCCCTCCGCAGAATTGCCATACGCCTGCGCGTTCGAGCAAGTTGATTGCGCCATACGCCTGGCGTCCCTTGAGCCAGGACTTCACCCGCCACGCATTGCGCGCGAGTTTGCGGTTCCTGGGCGCACGGTAGAAGGCGTACACGTCGTCGCGTATGCGGGGACGGTCGGAGAGCGCGATTCGATCGATGCCGATGAATCCGGTGATCCGATTCAAGTACTGCTGCGGGTCCGAGCGCAATTCATCGTACATCGTGACCAGGACATTTTCCCGGCCGAACTGGTCGAACCATCCCTGAAGATTTGACGCGTAACGGTTGCCCTTTGCCATCGATGGCCACAGGTTCAAAGTCTCCTCGAACGTGCCGCGACGCGCGACTGCGTTATGCCGCAACAGCTTGTACATCGAATACAGGCGATCGACCGGATCGCGCATCGTCGTGATGATCTTGCAATTGGGGATGTGGGTCTTGATGCGCTCGCGCGCCTCCGGTTCGAAGAAGTAGCAGGAAATCTCGCCGACTCGGCGCTCGCCAGTCGCGTAACGAAAATGGCGCGCGTACCAATCGATGCCTTTGTCGTAGTAGACGGAGAAAAATCCCGTCTCCTTAATGCCGTAGGGCAGATCGACATGGCCCTGGAGGACGTTATGCAGCCAGGTTGTGCCGGTGCGCGGCGGACCGACTCCGAGAAACTCGGGCAGCCGGTATTTCTCCTTCTGGCTCATCGATCCTTGAAGAACTGACTCTCCTTGATCCCGCTGGGCAGGTCCACGGACTCGCGCAGCGCGTTGTAGAGCCCGGTCGAGCCGGGGCGCGGGGGCCCGACTCCGATAACGTCGGGGAGCCTCATCGCCCATATTTCATACGAATTGGGCTTGCAGTGCTAGCGTAAGTCGGCGATCGATTGCTCCAGAATTGTCAGGCCTTCGTCCATCAATTCGGGCGAGGCGGTCAGTGGCGCCAGGATTCGAATCACGTTCCCGTAGATTCCGGCGGTGAGCAGGATCAGGCCGCGCTCGGAAGCGAGCTTCGCCATCCGGCTGGCGAGTTCGGGGGCTGGCTCTCTGGAAACGCGGTTGCGCACGAGCTCGATCGCGAGCATCGCACCGAGGCCGCGCACATCGCCGATGACAGGGAATCGTTCGCGCATCACGTCGAGACGCGCACGCACGAGGACGCCCTGCTTTTCGGCGCGCGCCAGCACATGCTCGTCGCGGAATACGTCGAGCACGGCGAGGGCTGCCGCGCATGACACTGGATTACCGGCGAACGTGCCGCCGAGGCCGCCAGGCGCAACGCTGTCCATGATAGCGGCGCGGCCGATGACACCAGAGAGTGGGAATCCACCGGCGAGGCTTTTCGCGACTGTGATGAGATCGGGCTCGACGCCGGCGTGCTCGACCGCAAACATCCGGCCGGTGCGGCCGAAGCCAGTCTGGATTTCGTCGGCAATGAAAATGATGCCGTGCCGATCGCACAGCGCGCGCAGCTCGCGAAGAAACTCGAATGGCGCGACGTTGAAGCCGCCCTCCCCTTGCACCGGCTCGATGATAATCGCCGCAATGCGCGACGGCTCGACCGACGATTTGAACAGCATCTCGAGCGCAGCGAGACTCTTCTCGGTGCTGCCGCCTCGATAAGCATCGGGGAACGGCGCGTGAAACGTGTCGGCGGGAAATGGTCCGAAGCCGGCTTTGTATGGATTTATTTTGCCGGTGAGCGCGAGCGCCATGAGTGTGCGGCCGTGAAATCCGCCGGTGAACGAAATGATTGCCGAGCGGCCGGTCGCATGACGCGCAATTTTGACGGCGTTCTCGACTGCCTCGGCGCCCGTCGTGAGAAAGATACTCTTCTTCGGCGTGGCGATCGGCGCGAGCTGATTCATTCGCTCGGCGAGCTTGATGTACGATTCGTACGGCGTCACGCCGAAGCAGGTGTGAGTGAACGCGTCGAGCTGAGCATTCACCGCTGCCATCACGTGCGGATGGCGATGGCCAACGTTGAGTACCGAGATACCGCCGCCGAAGTCGATATAGCGGCGGCCGTCGGCGTCCCAGATTTCAGCGCCCGATGCATGATGGGCAAGGATTGGAATCGGCACGCTGACGCCGCGCGGAATTGCTGCGGCGATGCGCTCGGACAGCGGTGTTGTAATGCTCATGTTTGACTCCCGGCAGGCTGGCCCCGCAGGTATTTCGCTACGCTGGGCTTCGTCTCCAAAATGACTGAGTAACAGTTTCGGACCCGCCAGCAAATCAGTAGTATTTGACGGACAAAGAATTTCAGATGAGCGCGCACTCCGAAAGTTCAAAGCTTTACGAGCCGATAGTACCGTCGGACCAGGTCCAGTATCGCGAATATAAGCTGCTACTGAAGCCGGACCTGTTCCCCGACGAGAAGTCATTCCACAAATTCTGGAAGCTCGCGCATCACTCGGCGAAATCACTCGGCATCAAGCTCGACCGGATGGACGAACCGATCAAGCCGCACACGCGCGAAGTGGTCTTCTACGACACCCCGCACTTCAAGCTCTACAATCACGGCTTCATCCTGAGAAAGCGGACGTTCTATCATCACGGGGCGCCCGATCCGAATCACGAGCTGGTGATCAAGTTTCGGCATCCGGAAAAAAACGTGGCACTGGCAGTGGATCCGCGGCCGCTGCTGCCATGCAAGTACACGCTGAAATTCAAGGAGGAAATCCTCCTGCCGAAGGACGGGGCGCTCGGGATGCGGCTGGTGTACTCACACAACTGCGAGCTCGACACGCCCAACATCATATTGACGCAGCGATTCGAGACGACCGCGGAAGCGTTTCCCGCGCTCAAGAGGATCGACGCGAATCCGAAGGCGCCCCTGAGCGTCGTGAACGGCGTCTCGATTCAGGAATATCTGGTCGATCTCGGGATGCTGGACTTCGGGCACAAGCTCGCGGCGAAGACGACGCTGGCGGTTTGGCGAGTGCACGCGACCAACCAGCCGATCGTCGCGGAGTTCGCCTACCAGTTGAAGTTCGACAGTCCTGAAGCGGTGCGTCGCAAGCAGCGCGAGCTTTCCGAATCCTTCTACACGGGCCTGCAATCGCGGGCCGCAGACTGGGTGCAGCGTGGAACAACCAAAACCGCCCTTATCTACGGATACGGAAACGCCAGTCTCAAACACCAAGAGTGAGCCCGATCTTCATCCGAGCTTGCTGACGCTGTTCAGGATCTTCCTGCTGGCGGGAGGGCTGAGCTTCGGTGGCGGCGCCGTCGCGTATCTGCGCGAGTACCTCGTGCGCGAAGAAGGATGGCTCGACGACGAAGGCTTTCTCGGCGCGATGGAAATCAGCGAGACGTTGCCGGGGCTCAACGCCGTCAACATGGCGATTATCATGGGCGACAATCTGCGCGGCATCGCGGGCGCGGCAGTGTCGGTAATCGGGATGCTGTTGCCGGGATCAATCGTCGTGATGATGCTCGGGATCCTTTATCAATCGAATCACGACAATCCCGACGTGAAGCGCTTCCTGCTGGGGATCGCGGCCGCGGCGGTCGGCCTGCTGTCAGCGGTGACGCTGCAAATAGGGCGGCGGCAATTTCGACAGCTTCCCGACATCGCGATCATCATCGGGACGTTTCTCGCGGTCAGCTTTCTCAAGGTGCCTCTGTTCGTGGTGCTGTTGAGTATTGGACCGATATCGGTTTGGCTGTACCGCCCGCACGTCTCTGAACCGCGCGCCGAGGACGAGCACCTGCCGTTTCATCGCGGCCCGCGCCATCACTGGTTTCGTCATTAGGCAATCGAGATACAAACCCGCATGACACGATTGATACATCTCTTTCTGGTTTTCTCGCTGCTGTCAGTGCTTGCAGTTGGAGGCGGCACCGCGGTGCTGCCCGAGATGCAGCACATGACGGTGGATACGTTTCATTGGCTGACCGACGCGCAGTTCCGCAGCATCTACAGCATCGGCCAAGTCGCGCCCGGCCCGAACATGTTGATGGTGCTGGTGATCGGCTACAAGCTCGCCGGATGGGCCGGCATGGCGGTTGTCGGGATAGCATTCTTCCTGCCGGACTGCATCATCACGTTGTTCGTCAATCGATGGTGGGTGCATCTCGGCGGATGGCCATGGCGCACGTCGATTCAGCGGGGGCTGGCGCCAGTCGCGATAGGCCTGATGACGTCGGGAACCTACGCGATCGCGAGGCTGTCGATCGTAGACGTGCAGACGCTCGCAATCGGGCTGGTGGTGTTCGGAATCCTGCTATGGCGCCACGTGAATCCCGGCGTGCTGGTGCTGATAGGCGGCGCCGCGTACCTGTTGTTGAGGTAGGTACGCGGTCAGTCGACGCGAAGCTGAATTTCACGCGGATTGCGTCGGTTTTGAAATCGCTCAACCGGTCCATACACAGAAACAGTTGCGCATTCCGGAAAAGAAAACGCCGGCAGGAGCGAATGCTCCTGCCGGCGTTTTTGCAATCAGTTCGTCAGGCTACATGTGGCCGACTTCCGACATCTTCACCATCGCTTCCGTGGTGAAGAACGCGCGGTCCACTGCGCCCATATTGATGTACCAGCACTCACGCTCTGGCGTTTCGATACCGGGCAGGTAGCACATCGTTGCCTCGGTGCTCTGTACGTCAGTCGAAGCGGCGCCGACGACGAATTCGCGCTTGAAAGGATAGATAGCGACTTTCGCGTCAGGAACCGGCCGATCGCGATATGCCAGCCAGTAGATGTGGTTGCGGAACAGTTCGCCACGACGATCGTACGTATCGATGTACGGCTCGAACCACATTTCTGAATCCATATAGATGACGGTCTTGGAATCCAGCGCCGATGCGTTGTTCACGCTGCGCCGCGGCTCTGCCGTCACGATGTACATATGGCGCATCTGCCAACGCTCGGGGCATGCACTGGCGCCGCCATCGGTGGCGCATCGCACTTCCGGTGAATGCTCGGCGTCAACCGTCGCGAGCATCTCTTTCTCGCCGAGGAACTTGTAGTTGTATTGTTCGGTCTTGGGATTGAAGCCCGAGTAGTGGTCGGGATCCCAGGTCTGCGCGCCGGTCGCGCTCGAATTGATCGCCTCGTTCAGACGGCGCAGCCGACGCGAGCCGGTTTGCCAGGTCCAGGTATCGTCGCCATGCGTCGGATCGGCATAACGATAGCGGAGCAGGCTGGTGCCTCGAGCGTCCTGGGGCGCGAGCTCGGGGCCGAGCAGGAACAGCCACAGACGGTTGGTCTTCTTGAAATCGGGATCGGTCGGCAGCGGCTCGACTTCTGTACGGCCGACCAGATCGTAGCCGGCGTAGTGTCCGAGCTGTCCGTAGGCGATTTCAAAGAACGGCTTGTTGACGCCGGTGTAAACCGTGTCGCAGTCGAAGTAGCGCAGATCGTAGTCGTCCGATTGGATCGGGCGGAACACGTTGTTCCATACGACTTTGGTCGCAACGTCAGGATCGTTCGCGTCGATCAGAGGGAACGGCTGTCCGGCAACGTAGCCGACGACGGTGCGATGATCCTTCGAAAGCTGAACCTGTGAGGAATATTTCTCGGTCGCGTCCTTGTACGGAGGCGGCCAGTCGACCCGCAACGTCGGGACGATTTTCATCGTCATCCCGTGTTGCACTTTGTAGTAGACGCCGGGTGAAACAAGATCCTTCACCTGCGCCGAATTGGTTACGGTGATGAAGTCGCCGGGCTTGACACCTGCCTCTCCGGGCAGGCTCATGGCCGCCAGGGCAAGCAATGCAACGCCCCCGACTACTAACGTTTTGCCGCGAGTCCCCAATATCCCAAGCATTCGAACCTCCGTAAGACGTTGAAACGTTTTTTGGCTTGTTCCCCAACAGCCACTCGTGTGAAAATTACACACCGATGGTTCGGTATTAGAACTACCGGATGCGGATGTCAATGCGTCTAATTACGCTTTGGTACAATTTTACCTATTGTGTTTCGCAGGGCACCGGCCTACGCAAGTCGAAAACTGCTATTTGATAGCGGTTCGCCATTCCGATTCCGGGCGGCGGCGGTATATACCCTTGTCCCGTGCCAGTATCGCGCATCCAATCATTTCACGGCGCAAAGTGGCGCAATCATGATGATGCAGCTTGAGAATGCCGTTCACCTGCGCCTCGGTATAGCTAATGTCCGGCTCGAAGGAACAAGCCAGCCACTTCAGGATTACTAATCGCTTCTTGTAGCTGACCGGAATTTCGAGGAGGCGCTCGCCGTCGACAAAGTTGTCCAGAACTTTTCGATCTGAATCGCGCGCCCCGGCTGATATGGCCAATTTTGCGATGCTGTCGCGGCTGAAAACGGCGCGGCTGATCCGTCCGAGCTCCTCTTCATTCAAGCGATACCAACGAAAGTTTCCATCGGCGCGCAGTTTTACCAGGTCGAGTTGCTTCAATACTCCAAGATGATGTGAGACGGTCGGCTCCTTTAGCCCGAGCATCGCCGCGAGCTGCTGGACGCTGTGCTCGGCAGTCGAGAGGAGGCCGATTATCTTGAGACGGCTCTCGTCAGCCATCGCCTTGCTGAACTTGAGCATGATTTCGGGCGGTTGCGATTCCATTGTCTGCGGCTCCAACTATTTCGACCTGAATCTAATTAGATACGTATCACAATAGCTGCGCGTTGCCTAACAGCGTACTAATTCACTCTTCGTCAACCAGCCGTTAATCCCTCGGTAACGTTGGTTTGGCAGACAGACGCACTGGTGCGGCCACTTTTCGGACGCTACCAACGGGAGGAAGGAGAAATCATGGGCATGCGGAAGACCGCGATCGTAGCTTTGATCGCAATAGCCGGAATTGGTGCACCGCTTCACAATGGGGTGTCGTTTGCGCAGGCGCCGGGGGCGATGGCGACCGAGGCGATGGCGTCGAGCCTGTCGGCGGCCGACAAGGACGCGCTGATGAAAAAGCTCGCGGAAGCGAAGAAGCACGACAAGATCGCGCGTGCAGGATGGTCGCAGGAGCCGCTGACGCAGGCCACCTACGACAAAAAAATTGATGAGATCAAAGACCTGATGGCCAAGCTGAAGAAGGGAGAGGACTTTCCGCTCAGCGCCGCCGATAAAGCGATGGCGTCGCCGAAAAGCGCACCGTATTGATATTCGATCGACGATGAGAGACGGCGGCCCAAAAGCGGCCGCCGTCTATTCCTTGTACTGCATGTGAAACTGGTGCATCACCCGATGGATGATCGGCGTCAGCATCAGTCCGACCACCGCGATCAACGCCAGGCCGCTGTAGAGCGCATACGCTGACGCGAAGATTTTTCCGGCGTTAGTCTTGAGCGGATCAACTGGACCCATTCCGCCGAGAATCATCGATGCGTTGAGCAGCGAATCGATCCACGGAAGTCCGTCGAGATAGTGGTAGCCGCATACGCCGACTGCGAGCGAAACCAAGATGACGGCGATTGCCAGCGCAGTCCATCGCGCGACGCGCCTCAGGAACATCGGGAACGGCAGCAGGGTTTCGTGGCGATGCTCGAACCACCGGCCTTTTCCGGATTTCGTTACCGTTCTTGATTTCGCGCTAATAAGCCACTCCTGTGGCGACTCCGGAACACTCTTTTTCCTCGAATGCGCCCGGCAGTAAAAGGACTCTGCCGATTAACCCCTGACACACTTAACGATCCTTGCGGCGCTCGGAACCTGGTGTCGGTGTATACCCTCGATACCGGTCGCGCTCCTGCTTCAGCAGTTCCGCACCGCTCACCTTGAGCGTCCTGAGGCCGTAGATTGCGTGCAGGCGGGCCAGGAAATCAGGACGACGAAGAGGAGCGGTTTTTCTCATGGAATACATTCTAGCATCAAAACCAAGCAGGCGAGCGGCAGCTCGAGCCAGTCCTGGCGTTAGGAGATCCTGCTAGCAACAATTCGTGACAGGCGAATCACGTTGGTGTCGTTGCGGCGCTCGTAACGCGCCTCGTCGGTCAGCGAGCGCAGGATGTGGAGACCCAGTCCGCCGACTGGCTTTTCTTCGAGCGCCACGTCGAGGTTCGGCGGCGGCCCTGCGAAGGGATCGAATTCGCAACCGTCGTCGATAAACTCGATCTCCAACCGGCTGCCATCGAGAGCGAGCACTATCTCGGCCCGCCCCGACTCCGCTCGATCCGGATATCCATATTTCATCAGGTTGGTGATCAGCTCTTCGAGCAAAATCAGAATGCGAGCCGCCTCATCGGCAGCGATTCCTTGTTCCGTGACGAAAGCGGCAACAAAAGCATCCACCTGGCGCATCGCGGCGGAATCGGCTTGTACGATCAGTCGGGATTGCATCTGTTGGTAGGCCTGCTAGTCCTCGTAAACCAGATTATCGGCCTCGGCTGGCGGTTGCCACGGCTCGCTTCTGAAGCCTCGCGGCGATAATCTGCACGCCGGATCGCGCCAGGATCTCGTGATGGAGACCAAATGAATTCCATGACTCGCGCTTTGCGCCTCGCCATCAGTCTCGTCTTCATCGTGACAATCCTTGCGCTCTCCGCCTCCGCCGCGAAAGCGGACAATTCTCAGGTGGCGCAGATCAAAACCGTTTCCGGCCAGGCCGAGATTGTCCGCAACGGCGCACGCAGCGCGGCGCGGGTCGGTGATCCACTCTACGAGAGGGACACGATTGAGACCGGTGCCGACGGCGCGATCGGAATCACGTTTATCGACAATACCGTGATGTCGGGCGGGCCCAACAGCCAAATCGTTCTCGAGGATTACAAATTCAACTCGAGCAATTTCAAAGGCTCGATGCTCACCGATATGAACCGCGGCACCATCTCGATGATTTCCGGCGATATCGCCCGCAGCACGCCCGGTGCAATGAAGGTCAAGACGCCAACCGCGATTCTCGGCGTGCGCGGCACCCGCTTTGTAATCGAAGTCAAAGACAACCATTGATCATGCGCCGCATCGTACCGCTAATGGCTCTCCTTGTGCTGGCGTCGTGTTCCAGCCGCCAGTCGCTATTCGTTGTCCTGCCTAATCCGGACGGCAGCTCGGGTGCAGTCACGATCGAGGACGGACAGAAATCGGTGGTGCTGGATCAGCCCTACGCGGCTGGAGAGGTGCGCGGCGGCGTCGCTGCGCCGGTGAAGGTCGATCAGGCGCAGGTGCAGCAGATCTTCGGCAACGCGCTCGCCGCGCAGCCAATCCTGCCCAGCCACTTCGTGCTCTATTTTGAAAAGGACAGCAACACTCTCACGCCCGACTCGCAGCGTCAGTACCAGGCCGTGTTCGCGGATATCAAGCGCCGGCCGGTGTACGAGGTCGAGGTGATCGGGCATACCGACACGCTCGGCAACCCGCCGCACAATCAGCAACTCTCGATGAGCCGTGCGGACATGATTCGCGATCGGTTGGTGCGCGACGGACTGAATCCGAAATCGATCTCGGTTGCCGGCCGCGGGCAGTTGGACCTTGCGGTGCCGACGGCCGATCAGGTTGCGGAACCGCGAAATCGGCGCGTCGAGATCACCGTGCGCTGATCAGCCGGCGGAATCTGGCCCAAGCCATCGCACTGCCAGCATCGTAATGTCGTCGGCCTGCTCGGCGCCGGCGGCGAAGCGGCGAATATCGTCGCGCACGAAATCGATTACCGCCTTCGCAGTCGTCATCGGGGCCGACACGAGCAAATGCTCGAGGCGCGCGCCGGAATACAGCGCATGGCTCGTATCCTGGGCCTCAGTCACCCCATCCGTGTAGGCGAGTATCATCTCTCCAGGTGCGAGCTGACGCTGTTCAATCGAATACTGAAAGTCGTCAACCGTACCAAGTGGCGGCCCGCCCGCGAGCGGGAAATTCTCAGGCTCACTTCCTGCGCGCATCACGAACGGTGAATCGTGGCCGGCATTTACGTAAACGAGCATGCCCGTCGAGAGGTCGAGGATTCCGGCGAAGACGGTCACGAACATCATATTGGCGCCGCCTGCGCCCAGTTCCTCGCTCGCGGCTGAAATCTTGGCGTTCGCCTCGATGAACACGCGATCGAGCGCGTTCCGATAACGCAGTGTCGCGGTGTGCAACACCTCTTTAGTCATCGCCATGAACAATGCGGCCGGGACACCCTTGCCCGAGACGTCGGCAATCGCGAACGAAAGATGTTCGGAATCGAGCAACACGAAATCGTAAAGGTCGCCGCCAACCATTCGCGCCGGCTCGATGGAGGCGAAGACCTCGACGTCGCGGTGCTCGGGCGGACCCGGGAAATGCCGCGGGAGCAGGCCAAGCTGGATTGATCGCGCAGCGTTCAGCTCGCCGTCGAGGCGCGCTTCCATTTCACGCTCGTGCTGAAGCTCCGACGCGAGCCGCCGGCGCCCCGCCTCCGCCACGCGCAAGTTCTCCGACAACATGACGCCGAAGACGAGCGTCGACGACAATGCGGGATAGATGCCGTCGAGCAGCAACTTTGAGAATTTGAAACTCGCCAGCGCCGAAGCGAAGAGGATTGCGACGATGCAAAGAAATACAGCGGCGGCGGTTCGCGGGCTCTCGTAAGGCAACGCGAAGATGATGACCAGTCCGGCGACTAGCACGATTGCGATCTCGACCTTGTTCAGAAACGCCGGACGGCGGAGCAGATTCCCGGTCAGCATCGATTCCAGCGATTGCGCCCACACCTCGACTCCGGGCATCAGGCCGAGGGGCGTCTGATCCTCGTCCGTCAATCCGAGTGCGCTGGACCCCAACAACACCGCGGCACCTTGCAGCCGATTCGTGTCGTAGGTCCCGTCGAGCACGTCAGCAGCCGAGATGTAGCGGGCGCGGTACGACAGTGTGAAATACGGGTAGATGCGTCCGCGGCTATCGGTCGGAAGGAAGAGTGCGCCGAGCCTGCCGCCTCGCACACCTTCACTTCCACTCACGATTCCCACAGCGCCCGCGCCCGAGCCTACCCGCAGCATCTCGAGCGCAAGGTTTGGCACCAGCCGGCCTTCCGCCGAGATGAACAACGGTACGCGGCGAGTGACGCCATCGCGATCCGGTTCCATGTCGACACTACCCTGCCCTTGCTCCGCCGACGCGATCTCCGGCATGTTGCGCAGTAATTCCGGATGAGTGAAAAGGAACGGGCGCGGATTGCCGCCCGCTTCGAGCACCATCGTAACCCGCGAGGGTGCTTCGTGAGCGCGCGGCTCGTCACTGACTCCAACTGCCAACACCGTCGGCACCTTGCGGAGCGCATCGGCGAGCACGGATTCATGCGTCGGCAGACGGGAGAGCTCGTTGGCCAGCGGTGCCGGAATTTCCGGATCGGATTCGACTAACCGGCCTGGTGAAAGACGGTCGGGCTCGGCGAAGATAATGTCGACGCCGAGCACGCTTGGTTTGCCCGCCGCGATCTTGTCGACCAGTTGTGCGAGGCGGGCGCGCGACCACGGCCATTGTCCATATCGAGTGAGACTCTTGTCGTCGATCGCGACGATGCCGACCGGAAGCGGCTGATATTTGCGTGGCGCAAGCTGTTCGAGAAAATCAAAGCCGCGCAGCCGGAGGCTTTGCACGACGGCCGGATCGAGCGCGCGCACAATCATGAGCATCGCCAGGACCGCCAGCGCTGGGGCGCGTCCGGGCGCCGCGAACAATCTGCGCGACCAGTTCAGCGGCCGTTCTGACCGTGTCTCGGACTTGTCCTCAGATGACAATCTCGAGTCCGTCATATGCAGAGCTGACGATCAGCTTCTGCGGGTACTCATTGATTTCCACGTAGCGGCGCGTCTCGCCGAGCACCTTCTCGATCATTTTGTCGTCGAACACAGGCTCGTGATGGTACATCACCAGATGCTTCACGCCCGCCAGTTGCGCGAGTTCGACCGCGATCATGTTGCTCGAATGCCCCCAATCCTCTTTGACCGAAATCTGATCTGCGAGCGAATACTGCGCGTCGAAGATCAGCAAGTCGGCGTTGCGGAAAAACTCGACGAACGGATAGTTCTCGGTGAGAACGTCGAACTTGTGCTCGGAGTCGGTCGAGTAAACCATCGACTTGCCATCTTTTGTGAATCGAAAGCCATAGGAATCGCTCGGATGGTTCTGCCGGATCGGCGTGACCGACAGGCCGTCGATCTGGTAGGTGCGCCCCGGTTCCAGCTCGACGAATTCGATGGTCGCGCCGAGTGATCGGAAGTCGATTGGAAAGCAGGGATTTGATTGCTGCCGGATGAAAACGTCGCGCATCGCTTTGTGGCACCCGTGAATGCGGATCACGTTGCCGGGAATGTATGACGGGGTGAAAAATGGGAACCCCATGATGTGGTCCCAATGGGTATGCGACAGGAATACGTTGAAGCGGGATTTCTTCGCAGGACCATGCTTCGCGATCAACGCGTTTCCGAACTCGCGCACCCCTGAGCCGACGTCGCACAGCACATACTCGTCGCCACCCGCTTCGATCTCGACGCAGCTCGAATTGCCGCCATAGGTGCCGCTGGTCGAGAACGGGAGTTCGGTCGCGATGAACCTTTCTATCGCTTCGGGACTGTCCAGTTGATGGCCGCGCGCGGCGAGGAGCGCTTCGCGGATCTTGGTTTGAACGGCACGGTATCCGAGTGGCGCTGGAATCGAGCCGCGACTTCCCCAGAAACGGATCAACATCGACGCTCACCCATGTGCAGTTGTCCGCGAGTTAGCGCAAAGCCGCAAGTGCTTCGGCTGTTGTTTGGAAAACTTGCACGACCAGCGAGAAGCGGCTGATCTCGAAAATTTCCTTGACCACCGGCCCCAGCGCGGCGACTGCGAGCCGCCCGTTCGACGCCTTCGCTTGTTTCGATCCCATCATCAGCGCACGCAAGCCGGCGCTCGAAACGTATTCGATCGCGGAAAAATCGACCAGCACCGCTGCACCCGGAGTCAGAGCGGAGAGCAGAGTGGCTTGAAAAGCCTGGCTGGTGTCGTTGTCGATTCGGCCGGCGGGACTCAGGATCAGAATGTCGCCATCGTGCCGCTCGCCGATCTCCACGGAAACCTCCGCGAAATTCTCGCCGCAAATATTGATGCAACAATTTGCGGCTCAATTCTCGACATTTTCGCAAAGGCGCGCAAGCTGAAAATATCAACGGAGCGCAGACGGCCGCATCCTGGCGTTACGAATCGATCCCGGATTTGCGATCTTAAAGCCTCAATCAGCTGGCCGGACTCGCACGGTCAGCACATGGGGTCCGCGGAAATAGCGGTCGAACTCGCCGCCGATGTAGTTCCAATTGTCGGCGGGATTGAACCACGCATCCATCGTCGGGAGGAACGGAGCGATCAACAGATTCAAGGCGCCGAGGTCGGGCCGCATGTCGAGCCGGACGAGATCGCCCGGATACAGGGACCAATGATCCGATCGATCCGGAATCGACGCTTTGACGCTGAAGAGCCCGGGTCCGGGCGCACACGCGAATGCGTGAAACCTTATTTCGCGACTCCCGTGTCTGAGACTCTCAACCATCATCATCAGCCCGGACGCTCCAGCGAAAGAATCTGCCGGTATCTCAAGCTGCGACTTGCGCAGTTTCATGTTCCCGGAGGTGAAGGTCGCGCAAGATGCGGTGCCAGACTTAGCGTCCAGCGTGTCAAGCATCCGTAGCGTGCCGTCGGCGTTGAAGAAGGAGTGCGTGTACGTCTCGAGGCGTAGTCGGTCGGTTTGCGAAACCGCGTACAGGATTTCGTCTTCGTTATCGCGCTCGCCGTCGAAGTACGTGGTTTCGCCTTTGATTTCTTCGGTTGAATTGTTCTGTACGACACTGAAGCGCGTCGAGCCGAGCGTCTGTTTGCCGTCCGGACTCAAAATTTTGAACTGCACGCCGCCGATATCGGAGCCGCTGACGTTGCTAACACTTAATGCGGCGAACGCGACAATCGAGAGTGCGGCGAGAAGAGTTGCTTTCAAAATCGAGCGTCAAATGCCGAAGTGAATTTCCGACGAGAATTGCCTTGCGCTGGCAGTTCGCCCGAAACTCCAATTGGCGGTTCGATGCTGAGAAATCAGGCTCTCCAGAATTTCCGGAATCTCGAACACCGCGCGGTTCTGGTATGCCTCCACGTTGGCGCGCAGGTGTGAGTACCGTTCGCGATCGAGCATCGTCGAAATCGCGCTGCCTATCTCGCGAAAGGACGGCAGCACAACTCCGAATCCGTTCTGCGCGATCCAATCGGTATTGAAACGCTCCTGCACCATCGTCCAGGCGTTGCGTTCCACGACCAGCGGAAGCCCGCTAACCAGGGCCTCGCTGATACTGCCGGGACCCGGTTTGCCGATGAAAAAATCTGCGAGCTTCATGTAGTAGGGAATTTCCTGCGTGAAGCCGACGCAATGAAACGGATAGGACAGCTCCATACTTTCGATGCGCTCGCGCAGCTTGTCATTATGACCGCATACGAAGATAAGCTGGCTTCTTGACTTGGCAGTTTCGATTCTTCTGGCGATAGCTGCCATCTGGCTGGAGCCATAGCTGCCGAACATCACGATGCCGGTCGGCAATCCGGGGTCGAGACCCAGGCGGATTCGCTCGGCCTCGCGGTTCATCTCGACCGGCCGATAGAACTCTGGACGCACGATCATGCCCGACGATAGAAATACGCGTTCGGGAGCATGCCCCATCGCGATCGCCTGCTCCGCCGCGGCTTCAGTGCCGCACACCAGGTACTGCTTTTGCCGTTCGATCCAGAAGTGCGGCGGACAGTCGGCGAGGTCGGTAAGAATCGTGACCATCGGAGTATCGGATCGCTGGCGCATCGTGTCGGCCTGTCGCAGCCCCTGCAAAATCGCGTGATTGAAGTTGGGAATCATCGAAACGACCAAGCCGGCCCGCGAGCGCTGCCAATGGCGCGCCAGCAGTTTGACAATCGCCGGCTCGAGTTGCCGAATCAGCATCTGCGTTAGGCGCAGCAGCGGACCAGTTCCGATCGTGAGACCGTGCTTGAGCTGCGAGTTGTAAAAATCCTCGATGCGAACGCCGGTGAGGCGTTGAATCATGTCGGCCGGCTCCAGCAGTTCGCGCAGGTTGACCAGATTGATCTGCCACGCACGATGCTGTTGGCGAGCCACGGCCATCAGAGCTGTCGCCGACGCGCGATGTCCTCCGCCCGCGTCGAAATAAATCAGATCGATCTGTGTCTCATCGCGATTCGCCGATTCGGTTTTGTAAATGCTCACGAGGTCGCCTCCTGCGGCATCGGTTCCGATACAAAAATGTTCTGCGGTGAAGTAGTCCATCTCAGGACTTGCAGCGCACCGTCCGGCTCCTCGACCACCGCGGTCCGGTTGTGCACCCAATCGCCGTCGTTGACGTACAAAACGTTCCCGATCAGCCGATGATCCGAACGATGAATGTGCCCGCAGATAACCCCGTCGGCTTTATGGTCGCGCGCGGCCGCCAGCACTGCTCGATCGCGAAAGTCAGTGAGAAACTCGATTGCCTTGCGGGCGGGCTGGCGCAGAAAGTCGGAAAGCGAGCGACCTTCGTCGCTTCCGTGCTCGGCCTGCCGATTGTACCAGTCGTGAATCCGCTGGGCGCGCGCGTACGCGTTGGCTCCAATTTTTGGCAGCAGCCGATTCAGATTGAGCGATCCATCGAACTGATGCCCATGGATCACCAGCATTTTGGCTCCGTTAGAGGTACGGTGAATCAACGAAGTAATCAGAGGGAGGCGGCCGAACAGGTCTTCAACCAGACCAGTATTACCCTCGTCATGATTTCCCGGAATGAATACTACGTGGACCCCGCCCCGCCGCCACTGCTTGATCTCATCAACCAGCTCTTGCTGCGCGTCACTCCAATGCCATGCGGGTCCGCAGTTCCACCCATCGACGATGTCGCCAACCAGGTAGAGGGTTTCCGCAATATGGTTACGCAGAAAATCGAGTAACGAATTTGCCTTGCACGCTCGAGTTCCAAGGTGCACATCGGAGATCCAGATCGCCCGGTAATAGCTGCGCTTAACCATGGCCCTACCCCTCCCCGCTTGCCTCGCGTTGATAACACCGCAACGGCCTCGTACGCCTGCACTACCTTCGAATATGCAATCAGATCGGGACTGGCATAACTACACAAATAGTGAACTGCGGCTGAAGAGTGAGATAGCGGAGAATGACAAATGGATTAGCAAGTTGATACTCGCGCATTACCGAATTGCTACATCGTCGATTAGCTATTCGGCGCCGCGCAGTTAATACACACAGGCGAATTTGTAATTTGTTCCGATCTGAAGAAAGAATAAAGTCGAGTCGCTATTCGAGCGGGGGAGGCGAAACGCGGTCGCCGTCTTTCAGAATCAGATACTGGCGATCCGGCGCGTCGCAGGCAGTGTCGGTCTGCACGACGCGCGCGCCCTCCGGCGCGTACTGAAGAATATAGGATTTACGCACTGCGGCAGTGACGTTCGGGCCGGTGCGATGCGGCATCAGCGAGGAAAATACGACGACGCTCCCTTCGCGGACCGGAACTGCGAGCGCTTCGGGACCGTCCTCTTCACGGCACACGTAGCCCAGCTTCGAGAGGCGATGCGCCAGCGTCCCGCGCAAATGCCCGCCCGGAATCACCCACGGACAACCGTTGTCAACCGTCGCGTCGTTGAGAGCGATCCAGCACGTGAGGTACGCCTGCGGCTCGATGTAGGTGTAGCCGTTGTCCTGATGCCACGGGAACGGCTTGGGATACTCGGGCTTCTTGTACACGGCTTGATCCCAGTAGAGGCGCACGTCGGGACCGATCAGATCGTGACAAAGATCCTGAAAGACAGTGCTCGCCGAAAACTCGCGCAACACTTTGGAAAGCCTGACGAGGTGAACGGTGAAAGTAATTCCGTCGGCCTGCGCGATACCCATCCTGCCGTCCGGACGCGAGCGCAGGAACTCCTCGGCCTTCGCTTCGAAGGGATCTATTGCGTCGCGGACGCGCGTGACGGTCGCGCGATCGATCGCATTTTCGAGCACGAAGAAACCGCGCTCATTGAACGAACGCGCCTGCTCGCCTGTGATAGCGCGAAACGGGCCGCGCACCGGCGTCCAGATGAATCCGTGATTCAGCGGATGCAGCGCAGGGACAGTTTCGCCGGTCGATGAAAGCGTGCTCACAACAGTTTCAGCTTAACTGTCGTGCGCCAGTTCGGCCATCCTGCCGGCGCGGCTAAGGTCGCGGGAGGCCCAGCTACCTTCCGACCGCGTGACGAATCGTTGTGAGTATGTAGATCAGATCGCGAGTCGACTGAACGTCGCCCATCAGCGCGACCTGCGACAGCACCACCATTTCATCATTCAATACATTGTGGAGGCGCCGGAGTTTGTCGTCCTTTTGAAACTGTTCCCAGGTCGAACCCTCCGCCTCCGCCGGTTCCGAAATCAGCGCTTGCGCATGAGGGTTAGCAAGAAAGAACAATTCGCGGTTGCCGAGATCGAGCGCCGCGGCCATTCTTGCAACAATCTTGTCGGACGGATGCCGCTTGCCGGATTCGAGATGGCCGACGTACGGGGTCGAAATCCCGATCCGGTCGGCGACTTCGTCCTGCGTGAGATTCAGTTCTCGTCGCCGCGAGCGTATCGCTTCGGCAAAAGCGTGTACCCTGTTCTGCGCGGTTGAGGCGGTTGAGATCTTCGCTTTGTGTTTTCCCGCGCGCACGATGGCGGTTGGTCGTGAAGTCTTTGGTTTCCCCATGCCGTGAATTACTAACAGACAACTAACTGTGAATAAACAGATAGTAGCTAATTGCTACAAGACTTCCGATGCCGTCCCTGCGCTGCACATCGCGCTCTGCCTCTACAATATGTTGAGATTTCGCGACTTTCCGGATATTCGAATTAGCCGTGCTTAACTAACCGCCAAAGCAAATTCATCCCGGAATTGCCGCGCCAGACGCACAACTTGCTTCGCTACTGTTGGTAGAATAACCCTACAGAGGTTACGAGGCGGTACCATGACTGAATTCAGAGAACTTCGAATCGAACACGGCGGCGGCATCTTCACCGGAGTTGAGCGCGGTGGCCGCGGAACGCCGATCATACTGCTGCATGGCGTCGGCGGGAATGCGCTCTGGTTCAAGCCGCTGATTCCTGCGCTCGCCGGAAGGCGCGTCATCGCATTCGATATGCCTGGCCATGGCGGGAGCACTCCGGCGCCGGACTGGGAAATGGAGCCGCTCACCGAGTTAATTTTTTCGATGAGCCGTCAGGTGGTGAAGGGCCCGGTGATTTGGGGTGGACATTCATGGGGCGGAAAGCTGGCCGCAATGATCGCCGGTACGCATCCCGAGGCGGCGCACGCGATGCTGCTGCTCGATCCCTCCCCCGCTTCCGGCATTCCGATCCCCGCCGAGATGTTCGTCGACGTTACCTTCGCCGGCGAATTGGGACCGTGGCCCTCGATCGAAGCAGCGATAAACGCGGTGCGCGGCTTGCCGCAATACTCCAACTGGAATGGTGACCTGCGGCGCGCATTCGAACGAGGCCTGACGCGCGGCGCCGATGGAATGCTGCGCGCTCGAATTTCACGCGACACCTTAATCGCGGTCTGCACGGCAGCAGGCAAAGACCACTCCGGCACGGTACGCAGAGCGTCCTGCCCAACTCTCATCGCCGTCGCAGACGAAAGTCTGGCCTGGCAGGAGGCTATCAACTTTGCAGTGCTACCAAACGCCACGCGCTCGGTCATCAAATCGAACCACTGGCTGATGACCGGCAACCCCGCCGAGCTGAATCGGGCAGTTGAAACCTGGTTGGCCACCGGCCTCGAGCAGTGCGCCCTTAAAATGGCGCAGCTAGCATGAATCAGAGCTTCTGCTTTTGTAGTGGGGCGGGCCGCCGTGCCCGCCATCGACGCGTGGACTTCCGCGTCCACGCTTACCGACGAATGACTCACGCACCTTGAGGAGAGGGCGGGCACGCCGGCCCGCCCCACTGAAAACCCGGACACTACCTCCGGCTCGAACACTCTTGTGATACTCGCGACGCATCGGCTATGCGTAAGCGTTCGCTGTACCGGGGGCCTCGATGGAACCGAACGGCAAGCGCATTGTCCCGCCAAATATGACCCTCGCCCCGAGCGTGTCCGCTCTGCCTGGTGTATCGGCCACGATGCTGGTGACCCTCGCGGCGAAGGCGCTCGCCGCAACTGACGCACCTGAGATTCGGTACCGCGGCCGCCGCTCCACCGAGATCCTTCGCGAGCTTGACGTCGATCCGCGAAGTTTCAATCTCAACCCCAGCGAAGTTCGAGCCGTGGTGCTGCGATCGCAATGGTTCGGGCAGACGGTGCGCCGGTTTCTCGAACGCCATCCGGACGGATTGTGCATCAACCTCGGATGCGGTCTCGACCCGAGCTTCGAAGATCTCGAGGAAGCGAGCGACGGCCGATTTACCTGGATCGACGTCGATCTGCCCGCGGTGATTGCGATACGCCGCCGCTTCTTCGCCGAGAGCACGCGCCGGCGAATCATTGCCGGTGATGTTACGGACTCGCAGCTGTTCGCCTCGATTCCGTGGGACACCGGACGACCCGCCATCGTGGTTGCGGAAGGCGTGCTGTTTTTCCTGCAGCGAGCGCAGGTCGAGTCGCTGTTCCGAGCGCAAGCGGACGCGGCGGACCTGCGACGCGCCGAGGTTGAAATTGCGTTCGACTACGCCAGTCCATTCGGCGCCTGGATCGTAACGAGACGTCCCGCGCATCGGCAACTCGGCACGACCTTCTCCTGGACGGTGCACAATCCGACCGAGTTACGACGCGTCGATCCGCAGCTCGAGGTGCTCGAGGATTCGAACGTCTTCCTCGACGCGATGGGCACCGGCGCACGGCAGCTCGACGCGCTGTACCACTTGGTCAGCGGCAGCAGCCTCGGAGGATGCGCTCATCTTCGCCGCACCGCGGCCGCATAACTCGCCACCCTTCCATCGCATGAACATAACTAATCGTAGGTGAATATACCACCGTGTAGGCTAGCTTGGGCCTCCACCGAGAAGTTCCGCTCCGTAAAATACCCATTGCCACTCGCTCGCAGGCAAGTTTAAGATGGCTTAGCTGAGCTAATGGCTGTTGAATAACCAATACGATGAACTATAGGCACATCCTTGCCCTTGACTTATGCTGGGCAGACGTTAAAACTGCCCAAGCAGAATATAGAGGGGTATTTCACGCAAATAAGTCCAACCAACCAGCAGCGAGCAGGGGCGAGACTGGTTGTCAGACTTATGAGACAGCCCTCAACGTGGACGGTGAGCGCTGACGCAGCCGATTCGTTCGAAGCGCGTGAACTCAGAAGGTTTGCAGGCGGCCGTACCATGGATGATCGACAGCAGTTGCAAAGAAATCAACCCGACCGGACTTTTCTCCGCAAACGCCGATATCGACGCGGACAAGCGTCCGCGGAGTTCGGAATGGTGATGCTTCTTGTGCTGCCACTTATGATATTCGGCATCATTAATTTCGCGACCGCACTCTACACCTATTCCGAAGTCTCATACGCGGCAAATGCGGGTGCACGATGGGCATCGGTGCGCGGCAGTACCTATTCGTGCAGCTCGTGCACCCCGACCGGTCCCGCCACCCAGAGCGATATCACGACCTATGTCCAGGGAATGGCGGATTGGCTTAATTCCGGGAGTGCGCCGTCGGTCACTGCGTCGTGGATTCCGAATAGCTGTCCAAGCGGCACGAGCAACTGCCCGGGCAGCAAGGTGCAGGTTCAGGTTCAATATAACTTTCCGATCACGGTTCCGTTCTTTAGTCCCGTAACGCTGCCGCTTACGGCGACGACGCAGATGGTTATCAGTCAATGAAGGAACAACCCACGATATTGCAGAAACGATCGTATAGCGGTTGGCGGCGAGGACAATCAGCCGTCGAAGTTGCCATGCTGGCGCCGGTGGTGTTGTTGATCCTGATGATCGTCGCCGATGCGGGCAGGATGTTCTTCGCCTATCTGCAAGTGTCCGAGGCCGCTCGTGCGGGAGCTCAGTACGGCGCCCAGAGCTTGCAAACTTCCAGTGATACAGCCGGAATGCAAAACTACGCCACGGCCGCTGCTCCCAATATCAGCGTCACATCGACCGCGACGTATTACTGCTGTTGCCCGAATTCAACCGGAACGACCTGCACCAATTTGGTAGCACTTCGGACGCCCCCTACGCGCTGTCCTGCGGAGTGGACCCCCTTACGCCAAAGCCCTCCGTGCCCCGACTGGAGAAAGTATGAACAGGTGACTGCTTCGGGTTCTTTCAGCACCATGGTCACGTATCCGGGTATCCCGCACACGATGGCCTTCACGACCCAGTCTCTTATGCGTTCGAAATGATGGCGCCCGCAAAACAATAGCGGAAGGAAGTTGTACATGAACCGTCGCTCTAGCAGGAACTCACGGGTTGGCTCCTTAAAAGAGGCACTATCGCGAATATTTGCGGGCTTCCCGCGCGGCCAGGCGATGGTGCTGATGGCCGGCTCGATGATTATGCTGCTCGCCATGACCGGCATAGTTTACGACGTCGGTTACGCCTGGATCACAAGGCAGGAAATGCAGGATGCCGCCGATGCGGCCGCGAAGGCCGGAGCAAACGAAATCGCCAACCAGGATACCAGCAGTGTAGTAGCCGCGGGGACTTACGATGCGACCAGGAACGGCTTCACTCAGGGCTCGACCACCGGTGGGGTAACCGTAACTCTGGTGGACGTTCACACCCCGCCGAATTATGGACCTTATGCCACCAAAGACGGATACGTCGAAGCAATCATCAACGCCACGGTTTCGACCTCCTTCCTCAAAGTTCTGGGTTATCCAACTTTTCCGATGACCGCCCGAGCCGTCGCAAAGCCTAACCCGGTACCGATTTGTTTTCAGACGCTTGAGGGAAGCCAGCACCACGCGATGGTAGTTGGCAACGGGCAAGCGTCCGGCGATGTCACCGTGAATGCAACCCAATGCGATGTATATTCGGATTCGACCAGTAATGATCCGATCGGTACGCATGGCGGCAGTTGCATGAATACCCTGCAGACTTACAGCGCCGGCGGCTTTCAGGATGATGGAGACTGCGTAACCCCGCTTCCGGTGCACCGGATGCTCCGCCAGTTGACGATTTGCTGTCTGGCGCACCTGTGCCGACGACATCAGGCGCCGCCTTCCCCACAGCAAATAATCACGAAAAACACGGTCCTTTCACCCGGCACATATACAGCGGGTATCTGGACCTGCGCTGCGTCTGGGTGCACCAAGCCTTCGAACCCAAGCTCCCCAATAACCATAACCTTCAATCCCGGCACGTATGTAATCAATGGCGGCGGAATCCAATATCGGTACTCCCTACACGTCAGCAATAATCCCCCCAAAAGCTTCCAAAAACCCCACGGTAGGCCCCCCTTTTAGTTGTGGAGGCTGGACCCAACAGGCATGGCGAGCCCGGTATAGCTCCTGTTGGAGCAACGGCGAATGTTACATTGAGCGGCTCTAATGTGACCTTCTACAACACCGGAACTTCAGCTTCTTTTAGCCCGATCCGTATACTTCGCTACTTCGGGTTCGTCGCTCTCCGCGCCGACCACTGGCGGGCCCTCAGCCGCGGAAGGAATCCTTTTCTTTCAAGACCGCACGCTAGGTGCGTGCGCGCAGAATCTCATCTACGGCGGAACCTACACCGGGACGTTTTACTTCGAGCCAAGCATACTTGGCTTCGGCGGGACGGGCGGCGCATACAACTATTTCATCGCCGAGAAGCTTCAAATCACTACCAACTTGACGGTAAACACCGACTTCTCCTCGCTCGCCGATGGCGGCGTAGTCAAACTGGGATCGGCACTGGCAGAATAACGACCACAGACGCGCTGTATTGCGCATGCCGGTCCACGAGACCGGCCCTGCGTCATTCACCCCACTGTTTTCCCATCAATCGGCGAATATTCACCTACTAATGGTAGGAAATATTGACTAATTTGTAGGTATGACGGTTGCCTGTCAGAAGCGAGAAATGCTAGTTATACCGTCCAGTATTCGTCTTGAGACGAGTAAAACCGCAATAACGCCAAGGCGTCGAAGTGTGACTGGCGGATTGGCTTCGAAACTCAAAGATGGGTGTTGTCGAGAACCGATCGCGGAACTTGAGAAAACTCAGACGCGGTTTCCGGTCAGTTCTCAACAGCGCGCATTTTTCAACCGTAAGTGATTTCGCGGGAAAAAAAATGTCGAGCATACCGGAAGTCCGAATCAGGGCAGGTCATGGTACTGGCTGCCGGCGCGATGCTCTTAATCATCGGGATGGCCGCATTGGCAGTCGATGTCGGCTCTCTCTACGCGACGCGACGGAACATGCAGACGGCGGCGGATGCCGCGGCGGTCGCCGGCGCTAACGCACTTGAAACAACTTGCGGCACCAATTCAGGTTGCACTTGCGAGAGTGAATCGGTTTGCACGTCGGCCGCTCAGGATGTCGCTACTCTCAACGGCTATACCGGCGGCACAAATAACGTGACGTAACGGTTAAGACCCCCGCGACCAAGCCCAACCCGGCCACCGGAGTTTACGTCGAAGCTGATGTGACGCAACCCGTGCCGACATATTTTTTGCGCGCGCTCGGCTACAACACGGTGAGCGTAAGCACCACAGCGGTCGCTGGGTATGCCCCCACGCCCAACTGCGTGTATATCATTAGATCCGGGTAACTGTTTCGAAAACCTTGACGTCAGCGGCGGCTCAGTCATCAACGCGAATTGCGGTATTTTGGATGAGTCCACCAACGGCGATGGAATGGACGTCAGCGGCGGCTCGCCAGTCGCCGCATCGTCGATCGGATTAGTCTCCAGCACAGCTACGGGACGGCGTCGAGCACCGCCGACTTGCGGGGGGAGCACAGCCAGTTGTCCCCGACCGCAGTCGCGCCTAGCTCCGGATCCATTGGCCTACCTGCAATCAGCGGAGCCGACGCCAGCAGGTACTTGCACATCAGGACCAATCTACACTGCGCCGAAATACGACCGCGACGATTGGTCCGGGCACTTACTGTGGCGGCATCAACGTGACGCGGGTGGCGCACACGCTCAACCTTAATCCTGGACTATATATCCTGACCGGCAACAAAGGGCTTAGCTGTCAGCGGCGGTTCGACGGTCAACGCTAGCGGCGTTACCATCTACAATACCGGCACCGGTAAGATGGATATCAGCGGCAGCAGCACCACGAATATGACTGCGCCAGTCGATTCATCTGCCGGTGGGATTCCAAGTGTTCTTTTCTTTCAGGACCCGGCCAACACTCGGCAGGCCACGATCAGCGGAGGCAGCTCCGGGAACTTCCAGGGCGCGCTCTATTTCCCTACAGCCCAGATGCTGACTTTTTCGGGAGGGAGCTCGACCAACCCTCAGGATGTGATTCTGGACGCCTGGAAGATTAACGATCAGCGGCGGCAGCTCGTATCTGGCTGCCCCTGGAGCGGCACTCGGAGGCGGACCACCGATCACGACCAGCCAGGCTTTACCAATAGAGGTGCGGTTCCAGACAGAAAAGATGAAAGATCGCAGACGCTGGCCTTTGGAACGGGCCAGAGCGCAGTTGAGCTTGCGATCGTCGTGCCCGTCCTGCTGCTCTTGCTGGTCGTGATCGCCGATTTCGCCCGGGTCTTCTTCGTCAGCGTCGCCGTCAACAACGCGGCTCGCGCGGGCGCACAATTCGGCTCCCAAAGCGTCACCAACGCGGCCAATTCGGCCGGCATGGTGGCGGCGGCTAGTGCTGATGCTGCGAACATTTCCAATTGGAACACGCCGACCGCATCGCAGTGCACCTGTATTGTGGCGAATCCGCAGACGGTTCCGCTGTGTGCTACAAGCTACTGCACCCACGCGCCGACGGCGACCTATGTAACGGTCAATACCTCTGCAACCTATAATACCATCTTGAATTATCCTGGAATCACTTCGTCGTACACGCTGACGGGCAAGCGATAATGCAGGTTCAGCAATAATGAACGAGCGATTTTCCTTGCTGATGGAAGTCTTCCGGACAGGCGATGGCTGAGTTTGCGGTGGTGGCTGCAACCTTCTTGTTGTTGCTCTTCGCAATTATGGGAATGGGCATCGTGGTCTATCGATACAACACCGTGAGCGATGCAGCGCGAGAAGCCGCCCGCTACGCGATCGTTCATAGTTCTACCAGTCAGAACCCGGCCACCACCGCGCAGATTCAGGCCGTAGCCGTAAGCTACGCGCCGTTCCTGAGCACGGCCGAAGTCAGCGTTTCTTTTCCAGCCGATGCGACCCTTCCAACGCAGCGGGATGCGCTGGTGACGATCACCCACAACTACACTCAGACGATTCCGTTAATGTCTGCCGTCCCGCTGACCTTGACCAGCAGCTCGCAGATGCTCGTCTCGCAGTAGATTCGGTACGCTGTCCCTTCTCAAAACCTGATCCGCACGAATTCATTGGTGGCTATGACCGGCCCGATTGCCGAGGCACTCTGCTTCGGATCATCAAAGGTTAACCAACTAGACCACCGCTTGATTTGACTTATCAGACGGACCGATGAGATAAAGCGCTTCGTAGAACTGACTGGTCGCAGGCTTTCATTCAGTCAGTATCTGCCCCGGGGCGTTTCAATGTCGGGTACCTCCACTGATACCGGCAAGCAACGGGCGTGATACGAGTTACAAATTTGAAATTCAAAGACGTCGGAGGAGTTATGAAACGGAATTCGCATTGAAAGCGAGTGGTCTGCTCGCGATGGCGTTCACCCTCATCGTGGCACTCTGGGCCGCCACGGCACAGGCGCAACCCCTAATCACGTGCAACAATGCAGCGCTGAACGGCGGCGGACCGATTACCACCTACGACTTCAACGGCGGCGCAGTCGTAGGCTCCTTCGTTCCGACCGGCGCCTTCGACGAACAAAATGGCCGCGGCATCGAGATCATCGGCAACAGAGTTTACTACACGGAGCTAACCGATCAGTTTGGAGCGACGGATTTTATCCGAATCGCGCCGTTTAACGGCGGGGCTGGAGGCGCAGACATCGGGACCCTACCCAACCCTCGGCCGGGCTTCGGGATTCAGGATATCGCTTTCCGAAGTGGTGTGCTCTACGTATTGACGGGCTATCCCTACGATACACCGGAAGTCTTTGGACTCAATCCGTCTACCGGGGCGATCGTGAGCGGCCCCATCAGTATTTCCGCGCCGGCCGCGACAGATTCTGATGGCTTCAACATCCTGCCGAACGGCAACTTCCTGATCAACGAAGGCGACGGTATCCCCGTTTACGACCAATACAATCCCTCGACGGGTGCCGTGATTCCCGCCACGACGATTGTTGTCCCGGGTGCCATGTCATCCACCGGCGTTGAGACCGATGGAATCTCGCTGTTCTTTCAAACCGACTTTGACAGCTTCACCCAAACGACCTTCGCCGGGACTCTGATCGCGAATCAGGGTGTAGCACCTGACCAGTGTGAAGATATCTCACTCCCCCTGCCCGGCTGTTTCGGTGCTACCGATGCGATCCCCGGAAAACCGAACTGTCACGGCAAGTGTGTGTCCTACCTGGCCACCACGGACGGAGGCATCAAGAAGGCATCCCATGACTTGGGGTATCCAAGCGTGGACGACCTGCAGGATGCCATCAAAGCGTTCTGCCGGAGCTAGCAGCCGGCCGCGAGCGGGTTCAGAAGCAGAAGCGCGCGAGGGGCGGGCCTGGGTCCGCCCCTTTGCGGGCATTCGGACTTCAGTATTAGACTGACTACTTCGACCAGCCTCCCGGTATCCTACAAGCTTGGCATCTTCTACTACTCAAAGTAGCATACCTGCTACGATTGATTCTTGACGTAAATCTTGAGTCTTGTTAGATTAACGGTCGACACGATGGATTTAAGCGTGTTTTCGCATCACGCGCTCTCCTTCAACCGACCACCTGTTGCATACTTGCCATAAAGTAGGACAGGTGATACGAAAAGGAGGAACAAAGGGGTTTTTAGCAGAATCCGCTCGTCGTGGGTTCGATGACCGGATCCGAGAGGTCGATACAAATGATGAAGATACTTGGTAAGCCACGCGGGCAGGTAATCGTTCTGTACGCTGGGATCCTTGCGGTGCTTCTGGGCGCGGTAGCGCTCGGGAGCGACGTCGCCGTAATGTACATGAACTGGCAGGGAATCCAGAAGGCCGCTGATCAGGCGGTGCTGTCTGGAGCCGGCATGCTCAATGGCACGGACTCGACCGGCGACAACAATGCCATCGCGACGGCGACCACCTACGCGACCTCGAACGGAATTCAGGCGGGCGAGATTATTAGTGGACCAACGGTCGTCGGCCACCAGACTATCTCGCTTACGGTTCAACGGACGGTGCCGTATCTTTTCGGACAGGCATTAGGACTAGGCAGTGCTCCAGTTCAAGTAACCGCCAAGGCGCAGATACAACCGATTGTCGGCGCAGGTGGGACTCATCTAGTCCCGTTCGGCTTTGTGTGCGCAGCCCCGCCGTGTGCGAACGCAGCGCCCGGCCAGACTTTCGGTCTTCCTGGGGACGCCATTAAGCAAACACCGGGCAATTGGGGAGGCTTGGATTTCAGTGCCCAAGATCCCACCCAGGGATATACAGGCAGTCACTATGAGGCGGCAATTGAAAATGGCTACGGCGGAACTACGCCAATTTTGGTTGGCACTACCGATGTCGATACAGTCACTGGCAATGACGTGAACGTTCACGGCGGGCCAGGTGTACAAGATCGTTACAACCTCGGGACTGAAGTGCCGAATGCAAGCGATCCCAGCGTTCTAACCGATCCCAACGATCCTCGAGTGATCGTTATCCCGATGGTTGCTTCGCTTCCGAATGGCAAGAAGACCGTCGATATCACTGGATTTATCACGGCGCTGATCGTCCCTGAGCCCGGCGCACCGGGCCAATTTTACGCCGAAGTGGTCTCGACCAACATTTCCGCCGACATCGCAGATGCGAATGGGCCGGTAACTGGTACCACGAAACCGGTTTTAATCCAGTAGTGAATTCAAGCAGTGGCTCTTGGTTCGGCGGAGCAGATGAATCGGCTATTCATTAATCCGAGGGATATGATGGTGTCATACGCTAGCATCAGAGCGTCTCTGTCAGGCGCGAGAGCCTGGGCACGTGATGATGGCAGCGGCGGACGGAGACGCCGTTTCAAACGTGGTCAGTCGGCGGTGGAACTCGCGCTGATCGTACCTCTGGTCCTGGTTATAATGTTGGTCGGAGTCCAGTTCGCCCTAATCGGCCAGGCAGCGCTCGCCGTCAGTCAGGCGTCTTATCTCGGGGCGCGCACCGCTCAAATCAATGCTGCCCTTACCAGCGCAACGCTCAAGACTGCGATCTCGAACCAGATGTCGCCAACGATCAGCGGCGCCACCGTCACCCTGACTGCCGCAAACACCGCGAACTGCGGCCCGCCACGCACATTCGGTTGCCAGTTCAGTGTCGCGATCACCTACGATGCATCCAGCAGGATCTTTCTACCTTCTAACACTTTGCTGGGAATAACCTTTCCGACCAACCTGTCGTTTACTGAATCGGCGATGACGGAATAACGCGAACCCTATTTCGCAATCCGGAACCTCTAGCGCGCCTGAGGCGTCTGTTTCCGATCAAGATTTGACTCCATCTCCAGCTTGACGGTAGTGTGACTCGGCTCTCTCCCGGAGGAGTTTTGTGACGCGGGTTGAAATCTGTGACGACGTAATTTGGCGCGACCTCAGCGACGAGGTCGTCATCCTGAACCTCGCCACCGGTGTATATTTTGGATTGGACGGGGCCGGTGAGCAGATGTGGCATCAACTCGTCGAACAGCCCTCGCTCGAAAAGGCTCTCGAGTCCCTCAAGAAGCAGTTCGACGTTGAGCCGGATCAACTCCGACGCGACCTCGAGGATCTTCTGCAGCAACTGGCCGACAAAGGACTCGTGCGACTGAACCGGGAATCCAAGCCTCGCTCGCGATGATGCTTTGCGCCAAGGAGCGCGCCGGCTGGTGAGCGGCATCGCGGCGCTCTTTCATACCGAGGGCTCCCCGGCTGAACGATCGACGGTAGAACGGATGCTCGCGGTCGTCCCTTATCGAGGGATTGACGGCCTTGGCGTCTGGCATCGTGGTCCCGTCGCGATGGGCCACGCAAGACTCTGCACGACAGTTGAAGCTTCAGCGGAAACCAGCCCTTTCGTGGACGACAACGCGGGGCTGGTGCTCTCGATGGACGGGCGGTTGGACAACCGCGACGACCTCATCAAGGAGCTGACGGCGCATGGTCATCGCGTGCATACCGGGACCGATGCGGAGATCATGCTTCGCAGTTGGCAGTGTTGGGGCACGGATGCGCCGGCGAAAGTGATCGGCGATTTCGCGTTCGCTTTGTGGGACGAGACGACGCGAACACTGTACTGTGCCCGCGACCCACTGGGAGTAAAGAGTCTCTATTACTACCAAGGTTCGGGTTTTTTTCTTTGCGCATCGGAGGTTCATCAACTATTTCAGGACCCGCGAGTACCGCGAAGGCCGAACGAGCCTGCGATCGCCGACATCCTGGTAAGAGCGCCCGTCTCCCGGGTTGAGACCCTCTTTGAAGGCATTCGCCGCCTCGAGCCGTCGCATTACCTGCGCGTCAGCGCGCGCGGCGTGGAATGCCGGCGCTACTACGATCTCGATCCCTCGCGCGAAATTTCCTATTCCACCGATGAGCAGTACGGCGAACATTTTCTCTCGCTCTTCAAGGAAGCTACGCGGTGCCGGCTGCGGAGCGTCAAAGGAGTGGCGTCGGACCTTAGCGGCGGACTTGATTCCTCATCAATTGTCTGTATGACCGAGACCTTGCGCCGCAACCGAGAGGTGCAAGTCGACAACTTCGAAAGCTTCTCGGTCCGCTTCGCGCCCGGACCCGCCGCCGAAGATGAGTACGTCGATGAGGTCCTGCATAAGTACCCTCATCGCCATACCTATCTCTCGCCCGGAATGGCTCCACTCACCGAACTCATGCGGCAAGTTGCGCACTACATGGACCTGCCTGACTATCCCAACACGGCGTGCGCCGACTACACGCCGCTGCTGGGCAAGCGCGACGACTTGAGAGTTCGGATGACCGGACTGGGTGGCGACGAGTGGCTGTCGGGGACCTACTTCGTCTATGCCGATCTGATCAAACAGTTGCGGATTCCGGCGCTGTTGGAGACGTTGCGGATTCATCGGAATCCTCCAATTGGGTTCGGGCCCTTTCCGGGCTACGTCAAAACTCTGCTGCCGTATGGAGTCTTGCCGTTGGTTCCGGACAGCCTGAAGTCCGTGCTCAGGCAGTGGAGGAATCCCGCGGAGCCCAACGCGGTGGTCTCGCGCGAGTTTGCCGCCCGGACGAGGCTGTCGGAGCGGCTGTCCACGCGGCCATCGTTGCCGCGATGCCGCAGTTTCGCACAGCGAGATGTCTACGGCGTTTACTCTTCCGGATCTCTCGCTTACGCTCTCGAGATGATCGGACGCTGGGAAGCAGGTTTCCGAGTTGAGGGCCGCCATCCGTTCCTGGACCGCCGCGTGATGGAGTTTGCGTTCGCGATCCCCTACAGCCAACGATGCCGGGGCAACTTCACCAAGATCGTACTGCGCGAAGCGATGCGCGGAATCCTGCCAGAACGGTTGCGGATGCGGCCTGACAAGGCCGACCCCACCGAGCTTTACGCCAACGCGCTAATCGCGCTTGGTGGAGAGCGGCTGTTCGATCGCCTGAGCAGTGTCAAAAACGGATGGGTGGACGGGGAAGCGGTTCGGAAGCTATACCACTCGATGGCTGCCGCGTATTCGCGCGGCGATCCCTCCTACGCGGAGAATGTATTCTTTCTATGGATGGTCCTTGCGATTGAACTGTGGCTCAATGTCGTGTTCCTGGGTATCAGCGAGCCGTTCGATCAAGTGACCGCGGCCAGCGGAGCGGCGCTGTGAGTCTGTCACTCGCCAGCCGCCCACATTTGAACCTGCCTATTTTGAATTGAACGAGATGGAACGCACCCAATGTCATTGATGCTAGATGAGCACCGCCTGTACCTTACCGACCGGACCAGGACTTCATTGTTTCGCCGGGCAATCAACGCAGTGGTCAAGCCGGGTGACGTCGTTCTCGACCTCGCCTGCGGGACCGGCGTGCTTGGCATGCTGGCGATGAAAGCGGGAGCCGCACGACTCTACCAGGTTGACCTGACCGGCATGATCCAAATAGCCCGCGACGTGGCCCGAGCCAATGGTTGCGGGCAAACCGCGACAGGGATTCGCCAAGTCTCCAGTCGCGCCACGCTGCCCGAGAAGGTCGACGTCGTTATCGCAGACCAGCTGAGCCATTTCGGAATTGGCGGAGGGATGCCCGAGATCTTCAACGACGCGCGCCAGCGTTTCCTCAAGCCCGGCGGCCGGACCATCCCTCGACGCATCGAGCTGTTCGTTACGCCGGTGAATTTTCCCGAAATGTGGGACGCCGTGAGTTTCTGGGACAAAAAGCCTGCCGGGCTGAATATGGCGCCCGCGCACGTCATCGCATTCAACACCGGATACCCCGCCGAGAATAGCCCGCGTCGAATGCTGGGCAAGCCGGCGCGGATGGTCACCTTCGATCTTACCGAACTGACGCCGGAACACGTTCATGCCGAAGCTGAGATCGAAGTTTCCGCGGCTGGCGTTATGCACGGCCTCAGCGGATGGTTCGTTGCCGAGCTCGCGCCCGGCATCAACATGACCAACTCGCCCTTCAGCAAAGGACGGATCACCCGGCGCGCTGCATTCCTGCCAATTGAAAAGCCGGTCGATCTGCGGAAGGGCGACCGCGTGAAGATCAAGATGGGCATCATCGCGGCGCAGACGATGCTCAGCTGGACGGTGACCATCCGCAATTCCAGGGGTGAACAGAAGGCGCGCTTCATTCATTCGACGCTCAAAGGGATGTTGCTGGCGCCCGAGGATTTGGCGAAGACGCGGCCCGATTTTGTCCCGCAGCTTTCGGTTTGGGGCGAGGCCAGGCGGACAACGGTCAACCTGATCGATGGAAAGCGCACGGTTGCAGAAATAGAAAAGGAACTGTTCCGGGTTCATGGCGACCTCTTTCCGTCGCTGGCCAAGGCCTCCGAGTATGCGACCGAAGTTCTGATTCCCTACGGCCTCGAGGGGACACATACCGCCAAACCTTCGCTTGAGGTTCCGGCGCGTTTCAAAAAAGAAACACGTTAATGAGTCATCCCGGCACTTTCTTGACAGTAATTGTGGGTCTTGCTATCTTTAACGGCACTGGATTTAGGGAGAGGTAAATGACCAAAAGCACACCACAACCGGCGAAAAAGAAGGAAGAGCGAGCAAAGCGACAGTATATTCGTCCTCGCTTGGTCGAATACGGAAGCGTCGCGAAGCTCACCGCCTCGGGTGGAACCGTAAATTCGCCTGACGGCACCAATACAATGATGTCGTCGATTTGCCTGTAGATTAGAAGTTCGAGGGGCGGCGGGCCGGGTTGGGTGCGAACTCAACTTCCGGCTGGTGGGGAGTTCCAGGATGTGTAACGAACTTCGCTCGTCTTCGCGTCATTCAATGTTGTAGGCAATTAGTTCAAAATGTAGTGAACCCGGCGACTCTCGGAATGGTAGAGTTCGGGTCCGGCTTCAACGGTATCGCGCCGGGCGAGCCTCCACGTGGGATGCTCCGCTCGGCGCGCCCCCGTAGCTGACTTTGAGCAAAACGAGGATCCGAACCTTCGATAACCGGGCCTACGGCCTACAGATCGTCGCGGACATGTCGATTCCCGAGCTCGCGACGCTGAAGCCGTCGTCGCACCGGAACGCAGTCCGTGTGAGTCTTGCCCGGCGCTTCGAGCGCGCTCACCTTACTCCTCGATGGTATCTGCAATCGCGGCAACCACGAGGCAAGCCCTGGCTTCGTTACGGCAAAATCCCGGATGGTTACGTCCTTTCCTTCCCGAATCTTGCCGACTTCGTCGTTGACCGGGTTGGAAGCCGGATAGTCTGTTGCAACGCCAGTGGCGACGCGACTATTCGCACCATCCGTCATCTCCTGATCGACCAGGTGCTTCCACTCATCGTAAACCTGCGCGGCGGGGAAGCGCTGCATGCCACTGCCGTTGCGACCCCGAAAGGAATTTGTGCGTTCACCGGGCCGGCAGGATCGGGCAAATCGACTCTCGCGGCAAGCTTCGTCCTGTCGGGCTACCCGCTGGTCTGCGACGATTGTCTGGCGGTTACCGAACGCAAGACTATTGTGGGGCTTCCCGGGTACCCGGGCTTGCGGCTTTGGGATGATTCGATTCGGGGTGTCGGGGCGACCTCGCGGAATTTGAAGCCGGTCGCCCACTATACGGGAAAGTCGCGCTGGTCAACGTATTCCCGCCCCACCGAGTTCTACACGAAGCCACGGCGGCTCGCACGCGTCTATTTGCTCAAGCGCTCGAACTCGAGCAGACCGTCGACCCGCGTCACAATTCGAGTGCTCGCCCCCGCAGAAGCTCTTATGGGATTGGTCAAGGCGGCCTACCGGTTCGATATTACCGACACGGCGATGCTGAAACGTCAGTTCCATTTCCTGGCGAGCGTTGCCGAGCAGGTGCCGATCAAACAGCTGGTGATGCCCAACGACTTCGCCGCACTCGCCGACGTAAAGCAGGCCGTCCTGCGCGACTTGAGCGACCGCGGCCGCTGATCCCGACTCCTCGCCGGTGGCTAGTGAGAAGCTCGCGAGGCCTCCGTCGGATCCGGGATCCGACGGAGGTTCGTCGACAAAACGATGGAAGAAGCGAGCTTACAAATTCGGGATTTGCGGAATGCAGACGGGGCTGGTCGTTGCACCAGCTTTCGAAGTACCAAATATGAGGGAGGACCAAAGATTAAAGCTGCCGCTCGAGCCGCAGTTGGTGGTCGCGTCGTGGAGATCGATACCGGTGTTGCCGCCGGCAATAATCCCCGTGACCGTGTCTGCAGCGCCGTTTTCACTGGTATCCAGAAAAATCCCGTCCAGGCCGTTGTCAGCGATTGTCGGCGACTCGACCGCCGCGTCATCCAACACCACCTCGGAATTACCGCTACCTCCAACCGTACCGCCCAGGTGGACTCCGTTGCCGGTGTTATTCATGGAGATGAATACGGCCGCACTCGCGCCATCGCTGCCGTTGTTTATGAGCAGTCCATCAAGGCCATTGCTGCCGGTGAAAAAATCCGCAATGGTGCATCCCGCAGTTTGCGACGAATCCTGGCCCGCACATCCATTGAACCAAATGCCGTTGCCGGTGTTCGAAAACGAAGCCACATTCACCCATCTGACTGTGCGCCCCGTCAGCTCCAGACCGGTTACATTCCCGGTGACATCGACGTCCTCTCCCAAAGTGCCTTTGCCGTGATCCAGGATCCCCGTCGCAAACCCGCTCACGGTGCCGGCACGGCCGTTTAACGTGTCATTGCTACCCTCGATGTCGATACCAGTCCCGGCTCCGGGACCAGTGATCGTGACGTCGGAACTGAGCATCAAGAGGTCGTTGCTGCCCGTAACTTTAATACAGATGCCGGTGAAGGTCGTCGAGAAACTCGATGTCAGCGTATAGACCGTATTGCTTGCACTGAGTGTTGTGGTAGCCGATGTGCAGGGGGCAATGGTCGTCGGATCAACCATGGCCGGCCCATGAGACTTGGCTAACGCAGCCTGTGAGCCGGTTAAGCCTACGGCGACCAGGATCGCCAGGATGAACAAACCGCGCTTGATTACTGCCACTTACTTATTCTCCTCTGATTTAAGACGTGCTGTGATAGATTTATGTGCGGTTTTAGACCCAAATCGATCATTTCACATTGTCTTCTTTGCGTCAAGCGAGCTATGACTCCCTTTGACCGCTTTGGCGTTGGCTTCTAGTAATTAGAAGTCGTACCTTAAGCAAATTGACGAGAATTCATACAATTTGTTATATGTGTCTCAAAATCGACTGGAGCGAAGGATCTTGCGGGTGGGAACTCTCGCCGGCCCTCCGTCGGATCCGGTGGATCCGACGGAGGTCGCCGACAAACGATGAAGAGTTTATTCGGTCGGGAGTAGCGGAATGCAAACAGGACTGGTCGTGGCACCCGCTTTCGAAGTACCAAAAAAGTTTGACGACCATAGATTAAAATGGCCGGCACCCGATCCGCAATTGGTTGTCGCGTCGTGCATATCGATACCGCTGTTGTTCTCTGCATCGACGCCCGTGACCACATCCAGAGCGCCGGCTTCACTGACGTCCAGGAAAACCCCGTCGCTGCCGTTATTGTTGACCGCCAATGTCGAGTCGAGAGACGCGTCATCGATGATCGTGGGTCCATTGCCCTGGCCAGTTGCTTGGCCTACGTGGACTCCGTAACCGGTGTTATCCTGAGAAATGAATACGCTCGCAACGGTTCCCTGGCTTTGGCCGTTTATGAGCATTCCATCACCGCCATTGCTCCCAGTGAAAAAATCGTTGATGACGCAGGTATCTTGGCATCCATTGAACCAAACGCCACTACCGGTGTTACTGCTCGAATTCAGGTTGACCCATTTGGTTGTGTGCCCGGTCATCTTGAGCCCGACTCCATTACCCGTGAAGTCGAGATTGTCTCCCAAGGTGTCTGTCCCGGCATCCAGCACTGCGGTTCCAAACGAACTTATTGTGCTGGCACGACCGTTGATCGTGTCGTTGGTGCCCGTAATGTCGATGCCAATTGATGCGGTCGCGGAACCTGGGCCAGTGATCGTGGCTTGGGGACCGATGATTATGAGATCATTGTTGCCCGTCACTTTAATGCACGTGCCGACGAAGCTCGTCGAAAAACCCGTTGACAGCGTGTAGACAATATTGCTCGTTGCGAGCGTCGTTGTGGCCGATGTACAGGGGGTAATGGTTGTGGGATCAACCTGCCCGCCGCCGTCGTTGTGTTTCTTCGCCCACGCCGCCTGCGATCCTGTCAAGCCGAGCCCGGCAAGAATGGCCAACATGAGCAAGCCTCGTTTAAATGTCCTCATATGTTCTCCTTCGCTTTTATTTCGTTATTAATTGCGGTGCATCAGTAACAATTGTCTTCGTGACTCTTGATCTTGGACGTTGATTTAAGACGTGCAGTGACGGATTTGATTATGGTTTTGCGAGCAGCGCGAATCATTTCACTTTGCCCTCTTTACGTCAAGCGGATTTATAGCCCTCATTGACCACTCCGGTATTGGCCTCTAGCCGTTAGAAGTCGTAAATTAGGCTGATTGACGTAAATTTCTACAATTTGTTAGGTCGGCACCGCGCGACGAGGAAGGACTGACGTACTTGGCTTCTTCATCGGCCCTTAGCTGTTAGAAGCCGTCAGTCAGGCTGATTGACGTAAATCCCTACTCTTTGTTACGAGTATCGGACGCAGTCAACCAGTTGGTGAAACTATGGCGGGACGGTTATCCGGCGCCGCCATAGTCATGAACCCCAGCCTATTCGGCCGGCAGATTCGGAATGCAGGCAGGACTGGACGTACCACCCGCTTTCGAAGTACCGAAAGAGAGTGAAGACCAGAGATTGAAGTGACCGCTCGATCCGCAATTGGCGGTTGCGTCGTGCATATCGATGCCGCTCCCGTTCAGGTCAGAGATAACCCCGGTCACCATGTCTATTGCTCCGTTTTCACTCGCATCCAGAAAGACTCCGTCTTTGCCGTTGTTGTTGACGGCTAGTGTCGAGTCGAGGGCCGCATCATCTATAAAGACGTTACCGACGTTATCGCCGGAGGGACCGCCTACGTGGACTCCGTTACCGGTGTTGTCTTGAGATATGAATAGGCTCGCAACGGCGGCTGGGCTGCTGCCGTTTATAAGCAGTCCATCACCGCCATTGCTCCCAACGAAGAAATCCGAGACGGCGCACTCATCGCCGCATCCACTGAGCCAAATGCCGACCCCAGTGTTAGAACTCGAATTCAAATTGATGTATCTGAGTGTAGTCCCCGTCAGCTTCAGTCCGGTTCCATTGCCGGAGAAATTCAGATTGTCCCCCAAATTGTTGCTCCCATGATCCAGGAGCCCCGTCGCAAACCCGCTTATTGTGCTGGAACGGCCGTTTATCAGATCGTTGCTGCCCTCGACGTCGATGCCAATTCCGGCTCCGGCTCCGGAGATCGTGACCGAAGGACCGATGATCACGAGGTCATTGTTGCCCGTCACTTTAATGCAAGTGCCGGTGAAGGTCGTCGAGAAACTCGTCGACAGCGTGTAGACAATGTTGCTCCCACTCAGCGTCGTGGTACTCGACGTGCAGGGAGCAATGGTCATGGGATCGACCTGCTGCAGTTTCGTCTTGGCCCACGCACCCTGCGGTCCAGACAAGCCCAGACCGCCAAGAATGGCCAACATAAGCAAGCCTCGTTTGATTGTACTCACATGCTCTCCTTCGCTTTTATTTCGTCTTCCATTGCGATGAATCAGTAGCAATTGTCTGCGTGACTCTTGGATCTTGGACGTTGGGTTTAGACACGTCATGATAAATTTGACCTATGGTTTTGCGAGCGAAGGCGAAATGATTCCACTTTGCCTTCCTTACGTCAAACGGATTTATAACCCTCATTGACTGCTTTGGTGGCAGTTAGAAGTTGTTACTTAGGCTAAGTGACGTAAATTCCTACAATTTGTTAAATTCGCAATACACAACGAGGAAGGACCGCACGTACTTGTTTTCGAAAATTCTTAATACATCAAGCGGATTTATGGCCCGTATTGATGGTTTCTTTATCGGCTATTAACCGTTAGAAGTCGCCAATTAGGCTTACTGACGTAAATCCCTACTCTTTGTTAGGGTATCGGAAGCGAGCGCAAGCGTCGGGTGATACTATCGCGCGACGGTATCCGGCGCTGCCATGGCCGTGTATCGATCGAGCTGGAAATCGCCAATCACGACGCTGCCGTCGCTCTCGAGCCACGCGTGCGCTTCGAAGCGGCCACTCGCGGGCTTGGTGACGCCGATCTTCAGCTCGCTCGGATAGCCGTAGCGCTTGAGCACGATGCCGGTTGCGAGCGCGCGGACCAGGCAGTTGCTCCCGCCCGGGACGACCCGGCTCGCCGTCGCCGCCGCCCACGCAATCCTGTCCGGTGAAGGACGGGCCGCGTCCGCATCGATGCGCAACGGCCGGCTCATCGCTTCGGCAATGCGCCGCACTCGCGCGAAGTTCAGCGCCAAGACCGCGGCACGCATCGCGACCAGAGGCGCGATCGTCCTCAAGAGCAGCCTCCGATCAGACGACGCCAGCGCGAAAAATTTTCCAATCCGGGTCATTTACTGGATGAAGGCGGCCCCACGTCGAAGACTATAAGAATCACTGAAAGTTATCGAGCGGACTTTCGAGACGCAATCGCTTCCAGCTATTGTTGATAACTCCGTGGCATCCGACGACGTTCTCCTCGACCGTTCCCACTTGCCCACTGAAGCGGCGCTTGTGCTGTACTGCGCGACGACGGCGGCGACGCCCGCACGCACGGCGTTGGCCTCCGAAACCGCGGCACGCGTCCAAAGTTGGGACCGCGTCATCGACATTGCAAAACGCCATGCGGTACTCCCGCTGGTCCATCGATATCTGAAGGGCGAATGTCCGGACGCCGTGCCGGAAGAAGCGATGGCGAGACTCCGAACGGAGTGGCAGCTGATCATCCTCTACAACCGTCATCTCACGGCTGAACTTGTGCGGCTGATGGGATTGCTGGAAGCGGCCGGGATACCCGCGGTCACCTTCAAAGGTCCGGTGCTGGCCGCGATGGCATACGGATCGATCGAGCTGCGCCAGTTCAGCGACCTGGATCTTCTGGTGCGTCAGACGGATCTGCCCCGGATCGCAGAGATACTCAGCGCGCAAGGGTATCTGTCGCCGCATTCCAGGCGCGAGGGACTCGCGACCGGATACTTCCAGGAATACGAGGACGCGTTTTTTGCCGCGGGCGGGATGGGTGCGGTGGACGTTCATTGGAATATCACGCCGCGCGCGTTCCGTTTCGCGCCCGACGAGCAGGCGCTGTGGCGGCGCGCGCGTGCCGTCGATCTGAAATTCGGCACCGTGACCGCGATCGCGCCGGAGGACCTGCTGCTGTATCTATGCGTTCACGCCGCCAAGCACGGATGGGTCACGCTTGGCGTGATCTGCGATGTTGCGGAGACTATTCGCGCCCGGCCAGGCATCGCATTGATGGACACCCTCGACGAGGCGACCGCTCTCGGCAGCCGCAGGATGTTCCTGACTGGCATCTGCCTTGCGCACGACCTGCTTGACGCGCCGATTCCTGCGAACGTTGTCGAGATAGCTCGTCGCGAACGCGCCGCCCAGGCATTGGCATCGCGCATCGCGAGCCGACTGTTCAGCGGTGCCGCGCAGGGGCGGACAGACTTCGATCCGTGGGAGGTTCCTCTTCGCTCGATCGAGGGTGGGCGCGCGCGATTGAGATATATTGTCCGCCGGATGCTGGCGCCGACGATGGGCGACTACGAACTAATCCCGCTGCCGGCCGCCCTCTTCCCGCTCTACTGGGTGATTCGGCCGTTTCGCATGGCGGCACAATACGGTCCCCGCCTGTTCCGCGGTTCGTCGAACAGCTCGAACGCTTGAAGGTCGCTAGTCAGCCACCTCGTCACAGCGACGCGCCCGAGCCGTTGATCGGTTGGCCGGCGTCGTCAGCCTCGCCGAGATCGCAAGGACTGACGACATCGGTCATTCTTACGAAGTTACGAATTCGGCCAGCTTAGTTTGTTCTCGACACTGCGGACACCGCTTACTGAAGCGACAACCGAAGCAACATATTTTGCCTTCGAGCGTGAGCCTACTGCGCCGTCGATCGTAACGTTGCCGTGATCCGATTCAACGTGAATCGAGTACTTGCGAGTGCGCTCGTTGCTCAGCAGGGTTGATTTGACTTTGGTCGTGAGCGTCGCATCGCTCATCTGATTAGTCGCCCCGTGAAACGCATGCTCGACGGATTCACCGGTCGCCGATGCGGCGCCCTTAAGATCCTGTCCGCTCGTGTGCATCTCCTGACCGGCGGCGCTGTCCTGGCAGAACGCCTGCTTCATAGGTAGGACGGTCAGAGTAGCCGCAGTCACGATCGCCAATAACGTAACACCTTTGAATTTCAATCTGGTACTCCCGGAGGCCTTTACTGTCGATGCGTAGGGTTGGTCTAGCGCATCGTGGTCGAAGGCCTGGGGTGGCCCACTTTACGGCTGGATCAAGCTCGGTCTCGAAGAATGTTTCGATCCCGACGCGATAAGCATGATGTGTTGCGGGAGTACCGTCAAAGCAATTACGCGTATTGGTCTAAACCTTTGGTGCTAGGAAGAACACGTTCTTACCAAACACTCTATTTGAGTCGAAATTCGAGCCGTCCGCGAGAAGAAAGGACGACGCCGGATGGCGCCGCCCTTTTGTTCGATTGCCGGATTCCGATCACTCGGTTTCCGACTGCGATTTGAGCTGCTGGATCTGCTGGCGCTGATTCTCGATTTCCTGTTGTTGAGACTGTACCTGCTGCTGGGTCTGCGCGTTGGCGTTTTCCTGGTTCTGCATCGAATTCCCAACTACGTAGCCAGTGCCGCCGCCCATAACACCTCCAATCGCGGCGCCCGCGAGCGGATGACCTACGGCGGCACCTACGATTGCTCCAGCTCCTGCGCCCAATGCCGTGCCTCCTATGGTGCCTTTTTCACGAGTCGTGAGCGGCTGCCCAGAGCATCCGGCTACAACCAGCGCACCCGCGAACGCTAAACTCATGATGATTGCTGATAAACCTTTGTGCATATGAGAACCTCCATCCTCCAAGGATTTACTCCTATGTGAACAGGCATGTTCTGTGCCTCACTTTCTTCCCAAATCCAATACCGTTTTCCCTCGCAAGATTAGAGGCAACTCGCGCAGATGTTCCGATCGGATACGGACGGTTGTGCCTTTTGGCATCAATGCTGCGCGCTTGGACGCCGGCGCTGCGGGTCGACGACGGACGTAGAAGGCGCTCGTTGGAGATCGCGATGTGATTCGAACACTCGGAACCGCAGGCTGCCCCCGGCCTAAGCACTCAACCCATCTCGCGCGATAACTCGTCGGTCTGCGATTCAAGAGAGATTCCAGCTTCTCTTGGATTTGATCATCTGTATCCAAAAGAACCCGGCGTTGGTTCCAAAGGAGACACTTTAATGGGGCAAAAAACGGCTCGGTGATATCGTCTGCAATTCGAACGCCCGGAACTTCCCGAAAAAGTAATCCTGCAGCCCCGGACGATTGGTATGGTCCTTGCCTTACTCTCGATAGGTATTTTGGTCGCCAGAAAAGGAAAGCCGATGGACAGACAGAAGAACGCGGCTCCCACGGACTTTGATTTGTTGAATCAGTTGAAGTCCTTCTCGTTTCTTTCAACTGTTGCATTGCACGAACTCGCGATGTCGCTCAGTTCGGCAAACTTCACAAGGCGCGTAGTCATCTTTCCTGAAAAAGAGCTCGCGGCAGGTGTCCATATCCTGCTGAGAGGCGTGGCGAAGATCACTTGCCTGAATCCGGCGGGCCAGCGTGTACCCACAGCGTTACTTGCGCCAGGTCCAATCCCCCATTTTGTTTCTCTCCCAGTGAGCAGATGGCATTTTCGATGCGAGGCTCATACCGATTGCAGGGTCGGCAGCGTGAGCTGGGACCAATTCGACGTAATCACCAGAGACGCACCCAGATCTGATTTAAGAAAATTTCACGAAAGCAATCTGACACAATGGTATCGGTTCTTCGGAGGAAGCCTCGACCTCCGCGAACGCCTTTTGTTCACGTTTCTTCAACTGTGTTCGATCTTTGGAGTCAAAGAGTCCCGCGGTACGCTCTTGCGAGTCTTTCTCAGCCACCAGGATTTGGCGGGCCTGGTGAGTGCGTCACGGCCGAGAGTCACTGAGCACATCGCAGAGTTCGAGCGCGAACATTTGCTGCTACGCCAAGGGCGGCAAATGATTGTGCGTCTGGACAATCTCGAGAGTTCGATCAACGTCCCACTGCGCAAGGCGAGCGACTCATTAGCCAGAGCTGGTGCACCACTGCAGTTTCCGAACGTCGGCCAACTCTATCGTACACGTTCGATGGCAGAGGCTGGCTCGGTAAAGGCGCCGGCAAATGGACGATTCGCCAGTCCATTATCTCGTCGCGCGAGCAATTTGTCCGCGAGGGCCTGAGCTACTTTTCCATGGAAGAAAGAACACGACTATCTGGCAAAGAGAATAACTGATTTGGGAGGTGTCCTATGTTGCTTTTGATTATCCTGCTGATCCTGCTGTTCGGTGGCGGCGGTGGCTACTACGGATATCGCAGCGGTTACTATGGCGGCGGTGGAATGAGCCTGCTGACCATCATTCTTATCGTCCTGGTGGTCTGGCTGGTGCTGGGCGGCGGAATGATGGGGTGAGCTTGCTGCCGAAGACGATCTGCGTCTCGAGGCGGTCGGGAACTACATCTAAGCAATAGCTATTGACCAAGAGGAGAACAGTGCGATGAGCGGAACAAGCGACAAAATCAAAGGTCGTGTGAAAGAAGCAGTTGGTGTTTTGACGGATGACCGGCGTCTGAGGAACGAAGGAAAACTGGACCAGGCCACCGGCAAGATTAAAGAGGTCGTGGAGCGCGGGATCGACAAGGCAAAGAGTGTTGTAAACAGGCCCGCGAAAAAATAGCCAAAACATTTCATGAAGGTACAACGTCGAATCGCAATTTGCCGGTGATCGCCAAATTGAAGGCAGCGAGTAAGGGCGGAATCGAGGTTAGAATGAAAAAAGGATCTATCGGCAGTCGGCACATAAGGATCCTTGGAGTGCTGCTCTCCGCAACCCTTCTGGCGGGTTGTTACGACTCAGGCTGGGGAGGAGGGGGTCCGGGCTACTACGGAAATTCGAGCTATTACGGAGGCCCGGGCTACTATTCAAGTCCGGGCTACGGTGGAAACACCTACTACTCGAAGAATGTCTACCGAGGATACGGCAGTTATCCGCAGCCCGGACTGTTCGGCGGCTACGCTCCAGCTCACGAAGCTTGGGACGATAGCAGCCGGGGCCGGACCAGCTATGACGGCGGAGGACACGGCGGCGGCGAAAGCGGTGAACATGGCGGCGCCAGAAGGACTGAACATGCTGGCGGCGAGAGCAGTGGACACGGTGGCACCGGAGCCGAAGCCGGACATGAGGGAGGCAGCGATCATGGCCACTAATCGTCGACGTCTAGAAAAAGCAATGCTTCATTCAATGGATGGTAATCGAAAAATAACGACCGGTTTGAAAGCTATCCGCTTCTTGTCTTTCTGCCTCGTCGTACTTGGGCTTGGAAGCGGCCCCGCGGCACTGGCACAACAGCCGGGCCAGAAGACCTTCAGTTCGGCTGCAGAGGCGGGCGACGCTTTGGACGCGGCCGTGCAGAATCATGATGATGCGGCGATGCTGGCGATTCTAGGTCCATCCGGCCAGGACCTGATTTCGTCCGGCGATCTGGTCGTCGACAAGAATAAACAGGATTCCTTTGCCGCCAAGTATCATGCGTCGCATCAGTTTGCTGCTGCTGGCGACGGACGAACCTTCCTCTACATAGGCACCGAGAATTGGCCGACTCCTATACCTCTGCGGCAAAATGGATCTCAATGGTATTTCGACACGGACTACGGTAAGCAGGAAATTTTATATCGGCGGATCGGCTCCAATGAGATAGATGCAATCAAAGTCTGTGGAGCAATCGCCGATGCTCAGCGAGACTATTACTCCACGCTGCACGACGGCGCGTCGCTACATCAGTACGCTCAGAAGTTCCGGAGCACGGAAGGAACGCAGGACGGATTGTTTTGGGTGGTCAAGGCAGGCACACAACCGGAGAGTCCGCTGGGACCCCTTGTCGCTGAAGCGGCTTACGAAGGCTACCAACACCACACCAACACCGAACCGCATCCCTTTCACGGCTATGTCTATCGGATGCTAACCAGTCAAGGAGCCAACGCAGCGGGTGGCGCTCGAAGCTATATCGTCGATGGGAAGATGACTGGAGGATTCGCGCTGGTGGCTTATCCGGTGAACTATCGCGTATCAGGAGTGATGACTTTCGTCGTCGATCAGGACGGTCAGGTGTATCAAAAAGATCTGGGTCCCAACACCGAGCAGATAGCCAGCACAATGGTGTCGTACGATCCGGATACGACGTGGCAACCAGCGAACAAAGCGACCGTTGCCGCGCAGAAATAGGGCGGTCATCCGATCAATTGAGGCAAATAATTCTCATGCCGTGCGACACACGTCTCATAACTCTTAACGAAATGCTCAGGCTTGCGACGGAACAACTGTCGGCCGGCGAGAAGCATTTAGCCGAGTGCCGGACGCAACTGGAAAGAGCAAGGGCTAACGCGCGCGAGACTGTCAGTAGCTTTCAAAGGGAATTGGATGAAGCAACTGCCGCCTTTACGTTTGCTCGGGATGCGCAAAGAAAGACCGCAGAAGAGAGAGAGCTCATTGAAAGCGAAATCGCGAAATTGAGCAGTCTGAGTCGATCAATTCACTCCACGCCGCCGCCCTCTAAACGCTCCTTCGACTCTCGATAGCTCTCAAACGACAAACCCAGGAGGATAGGCAAATGTCGCGCTCAAGAAAAACTCAGCTGAAATCGATTGCGTGGTTCGGCGCGGCACTGTTCGCGCTTGCGCTCGCGTCCCCTGCCCTGGCGCAGGTCACTATCCAGATTGGCACGCCGCAGGTGCCCGGCTTCTCTAACTACTATCCATGGTTCAACGATGTCCCACAGTATCAGAGAGAGCAAAGCTTTCGCTGGTTTCTGGCAAATCATCCGGATCTCGCGCGTGTACTCGCGCGGAATCCGGAGCTGCTCTACAATCCCAATTGGCGCAGGCAGCATCCACAGTTAGAGCAGTACCTCGCAAACCATCCCTATGTCTGGCAGGCCCTGAACAACGAATACTGGTCAACCGGACCAGCCGAAACACAATGGGGTGACTACGATGACGAACACCAATGGCGCGACGCCTATTGGTGGCATCAGAACAATCCCGACTGGTTCTATGACAATCACCCCGAATGGGTCTCACTTGTCCCGCGCTGGCGTGATCGTGACGGCGACTACGACCAACAACACGTATGGCACTACGGGCAATGGTGGTACCAGAAGGATCCAGGTTGGGTGAATAGTCGTCATCCGGATTGGATCAAGCAACACAAGAATTGGACAACCCAAGCGTCGAAACAACAGAACCAACAGCAGGACCAGCGGCAGCAAGCAGCACGCGAACCGCAACAGCGAAACGTTCAACAGCAAGAGCAGGCCGCGCACCAGCAAAATCAGCAGAACCAGCAACAGCAAGCGAAGCGGGAGCAACAGCAGCGCAATGCTCAGCAACAGCAGGCTGCGCATCAACAGAATCAGCGGAATCAGCAGAATCAGCAACAAGAGCAGCAGCGTCAGGCGTCGCGCGAACAGCAGCCGCGGAATACTCAGCAGCAGCAGGCCGTGCGCCAGCAGAATCCGCAACAGGAGCAGCAGCATCAGGCGTCGCGCGAACAGCAGCCGCAGAATACTCAGCAGCAGCAGGCCGCGCACCAGCAGAATCAGCAGAACCAACAGCAGAACCAGCGACAGCAAGCGGCTCACGATCAGAACCAGAAGCCAGAGCAGGCGACGACCCGGCCAGAACATCAGCAGCCGCCGCCGGGTCAGCAACAGGCCAAGCCGCACGACGGCAACGGCAACGACAAATCGTAGGCGGTGCGTCTAGTGGAGTAATACTGTGAAATCGATTACATGGCTCGGTCTGCTGGTTGCGTCACTAGGAATTTTGGGTCTCGCGATTCCGGTGTTCACGACCTCGCAAACAAAGGACGTGGTAAATGTCGGAAGTCTTAAAATACAGAACACCGAGCAATCCACGCATGTGGTTCCGCAGGCTTTGAGCGCCGGCGCATTAGTATTGGGTGTGGTCCTTATCGGCGCCGGCCTCTACCAGAGGCGGTGACGGCTTCCTCGTCCGCGTTCTGATAAGCGAGGCGGCACACTATCGCGATCGTTCGTCGCGTCGGGGCGGCGCCGCTCAAGCGTGCGGGTCGACGACCGACGCGGTGCAGAAGGCGCTCGTTGGAGATCGCGACGTGATTCGAACACTCGGAACCGCAGGCTGCCCCCGGCCTAAGCACTCAACCCATCTCGCGCGATAAATCGTCGGTCTGCGATTCAAGATAGATTCCTGGCTCTTCCGAGTCCGCTCATCTGTATCCAGGAGAACATTAAATAGTTCCGCGCGATACATTTGGTGGTGCAAAAAACCGCTCGGTGATATCGTCTACAATTCGAGCGGAAAAACCTTCCCAAAGACTCATCTCCATGGCCGGACGATCGGTGTGGAGTGAGCCTGCTGACCATTGAGGCGACCGGGAACTATATCCAAGCAATGATTTGACCAAGAGGAGAACAACGCGATGAGTGGAACAAGCGACAAGATCAAAGGCCGTGTGAAAGAAGCAGTTGGAGTTTTGACGGATGACCGCCGTCTGAAGAACGAAGGAAAGGTGGATCAAGCCACCGGCAAGATCAAAGACGTCGTGGAGCGCGGGATCGATAAGGCGACGAGTGTTGTAAACAGGCGGGCGAAAAAATAGCCGAAAAATCTGACCAAGGTGTAAAGGGCAAATAATTGATATGCCTTGCGACACGCGTCTCATAACGTTTAACGAAATGCTCAGGCTGGCGACGGAGCGAATCGCAGCCAGCGACAGACGTTCGGCGGAGTGCCGGACTCAGCTGGAAAGAGCAAGGGCTAACGTTCAGGCCGCGCAGGAACGCGTGGACCTGGCTGTCCTTGAGGAAAGCAAAGCGCGCCAGGCATACATCGACTGGCTGAGTTATCTGAATACTCGTCCAGACGATCATTCGGCGCCGATGCAGGAAAAATTGACCAGCTTCTACAACGCGAGGACGCAAGCTGTTCTGGATTCGCTGTCAGCGCGCGAGACTGTCAGTAGCTTTCAGAGGGAATTGGATCAAGCAACCTATGCCTTTGTCGTTGCTCAGGATGCGCAAAGAAAGATCGCAGAAGAGAGAACTTGTATCACAAGGGAAATCGCGAAATTGCAGCCTAAGCCGATGAATCACGCCGATAAGGACGCGTCGCCTGCGACTTTCGATAGCTCTCAGAAAAGTTAGGAGGAGCCTCTCCTCGCTGCGAATCGACGACCGACGCGGTAGGCCGCCATGCCTGTACGTAAATCGGGCAGGAGCCGAAGTCGAGGTTCTCCATCCGCGTTCTGCTAGGCTAGGCGGCGCACTATCGCGATCCATCCGCCACGTCGAGCGGCGCCGCTCAAGCGTTTAGTACATCTCGTAGCCGGTCATTCGGATAGAGGGCCAAATTTGAGTCTGTTGTTTCTCCGTTCGCCTAAAGCACCGCCGCCCGGCTTCGCGCATCCCGAAGAGCCTATCCGAGCAGAACTGTTCAGCGTCGAGCGCCTCGAGCAGCACGGCGAGACGCTCGCGGTAGCGCAGCGCGTGACGGACTCTCCGGGGCGCGGCAGGCCGATAGTGGCGCGCGTGCGGGAAAACGGACGCGTACTGCTCGACGCATATCGGAGTACCGCGGTCGCGATTCGTGAGGAGCGTGCAATCACGCCGGCGGCGGAGTGGCTGGTCGACAATTTTCACGTGGTCGAAGAGCAGATTCGCGAAATTCGCGACGACCTGCCGCGCGGATTCTACCGGCAACTGCCCAAGCTCGCGGAGGGTCCGCTGGAAGGGTATCCGCGCGTGTTCGGAATCGCGTGGGCCTACGTCGCGCATACCGACAGTCACTTCGATACGCAGATGCTCGTGAGGTTCGTGCAGGCTTACCAGCGCGTGCAGCCGCTGACTATCGGCGAACTGTGGGCGGTGGCGATCACGCTTCGAATCGTGCTGGTCGAAAATTTGCGGCGCGGGGCCGAGGAGATTGGCCGCGGCCGTGCGCAACGCCAAAAGGCGGACGCACTCGCGGACCGCCTGTTGGGATCGAACGGCCGCGACCCGGAGCCGGCCGACGCCGTGTTCAAGGATTTCGATCGGTCGCCGATTGCGGCGGCGTTCGCGGTCGAGATGGTTCAGCGCCTGCGCGATCAGGATTCCAAAGTGACGCCTGCGCTGGATTGGCTGCACCGGCGGCTGGCGGAGGAAGGAACCACCGCCGAAGAGATCGTGCGCCAGGTGCATCAGGGACAGGGCGCGATGAACGTGACGGTGCGCAACGTTATCACCAGCATGCGCCTGATGTCGGCGGTCGATTGGGCGGATTTCTTCGAGAGCGTGAGCCAGGTGGACGCGGTGCTGCGCACCGACAGCGACTTTGGCGCGATGGATTTTGCCACGCGCGATCGCTACCGCCATGCGATCGAAAAACTTGCGCTAGGTTCGGGACATACCGAAATCGAGGTTGCACAGTGCGCGATCGAATCGGCAAAAAGTGCGACGGCTGAACCGCCGAATGGCGACGGAGTGATCGCGCGTCGCAGAAATCATCCGGGCTACTACCTTATTTCTGAAGGTCGCCGCGCGCTCGAAGCGAAGTTGGGATTTCGGGCGCCGGTCCGCGACTGGATTGCTCGCGCCAACGCAGCCGCTGGAATCAAGGGATACCTCGGCACCATCGCGGTCGTCACCGCAGTCATCGTCGGGGACGGCCTGTTTGCGATTGCCGGCGTTCACATCGGTGAACGGACCCGGTTCATTCTGGCGATGCTCGCGATAATTCCGGCGATGGACGCGGCGGTCGCGATCGTCAACCGCGCCGTCACGACCGTCATCGGTCCGGCCATGATTCCCGCGCTCGAACTTCTCGACGGTGTGCCGGCGAGTCTGCGCACGATAGTCGTTATGCCGACTCTGTTGACTACGCGCGCCGAGATAGATGAGCAGATCGAGCGTCTCGAGGTTCATTACCTGGCAAGTCCGGACGGCGAGCTGTATTTCGCACTCTTGTCGGACTGGACCGACTCTGCAACCGAAGCTGCGCTCGGCGACGAGGATCTGCTGGCCGCGGCGGCGGTGGGAATCGCGCGCCTGAATCAGCGTCACGGACCGGGACTGGCCAGCCCGCGATTCTTGCTGCTCCATCGCCGGCGTGCATGGGATGAAGCTGAAGGCGTGTGGATGGGTCGGGAGCGCAAACGCGGAAAGCTGCACGAACTGAATCGCCTGCTGCGCGGCGGAACCGATACGACGTTCGTCGCCTCAGACGGGCACCCGCCGGCAGTCCCCGACGGCGTGCGCTACGTGATCACGCTCGACGCCGACACGCGTCTTCCGCGCGGCGCCGCGAAGCGGATGGTAGGCAAAATGGCGCATCCGCTGAACGCCCCACTATTCGACCGGGAACTCGGCCGGGTGGTCGAAGGCCACGCAGTTCTTCAGCCGCGAATCACTGCGTCACTGCCGACCGGGCGCGACGGATCGGTTTTCCAGCGGGTGTTCTCGAGCGCTGCGGGAATCGATCCTTACGCCTTCGCCGTCTCCGACGTGTACGAAGATCTGCTCGATGAAGGTTCGTACAGCGGCAAGGGGATTTACGATGTCGATGTGTTCGAGGCCGCGCTCGCGGGCCGCGTTCCCCACGACACGCTCCTGAGCCACGATCTTTTCGAAGGAACTTTTGCGCGCTCGGGATTGGCCTCCGACATCGAACTGGTCGAGGAGTTTCCGTCGCGTTATGACGTTGCCGCAGGCAGGCAGCATCGATGGGCCCGCGGCGACTGGCAACTGCTGCCGTGGATTCTCGGCCGTGCGCACGCTTCCGACGCCGACCCGGCTGGTTTGCAGCCGCGTGAGCGCCGATCGTCGATGCCGCCGCTCGGGCGCTGGAAAATGATCGACAACCTGCGCCGCACGCTGTCGGCGCCATTCGTGTTCCTGGCGTTGGTCGCTGGGTGGACGTTGCCGCTGGCCGCCGCCGCGATGTGGACCGCGTTCATTGTCGCGACGATCGCGACGGCGCCGATGCTCCCGTTCGTGACCGGAATCATCCCGCGACGCCGAGACATCTCCAAGCGCAGCCATATCCTCGCCGTCGCCAAGGATTTCGTTGGAGGAATGTCGCAGCTCGCGATGATGCTGATGCTGCTCGCGCATCAGGCCTGGCTGATGACCGACGCAATTTCGCGAACTCTTTACCGCGTGTACGTGAGTCATCGGTTGATGCTCGAGTGGACGACTGCGGCGCAGGCGAAGGGGACCAGGCGTCTCGATGTTCGCGGGTTTTACGCGACGATGGCTGGCGCAATAGTCCTGGCATCGGCGGCCGCGGTCTTGGTCGCTTTCGAAGGTCGCGGCGGCGCAATGGTTGCCGCGCCCTTCGTGATTTTGTGGATGCTCTCGCCGGCAGTCGCGCGATGGGTCAGCTTGCCGCCGCCGATCGCGGGCGCAACCCCGCTATCGCCCGCCGACACGATGACGCTTCGCCTGACCGCGCGCCGGACGTGGCAATTTTTTGAGAAGTTCGTGACCGCCGAAGACAATATGCTGCCGCCGGACAATTTTCAGGAAGACCCGAAGCCCGTGCTGGCGCATCGGACGTCGCCCACCAACCTCGGCCTGTATCTGCTGTCGGTCATCGCGGCTCACGACTTCGGCTGGATCGGAACGTTTGAGACCGTCGATCGGCTGGGCGCGACGCTCGACACAATGAAGCGGATGGAGCAGTTTCGCGGTCATTTCTACAACTGGTACGGCACGCGCGACCTGCGGCCGCTGGATCCGAAATACGTGTCGTCGGTGGACAGCGGCAACCTCGCGGGACATCTGATCGCGCTCGGCAACGCATTGCGCGAGATGATCGCGCGGCCGGTGGTGGACCGGAATTGGCTCAACGGGATCGAAGACTCCATCGCGCTCCTGCGCGAGTCGCTGGGTGGTTTGCGCGACGACCGGCGCAGTCACACCGTCACGCCAAAGCAGCTCGCGGAGGCGCTCGATACCATGGCGCGTTTGATCGCGTCGAATCCGCATACCGCGTCACAGTTGCGCGCAAAGTTCGAGGAACTCGCAGCCGACAGCGATTCAATCACCGACATCGCGCGCGCGTTGAAGCTCGAGCGCGACGACCCGGCGGCCGACGATGTGCTCGCACGGGCGGAGGCGCTGCGAGCGTGCATCGGCAGTCATCAACGCGACGTCGAATTGTTGAAGCCCTTGGCAAGCGATCGGACGGCGCTCGACTCGATACCGGCGCTGGGCGATCTGCCGGATCTGTACAACGGAGCCGCCAACCAGCCCTCAACGATCGATCAAGCCGCCGTCGCACACATGGGCGAGGCGGCGGTAGCGCTCGAGCGGCGCATCACCGAACTCGCCGCGACCGTGGGCAAGATGTTCGATGCCATGAAGTTCGACTTCCTGCTCGATCCCGCGCGCCAACTTCTTTCGATTGGCTACCGCGTCACTGACGGGAGCCTCGAATCAAATTGTTACGACCTGCTTGCGTCGGAGGCGCGGCTCGCAAGTTTCGTCGCAATCGCGAAGGGTGAAGTTCCAGCGCGGCACTGGTTCCGGCTCGGACGCGCGATGACGCCGGTCGATCGCGGATCGGCTCTTATCTCGTGGTCGGGCTCGATGTTCGAGTACCTGATGCCCTCGCTGGTGATGCGCGCGCCGGTCGGCAGCCTGCTCGAGCAGACCAGTCGGCTGGTGGTGCGCCGTCAGATGAAGTATGGCGCCGAGCTCGGGATGCCGTGGGGAATCTCGGAGTCCGCCTACAACGCGCGCGACCTCGAGCTCACCTATCAGTACTCGAACTTCGGCGTGCCCGGACTCGGACTCAAGCGCGGGCTGAGCGAGAACGCAGTGATCGCACCGTACGCGACGGCGCTGGCGGCGATGGTCGATCCGGAGGCTGCCGCACAAAACTTCTCGGCGCTGCTGGCCGCGGGCGGCCTCGGTCATTTTGGCTGGTACGAGGCGCTGGACTACACGCCGTCGCGCGTGCCCGAAGGCCAGAGCGTTGCCGTCGTGCGCGCATACATGGCGCATCACCAGGGCATGACGCTGGTGGCGATTGCAGACGCGCTCAACCGTGGCGTGATGCGCGCGCGATTTCACGCCGAACCTATTATTCAGGCGACCGAGTTATTGCTGCAGGAGCGGACGCCGCGCGATGTCGCGGTGGCGCGCCCACGGGCCGAAGAGGCCGAGGCGGACGTCAATATTCGCGAGATCGCTCCGCCCACCGTTCGCCGCTTCCACTCGCCGCACGATCTGATCCCGCGCACCCATTTGCTGTCCAACGGCAACTATACCGTGATGATCACCGCGGCCGGATCGGGCTTCAGCCGCTGGCGCGAGATGGCGGTCACCCGATGGCGCGAAGACGTCACCTGCGATTCGTGGGGTTCCTACATCTTCGTTCGCGATGTGCAGAGCGGCAAGGTTTGGTCGGCCGGTTTCCAGCCTGCCGGCGTCGAGGCGGACAGCTACGAAGTCGAGTTCTCCGAGGACCGCGCGGAAATCGTGCGGCGCGACGGCATCATGACGACCACGCTCGAAGTCGCAGTGTCGGCCGAGGACGACGCCGAAGTGCGGCGCGTATCGATTTCCAATCTTGGCACTCGCATGCGCGAAGTCGAGCTGACCTCGTACGCTGAAATCGTGCTGGCGACCGAGGCGTCCGACACTGCGCATCCGGCCTTCTCCAAGATGTTCGTGCAGACGGAGTTCGACGCCGAAGCCGGCGCGATTCTCGCCACGCGGCGACTCCGCTCGCCCACCGAAGTGCCGGTCTGGGCGGCGCATCTGGCGGTGGTCCAGGGTGAGTCGGTAGGAGAGATGCAATTCGAGACCGACCGCGCGCGATTTCTTGGGCGCGGGCGCAACCTCCGCGACGCTGTTTCGGTGATCGACGGGCGGCCGCTCTCGGATACTGTCGGCACCGTGCTCGATCCGATCTTCAGCGTTCGCCGTCGTGTGCGCATCCCGGCCGGCGCGACGGCGCGCGTCGCGTTCTGGACTATCATCGCACCGTCGCGCACCGAAGCGCTCGACCTGGTCGACAAGCATCGCGACTCGAACGCCTTCGAACGCGCGGTGACGCTGGCGTGGACGCAGGCGCAAGTGCAACTGCATCACCTGCGGGTTGACGCCGACGAAGCGCATCTTTTTCAGCGCATCGCCAATCGCGTGATCTATTCCGACCCGACGCTGCGCCCTTCGTCCGACCTGCTGCGGCGCGGCGAGGGTGGACAATCGAAGCTATGGCCGGCGGGAATTTCAGGCGACCTGCCCATCGTGCTCGTGCGAATCGACGAGACCGAGGATATGGAGATCGTGCGTGAGCTGGTCCGCGCGCACGAGTACTGGCGGATGAAGCGGCTCGCCGTCGATCTCGTGATACTGAACGAGCGCCCGCCGTCGTACCATCAGGAACTCCAGTCCGCGCTCGAGGGTCTTGTCCGGAGCGCGCCGGTGCCGGCGGATGGGCAAACCTCGTATGGAAATGTCTTCGTGCTGCGCGTCGACCTCGTGTCGGCCGAGCTGCGCAGCGTTCTGCAGACCGTGGCGCGGGCGGTGTTGCTCAGCCGCCGCGGGACCCTGTCCGAGCAGGTCAAACGGATCGAGATGTTCGAGCCCGCGGCCGGGCCGCCGCCGCGTCGAACTGCCGCGATACGACGCGCGGATGTCGTCATGCCGCGGCGCGACCTCGAATTTTTCAACGGGCTTGGCGGGTTTGCCGCCGACGGCAATGAGTACGTAACGATTCTCGGCGAAGGACAATGGACGCCGGCGCCGTGGATCAACGTGATCGCGAATGCCTCATTCGGCTTCCAGGTTTCGGTCGAAGGCGCGGGTTACACCTGGGCAATCAACAGTCAGCAGCATCAGATTACGCAATGGTCAAACGATCCAGTGGCCGATCGTCCGGGCGAGGTGCTCTACGTTCAGGACCTCGATACCGGCGAACTGTGGGGACCGACCGCGTTGCCAATCCGCGAGGATGGCGCCCCGTACGTCGTTCGTCACGGCCACGGCTACACCGTCTTCGAGCATACCTCGCACGGAATTTCACTCGAGCTGACGCAGTATGTGCCGCTGGACGACTCGATCAAAATTTCGCGGCTGAAGATTCGAAATCTCACGCCGCGCGCGAGGCGTCTGTCGGTCACCGCGTACGTTGAATGGGTGCTCGGCACTTCGCGCGGCGCCTCCGCCCCATACATCGTCACCGAAACCGAGCCCGAAACTCACGCGATACTCGCGCACAACTCTTTCAGCATCGAGTACGGAAGCCGGGTCGCATTCGCCGACTTGCGCGGCAATCCACTGTCATGGACGGCGGACCGAACCGCGTTTCTCGGCCGTAACGGAACGCTCGACAATCCCGCCGCCCTCGCAGCGGGCAATCCGTTGTCCGCCAAGGCTGGCGCCGCGATGGATCCATGCGCGGCCTTGCGGACTACCGTTTCGCTCAAACCCAACGCCGCGAGCGAGGTCGTTTTCTTCCTCGGCGAGGCGGCGAGCAGGCCGGACGCGATTGCCTCGATCAAGAAATATCGCGCCGCCGACCTCGACTCCGTCCTGGCCACGGTCACGCAATACTGGGACGACTTGCTGGGCACGGTGCAGGTGCGGACTCCGGACCGCTCGATGGACCTCATGCTGAACCGATGGCTGCTGTATCAGACCCTGGCGTGCCGCGTGAGGGCGCGATCGGCCTTCTACCAGGCGGGCGGCGCGTACGGCTTCCGCGATCAGCTCCAGGACGTGATGGCATTGGCGGTGGCCCAGCCTGCGCTGACGCGGGAGCAGCTGATTCGCGCCGCATCGCGACAGTTCGTCGAAGGCGACGTGCAACATTGGTGGCTGCCGCCCAAGGGACAGGGAGTTCGTACGCGCATCGCCGACGACCGCGTCTGGCTCGCGTATGCGGTCGCTCATTATATAGAGGTGACCGGCGACGCCGGCATACTCGACGAAACGGTCCCGTTCCTCGACGGCCCGCCGCTGCACCCTGGCGAGGTTGAATCGTTTTTTCAGCCCACCGTCTCCGAACAGCGCGGCACCATCTTCGAACATTGCGCGCTTGGCTTGGACCGAAGCCTCGCGGTTGGAATCCACGGAATTCCGCTTTTCGAATCCGGCGACTGGAACGACGGCATGAATCGCGTTGGCGAGGCAGGCAAAGGCGAGAGCATCTGGCTCGGATGGTTCCTCCTCGCGACGCTCCAGGCGTTCGCGCCGCTGGCCGATCTTCGCCGCGAAGAGGCGCGCGCTTCGACCTGGCGCAGTCATGCGACGGCGCTTGCGGAAGCGCTCGATCGCGACGGATGGGACGGCGACTGGTATCGGCGCGGCTACTTCGATGACGGCACGCCGCTCGGCTCGGCCGGCAGTATCGAGTGCCGCATCGATTCGATCGCGCAGTCGTGGAGCGTAATCTCCGGCGCCGCGAATCCGGTCCGCGCTGCGGCCGCGATGACTGCGGTCGACGAGTACCTGGTAAAACGCGAGGACGCCCTGGTGCTGCTATTCACCCCGCCTTTCGATCACCCGGCGCAGGATCCCGGCTATATCAAGGGCTATCCGCCCGGCCTCCGGGAGAACGGCGGCCAATACACGCATGGCGCACTTTGGTCGGTGATCGCGTTTGCGATGCTCGGCGATGGCGATAGGGCGAACGAGCTGTTCTCGATGCTGAACCCGATCAATCACGCGAACACTCGCGCCGGAATCCAACGCTACAAAGTCGAGCCTTACGTCGTGTGCGCCGACGTCTACTCGATGCCGCCGCACGTCGGGCGTGGAGGATGGACCTGGTACACGGGCTCCGCGGGTTGGATGTACCGCGCGGGTCTCGAATGGATACTGGGCTTTCGTCTGCGCGGCACAACGTTGCAGATCGATCCGTGCATCCCGAAGAAGTGGCCGCGCTTCGATATCGTCTATCGATACCGCACGACACGCTACGAAATCGCGGTCGAAAACCCGCGTGGCGTCAGTTGCGGCGTGAGCATCCTCGAGCTGGACGGCAACGCGCTACCAGCACGCCCGGCGCAAATCGCCCTCGCCGACGACAGCGTCACCCATCGAGTGCGAATTGTTCTCGGCTGATTTCGCGACAGGGTTGGCCAGAGGGTTGCCAACGTGGCAGTCTGATACCCATGCCTGACTACAGCTTGTTCGGAGACGAACACGTCCGCCAGTACGAGACGACCGGCGGTAAGACTGGCCACGATTGGAACAACACCAGTTGTCTGGTGTTGCACACCATCGGGCGGAAATCTGGCGAGACGAAAAAATTCCCGCTGATCTACGGGCGCGACGGCGACAACTATCTGATTGTCGCTTCGAAAGGTGGCGCGCCCGACGATCCCGGGTGGTACAAAAACCTGCTCGCCCACCCCGATGTGAAGATCCAGGTGTGGGACAAGGTGATTCCGGTCCGTGCGCGGACTGCGACGGCCGAAGAAAAGAAGCGCGTGTGGCCGATCATGACAGCGCAGTGGCCCGACTACGACAAGTACCAGGCCGGCACGAAACGCAACATCCCCGTAGTCATGCTCACCCCGCGCTAGCACCTCGACCTGAGTATCCGCTCTCTCAGCTCAATTCCCGCGGCTGTCAGCGACGGAAAGACGATAGAGTTTGTCCCGCCGCTCTCCGTGGACTCTGGCACGAGCGCTTCGCACTCTCGATTCCATTAGTTGCGCAAACCCTGTTACATGCTTGATTGAGGCTCTCGCGCGGGGCCTCGCGACTGAATGGCAATTTCACGCAAGAGTTCGACTCGTTTGAGCCTTAGGCGATCGATTGCCGTTTTCGGCGCGGCATTAATTCTGGTTGCGCAATTTGTCGCCGTCGTGCATTCGCATCCGCCGACACCGTCGGCTACGACGGTAGTGTCGGCGCGACCGTCCCTCGATACCGGATTCTGCGCACTCTGCCAGCTCGCGTTCCATTCGAGTCTCAATCCAGCCAGCGCGCTGTTCGTCGAGCCTCTCGAGATCGGAAGCGTAGTCACGAGCACCGATTCCTGGCATGGTTTCGCTCCGTTCGATTCCGCATCGGCGCCGACGCAGGCGCCCCCCTCCGCCGCATAGATTCCCCCTTCGTTTGCGAACATATCGGTCTATTTCGTTGCGTGACGAGGATTCACGCTTCGCCGTTCCGCGAAATCTGTGCGGAAAGGAGTGACCATGATGAGAAGTGCGGCCAATGTTGGACGATGGATTTGGGTGCTGAATGCGGGTCTTCTAATCGTTTTCGCAAATCCGCTGTACGCGGACAGCGACGACTCGCTGAAGGCGCAAAATGTTGAACTGAAAAAAGAGCTGGCGGAGTTTCAGACCGAGCTCCGCGAAATGCATCAGCGGATGGAAGCGCTCGAGGCGCGCGTCAACGCCGGCGCCGCGAAAGATCCATCGGTGGGCAGCGCGGCGTCTGCCGGCACGGCGTCGTCGCAGAGCGGAGCGCCGCCGGGTATAACGCCCGCGGGCGAGCCGCTTCCAGCAAATCCTCCCGCGGGAGTTACGCTTGGAACCGCGGTCAAGAATCTGATGCCCGGCCCGGTCGTGGGCCCGACCTCGCTCGAGCCCGGTTATGCCAACGCGGAGCCCGGCGGACAAGGCGTGATCGTCCCGGGACTGGAGGGCGTTTCGAAGACGTTTATCCCGGATATCAGCGCGGTCGGCGATTTCACTTTCAGGCAGAGCGACATTCGCAAGGGCGACGCGCGCTACGATCCCGCCGACGACAAGTTTCAGCCGCGCGACACGCAGCTGATCTTTTTCTCGCCGATTGATCCGTACACGACCGCGCAGATTTCGATCGACAAGCCCAACAACGGCCCGTTCGATATCGAGGAAGCATTCCTGGCTCTTCAACAAGCTGCCGTATGACCTGTCCTTGCGCGCGGGACAGTTCCGGCCGGAGTTCGGACTGCTCAACGAGACCGACACCTTTCAATTGCCGATGGTGAACCGGCCCAACGCGCTCGCGTTCTATCTCGGTGAGGACGGACTGGTCGAGCCGGGAGTGAATCTCAAGGGTTACATCCCGAATCCGTGGGACCTCCCGCTGAAGGCCGATTTCAACATCGTCAGCGGTATCAACCCGACCGCCTTCGACCATAACCAGAACCACAACTACGACTTCGCGTATATCGGATCGCTCGACTACTCGCGCGACCTGTTCACTACCGGCGCGCTGACGGCCGGTGCGAGTTTCGCCGGCGGTCCGGGGCCGGGCGGCGCGACCTACATGGAAGATCCGTTTGTCCAGGTGCGCTATGCGCCAACGCAGCGGCAGGTGTGGACCTGGAACCTCGAGGCGCTGCTCTCCGAGCGGACCGGCGACAACGACCACGGCGTGAAGCGCGGTATCTACAGCCTGCTCGATTACAACTTCGCGCTGCGCTGGCATGCGGGAGCGCTCGTCGATGTTGCTGACGTTCCGGGCGTGCCCAGGGGGACCGAGGTCGATTTCTCGCCGATCCTCACCTACTTCGTTTCCGACAACACCCGGCTGCGCTTGCAGTACACGCATAATACGGGAACCCAGGCCGCGAACGCGCCGTTGCGCGCGGCCGACCTGGTGTATCTGCAGGCGACGTTCTCACTCGGCAACCTGAAACCACTGGACTAATCGAATGCAAAAAGCTGTTGCGAGAATTCTTTCGACGATTGCGATCGTGCTGACGATGGTCCTCCCGATGCGACGCGGCGCCGCTGCGGGTAGTAACCACCACCACCGACCTTGCCTCGCTGGTTACTACCGTGGGCGGCGACAAAATCGAGGTCGAGGCGCTGGTGCCGGGCGGCTTCAACGCGGATTTCTACCAGCCGCGCCCGAGCGATCTGTTCAAAATTCATCGCGCGAAACTATTCATACAAATTGGACTCGGCCTCGAGGAGTGGTCGCGCGACCTCGTCAGCGAAGCCAACAACTCCGACCTCGTCAAGGCGCAGGTCTCGGTCGGGATTCCGCTGATGGACGTGCCGAAGGGGCGCGTCGACTACAGCTTCGGCGATATTCACCCTTACGGAAATCCGCACTACCAGCTCGACCCTGAAGCCGGACGAATCATGGCGCAGAACGTATTCAACGCGCTTTCGTATACCGACCCGGCCGACAAGGACTACTTCGCGGGCAATCTGAAAACGTTTGACGACCAGCTGACGGCGGCAGAGAAAAAATGGGACGCCGAGATGGCGCCGTTCGCGGGCGCTGCGATCATTCCGTACCACGAATCGTGGAGCTACTTCGCGCGCGCCTTCAAGCTCACGATTCCGACTACGATCGAGAACAAGCCGGGCTTCGCGCCGTCGCCCTCGCGCGTGCAGGAAGTGATCGAGATCGCCAAGAAGGAAAAGGTGCGCGCCATAGTCACCGAGCCTTACTATGACGTTTCGATCGCGCAACTGATCGCGACTCAGGCGGGTGTGCCGTGCCTCAATCTCACCATCGATGTCGGTGGAACGTCCGAGCAGAAGGACTATATCTCGATGATCGACTACGTCGTGAACCAGTTCGTAAAGGCGTTCGGCCATGGCAACTGATCTGGTTCGCGGCCGCGACCTCACGCTCGGCTACCGCGGACACGTGGTGCTCGACAAACTCGACTTTACGATCGAGCGTGGTGACTTCCTTGGCGTGATGGGTCCCAACGGGTCGGGAAAGACCACGCTGATCAAAGCGATCCTGGGGTTGGTGCCGCCGCTTCGAGGTGCGATCGAATTTCCCGGGAACAACGGTGACGCGTTGCGCTTCGGCTACGTCCCGCAGCGCGAGCGGCTCGATCCGCATTTTCCGCTATCGTCGCTGGAAGTGGCGGTGATGGGGCGTTACGGGTTGATCCCCACGATGCGCGCGGCGAGCGGCCGCGATTTCGAGATTGCACGCGCATGCATGGCGCGGGTCAGGATGTCCGACCGCCTCGATAAGCCCTATCGGCAACTTTCCGGCGGACAGCAACAGCGCGTGCTGATCGCGCGCGCTCTCGCGGGAGAGCCGGAAGCGCTGCTGCTCGATGAGCCCACCAACGGCATGGACGTGCAGGCTGAGCGCGCGATCATGGAGCTGCTGCTGGACTTGCAGCGCGAACGATCGACGACAATCGTCTTCGTGACTCATCTGCAGAGCGCGATCGAGCACTTTGCGCGGCGGGTGGCGTTGATCACGCGCGGCGGCGGGATGCTGATCGGCGACAAGCAAACGATGCTGTCGCCCGAGATGTTGGCGCGCGCGTACGAGGGAGGGGAATAGATGGATCTCCTCGCGATTCCCTTCATGCGTCACGTGCTGTTCGCCGGCGTCCTGGTGGCGCTCGGCCTGGCGCCGCTTAGCGTGTACGTGGTGTTGCGGCGAATCGTATTTGTCGGCGCCGCCGTCGCCGAGATCTCTTCGGCCGGAGTGGCGCTGGCGGTCCTGCTGCAATACGAACCGTTCGCGGTCGCGCTGGTATTGACGGTGCTGACGTTTCTGGTTCTGTCGCGGGTTGCGGACTCGCCGCGGCTTCCGCTGGAAGCGCTGATCGGAATGCTGTACGCGGGCGGGTCGGCGGCGGCGGTATTGTTGATCGTCAAAGCGCCGCGCGGCGAAGCCGATATCGTAAACGTCCTGTTCGGAAATATTCTGACCGTGCCGGTGCCGCTGCTTTGGACGATGCTGTTGGCGTTCGCACTGGTGATCGCGATTCAATATTTCGCGTACAAGGAATTCCTCATCGTCGCGTACGATCCGGACATGGCGCGTGCACTCGGAATCCGGGTCGATCTGTGGAACACGATTTTCTACGTGACGGCGGGAGTTGCGGTAGCCATCGCGATTCGCGGCGTCGGAGCGCTACTGACGTTCACGATGCTGGTGGCGCCGGGCGCGGCGGCGTTGTGCGTTGCGGGAAGTTTGAGCGTCGCATTCGTAGTCGCTACCAGTCTTGGACTGACGTGCAGCCTGCTCGGGATATTCGCATCGTACTGGTTTGATCTTCCGACCGGACCGACGATCGTAGCGTTTCTGGCGTTGGCCTTCGCGGTGAGTTACGTGAGGGGAAGAATGAGGAAGTGACGGCCTGCAATTTCATTGAGCCCCTGACCCAAACCCCTCTTGCTCACCGATACCTCCGGCGCAAGATCCCGTGACGGTTCAAACGCCCCGAAAACTCAAGAACCCTTGGCGTCCCCGACGTGTTGCACGCTCGGCGTGATGCCCAAGCGTGCGCACGACCAGGCTCTTCTCAGGGACTTGACAGCTCGGCTCGACCGGCTGGAGCGCTGGTTTCAGCGCGAGCGCGGTCGCGAATACAACGGTCGCAAGCTGAAGGCTCAATTCGACAACCATCTCGATACCATCGCGAGCCTGCGCCGCCGGGCTGCTGCCGGCCGGGTGCAGGCGGCACTCGACTCGTGTGAGCAGTTCGAGCCTTGGGAAGAGCTAATCGGGGAGGAGGAGTACCACGACCTTCTCCAGTTCAACATCGATGACGAAGCTCGGCGGCAAAAGGCCCCAAAGGTGTCTGCCAAGGTTCGGCAGCAAGAGCGCGACCAGCGCGCAGCGGAGTGCAAGAAGATATTCGCCCGGCTCAAGGCTATGGATTATGTAATGGTCTAAGGTACCGACGGAGGTTTAGAATTCTGGCTAACGTCTGTCCAATCCGCGCGTGCGTGGCGCGGCCCCAAATAACACTTTTTGGGAGTGAGTGCTCTTGAGAAACGTCTTCGATCAATATTCTCAGCCTGAAAATCGCGTCACACATGCGTTGATGACTGCGCTCAACGAAGATCGAATCCTCTTGAGCCACTTTCTGCGCGAACTTTTAGAAGTGAATCCTCCCACAAACCCGCGCAAGCTTTTGGTGTTGGAACAGCAATATCCAGGAGAAGAGGAGCCGGGCGAGGACGAGCTTGAACGCCGAGGCATTCCCGACGGCTGGATTTTCGATGAAGAAAGCTGGTGTATTTTTATTGAAACCAAAGTAATCGCGAAGCTGGGTTCAGACCAAATCCGTCGCCACCGGCGTACCGCCGAAAACCGAGGCTTCGAACATATTATAGCGGTGGCGATTGCCCCGGTACTTCCAGCACCCCTTCCGTCAGGCACAATACCGCTCGAATGGCGGAACGTGTATGCGTGGCTCCGGCGACGTGGATCCGACAGCAAGTGGGCAGCAATGGCGGCAGATTATCTGGAAATCGCCGAGGCGAAGCTTATTGACACTGGACAATTCCGAGAGGGCACGTTGACGATGTTTTCAGGATTTCCTTTTGGGCCCGATCAACAGTTCACCTACCTTGAAGGCAAACGTGTTCTTAAGTTGGCACTGAATGAGCTAAGAACCCGTCGCGACCTCTTGCATCGCCTCGGCATCAATCCAAAATCGCCAGGACGGGCGAGCATCACCGGCCGCCAAGGAGACGCCGTTTGGGATTTTCTCTCGCTCTCCATGGCCTCAGACGAGTCTAAGTTTACCAACTATCCCCACTTGACCCTACGCGTCGGTTCTCAAGACGTTCGAGCGATGGTGACTGTGCCCGACAACGTAAACAGGGTCACGAAACAGAAGCTCAAAGGATCGGGTGAGGCCGGATTTCAAGCGTTGGTAGAGGATATCGTCAGCAACCTGAAACCATTGCTCCGTAATCACAAGGGCGCAGCGCCGTGGTTCAGGGGCGTTCAGCGGCGGTGGCGGACACAGCGTGAAGCGCCGTTCGTCGATGCGAGCATTGAATTCGACTTGCGCACGGCGATTCCGTCTGGTGGGCCGCCGAAGACACAGCCAAGATGGCTGTCCGCTGCTTACGGGTCTTTCGTCAACAAAGAAGGCTCGAACTACGAGTTTCAAATGGGCGTGGTCTTTGACTATGTGCGCTGCCCAGAGCTTCGAAAGGCTGATGCGATTGATCTGATCGCGTCGGCGTGGTGCGCCTGCAAGCCTCTCGTCGACTTGGTGCGATCAAACGTCTGACCAAATTCTGGAGTTGACCCGGTTTGGGACTCATCGACCTACTCATCTTCCGACGGCATCGCTCTGGCGAGACTGGCGGTTCGGCTCCTTCAGTGGGCGAAGTCCCCGAGGTCGGTAACTCGCGAACGACTAGCGCTCCCTTGGCCGTGGTCGTCGTGTGTCAGAGACCGGCTCCAACAACTCCGCCGGCGCGATACCAAGGGTGGCCGCCAGCCGGCCGATAACCAGCACTGTGGGATTCCGCGTCCCACGTTCGACCCCGCTGACATACGTGCGGTGCAGCCCCGAACGGAAGGCAAGCTCCTCCTGCGACCACCCCTTTCGGGAGCGGGCCTGTCTGACGTTGAGGCCAACCTGACGGCGCAAGTCCATGCGCGCTTAGCTAAGCGTCTCTTGCGGCCTATCGGTCTACAGACTATGAGTAACATCGCAAGATGCGGCAGGACTCCCAGATCGTCGAGATCGTCGGGCGCAACTGGCTCGTCACCGAGCTCTACCGGAGCGGGCTCGAGGTCGCGCGCCCGGAACGCGACCACGGTATCGACCTGATAGCGTTCGTCGACCTCGACGAGAGCGGCCACTTCATCGGGCGGCCTATCCAGATGAAGGCGTCGAGCGAGCGGAGCTTCGGGATCTGGCGCAAGCTTGAGAAGTTTCCGGATCTCCTGATCGCCTATGTTTGGCACGTCGCAGATCTGCCGCGGGCAGTCTGCTACTGCCTCACGTACGGAGAGGCGATCCGTCTCGCCGACGAGATGGGCTGGACGAAGACGGGATCCTGGACGGAAGGCGGCATCTTCGTTACAACCGCGCCGAGCGAGCGACTGCTCCAACTTCTGGGAACGTTCAAGATGACCCCAGAGAGCTGGCTCGCGAAGGTCGGTGCCTCGGCGTAGCGGAGCGCAAATTCACGACGTGCCGCTTCAAGTTGCCGAGCGAGTCGCCCACGCCCTCGGAAAGAAGCTCTCTGCGCTCATCGCCGAAGCCGAACGCTCAAGCAAGGACTGAGTCAACGGAAGGGAGCGCTGCGGCTGGCCCGGGTCGACCCTGTCCCGTTAAGCTAATGCTGGTCTGTGGCGGCGCTCTTTCAAATCAACCGGTCGCGATAGTCACGAAACCATTTCCACATTTTGGCATCCGCGTATCTCAAACGCGTCAGATAAAGCGAAAGACGCTGCTGATGACGCATTAGATCAAGCCGAGTCTGCCAGAGACTCAGCACGAGCAGCGGATGACGCAACGGACGCAGCAGATCAATAATCCGGAAAAAATGCGAAGCGGAGTACAGAGCGATCTAGCCGCAACTGCTCGCCATCATATTTCGGGAACAATGAAGTGGCTGGCGTCGTCCATCGCGCTTGTCACTTTCGTGGTTTCGATTTGCGATGTGAGCAGGATTGGGTCTATGGCGAGTCTTCAGCCGCGGTGGCTGGAAAACGTCGTCAGACGGGAGCAGCGAAGCCAACTATTGGTGACTAGGTATTCTCAAGAATGAGCGTTCGAATGAGCGCCTTGACGATGTCATGGAGTTATGACAAAGGAAGACGGCGATCATGAGAACTAGCAAAGCATTCTCAAGAGAACTGCGGACAACCTGTTCTTAGGGGTGGGAGCATGCGAAAGCTCGTTCGGACAAGCTCTCTCCTGAGCCTTGTGGCGTTTCTGGTTCTGGGGGGCACGGAAGCGCAAACCAAAGGCCCCCCGCCCCCGCCGTGCACCGTCACGTCGGTCGAGGCGACGTATCCCATGATCGTTGAGTCCGGCGTCCCGGCGCAGCTTCAGGTCACGCTGTTGAACGGAACCAGCCCGGTCGATTGCGCCAAGCCGATCAACATCACGACCACCGACCGCAAGGCCAAGCGGGCGAGTTTGCTCTTGCCACGCGACGGCGGCTTCCTCTTCGAGCTCGCGCTGGTCACCGGCCCCACGCAGTCGGTGACGGTCGCGGTCGGGAAGGCGAGCACGACGATCTCCGGCATCCAGGTGAGCACCAACTCACTCTCGGTCGAGCCCGGTATCTCCACGCTCGTCACGCCCAAGCGGAAACAGCTCGTCGCGATCCCGACCAACAACAACGTGATCGACGACGGCGCGCTCGATGGCGGGATCTCGCTCAACGGGCAGATCTACTTTTTCGCGAGCAACGGCATGGGCGGCAAGCTCTACTCCTACGACCCGGTCGGCGGCGTCCAGCAGCGATCGAACACGAACCCGACCGGCCCGGACCACCAGTGGGCCGGGGGCGTCCGCGTGGTCAACGGCGTCATCTACTTCAACGCGTTTTCGAACAAGGGCTGCATCAAGATCTACAAGTACGCGCCCGGAGATCCGATGGTGACTGACCCGATCGCGAACGTGAATAAGGACATGTGCAACCCGATCCCCGACCAGATCGCGACCGAGCCCGACCTTGCGCTTGGGAACGGCCAGACGGGATCGATTCCTTTTAATCTCGGCAATGATACGCCTGCCCCCGGCTACTTCGCGCCGATCGGCGTCGGCACGCTCGTTTACTTCGTGGCGAACAACGGATCGCGCTACGACGTCTACGAGTACAACCCGCAGATGCGGAAGACGCGCGCGATCACGAACCTTCCGACGCCCGTCGTCACTCCCGACGGGCTCTACCTCCTTGGCGTCAACGCGGGCCAGCTGGTCTTCGCCACCGCGGACGGGATCTACCGGTACACACCGGGAGGTCCGCCGGTGACCGCGCCGACGACGCCGGGCACCCCGCCCGTCGGCATCGAGGTCGCCACCGGTATCCTCCTGAACAACGTCAACTACTTCGACAACGGCGGGGGGCTCGCGAGCTGGACCATCGGCGACGCCGCGCCCACCATGCTCTCGGCGGGAATCAGCAACATCGCCGACCTCGGCGTCATCAACGGCACGGTGGTGTTCTCCGCGCTCGACAACACACAAGAGCGCGAGATCTACGCCTACACGCCCGGCGGACTGGCGACGGTGACGACGCCCCTCGTCGCCACGTGCAGCAGTCCGTGCAGCGAGCCCTCAACACCGGTCGGGCTGATCGGCGACCAGTTCTACTTTAACGGGCGCGACTCCTCGAAGGGCCTGAAGTTCTACCAGACGGCGTGGCCCGTCTCGTCGAGCGTCAGCGCGAGCCCGGCGTTCACCGTCAACACCGCCCCAATGTCCTATGTCGTCACCTCCGCGACGCTGGGCGATGCGGTCTACTTCCTGTCCTACGAGGGCTTCGTCGGGTACTTGCACAGCGACAAGTTCCCCAATTACGGCTTCGAGCGAGGCAACGGACGGAGCGGGTACGGGAACCACGAGCTCTACGTCCTGCCGGCCGGCTCGACCACGGCGCAGCAGGTTTTCGACACCGTCGACATCGACAGCGACGGCGATGACGTCGCCTCGGGCACGAAGTACCCGAGTGCCCTGACGCAGGTCGGCGACCGGATGTACTTCCGCGCGCGCAGCGACACCGTGCCTGGAAACTCGAACCCGCAGTACGGGCTCTTCTCGCACGCCCCGGGCGAGGGGCTGGCCACCGTCAAGATCAACGCCGACTTCCAGATGCCCAACATCCCAATGTTCGCGATCGGGAACACGCTGTACTTCATCGGCGACATCGGCTCCGCCGGCAACCCGCAATACAAGCTCTTCGAGCACACCGTGGGCGACGGCCCGCTGGTCGCCGCGAACGCCATCAGCAATCTCGTGCCGGGCGGTAGTGATGAGATCTCGCTGCTGACCAACGTCGGAGGGGTGCTCTTCTTTAAGGGCACCGTCAACGGCAACAGTAAGATCTACAAGTGGGCGCCTGGCGACCCGCCCGTCCTAGCCAGCTCCAACCGCACGGACATCGTCCCCGGCGGCGACGACGCTCCGGTCTGGAACCCGACCGAGCGCCACGGCGGCGACTCGTCCGTCATCAACGGGAAGCTCTTTTTCACAGCGGCCGGGGGAGGCGCGTACGAGATCGACGCCAGCTCGCCGGTGCCGATCGGCCCGGGCGACGCGCTGGCCAACATCCAGGGCGAGGGCGATCGGATCGTCCAGTACCAGGGCGCCTACTACCTTGTGCCGTTCAACGCCACGGTGGTCGACGGGATCGTCTACGAGGGGCCGGGCGGCGGGGGCGTCCAGTACATCCGGGAGGGGTATCCGATCGGCAGCTCACCCACCGTGCAGTATTTCCCCATCAGCAGCACCTCCACCCAGTACTTGAAGGCGTGCTCCCTCTACGGCGACTTCCGGTTGGTCGCCGACGGGGTCCAGTACTTCTGGGCGTACAATCCGGGCACGGATCTGTGTACGTACATGTCCACGACACCTAGCCACACAGCGTTCCCGGGCTTCGAGGTACCGTTCCCGGCGCTCGCCAGCAGCCAAACCGAGTTCGGAACGGCCGGGCCGGCGCAAGGGTGGAGATACGACGCCGCGTCCGGCTGGCTCCTCATGCGGGGCGCTCTCTCGCCGGTACATGCGATCCTTACGGCGAAGTCTTTCGCCTATCGCAACGGAGAGCTCGTCCTGCTGTCCCCGTCAAACGTCGGCAACGACGACGTCCCGGGTGTACCGCTAGCGGGGACCAGCTCGCTTTTCGTGAACGGGGATAACTGTGGCGGTGTGGTCGACTGGCAGACCAGCATGGTCGAGGCCAACTGCCAGCGCCTCTACCGGTATACGCCTTAGCGCACCGGCGCGCGCTGTCGTCCCCGCGAGCGCGCGCCGAGAGGGCCCGATCGTAGCTGGATCTGGAGAGCGTGATGCAACTGCCGATAACCTCCGCGCCGGTACACCGTCAAGGGTTCGCGCGCTGCGCGCTGCATCGAACAGCCGAAAGCGTGCTTCGCTTGGCTCGAGCTTTTGGGTTACTGGAGTTCGCAGCGACGATTGTGAGAGCCGCAGTTCAGGAACGATCTGCGCCAGATCGCGGATCATCGCAAGGGCGACCTCAGACTCCACAAAGAGACTACGCTCTCTTCGGGGTTTAGCGCACCGAGTAAAGTACGAATCACCTGAATCCACGGCCAGTAGGCAGGAGCGCCGCCGCCTTCCCAGCACCGGCCCCAAAGAACCTGGGTGCCGCTAGCTTCAAAAGAGTTCCCGCTTGATCGGTGGTTCCCAGTGATCGAGATCAGGGCCGAATTCGGCGCACGGAATTCTGACCACCACCTTGACCACCAAGGGGATGAATACGGGCGTACAATGTGAGTTTCGGTGGACTGACTAGAGTAAGATATAGGTCGAAGCGGCGAATTGCTGGAAAGCGCCGAAGTGGCTCTGCCAGTGAGGCTGGGTGATGGCGTCCCCGACGGGATTTGAACCCGTGTTACCGACGTGAAAGGCCGGTGTCCTAGGCCGAGCTAGACGACGGGGACGTTGGCGCGAACCCTGAAAATACGAACGCGCGCAGTGCGCGCGCCCGACAGTGGAAAGTATCAGAGCCGCAAGAAGCGGAGCAAGTCGCCCCGGCCGGCGGTCGCGATGCGCGAGCGCTCATCCTGAAAATCGAACCCCGCCGACGATTTCAGAGACCGACTTGTGGCCATTCTCGCCCAGCAGCGCATCCAGCTCGCGATCGATTCGGCCCAGCGCGCCCGCGCCTTCTTTCATCAGCGCCGATCCGACCTGCACGGCCTTTGCGCCCGCCAGATGCGCGATGTATGCGTCGCGTCCCGTGTTGATTCCGCCGACCGCCACCACGTCGAGCAAGTTTTCGCTCTCCTTGAAAAACGCGTGCGCCTGCGACAGCGCTCGCGACGACCCCTGGACTGCGCCGCTTGCGATGTCGATCGAAAGATCCTTCGGCAGATCGTTGGCGCATACCGCGATCGCGATGCGCATCGATTTGAACAGGTCTGCGATCGCGCGCGGCTCGAACGTCGCGCGCGGCGGCACCTTCACCGCCAGTACGGACTGGGTCTCGCCGCGAACTCTGCCGATCAGGGATTTCAGCCGTTCGAATGACCCGAACGGCGCCACGGACTTCGTCACGTAATCGTCGGCCAGGTTCAGCTCGACGATACTGACGCCGGCGCGATCGAGGATTCTCGCAACATCGACGAATTCATCTTCGCTGGCGCCGACCACGCTGCCGATACTTTTCTTGCCGCGTGGAACCAGCTCGTGCGCAATCTCGGCAAAATAATCGACGCCTTTATTTTTCAGGTTCTCAGGCGTATCGAGTCCGGCGCGGTTGCACGATTTGAAAACGATCGCGCCGCCGTGCACCGCGCACAGTTCATAAATTTCGCCACGCTCGGCCGATCGCGCGCCCGACGCGTTCATCACCGACGACGCCAGCTCGACCCCGCCTAATCGAATCGAAGTCCGTTCCATGACTACTTCCTACTGCGCGCAATCGCTTGGCCGCAAGCGCCCGAATACGTTGTCTAATGATTCGGCGACCGATAACTTCGACACGATGAACGACGCTTCCATTTTGATTGCGGGCGCCGGTGCGATCGGCTCGATCGTCGGCGGCATGCTGCACGATGCCGGCCGGGACGTCACCTTGCTCGGCCGCCCGGCTCATATGGAAGCGATCGCGCGCGAGGGTCTCAAAATTTCGGGACTGCTCGGCGATCGAACTGTCGCGGGCATCAAGCTGGCTGACGATCCCGCGAAGCTCGGGAAGCAATTCGGTCTGATCCTGTGCACGGCGAAGAGCTACGACACCGAATCGATCGCGGCGGCGCTGGCCGATCGTCTGACCGACGACGGCGTGATCGTCTCGATGCAAAACGGACTCGGCAATATCGAGTCGTTGATCGAGCGCTTCGGACGGCGGCGCGTGCTGGGCGCGCGGGTGATCTTCGGCGCTGAAATTCCGTCGCCCGGATGCGCGCACGTGACGGTCTTCGCGCAACCAGTCGCGATTGGACCCGCACCCGCGATTCATCGCGAGGACTCGCCCGCGCTCGCAGCGCGCGCTCGCGCGATTGCCGCGATGCTCGATGCGGCCGGCGTTCCCACCGTCAGCGTCGAGGACATCACGCCGGTGCTGTGGGCCAAGATTCTGTACAACGTCGCGCTGAATCCGCTCGGCGCGCTTCTGCAGCAGACCTACGGCGCGCTCGCCGGCGATCCGGACGTGCGGGCGATCATGGATCGCGCGATCGAAGAGGCGTTCGCGGTCGCGCGCGCGATCGGCGTCGCCCTGCCCTACTCGAGCGCGGCAGAATATCGAAAAGTATTTTACGAGCAGTTGATTCCGCCGACGGCCAGCCATCGTCCGACGATGCTCCACGATCTTCACGTCCGCGCACGCACCGACATCGGCGCGCTCAATGGAAAAATCGTCGAGCTCGCCGATCAGCACGGCCTGGACGCGGAGACGAATCGGATGCTCACCCGGCTGATCCGAGCGGCGGAACGCATCACTCAAAGGAAGGAGGACCGATGAAGACCGCATCGATACGCCGCGCGACGATGGACGCGATCGTCGCACAGGCTGAGCGCGAGTTCCCGTTCGAGTGCTGCGGCTTCATCATCGGCGACAACAAGATGCGGTCGAGGAAGTCCGCCCCATCGCCAATATCCAGAACGCGATGCACGCCAAGCAGCCCGTGCGCGTTCCCGCGCGACGCGCGAACCGCATTCCTGATGGACCCGAAGCAGCATCTGGCCGTGATGAACGAACTCGATGCGCGCAAGCTGGCGCTGCGCGTCGTTTACCATTCGCATCCCGATCACGACGCGTACTTTTCGCCGACCGACCGCGCGCAAGCATGCTCCTTCGACCCGTCGGAGCCCGACTACCCCGACACCATTTATATCGTGCTGTCGATCCGCTCCGGCAAATTCGCGAGAGCCGCCGCCTTCGCCTGGGATTCCGAGAAGAAGGAATTCGCCGAGACGCCGCTGACGATTAGTTGATTCAGCGCCCGCAACGAGTCACTAAAATTGCGCGTGAAACGGGGACTCGATTTTCGCAAGTCCCTGTTAATATTAGGCTTTCGGGCCAAAACGTTTCACGTGAAACGTTTTTGGCAGTTTAGTTCAGGAGAACAAAACACGAATCGTTGACGAGAGCATCAAAAATTATGGCGATAAAGAATCCTCCGCATGTCGGCGGCCTTATCCGCCGCGAGGTGATCGAGCCGCTTGGCCTGACAGTAACCCAGGCCGCGAAGGTACTAGGCGTTGCGCGGCAGGCGCTTTCGAGCCTGCTGAATGGGAAAGCGGCGCTTACGAGCGAAATGGGCTTGCGGGTCGAGAAGGCGTTCGGCCCGAAGATGGATCACCTGAAGCGAATGCAGCTTGCATTCGATCTGGCTCAACCCCGCAAAATGGAGCATGGGGCCCGGGTAAAGAGATGCGTCGGGAAAAGAGACGGTATCGTCGGTGAGCACGACGCCCAGTGCAAGCGCTTCTGTTCGGCACGTCACCCAGCAACAGCGATATCGAGCTCTCATACTGGGTCGCTCCATACGCTAAGTCGCGAAACAGGCCGATATCAGTAAGCCAACAGAAGAGAGACCGCTCAACCGCCTCTCGCTGAAGACGATCTTCGCGGCCGGGAGCTGACGCGCATACGCGGAGCGGCGCCGGCTTCGGCGGGCTCTCGGCGCGGCCAGGTCTTCATCAGCTGCTCGACGATTCTCCGCAAGCGTGCTCGCGGCACACCGTCACGCGCTTTGATGGCAAGACCGTAGCGGGTCGCCGTCACCATGCCGGTGATTGCGTCGACGTCCGCATTGTCAGCCAGCTCACCGGCCTTCTGACCGGTCGCAATGCGAGCTCGCACAGCCTTCTCCGCGATGCGCCTGCGTTCGGCAAGCGCCTCAAAGATGTCGGTGGACTCGATGGCGGAGTTTGTCGCGCCGAGCGCGATCAAACAGCCCTTTGGATTCTTCGGGTCAGTAAAGGACTTTACGGCGTCAAGGAGGAGGCGACGAATAGCCAGTTCCGCCGTCGGCTCGCTCGTGAGCGCCCTGCGAGCAAAGCAACCGGTTTCGTGTTCGTAGCGCTCCACCGCTTCGAGGAAGAGGCGCTTCTTATCGCCGAAGGCGGCATAGAGGCTTGGCGGCGTGATGTGCATAGCCTGCGTGAGATCGCTTATAGATGTAGCCTCATAGCCCCTGCCCCAGAACAGACGGATGGCACTTTCGAGTGCTTCGTCGCGATCGAAGCCGCGCGGCCGGCCGCGCTGTTTTGCCGATGCTGTCACGTTATTCTTAGCGATCGATATATAAATCTCTTGACAAGCTCACGCAAGCACCGCTATTTTTGTAGCGGTCACTATAAAAAGCCTGTTCGGTCAGCGACTGCGCGGCAGCGCCGAGATCGCTGCTCCATAAGCGACGCGAGAACGACTACGGAGGTCGATTGAAAATGCAAGCGAGAGTGGACCGCCAGCGGTTTGGTCCGTGGGCGCTCATCACCGGCGCCTCGTCCGGTATCGGGCGCGAATTCGCACGCCAGATCGCCGCCTCAAACATCAACGTTGTGCTGGTTGCCCGCCGGCAAGCCTTGCTCGACACACTCGGCACCGAACTCTCGCTGGATTTCGGGGTGAAGCATCGCGTCGTCGTTGCCGATCTCTCGAACGAGGGATTCATCGCCGGATTGGCCGACGCGACTCGCGATCTGGACATCGGTCTCGTTATCTCGAACGCGGGCACCGGCAATCCAGGAAGGTTTATCGACAAGGATCGCGAAGAGCTCGCGATGACGCTGCGATTGAGCGCGCTTGCCCATGCCGAACTCGCGCTACATTTCGGCCGCAAGCTCGCCGAGCGCGGGACTGGCGGCCTTCTTTTCGTTGGAGCCATGGGTGCTGACACGGGCCTGCCGTTCATGGCGCATGACGCCGGCGCCAAGGCCTACGTCCAGAGCCTTGGCCTGGCGCTCCACGAGGAGTTCAAGCCGCGCGGGGTCTATGTGACCGTGCTGCCGCCGGGTATGACCGACACGCCGGTGCTCGCCAGGTTCGGGCTCGATCTCAAGACCATGCCGATCAAGGCGATGAAGGTCGATCAGGCAGTCACAGAAGGTCTGAATGCGCTCGCCGTCAATAAGGCAATCATCATTCCCGGCCGGATGAATCGGATCATGGGTGCGATCCTTCCCGCCAGCGTGACTCGGCACATGATGATGAAGATGTTCGAGAAGATGCCAGCGATTGCGAACTCAAGGCCATAGCCGGGGAGGCATTAGCTCGGCGTGGCAGTTTTAGAATGACAAATTGGGGAGCGCGAATGATGCGGGCGACCTAACCCCTAACCCCTTCCCATAGTGGGAAGGGGAACCGGAGGTTTCGTCGGAGTGTGGCGTCCTATCCCCCTCACCCCCTTTCCGATGCGGAAAGGGGGCACAGAGGCAGAGCAGTCCGTCCCACCCGCCTTACCCCCGCTTCCGGTTGCGGAAAAGGGAACACGGCAGGGGGTGCGCGGTCCTAGCTTTCAACTATTAACACTTTTCACTTTTCACTCTTCACTGGGTGCAGGGGTCACCCCTGCCCAAGGAGGTGTGGAACCCACCGCGGGTTTCACATTCAATAAAGTGATTTACCCTTCCCCGGCCCGCCAGTTAGTTCTCGGAGGTGAATTCTTCTTCTTTGGCGGCCATCTCTAATGATAGGCCGCGGGTTTCGTCTATCATTAGGCCGAATAGGATTGCTGCCGGGATTCCTACTATTGATAGGGCGCCTACTACTATTGATAGGCCGCCCATTTTGTTTGCCAATAGGGCTACTGCGGCGTTGGAGATTACTGCGCCGATTGCACTTACCAAGGCGAACCATCCTATCATCGTGCCGCGCAGAGGAGTTGGGAATAGTTCGGTTGCGGCTGCGTTGATTGCGACGGTGCCGCCGTTGTCGCATGCGTTGAACCAGAAGTAGCCCATCGACAGCCACATCAAGGGCCACGTCAGATGCGTCGGCGGTCCCCAGAAGTACCATAGGTGTCCCGCGGTGATTGCAATTCCAAAACAGACCACTGTCGGCACACGGCCGAAGCGCTCTGCGCTCCATGCGCCTAGTGGAAAGCCCAACAATGCCAGGCCGCCGGCGACGATGGTCAAGGTGCTGGTCGCCGTCGCCGACATCCCGACTACTGACACAGCATGATAGTAGCCGAATGCGTTCGCGGCGGTGGTCGAGATTGCGGCGGCGAGTGCGCATACGATCATCGTGATCGAGCGTTTGCGATAGAGCGGCTGAAAGACGTCGTAGAAACGCGTCCTGGTGTTGATTCCGGAGGCGTCGGAAAGTTGCCATCGCCCGCTCTCGGGGAGAAGCCGCGCCATCGCGGGCAGCATCGCGATGCCCAACGCAGAGATTACGAACATCCATCGCCACGACCATCCGTAGGCGTCGAAAATCGGCATCAGGAAAACGCAGAGGCCGGCGCCCACGGAGGCCGCCAGCCCGCCGAAGCTTTGTCCGCGTGCGCGGCGTGCGATCGGGAGCGTTTCGGAGAGCATCACGACGCATCCCGAGCCGGCGGCGCCGACCACCGCGTATAGCCCGATCTGAAATATCGCGAACCAAATCAGTCTGGAGGATACTGCCGCGCCGATGCTGCAAATGGGAATCGCGGCCATGCACCACAGGATCATGCGGCGGCGTCCGTAGCGATCGATCATGCGCGAGAGTGCGAGTGCGCCCAGCGCCGACAGCGAGATCCACGCGAACAGGCGCGCGATTCCACTGCCGTCGAGATGGAAGCTCGTTCCGATCCACGGCGCCGCGACCGAGACGATTGCGACTGCAAAGCCCTGGTAAAAGAGCATCGCGACCAGTGCGAGAACGGTGACGCGCTTTCGTGCGCGGCGGACTCGGCAGCTAGTTGCTCTTCCCCAGGGGTCTGACTCGGTGTCGGAGCGGGAGAATCCACAAATCGCGGAACCTAGGCTGGGTCGACGAGCTCGAACACTGGCGTGCGCGATGCGGTGGCGCGGAACGCGTCGGCGGGCGATCCGGCGGGCACGTCGAAGAAACGCTGGACCTGCGATTTGAAGCGATCGAGGAACGCCTTGATGACTTCGGGCTTGTCTGCATCGGCAAGCTCGCGAATCGTCAACGACTCGGTACTCGCGCCGCGCCGCAGCACGACGCGTCCGGCCGCGCGCGCATTGCGCGCCCATGCAGTCTCGCCTCGCGCCGCCACCAGCCATCGCTTGCCATTGAAATCGAGCACGTTGACGGGAGTGGTAAAGAGTTTGCCCGATTTGCGGCCGCGGACTTCGAGCAGCCGCATGTACGCGGGCGCGAATCCGAGCCGGAGCAGTCGCCCCATGAATCGGTTGAAGAATCGATCGAGGGTGCTTTCCTTCTGAAAAGTCTCGGGCATGGGGGTGAGCATATATAAGGATGCGAAGATTAACGAACGTTAATTTTAATGTGAAACCCTCCGCGGGTTTCACGCTTCCGCGGCAGGGGTGACCCCTGCACCCAGTATTAATCGCAAAATGGCGAGGACGCCATTTTGCTCGGAGGTTCTTTTCTTAGTGTCATTCTTGAGCGAAGCGATCTTCCCCTCGCCCACGTGGGGGAGGCCCCGTCGACGCGCGTCCGCGCGCGGCTGGTGGGAGACAACATTTGCCGGATTCCGATTCAGGGCTGGACAAATGAACGTTCATTCAGTAGATTTAGGCCATCGCAGATCTCGGTCCGTATCGAATGCCACGAATCGCTGAAGCTGTACGCACGGCCGCGCCGGACGAGAAACTCGTCAAGGCGCGACGGCGGCAGATTTTTCTGGCTGCCTGCCGAGTGCTGGCGCGGAAATCGTTTCATGAAGCGTCGGTGAAGGAGCTCGCGCTCGAGGCCGGCATCGCTGCCGGTTCCGTTTATCTTTATCTCGACAGCAAGGACGAGATTATTCCGCTGATTGCGGAGTCGATGGTCGCGGAGTTCGTCGAGATGCTGCCTGCGATTCGCGAGCGCACGGTCGGCGACCCGCGCCGCGAGCTGATCGACGTGATGCGCGCGATTCTCGACGTGATCGATCGTTATCGCGAGGCCTTCAACGTGCTCCATCATGAGGCCCGCTACCTCGAGCGGCGTCCGCAGTATCGCGCCGCGATGAAGAAGATTGGCGGCGACTATCTGGGCGCGGTGGCCGAGATTATCGAGCGCGGCCGGCGCATCGGCGTGATTCATTTCGAAGATTCGCGCAGCGCGGTCCATGCGATTCACATGCTGTGCGCCGGATGGGCGATGGGCGCGAACAACCTCAAGGGCACTGACAAAGAAACTTACTGGCGCGAGATTGCGGCGTTGGTCGAAGGCCGCTTTTTCGGATCTGCCAATGGCGCGAGCGTAGCCGCATCCGCGCGTTGACGCGGCGCGAGTTTTATCGAGGAGTTTTTTTCGAATGGCACTTTACGACAGGCGAACTCTCGAGGGCGTTTACAGCGTCCGCCAGAGCGTCATCTACATCCAGAATTATCGCTACGCCGAAGAGCGCATGATGCGCATGATGGCCGGCTGGATCGCGCTCACGCCCGAGCTCGCGGTCAAGCTCGAGATGGCCAAGCAGGTGTACGAGGACGCGCTGCATACCGACGCGCTCGGCAAGCGACTGCCCGAGCTTCGCGCGCAGCCGCAAATTTCCAAGCCGCCCAACGACGCGTTCGTCACGTTCATGAACGCGATCGAGGATAAAGAAGAGTGGGAGGATACGATCGAGCGGCTGGTCGGAATTTATCGCGTGCTGAAGCCGCATCTCATTTCGCATTACAGCTCGCATCTCACTGCGATGAATCCGGTTTACGAGCCCCCTACCCTGCGAATTCTCGGGCGGCTGGTCGAAGAAGAGAAGGCGCACGTCGAGCGCGGCAGCGTGCTGCTCAACGAGTTGCTCGACTCAAAGGAAAAGCATCTGCGCGCCGCAAATTGGCAATCGCATCTCGAAGGATTGCTCGGCGCGTCGGGCGGCGTGACCGGCTTTGAAGCGGAGGCCGAACAACCGCGCAAGAAAGTCGGGCGTAGCTGAGGATTATGAAGAAGTTGGACGACATCAGCGATCTGCGCGATGCGATCGCGACGCATGCGGCGGCGCTCGCGGCGAACGATAGCGCGGCGGCCGAGAAGTTCGTGCTGCCGCAGGCGATCGAATTGCATCGGCAAGCTGCGGCGGAAATTGCGCGAATCCCGCAGCCGCGCACACTGGAAAAACTGGCGCTCGCTAAGATCGGCTTTCAGTACATCTCGAAGCTGCGATTCACTAACGCCGCCGCGATGCGTCGGGTGCTCTACCGATGGCGCAAAGAGGCCGACGGCAAGTGGCTGATCGTCGGCGTCGAGGACACCACCGGCAAGCGCTCATCGTGGAGCGACATTCCCGATCTTGCGGCCGCGGTGGCGCAAGCTCGGGCAGGGAACGGAAATGCCTGATCTCGGAGAACGCGGCAATGTGATGGGCCCGCAGCCGATTGCGCCGATCGTACAGCCGCCGGCCGAGATGCTCGCGGCGGCGGAGCATCTGCTGAATGCGCTCATTCGCGGCGACCATGCGAGCGTCGAGGCGATGACCCCGGCGCACGTGCGTGACGAGATGATGCTCGTCGCCAAAGAGATTCCGCCGAACAAGTATGATAGGTTCGAGCTGATCGGACGCGCGCGTGTCGCGCAACATTATTTTTTGAAAGCGCAGCTGGTCGGGGCCAACGTCGAACCGTTCAAGTTTCAGTTTCGGCTCGGCGAGACCGATGGCAAGTGGACCGTCCGAGAAGCATTGAACCTGACCGGTCGCAGATCAGCATGGAGCAGGTAGCAACCCGGTCAGATCAGAATAGTAAGACAGGGACCTGAAAAAGGAGACATCGCGATGCAGAGAATGATTCCCGTCGATAAGCTGGCGCGTCCCGAGGACCATATCCTGCTGCCGGCGAATCGCACGCGCAACGCGCGCAGCGAGCAGGGATTGTCGCCCGGCAACGCGATGCCGTACGAAGATGATTTCCTGAAGTCGCGCATGCACGGAATCTGCGGCGGCGAATTCCAGGCGATGGAAGCGGCCGGCCGCACGCTCTACGACTTTCCCGACGCGCCGTGGGAGTTCCAGCTCGACATGGCGCGCCAGGTGTGGGACGAATCGCGCCACGCTGAAATCTACATGAAGCTGCTCGAGTACGTCGGATCCTACTACGGCGAATTTCCCGAAGGCGAAGTGCTGTGGTCGTGCACGCAAGCCGAGGATCCCGCGGCGCGCGTGGCAGGAATCAATCGCGGACTCGAGGGGCTCGCGTGCGACGTCTTCGAGCAACTGATTCGTATCGCGCAGAAGATGGGCGACACGATTATCGAACGATCGGTAGATTACGTGCTGGCCGACGAGATCACTCACGTGCGGATGGGATCACAGTGGATGCGCAAGCTGACCGAGGGAGACCCCGAGCGCTACAAGCGGGCGCAGGAGTTCCAGGACCGGATCGACGAGCTGTTCAACTTCGGCCCCGGCCGCAAGCATGTCGAGGATGTCGATCACGTCAAGCAGCGCGTCAATGGCAAGGAAATCGAGATCGACTCGGGTATCACTATCGCGCGAGAAGCTCGCCTCCTGGCCGGCTTCACCGAAGAAGAGATCGATCGGCTCGTCAAAGGTTTCGGCAAGAGCGCCGCATACTGAAACAATTGCAGCATACTAAAGGGCTCGAAACGTCTTACTGAAAGAAGCAATTCAATAAAAATATGGAAAAATGTATTCCTGTTGACCGTCTCGCCCGTCCCGACAATTGGGTCGTGCTCCGCAGCCGCCAGGTCCGCGAGATTCGCGAAGAGCAAGGCCTCGAAGGCGGGCGTCCGATGCCGTTCGACGAAGAGACGCTGCGCTCGCGCTTGCACGGTATCTACACCGGCGAGTTGCAGGCGATGGAAGCGGCGGGACGCACGCTGTTCGATTTTCCCGACGCGCCGTGGGAATTCCAGCTCGACATGGCGCGCCAGGTGTGGGACGAGGCGCGTCACAGCGAGATTTTCCAGCGCCTCGTCGAGTACATGGGCGGTCATCCTGGTGATTACGTCGAGACCGAGATTCTGTGGCGATGCACGCAGGCGATGGATCCTGCGGCGCGCGTCGCCGGAATCAATCGCGGGCTCGAGGGCCTTGCGTGCGACGTTTTCGATCAGCTGATTCGTATTGCGCAGCGCAACGGCGACGAGGTGATCGAGCGCTCCGTCGATTACGTGCTCGCCGACGAAATCACGCACGTGCGGATGGGATCGAAGTGGATGCGCAAGCTGACCGAAGGCGACCCCGAGCGGCTCGCCAAGGCGCAGGCGTTCCAGGACATGGTGGACGAGGTGTTCAACTTCCGCGGCGGCCGCCTCGCGCAGGAAGATATCCAGAACGACGACGGCCAGGTCGTGTCGATCGCGAAGGAAGCGCGCATGCTGGCCGGGTTCACCGAAGAAGAAATCCAGCGGCTGATCAATTCCGCGCGCAAGAGCGCCGCGTACTAGAATCGCGACCGTTCATTGGCCCCATTCCTGACAGTCAAGCGCGAGACCGATATGGTGGCGCTGGCTGCTTTCATCCTCGCTTTTGCCGCAGTGGCCTACCAGGTCACCGAGTACTTCCGCGGCCCGCAGGTCAAGTTGTTCGGACCTGAGCAGATCCTGATCCACGGCGACAATATCGACGGCCAGGACTACGTCCGCTTCGCGGCGCGGATGTCTTTCATAAACTCCGGCGACATCGGATACAACGCGGTGATCGGACGCGAGTTCCTGCAAGTTCAGATCGGTGGCAGTCCGTACGCGCAAACCTGGCAGAGCTTCATCCATTCCAGTTCTCCCGACGGCAAGAGCCTGAGCCTCGGGGACTTATCGGAAGCGGTGCCGACGCCGATAGATGGTGGCGACGCGATAACGCATGAGACGTACTTCGCTCCATGGCCGATCGATTGCAAAGGGGTCAGCGGATCCAATTGCAATCCGGCGGCAAATTTCATGACGTGGGACAGCTTCCTGCGATCGATTAAGTCCGGGGACGTTTTGAAGTTCAATCTGATCGCGAACATCTATGGAGAAAAGCCTCAGACCGCCACTTGCACCGTCGCCATAAACGACGCGCTGATTTCACAACTGAAGACAACGCCGGATAAATGGAGTGCGCCCGCCTGCGAGGAAACTCTGTCCTCATCGTAAAGCGGCTTCGAGCTGACCGAGGGTTCGACGGTCCGCAGTGCTCGGCCGTCCAAAAGAACTACTTATACTTCTGCCCTTGATTATTCTAATCTGCTAATCTAAATATTACCTTCTCATGACGACCAGATTGCATTTGGCACCTGCGTTTGAGAGGAGTTACGTCTCACAAGGACCGACGTGGAGCGGATTGAAGTGACGCCCGATTCCAAGCAAAACGAAAAGAGTTCGCCCACCACCAGCCGCGCGTTGCGCGATTGGGTTAAGGAAGTTGCCGCGCTCACCAAGCCCGACGCTATCGTATGGTGCGACGGTTCTGAAGACGAGAAAAAGCGCTTTACCAAGCAGGCGGTCGATGCGGGAATACTGATCGAGCTCAATCAGAAGAAGCGCCCCGGCTGCTACCTCCATCGCTCGAATCCAAACGACGTCGCACGCACCGAACAACTGACCTTCGTCTGCACGCCGAACAAAATCGACGCGGGCCCGACTAACAACTGGTCCGATCCCACCGCCACCTACGACAAGTTGCACGGCATGCTCGACGGCTCGATGCGCGGGCGCACGATGTACGTCGTGCCGTACGTGATGGGTCCGCTCGGGTCGCCGCTCTCGAAAGTCGGCGTCGAGCTGACCGACAGCCTCTACGTCGTGCTGAACATGCGAATCATGACGCGGATGGGCAAAGCCGCGCTCGACCAACTTGGCGACTCGAACGACTTCAATCGCGGGATTCATTGCACGCTCGATCTGAATCCCGAGCGCCGCCTGATTTGCCACTTCCCGCAGGACAACATGATCATCTCGGTTGGCAGCGGTTACGGCGGCAATGCGCTGTTGAGCAAGAAATGTTTCGCGCTCCGAATCGCCAGCGTCCTCGGCCGCGACGAAGGATGGCTCGCCGAGCACATGCTGATCCTCGGCCTGCAGAGCCCCGAGGGCGAGGCCACTTATATCGCCGCCGCGTTTCCCAGCGCGTGCGGGAAGACCAATCTCGCGATGCTCACGCCGCCGGCCGAGCTGAAAGGCTGGAAGGTTACTACCGTCGGCGACGATATCTCCTGGATGCGGGTCGGTCCCGACGGCGGGCTGTGGGCGGTCAATCCCGAGAACGGATACTTCGGCGTAGCGCCGGGCACCAGCGCAAAATCGAATCTGAACGCGATGAAGATGGTCGAGCACGACACAATTTTCACCAACGTCGCGATGACGCCCGACGGTGACGTATGGTGGGAAGGGATGGACGTGCCGCCGCCCGACGGCCTGATCGACTGGCAGGGCCGCCCCTGGAAAAAAGAGTCGGGCGAAAAGGCGGCGCATCCGAATAGCCGCTTCACGACGCCGATGCGCAACAATCCGGCGTGGTCCCCTTACGCCGATGATCCGCGCGGCGTGCCTATCTCGGCGATCATCTTCGGCGGACGCCGCGCGACGACGGTGCCGCTGGTGCTCGAATCGATGGACTGGACGCACGGCGTTTTCATGGGCGCGACGATGGGATCGGAAACCACCGCGGCCGCTTCTGGAGCGGTCGGCGTGCTCAGGCGCGATCCGATGGCGATGCTGCCGTTCTGCGGCTACAACATGGGCGATTATTTCGCCCATTGGCTCAAGATGCGCGGCGCACTCAAGAAGGCGCCGCGTTTGTTTATGGTGAACTGGTTCCGCAAGGACGCCTCCGGAAATTTCATCTGGCCCGGCTACGGCGAAAACCTGCGGGTGCTGAAATGGATGCTCGATAGAATCCACGGACGCGCCAAGGGCCGCGCGACGCCGGTCGGAATCGTTCCCGATGAATCCGAACTGGATCTGAAGGGCCTCGATCTATCCAAGAGCGCAGTTCACGACGCGCTCGCGATAAATCCCACAGAATGGAAAGCTGAAATAGAATCCGAGGCCGAGTTTTTCGAAAAGATCGGTCCAACGATGCCGAAGGATTTGAAAGAACGGCGCGAGGCAATCCTCAAATCCCTCAACGGCGAAGCCCCCGCCCGCCAGGCTGCATCGGCTCGCTAAGATCGAGATCCCTTTGACAGTCGAGGACGCGCGACGTCGTGCGACCGGCGTATCTCGACCCCATCCAGCGGCGCCGAGGCGAGCAAGGCTTTAAATGTTCTGCGTCCCGGGTCGCGCTCGATCGCGGCGAACTCGGCATTCACTCGCATGCTTTCCTTGCGGACCTTGCGCGACGCCCGCGCCATTCGTTGCGCGCGAGCGCGAGCTTCGGATTCGCGGTTCATTCGCTCGATGGCGCGACGGATGTATTCAGCGCGAGGGATTCCGAGCGCACGCGCGCATCGCTCGCTGGTTCGCAGCAGCTCTTCTTGAACTTTAAGGGAAATGGATTTCATGAGCTTCGCTCTAAGCTTCTCAAATACTCGCGCACAACAAAACAACGCCGGAGCCCTTTCGGACTCCGGCATCGCACTGATTCCTGCGGTTTCCGCTTAGTCGAGATGCTTGCGCAGGAAGGTTGGGATGTCGAGCTTGTCGTCGCCGTCGAGCAGCGAGTTGGGCTCGAGCTTTTCGCCCTCCGCCAGGCCCGCATCTTCGCCGCGGCGCCTGAAGGCCGGGATGTCGAGTGTGCTGTCGTCGACGACCAGCCCCATGCGGCGCACCGGCTTGCCGGGGAACATCCGCACTTGCCCCGCCTGCGCGGCCGGCGCAGGCTGCTTGACCTCCATCGGATCGACCGGCCGGGTCGAGGCCGCCGCGATCGGCGTGGTGACCGGCGCGCCCGACGGCGAATAGCGCGACGAAGAACCGCGGTCGAGATCGCCGAAGCCGGTCGCAATAACGGTGACGCGAATCTCGTCGGATATCGATTCGTCGATCACCGCGCCGAAGATGATGTTGGCGTCCTCGTGCGCCTCTTCCTGGATCAGGCTCGCCGCCTCGTTCACTTCGTAGAGCGCCATGTCCGAGCCGCCCGTCACGTTGATCAGCAGACCGCGCGCGCCCTTGATCGAAACGTCCTCGAGCAGCGGACTCGAAATAGCGCGCTGCGCCGCCTCGACCGCGCGATTCTCGCCGGAAGCGGTGGCCGCACCCATCATCGCCATGCCCATCTCGGCCATGATCGATCGCACGTCCGCAAAATCGAGGTTGATCAATCCATGCACCGTGACCAACTCCGAAATTCCGCGCACCGCCTGCAGCAGCACGTCGTCGGCCTTCTGGAACGATTCCTTGAGCGACGTATTCTTGCTCGCTACCGAGAGCAGGCGCTGATTGGGAATCGTGATCAGCGTGTCGACCGCGTTCTTCAGCTCGCGCAATCCCTCTTCGGCCTGCGTCATGCGCCGGCGTCCTTCGAACTGAAACGGCTTGGTCACGACGCCGACGGTCAGCGCGCCCAGCTCGCGTGCGATACGCGCAATCACTGGGGCAGAGCCGGTTCCGGTGCCGCCGCCCATCCCGGCGGTCACGAACACCATCTCGGCTTCCGACAGGATCTCGCGAATTCGCTCCTCGTCTTCGAGCGCGGCCTTGCGGCCGATTTCCGGATTGCCGCCGGTGCCGCGTCCGCGGGTTATCTCGTCGCCGATCTGCAGGCGCAGCGGCGCGTGATTATTCTGCAGCGCCTGGATGTCGGTATTGACGGCGATGAAATCGACGTTGCGCAGCCCCACATTGATCATGTGGTTGACCGCGTTGCCGCCGCATCCACCTGCACCAATCACCTTTATCCTCGCGCCCGGGTCGGGATTACTCACCAACTCAATCATCACAGATCCTCCTCCACCACCTACCGGCAAAGTTTGTTGCCCATTTGATTTACTGCTTCGGCGACTCCTCAAAAGAAGTCCCTCACCCAATCGCTAAGCCGCGAGCGCAGCCGTCCCAGCCGGCCCGCTTTTCCAACTCCATTTCCAATTCCGCCCGCCGCGCTCTGATGCAGCAGCAGGCCCGCCGCCGTCGTGTACATCGGCTTCATCAGTTCTTCGGGCAGTCCCTTCAGGTTGATCGGAAGTCCGCGCCGCACCGGCACGCCGAAGATTCGCTCGGCCAGTTCCTGTGTGCCCTCGAGCAGCGAGGTCCCGCCGACCAGCACGATGCCCGACGCGAGCCCGTCCGAAACTCCCGAGCGCAACAGCTCGCGCTGCACCATCGTGAAGATCTCTTCCATGCGCGGCTCGATGATTTCTCCGAGCAGCCGGCGCGCGATCACTCGCGGCTCGCGTCCGCCGACGCCGGGCACCTGCACCATCTCGTCGCGCCGCACGACCTGGTTGGTCGCGATGCCGAAGGTAATCTTGAGCCGCTCCGCCTCCGATATCGGCGTGCGCAATCCGGCGGCGATATCGCTGGTGAGATGATTCCCGCCAATCGGCAGCACCGCGGTATGCATCACGGCGCCACCGTGAAACACGATGATGTCGGTGGTGCCGCCGCCAACGTCGATCAGCGCGACGCCGAGCTCGCGTTCCTCCGGAAACAGCGCCGCATCCGCCGACGCCAGCGGCTGGAAAACCATCTCGGACGGCGTCACGCCCGCGCGCTCGCAGCACTTGGTGAGATTTTGTCCGTAGCTCTGCGCGGCGGTGATGATATGGATGCGCGCCTCGAGCCGGACGCCCGCCATCCCGTAAGGCTCGCGCACACCTTCCTGCTCATCGACCGCGAACTGCTGCGGCAGAATATGCAGCACCTGCCGATCGAGCGGGATCGCAACCGCGCGCGCCGCATCGATCACCCTGTCAACGTCGCGCGAGCTGACTTCGCCGCCGCGCACCGCGACGATTCCATGACTGTTGAGGCCCTTGATATGCGGTCCGGCGACGCCGACCACCACCGACCCCACTCGCACGCCGGAAGTTTTCTCCGCTTCCTCGACCGCTGCCTTGATCGCCTCGACCGTCGCCTCGATATTGACGACGACTCCCTTGCGCAGCCCGGTGCACGGCGCGATTCCGAAGCCCAGCGTCGCCAATTGCCCGTCGGGCAGCGACTCGCCGACGATCGCGCAGACCTTGCTGGTGCCGACGTCCAGGCCGGTGAGCAGATTTCTCATCGCGTCACGGACTCCTCGGCCGGCTTGAACGAAACTTTGCGAAGCCCGCTTTTATGTTTCGAATGAGAGTTCTCGGCGGCATGCAGCCGGACGACCGCAAATCCCGGCGTCGTCAAGTCGAGCGCCGCGATCAAATTCTCGCGCCCCTGCCATTGCTGCCGCACTTTGATAGCGCGCTGAATTTCAGTCGTCGCGCGATCGAGATCGATCACGACCTCGGTGCGCTCGCGCTCGAGAAACAGCGACGCCGTGCCGTCATCCCCGACGTGCATCTCCGAAATGATCTCGGACAGTTGGGTCTCGGCGCGCACCAGCACCGCCGCATAGTCGACCATCTGCGTTCCACGCGCGTTGTCGAGAGCATCGCCGCTCAGGACCGGCAGATCGCCCTGCTTGCCGATCGAGACCGGCCCGCGCAGTTCGCCGCCGCTGAAGAGTTGGTAGAAGCCGTCGTGACGCTCGACGATCGCAATCGCGCCGTCGCGCATATTCCCCGCCGAGATCTCCGCTGCCCTGGTTGCGTGCCCTGCCTGACGGTAAATCCCGGCGCGCCCCGCCCATTGGACGAGCACCGCCGAATAGTTCGAGGCGGTCGTGCGCGCGGGCGCGAGCGAGTCCAGAATTTGATTGCGATACGAGGTGAGACTCGTGGAGGCTCTGAGAGCCACCGCACGGCCGGTCGTGCTGAATCCGGTCATCACCCCGAGCGCGAAAAAGGCGCATACCACCAGCCCGCCCATCCGCGCGCTCCACCCCGCCACCGCTTTATTTCCTCCGCGAACCGCCACCCCGCACCTCAATCCGTCTTTACCAGTCGCCGACCAATCTGACCTCCGGTTCGAGCAAGACGCCGCTCTGCTCTTTCACCTTGACCCGCGCCATGTCGATCAGGGCGAGCACTTCCGCGGCCTGAGCGCCGCCAAGATTCACGATAAAGTTGGCATGCTGATCGGAAAACGCCGCACCACCGAGCCGGGTCCCCTTCAGTCCCGCGCCTTCGAGCAGCTTGCCTGCGAAGTTGCCCGGCGGGTTCTTGAAAATCGATCCTGCGTTGGGAACTCCGCGCGGCTGTCGCGATGCGCGCTTGGCCTTCAGCTCCGCGACTCGCGCCGAGAGCCGTTCGCGATCGCCGCGTGCCAGCTCGAAATCGACGCGCGTGATTATGAAGTGCGGCGGCAACTCGGTGCGCCGGTATGCAAACTTGACCTCGTCCTTACTGAGCGCGATCGCCTCGCCAGCCTCTGTGACGCCATGCACCAGCGTGACCACCTTCGCGATCTCGCCGCCGAATGCGCCTGCGTTCATCACCAATCCGCCGCCGACCGTACCCGGAATACCTTCGCCGAATTCGAGCCCCTCAAGACCCCGATCGACCACTTCACTGACCAGGGTGCCGAACGCGGCAGCAGCGCCCGCAACTACTTTTGCGTCGTCGATTTTTATTTTCGAGAAACCGTCGCCGAGTCTCACGACCAACCCGCGCATCCCGCGATCGCTGACGAGCAGATTGGTTCCCGCGCCCAGACAGAAGCACGGCACGCTTGCGCGATATGCGGCCGCCTTCGCATGCATCAGCTCGGCTTCGTCTTCGACGTTGACGAACAAGTCGGCCGGACCTCCGATCCGAAACGACGTGAGTTCAGCCAGAGGCATCGACGCGCGGACTCGCGCGCCAAATCTCTCGCGCAGATCGTTCTCAAGCGCCTTCATGAACTTTGACCTCGGCGCTGAGCGCGTTCAGGATTTCGGCACCCGTCTTGTAGATATCGCCCGCGCCCAGAGTCGCGATCACGTCGCCTGCGCGAGAGCCCGCCGCGATTCGCGCCGCGGGATTGTCCTCGGCGCCAAGGTAATGCACTTCGAGATGTCCGCGCGCGCGCAGCGCCTCGTACAAACGGCGCGATGAAACGTCGGCAATCGGTTCCTCGCCGGCCGGATACACATCGAACAGATAGAGCACGTCCGCATCGTCGAACGCCGACAGGAATTCATCGAACAGATCGCGCAGCCGCGTGTACCGATGCGGCTGAAAGACCGCCACCACGCGCCGCTTGAACGACGCCCTCACAGCCGCGAGCGTCGCACGCACTTCGGCCGGATGGTGCGCGTAGTCGTCGAGCACGATTCGTCCCGACGCTTCGCCTTTGATCTCGAAACGCCGGCTGATCCCGCCGAACTTCGCCAGGGCAGCGGCCGCACGCTCGAAACTGATTCCGACTTCCATCGCGACTGCGATCGCCGCGAGCGAGTTCAGCGCCACATGCACACCCGGCGTCGGGATCGTGACCCTGCCAAGATTCTCACCTTTGCGGATCAGCTCGAAGCGCGTTGAAAGGCCGTCGATCACGATTTTCTCGGCGCGCAGATCCGCGTCCTGCGCCACGCCGTAGGTCACCAGCGGCTTGCGAATCGACGCGATCAATCCGCGCACGTTCACGCTGTCGATTCCGAGCACCGCCACGCCGTAGAAAGGCACGCGATTGACAAAATCCACGAACGCTTCGCGAACTTTATCCATCGTGCCGTAATGATCGAGATGTTCGGGATCGATATTCGTCACCACCGCGATGGTCGGAATGAGCAGCAGGAACGACGCGTCGCTCTCGTCGGCCTCGGCCACCATGAAGTCGCCGCGCCCGAGCCGGACGTTGCTGCCGGTGTTGCGAATATTTCCGCCCACCGCAACAGTCGGATCGAGTTCGGCCTCTTCCATGATCAGGGCGATCAACCCGGTGGTAGTCGTCTTGCCGTGAGTTCCGGCAACGGCGACGCCGAGCTTCGACATCCGCAGCAGTTCGCCGAGCATCTCGGCTCGAGCGATCACCGGGATTTTCATTTCGCGGGCGCGCGCGACTTCAGGATTGGAAAACTTTATCGCCGACGAGATCACCACCGCGTCGATGCCGCCGTCGTCCTTCAAATGCGCCGGATGATGCCCCTGGCTGATTTCCGCGCCGAGCTCGGCGAGGCGCGTCACTGCGGCCGACGGTTTCAGATCGCATCCGCTGACCCGCATCCCGAGCTTGATGCACAGCTCGGCGATTCCGCTCATGCCCGCGCCGCCGATTCCAACGAAGTGCAATCGCCGTTGACGCGTCAAAAGACCATTTGCATGCAGTTCACTCACGCTGCCGCTTTCTCCGCAACTTCAAAACAAATTTGCGCCACATGACGAGCCGCGTCGGGATGCGCCGCTTGATGCGCTCGCGAACCCATCTCGTCCAGCCGCGACGGATTCTTCACCAGCGTTTCGATCTCGCGCGCGAGATTGGCCGCAAGATTCTCATCGTCGCGAACAATTATCGCTCCGCCACGCTTTTCAAGCACGCGCGCGTTGTGAACCTGCTGCTGATCCTTGTGGAAGGGATACGGCACGAAAATAGCCGCACGCGCGCCAAGAGCAATATCGGTAACCGTCATCGCGCCAGAACGAGCGATAACCAGATCGGCGCGATGCAAGGCGTCGGCGACGTCGTCGATAAACGGCACCACCTCCGCCGCGAACCCGAACTCGCGGTATGCGCTCCTCACCAACTCCTCATCCGCCTCCCCAGTCTGATGCACTACGTTCCAATTTATAACACTTTTTCCGCAGATTTTGAAAGCCCCAACGACACCAATATTCAGGCGATGCGCTCCCGATGAACCGCCTAAAACAAGGATTTGTAATTGCTCGCCCTCCCGTCGCGATCGGTCAGGCCGGTATCGGAAGCGGGTCGGATTACCGGTCACCTCTACTTTAGCAGAACTGAAATAAGGGACGCTGTCACTGAAGCCGACGCAAATCTTTTGCGCGAACCTCGCCATCATGCGGTTCGCCAGACCCGGACGCGTGTTCTGTTCCATCAACAGCAGCGGGGTCCGCGTCAGGATCGCCGCCGCGCCCATCGAGGCCGACGCATATCCACCGGCGCTCACGACGATGCTCGGACGAAACCGCCTGACCAGCGACGTCGCGAGGCCGATCGCGCGGATGAATTCCATCGACGCTCGCGCGCGCTCGAGATACGTTATGCCCGCGAATTCCATGCATCTCGAAAAGCTCGTACCGGTATCCACTCTTCGGCAGCCACTTGGCCTCGAGTCCCGCGCTCGTGCCGACGAACAGCACTTCGAGGTTGGGACGCTCGCGCATCATTTCCTCGCCCAGCGCGACTGCCGGAAAAAGATGCCCGCCCGTTCCGCCTCCCGCGATTATCACTTTCATCGCACCGCCGGCCGGCGTCCGAGCGCCAGTAGCGCGCCCAACGCCGCCATCGCGATGATGATCGAAGTGCCGCCGTAACTCAGAAACGGCAGCGGCAGTCCCTTGGTCGGGATCAGCCCGATCACCACCGACATGTTGATCAGAGCTTGAATCGAGAGCAGCGCCGTCAGTCCCACCGCGAGCAGACTCGCGAACGGATCGGGCTCGTCATGCGCGATTCGCATCCCGCGGAACAGGATCACCAGGAACAGGGAGATTACGACTGCCGCGCCGATCAGGCCGAACTCCTCGCCAACGACGGCGAACACAAAGTCGGTGTGAGCTTCCGGCAAGTAGAACATCTTCTGGCGTCCAGCGCCGAGACCGACTCCCCATTTGCCGCCTTCGCCGAGCGCGATGAACGATTGTACGAGTTGGAAGCCGGCGCCGCGCGCGACTGACCATGGATCGAGAAACGTAGTCAGGCGCTTCATCCGGTACGACTTCGCCACTGCCTGAAAAGCCAACAGACCGAGCGCGCCACCGCCCGCACCGGCAAGATGCTGCCAGCGCGCGCCGGCCGCCCACAGCATCGCGAACAGGATCAGAGCAATCATCACGGTACTGCCGAAGTCAGGCTGCTTCAAAATTAAAAGCGTGATCGGTCCGACGATCAGAAACACCGCGAGCGGGCCATGCTTGAATTCGCGGATCCGATTCTGCCGCGCGCTGAGAAACTTCGCGAGGAAAAATACCAGCGCGAATTTCACCAGCTCCGACGGTTCCGCGATCACCGGTCCCAGCCTGAGCCATCGGCGCGCGCCGCCCTTCATCAACCCGAACCCAGGCACGTAGAGCAGCGCGAGCATCACGATGGACGCGATGAACAGGGGCATCGCGATACGTCGCAGCCCCGCCAGCGAGAATTGCGAGAGCAACATCAAAAACACGAAGCCTACCGCGATGTGCGCCAGGTGAAGCTTGAAAAAATGGAACGCGTCGCCGCGCTTCTCGATACCGAGAAAGTAGGTCGTGTTCAGCACCATCAGCAGCCCCAGTAGCAACAGCACCGCCGCCGGCAGCCACAGCCACGGGTCGGGGCGCCGGTAGCTTACCGCGTCAAAGCGCCCGAACCAGCTCTTTATATACGTTCCCACGTTCCGCATAGTCCTTGAATTGATCGAAGCTCGAGCACGCCGGCGAGAGCAGGACAGTGTCGCCCGGCCGCGCCGCGCGCGCCGCATGTTCGACCGCTTCCTTGAGAGTCGCCACCGATTCTATCTTCGTCGCGCCGTCGAGCGCCGCCGCCATCTTGTCGCGCGCCGCGCCGTTGAAAATCGCCAGTTTTACTTTTTCGCCGAGTGGACGCCGCAGCGGAGCGTAGTCGCCGCCCTTATCGAGACCGCCGGCGATCAAAATTATCGGCGCAGTGAGCGCGTCGATCGCTTCGACCACGGCACCGACGTTGGTCCCCTTCGAGTCGTCGATATAAGTCACGCCGTCGCGTTCGTGTACGACCTCAATCCGATGCGGTAGGCCTCGGAACGATGCAAGCGCGCGCTCGATTTGTCCGGCCTTGATGCGAAGCGCGAGCGCCGCCGCCGACGCCGCCATCGCATTGGAGATGTTGTGCCGGCCGCGCAGGCGAAAACCTTCGAGGCTGATTCGTCCGCGAGGCGCGTCGTCAAAATCAAAATCGAACGCGATCGCGTTAGCCGGCTCGTCGAACCAGATCGACGCTCCCGATTCGCCGCGCGCGTGCCCGAAGCCAATCACACGCGCACGCACGCTTTTCGCGAGCTTCCATACATTGGGATCGTCGCGATTCAGAATCGCGTAGTCGGAAGCCTGCTGATTCTCGAACAAGCGCGCCTTCGCGCGTCCGTAGTCGTCGAGATCCTTGTAGCGATCGAAGTGATCGTCGGTCAGATTAAGATGCACGCCTGCCTTCGGTCGAAATTTCTCGATCCACTCCAACTGGAAACTCGACACCTCGACAACCGCGACGTCGTATTCGCCACCGACCGCGTCGATTAGCGGCGTGCCGAGGTTGCCGCCGACGAAAGTGCGCCGTCCCGACGCTTTGAGAATCTCGCCGAGCAGCACGACCACCGTGCTCTTGCCGTTGGTGCCGGTGATCGCGGCGATTGGTGCATCAAGGAAGCGGCTGGCGAGTTCGATCTCACCGATCACCGGAATTCCACGAGCGGTCGCGGCAGTCAACAGAATAGAATCGCGCGGTACTCCGGGACTCGTGACGACGAGGTCGATGCCGTCCAGCCGGCTCGCGTCTTCCGCGCCCAGCTTCAACGCGCCCTGAGGCAGATTGCTGCGATCGACATCGACGCGCCGATCGGTCATCACGAGTCTTGCGCCGCGCGAGGCGAGAAACCGGGCCGCGGCGACTCCGCTGACCCCAAGTCCCACAACCATCACGCGTTTGTCCGAAAGTTCCATCGATTCAACGCAGCTTCAGCGTGCTCAGCGCGACCAGCGCGCACACGATCGATACGATCCAGAATCTGATCACGACCACGGTCTCGGGAATGCCCTTGAGTTCAAAGTGATGGTGCAGCGGCGCCATCAGGAAAAATCGCTTGCGCGTCGCTTTGAAATAATATCGCTGAATGATGGTTGAGGCCGCCTCCGCGACGAACACTCCGCCCGCGATTATCAGCGCCAGTTCCTGTTTGCACAGCACCGCGACCGTGCCGATCGCACCGCCGAGCGCGAGTGCGCCGACATCGCCCATCATCATCGAGGCCGGATACGCGTTGAACCACAAGAAGCCGAGCGATGCGGCGATGATCGACGCGCAGAAAATTGCGACCTCGCCCATGTTCGCGATGTACGGGATCTGCAGGTAACTCGCGAACTTGATGTTGCCGGCGACGTAGCTGAACGTCCAGTAAGTGAGCGCGACGGTCATCACGGGTCCAATCGCGAGACCGTCGAGCCCATCAGTCAGGTTCACCGCGTGCGAGCATCCAACGATCACCAGCATCGCGAACGGAATGTAAAACCAGACGTGCAGATCAGGATGTACATTCTTCAGGAATGGAACAGTCAGATGCGTGTCGAAGCCGAGATACAGAAAGAGCCACGCGGCCGCGATGAACGCGCACGAGAACGACCACACAAGTTTCGCGGGCCCGGAAAGGCCAAGCCCCTTGCCGCGAGCGAGCTTGAAGTAGTCGTCGCTGAAACCGATCGCGCCGAAACTCAGCGTCACGAAGATCGCGATCCAGACATACGGATTTAAAATGTTGGCGAGCAGGAGCGTCGCAGACAGCATCGATGCGACGATCAGCAGTCCGCCCATGGTCGGCGTGCCGGCTTTCTTCTGATGCGCCTGCGGAACGACCTCGCGAATCGTCTGGCCGATGCGCAGCTCGCGGAACCGTTCGATTAGAATGGGTCCCAGAGCCAACGACAGCGCGAGCGCGGTAAGTCCGGCAAGCACCGAGCGCAGCGTTTCGTACCGGAGCGCGTTGAATCCGGAGTAATATTTGTGCAGGGGGTAGAGCAGCAGGTAGAGCATCGCAACGCTCGCCGAATCTCAACTCTGCCCGCCGCCGAGTTCGGCGGCAATCTCGCGGACCACGACCCGATCGTCGAACGGGAGCACGCGGCCCGCCACCAACTGATAATCCTCGTGTCCTTTGCCTGCGATCAAAACCGCGTCACCCGCCGCCGCGATTCGTATCGCGATCGCGATGGCCTTGCGCCGATCAGGCTCCACGATATATCCGCCAGCCGTCGACGAGTCATCGCTTCGCGCACGTCCGGACGCGACCAAACCTTGCTCGACTTCGGCGATTATCGCCAGTGGATCTTCGGTGCGTGGATTGTCGGAAGTGAGAATCGGGATATCGGCAAGGCGCCCCGCAATCTCACCCATGATCGGACGCTTGCCGCGGTCGCGATCTCCACCGCATCCAAATACGCAAATTATTCTGCCCGCGCGCAAACGCCGAAGCGCAGTCAGCACCGCATCGAGGGCGTCCGGCTTGTGCGCGTAATCGACCAGCACCGTGACACCGGATTTCGCCGCGACCGCTTCGAGCCTGCCAGGGGCCCCGGGGCATCGTCGCACCCCAACCGCCGCCGCGCCCATATCGATACCCAGGGCCGCCGACACGCCAGCCGCGCCCAGAATATTGAGCAAGTTGATCTCGCCGATCAGCGGCGACTCGATTTCGATTTTTTTGCCGAGCACCGACAGCGTCGCGCGAATCCCGCTAAGGTCCGCATCGAATTTCTCGGGATGCACGTCGAGAGAACGGTCCATCCCGAAACTTATTTTCGATCCCTTCACCGCTTCGAGCACGCGGCGCCCAAACGGATCGTCGCCGCGAACGACCGCTACCGTGTCTGTGCGTTTGCTTCGCGGGAGGATCTCAGTGAAAAGCCGCAACTTCGCCGCGAAGTAATCTTCGATCGTCTTGTGATAGTCCAGATGGTCGCGACCAAGGTTGGTGAACATGCATGCGCGAAAGTTCAGCGCTTCGACCCGCCCTTCCGCGATTCCCTGCGACGACACCTCGGCAATTGCATGACGCACGCCCTCATGCTCCATCTGCGCCAGCGCGGATTCGAAATCGATCGATTCAGGCGTGGTGAGTCCGCTGTAAATTTTCTTGCCGCTGATGAAAATTCCGATGGTGCCGATGATTCCGGCGGGCATCCCGGCCGCTTCGAAAATCGACGCGAGTATGTAACTGGTCGTGGTCTTTCCGCTGGTCCCGGTGATGCCGATCAAATCGACGCGCTCGCTCGGCGCTCCGAAAAATCGCGACGCGGCCGCGCCCATCAACAGGCGCGGCCGCTCGCTCCCCACCATGGTCACCGCGGGGCGCGCTGTTCCACCTGCCCAACCACCAACCACCACAGCGCGCGCCCCACGGTTTAATGCATCGTCAATGTTGGCCCGGTTGCGCGTCGCATCGCGGGCCGTCGAGAAGTACAGATGACCGGGCCTCGTCTGACGCGAGTCGTAACTGAGGCCCGTGATTTCCACGTTCAGGTCGCCGTCGATTCGACGGACGTCGAGTCCTTCGAGCAGTTCACCAAGTTTCACTTTCGCCTGACGGGCGATACACCGCCGCCACTGAAATACGATGCGGGCACGACGCTGGAATCCGCCGCCGTCTCGACTCCACTGTCCGCAACAATCGCAGCCAGTGTCAATTTCACCGTCGCATGATTGAGCGGAGCACCAGCGCTCGGCTCCTGCGCGACGACATAGCCGCCGCCGTGCACATCGACGTTGACCCGCGAGACGCGCGCCAGTTCCATCGCGCGCCTGAGACTGAGCCCCGCAAAATTCGGCGTCGCGCGCGTCAGCTTCGATCCCGTCAGCACCGGCAGATAGTCGTCGGGATCTGCAACTGCTGTTGTCGGAGTTTTGCCGTTCGAATCTTTGCCGAAATCGGGCATCGGGATCATGCTGGCAGTATCGGTGGGCTCGCCGGGCGCGGTGATATTCAAATCACGAACGGCGCCCTGCGCGATTTCACTGAACACCGGCGCCGCGATCAAGCCGCCAAAGTGCTCGTGACCGACGTCATACAGCGCTACCAGGATAAGCAGCCGCGGATCGTCTGCCGGCAAAAATCCCACGAACGACGAGACGTGCCGATTCTGATAGTAGGTGCCGTTTTCCGGATTCACCATCTGCGCTGTGCCAGTTTTGCCCGCGACAATAAATCCGTCAACGCGCGCCTTCGCCGCCGTGCCGCCATCGGACATGACGACGTTGCGCAGCAGCAGATTCATCTGATGCGCGATATCTGGCGCGATCGCACGTCGCAATACCTGTGGCGTATGCGTGAGTATCGCGCGTCCCTCAGCGTCGTAGGCAGCCTTCACGACGTAAGGCCGCACAATATTTCCACCGTTCGCGATTGCCGCGTATGCGACCGCAAGCTGAATCGGAGTGACCGCCACGCCCTGCCCGAAACCATGATTGGCGAGATCGATCTGCTTCCATCCGGCCGGCTTGTTCAGCAATCCGCCGGCTTCACCCGGCAGATCGATTCCGGTGCGCGATCCGATTCCAAACGCCCGCAGACCGTCGTAGTAACGCTGCGAGCCGAGCGTCAGCGCAATCTTCGACGCGCCGATATTCGACGACACTTCGATGATCCCGCCGAGATTCAGCCATCCGTGAGGGCTGTGATCGTGAATCGTGTGCCGGTCGATCGTAAAATGCCCGTTCTCGCAAAAAAATTGTTTGTCGGTAGTGATCGCGTGATCGGCCAGCGCAATCGATCCGAGAATCCCCTTCATCGTCGATCCCGGCTCGAACGCGTCCTCGACCGCCGGATTATGCAGCCGGTCATGAAGGCTGGCGCCGTCGGCGCTTTCGTTCGCCATCGCCATGACTTCGCCGGTAAACGGATCGAGCACGATGACGCTGCCCCGCTTCGCGCCGCTCGCCTTCACTTCCGCCGCCAATTCGGTTTCGGCCAGCGATTGGATCGACGAGTCGATCGTCAACTCGAGCTGCGCGCCCGGCTCCGGCGCCTTGAGCGCGAGCGGGCTGTCGAATATCGGATGCCCCTGCGCGTCGTGATCGAAGCTCAGCTCGACCGCTTCGCCGCGCGCAATCTTGTCGTATTGCAGTTCCAATCCGGAGAGCCCCTGGCCGTCCATCCCAGCCAGCCCCACCACCGACGCGGCCAGGTTGCTCTCCGGATAAAACCGCTTGTATTCGCTAATCGTGCCGATGCCGTCGATGCCCAGCGCTTCCGCCGCCTGCGCCTTGTCCGGTGAAATCCGGCGCTCGAGCCATACAAACGGCGACGCGTTGTTCAATTTCGATTCAAGCGAAATCGGCATCATCATCAGGATCGCCGCCAGCTTGCCGCGCTCGGCCGGCGTGCTCGACTCGATCACCTTCTTCGGCCGCGCGTAAACTGATCGGGTCTCCGCCGAGAGCGCGAGCGGCACGCCGTTGCGATCGACGATCGGTCCGCGCACCGCTGCGAGTTGGGTTTCACCGGTGTGCTCGTTATGCGCCAGGGAGTTCAACTTCGGCCCGTACAGCGCCACCAGCACCACCAGCCGAATCACCGCGAGTCCGAACAGCGCCGCCAACGTCAACGTGAGTGCTCCGATTCGCGCCCGCCGCTGCTTGAACGATGTATTCATGGGAGCATCACCACCTGCCCGCGGCCGGGCGGCGCGAGATGATACTGCGGCGCGAGTGCGCGCAGCCTCTCGTGCGAACTGAGCTGAGCCGCGGTCAGGCGCAGCTCGCGATTTTCGTCCTGCAGTTTCGCGATTTCATCGTGCAGCGCGGAAAGCCGGTAGCCTTCCTGCGTCATTTGCAGCCGCGTCATCAGCGTCGCGAATCCCACGATCGCGATCAGCGCGCCCAGTATCGCCGGCACTACCTTCGAGGGCCGCCGCGTCGGTTTTACTCGCGGGCTCATCGTGGGCTCCGTTCGATGCATCGCACTTTCGCGCTGCGTGCGCGTGGATTGCGCGAGGTCTCCGCCGACGACGGCTTGATCACCTTGCGCGCGATCGCCGTGTAATCTGTTGTATGCGCGAGCTCGCGGAAGCGCTCCTTGACCGGTCGATCTTCGAGCGAGTGATACGAGATGACCAGCATCCGGCCGCCGGGATTGAGCATCGCGGGACCGTCGCGCAAAAGCGCCGCGAGACTTTCCATTTCGTGATTCACGGCGATTCGCAGCGCCTGAAAGGTCCGCGTTGCCGGATGCGCTCCACCGCGCCGATGCGCTCCCAGAGCCCGCTCGACGATCGCGCGCAATTCGCCAGTGGTCTCGATTGGACCGCGCCGCCGTGCCTCGACGATCAGCCGCGCTATCCGCCGCGAGCCGCGCTCCTCGCCGTAGGTATAGATGATGCGCGCGATTTCCTCGGCGCTCTCTTCATTGACAATGTCTTTCGCTTGCAGTGTTTGCCGATCGTCCATCCGCATGTCGAGCGGACCGTCGAGCCGGAACGAAAACCCGCGCTGAGGATCGTCGAGCGCGTAGCTGCTCATGCCGAGATCGGCGAGTATCGCGTCAGCGCCGTCGAAGTGATGCTGCTTCATGACGGCCGCAATCTCGCCGAAGTCCGCGCGCTCAAGCACGACCCTATCGCCGAACTCCACCAGCCGGTCGCGCGCGACGGCCAGCGCCGCCGCGTCGCGATCCAGCCCGAGCATCCGCGCCTTGGTCGCGCGTAGCATCGCCGCCGCATGCCCACCCGTCCCCACAGTCACGTCGACGAACGCGAGCGGACCGTGTGCGGACAACAGCCCGCACACCTCCTCCACCATCACCGGCACATGCCTCCGGTCCGCTGCGTCGTCTTCGTATCTCACTGCCAGATTCATTCTGTCACTGCCGATCAGAGACCAAGCTTCTCGAAAAATTCGGGATCCATGATCGTTTCCTCGGCAACCTTCAAAACCTTGTCGAGGATCTTTTTGTCCCAAAGTTGAAAATGATCCTGCCGCGCGGAAAACGTCACCTCGCGATCCAGCCGCGCGAAGTTGCGCAGCGTCGTCGGGATGAGAAGCCGCCCCTGCCGATCGACCGGCACTTCATGAGCTCCACCGATGAAAAATGTTTCAAACGCCTGCACCCGCGGATCGAATCTTGGCTTGCTGCGCAGAGTCGCGTTGAGCGTGTCCCACTGACTGGGCGGGTACAGCGACAGACATCGCTCTCCGGCGTAGAGAAAATTCGTGATATAAAGTCGATCGTGATTTTCGCGCTGAAGAGATTCGCGAAAACGAGCCGGGATACTTACCCGACCTTTTTCATCGATCGCATGGTCGAATCGACCATTAAACACCGGCGTCCCCTCCCCAGAGCTCCACAACATCCCACTCTGTCCCACCACAGTCAAGCAAATCGGGCGTCATCAGATGTAATAAACTGACTATTGGCGCGAATAGTCAGTTACGAAGAAAAAGCGAAAATAGAAATCGGACTGGCTATTCAACGCGAGGGTCATCTTGTGTAAGCAATGGAGTATTGCGGCTGCCTCCGCGTTCACCGCGAAAAACATCAGCTTGACAGCGACGCCGTTCATTGGCGAAACTCGCGCCGATTCGGTCGTCGCTCCACTTCAACTGGATTCCAGCTCATCGGAGCAGAGAGAGGATAGATGAAGACGCAAAATTACTGGCTGCGAAGCGCCGCAGTCATTGCAGCGGGCCTGGTGATGATGGTGCTGGTCGTCAGCCCGGCCGCTTATTCGAAAGGAAAAAAGAAAAAGGCAGAGGTGACGCCCACCGAAACTTTGACGCCGACGCCCACCCCGACTCCCGAAGTTCACCTCTGGAATTTCGATTCGGACAAGGCCGGCGAAATGGCCGCGGGATGGAAAGCGATTGAAGGTGATTGGCAGGTGATTGCTGATCCCAGCGCGCCCAGCAAGCCCAACGTGTTCGGTTTGCCGGCCGGGCGCATGCTCAAGTCGCTGACCGGTTTGCTCGCGTACTATCCAATCGCAATTGAAACCGATCCGACTGAGTATTCGGACTTTACCCTCGAAGCTCAGTTCCAATCCGTCGGCGGACGTTTCGATTGTTCCGGCGGTCTCATCTTCCGTTATGTCGACGACAAGAATTTCTACCTGCTCTCCGCCGGATGCCCCAGCGATTACTTCGCTCTTTCGCGGGTGACCAACGGTGTGCTGAACAATCTCAAGCAGAACGTCGTGCCCACCGACAAAGCCACCTGGTACAGGCTCAAGGTGACTGCGCAGGGTGGCCACTTCTCGTGCTACGACAATGACAAGATGATCTTCGATTTCGACGACAACAAAATCGCCAAGGGCAAGATCGGGCTCTGGGCAGCCGACGATTCGCAGGCGGAATTCGACGACGTGAAACTCACGGTCATCGGAGCCGGCGAGACCGCACCAACTCCCGCGCCCGCTGCATCTTCGTCGCCGTAGCAATCTGGCCAGGCGCTCGCGACGTGGGTTGCATGCGGGCGCCTGGCAACTTACTCTGAAGCTTGATGGAAACCACTCAAGAAAAAGCGCGGGTTGACGTTCCGATCGAGCCGCTGCGCGGCCTGCCTCTCATATTGGAAGTCGTCGGTGGAGTTGGCCGCACATTGGGCCTGACTTTGCTGTGGGGCCTCGAGATCGTGCGCGACGCGTACTTTCGCCAGCTCGATCGTTTCAACGTGCGCCCGCGCCACAAACGCGCGAGTGCATTTCCTCCCGGCCAGCCCAAAAAGCAACGCATCACCCCGGCCCGCTAGTCCGTTCCGTGTCCTAACCTCTCCTTGTCCGAGGAGAGGTCGGCGAAAGCCGCGAAGCGGTGTCGCCGGGAGTGGTGCAGCGCGCGACACGTCGCCAACCCCGACTCGTTTAATCGCTATGCAGATACGCAAGTTCGCCGCTCGACAGCAGCGCAACAACAAGCGTTGGTGCGACGGCCGGCGTTGCACCACTCCCGTCGCGCTCCTTCGGCGCGCGCCGACCTCTCCTCGGACAAGGAGAGGTAGGATCAAACTTGTCTACCGTTTTCTTCCAGCACCTGCGACAGATACCGCGCGAGCTTGTCGTCGAGCACTCGGACGAGCGCGTCGGTCTGCGCGGCCTGGGTGATTTTCAGAAATCCTTCGAGGCGATGTTCCTTGTCGTGATTGCGAATCAGCCGCGCGATCATGCTTTGCGATAACGCCGCCAGTTTAATCTCTAGCGCGCGCCGAATTGCCTCCATCGCATCTTCGAGTTCCGGTTGTGGCGACGACGCGCCGAGCTGAAACCGGCAACTCGGGCATCGCGGCATCGTCTCGGGCGCGATTGCGTCTCCCAGTTCGCAGCGCGCGACGCGCCCGCTCACCTGCGCTAGTCGCGCGCCAAGAAGCGCGCCCACCGGGAGCCCCAAGGCTGGGATCGCGTTGAGCCGCGCGAGCGCGCCGAAGTACCGGCGCGCGTCGTTCGCCGCCAGTTCGAACCGCTCCATCTTTTCAATCCATCGTGCATGCGCGCTCAGGTAGCACTGAACGTAGGTCCATTTGAATTTCTGAAAACGAGCTTCCAATGCATCGAGGCTGCGCGGCGGTCCGGTCAGAATTCGCGGGCCAAGCTCGACTCGGAGCAGCTCGCATTCGGTTTCGAGCGAAGTGATAGCCGGCTCTCGCCTGATGCCGCCGCCTTCGTCCGGCGAAGCGCGCAAGCTGGTCGCCGCCAGGTAGTCGCGCATCGCGCGCATCCGCGGGATCGATTCAGCCGCGGCAGCCAGTATTTCGTATGCGCCGGCGATCTGGATTGCCGACTCCAGATACGATCGATCCGCAGCCGCTTCGAGCATCGCTGCCGCGCCCGATTCCGCCAGCGCGATATACTGCTCGATCGCCGTAGTATTCGCCGCGGGCATTTCAAGACCAGCCTCTCTAAGCGCCGACGCAAGCACCTCGCGCGTACGTACCGCGCCCTCGACCGCGAGCGCCATCGAACTGTCGAGTCGATTGTGGCGCGCATCCAGATCTGCACGATCGCGCGCGGTCGTAAGCCGCGGATCGAATCGGCGCGCCAGCGCGAGCGCGGTGTTGAAGACCGCAAGCTCGGGCGCGCCCGCCGCCTCCGGATCGAACCAGGCAGAATCGGTTTCCAATCGGATCACGCCGCCAGTGGAAACCTCCAGGCGGCGCAACAAATCGCGGACGGCCGGGGTCGCCCGCCCGTTCTCGGACGCGCTGTACGCGAGGATCGGCATTCGCGACTTCAGCTGGTCGATCGGGAGCGCCGCCGTATCACCGCATACGCGCTCGACGATCAATGAGTCGACGATCTCGCGAGCGAGGTCTTTCTCGTACGTATCGAAACCGGCGATTGCGTCGCGCGCAATCTTCCACGCTGCTCGTCCAGCCTCATCCAGTAGAACAGTGAGCAGCTTTGCGATCTCCGCATTCATCGTCAGGTCCGGCGGATAGATCAAGCGCGCCGGCAAATCAGCGCCGCTCGATGACGACGCCAATACTTCACGCGCCAACCGCGACAACGACACGATATCCGCACGATCGAAACCTGTGCCGTTAGCAACTGGCCGATTGGCGATTGCGCGAAGTGCTTTGAGTGCTGCGGGATGGAAGGGGAAGATCGCGCCGGGCGCCAGTCCCCCCGTGTCGATTCCCGCATACGTGCGCTCGGCATCGAATTCCGCATCCTCGAGCAGCCGCCGCGCGCGCCGCACCGCAATAGTCGTCTCCTCGTTCGGATCGCGTGGCGCAACCAGCAGCGGACTCGTCACCTCTGGAGCCGTCGCGCGACTAGCCGCAATCACGGTGAACTTTACCTGGCGGAAGGACTCGGCGACCTGCGCCAGCATCGCGAAAAACTCCGAAGTGGCCTCGAAATGCGACGTGCCAAAATCAATCGCGACCGTCACCGCCCTGATGTTGGTCCGCCGCGCGGCTTCCAATGCGACATTCAAGGCGGCCGCGCCGCGCATCTGGCGGAATAGATCGTTGGATCGCGGATCGCCGCCGATTTGTTCCGCCAGGACGCTGAGCAGGAACAGCTCGACCTCCGTGCCGGTTATCCGCCCGGCAACCTCGAGCCCGCACACCAGCCGTCGAGCGTTCTGTGCGTCGAGCGCGCCCGCCCGCCTCAGCAGCGCGATCACATAGTCAAGGAAATGCGTCTTGCCGCATCCCGCCGGCCCGCTGATCCAGAACACTCCGCCTTGCGGCCCGTTGAGATGCTGATTGAGAACTTCCCACGAGCGTTCGGCCGCGCGCGTGAAGACGTAGCTGGCGACGGTCGAGACGCGCGGCGAGGTTTGCAGTTCAAGTCGTTCGACTGCGGAGGGCTCCAGTTCGAACCAGCGCCGTGCGCGACGCTCTTCTGCCTTCGCCCGATCCATCGGCACAGACTATCGCAGTAGTCAGCATCAAAATGTCATATTTACCAAGTCAAAAAGTGGAGTTTTCGTCACGCGGAGAACAGATTCATGCTGGGAACCTAACCCCTAACCCCTTCCCATCGTGGGAAGGGGGACCGGAAAGCTTCCCTCAGTCGACGCGAATCATCTTATGCTTGATCGCGTAGCGCACTATTGCCGCGGTCGAGCGCAGCTCGAGCTTCTGCTTGAGGTTGTCGCGATGCACCTGGGCGGTCTTCACGCTGATGCCGAGCCGGTTCGCGACCTCCTTGGTGGTCGCGCCCTCGCCTATCAGCTTGAGCACCTCGCGCTCGCGCCGGGTTGGAGTCGTTGCGCGCGACGCCTTCGCAGACCCGCCGTTGCGCAGGCGCGCGAGCACGATCGGCGCGATGGTCGGGCTCAGGTATTGCCGCCCTGAATGGACCGCTCGCACCGCGCTCAGCAACTCGGTGGCCGCATCGGTCTTAACCACATAGCCAGAGGCGCCCGCCTCGCCGAGTGCCTCGAGCACGTATTCTTCGTCGTCGTACTGACTTAGCATGAGCACTTTGCAGGCCGGCGTTTCTTTGACGATTCGGCGCGCAGCGGCCAGGCCGCCGATTCCCGGCATCCCGACGTCCATCACCACGACCTGCGGTTTCAGGCGCGCGGCAATCGCGACGGCCTGTTCGCCATCCGACGCCTCTCCGACGACCTCGCACTCGGTCGCCAGCACCGACCGCAGAGCGTCGCGCAGGATCCGATGATCATCGGCGAGCAGCACGCGAATGCGTCCGTGATCTTCCATCACGCCGACTCCGGAATTTCCGCGACGACCGTCGTTCGGCCCGCGCGCGATTCGACGGTCAATCTGCCACCCATCAACCCGAGCCGCTCGCGCACGCCGGTCAAGCCGGTGCCCTCGCCGTTGCCGTTGCCGATTCCGCGCCCATCGTCGCTTACCGAGACTCGCGCGGTCCCGCCGATGCATTCGAACATGACCTCGACTGATTTCGCGTGTGCGTGGCGAATCACATTGGACAGCGCCTCGCGAATGACCTGAAAACACAGTTGCTGCACCGGTCGCGAGAATTTCTCCACACTGTCGCCGTGGACCGAATGAAGAACCTTGGCCTTCACGCCCGCCTGATTCAGCCGCTCGAACTCGCGCTCGATTGCTTCTTCGAGCGACCCGTTACCAAGCGTGGCCGGACGAAGTTCGCGCGTCTTGCGGCGCAACTCCTCCTCGACCTGTTTGAAGATCGGGCGCGCCGCCTCGCGCGGGCCTTCGAGCGCGATCTTCACCGCCGCAATCAACTGCGCCTGATCGTCGTGCAGGTCGCGGGCGATCCTCAAGCGCTCTTCGTCGACCGCGGAAAACATTCGGAGCGCAAGTTGGCGCACCAGCCGCGTCCGCCGCGCCGCCTCTCGCTCCAACATCCAACTGGTCGCGATTGGCGTCAGCCGTTCGACGATCGCCTCCGCCATCGCCGCCGATGCGTGCGAATCGCGCGAGGCCAACGCGATCGCGCCGCCCTCGAACGGGATACTCACGTACGGGCCGCCAAACATCTCATCCTCGAAAAATCGCTTGAGGTGATCGGCGGGGACTTCGTCGCGATCGCGCCAGTGGCCAATCACAATGTGGCGATGGAAACTGTCCGAGAGCGCGCTGGCCTCTGCTGGATCGATGTTTCGGGCGATGCCGGAAGAAGACGCGGCCAGCGTCAAATCATCGCCGTCCGCAACCGCGACTATCCATTGATCGAAGCCGGAACCGCTTGCGACGATTTCGCCGAAACGAGTGAAGCGATCGGCCGGCACGGCGCGGCGCGCGTTAGCGACCGCCCCGTCAAGATAGTTCGTCGCCGCCCGCTCTCTATCGAGCTCGCGCTTTGCGCCAACCGACTGCCGGCCGTTCTCGGCGCCATGAGTCCGCCAGAACTCGAGCGCGGCGCGCGCGGAGGCTAACGCAAACTCGCCGAGAACGGCGCGTGCCATTAGTCCAAGCGAAGCCTCCAGTTCGCCGAGGCCGCGATCCACGCGCGCCACGACGACGATTCGCACCGAAATCACACCGTCGATGAATGCCGCCGCAGCTATCTGATGTCCTTCGCCAATTTTTTCGGAACTTGCGATGCCGGCGATTTCCCGCGCGCTCAACTTGATCCGGTCAATCGATTCAATTGAGCCCGGCACCTCGCGCGCGGGTTTCGCCCCGCGCGCCGCGCCCACATCAATGAGGCGATTTTCGAGCGCTGCCAGCGCGGCGTTCACCGCCGCGTCCCATCGCGAATCTCCTCGCGGCGCGCGCACCACCTGGTCGGTGCTCACGCCAGTCGATTGAAACGCGACCGCGCATCGCTCAGCCGCGATCGTAGCAACACCAAGCTCGACGATAGCGTAAATTCTATCGCCGAGAGATAATTGGTGCGCGGCAACCGGCAGTTGATCGCTAACCTTTAGCGCATGTCTCAAAACATCCCTCTGCCATGAGAATGACAGAGGAACCCTCGAGTCCTAAAGGAGCGCGACCCGATGCAACGCGCATCGGGTCACGCAGAGAACCACTTTGTGTTGGGGGACGCTAACGTCCCCCCACGGCAGCAGATTCAGCTCAGATCAGGTTCCAGAACCCGTCGCACAGATGGTCGGTGTTGAACGTGGATTCAGTGGTCGGAGTCGGCGGAATCAGTGATTGGAACACGTCACTCGTCGGATTGTAGAGCGACCACGCCGGCAAAGTGCCGCCGTTGGGATCGCCGGTCGCCGCGAAATTCGTCCAGTAACTGACCATCGCAGCCGACAGTTGCTGTTGAGGGGCAGTGAACTCGAAGAAGTACCCGGTGTCGAAGAGGTACTGAATTTCGGAGCCGTGGTATGCACCCAACGGGAAGCTCAGGCCCGCAGGCGGCGGCTGCGGCGGCGCGTTTTCGTCGTTGAATTCATACGCGTACGTGTTGGTGAAATTCGAGAGCAGTGCATCGCCATTGCGCGCCGAGCAAGCGAATATCCCGTCCGTGCCAGAAGCGCCAAGTACCTGGCCGCCGGGCGGCACATATGGATACAAAAAGGGAATGATCGGCCCGAGCAGCGGCCCCCAAAGCGCGATCGTGGCCGCATCATATTCAGGCTCGGTCAGAATTGGATTGCCCACCGCGTCATATTCCTCGGCGACGAAGATGCGCCATTCGTCGTGATTGGTTCCTGCCATCACCGGTACCTGGTTGAAATTCCCGGTCGCAAACGCGTCGAGGGGCGTCATTGTAAGCAGCGTGCCATCAACGAAAGCGTACAAGGTGCCTGGTTGGGCGCCGACCAATGCGGTGTTGGAAACCCCGCGCAGGCAGGCTGCGGTAGTGCATCCGAACCCGCTTGCGACTGAATCGCCCCCGGGGACCAGGCCGCTGCCGGTCGTCTCTCCCACCGGCAGCGTCACGATCGATGTTATAAAATTATCGAACATAAGATAGGAGCCGCTTTCTGAAATCGCATGCGCGAACAGACCCGCCGCCGTCGGCGAGGCCAGGTTGCAGTACACGCTATGTCCGCCGGCGGACTCGCCGAAAATCGTAACGTTGCTCGGATCGCCGCCGAACTGCCCGATATTTCTCTGCACCCACCCCATCGCGAACTGCTGATCCATCAGACCGTAGTTCCCCGCGTCATGACCTTCCGTGTCGAGCGCGGTCTGCGCGAAGAAGCCCAGGTAGCCGAGGCGGTAGTTGATCGTCACGACGATCACGCCCTGATTGACCAGCGGAGTCGGGTCATAGTCGGAGCCGGCGCCGCTGACCAGCCCGCCGCCGTGAATCCAGAACATCACAGGCATCGCACCGCCATGCTTATTGCCGTTCTTCTTGAAGTTAGGCACGTAGATATTCAGGAACAGACAGTCTTCGCTGCCGCCGCCACCCTGAGTGCATACGTTGCCGAACGACGACGCGTCGAGCACGCCATGCCATCTGCCGTAACTCTGCGGCGGAGTCCAGCGCAGTGCGCCGACCGGCGGTGCTGCGTACGGGATTCCCAGGAACTCGGTGATGTTCCCGTTGATGAAGCCCTTGAGCGGCCCGCCTTCGGTTACGATCGCGGGCGTCTTGTTTTTGGAGTCGTTGCTGTGGTGGTGACGGTGCTTCTGCGAGTGCGTGGCCGCGTCATACAAAACACCGGCGCTGGCGACGGACCCGGCGCCGCCCACAGCTATCGCGCATGTGCAGATGAGCGCGAGCATCAGATGAAACGGAGACCCACCGAAAGCGAAAATGGTGCGTCTGAAGCGAGCGATAGTTGCGTACATAGGAATTCCTCCAGCGCGAAGGCTCGCGAACGACGGCGAACCCAAGCGTGCAACGGAGTTATGTCGAAAGCGCTGCGGTCCCCAAACCGCCCCCAAACCGCCAACCAACACCGAAGGGGCGCAGCAGAACGCGCAGAAAACGGCTCTGGCTCAAATCCGACTACTAGTAGGGCTACCGCGGAAGAGTCAAGTCAGAATTTACCACTTCGAAATTCTGATCGAGTTAACCGCGCACGATTCCGTCACGGATGTGCGGAATCCGATGGCTTCGACAGTTCGTCGCCCAGCGCTTTCATCTCGGTGCCGAAAGCGGTCCAGTCGCCGGCGCGGATTGCGTCCATCGCGCGATTGTAGTGTTGCGCGGCGCTTGTCATGTCCGCCTTTCCGGCGCCGACGCTCGGGCCCTGCGCGATCGATTGGGGCATTGCCTGGGTCGCGGTCGTCTTGGCGATGGTTGGCGCCGGCGGAGCTTGATTCTCAAATAGCGCTGCCAACGTGAGGTCGAGCGTATCGCCCATCACGACGCGGTCGCTGTATGACGCGACCACTCGCTGCAACTCAGGCAACTGGCCGTTCTCGGCGCGAATAAACAACGGCTCGACGTAGAGCAGCGAGTCCTGAATAGGAATCACGAGCAGGTTGCCGAGCAGGACCTTCGAACCCATCTGGTTCCACAGCGAGAGTTGCCGCGAGATTTCGGGATTCTGATTGATGCGCGCCTGGATTTGATAGGGGCCGTAGAAAAGTTTGTCCTTCGAAAACGAATACTCGAACAGATGACCGTAATCGGCGCCGTCGCATCGCGCGGCCATCCACGCGATCATGTTGTCGCGTCCCGACGGCGTCATCGGCAGCATCAGCATGTATTCCGCCTGCGTCTCGCCCGGCAGCCGCATGATTACATAGTAGGGCTGCATCGGCACCGTCTGCCCCGCGTAGTTTTCGCGCGGAACTCCCCACAAATCTTCGCGGTTATAGAAGACCTGCGGATCGGTCATGTGATAGGTGCGGAAAGTGTCGGCCTGCACGATGAAAAAATCTTCCGGGTAGCGGATGTGCGCGCGCAGCCCGGCCGGCATCGCACTCATCGGCTTGAACATCGCGGGAAAAATCCGCTGCCACGTTTTGATTATCGGGTCCTCGGGATCCGATACGTAAAAGTCCGTCTCGCCGGTGTACGCATCGATTACGACCTTGACCGAATTGCGGATGTAGTTGATCCCGTCGACGTTGCGTTGCGAGTAGGGGTAGTGATCGCTGATGGTGTAGCAGTCAACGATCCACACCATGCGTCCATTGAGCACCACCGAGTATGGATCGTGGTCGCGACTCAGGAACGGCGCGATATACGCGATTCGGTCCGCGATGTTGCGACGAATCATGATTTTGCTCTTGTCCACGATATTCTCGGTGACGAGCAAGTTGATGTCCTTGAAATAGATGCTGAAAAGCAGCCGTCGCAGAAGTCCCGAGACTGGCACGCCGCCCGATCCCGCGTAGTACGAAAAGACGTTGTCGGCGCCCTTCGGGTAGTCGAATTCGGGGGTCGCCGAATCGACCACGGCGTAATTGTCGCGCTCCTCGCCAAAATAGAGCGCCGGCTGGTCAACCTTAATGCCCACGTCCGATGCCGGCGGGATATTCTTCACGAAGAAAACCGGCAGCCCCTCCGTGTCCTTTCTGTTGACCGGGCTCATCGCGAGGCCCGTTCCGTGGGTGAACTTGAGATGCTGATTGACCCAGGTCTGCGCGGTGTCGGGCAGCGCGTCGATATTCATCTCGCGCGGCGAGAGCATCACTTCGGTGTACTTGCCCTCGATCCAGTAGCGATCGATATCGACGTCGCGAAAATCGTAGTAGGTGCGGATTTCCTGCAACTGGCGGTAGGTGTCGATCAGCGGGCGCGGGTCCCACAGCCGGATATTCTTGACCGTCGCTTCATCCTGCTCGAGCGCCGCGGGCGTGAGGGTGCCCTGCCCCGCGAACGCTTTCACGTCAACTGTGTCGAGCTTGTACGCATGGCGCGTCGCCTCGATATTGCGCTCGAGGTAGGGCTTCTCGACCCGCAGCTCGTCGGGCTTGACCCACAGCCGCTCGATCACCGGCTGAATAAAATTCATGATGAGCGCGGGGCCGAACACGATAACGAACGCGGCGACTGGAATCCGCAGCCCGCCCTCGCGCGCGTTGTAGATGCACATCACGGCGGCGGCGAGCGACAGAAATACGAGGAGCCACAGCCCGGGCTGCCACAGGATTCGATCGACGTAACGCAGTCCGAACACGACGCCGTCGGTATGCAGCAGCAGGTCGAAACGGCCGAGCCAGTAATTCATCGCGCGCTGGATGAAGAACAATCCGAGCAGCACCGACAGATGGCCCGCCGCGCCCGGCGAAACCCGCGGCGGCGATTCCTTGAAGTCGAGCGCACCGCGCGCCCAATAGACCGCGATTGCCATTCCGGCCGAGAGCACTATCAGCATCAGGAACAGATCGCGCAGCTCCTCGAGCAGCGGCACGGTGAATATGTAAAAACCGATATCGTTGCCGAAGGCTTGCTCGGTGATTCCAAACGGCACGCCGTAGAAGCCCTTCAGGTAAGTGTCCCAGCTCGCGGCCTCGCCCTGCGCCGCGAACAGCGCGAGCACCGCGGCGCCGCCCGCAACGATCACGCGCCACGGCACGCGTTCGCCCAGCGCGCGAATCAGCTCGGGCAGATTGACCTCGACCATCTCGTCGGGACGGCGCACGACGCGCAGCCGCTCGTGATTGCGGCTCGAGCCGATCGCAATCAGTCCGCTGATAAAGATTGCGGCGAACGCGACCAGCCATACCACCAGGAAGATCGCGATTTCCGCGCCGACTGTTGTACTGAAAACGCCGGCAAAGCCGAGCCCGCCGTACCACAGGTAATCGACCAGCAACTGATCGAGGAAGCTCAGCGCCAGCAGCGAGACGATTGCGACCGCCGCGATGACGATCAGGATATTGCGGGGCCGCATCAGCGTGATGTGCTATTCGCCACGCCCGATTTGGATGACGTGTTCGCGTACCACGTCGGGCGGGCAGAGCCAGATGAACACTTTGAGCGAGAGATAGGCGATGACAATCCAGTCGAGCTCGCCGATTATTGGAATCATGTCGAGCTCGAGCGCCGGCGGCGTGATCATCAGCGCCAGGCCCATCCAGGGCACGGCTTTCGCCAGCATCGGCACGCGCGCGTCAGTCCACAGCCGATAAAACAAGCGGACGAACTGCGGCAGATACATCACGAGCCGGCTCAGTTGCATCGGCCCCAGGAATTGCATGCGAAGTATCTTCGAAAACATCTCTTTTCCCGTCGAATTATACTCTAGCACAACCAGCCGTCGAAGATGTCCTGCGGCGAATGCATTTTTGTTACAATTAGCACAGGCCGAGGAGGGCGACGCGGAGTGAAGAGGCACATGGCGCTGGGCGATTTTCTGGTCGCCTATCTGCGCAAGATTGGGGTGTCGCATGTTTTCGGCATCCCCGGGGACCTCGCGCTCAAGCTGTTTTTCGCGCTGGGCCGCAAGCACGGGCTCGAGATCATTACCCTGTCGCATGAGCCGGGGGTCGGCTTCGCCGCCGACGGCTACGCGCGCGCGACCGGCAAAATCGGCGTCATCTGCGTCACCTACGGCGCCGGCGGCCACAACATGGTGAATCCGGTCGCGGGATCGTTCTCGGAGCGCGTGCCGATTCTGATCTTTTCAGGGGGCCCCGGCGAGGAGGAACGCAAACTCGGCACGCTGATCCATCACCAGGCCCGCGAGATCGAATCGCAGCGACGCATCTATAATGAAGTCACTTGCGCGAGCGCCGTGCTGACTGATCCGGGCAGCGCCGCCGACGAGTTACATCGCGTCGTCAAGCGCATCTGGGCCGAGCAGCGGCCCGGCTACATCGAGATTCATCGCGATATGGTCGATCGGCAGATCGAAGTCCCCGAGGAGCTGATCGAATGGGACGGGCGTCTACACTTTCAGGAATCCGACGCGCGCAAGGTCGAGGAAGCGGCGCACGAGACCGCCGCGATGTTCAATCAGGCCCGCAAGCCGGTGCTGATCGCCGGCATCGAGGTCCACCGCTTCAAGGCCTCGCACGATCTCCTCGAGCTGGCCGAGAAGATGGGCGCGCCGGTGTTCACGACTGTGCTCGGCAAGGGCGCGTTCCCGATGGACCATCCGCTGTACATGGGCGTGCATGTCGGCCCGATCAGTCCGCCGTCGATCGTCGCGCGGATGGACGAGGCTGATTTCGTGCTCAACCTCGGATGTCTCCGGACCGACATGAATTTCGGCAACCGTCCGCCGCACGTGATTCAGGAAAAAACGGTGTGGGCGGTCGATCGCAAGGTCGACGTGAAGTATCACACCTACACCGACGTCGGAGTGCGTCATTTCACGCGGGCGCTGCTGCGCGAGAAAATCCGGATGCATCACGAGAAGGTTCATTACGCCGACAATCTTCGCGAGATTGCCGCGCGCAACGGCAAGCCGGTCAAGGTCAGCCAGATCCTCTCCGTCGTCAACGAATTCCTGGCCGACAAGCGCGACTACATTGTGGTCACCGAGTCCGGCGATATGCTGTTCGGCGGGCTCGACATCCGGGTGCCGCACAACAACGGCTACTTCGCGCAGGGATTCTACGCGTCGATGGGATTTGCGGTGCCCGCGGCGCTCGGCGCACAAATCGGCAGTGGACTTCGTCCGCTCGTGATGTGCGGTGACGGCGGCTTCCAGATGACCGGCCCGGAAATTTCGCAGGCGCCGGCCAAGGGCGTCAATCCGATCGTTGTGCTGATCAACAACGGCGGATGGGGTATCTTCCGGCCGATTGCCGAGCGGCGCGAGCTGCTCGAGATTCCGCCGTGGCCGTATGCGCAACTCGCGCGCGACTGGGGCGGCGAGGGATTCGAGGCGACCACCGTCGAGCAGTTGCGCGACGCTCTCCGCGCGGCGCATGACTGCAAATCGTTCGCGATAATCGACGTGCGCGTCGAACGCGACGACCTGTCGCCGGTAACCGTGAAATATATCAAGGCGGCGGCGAAGCGCTCGCAAGCGCCAGCCGAGCATGCGGCGCGCGGGAATTCGCGCCAATGACTGATAGATAAGAAGATAAAGACCGATCCAATCAACTCCGACGCCATCGATCTGTATCGGCGCAAGTATCGCGACTTCCGATGGGAGACGCCGGAACATTTCAATTTCGCCGACGTGATCGACAAGTTCGCCGAAGATCCGCATCGCGTCGCCATTCTGTGGGAGGACGGCGAGCGCCGGCGTGCGCGGCTGACCTTCGCCGACATCGCGGCGCAGTCGAAGCGCATCGCGAACGTGCTGGCGGGTCACGGAATCAAGCGCGGCGACGCGGTCCTGCTGGTGCTTCCGCGAATCTCGCTGTGGCAGGCCGCCTATGTCGGCGCGCTGAGGCTCGGCGCGATCGTAATCCCGTGCACCTCGATGCTGCGCGAGAAAGATCTGGTCTATCGCGCCAATCACTCCGGCGCGCGCGCGATTATCGCATGCGTCGAGAATGCCACGATGGTCGCCGACCTGCGCAAGGAATGCCCCAGCATCGAGCACTACCTGATATGCGGCGCCGCGCGCACCGGATGGATCAGCTTGCAGGAATACATGGGTCACTCGTCGGCATCGTTCAAGCCCGCGGCTACCAGGTCGTCGGAGCCCGCGATTTGCTACTACACTTCCGGCACGACCCGCGAGCCTAAGGCCGTCCTGCATAGTCACGGCTATACCTACAGCCACAAGTTCACCGGACTCAATTGGCTGGATTTGCGGCCCGGCGATGTCCATTGGACAACCTCGGATACCGGATGGGCCAAGGCGGCGTACGGCGTGCTGTTCGGGCCGTGGATGAACGGTGTGACGACCTTCATGTACAACGGCCGCTTCGACCCGGCCAAAGAACTCGAGCTGCTCGGACGGTACGGCATCACTACTTTCTGCGCGCCGCCGACTGAGTATCGGATGATCATCAAGCAAGACCTCGCGGGTTACGAATTTCCGAAACTGAGGCATTGCACCGGCGCCGGCGAGCCGCTCAATCCCGAAGTGATCGAGGTCTGGCGCGAGAAACTGGGACTCACGATTCACGACGGCTACGGACAGACCGAAACGACTATCCTGGCGGCGAACATGCCCGGCGATGCCGGTCAAGCCGGGCTCGATGGGTCTGCCATTTCCCGGCCATGACGTCCGCGTGATTAACAACGACCTGGCCGAAACCAACGTCGACGAGCTCGGCGAGATAGCGTTGCGCGTAGCTCCGGAGCGTCCCCCATCGCTGTTTCTCGAATATTGGAAAAACGCCGAAGAGACCGCCGGCGTGTTCAAGGGTGATTGGTACCTGACCGGCGATCAGGCGACCCGCGACGCCGACGGCTATCTGTGGTTCGTTGGCCGCGCCGACGACGTAATCATCTCAGCGGGCTACCGAATCGGCCCGTTCGAAGTCGAAAGCGCCCTGCTCGAGCACCCCGCGGTGATGGAGTCCGCAGTGGTGGCGACTCCTGACGCGGATCGCGGCTCGATCGTCAAAGCCTTCGTAAAGCTCCGCCCCGGCACCGAGCCCGGCGATCATCTGGTCACCGAGCTGCAGGAACACTGCAAGCGCATCACGGCGCCCTACAAATACCCGCGCGAAATAGAATTCATCGACGAGCTCCCCAAAACAGTCAGCGGAAAAATCCGCCGCGTCGAGCTACGGAAGCAGGAAGAATCGCGCAAAGGCAAATCCGTTTGAAGTTTTTTTTCGATTGTCCCCTTCCCTCATCCAAATCCGGTCCCCGTTCTTAGGAAGAGGTTGCCCCCAATAATCCGGTTCCTCTTCCCGCTCGGGAAGAGGCTACTCCCCATAATCCGGTTCCCCTTCCCACTATGGGAAGGGGTTAGGGGTCAGGTTCTTTGGCTCAACCTCAATCCCGATCTTTGGGAGCAGTTTTAGCTTCTTGCGTAATCCGCGCGCGACAACGGAGCGCGGCCTTAATACTGAAAAAAAGGGGTTAGATTCTTCGCATTGTTCACGTTTCCCGCGCCGCCACTTTTTGTGCAATCCTGAGCAGCGAAGAATCGAATTCGGAGAAAACACAATGGCAAAAACATTCGGAGCGGAATCGACCGCTGATGAAGTCCTCGACGGCGTCAATCTTTCGGGCAAGCGCGTACTCGTAACCGGCGTCTCCGCCGGGCTGGGCGTTGAAACTGCGCGCTCGGTCGTCGCGCATGGCGGCAATGTCGTCGGCACGGCGCGCGATCTGTCGAAGGCGCGCAATGCGCTGGCGCAAGCTGGTAACCCATCAGTAGATCTTGTCGAGATGGATCTCGCGTCGCTCGCCAGCGTGCGCAAAGCGGCGGACGAATTACTCAAGCGCGCCAAGCCCTTCGACGTGATCATCGCAAATGCCGGCGTGATGGCGTGTCCGCAGGGCAAGACCCAGGACGGCTTCGAAACGCAATTCGGCACCAATCACCTCGGCCATTTCGTGTTCGTCAACCGCCTCGTGCCTCTTCTGAAATCGGGCGCGCGCGTCGTGACGCTCTCTTCGGCCGGTCATCAGATAAGCGACGTCGATATCGAGGATCCGAATTTCGAGCGCACTCCTTATCAGGCCTTCACCGCGTACGGCCGCTCGAAGACCGCGAACATTCTGTATGCAGTCGCGCTCGACAGCCGCCTCAAGGGACGCGGCGTGCGCGCGACCTCGATCCATCCCGGCGGAATCCAGACCGAGCTTGGGCGCCACATGACGCCGGAACTTGTCGAGCAGATGATGGCGCGGATTAACAAAGCTGCAAAGCCAGGTCAGGCGCCGGGGTTCCGGTTCAAAAGCGTGCCGCAAGGATCGGCGACTTCAGTGTGGAGCGGTTTCGTCGGCTCGGCCGACGCGGTCGGCGGCCACTATTGCGAGGACTGCCACGTATGCGAAGTGAATGACGACACGACATCGCGCGTCGGCGTGCGCTCATACGCATTGAACCTCGCCCACGCCAACGACCTCTGGAAAAAGAGCGAGGAGATGGTCAACGAGCGCTTCCCGCTATAGCGCAAGCTCTTAAGTTAGGGCCGGGAGGAAGATCATGGTCGTGCGTGCAACAGGGAAACCCAGGCAGCGATTTCGGGCCGGGGCACCGCAGGTCACATCGCGGGCCGTTGCGTTTGCAATCGCCGCTGCAGCCGTCCTTGGCGCGAGCCCCGCGTGGGCCCTTCCTCAGGACGGGGTCGTACAAGCCGGGACAGCCAAAATAATGTATCGCGGACCTCACATGCTTAACGTTGTCCAGACCACGCCCCAAGCGGTTATCAATTGGCAGAGTTTCGCGATCGGGGCGAACGAGACGGTGAACTTCAGCGGCCCTTCAGCGGGCGCGGCCGTGCTCAACCTGGTAGGCGGGACGAATCCGTCAATCATCCTCGGACGGCTGACGGCCAACGGGCAGGTCTTTACGGTCAATCTCAACGGCGTGCTGTACGGAGAAAAGACCAAGGTGATGGTGGGCGGGCTCGTCACGACGACTGCCACGATCTCGAGCGAGAATTTCATGGCCGGCGGCAACCTGGCCTTCAGCGCGGGGAGTAACCTCGGGGCGACCATCGTGAACCTCGGCGAGATCAGCGTCGCCAAGGGCGGGCTGCTCGCCTTCGTGGCGCCCGGGGTGGAGAACTCAGGGGTGATCCAGGCGCCGCTGGGCAGCGTCGCGCTCGGCTCGGCAGATGCCTTTACGCTCTATCCTAACGGCAACCCGCTGATTCAGCTGGTCGACGACAACTTTGTTGCGCCGAGCCTCGTGGACCCCGAGGGTGAGCCGCTCGGCAGCCTCGTCTCGAACAGCGGCGCGATCCGGGCCAGAGGCGGCATCGTGCTGCTGGCCGCGAGCACCGCGCAGCCGATCGTCAGCAGTTCGATTGACGTGAGCGGGGTGACGCAGGCGAGAACCGCAAATCTTCAACCGGGGGAGATCGTCGTCGATGCAGGCCCGGGTCCCGCGATCGTCTCAGGGACGCTCGATGCCTCGGGGGTGAAAACGGGTGAGTATGGCGGCGACGTCGAGGTCCTGGGGAATTCGACCGAGCTTGCCGCCGGGGGGCTGATCGATTTGGCGGGCGGCGCTGGCGGCGGAATCTCAGCGATCGGAACCACCCTGAAGCGCGCAAAAGGCGGCCCGTCGGTAGGCGGCGAGCCGGTGGCGAACACCACGACCGTCGCGCAGGGGAGCCAGATCATCGCCGACGCGCTGACCGCCGGTAACGGAGGCATCGTGACAGTTTTGTCGCAGGACGCGACCAGCATGGCGGGGAGTATCAGCGCACGCGGCGGCAGCCAATCGGGCAATGGCGGCTTCGCTGAGATCTCGGGCGGGACGCTAAGCTTGGCCGGGACCGTCGATCTGAGCGCCGTCAACGGGGTCGCGGGCACCCTCCTTCTGGATCCATATGACTTTACGATAACTCCGTCGATGGCCAACGCAGTAAGGGCGCAAATGTTGGCCGGGAATAGCCGCGAGCTAATCCTGCGGGCTGCTCACGACCTCGAGGTCGATGCGGCCATCGATGGCCGAGGTGGAAAACCAGGCACACGCCTCGTCCTCAGGGCGGGCAACCAGGTCAGGCTCAACGCTAATGTGATCACGAACAACGCGCCGCTCGAGGTCGATACGGGCGCCGCGGGGATCGTGGCTGCCTCGGGCGCCGGGCTCTGTGCCGGCGCTTCCTCGATTAGCGTGAAGACCGACGGTTCGAGATGACGCTAGGACTCGGCCCCCGTCAAGGCGAATACCGACGATGTCAAATTAAAATCGATCCAGACTTAATACAGGGTGCAGCGGTCACCCCTGCCGGAGAAAAAACACATGGCTGAATCGACGGAGAAGCCGATTGGGATGGTCGCGAAGCCGACCCACTCGCAAGAGTTCTACGATAGCGTCAAGCGGAAGTTTGCCGAGGAACGCGATCTGCGGCTGAGCTACCGTCCCGAAGGCACCGCGCAATACACCTCCGACCTTTCGGGGAAACTGTCACGGTACGAAGTTGACCCGTATGCCGGCGAAGTCACGCCGCGCGATCCCATCAACGATACCGTCGAGGTCCTTTTTATCGGCGGAGGATTCTCGGCGCTGCTGACATCGGCGCGGCTGCGCGAGCATGGCGTCGAGAGTATTCGAATCGTCGAGCGCGGCGCCGATGTCGGCGGCACCTGGTACTGGAATCGATACCCCGGCGTCGCATGCGACGTCGTCGCGTATGACTACCTGCCCCTGCTCGATGAGTTGGACTACGTCCCCAAGGACCACTACGCCAAGGGCCCCGAGATTTTCGCGCATTGTCAGGCGATCGCGAGAAAGTACAACCTCTACGAGCTGGCAACCTTTCAGACTACGGTCACTTCGACTGAATGGGATCCTATCGAGCAGATGTGGAATCTCACCACCGACCGCGGCGATCATATGAAGGCGCGCTTCGTCATCTGCGCCAACGGCACTCTGTCCAAGCCGAAGCTCGCGAAGATCAAAGGCCTCGAAACGTTCAAGGGACATTCCTTTCATACCTCGCGATGGGACTATGCCTACACCAAGCCGGACCTCTCGGGCCTCGAGGGCAAAGTCGTAGGCATCATTGGCACCGGAGCGACGGCGGTCCAGGCGATTCCCGGCCTGGGCGCGGCGGCCAAAGAGCTATACGTCTTCCAGCGCACGCCCTCATCTATTGATGTTCGCGACGATTGGCCGACCGATCCCAACTGGGCGCGCAGACTTAAGCCCGGATGGCAATCGAAGCGCCGCGAACGCGCCAAGATGCAGCCCTTCATGACCCCGGATCAAACGGCGAAGTATGCCGCGATGTCCGCCGAGGAAAAAGTCCGCCGGCAGGAGAACGCCAACATCGAGGCGATGATGAAGATCCATCAGCGCATCGATTCGATCGTCAAGGACAAGGCGACCGCCGACGCGCTCAAGCCGTGGTACATGCTGCTGTGCAAGCGTCCGTGCTTTCACAACGACTACCTGCCGACCTTCAACCGCCCCAACGTTCACCTGGTCGATACCCACGGCAAAGGCATCACCGAGATCACTGAGAAAGGTCCGGTATTCGAGGGCAAGCAGTACGAGCTCGACGTGCTCATCTATGCCACCGGCTTCGAAGTGCAGAAGACCGGCATCTACAACCAGATCAAAGGCGATCAGGGCCTCGAGCTCAATGATAAGTATCGCGAGGGTATCCGCACGCTGTTAGGAATCCACTCACAGGGCTATCCGAACCTGTTCATCATGGGCGGCTATCAGGCGTCATTCCAATTCAACCTCACTGACATGCTGCAAGCGCAGGGCGATCACATCGCCGCGTGCATCGAGTACGCGCGCCGCCACGGCATCCAGGCCATCGACGCAAAGCCGGACGCCGAGGAATGGTGGGTGAATGAGGTCATCAAGCATCGCGGCAAGACCAATCGCAATCAGGAATGCACCCCCGGCTATTACAACTTCGAAGGCGAGTTCCAGCGCCGCCAGGACGGCAACTACAACGGCGGCTTCTTCCAGTACTGCACCCACCTGACCAACGTCCACGCGCAGATGGAGGATCACTTCTCTTTCATAAGGAAGTAGCAATCGCCGCACGCGCGGGCCGCGATCCTAACCTCTCCTTGTCCGAGGAGAGGTCGGCGCGAGCCGAAGGCGAGCGACGGGAGTGGTGCAAAGCGGGCCGTAACGTAAAGCTTTTGTTGTGCTGCTGTCGAGCGGCGAACTAGTGTCTCTGCGTCGAGATTAAACGAGCCGAAGTTGGTGGGCTGTCGCGCGTTGCACCACTCCCGGCGACACCGCTTCGCCGCTTTCGCCGACCTCTCCTCGGACAAGGAGAGGTTAGGATGAGAGCATCACCCAAGCCGCGGGAACAACGCGAGCGCATTTCCCCGCGCGATCGCGCGGAAGTCCTCAGGAGACAGCAACTTACTGCTCAACAATTCCGCCAGATGCGCCGACACGATCGCTTCCGGCGTGTGGACGTAGTCGCTGCCGTACAGAATATGCGACCGTTCGGTCATCTCGAGTAGCGGCCCGATTGCGTTCGAGCCGGGCGAGCCTGCGAGATCGTAATACATCTTGCGCAGATGCTCTTCCGCGGGGACCGGAGTGCCACCGGCCACACCCCTGCCGAACATCCCGATTCGACGCGCCAGGAACGGTAGAGTGCCGCCCGCGTGCGGCACGATGAAACGAACTTTTGGACAGTGCGTCGTCGTGCCACTGAAAATCAGATTGACCACCGCCCGCGTGCTGTCGAAGGTGAACTCGATCATCGGGCGCGGATATCCGAGTGCGCTCTGCTGCCAGCATATCGGCGAGGTCGGATGAATGAAGACGACCGCGCCGCGCCGGTTGAGTTCATCGAACACCGGATCGAGCCGCTTGTCGCCGAGGTACACGCCATTGAAGTTGGTCAGCATGACGATGCCGTCGAGCTTGAGCGTATCCAGCGCATAGGCGATCTCTTCGAGCGCACCATCAACGTCAGGAAGCGGCAGGCTCGCGAAGCCGCCAAAGCGGCCGCGATGCTCTCCCATCGTACGCGCCGCAAACTCGTTGACCGATCGAGCGAGCACGCGCGCCTTCGCATCGTTGCCGAAATGCACTCCGGGAGAAGACACCGATAACATCCCGGTCGCGATGTTCATCCGATCCATCATCGCGAGCGTGGTCTCGACGCTCCATTGCGGCGCCGCAAACCCATCCGGCGAACCGCCGACCGCGTCGATCATCTGCTCGCGATACGTTGGGCTCAGATAATGAAAATGAACGTCGATGCGGTTTGTGAAATGCTCTGTCATCGGCAGCGGCCTCCGACATTGTAACTAGTCCGCCTCGACTCGAACCGCCATAGACGTTGGGTGCAGCGGGCACTGCGGCTCGCGCCATTTTCAGGGATTTAGCGGCGGTTGAATTTTGTGGCGCGGGCGGCCCCGCCCGCGGCTCTCCGATCCACACGTGGCACAGGCTTCAGCCTGTGATTCTTCCCTGGATATGCATGGACCAGAAAATCACAGGCTAAAGCCTGTGCCACCAAAATCAATCCCCTGAGAGCGAAAGGTTGTCCTCAACATTTCGCGATTCTCACTGGGTGCAGGGGTCACCCCTGCCGAAGGAAGCGTGAAACCCACCGCGGGTTTCACATTAATTAAGTAGCGGTTTTCACCGCTGGCCGCTGATACCGCGGGCGCAAAACCTCCATCACGTGCGCGGGCGCGCGGCCCGCGTTTCCGTCGAAGGGCGGCTGCGGATCGTATTCGATGCCCACCTGGATCGCCTGCGCGATCGTATCGCCTGCGACGCGACGGACCAGATGCAGCGCCATGTCGATTCCCGCGGATACTCCGGCCGCTGTAATCATTTTTCCGTCCTCGACGACGCGCTGTGAACGCGGCTCCGCGCCGAACTCGCGCAACTTCTCGAGTCGCGCCCAATGCGTCGTCGCGGGCCGTCCTTTGAGCAGGCCGGCCGCGCCAAGCACCAGCGCTCCCGTGCAGACCGACGTCGTCCATTGCGTAGTCGCGTCGATTTGTCGCACCCACTCGAGCATGTGCGGTTTTTCGCGCACCTGCGCTTCGCCGCGTCCTCCTGGCAATACCAGTATGTCCGCGCTGGTCACGTCGGCGATTGAATAGTCCGCGACGATGCCGAGCGATTTCGGATCGGCGCGCTTGATACCCGCGGTCTCGCCGACGAACATCACCTCGGCGCCCGGAATTCGGCACAGCACTTCGAACGGTCCGATCGCATCGAGCGTGGTCAGCTCGTCGAAAATCAGAAAGGCAATTCGCATGGCGTTCTCCTTTTTCGTCAGGCGCTGAGTTTTTGTTGAAATCGGTTTCGATATGCGCTCGGCGGCACGTGCAGTGTGCGGATGAACGCGCGGCGCATCGACTCGCGCGTGCCGAAGCCGCACTTTGATGCAATCGAATCGACGCCTTCGCTCGATTCCTCGAGTCTTCGTCGCGCCGCTTCGACGCGCAGGTTCTCGACGAATTCTCCGGGCGTCACTCCGACTTCGCGCGTGAACACACGGGCGAAGTTGCGCGGGCTCATCGCAGTACGCCGCGCCAGCGCTTCAACCGACAGTTCGGCGCCAAGATGGTCTGCAATCCATCGCTGCAAATCGCGGATAGGCTCGCGATCCGCCTGCTGCGCGCTGAGCTGCACGGAAAACTGCGACTGCCCGCCCGGACGCCGTAGGAACATGACCAACTCGCGCGCCACCGCCAGCGCAACGTCGCGGCCGTGATCGTCCTCGAGCAACGCCAGCGCCAGATCAATTCCCGCGGTAACGCCCGCCGACGTGAATATTTTTCCCGCGCGCACGAATATCGGATCGGTCTCGACTGTGACGGCCGGATAGCGCGTCGCGAGCTGCTCGCATTGCCGCCAATGGGTCGTCGCGCGAAGTCCGTCGAGCAGACCGGCCTCCGCGATCAGGAATGCTCCCGTGCAGACCGAGCATAGGCGGCGGGTGCGACCGATGCTCCGCCGGAGCCATTCGATCAACCCGCGATCGCGAATCGCATCGGTGGTTCCGCGACCACCGGCGACCAGCAGCGTGTCGATCGGCCCGCGCACTTCGCCTATCGAGCGATCCGCAATCAGCCGAATCCCGGACGAAGTTGCGAACGGGCCCGCCTTCGTTGCCGCAATTTCGACCGTGTATGCCGGCACGCGCCAGCCGCGTTCATCGCTCAGCAATCGCGCGGCGCGCCCGAACACTTCGAGCGGGCCGGTGATATCGATGATCTGCGCGTCCGGAAACGCGACCATCACGATTCGCCGCGTGCGCATCTTCGGGAATCTGCCAATGATCTTCATTGCGGCGAATTATCGCGCGCAACCATGTTGGCAGCAATGGTTAAGCAGCCACAATTACTGCCAATCGCGCCTACGCTGCGGACTTTTCAGGAATGCGACGCTGGCGGCGTCGATGCGGGAGTCGTCACCGCCGCTCGCATCGGCAGTGCGGCACGAAAATCCGGCTGGAGCATCAGCTGGCCGACGGCGCGCGAGAGTGCCACCGACAAGGACTCGACGGGCTCCGTCTCGAGTGGCAGAAAAACCTCGGCGCCTACCGGATTTGGCGGTTCGTTCTCGATCCCGCTGATCTCGCCGGAGTAAATCACCTGGCCGTCGCGATTCCTGAGCTCGAACTTCGCGCGCACTAACCGCGCTCATCGTGAAGTACTGGCCGTGTATCGTCTGGTTCGCGCCGAATCGCTTGTTCACTTCGAGCTGTTCGATCTCGGAATTGAGGATGAAATCCGATCCCTCCGGCGGTTTGCCGTCGTCCGGACTCGAATCGAGCGGCACGGGCACCAGCCCGGCATCCGTCAAACCTTTGATCAAGGCGTTGTTGAATACGCGGCCCGCATCGACAACCGCCAGTGGCGTCTGCTTGGTGCCGTCCGCAGTATAAATCGCGCCGACCGGGTACTCGCCCGCGCCGATACTTCCCGCGGTTGGAGTCACCGCAATTTTCGCGGGACGAAAAATATTCTGGGATCCCGGCACGAAGTCCGGAAGATAGTGCACGTTGAGACGCGTGCCTGGCTTGCATCCAGTAAGTGCGAGCACCAGCCCCACGACGGCGACGCAGGAGCGACCGCGACTACGGTTGAGGCCTCGACACTGCAGGACGGCGGTCCCTCCACCAATAGATCAGGATCAGTGACAACAGTACCAAGCCGGCCACGCCGATCCATCGCGAAATCTGATGCGCCATCGCCAGCGCAGGATACAATTCGTCGCCGACCAGGTAACCGACGGTCACCACCAGCGAGCACCACACTATCGCGCCAAGTACGTTCCATCCGAGGAACTGCAGAAACGGCATCCCGCACGCACCCGCCATCGGCCCCGCCATGAATCGCACGCCGGTGATAAATCGCGCCATGAAGACTGCTTTGCTGCCGTGAGTCTGAAAGAAAAGCTGGAGCCGTTCGTAGCGCGTGCGCATGAACGGAAAGGTTGTCGCCAACCACATCAGCACGCGCTGCCCGCCGGTTCGCCCGATGAGGTAGCCGCAGCAGTCGCCGACGACCGCGCTGACGATCACGACCAAATAGACGAGCCGCAGATCGAGAATCGCCTGTCCCGCGAGGAATCCCGCGGCGAGCATCACGGTTTCCTCTGGCACCGGGATGCCGAGGTTGCCGACGAACACGGCGACGAAGATGCCGAGATAGCCCCACGCGGAGAGCACGGCCTCGATATGTGTGGGGTCGGCTATCCGATGCATTGAAAATCCATTTCGCGCAACTTCGTCTCCGGCTACCGCCCCGGCGCGGGGCACCTCTAGCTTGCCGGATTGAGTCTGCCAGCGTAAGAGGCTTTTGGCTAGTCAGGTGTTGAAATTGCGCGTCGGAAGCAAAAAGCGGATTCAGGATTCTAATGCAATCACAGCAGGTTTTCTGAATACGAAAAACTTATAGCCAAAGAAATTCGTGAACAGCGTCAATCCCGCGCCGGAAATCGCCCCGATGTTTGCCCACAGTTTGAGGCTGAATCCGGCCGGCGCGCCGATCACGTTTACGATCACGTCGGCGCCCGCCACGTTGACTCCGACCGCTATCAACGTCACTACCATGAAGGCGACGAACTCGCGACGCGCGTCCGCGGAACTCGACGTATTGAAGGTCCAGTACTTATTCCATAGATAGCTGTTGGCCACTCCCAGCGTCACCGAGATCGATTTGAACGCGAGAAAGCCGGCGCCCGACGACACGGCGGTCATCAACATCAGGAAATTCAGGATTCCGAAATCGACGCCGGAATTCAAAACTCCGACCACCGCGAATTTCGAAAATTCGAACAACGAGGGCACCCGGCTGGCAATCAAACTCGCCGCCAGCAGCGCCAATACGAACAGCGCGGCGCCCACTACCGGCAAGTACATCAGCGGGATCCTGACGGTCGCGCCGATCGCGAGGTTGATCACAACCGGAATCGCCAGCGCCCCCGTCATAAATCCAACGATCGACGCGAGCACAAGGTCCCGCGTCAACACCCTGCGGTCCGCGCCGCTATTCTCCCCTGATGCCATAGGTCGCAATTTCGACCACGAACAAATATCACATCCGTCGCGAGCTAAGGACTCCGCGCGGCCCCTGCCGAACCCCGTCGTTGACTGTCTGGTCTATTTCACTTAAGCAATCAGCAGCGCAAATTCGGGCTTTCCTCTCGTGAGAGAATGAAAGTTCAAGAGTCGCGCCCCACTGGATAAGCTTCCAAATCGTGGAACCATCAATTGAAAAGCTCAATTCCCCGGATGCCGCTTGGGGGGTTGGTGGGAAACTGGACAAGACCGCGATCCACGTCGCGCTCCTCGCAATGACACTGGCTGTGCTGGTCAGGACTGCGTGGATGTCTGATGACGCCGAAATCACGCTCCGATGCGTGATGAACTTCCTTCACGGCTACGGCCCGACCTTCAATGCAGACGAAAGGGTCCAGGCCTTTACCCACCCTCTGTGGTTTGTGCTCATCGCAGCTACCACTCCGATCTTCAGAAACATTTTCGCCGCCACCTATATTCTGTCGATCGTCCTGTCGCTAGGCGCTCTGTGGCTTCTGATCTCGCGGATTGCGATCAACTTCTGGTCCGGGATGCTCGCTGGCACCGCACTTCTGTTGTCCAAGGCTTATGTCGACTTTTCGACCTCCGGCCTCGAGAGCCCTTTGTCACACTTTGTTTTAATTTGCGGTTTGCTGGTCGGATTCAGATATCTGGAAACCCGCAACCGACGGCTCGCTACTCTCAGCCTGACCATATTGAGTTCGACCTATCTATGTCGGCCCGACCTGGTGCTCCTGGTTGCTCCATTTTGTCTGCTGATCCTTTGGCACTCGCATGAAGATTTCCGGACTACCGGGCGACTGATCCTGATGGCGGCCATGCCGGTATTGGTTTGGACATTGTTCAGCATCTTTTACTATGGAGCACCTTTTCCCAACACTGCCTATGCGAAGCTCGGCACCGGAATTCCGGCTGGGGAATCGATACGGCAAGGTTTTGTCTATCTCTTCGACTCGATGTCGAGAGATCCCATCACTCTGACCTTCACCGCACTTGGTACAATGCTGGCCTTACGTCAAAGCGTGGCGCAAAAGGCGATCGCCGCCGGAATCATCCTTTACCTGATGTATGTGGTCAGCATTGGCGGCGACTTTATGAGTGGCCGTTTCCTTACCGTTACGCTTTTGGCATCGTGTGTGATCGTCGCACGCACCGAGCTGACCGGCGTCGCGCTCGCGACTATTGCCGCGGTGGTGGCGGTTCTAGGAACAGTTTCTATTCATTCCACGATACTCAGCGGCCAGTCTTATTCCGATCATTCAATTCCAGCGAACGGGATCACTGATGAACGCGGCTTCATGTTTCCTGATCGCGGACTTTTGAACGTGAGACGCCAAACAGCAGACAGTGTGTTGCAGCCAGACTGGAGCCCTCGCCCGATGTCTGTAAGCATCCAGCTCGAGTGTGGTTGGTTGGGTGCCGCCGGCATGGGGAACCCGCCTAAGGTTCATATAATCGATCCCTGCGCTTTGACCGATCCTCTCCTCGCACGGTTACCCGCAATTGAAAACCCCAACTGGCGCATAGGACATTTCGAGCGGCAGATACCAGCGGGCTATCAAGACAGCATAGAGCAGGGCCAAAACCTTCTGAAGGATCCGCTTACAAAGGATTACTGGGAAGTTATTCGGAAGGCCACTCGCGGACGCCTGTTCAGCATAGAGAGATTCAAGGCGATCGCGCGTCTCAACCTGGGTCTGGTCAGAAAGCCCGACTACAACATGTATCGCACCGGCGACGCCGTCCACCTCTAGTTGATTTCTTTTCCCGCTTTCCCGCGGGAAAAGAGGCGACGGGGATAGGACATGATCACACTCCCGTGAATTTTCTGATTCTGTTCCCCCCTTTCCACCCTGAAAAGGGGGTGAGGGGGATAGGACGTGAAGGAATCGGTACCCCTCAAATCCCCTTCCCCATCCTGGGGAAGGGGCCAGGGGTTAGGGCTCTGTTCTTAAAGTGATTTGCGCGACATCACACTAGTGTGAACTAGATGCTCTCCGATTAATTTGATCGCAAGGGATATTGTTGTCGGTCAAACTAAATACAGTTGCGTTTAACTCTCCGGGTGGGGCGGCGTATTCCTGAACCCAATGGAAGTTTGGCGGACCAACCAGCCAGCTGTCGATCAGCGCCGCGCCAATCAGAAGGATCACCGCCGTCTTCACCAAGGCCGGCTTGAAGCTGCTCAACCAGTCGGCGCCGAATCCAGCCAGAACGCCGATACAGAACGTAAACATAATGAGGAATCGGCTGGGCAGTCGCATCTCGGACCATAGCGGCAAGCGATGGAGCTGGACCCAGGGGGTGTATTCTCCCAGGTGTCCCATTGCAAAGCCCACGTCTCCCATAGCAGTGATAAATAGCAGGCCTGATAGGATCAGCCACAGCCACCCACGTCGGAAGTTCGACAGCACGCCAACAACAGCGAACGCCGCGAATATAGGGCAGATGTATGCGCCGTATTCCCAGAATCCCCACGGAGTGATCGGAACACGCTCCACCATTTGATCGCGCGAAAAAAGGAATTGCACCATCAGACTTAGCGGGTTCAGCTCATTATGCGGCCACGGTCTTGAGGCGTTTATCGTAAGCAGCATGGGAATCAGCTTGGGTAGTGAAATAATCACGGTCAGGATCGCGATACCCAGCAAAGCGATAAGCGGTCGAAAGCTCAGGTGTTGAACCGCCAGGAATACCGCGAGAACACTGAGCACCAGGAAGATGTGCGGCAGCGGGTAAACTGTACCCCCTTCAAAAAATACCAAAGCCAGTAAGGCTGCCGCCCATAGCATCATGATAACATTGAGCCTTGGGCTAGCGCCTTTAGTCAGGCCCGAGGTCAGGTAAAACAGCGCCACAATCCATGGCGCGTACACATAGCCCAGGTACACTACGTGGCCCACGGCCATGTGCAGGTAGTACCAGGAGCTACCCATAAAGGTCCCCGCACAAGCAATGCTCCCGACCGGAGACATGCCCAACGTCCTGGCAAGAACGTACGCTCCGGCGCAGCCTATGGCGATGTGAGCAATGACTTCAACGTGCAGTCCTACGACGGGGCCGAAGATCAGGGTCAGCAGGAAGAACGGAGTAAGGACGCGCGATTCCGGGTGCGCCAGGATCGGGTATCCTCCACATATCCACGGTTGCCACAACGGGAACTTATGAAGCCGGACCACGCTGTACCATGCGGCCCAAGCCATTTCGAGATTTGCATTCCAGTCCCACGCGAGACCCGGGGTCCTGAGATGTCCGAGCATGCGATAGGAAAATATAAGGGCGAAAAGTACCGATCCCAGACCAACCAACCACCACTCGGTCAGTCTGATTTGTCTTCCGGCAATTTCGATTTTGAATCCCATTCAGACTCGCACTGACGCTAGCTCTCCGTAGCCTTGGCGATTCCGAACCTGCGACCTGACCATCTTTAGATTGATCACTGCACCGAGGCGCGCGGGCTATCGTCTTGTTCGGTTACTACTGAACCGCGCATTGCAGGCGAACGTTCGCTCCACCATACGAGGATGAATGCAATCAGGCCGCCCAAGGTCATCAACAACGCCAGTAGCATGTGCTGAGGCCTGTAAAATATCGTCAGTTGCTGATGACCCGCGGGGATCTCGATTGCGAGACGCCCGTGGTCCGAGGTCATCGTGCCGTTTCCCGAAGCCACTCGCCAATCGATATCGAAGTTCTGATTGACTATCAGCATAGTCGGCGACGGCACGGATACCTCGAACGACAAACGGTTCGGTGTCCATTGAGTCTGGTAGATTGTGCCTTTACCTGTAAGGAAATATTCACCCTGATATCCAGGCTGGTTGTACCCAAACAGCATGGGGTTGGCGGGTACGTTATAGCCGAAGCCCTGACAGTTTACCGAACCCATGTTCGCCTGGGATATATAGGTCGTAGTAATCGGAGTTTCCACCCAGTACTGACGGAACGTTCCGGAAGATGGCGGACGATCGAAGTGATAGTGAAAGAGATAACGGTAGTTGGGCGATCCTACTACCCACGCATCGACCAGTCCGATGGTCAATATCACGACCGCGGCTCGCGGACCCCATCGCCCCCAATGGTCGCATAGGAATTGCGCGCCAAGCGCCGCAAGTACGCCGACGCAGAACACCAGCGGAATCACCCAGCGGCCGCAGATTCCAATGTTGCTTCCCAAAGGCAGCAAACGAAGGTAGGTGACCAGCGCATGCGGCCCGGTGTCACCCATGAACAATTCAAAGAAGACCGCCGCTCCAATTGCGAAAGGCAAAGCACGCCGCGGCGAGGAAACCATCCCGATGAGTGCAAATGCTATAAACGGTGCACCTAGATAGCCCCCATACTCGACCATGTACCATACGCTAGGACTCGGAGCGTAAGCGCTCTGGTTTCGTGAGAAGAGCGAGGTCATCGCTCCCGTCCATGTAAGCCACGAGGCGCCGAAGTCCCTCGGATGAAGCTTCAGCATCTCTTCGACAGGTACTAATTTGAGGGCGGAAAGCGTGACCGCGAATACCGCGATTATCGCCGCCATTAACATCGGCCGCACGCTAAGCCGGGTCACCGCGAGAGTCGTCGCGACGACCGCAACCAGTAATGCCGCGAAAGGGAACGCGTAGTTGCCCTCGGTCAGGGTCAGCGCGCAGAACAGACCGCCGATAGCTGCCGGAAATGCTTGCCCTAACCGGCAAGCCGCAAACAGCATCGCGATTATCCACGGCAGATACGCAGCCGAAAGAAAATTCAGATGACCGAACGCGATATGCAGCGGCAGCCACGAGCTCGAAGGAAACATTCCCGCCAACACGATGCATGCGACAGTGCCCAGCCCAAGCTCGCGCCCGAGCACATAGCCACCGGCGAACGCAATCGCGATATGCAGATAAATTTCAAGGAAGATTCCCGCCAGCAGGCCGCCGGCGAGGTATATCAGCAGAAACGGAGTGACGATGGCCGATTCCGGATTGCCGAGCATCGACAGCCCGCCGCATTTGTAGGGATTCCAGAACGGCCACTGGTGAAAATGCGTAAGTGTGTAGTACGGCACCCAGCGAAGCTGGTCGAACAGATCGGCGTCGTTGTTGTTGGGAAGCTGCGTCAGGTTACTGAAATGCGGTGTCGCGAGCAGCCAATCATGCAAGCCGGGCCCAAGATAGATGACATCGCATAGGACCGGGTAAAAGAACACCGCCGCGAATGCCAGCGATCCGGCTATGAGCCACACGAACTCTCGCCGGCCCAGACGGAAGATGCGTCGAGCTTCGTCGCTCGCAGCGCTATTCACGGCGGCGGCTCGCGCTCGAATCGGTCCGCTTCATCTCGGATCGCTTCGTTGGTGTGACTCCCCCTAAGCGCGCCGTATCGTTTTCGATCGACAAATTACGGCGTTGGAGAAGTCTGGGCGCCGCGTTTTATCGCCACTTGCGCCGAGACCCACCTGAAGACCTGTGGAATGTTACTGCTTTGATCGTCAGTGGCCCCCATCTGACTCTGGTAGTTAGCCAGTATCCAATATTCGAGCGCGGTGTTCTCGTGATTCAGGACCACGGTCACGTCGGCCGGCAGCGGTGGATTAAGCCCGTCACAAGTTTTGCACGCGCTACGAGGGTCGCGTCCGAAATCGGTGGCGTTGAAAGCGAGGATGAGAGCTCCGTCGCTGGTAGTCACGACGGATCTGGCCGTCATCAAACCGCCTTCGCCGCTATTGCCGCTGGACATGTCCACCGGCCCGGTTGCGGCGACATTGTCGAGCAGCACGACCGCGCCTTGCGCATCTACCGGTTCGCTGAACGTCCAGGTCGCCGAGCTCGGCTCATTCGCCGCGATTGCATGCCAATACAAGGACTGTCGCGTCGTCTTGCTAGAATCGTCGCGAATCATTTGCCAACCGGCCGGCGCGGTGATGGTCGGTGTCTTTCCGCTGTAGCTAAGTACGTCGGCGATCGCGAGCTGGCCCGCTTGCGCCTTCGTGCCCCAATCCAGAGAAAGACTCGTCGTCTCCTTCGCCATAGGAGTTTGCTTCGACGAGACTACGTTGGCGCCGCCGACGCTGTTATCAGGGGTTTGCGACGGTCCGGAATTACACGCGACTACCAGGAACGCAACTGCCCCCATCAATGCACGTTTGATCATTGTCCCCTTGCTCTCCTGCTTGCCTGGTTCCTTACCAAGATGATGTAGCTATGCTTTCTTCGCGAACGGACGATCGCGGTCGGTCAACGCGCCCTTGAGACCTTTCTCGCGGCTCGCCTTCATCCAGTTCTTCACCGTGTCGGTCTGATGCGCGATCACGTCGATGTCCGCCGACGACTGCTCCGCCGCGCGAATCCCGATAATATCCAGATACCGATTCACCGCGGCCTTGTGCAGCATCAGCAGCTCCGCCGGCACCATCGCGACCCGCCGCGCATAGTTCATCGTCTCTTCCTCGAGCTTGTCCTTCGGGAAAACCCGATTCACCAGATGCCATTCGAGCGCTTCTTTCGCCGACATATAGTCGCCGGTGAAAAAATATTCTTTCGTTTTGCGCGGACCCATCAGGACTGGCCACATCGACATCGTCGGCAGTATCCCCAAGGAACGGCCTGCCGGATGCCCAAATTGCGCATCCTCGCTGGCGAACACGATATCGCAATGGCCGACGAACTCGGTGCCGCCCGCCAGGCAGTAGCCATGCACCTGCGCGATGGTCGGTTTGTTAATCGCCCACAGCCGCTGCCATCGCTCGATCGTCTTCTGCAGGCCGATCCGATCGTTGGTGACGGTGAATGTTGACCCCGGATGCTGCGTGCCCTGCAAATCGTAGCCTGCCGAGAACGCGCGCCCGGCGCCGCGGATTATCAGCACGCTCGCCTCGGCATTCGATTCGTATTCGTCCATCACCGAATCGAGTTCCTTGAGCAGCTTCTGCGACAGCGCGTTGAGTTTTTCAGGGCGGTTCAGGGTGAGTCGATAGATCTTGTCCTCGACCTTTTCGTAAATGACGGTTTCGTAGTTCGCCATGTGAGGCCTCCCCGCGGTTACTTCACCGCAGCCAGAAAATCTCCCGCGACGCGCACGGTTTCGTCCGGCACTTCCCAGAAAAACATGTGCCCCGCGGACTTGAGCGTATGCATTTTCGAACCCGCGATCGCGCCGTGAAGAACTTCCGCGTTCGGATACGGCACGATCGCATCATCGTCCCCATGAACAATTAGTGTCGGCGACTTGATTTGTCCAAGCCGCGCGAAACTGTCGAACCTGGTGACTGCCTGTCCCTGCCGCATCAATGTATCCATCGGCGTGACTGGGTAATTGCCCATCTCCGCGATCGCCTGATTGAGAATCGCCTGCCCCGCCTGCGAATTCAGAAACGCCTTTCCACAGGCCACCGAAAATGCGCCCCGCGCCGCTTCGATTGGATCCATGCCGGGCGCGGGTATCAGCTTGGCCAGCGCTGCCGGGTCCGCCTGGATCGAATGACTCGATCCGCAGTTGGTGCATCCGAGCACCAGCCCGCGCGTGCGCTGCGGATACGCGAGTGCGAATTCCTGCACGATCATCCCGCCCATCGAGATTCCAAAAATATGCGCGCGCCGCGTCTTCGCATGATCCAGCACCGCCGCGATATCCGCCGCCAGGTCACCGAGCGTAAACTCGGCGTTGGCCCTGTCGCTCTCGCCGGTGCCGCGATTGTCGATAACGAAAATCTTGAACCGCTGCTCCATCAGCTTGAGGAACGACTCACCCCATCCCCGGCTCGAGCCGCTGAATCCCATGATTAAGGCGACGGGCTCGCCCTCCCCTCGAATCTCGTAGCGAAGCTTGAGCCCGTCCCTGCTCTCGGCAAAACCGCGAAATGCTGCCACGTCGGAGTCTCCTCTTCGGTCGAATACTACAGATGGATTCTAACTACAGGCGGGAAAGGTTCAAGCGGCGGCTTGCTCGACTGCGGCGCCCGCGAGGATCGCGCCGAGGATTCGATAGACCTCGCGATTGACGATCAAGCTCACATGCAATCCCGACACTTCGTAGTTGTCGCCTTTATCGTCGATGCACGCTTCCCACTGCACGATCTCGTCGCGGCGAGTGTAGATTGAGCTGAAGCGGCCCCGTGGAGGGGTCGGCGCGAACACTGCCTCGGCGATACCGCACGAGCACTCCATCGTCCCGCAGTTTTCAGGCGCGCTGGAAAACGTCTGCCAGAATGTCTGAATCGCCTGCATCGCGGGACGGACTTGATCGTGTACTCCGGTCCATCCGTTGCGAATCGGCGATCCCAGCGCAACCACCTCGCGCACGATCGCCGGATTCGACGCGGCGATTGCGCGTCCCAGCACGCCGCCGAGGCTGTGCCCGATGATCGTCACGCGCTCGCCGGTCTCGCGTGCGATCTTCTCGGCGCGCCATCCCACCAGTTCCACCTTGCGCCGCGGACATCCTACGTTGAGATCGATTCCCGACAGGTACGGCTTGTATCCGATCCGCCCGAGCCATCGCGCGAGCGTGCCCAGCGACCAGTCGCCGGCAGTGAATCCCGGAATCAGCAGGATTGGCCGGCCGTCGCCGCGCGGGATTCCGACGCCGTAGCCGATCGGGTCGCGAGCGAGCGAAGCGAATTGTTGCAGGAAGTCAAAATAAGCGGAAGCGGTGAGTTGCAGCAGCATACAAATTGCGCGTTCGCGGGAGACTGCCACGAAACGCTGTAACAGTAAAGACAACCGCGCGTAACATTGTGGATAACTGCGCGGCGCGGGGCAGATCCGGAATCGCGCGCACGCTCGAAGAACCTAACCCCTAACCCCTTCCCTCGAGGGAAGGGGAACAATCGCGAGGAGGGATCGGCGTTCTCTCCCCTCGCCCTTGAGAGCAAAATGGCGTCCGCGCCATTTTGCGATTTCACTGGGTGCAGGGGTCACCCCTGCCGCGGAAGCGTGAAACCCGCGAAGGGTTTCACATTAAATAAAGTGATCTCCCCTTCCCGCGCCCTAGCCCTTCGGCAGTCCCAGCACCCGCTCGCCTATAATGTTGTGCTGGATCTGATTCGTCCCCGCGTAGATTGTCGGGCCGCGCGCCGCGAGCATCCTGAACGACCACTTGCCCTTGTCGGGCGCGAACGGCGCGTTGAATTCCAGCTGGCTGTACGGCCCCAGCAGCTCCATCGCATACAGCGCAATCTTGAGGCCGAGCTCGGTGCCGCACAGTTTCATCATCGAGCCTTCCGGCCCCGGCGGCATCCCCTTCAACTGACGCGTCAATTGCCGATAGCCGGTGTATCGAAGCGCGAGCGCCTCGGCCGCGAATTCGGCGACCTTCTGGCGCACGCTCGAATCGTCCCACGCGTTGCTGCCGTTGCGCGGGATTCGCTTGGCGAGCCGCGCCAGCTCATGCACTTCGCCGAGATAGCCTTCGCCGCCACCGCTGCCGCGCTCGAACATCAGGGTGGTCATCGCGACCTGCCAGCCGTTATTGCGCTCGCCGACGATATTTTTCTTCGGCACGCGCACGTCCTCGAAGAAAACTTCGTTGAAGCCCTTGCCGCCGGTCATCTGCACCAGCGGGCGCACCGTGACGCCGGGGTTGTGCATGTCGATTAACAGGTAGCTGATTCCCTTATGCTTGGGCGCGTCGGGATCGGTGCGCACCAGCGCGAAGATCATATCGGCATGCTGCGCCATCGAGGTCCAGACTTTCTGTCCGTTGACGACGAAGTCGTCGCCGTCATCGATCGCGCGAGTCTGCACTGACGCGAGGTCCGAGCCTGATCCCGGCTCCGAGTATCCCTGGCACCAGACTTCCTCGCCCTTCAAAATTTTCGGAATATGATTTTTCTTCTGCTCCTCGGTCCCCCAATGCATCAGCGTAGGCCCCAGCAGGCTGATTCCCATTCCGATCATCGGCTCGTTGAGCCCGAGCCGGCCGAGCTCTTCGCGATAGATCAGGCGCTGCATGACGGTGGCGCCGCGTCCACCGTATTCCTTGGGCCAATTGACGGCGACCCAGCCGCCTTCGTTCAACTTCTTGTGCCAGTTGACGCGCGCCTCCCAGTCGCCCGCGCCCTCGTCGGCCATGATATTGCTCGGCGGCGGTGCAAATTTCCTGTTGGCTTCGAGCCACGCGCGCACTTCGGTCCGAAATGCCTGGTCTTCCGGCGTATAGTTAAAATCCATCGAATGAATACTTCTCCCGTTACTCGCGAATCTGTGGCACAGGCTTCAGCCTGTGATTCTTTCCCGGATTTGCATGAACCAGATCATCAGCGCCTTAGCCCTTGGGAAGTCCGAGCACGCGCTCGCCGATAATATTATGTTGTATCTGATTGCTGCCCGCCGCAATCGTGCCGCCGCGCGCCGCGAGCATCCGGAACGACCACTTACCCTTGTCGATCGCGAACGGCGCCTTGTACTCGATCTGGCTGTAAGGCCCGAGCAGTTCCATCGCGAACAATTGAATCCGCATGTTCAACTCGGTGCCGCATAGCTTCATCATCGAGCCCTCAGGCCCCGGCGGTATCCCCTTGAGCCGCCGCGTGAGCTGCCGATACCCGGTGTAGCGCAGGGCCATCGCCTCGCAGGCGAACTCCGCGATTTTCTGCCGCACGCTGCCGTCGTCCCACGCCGTCGCGCCATTGCGCTGCAATGATTTGGCGAGCGACGCCAGCTCGCGAACTTGCGACATCCCGCCGCGATCGCCGCCGCCGCCCGAGCGCTCGAACATCAGCGTGGTGATCGCGACCTGCCAGCCCGAATTTTTCTCGCCGACCAGATTTTTCTTCGGCACCCGCACGTCTTCGAAAAAAACTTCGTTGAATCCCTTGTTGCCGGTGATCTGCACCAGCGGACGCACCGTCACGCCCGGGCTATGCATATCGACCATCAGATAGCTGATCCCTTTATGCTTCGGCGCGTCGGGATCGGTTCTTACCAGCAAGAAAATCCAGTCGGCGTGCTGCGCGATCGAGGTCCACACTTTCTGCCCGTTGACGACGAAGTAGTCGCCGTCCTCGACTGCGCGGGTCTGCAATGAAGCCAGGTCCGATCCCGATCCCGGCTCTGAATACCCCTGGCACCAGATCTCCTCCGCCTTCATGATCGGCGGAATAAACCGCTGCTTCTGCTCCTCGTTCCCCCAATGCAACAGGGTCGGCCCGAACAGGCTGATACCCATCCCGATCATCGGCGCCGAGACGCCCGCGCGCGCGAGCTCCTCGCCATAGACGATATTCTGCAAAATTCCCGCGCCGCGTCCGCCGTACTTCTCAGGCCAGCTCGGCGCGAGCCAGCGTCCCTCGGCCATTTTCTTCGCCCAGCGCTTTTGCTGATCGAATTCGCCGCGACCTTCGGCCATCCCGATCGTGGTTTCGCCCATATGCGGCGCGAATTGCTTGTTGGCGTCGAGCCACGCACGAAACTCCATCCGGAACGCATCATCTTCGGGATTAAAATTGAAATCCATCGCGCATCTCTCCTGGCACGGCTCGAGCGCCTGTACCGGCTATGACGATCACCCCACCGACCGCTGCGGCATGAACTTAAAACATAACCCCAGCACTGTGCAAAGGCCTCTGAGATCCCACCTCTCCTTGTCCGAGGAGAGGTCGGCGAAAGCCGCTTGAAAAGCGGTGCGCCGGGAGAGGTGCAACGTGCGACAGCCCACCAACCCCGACTCGTTTAATCTCGATGCAGAGAAACGCGTTCGCAGCTCGACAGCAGCACAACAGGGCTTTCTGTGACGCCTGGCGTTGCACCCCGCCCGGCGCACTCCTTCGGCGCGCGCCGACCCTTCGGCTTCGCTCAGGGCAGGCTCTCCCCTCGGACAAGGGGAGGTTATTAATGCGGCCTCCGCTGGCTAAAGAATCGGCTGGTGCATCCCTTCCTGTCGCGTTAAATCAATACGCATGCCACAGCCGAAAAATCTCGCCGCCAATCTGTGGATCGTCGACCAACCGGACTTCAACACCGGCTTTGCAAAAATCGGCACGCGGATGACGGTAATCAAGCTCGCCAGCGGCGGCCTGTTCCTCCATTCGCCGACCAAACTCGAATATGAAACGAAGCGGTCACTCGATGCGCTCGGCGAGGTTCGCGCAGTAGTGGCGCCGTCGCGCGCGCATCACCTGTTCGTCGGTGACTACATCAAGACCTGGCCCGCTGCGAAGCTGTACGGACCGCCCGGCCTGGTCGGCGATATCAAGGATTTCAGAGCACGCTTCGGCGCGCGGCCCGATCTGAAACTCGACGCGACCCTCGGCGACGATCCTCAAGCTGAATGGGCCGGCGAGCTCGATCAGCATCTATTTAAGGGTGCGACCGGTCTGAATGAGGTGGTCTTCTTTCACCGGCCGAGCCGCACCGCGATTTTCACCGATCTGGTCTTCAACGTGCCTGACGATTTCAAAGACGCATGGATGTTCTACACAATCGTCGGCGGCCGCGGCCGCTTCGGGCCTCATCGCCTGGTTCGTCTGATAATTCGCGACGGTAAAGCCGCGCGCGAATCCGTCGCGACGATTCTCGAATGGGACTTCGATCGAGTAATCGTCACCCACGGCGACGTTCTGGAATCCGGCGGTAAACCAAAATTCGCCGCCGCATTTTCTTATCTGTGAGTTCGGAATCGCGCGCAAGCGCGAAGAACCTAACCCCTAACCGCTTCCCTCGAGGGAAGGGGAACAATCGCGTGGAGAAGCTCCGCCCTAACCCTTCTTACAGGGACGAAGTCCCGCATCCTTGTTTTTCCTTCACTGGGTGCAGGGGTCACCCCTGCCGAAGGAAGCGTGAAACCCACTGCGGGTTTCACATTTAATGAAGTGATTTCCCCTTCCACCCTTCCCACCGCGTTTGACAATACTTTCCCGATTGCGGAAAGTCGGACATCAGATGATTGTGAATCTCAAACTCGACCTCCCGGACGACATCTTCGACGCCAAACTCACCGAGTCCGTCTTCGCCGGCCGCGTCCGCGAGCTCGCGATCCTCGAACTCGTGCGCCTCAAACGAATGCATGAACATGAAGCCAAAACCATCCTCGCGCTCGAGCGCTACGAACTGGTCGATCGCATGAAGGCCGTCGGAATCGCGCCGACCGAGGACATCTTTGCCGAAATCAAAGGCGAGCTCACCAAGGCCATCGACGCCAAGCGCGCTCGCACCGGCATCAAGCCAAAGGAGTGACCGCATGCGCCTGCTGCACACGATGCTCCGCGTCAACAACCTCGACGAATCGCTCAAGTTCTACTGCGACAAACTCGGGATGAAACTGCTGCGCAAGAACGACTTCCCCGGTGGCGAGTTCACCCTCGCCTTCGTCGGCTACGGCGACGAGAGGGAAACCTCGGTCCTCGAACTCACCTGGAATTGGGGCACTTCGAAGTACGAGGTCGGCACCGCCTACGGACACATCGCGCTCGGCGTCGCCGACATCTACCAGACCTGCGCCGACCTCAAACAAAAGGGCGTCAAGGTTGTGCGCGAGCCCGGCCCGATGAAGCATGGCACCACCTCCATCGCCTTCATCGAGGATCCCAACGGCTACAAGATCGAATTGATACAGCAGAAATAAGTACGCGCGTCCCGGATTTGGAGGGGAGTGATGAGAGCTGCAGTGTTCAAAAAGAGAGACGAGATGGCCGTTATCGACGTGCCCGATCCAATCGCCGGCGTCGGCGAAGTCATCCTTAAAGTTCACGATTGCGGAATCTGCGGCTCCGACTTGCATGCCGTCCAGTACGGACTCGGGATGGCGACGGACACCGTGATGGGCCACGAATTCTGCGGCGAGATTTTTTCAGTGGGCGCCGGCGTCGATGGTTACCGGCTCGGCGATCGCGTCACGTCGCTGCCTCGCACTTCTTGCGGCATCTGCACATGGTGCCGTAGCGACGACTCGATGCATTGTTCGAAGCAGCTCAGCCTCGGCCTCGGCCAACTCCCCGGAGCGTATGCGGAGTTCGTCGCATGCAGCGCCGCGAGCCTGCTCGCTCTTCCGGCCAACGTCAGCTCACGCGCGGGCGCGCTCGTCGAGCCGCTCTCAGTCGGGCTCCACGGCGTAAATCACGCCTCGATCGAACCGGGCATGGGCGTTGTCGTGATGGGCGCGGGGCCGATCGGCCTATCCACCTTGATTTGGGCCAAGGCCAAGGGTGCGAGCGCAGTCGTCGTGTCGGAACTCGCGCCGGGGCGCACCGAGCTTGCGATGAAACTCGGCGCCAGCGCAGTCGTGAATCCGACGGAGGGCGATCCTGCCGACGCTGTGAGATCGATCACCGGCCGCCCGCCCGACGTCGTCTTCGAATGTATCGGCGTCAAATCCACGCTCGGCGCCGCGATCGGGATGGTCGGAAGGCACGGCCAGGTCGTCGTGATCGGCGTGTGCATGGAATCCGACAGCATCTACCCACTGAGCTGCGTGATGAAAGAAGTGCAAATCAATTTCGCGCTCGCCTACACGCGCGGCGAATTCCAGGCGACCATCGACGCACTCGCGTCCGGCGCCATCGACGCGACCCCGATGATCACCGACGTCATCAACCTCGAACAGGTCCCCGACATGTTCACCGCCCTCAAACGTCCCGGCACCCAGGCCAAGGTGATGGTGGAATTCGCGCACTAGCACATCTCCTCAGTAGGACGGAATTTATTCCGTCGATCCATTGTGTGGCGCTTTTTCCTTTGACGGAATAAATTCCGTCCTACTGTCATTCTCTGCTCCCTCCGCCCCCGCCCCCGAGAGCGAAATGGCGTCCTCGCCGTTTTGCGATTAATACTGGGTGCAGGGGTCACCCCTGCCGCGGAAGCGTGAAACCCGCGGAGGGTTCACTTAAAATCAAGTGTATTTTGCCTGAGGCAGCGCTATATATTCGGGAAGCCCATTCCGAAGAGGTTAAATCGATGTCGCAACAGCAACTCCAGCAGATAATCCAGATGCTCAAGGCGCAACCGATCGCGGGTCGTCCGACGGTCCAGGAGACGCGCGCCAACTTCGAGCAGATGACAAACGTGTTTCCTCTCGCCGCCGACGTCAAATGCGAACCGGTGAATGCGGGCGGCGTCAAGTCCGAATGGGTGACTGCGCCCGGCGCCGACGCGGGATGCGCGGTGCTCTACCTGCATGGCGGCGGCTATGTGATCGGCTCGATCAATACGCATCGCGATCTCGCGTCACGAATCTCGCGCGCGGCTAAAGCCCGCGTGCTGGTAATCGATTACCGTCTCGCACCGGAACATCCGTTTCCCGCCGCGGTCGAGGATAGCGTCGCGGCGTATCGCTGGATGCTCGCGCAAGGACTCAAAGCTTCCCGCATCTCGGTCGCGGGCGACTCGGCAGGCGGCGGCCTCACAGTGGCGACACTGGTTGCGATTCGCGATGCGAAACTCGCCACTCCAGGCGCTGGCGTATGCCTGTCGCCGTGGGTCGACCTCGAGGGCCTCGGCGATTCGATGAAGTCGAAGTCGTCGGTTGACCCGATGGTGCAGAAGGAAGCGCTGCTCGAGATGGCGACTCACTACCTCGCCGGTCAGGACGCGCGCAGTCCGCTCGCCGCTCCCCTCTATGCCGACCTCGCGGGATTGCCGCCGCTGCTGATCCAGGTTGGGACCGCCGAAACTCTGCTCGACGACTCGACCCGAATCGCCGAGCGCGCGCGCAAGGCGGGCGTGAAGGTCACGCTCGAGCCGTGGGAGAACATGATTCACGTCTTCCAGGTTTTCGCGCCGATGCTCGATGAAGGTCAGCAGGCGATCGATAAAATTGGAGCGTTCATCCGCGCCAACGCCGCGTAAGACTGTGCTGCCCATCGGCGATCGCATCGCGGCGCTCGATTGGGAGCGCATCGATCGCGACCTCGACGCGCAAGGCTATGCGCTCACGGGCTCCATTTTGCGCGCCGCCGAATGCGCGGACCTGATTGCGCTTTATCCGGATCGCGATCGCTTTCGCAGCCGCGTCGTGATGGAGCGTCATAGCTACGGCGTCGGCGAGTACAAGTATTTCGCGCGCCCGATGCCGCCGCTGGTCGACGAATTGCGCGCCTCGATATATCGCAAGCTCGTGCCCGCGGCTAATCGATGGACCAGTCGGATGCGCTCGCCCGATTCATATCCACCGACCCTCGCCGAATTTCTGGAAGTGTGCGCCGCCCATGGACAGACCCGGCCGACGCCGCTGATCCTTCGCTACGAGAGCGGCGGCTACAACTGCCTCCATCAGGATTTGTACGGCGAGGTCGCGTTCCCGCTTCAATTCACCTGTGCGCTGAGCCGGCGTGGGCGCGACTTCGAAGGCGGCGAGCTATTGCTCGTCGAGCAGCGCCCGCGGGCACAGTCGCGTGGCGAGGCAATCGCGCTCAATAGTGGCGAGGGAATAATTTTCGCCAATCGCTACCGCCCCGCGCCCGGCGCCCGAGGGTTCCATCGCGTGAATATGCGTCACGGCGTCAGCACGATCAAATCAGGTGTGCGCTATGCGATGGGCGTCATCTTCCACGACGCCGCGTGAACGATCTACGGATGGTCGTCGGCCGGGCACTTGCCGTCGGTGCACTCGCAAGTCGCACCCTGGTTATCGGTCCGGTATTGGCCGCAGAAGTCGTTGCAGGCGGTGAGGTTGTCGTCAGTGCCGTAGAAGCCCTTGCATAAGGCCGCCGCAGTTGGCGCTTTGGGATCGCTGTAGTCAGCGTGACGATCGCGGTCAGCCGCATACGCAAGACCCGCCACCGCGATCGCAAACAGTCCCGACATGATGATCTTACGCATCGAATCGTCCCCTAAGCACGAAGCCCCCAAGCCGCGTGCGAGTATCGTCTGACGGTATCAACCCCCTCCCGAATTCACAAACTAAGTTTCGCGACCGCAGCGCAATTCAAAAAGAGGTGTTGTTGATTCCACCTTTTGTTGTAATCGAATTTGCGGATTGGTAAGTTCCTTACGCTCGTCATTTTAGGAGGGGGGGGAAATGCGATCACCTTTGTTGGTTTTTTCTGCGCCGCCGAGGTCCTGGATCTTGGGTGCGATCATTTTGCTCGCGGGCGTGGGGGTCTTTTCCGCCTGCGCCACACAGTCTGTTTCGACCGCGAATTCAGCTCCCAGCGGTTCAAGTTCCGCGGGCGCATCGGGATGCGAGATCAACGCGGAACCGATTTGCGAACAGATCGCCAAGCAACCGGTAGTAGAGTCAAATACTGGTCTAACGGTCGATCCCCGCGAGCGCGAAGGCAACAGCGCTCGTACTTCATGGGTACATACAAGCACACAGACGCCCGGAGGCACCCCGATTGCCGTCAATTGCGGTATCAATGCCGAGCATAGTTCCGTCGTTTCTGCGCAGGCTCTTAAGGGCGCGCCTTTAACGGATGCCGACGTGATGTACCTGCGCTCGCAAGGACTCTGCAAGAACTGATGCGCCGAGGGACTGCGGTTCTTGCGGCGTTTCCCGGTTTCGCAAGGCCGATGCTGATAGCCGCGCTCGCACTCTGCGCAGCGGCATGCTCTCAGTCGGTGCAATCGACGCCGCCGGCGCAGCATCCGATCATCGCAGAGCCCGGGAAGGAATCGTCCACTGCAATGAACGCGGGGCCGGAATGGCTCTCGCGGATCAACGAAGCGCGTAAAGCTGCGGGTCTCACGCCTATCGTCGATAACAAGTTTCTGAGCGACGCTGATGCGAGGCATGCCCGCTACCTTGTGAAGAATCACGCCCGCTTCGAACTCGGCGCGAAAATGCACGACGAGGATCCGGGCAATCCCTGGTATACGTCCACTGGTCAAGTCGCTGGCCGCACTGGCGACGTCATCCCGCCGAGCCATTCGGAACTCACTGATGATGAATCAATCGAAGGCTGGCTCTTGGCGCCGTTTCACGCGTTGCCGATACTCGATCCAACATTGCGCGAGGCGGGCTTCGGCCGCTATTGCGAAGCCGGATGGTGCGCCGCGGTGCTCAGCTTCGGGCGCGGCTCGAGCTGGTCGTTGGGCAACGCCGCTCAAGCGGCGAACGGCTACCCGCAACATCAACGCTTCACAGAATCGAGCATCTCTGCTGGAACCGAAGCGCAGGAGAGCGCCCTGTTGCCCACACCAATCGAGTATCCTTCTGACGGCACGACGGTGAAGCACGTGCGTTTCACCATGCGCGAATTTCCCAATCCGCTCTCTGCCTGCCCCAGTTACGAAAAACCGACAGGGTCGATCATACTGATCTCGTTTGGCCGAGACTTCAGCCCGAATATCAGCGATGTTTCGTTGACGACGGACGGCCAAACGCTCGAAACATGCACAGTCACCGCGGACAGCTACCGAAGCTCGGATCCTTCCCAAGTGCAGGCTGCCCAGTCTGGACTCAAGCATTACGCGGCCGCTCTTATTATTCCACGCGCACCGCTAAAGGCCGGCAAGTCGTACTCGGTTTCAGTCACCTCCGGCGAAAAGACATATCGATGGTCATTCAAGACTGATCAATATCCCTTCGATCAGGATTCCGACTGAACGAGTAGGACGGAATTTATTCCGTCAAAGGAAAGCACGCCACATCAGGATCGACGGAATAAATTCCGTCCTACTGTCGCTCATAGCGACACAGCGGAATCAGCAGCGCGAACGACCCCATCGCGACTGCGAACGCGCACGCGATCGCCGCGCGATAACTGCCCGTTCGATCGATAATCAATCCCACAATCGGTGGACCGATCATCGCGCCGATTCCGCCGCTCGTGTACAGCGCGCCGAGCATCGTGCCCATCCGCTGCGTGCCGAACAGATGCGCAATCACTGCCGGCGAGAGCGCGACGTAGCCGCCGTAGCCCGCCCCCATCACCAGTGCGAACGCAAGCATCATTGGATATGAAACCGCCGACAGCCACAGACCGTAACTGAGCGCGAGCACCAGAAAGCTCCCCTGGTATAGACGCACCACGCCCGCCCGATCCGCGAGACTGCCAAGACCCATCCGTCCCGCAACGCTCGCGCCGCCAATCACTCCGACCAGCGCGGCGCTGGCGAACTCGCTCGCGCCGCGATCATGCGCAAACGACGGCAGATAGACGAACGGCACGAAGATCACTACCGAGACCATCACCGACGACGCATACAGGAAGCCGAAGGCTGGACTGCGAAGCACGTCGCGGATTTGGACTCGCGACACCGTCACATGCACGGGCGGCCGCTCGACGATCCAAGCGCATCCCAGCAGTATCGCGGCCGTCGCAATCGCAAATACAACATAGGTCGCGCGCCATCCGAGATGCGCGATCAAGGCGGCCGCGATCGGCGCGCCAAATACCGTGCCGAATCCGATTCCCGCCACTGCGATTCCGAGCGCGGTGTTGCGCCGCCGGATGAACCATCCACCGACCACCGCAACCATCGGCACATACGCGCATGCCACTCCGACGCCGACCCCGAGTCCGTAGGTCAGGTAGCCGAGCCAGATGCGATCGATCATCGAGGTGAGCGCGAGACCGATTCCCATCGCAATCGCGCCGGTCGCCACCACGATTCGCGGGCCGAAGCGGTCCGAGAGATGCCCGGTGATAGGACCGAGCACGCACCACACCAGCACCGTGATTGAGAATACCGCCGAGGTCGCGCTGCGCCGCGCGCCGAATTCCGCCGCCATCGGCTTGAAGAACGCGCCGAAGCTGTAGGCGACCCCGTACACCGCGAACATCGCGACGAACGCGGCCGCGACCATCCTCCACGCTCGCGATGAATCGAACAGGTCGAGCGACGGAATCGACTCGCGCGATTCGCCCGCGCCCGATGCGCCGGCGTCAGTGATGATTGCCTTCCTGCGCGTAGAGCTTGTCCTGCAATTCGATCAGCCGCTCGATCCCGCGCGGCAATTCCTCTGCGCCATGCTTTTTCGATTCGACCCCGCTGGTATCGCCAGGATCGAAATCCTTCAACCGAAACTTCCGCCCATGGTCAACCCGGTACGGCTTCGAGAAATCAGACACAGCTGCCATCGATAGATGCTCCTCCGGTTCGCTCGATCGTTACACCACCCCGCATTCGACAGTCGAGCCACTGGGTCAATCCGAACGCGAGCCTTGGAGGGCGAATGGATCTTGCCTCGCCCGTCGAGGGGAGAGGCCGCCGCGCGTCCTCGCGCGGCGGGTGAGGGACCAAAATTTCCGAAAATTCCAAATCTGCGGCGCAACGGACATCCGCGCCGCAGAGATGTCCCTCACCCTAACCCTCTCCCCACCTGGGCCGAGGGAATCAGACGGCGAGGCCGCATTTGTTCTTGAATTCAACGAAACGGAATGGTGCGCCACGCGGGACTTGAACCGCCGACCTGATGACCGTAATCAGATTCCGCCTATGACTTCGTTTGCTCTCGGTTGCTTTCGGTCAATATTTTCGAGACTTTCCGCGAAGCGTATGCCCTGAATATTCGCCAGCAGCCGAGCGTTTGATCATAGTTCGATCATAGCGACAGCGTCTGCTCGTTCCGACGCGCTCGCGCTTGATGACGATTTGGCAGTGCCGCGCGCTCAGTTCAACCTGGCGAACGTGCCGGCCCGCGGTATCGCTACGAAGCCGGCCCGAAGACAATCTGGGAGCTGTCGGTACCGTTACCCGTCACTGAGGCTTTTGGAACAGGGGCGCCGCTTGCCTTCAATTGCTTGGACGAGAACGCGGCGATCGTTCCGTCGCTGTAGTTCACGATCGCCAGACCGCCTTTGCTCGAGAATGCCGCGCCCCATGGTCCGTTAAAAATGGCGCTGCTCAACTTCACTGTCGGAGCGGGGCTGCCGGAGCTGGTCAGTTGACTCTTCGCATACTTTACGACCGTGTTCGAGCCATAGCTTGGGACCCAAAGGTTGCCGTTCTTGTCGAACGCGATCTCGCCTGGCTCGTTAAGGCTGGTACCGCTGCCGTCATCGGACAGCACTACATTGGCCGGCTTGCTGCCGCCGCTCGTCAGTTGGCTGGCGGAGAATTCGGCTATCTTGTCATTGCCCGAACTATCTACCCACGCATTCCCGCCTTTGTCGAACGTCACAAAGGATGGGCCATCCAGATCAGCGGAATGTGATGACTATGGCGGGCGTTACATTTCCGCTGCCAGCAGCCAGCTGTGCCTGGGACAGCTGATCGATCGAGGGGCCGAAGTCGTCTACCACCCAGAGGTTACCGTGCTGGTCGAAGTTGCAGCCATCGATACTCTTGAACGTAGACGTACCTGTAATGACCACCGAGGGCGTCGGGCTTGGATTGCTTTTCAGGTTCTTGAGTTGCGCGGCAGTAAATTCCACCACCTCGTTGTTATCGACAACCACCCAAACGTTATTGGACTTGTCGAAGGCAAGTCCTGAAACGTAATTAAACGTGCTCAGATGAATTGGCGACGGCATCCCGCTCTTCTTGAGTCGTTTTGATGTGTATGAATAGATGCCGGTGCCGCTGAATGAAATCCACAGGTTCGCGCTTCCGCACCATGCGTGCGACGGCGTCCCGCAAATCAACATTAGAAACACAATGACCGCTGTCAGAAGACGACCTCGTCCAGTGAGGTCGCGAATCATCTGCATGTAAGCTCCTTCCTCGGAATGCGTACCGGAATGCTCACCGTGTATATCGCGGGCGCGTCTAACACAAGCCGAGCCGGCGAGGACGAGCGCTACTCGCCCATGGTCAACACGATAAGCCTTCGAAAAATCAAGTACAGCCGCCATTCGAGAATGCTCCTCCGGTCGCTCGATCGTTACGCCACCCCGCACACACAGTCGAGCACCAATCCGGTTCCCTCCTCCATATGGGAGGAGGGTTAGGGCGGCGGACAACTGTGCGGCAATTGTCCTGCGCCGCACATTCCGATGCATCCAAGCAACACGCGTCTCCGTGTCATTCAGAACCGCTGCGGCAAAGAATCTCGCCTCCCCCACGAGGGGGGAGGCCGCCGCGCGTCCTCGCGTGGCGGGTGAGGGACAACACGTTCGGATTCCGGATTGAGAATGTACGGAGCAACAAACATCCGCGCCGCACAAATGTCCCTGACCCTAACCCTCTCCCCACGTGGGGCGAGGGAATCAGACGGCGAGTCCGATTTATCTTAATTCAACGAAACAGGATGGTGCGCCATGAGGGACTTGAACCCCCGACCTGATGATCCGTAGTTAGATTCCGCTTATGACTTCGGCTGCGCACAGCCGCTTTCGGTCAATGTTCTCAAGGCGTTTTCGCGAAGCGTAAGCGCTCGGTATCCGACCGTAACCACCAGTTCGTTGCGCAAGCCATGTTTCACGCGCACGGGCATTGCGTGGTGGGCGGCAGAGATCCCCGAAGGTGACCGCGCGGTTCCGCTCAAAAGGCGACCGACTCGCTATGAAGCTGGCGTAAGACTGCATCTCTGGCTACCGAATAGGACGTTCGGTTCGCCCGGACGATGCCGTTCGCTTCGACAAGGACTTGGAGCTTCTCGTAGGCGCGCAGAGCCGTCTCGGAAAATCGATTCCTCACCTCATTGTGTGCGGTCATAAAGGAAGTATGTAGCTCCTTTAGGTCAGCGTCGACTCCGAACGGAACAAGCCGCGAATCGGCGGGTTCTCGCACGTAGAGAGCAGCGGTGATCTCGTTGACCTTATCGTAGGTAGCGAGCCTTAGTTCAGTTATTCGTTCTCGCGACCAAAAGGCGTGGCGCGCACGCGGCGCCAGGTAAATGGTGAGAAGGCTACTGAGAACGCCGCTGAGTATTCCGGTTACTATCGCACCCAAGGCTCTTTGACCTCCATCTCATCTAAGCCATACGCGAAAGAAAGCGTCAGAACTCGCGAGCGCGGCATCCCGTGAAGGTCTCATCCTACTTTTCCTTGAGTCGCGGATCGTCGCTCGCGATACAGGCTGACTGAAAAGCCGCATCAAAGTTATCTCTGTCGTTCGTCTCTTGATCAAATGCCTGTTGGTTATGTTCAAGATTACGTCGCTGCTGGTCTGTCATGCTGTCGTATTGCTTCTGTTTCGCGGCGGCTTGATCTCTGTTTTTGTTCTGCGCAGATTGGCACGCTTCTGCTGAATCATAAGAACGCGAAATGGTCCATTCACTGAGCGGCGCATCTTCTCTCTTGTTCGGCGGCACCATCAGATACCATCCCACAAGCGCAAGAGCGGCGGCGTGGCGTGGGTTCATCGACGTTCAGTTAGCAAACCGCCGCATTACCGACAAATAGTCCGACTCACTCTTCGGCTCACCTCGGACAAGAGAGCTTTGCGCAACCTCGGTGGACAGAATCAAGGAGCAGAATCTTGAATCGCGCGCGAAACGGCGCGCTGTAATCGGACCCTCACCTTGATCCTCTCCCTAACAGGGAGAGGGGAAGAAAGCCTAACCGCGCTATGCAAAGCTCTCTCGGACAAGGAGAGGTTAGGATCCGGACCAAGCCCAGACTGAGACAATTTCCGAAGTCTGTGGAGAAAGAATGGTGCGCCATGAGGGACTTGAACCCCCGACTTGGCGGCGGCCCGCTGCTTAGCTCGGCCTCGATCGCACCGATGAAGCCCGCGCGGGCACATCAACCGCGCGGGCTTTTCTTGGCCAGCGACCGAGGCCGGCAAAGCGGACCTTTTGCTGGCTAAAGATTACAGGACTCCAGAACTCCCAATATCGCCGACCTTAGCGTTGCATTTTAACAATCTTCACGCCTGTGCTATCGTTCATGGCTAAATCCACGCGTGAATTCCAAGGGCGGAGAGATAATGAGAAAAAGAAGCCTGACGCTTGTTGCACTGTGCGCTACATTGCTGTGGGCGGGGGCGATATATGGCGCACCGCCCAAGGACAAAATTACCAAGACCTTGACCTTCGCCATGCCTGCTTGCCCGATCGCGGCTACAATCGTTCCCTCCACCTTCACAGACTTCACCCTCCCCGATATGAATCCCCTGGGCATTGTCGAAAGCGGCGAACTATCCGCAGTCTCTGTTACGGGTACTGTCCAGGTCGCTGACCAAAGCGGTGGCGTAATTTTCAAAATCTCCACCGACGCGGAAGCCGATCTTACCGGTGTTTCTTTCGACCGCACTGTGAACACTATTCAGCATGCAACTGGGGAACTCACCTTCGATCGGGGCTGCACCTCGACTGATCCGTTCGGTTCCAACCACTGCACCTGGCCGTGGGGCGACTCCATCACAGCGCACTATGAGGGCGCTTTGCAGGAGGATATCACGTCCGGCAAGCTCGTTGTTGACCTCAAGATCGACAATACTATCCCACTTTCCTTCGCCTGCCCCGTGTGCGGTGCCAAATGTGCCATCACTATCCCCGAGCAGCTCGACGGCGGCAGATGGGAACAGGTATTGCACCTGATGATCAGGTTAATCCAATTTCCATTCGCTGTATTACGTGGCGCATCTTGAATGAGTACACCGCGCGGGCTTTTCTTGGCCTGCGCGAATTCATTCATAAGACATTCATAATCCGCAGGTGCGTCGCCACACGATTCGCAGAAGCTTTGAAATCAATGGGGAATTTGGTGCGCCATGAGGGACTTGAACCCCCGACCTGATGATCCGTAGTCATCCGCTCTAATCCACTGAGCTAATGGCGCATCCGAACCCTAGAAATTTTCACATCACAGCCTCGCGAGCAAGCCGCTCGGTTTTGACCGAAAAAAATCGGGCCAGCGGGAGAAGTTCCGCTGGCCCGCAACTGACTGGTCTGGAGAAGTACAAACCAGCCAGTTTCTACTGTAGGTAGTTATTTCATACAAAATTCCCGCACCTATGTCCAGTCTCTTTTCGTCCTGCCATTTGAACTTTTTCGAACAGGCGCGCAGCGCCTGTTCGTTTTCCGGACACTGGGTGCAGAGCCTGTCCTGAGCGAAGCCGAAGGAGGTCACCCCTGCCGCCCACTGCGGAGGTGATTAATCTTTTTTTCCTTTCTTCGATTCAACTCTGCGCGGCCGCCGGGATCCACACCGACACCGTTGTCCCCTCATGCACCTTGCTCTCGATCCTCAGCGCCCCATGATGCAACTGCACGATATGCTTGACGATCGCCAGCCCCAGTCCCGTGCCGCCCAGCTCGCGCGAGCGCGCGCGATCGACGCGATAAAATCGCTCCGTCAGCCGCGGGATATCCGCCGCCGGAATTCCCTCCCCGGTATCCACCACCACCAGCGCGACGCCCGGCTTTGCGCCGGCTCCGTTGGACTCGGACGCTTCGCGCGCCTCGACTGTGACGCGCCCTTCGCGCGGCGTGTATTTGATCGCGTTATCGATCAAGTTGAGCATCACCTGATGCAGCCGGTCGCGATCGCCGGCTACCTTCGGCAATCCGTCCGGGCAGTTTACTGACAGGCGCAGGCCGCGGCGTCCTGCCTGCTCCTGCATCAGTTCCGCCGCCTCTGACAAGACGCGCGACGGCTCGAGCTGTTCGATCTTCAATGGCGTCAGCCCGCGCTCCAAATCCGACAGCGAGACTAGGTCGTCGAGCAACCGCGCAAGCCGTCGCGCCTGCCGCTCGATTATTCCGAGAAACCGCGTCTGCGTCTCGCGATCGTCCACGCCCTGGATGAGCGTCTCGGCATACCCATACAACGCGCTCAGCGGGGTGCGCAGCTCATGCGTGAGATTCGAAATAAAGTCCGCGCGCAGCGTCTCGTACGACTTGAGCTGCGTGATGTCGTGAAAGACGAACACCCATGCGGCGCCGCGCGAGGTGCGAATCTGCGCGGCGCTCGCGCTGACGTGGAGTGGCGCCGGATTCTGGATCATGATCTCCGCGATAGTGACCTCGTTGGCGGCGGATCGCATCGATCGCCCCGCGAATTCCTGCAGGCGCGGGTCGCGGCACAATTCGACGAACGGCCGATCGCGATAGTCCGTATCGGCTCCCAGAGCGAAGATACGCCGCGCCGCGCCGTTGAGCAGGATCACCTCGCCGCGCGCACCGGTGACGACCACCGCCTCAGCCATGTTCCGCAGGATCGCCTCGAACTCATCGCGTTGCTCGGCGAGCGAGTCCACGTCGGCGACGATCGCGTCGGCGGAGTCCAGCAGATGGCGCTCCGCCCGGCCCATCGCATCGTCTCCTTCGGGCAGCAGATGCGGTGGCGGACGCCTCTCTTGCAGCGCGGACGCGACCGCATCGAGTCTTTCTGCACGACGCATCAGCGATCGTCCGATAATGCGAGCGGGAATCGCGCCCAACGCAAGTCCGAGCACGATCACGACCACCACCCAGACCGGCGATGCGGCCCCGGTGGCGGCTAGCACTACTAGTAATATTGATGCCGGTGCGAGACCGATTCCTATCGCTGCGATCAACCCGGCGGTCGGCGATCTATCCAAGCGCTTCGGGGTTGAAGCGATAGCCCACGCTTCGCACCGTGAGGATCAATTCCGGATTGGCGTCATCGCGCTCGATATGCTGGCGCAAGCGGCGCACGTGCACGTCGACGGTCCGCGGTTCGACGAACGTGTCGCGCCCCCACACCATGTCGAGCAGTTGTTCGCGCGTATAGACTCGCATCGGATGTTGCACAAAAAATTTCAGCAGTTCGAACTCCCGTAGCGCAAGCTCTCTGCGCGCGTCCTCGACGAATACCTGGTAGGTGCCGAAGTCCATCCGCAGGCGTCCCTTCTCGTACGCGCCGCCGCCGGAGTCCGGCTCTGAGAGCGGATTCGCGCGACGCAGCAACGCCTTGACGCGCGCCACCAGCTCGCGCGGACTGAACGGCTTCACGACGTAATCGTCGGCGCCCATCTCCAGCCCCAGCACCTTGTCCACCTCGGTGCCCTTGGCCGTCACGATCAGAATCGGCAGATGCGCCGTTTCGCGCTCGGCGCGCATCTGGCGGCATACCTGCAAGCCCGGCATCCCCGGCAGCATCAGGTCGAGCACCATCAGATCGGGCACCCGCCGCTTGACCTTGTCGAGCGCCTGCACGCCGTCGACTGCTTCCTCGACGACGAAGCCTTCCTGCGCGAGGTTGTAGCGGATCAGCTCGCGGATATCGGCGTCGTCCTCGACGATCAGCACGCGGTACCGAAGTCCGCGTTGCGCTTCCGACATTGCGTTTGTCGCCTGCTGGCTGGTTTGATTCATCGCTGCTCCCCCTCCACCTTATAAATCAGGTTCCCCGCTTCTTGGTTTCCACGTGACGGATCATCTTGCCCTTGACCATGAACGTCACCATCTCCGCGATATTGGTCGCGTGATCGGCGATCCGCTCGAGGTACTTCGACACGAACAGCAGCCGCGTCGCCGACGCGATCGTATGCGGATCCTCGGCCATGTAGCTCAGCAGCTCGCGATACACCTGGTAGTTGAGCAAATCGACTTCGTCGTCGCGCGCGATCACCTGGTCGGCCAGGTCGGTGTCGTCGCGCATGAACGCGTCGATACTGTCCTTGACCATCGACTGCGCAATCTCCGCCATCCGCGGCAAGTCGATGTAGGGCTTCAGTTGCGGCACTTCGTTCAGCTCCAGCGTGCGCTCGCAGATATTGACCGCGTTGTCGCCGATTCGTTCGAGGTCAGTGGTGATTTTCAGTCCCGTCGTGATAAAGCGCAGGTCGCTGGCGGTCGGCTGATGCAGTGCGAGCAGCCGGATACACTGCTCGTCGTTATCGTTGTCCATCCGATTCACTTCTTCGTCGCGCTGGATTACTTCGCGCGCATGGTCGCTGTCGCGATTCACCAGCGCATCGACCGCCTCCGCGATTTGCCGCTCGACCAGCCCGCCCATCTTGAGCAGACCGGCGCGCAGGCCGCGCAAATCCTCTTCGTACTGCCTGTTCGTATGCTGCGGCTGTGTATTATCCATTTGACACTTCCCGATATCAGCCGAATCGCCCGGTGATATAGTCCTCAGTCTCGCGCCGGGTGGGGTTCGTGAATATCTGCTTGGTCTCGCCGTATTCGACCAGGTCGCCGGTGTACATGAAGGCGGTCATGTCGGAGCAGCGCGCGGCTTGCTGCATGTTGTGCGTCACGATGACGATAGTGTACGCCGACTTCAGTTCGAGCAATAGTTCTTCGATGCGCGCGGTCGAAATCGGATCGAGCGCCGAGCACGGCTCGTCCATCAACAGCACCTCCGGCTGAACCGCCAGCGCCCGCGCGACGCACAAGCGCTGCTGCTGTCCACCCGACAAACTGCCGCCCGGTCGCCGCAAGCGATCCTTGACCTCGTCCCACAGCGCCGCCTGGCGCAGACTTCGCTCGATTATCGAGTCGCGCTCGGCGCGGCTTACCGCGACCCCGTTGAGCGTCAGCCCCGCCGCGACGTTGTCCTCGATCGACATGGTTGGAAACGGCGTCGGCTTCTGAAACACCATCCCGATCCGCCGGCGCACCTGCACCGGATCGACGTCGTCATCGTAAATGTTATTCCCGTCGAGCAGCACTTCGCCGGTCGCAGTCGCGCCGGGCACCACCTCATGCATCCGGTTGAGACATCGCACCAGCGTCGATTTGCCGCATCCCGACGGCCCGATTATCGCCGCAATCCGATCCTGCTCGAACGACAGGCTGACGTCCTTGAGCGCGCGATTCTTGTGGAAGTACGCGTTGAGATTTTTGACGACCAGCTTTTCGGCCATGGCTACCTTGGCGCTTTCGCCGCCCCGCCCGTCACCCATCGCACGCCCAATTCGAGCGCGAGAATTATCGCCGTCAGCACCAGCGCACCCGCCCACGCCTGCCGCTGCCAATCAGCAAACGGCGAAATCGCATAAGTGTAAACCTGCACCGTCAAGGTATTTATCGGATGGAACAGCGAGGTGGACCAGAACCGATTGCCGAACGCGGTGAACAGCAGCGGCGCCGTCTCGCCCGAGACTCGCGCGACCGCCAGGATGACGCCGGTGGTGATTCCCGAAAGCGCCGTGCGCGCGACCACCGACAATGTCGTGCGCCAATGCGGCACGCCGAGCGCCAATGACGCCTCGCGCAGCTCCGGCGGCACCAGCAGCACCATCTCTTCTGTGGTGCGCGTGACCAGCGGAATCATAATCGCCGCCAGCGCGACGCTGCCGGCCAGCGTCGAGAATCCGCCGAACGGACGCACGATCACCGCGTATGCGAAAATTCCGACCACGATCGACGGCACACCCATCAGCACGTCCGCCGAAAATCGCACCCAATTCGTAAACTGACTCGCGCGATTCGCCGCCAGGTAAAGTCCCGCGCCAACCCCGATAGGCACTCCAATCAGGCACGCGATACCAACTACTTCCAGCGTGCCGACGATCGCGTTGGCCATGCCGCCGCCCTTTTCTCCGACCGGCGCGGGCATATGCGTAAAGAACGCCCAGTTCAAACTCGCGAACCCTTTGGTGAGCAAATATCCGAGCACCAGAAACAGCGGAATCAACGTCACGATCGTCGCGCCGACCGTGACCGCCATCATCGCGTCGCTCTTGAATTTGCGATAGCGATAACTGCTCTCGCCATGAAGACCGCTGAGGACGCCGGCCGCCACTACTTGCCCACCTCCTGGTAGCGTCGCCGCTGCACACCGAGCACCAGCGCGCGCGCTACGACGTTGAGGACGATCCCGAGGATCAGCAGCACCAGTCCCAGCTCGATCAGCGCCGCAACATAAAGGTCAGAGGTGGCCTCCGCGAATTCATTGGCGATCACGCTGGCCAGGGTCGCCGCCGGCTTGAACAGCGATACGGATATATCGGCCGAGTTGCCGATTACCATCGCCACCGCGATCGTCTCGCCGAGCGCGCGCCCCAATCCCAAAATGATCGCGCCAATCACGCCGGTCATCCCGTACGGAATCACCGCGGTCTTGACCATCTCCCACTTGGTCGCGCCCAGCGCGAGTGCGGCCTCGCGTTGCGTATGCGGCACGACTCGAAACACGTCGGTGCAGACCGACGATATATACGGAATGATCATAATCGCGAGAATTACGCCCGCCGACAGCATCCCGACCGCGACTTTCGGCCCTTGGAAAAACGGCAGCCAGCCCAAATAATGCCCGAGCGGAGGCTCGACGTAATCGCGAATCCACGGACCCATCACGAACACCGCCCACAGCCCGTAAACGACGCTCGGAATCGCGGCCAGCAAGTCGACCAGGAATCCCAACCGATGGCTCAACCAGTCGGGCGCCATCTCGCTGAGGCATAGCGCGACGCCGAGGCTCAGCGGCACCGCGATTGCGAGCGCGATCATCGATGAAACGAACGTCCCATAAATAAACGGCAGCGCGCCGTAGTGATCGGCGACGGGATCCCATTCCGTGCTGACAAAAAAATGCAACCCGAAGGCGCGTATCGCGGGGAAGCTGCTGACAATCAGCGCAATCGCCAGTCCAAACAGCAAGCCGAGAATCGCCAGTGCAAGAATAAATGTCGCCGTGTTGAAAATTCGATCGCCGAACAGACGAACATGCACCGGCGCCCCTGCGCGCTCGCGCCGGACGGTCGGAATACTGTCGGCCATCGAACCTTCTAATTCGGACAAGCGATTTCTTCCCGCGAAATTTCTTCCCGTACTCACATCAAGCCAGCCGATACACAATGGCCGAACTGTCCGTGCCACTAATCATACGCACCAATTGTTGCGGGAATGTTACGTAGCCCAAAAATCGCGATGAACCCGCGAATCTAAGGCGAAACCCCGGCCTTTGTCGGATGTCAGGGTGAGGAAGGGGAAATCACTTCATTAAATGTGAAACCCTTCGCGGGTTTCACGCTTCCGCGGCAGGGGTGACCCCTGCACCCAGTACTACATTCAGAGCGATTCTTTCCCGGATTTGCATGGACCAGAAAATCACAGGCTAAAGCCTGTGCCACCAAAATCACTGCCCAAAGTGGCACCGGCTTCAGCCGGTGATTCTCTGCACCCTCCACCCAGACCCTAAGAGCTAAAGGTTGTCCTCAACATTTCGCGATTTTCTTAACACTGGGTGCAGGGGTCACCCCTGCCGCGGAAGCGTGAAACCCGCGAAGGGTTTCACTTAAGATTTGTGTATCCGTTCCACCCCGCCCATATAAGGCCGCAGAACTTCGGGGATTGTGACACTCCCATCTTCATTCTGATAATTCTCCAGCACCGCGATCATCGTGCGCGGCAGCGCCAGCCCCGAGCCATTCAGCGTATGCACCAGTTCCGGCTTTCCACCCTTCGTCTTGAAACGAATCTTCGCGCGACGCGCCTGGAAGTCCGTGCAATTCGAAACCGAGCTGACTTCGAGCCACTCGCCGCACCCCGGCGCCCACATTTCGAGATCATAAGTAACCGCGCTGGCGAAACTCAGATCCGCGGTGCACAGCTCGACGACTCGATATGGAATCTTCAGCCGCCGGCAAATCTCCGCGGCATCATTCACCATCTTATGAAATTCGTCGTCTGACGTTTCCGGACGCACCAGCTTGACCATCTCGACCTTGTCAAACTGATGCCCCCGCTTGATCCCTCTGACATCGCGCCCCGCCGACATCTTCTCGCGCCTGAAACAGGGCGTGTACGCGGTCATGTAGATCGGCAAACTGCTTTCATCGAGCGTCTCCTCACGATGCAAACTGGTGAGCGGAACCTCCGCCGTCGGGATAAACCAGAAATCGTCTTCGGCGTCGCGGTACATCGTATCCGCGTTCTTCGGCAGATGCCCCGTGCTGGTCGCCGTCTCAGTACTCACCATCAGCGGCGGAATTATTTCCAGATACCCCTGCTCTCGAATCTTGACGTCGAGCATCCAGCTAATCAGCGCCCGCTGCAGCCGCGCTCCCGCTCCGCTCAGAACATAGAACCGAGTCCCCGACAGTTTCACCCCGCGATCGAAATCAATAATCCCAAGCTTCTCGCCAAGCTCCCAATGGGGGAGAGGCTTGAACGAAGTGAACTCAATCGGCGTCCCCTCAGTCTTAATAACCCGGTTGTCAGCCTCGCTCTTACCCACGACAACATAGGACCGCGGAATGTTAGGCAGCGTCAGCGCCAACTCCTCGACCGTTTTCTCCGCCTCGTTAAGCTGGGTCCCCAGGATAAGCAGTGGATTGCTGGCGTCGATCGCCTCACCCTTGGCGAGCTTCTCTTCATCCGCTTCCTCGGCGCGAATCTTCGCAATCTCGGCCGCACGATCCTCAGGCGCCAACTTGCCGACTTCCCGCGCCCGCCTCTTCCGATCGGCGCGCAGTTGATCAACATCGCCCTGAAGCTTCCGCCGCCGCTGATCAGCCTCGAGCAGCCGATCAACCTCCGCCGGATCGACCCCTCTCTTAGCGAGCTCGCCCTTCACGAAATCCGGCCGTTCACGAATCAGCTTGATATCCAGCATTCAGAATCCTTCTGTTCCCCCTTCCCGCGGGAAAGGGGGCGAGGGGGATAGGACATGACGGTGTCGTTACCTCAAATCCCCTTCCCCTCCGGGGAAGGGGCCAGGGGTTAGGGCTCTGTTCTTCAAGAACACGAATCAGCTTGATATCCAGCATTCACCTTTTTATCCGGTCCCCCTTCCCGCTCGGGAAGGGGTTAGGGGTTAGGTTGTTTGCATCGTCACGACGCCAGCCGCTTCACGCTTTTGTCTCAGAATGCGTTCCTCAGCAGTTCAATCTCCAGCCGCTCGCCCGATGCGTCAACCGCGATTACATCGAAGCGCATCGTGACCTCGTCCGCGCGATACCGCGTCGCAAAAATCCCCGCCGCGCGCCGTATCTGCTTCTGCTTGCGCTCATCGACGGCTTCCTCCGGCGCCCCAGCATCACGACTCCGCCGCGTCTTCACCTCAACAAACACCAGCGTCTCGCCGTCCATCGCAACAATATCGATCTCCGCCCCCGCCGCCCGAAAATTCCGCTTGACGATCCGAAACCCACACCGCCGCAAATACTTTTCCGCGGCTCTCTCCCCCCGCCGCCCCAACGGAAGCCGCGCCCGCAACTCCGCGATCCACGCCGACGCGCGCCCAATCAAATCGCGCGCCTTCATCTTATCCAACGCGCCCCCATCATCGCGAGGCTAGAAGGCCACCGCAGCGGCCGCAAGCGCTAACCCTTAAGCGGCTAGGCCCTTCTTAATCCAGTCCCCTTCCCCGGGAAGAGGTTACTCCATCAATCCGGTTCCCCTTCCCACTATGGGAAGGGGTTAGGGGTTAGGTTGTTTGCATCATCACGACTCCCGCCGTTTCACTTTTTTGTGTCATCATCACGACGGGAGCATTAGCGACGGCAGGAAATGGCTTCTGGCCTCCGGACAGCTTCGCGCGCGCGAAGCCGGTTCCGGTTTCTGAAAATCGCGCAGCGCTCCTTTTGAACGCAGCACCGGACCGCACGGACTGTGCTCGAATCGCAGCACCCTCACCTACCGGCGGCCCGCCGGCCTTTTCTCCCGTAAACGGGCGAGGTATTGGGAGGCCGCAAACCGCCCATCAGGATCACTCAAAGAAGGATCCGGGATTCTTCGCTTCGCTCTGAATGACACAAGAAAAAGAACCGCCGAGCAAAATGGCGTCCGCGCCATTTTGCGCTTCTCACTGGGTGCAGGGGTCACCCCTGCCGCGGAAGCGTGAAACCCGCGAAGGGTTTCACTTTAAATAAGTGATTTCCCCTGCTCTCACCTTGCCACCGAAGTTCGTCCGGCGTATGTGAGAATCGCTGTTGATGATTCAGATTCTCGAATAAAGGGGCATCGATGCACGAGACCCATAAATTCTTCACTGGGATGTTCGCGTTCGAAGCCCGCGGGCTCGAAGTACCGGTTAGCCTCGAGCCCAAGGCGGTCTATACCGTCCCGCCCGACAAGCGCGCCCAATTCATCTATTGACGAATCGGCAACCCGACCTCCGAATTTCTTTACGTCGCGCTCCAGCGCGACGGCAAATCGATCCGGTTGTTCCCGTGCGGTCCCAAAAGCGGGATTCACGTGCCGCTTGCGATCATCGATGACTGCCTGCCCGGCAGCGTCGTCGAGTTGATGATTGCGGCGCCCGAGGGCTCGCCGCCAAAGTGATGATCGACGTCGGCTTCGTGGAGTTCGAATGATGAGCGGCAAACGCAATCTGGTCGTCATCGGCAACGGCATGGCGGGCGCGCGGACCGTCGAGGAGATTCTCGCGCGCGGCGGCGCCGAGCATGTTCAACATCGCGATGTTCGGCGCCGAGCCTTTCGGCAACTACAACCGCATCATGCTCTCCGCGGTTCTCGACGGATCGCGACAGGCCGAGCGAAATCGTTCTCAATCCGCTCGCATGGTACGAGCAAAATGCCATCCGCCTGCACGCCGGCGTTCGCGCCATCGCGTATCTTGCGCTTCGCCCGCCGCGTGATCGGCGCCGACGGCTCGCGAAGAGCCGTACGACCAGCTTATCATCGCGACCGGCAGCCGCTCTTTCATTCCGCCGCTGCCGGGGTTGACGTTGAGCCGACGGCTGCATGAAGCCCGGCATCTTCGGGTTTCGCTCGCTCGACGATTGCCACCGCATGGCCGAATACGCCACCGGGAAGAAGCGCGCGGTGGTGATCGGCGGCGGTCTTCTCGGGCTCGAATGCGCGCACGGGATTGCACAGTCTCGGCCTCGATAGTCCACGTCATCCATCGCTCGACCCATCTGATGAATCAACAGCTCGACCCTGCCGCCGGCGCCATCCTGCGGCTCGATGGTCGAGAAAAATGGGCATCCGCGTTCATCTCGGCGCCGACACCCTCGCGGTCCTCGGCGACGAGCGCGTCAGCGGACTTCAGTTCAAGAATGGCGAGACCCTCGAATGCGATCTGGTGGTCTTCGCCACCGGTATCAAGGCCGAATGCCGAAATCGCCACTCAATGCTGGCCTCACCGTCGAGCGCGCGATCGTGGTCAACAACCAGATGCGCACCGTTGACGATCCGCGCATTTACGCAGTCGGCGAATGCGTCCAGCATCGCGGACTGACCTACGGCCTCGTTGCGCCCGATATGGGAGCAAGCCAAGGTGCTCGCCGATCATATCACCGGAGCCAATTCCAAGGCCGCTTTACCACGGCTCCCGAAGATCGCCACTCGACTCAAAGTGGCGGGCGTCGAGCTGGCCTCGATGGGACTGATTGAGCCCGTCGATCGAGCGCGACGAAGTTGTCCAGTTCGCAGAACCGCGGCGCGGGACTTACCAGAAGCTGATCATCCGCGACGACCAATTGATCGGCGGTATCCTGCTCGGCGACGTGAGCAAGGCCGCCGCCCTGCTGCATGCCTTCGACAGCAACGCGGCATTGCCCGAAGAGCGAATCAATCTGCTCTTCGATATCGGCGGAGGTCCGCCCAAACGGGTTACTATCGATCAGATCCCTCTCGATGCGCAAATCTGCAACTGCCAGAGCGTCAACAAGGGCGCGCTCATCGATTGCGTCAATAGCGGGCTGCGCACCTTCGAGGCCGTTAGAGAGGCGACCCGCGCCGGCTCGGCCTGCGGTTCCTGCGAATCGATGGTGCGCGAAGTCGTCGCATGGGCCTGCGGCGGTCAGGCCGCCGACGGAGCGGAAGAGAGCCCGCTCCCCGGCTCGGAAGGCGAGCATGAGTTGCAGGCCAAGTTCGGCAAGAGCCTGCAGGCGCTCGCCTTCTACAAGCATCAGGTGCTCGATCATCTCAATTCCGCGATGCGCTCGTTCATCGCCCGCCAGGAAATGATGTTCGTCGGAACCGCTGATGCGAAAGGAACACCGACGCCTCGTTCCGCGCCGGCCACCCCAACTTTGTCAAAGTGCTCGATGATCGCACCATCGCCTATCCCGAGTTTCACGGCAACGGCGTGATGTCGAGTATGGGCAACATTTCCGAGAATCCGCATATCGGCCTCATGTTCATCGATTTCACCAAGGACCGAATCGGCCTCCATGTCAACGGCATCGCGCACATTGTTGAGCACGATGAGTTCCTCCGCCAGATGAAAGATCACCCGGCCGGAGAAACCGTGCTCCACGACCCAGCCATCATGAACAGCCCGGCCGGAGTCCTCGAACGCTGGGTCATGGTCACGGTGGACGAAGCATTCATCCACTGTTCAAAGCACATCCCACTAATGCAAAAAGTTGAGCTCACCCGCGAATGGGGCACCGACGACGCCCAAGCCAAAGGCGGTGACTACTTCGGCGTCGCCAGCCGCCAAAAGTAAGCCTTTCAATCCGGCCCCCCTTTCCGCGAGGAGTGAGAAAAGGGATCACTCCCTCAATCCGGTTCCCCTTCCCGCTCGGGAAGGGGTTAGAGGTTAGGTGATTTGCGTCATCGCCCTGCCCCGCCGCCTTCGCCATCAGATGGCACGGTGGGAAGGGGAAATCACTTTATCAAATGTGAAACCCGCGGTGGGTTTCACGCTTCCTTCGGCAGGGGTGACCCCTGCACCCAGTGAAAAAGTGAAAAGTGAGAAGCGCGAAATGTTGAGGACAACCTTTCGCTCTCAGGTTCTGGGGAGGATGGGGGCTGGGAAATTACCTCGCCCGTTGCTTTACGCGAGAGGAGGCCGGCGGGCTCAGCCGCCGGTAGGTGAGGGTTCTGCGATTCGAGCAGAGTCCGTGCAATTCGTTCCCAGCGTTCAGAATGACCGCTGCGCCATTTCAGAAACCGGAACCGGCTTCGCTTGCGCTAAGCTGTCCGGAGGCCAGCAGCCGCTGGCGGAAGCCTCAGGCAGACAATGCCAGTCACCTGATTGTGGATAGAGGCGGACAATTCCGATTGCCGTTCCCGCGAAGAGTAGTACTATGCCAAAAGCGAAACCCATCTTACTCCATCCGCTGACGTTCCATGAAGCACTCAAGCACCTGGTTCGCGTTGATCCTGATAGCGTCGGCATTACTTCTAAACGTCGGACAAAACGTAAGCGCCCAAGCCGCCCCAAAATCACCACCAGTGATAGCCGAAAAGAGTGAAGGCGAGCCCTCATATAACCATTCCGTAGCTACAGAACAGCCAACGCACGCCGCGCCATCGGTCGTAGCGACTGCAAAGCCACGCCAAACGGCAGCCGAGTACAATCAGGATCAAGCCCACGAAAGCTGGTGTATCACCTCGAAAAGCTGGTGCGCCGTTTCTCTCTTTGTATTTCAAGTTTCATAGCTTGCCACCAAACTGCATTCCCAACGCGGAATCGTGCATCATCGACTTTTCGTTCATCAACAATGTCTATCGCCCGCAACTGTTAGCCAAGTGTCTACGACTTTCTGCCTCTACAACAAACTTCCAATTCGGCCAGATTACGGAGAGCAGAGCCCTGCCGAAACGCGGCTATCCGCCAGATGTTGTGGTGATTGCGCCGAACGGGCGAACCACAAAGCCGGTGAGTCTCGGCGTGCGTTTCCATCCGGTAGATGGATGCCCATCAGCCTTCAACAGAAATAGTGGCTTCTGTATATATTCGTTCGTTACAAAACGCTGCAACAAAGAGAGAGTGCTCTGTACATACCAATTTGATGCGAAGTTTAGAGACCTGTCTATATCAACAACAGCGCCTACAACTATCATCTAATTTCGTGAGCAAAATCAAAACCACCTGTCATCCACAACGTAGCGCCAACGCCATAGTGTCACTCCCAACATAGTCACCTATGGGAAGGGGTTAGGGGTTAGGTTGTTTGCATCATCACGACTCCCGCCGTTTCACTTTTTTGTGTCATCATCACGACGGGAGCATTAGCGACGGCAGGAAATGGCTTCTGGCCTCCGGACAGCTTCGCGCGCGCGAAGCCGGTTCCGGTTTCTGAAAATCGCGCAGCGCTCCTTTTGAACGCAGCACCGGACCGCACGGACTGTGCTCGAATCGCAGCACCCTCACCTACCGGCGGCCCGCCGGCCTTTTCTCCCGTAAACGGGCGAGGTATTGGGAGGCCGCAAACCGCCCATCAGGATCACTCAAAGAAGGATCCGGGATTCTTCGCTTCGCTCTGAATGACACAAGAAAAAGAACCGCCGAGCAAAATGGCGTCCGCGCCATTTTGCGCTTCATCACTGGGTGCAGGGGTCACCCCTGCCGCGGAAGCGTGAAACCCGCGAAGGGTTTCACTTTAAATAAGTGATTTCCCTTCCCCACCCTGACATGGATCGCCCGGAATGTTACGATTCCCGCTGCAGGCCCATGGCTGAATCAAAAATAACCGTCGAACAGGTGCGCCACGTCGCGCTTCTCGCGCGTCTCGAACTATCTCTCGAGGACGAAAATCGCCTGCGCGCCGATATGGACGAGATGCTTGCGTACGTGGACAAATTGAACGAGCTCGACACCAAAAATGTCGCGCCGACAACTCAGGTCGGAGAGGCCGGCACTCCGATGCGCGACGACGAAGTGACCAACCGTCCGAACGCCGAGGCGATGCTCGCGAATGCGCCATCGCGTGATCGCAACTACTTCAAAGTCCCGAAAATAATCGAATAGAAATTTTCTCCAGCATGCCATCAGAACTGAACAAACTCACCATCGCCGACGCGTCGGCGAAACTTCGCTCCCGCGAGATATCCGCGACGCAGCTCACTCGCGATTGCGTCGATCGCATCGCCGCCGCCGAGCCCAAGCTTCATGCATTTCTGACGGTGACGGAGAAAGAAGCGCTCGAACAAGCACGCGCCGCCGACACTCGGCTCGCGGCCGGCAACGCACCGGCGCTATGCGGGATTCCGCTCGGCATCAAGGACATCTACGCGACCAAAGGCGTTCGCACGACCTGCGCATCGCGAATCCTCGAAAATTTCGTCCCGCCCTTCGACGCGACTGTGATCGAACGCCTGCGGGCGGACGGCGCAATCTTCGTCGGCAAGACCAACATGGACGAATTCGCGATGGGCTCCTCGACCGAAAATTCCGCGTTCGGCGCGACCGCCAATCCTCATGACACGGCGCGCGTCTCCGGCGGTTCATCGGGAGGCTCGGCGGCTGCGGTCGCGGCCCACGAATGCCTCGGGTCGCTCGGCACCGACACCGGCGGCTCGATCCGCGAGCCCGCCAGTTTCTGCGGCGTGGTCGGAATCAAGCCGACTTACAGCCGCGTCAGCCGCTTCGGCGTTATCGCATTCGCGTCGTCGCTCGACCAGGTCGGCCCGTTCACCAAGTCGGTGCGCGACGCCGCGATTCTCCTGCGCACTCTCGCTGGCAAGGACACTCGCGACTCGACCTGCTCGGCGCGTCCGGTCCCCGACTACGAAAATGCGCTGACTGGAGACGTTAAAGGTCTTCGAATCGGAGTGCCGCGCGAATACTTCGTCGAGGGAATGCAACCTGAGGTCGAAAAGTCGGTCCGCTCCGCGCTCAAGAACTACGAATCGCTCGGCGCATCGACCGTCGAAATCTCACTGCCGCACACCGGCTACGCCATCGCCGCGTACTACCTGCTCGCGACCGCCGAGGCGAGCGCAAATCTCGCCCGCTACGACGGCATCCGCTACGGCCTCCGCGTAAACGCCGAGGACAATATCGCGTTGTACGAATCGACGCGGGCCAAAGGGTTCGGCACCGAGGTAAAGCGCCGCATCATGCTCGGAACCTTCGCGCTGTCAGCCGGCTACTATGACGCCTACTACCTGAAGGCCCAAAAAGTCCGCACTCTCATCCGCAAGGACTTCGAGCGCGCATTCGAGAAATGCGATCTGATCGTGACGCCGGTCGCGCCGACCACCGCATTCAAAATCGGCGAGAAGATGAACGATCCGCTCACGATGTACCTTTCCGACATCTTCACCATCTCGGTAAACCTGGCCGGCTTGCCCGGGATGGCGATGCCGTGCGGGCACGACGCGAACAACCTCCCAATCGGGATGCAACTGATCGCGCCGCCCTTCGCCGAGGAAACAATCCTCCGCGCCGGCGACGCTTTCGAGCGCACCGGCGCATTCAAGCCGCGGCCACCCGTGGTCTAACGGACAGAGAATCTGATGAATCGAGATGCATACGAAGCGGTAATCGGACTCGAAGTCCATACCCATCTTTTGACCCGATCGAAACTGTTCTGCGGATGCTCGACGACCTTCGGCGCCGGCCCAAACGAAAACGTCTGCCCGATCTGCATGGGGATGCCCGGTGTCCTGCCTGTACTCAATCGCCGCGTCGTCGAACTGGCTATTCGAACCGGTCTCGCAGCGCATTGTACTATAGCGCCCTACTCTATTTTCGACCGCAAAAGTTACTTCTATCCCGACCTGCCGAAAGGCTATCAGATTAGTCAGTACGAAACCCCAATTTGCAAAGGCGGATACATCGACTTGCCGCCAACTGAGAATGGAGAATCGCGCCGAATAAGGCTCACGCGAATCCATATCGAGGAAGACGCCGGCAAGAATATCCATGCCGAAACCGCCAGCCTGGTCGATTTCAACCGCTCAGGCGTGCCGCTCATCGAAATCGTCAGCGAGCCGGATCTCCGCTCGGCAGAGGATGCGGGCGCGTACCTGCGCCAACTGCGCGCGATCCTTCGCTACGTCGATGCGTCCGACGGCAAGATGGAAGAAGGCAGCTTCCGATGCGATTGCAACGTATCGATCCGCAAGCGCGGTGCAACTGAGTATGGCGTCCGAACTGAGATTAAGAATCTCAACTCCTTCCGCTTCGTCGAAGACGCAATTGAGTATGAGGTGAATCGCCAAGTAGCTATTGTCGAATCAGGCGGCAAAGTCGCTCAGGAAACTCATTTGTGGGACCCGGCGCGGAAGGAAACGCGTCCGATGCGCTCGAAAGAGTATGCGAATGACTATCGCTACTTCCCCGAGCCCGACCTCCCGCCGCTGATCGTGCCTGCGGAAGCGGAAGAACAGGTGAGACAATCCATGCCCGAGCTGCCGGCCGACCGAAAAGCCCGCTACGTGCGCGAGGGCCTGACGGAATACGAAGCCGGCGTACTGCTCGCCGACCGCGACGTCGCCGACTACTTCGAAGCCACGCTGCCCGGACTGAAGAATCGCAAGAGCGCCGCGAACTGGGTGATGACCGAAGTGCTGCGCGTCGCCGGCGATTCCGACCGGCCGTTCGCCGAAGCCGTACCTCCAGCTCCGGAGGTGGGCGCGCTGCTCACGATGGTCGAAGCGCAGAAGATAAGTCTCAACGCCGCAAAGACCGCCTTCGCCGCGATGGTGAAATCCGGCAAAGGCGCTCAGGCAACAATCGCCGAACTCGGCCTCGCGCAAGTATCAGATGAAAGCGCGATCGCATCAGCCGTCGACAAAATACTCGCCGCCGAACCGGAGAAGGTCGCCGAGTATCGCGCAGGCCGCGACAAACTATTCGGCTTCTTCGTCGGCGCGGTAATGAAAGCGATGGGCGGTAAAGCCAACCCGAAAGTAATCAACGAAATCCTGCGCGCAAAACTCGCCGGCTAGCGGCTACTTCGGGATATACACTTTGTACGTCACGCCGCCGGCGACCGGTTCACCGGTCGCGAATGCCTGTACGTCGTTCAGCCACGCATACTTGCCCTTGGTCGAGGTCGCGAAGACCGGCGTTGTTGCGAGGCCGTGGGGACCGCTCGGGCCTATCTTCGCGCGACCGGTGTAGGTCATGTAGATATTCTCGCCGTCGTCGGTCTTCAGCACGAGGCGCACATCGATAATTCCGACCTTGCCGTCGGGACGAATCAGGAACCAATCGGCGCCGCTCGCGAGCACCGTCCCCTTGACGCGCGGGCCCTCGAATTTTCCGCCGGTGACGTGCACGACGACGCGAGTTCCGTCCGGCGTATCGGGAATCAAAATTGGCGGCGCTATCGCGGCGGTGATTTCGAAGAGCAGTTCCAGTTCCAATTAAGTACCTCGCCGATCTCTTTGAGTGTCAGCCCTTCGGTAAGCCTAGAGTGCGCTCGCCGATTATGTTGCGTTGGATTTCGCTGGTGCCGCCCGCGATTGTGTATTGGCGCGAGCTCAGCACTCGGTTGAGCCATCGCGGGGAATCGGCGACTACGCCAGTCGGCTCGCCGACCAGACCATATGCGCCCAGCAGTTCGGTCGAGAAGCGCGCGATGCGCACGCCGAGCTCGGAGCCGAACAGTTTGAGCATCGAGCCTTCGGGTCCCGGCGGCAATCCTCGAAGCTGGCGCGTGAGCGAGCGCAATCGCGTGTACCGCGCGGCCTCGCATTCGATCATGAACTGCGCGAGCTGTTGACGCACCCACTCCTGCTCCCACGCGGGCTTGCCGTCGATCGTGACGATCTTCGCGAGTTCCGCGAGGCGGCGGACCTGCGAGCCGTGGCCGCCACCGCCGGCGAACGCGCGCTCATAGCTGAGCGTCGTCATCGCGACTTTCCATCCTTCGTTGAGCGGGCCGACCAGGTTTTCCTTGGGCACCTGCACATTGTCGAAAAAGACTTCGTTGAAATGCGAGTGACCGTTCATCAGGACCAGCGGACGGACTGTGATGCCCGAACTTTTCATATCGAGCAGCAAGTAGCTGATACCGCGATGCTTGGGCGCTTCGGGGTCAGTGCGCGCGAGCATGAACATCCAGTCGGCGTATTGCGCGCCCGAGGTCCAGACTTTCTGGCCGTTGACGAGAAAGTAGTCGCCCATGTCGGCGGCGCGCGTCGAGAGGCCGGCCAGGTCGGAACCGGCGCCCGGCTCCGAGTAACCCTGGCACCAGATGTCGTCGGCGCCGAGGATTCGCGGCAGGAATTTTTTCTTCTGCGCCTCGGTACCCCAGTTCATCAGAGTCGGACCACACAGGCCGAGCCCGAAGTAGTTGGGCAGTACCGGCGCGCGGGCGCGCGAATATTCCTCGTCCCAGATGACTTGCTCGATGAGGGTCGCCGCGTGGCCGCCGTATTCTTTCGGCCACGATAGGCCGGCGTATCCGGCGCTGTGGAGTTTCGCTTGCCAGGCGCGGCGGCGTTCGAAGACCTCGCGATTGGGCGCGATGCGTTCGTCCTGGGCATCGTCGACGCAGAGATCCTTCGGGAGGTTCGCATCGATCCACGTGCGGACCTTGTGGCGGAAGGATTCCTGTTCCGGGGTGTATTCGAAGTCCACTTTGATTACTCAGTTGAAGCCGAAAGCACGAGTGGCATTGTCCCAGAGGATCTTCTTTTTGCTCGAATGCGGAATCGATTGTTTCAATACCGCGTCGATGCCCCATGGGAAGGTGCCGTCGGGGTGCGGATAGTCAGTGTCCCACAGGAAGTTGTTATCGCCGACTATATCGAGAGCGGCTTTCATCGTTGGTTCGTCGCCGCGAAAGGCTACGAAGAAGTTACTTTTGAAATACTCAGTCGGGCGTTTGCGCAAATACTCATGCTCCGAGTTGCCGCTGAAATCCCAATGCTGTTCCATCCGCTGTAGCCAGTAGGGAACCCATCCGCCGTCGGCTTCGACCTGGACGACCCGGAGCTTGGGGAACTTTTCGATTACGCCGTACCAGATAAGACCCGCCATCGCGGCCATCGCCTCGAATGGATGCGACAGGATGTGGCCGGTGACGTGAGTGTCCATGCGATCGCCGAACGACTCGACCGACGCGGAGCCGGAATCGTGGGTGGAGATCGGGTGTCCGAGTTTTTCGACCTCAGCCCACAGCGGAAGATAGTCGTCATGAAAGATCGCGCGGCCGCGGACCGGGTTAGGCCGCACGTAAAAGCTGATCGCGCCGTTCTTTGCCGCGCGATTCGCTTCTTTGATCGATTCGCCTACGTCCTGCATGGGCAGAATGGCGGCCCACTTCACTCGATCCCTGGTCTTCGAGCAATAGTCGGCGCTCCAATCGTTGTAGGCACGGCAGCACGCCGCGAGCAGTTGCGGGTCGCGGAATTCGCGACCCAGCATCTGGCCGGCCGCGGTGGGATAGACAATTTGAACGTCGACGCCCTGCTCGTCCATGTCCATGATGCGGCTCTCGGGGCTGAAGCCTAACTTGGCAGCGCGCTCGAAACGTTTCATCGCTTTGCGAACCGCGTCGAGGAAGCCGGGCGCCGCCATCGGATATTTGCCTTTCTCGCGGGTGAAAGGTTCGCCTTCGACCAGGAAAGTGCGACGCCCGGACTCGGGCGCAATACCTATTTTGGGTGCGGCAGACTTGTAGCGCTCGTCGATGTAGCGTTCGAATACATAGTCTGGTTCCATCAAGTGAGTATCTACATCGGCGATTTTGAATCCGTCTTTCATAGTAATTCTCCAAATACTACTCGATTAGCTAATCCACAAATTCGAGCCGGGATTCTTCGCTGCGCAGACTCCGCTCTGAATGACACAAGAATAGTCAGGCTCCGAAGTTCTTATACTCATTGACTAACCGAGGGGATAATCAGTGCCTTTACTCCGCGGCGCTCGCGCAGGAGGTCGAAGGCTTCGAGGCCGTGCGCGATGGAATAGCGATGGGTGATCATCGGAAGTAAATCGACCGCGCCGCTCGAGACCATCGCGATTGCGCGGCGCCAGGTTTCCGGGGTGCGGATGCGAGAGTTGATAATCGTCACGCCGTGAAAAAAAAGCGCGCGCAGCTCCGCTGATTTGAGATCGCGCGCGGGCCATCCGACTTCGACCAGCTGGCCGCCACGGCGGAGTAACTCGCGCGGCGAATCGATCGCACCCTGCCGCGTCGAATACAACGTCGGCACCGTCGGCAGGAAGCATCGCGCGCACCTGCTCGATCCAATCGCGATCGCCAGCCGAGACGGTTTTGAAGCCCATCGTGCGCGCGAGGGCGAGCCGATCCGCGTCGACCGCCAGCCCGGTCATCACTATGGATGTGACGCCGAGGGCCCGGGCAGCCAGCGCGATGCTAAGGCCGATGGGGCCGGGACCTTCGACCACTGCGCTGTCGCCAGCCTTGAGACACGACTGTTCGACGGCGTGAAGGCCGGTGCCGAAGGGCTCGAGCAGCGCAGCCTGCTCAATGTTCATGGTGGAAGGAACGAGGTGCGCGTTTTGAACGGGCGCGACGGTGAACTCGGCGAATGCGCCGGAGAGCGTGGTGGGCGACGAGCAAAGATGGAAGCGGCCGGCGCGGCAGGGACCGCATCGCCCGCAATGCCCAAACGGATCGAGCGCGACTCGATCGCCTACTTTGAAGTTGGTGACGCGTGCGCCGACCTCGACGACTTCGCCCGCGGGTTCGTGACCGAGAATGACCGGGAGGCGCGCGACCATCCGCTCGGCGCCGAGTTCCCAATCGACGATGTGCAAGTCGGAGCCGCATACGCCGCACGCACCGACGCGAACGAGCAGGGTCGATTCGGCGGGCGTCGGCACGGGAGCGTCGATCAGTTCGGCGCCGGGAGCGGGACGAGTCTTTGCGATCGCTTTAATTTGCGAAACCTCTGAGTACCTTCAATACGACGGCGCGCCGGTCTGCGTCAAAGAGCAATGTGCGCGGCGAATGCGGACCGGGACGGGAACGCTATTCCCAGTGGCGCAGCGGAGCGCCGCGATAACGCATACGCGGGCGGATCAGCCGGTTGTCGGCGTATTGCTCGAGGGCGTGCGCGATCCATCCCGAGGCGCGGCCGATAGCGAAAATTGCGGCAGGCATCGAGCGCGGAAAGCCGAGCATGCGGACGCACACGGTGAGGTAAAAATCGAGATTGGGGCGCAGTCGATCACGCTTGGAAACGGCACCCTCGACTTTTTGCGCGGTTTCAAACAGGCGGCGGCCGCGATGCTTGGCGATCGTCTGCGCGACCTGCCGCAGCAGCGCGGCGCGCGGATCGCCGTCGGGGTAAATTGCATGACCGAAGCCGGGTGGCAGGCGATGGTCACGAGTGAAAGCTGCGAGGCATTCATCGACGCGCGCGCCGGATTCGAGCTCGGCGAACATCGCCTCGATTCGATCGCACGCACCGCCGTGAATCGGTCCACTCAGCGAACACAACGCGGAGAGCACGGAAGCGAAGAGGTCGGCGCCGGTGCTCGCGATCACGCGCGCGGCGAAAGTCGAGGCGTTGAGCTCGTGCTCCGCGCATGCGATCAAAACGCGGTCGAGCGCCTCGACTTCCCATTCGGACGCCGTCGAGCCGGGGACCCATCCGAGTAAGCGCCCGGCCATGCCGCGGCCTCCTGGACTTCCTGGCGCGGGCGGTTGCGCGAGTGCGAGCGGGAGCTGGCTGATGATCAGCTTGGCGCGGTCGATTCGAGTGCGCGGCGGCTGACGGCGATCCCACGCAGCAAGACTCGGCATCACGGCGGCCAGCCTCAACAGCGGAGGCGCATCGTCACCAACCGCGGCGAGCGCATCGGCGACCGAGGGCGGCATATGAGCTCCATGAATCTCGGCACGCAGCGCGGCGATCTCTTCGGCGACGGGACGCTCGCCGCTCCAGAGCAGGAGACAGACTTCTTCGAACGACGCGTGCGCGACGATCTCCTCGATCGGATAGCCTCGATAAGCGAGCTTGCTTTCGTTGATCGAGCTCACCGCCGACTCGGCTACGATGACGCCGGGCGCGCCGTCGTCGATGCTCTTGGGTTGCGCGACGGTTACCCAGGTCGATGCGGCGGGCAGGCTTCGTCCGCGACGTCCGCGCTCGTTGGAAACGACTCCGCGCAGCGCTTCGATGTCGGCGCGTCGATAGAGAGCCTGGCGGCCAACTTTGCGCCGATAACTCTTCAGCCATCCGCGACTGACGTAGGCGTAGAGCGTGCCAAGCTTTACGCCAAGCTGATCGGCCGCCTCGTTCGCGGTCATCATGCCGGCGCGTTCGGAATTGGCGCGCTCAGGATTGCGACTGGCCACATGAGAATCACGCCACGCGCGGGGGGGCGCGTCAAGTGGTGTCGAGTCAACTTGCATCCAGATAGAGACAGTTCTATACAGTCAAGTTCAAGAGAGGTAAGGCGCATGAGCTCAGCGGAAGTACGGTTTAAGGAGTTGCGCGCGGATTTTGGGAAGACGGCCAGCGACTATGGACGTCATCGCGCGGGGTTCCCCGACGAATTCTTCGAACGGCTGGCTACGTCAGGAATTTTGAAAGCTGGAATGCGCGCGCTCGACCTGGGAACCGGCACCGGCACAATCGCGCGCGGGCTGGCGCTTCGCGGGTGCGAAGTTATCGGCTTCGATCGATCGGCGCCGCTGATGGAGCAAGCTGCCGAGCTGGATCGTGACGCGGGCGTCGTCGTCCAATACGTCAACGCGTCAGCAGAAGAAACCGGGCTGCCCGCGGCGGAGTTCGATCTCGTGACGGCTGGACAATGTTGGCATTGGTTCGATCGTCCTCGCGCAGCCGCGGAAGCGCGACGCGTGCTGAAACCGGGCGGCAGGTTGGTGATCGCTCATTTCGACTGGATTCCGCTGCCCGGCAATATGATCGAAGCGACGGAAAAGCTGATCGAGAAACACAATCCGAAATGGAAGCTCGGCGGAGGTTTGGGAATCCATCCCCAATGGCTGCGCGACATAGCGGTCGCGGGTTTCAAAAGTATCGAAACGTTCTCGTTCGACATCGACGCGATCTATACGCATGAAGCGTGGCGCGGGCGGATTCGCGCGAGTGCGGGAGTTGGCGCGAGCCTTGCGCCGGAGGCGGTTGCGGCATTCGACGACGAATTGCGCGCGATGCTGGCGGAGCGATGGCCCGAGGATCCGATGCCCGTGATACATCGAGTGTTCGCTGCGATCGGCGTCGCGCCATAGATTGCTTTGACGAATGGCGGTGAAGGTCGGCTATAGTCACGTCGCAAAGAGAGGGCGCTGACTTATGGATTTTGGAACTCTGATATTCACCAAGCCGGAGCGCGCAATCACCGACGTCAAGTACGCCGAGGAGCGCGGCTTCACTCACGCCTGGATTCCCGACTCGCACATGATTTGGGGCGATACCTACGCCTGCATGGCGCTGGCGGCCGTGAACACGAAAAAGATCAAACTCGGCACGGGCGTGGCGATTGCATCGAACAGAATTCCCCCGGTGACGGTGCATTCGATCGCGACGATCAATCAGCTCGCGCCGGGACGGGTGATTCTCGGATTCGGCACCGGGCATACGGGGCGGCGCGTGATGGGATTGCCGCCGGTCAAGCAGGCGGAGTTTCGCGAGCAGGTGCGCGTGATTCGCGATCTACTGCGTGACGGCGAGGCGATTTACAACACCGAGGGACTCAGCCGGAAAATCAGGTACCTGCATCGCGATCGGCGCTTCATCAACCTCGACGACAAGATTCCACTGTACGTGGCAGCCAACGGCCCCAAGACTTTGGCGCTTGCGGGCGAGTTTGGCGACGGCGCGATCACGACGGGAGTCACGGACGCCGATCGAGTCGGCGCAGTGAGAAAAAGCCTCGAGGCCGGCGCGTCGAAAGCCGGGCGCAGTGCGGAGAAAATGCCGATCGTATCGCTGACTCACATTTGCGTATTGAGGCCCGGTGAGAAACTAGATTCGCCGCGCGTGAAGGCGATGACCGGGCACTGGGTAATGGCGAGTTTCCATGCGATCGCGGCGGGATATGCGCGCGCCGGTTACCTGCCCGAGGCAGTCGCCGAAGTGTACAAGGCATACGAGGAGTACGTCGCGAAGATGAAGACGCCGGCGTCCGAGCGTTACCTAGAGCTGCACATCGGGCACTGTACGTACGTCGCGCCGCTGGAACAGAAGTACGTGACGCCCGAGACGATCGCGGCGACAACTATGATCGGGCCGAAGGAGGAGATCGTCGAACGGCTGCGAGCAATGGAACGTGCCGGACTGTCGCAAGTGTTCATCAATCCGCCGATGGACGGTTACAACGATTGCGTCGACGAAATTTCGCGCGACGTAATCGAGCGGATGTAGTCGAGCTAAGTTGGCGCGACTTCCGCCAGCGCGACCGAGTCGGCGGCGATCGAAGGAACGTAGTAGGCCTCGGGCGAGCCCCACACCGTCGCGGGACGCGCTCGCGATCCAACTGCCAGAGGATGCTCGAAGACCTGCGCGATGTTCGCGTTGATGCGCAAACAGTTGGGGGCGAGCGGCTCGGCGATTTTGCCGTCGCGAATGAGGTACGAGTCGCCGGTGACGGTGCAGGTGAAATCTCCCGCACGCTGGCCGTTGATCGGATAGGTGTACCAGATGCGGCCGACGTAGATTCCGTCACCGACGGCGCGTACGAGCTCCCGGTCGTTGAGGCCGCCGCGCGCGCGCATCACTACGTTGGTTCCCGCCGAGCCCGGACTCGCGTCGAAGCGTCGTCCGCCACCTTCGCCGAGGCGGTAACCGCTCAGCGGAGGGAAATCGAGCTTCGCGGGCGCGCTCGAGCCCAGCTTTTCGGCGCGATGCTCATCAGTGAGCATGCGGTGGGTATCGTAGAAATTCGAGAGCAAGCCGACGAGCTTGCCGTCGCGGATCAATTCAACACGGCGCGCGGGGATTCCTTCACAAGTGATTCGACGGCGAATCGCACCCGCGGTGAAGGCCGGGTCGTCAGAGAGGCTCAGGCGCAAATCCATCACAGGCGTGCCGAACTTTGCTTGATAGGCCGAACTGGCGGCATGAAACGCGCCTGTGGTGAGCGATCCCATCACCATGTAATTGAGAATCTCGGCGATCGGCTGCGGTCCCAGCACGACGCGGAATTTTCCCGCGGCCGGCCGCGCGCCATGCGAGAGAGCGAGCGCGCGGCGGACGGCGTCGCGGCCGATGACGTGAGCGTCGCGGCGCATCGCAGCGGTGGAATCGCCGAGCGTAGTGGCAGTCCCCTTCGCGTCGAGCGATTCGACGATTGACGTGACGGACGCATTGAAGTGCGCGCTTTCGTCGGTGCGGACCTCAGCGAAATTCGAATTGAAGATCGCGATTCGATCGCGAATCACCGATACGTCGCCGCCGATGATCAGGCCAGGGTGCTCAATTCGATAGTTCGCGGGACGTTTCGCGAACGCAGCGAGCGCGCCGTCGAGCACGTCCCACGCAGCGGCGGCGATCGCGCTGTCCCCCACTCTCGCGAGATCGCTTTTTTCAGCGAACGCAACTTTTCGCTCGAGTGGCGCAGCGGGGAAGCCAGCGAAATGCGGATCGACGACCGCGGCGCTGCGCGCGCGACGGAGCGCGTCGCGGACAGAGTCGCTGGTGAAATCTCCCGCTTCGAATGCGGCGCCCACTTCGTGCGGATTATGGCGCATCGCGATCCGCAATTGGAATCCGTCGGCATGAAGCGACTTGAACTCTTCGAGGCCGCGGCTCGGAATGTCCGAAGTGTAGGCAAGGCGCGCGATTCGGTGCTCGGCAGTGGCGCAATAAATCTCGTAGCTCGCGAGGTCCTCCTCGCGCGCGAGAATCCGCGCCGCCTCGCGGGTAAAAGACTTGAGTTCCGCGAGCGATCGCATCAGTTGCCCGCCAGCCGCGCGCGCGAGCGTAGCGTCGGCCCGCCGTTGGACATCCGCTTGACCTGCATCGGCTGGCCCTTGCCGCAGTTGGGGATTGCGATGAGCCGTAGATCGTTACCCACCGCGTCCACGTTGGTGAAGAAGCGCTTTGAGTCGGCGATAACGCTGCCTGATCGATAGAGGCGGCCGATTCGTCCATGATCGATCTCGTAAACGCGACGCGCCGAGATTCGAAAATTTTCGCGTGATTCGGAGATCGACGGAATCTGATGGCCGCAGACGTAATAGCCGCGCACGACATCGGCGATGATCTTCTCGGGCGGAGTCTCGCCGGGCAGAAAAAACGTGTTGGACATTCTGATCAGCGGCACATGCCATCCTTCGCTGGCGCGCGCCGAGCCGTTGGGCTCTGCGCCGAGCAACGCTGCGGTCGCGCGCGAATTCAGAAAGCCACTGAAGATGCCGCGCTCGATGTGCATCACACGCCGGCCACGCGTGCCTTCGTGGTCGTACCGATAATGGCCGTAACCGTCGAGGCTGGGATCGGAGCATGCGGATAGCAGCGGCGATGCAACCTGTTTGCCCAACTGGTTGTCGGCGAGCGAGCGCAGGAACCAACTGCGCCCGGCGTACGCTGCTTCCATCTTGAGCGCGCGGTCGGCTTCGCATGGATGGCCGATGACTTCGTGCGAGACGAGCGCATTGAAATGCGGGTCGGTGACGACGATGACTTCGCCGTCGGGCGGTTTGAGGACCGGAGCAGCGGCCAGCTCGCGCGCCTCGGTGGCGAGGTCGACGCAAAATTTCGCGAGAGAAGGATTCGGCATCAACTCGCCGCGCCATCCGTCGCTCAGGCACTCGAGTCCGCGCTGCTGGCCGATCGAGTCGTAGCTTTCCTGGTGGCCGTCGCCAATTTGCGCGACTACGTAGCAGTCGCCCTGCGAAAACGCGTACGCCTGCGAGACGACAGTGCCGGCGGTGTCGATGAAGATCTCGCGACGCATCTCGGTCATCGCAGCGACGACCTGGTAGGCGATCGCGTCGCCGAGCGCGGCGACTTCGTGGGACGCATCGAGCGAAATCTTTTTGAGCTCGTCGGTCGACAGAGTTCGCGGGTCGCGGCGGAAGGTGGCGTCGACATCGTCGCGAACTTTCTTCCGATTCGGAATTGGCGCGACGAGCAGCCCGCTCGCGGCGTCGCCAAGATGCGCGAGGAGTTCGGCTTTCTTGCGGGCGCTGAATCGCGCACGGTCATAGGCCTCGGTGAGGCCACGCCGCAGTTCGGCTATCAATTTCGCGGGACGTCCCGCGAGCGCGCCAATTTCCGCGCCGGTCTGACCATGACCGACAGGACCGGCCCGATCGGCGACGTGAACCGAGACGCAATACGCGGCATTCTCGCTCTCAGAGCCGTCGCGCGGCTCACCATTCACGGCGGCGCCACTGCGGTTAAAGACGACTTCGAAACGAAGGTCGGCGTACGCGATGCCACGCTTGGACCGCGCGAAGCGTGCGAGGATGCCCTCGCCCTCGCGGCGCAGGTACTCGATCGCTTCGAACTGGTCGCCGCGTCCGATCAAGTGAGCCGCATCTAGATGATGCCTTCGCGCTTGAGGTCTTCGAGCTGGCCGGCGCCGAGACCGAGCAGCTCGCCATAGACGTCGGCATTGTGCTGGCCGAGCAGCGGCGCGGCTGTGACTTCGACCGGCGAATCCTCGAGTCGCACTGGACATCCCGGCATCGTGAACTCGCCGCGTTGCGGATGTTGGATCGTCACGATCATGCCGCGCTCTTTGAGATGCGGATCGTTCAACAGCTCGACGCTGTCGAGCACAGCGCCGCACGGGACGCCGGCCTCACCGAGGATGCGCATCACCTCGAACTTGGTGTGCCGACTGGTCCATTCAGTGATCAGCTCGGTGAGCGGTTCGACGTTCTTGGCGCGGTTGCGTCCCGCGAAACGTTCCTCGCTTGCGACTTCGGGACGGCCGATCACTTTCCACAGGCTCTCGAACATCTCGGGCGAGGTGCACAGGATGTAGCAATAATCGTTGTCGCCGCCGGGCGCGCATCTGTAGATGTCGCCGGGACCGCCGCCGCCGACGCGGTTGCCGGTGCGCGGCGTCGGCTTGTGCGTGATGTAGGTGCCCATCATCGGGACGCGCACGAAATTCAACACCGCTTCCTGCATCGCGACTTCGACTTTCTGTCCCTTGCCGGTGCGTTCGCGCTGAATGTACGCGGCGAGCACGCCGACCGCCGCATGCATCCCGGTGCCCGTATCGCCGATGGTCGGTCCCGGCTTGAGCGGTGGTGAACCGGGAAATCCGGTGAGCGCCATCGCGCCGCCGGACGCCTGCGCAATCATGTCGAAGCTCTTGTATTTGCTGTACGGGCCGTGCGTGCCGAAGCCCTTGATGGTCAGGTAGATGAGGCGCGGATTTATTTCGCGCAGTTTATCGTAGCCGAGGCCGAGGCTTTCGAGCGTGCCGAGCGAGAAATTTTCCGTGAGCATGTCGACTTGCTTGACCAGGTCGATGAACATCGCGCGGCCCTTCTCGCTCTTGAGGTTGAGCGTGATGCCGCGTTTGTTGGCGTTGAGCAGAATGAAGTAGTACGAATCGACGCCCTGCTTTTCGGTGAGTAGCCAGCGCCCCTGCTCGCCCATCTTTGGCGACTCGACCTTGATGACGTCGGCGCCGAGCCACGCGAGCATCTCGGTGCACGAGGTGCCGGCCTCGAACTGCGTCATATCCAGAACTTTGACCCCGCTCAGCGCCTTTTCCATTTCGATCCTCCTGCCGCTTACAATTATCTGATCTAGCGCCAGCAGCGGCGCGGCGGCAAGCCGCAAGGGGTTAAGTCTTTGTCTCCGGTCTGGTAAAAATCATGATGAACAGACAATGACCGACACCGCACTATCGAAACTTGCGCGAATCCGCGAGGAGCTGAACCGGATGTTCCTCGAACGGATCGATTTGATCGACGGCGCAATCGTGGCGATGCTGTCGGCGAATCACGTGCTGATAATCGGGCCGCCGGGAACGGCGAAATCGATGCTGGCCGACGAACTGTGCCGGCGAATCGAAGGGGCGAATTATTTTCAGTGGCTGCTGACGAAGTTCAGCACGCCGGAGGAAATCTTCGGCGCGGTCAGCCTGAAGGGACTCGAGGAAGACGATTACCGGCGCGTCACCACGCACAAGCTGCCCGAGGCGCACATCGCGTTCCTGGACGAAATCTTCAAGGCGAACTCGTCGATCCTCAACGCGCTGTTGACGATCATCAACGAGCGGATTTTCCACAACGGTCGCGAGCGCATCCCGGTGCCGCTGATCACGATGTTTGGCGCATCGAACGAACTGCCCGATGAGGACGAGCTGACCGCGCTTTACGATCGCTTCATGCTGCGCTTCATGGCCGACTACATTACCGAGGAGCACGGCTTCATCCGCATGATGGCGGGCGGTCCGGAGCGCGCGCGCACCACGCTGAAATTTGCGGAGCTCGATGAACTGCGAACGGCAGTGGCGGCGGTCCCGGTGCCTGGAGCGATTCTCGAGGCGATCGCGCAAATTCGCCGAGAGCTGGCGCGCGAGCAGATCGTCGTGTCGGATCGGCGATGGAAAAACTCGCTTGGCATTTTGCGCGCGCACGCAATTGTCGCGGGACGCTCTGCGGTCGTTGAGGACGACCTGATGTTCCTCGCGCACGTCCTGTGGAAAGATCCTGAAGAGCGGCCCAAGGTGGTCGAGGCCCTGCGACGAATCGTCAGGGGATACGAGGACAAGCTCCAGGAGCTGGTGTTCGAGAGCCGCGAGCTGCGCGAATACGCTGAGGGTGCGTGGGAGAGCGAGGAGCTCAGGCGGCGCGCGCTGACCGAGGCGAATGCGAAGCTCGCGAATATCGCGGCGCGGTTCGACGTGTTGATGAAAGAAGCGTCGGAGTCGGGCCGCGCGATTGCCAACGCCGAGCGGATGCGCGTCGAGGTCAAGGATATTCAGCAAGCTGTGTTCCGCAGAAGCGTCGGCGACTAGAAAATGCCGATCGAAGAATCAACCCCGGCGATCGTGCTCCGTGCGCGCGATTACGCCGAGTCGGATCGAATCGTCACGCTACTGACGCTCCACGCCGGCAAGCTCAGCGGGATCGCGAAAGGCGCCAAAGCATCGCGGCATCGCTTCGAGCGCAAGCTCGAACCGTTCTCGCACGTGGTCCTGCACTTTCGCCGGAGACCGCACGGGCAGTTGGTGTTTATCACACGCGCCGAAGCGGCCGACCTGACACAGCATGTGATCGACGACGACCTCGCGAAGATTGCGCTCGGCAGCTACATGCTCGAACTCACCGATGCGCTCACGACCGAGGAGAGCGAGGCGGCGGAGGCATACCGAGTGCTGTCGGAAGGACTCGGCGCGCTCAGCACGCGCTTCGCGGACGCGGCTCTGCGGCAGGCGTTCGAAATGCGTCTGCTGGGATGGGCAGGATTCGGACTCGAGTTCACCCGCTGCCGAATCTGCGCGACCATCAACGGCGACAACGGCGCGACCACGACAGTGTATTTCGTCGTGTCGCGCGGCGGCATCGTATGCGCGAAATGCCGGCCGTCATTGGCGGAAGGCGCAATCAAGATGTCGAGCAGAGGTGCCGCAATTCTTGCAAGGCTCGGTGTGCTGCCGATGAGCGACTCGCCGGGATCGGAAGCTGCGGGTCCGGACGGCGCTCTGGCGCTCGCGCGTTTCATCAGCTCGATCATAGATCGCCGGCTGCGGAGCCAGGAATTTCTCGATTCAGTTCTGCCGGGCGCGGGTCGGTCTGAAGGCTAGCCGCCGGATTCGCTAGCCGGAGTTTCTCCGAATACAACTTCGGGCTCGCGGTAGCGGCCGCTATGATGATCGGTTCCGAAAGAAAAAAGTCGATCAAGCTGACAAGAAAAAAAGGCCGAGCAATTAGCCCACAGGCGGCCTGACCTTGACCTAGAAAGGCCGGACTCGCGAGGGTTCGGCCTTTCGCTTATCCAATCGCACGCACATTGAGGAAGTCCAACGAAGGATAGTATTGAATGACCGCACCAATATTCCTTTGGACATTCTGATTCTGTGCTTGTTTTACGTACCACGCTTTAACAGCATCGGTCATGTCTCCGGCGAACGTATTCAAGTCCAGAGTGAAGGCTTCCTTGTGTTGCCGCATATGGGCGTCCTTTGATCCCAAAGTGAAAAAGATGCGTTTGGATTTGATGGCCCGATGCTGAGATTTCGCCTCATGTGCGAGTCCGCAACGAAGATAGTACAAGTCTTTTGCAAGTGATCCGTACTCATTCGCTAGCCATTTTTTGCACCACTTTTCGTATAGGTCTCCGTTTGTATTGCCCTTGGACAGTTCTAAGGATACGCAAATATCCGGCAGTATTAGGACAAGCACCAAGGCTGCATACCACAATTCCGCATTCAGGCATTTGTTAATCTCATCGGTCAGCCTCTCAATTTGACTACGCTGCCACCGCTGCCGCCGTTTTCGCCGATGCGCCCTGTGTTTCATGTTTTCAGGACTCCATTGTTTGGACCTGCCGGAGCCGCTCAACCAAAATCTAGAAAATCAATCACAGTGGTGCAGTATCCGCCTTCATTGTACGCGCGGATGATCAACCGGCCATTATCTTGGCGGCGAGCCAATTCCACCGGCTCACCGTCGCCGTACTCTCGTACACCCGTCATTTCTGCTAGAACATCTACATCCCTCTCCATTTTTCTTTCCTCTCTTTTTGTTCGAGAGGACGGATACAGATAGGCGGGCTCGCGCTGCGGCTCAGTCGCGGCGGTTTCGTCGCCGAAGGCGGCGTCGAGGGGATCGCTGGAACGAGGATTCGACATCGACTACGATCTAGCAGCCGGCGGCAAGGCATGTCGTGCGCCCTCGAAGGACGATTTCATGCGCAGGGTCTGGGCTTCATTGGGTTCACTGCTTTTTTTCGTGATTGCGCCAGGAACAGTTGTGGGACTGGTGCCGTGGTGGATCACGCGGTGGCAGACGAATCCGGCGCTGAACAATTCTCAGTCCGCGCGTTCGATCGGCGCGGTGATGATAGTGATCGGGCTCTATCCGTTGCTCAGTTCGTTCGCACGTTTCGCATGGGACGGTCTTGGCACGCCCGCCCCGATCGCGCCGCCGACACGTCTGGTCGTTACGGGTTTCTACCGGCATGTGAGAAATCCGATCTATGTCGCGCTTTTCGTTATTCTTTCAGGCGAGGCAATCTTCTTCGCAGATATGCGCGTATTCGTCTGGGCACTTCTCTTCTGGGCGTTCACTCATGTCGTCGTAATCGCGTACGAAGAACCGACCTTGCGTGGGATGTTTGGTGCGCAATTCGAGGCTTACTGTGCCAATGTGCCGAGATGGCTCGCTCGCCGGAGAGCATGGAGTCCGAACTAGGTTTTCAGCCCGAGCCAGACGAGGATGGAACTACGATCGGCGCCAAGATCGGGCGCGGCCGACAGGAGTTCTCGCAGCCGACTCTTTTCTTGAGAAGGCTCGATCGGGGCAGCGATGCTCCGCTTTCTCTCAGCGAGGGTCTGCCGCCGTTCGTCAGCACGGGATTTTTCGATGCGATGTCATTCAATTAACTGAATACTAGCCGCCGGTTTCGGTCGCTGGGGTTTCTCCGAATATAACTTCGGGATCGCGGTAGCGGCCGTCATCAGCGGACGCGCCTGACAACGCCGACTTCGATCAGGCGCTTGGCGCCATTGAGTCGGTACAGGATGCGGAAATTCGCTATGTCCCAGACCCTCTCTTCCAGCGACCGCTTCCGCTCTGGGCCAGCCTGAACTGCAAGCTCACGACTTCCATTCGGGCGTGGATCTTTTTCAAGGCGCAGCAGGAGTAAGGCCAATTCACGAGAGCTTCTCCGATCGTCCCGATGAAGTTCTTCGAGCAATGTTTTGGCTTGCTCGGAAAGCTCAACATCGAAGGTCACTTTTCAAGTTCAGCGAGCACTTTGCGCAAAGGGTACTTCTTGCCCTTCAACGCCTCGCGGAGCTGAAGCGCCATCAAGCGATCTTCACTTTCTTGAAGATGGCGAAAGCGCTCCGGCTCGACCAGTACAGCCGCCGGCGTGTCCCGCTTCTGGATAACTATCGGATTCCTCTCGCGCCGGACTTCCTCAACCAGCTCCGACAACTTGGCTTTGGCTTCCGCGAGCCTCACATGTTTCATAATTGTGCCCATGGCCTTTTCCGTTCTCGCCAGTGCACCCGTTCGTTTGCGAGACATTGACCATATTAGTGCTTTTGGACCAAAATGGTCAAGACGATGAAAACGGCCGTCTTCTATGCTGACATTCTCGGATTCTCGATCGCGGCAACCGAGCCAGGCGCTGGGCGCGCGCTTGGGCACTTGTCAGATGTCGCACACATCCTATCGACTGAGGATTCGCTGGCAAAATACCTCCAGCGTGGGGTCTGGAACGCACGGTACGGACTCAGCGACTCGATCTTTCTTCTCGCGCGCGATGCCGCAGACGCCTGTGTTGCCGGAGCTGAGTTTTTCTTCAATCTCGCCTACTACAATGCCACCGAGGAACTCCCAGTGCTGATGCGCGGATCGATAACATTCGGGGAGGTGCGAAAGACACGTGAACTCGCGTCCACCAGCGATTCAGGTGTCAGTCCAGCGCGGCAAGTGCGTCGAGAAGGGTGCGCCCGACAGTGCCGCCCGGAGCTCGCTGACGAATTCTCGCGCTGCTTGTAGCCCGTTGGGGAATTGGTCGTTTCGATCCCAGCGCCATGCTGCGACCATCGCAAGCATCAGGACCCGGCATTCGCGGAGCAGCTGTTGATCGGTGCTCCGGTAGAGCACGCTCACCTCTTCGGGCACGTAGGCGAGATCGAACTCGACGGGGCCGCGGCAACAGGTCTCGAGGTCTATGAACAGCAGGCCCTTCTTCGTCCTGAGCACGTTGCCCGGGTGTGGCTCGCCGTGCAGGAGTTGTTCGGGGCGCCCGCGAGCGCTGATCGCCTGCCGCAGACTTCGTAACGTGTTGCTGAGAAGCTCACGGTCCGCGTCAACGAGTTCTGGAGTCTGGTCGCGGCTTCCGATAAGCCGTTGGGCGTCGGTGATTCGATCCGTAAAGTGCGGTGTCGGGAAGTCGATCTGCCGCATGCAGTCATGCAGCCGTTCGAGCGCGTGCGCGTAGTCGGCTGACGCGAACTCTCGGGACGGCACAGGTTCGTAGTAGGTCCACAGCGTGACCACAAAGCCGTCACGCACGTAGGCGCCGGGCGCGACCCGAGGCTCAAGCGCTGCTACAGGACTCCCGGTTTCCGCGAGGCGTAAAGCAAGCTCGACTTCGAACTCCGCCCAGCCCTTGATGCGCTCCTCCGCGACCCGAGCAAGAACGTCGCACGGCAGCAGGCGCACAGCGAGCTTGTTCGACTCCTGGAGCACGATCGCGTCATCGACTGTCAGGCCAAGCGCTGCAGCAGCGCCCATCGCCGCGGCGACCGCACGCTTACGGTTACTCGTCATCGACAAGGCTTTGAGGGTGAGAGAGGATCGCCAGAAATAGAAATACGTCCGGATTTTTGTTCGAGCCGAGCGCCGCCGTTCCGTGGAACGGGATTTTTCGATCGCGATGTCATTCAATTAACTGAATACTAGCCGCCGGTTTCGCTTGCCGGAGTTTCTCCGAATATAACTTCGGGCTCGCGGTAGCGGCCGCCATGATGCTCGATTACGACGATGCCGCAGTTCGGCGGCACGTGCGCGTTTTCCCATTTGCCGGTGACGTGCGCCCACACCGCTCGCATCACGCCGCCGTGACTGACGACTACGACTTCGTCCTCGGGATATTTTGCCGCGACCCGATCGAGTACCGGTGCGACGCGCTTCAGGACATCCTCATGACTCTCGCCGTTGGGCGCGCGAAATAGCCATGAACGCTGTGGGTCGAAGGTGGGATCGTTGGCGATCGAGTCGTAAGGCTTTCCGGCGAAATCGCCGAGGCTCATCTCGCGGAACTCCGCGCTCGTACTCGATCGGGAGGCCCACCTCCGCGGCGATGATGAGTCCTGTTTCGCGGGCGCGCGCGAAGGTGCTCGCAATCACCAGTATCGGCTGATACTTCAGCTTGATTCTGACGGCGGCTTCCAGAGCCTGACGGCGGCCGAGGTCCGTGATCTTCGCCTCGCCCGAAGTGGTAAAGCGTCGAATCGCGTTGCCCTCGCTCTCGCCATGACGAACCATTATCAGCTTGCCCATAAGCTAGAGATTTTCTCCGAAAACTCAGCGCGGTGCGAACGAAACGATGCGGAGCGTCAGGTCTTGGGCTTGTCGTCGCCGACGCCGGCCAGTTTCGCGAACGCGCGGAACGGTTCGAACAGATCGATTGGCATCGGAAAGACTGTGGTGGAATTGTTTTCGGTCGCTATCTCCTTGAGTGTCTGCAGATAGCGAAGCTGGAGCGTGATGGGACTCTTGCTCATGATCTCGGCCGCATCCGCGAGCCGCTGCGACGCCTGGAATTCGCCTTCCGCCGCGATCACCTTGGCGCGCCGCTCGCGCTCGGCCTCGGCCTGCGCCGCGATCGCGCGCTGCATGTCCTGCGGCAGATCTATATTCTTCAGCTCGACCAGCGTGACCTTCACGCCCCACGGCTCGGTTTGCGAATCGACGATTTCCTGGATGCGCGCGTTGAGCTTGTCGCGCTGGCTGAGCAATTCGTCGAGCTCGGTCTGTCCGCCGACCGAGCGCAAGGTCGTTTGCGCGAGCTGCATCGTGGCGAACAGGTAGTTGGCGACCTCGGTCACCGCGCGCGACGGATCGACCACGCGAAAATACAGCACCGCGCTGACCTTGACCGTCACGTTGTCCTTGGTGATGACGTCCTGCGGCGGGATGTCGAGGGTGACGGTCCGCAGATCGATTCGCGCCATCCGCTCGAGCACGGGGATCACGAAGATCACTCCCGGCCCGCGATAAGGAGTGAGGCGCCCGAGGCGAAAGACGACGCCGCGCTCGTACTCGTTGAGGACCTTGAGCCCGCTCAAAACGAAAATTGCGCCGATGAAGACGACTATCCCGATTCCGCTCGCCATCGCGATTCTCCTTCGCCCCCAATGCGCGCGAGGCTTCCCGATACCATCCGCTATCTTCGAGCGCTACGCCACCTTCTGTACTTGCAGTTCCAACCCGTTGATCGATTTCACCCGCGCGCGCGCGCCGGGACCGAGCGCGTCGGCGCTGACCGCGCGCCAAATCTCGCCATGCACAAAAACTTTGCCGGGTGTGCCCGGAGCGATCGCCTCGCGCACTTCGCCGACTTCGCCGACGATGCCTTCGGCGCCGGTGGTCGCGCGGTTGCGGCGCTCACGCGCCACGATATATCCGATGCCGAGAATGATCAGCGTCAATGCGGCGGCAGCGCCGTATATTATGTTGCGATTGACGGCCAGGTCGGTCTTCGAGGTATCGATAAAAAACAACGAGCCAATGACGAACGCGGTGACCCCGCCCAGGCCGAGGATTCCGTAGCTGGTGACGAAGGCCTCGGAGATAAGCATCGCGACGCCCAAAAAAATCAGCAGCAGTCCGGTGAGATTTACCGGCAGCACCTGGAACGAGGCGAGCGCGAGCAGCAGGCAAATCGCGCCGGCGACGCCGGGGAAGATCACGCCCGGATGCGCGAATTCGAAGTACAGACCGATCATTCCCGCCATCAGCAGCAGATAGACGATGTTGGGATCGGCGAGGACGTTGAGCAGTTGCTGGCCGGGCGTCATCCGCATGCGGCGCACGGCGGCATCGGCGAGCTCGAGCGTCACGGTTTTGCCCTCGACCTGAACTTTGCGGCCGCTCGCTTGCGTCAGCAGGCTGCGGAGGTCGGGCGCGACGATGTCGACGACATTCTTCGCCAGCGCCTCGCGCTCGCCGATCGCGATGCTGTGGCGGACGGCCTGCTCGACCCAGTCTTCGTTGCGCCCGCGCTGCTGCGCGATGGTGCGCGCAAAGGTCGCAGTGAAGTTCTCGATCTTCTCGCCCATCGCGCCCTTGATGTCCTCACCACCCTGCTCGACCGGATGCGCCGCGCCGATGGTAGTTCCCGGCGCCATCGCGGCGACGTTCGCGGCTTCGGTAATGAATACGCCAGCGGACGCGGCGCTCGCGCCCGACGGCGCGACATAAACGATCACCGGCAATGGCGCGGCGAGAATAGCCTTGACGATCTTCTCCGCCGAATTGAGCAGACCGCCCGGAGTGTCGAGCTGAATCACCAACGCGCTGGCACCGTCGGCATTTGCGGACGCCAGTGAATCCTCGATGTAAGATGCGGTGGCGGGATTGATCGAGCCGTCAATCGTGATCAGCTCAACCCACACTGGCGTATGTGGAACAGCTTTCGCGGACACGTCGGCGGCAACAGCGCGCAGCGATGCGAGCGATCCAATGGCAATCGCCAGGACCGCGACGACGGCAAATCTTGAGCGCGCGCTCACGAGGAACCGCCGCGGCGTGGAATCGGCATGCCGAGATATTTCATCACTTCCTGGATGTCCGCCCACACCAGCCGCTTGTCGCCAGGGGTGCGCAGCAAGTAGGCGGGATGAAAGGTCGGCATGAATCGGATGCCGCGAAAGTCCTGCCAGTTGCCGCGCAGCTTGCTGATCGGAATCTTCACCTTGAGCAGCGCCTGCACCGCAAACGTGCCGAGGCCGACGATCGCACGCGGGCGCACGATATCAATCTGGCGAAAAAGAAACGGCTCGCATGCCGCGACTTCGTCGGGCTCGGGATTTCGATTGTCGGGCGGCCGGCACTTGATCACGTTGCAGATGTAGACGTCGGAGCGGCTGATGCCCATGCCGCGCTCGATAATGTCGGTCAGCAACTGACCGGCGCGGCCGACGAACGGCTCACCGCGCGCGTCCTCGTCGGCGCCGGGCGCCTCGCCGACAAACATCAACTGCGCGTGAGGATTGCCGACACCGAAGACGAGATTGGTTCGGCGCGGCGCAAGCTTGCATCGCTGGCAGTCGCCGATGAACTCGCGCAATTCCTCGAGCGTCGAAGATTTCTCGAGGCCTGGATATTTCGAGAACAGCTCGGTCGGCATCGGTGCGGCGGCGGTGTTGGAAGCTGCGGGGGACGGTGCGATTGGTGAAGTTGAAGCCGATGCGGGAAGTCCTTCCATGCCCTCCTCGCGCAACTGCTCGACGTAGTCGCGGATGGTGGCGACCAGTGTGCGGCGATCGAGCGATGAGGCATCCACGAGAGTTATCTGACCGCGCGCAAGCGAGAAGGCTTGTCCGAACGGCCTGACTTCGGTTTAGCTGCGCGGAGCGCGACGATTCGATCGAGGATCAGGTCGGCGACCTCGTCCTTGGACATCTGCGGATGGCTCTGAGAGCTATTGTCGGCGCCGATCAGCGTGACGATATTGGTATCGACTTCGAAGCCGGCGCCGTCGCGGGTCACGTCGTTGGCGACGATTAGATCGAGTCCCTTGCGCTTCAGCTTGGCGCGCGCGTTGGCTTCGAGATCGCCGGTCTCGGCCGCGAATCCTATCAGGATGCGCGTCCCTTTCTTCGCGGCGATGCGCGGCATCTCGTCGGCGATCGATTCCATCTCGAGCCGAAGACCGCGCGCATCTTTTTTAATCTTGCCGCGCGCGGGATTCGCGGGCCGGAAATCGGCTACGGCTGCCGCCATCACCAGGGCCGTGGACCACGGAAAATTGCTCGAGGTCTTCGCGAGCATCGCCGACGCGCTAACAGTGTCGATTCGCTCGACACCGTAGGGCGTCGCCAGCGCAGACGGACCCGCGACGATCCGAACGGCCGCACCGCGACGCCATGCCGCACGGGCAATCGCAAAACCCATCTTGCCCGACGAACGATTGGTGACGAATCGCACTGGATCGATCGGTTCCTGCGTCGGCCCCGCCGTCACGAGGATGTTCTCTCCTGCGAGATCCTGCGCCGAGAGCATCCTCTCGATTTCCACTACGACTATCGCCGGATCGGGCAGCCGGCCCTTGCCCTCATAACCGCACGCGAGCGCGCCCTCGCCCGGCTCGATTATAACCGCGCCACGCGCGCGCAGCTTCGCGAGATTCTCGGCAACGGTCGGATGCTCGTACATATGCACGTTCATCGATGGCGCAAACGCGACTTTCGCTCGCGTCGCAAGCAGCACGGTGGTCACGATGTCGTCGGCGATACCGACGGCAGCCTTGGCGATCACGTCGGCGGTCGCGGGCGCGATGACGATAGCGTCGGCGCTGTCGGCCAGCCGGATGTGCCCGATCTCGGATTCCTGGGTTAGCGAGAACGTGTCGGTGGCGACCGGATTCGAGCTGAGGGTCTGTAGCGTCAGCGCCGTGACAAACTCAGTCGCATTGCGCGTCATCATAACGCGGACGTTCGCGCCCGCGTTGACGAGCAGGCGCACGAGCTCCGCCGATTTGTAAGCGGCGATTCCACCGCTCACGCCGAGCACGATCGTCTTGTCCTTGAGCGGGGACATTCGGCTCACTGGGCGCTGACCTGGGCGCGTGGGAAGCACTTATGCGCCGGCTTCGGCACATCGATATCAACAAAGTATCGGCGCGGGTATAGATAATCTTCGCCACTCTCGTCGATCACCCGCACCAGGCCGTGCCGTTCGCCTTCGGGATCCGGAAGCGCGCGATAGACTTTCCGGATCTCCAGCGAAGTGCGATAAGATCTGTTCTGAACGCAGAGCAGGAAATGCCCGCTTCCGTTTCGGTGGATCAATCGCGCTATATCCGTTTCAGTTTGGCCTCCGCCGAGCACGATTGTCTTGCCGCTAAGGACGTTCATCAATGCCGATTCTAATGCTCCGCAGTCGCGGGCGAAACGGGGGCACTATCGACTATCAGTCGTAGTATTCGAGGCCTAGATGCGTGATCAGGTCTTCGCCGCGCATCCAGCGCAGTGTGTTCTTGAGCTTCATCAGCTGGATGAAAATGTCGTGCTCGGGATAAATGTTCGGCGCGTGCATCGGCGCCTTGAAGTAGAAGGACAGCCATTCCTGAATCCCGCGCATGCCGGCGCGATGCGCCAAGTCCATGAACAGCACGAGGTCGAGGACGAGGGGCGCCGCCAGGATTGAATCGCGGCACAGGAAATTAATTTTGATCTGCATCGGATAACCGAGCCATCCGAAGATATCGATGTTGTCCCATCCCTCTTTCGAGTCGCCGCGCGGCGGGTAGTAATTGATCTTCACCGAGTGGAACACGTCGCTATAAAGCTGCGGGTGCAACTCGGGCTGAAGGATCTGATCGAGCACCGAGAGCTTGGTCTCTTCCTTGGACTTGAACGAGCCGGGATCTTCGAGCACCTCGCCGTCGCGATTGCCCAGGATGTTGGTCGAGAACCATCCCGACATTCCGAGCATGCGCGCCTTCAGCCCCGGCGCGATCAACGTCTTCATAAACGTCTGGCCGGTCTTGAAGTCCTTGCCACAAATCGGGAGATTCGTCTCGCGCGCGAGCTCGAGCAACGCGGGCGTGTCGGTGGTCAAGTTGGGCGCGCCGTTGGCGTAGGGGATACCCATCTTGAGCGCGGCGTACGCGTAAATCTGGCTCGGCGCGATTTCGGGATCGTTGTTAGCGAGGCCGGCCTCGAACGCTTTGAGCGTCTCATGCACCGCCGCCGGCTTATGGAAGACCTCGGTCGAGCCGCACCAGACCATCACGGTGCGCGCGACGCCGGTGCGCTTCTGGAAATTCCGGATGTCGTCCATCAGCATCGCGGCCTTGTCCATCTTGGTGCGCGCTTCCTTCAGATTGGGGCCGCGAATGTTGCGCACATAGTCCTGATCGAAAACTGCATCCATCGGATGAAGTTTTTCCAGCGGCTCGCGCACCTGCTCCAGGAGCCGACGATCGAGCACCGCGGCGTTGAGCGCGGCTTCGTAGGCAGTGTCTTCGTAAATGTCCCATCCGCCGAACTCGAGATCCTCGAGCTTCGCGAGCGGGACGAAATCCCTGATCAGCGGCGTGCGTCCTTCGGTGCGTTTGCCCAGGCGAACGGTGGCGAGCTGGGTCAGCGATCCGATCGGCGCGCCGAGGCCGCGCTTTACCGCCTCGACTCCCGCGATGAAGGTCGTGCTGACCGCGCCGATGCCGGGAAGCAGCACGCCGAGCTTGCCGTCCGCGGGGGCGATTCGGACGGGACCTTTGGTCGTCAAATGTCAGAACTCCTTGGCGTCAGGCCTTTCGGAATCGCGACGGGAATTCGGCACCGAAAGTTTGTTCGGGATGCAGCACGCGCGCGCGCTCGATCAGCACCTCTTCGGTCTCGGGAATATTGGGGTCCGGGATGCAACAATCGACCGGGCATACGGCGGCGCATTGTTCCTGATCGAAGAAGCCGACGCACTCGGTGCATTTGTCGGGGACGATGTAATAGATATCTTCCTTGATCGCAGGCTTGGTCGCACCGTTGAGTTCCCACTGCCCGCCGCCTTCGTAAATCGCGGTGTTGGGGCATTCGGGCTCGCAGGCACCGCAATTGATGCATTCTTCTGTTATCAGCGTGGACATTTTCCAGCTCCGAAAGAGGTCCTTGTTTCGACAAAACGGTCGGACCGAACGGCAACAATATCGGCGTGTGGCAGGTGGAGCAAGTATTTCAAGGAGCCAACATTTAGTCGGCAACGGTATTGGCGATGCGCCGAGCCAGCTCCAGAAACGCAATGCTGGCGGGGTGCGCCGGGTTCGCGACTACGATCGGCATGCCGTCGTCGCCGGCCTGTCGCACGTCGGGGTAGATCGGAATCCTCGCGAGCAGATTCGTCCCCTCCTCCGCGGCCATCCGCTCGCCGCCGCCGTAGCCGAAAAGTTCGTCGCGCTCGCCACAATCGGGACAGACGAAATAACTCATGTTCTCGACCACGCCGAGAATCGGGCAATGCACCTGGCGAAACATCTTGACCGCGCGAGTCGCGTCGAGCAGCGCCACGTCCTGCGGTGTCGTCACGATCACAACACCGTCGACCGAAACCTGCTGCGCGAGCGTCAACTGCGCATCGCCGGTTCCGGGCGGAAGATCGACGATTAGAAAATCCTGCGAACCCCACAGCGTATCCTTCAGGAATTGGCGGACCGCGCCCATGACCATCGGTCCGCGCCAGATGACCGGCGCCTTCTCGCCCAGAAAGAATCCGATCGAGATCAGCTTCACGCCGTACTTTTCGATCGGATAGAAGTTCTGCCCGCCCGCCGACTTCGGCCGCTCATCGCCGACCTTGAACATCATCGGCACCGACGGCCCGTAGATATCCGCGTCAAGCAACCCGACGCTGAGCCCCAATCGCGCCAGCGCCACCGCGATGTTCGCCGCGACGGTGGATTTGCCTACGCCGCCCTTGCCGCTGCCGACCGCGATGATGTGCTTGGTGCCTTCGAGGCGGACGCGCCCGGTCTTCTCGCCAAGCTCGGCCTCGATTCGATGGACCCGAAGCTCGACCTTGGGCACGCCAAGGTCATGCGTCAGCGCCCGGTGGATGTTAGCGGCGAGCTCGCGGATCACCTCGTCGCGCTCGGTAACCTGCCGAAGCGTGATCGCATAGCCGCCGTCCGCCGTAGGTTGCGCGTCCTCGACCAGGCCAAGCGCGACAATGTCAGCGGAGTAACCGGGATACTTTACGTGTCCGAGCGCCTCAATAACCGCATCACTGGGAACCTGTCGTGCCACTAATGCAATTATCGCAGATGTATTAGCTATTCGATAGTTATTGCGCGTTGCGGGGCATCGTCAGCGCGCCATCGGGGCGAGGCGCGATGTGATCACGTCGTGCGCTTCGGCTGCGATTTGGCGGACGATTTCGGAGGCGGGCACAATCTTGTCGATCATGCTTACCGATTGTCCCGCGTAGAATGGCAAGCCGCTAAGGTCGCCTTCGACCGAATCCGACGGAGGATTCACCGAGTACCGTGGCAGCGGCGCATCGATGTCGCCGTGACGAAGGCGCGCGATCACTTCGCCCTCGCCCGCGCGGTTGCCGGATGCGGGACTGCCCGCGCGCTCCCATGCGTCGACCAGCGGAGTGCGAATCACTCGATGAGCCGCGTCGGGCCATCCGATATCGAACAGCTTGGTGTGAACGGTGTCGCTGGCGTGAGCGTCGAGCACCGCTTGCTTGTATTCGGGACGCGCATTCGATTCGCGTGAGGCCAGGAAGCGTGTGCCGAATACTGCGCCGTCCGCGCCGAGAGCCAGCGCAGCCGCCAGACCGCGGCCATCGCTGATTCCGCCCGCCGCGAGCATCGGCAAGTCGCCAATTGCGTCGCGCACTTCCGGCACGAGCGCGAAGGTGGTCACGACGCCGCGTACGTGGCCGCCCGCCTCGAAGCCTTGCGCGATGATCGCGTCGGCGCCTGCGCGTTTCGCCGCGAGCGCTTCCAGAGCCGATCCGCACTGCCAGATAACTTTCAGGCCAAGCAGTTTGCAGGCCGGGATGTGCTCGGCGGGATCGCCCCAGAATAACGTCACTGCGGAAATCGGTTGCTTCGCGAGCGACTCGAAAATCCCGGGCCGAAGAAACGGGACCAACTGATTGACCACGATTGGCTTCGCGGTGATCTTGCGCGCGACCGAAATCTCAGCGGCCATCGCATCCGGTGAGATTCCCGGCATCGCAATAGTGCCAAGGCCGCCCGCCTCCGATACCGCAGCGGCAAGATTCGCGCGTGCGACGTTTCCCATCCCGGCGCATACGATCGGATACTCGATGCCGAACAGCTCGCAGAATTTGGTCTTCAGCATCGGCTTATGGCTTGGTTGCTTTGATCGAAAAAATCGTGGGAATCGGATCGCCTTCGATATGCCACTGGCCGTCGCTTTCGAGCTTCATGAATGGGAAGTGCGGATAGATACATTCGGCGAATTCGTGCAGGTACTCGATTCTGAGGCCTGCCGCAGCGAGCGCGCTGACGAGGTCGCCGAGGCGGTACATCCATTGATGCGTTTCGGAGACGGTCTTACTGGGATCTGAATAGTCGGGACCAGGCGGGTCTACGCGCATCGCCGTGTGGAAGTATGAAATTTCGTTTTCGAGCTTAGTCATGCCGCGGCGATTGTCGCTCATCAGAATCAGGGGGTGAAACTCAGCCATATAGAAGAACCCGCCGGGCTTCACGAAGCTCGACGCGACCTGAGCCCATCGCGTGATATCCGGCAGCCAACAGAGAGCGCCGTACGACGTGAACACGATATCGAATTGATCGTGCAGCACGTTGGGAGCGTCGTAGATGTTGGATTGGATAAATCGCGCGGGAATTTTCAGCTCGGCGCTGATCGAGCGAGCGAGTGCGATCGCGTCGTCGGAAAAATCGACGCCGGTGATGTTTGCGCCCATCCGCGCCCACGACATCGTGTCGAGACCGAAATGACACTGCATGTGGAGGAGTGATTTGCCGCGAACATCGCCGACCTCGCGCAGCTCGATCGGCTTGAGGACGTTTTCGCCCGCCTTAAATTCCGCCAGCCGATATTCGCGCGACGCCGCATGGATCCGCGCCATCTGGTTCCACGCGTCGAGATTTGCTTTGAGCCGTTCGTCCATCGCAAATGCTAGGGACTCTCCTGGCTGTAATCCCACGAAACCGTGTGCGAGGGCTTGAAGGTCACGACCACGACCTTGTTGCCCTTGAGCGATTTCGCATAGGCCTTGCCGAGTTTCTTACCCAGGTACTCGATCGCCATCCGCTCGGTGCGTTTGTCGTCGATTTTTTCTTCGAGTGTGGCGCGCCCTTTCAGCACTACCGTTTTGTACGGCGCTTTCTTGGTATCGACCACCAGCGTGACGCGCGGATCGCGCACCAGGCATTTGTACTTGAACGACTCCGCGGCAGTGTGAAATACGATTTGCCCGTCGGCGTACTCATACCAGGTTGGCACGGCATGCGGCGCGCCGTCGGGCGCGGTGACGGCGACCACCGCAACGATCGGTTTCTTGAGCAGCTTCTCGATATCTTTCTTCTTCATCGGCATCGGGACGAGGTCTCCTGTGGCTGGCGCGGCAAGAATTACTTGCCCCTGAAATTCGGTTTGCGTTTTTCGCGGAAGGCGCGGGTGCCTTCGCGCACGTCCTCGGACGGATTGGTGATCATCACGTTGAGCGCGGCGTCCTCGAGCGCGTTTTCGAGCGTCATCTCGCGCTGCTTGTACATCATGCGTTTGGCGAGCCTGATTGCCAAGGGCGGACCGTCCGCGAGCCGCCGCGCGAGGTCCTGCGTGCGCGTCTCGAGATCGGCGTGGGGCACGACCTCGGTAACCAGCCCGAGCTCGAGCGCAGTTTTAGCGTCATAGACTTCGGCCAGCAGCGTCATCTTGAGCGCGCGGTCCAGTCCCATGAAGCGGGGAAACAGGTACGCTCCGCCTTCATCGCAGAGCAGCCCGAACTTGAGCGCCGTATCTCCGAGCCGCGCCTGGTCCGATGCGATTCTGAAATCGCATGAGAGCGCGAGCGTCAGGCCGCCGGCGACCGCCGCGCCGTTGATCGCTGCGATTACCGGCTTATCGAAGCGATGCAGCGACAGCACGAGCTGATGGAACCCTTCCCGCATCTCGAGCATGTGGCCCATCGGATGCCCGTGGAATCGCGAACGGCTCTCGGGCGCGCCGCTGATATCGCCGCCGGCACAGAACGCGCGTCCGCTGCCGGTGATGATCAGTACGCGAATATCGTCGTCCTGGCGCGCGAGATCGATCGCCGCGCACATCTCCTTGACCATCGTCTCGTTGTAGCCGTTCATCCGCTCAGCGCGGTTGATGGTGATTTTCGCGATACCGTCGCGCGAACCATAGATAATTGTTTTGAAGTCCATCGTGGTGACCTCTCAGCTTTTTATTTCTGTCATTCTGCGCGGAGGTTGCCGAAGCGAAGAATCTCGACGGACGTACCTGCGTCCGGCGCCTGTCAGTGAGCGCTACGCGCGAGATCCTTCGCACCGCGGACTCCGCTCAGGATGACGGATTGCGGAGTTTGCGGATCAGCCCCGGCCTATCGCCCCTTGAACGTCGGGGGACGCTTCTCGAGGAACGCCTTCACCGCCTCGCGATGGTCCTCGGTGCGACCGGTCATGGTCTGTCCCCATGCTTCGCGATCGAGCAGCTCGTTGAACTCGTGATTCAGCGCGGCATTGAGATTCGCCTTCATATAGCCGTACGCGATCGTTGGACCGTTGGCGATTCGCGACGCGAGCGTGTGCACCTCGTCCTTGAATGACGCGGCAGACACGACGCGATTTGCGAGGCCGATTCGCAGCGCCTCGTCAGCGCCGATCACGTCGGCGAGGAAATACAATTCGCGCGCCTTCGCCGATCCCACCAGATGGGTAAGCGACCAGGTCCCGCCGTAGTCGCCCGAGAAGCCGACCTTGGCGAACGCGGTGGCGAAACGCGCCGCGTCGGATGCGATCCTGATGTCGCACGCCATCGCGAGACTCAAGCCGGCGCCGGCCGCAGGGCCATTGACCGCCGCGATCGTCACCTTCGACATCTCGTGCAGCATCAACGACGCCTCTTCGCCGCGCCGCAGTCCCGCGACGCGATCCTCGATGGTCTGCGTCGCGCCACTGTTCCCGCTCTCGTTGCGCTCGCGCATCCCGCCGATATCTCCGCCCGAGCAGAATCCGCGTCCCGCGCCGGTCAGCACGACGGCGCCGATTTCGGGATTGGTCGCGGCGCGCGACAGGTTGTCGACCAGCCCACCCATCATCTCGGCGCTCATCGCGTTGAGCTTGTCGGGGCGGTTGAGCGTCAGGTAGAGGACGCGGTCTTTAACTTCGGTCAGCAGGTCTGCCATTTTAGGCCTCCAAAAATCCAGGTTCGTCTCTGGTACTACTTCACGTCCGCCAATCTGTCGAGTGCCGCCGCGACCGCCTGGGTTCCGTCGAGGTCGTGACCAAGCACGGCTGCCGAGTTGAACATCGAGGCCATCAGCGAGAGTCCGGGCAGCGCGAGTCCCGATTCGCGGGCCGCATCGATCACCAGTCGAAGGTCCTTGCGAATCAGCTTGATGAAGAAGCCGGGCCGGTAGTCGCCAGCTATTATCTTCGGACCAAGGTTCGACAACTGCCACGACCCAGCCGCGCCAGCGCCGATCGCTTCGACCACTCGCGACGCGTCCAGGCCACCGCCTTGCGCGAACTTGATCGCCTCGGCCGCTGCCTCGAGATTGATCGCGACCGCGATTTGATTCGCAAGCTTGGTCATCTGGCCGGCGCCTGACGGGCCTATGTGGGTGATTCTTTTTCCGAGCAGCTCGAACAGCGGACGCGCGCGCTCGAATGCGGCCGCATCGCCGCCGACCATTATCGCGAGCGTGCCGTCGCGAGCGCCGATGTCGCCGCCAGAGACCGGCGCATCGAGGTAATCGACGCCGGACGCCTTCAGCCGCGCGGCGATCGTGCGCTCGGCGGCGGGCGCGATAGTGCTCATGTCGATGAGGAGCTGCCCCGCTTTGAGCGCCGGCTCGATCTTCGCGACGGTCGCCTCGACGTCCGGGGTGTCGGGCACCATGATGAAGACGACCTCGGTGCCGGCGACGCATGCCGCGGCGTCTGCGGAGACAATCGCGCCGTCGGAGGTCAACGCGCGCGCCTTCTCAGGCGAGCGATTGTAGACGCGCACGCGATGGCCTCCGGCAATCAGTCGCCGCGCCATCGGCGCGCCCATTATTCCGGTTCCGATCCATCCGATTTCCATGTGTGATTCCTCGACAATGAAGATAGTGAAATTCTGCGAGCAACCTAACCCCTAACCCCTTCCCTCGAGGGAAGGGGAACAATCGCAGGTAGAGGATCGGCCACCTCTGCTTAGCCAGTTCTAACAGGGACAAAGTCCAGGCGTGCGGACTTCAAATCGACGCTGCTCGTCAGACGCATCCGAATCGACGGCTCATTTGTTCTGCTCGTAACACTTCTGTCAACAATTTGTTGTCGTAGACTGGTCAAGCTGTCAGCTTCGAGTTACTTGGTTCTTGAGAGAGATACGAACCTGCTACGCATAAGAAAAAGCGCCGCCTCACTCTGCTACGTATTTGCGTGGCTCTCGATGGTCGCATTGATTGCGATGGTCACAATCGCGGAACTGCTGATGGGCGAGGCGGGTATTAGCGGCACCTCGCTCGACGGCGAAACCGGGACACATCTGAGTACCGCCCGCCGCATGCCCCGCTAGCGCTGGCCGGTCCAGTCGGAAGGCGCGACCGAGCGCCATCGAGCGCGTATCGCTTCGTAGTCCGGCGGCGACAACGGTCCTGCATTTCCGTGCGCGATATTTTGCTCGATGCGTTCGGGCCGCGTCGTGCCGACGATCGCGGTCGTCACGCCTGCGGTGCCAAGTGTGAATCGCAGTGCGATTGCGACCGCCTCCTCCACGCTGCGATGGAGAAAATCGTAGTCGAGCATCTGCAGGCGATCCCAATAGGGCCGCGTATACCAGTCGGTGGGCGGCTGTTTGCCATGACGCCACGCCGCGTTGGCGATTGGACGCTTGACGATTACGCCCATCCCGCGCGCGGCGGCCTTCGGGAGCACGCGGTCGATCGCTTCCTGATCCGCGATGCTCAAGGAGATCTGCAGAGTGTCGAACGCGCCGCTTTCAACCGCGTACACCGCTTCATCGGCGTCAGCGCTGCATCCTACGAAACGCGCCTGCCCGCGCTCGCGCGCCTTGTGCAGGACCTCGATAACGCGGCCATCCTTGAGCGTCTCGAGCGGCGGGCTGTGGAACTGCATCACATCGACATGGTCGGTGCGCAGATTCTTGAGGCTGCGCTCGATGCTCCGCGCGAGCATCGCGGGATTCCAATCCGGCTGCGCGTAACCGGCGGCGCGCTCGGACGCAGACCCGAGCGGCGCGTGCCCGCACTTCGTCATGAGCACGACTTCGGCGCGACGCTTGGAAATCGCCTTGCCGATGAGAGCCTCGCCATCGGCATAACATTCGGCGGTGTCGATCACGTTGATGCCGGCGTCGAGCGCCGTGTTCAGAATTTTATCGACGGTCTTTTGCGCAACCGCCTGATAGCCAACCTCAGACCCGCCAAAGCCGAGAGTACTGACTCGAAGACCGGTCTTTCCCAACGCGCGATATTCGATTGCCATAAGTCTGGAAGATTATGGGGAGCGAACGGGCGAGGCAAAGGACCGCTGCGCGATCTACGCGGGGCGGTCGAGCTTTCCGCGCAGGCGGGACGCGAGGTCGGGCGCCGAGGTCTCGTGTTTGAAATATACGAAAATTTCTTTGGCCCCATCCGACGCCAATCGATCGAGATTTTTCACCCATTCGTCGAGGCCGGCGTCGTCGTAGGTCTCCTTGCGCAATCGAACATAGACGTACGGCGCGGTCCGCTCGAGTGGCGACGCGAGCTTCTCCGTTTCCGCGATACATAGCGCGATGCCGTTGTCCGCAAGAGCGGTGATCACGGAATCGTCGAACCAGCTGCGATTTCTGAATTCGAATGCGGCGCGAATCCTGCCTTTTAGAATCGCCAGAAAATCGATGAGCAGCGGCAGATCCAGCTTCAAGTCGGGCGGGAGCTGGAACAGCACGGGCGCCAGTCGCTCGCCCATGACGGACGCGCGCTCGATGAAAGTGTCGGTCGTCTCTTTGACGTCGCGCAGCTTGGCGAAGTGGGTAATGCGCTGAGGAGCCTTCAGTGCGAAGCGAAAATTCGGCGGCGTTCGCGCGGCCCATCCTTCGAGCATCGCGGACTTCGGCATCTGGCGAAAGGTGTAGTTGATTTCGACGGTCGGCATCCGCTCGGCGTAGTACTCGAGCATCTTCGCGCCGGGAAGTTTCTCCGGGTAGAAGCCGCCGAGCCATTCCTTATACGAAAAGCCAGACGTGCCAATCAGTATCTTTGCCTGCGCCATAGCAATCCCATCTACGTTACCAGAGAGTTAGCCTGGAACTCTCTTCATGGCTGCATAGGTAACACTTCCCGGCGCTTGAGTTACGGCGAGGATCTTTGCTAAGACGGCCAGTCAACAACGTAGGGGGGCATCATGCAATACCGGCGATTGTGCGTCAGCTTAGCTGTAGTCATGTTTTCGGCATGCACGTTTAGCGAGCCACGCCTGCGTCCGGAACCGGTTGCCAGCGTTCCGATTCCCGGAAACGTTTTTACGCGATCTAGTATGTATGGAATGTTCAAGGGCGGGGGTAGGAACGTAGGAATGTCCAAGTCGCTGAATGGCATGCAGTTCCGGTGCGCAGAATGGCGGTCTTGGAACTCAACGATCTATGACAGCATCGGCGCCTTTTTTACTGGAACGACTCCAAGCGGAGACGAATGCATTTACGTGACCGTCGATCCATCTACTCTACCACTGAATGTGTATGGAAAGATCGACTCCCAGGCGGTAACCGCTGACGTCGACATAGGAACCTCTCCTCCAGACAAACCTGAAAGAAATCCTGTAGAACTCATAGAGGACACTCATATATTGCTAGCAGCGTCCGACTACAATTGCGATAATTTTCTCGCGCGAGCATTTGCCGCCAAAACAAACACCGGGTTTTTCTCCAGCGTCTTCAGTTCAATCCTGTCTGCCGCCGGAACAGTGCTCACTCCCGCGGCTGGTATACCGCTTCTAGTGCCAACCTCCTTGCAGGCCGGCAACAGTGCAATTACAGGAGGAACTGCGGCATTTGACGCTAACTACTACGCCAGCAAGAGTTTCGATATTATGGAAACCGGGATCTCGGCAGCCCGAAAGCAGCGCCGCGCCGAGATCTATGCTCGCCTTTGCGTGACTGACGATCGTCCCTCCCAAGAATGCGATATTCCAGCAACCGACCACTACGAAGGATATAGGGCCCGTCCCTACCTTGATATGGCGGAAGTGCTATCTGATATCACAAGCTATGATCGAGTTTGCTCTATTGAAGGTGGATTGAAGGAACTCAGCGGGGCAGCGGCGGCCAAGCAGGAAAAGGCCGACGAAGCAGCGGGTATTGGTCCGGCCGGCACGTCGACTCCCTCAGCGACTGCTACTCCTACCGCTACACCTACGCCAACCCCAGCTCCTCATAAAAAACCACACGGCCATCGGACTCCTACTCCGTGAAGTGTGGATAGGAAGTACTGAGCGAACTATTCGACATAACGCCGACTAGCTGCGGCCCTCGACCAATTTGCGCAGGCGCTCGGCGCCTTCCTTCGCGACCTTCTCTTGCTCCGGGTTGCTGCCGGAGCCGTCGAGATCGAGCAGGTCATAGTAGAGCTTGCCGCGCAGCTTGCCGACTTCGTTGACGAACGTCGTGCCGTAGTCGCGCTCCGGATCGCCCATCGCGAATGCCTGGCGCGTGATCGTCCAGCTCTCGGGGTGCAGGCGCCGCGCTTCCTTGAAATACGGCACCGCGTCGGGCGCGTGCCCGGTCTCGCACAGATATTCGGCGAGCCGAAAGTATGCGGCAGCTTGCGCATGCTCGCGGGTCGGAAGCTTGAGCTTGCGTTTCACCTCATCGGGCTTCATGACGTAACGGCTGTTCGCGCCGTTCTTCGCCCAGTCACGCACCGCGTCGAGATATCGCGCCGAATCGATCCCTGTAATCGCGCGGAACGTGTCGAGCGCATACGCTACTTCGTTGGGACGAACGATCGTTCCCGATTCGTCGATCCAGACGGCGGTCGGCACGTTGACCATGTTGTAGAGTTCGGCGACTACGTGGCGCGTGTCGATCAGCGAGGGATGCGCGGGCTGGCCGGCTTTGATGAACGGGCCGGCCGCCGCGGCGCCGCCGGTGTCAAACGCGACTGTGACGATCGTGAAATTTAGATCCTTGAGTTCGTTGTACAGCGCCTGCCACCCGGGCAGGTCAAGGGAGCATCCTCACCACGAAGCCCAGGCCAGTAAAAATACTTTCTGGCCGCGATAGTCGGAAAGGCGATGCAGCTTGCCGTCGAGGTCGGGCAGCTCGAAATCGGGAGCCTCGAGCGTTCGCAGCGCGTTGCCGCGATCTGCCTCGTCGGTTCCGAAGTACCACGCGCGATTTTTTTGATCGCCGGCCCACGGCTTGCCCATCTGGTCGGCCAGCGCGCTGAAGTTGAGCCAGGTCGCACCGTCACGCTTCGAGGCGAATTCGCTCTCGCGTCCCGGCGGGATCGGTACGCATAAATCGCCACGGCAGATTCCTTCCGGCTTGAGTTCCCATCCCGCGAGCCGTTTCAGCTCCGCCGCGTCCAGCCAGAGCGCATTCGATTCTGCAACCGCGCCTTCGAAATGCAACGGCTGGTCGTCGTGAATGATCGTAGCGGCAGCCGGCTTCGATTCAGTTGTCATCGCATCGTCCTCCCACTTTATGCTTTGAGAGTCGCCTGCAGATTTTTGCCTTCGCGTTTCCGAAATCCGACCGCGACGCTGAGGCGTTCGAGGTGTTGGTCGATTATCTTGCCGCCGAGGCGCACGCGATGCTCGGCGAAGAACTTCTTCACCTCGTCCTCGCGATCGAGCAGCGCGACAACTGCTTCGCACATTCGCGGCAGCGCGTTGTCGGGATATTTTTGAATCATCTCGTCCCAATGCGCGCGCGCAAAGTCCCACGCCTCGTAGCGGCTCGCGGGATTGAGCAGCAGCGAATGCATCAGGTACGGCGCGTTCTGCGTCCGCACCTGGCCGTCGAGCGTCATCTCCATGGTTTTTCCGAGCAGCTCGCGATCGCGGAAGTTTGCCAGCGCAAACAGATAGCGCTGCTCTTCCTGCGGCGTACGCGGCGCTTTGAACTTGCGCTTGAACTCTTCGTAGCGAGCGGCGTCTCCGGAGTACGCGAGGATGTTCACCAGCGCGGGCATCAGGTCGCGATCCGCGGATTCGGGATTGTCTTCAAAGCGCGCGTAAAGATCACGCGCGCGTTTCTGAACTTCGTGATCATCGCCGAGCGTGCCGAGCGCGCCAATCAACGTTCCGCGCAACTGGCGCACCAGCTCACTCTCGCCGGGCTTTGGCTCCCATCCGAGACGCGCGGCGGCAGGACCGACGATCTCGCGCACGGTGGCCGCGAGCGCGGGACGGTCCGCGTCGGACGCAATCATATCCAGGTAGGCGAACCCGCCGATCAACGCGCGCCACACATTGATGTCGGTCTCGTCGGTGCATAGTCGCGCCATCTTGAGGAACTCGCTCAGCGGACCGAGGCCCGCGACGGTCGCCGCCCAGGTATCGCTCACCAATCCGAAGCGTTCGATCGGTTGCAACGCGCCAAGGTTCTTCGTGATCGCCGCGAGCAGAGCCGGCGCGTAGTGCACGCGATAGAAGCCGTGGCCGCCTTCGTTGAGCAGCGCCCATTCGAGTTTACCGCCGACATCGACGGTCGTTTCGCGGGTCGTGAGCAGCACCTTATGGGTCGAGATACCCTTGTCGGTCTTCGCGCGAACCATCACGGGCACATGCCAAAGCTGATCGTTGTCTTCGACCAGATAGAAAAAGCGTCGCTGCGAAAGCTTGAGCCCGCGGCCGTCAGCAGCCGGCGACACGTCGACAATCGGAAAACCGGGCTGGAAGATCCACGAGTCCATCATCTTGCGCACGGGCTCGCGCGACGCGCTTTCGAGCGCGTCCCACAAATCGCTGGTCTCGGTGTTGTTGAACTGATGCTTCTTCAGATAGAGGCGGATGCCGTCGCGAAAAACGTTGTCGCTCAAATACTGTTCGAGCATCCGCAGCACCGCCGCGCCCTTCTCATAAGTCAGGATGTCGAACATCGCGCGGCAATCTTCCGGGCTCCGCACCTCGTACTCGATCGGCCGAGTGCTGCGCAGCCCGTCAATCGACATCGCCGCCGCGCGTGAGACACTGAAGCTCTCCCATCGTTTCCACTCGGGCTTCCACGCGTCGACTGCGAGCATCTCCATGAAGGTGGCGAAGGCCTCGTTGAGCCAGATACCGTTCCACCATCGCATGGTCACGAGATCGCCGAACCACATATGCGCGTTTTCATGCGAGACCACGTCGGCGACGCGTTCGAGCTCGGCGCGGGAGGCGGTTTTCTCATCGGCGAGCAAAGCGGTCTCGCGGAATGTGATCGCGCCGAGATTTTCCATCGCGCCAGAGGCGAAGTCGGGAATCGCGATCAGGTCGAGCTTGTCGCCGGGGTACTTGAGGCCGTAGTAGCCGGCGAAATATTTCAGCGAGAACGCGCCAATCTGCTTGGCCCAATTGGTCAGCGACTCTTTGCGGGGGACGTGAACGATGCGCAGCGGCGTGCCCGCATCGACCGGCGCAGTCGCATCGAATTCGCCGACGATAAACGCGACGAGGTAGGTGGACATCGGGATCGTCTCCTTGAAGACGACCTCCTTCTTGCCGCCGGGCAGCTTACGCTCGCTCTGCTGACCGCCATTCGAGATGGCCGCCAGGCTCTCGTCGACGACCAGCGTCACCTTGTAACTCGCCTTGAGTTCCGGCTCGTCCCAGCACGGAAACGCGCGGCGCGCGTCAGTGGATTCGAACTGAGTCGTCGCGGCGACGTGAGTCTTGCCGGACGCATCCTGGTACTGGCTGCGGTAAAAGCCGTGGAGCTTGTCGTTGAGAATTCCGCGAAACGCGATCTTCAACGTCCATTCGCCCGCGGAGAGTTTCTCCGCGAATCGAAGATGCGCACGTTCCTTAGCCGGTTCCAGCTCGGCTTTCGCGGCGAGCGATTTTCCGCCTCGCTCCGCGGTCACCTTGTCGATTTCCAGTTCGAGCGCGTTCAGCACGACGTCGTCGGTCGGTTCGTTGACGATGACGCCGACATTCACTTCGCCCTGAAACGTGAACGCTTTGAGATCCGGGGTCAGCCGGATGTCGTAGCGCCTGGGCGTGACGTTTTTTGGCAGCCGATAATCCTGCGAACTATCAGCGAGAGGAGCTCCATCCTGGTCGCGCATCTGATCTCTTCCTTATATGCAGTCGAATATGAGTCGCGCAGGGCATGCACCCGGCATGTGTCCAGCCTAGTTCAAACCGCGTCGGTTCGCGAGCAATTCATTCGCCGGCGAGCCGGAGCGGACGCTCCATCCACACGACGTCCCAGTAGCGGTTAAATTTGCGTCCGCATTCGGTGAAGACGCCGACATCGGTGAAGCCGAACTTGCGATGCAGTTTGATCGACGCCTCGTTGGGAATCGTGATCCCGGCCAGCACTCGATTGATGTCCTCGTTCTTGAGCGCGTCAAGCAGCACGCGATACATCGTCGCGCCGATTCCGCGCCCCTTCATATCGTTCGCGCAATAAATGGACGTCTCGACGCTCGTGTCGTACGCCGCCCGGTCGCGAAACGGCCCGGCGCCCGCCCAACCGACTACGAGGCCGCCATCTTCCGCGACGAACAATTGATGCCGCTTGCCTGCGGTGTGCTCGTTGAACCATCGGACTCGCTGCTCGACGGTCACCGGCTCGAGGTCGAACGTGATGGGGGTGTTGATGACGTAATAGTTGTAAATTTCGGTCAGGCGCGGCAGGTCGTCGCGCGTCGCGGGCCGAACCTTTATGTCCGCCATGAAGCTGGTCTCCTGCCTGGGACGTTCCGGCGAATCACAGGCAACGCCAGATGCAAAGTTGAATCAAGCGGCAAGTTTGTCCTTCGCGAGATCGGCGAACGTGATCAGTTCGATGCCATTTCGAACGATCGCATTGCGGACGCGCGGGCTGGTGAGTATCTCGACTTCGAGCTGCGCTGCGGCGGAGGGCGGAATACCGCCGATATCGGCCGCCGGGTGGAAATACAGCTCGGTCGTGCCATCGCGGATTCTATCGATCACGCCAACCACATAGTCCTCGCTCAGATTGCCGCTCTGATGGAGTCCGAACAGCGCGTCGGTCGAGGTGAGGCCGCGCTCCGTCATCAGGCGGAGCGTTCGCCGCGACAACGTGCGAAAGATCGCGGACTCGACCAGCTTGCGGGCCGCGTTGTCATGGCGCAGACGCAGCGTCGTCATCACGCGCTCGCGGGGGAGCCTGATGCAGGGCACTTTGTATTCGACGGCGAGATTCACGAGAATATCGGCGAACAGCGGATGGACGTGGAAGTTAAGATGGCCGTCGATATGATTGAGATAGCCGACGAGCTCGAGATGCCGCTCGACTTGCGCGCGCAGTTCGTCAGTCATCGCGGCGCGGAGCGAGCGATCGAAAAAATATCGCATGCCCGCGGCGACGGGACTGTCGATGAACTGACCCGACGGTCCAATCGCGGCGCCGAGCCGCGCACCGTCGAGGAGGCTGCGTCCCCGGCATACGACCGCATGCAGCCCGACGTCGAGATCGGGATTGTCGCGCGCAAGTCCAGCGGCAGCGCGCGCGGCCGGCTCCGCAACCATCAGGCTCGCACTGCGCAGGATCCCGTTTCGATGCGCCCGCATGATGCCGGCGTTGACCTCGGGCGACAAGCCGAAGTCGTCGGCGTTGACGATGAGGCGCTTCAAACCGCGGCACCGCGACTATCGAAAAACACGGGCTCGATTTTGCTAGTATCGAAGGGCTCACTCAAGCGTCACTAGTGGGGCGGGCCGCCGTGCCCGCCAATTGACGCTGCCAAAATGAGATTACAGGATTGATTCTTCTCTTCTACGCCTTCGCGCGTGAGATCGCGCCGTTCAAGCGCCGGGTGCGCGATCGCACACCGCTCGCACTCGACGGCTTGCATGGCTTCCGCGCGGAGATTGGCGGAAAAACATTTGCGGTCGTCGGCCACGGAATCGGGCATCGTCGCGCAACCGAAACGGCGCGCCGCGCATTCGATTCGATACCCGGCGCTGAATTGGTGATCGGAACCGGGGTCGTTGGGGCGCTGTCGAGTGGACTGAAGCCGGGCGACCTTGTCCTGTCCGACCGCGTGATGACGCTTGATGGCGACGGCCGGCTTGACGAACAAGTGATCGCCGTCGGCGACTCGCATCTGCGCGCGGTGGCGCGGTCGCTCGCAAGCGCGGGAATCGCGTACTCGACCGGCGCGATTCTTACATCGCATCGCGTGCTCGCAAACGGCGCTGAGAAGCGGCGGGCGAAGGAAAGTACCGGGGCGATTGCGGTGGACATGGAAACCGCCGCGTTGGCTTCGGAAGCGGCCGCGCGCAACATTCCATTCGTCGCGATTCGCGCCGTACTCGACGAAGTTGACGATGAAGTGGTGGGAGCGGAGATGGCAGATGAGCACGGCAATGTCAGGCCGCTTGCCGCGACGTCCTACTTGATTCGCAATCCGGCGACGATGCTCAAGCTGCCGAAGATGATTCGCAATCTCTCGCGCGCGACCGCCGCGATCGCCGATGCGCTGACGGCGATCGCATATGAAGGCCAGACTCCCGATGCTACGAAGCGCGGTCGCGGCCCGGCGGAGCGAAAGCGCCAGCACTGAATCCGCCGTCAATCGGCACCGCAACGCCGGTGATGAACCCGGCTTCATCCGATGCGAGGAACGCCGCGAGCGCGCCGACCTCTTCGGGCTTGCCATTGCGGCCCAGCGGATGCATGTTGCCGGTGCGTTCCCAAACCAACGACGACGCGCCGGCCGGAACGGTGTTACAATTCTCGGCGATCGGCGTTTCGATCACGCCCGGGCAAATCGAGACGCATCGAATCTTGTGGCGCGCGAAGTCGAGCGCGATCCCTTTCGACATGATCACGACGCCGCCCTTCGCGGCCTGGTAGGCGCCAAGATTCGGCACGCCCTCGATACCCGCGCCGCTGGCGGTGTTGATGATCACGCCGCCGCCCTGCTTGATCATCTGCGGGATCGCGTACTTGCAGCCGAAGAAAACGCCCTTCAGGCACACGTCGACGACCCAGTCCCATTCCTCTTCGGTCGTATCGACCACGGTTTTGGGCACGAACACGCCGGCGTTGTTGAACAGAATGTCGAGGCGGCCGAAGGCGCGGACCGTTTCGTCGACCATCCGCTCGACCTCGGCGCCGATGCGTACATCAACCGAGAGCGACTTCGCGACCCCGCCGGCTTTCTCGATCTCGGCGGCGGTGTTGCTCGCCGATTCCGCGCGCACGTCGGCGATCATCAACTTCGCGCCTTCGCGCGCGAATCGAAGGGCGCTGGCACGCCCGATTCCCGAACCCGCGCCCGTGATCAACGCAACTTTGTCCTTAAGCAGCATGATAGTTCACCTCCGCCGACGCGATCGTCGCTCGACAATCGACGCTTGCCATACTCGGCGAAAATTTGGAAGCGAAGCGCTACGCGGTGGCGCGGCGCAGTTCGGCCGTGCGCGCGCTCGATGGCTTCCAGACAGGAAGATCTCTCTCGTAAGGGAAGTCCGCGAGATGACGCTCGATTGCGGCGTCGTCGCCCCAGGATTCGCGGCGGGTGAGAACGTGAATCGCGAGCACCGTGAACGGCAGGTAGATGAAAACCGCCGCCCATCCAATATTCGGCGCATCGATGCGGAACAGCATCGTTATCCCGAACGTCACGATCCCGGCGTAGAGGATTGGACCCAGCAGCGCGCGGGAACGCATCATCGGGAGCGAGCCGGCGGGCTTGGTCGAGCCGCGATTCAGGGCGGCGTCGAGCCACTGAAAGATCGCAATCGTGATTGCCGCGACAAAAAACCATCCGAGGTAGTTGCTGATCGGGACGCCGAAATGCGGGCCCGGCGGGTCGTACCAGAAAATTTTGCCGAGGAACCATCGGTCGCCCAGCACGCTCAACGGATCGACCACCATGTCCACCATCACCATGAACAGCGCCGCCATCAGCCATACTCGCGGCGCGCGGCGGATTTTCCATGTGTCGAGAGTTCGAACGTCCGCACCGCGCCGATAGAGCGGCGAGCTCAGCAACAGCGCGACCGTGTAACTGGCAAATGCGAGGAAGGTGAACGACAACGAGTCCATGAACGGGACGCCGAAGACCCAAATCTCGCGCGCGCGGGTCGCGTCTATATAATGATACAGCCCGAACGGGAATCCGTTGTGGATGGAAGACCACTCGCACCCGAGCGAGACGGCGTAGGTCAGCACGGTGAACAGGAGCGTCGTGCGCAGACCGAAGTTCACGATCGCGATAAACAGAAAACTCGCCAGGAAGATGAAAACGTACGGGCGCAGAGCGATGGTGGATATCAGCAGGTGCATGCGCAAGCCTATGCGGCGCTCCGCGCCGTTCCTCTGCTTCTGAAAAATTCAATCGCCGCGGTTATCGCCACGTCGATGGGCCCGGGCGAATATCCCAACTCGGCGCGCGCCTTCGAGGAGTCGAAGAACATATGCTTGCGCGCCATCCGTACCTCGGTCAGGCTCGCGCGCGGTGCGCGGCGCGTGACGGTGCGCGCAAATGCTTCAGCGCCGAGCGCATAGCCGAGCGCGACAGCGTACGGGATTCTCACCCGGGGCGCAGGCATTCCGGAAATCGCGGCAAGGCGTCCGAGAAATTCCTTGAGCGTCAGATTTTCGCCGCCAAGAATATATTTCTCGCCGATTCGGCCGCGCTCCGCCGCCAGCAGATGGCCTCGTGCGACATCTTCGACATCGACGATGTTGAGCCCGGTCTCGACGTACGCGGGCATCCGCCGACCGAGGAAATCCACGATAATTCGGCCGGTAGGCGTCGGCTTGAAGTCCAGCGCACCGATTGGCGTGGAAGGATTAACGATCACCACCGGCGCGCCGGCGCGCGCGGCCTCGAGGGCCGCCTGCTCCGCCATGTACTTCGAACGCTTGTAATGACCGGGCATCGCAGCCAGCGACGACGGCGTATCTTCGCATCCGACGCCGCCATGCGGAATCCCGAGGGCGCCGACCGTGCTGGTGTAAACGATCCGCGACACGTTCGCGGCAGTGGCGGCGCGAATAACGTGCTCGGTGCCGTTGACGTTGCTCGCATACATCGGCGCCGGATCGGTCAGCCACAGGCGGTAGTCAGCGGCGACGTGATAGACCTCGTTGCATCCAATCACCGCGCGCGCGACCGAGTCGAAATGCCGCAGGTCGCCGCGTACGATTTCCACCGGCAAGCCAGCCAGCGCACTCAAGTCGGCATTCTCGCGCGCCAGCACACGGACCCGGTCGCCGCGAGCAATCAGGGCGCGCACCACGTGGCATCCCACGAATCCGTTGCCGCCAGTGACCAGTGCTAACTTGGTAGTCATTCGATTAGTCAATCGCGATTAGTCAATAACTATCCCGCGGAGCGCGAGAGGACTGCCGCGGCAGCGGCGCGCCCCGAAATCACGGCGCTTTCAATCGTCGCGGGCAGTTTGGTTTGAATCCAGTCGCCGGCCAAAAAGAAGTTCGCGATTGGCGTCTTCGCGGTCGGGCGCAATTCCTGCGAGCGAAGGTCCGGCGCCATCGTCGCATTTTTCTCCTTGAGCACCAGGGACTTTACGACTTTGGCCTCGCGCGACGCGGGGATCATCGCGTGAAGATCGTTAATCACGATATCCACAATTTCCTGGCTGCTGCGCTCGACCAGCTTGCGCGCGCCGCTGATCACAAAGCTCAGATATCCCGGATGCGCCTCGCCGCGTTGCGCGAATATCTGACGCTTGTTGAATAGCCATTGAGTAGTGGTGCCGATGAAACCGATGAACGCTGAATTAGTCACTTCGCGATCGAGCCACACGTGCACGCAAATGATTGGCGAGCCCGACAGCCCGGTGAAGCGCGAGAAAAATGGATCCGCGACCGCGTTTTCAGGCAGGAAGCGGAGCAACTGAGGCGCCGGCACCGCGCTGATGAAATCCGACGCTTCGATTCGCCGCCCGTCGCGCAGCCGCACGCCTGCGACGTTGCCACCGGTGCCCAGCTCCAGCATCTCGACGATCGAGTGCGAGAGCACGGTGCCGCCGGCGCGCTCGATCAATCGCGTCGCGCCGATGCAATAAAGATCGGTCAACCCGACGCGCGAATAGACGAAGGCGGAGTCGCGGCGCCGGCGCGAAAAAAACGCGCGCCTGAGAACTTCGACCAACTGCTGCGCCGACGACGAATCGGGCTCGTCGTTGAGCGTCGCGATCGACAGCGGATACCAGAAGCATTGGCGCGCATGTTCCGATTGCCCGAGGCGATCCATCAGCTGCGCGACGCTGAGGCGACGCAGTTCGCTGCCGCCGAATCGTCTCATCGCGAGCATGCGCAGACCGCCACGCATAACGCTGAGCCGCTGCGAGATGCTCAAATGCCGATAACCGAACAAGGCGGCCGTCATGTGCAAAGGTCCGGGGAGACGCGCCGTTTTCAGCATCGCACTTTGTCCCGGACCCGCGAGCATCTCGATTTTCAGATCGTCCTGGAACACCAACTGATCGTAGGCGCCGATGCGTTTCAGGAAGTCCAGCGTCTCAGTGTAACAGCCCATCAGGACGTGCTGTCCGTTGTCGACGAAATCGCCGGTGTCGGGATCGGCGAACGAATACGCGCGCCCGCCCAGCGCAGGCTTTCCTTCGAGCACGGTGACTCGCACGCCACGCTCCGCGAGCGCGACCGCACAGCTGAGGCCTGCGAACCCTGCGCCGATTACGATCACGTTTTTCGCGGATGCCATTTAGCCGCGCAACGCGCTGAAGCGTCCTTCTGCCCACGCGCGGCCGACGAGGTAGAGCTTGTGCGGCGCGGACAGGCTGTGGCGGCGGTCGAGCACGCGATAGTTGGATTTGATGATGCGTTCGAGCAGCGCGGCGTAGATGAGGCGCATCGCCTCGGCAGTCAGGAGAGTCGCGCGATCTTCAGCCGCGAGCTCGCTTTGCGCGAGGGCGTAGAGTTCGCGCGCGCGTCGCGCCTCGAAGTCCATCAGGCTGACGAAGTTGGGCGAATAGACCCCGCCGAGAATTTCCTGCTCGTTGACGTTGAAGCGCGCGAGGTCTTCCAGCGGCAGATAGATCCGGCCACGATCGGCGTCCTCGCGCACGTCGCGCAGTATGTTGGTCAACTGAAGCGCCAGTCCAAGATTTTCCGCGTAGAGTTTCGCCGACGGATTCGAATAGCCGAATATTTCGATGCAGATAAGGCCGAGCGCCGAGGCGACGCGATAGCAGTACGGCCGCAGCTCTTCCCAGCTCTGATAGCGCTTGCGCGACAGGTCCATTTCGACGCCATTGATGATTTCTTCGAACAGATCGCGCGGAATCTTAAAGCGTCGCGCGCTATCGGCGAGCGCACGGGAGAGCGCGCGCGTCGGCGAGCCCGAATAGACGCGGTCGAGTTCCTCGCGCCATCGCTCGAGCAGGAGAGCGGGCTCGCGAATCGCTTCGTCGTCGGCGATGTCGTCGATAAAACGGCAGAACGCGTAGACCGCATGCAGTGCGCGGCGACGTTCGGGCGGGAGCAAAATGAAGGCGTAGTAAAAGCTCGAGCGCGAGCGCCGCGTGATTTGCGCGCAGCGTTCGTAATCGGCGTCGAGCGACGCGCCATTGGCGGCCGCCGCTTCCGTGAGGCTCCCAGAGCCTCCGTCAGCCTTCAAGTCGCCCACGGAGCGCGCTCCATCCAAGTTTCAGGTAATCGAGTTTCTCCAGTTCCGGGCGCTTCCGGAACACGTCGTAGTTGACGCGATCGATGGCGCGCAGGATCGCAAGCCCGCCGCCCGCGAACATCACGATGTCGCGACGCAGGCGCTTGTCCACGCGCTTGTGCAGTTCGCCGCCCTCGAGCAGCATCGTCCTCGCGACGCCGACTTCATGACGCATCAGATCGATGAACTCGCGCGACGACGTATGCGCCGCGAGGTCGGCCGGCGTGACGCCGAATCGAGCCAGGTCGCGGCGCGGAATGTAGATTCGCCTCTTGTCGAGATCGATTGCGACGTCCTGCCAGAAATTCGCGAGCTGCAATCCGCTGCAGACCAGGTCCGACAGATGCTGGCGTTCGGCGTCGCGATAGCCGAACAGGTAGAGCACCAGCCGTCCGACGGGATTCGCCGAGTAGCGCGAGTATCCGAGCAGATCGTCGAGCGTGTCGAAGCCCTTGAAATCGACGTCGGATCGAAACGCGGTGAGCAGATCCTTGAACGGATCGCGCGGAATCTCGAAGCGCTGCACCGTGTCGGCGAGCGCGATAAACACCGGATGGCGCGGAGTGCCGGCGTACGCGAGGTCGAGCTCGCGCTCCCAATCGTCGAGCATCGCGCGGTCGTGATGCTCGTCGGCGAAATCGTCGGCCATTCGGGCGTAGGCGTAGATCGCGTACATGTGCGGACGCATCTCGCGCGGCATCAGCCACGACGCGACGGTGAAATTTTCGTAGTGCGACTTCGCCAGCCGCGCGCAGAATTCGTACGCGCTCGCGACGTCGAAAGTTCCGGGCGGTATCGATGCGTCGCGCACCGTGCTCGACGCGTACGAGGTTGCCCCGCCGTGTTCGCTGACCTGCGCGTTTGCCATCATCTCAAGCTGCGACCGGTCGCGCTCCGATAAGTTCGCGGGCCGCGGAGCGCGCCCATCCGTCGGTCTCGAGCAAATCTTCGATCGTCCGCGCCGCCGAGTTGTGATGCCGATTCATCACCGTCTCGATGTGGCGCGGTATGTCAGTGAACCGCACACGGCCCGCGAGGAATCCCGCGACCAGCTCCTCGTTGGCGGCGTTGAGGCATGCGGTCATCGTGTTGCCGGCGGCGAGCGCGTCGTAGGCGAGCCGCAGACACGGGAAGCGTCGCAAGTCGGGCTCCTCAAACGTAAGCCGCGAATTTTCCGCGAGGGACAGCGGCTTCAGATGGGTCATCGGCAAGCGTTCCGGATACGCAAGCGCGTACGCGACCGGAATCGCCATGTCGGGGATCGCCATCTCCGCGATCACCGAGCCGTCAATCATCTCGACCATCGAATGGATCACGCTCTGCGGATGAATGACGACGGAAACTTCGGCGGCCTTGAGGTCGAACAGCCAGCGCGCTTCGATCACCTCGAGACCCTTGTTCATCAAGGTCGCGGAGTCGATCGTAATCTTGCTGCCCATCACCCAGGTCGGATGCTTCAGCGCCTGCTCGACGGTGATCGATTCGAAACTCGCGGCGGGCAGCTCGCGAAACGGACCGCCTGACGCGGTCAGAATTATCCGCTTCAAATACTCGCGACCGCGCCCTTCGAGGCATTGAAAAATCGCGTTGTGCTCGCTGTCCACCGGCAGCAACCGCACTCTATTCTCGCGCACCGCCGACGTGATGAGCTCACCGGCAATCACCAGCACTTCCTTGTTGGCAAATGCGATGTCCTTGCCGGCCTTGATTGCCGCGAGTGTCGGCTGCAATCCCATCGCACCGACCAGCGCCGACATCAGCAGCTTCGCCTCGGGATGCGTCGCGACACAGATCGCGCCTTCGAGTCCGTGCACGATCGTCACGCGATGTTTATCGAGGCGCGTCGCGAGATCACGCGCAAGTTCGGGCGTCGCCACGGAAACCAGTTCTGGATGAAACCGCTTCACCTGATCGGTCAGCAGATCGAGATTGCGTCCGGCGGCCATCGCGACCACGCGAAATCGATCGCTGAAGCGCCCGACTACATCCAGCGTCGTGACGCCGACCGATCCGGTCGAGCCGAGGATTGAAATCGCTTTCATCGCGAGGCGCTCAGTGCGACGGCGTCTCCGCCAATCGTTTTCGAAATCGCCCGAGCGCCATCAGCGGAAAATAAAGTGGGTACATGTGGTAGCGAAGATAAAAATGATTGGGGAATCCGTTGCCGGTCGACTCACGCTCATCCCAAGTGCCATCTTCGTTCTGCCGCTCTGAGAGCCATTGCGCGCCGCGCATCGCGTGTTCACTCACTTGATCTTCGCCCGCAACCAACCCGATAAGCGCCCATGCAGTCTGTGAAGCCGTGCTCGTTCCGCGCCCGTGCCAGGCAGGATCCTTGTCGGACAGCGGGCTTTCACCCCAACCGCCGTCAGGATTCTGCTTCGATTTGATCCATGCGACCGAGCGCTTGATCCAGGGCTCGTTCATATCGACGCCGATCGCGCGCAAACCGGCCAGAGCGCAGTGAGAGCCATAGAGATAGTTGATGCCCCAGCGTCCCCACCATCCGCCGTGGTTCGCCTGATTTTTCTTGAGCCATTCGATCGCGCGTTTTGCCACCGGATGGTCGGCGCGATATCCGACCGACGCCATCATTTCGAGCACGTGACCGGTAAGGTCGGGACACGACGGATCGGTGACCGCCTCGACGTCGGCCAGTGGCAGATGATTCAGCCAGGTCGAGTTGTTGTCGGCATCGAACGCGGCAAAACCGCCGTCGCTCGATTGCATCCCCATCACCCAATTGGCGCCGACGCGAACTGCGCGCTCTTTTGCGGCGGCGTCGTCGAGTTGTGAGTCCGCCAGCACCGACAGAATCACCGCGGAATCGTCCACGTCAGGATAGTTATCGTTGTAGAATTCGAACGCCCATCCGCCGGGCTCCAGATCGGGACGTTTGATCGACCAATCGCCTTTTTTAAAAATCTGATGATCGATCAGCCATTGATTGGTGCGTTTGATTCCCGGATCGTCGCCAACCACGCCGGAATCGAGCAGCGCGCGTCCCGCAAGCGCGGTGTCCCAGTTGACGGAAACGCACGGCATGTACATGTCGTTGTCGCTGAAATGCCAGATCAGTTCCTGCGACGCCTCGAGCGCCTTCTTCAGCACCGGATGGTCGTTGCGGTAGCCGTTGGCTTTCAGAGCCATCGCGCTCAACAAGTAGCACGGCTCGATTCCACCCCATGAGCCGTTGGCCTCCTGATGTTCGAGCAACCATTCTTCCGTATGGCGCATCGCGCGGGCGCGCAGGGATTTTATTTTGTGGCGATCGTAGAAGCGCAGCGCCTTGTCAGCGAGGTTCAATGCATTGCGCAATGACAGCAATTTTTTTCCGCGCGGCTGTTTGAACTTCGTGAAATGCGGCGGCTCGATGTAGAGCTCGAGCACCCCGCGCTGGTAGTCGATTTTTTTCTCGGGACGCGCCGCTTGCAGCAGCGTGAGGGCCATCAGAGTTCCGCGCGCCCACGATCCAAGCTCGTAAATGTTGAACGGGAACCAATTCGGGAACAGCGAGAGCTCGACCGGCAACGCAGCAGTCGCCTCCCAGGTTATCTGCCCCATCGACGCGAGGTAGAAGCGCGCCAGCGTTCCGCAGTTTACGATTCCGCCTTTCGACAGAATCCAGCGCCGCGCGGCCGCCAGCGGCTCGTCGCCCGCGCGCATGCCGGTAAGCTTCAGCGCAAAATAACTTTCGATCGTCGTCGAGAGATAGCCTTCGCCGCCCTGGTACAGCGCCCAGCTCCCGTCCGCACTCTGCGCGTCCAGCAGGTGCTTCTTCAGGCGCGCCTCGGTCTCGACGTCAACCGTGTCCATGAAATGATTGAAGATGATGAACTCGGCGTTCATCTCCGCGTTCGCTTCGAGCGGCGCATGCCAGTAGCCCTCGGGCTTCTGCAGTGCGAGCAGCGCGCGCTGGGCGCGATCGACGGTGTAATCAATCTTCGCGACGAACTCGTCATGCGGCGACATCGCAATCGCCGTGTTTCCAATTTCAATGGCCTGATTCATGTTTTCATCCCTCATGGAATCACGGCGCACTTCAGTACCACGCCGCGCTCGAGCATCTCAAATACTTGCGCCAGATTGCTGAGCCGCATTCGAGCGTTGACGATCGCGCCAGCGTTCAGCGCGCGTCCCGCCAGCAATTCGTAAGCACGACGCACGTCGCGCGGCCGATAATGAAACGGCGCCATCAGCGTCAGGTTGTCGTAATGCATCCGTCGCGTATCGACATTGAGTGCGGTGCCGGTTGGACATCCGCCGAAAAAAACGACGCGCCCTCCGCGGCGCACCCGCGCGAATGCGTCCTGCCAGACTTCGACGTGGCCGGTGCACTCGATCACGAGGTCGGGACCGAAGCCGCCGTTGAGCCGCGCGATTTCCGCGACGGCGTCCTCGCTGCGCGCATCGATAACGCGGTCCGCGCCGAGATTCTCCGCCCACTTCAGCCGGTCTGCGCCGCGCCCGACGACCGCCACCTCGCGCACGCCGGCAGCTTTTAGCGCGAGCATGTGGATCAAGCCGAAGGCTCCGCCGCCGAGAATGACCACCGTCTCACTCTTGTCGGGACGCGCCATTTCAATCGCATGCACGACGCACGAGAGCGGTTCGAGCAGCGCGGCCTCCTCGAACGGCAGGTCCGCAGGTTTGATAAATGTGTTGCGCGCTACGACATGCGCCGGCAGCACCAGCATGTCCGCGTATGCGCCGTGCACCATTCGCCCGACCGCGTCGTCGCAAAGATTTTCCTGCCCGCGCTGGCAGTAGAAGCAGATTCCGCATGGTGCAGTGGGTGCCGCCATGATTTCGTCGCCGGGCTTGAACGCGGTCACGCCCTCGCCCGCTTCCACCACGACGCCGGAAAACTCATGTCCGAACGGCATCGGAAGTTCCCACAACGGATGTCCGCGCCGAAATGTTTTGAGGTCGGTACCGCAACTGAGCGCGCATCGAATTTGAATCAGCAATCCGCCCGGCCCTGGATGCGGCGCGACGTAATCGCGCAATTCTATCCGCCCGGGTTCGACCAGCACCGCTTGCCGCGAATGCGGGTGCGCGATTTTCGCCGACGCTTCGAGCGCGCTCACAGCTTGCGCTCCACGACGAAGGTCGCGATATGCCGCAACGGGTCGGCGCTATCGCCGAAGCCCTGCAACGCGCGATGCGCTCGGGTTTCGAGCTCGCGCGCCAAATCCATCGAGCGTTCGACTCCCAGAATTGCGGGGTAGGTCGCCTTGCCGCGCTCGCCGTCCTTTTGCGTGCGCTTGCCCATCTGCTCAGGCGTGCCCTGAACGTCGAGCAGGTCATCGACGACCTGGAACGCGAGGCCGAGCGCGCGCGCGTATGCGTCGAGCGATTCGATCTGCGACGGATTCGCACCACCCAGCCGTGCGCCGCCGCGCACCGACGCCAGGAATAGCGCGCCGGTCTTTTTGCCGTGCAATTCTTCGAGCTCTTCGACGGTCTTCGACTTGCCCTCGCCGAGCAGATCGATCACCTGCCCACCGACCATCCCGATCGATCCTGCCGCCGCCGCAAGCTCCGCGACAGTTTCGAGCAAGAGCGCCGGCGCAGCGTTGCGGTCCGCCGGACAGCGCCAACACCTTGAATGCGTCCGTCAGCAGCGCGTCACCCGCGAGCGTCGCGATCGCTTCGCCGTACACCTTGTGATTGGTCGGGCGTCCGCGGCGCATGTCGTCGTCATCCATGCACGGCAAGTCGTCGTGAATCAGCGAGTAGGTGTGAATCATCTCGACTGCGCACGCGAGGCCCATCGCCGCCTCGATCTTTCCGCCGACCGCCTCGCACGAAGCCAGTACGAGCACCGGCCGCAGACGCTTGCCGCCCGCGAGCAGCGAATAGCGCATCGCCTCATGCAGGCGAGCGGCGGCGCCGGTCGGCTCCTCGACGCTTCGCTTCAGCGCCCGCTCGATCAAATCCGCGCGCTCTTTCAGATAGCTGTGCAAGTCGAACACGGTTAGCCGCGCGACCTCTTACGCGACGTAATGCCGCACCATGCGCCACGAGTCTTTCAGGTTCTTGCCGAACTCGAGCGCCACGGTCCCCTCGAATCCTGAATGCAGCTTGCAGTCGCGGCAGCGGAAGTCCTGCTTGGTCCGGTAGTACTCCCAATCGGTCGCCGCATGCATATCTTCGAACGTCTTGTAGTGTCCGTTCGTGATCAGGTAGCACGGCCCCTTCCATCCTTGCGGATTGCGCGTGACCGTGGTCCACGGACTGCACTGCATGTCGCGTTTGCCGACCAGGTAGTCGAGGTAAATCGGCGTATTGATAATCTTGTAGTCGTTAGCCATGTCGCGAACTTTGAAAAACTTCGCGGGCATCTCCTCTTTGCGGAGATACTCTTCGTCGTTCTGCAACACCTGGTAGTGATAGCCGGGACTGAGCAGCATCCCGTCAACCCCGAGGCTGGTCAGGTACTTGACCATATCCTCGAGCTCCTGGCCGGTGGTCTCGCGAAATACCGTCGTGTTGGTCTGCACGCGGTAGCCCTTCTCCTTCAGCATCTTGATCATCTTCACGACGATGTCGAAATGCCCCACCCGGTCGGTCACGCGATCGTTGGTCTCGCGCATCCCGTCGAGGTGCAGGTTGAAGCTGAGATACGGGCTCGGCGGCACCTGCTTGACGAATCGCTCGAGCAGGATCGCGTTGGTGCAGATCATTACGTGACGCTTCTGATCCTCGATCAGCCCGCGCGTGAGCGCCGCGATATGCTTGTACATCAGCGGCTCGCCGCCGCAGATCGACACGATTGGCGCACCGGCCTCTTCAGCCGAACGCAGGGCCTCGTCGAGCGGCATCATATCGCGGATGGTGTCCTTGTACTCGACGATTCGGCCGCATCCGATACAGGCGAGGTTGCACGCATGCAGCGGCTCGAGCATCAGCACCAATGGAAAATATTTGTCACCTGATTTTTTCTTCGCGCGCATGTAGCGGCCAAGATCGATCATTTGTCTCAAGGGAATACGCATAACGCTCCTGGAACAGGTTGAAGAAAAACAGTTTAGGAGGACGGTGCGCCGCCCTCCGATGAAGATGTCCCCGATGGACCGAACAACCACTCACCCACCATCGCCACCGCCCCTTCGGGGTCGATCGCGTTTGCCCCCATAAACAAATATTCGACCATCAATCCGTTCAGAGCTGACAGCAGGAATGCCGCCGCCGATTCCGGCGACGTCCGCCGTGCGCAGATGTGCTTCTGCTGCGCCGCCGCAATCAGTTCGATCAGCATCGCGCGATACCCGCTGTAGAGCTGCAGCACCTGGTCGCTGAGGCTCTCCGACAGCTTCTGGTCGTGAAGCATCTGCGCCAGGAAAAACCGCACCGAGCTCGCATTGTCGCGCACGAAAGACAAGTACGACTCGACCAGCTTCAAAATCTGAGCGCGCTCGTCCATCGCCGCCGCCTCTTCGGCGAAGTCGATAAAGTACGGCTCGAGCAGGCGGTTCAGCACCGCGACGAACAGCTCTTCCTTGGTCTTGAAATGCCAGAAAATCAGAGCCTTGCTGACGTGCGCCTCGCGCGCCACTTCTGACATCGAGGTTTCATGGAACCCGCGGCTGGCGAAAAGCCGCATCGCAGCCTTGAGGATCTCGTCGCGCGAGTCCTGCGACGCGGTGCGCGTCTCGCTGACGCCAACTTTGATTTGCGACACACCCATATCGCGGCTCTGACCCCTCGCCCTACTCCTGTCGTCGCCCGAACTCACAAAATCCGTCCAATACCTGTTAATTCGAGCCGCCGTCATCTGCGCGTCTCAAAACTGCGGCTAACCTTTCGGTCAATCGAAACTTTACCGTCACAATCCCGATAGTTCAAGAGCAACAGTCCGAGCGGTCAGTCGGTCAGTAGGAGCCAAAACGGTTCGTGCGCGCAGTTCGGCCCTAACTATTTGATTTTATGGGAGATCTATCTCGACGCCGTTGTTGACGGACGATTTCCTTGCGCTGCCAATTAGCATCAGTGCAACACGCGCCTGCCTCAGATTGGTACTTGCGATGGCCGAATTGGTTCCTTCGGTGACCGCCTGCTCGAACTCGTCAGCTACTCCGGCGAACCACGCCGAATGGTACGAGTCGTCGGCCATGTCGGCAATTGAGAGGTCCTCGACCTTCCCTGCTCGATCGGTGAGCATCACGCGATCGTTTTCGATTTCGAGACTCGCGCGCTCTCCATATATGAGCGCCGACGTTCTGCGCACCGGCGCGCGCCACGAGAGATGCGCCCGCGACAATGCTCCGCTGCCGAATCTGATGCGCACGTCGGCAAGGTCGTCAACGTCGATGCCCGCCGGCGATTCGAGCCGCGCCGAGACCGACACTGGCCGGTCGCCGCCCATCAGCCAATGCATCAGGTAGAAGACGTGCCATCCGTGATCGATCAGAATTCCGCCGCCGGATGCCGCTGACGCGCGCCATTTCCCGCCGCTGCCACCGGCACCGGCCGGCTCAGTCCTGAGCCGATCGATCGAGATGAATCTAATCGCGCCGAGCCTCCCCGCCTCGATCGCCGTGCGCGCGACGGCGTAAGCAGGCGCGTATTTCCAATTATGCACGCACATCAGCACGCGATGCTTCTCCGCCGCCAGCGCGGCGAGCTCGTCGAACTCGGCCAGCGTCAGGGCCAGCGGCTTCTCGACCAACACATGCGCCCCTGCGGAAAGGGCCGCGCGCGCAGCCCGATGATGCAACCCCGGAGGACTCGCGACATCGACAAAATCCACTGCCTCGCCGTCGAGCATCAGCTCGAGGTCGTCATACACGCGTACATTTTTGATAAGACGAATCGCCTCATGCCGGCGCTCGGAGATTGGATCATGAATCGCGCCGATTGCGATATTCTCGCGCGTACGCCATCCCGCAAGATGTGCCCGAGCCGCAACCTCGCCAAATCCGGAAATCGCTCCGCGCAATTTTCCACGACTACTCATCAGCGCCGACAAGTGTCAGCTAAACCTGCTGCTCCCGCAACCCGAACCGCAGGCGCAACCGTGCAGCGCAGTCGAAAGACGGCATCAGCCACGCCGGATTCCGAGCCGTTCCCTGCAAATCTGCGTCAATCCGCGATGGCAACGCTCTTGCTCTGTTGACCAACGAACAACGAAAACCCAACAAAACAGGGAGGCAGGCGAATCATGTTCGCATGGATTCTAATCGGACTTATCTCGGGATGGCTGGCGGGAAAAATTCTCAACGGCAACGGCTACGGCATGATGGCCGACATCGGCCTCGGTCTGCTTGGCGGAGTGATCGGCGGGATGATCTTCGAAGTTTTGGGAGTGCGCGCGCACAATTTCATCGGCGCAATCCTGATGAGCACGTCAGGCGCCACCGCGCTGGTGATCGCGACCAGGATCATCCGCGACGAAATCTGAGACAGTCTGCGTTCTAGTGCGCGGCAGACTTGCCGACGACGGTTCCATCGTGAGCGGTCAGCAAGCTGGTCAGTTCGTCGAAGTCGAGCGGCTTCACGACGTGCGCATCGAAGCCGGCTTGCTCAGCTTTTGTTCGATCCTCAGGCAAGCCATAACCGGTCAGCGCGATCAGCGTCATCCCGCGAACCTCCGACGCTGAACGGATCTGTCGAGCAACTTCGTAGCCGTCGAACCCGGGCAAGCCGATATCGATGAGCGCGACGTCGGGGCGATTTGCCAGCGCGGATTCGACTCCGCTCGCTCCTGAGCCGGCTTCAAAGATCTGATGCCCCGCCATCTCGAGCGCCTCGCGCAGCGCCTCCCTCGCGTCGATATTGTCCTCGACGATCAGAATCCGCCGACTCACCTCGGTACGCACCGGGGCGATCCGGCTCGCGACTTTTTCCGGGACCGCCTCGACTCGCGGAAGTATTACCGTGAACGCGCTGCCCTGCCCGCGTCCCTTGCTTTGCACCTCGACGGTTCCGCCGTGTAGCTCCGCCAGCCGTCGGACGAGACTCAGCCCGATTCCCAAACCTCCGGGATGCCGGTCGGATGGCCGATCGCCCTGCACGAAGAGATCGAACACATGCGGTAGCAGCTTGGCCGGGATTCCCTCGCCGTCATCTTCGACGCGAATTACGGCTCGATCGTTTTCAGATCGGGTGCCGACAACAATTTTGCCCTGCGGGGGTGTGTGTTTGCATGCATTGGAGAGCAGGTTGGTCAGAATCTGAGCGACGCGATCGGGATCGCCGTGAATCCAGACGTCGTCGAGCCGCATCTCGATATTGCGTTCGATAAATTCGTCGCGCACGCGCATCGCGGTAACGCAATGGCGGGCGCATTCACCAAGATTCATCGGCCGGCGGTCAAGCGTGATCCGGCCCGCGGTGAGCTGTTCGACATCGAGCAGGTCGTCAACCATTCGCGCCAGATGGCCGGTTTGCCGCACCATGATTTCCAGCAACACGGTGGCTTGCGGCGATCGTACGTCGGAGTGTTCGAGAACATGCACTGCGCTGGAGAGCGCGGCAATCGGATTGCGCAACTCATGTCCGAGCATCGCGAGAAACTGATCTTTAGTCCGGTTGGCGGCCACGGCTTGATTGCGCGCCTCGTTGGCATCCTGTTCGGCGCGTTTGCGCTCCCAGACGACCGCGGCCAGCGTCATCGTCATCACGGCCATCGTCATCATGAACGCCTGTGGCATGATGTACGACGAAATCTCATTGGCAAATCGCGCCCACGGGCCGTGGCCTCGCATCATCCCCCAGTCGGCGGAAACCGCGAGAATGAAAATCGAGGTCGCGGCTTCGCGCTGGCCGAACCTGAACGCGGACCACACCAGTATCGGGATGCAGATAAAGCCGATCGGATAATTCTCGATCCCGGGAACAGCGCCTCCGAACACCAGAATTCCGAACAGCGCTACCGCGGCGAGTGTCACCGAGGATTCGCGCAGCCGGCGACGATCGCCAATCAGTGTGGGCCGCTCGAACCACAGGATCGCAAACGGCGCGAACACCAGAAAGCCGCCTAGATCGCCCAGCCACCAGATCAACCAGATTCGTACAAATTGGTGCCAGTGCGCGAATCCGCCAAGCGCGAGGCTTGTAACGCCGACCGTCGCGCTGATCGCAGCTGCGAGCATGCTCAGCCCGGCGAACCTGAAAAAATCCCGGGCATGCTCGAATAGCTTGCGGCCGTTCGCATACCGCATCGTCAGGTACACTGCCGCGACAGCTTCGAGCGTGTTGCCGGTCGCAATGCCCAGTGACGTAAACACGGTGCCCGAAGTAGTCAGGTTGACGAGGAAGGCACCGATAAAAATTCCTGGCCAGCTTTGAAAACCCAGGAGTAGCAACGCTGCGAACGCAATCCCGGTCGGCGGCCATACCGGCGAGGAGTTTGCGGTGAGAGACGCGAAATGCAAGCCGAGTTTCGCGGCAGCGAAATAGACGATCGCGACGCCTGCGATTCGCACCAGGTTCCTGCGATCAAAATCAAAAAGAAGATCGCGCACGCGAGAAGGCACCGTCGAGATTTCGCTCGACAGCCGCGCGGCGTCGTCCAGTTTTAAGGTAGCCAATGGCTCCCCTCGCCGGCCAGTTCGATTCTGGCGTGCTCAGAAAAGTTTTATACAAGATACTGCGCTGCTATTCCAATGAGAGGATTTGGAGATGGTTTAAGGAGAGGGACCTTGTCCAGCACGCATTTTTCGCGCGCGATTCAAGATTCCGCTTCTGCTTGAACCCTCCGCGGAAGGTTACGCAAAGCACTCTCTGACTGAGAGGCAAGAAGGATCCGTGATGTTTCGCGCGCTCTCGGTTGATTCCCGCAATCGCAGTATGTTTATGTGAGAGATTCAAACACCCATGAATGTAAATATCGAAGAACCCAACAGTCTCCGGCGCAAGGTTACGATTGAAGTCGAGCCCGACGAAATCAAGCATGAGCTGGATCGCGCTTACAACGAACTCAAACGCGGCGTCGTGCTCAAGGGCTTTCGCCCCGGTCATGCGCCGCGCAATCTGCTCGAACGATTTTTCGGCGAACAGGTCCGCGGCGAGGTAGTTCAGAAGCTCGTCGAGGAATACACCAAAAAGGCGCTCGAGGAGCACGACCTCAAACCCGTCGTCGCGCCCGAAATCGTCACCGAACAGACCGACCTGCAAAAAGACCTCGCGCTCAAGTTCAGCGCGACCTTCGACCTGCGCCCGACCATCGAAGTCAAGGATTACGAGGGCCTCAAGGTGCCCGAGTCCAACGTCGAGGTTACCGACGCCGAAGTTGAAGAGGCGATCGAGCGCTTTCGCTTGCGGCAGGCGACGCTCAAGAAAGTCGAGGATCGCACGATCGTCGAGGAAGGCGACTACGCACTCGCTTCGATCGAGGCGTTCGAAGACGGCAAGCCAATGTCCAAGACCAAGCCGGAGGATCGTCTCGTCGAGGTCTCCGACCGCGCGCTCGCGCACGGCGTTCACGAGGCCCTAATCGGCGCCGAGATCGGCAAAGAGATGAAGTCCTCGAAGACCTACCCCGACGACTACAGCCAGAAGGAACTGGCGGGCAAGAGCGTCGAATGGCGCGCGACGCCCAAGGAAATCTACAAGCGCGAATTGCCGACCGTCGATGACGATTTTGCGAAAGACCTCGGCGACGAGAATCTCGAGGCGTTCCGCACTCGCGTCCGCAGCGAGCTGCTCGCGCATGCAAAGCAGGAAGCCGACGCGCGCGTGCGCCAGGGGCTGCTCGATCTCGTGATCGAGCGCAACCCGGTCGAGCTGCCTGAGTCGCTGGTCGCGCGCGAGCTGGCCGCGATGGAAGCCGAGCTGCATCAGACGTTCGAATCAGGCGGTCTGTCGCATGAAGAGGCGACCGAGCGCGTCAAGCAGAATGCCGACGACCTGAAGTCGCGGGCCGAGAAGCGGGCTCGCACGGCGCTGATCGTCGATGCACTCGCGGAGCAGGAAAAAATCGAGATCAATGACGAGGAGCTGGGCGAACGGGTGGCGGCAATCGTCACGCAGGCCGCTCGCAATCGCGATCGCGCTGCCGAGTTCTATCGTAAGGAAGAAAATCGCGACGCACTGCGCCAATCGATGCGCCGCGAGAAAGCGCTCGATTTTATTTTGAGCCGCGCCAAGCGTGAAGATTCACCGGCGGAGCCGGGTGAAGAGAGTTCATCTGAGCAGAAGTAGTTTCGATTCCTTGAGACTCGCAGAAATGGTTCGTACGTTTTGCTCAATACGTTGAGTATTTTTACTCAGCAGCCCGAGCGTCTGTGAAGGAATTGAGCGCAGCGAATCTTACCTCGCCCGTTACTTTACGGGAGAGGCGGCCGGCGGGCGCAGCCGTCGGCGGTGAGGGTTCTGGATTCAAGCGACAACTGAGCAACGTCGATTTCTTGTGTCCTCTTTTTTCGTGCCATTCTTGAGTATGGTTGCCCGAATCCCAAATCGCTCGATTTTATTTTGAGCGGCGCCTAGCGTGAAGATTCACCGGCGGAGACGGGTGAAGAGAGTTCATCTGAGCAGAAGTAGCATCATTGATGCTCCGTCCTGCCGCGATCACGGTTGCTCCCCCATTTCCGAGTGGTTACAATTTGAAGGCGTCAGCGGCCTTCTCTCAATCGTCGTCGGAACCGGGCTGTGGCGCGGGTCGGAGGTATGAGCAACCTGGTACCGATGGTGGTCGAACAGACTGGGCGCGGGGAGCGGGCTTATGACATCTATTCTCGCCTGCTCAAGGACCGCATCGTCTTTCTCGGCACCGAAATCAATGACGACGTCGCCAACCTGGTGACGGCGCAATTCCTGTTCCTTGAATCCGAAGATCCCGAAAAAGAAATCAACTTCTATATCAATTCCCCCGGCGGATCGGTGACGGCTGGGATGGCGATTTACGATACAATGGAGTTCATACGGCCGCCGGTCTCGACGCTGTGCCTCGGGCAGGCGGCGAGCATGGCCGCGATCATGCTCTTGGCGGGTGCGAAAGGCAGGCGTTACGCGCTGCCCCATTCGCGGATCATCCTCCATCAGCCGCTGGGGGGCATGCAGGGTCAGGCGAGCGACCTCGAGATTCACGCGAAGGAAATTTTGCACGCGCGAGAGGAAATCAACAACATCATAATGAAGCATACCGGACAGAACCTGCGTAAGATCGAAAAAGATACCGATCGCGACTACTTCATGTCGCCGAATCAAGCGGTTGAATACGGGCTGATTGATGAGGTAATCGTTAGCCGAAGGCCGTCCAAGTGAGCCGCGGAGGCAGTAATGGCCAAGCATGACGACCGCTCGGGCAACCTGGTTTGCTCGTTTTGCGGCAAGAGCCAGGACGAAGTTCGAAAGCTGATTGCCGGCCCCACCGTTTATATTTGCGACGAATGCATCGACCTTTGTAACGACATAATCGCCGAGGAGACCGACAGCGAAGAGGCGTTCAGCCAAAGCTCCGCGGTGCCCAAGCCCGCCGAAATCAAACGGGTCCTCGACCAGTACGTGATCGGACAGGAACGCGCCAAGAAAATCCTCTCGGTCGCCGTCCACAATCATTACAAACGAATCGACTCGCAGATGGTGACCGGCGACGTCGAGTTGCAGAAATCCAACATCCTGCTGATTGGCCCGACCGGCGTCGGCAAAACGCTCCTCGCGCAAACCCTTGCGCGCTTTTTGCAGGTTCCATTTACCATCGCCGATGCCACCTCGCTGACCGAGGCCGGCTACGTCGGCGAAGACGTCGAGAACATCATCCTGTCGCTGCTGCAGAACGCCGATTACGACATCGAGCGATGCCAGCGCGGCATCGTGTACATCGACGAGATCGACAAGATCGCGCGCAAGGGCGACAACCCGTCGATTACCCGCGACGTGTCGGGTGAAGGCGTCCAGCAGGCGCTGCTCAAGATAATCGAAGGCACGATGGCGTCGGTGCCGCCCAAGGGCGGCCGCAAGCATCCGCAGCAGGAATTCCTGCAGGTCGATACGACCAACATCCTGTTCATCTGCGGCGGCGCATTCGTCGGACTCGACGACATTATTCGCCGGCGCATCTCGGGCAAGACGATGGGCTTCCGCGCCGATTTGACCCATCGCGATCCCAAGACCGTTTCCGAGCTTCTCTACGAAGTGCAGCCGGAGGACTTGCTCAAGTTTGGATTGATTCCGGAATTCGTCGGACGCCTGCCGGTTATCGCGACGCTGGGCGAGCTGGACGAAGAAGCGCTGGTGCGAATCCTCACCGAACCGAAGAACGCGCTGGTGCGCCAGTATCAAAAGCTCTTCGACATGGAGAACGTCCACCTCAAATTCACGCAGGGCGCCCTGCGAGCCATCTCGCGCGAGGCGCTCAAGCGCAAGTCGGGTGCCCGCGGACTGCGCGCCATCATGGAAGCGATCATGGTGGACCTGATGTACGAAATCCCGTCACAGCCCAACATCAAGGAGGTGTTAATCTCGGAAGAGGTGGTTACTCAGAAGGAGCAGCCGCTGCTGGTCTATCAAAAGACCGCCGAAACTGCGTAGCTCGGGGAGATTCTTAGAAGTAGATGCTTTTCCGTAACGATAAAAAAGATAACCGCGATGCAACGTCGAACGTGGTCCCATTGTTCCCGTTGCGCGAATTGATCGTATTCCCACACGAAGTCTATCCGATCTTCGTCGGACGCCAGAAGTCGATTAAGGCTCTGGAAGCCGCTGAGGCGAAGAAGACGCCGATCCTGCTGGTGACCCAGAAGGATCCCAAGGTGGCCGAGCCCGCGCCCGGCGACCTGTACACGGTCGGCACGCTCGGCGTGGTCGTGCAGTTGCTGCGCTTGCCCGACGGCACCGTCAAGGCGCTGGTCGAGGGCAAGAAGCGCGCGCGCGTGATCCGTTATGTCGCCGACGAGGAATATTTCCAGGTCGAAGCCGAGGAGATCGAAGAGCTCAACGACCGCTCTACTGAAGTGGAGGCGTTGATGCGCTCGGTCGTCACGACCTTCGACAACTACGCGCGCCTCAATAAGAAAATTCCACCCGAGATGGTGACCTCGATCGCGGCGGTCGACGATCCCGCGTTCCTGGCCGACAAGCTGGTCGGACATCTCGGCATCAAGCTCGAAGACAAGCAGGCGTTGCTCGAATCGACCAACCCGGCCGAGCGGCTCGAGAAGATTCTCGGCTACATGCGCTCGGAGCTGGAAATCCTCGAGGTCGAGAAGCGCATCCGCTCGCGCGTCAAGAAGCAGATGGAGAAAACGTCCAAGGAGTACTACCTCAACGAGCAGATGCGCGCGATTCAGAAGGAGCTCGGCGAGAAGGACGAATTCAAGAACGAGATTCAGGAGTTGGAAGAGAAGCTGCGCCAGAAGAAGATGCCCGCCGAGGCTCGCGAGAAATGCGAGCGCGAGATCAAGAAGCTCAAGATGATGTCGCCGATGTCGGCCGAGGCCACCGTCGTGCGCAACTACCTCGACTGGTTCCTGGCGCTGCCGTGGTTCGAATACACCGAGGACAAGCTCGACATCAAGGAAGCTGAGCGCATTCTCGAGGAAGACCATTACGGTCTGGACAAGGTCAAACAGCGCATCCTGGAATACCTTGCGGTCGAGACTCTGGTCGGCCAGATGAAGGGGCCGATCCTGTGCCTGGTCGGACCTCCGGGCGTCGGCAAGACGTCGCTCGGCAAGTCGGTCGCGCGTGCGACCGGCCGCAAATTCGTGCGCGTGTCGCTCGGCGGCGTGCGCGACGAAGCGGAAATCCGCGGGCATCGCCGGACTTACATCGGCGCGCTGCCGGGCAAGGTGATCCAGTCGGTGCGCAAGGCCGGATCGTCCAACCCCGTGCTGCTGTTCGACGAAGTGGACAAAATGTCCACCGACTTCCGCGGCGATCCGTCGTCGGCGCTGCTCGAAGTTCTCGATCCTGAGCAGAACTGTACCTTCAACGATCACTATCTCGACTGCGACTACGATTTGTCGAAAGTGATGTTCATCACGACGGCAAATACGCTCGACCGGATCCCGCGGCCGCTGCAGGACAGGATGGAAGTCATCCGGATTCCCGGCTACACGGAAACCGAGAAGCTCAATATCGCGAAGAAGTACCTGCTCAAGAAGCAGCAGGAGGCCAACGGGCTGCGTCCGGAGAACATCGAAGTTTCCGACGGCGCAATCCAGGGCATCATCCGCCACTACACCCGCGAAGCCGGCGTCAGAAATCTCGAGCGCGAGCTCGCGTCGATCTGCCGCAAGGTCGCGGTTGAAGTCGTCAAGACCGATCGCAATGCGCACACCAAAGTTTCCAGCTCGAGTCTGAGCAAGTACCTCGGCGTGCCGAAGTTCCGCTACGGCACGGCAGAAACGGTGCCGCAGGTCGGAGTGGCGACGGGCCTTGCGTGGACCGAGCTTGGCGGCGAGCTTTTAAGCGTCGAAGTGACGATCGTTCCGGGACGCGGCAAGTTGACGATTACCGGTCAGCTCGGCGACGTGATGCAGGAATCGGCGCAAGCCGCGCTCTCCTACGTGCGTTCGCGAGCCGAGGTGCTGGGACTCGATCGCGGCTTCTATCATCGCATCGACATCCACATTCATATTCCCGAAGGCGCGATTCCCAAGGATGGCCCCTCGGCGGGAATCACGCTGGCGACGGCCCTCGTGTCAGCGCTCACGCGCTCACCGATTCGCAACGATCTTGCGATGACCGGTGAGATCACGCTGCGCGGACGCGTCCTGCCGATTGGCGGACTCAAAGAGAAGGTGCTCGCGGCCCATCGCGGCGGGATCAAGGTAATCCTCATACCCAAAGATAACGCGAAAGACATCGAGGAGATCCCGGCGCAGATAATGAAGGGCATCAGCCTGATCCAGATCGAGCATATGGATGAAGTGCTGAAGCATGCGCTGGTGCTGACGGACCCGGACAACTTCTTCAAGGTGGGCAAGGGCGACAGCGACCTGGCGTTCCTGCGCGAGCCGGAACCGAAGGTGCCGCCGATGACGCCCGGGGACGAAGACGATACGACTGTTACGACGAACCTGTCGTAGATTGCTGAGCGGGGGACTTCGCGCATTCCGGCCGTCCGGAATGCGCGGCTCAAATTGCGGTCGAGGATTTTTGTCAGACCGCCGAAGGAAAATATGACCAAGGCTGAACTCATCGAGGCGTTGTCAAACAAGCTTCCTCTCAACAAGGCAGACGCCGAACGCGCAATTAACATCGTGCTCGACGACGTCATTGCAGCGTTGCGCCAGGGCGAGCGCGTGAACATCTCAGGCTTCGGCACGTTTTCAGTATCGGAACGGCAGGCGCGCACCGGACGCAATCCAAAAACCGGCGAATCGATCGAGATCTCGGCGAGCCGATCGGCAAAGTTCAAGCCGGGCAAGCAGTTGAAGGACTCGCTGAACGAAGGCGTCGGCGCAGCGCCGGCGTCGTCGCCGCCGACCGGTTCCTAAACGCGATCGCAGCGCTCGATTCAATTCACTGAAAAAGAAAGAACGGCCCGGGTGTCGATGGCACGCGGGCCGTCTTTTTTTGCTAACATTTCGAGCGCGGGCGGTTAGCTCAGTGGTAGAGCATCGGCCTTACAAGCCGGGGGTCGCAGGTTCGAAACCTGCACCGCCCACCAATTTCTCGATCGAAGAAGCAAACAAACGTCTTCGAAAAACCGTCCGCCGTTCAAAGACCGCCAAGCGAGCGTGAACCAGCACCGCGATGCCCGCTGCCGGGCTTGATCTCGTCGAGGATTCCTCGCAGTTCCTTGAGACCAGTGAGCTGGCGGGTCGTAAGGATCTGTATTATCTGAGAGGATCAGATTATACTGATTACCTATGAAAACGATTACCGCTACCGAATTGGCCCGCAACCTCCGTCGCGTACTCGACCGCGTTGTGGCGAACGGAGAGGAAATTGTGATCGAGCGAAACCATGAGCAAATTGCGCGGCTGGTCGGCGGGCCGGGTCACCAAAATGCACTTGAAGCGATGGCTGACCTCTACCGCACGCTTCCTGAGGACGTCGCGGCAACTTGGGAGAAGGATGCCAGAGCGACTCACTGGAAGGGGAGCAAAGTCGCCAGAGGCGTTCGCGATCCGTGGGCTTCCTGATCGATACCTGCGTGTGGATCGACGTAGAGCGCGGCCACCTGGCCCCAGCGGATGTCGCCACTCTCACCAACAACGAACCCGTCTATCTGTCACCGATCACCATTGCCGAACTGCGGTTCGGAGCTGAGGTTGCGGATGAACCGCGGATACGTCAGCGGCGGCTCGCCGCGCTCCACCGGATTCGACGCAAACCGCTCCTCGTTGTAGATGGCGTCACAGGCGACATATTCGGTAGTTTGGCCGCCCAAATCCGCGCTGCCGGCCGGCAGCATCGGTACCGTGTGCAGGATCTCTGGCTTGCCAGCCAAGCCGTGCAGCACTCTCACCAATTCCTGACCAGGAATCGGCGCGACTTCGAGGATATTCCCGGCCTCGATCTCGTGCTGTACCGCCTGCCGACCCGCACTTCTCGCGGGGATCGGTAGACCAAGGTCAGGCAAAACATTGTGATTGACCAACTGAACGCTGCACGATGCGATTCAGGAGCCAGGCGATTTGGAATCACCGGACTGTTGTGCAAGATCTTTGGCTCGATGGTTCGCATCGGCCGCCCTTCTACATGGTGCCGTGGAGTTGAATGGAAGCGCATCCTAAGTGTTCGGGTTGGCGCTGTACTCGATTTCGCTGAGCTGGTCATGCAGTCGCTCGAGTTCCGACCGCTATTGCCACTTTTGCGTTAACACGGCATCGTTGCTTGATTGATTAGTGCGCCCGACGTCACGAGGCGGGCGACGCTAATGAAGCTCGATGTCCGGAGTGTCCCAAAATGTCCGGGAGAGAGGTTCTCAGGTATGAGCAACTTGACGACAACGGATCCCGATCTCGCAATCGGCCGGGGCAGGATTTTTGTGTCGCTCATCGCGCTCCTCTCGATTTTTATAGATCCCACCAATGGCGGTTTCCTTGGAATCGAGCCGTATGCCCTCGGCGTTCTGCTGGCCCATCTCGGGTACAGCATTTTGATCTACATCGCTTTGCAAAAGACCTTGGCCCACCACGACTTGGCGACCATCTCGGTTCCGCTGGACGTGTTTTTTGCTACCGCCGTGGCGTTTATCACTGAGGGCCGGCCCACCAGTCCGGCTTTCGTTTTCTTTGTTTTTGCGATCGTTGCGGCCGGGTTCCGATTCAACCCGCGGACCTGCCTTGGGGTGACAGTGTTCAGCGTAATCATGTACCTGGTTGCGATTTCGTTCGCTTCGCACTTTGTCTCGAATTTATACATGATGAGAGCTGCCTACCTCGCGATTACCGGCTATGTAATCGGTTTCTTTGCCGACCAGCGCGAGAAGTTTGAGGCACGCGTGCACGATCTCGAAAGCGCGGCCGAGCGTCAGGCCATAGCGCGCGATCTGCATGATGGCTACGTACAGGCGCTCGCCGCGATAAATCTGCGTCTCGGAGCTTGTGAACGATGGCTCGATCAGAATCAGCCATCCAAGGCGCGCACCGAAGTTATAGGGATACAAGTCGAAGTCACGCGGGAATACGACGAGGTGAGGAAGTACCTTCACTCTCTCGCGAATACTCGATATAACCCCTTGGATCCGGGCGCTCGGACCATCGACCAGACGAGATTCCAGGTGAATGCCAATTTCGCCGCGAGCTCGGTGCTGGTCGAGCACGCTCTGCAGATCGTGCTTGAGGGCATGCGCAACGCCCAGCAGCACGGCAGGCCGCACATGGTGACGGCCAGCGTTCAAGGGTTGGACGATACGATCAGGATCACCATCGACGACGATGGAATAGGATTTGCCGAGCCGGATCGTCCACCGTGGTCGATTGCCTCCAGGGTGGCCGAGGTCGGCGGCGAACTCAGGATGATTGCACAGGGGCGCTCGGGTGCGCACCTGCAAATCGACTTGCCAACGGCTTGATTATGCAGACACCGATTCGACTCATAATTGCGGACGACCACGCGGTTTTTCGAGAGGGTTTGAAGGCGCTGCTCGCGACCTACAATCGCTTCGAAGTCGTGGCTGAAGTGGAGAGGTCTGGCGAGCTTGAGACCATCGTCTCTGGCACGCCCTGCGATGTTGTTCTGCTCGATCTGCAGATGGACCAGTGGGTGATGAACGAAATTGAATGGTTGTCGCGTCGCGCGATCGTCGTCGTGCTTACTGCGAGCGAAAGCTCGGAGGATTCCGCCGCCGCCCTCAGGCTGGGGGCTCGCGCCGTGGTGCAGAAACGCTTTGCGCTCGAGACGCTGATCGCAGCGATGCAGGCAGCGGTCGATGGATTCGTCTCATCGCCGCCGACCACCCGAGCTGAATTCATGGATCGGTCCGGCAACCCAGGATCAAACCCGCTCACAGAGCGCGAGTCGTCAATCGTTCGATACGTCGCGGAGGGGTTGCGCAACGCGGAGGTAGCCAAGCTGCTATCGATCACCGAGGGAACCGTGAAAGTCCAGCTCAACAAAATTTTTCACAAGATTGGTGTTCGCGATCGGGTTGAGCTGGCGCATTATGCTTATCGCAAGGGGTTGATCAAGGTGAATCCGCGACATTGAATGGGCCGTGCATCTTGCTCTGTCGTGCTCAGACAGCGCGCAATATGCCGCCTATTCGAACATCACCACCTCGCTCTCATCGATCGCTATTCCCGGAATTAGACACCTTGTTGAGCCTCTACATATAACTTTAGTTAGTCGGATGAACTAACGCAGGTTGTACATCAGTACGACCTTTTGCCGCTTTTGCGATTGCATGAGTACTGGCATACGCGTTGCACTACGCATCCATCGACAAACATTTTCATCGCAGTTTGCATTCTTTTCAGGAGGCCATCAAATGTCGCTAGCGTCTCATCTTGTCCGGAAGGCTTCGAGTCGGCATCCGGCTCAGAGAATTCCGGCAGAAATGCAATGGAGGGATTCACTCAATGGGTGCGAATAGGGAACAAGGCTGGTCGCTACTGATTTTCGTCATCGGGTTCACATTTTTCGTGGGTGGACTTTTCGCGTTGGGGCCGATCTTCACATTAGTAGGACTCGTATGTCTCATCGCTGCATGCATTTGGTTCTATCGGATCAAACCGCTCGAGAATAACGCGCCGTAACCAGTCGGCGTCCCAAACAAAGAAAGACGAGCCAGTTAGTCGGTGCTCAGAACCGAAGTCAAATCGAGGGAGGAGAAATGAAGATTCTTGGTCTTTTAGTTTGTGTGCTCGGATGGTTCATAGCCGTCCTGAGCGTGAAAGTGCCGGGGGTGTACGCGCAGCTGTTGGTCGCGGTGGCAGGATTTGTCATTGCGTTGTTCGGGTCTATCGGAATTCTCAATAGCGCGCACCTCAAAGACGCGATCTGGAAAGCCTGAGGGGAAAACTTCGATGCTGATACGAATCAATCGCTCACGCCATCGGCTCACCAAGCTGCTGGTCCTGCTTCTGGCCGCAGCGTGGCTGTTGCCGACTACGATCGTACTGGCTCAAGCACCGGCCGCGTCACCATCCGCAGCCGCTTCGCCGGCCCCGCCGAAATCGGTGCCGGTCACAACCGGCGACATTAGGGGCATCAGTGGGCCTTCCGCGGCAGACCAAGCGAAAGGCGATCCGGGCGGTACCATCACGGGGACCGTCAACGACATTCCGGTCACCGATACAAAGGCCGGTCTTAGTCTTGCCGACATCGTCAACACCGTCGGCCAGAACCGAATCGCGATAAACCTGGTGTGGACCCTGGTCACCGGCTATCTGGTCATGTTCATGCAGGCCGGGTTCGCGGCCGTTGAGACCGGATTGTGCCGCGCCAAGAACGCCAACCACACCTTCATGATGAACTTCATGGTGTATGGGTGGGGTTTGTTCGCTTACTGGGTGATGGGGTTTGCGCTGCAGCAGGGGGGATGCGCGCCGAACACCAACTTGGGCGGCCTGAGCCCTCTCAACTCCGAATTCGTGTTCAACTTCATCGGCGGCAAGCCTTGGGGTTTGTTCGGTGAGCGCGGATTTTTCTTGAGCGGCCCAGCCTACGACGTCGGCGTGATGGTAATGTTCCTGTTCCAGATGGTCTTCATGGACACCGCCGCGACGATCGTCACGGGTGCCGCAGCCGAGCGTTGGAAGTTCCTCGCCTTCTCGATCTCGACCTTCTTCCTCGCTGCAATCGTTTACCCGCTCTACGGCAACTGGGCATGGGGCGGTGGATGGACATCTCAGCTCGGCGTCAACTACGGGCTCGGCCACGGCTACTGCGACTTCGCCGGCTCCGGAGTGGTTCACGCGGTCGGAGGAATAACCGCCCTGGCGGTCTCGATGATCATCGGACCTCGCATCGGAAAGTACACGAGGACTGGCAAGCCCAACCCGATGCCTGGTCATGACATGACGATGGTCCTGATCGGGTGTTTCATCCTCGCCTTCGGCTGGTTCGGGTTTAATCCGGGCAGCACCCTGGGCGCGTCGGGCAACGGCAACCTTCGCATCGGCACAATCGCGGTTAACACTATGCTTGCGGGTTGCACCGGTTCGATCGCTTCGCTGCTCTACATGTGGATCCGGTTTGGCAAGCCCGACGCCTCGATGGCGGGCAACGGTCTGCTGGCTGGACTTGTGGCGATTACCGCGCCCAGCGGTTTCGTTAACACCGTTGGCGCCGCAATCATCGGATTCGCGGCGGGAATGCTCGTCTGTCTCAGCGTCGAATTCATCGAACGCGTTCTTAAAGTTGATGATCCCGTCGGCGCGATCTCGGTTCACGGGACCTGCGGTCTATGGGGTGTCATATCGGTTGGCCTCTTCGCAGACGGCACGAGTAACTATGGAGGGAGCTGGAACGGCGTGAACGGCAATGTCACCGGGCTGTTCTATGGCGATCCCAGCCAGTTGGTAGCGCAGCTGATTGGATGCGCGACCCTGGTCGGCATCATCTTCACCCTGTCTTACGTGTTCAACTGGCTGGTTGACGTCGTTGTGGGCCAGCGCGTGAGCGCCGCAACCGAACTGCAAGGCCTCGACATTCCTGAGATGGGCGCGCTCGGATATCCGGAGTTCCAGCTAGTGAGCGCCTCGCTTGAAGTGCCGGCGGCAGACTGACAAGGAGCAAGAAAAATGACAGGACAAATTGTTTTCATGGTCATAATGTTGGCGGTTTTCGTCGGCTGGCAGTTCATCAAACCCGGCAAGAGCATCTTCGACAAGTAGATTATCAGATGGAAACGGCTCTACAATCAGGAGTGACCGACTCGTCTGCTTCGATGGATGGTAAGCGACCCACGCCAATCGTACGAGATGCTCACGCACTACTGGCGCGCGGGATCGATGCACTGGAGCGTAACCACATCGATGAGGCGGTCGGCCTCCTGAGGCAAACGGTGCAGATCGATGCCGAGTCATTCATGGGATATTTGGCACTTGGCATCGCGCTGACCAAGGCGCTGGATATACCGGCAGCCGAGCGGGCACTGGAGACCGCCATCAGTCTCCAACCGCGAAACTTTTATCCTCATCTGCGAATGGCTGAACTGTATCAGCGCGTCGGTGTCCCAAAAAAGGCGAAGGAAGAATTGCAGACCGCGCTGGATTTGGCGGAAACCTCTGCGGAGAAGAAAATCGCGCGCGATCTGCTCGCCGTCGAGGAGCATCGCGCGCCTCGACTCGCGTGGCGGCCTGACTTCGCCGGTTTGTTGCGCAGGAAAAGGCGGGAATAGTGGCAATCAATAAAATCACCGTCCTGAGCCGCACGCGCTACATGGCGCTAACCATCACGGCGGCAATAGCTGCTGGAGCCGGGGCGATCATGTTTGGCGCGCCGCTGATACCTGCCTCCGCAGGCGTTGTGATTGCTGTGAGCTGGCTGATTTGGCGCGCGCCCGCAGCCTAGGTGTCGAACACTCCAAGCATCAATGGGGAAAACCAGATGAAGAAAATCGAAGCGATCATCAAGCCATTCACCCTGGACTCTGTAAAGCAGGAGCTTCAGAGTCTCGGTATCACCGGCATGACGGTTTACGAGGTGAAAGGATTCGGTCGTCAGAAGGGGCACACCGAACTGTACCGTGGCTCGGAATACGTGGTCGACTTTCTGCCCAAGTTGAAAGTTGAGCTGGTAGTCAAGGATGACCAGTACGAGGCTGTGATCGACGCAATCAAGCTCAAGGCGCACACCGGAAAAATCGGCGACGGCAAGATTTTCGTCACCGACCTCAAGGACGTCATTCGGATTCGCACCAACGAACACGGCGATAGCGCGATCTGAGCGGGCCAGGCCCAGTTTTTCGAGCGGTCTGCTGATGGTCTATGGGTTAGGAGCGATTCTACTCGTCGTCTTGCTCGGTCCGGTGATGTTCGAGCCGATCGGACAGAATATAGAAGTTTTCTTCCTGGTCGTCGGCGCCTTTGCATCTGCGATTAGCGGGCAGTGGGGGCGCGAGTTGTTCCGCGCGGCAGCGACCGAACCGATAGCCTTGACCATTGCAGTCCTGGTCTTTGGCGTGGTCGTGCGGCTGGTGCGGCCATGGCTCGACGGTGGAGTGGAGCGCCTCGTGAAGATCGTCGAGCCGCGTTGGATTTATTTTGGTTTGATCATCGCCCTGGGACTGCTCTCGAGTGTGATTACGGCGGTGATAGCGGCCCTGGTTTTGGTCGAGGCGATAGCGTTGCTGAAGCTCGACCGCCGAAGCGAGATAGCAGCCGTCGTGCTGGCCTGTTTTGCGATCGGGCTGGGCGCCGCGCTCACCCCGGTAGGTGAACCACTGGGCACTATCGCGATCGCAGCGCTCGGGGCCGACTTCTGGTACCTCGCGCGATTGCTGGGGCCATTGGTCGTTATCGGAATAGTAATCGTCGGTATTCTGAGTCTGTTCCTGCCGGCAAGGTACGGGCATTCGCTGAAGGCAGACGCTCACACGGAGAACTGGTCCGAGATTTTTATCCGCGCCGGGAAGGTTTACCTGTTTGTGGCGGGGCTGGTTGGCCTGTCATGGGGATTGCGCCCGCTGGTCGACATCTACATCCGGCAGTTGCCGCAGAGCGTGCTGTTCTGGCTGAACTCGATTTCAGCGGTGGTTGATAACGCCACGCTTACCGCGGCGGAGATTGGTCCTTCGCTGTCTGTTGCACAGCAGCGCAGCATCCTGATGGGGCTGCTGATCAGCGGCGGCATGCTGATTCCCGGCAACATCCCGAATATCGTCGCCGCTCAACGTTTGGGAATTTCGAGCCGCGAATGGGCTCGCATCGGCTTGGTCGCCGGATTTCCACTGATGGCGCTGTGCTTCGGCGCTCTCTACTTAATGGCGTGAGCCACGGCCAACACTTTCACGAGCCCAGGACATCCAGGCGGAGGATTTATCCGCAGGGCCTCGTAGGACCTAATGACAGCGAGGAGGGGGAGGCTGCGATTGAAACACTGATGGCGTCCCAGACCCACCCGACGCACGCGGACCAAGAGGAGCTTCTGCTTGAGAGTCGATGCCGCTTGATGATCGACTTTATGGAAGCCGCGCACCGAGCCGCCTTGGCCAATGCTACCATCCTACTGACCGGCGACAGCGGCACCGGCAAGAGCGCCTTTGCGCGCCAAATTCATAGATGGAGTCGACGAAGCGACGCACCATTTCTAAGCGTCGACTGTGCAGCGATGTCCGAGCACGTTCACGAAAGCGATCCCTTCGAGGACTTAAGGCACACGCTGGCCGCTTTGCATGCCGATCGCGGCGACCGAAGCAATGTTTCGGACTCCGCTTCTTTGCTTTTGGACAATCTTGTTGACCTCCCTCCCGCCGCTCAGGCCAGGCTTCTGCAGTTCGTCGAAGAGCGGCAATCTCTTGTCGATTTGCCCTCTTCGGGTTTGCACGTTCGAATCATCGCAGCGTCCAGTCGCGATCTTGGCGGGGAGGTAGCGGCTGGACGTTTCCGCAGCGATCTCTTTTACCGGATCAACGTTATAGCTTTGAGAATTCCCACGCTGGTTGAACGCCGCTGGGATATTCCTGTCCTGGCCGCGCATCTGCTGGCGCATACTGCGATTCGCAATGTTCGCGACCGATTGCACTTATCGGCTGGAGCTACTGCAGTCATGGCGAACTATCACTGGCCCGGCAATCTCCGGGAGTTGCGAAACGCGATCGAACGTGCGGCTGTGCTCTGCACAAACGATCTCATCACAGAAGAGCACCTGCCCGAGGTGGTTCTAGCTGCCAGACAACGTCGCACCATAACTGAAGGGAGACCGCTCACCAGTCTCGAAGAGGTCGAGCGCACGCATATCATAGCTGTACTGAAGGCGAGCTCGACTATGGAAGAGGCCGCCGCAGCACTCGGCATCAACGTCTCGACACTGTGGCGAAAGCGAAAGCTCTACAAAATCGAGTAGCGCCCGGGAATCTGCGGCGCGGAAGCAGTTCATGGTGCAAGACGCGGCACGCCCTTCCCGCGATCTAAATGATCTCGAATCGTATCGCTGTTTTCTGCTCGGAACACAGCTTACAAGCCGGGAGGTCGCAGGTTCGAAACCTGTATCGCCCAGCTATGAAATCAAGTACTTACAGTCGTAAAGCGCAGCCCCATATTCGGTTACTTCCCAATCTTGCGCCGTCCGCCGGAGCGGGCGGCGTGTAAACCTTCCCGTCAGCTGCGAGCCTCCCTTCCGGTGTGGATCGATCAAACCGATCCGACCTGCTAAACTATTCCGTCGTAGAGGATGAATTATGCTGCATCAAGAGAGAACCTTCACTCCCAGCGAGGCGGCGGTCGTGTCGGGCGTTCCAGTCAAGACGGTGCATCGCGAGATCGACGAAGGGCCTTTGAAGCCAAAGCGCCGGAGGCCTGGAAGCAAGAGAGCGCTCAGCGAGCAGGACCTCTTCTACTTGGCCGTAGCGAAGGGTCTTGATACGCGCCTGGTCCAACTCACCAGTGAGGGCAAAGACAAGCTTCACGATGCGATCATCGTATATTGGCGAAGTAAGAAACCGGCCAAGAAGGAATTGCCGGTGTTCGGAGGCCGTCTCTTGCTCGATCTCAAGTTGGTTCTCAAAGAAGTGCGTTCCAGATTGGAGCGTCTTGAACGGGCTAGCGCAATGGTCGTTGAGGATCCCGAGATCAGGGGTGGCGAGCCGTGCATTCGCGGAACCAGAATTGGTGTCTATGAAGTCGCGAGTATGCTCGAACAGGGCGCGGCCGAAGAGGAGATTTTGGAAGGCTACCCATCGCTCAAGCGCGGGCAGCTTGAACTCGCCAAAATTTTCGCGCAGGCCTACCCGCGCAAGGGCCGACCACCTCGCCATCCGTGGCACCAACCGCCGTGGCGGGAGATCTCGCGGAGCGAGACTCTCGGGTGAAGTTTCTGATCGATGAATGCCTGCATACCAGTCTCACGGATGTTGCAAACAACGCCGGCCACGAGGCCCATCATGTGACTCGGCGAGGATGGTCGGGGTTCAAGGATCATCAACTCCGAGAAGTGGTTCTGCGCGAAGAATTCGTATTCGTTACCAACAACGCGCGTGATTTTCGTAAGCTCATGGGAAAGAGTGAATTGCACGCCGGCTTGATCGTGATCCTTCCGAACGTTACGCCAGCCCTTCAACGCGAGTTGTTTCGCCGGACTCTCGTCGAAGCCTCGAAGCTTCCCGACATGATAAACAAGGTCCTCGAGATCGACTCCGACCAAGTACGCGTTTATGAGCTGCCAAAGCTTGAGTAATCGCGCGAATCACTTCGTGCTTCGGCAGCAATCAGGAGCTCGGCGATTTGGAAGCCCCGGCCTGTCGTGCAAGATCGATCTTCGACAACGGGAGTTCCCGGACTCGTTTGCCGGTTGCTGCGTAAATTGCGTTGCAGAGGGCCGCGATGAACGGCGGCACGCCCGGCTCACCCACACCTCCAGGCGGAGCGCTCGACTCGACGATATGGACGTTGGTCTGGAACGGCGCTTCATTAATCCGTGCGACCGGGTAGTCGTAAAAGTTGGACTGGTCGATCACGCCATTGGTAGCGGTTATCTCGCCGGTGCGCGCCACACTGGTTCCAAATACGGCGGCGCCTTCGAACTGCGTCCGCACCAACATAGGATCGACGATCTGTCCCGCATCGACCGCCATGTCGACGCGAGGGATTTTAATTTCTCCTTTGGGATTCACTTCGACCTGTACCACCGACGCTACGTAAGTAGTGAAGCTGCGATGGACCGCGATGCCCCATCCGGTTCCGTGGCCTGATTTGCGTTTTGCCCATCCGGATTTTTCCGCTGCGAGTTCCAGGACTCCTCGCAGCCGTCCAGTGTCGATTGGGTAAGTCAGGTATGACGCGCCGTAGTTCGGATAGTCGGCGCCGTTCAAGTTGAGTATCCGGGGCGGTCCGATCAAATCGAGTAGATAATCGAGAGGGTCGCGCCCTGCGTTGTGTGCTAGCTCATCGGCGAAACAGTGCACCGCGAACGCATGATAGATGTTAGCCACCGAGCGCAGCCATCCGATGCGCACGTGGGCTTTAGCCGGACCGTTTTCAACGCGTAGATTTGGTATGTCGAATGGGATATCAGTCCAGCCCTGCGCGAGATGTCCCGGATCGCCATAGACCGCATCGAGCTTGAATAGCGATGTGATAGGAGGAAAGGTTGATCGCTGGAGCCATGCGGTGGGCTTGCCGTCCTTTCCCACAGCCGCCTTCATATACATTGCCGAGGTCGAGTTGTAGTAATCGAACTTGATATCGTCCTCGCGCGACCACGTGACCTTCACCGGACGCCCTATCGCTTTCGACAGGTAGGCTGCTTCGACCGAGAAATCGGCCATCGACTTTCGTCCGAACCCGCCACCAAGCAAAGTTACGTGGCAGGTAACGTTCGCCACTGAAATGTCCAGTTCGCTGGCTATCGCGCTCTGCACGGTCTGCGGATCCTGGGTCGGCGCCCACACCGTCACCTTGCCATCGCGGTAGTCCGCGAGAGCTACCGGAGGTTCCATCGGCGCGTGTGCGAGCAACGGCACGTAGTAGTCGGCTTCGATAATCTTGCCGCCGTTGGCAAACTGCGCTTCGACGTCACCCGCATTGCGAATGACTTTGCACGGCTGATGCGAAGTTGCTTTCAACTCATCGTGGTATTTCGTCGAGTCGTAGGTCGCGTTGGGACCATTGTCCCAGACGATGTTTAGCTTTTGGCGGCCTTGAAGCGCTGCCCACGTGTTATCGGCTATCACCGCGATTCCACCCAGCGCTTGCATTGCGACTGGAGGATCGAACGGCGGGATAGCCACGGTCTGATGAACGCCTCGGACGCGCAGTGCTTCCTTATCGTCGTAAGACTTGAGCTTGCCGCCAAAAACCGGCGGCCGCTCCACCGATGCGTACACCATCCCTGCTATCTTTTGATCGATCCCGAAGACTGGCTGCCCCGTGCATAGCGCGTCGATGTTGTACCTGGGAGTGTCCTTACCGATGTAGCGCCACGCGCTTTTGGGCTTGAAGTGCAATTTCGCCGGGTCCGGCACAGACTGTTTCGACGCAGACGCGGCGAGCTGTCCATAGGTCGCCTTTCGTCCGGATAGGCGATGAATCACCGTGCCAAGCTCAGTCTCACAAGTGGCGGCGGGCACGTTCCATTGTGTGGCCGCGGCCTGGATCAGCATGTAGCGTGCGGACGCGCCGCAAGTGCGCATCACGTCGAAGAAGCTGCGCACCGAGTGTGAGCCGTCGGTGTCCTGGTCGCCGTAACGTTTGTCGCTATCGCCCTGATGTATCCTGACTTTGGTCCAGTCAGCGTCGAGTTCATCGGCGAGTACCGAAGGCAATGCGGTGCTGATGCCGGTACCCATTTCGGAACGCGCCGCAACGATAGAAATCGTATCGTCGGATTGGATGGCGACGAAAACGTTTGGCCGCAGCACCGAATCTTCGAGCCTCGCGCCGGTAGAGGAGGTTTGGGCCCGCAGGATGTCGGGGACTAGCGATACACCGAGCACCAACGCACCGGTTGAGAATAGTCCTTTGATGAACTCGCGTCGGCTGACATTTGCGATTGAGTTCATGCGCTCTCCTCTGCCGCCGCCTCGATCGCGGCGTGAATGTCTCTAGGAGTTCTGAAAGGGTGAGTTCTGAATCTGATCATAGAAATTGCTGCGCTTGTAGTTGCGAATGAAGTGCGAACAGATATCCTCGTTGCAGGTACCCTCGGCCGTCTGGGTCTTCAGCTCAAAACCACCCAGAAAGGCCTTTGCAATATCCTGTTTAAAGTTGACCCGCGGATACTCAGCGACCACCTTCTTTCTGAAATCTTCTGGAACATGCTCGTAGCCGATACCCAGGACGTCGAGTCCTACACCGTTGTACAGAAGCTCGACCTCGATAGGTTTGTACGCTGCAATTCCCGGAGTGGTGTGTAAGGCGATCGCGTCCCAGGCCACTTGAATCCGGGCCGTGGGAACGCTGTGGCGCTCGAGGAACTGCCGAAGGGCGTTTGCACTGTCCACCTCGAACCGGTCGTCAGCACTGCTGAACCTTCTCAGCAAGCCTAAATCATGGAAGGCTGCGCAGACGAAAAGGAGCTCCTCATCGAACGTCTGTCCGCTCTGTCGTCCTAGCTCCTTGGCCCAAAAGAAGACGCGATGAGAGTGGTTAAAAAGCAAGGACGTGCTGTACTCATGCAAGAGTCCAGTTGCCTCACGAGTCAATTGCGAGTCCGGAACTCCAGGTTGTGCTTTCTGAAATCTTGATGCCGGGGTAGGAACAGGCTGATCGATCTTCGGTTGCCGGAAAGTAGGTCTGGTGTCCGCCGTCTGTCCGTCGGGGTGCCTCACCAAGCGCTGGGGTGTTTGATTCGTTGAATCGATGACGCTCATCGTATGGTCTCCTGTTTCCAATTTTCTGTCAGGTATTGGAGTTCGATTTCCCGGCGGCTGACATTTGCGATTGCGTTCATGCGACTTCCTCCGCCGCCGCCTTGATAGCAGCGCGAATCTTTTGATAGGTGCCGCATCGGCAGATGTTACCCGCCATCGCCTTGTCGATATCTGCGTCGTTGGGTTTGTGGTTCTTCTTGAGTAACGCCGCAGCCTGCATCATCTGGCCGGACTGGCAGTAGCCGCACTGAGGCACGTTGATCCGAATCCACGCCTTTTGCACTGGATGGAGTCCGCCGCGCCCGAGACCCTCGATAGTTGTAATCTCGCTCGCGGCTGCCGTGCTCATCGGCGTTACGCAAGATCGAATCGCCTTGCCGCCCTGATTCACGGTACAAGCCCCGCAAAGACCTACGCCGCAGCCAAACTTGGTCCCCATCAGTCCTAAGTCATCGCGCAGATACCAAAGCAAGGGCATTTGCGGGTCACCATCGAACGACTTCTCGACGCCATTGATTTTGAGCCGAATCATAGGTTTGCCTCGATAGGTCTGCCTTGAATTTATTGCGCCAATGCCAGCCTTAGCGGCATAGACATGACGGTGAATGCTGGCCTCTATGACTTGAGTCCTTTGATGTATGAAGTCAGGGCCTTGACCTGGTCGCTGGTTAAGGTCGGATGCGGCGGCATCGCCGGCGTCATCCCAACGGCAGGACCACCCTTCGTAATCACGGTCCCAATCCAGGTATCGCTCTTGTTGTTCAAGGCAGTTGAAAACGGCTGTGGAGGCGGCGTCATAGCCTGGCCGGCCGGGCCGTCACCGTTGCCCTTGTCTCCATGGCATGCGGCGCATTTTTCCGAGTACAGATCTGCGGCATTCTGAGCGGCGATCGCGGACGATCCGGCGGCGATGACCAGTGCCAGAGACATGACCAGCGATTTCTGCCAATGAGCCTGGGCTGTTTTTGCCATTGCGTACCTCAAAGGTTTCCAATGTTTTAAGCCCACACGGCCGAAACCTGTTTCTGGGGGAGGGGACAGAAAGCCGTGCTCCAGCCGTGTGGGCGATTTTTTTGGCGGCGCAAATTCACGTCTCAGGCACCCTCTGCTTTTGAACAGGCGTGAAAAATCGCCGCACAAAATCTGAGCGGCCGAAACCACCTGAGAAAACGCCCCGGTAATGTAAAAATGACCGGTCCAAATCGGTGTTCTAAACGGTTTGCCGCGCGCCAGGTCCTGATCGATAATGCGCCTCTCGGTCACCAGATTCGCTCGGACAGCCTGGAGACACTTCCGATGCCACGTGAGACGCGAGGCGCTGGCTTGACTGGTGTCGGCGATGCGAAGCCGACGGTCCTTCCTGTCCAAAAAGGGGTGTTCCTCAAACACAGCGAGTACTGGACTGTAGGCTACACTGGGAAATCCTTTCGTCTGAAGGACTCCAAAGGGCTGGGATACCTCGCACATCTGCTGCGTCATCCCGCGGTCGAATTCCACGTGCTCGATTTGGCAGGTGGAATCGCGGGACAGCGCGACGATGCCGAAACCGATCAGTCCGCGCGAGATCTGCCGCGCGGCGATGACGATCTCGAAAAGGCGGGAATCCACGTCGGCAGTCTGGGCGACGCGGGCGAAATGCTCGACGATCAAGCCAAGGCCTCATACCGGCGACGGCTTTCCGATCTGCGCGAAGAACTGGAAGTAGCCAAGGGCGCGGGAAACGTCGATCGCGCCGAGCAGGCGGAACAGGAGATCGATGCGCTGAGCAGAGAGCTCTCGCGCGCAGTCGGACTCGGCGGACGCAATCGGCGGGCGGTCTCGGCTTCAGAACGAGCCCGGCAGAGCATCGGCAAGACGATCAAGTCGGTACTCGAAAGAATCGCGCAGAGCGATGCCGCGCTCGCCGATATTCTTTCGCGATGCATCAGGACCGGGAACTTCTGTGCCTATCAGCCCGACCCCAAATTCCCGATCGCATGGGAATTCGCTGCCGCGACGATCGAGCCGGCAGCGCGGCCAGCATCGAGCGGCGCGCCGGCTCCAGCGCACGCCGATAATCCGCCAGCCTCGCCTGTAATGCAGGAGGTGTCTCCGTTCTCGCTGGCTGAACGAACTGCTTTCGTGGGACGGGAATCTGAAGGCGGCGCAATTCGCGCGATCATCGATCGTGCGCGAAGCGGCCACGGATCGATTGTCATGCTGTGGGACGGACCCGGCGTCGGCAAAACCCGGCTGGCTATGGAGATGGCGGACTATGCGTCGCGCAAAGGCTTCCGATGCTCGGTTGGTCATTGCTATGAGAGAGACGAGCAGTATCCTTACCTTCCGTTCGCGGAGATCATCGAAAATAATCTGGCGCAAGCGGCGAGCCTCGAAGACTACCGTGGGCAGATCGGGCCCTACGCGGCAGAATTGGCTCAAATCGCACCGAGTCTTCGGCGAATTTTCCCCGATCTTCCCGAACCCCTTGAATTACCTGCTGCGCAACAGCGCGGTTTTCTTTTCCAAAGCTTTTCGGAGGCGATGGCGCAGGCGGCTCGAACGCGGCCGAACATGTACCTTGTCGAAGACCTTCACTGGGCCGACGAATCAACCCTGGCGCTTTTCGTGTATCTGGCCCGTCGCATCGCGCAGCTCCCGGCTGTGATTATCGCGACCTATCGCAGCGGATATTCGGATATCAATCCGGCGTTGGTAAGGACTCTCGAGGAGCTGATTCGGATGGGTGTGCGTCCGCACAAGCTCAGCGGCCTATCCAAAGACGCGGTCGGGCAGATGTTACATGGGCTGAGCGAGCGCGAAGCTCCGGAAAGTCTTCTGAGCCTCATCTTCGAGGAAAGCCAGGGGTATCCATTCTTCGTCGAGGAGGTGTACCGGCATCTGGTCGAAGAGGGGAAAGTCTTCGATACGGCCGGCCAGTTCCGCACCGACATTGAAATCGACGAAATCGACGTTCCGGACAACGTCCGCCTGATCATCAGCCGCCGCCTCGAGCGGCTCGACGAGAATGAAAAACGCGCGCTGACGGCTGCCGCGGTAATCGGGCGCAGCTTCAGCTTTCGGCTCCTGACGGAGGTCAACCAAATCGACGTTGACGAACTCTTCGCCGTTTTCGAAAAGGCGCAGCAGATGGGGATAATCGTCGCCAGCTCCCAGGGACCTGAGAGTCCGTTCACCTTCGCCCATGAGCTGGTGCGTCAGACGTTACTTGCCGGCATCTCGGTTGCGCGCAAACAACGACTGCATCGCGCGGTCGCCGACGCGATCGAGCGGCTCTATCCCGGTGCCGCGAATGAGCGCGCTGGAGAGATCGCAGACCATCTCCTCAAGGCAGGATCGTTTGCCGACGACAGTAGAGTGGTCAGTTACCTGACGCTGGCCGGCAAGAGCGCTCTCGGCGCTGCAGCATTTGAGGAAGCACGGCGCAGCTTTCGGTCCGTCCTTTCGCATCCAGGCGCCGTTGACCCAAGACAAAGGGCCGACTTGCTGGCGAGCCTCGCGATGGCCGAGCGCGGGCTCGAGCTGTGGGACGCGGTGTCCGCCAATCTCCATGAGGCACTGGAAATTTATTTCAATCTCGGAGATCGGGAGATGATCGGCCGGAGCTTTACCGAGTTGACTGATGCCCTTTTCTTCGCGGGCCGTTTAGAGGAAACAGTCAAAATAGCTGCGCGCGGCCTCGCCTACCTTCAAGCCGATGTGAGCGCAGACCGCGTACGTCTCCTCGCTACCTTGGGGCAGGCCAACGGAGCCGCTGGTGCCTATGAACCGGCCGACGAGGCGTTGCGGGACGGTTTGAAGATTGCGTCCCAGCTCTCCGATCCAAAGCTTGAGGCGAGGGTGCTTGGCGCGAGGCTGACGGTAAACTCGCTCTTCTTTCGATTGAGAGAAGCTGCTTCAGACGGTTTCAACTGTGAACAACTCGGCGGATCGGAAACGCCTGCCTGGCAGCGCTCCTTACAGCTTCGCGTTCTGCATCAGACACTTCTGTATCTTGGACGCATGGAAGAGGCGCTGAAAATGGCAGACGAGCTCGAACCGCTGGCGAGCAAGATCGGAGATACTTTTTCTTTCGTGCGGTGCCTCAGCACGCGAGCTTGGACGGAATTTGGCAAAGCACCCGACCTCGCGAAACTTGAAACTGTCATGGATCAAATTTCGAAACGTCCAACTGAGTATTTCGGCTTCTGGGAAGCAGTCTTCAGGTCGCAACTAAGTGTGCTTGCTTTTTTTCGTGGAGATTGGCCGGGCGCTCTGTTGCTGGCTCAAGCGTCGCGCCCATTTGAAGTGGGGAGCGCCGTCGACGGAATCGGCGTCGGGACGATTTTTCAACTGATGGCTTACGCAGGCGATAGCGATGGCGCGCTGGCAATCCTTGATCAAAAGCGCGCGCTTATCCCTCGTAGCGGCCAACCGAACGCCGTGGGTTCGTGGTGGATGCTCGCGCTTGCGATCGAAGGTCTCGTCATGCTCGGCGAGCGATCGCGAGCTGCGCAGCTCTACCCGCTCGCTTGTGAATTAGTCGGCACCGACGCGGTGATGCTTTGGGGAATCCCTCGCTTCACGCAGACGATCGCAGGTATCGCCGCGGCTGCGGCACGCAAGTGGGAAGCCGCTGAAGATCACTTTCAGACCGCAATGCAGCAGGCCGAAGCTGTTCCTCATCGTCTTGAACAGGCTGAGATTCGGCGCTTCCACGCGATGATGCTAATCGACCGCGATGCCTCAGGTGATCGCAAAAAAGCGCAAACGTTACTTCACCGAGCGCTGGAGACTTACAAACAGATCGGAATGCCGCGCCATGTCGAGATGACGCAGGCGCTCTTCAATTAAGCGTCGACAAGAGCCGATCATGGCAGAAGGGAGAAACATACGATGACTGCAGAGGAACGGCGCGAATTTGTCCGCGCGCATCGCACGTGCGTGTTTGGGTACGGTCGTAGGCACGATGGTCCATCGATGACGATCGTCTACTACGTGATGGACGGAGACGACATTTTGGTCTCGACGATGGTCGAGCGAGGAAAGGCGAAGGCGGTCCAGAGAAATCCCAAGATCTCGCTTTGCGTGCTGGATGAAAAGTGGCCACCGACGTACCTGCAGGTATATTGCGACGCGTCTGTCGAAACTGATGTCGAGGCCGCGACGGATCTGATGATGAGAATTGCCGGAGTGATGGCGGGCCAGCCGATGCCTGAGTCGGTGCGTGGACAAGTTCGCCAAGGCGCGGTCGCCGAGCAGCGGGTGGTGTTGCGCCTCCGCCCGTATGAAACATTCGAGACGCCGCCTCGGCACGTATACTCGCCCAAGGATATCAAGGGCCTCACGCATAGTCTCGGCCAACGCCTGCCATGGAAATGATTGGGAGTTTCTGACGAGGAGTCGGCGCGACTTCGAGGAAAGTCCGGGCCTCGATCTGATGCTCTGCCGATTGCCGAGTCGCTCGTCTCGCACGGACGGGTAAACGATTTCGGGCTCGCCTCAGACGGACGGCTGACGCAGGAGCGGGCGGGATCGGAACACAACGTACAGTGCTATCAGCAAGATCAACGGCGCTTCGGCTGACGCTATCTTTACGTGGACGCGCTGGGATTCGACGCCGAGGTTTGACGTGATGAAGATCACGTGGCCGATGACGACTTGCGCCATATAGGCGAGCGCGAGGATCAAGGCCCAGCGCTGCCGCGTCAGGATTCCAAGGCCGAACGCGGCGATGACAATGGCTTGCAGAGCCATCGTGACGCGCGCCTGGTTCGCGTAGAATTTTACCCCGAAGATTACGTCCTCGAGCGGCGCTCCTCCTGCGGACAGGTTGAAGATTGAGCGCGTCAGCAAAACCGCGGCCCACAGAATGCACAGGCCGGCGAAGATTCTAAAATCCAACGGCCAGTTATCACTCTCCCCGGCCATCAGCGGGTCAGCCATTTCGGGTTGTTGATCGCGAGCGCGTCGGCCAGAGATTGGCGAACGTGGGCGCGCAGCGCGGGATCGTCGATCGCGATTGATCCTGCGCGAATCTTTTCCGCAAGCTCGACGCTTAGCGTCTCGAGGTCGCCGTCATGACCGAGCATCGCGATGAGTCTCGAGTGTTCGGCTTGCGCCTGCGCGCCGCGGAGTTCCAGCTCGCGACGCACTGTGTTCAGCACGTTGACAGTGACGCGGGTCTGGAAGCGATGGTAGCCGTCGAGCGTCGGCATCAGCTCTGTTTCCAGATATTTGACCGCCGCTTCGAGCAGAGTTGCGGCTTTCGGAGTACTCTGTGGCATTAGTCAGTCCTGTAGTCAGTCAATAGTCAGTCGCGGCCTTCGATCAGGTTCAGAAAATCCCACAGCGGTTCCTCGACCCGGCGTCCAATCGCGCATCGCTCGATTCCAACTTCTTCAGTGCCGCGAGTGCCCATGCTGAAGCATCCGATTCCCCATCGCACGCTGCCGTATGCCTCCCAAAACCGCACGTGCGCGGGATCGACCGAGTGGCCGCTGGCCTTTTCGTACGCCTCGAAGAGATCCTCGCGCGTGCCGAAGCCGCCGACCGGTTTCTTCCCGCCGAATCGCCACGTCTTGACGCATACCCAGCCGAGGTCCTGCATCGGATCGCCACTCTGCCCTATCTCCCAATCCAGGACGCAGCGGATTCCTTCTTCGCCGACGATGAAATTGCCCGCGCGGAAGTCACCATGCACGACGGTATGACGAGTGTTGCGGGGAGCATGTTGCTCGGCCCATTTGAGACCCAGCTCGAGGGCGGGCGAGTGAAAGCCGTAGAACTCGATGATTCGGCGCTGTGCCGCGATGTGCTCCGCCGGCGTCAGTTTCATGAGAAAGGGAACTTCGGCGACCGGGATGCGATGGATGGCGGCGAGGATCGTGCCGCATTGCTTCGCCATCGTGGCTCGGGCATTGGCGAAGCGTTCCTCGCGCAGGATTTTTGTTGCGAGCGTCTCGCCCGCCACTCTCTCGGTGACGTAGCCGGGTCCGAACCCGTCATCATCCTTGAGAATCGCACGCACGCGAGGAGCCGGGACGCCGGCTTTCACCGCTGCGATCATCAAGCGCGCGTCTTCGTCTGCAATCAGATGCGGCGAGACTCCCGCGAGCGGATTGTTCTCATCGTTGGCGCGCGGGCTTGCGAGTTGCAGGATGAATTGCTCGCGCGTCTTCGCGACATCAGCGTCGAACGACCAGGTTGTTTTGTTCGCGCCGCCGGTCAGTCGTTGCAGGTCGTGGATTGTCCCTGGCGCATCGACGTGGCGTGCGATGGCGGACTGCAGGCGCGCGGCGAAATCTTCGCTGCTCACTTTTATGTCGCGGGCGGAGCGCCCTACTCCTCCGCCACCTTCCGGTCCTTGAAAAATCCGAACAGGTACTGCGCGACGCGCCGCATCTGGATTTCTTCGGAGCCTTCCGTGATGCGATAGCGCCGGTGATGCCGGAAAATGTGCTCGAACGGTTTATGCCGCGAATATCCGATCGCGCCATGCACCTGCATCGCGCGGTCCGCCGCGTCGCAGACCAGTCGGTTCGCGCGGTAATTGCACATCGCGACCTTGTCGGAAAGTTTGAGAGCGACCTCCGGCTTGGACATTTGATCCATCTGCCACGCGGTCTTGTGGATTAGATTGCGGATCATCTCGGCTTCGGTGTGCAGCTCGACCAGCGGCCATTGAATCGCCTGGTTGCTCGCGAGCGGTTTGCCGAACGGCTTACGCTGCTTGGCGTACTTCACGCTTTCGTTGATGCAATATTGCGCCGCTCCCAGCGAGCTTGCGGCCTGGCGAACGCGGTTCTCGTGGACGAAGAGCTGCGCGACGGCGAGACCGTTTTCCGGATCGCCGAGAATCGCGTCGGCCGGCACCGCGACATCCGTCAGCGAGATGCGCGGATGATCGGTCGGCATGTTGAAGGTCCACATGTACTCTTCGATCTTGAAGCCCGCGCTCTTGGTCGGGACGATGAAACACGTGATGCCGCGCGGGCTACCGTCTTTGCCGCTGGTCCGCGCGAACACGAAATCGTGGGTGGCGACGTGCAGGCCGGTGTTCCACATCTTCGCGCCGGTGATTCGCCAGTGATCGCCGTCGCGAACGCCGCGGGTCTCCATCCAGGTCGCGTCGGAACCATGATTGGGCTCGGTGAGTCCGAACGCGATACGCATCGAGCCGTCGAGCAGCTTCGGGATGAATTCTTTTTTCTGCTGAGCGTTGCCGAAGTCGCGGAACATCAGCACCGTTGGCAGATTGCCGACGATCGAGCTTTCGTTTTGCAAATCGTTATGCAGGCCGAGACCCTTGGCCGCCAGGTATTCGCGGATGATCGCCATCGCGAGGTTGGTGCCGTCCTTGCCGCCGTATTCTTTGGGCAGCGCGTAGCGATAGTGGCCGGCCTTGTCGGCGCGCCGGCGCATCTCACCCAGCAGCGCTTCCCATTCGTGGCGCGGCAGGCCGTCGCGCTCGAAGTCAGTGCGCGCCCATTCGCGGCGATGGTCGAAAAAGCGGATGTTGTCGTTCTCGCGTTCGAGCGGCTTGATTTCTTTCTCGATGAACGCGTCGAGCTCGGCCAGGTAGGCGGTTACATCTGCGGGAATACTAAAGTCCACGGCATTTCTCCTGATGCGACTACATTATGTTCGAGGCGTACCAGACTGCGGTTGCGAACGAAAGCAGAATCTACGTGGCGAGGAACTCGCGCAGGTGGTTAGCGAGCTCGACCGGTTTCTCCTCGGGAATGAAATGGCCGCAGCCGGGGATTGAGCCGCCGGTGGCGTGAACGGCGACGCGGCGGAGAGATTCGACTACCAGATCGCCGCGGCCGCGCGGTCCGCCGCCGCCGAGTCCGAGCGTCGGCATCGGAAGTTTGAATCCTGTCGCGAAGGTGGCGCGATTGTCGGCGACGTCTTTCGGGAGAGCGCGGTAGAAATTGAAGCCCGCGCGCATCGCCCCGACCTGCGAGTAGGTGCGCACGTACTCCGTAATATCGTCGGGGCCGATCGCGCCGGCTACGTCGCATCCGTTCGCGTAGAAGAATTCGAGATAGAGCCTTTCGCGGCCGTACACCAGCGCTTCCGGAAGATCGGGCACCTGATGGAACAGATGCCACCATCGCGCACCGCCGCCGATCGGAGAGCCGGCGGGCTGATCGCCGGGGACAGGAACATCGAGCATCGCGAGATGCGTCACTTCGGCGGGATGATCGGCGGCGAGGCGAAACGCAACGGGCGCGCCCCAATCGTGGCCAACGACAGCGAACTGCGTGTGGCCGAAATGGCTGTGCATGATTAGCCAGATGTCGTTGGCGACGGTCTTCTTGTCGTAGCCGGAAATCGGGCGCGTCGAGTCGCCGAGGCCGCGCATATCGAACGCGACCAGTGAGAACTTGTCCGCCAGCAGCGGCATCACGCGGCGCCATTCGTACCAGGTCTGCGGCCATCCGTGGAGCAGCACGACCGGCGCGCCATTCCCCATCATGACGTAGTGGATTCGGACGCCGTCGAGGTTGGAGTAGTGATGCGAAACTTCTGGTGCCATCAAACAGCCGGTTCAGTTCGCCGCCACTCGGGCGCGGTGCGATTTCGTCAGCGCGTCCACGTCGAACTTGAACAGGCGCGCCGCATTCAGGCCCAGGATCTTCGCACGTGCGTCCTCGGGGAGACCGCCCATCTCGCGCTCGATCGCTTGCGCCGAATGCGGCCAGCTTCCCTCGTGATGCGGATAGTCATTGGCCCACAGGAAGTTGTTGGTCAGATTGTATTTCACCGCGAGATCGAGACCGACCGGATCTTCCTGGAACGACGCGTACCCATGCGCGCGGAAATACTCGCTCGGCAGCATCTTGAGCCGCGGCAGCGCCCACATGTGATGTTTGTGATAGGCCTCGTCCATGGCTCCCAGAGCCCACGCGACCCATCCGATGCCCGATTCGATGGCCGCGAATTTCAGTCCCGGGAATCGCTCGAGCACGCCCGATCCGCACAGATTGGCGACCGGCTCGATGGTTGGGACCAGCGAGTGTGAAACGTAGTTGATCACTGCGCCGCCGTCTTTGCGGGCCGCGCGCGGATCGCGCCCGGTGGAGACGTGGAACGTGATCGGAAGATCGGCTTCCTGGATCACCGACCATAGCGGATCGAAGATCGGCAGATTGTAGTTGGGATGGCGCGCATCGTGCGCACCGAAGATTGGCTTGCACGGCAGAGTCAGCCCACGAAATCCGAGCTTGGCGACGCGCTCGACTTCCTTGATCGAGCCGGGAAGATCGGCGGTTGCGATTGCGGCGAGCGGCGACATGCGGTCGTTGTACTTCGCGAACGTCTCCCACGCCCAATCGTTGTAGATGCGGCATTGCGCATGCGCGAAGTCAGCGTCGGGCGTCGCCCACATCGTGAGACCCTTGTTGGGGAAAATAATTTCCGCATCGACGCCGTCGCGAATCTGATCTTTCAGGCGCTGTTCGGGATCGGCGCCGGCCTTGGAGCGCAGATGGTCTTCGCCTTCGAGGCGGCTGTCGAGAAGACGCGAGCGCGCCCATCCTTCCGAGATTGCCCACTTGACGCCGTTTTCATCGACTTCGATTCGCGGCAGCCGGTCGCGAAATTTGCGATCGATCCGCTCGACCCAGAGATTCGACGGCTCGTTGCAATGGCAGTCCGCGGAGACCATCAGGTACTTTTCCGGATCGTCGGGGCGCGCGGTGCGTTTCCATCCGGAATGCCCGGGGGTCTCGAGTCGCCAGCGGTTGGGTTCGTTGATTTCGCTTTCGCTGAGATTTGGTCCTGACATTTACGATACCTCCGAAGCGGCTACTTCGATTCGTTTGACAATCCGTATGTTAGACGGGCCATCCGAACTGTCAACCTAACCCCTAACCCCTTCCCTCGAGGGAAGGGGAACAAAATGGGAATTTGACGGTTGCGCGAGGCTGTGTAGGTTATCTTTGCTGGGAAGTAGTCATGATCGTAATCGTGATGGGAGTTACGGGGGCGGGGAAGACGACGGTTGGGCGCGCGCTAGCGCAGTCGCTTGGATGGGAGTTTCACGATGGCGACGAACTGCATTCAGAGGCAGCCAAGCGCAAGATGCATCTTGGGATCGCGCTTGATGATGCCGATCGTGCGCCGTGGCTGGCTGCTATTCGGAAATTGATCCAGGCGATGCTGACGGAATGCCGCGATGGAGTTGTCGCGTGTTCGGCGCTTAAGCAATCTTATCGCGACGAAATCGTGATCGATCCGAAATCGGTGAAGGTCGTTTTTCTGAAAGGGTCGAAAGAAGTGATCGCGGAACGGCTGCGGCATCGCAGCGGACATTTCATGAATCCGGAGCTTCTTCAGAGTCAGTTCGATACGCTGGAGGAGCCGCAAGACGCTGTCGTCGTCGATGTCTCGATGGCTCCGGAAGCCATCGTTAAGGAAATTAGAAAACGGGTCGGACTTTAGGCTGGTTGCCGTTGCCGAAGAACCTAACCCCTAACCCCTTCCCGAGCGGGAAGGGGAACCGGATTGATGGGAGTAACCTCTTCCCGAGCGGGAAGGGGAACCGGATTGGGGGAGACCGGTTTGCGTGCGAGAAGGGGTGCCAAAAAAACGATCAGTGATCTATTCGGTGGTGACTGGGGGCGGCTCACCGACGCTGGGTGAGAGTTCCTCTAATGTCTTGCCGCGCGTTTCGGGGACGAACCACACTACGAGTACGACTCCGACCAGTGGGCCGGCAGCGAAAAGCGAAGCGGCGTTGCCCAAGCTGCCGAGCGGGCGGGAGAGCAACCCGATGACGACCGGCGATAGCATCCAACAGATTTGACCGATCACCTGCACGCATAGGCTGTAGCCGGTTGCGCGTATCGCGGTCGGAAAAAGTTCGGTCGACAGCGCAGACGTAGCGGTGCGCGCGGCCTGATATGCGAACATCGTGATGACTTCGCCTACGAGGATCGCGCCGTAAGTGTCGCTGGTGAACAGCATGTACATCGCGGCGCCCGACATCAGGTAGAAGAAGCAGGTGGTGAACTTTCGCCCGATCCGGTCCATCAGAAAGCCACTCAGCATGCTGCCGAGCGTGCCCAACGCGTAGGCGAGAATTATCGCCGCGGCGACCTGGTGGGATTTCCAATGATGATCGCGGCGGGCGTAGAGGCTGAAATAGGTGACCGTCGGGCCGCCGATCAACCCGATCGAGTTCCACAGCCCGGCCATCACCAGCAGGCGCGAGCGATACGGTCCCGCCAATGGCGTGAGGCAATTTCGAATCGACGTAAAGAATGCAGGACGCTCCTGGCCAGCCGCGGCGCGCGCCCGCTCGAGCGCGGTGAAGCGCGCGGTCTCACGCAGTCCGCGGCGCAAAAACGCGACCATCACAAGTGGCGCGAGCCCCAGCAGGTACATGCCACGCCATCCCCAACTCGATTCCGCCATCAGCGCGTAGGTCAGTGCGGCAGCAGTCACGCCGAGAAACGCGACCATGTGCAGCGCCGCGATTGCGCGTCCGCGCCGCGCGTCGGGAAATTCCTCGCTGATCATCGTGACCGCAACTCCGAACTCCGCCGCGAGGAATATCTGCGCCAGGCTTTGAAAGATCGTAAAAGACCCGACGCCTCTCGAAAGCGCGGTGAACAACGTGAGAATCGTGTAGCAGAGTACGGTCACCGAGATGATTGGTTTTCGGCCGTATCGATCGGCGAGGATTACCACGAAGAACGAAAGCATCCCGCCGAACCGCACAATCGACGCCATCAGGCCGATGGCGGGATCGGCGAGGTGAAAGGTCTTCGCGATTTCAGGCGTCGCGAGGTGGAAGATGGTGATGTCGTAGCCTTCGAAAATCGTGGCCGACATCAGCATCGCGAACAATGCCGCCAGGTACCGCCGCGGCCTCGGAATCCAGGCGGCTTGCTTCGACTGTTCTAATCGGCTGTTTGGTTGGGCGGCCTGCATCGCAGATCATGCGCGCGCGAGGCGCACGCCGTTCCAGCTAAGGGTTTCAGATCGCGAAACTCCCAGCAACCCGAGTTGTCGAGCGACGACCGTCTATTTGGAACGGCCGAAGAGCTTTATGTGTTGCGGACTGTTTCCGGCGGTGTCGTGCAGTTCGAGCGTGCCCGAGTACCTGCCGTGTTTGTGCGGCGCGAACTCGACGGAGACCGTGCAGGTCCCTCCGTTGGCCGCGATTGTGTTGCAGGTGTTGGCAGTCACATTGAACGGCGGAGTGGCTGCAGGAGCCGTCGTGAAGGATATGGGAGCGGGACTGTCGTTGATCACCGTAATGCTCTGAGAGGAACTGACGGCGTCAGCCGATAGAGGTTCGAAGCTCAGCGATTTTGGCCGGGTCCTGATCCTCGCTGCCATGCCTTTGCCCTTCAGCTTGATCGTGCGCACTCCGAACCGGGCATTGCTGTTCAATTGCAGCTGGCCACTTTGTTTTCCCTTCCCGGTTGGGGCCGACGCGATTGAGATCGTACAGGACGACTTGGGCGGCATCACCGACGGGCAATTGCTCGAGGTCATAACGAAGCCGCCGCTTATAGCCGGGCCCAAGGTCACGGCCGTACCCGCAGCGGTGTTGGTCAGCTTCACATTTGCCGGCTTGCTTTGATGACCGACGACCTGGCTCGAGAACGAGAGCGAGGTCGGCTTAGCCATTAGCGTCGCGAAGGCCGGACTCGGAGACGCGGTCGGCGTGGCGGTAAGGGTCGGAGTGGCGGTGGCGGTCGTCGTGGGAACCTGCGAGGGCGTGGTGGTCGCAGTGGCGCTCACAGTGGGCGTCGCAGTGGGTGTCGGGGTATTAGACGCCGTGGCGGTCGCGGTTGACGTCGGCGTGGATGTGAGCGTGGGCGTGACGCTGAAAGTCTGCGTCGCAGTGGCGGTGGCAGTGGCAATGACGGTGCCTGTGGCAGTTGCGGTTGCATCAGATGTCGCGGTGGCAGTGGCGGTGTCTGTGGCAGTTGCGGTTGCAGCAGACGTCGCAGTGACAGTCGCGGTTGCATCAGATGTCGCAGTGACAGTCGCGGTTGCATCAGACGTCGCAGTGGCAGTTGCGGTCGGAGTCGCGGCACCCCTGCTGCCACCGGGGAACAAACCGAACACCGCCAGCTGGGTCTGCGTTCCGACGTAGACCGAGCCGTTGGCGACAGTCGGCACGGTGAACTTCACCGCGGGTCCGGGATGGTCCGCGACGAAGTTGTCGCTGTCGTACAGTGCTGGGCTTTGAATATTGGTGGCGTCGAAGGCGAAGAGAATCGCAGTACCACCCGTTTGCCATCTCGCGGCGTCGATCGCCCACAAGATGCCGCCGGTGGTGCCGTTGGCCGAAATGACCGGCGACGCACCGGGGAATCCAAAGGTGTAGTTTATCGTGGCCGTTGTCGGCGGTGTCTGGAGCAGTCCGTTGGAGAGGACGAACATTTTCGGCTGATCGTCTTCGGCAACGGTATAAACCATGTTCTGCAGGCCAACCCCAGGCACCATCCCCTGCCAATACCCGGGGGTGCTGAACATCCCGGGGATCGTACCGCTCACCTCCTGCACATTCTGATCTCCGCCGGCGTTGAATCCGCCCATGCTGTCCCGATTCACAAGATAGATTGTGCCGATCTTGCCGGCGCCGACAACAAGATGAGGATTCGGACCGGGTTGATCAGGTAGCATCAAACCACCTCCCGAACCCATGTCCAAGTCTTCATCGGCGAGAACCTGTTCGTCGAGCGGGGTAAAATAGCTGGCGACCGACATCGTCCCGCCGCCGGGCGTCAGCCGCAGAAAACTGTCGCCATAATTGTTCCGGGTCGGGCCAGGGTCGAAGGTTCCGTTTCCGGTGATGACAATGAGGTCGCCATTGGTATCGATGCCGGGACCACATCCTGATTCCCAGATGCCGGCTTCGACGCCGTTGGGCGAGGTGTTGTACACCACCACCTGCGCCAGTGTGGTTTGGTCGTAGCCCAGAATCCACCCGTGATACGGCTCGGTGTCGCAATGCGACGCGAAGCTCAGGTAAACCACGCCGTTCGCGAGCGTCAACGCCGGACGGTCTTGCTGCAAAAGAGGATTAAACGAAATCACGCCTTTGACGCTGTCCAACGTATTTCCCGGCACACTCGCCGCTATCGTGACCGGACTATGCTGCTGCTCGGAGCCGGTCGTGATATCCAGTGCGTGGAGCTGTTGCTGATAGTTGCCCGGGCCGAGCTTGACCTTCGACACGACGTATAATGTTCCCGCGGTTCCCGCGGTGGGGTCGATGACCGGAGTGGCGGTGATGCCGATGATCGGCGTAATGTCCGCGCACTTTCCGATATCGGTCGCCGGCACTGCGGTGATTCCAGCTGCCGGATTGATAAAGCTGGTATACCACAGCGGAGGTCCGGGCTGGTCCGCGTCAAACGCATAGACGCTGTCGTTTTCGGTCGCCACATAGACAACGTTGTGCGTCCCCTGGCCTGGAATCGACACACCCGGCACATAGAGCGGCTCCGCGTAGGCTGCCCCGTCGATGCTGTCGGCGAATAGCAGGCCGAATTGCGATTGGTTGACGTTCGTGGGAGTCAGGACGCTTTCCGCCAGGTTTTGGCCGGTGCGAAAACTATCGTTGCGGTAAAGGAACGTCCCGGTGTAGCCAGGCTCCAGTGCATGAACGGCCGGGTGGGCTTGTGCCGTGCGGGATCCCGGCGTCTCCGCCGCATGGCCGATCATATCCGCGCTGCCAGCGACAATCGCAATCGCGACGAGCACCGCTGTACCCAGCACCAAACCCCGCAACGATCTCCGTGTCACGTTCCCCCGCCGAAGATTAATGTCCCTTTGCGCACGCATTTTACTGACGTGAATGCGGCGCGTCTACGGCTGAAGACGATTACGCTCGGAAACGCGGAATGCGGATCGAGTGCGGCTTGATCGCGCAGAATCGAAAACGCGACAGGCCCGGAATTTCCGGGCCTGTTCGGATATCGGATACCAGGCTTGACTCGCGATGCGCCTCCCTTTCGCCGGCATCGCGGCCGGAGTGAAAAGAGAAAATCAGCGTGGCGCGGGATCGTTGTCCGCCATCATCACTGCCGCGTTAGTCATCCCCAAGTTCGATGGCAAAGTCCGCCAGTTGTGAATCATTTTCGAGACGATCATCGCAATCGCGATTACCGCGCCGACGATCAGAATCAGGTCATGCGACGATTTCACTGCCGATTTTCCGCCGATTCGCATTTAAAAGCCTCCCGACGCACTTCCCGTCAAGACACAACGTACCTTCACAAAACATGTCGTCGCAAGATTTGGACCGCTCAACCGAGCTTATAATGGATAGATCAAGTTCTAATGTGATAACGCTACTTAAAGTGAATTTCTTCCTTCAATCGGGCGGATAAATTTGTCATTTTTACTTCGGCCGGTGTCGAACGTTCTGTTTATGTGATCCGCCTATTTGTAGCATCAGAGTCAAATCTCGAGTTGCACCGCTGCACTCAGGGGCGCCGGTTTTCGCCTAAGTTTCACCCGGTGCGCTCCAATAACCCACGGGCGTCGGAGTCGCAGTCGGTGTGCGCTTCGGTTTCGGCGTGCGCCTCGGCTTGGGTGTGCGGGTCGGCCGTGGAGTCCGCGTCGGAGTCGGCTTCGGAGTTCTCGTGGCCGTAGGAGTCGGGGTCGCATTTCCCCTGAGCTCGATCGTCCCCCACCATGTTCCCCACGTGTTGCCCGGGCCCGCGTATTCCTGGATCGTCCACAGGTCGAGGTCGTTGATCGGATCGACGGCGACGTTGCTGTAGTCGCCCCATCGATTGTCGCCCGTGCCGAAATCTTTGAAGTACGGCCCTTCACCCGATTTGAAGACCGTGTCGGCTTCGAGCGTGTTCGGCGGGTCGTTGTGGAGCCGGTACGAGTAGTTCGCGCTCGCATATTGGGTCGCGCCGAATCGCGAGTAGCCAAGCATCATGTCGTCGTTCGCGTTGACGTCCAGCGTCGGGTACGCGTAATCGAAATGCCCGGTTGAATCGTCGCGCCTTCCAAGTTGCTGCACTACGCCGACGCTGCCGCTCGCGGTGTTTATCTGCCACCACTGCGCCGACGAACGTGTCGGCGTGCCGGTCGCAGGGAGGAACACCGTCTGCGCCGCCCACAAAGATCCGTTTCGATAGACGCAGTTCTCGATTCGATCGTCGTCCGTATCGATTCCTGAAGCCGAGCCGAGTTGCGGTGCGAAGTTAGTGACCGCGGCGGAATCATTCCACGCTTTCGCAGACTTCGGGAAAGCGACGCCAGTCGTCAGCACTTCCGATCCGACCCGGCCCGTGATCGCGCTGATGCGAAGCGTCCCGCCCCTGCCGCTCCAGTTTTGCACCAGGTACTCCGTCGCGAGCGTGTTATCGTGGGTCACCGCCGGGTAGTCGGTGAATCCGGTCGGATCGTGGAAGACTGTGTATTGGCCGGCGCCGCCCGCGTACAAGCCGGCTTTGTCGAACGCGTAAACATACGATCCAACATACGCGCCCTGGCTGACGGTGAAGACGTTGGCCTGCACCACGATCCAGTCGCCGTTGAAACCGAGCGTAGGATAGTCGGCCCAACTCGCGCCGTTCGCATCGACGCTCACCTTGTAGAGATTCCAGCCGCCGGTCGGATCGTTGGTCTGCGATACGCCGATCAGGATGCACGCGGTCGGCGATGCGGCGTTGGCGCCTGCCGATATGATCCATCGATCACTGTAGCGGTCGAACAGCACACGCGGATCGAACGCCCAGTTGATTCCGAGGCTCGACCAGAAGGACGCGATCGGAACCGAGCTCAGAACCACTCCGGTGCGCGTTTCGATCGTCACGTTGCTGTTGAGCACGGCCATCAGATGATTGGGACCGACCGTCCCCTGCGTATCTGGAGGAGTCACCGAACCATTGTCGGTGCCGCCGGGAAAGTCCGCCTTGCGCACGCGATGCCGTCGCTGCGAACTGGGCGAGTCATCACCAGGGTCGAAGCCGTCGCTTTCATCGTCTAGAAGGGCGCTCGAGCGTCCGGTGAGCGGTCGATGGATCGCGATCGGGAGGCCGCGCTTTTCGACGTTAGACGTTCGCGATGCCGCGTCCTCGAAATTTGTAATCGATCGACCCGACGCGACCGACTGCTCGCCGGCGATTTCCATTTGCGCCGGCGCCGCCTGCGCATGAGCAGGCGTTACGAAATTGAGAGTCCAAACCGACACCGCTCCGAGAAGGAGCGCGACAGCGACAACGACGCCCAGATATTTCGCGTTTGGATTAGCGAATGATCGGCTTTCGCTCAACTAAAAGTCCTCCGGAATGCGCGACGAATGCGCATCTCAAGGACAAGTAGAGCAAGGGTTAAGCCGCTTGGATCGTTATTAGCCGGACAGTGACGCCCTGGGCGAATGCGCCACCAATCTAGCGTCAAACCGCATCGATCCGTTCGGGAATTTTGGTCAGCTGCTCCGCGCAGCTTGCTACTTCGCTTGCCTACGATATGCGGCGTCGTGCTCGCCGTGTCCCAGAACGGGACATCGGATGCGCCGAATCGCTACGCCGTCTGTGACTACGAGCATGATCAGTATCTGGATGGGCGCGAATCGGTCGGATACGATCGCGCGATGGCTATCAAGCGAGTTTGCGTTTATTGCGCGTCGAGTCGTCAGTGCGACAGTGCTTATCACGACGCCGCCGCACGCCTGGGGCGCGAGTTGGCGCGCAACAAAGTGACGCTGGTTTATGGCGGCGGCAGCGTCGGCTCGATGGGGCATCTGGCGGACGCGGCGCTGGCCGAAGGCGGGCGCGTGATCGGCGTGCTGCCGCGTTTCATGTACGACCTCGAATGGGGCCATCGCGGGCTGAGCGAGCTGCTGATCGTAAACGACCTGCACGAGCGCAAGCGGATGATGATCGAGGAAGTCGATGCGGTGATCGCGCTGCCGGGCGGATGCGGCACGCTCGAGGAGCTGTTCGAAGCGATCACGTGGAAGCGGCTCGGACTATTCGGCGGTCCGATCGTGCTGGTCAACACGCTCGGCTTTTACACGCCGTGCGTGAAGTTCCTTGAGAGCTGCATCGAGCGCCGTTTCATGGACGAGCGCCATCGCAAGATGTGGTCGCTGGTCGAGCAGCCCGAAGATGTGCTCGGCGCGATCGCCGACGCGCCGCCGTGGCCGCACGAAAATCGCAACTTCGCCGCCTTGTGAGGAGTTAGTGTTCGATTTTTGCGATGGCGGCGGTGTGGTCGTGTGTCAGATCTGCTTTCAGGAATTCTTCGGTGCCGGGGGTGCCCAGTTCGAATTCGGGCGTGTGATGGATTTTGATCGTCACGTCCTTCGTGCGGCAATCGAGCATATGGCCGCCGGCGCTGCGGTCGGCGGTTATGAAATGCAGGTGATAGCCGGGGACGTTGACGCCGCGCAGGTAATCGGGCGTGAAGAATCCGACGATGGTGCCCTCGACGTCGTGAAACTCGAAGATCGGCTCCTCGCGCGCGGCATCCTCGAGGCCGACTGACTTGTCCTGCTTGGCGACTGCGCGAGTTTTCACGTAGTCGAAGCGCCCTTCGATTCTCACCGCGTGAAAAATGTTCTGCGAGGGGAGCATCGCGGCGACTGCCTCGAGCATCGCGGGCTGATCGCACGGACGATCGAGCCGCGCGCTTTCGTCGGCTTTGAAAAAGCTGACCGTTGCGAACGGCGTGCGCGCGGAGTCCTCGACCGGATGCGCGTGGCCGTCGGCGCGCACCTGGAAGACCTTGCCGTCGAGCTCGATCATCTCGCCGTCGAGTCCGTCGAAGGTGCCGAGGCCAAAATCACCGTGAGTCTTGAGCTCACCCATCGTCATGTCGCCGGTCGATGCGCCTTCCATCAGGGCGTTGACAGTCGAAGTCTGAAATACAGTCTGATCTTCGTCGCCGAGCAATCGTTCGAGGGCTTGGACGACGATCGCGGAGAGAGTTTGTCCGGTCTGTTTGCGGCGCGCGCCGAGCTGCCCTGCGAGCGCGGGCGGGAGATGGATGCGAAAGGTCAGATGCTTGGGCACCGTGCAAGTTTATCGGACAGGCGCGATGGTTGGTATTGCAACCAACCTAATCCCTAACCCCTTCCCATAGTGGGAAGGGGAACCGGAGTTTTTGCGAACTACTTCGTATTGTCGACGGGTTGGACGTTTTCGCCGTCGCGGGCGGCCTGGCCTACGTTTACTGCGACCTTGTCGCTGGGGTTGATGCCGCTGAGGACTTCCACCGTCTGGCCGTTGTCGTAGCCCAGGGTTACCTCGGCGAGGTGTAACTGGTTGTTGCGGACGACGGGGACGTAGACTTTGCCGTCGCGGAAAACCAGGGCGTCGTCGGGAACCATCGGGGATCCTGCGCCCATCTTAACTGTGAACTCGGCGGTCGCGTACATTCCGGGATACAGGGCCTTGTTCTCATTCGGTAGATCGACTTCCACCAGCATCGTGCGCGTGTCGGGTGAGAGCGCGTCGGGATGACGTGTGATGGTGCCTGTGAATTTCTGGCCCGGATAGCCGGCTGCCGTGATCGTCGCGGGATCGCCGTCCCTGATGAACGGCGCGACGTTCTGCGGCACATACGTGAACACGCGCAGCGGACTGTAGCGGGAGATTGAAATTATCGCGCCTGCGCCTGGCGTGCCGGGCGAGGTGGTCGCGGGCACGAGGTGGCCGGGATCGATGTAGCGCGCGGTGACGATACCGTCGAACGGCGCAGTGATCGTCTCGTACTGCTGATTGGCGATGTACTGATTAAGCGTCGCACGGGCCTGCAGCATCGCGCCGTGGCTTTCGTCGGCGGTTTGCTGCGGGATGACTCTCGCGTGCACGAGGGTTTGATTGCGCTTGTCGGTGATGAGCGCGAGGTTGTAGTTGGCGCGCGCATTGGCGACTTGCTGATCCAGCTCGGGCGAGGTCAGCACCGCGAGCAGTTGACCCGTGTGAATGCGGTCGCCCTTATCGACGTTAATCGTCTTCAGGTAGCCGGGAACCTTGGCGTAAATGTCGGTCTCGTCGAAGCCGCGAATAGTCGCGGGCAATTTGAGATCGCGCGTCGCGGGAGCCTCTAAAACCTGGCTGACGAGAACATGCGGGCCGGCCTGATTTTCACTCTCGAGCGCTGACGTCTGGCGGCCGATCCACAGTTCGCGGGCCAGCACGAGGCCGGCGGTCGCGATTAGAGCGACGACGATCGCGACGATCCATCCGGCGAAGAAAAATCCGCCGGGCGCCGGCACGCTGAAATTTTTCGGATCGTCTTCCATCTCGGGCATATTCTATGCGCCGGGCAGCGTGATTGCTTCGATCTCGGCGTCACGCTGATGCTTGCCGATGAGGCTGCGCCCGAAAATCGAATAAACCGCGGGCACCACGAACAACGTCATCATCGTCGCCGCCAGCAGGCCGCCGATAACTGCGCGGCCGAGCGGCGCGTTCTGCTCTGAGCCGGAGCCGAGCGACAGCGCCATCGGGAGCATGCCGAGGATCATCGCCAGCGCGGTCATGATAATCGGGCGGAAGCGGATGCGGCCGGCCTCGATCGCGGCGGCGAGCGGGCTGTATCCCTCTTCGCGCAGCTCGTTGGCGAAAACGATTAGCAGGTTGCCGTTGGCGACGCCGACGCCGACCGCCATGATCGCGCCCATCAAGGATTCCACGTTGATGGTCGTGCCCGTGATCGCGAGCATCCAGAGCACGCCGGCCAGCGCGCCCGGCACCGCCATCATGATGATGAACGGCTCGAGCCACGACTGAAAGTTCGCGACCATCAACAGGTACACGAGGATGATGGCGAGTATCAGCCCCTCGCCGAGCGTGTAGAACGAATCGTGCATCGCCTGGCTTTGGCCGCGGATGACGACCTGAGTGCCGGCGGGCAGCGGGCCGAGGTGGTCGATTTCGTGCTGCACCGCATCGGTGACGCTGCCGAGGTCGCGGCCCTCGACGCCGGCGTCGACATCGATGACGCGCTGCACGGTGTAGTGCGCGACGACGGCCGGATCCCAGGTGTGCGTGACGGTCGCGAGGTTGCCAAGGAGCTGCGCCTGGCTCTGGGTGCCGGCCGTGATGTTGGGAGTGCTGAGCGGAATGTTCGAGAGCGTCGCGACCGAATCGATCAGATGCTGCGGCGCCTGCGATACCACGTTGTAGTTAACGCCGGATTTGGGATCGAGCCAGAAGTTGGGCTGCAAGAGCGAGGCGCCGGAGAGCGTCGAGAGCATGCTCGAGGCGACCTGCTGCTGCGTGATGCCGAGTTCGAGCGCCTTTGCCCGATCGACGTTGACGCCGAAGGTCGGATAGTCCTGCGGCTCAGCAATGCGGAGATCGCTGACGCCGGGAATCTGCCGCATGCGATCCTGCAGGCGCAGCGCGATGTCGTAATCGGCCTCGAGGTTGTTGCCATTAATTTGCGCGTCGATAGCGGCGGGCAGGCCGAAATTCAGCACCTGGCTGACGATGTCGGCGGCCTGGAAATACGCGGTCACGTTCGGAAACCGGCGCGCGAGAAGACTGCGAATTTTATACTGATAGTCGGCGGTCGGCTTATGCTGGGGCTTCAACTGGATGAGCAGATCGGCGTCCTGCGGGCCAATCGAGTCGGTGTGATAGAACGCCAGGTCGTACGAAAGCGGCAGCCCGATGTTGTCGCTGATGCCTTCGAGCTCGTCGGCGGGCACCACGGTGCGAATCGCGCGTTCGATGTTATCGACCATGTACTCGGTGTGCTCGACCCGGGTCCCGGTTGGCATCCGCAGATGCAGGCTCATCATGCCGGCGTCGACGCGAGGGAAGAAATCCTCGCCGACCACCAGCAGCATCGCCAGCGAAGATAAAATGAGGACGGCGACACAGATGAGCGAGAACGTTCGGCGTGCGATGAATTTTGCGAGTCCGAAGCGATACGACTCCCTGACCTGCTCGAAGCGGCGGTCGAACGCGCTCACGATGCGCGACCATCTGCCGGTGCCGAAATTTTCCTCGTGAGTATCGGGGAGCAGGTAGCGCGCCATGCTCGGGACCAGCGTGCGCGAGAGCAGGTACGACGTGAGCATCGCGAATACGACCGCAAGCGCAAGCGGCGTGAAGAGAAATCGCGCGACTCCGGTCAGCAGCACGACCGGAAAAAACACGATGCAGATGGCGAGCGTGCCGACGAACGTCGGCGTGGCGATCTGCGACGCGCCGTCGAGAATCGCGACCAGCAAAGGTTTGTGCATCGCATGGTTGCGGTGAATGTTTTCAACTTCGACCGTGGCGTCATCGACCAGCATCCCGACTGCGAGCGCGATGCCGCCGAGCGTCATCGTGTTGATCGTCTGGCCGGTAAGCTTGAGCCCGATGATTGCGGTGAGGATCGAAAGCGGAATCGACGTGATCACGATGAGCATGCTGCGCGGCGATCCGAGGAACAGCAGCACCATGAGCGCGACCAGGAGCGCGGCGGTGACGGCCTCCTGCACGACGTCGCGCAATGCGGCGCGCACGAATTGCGACTGGTCGAACGTCAGCATCACGTTCAACCCTTTGGGCGCGGTGGCGCGGATGTCGGGCAGCTTCTTTTTGACCGCGTCGACGACCTTCAGGGTTGAAGCGTCGGCGTGTTTGACCACCAGCAGGTAGGTGGCCTGCTGACCATTGAAGCGCACGACGTTGGTTTCGGGCTGATGCGAGTCGGTCACTGGCGCGACGTCGCCGAGGAAAACCGGCGCGCCGTTCAGGTACTTGATCGGCAGCTTGTTGAAGTCGGAAACCTTCGGCACCGACATGTTCAGGTCAACGTTGTATTCGTAATTGCCCATCTTGGCGGTGCCCGACGGGATGACGACGTTGGTCGCCGCGAGCGCGGTGCCGATGTCGAAGGCGGAGAGCCCGTTGGCATAGAGCGCAGTCGGATCCAGGTTCACCATCACCGATCGGCTGACACCGCCTAGAGGTGCGGGCGAGGAAAAGCCGGGGATCGTGAAGAGCTGGATGCGGATGAAGTTGAGGCCGTAGTCGAAAAGCTTGTTGGTCGAAAGCACGTCGCTGTAAACGTTGAGCTGCGCGACCGGCACGTTGCTGGCATTGTACGAGATGATCTGCGGCGGTTGGATGCCGCGCGGCAGGTTGCTCAGGATAGTCTCAGACACCGCGTTTATTTGCGCGATCGCGCCGCCGATGTCGGCACCCGGCTGAAAATAAACCTTGAGGATGCCGATGCCGTTGATCGATTCCGACTCGATATGCTCGATGCCGTTGACGGTGGTCGAGTAAGCGCGCTCCGAGATGAAGACCATCCGCCGTTCGACGTCGAAAGCGGACAAGCCCGGGTAGTTCCAGACCACCAGGACGACCGGCAGATCGATCGATGGGAAAATGTCGACGTTCATGAGGCCGAAGGAGAGCACGCCGAGCACGAGCATCAGGAGAGCCATCACGGCGACCGAAAGGGGACGGCGAAGCGCGAGGCGGACGATCCACATAAGATGCGCTGAAGACCGTGGTTAAAGCAGGCGACGAAGGTTACGCATAAATGGCGAGTACATTTTTCAAATTATTGGAGGGCGTCGGGCAAGGCAAGTTTGAAACCGCTGAACGGACGCTTGCGGCGAGTCAGCGCGCGAGACGCTCAACAACCCAACCCCTGCCATCGAGGGAAGAGGGACAATCGCGTGATCGGATCGAAACGAGTGCGAGTCAGACGATACGCGACACTGCCGGGATGCGGCGAATAGTCGCGCTGGCGCCCCAGCTGAGCAGCAGCACACCCGCGAATACCAGCAATCCTTTTGCGATCGCCGGGAGCGGCGAGCTGAGAATTGCGAGCTGCAGCCACGACACGAACATATAGTGGATAAGATACATCCCGTATTCGTTGTCGCTCAGGCTGTCCCAGATCCAGCGGCGCCGCGTGGCGAAGCGCACGAACAGCGCCAGGAACGAAAACGAGATAGCGCCGCAGGTCAGCGCGAACATCGCGCCCCCGACCATGTTCATGAAAATCGGCGACATCGTGGCGCCCTTTGAAATCACGATCACCATGAACACCACGCTCACCGCGAACGCCACTAACATCCCGATCGTCCAGCGTAGCCAGTGACGGGCGAGGATCCCGTCGGATGCGAGCAAGCCGCGGTCGATGCCGTATGCGCCGACGCCGATTCCCGCGAGAAAATAGACCGCGTAATGAAAGAGACGCGCGGTCTGGAATTGGAACGGTCCGATGCTGGTCCACGCCATCGCGCCGAAGATGGCCAGCATCGGGATGAACACTGCGGCAGAAGCCGCGAACAGCAGCAGAAAAAATCGCACCGGATGCAGTCGCGCGCTCGATGCGAGACGTCCGATCGCGTCACCGAAATTCGGCATCAGCGCATACAGCGCGGCGACGCACAGATCGAATGCGAGCAGCAGCCAGATGAACCAGGCCGGGCCCGTCGGCCAGTCGCCAAACGCAAGCCAATCATGAGCGTAACCGGCCACGCTGTGCGCGCCGGTCGTCAGCAGATACGACGGGTAGTACGCGATGGGCGCGACGATCGCGGCCGCGAACAAAAACGGAATACCCAGGCGGCGCAGCCGATCGCGGACGAAGCTCGCATTGCCTTTGCGCTTGAGGCTCGACCACACGAACAGGCCCGACAGAAAGAACATCAGCGACATGAAGAAGTCGTCGTTGAAGCCGGTGAACAGACCGAATCCCGCCCACTGGTGGGGATCTACCACCATGAACGCGCGCCAGTATGGCGGCTGGACCACCAGCGACTTGGCCTGAGGAGGCCCCCCCATGTACGCGAGGACGGAATGATGCGCCAGCACCAGCACCACCAGGAATCCGCGCAGGTAGCCGAGCGCGAGATTGTGCGCAGGCCGTGCGACACCGTCGGCCCGCACTTCATCGTGCTGGACGCCTTCTGGTCTAATCAGAGATGCTCCTGTCGATGCCATGGAACTACCCTCCGTCGCGCGAGTTATTTACGCGTGGCTACGTTGAACAGAGTTGCCAATTCGTCCGCATAGATCTTGAGATCCATCTCGGGGTACACCGACAACTGGAGCGACACCGTGTCGATAGCGCTCCTGATCGTCACCGCCATCACCCGAGTCGAGAATTCACGAAACTCGCCGTGCTCCTGTCCCGAGCGCAACAGGTTTTCCAGCTCGCGCACCGCGGGATCGAAAGTCAGCGTGAGATCGACCGCTGACTTGCCATCGTCGCGACGGGCGCCGCCCGATATGTACATCAGCGCCCTGATGTGATTGCGGTGAGAATCGAGAAACTCAAGGTTGCTCTCGATGTATGCGCGGAGCATTCCGGCGGCGCTGTGCTCGGCAAAAATCCGGGGCAGCATCACCGCGCCGGCTTTCTCCATCACCGTGCTCACGACCTGCTGCATCAACTCGCTCTTGCCGGCGAAGTGATAGGAGATCACGCCCTTGCTGACGCCGGCGCGTTTGGCGATCTCGGCCAACGAGGCTTTGGCGTATCCGAGTTCCGCTATTGCGTCGATTGCGCATTCGATGATTTGTGCGCGACGCGCAATCTCGATAAATGAACGCTCGTTTTGGCCAGCTGAGATATTTTCTGACTGCACGACCAAAAGATTAACCGCGCGGCCAACAGGCGTCAAGCTTCAGGGCCTCCGAGCGTGTTGCATGCGCCCGGCACCCTCACCAACCGGCCGCGTTGCGGCCGGCCTCCTCTCCCGTCAAGGAACGGGCGAGGTACCGGAAGGAAGCGGAAGGATCGTGAGTTTTAGGGTACTGGGGCGGCGTTCAGGAGGCCGGCGGCTTCGTCGTAGCCAAGCATCAGGTTCATGTTTTGGATTGCCTGGCCTGACGCGCCTTTGCCGAGGTTGTCGATCGCGGTGATCACAAGCAGCGTTTCGCTCCGGCGATCGAGGATGAACGCCAATTCGCAGTAGTTCGTCGCTCGCACGTTGCGCAGCTCGGGGAGCTCGCCCGGCTTCAGGATTCGCACGAAGCGCGATTTCGCGAAGCTCGCCTCGAAGGCGGCGTGAACGTCGGCCTCGGTGGTGCCGGCCCGCGGACGCATGAAAATCGAGCTCAGCAGGCCGCGCGTGATCGGCAGCAGATGCGGCACGAACAGCAATGCGATGTCGCGGCCGAGCGCGGCGGAGATTTCCTGTTCCATCTCGGGGACGTGGCGATGATTGCCGACCTTGTAGGCGCGGAAGTTTTCGTTGACCTCCGCGAACAGCTGCTCGATCGACGCGGCCCGGCGCGCGCCGGTCGTGCCCGATTTCGCATCGATGATTATCGACGACGGTTCGATCAGGTCGCGCCTGATGAGCGGCAGCAGCGCGAGCAACGCACCAGTCGGGAAGCATCCGGGCGTTGCGACGAGGCGCGCCTCGCGAAGTTCATGACGATGAAATTCGCTGAGGCCGTAAACCGCTTCCTTCAGGAGTTGCGGCGCGGGATGCTCGATGCCGTACGTCGTGCGGAACTGACTGGCGTCCTTGAAGCGATAATCCGCCGACAGATCGATCACCTTGACGCCCGCCTTGATCAGTTCGGCGGTGTGCGCGGTGCCGACCGTCTCAGGCAGGCACGAGATGGCGACTTCGGCACGGCCCTGCACCAGGTCGGGCCGCAATTCCTCGAACGGCGGGAGGTCGATGCCGGCCAGGTGACGATACAGATCGGCGACCTCGCGCCCGGCGTAGTGCTCAGACGTGAGTACGCTCAGCTCGACGAAGGGATGGCTGGACAGGATGCGCACCGCCTCGATACCCGAGTACCCGGAAGCGCCAACCACCGCCACCTTGACCTTGTCGTTCTTTGCCACTTGCGGAATCTCGATGCTCCTTTCGCGAGTCGTGGTAGAAACTACTCAGTTATCACGATCGAGCATACCGAGCCAGTTACTTGGTCTCGAACTCAAAGACCATCTCGGTCGGGGGATGATCGGGGTCGGCGGCGAGTTTGTCCAGGTAAATGCGCACCGGAGTGTCGTCGGGACGCGTTTCGCTTAGATGTTCGAGCTCCTGACGAGCGGACGATACGTTGCCAGACCGAATCATCGAAAGTGCGCTGGCGAAATGATTGTAGAAGGACGGATCGACGCTGTCATTCTCGCGTCCGGCGACATGAACGATCGGCACGAACAGCTGTTTGCCTTTGACCTTCACCAGCCCGAGCTCGCGCCCGATGTAGCCACCGCCGGCTTCAGTGTAAGTCTCGCGACTGACGAGCAGATGCACCTTGAAGTGGCGCGTCAGGCCTTCCAGCCGCGATGAGAAATTTACGGTGTCGCCAATTACCGAATAATCAAAGCGCTTTTCGCCGCCCAGATTGCCAACCACGACGTCGCCGCTTCCGATACCGATGCCGATGTCGAGGTCCGCAAACCGCGGATCGTTCTTCTGCAATTCATGCAGATTGTCGAGCATCTTAAGCGCGCAATCGATCGCGGAGCGCGACGGATTTTCAATATCGTTGGGTGCTCCCCAGAACGCCATGATCCCGTCGCCCATCAACTTGTCCACCACACCGCCGGTCTTGAGAATCACGTCGATCATCGAGGTCATGTAGGTGTTCAGCAGCGCGAGCAGATCCTCAGGCGTGGTCTTCTCGGCGCGCTTGGTGAAGCTCACGATGTCGGCGAACAGGATCGCAAGATGACGCTTTTCGCCACCGAGCTTGAGGCCCTCGGGCGAATCGAGCACTGCGCTGATGACGTCGGGATCCATGTAGTGCTCGAAGACGTTGCGCAAGTAGCGCTTTTCGCGGCCCTCCGTGATGTACCGATAGCCGGCCAGGAACATATAGACGAGAATCGCGGCGACCATCGGAAAAACGATTCCGATTACCAGACCGTCGTTAAGCAGGCGATGCTGAGCGTACACGTAGTAACCGACCAGCAGCAGGAAGCCCAATACCGCCGACGCCAGCGCCGACAGCCACGCTACGCCCAGAGACATCGCGATACCGATAAGAAGAGTGGCCGCGAGCGCTATTTCCTGGGCCTCGATCGGCTGGCGCAGGAAGTCGCCCTGAAGCATGTTGTCGATCGCGTTGGCGTGGATCTCGACGCGCGGCATGTCAGGGTTGACCGGCGTCACGCCGCGATCGCCAAGTCCGTGAGCGGTCGCGCCGACCAGAACGATCTTGCCGGCGAGCTTTTCCGGCGCGATCTTGTGATTGATAATGTCCGAGACAGAGTAATACGGGAACGGATCGGCGCCACGGCGGAAATTCACCAGCATCCGGCCGTCGTCATCGACCGGTATCCGCACGCCGGCAATCGACACGCCCGACACGCCCTCTTGATCGAGTCCCAATACCATCGCCGCCCGATCTGCGTACGCGTCGGTAACCGCAATAAACAGCGGCGCGCAGAATTGTCCGTCAAAATGTATGACGGTCATCTCTTTCCGGATTTCTCCGTCGACGTCCGCGTCAACGTCAAAAAACCCGGTGGTTGCGGCTGATTCGTTGAGCAGTGCGGTCGGCGGCTCGTACGCGTGCGCCTCGATCAAATCGTGCGGATTGCCGGCCGCCCGCCGTATGATTCCGTAGGTCAGCGGCCCCGGCGCTCGAATCTTGTCGAGGTACCCGGCGGTTTTGCCGGCCCAGATATGTTCCTTCAGACGATGCGCCTGAAACGCATACCCAAGCACCGTCTGACCTTGCGATTTCATCGCCTTGGCAAACGCCTCGTCGTTGCTGGGCCCGAGCACGTCGCGAATCGACTGTTCGGTAAGACCCAACGCGACCAGCTTCCTGGTTATATCGCCACGCGCTACGTCGCTCTTGTCTTCCTCGCTGAAAATGGCGTCGAAGCCGATGACCTTGACCTTGTAGTCGTGGAGCGCATCGACCAGCCGTCCCAGCACGATCCGCGGCCATGGCCATTGCCCCAGCTGCGCGATACTGCGGTCGTCGATAGTGGCGATCGCAATCAGGCCCGAAGACGGACGCGGTTTGACAGTGTTGATTCGAAGGTCGTAAGCGATCAGATCCATCCGCTCGAAGGCTTCGTGGAACCGATCGTGCGCGACGAACATCAAACCCAACAGCACGATTCCGAACAGGAACGTGCGCCACGAGAATCTGATATGTGACGATTTCGCGGACGCCATCGTTAGCCGTTCGAGCTTAGCTCGCCGGCGCGTCCACTGCTAACCGCATCGGTCGTCGTCCGGAAACATCGCGGACGCGAGGTTTGCGCCAGCGTTTGGAAAAAACCCTACTCGAACCAGCTCAGCTGCTTGTACATGCTGATCTGGCCATACTGATGCGCGTTGCCGTAGCCGGCCTGCGCGCTCACACCGAGCTTCCATGGCCGGTAGTAGAAGCCGAGATCGGGGCCGCCCTGCCCTTGCGCATTGCTCAGGAAGCCGCCGAAATACATCGCGCCGCCGATGCCGCCGAGGACCATGAACTTCTCAGTCGAGAGCAGGATTGCCTGCAGATCGATTTCGCTGCTTTCGACTCCGTTCTGCCAATCGTAGATCGAGCTGAACGACGCATTGATCGGATGCTTGCTGTGCAGCCATAGCCAACTCGAGAAATCGCCCTCGATGACGTACGCGTCGCTATCGGCCACGTCGTGCCCGCCCGACACATAGAGATGCGTGCCCGGGCAAAGTGAGAAATCGACGCCGCCCTGAAAGCGCCCGAAGTTCAGCCGTGGAAAACTCCCGCTGCCCGGCGCCAGCGGACTCTCGAAACCGTTGCCAATCCACAATTGGTAGCCGGTGGCGCGCCCGAAGAACCCGATGTAAGGCGTGACGCTTTGCTCGACCTGCACACCCTCCTGCAGGACGCCGTACTTGTCGCTGACGAAGCCGCCGCCGAAAGCCGTCGCCTGTAAAAGTCCCGGCGTCTGCAGCGAGAAAAATCCCGGATAAGTGTCTTCAAACCATTGCGCATGCGCCGGCGGTGCAATCGCCAGCGCGCTGATCGCCAAAGCGAGAGCGACCGTCAGGTTAATGCGGGAGATTCGATTCTTCGCCACGTCTCACCTCCTCCTCTAACGTCCTGGAACGACGAACGGCGGGCGTCCGCCGCCGGTACCAGTCACCGTCGTCACGTCCACGCATACCGGGCATGCCGGCACCGGCGCTGCGCTGGAGCCTGGCGCCGCGCCCGCGAAACTCGCGCCACCCGCGGTCGCACTTTCCAGCGACACTGCGCCGGTCATCGACAGCGGGCCGGAATCAGTCGGAGGCTGGCCGCACGGCACGGTCGCCTCGTATCCCGCGTGCACATCCTGGCCGGTGTTGGGAGTCGCGGCTTGAGCCAGATTGACGGTCCCTTGATATACGGAGACGTCAGTATATTTGTCACAGCCCTTGTATCCGGGCCTGATTGCATTCTCGCTGTATGCAGTGTCGAACTTGGTGCCTCGCACTGCTGCCACCGCGTTCGGAGTATGCACCTGGTAGTTTGCCCCCGCGCCGCCCGATGCGGCATTTACCAGCGACCGCATAACGCCGGAGAACAGGCTCACGCGAGTCGGTCCGCCGCCGACAGTGAACTGATCGAGTGTGATGCTGCTGGCGGGTCCAAGTTCGATCCGGCTCTGATCGTTGAGCATGATGACGGCGTGACCGTTGGCACCGGTGATGATTCGATCGCCGACGTTGAGGCCGACACCCGCCGCAGCGCCGATCGTCGCGCCGCCGGTGCGCTGAATCTGCACCTGTCCGTTCACCGACTGGAAAGCTCCAGCAGCGGTCTGGGCCATCGCCGTTCGAGATACAACAAACAGCGCGCTGATGAGCAACAACCCCGCAGCAACTCCGGCGCTATAATGTATTCGGTCTCGACGCATCTAATGGGACTCCTTTAACGCTAGCGCCTTTCTTGTATTTGTCGGCATTATGTTTTGTCAAATGCCTCCGCTAAGCACCTGTAATCACACGACAAAAGAAAAGGGCGTGGCCGTCGCTCACGCCCTGTCCTGCCCAAATTGTAAAATTCTAACCGCTGTAACCGCGGATTAGATCGCCTTAACGCTTGGAGTATTGCGGCCGCTTGCGCGCCTTGTGCCGCCCATACTTCTTGCGCTCGACTTCGCGCGGATCGCGCGTCAGCATCCCGCCCTTGCGCAGCGTCGGCTGCAACGTCTCGGTCGCGGTGATCAGCGCGCGCGAAATTCCCAGGCGCACCGCGTCTGCCTGCGCGGCGATTCCGCCGCCCTCGACGCTCGCGAGCACATCGTATTGCCCGACGGTCTCGGTCACCTCGAACGGCTCGAGGATCCGCATCCGCGACGTTGGCCGCGGAAAGTAGTCGTCGATCGTGCGCCGATTGATCGTGATCGTGCCGGTGCCGGCGAACATTCTGACGCGCGCGACTGCGGTCTTGCGGCGTCCAGTGGTCCAGATGATGTTTTTCTTTTCTGCCATGGAAAATCCGTACCTTGTTAGACGGCGACCGTCCTGATTATACGCTGACGCTCTTGGGCTTCTGTGCTGCGTGCGGATGCTCCGCGCCGCGATAAATTTTCAGCTTGTTAAAAATCTGATGGCCGAGGCGATTCTTCGGCAGCATCCCCTTCACCGCGATCTCGAGCATCCGCTCAGGTTTCTCCTCGAGCATCTTGCCCGCCGAGGTCTTGCGAATTCCACCAGGCCAGGTGGTATGCCGATAATACACCTTGCCGACCGTCTTCGATCCGGTCAGGCGAACCTTGGCGGCGTTGATGATTACGACGAAATCGCCGATATCCTGGTTGGGAGTGTAGTCGGGACGCGTCTTGCCGGTCAGCAGGCTCGCCGCGCGCGACGCCACTCGTCCAAGCGCGCGCTCGCTCGCATCGATCACGACCCATTGACGATCGCTCAGTCCATTCTCTCGCGAGATGCTGCGGGTTTGTTCGGTCAGCTTCAAGTTCGTGCCTCTAAAAGATCAAATTTTGGCGGGGCCGATGGGATTTGAACCCACGACTTCCGACGTGACAGGCCGGCGTTCTAACCGGGCTGAACTACGACCCCGCCCGAACCATCTGTTGTTACATTTTCGAGCGTGCGTAGCAACAACGCATCCGCGAAGGTTCGCGGCTTCAGCGCGAAATAAGCGCCGTTTCCTATCCTCCCCTTGTCCGAGGGGAGGTCGACGCGCGCCAAAGGAGCGCGTGGCGGGAGAGGTGCAAGGCCCGACGCACCACGAACTCAAAAATCTTTTGGCCGAACCCTGTAATAGGAGGTTCTTACCAAGTTGCGAAGGAACGAATAAGCGCTCTGCTATGTCCGTCGTTGCACCTCTCCCGGCGACACCGCGCTCCGCGCGGCTTTCGCCGACCTCCCCTCGGACAAGGGGAGGTTTTATGAACTAACCAACGCGGCGCATCAGCTCCAGGATGTCGTAGCCGGTGATCTCCCTGCTCTTCGCCGACCAATCGCGCAGTTCCGCATCCGACACCAACCCGGCCTGCGCGCCCTTTGCCAGATCCATCAATCCAATCTTGATCGTTGCTTCATCGATCATCTCGCCGGATTTGGGATCAGCCATCGAGCCGCCGCCCTTCTCGTGGTAGAGCTTGATCACTCGGCGCGCTTCCTCGACCTGATCGACGCTCGGCGTGTAGCACGCGTTCGCGATCTCCGCCTGCTGCGGATGTATCACCCACGTACCGTCCATCCCGAGGTTCGCGGCGCCGACGTTCTTCTCGCGCAGTCCCGCCTGCAGCTCCTTGACGCGCTCGGGCGAATCGGTGTTGCGCCACAGGCGCAGATATACGTTGTCGATCGCGTGGAGGCCCGCAGCCTTTGCTGCGACGACCACTGCCTGCTTCGAGTAGTGAAAATTCTGGTTCTGATTCTCGACGATCTCGCGGATGCCGAGATTCGCGGCATAGTCGGCGATCCCGAACACCAGCCCGCACATCCTGTCCGACGCGGTCGCGATTTCGTACGCCTTGATCAGCGCATGCGGCGTCTCGATCAGCGATTCGATCTGGATGCGGTACTTCCAACCGCCGCGCTTTTCGAGATCGTCGAGCAGCTTCGACACCTCGCGAATTTCCTCGGGCCCGCGCGTCTTCGGCAGCATGATACCGTGGAAGCGATTCGGCGCGCCGAGCACGATCGCCTCCATGTCGCCCTTGAAGAACTTCGAATGGATATTGTTGGGCCGCACCGTCACGACCTTCTTGCCGAAGTCGAGTGTGTTGAGCGCCTCGACCATCACCTTGCGGCTCTTCTCGCCCTTGAACTCGTAGGGGCACGCATCTTCGAAGTCCGCCATCACGTGATCGACCGGCGCCTTCACCGCGTCAGCCGCCGTGACATGGAGCTTCATGTTGTGCCCCGGATAGGTCATCTCGGTGCGTGGAATTACGAAGCGTGTGCCCTTGTCCAGTACGTACATTGATCTCTCCGATGTTTTTTGAGCGGCGCTTCGCGTCAGGCCGGCCGCATGTAGTGAGATTTGCGCTTGATCAGAACGGTGCGCTCGATTTCAACCACGACAGTACCGTCGGGCTTCTTGCCAATCAATTTGAACTTCACCAGCCCCGCGTCGGGCCGGTTCGCGTCGCGCTTCTCGAGCACGGTGGACTCGGCGTAAATCGTGTCGCCGTGAAAGACCGGATTGGTATGCTTGCCGTTGTCCATCTCGACCTCGGCGATCGCGTTCTCGCTGGTGTCCTCCGACGCGAGCCCGACCGTGAACGCCAGCACGACGCCGCCGTACACCAGCAACTTGCCGCCGACGTACGCGCCGGGATTCCTGTCGATCAAATCCTGGTTGAAGTGCAGCTCCGCCGTGTTCATCACCAGCGAAGTGAAGTTGTGATTGTCGGCCTCGGTGATCGTGCGGCCGCGCTGATGGACCAGCGTGTCGCCGACCGTGAAATCCTCGAAGTAGCTGCCGTCGCTCGTGATGCTCACGTTCAGTTCTGCTCCATGATCCGCCGGCCGATGACCTCGTACTGAATCTCGCTGGTGCCCTCGAAGATCGACAGCACGCGCGCGTCGCGCCAGAAGCGCTGCGCCTCGAACTCCATCGAGTAGCCGTAGCCGCCATGCACCTGCATTGCCTCGCGCGTGACCCGCTCGGCCATCTCGGCGGCGAACGCCTTGGCGAGGCCGGCCTCGTAGTCGCATCGCTTGCCGGTGTCTTTTTCGGCGGCCGCGAAATAGCAAAGCTGTCGCGCCGCTTCGATCTCGACCGCCATGTGCGCGAGCTTGTGCCTGATCACCTGGAAGTCTCCGATCGGCTGTCCGAACTGCTTGCGATCCTTCGCGTACTTGACCGCGCATTCGAACGCCGCCTGCGCGACGCCGACGCCGCGCGCCGCCGTCTGGATTCGCGCCGCCTCGTAACTGGCCATCAGTTGATAGAACCCGCGCCCTTCGACGCCGCCAATAAGATTATCCTTCGGCGCAAATGCGTCGTCGAACTGCAGCGCGTAACTGCGCATCCCGTGGTAGCCGATGGTCGGAATCGGCGATCCGGTCAATTGCGGCGGCACAAAGTCGTCGCCCGGCTTCTTCTCGTACAGAATCAGCGACAGGCCCTTGTGCTTCTTCGACATGTCGGGGTCGGTGCGCGTCATGACCGTGAGCACGTGCGCACGATTGGCGAACGTGCACCACATCTTCGATCCCTTGATCAGATAACCGTCGCCCTGTTTGACCGCGCGGGTTTTGAACGACGCGGTGTCGCTGCCCGAATCGGGTTCGGTGAATGCGGCCGCGGTCAGAATTTCCCCGCGCGCGATCGGCGGCAGGAATTTCTTTTTCTGCTCGGGCGTGCCGTTGGCGCTGATCAGCGTGCCGGTGATGATATTCCGGGTCATCACGGATCCGACGCTCAGCCATCCGCGCGACAGCTCCTCGGTAACGATCGCCATCGAGATGTAATCGAGCCCCATCCCGCCCTCTTCGGCCGGAAAGATCACGCCAAAGTAGCCGAGCTCAGCCATCTGCTTGAGAATTTTTTCAGGAATTTCCTTGTTCTGACGATCGAGGTCGTTGGCGATCGGCTTGACCTCGGCCTCGACAAACTCGCGGACCGATCGCCGGATAAATTCATGCTCAGGCGTAACTAGCGGCATCTTGATCTCCTACGCGGGCGGATTGCGCTTGCGAATCAGAACCGGACGCTCGTACTCGAGCACCTTTTCGCCGCGTTGGTTGTAGCCGGTGGTGCGAAATTTGACGACCCCGCGATCGGGCCGCGAGGTATCGCGCTTCGAGAGCACCAGCGACTCCGAGGTAATCGTATCGCCGGGATAGACCGTCTCGTGCCATTTCATTTTCTCATAGCCGAGATGCGCGATTGCGCGTTCGCTCAAATCCTCGACCGAAAGCCCGAACACCACGTTCATCACCAGCATGTGATTGACCACGACGTTTTTGTAGCCGAGGCTTTGCGCATACTCGCGATTGAAGTAGATCGGGTTGAAATTCATCGTGACGCTGGAAAAGAAACTGTTGTCGCCCTCGGTGATCGTGCGGCCCCAATGATGCTTGAAAAGATGGCCGACCTCGAAATCCTCGAAGTAGTGGCCACGCTCGATTTTGCGCACCGCCATATAGGTCAGCTCTGCCTTCTTCCTGTGATCGTAAGAATCAACGAAACGAAAAGTCCTGAAGCCGAATCCGTTTTTTATG
>CAWCDG010000001.1:0-41615 GCA_963794325.1 uncultured delta proteobacterium | reverse complement strand
GATCCCGGCACAGGTTTTGTGGGGCGACGCGGACACCGCCTTTGATACGCCAGCCTCGATCGAGTGGCTGAAGCACAATCTGGGCGGCCTGCGCAAAGTAATTACCATTCCCCAAGGCGGAGTTCTTCTGGCCTGGGGAGCATCCGCGGCTGCTCACCGTTTCTGCTCGAGAAGAGTTATTCGTCCGAACTGGTTTGATTCGAGGGTTTCGGCCGCCGGAGGACACTTGAGCGCCGGCTCAGGAGCTTGTCGTTCACCTTGGTCAGCTGCTACTTGACATGTCCACCAGCCGCAATGCGACTCCGCCGTTCCTTCGCTGCCGCACGCTGCACCCGCCCGACGCATACATGATTTGCCCACGACTTCGCCCGTACTCTTGGCGATTCCCATGTAGAGGTTCCCCTGGACGTCGGGCGCAACGGCCGCGTACTCGGTCGGCAGCGCGCCCATCGCAGCACTTTGCGCGAGCACACTGTAGACCACGGAGAAAATAGCTTCGAGCATCGACGATCCCGTCATCCGCGGTTCCGCGGATTGCAGATTGGTGGCCGCATAGCCGGGATGGCACGCGACGGCAAGCAATTTCTTGCCGGCCGCATCGGCTTTGCGCTGCAACTCTGACGTGAACAGGAGATTGGCGAGCTTGCTCTGTCCGTAAGCCATCCACTTGCGGTAGCCGTTCTTCCATTGGAGATCGTCGAAACGGATCTTGCCCATGCGATGCGCGCCGCTGGCGACGTTTACGACTCGTGCGCCCTCGGTGGCGAGCAATCGATCGAGCAGCAGGCCGGTCAACGCGAAGTGCCCGAGATGATTGGTGCCGAATTGCATCTCGAAGCCGTCGGCAGTTTGCCGATACGGAATCGCCATGACGCCGGCGTTGTTACACAGCACGTGCAGCGCCTGATGCTGGAGATGAAACGCGTCGGAGAAACCGCGCACCGACGCGAGATTCGAGAGGTCAAGTTCCATCACCTCGACTTTCGCGCCGGAAGCCGACCCGGTGATCTGCGCGGCCGCAGTGCGGGCCTTGCCCAGGTCGCGACAGGCGAGGATGACCTCGGCACGCTTGCGCGCAAATTCCAGCGCCGCTTCATAACCGATGCCGCTGTTGCCGCCGGTTACGACAATCGTCTTGCCGGAAAGGTCCGGTATGTCATCGGCGGTCCAGGGTTTCTTGTCGGGCATAGGTCGCGCTCCTCCTCGTTGGTCTGACGAAGGGTATCACACGCGGGCAGACTAGAGAGAAATGCCGGCGAGGGAGGCGATTCGTGACAAGTCCGTGCAATGCTCGAGTGCGTCGGCGATTCGATCGAAGGCCGCGGTGCGATTCGCGCCGGCGTCGCCTCGCTCGCCGGATTCTAGCGGCGCGAGGCCTTTCGAGGTTCTTATCTGGTCGAGAAAGTTTCGTCGAAAGCCGGCGGAATCGAACACGCCGTGTATCGAGGTGCCGATCACTCGTCCATCGTCTGATTGGACGCCCTCGAATTCATTCACGGCGCCGTTGTCCCGATGAGTCAATTTGAACATTGCGCGGGATTCCATGACGCCGGTGATTCGTCCGGAGTGAATCTCATAGCCGGAGATTGGCCGGTTGGTGGGTAAATGAACCGCACGGATTCGATCGGTGATTTTTTCGGGTTGAAAGGTGGTTTCGATTTCAAGCAATCCCAGCCCAATGGTTTCAGGCGTATCGCTCTCGACGCCGTCGGTATCGACGATGCGGCGTCCGAGCATCTGGTAGCCTCCGCAGACTCCAATGATCCATCCTCTTGCGCGACGATGTCCTGCGAGGAAGTCCTCCCAGCCGGCGCGGCGCATCCATTTCAGATCGGCGACGGTGCTCTTGGTCCCCGGAATGATCAGCACGTCGAGGCGCGGCGCGATGGCGGGATCGCTCAAGTAGTGGACGGCGACGTCGGGTTCACCTTCGAGCGCTTCGAAATCCGTATAATTAGAGATGCACGGCAGGTGTATCACACCGATACTCAGTGGCTTGTTGACCGCAGGCTTTGGAGTCCCGTCGAGCATCGCTGCGTCTTCCTGCGGCAATCCGAGATTGTTCTGCCACGGAATCACTCCTAACACCGGGATGCCGGTGCGTTGCTCGAGGAAGCGAAGGCCGGATTCCAGCAGCGTCACGTCGCCGCGGAACTTGTTGATCAGCACTCCCTTGACGCGTTGGCGCTCCTCGGGCGCGAGGAGCTCGATCGTGCCGACGACCGACGCAAAGACGCCGCCCTTGTCGATATCCGCGACCAGAAGCACGGGCGCATCGGCCAACTCGGCGATTTTCCAGTTGACGATATCGCGATGCCGCAGATTGATCTCAGCCGCGCCGCCCGCGCCTTCAATGACTATCAACTCGAAATCCCGCGCCAGATTGCTATAGCTGCTGACTATCTCGGGCCATGCCTCAGTACGATATCGCTCATAGTCATTCACGCCCATCTGAAATCGGGCGCGGCCGCGAATGACTACCTGGCAAGTCATGTCGGCTTCGGTTTTCAACAGCACCGGATTCATGTCGACGCTCGGCTCGAGTCCGCACGCCTCGGCCTGCACCGCTTGAGCGCGTCCTATCTCGCCGCCGCCCGGGCAAACCACTGAGTTGTTAGACATGTTCTGCGATTTGAACGGCGCAACGCGGACACCGGCGCGGGCGAATGCCCGGCATAGCGCAGTGACGATCACGCTCTTGCCGACGTCCGACGCCGTGCCCATTACCATCAGGCTCCTGGCGCTCAACCTGCGGCTCCTGTTTGCGCAAAATTCATTGGAACCAGAAGATACGCGATGCGATACTGTTTCGAGAAGAGTCCGTCCAACAAGGAGCGACTACAATGCAAATGGGAATGGTCGGCCTCGGCCGAATGGGTGCGAACATGGTGCGGCGCCTTTTGCGCGGCGGTCACGAATGCGTCGTGTTCGACGTGAGCGCCAAAGCGGTCAAGGAACTGGCGAAGGAGGGCGCGATCGGGGCGTCGTCGCTGGACGATTTCGCCGCCAAGCTCAAGCTGCCGCGGGTCGCGTGGATGATGGTGCCGGCGGCGGTGGTCGAGCAGACGGTCGCGGACCTGTCGAGCCGATTCCAGCGCGACGACATCATCGTTGACGGCGGCAATTCATACTACATCGACGACATCCGGCGCGCCGAAACGCTCGCGGCGAAGGGGATTCATTACGTTGATTCGGGCACCAGCGGCGGCGTGTGGGGACTTGAGCGCGGATTTTGCCAGATGATCGGCGGCGAGCCGCAAGTCATCAAGCATCTCGATCCGATCTTTGCGACGCTCGCACCGCCGATCGATTCCGCGCCGCGCACTGCCGGACGCGAGAAGGTCAAGGGCAGCACCGCCGAGCACGGCTACCTGCATTGCGGGCCGAACGGCGCGGGCCATTTCGTGAAGATGGTTCACAACGGAATCGAGTACGGGATCATGGCGGCGTACGCGGAGGGGATGAACATCCTGAAGAACGCGAACGTCGGCAAGCAGACGCACGCGGTCGATGCGGAGACCACGCCGCTGCGCAATCCGAAACTCTACCAGTACGATTTCAATCTGACCGATGTCGCCGAGGTCTGGCGGCGCGGCAGTGTGATTGCATCGTGGCTGTTGGACCTGGTCGCAGACGCGATGCTCGGCGATCCGGAGCTTAAGAAATTCGCGGGACGCGTGTCGGACTCGGGCGAAGGCCGATGGACGATCGACGCGGCGATCGACGAAGGCGTCCCGGCGCACGTGCTCACGGCAGCGCTCTACGAACGTTTCGACTCGCGCGGAGCTGCCGATTTTGCGGACAAGCTGCTGTCCGCGATGCGTTACGAATTCGGCGGACACGTCGAGAAGAAAGCCTAGCAGGCGATCACGATGCCGAATTCAGCACCCACGCACGCATCCAGCAACGTTGTTCGTCGGCGGCCCGGAGATCCGTGCGTGTTCGTGATTTTCGGCGGGACCGGCGACCTGACCAAGCGGCTGTTGATACCGTCGCTGTACAATCTGCTCGCCGACAAACTGCTGCCCGACAAGTTCGCGATCATCGGCGTCAGCAACGTGAAGTTGAGTTCCGAGGATTTCCGCAAGCAGCTCGGCGACGAGGTCGGTCAATTCACGACGACCAAATTGAATCCCGAGCTCTGGAAATGGTTCGACCAGCGCATCTCGTACATGTCGGGCGACTTCGCTGATCCGGCGATGTATCAGCGGCTCAAGTCGGAGCTCGAGACCGCCGACAAAGCGCACGGCACGCCGGGGAACTACCTCTTCTACACCGCGGTGTTGCCAAGTTTCTTCGGCGAGATCGTAAAACAACTGGCTGCTGCCGGACTCACCAAGGAACCTGATGGTCATTGGCGAAGAGTGATTATCGAGAAGCCGTTCGGTCACGATTTGGAATCGGCGAATGCGCTCAATCGCGAGATCGGCGCGTGCCTGAACGAGCATCAGATCTACCGAATCGATCACTATCTCGGCAAAGAAACCGTCCAGAACATCATGGCGTTTCGCTTCGGCAACGGCATCTTCGAACCGCTGTGGAACAACAATTATATCGATCACGTGCAAATCACCGTGGCGGAAACCGTCGGCGTCGAGCATCGCGGCGCGTTCTATGAAGTGACCGGCGCGCTGCGCGACATGGTGCCGAATCACATCCTGGCGCTGGTCTCGCTCACTGCCATGGAACCGCCGAATTCGTTCGACTCCGAACCGGTGCGCGATGAGAAGACCAAGGCGCTGCGCGCAATCCGTCCGCTCAAACCCGAGGACGTCCCGAAATGGGCGGTGCGCGGACAGTACGGAGCCGGCGCTCTCGAAGGCAAGCCGGTGCCGGGCTATCGCGAGGAGCCGCAAGTCGATCCCAAATCCGGCACCGGGACTTACGTCGCGCTGAAGCTCTCGATCGACAATTGGCGATGGTCGGGCGTGCCGTTCTACTTGCGCACGGGAAAGCGGATGGCGAAGCGCCTCACCGAAATCGCGATCAGGTTCAAGGCGCCGCCGCTGCTGCTGTTCCGGCAGATGGGCGTGAAGCACTTGGCGCAGAACGAACTCGTCATGCATCTCCAGCCCGACGAAGGTATCTCACTGAGCTTCAGCGCCAAGATTCCCGGACCCGTGGTCAAGCTCGGCGGCGTCGATATGAATTTCAAGTACGCGGATTACTTCGGCGCCCCGCCGAGCATCGGCTACGAGACGCTGCTGCTCGATTGCATGATTGGCGATCCAACGTTGTTCCAGCGCGCCGACACGGTGGACGCGGGATGGCGCGTGGTCGATCCGATCCTGGACGCGTGGAAGGCTACCCCGGCGACCGACTTCCCCAACTACGCGGCCGGTTCGTGGGGACCGAGCGCGGCAGACGATCTGCTCAAACGCGACGGCCGCAAATGGAGAGAGAGCTGAACATGATATCGCTGCGCGAAGTGTTGAAGAAGGCGGAGGCCGACAAAGTCGCCGTCGGTCATTTCAATTTTTCGGACCTGGTCGCATTCAATGCGATCGTAGCAGCTGCGCGCGACAAGAAGCTCCCCGTGATGGTTGGCGTGTCGGAAGGCGAGCGCGAGTTCACCGGCGTTCGCCAGGCCGCCGCGCTGGTGAAGGCGGTTCGCGACGAGTACAACTACCCGATTTTCCTGAATGCCGATCATACTCACTCGATTGCAAACGCCGAGGCGGCGGCGAAAGCCGGCTTCGACGAAGTAATCTTCGACGGGTCGGGACTAACCTTCGAGGAAAATATCAAGCAGACCAGGAAAGCGATCGAGGCAATCAAATCGATCAACCCGGCGATTCTGGTCGAGGGCGAGATCGGATGGATCGGCGCGTCGTCGGCGGTAATCGACAAGGTCCCGGAAGGCGTTGGAATTCTCACCACTCCCGAGGAGGCGAAGCAATTCGTCGATGCGACCAAAGTCGACGTGCTCGCGCCGGCGGTCGGGAACATGCACGGGATGCTCGAAAGCATGGTTCACGGCAACGTTCAGAAGCGGCTGAATATCGAGAGGATCGCGGAGATCAAGGCCGCGGCGAAAATCTTCATGACGCTGCACGGCGGGTCGGGGACCAACGACGACGATTTCAAGCGCGCGATCAAAGCCGGCATGACGATCGTCCACGTCAACACCGAAATCCGGATCGCGTGGCGGCGGGGAGTCGAAGCAGGCCTCGCTGCGGAGCCGAATGAAGTGGCGCCCTACAAGATTCTGAAGCCGGCGGTCGAGGCGGTTAAGAAGGTGGTTAGTTCGCGGCTCGAGCTGTTCAGCTCGAAATGACGGGCTATTTGGCCCAGCCCTTTTCGTACGGTGCCGACATCCGGCCGATCGCGCGCAGATGCGCGAACTTCCACTCGCCGTTGAGCTTGACGTAATCGTCTTCGTAGCGCGCGCCGAGCCATAACTGCCGGTTTCCTGCGCGCATCGTGAATGGCCCGAGGAAATACCAGATGCCGGTGGCGCGATCGCCGCTGACCTCGATGATCGGATTCATCACGTTATGCTGCGAGAAGCTGATCCGTTCCTGGAAGCTCTGGAAAAGTTTGCGAATCGCGTCATGCCCCTGATGCCGCCCGACGCCCGCGCCTTCCCAGATACCGTCGGGGGCGAACAGCCCGGTGATCTTCGCCGGGTTGTGATCCTCGTCGCAAACCGCGCAGTAGCGGGCCTTGAGCTTCTTGATCTCCTCGATATCTTCGAGAACTGTGATTCGCTTTTCGAGGTCGCTGATATCCATCGCAGTTATTTGCGCAACTATTTGTCGGTCGGCGGCTTGTCCGTCGTCGGCAGATTTACGAACACTGCGGCGGTCACCACCGTTGTCCACAGACCGTCGCGATCGCCGATTGCGGACTGCGTGATGTTCCGCGTCTGCACGATTTTATCCGACAGCTTCCACACGTCCTTGCGTTCGTCGTAACTGACGTTGGGATCGAAGTCCACCCCGAGCGCCGTCGCGAGCATCGTCGCCGCGAGATCCTCGGCGTAGTCGCCGGCCTTCTCGTCGGTCTGCCCGAAACTCTTGTGCTCGGACAGGTAGCCGTATTGATCCTTGTCGGCCGGAATCGCGAGCCCGACCGACGTTGCCATCAAGCGATGCGGCTCGTCGGTCGAGTTGTCGTACATGACGGTGTAAACGATCTGGCCGGGCGTCAGGGTCTTCAGCCCGTCCTGAATCGAGATAACTCTGCATCCGGGCGGGAAAATCGAGCTGACCCGAACGAGGTTGAACTCGGCGATTCGCGCATCGCGCAGTGCGAGCTCGAACGAAGTGAGTTTCTCACGATGCCTGCCGACGCCCTTGGTCAGAAAAATAGCTTTGCCTGTTGGCCCCATCCGATTATGTTCCTCGAATTCGATTTCGTCATTTACAGAGAGCAAGTGCAAGAGTTTTGCGAGATTACGCGTCGATGATCGGTCCGTGAATAATCGTCGGCGACGCGCTAAGATGACCAACACCGAATAATTTCAGCGAGGTGGCATCGTGATCGAGACGAGTCCATTTGGGAAAACCGGGCATCAGAGCACGCGCGATCATTTTTGGCGCGGCGGCGCTGGGCGGGATGAAGCAGGACAAGGCGGACGGCGTGCTCGAAACGCTGCTCGAATACGGCATCAATCATATCGATACTGCGGCGTCGTACGGGGAGTCGGAACTGCGAATCGGGCCCTGGATGCGCGAGCATCGCAAGAAATTCTTTCTCGCGACCAAGACCGGCGACCGCACCTATCAAGGCGCGCGTGACAGTCTCCATCGATCGCTCGAGCGGCTGCGCGTCGATCAGGTCGATCTGATCCAGATGCACAACCTGGTCGCCGAGAATGAATGGGCGACTGCGCTCGGAGCGGGTGGCGCGCTCGAGGCGCTCGTCGAGGCGCGAACGCAGGGGCTGGTGCGATTTATCGGCGTCACCGGTCACGGCTCGCAGGTCGCCGCGATGCATCGCCGCAGCCTCGAGCGGTTCGCTTTCGACTCGGTGCTGTTCCCGTACAATTTCACGATGCTCGAAATCAAATCCTACGAGGAAGACGCCGAGGCGCTGCTGAAACTTTGTCGCGAGCGCGGAGTGGCGACCCAAACGATCAAGTCGGTTGCGCGGCGGCGATGGCAAAACGGCGACGGCCAAAAATTCAGCTGGTACGAACCGCTACGCGATCGCGACGCGATCCGCCGCGGCGTGCATTTCGTGCTGAGCCGGCCAGGACTGTTCCTGAACACCTCGAGCGACGCGACCCTCCTGCGCGATATCCTCGATGCGGCGAGCGTGAAGGCGACCGCGCCCGCGCGCGCGGAGATGGAGGCCGACGTCGAGCACTACGCGATGGAGCCGCTGTTCATCCCGGGCGTGTCGGACACGATATAAAAGCGGAAAGGGTAGATCCCTTTATTGAATGTGAAACCCGCGGTGGGTTTCACACTTCCTTCGGCAGGGGTGACCCCTGCACCCAGTACTAATAGAAGATGTGGGACTTCGTCCCTGTTAGAAGGGGGGTCGGAAATTACCTCTCCCGCGGCTGGCGACCTGGTCGCTAGCCGCAAACCGGGAGAGGTCGTCCGACGACATTCATGTCGTCGGGCGGGTGAGGGCATGGGTTTAGACCACCTTGCGGAATGCCAGTGCTGGCGGAAGTCTTACTGCTTCGAGGATTGGGACTATACCGCTTATCAGACTTACGATTAGGGCGGCTATTAGTGCATTGAGTGTTTGAGCCGGAGTTACCCATAAGGCACCGTTACCACCTAGCGCCGCGCCCAACGTGATGCCGCCGGAGAACATCCATAGCGCGGGGAGCGCTCCTATGATGCCGCCCAGGAGTCCTATCGCGCCGCATTCGCCGAATAGCAGTAAGGCTACCGCGCCACGGCTGAAACCCAGTGCACGCATCACGGCGACGTCGCTGATCTGCTCGCGAACCATCATAACTGTGGAGTTAGCTGCTATGAGTAGGACTGTCAGCAGCACTACCAGGCATAGCGCGAAGACAATTGCCCTGATGTTACCGATAGCCGACAGGCCGGATGACAGCGCGTCGCTTTCGGTCATGGTGCGCGTTTCGGCGTCGGAGTTGGCGAAGTGCTCGTCGATCTGCCTGGCCAGCGTGGCCATGGCGTCGTTGCTGGTGGCGCGCACGATTATGTTCCATGCGATGTCTTCATCGGGCAGGCCGTGGGCCTTGCGCGCCGCCATCATGTAGTCGCGGCGCATCAGAAAGGTATTGGGATAGCGCTTGGAGGAAATGTGACCAATGATGATGAAGGTCATCTCCATGTGATCGGCGTCGGTGCTGCGCAGCGTGACAGTGTCGCCGATTTTCCACCCGTGTTTGCGCATCAGGACTTCGCCGACGATTGCGCCGCGCTTTTCTTTCGCGGTCTCGAGGCGTTCCTGGCCGGTGAGCGCGTAGTCAGGGAACACGTCGCCTATCTCGGGACCGGCGCCGACCGCGAAGACCGGGTCGCTGACGTCGCGCCACGTCGCAGGCCATCCGGTGATCGCGACGCATGCGGCGACGCCCGGCATTTTGTTGATGTCGTCGCAGTAGCGAGCCGGCAAATCCTCCCACGGCGCGGTTTTGTTGACGATGATCAGACGGAGCGTATTGGATGCATCTTTGACCACGCGATCCATCGAGGCCGGCACCGACACTAATACCGTGTAGATGAAGGTGGCTAGCGCGATGGTGAGGATCGTCAGAATCGTGCGGCGCAGATTCCGCCGCATGTTGCGCTCGATCAATTTGATCCAGTTGAACATAACGCCCCCAGTTCAGACCGAGCGCAGCGATTCGACCAGGCGAATGCGCGAGGCGCGCCACGCCGGCAGAAATCCGCCGAGCGCGCCGATTAGGATTGCGGCGACGAGTCCCGATACGAACGCGCCCAGCGTCATGCGAAACCTGAAGATGAATTCGCCGACGTTCATCAGCTGGCTATTGAGGCCGGTCGAATACGCGACCAGCACGCCGAGAACCTCGCCGATTATGCCGCCGGCCAGCGCGAGCAGGATGCTCTCGATGACGAAGCTGGTGAGCACGTTGAACCGGCTGAAGCCCAGCACGCGCAGCACGCCGATCTCGCTGGTGCGTCGAGCGACCGCGGAGTACATCGTGTTCATCGCACCGAACACTGAGCCGACGGCAAGAATGAGAGCGACGATCAGTCCGAGCGCGCGCAATTGATCGACGAAGCCGGTCTGCTTCGCGTAAAACTCCTGCTCCGACATCGCGTCGAGCTTGACCCGCGAATCGGTCGTCAGCGATTTCGCGAAATCGTCATGCGTGCCGGGCTTGAGCACGACGTGCAGCACCGCGAAGCCGTTGTTGACGTGGATGTCCTGGGTCAGGGTGCCCAGATCGGTCAGCACCTCAGACTCTCGCGCGCTGTCGCGATCGGAAAAGATGCCGACAATCTTGAAAGTGCGCGGCCCGAATTTGAAATCGCTGCCTACCGCGAGATTCGGAAAGCGCGCGGCGAGTTTGCGCCCGACCGCCATCTCCGACGTACCGTGCGCCGGCCAACGGCCAGCTACCAGCCGCATACTGCTATGGACCTGGTACGCGACCGGATAGACGCCGCGCATCATCGTGAAGATCGACTGCGAAGGCGCGACATTGGGGTTGGGATTGAAGCCGGTGATCACTTCGGGCGATACCAGCGGCTGGCCGTCGGCGGTGGTCGCGATTTGCGGGCGGCTTTTGACGATCTCGTATTGATCGTGCGAGATGAAGCTGGCGCCCTCATCGGTGGTGCCGCGGCTGAGCACGATCCAGTTGTCCGGCAGCGCGTTCTGCATCACGGTCGCGCGCAGCCCCGCGACGAATCCCGACAGGATGAACAACAGCATCACGACCAGCGCCACGACCGACGCCGTCATCGCGGCAGTGGCGCGTCGGACCATCAGGCTGCGCAAGTTGTAGCGAATCGGGATCACTTCAGCCTCCCGGAGAAATCGTGCCGGGTCGATACGAACGTTTGCGCGACTGGAAAGGGATGGATTCTAGACTGTCGGCGAGTGCGATCCTAGAGGGCGCCGCAGTTCCGATACTGCGCCATAGAGTCGATGTTTGGCGGAAGTGCGGTTTCGATACTAAGCTTCGAAAATAAAGTTGGAGGCGCAGCGATGGCCATCGAGAACAAGTCAGAAGCGCAGCGGATTCGCGCGAGTCTCAAGCATCCGGTGATCGACGCCGACGGGCATTGGCTGGAGTTCGGCCCGATCATCATCGAGCAGTTGGAAAAATTCGGCGGGAGCCGCGCGGTCGAGGGATTCCGCGCCTTCAACGGCAGAGTGTCGAAGCAACTGACCTCCTCGGAAGATGACCGCAAGCGCAGGCGGCGCGCGCAGGAGGCATTCTGGGCCTTGCCGACGAAGAACACGCGCGATCGCGCGACCGAGATTCTGCCGCGGCTGCTCTACGAACGGCTCGACGAATTCGGAATGGATTTCACCGTGCTGTATCCGACCGCCGGGCTTGGCATTCCGTTTCATCCCGATGACGAAACGCGGCGCGCGACGTGCCGCGCGTTCAACCGGTTCATCGCGGAATTTTTCGGAGAATTTTCCGACCGGATAACCCCCGCGGCCGTCATTCCGATGCACACGCCGGAGGAGGCGTGCGCGGAGCTCGAGTACGTGGTGAAGGAACTTGGACTCAAAGTCGTGATGATGGCGAGCATGGTGCGGCGGCGGATACCGGCGGAATCAGCGGACGGGGCGCGATCCACGACCTGGTTCGACATGCTCGGGCTCGACAGCGAGCACAACTACGATCCGGTGTGGGCGAAATGCGTCGAGTTGGGAATCTCGCCGACCTTTCATTCAGGTTCGCGCGGCGTTGGACTCCGCAACTCGCCGACCAATTTCGTTTACAACCATATCGGTCACTTCGCTGCCGCGAGCGAGGCGGTCTGCAAGGCGATTTTCCTGGGCGGTGTGACTCGTCGGTTTCCACATCTCAAGATGGGATTCCTCGAGGGCGGCGTCGGATGGGCGTGCGGGCTTTACTGCGACCTGATCGGTCATTGGAAGAAGCGTAATCGCGAGGCGCTCGAGGAAACCAATCCGGCCAATCTGAATCGCGAGATGCTGACGCAACTGATGCGCGAGTACGGCGGGAAGTGGATCGAGGGCAAGCTTGAGCAGAAGGCCGGCGCCCCCAACGTCGCGACGATTCTTGAGCGCGATCAAAGCGGCGCCACCGGCAACATCCGCGAACTCGACGACTACGCCGCATGCAAAATCAAGCGCCCGGAAGACATCCGGGATTTGTTCGTCGACAATTTTTATTTCGGCTGCGAAGCCGACGACCCGCTCAATGCCTACGCGTTCAACCGCAAGGCGAATCCATACGGCGCGAAGCTCAACGTGCTGTTCGGATCGGACATCGGGCATTTCGACGTACCGGACATGAAAGACGTCGTGCCGGAGGCCTACGAGCTGGTGGAGGACGAACTGATAACGCCCGACGACTTCCGCGATTTTATGTTCGTCAACCCGGTGCGCTTCTGGGGCGAGGCGAATCCGAAGTTTTTCAAGGGCACGCGCGTCGAGAAGGAAGCGGCGGCGCTGCTCGCAGGCAAAAGCGCCTAAGTGCGAAGTGGCTGCGCCGCAACAGCGGGAGCGCGTTCGGTTCGATCATTGAAGCGGCGAATCAGATATAGCAGCGGGCCGACACTGCCGAGCGCGAGAGTCAGCAGGATATACGGAATTGCGGTGACGTTGCGCGCGCGGGCGTCGTCGCCCATCCAGGCGATGATAAGAACCAGCGCGATCGCGAGATCGAGGAAGGCACTGACGCCGGCGAAATTCGCAAGCGCCATGCGGAAGAAGCCGATGTAACCGTAGAGGTGGATTGAGTACACGTCCATCGCGAGCAAAACGATTAGCGCGGCCGAGAGTGCGAGCTGCTTGCGATTCATCGTGCCTCCGGACTCAGTGCTTTGAAATTTGATCGAAGCCACGCCTGGCGGCCGCGATGAATGCTCGCACGCGCGCGGGATCCTTTTTTCCACGATTACCTGGAACGTCGGTGTGCGTGAACGAATCGACGCCCCACGGCCTGACGATGGCGATCGCGTCGGCGACGTTGTCGGCGGAGAGTCCGCCCGCGAGGATCACCGGGATTCGCGAGCGCTCGACGACGGTACGGCTAATCGACCAATCGTGGGTCTCGCCGGTCGCGCCGGCAAACGACGCACCCTTGGCGCCTGAATCGAGCATCAGGTAGTCGACGCAATCCTGATGTGCGTCGGCCTCGGTGAGAGTTTCTCCCGCGCGCACCGCAATCGCGCGGAGGAGCATCATGGGTGCGATGCGCTTGCGAATCCATGCGCAGTCCTCGGGCTCGATCTCTCGCGCGACGATGTGCAGGACGTCGGGACGTACTGCGTCAGCCATCGCGCATATCTCGTCGCGATCGTCGGACAGCGAGAGCGCGATGCCGCGCGAGCGCGGGTGTATCGCGGCGAGAATCTCGCGCGCCGCTGATTCGTCTATCGCCTCGGGCACGACGCCGGCCTCCGCAACGACGACGCCGATCAAGTCGGCGCCGGCTTCCGCGGTCGCGACCGCGTCGGGCACCGAGGTCATGCTGTAGATTTGGATGGCCATCTCAGGATTTATCCGCGGCCGCCGCGCAGCAGTTTGCCGGGTGTCGCGCCGGTGCATCGACCGTCGTCCCAGGTCATCTCGCCGTTGACGACGATCGCGCGATATCCGCGCGCGTGCTGCACGCGACGCCATTCGCCGCCCGGAAAGTCGTGCGCAATATCGCCGACCCAGTCCGGCTCGACACCGAGCCGCGCGAGATCGTACACGACGACATCCGCCGCCAGCCCTTCGCGCAAGACGCCACGATCGCGGAAGCCGGCCGCATGAGCGGGCAGGGCGGACAGCCGGTAGTGCGCCTCTTCGAGAGTGATTCGTTGCTCGTCGCGAACCAGCCATCCCAGGAAGTCTGTCGTGTAAGCGCCGCCGGTGAAGAACTTGGTATGCGCGCCGCCATCCGACACGCCGGGGATAGTGTAAGGCGAGTCGTTGATCATCTCGGCATAGAACTCGGCGTTGAAGCCGCGATTTGGACCGAGGAACTCGACCTTGAGATCGCCGGCAATCGAGAGATCGAGCATCGCGTCGATCTCGTGCTTGTTTTCCTCGGCGGCGATTTGTCCGATCGATTTGCCCACGTATTTTTCCAGCTCCGGCTTGTCGTTCGCCCACGACACGATCAGATGACGGATCGGACCGCCGACTCCGGCCTGAATTGCTTCGAGCTTTTTATTAGCTTCGCCGTGTTCGCGCTTGATCGCCTCGCGTAGAGCGGGATCCTTCATCTTGGAAATTTTTTCTTCGTTGCTGCCGGTGGTGACGGTGCGCCACGCGGGACTGGCGTCGTAGAGATTCCAATGCTCGAGCGTGAACGCGAAGCCGGTGCGGAGCGTCGCGGTCTGACCGAAAATCGGCAGACCCTTCTCGCGGCATCGCTTGAGCCACGCGAGGCTCCGCTGATGAACCTTGGGATCGCGGCGCGCGGGTGCGATCGCATTGTGCAGGATCGGGCGATTCGCCTCGGCCGCGAGTCGTTCGAGGAACGCGAGATCGTCCTTGATATGACCGGTCGCCTGCGTGATCTGAATGAAGCCCTCGTCGCGCTCGCGGAGAACGCGCGCGAGATTCAGGATGTCCTCATCGCACATCGTGTCGGTGACCATCGGCGAGCCGTCGAAGTCCGCCTGCGTGGAATCCGGGCCGAGCCGCTGCACCGAGAATCCACCGAGCCCATTGTCCATTCCTTCCGCGAGCAGCGCGCGCATCTCGGCGCGTTCGTCGTCGGTTGCGGGCCGGGTCTTGGCGGCCTCGAGCCCCATCACGTAGGTCAGCAGCGACGAAGTCGGCAAATACTGGATCACGTTGACGCCCTTGGCGGTGCGATCGAGGGAATCGAGATACTGCGGAATCGTTTCCCAATCCCACTTCATCCCGACCTTCATCGACTCGTAGGGAATCGCCTCGGTGCGCGTCATCGTGAGCATCGAGCGTTCGCGGAAATCCGGCTTGACCGGCACGAATCCGAAGCCGCAATTGCCGAGCACTACCGAGGTGACGCCGTGCCATCCTGAGATGGTGCAGTACGGGTCCCATCGAATCTGCGCGTCGTAGTGCGTGTGCAAATCGACGAAGCCGGGAGCGACGATCATGCCGCCGGCATCGATCGTCTTCTTCGCGAATCCGGGAGATCGTCCGCCGACCTGCGCGATCTTGCCGTCCTTTATCCAGACGTCAGCGCGATATCGCGGGACTCGGGTCCCGTCAACGACAGTTCCACCTTTAATGTGAAGATCGAAATCGGCCATCGAAAGATCCCTCCTTCGAAGACGGTTGGCGAGCGGTAGCGCTACTGTTTTGGTTCTTACAGCATCGCGGATCGATTTGGCAAACGGGAATTGAACGATCGGTAAGTCAAAGCTTGCAGCAGTCTCGCGAAAGCCTGCCGGTTCAATTCTGGTGCCCGATCGAGTCGACGCGGTAGAGACGCCACTCTTCAGGTACGCCGCGCAGGCGATGCAATCCAGTGTCGGTCAAAATCATCTCTGAACCGGAAACTACGTCGCGCACCGTGCTCGACGCCAACACTTCATCGGGCGCCGCGGTAGTGGCGATGCGCGCGCCGATGTGAATCGCGATGCCCACCGCCTGATCGCCGACCCACTCGCATTCCCCGCAATGGAGTCCCGCTCTTACCTGCATCTCAAGCGCCGACACGGCCGACCGGATGTCGAAGGCAGCCGCGACGGCATCGGCCGGTGCGTCGAACACTGCGAGAAACCCGTCGCCCGGATTGGTGATCTCGCGCCCACGAAAAGCGGTCAGGGCTTTTCTGACGATCGCGTAGAACTGTTCCAGCTTGTCGCGCCATTTGCGGTCGCCGAGCCGCGACGCATGCCCGGTCGATCCCACGATATCGATAAACAACACGGTTACCAGCGTGCGCGGCGCGTCGCCGGCACGACGGGTCGATGGCGCCGCATTCGCGTTGTGCGCAGTCTTCAGTGCCCTCGCACTTTCCAGCAAGGTTCTCATCCCGAGCAAATCGGCGGTCGCCAGCGCCTGATCGTTGAGCGCGTCGGCTCGAGCGCGATCCCGATCTTCACCCCGTTCGCGCAACATCGCCGCATATTCGTGCTGACTGTGCGCGAGCCAACCGCGAGCGCCGATTCTTGCGTTCATCGCGATCGCGGATTCGTAATGACGCTGCGCATCGTCGTACCGAAGCAGCAGGGCCGCGAGATTGCCCAGGTAACGCGAGACCGATCCGTAACAAACCTCGGTCCATCCGACCATTGCGATCCGCTCAGCATACGGCAGCATCAAATCGTAGATTCGCACCGCTCGATCGCGGTCGCGGATGAAGACGCATAGCGTCGACAAAATTGCCATCGTCGCGAGCCAATTCCAGTCGCGGCGCAATGCGCTGAAATCGTCGCGCGCGAGATACTCGAATTGGACTCGCGCTTCCGCTTCGCGGCCGGCCTCGACATAGGCCATCGCGAGTCCCGACCGCGCCACATCGAGTACCGGATACTGCTCGACATACGCGCGCAAGATCGGCTCGAGCTCGCCCATGCGATGCTGCTCGAAGCGAATCAAACCCACCTGCGCAGCGTATGACAACAATGCGCGCGGTTCCTGACGACGCTGACCGACTGCCATCGCGTGCTCGGCCAGTCGCTCGCCTTCCGCGAGTTCGCCGTGTAACAGCGCGCGCATCGCGTAGGAAAGCTCGACCACCGAATTGCCGCTGCCGGTCTTGCCTGACAGCTCCTCGTAGCTCTTGAGATCGGTATCGGCTTCCTCGATCGCGCCGGTTTCAAGCAAATCCGCCAGATGCATCTCGAGAGCTCTGAGAGCCCATTCCCGGTCTTTTATCCGATCGGCCAGGGACTTCATTTCCTGCGCGGTTTTCAGCCGCGCGTCCAGGTTATCCGGTCCCCACAATGAGTAGTGCCACATGCACAGTACGTAAATCAGCGCGAGCGGGTCGTCGAGGCGCCGCGCCATATCGACCGCGCTCTGCGACAGCTCGATCGAGCGCTCATGCTGATCCGACCAGTAGAGTGCTGCCGCCAGTCGCGCGAGTAGCATCGCTTTCTGCGCGCTATCGGTGCTACCTGATGAGCGCAGCGCTTCTTCCAGCAACTCGACCAGCGTTCGGTCAACCGTTCCGGCGGTGCTCGATTGAATTCCGATGCCAAGGGCAGTCTTCGCGAACGCATCGCCGTCGTTTGATTTGCGCGCGAGCGCGGACGCGCTCATAAAGACTTCGCGCGATCGATCTACGTAGCCCGCCTTGGTTAGCGCTTCGCCGAGCTCAATCATCAGGCCGCAGGTCGCCGATTGTTCCGAGGCCGGCGCGATTGCGAGCGCGTCGAGCGCCATCTGGAAAAGGCGCGCACCTTCTTCATACGCCAATTGCCGCATCGCGCGTCTCGCGCCGCGCGCGGCAAACTCGACTGCCTTGTCCCGAGGCCCGGCCGGCAATGAACGAATGTAATGCTCGGCCAACTGAGGCAGATAGTCGAACAGGTCGTCGCTATGCAGCCGCTCGAGTGACTGCGCGATCTGCTGATGAAGCTGCATCAGCCGCAGCCGCGGAATATCCGCAGCCAAGGTTTCCGGGATCATCGCGTGAGTGAATCGGAAGCGACCGGCCGCATCGCCAAGGTCGCCGATGATTCCATGGGACACCGCTTCCGCGAGCCGCGCGACGCACTCGCCGACCGTGAGCCCGCACACTTGCGAGAGCAGATGGATGTCGAACTCGCGGCCGATCACCGAAGCGATCTCGATTGCGTCGCGCGCGTCGCTCGAGAGCGGCGCAACCTTTTTTCGGATAGCCTCGCGCACGCTGTCGGGAATCGCCAGCCCCGCCGCGATTCGGTCTTGCAATCCGGCGCTGCGATCGGTGCCCAGCAAGCGCAACGTTTCATCGAGAAAAAATGGATTGCCTTCGGTAACGTCGCACAACGTCGAGACCAATCGGTCATCGGGTACGAGCGCGGCGTTGCTTTTCGCGAATGCGGCAACTTCCTCCTGGGATAGTCCGGCCAGATGGATGGTGCGGCCTTCCCGCCCGATCGAGCTCAAAAGATTCGCGTGCTCCGCCGACAGACGCGCCTCGGTTTCGCGATAAGTCGCCAGAATCAAAATCCTGCTTTGCACCAGGTCGCGCGAGACGAAACGAAGCAGATGCAATGAGTCGGCGTCGGCAGCGTGAAGATCGTCGAGCACCAGGACCAGCGGCGTATCGTTTGCCAGCCGTTTCAAATACGCGGCCAGCGAGTCGAACATCTGAAAGCGCGCCGGATCGAACGGAGAACCGCCGCTGGTAGGCAGCCCGGAGAGCATCGTCGCCCGCGACCAACTTTCAGGCGACGCGCTCTCGCCGGACAACTCCGGCGCTAGTCCCAACATCTGCCGAGCGGTCGAAGGAAGTATCGCGTCGGTGGCGCGCGGGTTGATCGTCGCCGCGCAATGCCGCAGCGCCTGAGTCCACGGCCAATAGGCCGGCGCGCCGCCTCCTTCCCAGCATCGCCCCCACGCGACCTTTGCGCCGGCGCGCTCCGCATCTGTAGCGATTTCTTCGGCCAAGCGGGTCTTGCCGATGCCGGGCTCACCGACCAGGCAGAAGAGTTGACCGCGTCCGCCTGCGACGCCGGCGAGACTGGCGCGCAACTCGGTCAGCTCGCGCTCGCGCCCGACGAATATTCCACGCGCTGGTACGGCACTCTCCGCGCTTGATGCGAGAGGAGGATTTACTGGATCGCCCGGCATGTCGTTACGTCAATGCCGACTCAACTCACTTGCTGAAGGCTATTATGCCGTGAATGGTCACGATGTGTTGCCGGATGTTTTTGACGACCTTCAGAGTGTCCTTCGCCATGGCTACAATCTTCTGCGTGTTGCCGGCGCCGCCGGTGGGCTGCGGTGGTTGCAACGCCCCGGGCTCGAGAATTTGGAAAATTTCGCGGCATATCGAATTGATCGTCGTGAACAGTCGCAGCACGCGTTGCTCATGCGTACCTCCGGTCGGCGGCGGATAGGCCTGCGTCGCCGGCGATGCTCCCCCGATGATGTACTGATCGCCCATTTGGGCAACTGCATACAGTATCCCTTCTATGTTGGTGTCATGAGTCGTCTGATTCGGACTTCCGTTCTTCAGCTCCTTGAGCAGGGCGCCAAGCCTGTCGATCATTCCGTTAGTGGGCGCCAGGTTGCCGTCATTCGGGTGCTGCTTCAGCTTGATCAGGATCGCCTGGAGATCGGTCAAAATCCCATCGACGGTATTGTAGATCTTGGCCTCGTACGGATGATGCGTTGCCGCCATTTTCGGTTCACCTTTTTGGTCGATTGCGGGATTCGCGAACAGGCGCTGTCAGCTCAGAAGTGTCCGAGTACAAGGAGCGACGAGTCGCAAGCCGCCGCCAGACTGGTTGACGGTGCGAATTAAGCACTGTTCCCCGCTTAAGGCTATAACGTGCTTGTGGCCTAGAAATTGTCTTGCCTTAGAAGTCGCGGCGATAGGTGACGTAGTTCGCGCAAAGCGCTCCGCTTCTGCAGCGATTTCTTCTGCCAGCCGCGTCTTGCCGATTCCAGGCTCACCGATAAGAAAATAGAGTTTACCGCGTCCGCCAGCGATGCTGGCGAGGCTGGCACGCAACTCGCCCAACTCGCGCGCGCGCCCGACGAATGTCTCAGTCGCTGCTCCAGCGCGTTCTGCCGCCGACGCTGGGGGAAGATTTGATCCTCTGCCCGGCATGCGGTTACATCAGCGAGGACTCAACTCACTTACTAGCCGAATGAATTTGATCGATATGAACGCAGATCTTATGGACCACCATCTGAGTGTCGAGTGCCATAGCAACAATGTCGTTAGTGTTATCCGCTGTTGGCGTCGGTGGAACCGGCAGCGTCGTAGCAGATTCGAGTATCGAGAAAACATCCCGGCTAATTTTATTAATGGTCGTGAAGAGTTTCAGTACCTTTGTCTCATGCGAGTCACTGGTTGATGGTGGATGGACCGGGGTCCCAGACGTGGATCCACCGATATTGTATTGATGGTCAATCCCGGCTACCGCATACAAAATTCTTTCTATTCTGTGTTCGTGATCCGCTGGTACCGGCTTTCCGTTGGTGGTCTCGCCGATCAGCGCATTGATCCTCTTTGAAATTCCTTCGGTGGGAGCCGCGTTTGCATCGTTCTCGTCCAGCTTTCCCAGGATCGACTGAACGTCCGACGACATACCGTTCACCGCGGCTTGAATCTTAGCTTCGTAAGCACGGTGAGACACTGTGCTTCTATGCTTTTTCCTGGCGCGCGTCGCCGGCTTCTCTTTTCGAGAGATCGACTTAGTGGATTTTTTTCGTTTACCTGGCACTTCGGTTTTACCCCCACGTCCTTTGTCTTCCGCTGAGATTGTCTGAGTGTAAGAGTGACGAGTCGTCAGCCGCCGCGAGACTGAGTTGACGTTGGCGAATTAATCACTGTTCCCCGCTTAACGCCAGAAGGTTCTTCTGGCCTACAAATTGTTTGAGCCTGTTAGTAGCTCTGGAAGCAGAACAAAGTTCAGAAGTCGCGCCGATAGGTGACGTAGTTCGCGCAAACCTTGGCGCCGAGTTTTTCTGCGGTGCGGCGCGATGGCCAGTTGTCATCGAGCACCAGTGTATAGCTGAGGAATTTCGAGCCATGGCGGATCAGGTGCAGATATGAATACGCCGCCATTGCGAGGTTGACGCCGCGTCCGCGCGCTTCCTGGAGCACGCCGATGCCTAGAAAGTTCAGTTTCTCGTTGTCCGCCAGCTTTCGGCCGGGCTTGAGAATTGCGCCGTCGGCATTGGGCGGTGTGACCATCAGGGCGCCGACCGGCTGACCGTCGTGATACGCGAGCACCGACGTGTCGAGCGCGCCGGACATAGCGAAGAAATCGAACAGGAACGAAAGTTCCTCAGTGGTGAAGGGCGTCGCGCCCCAATGATTTGCGAATGCAATGTTCCAGGTATGCTCGAAATCGCGGATGCGGCGCGCGGCTGGCAAGTCCTTCAGCGCGACGATTTGAAAACCCGCGCGACGACTCGCTTCGAGTGCGCTTTCGTAGCGAGCGATCAGCTCCGGGGTTACCTCAATCTTATAATCGACCCATCCGCGCTCGGTTTCGAATCCCGCATCTTTCAGCAGCGCGTGGTAGTACCCCGGATTCTGCCGCGCGATGTCGGGCGGCAGAGTTTCGTAATCGTCGATCACGAAAGGAAACTCGAGCAATCCATAGCCGGCGCGCGCGGCGCTCGCGCCGTTGGTTTTCATCCATTCCGAAGCGGCGTCGATCATCGGATTCACGGCGTCGCCCGTATTAGGCATCGCCTCGAACATCACGATATGCCCAAGCGGATCGTTCCAGTGATGTTGATAGTGGCCGTCGATTATCGCGACGGCGCGCGCGACGATGTTGCCGTCGACGCGCGCGGTAAACGGCCGGATCTTGCGGCCGGCGGCGAACGGCCCTTCGCCCATCAGGATCGGGAGTTGCACGGCCACCATCGCGGCCCATCGCGCGCTGCGGTATTCGTAAACCCGATGCTGAAAGAGAACGAATTCGGTGAGCGCTTCATCACCGGTGGGCGATTCGATTTTGACTGACAACTGAAGACTCTCCAGGGCGGGCTGACCAATCGCGCGCTTCTATTCAGGGTGCCGTAGAGCCCGTTCGCGGCACATCACCTTGTTTCGGGTCTCTCCGTGCGATAACCACTGTTCAAGGGCGAGCGTAGCGCCGCGCGCGCGGGAGCGTCAAACAATCGCGCGCGAATCACGCCCTTGCAGGAGCGGCTGAGCGTAATGGTGGAAAAAACGATCGATCTTACAGGTATCTCGGCCAACTCGGTTGAAGAAGCCGTGCAATTGGCAATCTCACGCGCCGGCGTAACGATCAAGGGCATCCACACCGCTCACGTAACCAATATCGATGCGATGGTCGAGGCGAACAAAGTGGTGCGATGGAAGGTGCGAGTCAAAGTGACTTTCCAGGTGAAAGACGAGCTGCACGAGTGAGTGATTCATCGAGTTGCGGCCACGAAGCAAGCGGCGGAGCGCAAGGACTTACCAGTCATGCGAAACCAGCCACTGAGAGTAATCGATGGCGAAAATAGTTGAGGTTCATCCGGGTATCTACGAAATATTTCTGCCGCTGCCGATGCGGCCGACAATCATCAACGTTTATTTGATCGACTGTCACGGCGCGTGGACTCTGGTCGACACGGGGATGAACTCCCCCGAGAGTATCAAGGCGCTCGAGGAAGCGCTCGCCGAAGTCAGCATCAAGATTGAGGATCTCGATGCGATCGTCGCGACGCATCATCACATCGATCACTTCGGCGCGTCGGGCGAGATTCGACGCCGCAGTCATGCGGTTACGCATATTCATCGTCTCGAGGCCGAGCGCGCGGGCAGGATGATCGAGTTCGGCAGGATGGCGCCGCATGACAGGCCGGAGTCGCGCGCGTTTTTCACGCGTCACGGATTTCCGATCGAACAATTCTCGCCGACCGGTATGCGTCCTGCGTGGATGGGAACTTCGATGTACGGACCGGTCACGCAACCCGACAAGTTCATCGATGATCACGATGTGATCAAAATCGGCGACCGCGAGCTTGAAGTGATCTGGACGCCGGGACATTCGCCCGGTCACAACGTGATTTATTTACGGAAAGAGAAGGTGATGATCGTAGGCGATCATCTTCTGCCCAAAATAACGCCACACGTCGGGATTTATCCGGATGCGGCTGGAACCAACCCGCTCGGCGACTTCATCGCGTCGCAGTTGAAGGTGCAGAATTTCGACGTCGAGCTGGTTTTGCCGGCGCACGGCGGCGTCTATCATGACCATCGTCACCGGGCGAATCAGCTGATCGAGCATCATCGGTACCGGGAGGTGGAAATGCTTGATCTGACGCGCAAATCGCCGCAGACTGCGTTCGAAATTGCGCAACAAGTATTTGGTGGCGAAGAACGACCGATATTCCACGTGATGGCGGCGACTTTCGAAACCCTCGCGCACCTCGAACTTGCTTGCTTCGAAGGCCGGGCACGCCGCTCTGAGCGCGGTGAACAAACTGTGTTCCAGGCGTTATAATCCCATTACGGGGGGTTTGCTAATTTTCCCAGACGGTGTATTTTGGCCCTGCTTAAACGAACGGCGGATAGGCATGTTAGCTCGGTAGTGGGAGGGGTTCCTAGATTGAAGGAGGATGCCATGAAACGGAAAATTGGATTGGCGCTGGCCGCGGGGCTGGCATTGTTGATCGCCGGTTGCGCGAGCCAAGGTAGTAGTGGCAGCAGCGGCGGCGGCGGTAGCGCAGGAGCTGCGCCAGCCGGAAATCCGGCTGCGGAGTCAACTGCGAGAAATTTCAACCTGGCTGTCAAATGTCCCGGCGTGCACTGGGAGAAGAAGCACGGTTGGTCCGATGCGCAGATTATGCAGCAGGAATCGGTCGAAGCAGATGACATTCCTGCTTGCGAGCAGTGGGTTCAAGCGCAGCCCAAGGGCTACGTGCCCCCTCCTCCCGGAGGAGCGGTGGCGGACAAAGGATCGACTGCCCCGGCCGGCGGCGCTCCGGCTCCGGCCCCGCACTGATCAGCCTGAGGGCGTGGGCGTTACGCGCGCGAATACCTCGGGGCTTGAGCCCGTTCGCGCGCCAAAAAATCGAGCGGCGCGGCATCTCGTTTGAGATGCCGCGCCGCTTTTTATTTGTGCAGATTTAATGCTGGCGCGAATCGCGCCTGAAGCATGCTAGCGCGCGTTGGCCGTCGCAGCCCGCTTCCCGTCGCGGCGCGCTGGAGCACTGATACGGCCGCTGCGAACCACCGGCGAGCGCCTCGCCAAGCGCCGGGTGGATACGCCGGCTAGCTGCTGAGTCCGCCAATCGCGCAGCCCTCTGCGCAGAAATTGCGGCTCGATTCCGAGCGTTTCGCACACTGTCTCGAACGAGAATGGGCCTTCTCCGCCTTCGCCAATCAGCCATTGCTCGGCCTCGCTGAACAGGCGCTTGCGCGGTCCGCCCTTGGCGTCGGCGTTATTCTGGAAGCATCGAAGCGCATCCTCCAGGATAGCCATCATCAGCTTTTTGACCGGGCGGATCGTGCTGTCGTCGCGCCGGCTGTCGTAGAACTGCTCAGGCGTCAGGACGTCTGGCACGAAGAGATTTCCAAGAGCGCTATTTTCCCATTCCATCTTAGTTTGTCCTCACCCGACCGTGCCTGCGCCCGGAATGCGGGGTCAGGCGATCGATGCTGGGATTCCGACTGTCGTTCGTTCGACTGGAAAGCAAGCAACGATCATGCCGAATTTAGCGGCAACTGCCCTAATACAATTTAGCTAGTATGTTAAGCCATCATGAACCGCAACTCCGATCATCAGATGTTGAGAAATTCACAAAATGAGCTAATTTTTCGCAAACAATTCCGCAATTTGCGAAATGGACTCACCTTGTGCGCACGCTGACTCATGTGCGACACACGTTACGATTCGGCCACACAACGACCGCATTCTGTCGCGCGGGTGCCATAAGTCGGCTGCGCGCATCAACTCGTTGGAAACCGACTATTGAACGGTGTCGGGACCGCCGTTTGGGCCCGCGGGACCGTGTTTGCGCTCCTCGAGTTTGAAGGTCAGCACGTCGAGCAGGCAATCGACGCGGTCCGCGAGCGCTTCGAGCAGCGTCTGCTTTTCCAGCGGCGTAACGTCGAGGTGAAAGCAAAGAAAGTTGATAAGCTCTGCGCCGCGCAAACCGCGCTGCTCGACGATGGTACGCCAAGCCTCGTGCGCGACATCTCCCAGGTAGCTGAAGAGTATCTCGCGTAGCGCGTCCATCGTCTCTGCGTCGCAGTCGAGCGCGTCGGGCCGCACCGGGCACCAATTCACTTCCGCCTGCCGAAACGATCGATCGCGAATTTCGCGAACGATCCGGAACTCGCCGATACCCTCGAGCACCAGGTTGTAGCGGCCGTCAGCGAGCTTGACCAGCCCCTCGATTTTGCCGGCGCATCCCACTTCGAAAATATCCGGGAAGCCCTGGTAGTCGGCTTCCCAATCGCCCTTGAGCAGCGTCATCCCGATCATCGCATGCGCATTGGCGACGTCGGCAATCATCTCGCGATAGCGCGGCTCGAAAATATGCAACGGCACGCTCAATCCGGGGAACAAGACGAGGTTCGGCAACGGGAATATTGGAATGATGGTCGGTAATGCAGCCACGGTACAGCCGGCGCCTGTTCGCAGGTTAGGGCCGTTACGATCAGGGGTCAAGGAAAAGCGTCGGAGAGATACCACCTGCGCGCGGTTTTGCTATGTTTCAGCGAATCCGCGAGACTTCAAGAAGAGCGAAGTGGAAACCAGATTGTTCATCGCCGGACACTACCTCGATGCGGCCGGGTCCGCGCGTTTCCCGGACATCGAGCCGGCTACCGAGCGCGAATTTGCGCAGGTCGCAAGCGCGAGCGACGACGATGTGAATCGCGCAGTCGTCGCGGCGCGTGAAGCCGCAGATAACGGACCGTGGCCGCGGATGAGCGCCGAAGCGCGAGCGGGCGTGCTCAACAAGCTGGCGGACGGAATCGAAAAGCGCGCGCGCGATCTCGGGACGCTCGAGGCGCGCGACGTCGGCAAGCCGGTATCGGAGTGCGTCAATCACGACGTCGCGCGCGCGGCACGCAATCTAAGATTCTTTGCCGCGGTCGGGCAGACCTGGACGCACGAGGCGGCCGACAGCGACGCGAAATTTCTCGGCCGCGATCTGAAACTGATGAGCGTCACGCAGCGTCCGCCGGTCGGCGTCGGTGCGATTATCATTCCGTGGAACTCGCCGCTAATGCTTGCGACCTGGAACCTCGGGCCATGCCTTGCGGCCGGAAATACCTGCGTGCTCAAGCCGTCAGAGCTCGCGCCGCTGACGTGTATCGCACTCGGCGAGATCGCGAACGAGGCGGGCCTGCCACCGGGCGTGCTGAATATCGTTCCGGGCCTCGGCGACGCAGGCGCGGCACTCGTCGCGCATCCCGGCGTCGATGCGGTCGCATTTACCGGCGGGGTCGCGACCGGGCGGCGGGTGATGGCGTCGGCAGGCCGAATCGCTCAAGCGCGTCACGCTCGAGCTCGGCGGCAAATCGCCGAATCTCGTCTTCGCCGACGCGAACCTGAAGCGCACCGCGGCGGGCGTCGCGCGATCGATCTACCGCAGCCAGGGACAATCGTGCGTCGCGGGATCGCGATTGCTGATAGAGAGCCGAATCGCGGCGGACTTCCTCGATCTCCTTGCAGCCGAAATCGCGACCCTGAAGATTGGCGACCCGCTCACTGACGGCACCGACTACGGCCCGTTGATTTCGGGGGCGCATCGCGAGCGCGTTCATTCGTTCGTCGCTGATGCGATTGCAAACGGAGCGAAAGTCCTGGCCGGCGGAAAGATGCCGGCCGAACCTGCGCGAGGATTTTACTATCTGCCGACGATCCTCGACGGTGTCGATGCGGAGTCGCGCGCTGTGTCCGAGGAAATCTTCGGACCGGTACTGACCGTCGAACGATTCGACGACGAAGAACAGGCGATCGCCAGCGCCAATGCCACGCGCTTCGGACTGGCGGCTTACGTCTGGACCTCGAACGTTGATCGCGCGCTGCGGGTGGCTGAAAAAATCAAAACCGGGATGGTATGGGTCAACAGTTTTTTTCTGCGCGATCTGCGCGTCCCGTTTGGCGGCTCGAAGATGAGCGGGCTTGGCCGGCAGGGCGGCCGCTTCAGCATGGAATTCTGGACCGAGCCGAAACTCGTGTGCGTCGCATACGGCGAGGAGGACCGCGATGGGTAAGGTCGTCGCCACCGTCTTCACCACTCACGTGCCGCGCCTGATGATTGCCGATCCAGTCGCGCGCCGCGCGTACATGGGCCGCAACGTGACGACTTTCTACGATGCGATGCCGAAGCTCGAGCGTGAGCGCCTCCGCCATCTCGACTTCGACACCTTCTTATTAATCGATACTCACTGGTTCTCTACTTTGGAGTATGTACTCAATGCTCACGAGCGGCTGTCTGGTGTGTATACATCGGAAGAGCTGCCCGCGATGCTCCACGACCTCGAATATGACTATCGGGGCGACGCCGAACTGGCGCGTGCAGTCGAAATGGAGGCGCGGGAGCGGGGGATTCGTGCGGTCGCGTCGGCGCATAGTAACTTGCCGATTCATTATCCGACGCTCAACGTGATGCACTATTTCAATCATGAGGCGCGCCGCCGCGTGCTATCTCTGAGCGTCTGTCAAACGGCGTCGGTGAAAAACGACCTGGCCTACGGAATGGCTATTGGCCAAGCTATCTGGAAATCGAATCGCCGCGTCGTGCTCGTCGCTTCGGGCGGGATGTCGCACAAGTTCTGGGACTACGATCACATTCTCGACCGCGCGTCGGCCTCGCCCGACGACATCGCGTCAACCGCCAACCGCTTGTACGACGAACGAATCATGGAATGGTTCAAAGCAGGGCGGCATGACGCGGTGCTCGCCGCCGCCGACGACTACCGCGCGCATTGCTCGCCCGAAGGCCGCTTCTCGCATTACATGACGATGGCCGGCGCGATGGGCGGCGACTCATGGACCTGGCGCGGCGAGCAGTTCGGAAAATACGAAGCCGCAATCGGAACCGGCCAGGCAATCTTTCTCTTTCAACCCTCTTTCAGCGGCGCCGAGCGCGAAGCCGCCTAGCGCGATTTGCCGGAGGTGCGCACTTGAAACTTGCACATGGAATTTTGGCGATGCTGGTGACGCCGTTTCACGACGACTTCCGGCTCAACGAGGACGCGCTGCGGCGCGAAGTTCAGTGGGCGATTGCCGCGGGCGCTCACGGCGTCGTCGCCGCGCCAAGTATCGGCGAGTTCCTGCACATGGACGAGGCCGAGCGCACGCGCGTGTTCGAAATTGTGATCGAGGAGACGCGCAAGCGCGCGAATCTCTCTGCCGTCGCGATGACCTCGGGCGCGACCACGCTCGAGACTCTTCGTTACGCGAAAATCGCGGCGCGACTTGGTTACGATGCACAGCAGGTGATTCCGCCGTACTACTGGCGATGTGGCGAGGCCGAAGTCGAACGCCATTACCGCATGATTGCCGAGGCGGGCGACCTGCCCGTCGTCATCTACCACAACCCCGCGCTCAGCAAGTTCAACATCACGCCGAAGTTTGCGGGCAAGCTCGCGACGATTCCCGGCGTCGCCGCGTTCAAGGAAGTGCTCACCGATTTGCAACATCTCGAGGCGCTGTACGACGAGGTCGATGGCCGTGCGGACATCTACAACACGTTTCGCGCAATGCTGGCTGGCCTGATGCTCGGCGCGGCCGGCGGCTTCATCAATATTTTCGCGGTGCCCGCCGCGGTCGCGCTGCTCAAGGCGTACAAGGCCGGCGACTACCAGCGCGCCGAAGAAATTCAGCGGCGGCTCAATCGATGTTTCCCGCGCGGCGGCGAGGAAACGCTCGGCCATCTCGGCACCACCAAGGTCACCGCGTCGGTCGCGACGGGAATCGAGATGGGTCCTGCGCGGCCGCCGTACATGGCGCCGGCCGACGCTGCCGAACGAATCAGGAAGCGCCTGCCACTGCTCAACGAGGTCATCTGAGATGGGCGCGCGCTCGGGCAACAACTACCTGTCGTCGCTGAAAAAGCTCGGTGCTGAAATCTGGATCGGCGGCGCTCGCGCTGGTGACGTCACGGCTCATCCCGCGTTTGCGAATTGTGCGCGCTCGGTCGCGTCGCTCTACGACATGCAGATGGAGCATCCCGAGACGATGACCTTTCGCACCGAAGACGGTGGCCGCGCCGGGATGTCGTTCATCATACCGAAGACCGCCGATGACCTGCGCAAGCGCACGCGCATGATGAAGACTTGGGCGGATTTCGGATGCGGGATGCTCGGGCGCACGCCGGACTACCTGAATGTGAGTCTGGCGGCGATGGCTGCGGCGCGCGAATTTTTCGCCGAGAGCGATAAACGTCACGGCGACAATATCTGGAACTACTATATTCAGGCGCGTCACAACGATTGGTGCGCGACGCATACGCTGGTCAACCCGCGCGCGAGCCGCGCCGTCGGCTGGAGTGGGCATACCGACGCCGACCTCGCGCTCAAGCTGGTCGAGAAGACCAACGACGGCGTCGTCGTGAGTGGTTGCCGCATGCTCGCGACGCTCGCGCCGCTCTCGGAGGAGCTGCTCGTATTTCCTTCGACCGTGCTGAAGGCCGAGCCTGCCGCGGAGCCGTTCGCGCTGTCGTTCGCGATCAACTGCAACGCCAAAGGTCTGAAGTTCCTGTGCCGCGATACTTACGACCTGGGCCGTTCGCGCTTCGACCATCCGCTCGCATCGCGCTTCGACGAGATGGACGCGGTGGTAGTGTTCGACAACGTGCTGGTCCCGTGGGAGCGCGTATTCCTGTGCGGCGACGTCGCGCGATGCAACGCGCTGTATGCGGGGACCGGCGCCGTCGTCCACATGATGCATCAGGTGGCTGTGAAGAACGTCGCGAAGAGCGAGTTCGTTTTGGGACTGGCGGCGCGAATCGCCGAGGCCAGCGACGCGATGTCGTTGCCGCATGTTCGCGAGCGGCTGGCCGAAATGATCATGACCACCGAGACGATGCGCGCGTGCCTGCGCGCCGCGGAAGCTGACGCCGCGCCCGACAAATGGGGCGTATTCACACCGGCCCGCGCCCCGCTCGACACGGCGCGCAATCTTTTCCCGCGCCTGTATCCGCGGCTGGTCGAGATTATCCAGCTCAACAGCTCGAGCTCTCTGATGGCGACGCCGTCCGCTGCCGACTTCGCCAATCCCAATGAGCTGCCGGACATCGAGCGCTACTTCGCCGCCGCGGACGCTCCCGCCAAAGAGCGCGTCGCGCTTTATCGATTGGCGTGGGAGGTCGCATGCAGCGCATTCGGCGGCCGCCAGGTTCTCTACGAGCGCTTTTTCTTTGGCGATCCCGTCAGGATGGCGAGCGCGCTGGTGGATAACACCGATCTGAAGCCGCTGGCAGAACGAGTGCGCGCATTCCTGAAGCGCCCCGACTGAACATAAGAGCGGCGAGCAACCTAACCCCTAACCCCTTCCCATAGTGGGAAGGGGAACCGGAATTGAAGGATTACTTCTGCGCGGGAACTTGCGGCTTCAGGAAGCTCGCGGATTCTTGCGTCTCGAGGACCGGGCGGAAGCCGTTGCGCGCCAGGTCGGGGCGGACTACCTCGATTGGGTCGCGGGTGTCGTCGACGTAGCCGAGTGCGTATGCGCCCAGGCGGTAGCCCATCAGCCTTAGAAGGTCCACGGGAAGCGTGCGCGCGACCTCCGGCGGTACCGATAAGTATTGATTCTCTTCCTGGCGGAGCCACGAGACGTTGTAGGTGATGTTGATGCCGGTGCGGATGTTCTTCGAGCGGTTCGCGCCGCCGGCGTGGTAGATGCTGCCGGTGTAGAAGAGCACCGACCCTTTGGTCATTTCGGCCGGCTCGGTGTCGGCTTCGGTGAATCGCAGTTTGTCGTCGAAGCGATTGCTGCCGGGGATCACGCGGGTGGCGCCGTTCTCTTCGGTGAAATCGGTCATCGCCCAGATTGTGTTGCACTGGACCTCGTAGCCGCGCGGGAACGGGAAGAAGTCGAACGCCCACTGGTCGCGATGAATGGTCTGGGCCGGTTCGCCGGGGCCGATCGAGATTATCTGCGTGAGATGGAGTTGAAAGCTGGTCGCATGACCGAGCATTTTGCCGACGGCGCCGAGCACCGTGGGATTCATCACGAGTTCGCGGGACTTTGGCGAGCGCGCGATCAGTCCGCCGGTTCTGCGGGTGCGGCGTCCGCTGAACTCGTCGGCGCCGAGCGGCGTTTTTTCAGTAAACGGACGCAGCTCATCAGCGACCTCGTCCATGACTTCGGGACGGACCACCCGATCGACAACGACGCATCCGTCGTCGGCGAGCGCTGCGCAGATTTCGTCGGCGGACGCTGATACCGGGAGATGTTTGATCATTTTTTTCAGTATTAAGGCCGCGCTCCGTTGTCGCGCGCGGGCTCCGCCCCGAAATTCTATCGCGCATCATTCGCTAGATCGATGCAATGCGATAGGTTTTGAGACTCGGAAGGAGGACCCACATGCCCGATCTACTCGTCGAAAAAACCGATCACCTGGGAATTTTGAAGCTCAACCGGCCCGATCGGATGAATGCGATCAGCGTCGAGATGCTCGAAGGTCTGAATGAGGCGCTGAAGGATTTCGACAGCGACCCGAAGGTCCGCGCGATTATCCTGACTGGCGAGGGGCGCGGCTTTTGCAGCGGTCTCGACCTCAAGGACACTGCCGCCGGACGTGGCATCGGAGCGGGACTCGCGGCGCCAACTGCGTCGCATGTCAGCACGCGCGAGCTGCCGACCGTGACGCTGCATCGAATCGACCTGCCCGTTATCTGCGCGATCAACGGCGCGGCGGCGGGCTACGGCTTCGATCTCGCGCTCGGATGCGACCTTCGCCTGATCAGCGATCGCGCCAAGCTGGTGCCCGCGTTCGCCAAGCGCGGCATAGTGCCCGAAAGCGGCGGCACCTGGTATTTGCCGCGGCTGGTGGGATGGGCGCGCGCGTGCGAAATCGGATTCATCGCCGACGACATCGCGCCCGCGCGGGCGGTCGAGCTGGGTCTGGCGAACAAAGTTGTGCCGCATGAAGAATTGATGGCGGAGGCGACGCGATGGGCGTCGAAGATCGCGGCGAACGCGCCGCTGGCGATTCGCGCGATGAAGCGGCTGTTCCGCCACGGCCTCAGCGAGGATTTCGAATCGCATACGCATCATGTGTTGATGCAACTATTGGTGCTGTTCCGGTCCGGCGATTTCAAGGAAGGCCTGGAGGCGTTCATGGCCAAGCGCGATCCGAATTTCAGCGGGCGGTGAAGCGTTGCCATCCACAAATGACCGCCGCTCGCGTTGATCGCTTCGTCAGGATGACCATCGAGTGAGGTGCGTCATCATCTACAATCCCCATGCAGGGAAGCTGAAGAGGGGAGGCTCTGACCGGCTTGAACGCGCCCGGCGTATTCTCACAGACGGAGGCTACGAAGCCACTCTGGTTCCCACTTCCGGTCCGGGTGCGGCGGTCGCCTTGGCGCGCGATTGGGCCGCCGATGGGGTTGGTTTGATCGTAGCGGCGGGCGGAGACGGCACTATTAACGAAGTCGCCGAAGGAATGGTGCACTCCGCGGTGCCTCTCGGAATCCTGCCTGGAGGTACCGCCAACGTGCTGGCCACGGAAACCGGTATGAGTTCCAACCTGGAAACCGCGGCCCGCGATCTGCTCACATACACAGCGGAACGGATTTCGGTGGGCCGCCTCGATTTCAACAACGGCGGCCCGACGCGGCGGCATTTCCTGTTGATGGCGGGCATCGGCCTCGACGCCCGCGTGATCTACAACCTCAGCGCGCAGCTGAAGACCAATCTCGGTAAGGTCGCCTACTGGATAGCTGCCTTCAGCCTCATGAGCCGCCGCCTGGAAGAGTTCTCGGTTAAAATTGATGAACGCGAATACCGCTGCTCGTTCGCACTCGTGAGCAAGGTGCGGAACTATGGCGGCGATCTGGAGATCGCGCGCGGTACTTCGCTGTTCGATGACCAGTTCGAGGTGGTGCTGTTCGAGGGGCGAAATTCGGTGCGCTACCTGCGGTATTTCGTCGGCGTCGTCAGGAACCGACTGCAAGGCATGAAAGGGGTGCGCATCCTGCGCGCTCGTCAGCTCCACGTCTCTGCGGTCCGGGATACTCGCGTCTACATGCAGGTGGATGGCGAATACGCGGGCCATCTTCCCGGCTCCGTCGAGATAGTAAGAGACGCAATTACGTTGCTGTTGCCACCGCTCTATAAACGACGAGTCAAACTCACCGGGTCGCAGCTGAATACGACTTAATCGTCGCGGCGGGGGCCGGGTTGCATGAAGGCGATTGCGACGCCGTCCAGCGGCTCGACGATTCGGGCGATCTGGCCGCCCTGGATCGCGAGCTTCGGCTCGGTTGCTTGAAGATCGTTCGCGCGCACCGTGGCGACAGCCTCCGCGATGTTCGAGCACATCAGCGCGAGGCCCCAGCACCCGGGACGTCCGCGCGTCGCCGGGCCGACGACTTCGAGCACCGTCTGCTCCAGTTTGAAGAAAGCCTGCCTGGCGCCGTTGCCAACTTCGCGGATTCGTTTGCATGGGACGCCGATCGCTTCGTTGGCGGCGATTGCGTCGTCGAGCACCGGAGTCATCACAACGATATGCTCCAGGTAGTCGACGGTGTTCGGATTGGTTCCGCAAAGACGCGCCAACGAATGCCGGCGCGACTCGATGTCGAGAGCAATCGGAGCGGCCGCGGTCACAACGCCCGGCAAACCCGACGAAAGCATCTCGGCCTTCACCGAGGCCTGCGCCAGACCCGGTAGCCGGATCGATTCTATCGATGGGATCGAATTCGACTCGCGCTCGTTTGAGACCAGCACGCCTTTCACGCCCCACACCCATCCAATGATGCCGCCGCCGCGGTCATCCCCGGTCGCATCACGGAGATGTCGAGCGAGGATCGACGTGGATTCGGCGGAGTGCGTCGCGCACAGATCGATTTCTACTGCGCCCGCGGCCATCCGCGCGAAGCGAAGGTCGTCGCCGTCGAACTCTTCTCGAGCGATCCCGAATCCCGCGCGCCGCCAATTTTCGACGGACGCTGCGAGATCGCGCACCGCAACCAAAACTCTTTCGACGCAAATTATTCCCACGATTTGAACCTTCGACGGAGGCTATCGCCCCTTAATCCGGGATGCCAGATGTTGCAAATTATCTGCGCCAATGTCCGCAGGGTACTTTTAAAGCGTCAGTTTAGTAACGATAATCGACGTTCAAACGTCTATGCTCGCGTTGTAACAGGCTGTAGCATTCTATGACAGTTATGGATTCATTCGAAGGGGGAATTCGATGAAGATTTCCTGGCAGGCGTTTCAGCAAGAGGCGCTCGATTGTTTGCGTGCGATTGTCCGGCTGGACACCACCAATCCGCCCGGCAACGAAAGGATCGCGGCGGACTACCTGGCGGATGCGCTTGGCAGCCATGGCGTCGCGTCCGTGATCCGCGAGAGCGCACCGACCCGGGCCAACCTGGTCGCGCGCCACAAGGGCACCGATTCCTCGGCGGGCGCGCTGCTGCTGTCGTCGCATACCGACGTCGTTCCGGTCGAGCGATCGGGATGGACGCGCGAGCCTTTCAGCGGCGAGATCGCCGACGGATGCCTGTGGGGACGCGGCTCGATCGACATGAAGTCCAAATGCGCGATGGACCTCGTGGTGATGACGGCGATGAAGCGTGCGGGGGTGAAGCCGAATCGCGACGTGATTCTTGCGGCGGTCGCGGACGAGGAAGCCGGATCGGATTTCGGCGCAAAATTTCTCGTCGAGCGGCATCCTGAGCTGGTCCGCGCCGGATACGTCCTGAACGAAGTCGGCGGCTTCACGGTCCATCTCAGGAACAAGCGCTACTATCCGATCCAGGTGGCGGAGAAGGGCTTCGTCACGATTAAGATGAAGGTCACCGCGCCGCCGGGGCATGGATCGATGCCGCGATCGGACACCGCGATCTCGCGAATGTCCGAACTAATCACGCGAATCGTGCGGACCCCGATGCGCAAGAACGTGTCGCCGTTCATGCGTCAGACGCTCGAGGAGATGGGCGTGCCGGTCGAATCGCCAGGCCCGCTGTTCGCGCCGATGCTCTCCAACACGGTGTCGCCGACCATCCTGCGCGCCGGATACAAGGACAACGTGATTCCCGGCGAGGCGACGATCGTGCTCGACGGACGCACGCTGCCCGGCGAAGATCCCGAAAGCTTCATGGCCGAGCTGCGCCAGATTGTCGGGCCCGAGCCGACTTTCGAGCTGCTCAAAACCGCGCCGCCGGCCGAGACCAGTCCCGACACTCCGCTGTTCGAGTTGATCAAGAAGACCGTCGAGGCGGCCGATCCCGGCTCGCTCGCGATTCCCTGGATGATCCCCGGCGCGACCGACAGCAAGTTCTACTCGAAGCTCGGCGCCGCGTGTTACGGATTCTCGCCGGTCAAGCTCGAGCCGCACATGCCGTTCGGCACGCTCTATCACGGCAACGACGAGCGCCTGCCAATCGAGGGTTTCTACTGGGGACTGAAGGTGTACGCCGAAGTGGTGCTGAAATTTTTAGGCATCAAATTCGACGAAGTGTTCGCTTGAGCGGAGTGGATTTCTCCTCGTTGACCGGTCCCCCTTCCACTAGGGGAAGGGGTTAGGGGTTAGGTTTCTCGGCCAAACCACAATACCCATGACCCGCGGCACTAAAATCACACGCGGTCAGAACGTTCAGCCTGACAAGCTTTCTCTCGCCAAGCGATTGCGCCGCGAGATGACACTCCCAGAGCGCATTCTATGGCGGGCTCTTCGCGGAAATGCGGTCGACGGATTTCACTTTCGTCGTCAACAGGTGATCGAAGGTTTTATCGTCGACTTTTATTGCGACGCCGCGAAGCTGGCGATCGAGCTCGACGGAACTGTTCACGAAGAGCAATGGAAGTATGACGAATCGCGCGACAAAGTCATTGCCAAACAGGGAGTGCGCGTTCTGAGAATTTCGAACGACGCGATGCGCGATCTCGAGGCGGTGATCGAGCATATCAAGCAGGCATTGCGGTCGAGCGAGCAACCTAACCCCTAACCCCTTCCCGCGCGGGAAGGGGAACCGGTTGCGCGCGGGGTGGCTCACCTCGGGCAAGCGATTGCGCACCGAGCACTTACTTCGCGGAGCTGGTCTTCAGGGTTCCCGCTTGCGGCGTGAACGTCATCAGCAGGCGTGGAGGACTCTCCAGTGGCACGACGGCAAAGTGCGCGACCGGTTGCATGTTCAACGTCACGGTGGTTCCCGACGAACTGCTCGAAATGTTGCAATCCTTGAAAATCGATTTGTCGAACACCAGATGACTCTGTAGCGCGCCATCGGGCGTGACGTCCTTCAGCACCAGCGTCGCGGTTGAACCGTCGGAATTGCTTTCGAGATTCTTGTCGAAGGTAACCGGGCCGCTCAACTCGAGAATCACCGACAGCGGCGGATCGTTCGACGACAACCGGATCGTCTTGAGCGTCGCGGGACCGGCCGTGGGCGGCTCGCTCAACGACAGCGGCGCGGCCGAGGACGACGTATCGCCCGGGGCGGTCACCTGATGCAGGGTAGGCTCCGGCGCGGGCGCCGTTGCATCCGCATCCATCGGATGCATCGCCGGTTCTGGCGCGGGCGCCGGTACATCACCGCCCGGGTTCATCTGATGTAGCGACGGTTCCGCCGGCGCGTCTGCCGCCAATCCGGTCATCGCGCGCGCCTGCGCGTTAGCGGCCCCCGCGATGCTGCCGGTGGGCTTCGGCAGCATCGGGGCGGGCGCGCGCATCATATCAGGCGCGCTGGCTTTTCGGCTGGGAAGATCAGGCTGCGACGGATCAGGCGCATTCGCCACGGCCCGCACCTCCGGCGATGACGCTTTCAGTTCTGCCCCCGGCGGCGTCGACGCATCGAGGTTCGGCAGTCCGTCGGCTCCGTAAGCCGGTCCGCCGCTCGACGACGCGACCTGGGTACCGCGCATGTCGGAGCGCTGGCGCACTACAACTTTGTCGGCGTCGGAACCATCGGGATTTCCACCGTATCCGGTTTCGGCCAGCACCAGTGGGAGCGGGTCTTCTTCGGTATCGATCGGCTGATGGAGCTTGGCCAGTTCTGTCTGGGCTCTTTTCGCGTAGCTGGAATCCGGGAAATGCTTCTTTACCGCGGCGAAAGCCTGCGCGGCCGAGTATCGCTTGCCCTCTTTCTCCAGCGAAATTCCCAGTTCGAATAACGCGTCTGGGGCGACCGGGGTCTCCGGATATTTTTGCAGCAGCTCGGCAAAGCGCGATTCCGCGGCGCGGAAGTTTGCCCGTTTGTAATAGTAGTTGCCGACGATCATCTGATTGCGCGCGAGCATCTCGCGGCATACCAGGACCTTGTCGTGCGCCAACTGGGCGAAATCGCCTTCGGGGAAGCGCTGTTCCAATTCCTGGAAGCGCTTGAGCGCCGCCTCGGTCTTGCCCTGATCCTGATCCTCGCGGCCGATCTGATCGTAGTAGCTCAGCCCGATGTAGTAAGTGACGAGCTCGAGATTTTTGCTGGTCGGATGCATCCGCTGGAAATCATCCAGCGCGCCGATCGCCTCGGCGTAGTCCTTCTGCTGATAATAGGCGAGGCCGATTTTCATCTCGGCGTCTTCGGCATAGGGGCTGAACGGATACTTGTCGATTACGTTTTGGTAATTTTCGATCGCTGCCTTGTATTCTTTTGTCGCAAAATTAAGTTGGCCCTGCGCGTAGTAGTTCTCGCCGGTAGGCTTCTGGCGCAGGCTGCATGCGGCGGCAGGCAGCAAAGCAAGAGCCACCAATATCAACAACAATCGTTTCATCGGGTGACGCGAAAAGGTTAGACAACGCTCTTCGCCATTGCAATCCGCGCTCGATCCTCGATCCCCAGCGACAACCCCTTGAATTCAGATATTTTTCGATTCGCGCGGATGCCGGAACGACCCTGAAAAAACCGGCTTCCCCGCGGCGACGTACTTGCGCGCGAAGCCGGTCCGCTCGGCGCCCGGCGCGGCCTCGACCGCGCGGATAAAGCCTGCCGCCAGCATCATTGGGAAAATCTCGGCGGCATAGCCGCGCACGTCGGTCGCGACGTACGCAATCGCCCCCGGCTCGACGGTGCGAAACAGGCTCGCGGCAAGCCCCGGCGTGAACAGCCGATGCTTGATATGCCGCTCCTTCGGCCACGGGTCGGGATAGTAAATGTGGTACGCGCTCACGCTCGCGTCGGCGAGCATCAGGTTAACCAGCGTGCGCGCGTCCATCCGCACCACGCGGAGATTGTCGAGTCCCGCGCGGCCGCATCGCACAGCCAGCACGCGCGTGATCGTCGCCGAGAGCTCGATTGCGATGAAATCGCGATCAGGAAATTCGGCGGCGCGCTCGATGATGAATTCGCCTTTGCCGGCGCCGATCTCGATTTCGACCGGCGCACGACGGCCGAACATCGCCGGCGGATCGATCGTGAAGAGGTTGTCGTCGGGCGCGAACAGTACGCGCTCGCCAATTTCGCGCGCCTTGGGATTCCCCCAGATGCGCGCAGCCTTTCGAAGTCTCGCCATGAACGCATGACGATACCGCCGGGCACCCTATCCCCGCTACAGCCGCAGCCCCGTCATTCCGACCGGAGCGAGCAGACTACTCGCTCTTCGCGAAGCAGACCGCCTCGATATTGTGACCGTCAGGGTCCAGCACGAACGCGCCATAGTACGTCGGACTATACTGCGGTCGCGGACCGGCCCCGCCGTTATCGCGCCCGCCGGCCTTCATCGCCGCTTCATAGAACTTGCGCACGGTCGCGCGATCCTTCGCCAGCACCGCGATATGCGCATAGCCGTTCGATGCGCCTTCGTGATGTCCGATCCAGATTCGCTCGCGATCGGGTCCGGCGAAGCCCGCGTATTGCTCCTGGTCGTTGCTGAAAACGAGGGTATATCCGAGCGGTGTGAGCGCCGCCTCATAGAAGGCGCGGCTTCGCAGGAAATCCGAGACTCTCAGCGAAATGTGATCGATCATTGTTTCGGCCCCGACTTATTGAGGGTCGCCCAGCTTCAGCAACTGCTTGCCGAAGTTCGCGCCAGTGAACAGCCGGATGATCGTCTTGGGTGCGTTCTCGAGTCCTTGCTGCAGATCGATTTCGTTCTTCAGCTTGCCCTCGGCGAACCACTTGGACATCTCGGCGATCGCTTCCGGATAGCGCGGGAGAAAATGAAATACGAGGAAACCCTCCATCCGCGCCTTGTTCATTATCAGGTTGAAATAATTCTTCGGCCCGACCGGAGTTCTCTCGCCAAGGTTGTTGTACTGCGAGATCGCTCCGCACAGCACCACCCGCGCGCCGAACGCCAGCCGCGCGAGCGCATGATCGAGAATCTCGCCACCGACGTTGTCGAAGTACACGTTGATGCCTTGCGGGCAATGCTTGGTCAGCGCCTCGCCGACATTTTCATTCTTATAGTCAATCGCGGCGTCGAAGCCGGCCTCTTTCAAAAGCCAGTCGCACTTCTCGCGTCCACCCGCGATTCCGACCACCCGGCATCCTTTGATCTTGGCGATCATCCCGGACACCGAACCAGTCGCACCCGCCGCACCCGAAACGACGAAAGTCTCGCCGGCCTTCACCTCACCGACCGCGAGCGTGCCGAAGTATGCGGTCAGTCCGGTCGTTCCGAGCAGCGACAGCGCGAGTATCGGATCGGTGCCGCGCGGCAGCTTCTGCAAGCCCATCAACCCTTCGCCGCCGTTGACCGTGTAGTCCTCCCATCCGAAAAGCCCTTGCACGAGATCGCCCTTGGCAAACCCCTCGCGCCGGGACTCGACCACCTGTCCTATCGTCCCCGCCTTCATCGTCTGGCCGAGCGGAATCGCCGGCATGTAGGTGTCCATCGACATCCATCCGCGCTGCGTGGGATCGAACGAGAACGCAAGATTGCGCACCACCACCTGTCCATCTTTCAGCGGCGGGACGGTCGTTTCGCTCCACCGGAAGTCGCTCTCCTTGATGATCCCATGCGGACGCGCCTGGAGCAGCCATTGCCGATTTTTCAGTTCCGCCATCGAAATACCCTCACTGCGAGAATCTGTTTGAGTAATCTGGACTTAGCCGATACGCGACTGTCAAACAAGGAAAGCGCGGCGCCAACGCGCGTGGACGCGTTAGCTTGGCGCGACGCAACACCCTACAATCGGGCGACGGAGGAACCGACATGTCGATGATGGGCCGTTTTGTCCAGGTGTCGCCGGACCGCTTGCAACAGATTCTCGCAGATCCCTCCACCGTTGAAGAACTTCTCGCCTCGGCGCAAGTCGCGCAAGCCGCTCCTAAGACCTTGGAAGTAATACGCGGCATGTTACAGAAACGCGCTCCGATGATCGCCGCATCGTTCAAGACGATGGACCCCGCAATGAGGGAGAGAACAGAGCAGGCGTTAAAAGCCGCCGGCGTTGACATCGACGGGCTCGCCCGCGGCGAAGGCATTGAGACGCTGGCAAAGTTGATGGCCGAGCGCGGCCGAGTCCTGGCGGCGGCCGCCGGCTTGTCCAATGAGCCGCCGGCATCAGGCGGTAACGCGCAGGCGTCGGGAAAAGGCGCCGACATCTCGCTCGATAAAGCGTGGCACGGCGTGCACTACCTCTTGTGCGGCAAGGACCAACCCGGAACCGACCTCGTGAGCCAGGTCGTGATGGGCGGGACCGACGTCGGCGACGATCTCGGCTACGGACCCGCGCGGTATTTCACCGCGGACGAGGTCGTCGCAATTGCGCGCGAGCTGAGCCGGCCCAATCTCGAAGCCGAGATGGCCGCGCGATGGGATCCGGATAAAATGGCGATGCTCGGCATCTATCCGGCGCAATTCGATTCCGACGACGAACAGTGGCTGATGGACGCGTTCCGCAAGCTGCGCCAGTTCTACGTCGACGCGAGCGCCGCCAACCTCTGCGTCGTCACCTGCCTCGAATGAGCTTTTCAGAACAGGCGTTGGCCGAAGAAGACTGTGTTGATATCGCGCTTCGACGCCGCGAGCGCGTCGCGCGACTTCGCCGCCATCGTCTTCGCCAGCTCTTGCGCGGCCGGCATCAGCTCCTCCGATCTGACGACGCGGTTGAGCGCGCCCATCGCGAGCAACTCCTCGGCCGTATAATGCCGGCACATCAGTATCGCTTCCTTCGCGCGCCAGGGACCGAGCGTTGCGGCGAGTACGCTCGCGGGAGCGCCGCGATACGGTACGTCGAGATCCACCTCGGGCACCCAGAACTCCGCGCCTTCGACTGCGATTGCAAAATCGAATGCGAGCACGAAGGACCATCCACCGCCGACCGCATAGCCATTGATCGCTCCAATCGTGATTTGATCGAGATGCGCGAGCACGTCGAACGCCCGCCCGATCAACCGCGGCCATCGTTTGCCGAACTCGCCCATACGTCGTCGTCGCTCCGCGGGATCGATGTCGGCGCCAGCCGGAGCTTTGAACATCGCCTGATCGGCGCCGGCGCAAAACGCAGCGCCTTTGCCGGTGACGATCAGGACGCGGCATTCGCGATCATCGCGGACCGCATGCAGATGCCGCTCGAATTCGAGGATGACGCCTTCATCGAGGCAATTACGCCGCTCCGGCCGATTGAAGGTAATCGTCGAGATCGGGCCGTCCTTCTCGACCAGGAAGTTTTGAGTCTTGCTCGGCTCCATTGGTGTTGCTTTACTTCGCCGCCGCGCCCGGGTGCAACTCTCCAACCGGCTTGCGCGCCAGCGATCGATATTGAACAATCGCCTTTCTCACGCGGAGAGGTGGCCGAGTGGTCGAAGGCACCAGATTGCTAATCTGGCGTACTGGGTAACCGGTACCGAGGGTTCG